>NZ_JAUSXV010000001.1:0-2400000 GCF_030816295.1 Microbacterium natoriense | reverse complement strand
CGACGCCCGAGGTGATGAGGTGGCCAGCGAGGACGGCGTCGTCGAGGTAGCCGCGGCGGCAGAAGTCGTCGATGACGTCGTCGATCTGCGCCGAGTCGAGCCTCTGCTCACCGGCTTCGTATCCCCTCAGCACCAGGCGCGCCTCAGAGACGGACAGCGAACGAGTTCGCAGCCGTCGGACGAGGACCTCTTCCGCGGCCTTTCTGACCTGCTCAGGGTCGGCACCTCCGTCGGGGGCGGCATCGCGCTCGCGCGTCTCGTGAGATGTCAGAGCGCGCAGCCGCGGTGCGGCTCGACCGGCCGCACCTCGCGCCGGATGCCGTTCGCTCGGCGTCCCGGCATCTGCGGGCCGGTCGTCTCCGAGCGTCGGCGACGACCATGTGGAGCGCCAGAGCTGTTCCTCTTCGGCGGGACGGGGGACGACGCCCGCGGCGCCATCCCCCTCACCCTCAGACCCATGGTTCTTCCGTGCCCCGCCGAAGAGCGGGATGACAGGAGCAAGCGACTCATCGTCGGCAGTCATGACTCACCCCGGTTGCTGAGCGACGTCGAAGCACGGTTGCTGAGCGACGTCGAAGCACGGTTGCTGAGCGACGCCGAAGCATCAGGCCGGGCGGCGCTCGGCAAGTTCATCGGCGGGAGCAGCAGCCGGCGCACCGATGCCGAGCTTCTGCTTGATCTGGGACTCGATGGCCAGCGCGATGTCGGGGTTCTTGAGGAGGAACGATCGCGCGTTCTCCTTGCCCTGCCCCAGCTGGTCACCGTCGTACGTGTACCACGATCCGGACTTCTTGACGATGCCGTGCTCGACACCGAAGTCGATCAGGCTGCCCTCTCGCGAGATGCCGATGCCGTAAAGGATGTCGAATTCGGCCTGCTTGAAGGGCGGCGCCATCTTGTTCTTCACGACCTTGACACGCGTACGGTTTCCCACCGCGTCGGTGCCGTCCTTCAGCGTCTCGATCCGACGGATGTCGAGTCGCACGGACGCGTAGAACTTCAGCGCCTTACCACCGGCTGTGGTCTCAGGCGAGCCGAAGAACACGCCGATCTTCTCGCGCAGCTGGTTGATGAAGATCATCGTGGTGTTGGTCTGGTTCAGTCCGCCGGTGAGCTTGCGGAGGGCCTGCGACATGAGCCTGGCCTGCAGACCCACATGCGAATCGCCCATCTCGCCCTCGATCTCGGCCCGGGGCACGAGCGCTGCGACGGAGTCGATGACGATCAGATCGATGGCTCCGGAGCGCACGAGCATGTCGGCGATCTCGAGCGCCTGCTCACCGGTGTCGGGCTGGGAGACGAGCAGCGCGTCGATGTCGACACCGAGCTTCGCCGCGTAGTCGGGATCGAGCGCGTGCTCGGCGTCGATGAAGGCGGCGATGCCTCCTGCGCGCTGCGCATTGGCAATCGCGTGCAGAGTCAGGGTCGTCTTACCCGACGACTCCGGACCGTAGATCTCGACGATGCGTCCGCGTGGCAGGCCGCCGACGCCGAGAGCGACATCGAGAGCGATGGAACCCGTGGGGATCACGGCGACGGGAGCGCGCTCATCGCTGCCCAGCCGCATGACCGAGCCCTTTCCGAACTGGCGGTCGATCTGTGCGAGTGCGGTCTCGAGGGACTTCTCGCGGTCTGCGGGTGATGGCATGATGTGTTCCTTCTGCTCGCGTGTTGCCGCCTGTAGGCTGTCGCGGCCCACCCCCGGATGGGGAGAACTCTCCGACAAGGCGTATGGCTTCGAGGCCTTGTCTTCACCGTACGAGGAGCCTCGGACATTGCGTCAGGACGCCCACGAACTGGGGATAACACGGCATCAGAACCACTTGTGCAGAAGACTACGCCTTCTCGAACACATCTTCGAGGACATGTCGCATTCGGCGTGTCGAAACACGGATCTCTCGAACAACCGCTTCAGCGCTTGCGAGGTTCCAATCGTCCCGCGCCATGGCGTCGTTCGATCGGCACGTCCATCTCGGCACACAACGCCAGCCAGATCTCTCGGGGTGGCAGACCGTCTGTCAACGCCGCGGCAGCCGTGCGGTCTCCGAGCTGTGTCAGGACCAGGTCGCTGACCAATGAGGACGCGCGCCCCCCGAACTCGACGTCCACGGCGCGGAGGAACTCACTGCGACGCATCGACGAAAGAAGAGCTGATCAGCGCAGCGTGAGCTGAGGCTCGATCGACGCGACGAGATCGTCGGGCACGACATCGGGGAAGACCTGGATGCCCTCGAGCACCGAGATCCGATCGCCGACCTCGCGCATGATGGTGGAGATCGGAACGTCGAGCGCCTCTGCGACCGAAGCGAGGATCTCGCTCGATGCTTCCTTCTGCCCGCGCTCGACCTCACTGAGATAGCCCAGAGCCACGGATGCCTTGCTTGCGACCTGCCGGAGCGTACGCCCCTTCTGCTGACGGAAGTCCCTCAGCACATCGCCGATTTCCTGTCGTACGAGAATCATCGGAACCTCCTCCCAGTTCCCGAGGTCGCCCTCGAAGAGATCGCCAGTCTAATACCTCTTGCTTGCACAGAATCTACCTTGACACCCTGTGGTTTGAATGTGAGCACACTCATGTCAACTTTGATGCAGAGCCATCTATTCCCGTAGCAGTTCGAGCAGCACGGCGAACGCCTCCTGCACCGTCTGCGCACGGATCTGCGCACGATCTCCGGAGAACAGGAAGGCCGCCGTTCGCGCACCTTCGGGCGTCACCGCGCCGATGTGCACAGTACCGACCGGCTGACCATCCGGCGAGTCGGGACCGGCGATGCCCGTCGTGGAGACTCCGACATCCGCCCGGCATCCGTCTACGGCCACGGCCGAGCGAACTCCGTCGGCCATCTGCGCGGCCACCAGCGGGTGGACGGGCCCGTGCTCATCGAGCAGATCCGCGTCGACTCCCAACAGAGTGTGTTTGACGGGCGTCGCGTACGCCACCACCGCACCCAGGAGAACGGCGGAGGCGCCCGGCACCGAGACGCATTCCGCCGCGACGGCTCCCCCGGTCAGCGACTCGGCGATGCCCAGCGTCCATCCTCGGGAACGCAGTTCCTCGAGGACCTCGGATGCCTCGCTCACGCCTTCGCCCGGGCGCCGCGCACCTGGGCGACGATGTAGTCGATGCCGCTCGCGACGGTGAGCACGAGCACGACGACCATCAGCACGGCCGTGACGAGGGTCCAGGGCTGGAGTCCGATGAGCAGGTGCAGCGGCAGCAGCGCCCAGCCGAGCGCGACCGCCTGCACGGCCGTCTTGAGCTTGCCCATCCAGGCCGCCGCGACCACATGCTCGTTCACGATCATCAGCCGATGGACGGTGATCCCCCACTCGCGCACCAGGATGATCGCGACGATCCACCAGTTCACCTCGCCGAGGATCGCGAGGCCGATGAATCCGGCTCCGGTGAGGAGCTTGTCGGCGATCGGATCCCACAGCTTTCCGAAGTCGCTGACGATGTCGTACTTGCGGGCCAGGTACCCGTCGACCCAATCGGTGGAGATCGCGAGGATGAAAAGGGCGCCGGCCACCCAGCGCAGCACCGGATCGGGCTCGCCGTAGGTGCCTCCGAGCAGCAGCAACACGAAGAAGACCACCGCGAGGGGGATGCGTGCGACCGTGATCGCGTTGGGGAGCTGCCGTGGAATGGCCATCAGTCGCGCCCCGTGAGTCCCCAGGCGTCTTCGTCGCCTTCCGCCTCGACGACCGGAAGCCCGTCGAACTGCGCCTCGACCGGATCCTGCGCGCGGCCGGCCGGTGCCGGCGCGGCCGCCGAAGGCGCAGCCGGCGCGTCATCACCGCGGAGCTTCGCGAGCACCTGCGGCAGCTGCTCGGCGGTCGCCAGCACGTCGCGCGCCTTCGATCCCTCGGACGGGCCCACGATCTCTCGCGATTCGAGCAGATCCATCAGACGGCCCGCCTTGGCGAAGCCGACGCGGAGCTTGCGCTGCAGCATCGATGTGGAACCGAACTGGGACGACACGATGAGCTCGGCGGCTGCGAGCAGCAGCTCGAGGTCGTCTCCGATGTCCTCGTCGACTTCCTTCTTCTTGGCCGGGTCCATCGCCTCCTGCACATCGGACCGGTACTCGGGGCGGGCCTGACGCGTCACGTGCTTGACGACCGCGTCGATCTCCTTCTCGTCGACCCATGCGCCCTGCAGACGGAACGGCTTGGACGAGCCCATCGGAGAGAACAGGGCGTCACCCTGACCGATCAGCTTGTCGGCGCCGGGGCTGTCGAGGATGACACGACTGTCGGTCACGCTGGTCACGGCGAAGGCGAGACGCGAGGGCACGTTGGCCTTGATCAGACCGGTCACGACGTCGACGCTGGGTCGCTGTGTGGCGAGCACGAGGTGGATGCCGGATGCGCGCGCGAGCTGGGTGATTCGGACGATCGAGTCCTCGACGTCACGGGGGGCGACCATCATGAGGTCGGCGAGCTCGTCGACCACGACCAGCAGATACGGGTACGGCTTGAGAACCCGTTCGCTGCCGACGGGAACCTCGACCTCACCGGCACGCACTGCCCGGTTGAAGTCGTCGATGTGGCGGAATCCGAACGACGCGAGGTCGTCGTATCGCATGTCCATCTCTTTCACGACCCACTGCAGAGCCTCTGCGGCCTTCTTCGGGTTCGTGATGATGGGCGTGATCAGGTGAGGAACGCCGGCGTAGCTCGTGAGCTCCACGCGCTTCGGGTCGATCAGCACCATCCGCACGTCGGAGGGACGTGCCCGCATCAGCAGGCTCGTGATCATCGAGTTCACGAAGCTCGATTTTCCCGAGCCGGTCGAACCGGCGACGAGCAGGTGCGGCATCTTCGCGAGGTTGGCGATCACGATGTTGCCACCGACGTCCTTGCCGACGCCGATCGTCATGGGATGCGTGCTCTTCTGCGCGGCCTGGGAACGCAGGACGTCGCCCAGCGCGACCATCTCCTTGTCGGCGTTCGGGATCTCGATGCCGATCGCGCTCTTGCCCGGAATCGGCGAGAGGATGCGCACGTCGTTCGAGGCCACGGCATACGCGAAGTTGTTGCTCAGCTGCAGGATCTTCTCGACCTTGACGCCGTGCCCGACTTCGACCTCGTACTGCGTGACCGTCGGCCCGCGGGAGAACCCGGTGACCTTCGCATCGACCTTGAACTGCGTGAGCACGTTCGTGATCTGCTCGATCACCTTGTCGGTCGCCTCCGAACGCACGACGGGAGGCGGACCCTCCACGAGCAGGTTGGGCGGCGGAAGGATGTACGGCGCCACCGGCGCCTGCGGTCCCCGCTCCCCCGGACCCTCTGTGCCGAAGCCGTCGAGGCCAGGGAGCTCCGGCATCTCACCGGTGTCGGAGTCATCGAGCAGCGCCGTGCTCTGCTGCCCCGCGAGCGCGTCGGTGACCGACCGCACGTCGGACAGCACCTCGGTCGCCGCGTCGTAGGGGTCTTCGACGACCACGGCCTGGTCGTATGCGGGCGTGGGGTCAGCGGTCGTGAGGAGAGCGGTGATGTCATCCGATCCGAGCGTGCCCTCGTCGGGGTCTTCTTCTCGACCGGTCTTGTTGCGCCGCCACCACGGCAGCACATCGGGATCGTCGACCTTGTCGGCCTCGTCGACGACCGCGTCCTTCGCGGGCTTCTCGACGCGCTCGGCGTCGAACATCCAGGCGTACAGGTCTCCCAAGCGCTGACCGATGCGGTTCGGCGGCGTCTTGGTGAGGATCAGGATGCTCAGGCCGGCGAACAGGGCGAGAACGATGTACGCGGGGATCGTCGTCAGATACGTCAGGGGCTGTCCGACCATCCAGCCCGACAGCCCGCCCGCGGCACTGAGGGCGACCATGCCCTGCTTCGGCTGCGGCGTGCCACCCGCGACATGGCAGAACCCGGCCATCGCGATGGCGAAGAGGCCGAACCCGATGCCGATCCGCCCGTTGTCGTTCACCGACGAGGGATGCCGGAAGAGCCATCCCGCGAGCAGCAGGAGCAGAACGGGCATCACGAAGGCGACGCGTCCGACGAGGAGTCCCACGGAGTAGGCGCTGATGTTGCCGGCGATCTCGTTGCCGATGAAGAACCACTCGTTCACGGCTCCGGCGATGGCCAGCAGCACCAGCAGGAACGGGAACCCGTCGCGACGGTCGTCCTTCTCGAGCGTCTCGGGGCCGAACGCGCGGAACATCCCGCCCACGCCGTGCGCGATGCCGTTCCAGGCACGGACGGCGAGAGGTGGCTTGTCGGCCTCGTCGATGTACTTCTTCGGAGCCGCCTGAGCCTTCGGCGCGGTCTGCCGCTTCGGGCGCGACGGTG
This sequence comes from Microbacterium natoriense, assembly GCF_030816295.1. NCBI lineage: Bacteria > Bacillati > Actinomycetota > Actinomycetes > Micrococcales > Microbacteriaceae > Microbacterium > Microbacterium natoriense. The sequence continues at coordinate 2,393,697 of NZ_JAUSXV010000001.1, read as the reverse complement.
CGCTCGCCGACGCGCGCGCGGTCTTCGTAGTGCTCCTGGGCATGCTCTCACGTTACGACCAGCAGCCGACAAAGCCCGTAATGACGCGGCTTTCCGGCATCCTTCGGTACCAGCCTCGGATCGCGCGAGCTCTTCAGGACAGCCGGTGCACCATGGTGTCGCGACCTTCGCTCTGCACCGTGGTGACGAAGCCCTCCGAACGGTAGAGATTGCGGGCGAAGTTGTCGTGCTCGACGCTCAGGCTGAGCCGCCGATGTCCCTGCTCGTGCGCGTGGAGCACGAGTCGTCGCAAGAGCGTGCGGCCGACCCCGTGGGCTCGCCAGATCGGCTGCACCCCGATGATGAGCTCGGGCACGGCGGTCTCGACGAATCCGAAGCCGGGGTCGCTGCGGGGCAGCATCCGATACCAGGCGGCGCCCATCTCGTTGCCACCCGCGTCGACGGCGACGAACCCCGCATCCGCCGGGCGCATCCACCCGGAGATGTACCGGCGATGCACAGCGGATGTGAGGATCTCGTGGCGTGCCTGAGGCGCGCGACCCCGCCAGTTCGCCGCCTCGACGACCATGTCGCCGAGGAAGCTGCCGTCGCTCTGCACGGCGGGGGCGGATCGAGAACTGCTCGGTCATGTCCAGAGCCTAGGACGCGCCGGTTACGCCCGAGTGACGCGCGCCTGTGAGTCCTCGGCCGTCGTCACGCCTCGATGACCAGAGGCACGATCATGGGACGACGACGCAGCTTCTGATTCACCCAGCGTCCGATCGTGCGGCGGACGACCTGCGACAGAGCGTGCGTGTCGCGCACTCCGTTGCCGGAGGCGTCCTTCAGCGCTGCGATGATCTTCGGCACGACGTCGTCGAACACCGAGTCGTCCTCCGCGATGCCACGGGCGTGGATCTCCGGTCCCGAGATGATGCGGCCGGTACCGGCATCCACCACGACGATCACAGAGACGAAGCCCTCTTCGCCGAGGATCCGACGGTCCTTGAGATCCGCATCCGTGATCTCTCCGACGGTCGAACCGTCGACGTAGACGAATCCGAGGTCGAGCTGTCCGACCACGCGCGCCACGCCGTCCTTGAGGTCGATCACTGTGCCGTTGGACGCGATGATCGTGCGCTCCTCGGCGATGCCGGTGTCTTGCGCGAGCTTGGCGTTCGCCATCAGGTGCCGGTACTCGCCGTGCACGGGCAGCACGTTCTTCGGCTTGAGGATGTTGTAGCAGTACAGCAGCTCGCCGGCGGCGGCGTGGCCCGAGACGTGCACGCGCGCGTTCGCCTTGTGCACGACGTTCGCGCCGAGCTTGGTGAGGCCGTCGATCACCCGATACACGGCGTTCTCGTTGCCGGGGATGAGGCTGGAGGCGAGGATGACGGTGTCGCCCTCGCTCACCTCGATCGCATGATCCATGTTGGCCATGCGGCTGAGCACGGCCATGGGCTCGCCCTGCGAGCCCGTGGACATGTAGACGATCTGCTCGTCGGGAAGGTCACGCGCCTTCTTGAAGTCGATGAGGACGCCGTCCGGCACCTTCAGGTAGCCCAGCTGCTCGGCGATCGTCATGTTGCGCACCATGCTGCGACCGAGGAAGGCGACGCGGCGCCCGTGGGCGGCGGCGGCGTCGATGACCTGCTGCACGCGATGCACGTGGCTCGAGAAGCTTGCGACGATGACGCGTCGAGGGGCCTTGCCGATCACCTGATCGAGCACCGGTCCGATCGAGCGCTCCGTCGGGGTGAACCCGGGGACGTCGGCGTTGGTCGAGTCGACCAGGAACAGGTCGACCCCCTCTTCGCCGAGGCGCGAGAACGCCCGCAGGTCAGTGATGCGTCCGTCCAGCGGCAACTGGTCCATCTTGAAATCGCCGGTGGCGAGCACCATGCCGGCGGGTGTGCGGATGGCGACGGCCAGCGCATCGGGGATCGAGTGGTTGACCGCGACGAACTCGAGATCGAACGGGCCCACCTTCTCCTGCTGACCCTCCTTCACCGTGAGGGTGAAGGCCTTGATGCGGTGCTCCTTGAGCTTCGCCTCGACGAGGGCGAGCGTCAGACCGGATCCGATCAGCGGGATGTCGCTCTTCAGACGGAGCAGGTACGGCACCGCTCCGATGTGGTCCTCGTGCCCGTGCGTGAGAACGACGCCGACGATGTCGTCGAGACGATCCCGGATCGGCTCGAAGTCGGGCAGGATGAGGTCGACGCCGGGCTGGTGCTCTTCGGGGAAGAGCACGCCGCAGTCGACGATCAGGATCTTGCCCTCGTACTCGAACATGGTCATGTTGCGACCGATCTCGCCGAGGCCGCCGAGCGGTGTGACGCGCAGGGTCCCCTCGTCGAGCTCTGCCGGATCTGCGATGGGGATGGACATGCTGTCTCCTCAGTCGGACGCTCCGCGCGTCCGTTCGTTCTCAGGGACGCGTCTCCGCGCCCGATGTCTCAGCGCGTGGTGCCGTGCACCTTCGGCAGGGCACCACCGGCGGCCGCGTTGCGGTCGGGCCGGAAGTTCGAGAAGTCCGCGCCGGGCACATCCGTGACGAGAGCGAGCTCGTCCTCGATGAGGGCGGCCTCCCACTCTTCCGGACCCACCAGGGGCAGACGCACGCGCGGGCTCGAGATGCGCCCGAGTCCGTGCAGGATGTACTTGGCTGCCACCGTGCCGGGAACGTGGGTCATCGCAGCGCGCACGAGCGGCTCGAGGCGCTTGTGCTCGGCGGTCGCGGTCGCGAGATCCCCGCGGTTCACGGCGTCGACGATCGTGCGATACGGGGTCGCGGTGATGTTGGCGGTGACGCCGATCAATCCCGTGGCGCCGATGGCGAGGTGAGGAAGCACGTTCGCGTCGTCGCCGGAGAAGTACATCAGATCGGTCTGGTTGAGCACGCGGCTCACCTCGGAGAAGTCGCCCTTGGCGTCCTTCACGGCGAGGATGTTCGGATGCTTGGCGAGCCGGAGGATCGTCTCGTACTTGATCGGCACACCGGTGCGACCCGGGATGTCGTAGAGGATGACCGGCAGATCGGTCGCGTCGGCGACGAGGCGGAAGTGCGTGAGGATGCCGGCCTGAGTCGGCTTGTTGTAGTACGGCGTGACGATCATGATGCCGTCGGCCCCGAGCTTCTCGCTGGCCTTGTAGAGCTCGATCGCGTGCGCGGTCTCGTTGGATCCGCCGCCCGTGATGATCTTGGCGCGGCCCGCCGAGACCGACTTGCCCACCTCGACCAGCTTGAGCTTCTCGGGGTCCGTGAGGGTCGAGGTCTCGCCGGTCGTACCCGTCACGACGATGCCGTCCGCACCCGCGGTGATGACGTCATCCATGTGCTTCTCGACGGCGGGCCAGTCGACTTCGCCGTCGGCGGTCATCGGAGTGACCAGCGCGACGAGAACCTGTCCGAATGGATTGCCCGAGTGCGTCATGTTCCCAGCGTATCGGTTCGTCGCTCGCTCACGCTGACGCGGACGTGCGGATGACGTCGCCTCGCGCCAGGTCGAGGTGGCCGCGCAGCAGCAGTCCCGCCATGGTCCCTGCCGCGGCTTCCGTCGCCTTCGTGCGGAACATCTCGATGCCGGTGATCTCCGATGTTCCCACCTCGGCGCCGTCGCGGTGCACCACGATGCGATCACCCACTCGCACGATCCCTGCCGCGACGGTGCCGGTCACCACCTGGCCGCGTCCCGTGATCGTGAAGACGTCTTCGACGACGAGCTCGCCCGTGGTGACGGCGGTGGAGACGGTCACTGGCGCACCGACTGCACCGTGCGCCAGACCGGCCAGGCGTTCGGCCTCGGCCTCGTTGTACTGCCGCAGCATCTCGTTCGCGTCCTGCGGATCGCGCTTCCTCCCGAACCAGCCCATGACGTCGATCCTACGCAGCAGCTGCGCCTAGGCTCGGAGCCATGAGCTGGCAGACGCACGACTCCACGTCGGTCTATGAGAACGCGTGGATCTCCGTGCGCGAGGACCGTGTCACCGGTCCCGCGGGCAAGGGCATCTACGGCGTGGTCACGATGCGGCATCCCGCCGTCTTCGTCGTCGCGATCGACGCGGACGACCGGGTCTGCCTCGTGACTCTCGACCGCTACACCACGGGGACGTCGATCGAAGTGCCCGCCGGCGGGAGCGACGGCGAGGACCCATTGGTCGCGGCCCAGCGGGAGCTCCTCGAGGAGACGGGGTTCAGGGCCGCGGAATGGACGCGGATCGGCACGATGAACGCCCTCAACGGCATCGCGCACGCGCCCGAGCACGTCTTCCTCGCTCGCGGTCTCCAGCATGATGCAGCGGATGCCGCGCATTCTCAGGCTGAGGAGGGCATAGATGCGGTCGCCTGGGTACCGTTCGGCGATGCGCTGGAGATGATCGCCGACGGCCGCATCACCGACGGCGAGACGGTCGCCGCGATCGCCTATGCCGGCATCCGGATCGGGCGGTTCCGCTGAGTCGACGCCCGCTCAGACCCGGCCGCGACGCGCCACGCCCGCGGTGAGCGACCGCGGCAGGATGCCGGTCAGAGCCACGACGGCCTTGTACCGCAGCGACGGGATCGAGACGGCCTTGCCGAGTGCTGCGTCGCGCAGCCCCGTTCGCACGACGTCGGGGGCCTGCAGCCACAGGATGCTCGGCACGCCTTCCTGCCCCTTCTCGAGGCCCATGCGCTCGTGGAAGGTCGTGTGCACGAAACCGGGGCAGAGCGCGGTCACGGTCACGCCGTCTCTGGCGTACTCGGCGTTCGCCCAGCGGCTGAAGCCGATCAGCCAGCTCTTGCACGCCGAGTATGTCGAGCGTGAGATGAAGCCCGCGACCGAGGCCACGTTGATGATCCGCCCGCCGCGCCCGCGCATGGTCTGCAGCGCGGCGTGCATGAGCCGCATCGATGCCTCGACGTGCACACGCAGATGGCGCACCTCGTCGTCGATGTCGTTGTCGGCGAACTGCAGGGGAAGGCCGAAACCCGCGTTGTTGACGAGAAGGTCCACCGGGTCGCTCGCGTCGCGCAGGCGCGCGGCGACGCGTTCGACGTCCTCCGGCACCGCGAGATCGGCCGTGATGATCTCGACCGCGACGCCGTGCGCGCTCCGCACCTCGGCAGCCAGCTCCTCGAGCGGCCCGATCGAGCGGGCGACGAGGATCAGATCGGCGCGGCGACGGGCCAGCTGACGCGCGAACTCGGCGCCCAGGCCGGCACTGGCACCCGTGATCAGTGCGGTGGGCATGTCAGCGCTCGTATCCGAGGAAGCGGTAGCGGATGCCGCTGCGAGAGGTCTGCCACTCCCCCTCGTCGACGAGCCTCCAGCCCGCCTTCGACGGAGCGTAGGCATCGCCATCGACATCGACGTCGAGTTCGGTGACTTCGAGGCGATCGGCCTCAGCCACGACCTGACGGAAGATCTCGGCGCCGCCGATGATCCACACGCGTTCTTGGCCGCGGACGGCCTCCGCGATCGTCGCCGCACGTCGAGCGCCCTGCGCCGACCAGTCCTGCTGGCGGGTGATCACGATGTTCTCGCGGCCGACCAATGGGCGGAACCGCTCGGGAAGGGAATCCCAGGTCTTGCGGCCCATCACGACAGGAGCACCGAGGGTGACCTCCTTGAAGTGAGCCAGATCCTCGGGCACATGCCACGGCATCCCGCCCTCGGCCCCGATGACGCCGCCGTGCGCCTCGGCCCAGATCAGCCCCACCCAGGTCATACGGCCACCGCCGCTCGGATCGGCGCGTGATGCTGATAGTCCTCGACGATGAAGTCCTCGTAGCGGTAGTCGAGGATCGACTCGGGCGTGCGTGCGAAACGCAGCGTCGGATACGGGTAGGCCTCGCGTGAGAGCTGCTCGCGCACCTGCTCGAGGTGATTGTCGTAGATGTGGCAGTCCCCGCCGGTCCAGACGAAGTCGCCCGGCTCGAGCCCCACCTGCTGCGCGACCATGAGAGTCAGCAGCGCATAGGAGGCGATGTTGAACGGGACACCGAGGAAGAGGTCGGCGCTGCGCTGGTAGAGCTGGCAGGAGAGCTTCCCGTCGGCGACGTAGAACTGGAAGAGGGCGTGGCAGGGAGCCAGAGCCATGTCGGGGATGTCTGCAGGATTCCATGCCGACACGATCAGCCGTCGGGAGTCGGGGGTCTTGCGGATCTGCTCGATCACATCGGAGAGCTGATCGATGCTCTCGCCGTCCGGGGTGGGCCACGAGCGCCACTGCACGCCGTAGACCGGGCCGAGGTCGCCGTCGGCATCCGCCCATTCGTCCCAGATGGTGACGCCGTTCTCCTGCAGCCATCGCACGTTGGAGTCGCCGCGCAGGAACCAGAGCAGCTCGTAGGCGATGGACTTGAAATGCACGCGCTTGGTCGTGATCAGAGGGAAGCCCTGTGCCAGGTCGAAGCGGATCTGCCGGCCGAACACGCTGGTCGTGCCGGTTCCGGTCCGATCCGACTTGTGCGTGCCGGTCTCCAGCACGTCTCTCAGCAGGTCTTCATACGGAGTCGGCACGGCTTCGCTCATGAGAGCCAGACTACCTTCCCGGCCCGGTTGCGGGGCGGTTCGTCATGCTCGGAAACATCGGCCCGCAGGCGCACCCGGCAGTCGTACTCTCTACCCATGTCGCCTGTGCTCGCCCTCCTCATCGCCGCCGCGCTCCTCGTCGCCGCGGTGATCGCGGGCATCGTCATACGGCTCGTCGACGGCCGGCGTCGCGGCGGCGGACATCTGCGATTCGACGCGACGGATGCCTCGGGAGAACTGGGCGAGAAGGCCACGCTCGTGCAGTTCAGCACCGAGATGTGCGCACGGTGCCCGCAGGTGCGGCGGATGCTGGGCGCCATCGCCTCGGCTGACGATGGCCTCGCCCACATCGAAGTCGATCTGACCCATCGCCCCGACCTGTCGTCGCGGTATCGCGTTCTGCAGACGCCGACCACGTTCCTCGTGGACAGAGCCGGTGTCGTCCGCGCACGATTCAACGGCGTGCCGCACCGGCACGCCCTCGCCGAAGCCCTCGCCGCCGTCTGAGTCACGAACACCGGAGCCCACCATGACCACACCCGCAGGCATCGACCCGCGCGGCCCGCGCTTCGCCGCGACCATCACCGCCGTGCTTCTCCTCATCGCGACGTTCCTCGGATTGATCGGGATCTCGACCGCGCAGGGCGCGACGACGTTCGGCTGGTTCGCGTACCAGCCGCTCGCCGACGCCACGTTCACCCCGACGGGCTGGGCGATCCAATCCGCTTCCCTCGCCGCGCGCGTCCTCGACCCCGCCTTCCTGCTGACCCTCGTGATCGCGCTGCTGTTCCTGTGGAGCGTCGCGTCGCCGCGGACCGCCCCGTGGGGCGCTCTGTTCCGCGCGGCCATCCGCCCTCGTCTCGCACCGCCCTCCGAGCTCGAGGACCCCCGCCCGCCGCGCTTCGCGCAGGGCGTCGGCCTGTTCGTCGTGACGATCGGGCTCGTGCTGCATCTGGTCGGCGTCCCGTGGGCGCTGCCGATCGCGACGGCGGCCGCGTTCATCGCGGCGTTCCTCAACGCGGCCTTCGCGTTCTGCCTCGGGTGCCAGCTCTATCTGCTGCTGCAGCGCGCGGGCGTCCTCGGGCGCACAGCATCCGCCTGAGCGCAGTTCCCCGCGACGTGCGCGCTCGGTAGGCTGGCGACGATGCGACGCCGCCACCCAGGCAGCGCGAGAACCGGAGGTCATCATGCCCGTCACCAGTGAAGCCAACAGCACCTGGACCGGATCGCTCATCGAAGGATCCGGCACGGTCGCCTTCTCGTCGTCGAACCTCGGCACCTTCCCCATCGACTGGAAAGCCCGCAGCGAGGGCAGCAGCACCACGACCACTCCTGAAGAGCTCATCGCCGCGGCGCACTCGTCGTGCTTCAGCATGGCGCTCTCGAACGCTCTCGCCGAGAACGGCACCCCGCCCGAGCGCGTGAACACGAGCGCATCCGTCACCTTCAAGCCCGGCACCGGCATCACCGGCAGCCACCTCAACGTCAACGCGGTTGTCCCGGGTCTCTCGCCCGAGAAGTTCCAGGAGATCGCCGAAGGCGCCAAGACCGGATGCCCGGTCTCTCAGGCACTCGCGGGCATCGAGATCACCCTCGAGGCCACGCTCGCCTGATCAGGCGCGTTCGAGGCGGATCGCCTCGCGGATGCTGGCTCGGGCGTCCTTGCGACGCCCGGCCGCATCCTGCACGACCCCCAGCCGGTAGCGGGCGCGCCAGTCTTCGGGCGCGGCATCTGCAGCGGCGGTGTATCGCTCGACGAGAGGATCGGCGTCTGCACGGGCGATCCGGCCGCTGGGAGTGAGGTCGGTCTCGACCGGGGGCATCCCGCCCTCGGAATCGAGCACCCGGCCGAGGCGATCCGCTCCGAAGCCGAACTGCATCTCTCTGATCAGCGCCCAGGCGCCGAGCGGCGCCAGCACGACCAACGCCACCCCCATGCCGATCGACACGGGGGTTCCGACCACGAGGAACATCACGGCGAGCCACACCGCGACCGCGAGATAGACCACGAGCGCAGCGCCCATCAGGGCGACGCCGATTCGCGACATCACGAGCGGATGCCGATGTCGATCATGTTCTCCAGCCCTACGACGACGCCCTCCGCGTGCAGAGCGAACGGCAGGGCGAGGCGGATGCCGGGGGCGTACGCCTTGGCGGGCTCGACCGTGTCGTGCGTGAATGTGAGCGATTCGCCGGGCCCCGACAGGATGACCTCCTGCTTGGCGACGACGCCGGGGCGGCGCAGGGAATGTATCGGCACGCTGCCGACCTGCTGTCCTCGCGCGCGCTGGTCGGCGTGCGGGGCGCTCACCGGACCCTGCTCGGCGCGCGCCGCGGCGATCAGCTCCGCAGTGCGCACTGCGGTGCCGCTGGGCGAGTCGATCTTCGACTCGTGGTGCGCCTCGACGATCTCAGCCGAACCGAAGAACGGCGCAGCGGCCGCCGCCAGGGCCGTGCCCAGGACGGAGCCGAGCGAGAAGTTCGGGATGAAGACGGCGCCCGTGCCGGCGGCCTCGACGAGCGGGCGGACCAGCGCGATGCGCTCGGCCGACCAGCCGGAGGTCGCGACGAGCACGTTCATGCCGCGCTCGACCGCTGCGCGCACGACGTCGATGCTGATCTGCGGTGTGGACGCGTCGACGACGAGGTCTGCGCCGTCGATCTCGGAGAGATCGCTCGACGACGTCAGCACGCGACTCACCTCGAACCCCTCGAGGTCGTCGATCACCGCGTGGATGATCTGCCCGAGCTTGCCGGTACCGCCGACGAGGGCCACGCGCGTTGTCATGCGACCAGTCTATTTGGACGGGCGCAGACCCGGCGGCGCGACAGGTCAGACCGGCATGCCGTCCGGGATGCCGGTGCGCAGCTCGACGGGCAGGTGGCCGGTGTCGTTGTGCGTCAGCAGCGTCCACGGGCGACCCTGCTTCTGCGCGATGACCGTGAGCCCGCAGTGGGCCTGGTTGAGGGTCATCCAGCGCCACTCGGGAGCCCCGAGCACCTCGCGCACGAACCAGGAGATCACGAAGTTGTGAGTGATGAGCACTTCGTGCACGTCGCCGGTCTTGCGGACGAGGAACTCGTTCACAGCATCGGCCATCTGCGCCCGACCTGCTTCGATCTCGGCATCCGTCACCGCTCCGAAGAACGGCTCGAACACCGCCGGAGTCTCTTCCGTCATGCCCGTGGGCACGCAATCGAACAGCAGCGCAGTGGGTTCGGGGTCGACCGACGGCAACCGGGCCGCGATCGCGCGGGCCGTCTCGTTGGCCCGCAGCAGCGGAGAATGCCAGACCGCATCGAGAGGAAGACCCGACAGACGATCGGCGATCAGTTCGGCCTGTCGCTGCCCCCGAGGTGAAAGGGGTCCGTCGGCGAGACCGTGCTCGGCGTCTTGATGTTCACCATGTCTGACCAGATAAATGTAATGCGTCACTACTCGCTCGCTTCATCGCCAGCATCCGCCGGACTCCACTCCACCATAAGCCAGGTGTGTGACAGACGCGTGACGACGCTCAGATGCCGGCTCGGGTCAGATCAGCCAGATGCGCGCGCGACAGCGTCACCCCTGCACCCTGCATCAGTTCGTCGACGTGGTCGCTCGCGAAGGCGTTCACGATCGGAGCCGCGATGGTCCGTTGAGCGAGCAGCCAGGCGATCGACACCGCAGCCACCGGCACGGAGAGCTCGGTCGCGACCTGGTCGAGAGCCCGGAGGATCTTGATTCCTCGGCGGTTCAAGTGGCTGCGCAGTTGCTCGCCGCGCACGCCCTGAGCGGCCAGCGCCTTGCTGCGATGGCGCCCGGAGAGGAAGCCGTGCTCGAGCGCGTGCGAAGGCGTGACCGCGAGGTTCTGCGCCCCCGCGACGAGGCGCAGATCGCCTTCGAACGGCTGTCGTCGGATGAGGTTGTAGGGAGCGTCGATCACTTCGATGCGCGGGTAGCCGGCGGACGCCAGGATGCGCGCCTCGACGAGCCTCTCGGGACTGAATCCGAAAGCCCCGACCGTCGTGATCTTGCCCGCCTCGACGAGCCACTCGACCGTCGCGAGGGTGTCTTCGAGGTTCGTCGTCGCGTCGAGTGTCGCGTCGAGGTACAGGACGTCGATGCGCTCGACGCCCAGACGGGTCAGCGAGCCCTCGACGGCGCGTACCAGGTTCACCGAGCCGAGACCCGGGTTGTCGGCATGTGCGCCGATGCGCACGCTCAGCAGCGTGCGCTCCCGGTGTCCGCGTGAGCGCAGCCACTGTCCGATGATGTGCTCGCTGCGACCGCCGGAGAATCCGTCGGCCGTGTGGATCGCGTTGCCACCGAACTCGATGTAGCGGTCGAGAATGCCGTGGCTGGTCTCGAGGTCGACGTTCCAACCGAACTCGGCGGCGCCCAGCATGAGCGGGAAGGTCTCGAATCCGGTCTCTCCCAGCGCAACCCTCACGGTCTCGCCGACACCGGCCCCCACGATCGGGATGGGCGCAGACGGATGCTCAGCCGCCCCGTGCTGTGCACGTTCGACGGACGCTCCTGCGCCTACGCTGAACAACCGCATCATTCTCACCCCCGCATCGACCGTGCGTTCCGGTCTTGCGTCACTGCTGCCTATGCACCCCCCGGTGCGTACTTCGAGGGTATGCGACAACGGCGATCACGCTGACCAATCCAGGGAACGGCGCGGAAACACCGCATAACGGTTTGGTCACATCGGATACGACAGAACCCGGACCTCGCTCGGCGAGGCCCGGGTTCTGTCGTGTCAGCGGTGCTTACTCGGCTGCAGCATCCTCAGCCGGAGCGGCATCAGCCTCGGCAGCCGGAGCTTCGTCGAGCACGGGCTCGAGCGACAGCTTGCCGCGATCGTCGATCTTCGTGATCTTCACGAGGATCTTCTGGCCCACGGACAGGACGTCCTCGACGTTCTCGACGCGCTTGCCACCGGCGAGCTTGCGCACCTCGGTGACGTGCAGCAGGCCGTCCTTGCCAGGAAGCAGCGAGATGAAGGCGCCGAAGGTGGCGATCTTCACGACGGTTCCGAGGAACTGCTCGCCGACCTCGGGGTTGGTCGGGTTGGCGATCGCGTTGACCTGGGCACGGGCAGCCTCGGCCGAGGGGCCGTCGGTCGCGCCGATGTAGACGGTGCCGTCCTCCTCGATGGAGATCTGCGCACCGGTCTCGTCCTGGATCGCGTTGATCGTCTTGCCCTTCGGGCCGATCAGCTCGCCGATCTTGTCGACCGGGATCTGCACGCTGATGACGCGCGGCGCGGTGGGCGCCATCTCGTCAGGAGCGTCGATCGCGGAGTTCAGGACGTTGAGGATCGTCAGACGAGCCTCGCGGGCCTGGGTCAGCGCGCCGGCGAGCACCGACGACGGGATGCCGTCGAGCTTCGTGTCGAGCTGGATCGCCGTGACGAACTCGCTCGTGCCGGCGACCTTGAAGTCCATGTCGCCGAGAGCGTCCTCGGCACCCAGGATGTCGGTCAGCGCCGCGTAGCGCGTCTCGCCGTCGACCTCGTCGGAGACGAGACCCATCGCGATGCCGGCGACGGGAGCGCGCAGGGGCACACCCGCGTTCAGCAGCGACAGGGTCGAGGCGCAGACGGAGCCCATCGAGGTCGAGCCGTTCGAGCTGAGCGCCTCGGAGACCTGACGGATCGCGTACGGGAACTCCTCGCGGCTCGGCAGAACCGGAACGAGTGCGCGCTCGGCGAGGAAGCCGTGCCCGATCTCGCGACGCTTCGGCGAACCGACGCGGCCGGTCTCACCGGTCGAGTACGGCGGGAAGTTGTAGTGGTGCATGTAGCGCTTGCTCGTCGTCGGAGACAGCGAGTCGATCTGCTGCTCCATCTTGAGCATGTTCAGCGTGGTGACGCCCAGGATCTGGGTCTCGCCGCGCTGGAAGATCGCGGAGCCGTGCACGCGCGGGATGACCTGCACCTCGGCGTCGAGCGGACGGATGTCCGCCAGGCCGCGACCGTCGATGCGAGCGCCCTCGGTGAGGATGCGTCCGCGCACGATCTTCTTCGTGACCGACTTGTACGCCGCGGAGAACTCGAGCGGAGCCCCCGCCGGAAGCGAACCCGCCTCGGTGGCCTCGATCAGCTCAGCCCTGACGCGGTCCTTGATCGCGTCGTCGGCCGTCTGGCGCTCGGTCTTGTCGGCGATCTGGTAGACCCCGACCAGCTCGTCGTAGGACCGGCCGGCCACGAAGTCGTAGACCTCCTGGCTGTACGCCGGGAAGACCGGGTACACACCCGGCTCCTTCGACGCGGTCGCTGCGAGCTCGGCCTGAGCCTTGACGAGCTGCGCGATGAAGGGCTTGGATGCCTCGAGTCCCTGCGCGACGATCTCCTCGTTCGGCTTGGTGGCGCCGGCCTTGATGAGGTTCCAGCTGCCCTCGGTCGCCTCGGCCTCGACCATCATGATCGCGACGTCTTCAGAGCCATCGGCCTTCGTGACGACGCGACCGGCGACGATCAGGTCGAACACGGCCTCCGAGACCTGCTCGGCAGTCGGGAACGCGACCCACTGATCGGCGTGCTCGCCGTGGCCGGGGATGAACGCGAGGCGCACACCGGCGACGGGGCCGGAGAACGGCAGGCCCGAGATCTGGGTCGACGCGGAGGCCGCGTTGATCGCCAGCGCGTCGTAGAACTCGCCGGGTGCGATCGACAGCACGGTGATGACGATCTGGACCTCGTTGCGCAGTCCGTCGACGAACGACGGACGAAGTGGGCGGTCGATCAGACGGCAGACCAGGATCGCCTCGGTGGACGGGCGTCCCTCGCGGCGGAAGAACGAGCCGGGGATCTTGCCCGCGGCGTAGGAGCGCTCTTCGACGTCGACCGTCAGCGGGAAGAAGTCGAAGCCCTCGCGCGGGTGCTTGCCTGCGCTGGTGGCCGAGAGGAGCATGGTCTCGCCGTCGAGGTACGCGGCGACTGCGCCCTGAGCCTGCTGCGCGAGGCGGCCGGTCTCGAAGCGGATGGTGCGGGTGCCGAAGCGGCCGTTGTCGAGAACGGCCTCGGTGGCGGTGATTTCAGGACCTTCCAAGAGGTCTCTCCTTCTTTGTTTAGACTCGCGAATCCGTATGACGCGCGAGCGTGTTCATGAAGGAGCGGAAAGACGGGGTTCGGGCGCGCGGGCATTCCCGCGAATGTCACCTGCGCTGGCCACCAGTAGAAAGCCACCCGACGATCGCCGAGGAACCCACCACAGGGGACCAGCTTCTCCGCCGATCGCTCCATGAGTCGATATGAAGTTGTGAGTCGACACAGATCGACCTCATCCAGCCTATCAGCGAGAGCACGGAAAGCCCCGCCGCCGCTCACATCGCGGATCGGTCATGCCCCGGCCACGCACCGTTCATCCCGCGGATGCCCCGGCGTGGGCGGCATCCGCTCTGCTGGGTCCATGCGCTTGTCAGTGATCGGCTGCGGCTACCTCGGTGCCGTGCATGCCGCTGCGATGGCCTCGATCGGACACGACGTCGTCGGCATCGACGTCGACGAGCAGAAGGTGGCGGCCCTGTCGGCCGGCACCGCTCCTTTCTTCGAGCCACAGCTGGCCGAGCTCCTTCAGGCCGGCCTCGCCTCGGGACGACTCCGGTTCAGCACGCACATGGCGGACGCGGCAGGGGCGGGCGTGCACTTCCTGGCGGTCGGCACGCCCCAGCTTGCAGGCGGGCACGCGGCAGATCTGCGATTCGTCCACGCCGCGGTCGACGACCTCGTGCCCCACCTCCGCCCTGGCGACGTGCTGGCCGGCAAATCGACCGTTCCTGTCGGTACCGCGTCGGGCATCTCCGCCCGCATCGCGCCCACCGGCGCCGTGCTCGCGTGGAACCCGGAGTTCCTGCGCGAGGGGTGGGCGGTGCACGACACGCTGGCTCCCGACCGCATCGTGGTCGGCGTCTCGTCGGGCGAGTCCGGCGAGCGCGCCGCCGAGATCCTGCGCGAGGTCTACCGACCAGCAGTCGAGGCCGGCGCTCCGTTCCTCGTGACGGATCCTGCGACGGCAGAGCTCGTCAAGGGAGCCGCCAACGCCTTCCTCGCGACGAAGATCTCGTTCATCAACGCGATGGCCGAGATCGCTGAGGCCGCCGGCGCTGATGTGACGCTTCTCGCGGACGCGATCGGGCACGACACCCGGATCGGGCGACGCTATCTCGGCTCGGGCATCGGATTCGGCGGCGGGTGCCTGCCGAAGGACATCAGGGCCTTCGCCGCCCGCGCCGAGGAGCTCGGACGCGGCGAGTCGGTCGGCTTCCTGCACGAGGTGGATGCCATCAACCTCCGTCGGCGTGATCGAGCCGTGCAGATCGTCGTCGACGCACTGGGCGGTCTGGTGTTCGGCAAGCGCGTCGCCGTGCTCGGCGCCGCGTTCAAGCCCTTCAGCGACGACATCCGCGACTCCCCCGCTCTCGACGTGGCCGTACGTCTGCGAGGGCTGGGCGCCGACGTCGTGGTGACGGATCCCGCCGCGATCGACAACGCCAGGGCGGTGCACCCGCAGCTCGGATATGAACGAGATCGCGATGAGGCGCTGCGGGGAGCGCATGCCGTCGTCGTCGTCACCGAATGGGACGAGTACCGCCGTCATCTGTCGCCGGAGCACGCGGGCGCTCTGGTCTCCGCGCGCGTGGTCGTCGACGGGCGCAACTGCCTCGACGCCGCCGCGTGGCGGGCAGCGGGCTGGGCGTACCACGGCATGGGAAGGCGCTGACGCCCTGAGCGCTCGTGCGCCGCTCCACCGAGGACCCTCGTGGCGAGCGCTACACCTCCACGTCGCGTCTGACGTTGGAGCGGCCGAGGTAGACGTACCCGTTGTGCTTGGCGGCGCGCCCGTCGCCGGCGGCCCGGCCGTGCAGACGCCGCCACACCCAGGGCAGCGCGTGCCGACGCCACCAGAGCCCTGCTCCGATCGGCTCGTGCTCGTGCAGAGCGGCGTCGAGAGCGCCGAGGGCGTCGGCGTGCGGCACGGCGAGGATCTCGCCCGCCCGGTAGGCGAGGAAGCGGTGCCCCCGGCTGCTCAGATGCACGAGGTCCTCACCCCAGTTCGGCCGCTCCCGCAGCGTCGGGTGCAGATCGGTGTCGATCAGGATCGCACCCGTGCGCGCGGCGACCCCGGCGAGCGCGGTCGCGAAGGCGGAGAAGCGCCGGGTGTAGATCGACGCCGCCCGCCTGCCGGGCAGAAACGGCGTGACCAGCAGCACGTCAGCTCCGCTGGCGCGGAGCTGCCCGATCGCATCCTCCACCTGACGAGCGAGCGCAGGGACGTCTGCACGGTGCTTCACCAGATCGTTCGCCCCGACGAGGATCGAGACGAGATCGGGCTGAAGCTGCAGCGCGCGCTCGAGCTGGGATCCGCACACGTCGGCGACCCGCTTGGATCTGATCGCGAGGTTCGCATAGTGCAGACCGCCACGCGCGGCCAGCAGCAGAGCGAGCCGGTCGGCCCACCCCCGCAGCGCACCGTCAGGCGCGGGATCGCACAGCCCCTCTGTGAGCGAATCGCCCAATGCGACGTACCGCTGCCAGCGCGCCTCGGTGACCGGCGCCGACGTCTCCGGCCGCACGACGCGGCGAGCGCGCAGGCTGCGGTCCACGGTGCTCAGCATCCTCGCCTCATCGAAGTGTCCGAGCAGCTGATCGCAGACCTTCGCCCAGCTGCGTCCCTGCACGGCCTCTCTTCCCGCTTCGCCGAACGCCCTGCGCTTGCGCGCGTCGCCTGCGAGGTCGTTCACCCGCATTCGGAGGTCATCGAGGTCGCCTGGCCGATAGAGCCAGCCGTCGATCCCCATGCGCACGAGGTCGAGAGGACCGCCTCGTCCGGTGGCGATGACCGGCACCCCGCTGGCGTGCGCCTCCTGCAGCGTCTGCCCGAACGTCTCGCTCTCCCCGGGGTGCACGAACAGGTCGAACGAGGCGATCGCTGCGGCGAGCGCCTCGCCATCGAGATGACCGAGGAACACGGCATCGGGCAGCAGGGTCTCGAGGCGCTGCCGGCTCGGCCCGTCGCCCACGATCACGAGACGAGCACCGGGGATGCCGCGCAGGGACACGAGGTCCTCCACCTGCTTCTCCGGAGCGAGCCGCCCGACGTAGCCGATCACCACCTCGGTGCCCCACTCGGCGCGCAGGTCGTCATCGCGTCGCAACGGATGGAATCGCTCCGCATCCACTCCTCTGCCCCAGCGTCGCACTCGATCCACGCCCAGCCCCGCGAGCTGCTGCGCCGATTCGTTCGAGGGGGCGAGGCTGAGCGTGGCCCGGCGGTGCAGCCGAGCGATATGGGTCTGGGCGATGCCCGTGGTCGCGGCGATTCGATAGCGCTCGGTGTAGGCGGCGACATCGGTCTGATAGGCGGCGACGGATGCCACGCCCAGCCGGTCGGCAGCGAGCACGCCGCGCCACCCCAGCGCGAACGGCGACGCCAAGTGCACCACGTCGGGCCGGAATCGGCGGAGCGAGGCCGCCACTCGGTGCGCAGGAGACGTGCCGACCCGCACGTTCCGGTATCCCGGAAGGGCGAGGCTCGGGATCGCCTCCACGTCCGCGCCGTGCATAGCGGCTGGAATGCCCGCAGCAGCGGGCGCTATGACATGGGCGTCGTGCCCGGAGCGTTCGAGGTGCTTCAGGATCTGCAGCACGGATCCGGTGACACCGTTCATGTGCGGAAGGAAGGACTCTGTCACGATCGCGACTCTCACACCCTCAGAATGCCGCCGCCACGAGCACCCGGCGTGCGGAAACGGGTCAGGGCACCAGATGTTCACCCGATGCTGGAACGCCGGTCACCGGCTATCCGACCGTTGGTTGCCGTTCACCTCGAACGCACACCCTGGGTGCATGCCGATCGATCTGCTGACCACGCCATGGGCTCTCGCCGTGATGAGCGTCCTCGTGCTGGGAGACGCGTTCATCGTGGTGATCCCCGGTGAGGTCGCCGTGACCGCCCTCGGCGCGATCTCGGCGAGCGCGGGCGCCCCGCCTCTGTGGGCGGTGATCCTCTGCGCCGCTCTCGCCGCGGCATCCGGGGATATCGCCTGCTATCTGATCGGACGGACGGTCGGCATCGACCGCTGGGGCTGGATGCGCACAGTGCGCGTGCAGCGCGCGCTGCAGTGGGCGAGACTGCGACTGGATGCCGGCACGGCGACGGTGCTGTTCACCGCGCGATTCGTGCCCTTCGCCCGGCTGGCGATCAACCTCGTGGCCGGAGCATCTCGCATCCACGCACCACGCTATTTCGCACTCGTCCTCCTGGCGGCGGCAGGATGGGCGGTCTACCAGGCCTCGGTGGGAGCGCTGGTGGCGACCTTTCTTCCCGGGGGTCCGGTGGTCGCGGTGATCGTCTCGATCGCCGTCGCGATCGGACTGGGTGCGCTGATCGACGTGCTGACACGCAGACTGCGGCGGTGACCCTGCCATGCACCGGGCGCCGTGCCCTAGGCTGGCGGACATGAGCACCGAAGAAGGCGCATCCTCTCCCGAGGACATGAAGCGCAAGTTCAAGGAAGCGCTCGAGAAGAAGAACGCGCACCACCGGCAGGGCGAAGCCCACCTCGACGGCGACTCCGCCGTCCACGGCGCGCACGCACCGCAGACGCGGCGCGAGTTCCGACGCAAGAGCGGTTGACCGCGTGGATGCGGGAACCGATGTCTTCGGTTCCCGCATCCCTCACCTCCTGCTCAGCGCTGAGCGGCGCGCTCCCGGGCCCTCTGCTCCTTCGCCGACATCTCGGCGACCGCGGCCTCGTTCAGCTCGTGCAGGTCGGCGGCCTGCGCTGACGCGACCGGCTCGTGACCGTCGACGCCGTCAAGGACCGACTCGTCGAAGGGCAGTTCGCCACCCAGCACCTGACGCACCCTGGTGCGATCGATCTGCCGCGTCCAGGTGCCGATCAGCAGTGTGGCGACGGCATTGCCGGTGAAGTTGGTGAGGGCACGACCTTCGGACATGAACCGGTCGATGCCGACGATCACTCCGACGCCGTCGACGAGATCGGGGCGGTACGCCTGCAGACCGCCCGCGAGAGTGGCGAGTCCCGCGCCGGTCACGCCCGCGGCGCCCTTGCTCGCGATGATCATGAACACGAGCAGTCCGATCTGCTCGCCGATCGTCATCGGCTGCCCGAGTCCGGTGGCGATGAACAGCGACGCCATCGTCAGGTAGATCGCGGTGCCGTCGAGGTTGAACGAATAGCCGGTGGGAACGGTGATGCCGACCACGGGCTTGGAGACGCCCACGTGCTCCATCTTGGCGATCAGGCGGGGAAGAGCCGACTCCGACGACGATGTGCCCACGATCAGCAGGTACTCGCGGCCGAGGTACCTCATCAGGCTGAAGATGTTCACCCTCGTCACCACCCAGAGCAGCGTGCCGAGCACGGCGACGATGAACAGGATGCAGGTGATGTAGAACGCGACCATCAGGATGCCGAGGCTCCAGATCGCCGCGACGCCCGTCTTCCCGACGACCGCAGCGATCGCGCCGAACGCTCCGAGGGGTGCGAGCCACAGGATCATGCCCAGGATGCGGAACACGAGCTTCTGCAGCTGCTTCACGGCGTCCATGATGCCGGCGCCGCGCTCACCCAGGCCCTGCAGGGCGAAGCCGACCAGGAGTGCGATGAACAGCACCTGAAGAACGCTCTCGCCCGTGAAGGCGCCGAAGAACGTGGGCGGGATGATGCCGAGTATGAACTCCTGCGTGGTCTTCGCCTCGGTGCCGGTCGTGTCGTACGACGCACCGGCCATGTTCAGCCCCTCACCCGGGTGGATGATGTTGCCGACGACCAGGCCGATCGCGAGCGCGAAGGTCGACATGACCATGAAGTACAGCAGCGCGAGACCGCCGATCTTGCCCACGGTCGCCGCCTTGGCGATCGAGCCGACGCCGATCACGATCGTGCAGAAGATGATGGGCGCGATCATCATCTTGATCAGGGCGACGAAGCCCTTCCCCAGCGCCTCGAAGCTCTGACCGACCTCGGGCCAGATGAGGCCGACGAGAGCACCGAGCACGACTGCGAGCAGCACCGAGACGTACAGCCAGGTGTGGCGGTCCCAGGATTGCTTGCCTCGCCGCCAATGGAAACCCGGCAGGGTGAATCCGGTTGTGATGGCCATGTGGTCCTCCTCGATCATGAACGTCGTCGTGTCATGTGCCGGCTGCGACGTCGCGTCCGGTGCATCCCACGGTGATCGACGTCGCGCGACCACGCCATTTGTGGTCGTATTGGTCACTGACGACCACATCGACGGCGAGCGGAGGAGCGAGATGGCACGTTCCCGCAGCATCGCCTCGCGCGTGTTCCTGATGCTGCTGTCGGCCGCCCTCGTGATCGGCGTGCTCGTCGCCGGGTTCCTCGTGGTCGAGACGCAGCGGGCCGTGCAGGCCGAGGCGGAAAGGGCCACGGCAGTGGCCGCCGCGGCCATCGCGTCCTCCGGAGAGGTGGTCTCGGCTCTGCGCAGCGACGACCACGAGAGCGCCACCGCAGCGCTCGAACCGTACGCGTTGAGGGTGATCGATGAGGCCGGGCTGGACTTCGTCACCATCATGACGGTGGAAGGCGTGCGGATCACCCACCCCGACCAGGGACAGATCGGCGGGCGCTACCTCGGCACGATCCCGCCCTCGCCGGTAGCCCTCACCGAGACCTTCACGGGAACGCTGGGTCCGTCCGTGCGCACGATCGTCCCCGTGACGGCGTCCGACGGCGCGCTTGTGGGCTGGGTCTCCGCCGGCGTCACCACGGAGTCCATCTCAGAGACCCTTCTGCGACGGCTGCCACTGTCTCTCGCCATCACGAGCGTGCTCGTCGGAATCGGCGCTCTCGGCGCGTGGACGGCGCGCAGGGTGACGAGGCGGATCGCCGGGGACCTCCCCCCGGGAACCGTCCGAGATGCGGTGTCGTCGTACGAGTCGATCCGCACCCTTGGCGAGGCGCTGCGCGCGCAGACGCACGAGCACGGCAATCGGATGCACACCGCGGTGGCGCTGCTCGAGCTCGGGCGCACCCAGGAGGCGATCGACATCCTCACCGAAACCTCCCGCGAGAGCCAATCCCTCGTCGATCAGGTGACCGCGCGTCGGCACGGCGACCCGACAGTGGGCGCCCTGCTGCTCGGCAAGGCGTCTCAGGCGAAGGAGCGGGGCATCGACTGGCGAGTGCGCATCGAACCGGACACCCCGCGCTCGGCGCTCACTCCGGTCGACAGCGTGTCGGTGCTCGGGAACCTCATCGACAACGCCATGGATGCGGCCGCCGGTTCTCCCGACAGCCGGGTCGAGGTGGCGCTGCACCCCTCCGACAGCGGCGGGGTGGTGCTCGAGGTCTCCGACAGCGGCCCCGGCATCCCGCGCGAGCTGAGTGAGCGCATCTTCGAGCACGGCTTCTCCACGAAACCCGCTGATGCGCAGGGACGCGGCGTGGGACTCGCTCTCGTGCGTTCGATCGTCGAGGAGGCCGGCGGGACGGTGGAGGTATCCAGCTCTCCCACGACCTTCCGCGTGACGCTCCCCTCGACGCGGAGGCGCAGATCGTGATCCGCACCCTGATCGTCGACGACGACGCCTTGACCGTGGAACTGCATCGCACCTATCTCGAGCGACTCGACGGCTTCGTCGTCGGCGGCGAATGCAGCGGAGCCCGCGCGGCGCTCGCAGCCGTGCTCGGCCCGCCGGACGGGCGCGCATTCGACCTCGTGCTCCTCGACATCACCATGCCGGACGGAACCGGCATCGATGTGCTGCGGACGCTGCGCGCCCGGGGCGCATCCGTGGATGTGATCGCCATCACCGGGGTGCGAGATGCCGAGACGGTCCGTCAGATGGCTGCGCTCGGCGTCTACCAGTACCTCGTCAAACCGTTCTCCTTCGCGACGTTCAGGGAGCGCATGCTCGCGTTCCGCGAGCACCGGAAGCAGGCACGATCCACCGACGGAGAGGCGACGCAGGCCGAGATCGACGCGCTGCTCGGCCGCGCGGGAGGACGGATGCCGTTGCCCAAGGGCCTCTCGCCCGAGACCCTCGGGCGCGTGGGCTCCGTCGTGCGGGCGACCGGTCCGCTTTCGGCCAGCGAGACGGCCGCCGCACTCGGGATGTCTCGCGTCGCCGTGCGACGCTACCTGGAGCACCTCGCCGCCGATGGCGTGATCGCGCGCGCCGCCCGGTACGGTGCGCCTGGGCGCCCCGAGACCGAGTACTCCTGGATCCGCGGGAGCGAGGCCGGCTGACGCTCAGCCCCGCGGCTGCGCCGCGAGCCAGTCCGCGAACGTCACGGTGCCGAGGTCGGCGTCGCCGTCCGGCAGGATGCTGCCGTCGCGGATCGCGCGGCCGAAGGCGCCCGGCAGCGAGAACGCCGGCATCCACCCGGCCCGTCCGGTGTGAGCGGCCCAGGACCGCATCATGTCGACGAGCTGCTCCTCCTGCGGCCCGGCGATGTCGGACGCCCGCTGCGCCGGGCCGGCTTCGGCGAGATCGACGAGGCGCGTGGCGACCTCGACCACCGAGATCGGCTGCGTGCGCATGCGCAGGGCCAGGTGCAAGGGACCGAAGGACGCACCTCGGTACGTCTGGGCGACGAAGTCGTGGAACTGCGTCGCGCGCTGAATCGTCCAGGGCACTCTGCCCGACAGCACGGTCTGCTCCTGAGCGAGCTTTCCGGCGTAGTACCCGTACGGGGCGCGGTCGACGCCGACGATCGACAGGGCGATGTGGTGGCCGACGCCTGCACGATGACCCGACGCGAGCAGGTGCGAAGACGTCTCGGTGAAGAAGTCGACGGCGGCGCCGGCACTGCGGGTCGAGGTGCTGAGTGCGTCGATCACGACATCCGTCGCGGCGAGGGCCTCGTCGAGCCCCGTGCCGGAGCGGACGTCGACGCCGTTGCCGCGCGTGAGAACGCGGACGCGATGACCGCGCTGCTGTGCGACCCGCACGACTTCGCTCCCGGCGGTGCCGGTTCCGCCTGCGACTGCGATCTCCATGGGCTCTCCTCCGTACGGTGTGCGCCACGACGACGCTACCGTGAGCCGCGCGGTCTCAGCGCGGCAATCTGCCTTCGTGCAGGACGCCGTCGGGGTCGAGCGTCTCGCGCAGCGTGTGCAGGCGTGCGATGTCGGTGGCGGAGCCGCAGCGCTCCAGCGTCTGCTCAGGGGCGAGGAACGTCGTCACCGTGCGTGGCGCCTGCACCGCGCTGAGCAGCTCGCGGAACCCGGACAGGCTCGCCTCGCCGGGTTCTGCGGGAGCACCGGGGAACTGCGGCGCGAGCGCGTGCAGAAGCCACTGTGCGCCCTGCAACGACGCGAATCCCGCACGCCGGGGTTCGTCGAGGGCTCCGCCGAGCATGCGGATGTCGATGCCGACGACCGGCCACTGCTCGTCTCGCTGACGGAACTCGGCGAGCTGTTCGATCGTGTCGTCGTCGAACACCGACAGTGCCACGGACGCGCCCCGTCCAGGGGTCGGTTCGGTCGGCTCGTTCGACGCGGCCGCGAGCGTCGCCGGAGATGTCGGGCCGCTGATCTCCCGCTGGACCGAGCCTGCACGTCGTACGCCGGAGAGCAGATCGTCGACCGAACCGTCTGACGAGAGCGCCTGCACGGAGAGGAAGCTGCGTCCGCGGATCTCGTCGGGCAGCTGCGGCGCATCGGGCATCCGCAGGGAGTTCATGAACACGTTGAGGCTATGCGGCGCGACCGCCGCCAGATCACGGACTGCGCGCATCACGGCGGCGGCGTCCGCCGCGTCGAAGGTGAACGCGCTCCCCCAGAGCGCCGGTGTGCGGACGAGATCGATCTCGAGGGCGGTGACGATACCGACGATGCCGCCTGCTCCGCGCAGCGCCCACATGAGGTCCGGATCGCTTTCGTCGTCGACGCGCTCATGGGTTCCGTCTGCGCGCAGCACCCAGGCCGCTCGAAGGTTGTCAGAGCCAAGGCCCGCTGTGCGGCTGAACCACGAGTGCCCCCCGCCGAGCGTGTAGCCGGCGACGCTGACCACCGGACTCGTGCCCGCGGGAGCCGACCATCCCGTGCCCTCGAGCGCATCGACCACGGCGCCCCAGCGGACTCCGCTGCCGACGCGCACCCGCCCTGCTGCGACGTCCACCTCGAGGTCGTCGAAGGCCGACGTGCGCACGATCACGGCGTCGCGGAGATCTCCGGACGCCCCGTGACCGCTGGGCTGCACCGCGAGAGCGGCCCCGGCATCGCGTACAGCGTTCAGCAGCGCGCGGAGATCGTCGACCCCCGCGGGCATGGCGACCCCGGCGGGGGTCTGCTCGACCGCGAGATTCCACGGGCGTCGCGCGTCGTCGAAGTCGTCGTCGGAGGGAAGCACGAGCGAGCCGACCAGCCGGGGGCGGACGGCCTCGAGCGCAGAGAGAAGGGGCATGACGCCACCGTACGACGCCCCGAGGACATTGTCGACGGCGTCACGCCCCGCGTTCGATCACTCGCCGGCGAGGCCGCCCAGCATGTGACCGAACGATCTTCCTTCGCCGAGGTAGGTGGCCGGATCGTAGGGGTCGGCGACCGCGACGGTGTCGCGTGCGGCGATGGCGACAGCCAGCTCCTTCGCGCCCTTCTCGACGCGCTTCGCGAGCGGGGCGACATCGTCGCCGGTTCCGCCCCAGTCGCTGGATGCCGCGAACACTCCGGTCGAGACGGCATCCGCGTGCAGATAGGCGAACAGCGGTCGGATCGCGTAGTCGATCGCGAGCGAGTGCCTGGCTGTTCCCGCGTTGGCGCCGATCAGCACAGGCTTTCCGGTGAGCGCGTCGGGGTCGAGCACGTCGATGAACGATTTGAACAGTCCCGAGTAGCTCGTCGAGAAGATCGGGGTGACCGCGATCAGAGCGTCAGCCGACACCACCGTGTTGATGGCGGTCTCCAGCGCGGGCGGCGCGAAGCCGGTGAGCATGTTGTTCGTGATGTCGTGCGCGTAGTCGCGCAGCTCGATCACGTCGATGCTCGCCTCGATGCCGTCCGCGGCGAGAGCCTTGACGGTCTCGGCGGCCAGCCGATCGGCCAGCATCCGGGTCGATGACGGGTTGGACAGACCTGCCGAGATGACGGCGATGCGACGAGTGGTCATCTCAGGCCTCCTTCCGGCCGAGCCCGAATGCGGCGCCGGCGGGTGCCGGCGTGTCCTGATAGGGCGAGTCGCCGGTGAGGTTGTCTCCGCGATTCGCACCGGGGCGAGCCTGCCGGGTCGGCCCGTCGCCGTACACGGCGGCGACGCGTGCGGCGTGGGTGGGAGCATCCGGAACCGCTGCAGGGCGATCCTTCGCGAGTTCTGCGCGCAGTACAGGCACGACCTCGGAGCCGAGGATGTCGAGCTGCTCGAGGACGGCCTTCAGCGGAAGTCCGGCGTGGTCGATCAGGAACAGCTGGCGCTGGTAGTCGCCGTAGTGCTCGCGCATGGCCGCGTAGCGGTCGATCACCTGCTGCGGCGAGCCGACGGTCAGCGGCGTCATCTCGCTGAAGTCCTCGAGGCTCGGACCGTGTCCGTACACCGGCGCGTTGTCGAAGTAGGGACGGAACCGAGTGACGGCATCCTGCGACTTCGCCGCCATGAAGACCTGGCCGCCGAGCCCCACGATCGCCTGCTCCGCTGTGCCGTGCCCGTAGTGCGCGAAGCGCTGACGGTACAGCTCGATCAGACGCTGGTAGTGCTCCTTCGGCCAGAAGATGTTGTTCGCGAAGAACCCGTCACCGTAGTACGCGGCCTGCTCGGCGATCTCGGGAGTGCGGATCGAACCGTGCCATACGAACGGCGAGATGCCGTCGAGCGGGCGCGGAGTCGAGGTGAAGCCCTGCAGCGGCGTGCGGAACTTGCCCTCCCAGTCGACGACGTCCTCATCCCACAGCTTGCGCAGCAGCGCGTAGTTCTCGATGGCGAGCGGAAGTCCCTGGCGGATGTCCTGGCCGAACCACGGATAGACGGGGCCGGTGTTGCCGCGGCCGAGCATGAGATCCATGCGGCCGTCGGACACGTGCTGCAGCATCGCGTACTCCTCGGCGATGCGCACCGGGTCGTTCGTCGTGATCAGCGTCGTCGAGGTGGAGACGATCAGACGCTCCGTCTGCGCGGCGAGCGCGGCGAGGAAGGTCGTGGGGCTGGAAGACCAGAACGGAGGGTTGTGGTGCTCGCCGATCGCGAAGACGTCGAGACCGACTTCCTCCGCGTGCTTCGCGATGGTCAGAGTCGCCTTGATGCGCTCCTGTTCGCTGGGCGTGACGCCGGTGGTGGGGTCGCGGGTGATGTCGCTGACCGACATGATGCCGAACTGCATCGCCTGTGCGCCTGACTGCTCGCTCATGATTCTCCATGCTCTCCGAATCGGATGACCCTGCATCCGTTTCTATTCATTTGAATGTATATGAGTCAACGCGACCGCACCAACTTTATTCCCGGGGGTAGCCTCGGAGGATGAACAGCGCCGGATCCGACATGACGACGCCCGTCACGGGAGGGATCTCGCGGCCACGTCGCCGGGTGCCGTTCTGGGACAACGCCCGGTACGTGTGCATCGTGCTCGTCGTGCTCGGGCACGCGATCCAGCGACTCATCTACGACTCCGACATCGCGCTGGCCTTCTATCTCGCCCTCTACGCGTTCCACATGCCGGCCTTCGCGATCATCTCCGGCCACTTCTCGAAATCCGGCTCGCCCACGCGGGTGCAGATGGCGCGGATCATCACCGACATCCTCGTGCCCTATCTCATCTTCGAACTCGTCTGGACCTTCACGAAGTGGCTCGTCGAAGGACAGGCGAATCCGAATCCCACCAAGCCGTCGTGGACCCTCTGGTTCCTGCTCGCGCTCGGCATCTTCCGGCTCGTGCTCCCCTATCTCGCCCTGTTGCGCTGGCCGCTGCTGTGGACGGTCGTCATCTCGATCGGGGTGGGCTACCTCCCCAACATCGACAGCACCTTCTCGCTGTCGCGCACGTTGGGGCTGCTGCCGTTCTTCACGCTCGGCTGGTGGCTGCGCGAGCACGACATCGTGAACCGCTTCGGTCTGCTGGTGCGTCGCCCGTGGTGGAGCCGGGTCGTCGCTGCAGCTCTCCTGATCGGCGCCGGCTTCGCCGCCTGGTTCTGGCTGGATGTCTGGCAGAAGATCGACCTGAGGCACTGGCTCTTCTACGAAGACGCCTACGCCGAGCTCGGCGGCGAGCAGTGGTGGGCCGGCGGGATCCGCATCGCTCTCATGGTCGTCGCCGTTGTGCTCAGCGCCGCCTTCTTCACGCTCATCCCTCGCGGGCAGTACTGGTGGACGGCGTTCGGACAATACACGATGTACGTGTTCCTGCTGCACTCCTTCATCCTGTATCCATTCCGCGAGACCGGCATTCTGCGCAACGCCGAGCCCACGTGGCTCTGGCTGCCTCTCGTGACGATCTCCTCGGTGCTGATCGCGCTGCTGCTCGCGACCAAGCCCGTCCGCAGGCTGTTCCGGCCCCTCGTCGAGCCGCGACCGACCTGGCTGTTCGCCGACCCGCAGCTCGCCTCTCGCGAGGGGCACCGCAGCGACCCGACCGGCTCGCGCAGGCCGCGATGACCCGCGCGCAGCTCCTTCTCGACTCGCTCGTGCACGAGGCGGATGCCACGGGCTTCGGTGCGCACGGGATGCATGTTCTTCTGGGCGATGACGCCGTCGAGCACCGGTGGGCGGATGACGTCCGCGAAGATATCCAGTCGGTCGCGAAGGGAATCTGCGTTCTCGCCGCGGGCATGGCCGCCGACGAGGGGCTCGTCGGATTCGACGTCCCGGTCGCCGAGTATCTTCCGGACTTCGACATCGGCCCCGGCGTCGACGGAGTCACCCTCCGGCATCTGCTGAGCATGTCCAGCGGCATCGATCTGCCCTGGTCGGAGACTCTGATGACGGACTGGCCGGACCTCGCGCGCGAGTTCCTCGCTCGTCCCTCACGAGGGCGCGCCTTCCAGTACAGCAATGCGAGCACGTATACGGCGATGACCGTGCTCGCCGCCCGCACGGGCGACGTGCTCGAGTACCTCCGACCTCGATTGTTCGACCCTCTGGGCATCAGGGACCTCGAGTGGCAGAGGTGTCCGAACGGGAGGATCGTCGCAGGCGGAGGGCTCGCGCTGCGCACAGAGGAGATGTCGCGTCTCGGCCGGCTGATCAGAGACGGTGGCCGCTGGCAGGGGCGGCAGCTCGTCTCGACGGGTTGGATCGACGCGATGCACTCCGAGTGGGTCGACGCCGGCACGAGCCCGGGATACGACCGCTACGCCCTCGCCGGCTGGGGAGGGCCAGGACACGCCTGGAGGCTGCACGGCGCCGGAGGCCAGATGCTCCTCCTCGCCGGCCCGGCGGTGATCACGATCACCGCCGACGACCACTTCGGCGCCGATGCCATGGCGGCCTTCGCCGTGGATGCAGCGCGCGCCGAGCCCGACCGCGTCTAGGCGAACAGCCCTGCCCCGACGTACGATCCGCTCGCAGCGCCGGGCGGCACCGCCCAGATGCCGGAGCCGACGTGCCGGATGTACTCGCTCATCAGGTCGGTCGACAGCCGCTTCTGCAGAGCGATGAACTGCTGCGGATCCCGTTGATACGAGAGGAAGAAGAGCCCTGCAGCCAGCCGGCCGAGCTCGTTGTTGCCGTCGACGTAGTTGAAGCCGCGACGAAGGATGCGGATCCCGTCGTTCTGATCGGGGTGGGCGAGGCGCACGTGCGAGTTCGCGTCGATCGCGGTTCCGGAGAACTTCGGCTCTGTGAACTCGTCGCCGCCCGAGAGCGGGGCGCCGCTGCCCTTCTCGCGCCCGATGATCGCGTCCTGCTCGCTCAGACGAACGCGATCCCAGGTCTCGATCAGCATCGCGATCTTGCGCGCGACGAGGTAGGAGCCGCCGGCCATCCAGCCCGGCTCGTCGGATACGGCGACCCACACGTTCTGTTCGAGCGCCTTCGCATCGTCGGCCAGAATGTTCGCGGTGCCGTCTTTGAACCCGAACAGGTTGCGCGGGGTCGCCTGTGCAGAGGTGGTGCGCGAGGTCTTGCCGAACCCGAGCTGCGACCAGCGCAGTCGCGCCCGGCCGAACGCGATGCGGCTGAGGTTGCGGATCGCGTGCACGGCGACCTGCGGATCGTCTGCGCAGGCCTGGATGCACAGGTCGCCCTGCGAGTGCGCGGGATCGAGATCGTCGCCCACGAACGGGGGCAGCCGCTCCAGTGCCTGGGGACGCCGATCGGCGATGCCGTAGCGGTCGCCGTCTTCGTTCTCGAACAGGCTCGGGCCGAATCCGATCGTGATCGTGAGGCCGGCGGCAGGAAGCCCCTGCGCCTCACCGGTGTCATCCGGCGGCTCCTCGGCGTCGCCTCCCACAGCACCGGTCGCGCTGACCTCGAGACCCTGCGTGATCCGCGATGCCGCATACGACCAGTCCTGCAGCAGCGAGATGAGGTCGTCGCGGTCGGTACGGGGCATCATGTCGAACGAGGCGAAGTGCAGATGCTCTTGCACGGGCGTCGTGATGCCCGCCTGATGGGCGCCGAAGAAGTCGTACGCGGTCTGCGCCTCTTCGGCCGCCCTGGCCCGTCCGAGGGCCACTCCCCCAGCCACACCTGCGCCCACACCGACGGCGAGACCGGCGACGCCTCCGCCGAGTGCGAGTCCGAGGAGACCGCGCCTGCTGAGGCCAGGAGAAGAGGATGCCGCGGCCACCGCATCGTCATCCGATGCGGTGGTCGCGGCATCCGTCGTGCTTTCGCTCACTTCGGGATCGTACCTGGTGCGGCGATCAGTCGAGGACCGTGCCGGTGAGCTGCGACAGCGGCTCCGCCAGCGCGTTGATCAGATCGGTGAACTCGCGCTTGTCATCCTCCGTGAGCTCCGAGTAGTTCACGAAGCCGTCGGTGAGGGAGCCGTGCTTCGCGAGCGCCGCCTCGAGCGCAGCGTAGCCGTCTTCGATCTCGGACACGAGCGTCTCGCCCTCCTCGCCCTGAGACTCGGCGAAGTCCTGCACGAGGGAGAACGCCATCTTCGACCCCTCGACGTTGGCGGCGAAGTCGTAGAGGTCCGTGCCGGACCACCAGTCCTCCTCGCCCGAGATCTTGCCGGTCGCGACCTCGTCGAGCAGCGCGATCGCGCCGTTGGAGATGCCGCCGATGCCCTGATCGTCCAGCGCGTCGGTGAAGTCGTCGGAGTGCACGTAGTCGTACAGCTCCTGCACGTCGGCGATCAGCTGGTCGCCGAAGCCCGCGCGGTCCTCAGGCGTCGACTGTGCCCAGTCCTGCCACGCGGGAGTCTCTCCATCGGCGTTGAGGGCGTCCTGCGCGGGCACCCAGAGGTCCTTCTCGATCCGGTGGAATCCGGTCCAGTCGAGACCGTCGGCGACGGCGTCGACCTCGCGGAAGTCGATGCGCGGATCGAGGTCGCCCAGCGCTTCGGCGACCGGTTCGATGCGCTCGTAGAATGCGCGGACCTGCGGGAACTGCGCACGCGCGGCCTCGTCGTCGCCGGACTCGTAGGCGGCGACGAAGTCGTCGACCGCGGGCACGAGCTGTCCGACCTGGTCTTTCACGAAGGCGGCGTACAGATCGACGGCCTGCTGCTTCTGCTCGGCGTCCTTCCCGGTCACGGTGACGCGGTCGCCGGTCACGGTGAACTCGGCCTTGCCCACGCCGTCGCCCACCATGCCGGGCTTGCACAGCGTGTAGTAGGTACCCGGCTGCGCGACCACGGTCAGCGTGCGGGATGCCGAGGGGGCGATGTTCTCGACCTCGCCGACGATGCGCAGGCCGTCGTCGGCGAGCAGGTAGAACTCGCTGGTCTGGCTGCTGTCGTTCGTGACGTCGAACACAAGCGTGCCGCTCTTCGCCGTCGCGCCCGACACTGCGCATGCGCTGTCTGTCGAGGAGACGTCGAACGAGGCGCCGGCGGCGACATCGGCCTTGGCGACGCAGCCGCTCAGGACGAGCGCGGCTGCACCGGCGGCCGCCAGGGCACCGAGGATTCGGCGGGAGGTGGTCATGCTGCTCCTTGCTGTGTGAGAGAAGACGTCGCGGGATCAGCCGGCACAGTCGCCGCGTCACGCGTCGGCTTGCGGGAGCGGATGCCGCGGATGAAGAAGATTCCGACGATCACGAAGTAGAGAGTCCATGCCGAGACCTGCATCCAGGTCATCCGCGGCATGAATCCGACGGTCGCCTGCAGGACCGTGGCCCAGACGCTGTCGGGCGGGATCACGGCGGTGACGTCGAACGCCCATCCGAAGGGGAAGGCCGACCAGCCGGTGCCAACGGCACCCGATGTCGGGTCGATCGGCGCGGCTTCGGTGAAGGGCCCGGGGAGGGCGCCGGCCTCCTGCAGGTCCATCACGGCGTAGGCGAGCACGCCGGCGGCCACGATGACAAGGAAGCCGCTGGTCCAGGCGAAGAACCGGCGGAGGTCGAGCTTGACGGCGCCGCGGGCCAGGAGCCAGCCGATCACGACGGCGCCGGCGAGGCCGAGAAGCGCCCCGAGCAGGGCGGCCGGGGCATCGCCGAACGACTGCACCATCGACCACAGCAGCAGCGTCGTCTCGATGCCCTCTCTGGCCACCGAGACGAAGCCGATCGCGATGAGCGCCCACAGACCCCCGACCGAGAGCGCGCGGTCGAGCCCGCTCTCGAGCGTGGCCTTCATGGTGCGTCCGGCCTTCTGCATCCAGAAGATCATCCAGGTGACCATGCCGACCGCGAGCAACGACAGCAGTCCGCCGATCAGCTCCTGGGCCTCGAACGTCAGCGAATACGCGCCGAATGTCAGAACCGCGCCGATCCCGAGCGCGAGGGCGATGGCAAGGCCCACGCCCGCCCACATCCGGGGCAGCGCGTCCTGTCTGCCGAGCCGGCGGAGGTAGGCGACGAGGATGCCGACGACGAGCGCGGCTTCGAGGCCCTCGCGAAGGCCGATCAGAAAGGTGGCGAGCACGGGATGAACTTCTCCGGGTGAATGAGGTAAGGCATCCCTTACCGAGAAGACTCTAGCATCCGCTCCTGCGTCGTCCGAACGCCGTCACCGCGGGTAATCCTCTGCAACACTCGCCTCTCCCCGGGATAACCCGATCTACTCTCGGGTCATGGCTGAACTCTCGCTCCCAATCCTCGACCTCTCTCAGCTCGACGCCGGTCCGGAGGCCGCTGCGCGATTCCGCGACGACCTGCGCGCGGCGACGCACGACGTGGGGTTCTTCTATCTGACCGGCACGGGCGTCTCCTCCGAGCTGGAGGCCCGCCTGCATCGCGCCGCGCTCGACTTCTTCGCGCTGCCTGAAGAGGAGAAGCTCGCGATCGAGAACGTCAACAGTCCTCACTTCCGCGGCTACACCCGCATCGGCGGCGAGCGCACCCAGGGACAGGTCGACTGGCGCGAGCAGATCGACATCGGACCTGAGCGCGACGCCGTCGACGGAGGCGCCGCCTACAACCGCCTGATCGGGCCCAACCTGTGGCCGGCCGCCCAGCCCGAGCTCAAGGACGTCGTCGAGGAGTGGCATGCGACGCTGTCCGAGGTCTCCCGCAAACTCCTGCGCGCGTGGGCCGAGACTCTGGGAGCGGAGTCCGACTACTTCGATGAGCACTTCGGCGAGCCGTCGACGCTGATCAAGATCGTCCGTTACCCGGGTACGCACGAACCCGAGCCGCAGCAGGGTGTCGGAGCGCACAAGGATTCCGGCGTTCTCACGCTGCTCTGGGTGGAGCCGGGCAAGGGCGGTCTGCAGGTCGAACGCGACGGCGCATGGGTTGACGCTCCCCCGGTGCCCGGAGCATTCGTCGTCAACATCGGCGAACTGCTCGAGTACGCGACCGGCGGCTATCTGAAGGCGACGAACCACCGCGTCGTCTCACCTCAGGCACCGAACGAGCGCATCTCGATCCCGTTCTTCTTCAACCCCGCACTCGACAAACGACTGCCGCTCATCGAGCTGCCCGAGGATCTCGCGGCCGCGGCGACCGGCGTCACGGCCGATCCGCGGAATCCGATCCACGCCCTTTACGGCGAGAACGCCCTGAAATCGAGGCTGCGCGCCCACCCGGACGTCGCGGCGATCCACCACCCGGACCTGGTCGCGGCGGGCTGATCGGGAGGGGCCGTCAGGATGAGCGCTGCTCGCCGATCTCCACGATCTCGCGCAGCGCGCTCAGATGACCGGCGAAGGCGTCGATCCCCGCCGCGGTCGAGCGCACCCAGGTGCGGGGGCGACTGCCGATGCGCCCTTTCGTCACCGCCACGTATCCGGCGTCGTTCAAGTGCGAGATCGCCTTGCTGAGAGCCGAGTCGTTGGCCTGCAGGATGTCGGCCAGAGTCGCGAAGTCGAGTTCGACCTGCTCGCCCAGAGAGGCCATCAGCGAGAACCGCAGCCCCGTCGAGAAGTTGTCGTCGAGGCGCGTGCGCGGGTGCGCACGGCTCGCGGATTCCTGTCGATCAGCCATCGCGACCATCCGCCGCCCGTCGTGCTCCCGCGTCCGGCAGGAACGCCGCGCCGGCGAGCAGCAGCACGACCAGCACCGCGCACGCCCCGATCATCCACGACTGCACGACGTCCGTGTAGACCTCCAGCAGACTGAGCCCGATCACGACGGCCACGCCGAGCAGGTAGGCCAGGATCTGCGGCCATCTCCAGAACCGCCCGAGAGCCTGCGGCCCGGCATCCGTCCTCGAGGCCAGGATCCACGCCACCATTGCGAACATGAGGATCGTGGAGCCGACGGAGGCGAACAGGGTGGATCCGTACCCGACGGCCAGCACCGCGAGGCCCAGAAGAAGCCCGAGACCTGCTGTGGCGAGGCGTGAGGCACGTGGCATCGGCTCGTACGGCAGCTCGATGACAGCGACGCGTCCCCGGCTGCGCAAGAACTGGACGGCAGCGGGCCCGCCGAAACCGATCGCGACGATCGCACCCGGCACGAAGAACGCCCACAGCGGACGCTCGGCGGAGTCGATCAAGAGCACCATGAAAGAGCAGACGGCCACGATCGCGAGCAGGATCACGACGATCACCTGCCAGGGCCTCTTGCCCGATGTCCGCCAGCGCACCCCGGAGCGCTCAGCCACCCCTACGCCGATCTGCCCCCAGAGGATGAGCAGGAACAGCATGGGCTGAAGCGCCATCGCACCATCGCTCCCGCGCACGACCAGCAGGTAGGCCGTCAGCACGACTGCGACTCCCAGCCCGTTGAAGGCGAGCTGCCACCCTGCCGCCCGACGATCGATCCGCTCGTCCCGTCGTCGCTCGACGACGTCGATCTCGTCGAGATACGACTGCGCCAGATCGGGCGTGGGCGGCTCCAGCGGTTCGATCCCTCGCATGGGCTTGTGATCCACGATCGGCGCTCCTGTTCGCTTTCCCTTCGGAAAGTCTTCTACTTTCCTAAAGGAAAGCAGCTCACAGGTCAAGCCCGGACACGACGAAGGCCGCCCCACACCGTGGGGCGGCCTTCCAAGAACGTTTTGCGCGATTGAACGCTGGTCGTTATGCCTTATCGACGCAGGCCGAGACGCTCGATGAGCGAACGGTAGCGGTTGATGTCGATGTCCTGCAGGTAACCCAGCAGGCGACGGCGCTGACCGACGAGCAGGAACAGGCCACGACGCGAGTGGTGGTCGTGCTTGTGCTCCTTCAGGTGCTCGGTGAGGTCCTTGATGCGCTGCGTCAGCATTGCGACCTGCACCTCGGGGGATCCGGTGTCACCGGGGTGCGTCGCGTACTCTTCGATGATCGCCTTCTTGACGTCTGCTTCCAGTGCCATAGATTCGATCCCCTCTCTGCTTGTTGCGCGGTGCCCGGCACCTGATGTGCGAGCTCTCTTTATCCGCGGCCGATCAAACGGCAACCTGAAGAGTCTACCAGCGATCACGACCGGCAGACGACCAGTCGCCTGCCGCTTCTCGGATACGCTCGAAGCATGCAGGACCGGCCAGAGGAGTGAGAGCCACGAACGGGCACCTCATCGATCTCACCCCGTTGAAGGAGAGTCCGGCGTTCGCACGGATGTGGATCGGATCGACGCTCACCGGCATCGGCGGGCAGCTCACGATCGTCACCGTGATGCTGCACGTGTTCGCCCTCACTCACAACACGTTCGCGGTCTCGATGATCGCCGTCGCCGGACTCGTGCCCATGATCCTCGCCGGCCTCTACGGAGGCATGCTCGCCGACGCCTTCGACAGACGCTCCGTCGCCCTTGTCGCCGCCTCGGTGACCTTCGCATCGACGGCACTGCTCGCCGCGCTCACATGGACGGGCCTCGAGACCATCTGGTGGCTCTACGTCCTCAGCATGATCAACTCCGCGGCGAACTCGGTGGGCATGGCCACCCGTACCGCCATCGTGCCGCGCCTCATCCCCCGAGAGATGCTGGCCTCGGCATCCGCTCTGAACGGCGTCGCGTTCGGGCTGACCGTCATGGCGGGACCCGCCCTCGCGGGGGTGCTGGTCGCGCTCACCGGCTACGGCTGGACATACACGATCGACGTCGTGCTGATGCTCTCGATGTTCCTCGGGCTCTGGACCCTGCCGCCGCTGAAGCCCGAGGGCGAGATCGTCCGCCCTGGGCTGGAGTCGCTCAAGGACGGCTGGCGGTTCCTGCGCCGCTCGAGCAACATCCGGATGCAGTACATCCTCGACATCGTCGCGATGACCTTCGGTCAGCCTCTCGCCCTGTTCCCCGCCCTCGGCACCGTGCTGCTCGGCGGCGGCGCCGTGACCACCGGCGTCCTCACCGCCGCCGTCGCCGTCGGCACGTTCGCGTCCAGCCTGTTCTCGGGGCGCGTGGTGCAGTACCGCTGGCACGGGCGCGGCATCGAACGCGCCGTGCAGGCGTACGGCGCGGCCATCGCACTGTTCGGCGCCGTCCTGCTGGTGGGAGTCTTCCTCCCCCGGGCCTCCGAGCAGACGCCGAACCTCGCACTCATCTTGACGGCCTGCTTCGCTCTCGCGCTCTCCGGCGCCGCCGACAACATCAGCTCCATCTACCGCAACACGATGATGCAGGCGGCGGTGCCCGACAGCATGCGCGGTCGCCTGCAGGGCGTCTTCATCATCGTGGTCGCCGGCGGACCGCGCGTGGGCGCCCTCTACGCCGGCGCGCTCGCGACGCTCACCGCAGTGTGGTTCCCTCCGCTGCTGGGCGGTTTCCTGGTGATCGGCCTGGTCGCCGTGCTCGCTCGAGCGAACCCGCGCTTCCGCGCCTACGATGCTGAGCGGCCTGCAGCCTGACGACACGATCCTGCCGATCGTCGGCGGAATTCGGACGTCGCAGTGCTCCAGGCCTTTCGGCGTCGTACGCCGTCGTTAGAGTTCGATCATGACCTCGACCTTGGCGACAGCGCACACCGGAGCCACATCCTCTCGCCGCGCACCGATCACGATCCAGTTCATCCTGACCGGCATCGTCTGGGGATCGAGCTTCCTGTTCATGAAGGTCGCCCTCGGCGGCATCTCCCCCGCACAGGTCGTCTGGTCGCGTCTCGTTCTGGGCGCCCTCGCCCTGGGCCTCTTCGTCGCGCTCCGCCGCGAACGGCTGCCGCGCGCCCTGCGCACCTGGATGCATCTGACCGTCGTCGCCGTGACCTTCTGCGTCGTCCCGTTCCTGATCTTCTCGTGGGCCCAGCAGCATGTGAGCTCGGGCCTCGCGAGCATCTTCAACGCGACGACGCCGATCATGACGGCGGTCATGGCGTGGGCCGTGTTCCGCGTCGAGAAGCTCAAGCTCGTGCAGATCATCGGCATCCTTGTCGGGATCTCCGGCGTCATGGTGATCATCGCACCGTGGCAGGGGCTCGACGCCGGGCAGAGCATCGGAGCGCAGCTGGCGATCCTCGGAGCGACAGCGTGCTACGGATTCAGCCTGGCCTACATGCGCCGGTTCCTGGGCGACTCCGGCGTGAGCGCACTGGTGTTCTCGTTCCTGAACATCGGGCTGGCGGCGGCGATCATGGTGCTGCTCTCTCCCGTGCTCGTCCTCACCCCGGTGCATCTGGACATCTGGATCGTCGGCTCGGTGATCCTGCTCGGGTTCCTCGGAACCGGGCTCGCCTATGTCTGGAACCAGAACGTGCTGCGAGCATGGGGGCCGACCCGCGCATCGACCGTGACCTACATCACGCCCGTCGTCGGCGTGACGCTCGGCATTCTGATCCTTCATGAGGAGGTCAGCTGGAACGAGCCGGTCGGCGCGCTGATCGTCTTCGCAGGCATCCTGCTGACGCAGAACAGGATCCGGTTCCGACGTCGCGGCTGAGCGTCGCGATGTCGGAGGCGGGGTGCAGAGTGTCGGCATGAGCACACCGACCCGCACCACGACGATCCCCCTGGTCGGGCCGTACGATCTCGGCGAGGTCGCCCTCATGGGCTTCGGCCACCGCGATGAGTCGACGTTCGACGGAATCATGCGGCTCGCGTTCTGCACCGACGCCCTCGACGCGCAGGTCGGCGTCGAAGTGCGCCAGGACGGCGACACGCTCACGCTCACGGTCCACGGCGAGGGCGATCTCACGGCGATCGCCGCGCAGGTGGCTCGGGTGGTCTCGGCCGATCATGACGGAGACGCGTGGGCCTCGGTCTGCGCGTCGGATCCGGTGCTCGCCAGAGTCCACGCAGAAGCTCCGGGGTTCCGGCCCTCGAATTTCTACAGCCCGTACGAGGCGGCCGTCTGGGCGATCCTGTCGGCTCGACGCGCCCGTCGACAGGGCATCGCGCTCCGTGAGCGCCTGTCCCGTGAGCACGGAGCGGTGTTCCAGCTGGCAGGACGCGCCGAGCCTGCGGTTCCACTGCCGCAGCAGCTGCTGGCGCTCGACGCGATCACCGGGCTGCCCGCCGACCGCATCCCCCGGCTGCACGCGATCGCTCGCGCGGCTCTGGACGGCACGCTCGACGTGAGGCGTCTGACCTCGATGGACCCCGCTGCCGCGATGATCGAGCTGCAACAGCTCCCGGGCATCGGCCCGTTCTACAGCGCGTTGATCGTGATCCGCGGGTGCGGATCGGCCGACGCGCTCCCCGTCCACGAAGTTCACACGAGAGTTGCCGTTCGCGAGCTGTACGCGCTCGATCACGATCCCGACGAGGTAGAGGTGGCCGCGATCTCCGAGCGATGGCGCCCCTTCCGCACGTGGGCGGCCGTGTCGCTTCGAGCGGTCGGTTCGCGACTATCCCGTTGACGAAGGAGGGGCGGATGCCTCGGCATCCGCCCCTCCTTCGTGAACGATCAGGCGCGAACCATCAGGCCTGCAGCGATCCCTGCAGATCGAGCGTGATCGTGACGTCCTTGCCGACGAGCACACCGCCGGTCTCAAGCGCCGCGTTCCAGGTGAGGCCGAAGTCCTCGCGGTTGATGACGGTGGTCGCAGATGCGCCCGCCTTGTAGTTGCCGTACGGGTCCTGTCCGAAGCCGCCGAACTCGAACTCGAAAGTGACGGGCTTGGTGATGCCGCGGATGCTCAGGTCACCGTCGACGAGGAAGTCGCCACCCTCGACGCGGGTGCCGGTGGAGACGAACTCCATGGTCGGGTACTCCTCGGTGTCGAAGAAGTCGGCGGAACGCAGGTGCGTGTCGCGGTTCTCGTCCTTCGTGTCGATCGAGGTGACGTCGACGCTCGCCGTGACGGTCGCCTCGAGCGGGTTCTCCGGGGCCACGAGAGTCGCGCTCTTGACTCCGAAGGTGCCGCGCACCTTCGAGATCATCATGTGGCGCACGCTGAAGGTGACCTCGCTGTGAGCGGGGTCGAGCGTCCAGGTGCCGGCGCGGTAGCCGGGGATGTCGATGGTCATGCTGTCTCCTAGAGGATCGTCGGTCCGCGTCTGCGGCATCACATGTTCCAACTTACATGCATGTGAATGTATTCCTGTGAATGTGAGGTTTCTCCGTCGGATGCGGAAAGCGCCCCTCTCCGCGGGGAGAGAGGCGCTTTCCAGGCGAGTCTGATCAGCCGACGGCAACCAGGTCGATGATGAAGATCAGAGTCTTGCCGGACAGGAAGTGGCCGCCGCCGACGGGGCCGTATGCCAGGTGCGGCGGGATCACGAGTTCGCGGCGTCCGCCGACCTTCATGCCGGGGATTCCGTCCTGCCATCCCTGGATCAGTCCGCGCAGCGGGAACTGGATGGTCTCTCCGCGACCCCACGAGGAGTCGAACTCCTCACCGGAGTCGAACTCGACACCGGCGTAGTGCACGGTCACGGTGTCGCCGGGCTTGGCCTCAGCGCCGTCGCCCACGATGATGTCGCGGATGACGAGCTCAGCGGGAGCGGGGCCGGTGGGGGCGTCGAACTCAGGCTTCGTACGATCAGTCATGCCTCCATACAACCCGAGGCCCGCGCCGTGGTCAACGCGAGCGCACCTGCTCACAGCGAACACGTCGGCGCGCCCGTGCGACACTCCGGCAGACACGCTCCGCTCCCCCGGATGCTCTGCGGCCGCGTGATCCCAGATGCATCACGGAGAGAGGATCTGGTCGTCACGGCGAATAGACCTTGACACTCGCGGATGCCGGGTGCACCCTGTTCATAGATCAACTCAGCGCCCGGAGGACTTGCAGGCATCGCCGCAGCACCGGGCGCTGAGTCTTGTCACGAACCAGCCGCCGCTGATTCACTCTCCGCTCGCTGCGGCGTATTCCGCGAGGAGCGCAGCCAGGTCGACAGGTCTGCTCAGAGGAGCGCAGTGGCTGGCGTCGATGTCGTCCGCCACCACGTCGAGCCGGGTCAGGGCCAGAGCTCTGAGGAACTCCGGCGGAAAGAACCTGTCCTGAGTGCACACGATGAACCTGGTCGGCGCAGACGGCCAGGCTGCCATCGGCCAAGGCGCAGCCATGGCCGTCGATGAAGGATGTGCACGCTCGTAGCTCATCGCCCGCTCGGCGAGTTCACGCGGCACGTCATGGTAGAAGCTCACGAAGGGGTCCTCATGCCCCGTGCGACCCCCGTCGCGGGCCGACGCCTCGGCGACCGCCTCCTCGTATCCGGTGTTCTTCCACCACTCATCCGGCGCCTCGCCGGGCGACGGGATCATCCCTGCCAGCAGCACCAGCAGTCGTGCGCCCAGGCGCTCCGCGACGATCGGAGCCGTGAACGCACCCATCGAGTGCCCGACCACGACGACCTCGTCGCCACGCACCCCTGCCTCGGCGACGACGGCATCCGCATAGTCCTCGAAAGTCTGCGCCTCGTCGTCGCCCGGGAGGTCGGGCGCGATCACTCTGTGACCGCGCCCGACCAGCTCCCGAGCCACGAGATGCCAGGACCAGCCGACATCGCCCGCGCCGTGGATCAGGATGAACGTGCTCATGATCAGCTCAGTAGGCGAGCAGTGCGGCCTTCGTCGCCCTGGTTCGCACCAGCAGAGCCTGCTCGTCCTGCGCCGCCATCGGATCACGGCCGGTGATGGAACGCTGACGAACCATCGCGAGGGTCGTGGCGTCCTTGATGAACTCACGCATGAGCGGTCGACGATCCCCGCGCAGCTGGGCCGCCCAGTTGAGGCCCACCTTCCGTCCCGCAGCCGTGGCGAGCATGTTGACCTCCTCGGGCGTGAACCAGCCGGCGGCGGCGTAGTCGCTGAGGCGCGCCTTCGTCAGACGGGCCTCCTCACGCCGCAGCGCGATGACGCCGAAGATGAAGCCGACGAACAGCGGCACCTGGAGAAGGAAGTACAGCAGGAAGAAGTCGCCGAAGGTGGCTGATCCGTTCCACAGCGCGTGCAGGAAGACCGCGCCGAGCCAGCCGAGCGCGGCGAAGCCCAGTGCGGCGCCCGCCGATGCATGCCGGCGGGCGGCCAGTCCGATGGCGAGTCCCGTGAGCGAGGTGAACATCGCGTGCGCGAACGGCGACAGGATCGCTCGCACGACGAACGTCATGGTGAGCTGTGCTCCCCCGCCTTCGATCAGGCTGATCGCGAAGTACTGGATGTTCTCGGTGAAGGCGAATCCGGCGCCGACCAGTGCGCCGTAGACGACACCGTCGACGGGGCCGTCGAACGACCGCCGGGCGATCAGGAAGATGAGATACACGCCGAGCCCCTTGAACAGCTCCTCGACGATCGGCGCCTGGACGACCGCTCCTGCGGTGTCGCTGCGAGTGCCCACCAGAAGCGTGAGTCCGAGATCGAGGAGCAGGGTGAGTCCGATCGCGGCGATGGCTCCCCAGGCGACGGCGAAGAACACCATCAGCTTGGGTTCGGGCTCCCAGCGGTCGATCATCCAGACCACGAAGAACACGATCGCGAGCGGCACCAGGGCGAGGACGAGACCGATCACCGACGCGAGCGGGCCCAAGAACACGGTGAAGTAGCCGATCAGCGCGAGCAGCAGGAAACCGAGGAACCCGAACAGGATGTACAGCACGAGTTTGCCCTTGCCCCTCGGCACCGGCAGGGCCGGCAGGCCTTGGGCGGGCGAAGGGGCGATCGGCGCAGGCGGCGAGTACGGCGTGGGCTGCGCAAGCACCGAGGCGTATCCGGGCTGCTGCGTGAAATGCGCGGGCGCGTAGTTCGACGACGCATACTGCTGCGCAGAGTACTGCTGCTGCGGTGCGCCGTACGGCGGCTGGGGCGGCGTCTGCGGGGCGGCGGGCTGCTGAGGGTAGGCGTGCGGGGGCTGGGCGCCCGGCTGCGGAGCGGCCTGCGGTTGTCCCGGCTGCTGCGGGTACGCCTGCTGCTGCGGATATCCGGGCTTCTGCGGGTACTCTTTCTGCTGCGGATATCCGGGCTGCTGCGGGTAGGCCTGCTGCTGCGGATAGGCCTGCTGTTGCGGAGCGCCGTACGGATTCGGCGCCTGCTGTGCTGCCGGCTGCTGCGGATGAGACGCCTGCGGCGCGGGCGGCTGATAAGCCTGCTGAGGGTAGCCGCCTGGCCCGGTCGGCGGCTGCGGCGCCGGCGGTTGCGCGGCCTGCGGCTGCCCCGCTGGTGGCGGGGTGTACGGGGTGGGCTGGGACGGTCCTCCGGAACTCATAGACATGAGCATATTGCGAAGGCCCGCTTTCACCGGCTCTTAGTCCGTTCCTCCTGCGAAAGATCGCCGATCGCGACTACCGTAGTGATATGCGGTTCGCTCATCTGCGCCGTGCCGACTCCTCCACGGCAGAGCTTGCCGTGGTGGAGGGTGCCGACGCCATCCTCGTCTCAGATCTCCTACCCGACCCTCCCGCGACGCTTCAGCAGCTGATCGAAGGCGGCGACGAGCTTCTCGCCGCCGTGCGGGCTGCTGTCGTCGCAAGCCCGGCCCCCCGGCATCCGCTCGGAGAGCAGGCCTTCGCCTCCGCCGTGCTCGCACCGCCTGCCGTGCTCGCCGTCGGCCTGAACTATGCCGCCCATTCCAGTGAACTCGGTCTGAAGACCGACACGGCGCCGACGGTCTTCACCTTGTGGCCGAACTCCCTCACCGGGCACGGACAGACCACGTCCTGGCCGCGCGCGCTCAGCGAGGCGGTCGACTACGAGGCGGAGCTCGGCGTGCTGATCGGCACGCCGGCGAAGGACGTTGCGGAGGAGGACGCGCTGTCGCACGTCTGGGGTTACACCGTCGTGAACGACATCACCGCCCGCAACGTGCAGTTCGCCGAAGCGCAGTGGTCGCGCTGCAAGTCGTTCGACGGGTTCACGCCGACGGGTCCGTTCGCCGTCACCGCAGACGAGATCGCCGATCCTCAGGATCTGCACATCTGGACCGTCGTCGACGGCCACACCGTGCAGGACGCGACGACGGGTCAGATGGTGCGTTCAGTGGCCACCCTCATCGCTCACCTCTCGCAGTCGCTGACTCTGCTTCCGGGAACATTGATCTCCACGGGCAGTCCGGGCGGAGCGGGCTACTCCCGTGATCCGCAGATCTTCCTGCGTGACCGCTCCACCGTCACAGTCGCCATCGACGGGATCGGCGAGCTCACCACGCACTGCCGGATCACCGGCTGAGAGATGCGCAGACGCGATGAGGGCGGGGATCCGATCGGATCCCCGCCCTCATCGTCGTTTCGCCGGCAGCGTCAGCTGCCGTAGGAGCCCGAGGAGGCGGCGAGCGCGAAGATCGAGATCACGGCGATGATGCCCGCGATCAGGCCGAGCGCCGTAAGGATCCACCCCGCGATGATCGCGACCTTGGCCGGCGTGTTCTCGTATCCGACAGCCCGGCTCTGGTTCCTCGCGACGTACCCGAGGATCAGGCCGACCACGGACGAGACCACGAAGGTCAGGATGACCGCGACGATGCCGAGGGTCTTGCCGGGGATGGTTTCGGGAGCGGGCGAATACGGCGGCGTCTGCGCGCCGGGAACCTGATTGGTCATTTGTCCTCCAGTCGAACGGGTTGTGTGCGTCGACTCTATCCTGTGAGCCAGCTGAATGCCCATGGGGAGAAGGCCCCACCTGCGTGCCGCAGGGTGCGTGACGCTCACCGCGAGCAGCCGCAGCTCTCCCCGATCTGCAGACCGACGCCCAGACGCACCGTCTTCAGAGGCACCGAGCCGTCGCCCGGATCCGTGAGCAGCAGGTGCGCGGCGACGCGTCCCATCAGCTCCATCGGCTGACGTACCGTGGTGAGGGTCGGGGAGGACATGCGGGCGGCGAGGATGCCGTCGAATCCGACGATGAGCACGTCTCGTGGCGCCTCGATGCCCTCGGCTCGGAGGACGTCGATGAGGGCGATCGCGACCTGGTCGCTCGCGCACACGAGGGCGTCGGGAAGCGTGCCGGCACGTGCCCGGGCGACGACATGGAGGAACTCCGGCGACGAATCGAGGTCCACTCCGTCGAGGGCCTCTCCGACGACGCCGCCTCCGTGCTCGTCGAGGATCCGGAAGAACGCGTCCATGCGCTCCGCGTAGTCGTACGACAGATCGGCGCCGATCCAGCCGAGCGTGCGCACCCCGTGCTCCTCGATCAGGTGTCCGACCAGCATCCGCTCGCCGCCGATGTTGTCGACCAGCACACGGTGACCGTCCCCCGTCTCGCTGCTGAGCACGACCACGGGGAGATTGACGGCGACGGAGGCCAGCGACGCCATCGCCGACTGCCCGGGAAGCACCGCGAGACCGTCCACGCGTCCCGCGGTGTCTGCGACGTCGCGGACGTCGGTGCCGCCTGTGCTGAGCAGCACCGCCCGGCCGTTTCGCTTGCACTCGAGCACGAATCCGCGCTGAACCTCGTCGACGTACAGCGGGAACGTCTGCGGCTCGCTCAGCCGCGCGTCCTCGACGGCGTCCCAGGGGACG
Source organism: Microbacterium natoriense (assembly GCF_030816295.1). Taxonomy (NCBI): domain Bacteria; kingdom Bacillati; phylum Actinomycetota; class Actinomycetes; order Micrococcales; family Microbacteriaceae; genus Microbacterium; species Microbacterium natoriense. Next base: position 2,349,983 of record NZ_JAUSXV010000001.1, on the reverse strand, counting down.
AGGTCGGCATCGAGGTCGAGCGTGTCGAGATCGACGCGTCTCTCGTGGGCGTCGGGCCGCTGCGGGAGAGCCCCGTCCGGCGGGCCGTCCAGCAGCATGTCGAACAGATGCAGACCCAGAACGCCCGTCCGGCCCCTCGCGAGGTTGCGCGCCGATCCGCTGGGCACATAGCCGATCGCACGTGCAGCCTCGAGAACAGACGCTCTGGTCTCCGGCCGCACCTTCTCCGGGCGACGGAACGCGAACGACACGGTGGCGATCGAGACACCTGCACGCTCGGCGACGTCGTAGACGGTGGGGCGACTGGACGCCATGTGCACCTCGCTTTCTGGGCGATTCTACTGACGGCAGGGTCGCTGGGCGGCGGTCACGGCAGGGTGAGTCCCGTTCTCAGCGGATACAGCGGATCGGGCGTGTCTCCAGGGACATCCGTGCGCGATCTCCGCACAGCGTCCATCGAGCGGGGAATCTCCACGGGGAGGGTTCCACGCGGCCGGATGCGCCCGGACAGCGCGGCGAGGACGGCTTCGTCGGAGCTCCCGAAATCGACCGCGAGCGCGGCGGCGAAGGGGACGAAAGGAGTGAGGATGCCGGGGCGATCCAGGTTCACGACCAGAACGAGAGGGCACTGCTCCGCGATGCGCTTCAGACGCACGACGAGCCCCGGCGGGAACTCGAGAGATCCCTGATGGAACCACCTTTCGAGGAACAGATCGTCGCGCGCATCGAACGGAGCGCCGATGCGGACGATGGCGAGGTCCGCATCCTCCGGTCGCGACACGGCATCCGCCCGATCCTGCAGCGCTCCTTCGTGCAGCCCCTCCGCGTACACCCGCGGACGCGGTCCGGCGAACAGCGGCAGCGTCCCTTCGCGATTCTCGAGCACCGTGACCGATTCGGCCTGCGCGCGGAACCCCTGCTCTCGGAAGGCCGCCGCACCCACGATGCGCTCCGCCTCGTCCTCGTCGACGAACGGGTCGTCGAAGAGGCCGAGTCGGAACTTCACGAGCAGGATGCGCCGCACAGACGCGTCGAGACGTTCCGCAGACACCTCGCCGCTCGCCACGAGCTCCTGCAGCAGCTCCACGCACTCCTCGCCGCCGAACTGATCGACGCCCGCATCGAGCAGCATCCGCATCCGTTCGATCGGCGACAGGTGCTCCACGCCCCATGCACGAGCCGGGAGGACCTGGTCGCCGACGTGATTGTCGTTGACGAGCTCCCAGTCGGTGACCACGACGCCGTCGTAGCCCAGTTCCTCGCGCAGGAGGTCGGTGATGATCTGGCGGCTGTAGCCGAATCCGACCTCGGCGATCGGCTCGCCGTTGCGGACCAGACCGACCGGCATGCCGTAATAGGGCATGATCCCCGCCGTGCCGCGACTGATGGCCTCGACGAACGGCTTCAGATGCTCCTCGAATCGACCGCCCGGATAGACCTGCTCGCGCCCGTAGGGGAAGTGCGCATCTTCGCCGTCGAGCTGCGGGCCCCCTCCCGGGAAGTGCTTGGTCGTGCAGGAGACGCTCTGCGGTCCGAGTTCATCTCCCTGGAACCCCTGCAGATAAGCGGCCGTGATCTCCGAGACACGATCGGCGTCGTAGCCGAAGGTCTGAGCCTGCCGCCCCCACCTGGCTTCGGTGGGCAGGTCGATCTGCGGGTGCAGCGCCGCCCGGATGCCCACCGCGAGATACTCCTGACGTGCGGTGTCGGCGAACCGTCGGATCAGGTCGATGTCGTCGATCGCGGCGAGTCCCATCGGCTCGGGCCACTGCGAGAACGGACCAGCCGAGAACGCGACTCCGGTGTTCTCCACGAAAGCGTGCCGCGGGTCTGTGCTGATCGTGACCGGGATGCCGTGAGGAGTCTGTTCGGCCAGCCGCTGCAGGTTGTTGTTCCACCGGGCCCCGTCGCGTGCGGTGCGCATGGCGTGGACGTTGAAGTGGTTGAGGTGCTTGCTCAGCACGACCTCCGAGGTCGGCGACTTCGAGATCGCGCCGGGCGTCTCGAGCAGTTCGCCGTCGGGTCCTATCTCGATGACCGTCTGGAACATCAGGCCGACCTTCTCCTCTGTGGAGAGACGGCCGAGCAGATCCTCGGTGCGCTCGGCCGGCGACAGGCGCGGATCTTCGTACGGATCCATGACGCCGTTGCCGTTGAGGTCGCGGTAGTCGACACCCTCGGCGGATGTGCGGAGATGGGGTTTCATGTGTCCTGCTTTCACTGGGCCGGAGCTGTGTCGAATGCGAGTCGTCGCCTACTTCAAGCCCGTCGTCGCGACGCCCCGGATGAACCAGCGCTGAAGGAAGACGAACAGGAGAAGGATGGGCGTGATGACCAGGACGGATCCCGCGAGCAGGAGACCGTAGTCCGTGGCGTTCTGTCCCGTCGAGTACAGCGACAGCGCCACCGGGAGCGTGTACATCTCCTCGGTCTGGGCGGCGACGAGGGGCCAGAGGAAGTTGTTCCACGACGACAGGAACGTGAGGATGCCGAGCGTCGCCAGCGGCGGTCCGCACAACGGCATGACGATGCGTGTGAAGATGCGCCACTCCCCTGCGCCGTCGAGACGGGCGGCTTCCAGCAGCGGATCAGGGATGCCCAGCATGAACTGCCGCATCAGGAACACGCCGATGGGTGCCGTCAGGAACGGCAGGATCAGACCGGGGAAGGTGTTCACGAGCCCGAGCTTGGAGACCATCACGAACAGCGGCACGAAGGTGACCACACCGGGCACCATGAGGGTGACCATGACGAGGCCGAACAGCATCTTCTTGCCGGGGAACTCCATCTTCGCGAGCGCGTAGCCCACCATCGAGCAGAAGACCATGTTGCCGAGGACCGTGACGACGGCCACCACGACGCTGTTCACGAAGAAGTGACCGAAGTCGAGCGGTCCGAACCACGCGGCGAAGTTCTCTCCTGTGGGGCTCTCCGGCCACCAGGTCGGCGGTCTGCGGAGGATCTCGCCCTGAGTCTTCACCGAGCCGAGCAGCATCCAGACGAACGGGATGAGCCACAGCACGAGGCCGACGGCGAGAACGGTGTAGGTCAGCGCCCGTCCGCCGCCGCGGGTGCGTCTGCGCCGACGAGGGACAGGAGGCTGAGCGGTGGCGGCTGCAGGAGCCGCAGTGGATGTCGTCATGGCCTCAGTCCTTCGATCGGAGCAGGCGGAACTGCAGCAGGCTGATCAGGGCGATGGCGAGGAACAGCACGTAGCTGGCCGCCGACGCGAGGCCGTACTCGCCGAAACCGAACTGCTGGTACGTGTAGAAGGCGACCGAGAGCGTCGAGTCGAGAGGGCCGCCCTTCGTCATGACGAACGCCTCCTCGAAGAACTGCAGATAGCCGACGGAGATCAGAACGGCGCCGAGAAGCAATGTCGGACGCAGCAGCGGAAGCGTCACGGAGATCAGACGGCGCCAAGGCGACGCGCCATCCATCGTGGCCGCCTCGTTGACGTCCTCGGGGACCGCCTGGAGCCCCGCGAGGAAGATCACCATGAGCGTGCCCACGTTGCGCCACACGGCCATCATGATGAGCGACGGCAGGGCGAACGCCGGGTCGTTGAGCCAGTTGGGGCCGTCGATGCCTACGACCGCGAGGGCCGAGTTCAGCAGGCCCTCCGGCTGGAGGATGTAGCGCCAGACCACGGAGATCGCGACGATGCTGGTCACGACAGGTGCATAGAAGCCCACGCGGAAGAATGCGACGATCCGTCCTCTTCCGCTGTTGAGCGCAAGAGCGAGCGCCAAGGCCACGATCATCGTGACCGGGATGCCGACCAGCACGAAAACGCCGGTCACACCGAGCGAGGTGAGGAAGCGCGTGTCGGTGAACAGCGTGAAGAACTGCTGCAGCCCCACGAAGTTGACCGCGAACGGCGAGGCGATGTCGCGTGCTGTGAAGTCCGTGAACGACATCGCGAAGGACCCCACGATCGGGAACAGCATGAAGATCGCGAATACGATGACGAACGGCAGCGCGAAGCCCCACGCGACGAGCGCCTGACGGCGGCGCCGGGTCGCGCCCAGGCCGCGTTTTGCGGCGCTGCGGGGACCGGTCAGGGTCCCCGCAGCGGTGGTGGTGGATGCGGACATCGGCTCAGTCGAGTCCGATGGCGTCGGCGTCGGCCTGCAGCGTCTTCAGCACCGCGGCGACGTCGCCCGTGCCACGGCGCAGCGACTCCAGCGCCTGGTCTCCCTTGGCAGCGACCTTGACCCAGCTGGTCGTGACGGGCGGCGCCTTGGCGGTCTCCAGCTGTGTGCCGAAAGTGGCGAGGCTCTTGTCACCGGCCACCGCCGGCTCTTCCCAGGCAGCCGTGGACGCAGGCAGGTCTCCCGTCGCCTCGAAGAATGCGGCCTGAGTCTCGGGCTGGCTGAGCCAGTCGACGAGCTTCCACGCGGATGATGCGTTGTCGCTGCCCTGGAAGACAACGAGGTTCGCACCGCCGCTGAAGGAGACCGAACCCTCGAGCGCCGGGAGGACCGCGGTCGTGTACTTGTCGGCGAAGCCTGCTCCGCCGACCGCCTCGAGCTGCCCGCGCAGGAACGGCCCTTCGACCACCATCGGCGCCGTGCCGTCGACGAACTCGGCCTCGGTCGAGCCCGGCGAGGTGTCGACGTTCGGATCGGCGATGCCGTCGGTGAAGAAGCTCTGGTAGTACTCCAGCCCCTTGGCCATCTCAGGTGTGTCGAGGGTCCAGCTCTTGCCGTCGGTCAGCTCCGCGCCTGCCGACCAGGGCATCCACATCGCGCCCTGGAAGGAGTCGTTGCCGGCTGGCAGGCGCATGCCCCACGTGGCGCCGCCCTTGCTCTGCATGTCCGCAGCCATCTGCGAGAGTTCGTCCCACGTCTTCGGAGCCTCGGTCCAGCCCGCCTTCTCGGCGATGTCGGTGCGGTAGTAGAGGACGCGGGTGTCGACGTACCACGGCACTCCAGCTGCCCGGTCGCCGACCTTGGTGGTGCTCAGAGCGCCGTCGAAGAAGCCGTCCGTGGAGATCTGCTCGGGCACAGTGGCGAAGGCATCGGAGAAGTCGGCCATCCAGGTGGTGCCCATCATCGCGATGTCCGGAGTGTTGCCTCCGGCGATCGCGGTCTGGATCTTGTTGTGCGCCGCATCCCACGGGATCGGAGTCACATCGATCTTCACATCGGGGTTCTTCTCCTGGAACGCCTTCACGAAGTCGGGCAGGGCTTCGCCCTCGGCGCCCATCGCCCAGATCGAGATCGTGCCGGTGGCCGGTCCGTCATCGATCGTGGTCGCGTCGTCAGGGGCGCTGCCCGTGTCCTCGGCCCGGCCGCAGCCGCTCAGAAGGAGCGAAGCGGTCGCCAGCGCCGCCACTCCCCCGAGAATCCTCGTGAACTTCACGTCTTCCTCCTTGAATCGCCTGTTCGATCTATGCGCTTAAACTCGCACTACTCGCTATCTAAGCGCATAGATCACGGGATGGCAACCCTCCTGCGACATGCACCGAGAGCCCCGGATCAGCGTGCGAGACGCAGAACGGCCCCGACGAGCGGATCGTCGGGGCCGTTCTCGGCGGGATCTCAGATCTCGAGATCCTCAGGAGCGATGATCGGGATGGCGGCCGTCACGGCTTCGAGTCCCGACAGGCGAGCGGGTGAGAGCTGCTTGATGACTTCTTCGCGCGACATGAGGCCGGCCTCGACGACGAGATCGGCGACGTTGCGGTTGGTCAGCAGAGCCGTCTTGGCGAGAGCCGCGGCCGCGGCGTATCCGATGAACGGGGTGAGCGCGGTGATCACCCCGACCGATGCACCGACCATGGCGCCCAGCCGGTCGCGGTTCGCAGTGATGCCGTCCACGCAGTTCACGCGCAGGGTCCACATCGCCTGCCGCATCCATGTGATCGACTGGAAGATCGAATGCGCGATGACGGGCTCGAAGGCGTTGAGCTGCAGCTGACCAGCCTCGACAGCCATCGTGACGGTCATGTCGGCGCCGACCACCGCGAAGGCGACCTGGTTGACGACCTCGGGGATCACCGGGTTGACCTTTCCAGGCATGATGCTGGAGCCCGCCTGCATGGCAGGCAGGTTGATCTCACCGAGACCGGCCTGAGGCCCTGAGGAGAGCAGACGCAGGTCGTTGCAGATCTTCGACAGCTTGATCGCGTTGCGCTTGATCGATGAGGAGAACGACATGAAAGAGCCGGTGTCGCTCGTGGCCTCGACGAGGTCGGAGGCGGTGGCGAGGTCGAGGTCCGTGATCTGGCGAAGGTGCTTCAGCACCGCCGGAGCGTAATCGCCGTGGGTGGTGATGCCCGTGCCGATCGCCGTGGCCCCCATGTTCACCTCGAACATCAGGGCCGCGTTCTCGCTGAGCCGCTGATGGTCGTAGCCGAGCGTCGTCGCGAAGCCGTGGAACTCCTGGCCGAGCGTCATCGGCACGGCATCCTGCAGCTGGGTGCGTCCGACTTTGAGGACGTCGTGGAACTCCCCGGCCTTGCGCAGGAACGACCGGCGCAGCAGATCGAGTTCCTCGAGCATGGAGTGGAGCGTCAGCGAGAGGCCGATCTTCACCGCGGTCGGGTAGACGTCGTTCGTGGACTGGCTGCGGTTGGTGTGGTCGATCGGCGAGAGGAAAGCGTAGTCGCCCTTCTCGCGGCCTGCCATCTCGAGCGCGATGTTGGTGATGACCTCGTTCGCGTTCATGTTCGTCGAGGTGCCCGCACCGCCCTGGATCACGCCCACGGTGAACTGATCGTGGAACTCCCCGTCGATCACCCGCTGCGCGGCGCGGTCGATCAGGTCGGCTCGCTCCGCGTCGAGGACGCCGATCTCCTTGTTCGCGCGTGCACTGGCCTGCTTGACCATCGCGAGGGCGATGACGAGGTCGGGATAGACCGAGATCGGGCGCTTGGTGATCGGGAAGTTCGCGTCAGCACGGGCGGTGTGGATGCCCCAGTACGCGTCTGCGGGGATCTCCATGCTCCCGAGGGAATCGGTCTCTGTACGGGTGAGGGCGGGCGCGGCAGAAGCCATGTCACATCCTTGTGGGTCGTGGCGAGTGAGAGATTCGGGGGTGCTTCTAGTGTACGCCCGTTCAATGCGGCGCCCGGATCAACGGCCCGGCTTGCGCGAGAACTCCTCCAGCCGCTGCTCCGGGGTGAGCCGCGCCATCCGCTCCAGCCAGGCCTCCGAGAAGAAGTCTCCGGTCGGAGCGTCCGTCACCGGCACGACGGTGTGAGTGATGGTGTCGGGACGGACATGCACGATCTGGAATGACTGCGCGGCATCCATCCCGTTGACATCGGCCGCAGGACGGGCGACGTTCATGGTGTAGCAGGTGGCCGAAGCGACGCTCACGGGCACTCCGGCGAAGGTTCCGTGCGACGAGTAGTGCAGATGGCCGGCGAGGATGCCGCGCACATCGGTGCCGCGGATGACCTCGGCGAATTCGTCTTGATGCCGGAGTTCGAGGATGTCGAACAGCGGAAGATGGCTCGGCAGCGGCGGGTGATGCATGGCGAGGAGAGTGCCGTGCGGCGCGGGCTCGGCGAGCACGTCGGCGAGCCAGTCGAGCTGCGCGCCATCGATGTCTCCGTGGTGCCACCCAGGCACGCTCGTGTCGAGGGCGATCAGTCGCAGTCCGTTCAGATCCCACACGCCGGTGACCGGATCTTCGCTGGCAGCCTTATCGAGCAGACCCGAGCGCAACGCGGGCCGCTCATCGTGGTTGCCGGCGACCCAGACGACGGTCGTGTCGAGCGCCGCAGCGACCGGCTCGACCGCGGCCCGCAGTCGCCGATACGCGTCCGGCTCACCCAGATCGGTCAGGTCGCCCGTGATGACGATCGCCGACGGATGCGGGTGCACCGCAGCGATGGCTTCGAGGGTGCGGGCGAACGTGCGATCGACGTCGTAGCGCCCGCCGAGCTTGGCGCCGCCGGCGAGGAAGTGCGTGTCGCTGACGTGGACGATCACATGAGAAGCGGGCTGATGGCGGCCGAATGCGTATCCGGTCCTCTGGGACTCGCTCATGGCACCAGCCTAGGCGGCGGTGCCGACGCGGCGCCGCCGCCTCTTCAGCCGGCCGCAGAGCGGACGTACTCGGACAGCACGACCCCCGAGTCGAACACTGTCGTGCCGACCTCGTCGAACCGCTCGGGCGCGTACGGCCGCGGGCCGAAGAGCGGGATGCCGGCGCCGAAGAGCAAGGGATTGCGCTTGAGCACCAGACGGTCGATCTGGTCGGAGAGAGTCGCAGCCAGGGCGCCGCCGCCGCACAGCCAGATCGCCCCGCCCTCCTGCTCTTTCAGCTGGCGCACAACGCGCCTCGGGTCGTGCGCCGTGACCTCGAGGCTCTCCCCGCTCGCGGTACGGGTCCGGGAGAACACGATCTGGCGGAGATGGCGATAGGGACTCGTGACACCGAACGGCAGTCCTACGGCGTAGGTGTTCCACCCCATGAGAACGGTGTCGAACATGCCCCCATCGCGCGAAACCCCGAGCGCGTCGGCGACGTCGGTCGGCACGGTGTCCCCGAAGCGCTCGTTGATCGCCGCCATGTGATCGCCCTCGCTGAGGAGCGCATCGAACTCCCCGTCAGGACCGGCGATGTAGCCGTCGAGGCTCACCGCCACGTAGTAGACCAGTTCTCGCATCTTCGCTCCAATCACAACACTTGTCGTAGTAGAGAGTACACCAGACGTAGTGGTTCCGCTATCATGACGGCATGGCGAAGAATGAGACCCGGCGGCGTTCACTGGCGGATGCTGGCCTCGCCGTGCTCGCCCGGGAAGGCTCGCGAGGGCTCACGCATCGCGCAGTCGATCTCGCCGCCGGCGTCCCCACGGGCACGACGTCCAACTACTTCCGCAGCCGTGATTCGCTCATCGCCGGTCTCGTCGAGCGAATCGGCGAACGCCTGGCCCCCTCGGAGCAGGACCTCGCGCGACGAGCATCCGAGACGCCGAGCGTCGCACTGTTCGCCGACTACCTGCGTGACATCGTCCGCCGCCTCAGCGCCGACCGTGAAGTGACCATCGCGCTGTTCGAACTCAGGCTCGAGAGCAGCAGAAGACCCGAAGTCTCCGCCGTACTCGGCGCCTGGCAGCGCGCGGGATTCGAGGGGGACGTCGAGTTCAACACAGCCGCCGGGCTCCCGGGCGGACGGAGGGAGATCGCCCTCTTCCACTACGCGATCGACGGCCTGCTGCTCGACCGGCTGACCACTCCGATCGACCCCGGCACGTCGACCGACGATGTGATCGACGATCTCGTGGCCGGGTTGCTCGGCTGAGCGCGATCGGGCCGCCTAAGACGCAGCGATCAGTGCCCGATCACGATGAGCGCGATCCCCGATGCGACCGCGAGAGCGCAAAGGACGAAGCATCCGTAGGCGCCGATCAGGGCCAGCCGCTTCTCGCCCGCCGTGAGCGGACTCTTCTTGGCGGCCTTCGCCGCCTTCTTCTCAGCGCGCTTGAGGTCCTTCTCGGTGATCACGGTGATCGCGTCGGTGAACTCGGCCGGACTCACGACAGGCGCGCGACCGCTGCGGACAAGCAGGCGCAGCCCGATCGCGTAGAAGCCGACGATCGCACACGCGCCGACCAACGCGGCGACGAACACCAGCAGGAATGCATTCCAGTCGATCGCGACGCTCACAGCGACTCCCCCTTGCCGGCGTTCTTCTCGGCATCGGCCCCGGCCTTCGCCTTCTTGCCCGTCGCCCCGGATTTGCCCTTGGCCTTCTTCTGGTCCTTGGCGGCCTTCTCGGCCTGAGCCTTGGCCTTCGCCGCCTTGTCGGCGTCGTCCCTGGCCTTCTTGGCGTCGGCCTTCGCCTTCTCGCGCGCCGCGGCGCGCGCCTTCGCCTCGGCTTTCGCACGCTCGATGCGCTGCTGTCGGCGCGTGGGCGGCGGTGTGTCGGGCAGCTCCACGGCCAGGCCCGACTCCGCGACATCGCTCATCGCGTTGGCGTGGGTGACGGCATCCTTGCGCGAGCGGAGGAAGAGGCCGACGATGATCGCCACCGCGAGCACCGCGTCGACCGCGATCCCCCAGCCGCCGAGCCACTGGATCAGAAGCGCGGCGAGCGCGCCGACGGCGCCCGCTGCGGGAAGCGTGAGAAGCCAGCCGATGGCGATGCGCCCGGCGGTCCCCCAGCGCACGGATGATCCGCGACGGCCGAGACCCGAGCCGATCACCGACCCGGATGCGACCTGGGTCGTCGACAATGCGAAGCCGAAGTAGCTCGAGGCGAGGATGGTTGCGGCCGTCGAGCTCTCCGCCGCGAACCCCTGCGCGGGCTTCACATCCGTGAGCCCCTTGCCCAATGTGCGGATGATCCGCCAGCCGCCCAGGTAGGTTCCGAGCGCGATCGTCACGGCACACGCGATGATGACCCAGAGGTGCGGGTCGGCCTGGTCCTGGCTCTGCCAGCCGACGGTGATGAGGGCGAGTGTGATGACGCCCATGGTCTTCTGCGCGTCGTTGGTGCCGTGCGCGAGCGCGACCATCGACGAGGTGAAGATCTGTCCCCAGCGGAACCCGTCGCGCCCGTCCGGCTTGTTGTCGTACCGCCGCGTGATCGAATAGGCGATCTTCGTGGCCGCGAACGCGATGATGCCGGCAGTGACGGGAGCGATGAGCGCGGGGAGGACGATCTTCGACAGGACCGCGCCGAAGTCGATGCCGCCGACGCCGACGCCGACCAGGGTCGCGCCGATCAGGCCGCCGAACAGGGCATGCGAGGAGCTCGAGGGGAGTCCGAGGAGCCACGTCAGCATGTTCCAGGTGATCGCGCCGATCAACCCCGCGAAGATCATCGGGAGGAACGCGTCGGACACGCCGTCGTCGCGGATGATCCCGTGAGACACGGTCTGCGAAACCTCGGTCGACAGGAAGGCCCCGACGAGATTCAGCCCTGCAGCCAGTAGGACGGCGGTCTTGGGCTTGAGGGCTCCGGTCGCGATGGGCGTAGCCATCGCGTTCGCGGTGTCGTGAAACCCGTTGGTGAAATCGAAGAACAGTGCCAGTGCGATCACCAGCACGACGATGAGGGCTGCGGTTTCCACCGTTCGCTTTCGGTCGTTTGAGGAAGAAGGTGATGTCGACGGGATCGACGTGACGAACGAAGAGTTCATCGTGGGTTTGACTTCCGTTTACCGGCCCCGCTAAATCCTCCCATCCGGGCCGGGGCCGGTCAACTCGACCTGGGCTAGCGTGGAACGGTGACTGACGCACCGATCGCCGCCCGACGCCCGACCTCCCGCACCCATCACGGCGACACCTTCGAGGACCCGTACGAATGGATGCGCGACAAGGAGTCCGCCGAGGTGATCGCACACCTCGAATCGGAGAACGCCTTCACGGATGCCGCCACCGCGCATCTCGGCCCGCTGCGCGAGCAGTTGTTCCAGGAGATCAAGAGCCGCGTGCAGGAGACCGATCTCTCGGTGCCGACCCGGCGCGGCGACTGGTGGTACTACAGCCGCACCGAGGAGGGAGCGCAGTACGGCATCCACTGCCGAACCGCCGCAGCCCCGGACGACTGGACTCCTCCCGTCCTCGAACCCGGAGTCGCCGTTCCTGGCGAGGTCGTGCTGCTGGACGGCAACCTCGAGGCAGAGGGCCATGCGTTCTTCTCGCTCGGCGCCTTCGACACATCGGATGACGCGACGAAGCTCCTCTGGTCCACCGACTTCGACGGCGATGAGCTCTACACGGTGCATGTGCGCGATCTCGTCACGGGAGAGACGCTCGAAGATGAGATCCCGAACACTGGCAGCGCGTTCCTCACCCCCGACGGCACTGGTGTCATCTACACGACGCGCGACGAGGCCTGGCGGCCCGACACGCTCTGGCTCCATCGCCTCGGCACCGACGTCTCCGACGACGTGCAGCTGTTCCATGAGCCCGACGAGAAGTTCTGGCTCGGCGCCGGGATCACCCGGAGCCGGCGGTACCTCGTGATCGCGGTGGGGTCCAGCATCACGAGCGAGGAGTATCTGGTCGATCTCCACGGCGACCTCACTGCCGAGCCCCGTGTCGTGTGGCCTCGAGCCGAAGGCGTCGAGTATTCGCTCGAGCACGCCGTGGTCGGCGGCGAGGACCGCCTGTACATCCTGCACAACCAGGACGCGCTGGACTTCGAGCTGGTCTCCGTGCCGGCATCCGCTCCTCAGAGCGAGCGCCGCGTGGTGCTGCCGCACACTCCGGGACGGCGCCTGCTCGGCATGGACGCCTTCCGCGACTTCGGCACGGTCGAGTACCGCAGCGAGGGACTCGAACGAGTCGCACTGCTGGACTACGCCTCGAACGTGCTGGAGGACGTCTCCTTCGATGAGCCTTTGTACTCGGCCGGGGTCAGCGGAAACCCGGAGTGGCACGCGCCGTTCCTGCGGCTCGGTTACGGTTCCTTCGTGACGCCGGGCACCGTGTACGAGCTGGACCTCGCCACCCGGGAGCTCGTTCTGCGCAAGCAGGCGGTCGTGCTGGGTGGCTACTCCCCCGCCGATTACGGCCAGGAGCGGGCGTGGGCGACGGCATCCGACGGCACCCGCGTGCCCATCTCGCTCGTCTGGAAGCGTTCCTTCGGGGAGCCGGGGGCGTCCGTTCGCCCCGTGCACCTGTACGGCTACGGCTCGTACGAGCACTCGATCGACCCGGGTTTCTCAGTCGCCCGCCTGTCGGAACTCGATCGTGGCGTCATCTTCGCCGTCGCGCATGTGCGCGGCGGCGGCGAGATGGGCAGGCAGTGGTACGAGGACGGCAAGCTGCTGAGCAAGCGCAATACGTTCACGGACTTCGTGGCGTGCGCCGAGCACCTGATCGCGAGTGGCGTGACGTCTGCCGAGCGGCTCGTCGCCGAGGGCGGCAGCGCCGGAGGCCTTCTGATGGGGGCTGTGGCGAACCTGGCGCCGTCGTCGTTCGCCGGGATCCTCGCGGCCGTGCCGTTCGTCGACGCGCTCACGACGATCCTCGATCCCTCTTTGCCGCTCACCGTCATCGAATGGGACGAGTGGGGCGACCCGCTGCATGACGCGGAGGTGTACGCGTACATGAAGTCGTACACGCCATACGAGAATGTGCGCGCCGGCGTCGAGTACCCGCGCATCCTCGCCGTCACTTCGCTGAACGACTCGCGCGTCGCCTACGTGGAGCCTGCGAAGTGGATAGCCGCGCTGCGCGAGGCCGGAGCATCCGACGTCCTGCTCAAGTGCGAGATGGTCGCCGGTCACGGCGGCGTGAGCGGTCGGTACAACTCCTGGCGCGAGCGCGCGTTCGAACTCGCCTGGCTCCTCGACGTGCTCGGTCTCGCCGAGTAGCGGGCTGCCGCCGTCGGCTGCGATCAGAATCGAGCCCAGTCACGCCAGTGGTGGTCTCTTACCGCGCAGGCCACCCCAACTGCGACCAAGGTCGACGCCGGTCACGACAATGGTGACCGGCGTCGATCTCTGGCCACCAGTGAGGTGACCGCACTCGCGAACAGTGGGGGATCTGGACGGTCACGGATGCCAGCGCAGCCGCCGGATCGACCGATCACCTCATCAGGGTGAACGCGACCTTTCCTGCACAAGCACGCCGAAGCAGAGTTATCCACCGAAGGTGTGAGCGGCGCGCTGGATGAGGTGTGATGAGGAGCATGTCGCGTGCGCAGCCCCTTCCGCCTCCTCTGGGCGACGGAGCCTTCCGCATCGCCGAGGCGCGTGAGCTCGGCGTGAGCCGTTCCCGTATGCGCGCCAGCGACCTCGTCGCCCCTACTCGCGGCGTGCGGGTGCTGCGGCGGCCGAGCGATGCGGTCGATGTTGCCTCAGAGACGCCGTCGCAGCGCATGGAGCGAGTCCAAGGCGATCTGCGGCGTCGCGCCGAGGAGTTCGCTCCCGCGCTGACTCCCGATCAGTTCTACAGCGGCGTAACCGGACTCTGGCACTGCTTGGGGCGCCGATCCCCTACACGACGGCAGATCAGCTCGAACTGCACGTCGCGGCACGCCACCCTGCCGGCAAGCCTCGCCGAGCAGGAGTCTCCGGGCACCGCCTGGGCGCCAGGCCGCCCGACCGCTGGCTCGTGCGTGGACTCCCGATCGAGCATCCGGCACGTCTCTGGCGTCAGGCCGCTGAAGACTGGCGGCTCGATGATCTGATCGCCGCGGGCGATCATCTCGTCCTACCGCGACGGAGGCTTGTCAGCCTCGCCGACCTCGAGGACGAAGCCGCCGCGTCGACTCTCAGAAGCGCGCTGCTAGTCCAGGCGCTGGCCGAGATTCGCATCGGCGCGGAGAGTCCCGGCGAGACCAGGCTTCGCCTGCTTCTGACGAGAGCGGGACTTCCACTCCCCGAACTGAACTGGAATCTGTCGCGCGATGACGGGCGCTTCATCGCCCGCCTCGACCTCGCTTGGCCCCGCTACCGCGTAGCGAGCGAGTACGACGGGCGAGTGCACGCGTCAGACGAGCAATTCGCCCGCGACGCCGACCGTTGGGACGAGATCCGCGACGTGGATTGGAACCTCGTTCGTGTACTCAGTCACCATGTCCGCCCGTCCCCTCAGGTCGCGGTCGACAGAGTCAGCCGCGCCCTGTTCGACGCCGGGTGGCGCCCCGGACGCGACTGAGGCCGCTGAAACCGGCACTTCCAGCGATTCGGTCACGCATCCGGCGGAATGACGCCACGCAACCCGCCCAAACTGTGACCGTCCCGCGGGTTCAGTCACGCATCCGGCGAGATGACGCCACTCAACCCGCCACAACTGTGACCGTCGCACGGGTTCAGTCACGCAATCGGCGAGATCGCGGCGCAACCGCGCATCCCCCGAAGACCGGAGCTCAACCGAAGAGCGTCGCTGCGGCGTCGTAACGAACCTGAGGAACCGTGTTCAGCTCGCCCAGCGCATCGGCGAAAGGCACTCGCACGATCTCGGTGCCCTGCATGGCGACCATCTGGCCCCACGCGGCGTCCATGACCGCATCCGCGGCGTGCATGCCGAGGCGAGTCGCAAGCACCCGGTCGAACGCCGAGGGCGCTCCGCCTCGCTGGATGTGACCGAGGATCGTGGCTCGCGTCTCGATGCCCGTGATCCGCTCGATCTCGGGTGCGAGCAGATCGCCGATGCCGCCGAGACGCGGGCGGTTGAAGGCATCGAGCCCCTTGTCGCTGTACGCCTCGTCCATGTCGCGGAGCTTGAAGCCCTCGGACACCACGACGAGAGGCGCTCGACCCCGGTCGTGAGCGCTCGTGACGAGGTCGGCGATCTCGTCGATCGACATCGGGACCTCGGGGATGCAGATCACGTGAGCACCCGCGGCCATGCCTGCGTGCAGGGCGATCCAGCCGACGTGGCGTCCCATGACCTCGGCGACCATGCAGCGTCGGTGCGAGTCGCCCGTGGTGCGCAGGCGGTCCATCGCGTCGGTGGCGATGTTCACGGCCGTGTCGAAGCCGAAGGAGTAGTCGGTGGCGCGCAGGTCGTTGTCGATCGTCTTCGGGACGCCGAGCACGTTGATGCCGTCCTTGGCCAGGCGATCGGCCGCGGCGAGCGTGCCCTCGCCGCCGATGGCGATGATGCCGTCGATCTTGTGCCCGTACAGCGTCTTGGCGATGTTCTCGGCGCCGCCGCGCTCTCCCTCGTAGGGGTTGGTCCTGCTGGTGCCGAGGATCGTGCCGCCGACCTTGGAGAGGCCCTTCACGTCGTGGCGTGTGAGCGGGAAGAAGTCGCCGTCGACGACCCCGCGCCAGCCGTCGCGGATGCCGACGAACTCGAGGTCGTACGCACGGGTGCCCTTGAGCACGATCGCGCGGATCACCGCGTTGAGTCCGGGGCAGTCGCCGCCGCTCGTGAGGATGCCGATCTTCATGCTGCCGCCTTCGGTTGTTCGGGTAAGTGAGGGGGAAAGGCGACGTTGCCTGCGAACGACACTAGCGCCCCACAACGATCGAGCGCCATTCTCGGCGGCGAAAACGGCAAATCTTGCCGCCAAATCCGGACCTTGTGCCAGAAGTTCGAGAACAACACCGGATTCGACGGAAATGGGTGTTAAGAACCGAAATTCTTAACACCCATTTCTCACGCTGCGGCGAGGGCTCCTCGCAGCAGATGCATGAGCGCCGCCAACTGAATCGGCTCGGCGGCGACCTCATCGACGGTCTCGCCGTCGAGCGCGCGCGCAGCGAGGCCGTGCTTCTGATCGATCAGCTCCGCGATCTTCGTGTCGATCGTGTGCGCGGCGATGATGCGCCAGGCGGTGACGGGCTCATCCTGGCCGATGCGGTGCACCCGGTCGATCGCCTGCGTCTGCTCGGCGGCCGTCCACGACAGCTCGGCGAGCACGACGTTCGACGCCGCCTGAAGGTTGAGACCGACGCCGGCGGCCGTGAGCGAGCACACCGCGATCCCGACACCCGGATCGCTGTTGAAATCGTCGATCGCCTGCTGCCGAGCCGTCGAGGTCTGATCGCCTCGGATCGACACCGAGCGGATGCCGGATGCTGCGAAGTGCGCTTCAGCCCGGTCCATCACGTCGATGTGCTTCGCGAAGAACACGACCTTGCCGACGGAGCGCTGCAGCTGTGCGGCATAGTCCGCCGCGAGCTGAGCCTTCGCCTGGCCGATTCGGCGCACCATGGTGAAGACGTTGTCTCCGCCCGTGCCCGCCGCTTTCGACTCCTCGAGCTCGTTCAGAGCCACGAGCCTGACGATGTCCTCGTCGATCTCCCCGGGCGCGAGCCCCCGGTCGCCGCGAGCCTCGATGATGCGCCGGTAGCGCGCAGCCAGGCGCTCGCCCAGCTCTCGTTCCGCCTGGCGGATGCCCCGCCCGAACTCGTCGTCGAGCTGCACCGGCAGATCGGCGATGAGCTTGTCGGGCAGATCTGCCGCGACGTCCTTCTTCTTGCGACGAACGATGCCCATCGAGATCACCGCGTCGCGAGCCTCGGGGTAGAACGCCTTGTCCGCCGGCGTGAAACCTGTCGAGTCGAGCTTCTCCATGAGTTCGGGACCCGGCTTCTCCCCAGTGGTCCACCCCAGGAACCGCCAGATCGCGTCGAAGTCCTCGACGTCGTTGATCAGCGGGGTTCCGGTCAGGGCGAGCATGAGCGGGTTGCCGCCTGGCGTCTGCTCGCGCACTCGCGAGGCGAGCGACAACACGTTCTGCGAACGCTGCGATGACAGGTTCTTGATGAAGTGCGCTTCGTCGACGACCATTCCGCGCAGGCCGATCGAGGCGAGCCACGACAGGTGCCGGTCGAGGATCTCGTAGTTGACGATGAAGATGTCTGCGAAGGCGTCGATGTCGCCGCCGTCGCCCTGGATCACCGTGGCCCGACGCTGCGGCGTCCAGCGCTCGACCTCGCGCGCCCAGTTCATCTTGACGACGTTCGGGACGACGGCGAGCAGCGGGTAGGCGCCGGCGACGGACGCTGCGAGCACCGACTGCGCCGTCTTGCCGAGGCCCGGCTCGTCAGCCAGCAGGAAGCTGCGGTGGCCGCCGCGGACGGCTTCGAGGAAGCGCGACTGGTGCACCATGACCTCGAGCCCCTTGGGCGAGACGTGATCGAACTCGGGGGCGGGAGGCAGCTCCATGCTGGCCGCGGATCCACCGGCGCCGGTCTCGAACGCCTTGTAGAGGGGGCCCATGAGCTCCCAGCCGTCGAGCCGACGTCGCGGAGTCGCGGTCGAGCGGGGCGTGAGGTCGGGGGCGAGGAAGGGATTCGAGAGCTGGCGCGCCTCGACGGAGGGCGGAGTGACCTGACGCTCGGCGATGGCCGCGGGTACGACAGACACCTGCACGGGTGCGACATCCGCGATGATGAGCTCCTCGGGCGCCAGCTCGGCACCCGACTCGAGCAGCCAATCCCTGCGCATGCGCTTGGCCACGGGAGACGTGGCCTGATCGGCCTCGAGCAGCTGGATCAGAGAGGTGTCGCGCGCCGCCGTCTTGGCGAGGATCGTCGCGACGCCGTCGAGCCGCTTGAGCAGCTCCGAGCGAGCGGCGTCGCCGATCTCGGCATCCGCCTTCACTCTGGCGCGTTCTTCGCGCACGAGGAATGCGATCACCTGGAACTTGACGCGATTCGTCGGACCGAGTTTTCCTCGCTGAGACTTCGCCTCGATCTCGCGCACTTTGCGCGCCAGGATCGGGATCAGCGGTGCCTCGTCATCGCGACGAGACGTCTTCCTGCGCCGCGTGGCGGCTGGTGCCGTGGTCGGCATGCTCCTCCTGAGCGTGGAGGCCACAGCATCCGCGGGATGCCGGAGCCGTCTTCGATGTCCGCGTGTGGCGCGAGCCAGGACCGTGCGGACCGTAGTACGGGTTCCCGTCGACGCACGAAAGACCTGCGAGGATCACCGGGAACCGAGCGTCAGTCTACGCCATGAGGGCGGGCGCTGGTGCCGCGGGACACGCAGAGTTCACCTTCTACGCCTCGGTGCCGAGCACTCGTCGAGCGTCGGTCACGTCGTCGGCCATCTGCAGCTTGAGCTTCTCGATGCCTTCGAAGGCGACCATGCCCCTCAGTCGCTCGACGAACTCGACCGTGACGTCGTGCCCGTACAGGTCGAGTCCGGTCTCGTCGATCACGTGCGCCTCGACCTGACGGACGAGCACGTCGTCGAACGTGGGGTTGGTGCCGACCGAGATCGCAGCCTGGTGGCGGATGCCGGTGTCGTGATCGACCAGCCACCCCGCGTACACCCCGTCGGCGGGAACGAATGCGTCGGTGATCGTCGACAGATTCGCGGTCGGGAAGCCGAGTTCGCGTCCGCGTTTGAGTCCGTGCACCACTTCACCGCGGACGTCGGGATGGCGACCGAGCACATCGGCGGCGGCGCCGACGTCTCCGGACATGAGCAGTTCGCGGATCCAGGTCGATGAGACCCGGCGATCGGAACCGGGCAGGTAGACGTCGTCGACGATCTCGACGCTGAACCCGCGACTCGGCCCCATCTCGGCGAGAAGTGCGGGCGTTCCCGCTCCCCCACGGCCGAAGCGGAAGTCCTCGCCGACGAGCACCGTCGACACCTTGAGCGCCGCCACCAGGATGTCGTCGACGAAGTCTTCTGCGCTGCGCGCAGCCAGCTCCGCGTCGAAGGTCAGGATGAGGGTGGCGTCGAGTTCCAGCTCACCCAGCAGCTCGAGCTTCCGCTCGACCGTGACGACGTTCTCGGGACAGCGATCAGGGCGCAGCACTGCCAGGGGGTTGCGGTCGAAGGTCACGGCCACGGCACGCGATCCGGATGCCGCGGCTTGGATCTTGAGCCGTTCGATCACCGCCCTGTGCCCGGCGTGCACACCGTCGAACTTGCCGATCGCCACGGCCGACGGCCCGAAGTCGACGGGGACCTCGCCCGGGTCGCGGAAGACGATCACGCGGTCACCTCGACCCGATGAGTCTCCGCGACCGCTGGCCTGTGCGTGCGAAGCCACCACAGACCGAAGATCGGCAGCACCAGCGGGATGAACACATACCCTCTGCCGAACAGCGACCACACGGTCTCGTGCTGGAAGAGCTCGGGGACGACGAGGCTCAGCACGCCGACGACGATCACCCCGGTGAGCTCGAAGACGATGGCGATCCAGGCGACGGCATACCAGCCTCTGCGCTTGGCGAGAACCAGAGCGAGTGTGGCGAGGATGTAGACGACGGCCGCCACCGCAGACAGCGAGTACGCGAGCGGCGCCTCATCGAACCGGCGGAAGATCTGCACGAAGCTTCGGCCGGTCGCAGCCAGCGCCATCACGGCGTAGACGATCACGAGGACACGACCGATGCCGGTCATCCGAGAAGGGGGTGCGGGGGTGCTCATAGCTTCGTCCATCCTAATCCGCGACGGATGCCGTGGCTTCGCGCTCAAGCGAGTTGAACGGTCCAGATGACCTGCATGCGCCACAACATGATCGCGATGGCGAGAGCTGCCACTCCGAGGATCACCGTGCTCCAACGACTGCGCTCCATCAGCGCCCAGAGCACGGCTCCGATCGGCAGCAGCACGGCCGAGACGAGATAGACCCAGTACTCGAGCAGATCACCGGTCGGAGGGTTGCCTGCGAGCGGCGCGATGATCGCGACGACCACCTGCGCGATCAGCAGCGCCTCGACGACCGCCAGGGCTCCGACCGTCACGTCGCTGGGGCGACGCCCTGTGAGCCCGGCCACGACGCAGAGCGATCCGGCAGCCACGGCGACGACGACCTGAGCGACCGTGAACCAGAGGATCATCGGACGACCTCCGGCATGTTCATGGCACTCTTCAGGTCGGCTCCGCGCTTCTCCACGACTCCGACCAGCATGCCCTCGTCGTCGATAGCGGCCGCCAGAGCGCCGTCCAGTCGAGACGCCTGCCCGGCGAGGCGCTTGCCATGCCGAAGATCGCGGGCGTCGTCGGCCGTCACGTCCAGAGGCTGCAGCACACGAGCCGCCGCCTGTGCGGGGCTCAGCAACGGTGCGCCGTCGAGATCGTCGATGCCGACGGCATCCGTCACGTCGAAATCACCCACCCTCGTGCGCCGGAGCGCGGTCAGATGACCTCCGACGCCCAATTCGGCGCCGAGATCGCGCGCGAGCGAGCGGATGTAGGTGCCCGAGGAGCAGTCGACGACCACATCGAGATCGACGACCCCGTCGCCGTCCCGTCGGGTGAGCATCTCGAAGCGCGACACGGTCACCTGTCGAGCCGCGAGCACGACCTCCTCCCCCGCGCGAACGCGGTCGTAGGCGCGCCTGCCGTCGACCTTGATCGCGGAGACCGAGCTGGGAACCTGCGAGATCACGCCGGTGAGCGAGCTGATGCCGTCGGCGATTCGCTCCTTTGTGACGGCAGCCCAGGTGTCAGCGGAAGCCCGGGTCAGGATGTCGCCATCCGCGTCGTCGGTTCCCGTCGTCTGCCCGAGCCGGATCGTGGCCTCATAGGTCTTGTCCGCACCGACGATATACGTCAGCAGACGCGTCGCACCCTCGATGCCGAGAACCAGGAGACCCGTCGCCATCGGGTCGAGCGTGCCTGCGTGCCCGATCTTGCGGGTGCCGAAGGCGCGCCGGGCGCGGGCGACGACATCATGGCTGGTGAGGCCTGCGGGTTTGTCGACGAGGAGGATGCCGGGCGAGACCATCCCTCAAGCCTACGATGCGCGCGGATTCTCAGCCGCACACCTCGTAGGACGGCTGCTCTCCGATGGTGACGACGACATCGGATGCTCCGGCTGCGCCTTCGCGGTACTCGAAGAAGATGTGCGCCTCCGCGTCGCCCGGCACCTTCAGCCACGTTCCGGCTCCTGCGGACGCAACGCCCTCCTCGGCGTCGGGATACGCCGCGAGCACCTCCTCCGTCGTGGCGCCGACTCCGAGCCCCTTGTCCGTCACGGGAGAGGGCACAGCCACCGGCGTCTCCGCAGCGGTGTAGACCGAGATCTCCCGCACCGGCGCATCCTCGCTCTCCGTTCCCCGCACGAAGAACACGCCGTAGCTCGAATCGTCGGCGTTCCACCATGCGGTCCAGGAGCAGTTCTCGTCGTTCGTCCATGTCGGCGGCAGCTCGGCCAGAGTCTCCGCGAGCCGACCGCCGATCTCGATCGGTCCCACGCCCTCCTCGCTGATGATCCAGGTGGTGGGGTCTTCGGGATCGGCTGAGGGCGACGACGTGGGCTCAGGCGATGAGGTCTGCGTCGCCGTCGAAGTCGCGCTCGAACCGGGTTCCGCCTCGCCTGCGCCGGGCGCGCAGGCTGTACCCGTAGCCAGCACGAGTCCGGTGATCAGCACGATCGCGCTACGCTGCCGTGTGTTCATCATCATCTCCTCAGGTCGTCGGCGGCATTTCGCCTAGGCTGTCGAGGTGCACTCGATGTCAACCTTCCCCGAGCGTGAGCTGCCGCTGTCGGAATGGTATCGAGGCGCCGCCCGCGACCTGCCCTGGCGCACATCGCAGTTCCATCACGTTTACGGCGCCTGGGGAACGCTCGTCAGCGAGTTCATGCTGCAGCAGACGCCCGTCAATCGAGTGATCCCACATCTGGAGGCGTGGCTGGCGCGCTGGCCGACGCCTCCGGCTCTGGCCGAGGCGACACCGGCCGACGTGGTTCAGCAGTGGGCGAACCTGGGATACCCACGACGCGCCCTGTGGCTGCACCGGGCCGCGATCGAGATCACGCAACGGCACGGCGGTGTGGTGCCACGCGACGTCGACGCGCTCCTCGCGCTGTCCGGCATCGGCGACTACACGGCGAGGGCGGTCGCGGTGTTCGCCTACGGCGACCGGCACCCCGTGGTCGACACCAACACCAGGCGGGTCCTCGCGCGCGCCGTCCAGGGGCTGGCGCAGCCTGCTCCACCGTCGCGCCGCGACCTGGCGCTGATGGAGTCGCTTCTTCCGGCATCCGACGCCGAGTCCGCCGTCTTCAACGCGGCGGCCATGGAGCTGGGCGCCACCGTCTGCACGGCGCGCTCCCCACGGTGCGATATCTGCCCGCTCG
The DNA here is from genome assembly GCF_030816295.1 of Microbacterium natoriense. Classification (NCBI taxonomy): domain Bacteria; kingdom Bacillati; phylum Actinomycetota; class Actinomycetes; order Micrococcales; family Microbacteriaceae; genus Microbacterium; species Microbacterium natoriense. The sequence continues at coordinate 2,327,558 of NZ_JAUSXV010000001.1, read as the reverse complement.
TCGAACGATGCGCATGGGTGGCCGCAGGGCGACCCGACACGGGCGACACCAGACGACGCCAGGCCGCCTTCGAGGGTTCGGACCGTCAGACGAGGGGCGCGGTGCTGCGGATGCTGCGCGAGGCGCCGACGGGATCGGTGCTGCTCAGCGCGCTCCTGCCCGACTGGCCGGACGCTCGCCAGCGTGACCGGGCGGTCGATTCGCTCATCGCCGACGGTCTCGCCGAGGCCGATGGTGAGATGCTCTCTCTTCCCCGCTGATCCTCACAGGTACTGGACCGTGCGACGCGCCAGCACCATCAGCTCCACGCGATTGCGGACGTCGAGCTTGCCGAACACCCTGCCGAGGTGCACTTCGACGGTGCGCACGGACAGCTGCAGCTCATCGCTGATCTGGCGATTCGACAGTCCGGTCACGACCTTCATCGCGACCTCGAGCTCTCGGCTCGTGAGCAGCGGCGCCCAGGCGAGTCGGCACGCGGGCAGCGAGTCGTGTGCCGCGTCTCCTCGCGTGGTCTCCTCTTCGACGAGGGCCACACGCGCAGCGGATGCTCTGGCCCAGGCGTCGGCGCCGGCGACGTCGAACAGCCGCTGCGCCGTGCGCAGATGCTCGCTCGCCGCGTCGAGTTCGTTGCGGATCACCGCGCGGATGCCGAGCATCGATTCGACCCGTGCTCGAGAGAAGGGCGACGCCAGAGCACGGGTCGCTTCGAGAAGCTCGTCGCGGTCCGCACGCCAGCGCGCATCCGTCGTCGTCGCGATCCTGGCCCGCAGTCGCTGCGCCTCTAGAAGCTCCGCAGGAGCGACCGTCCCGATCGCCGCCCCCGGGTCGCCGTCGATCGGCGCGAGTTCGTCCAGGCCCGCGACCGACAGCATCGGTGACGGACGCCCGCGATCGCTCCACAGTTTCATGAACGAGGAGGCCTCTTCGAAGGACCCGGACAGGTGCGCCTCGATCGCGCGGTCGACGAGATGGTCCAGCCGGACGGCGGGCGGAAGAGCCGCAGTCAACGCCTCTCCGAACGGCCCGACCCGCCCCAGCACCGCCAGATCGAGTCGACGGGCGAGCACCACGCCGAGACCGGCGAACGGCATCGCCACGGGGAAGATCATGGCGGCCTGCATCAGGCGCTCCCGCGCGACGCGGATGTCTCCGCGCCACATCAGCAGCAGCACTTCGACGACCGCGCGGTAGGCGTTCACCACGGGGCTGTACTCGAAGCCGGCCACGAACGGATCGATCTCGGCACCGAGCCCCGAGTCTCCCACCGCGATGAGCCGGAGTCCTGCGTCGATGTCGCCGTCGAGCGCGGATCGCAGTGCTCGCAGCATCCCTCCGCTCAGCGGACCTGCCCCGACCATCGCCTCGACGTCGGACTCCCCCGCGATCAGCCAGCTCAGCGCCACCACCGGGTCGCGCAACTCGCGCTCGGCGCCGACGATCGCGCATCCGTCGCGCAGAGCCTTGAGCCATGTGCGCATTCCGCGGCGATCGCCGCGCTCTGCGCACAGCACTGCCGCGAACGCCGTCGCACGGGTCCACGAGTACCAGTCGTCGAGATCGTCAGTGCGCGGACGGAACGAGTCAGGGTCGATCGCGGGAACGGCGCCTTGCAGGTACGCCTGCGCGATCACGAGCGCGCTGAGCCCCTGAAGCCGGTACCGTTCGGCTCCTTCGGGGAACAACGGGCCGAGCCAGGCCGCCGCCTCGGTCGCGTACCCTGCGGCGATCGCCGACGCTCCCGCCACAACCCGCGCCTCGTCGAGCACGATGCCGGCGGCGTGAGCCGCTGCTTCGCCGGCGAGCTGCAGCGCCCGCGAAGAGTGGCCGGCCTCGGAGAGCTCCCTGGCGATCCTGATGAGTTCGGGCGCCGCCTCCGGCACGCCTCGCAACGAGGCGCGAGAACGATGCCAGTCAGCGCTCACGCGATCGTCACGTGCGACGAAGATCGTCACCAGGCGCTCGTTAACCGACGCCTGGACCGCGGCGTCCGTCGTCGAGCGCACCCAGATGTCGAGCAATGGGTCGACGAAGCGCACGCGCCCCGCCCGTAGCGCGAGATGCGGTCCGATCGCGCTGAGCATGAGCTCGTCCGCGATGCGACCGTCGAAGGCCAGGAGCGGCTCGAGCTCGTCACCGAGGCACAGCGAGACGGCGAGGAGCAGGTCACGGTCACGATCGTCCAGCTCGAGGCTGTCGTACTTCGCCTGGATCGTGGGGACCATCGGCAGCGGAGCGGGCAGCGGCCGCAGTCCGAATCTCGCAGGCGGGTCGAGCCGGGCGATCATCTCCCGAATCGTCGGAGTGTCTCCCCCGAGCTGGACGACGATGCGCACCAGAACGTGCGGCGCGCAGGTCAGATCCTGTCTGCGCAGCTCGTCGAGAAGCGCCGCCACGGATGCGGGCGTGATGGGCGCCGATCCTGGCGCGCTCCAAGCGTCTATGCTGATCCCCCCTCAGCTGCGCGGACACCTTGCCGCACAGCTGAGGTTAGCAAACGGGATCAGTCTTCGTCGTCTGCGCGCACGTAGGGATCAGCGTCGCCCGCGTGCGAGGCGGACGATGCCAGCTTGGCGACCTGCGCGTCGTGCTCCTGAGCCTGACGCAGCAGGGCACCGATGTGGTCCGCGTTCTCCGGCAGCGCATCGGGGATGAACTCCAGGGTGGGTACCAGACGTGTGCTCAGCTGACGCCCCACCTCGGTGCGCAGCATCCCCGTCGCCGAGGTGAGCGCGGCGCCGCTCGCGAGGCGCTCCTCTTCCGTGCCCAGGACCGTGTAGAACGCCGAGGCGTGCTGGAGGTCACCCGAGACGCGCACATCCGTGATCGTGACGAAGCCGAGGCGCGGATCGCGCAGTCCCTTCTCGAGACGCTCTGCCAGGATCACGCGGATGCGGTCCGCGAGGCGTGCCTGTCTTTCACCAGCCATTGTCTTCTCCCTCTGAGAAAAGCCTACGGGCGTCCTCGCCTCTCCTGACTCGCGAGCCAGGAGAGGCGAAGGACGCCCAGAGGCTGTCGTATCCGATCAGCCGCGAGGCTTCTCGACCAGCTCGGTGGTCTCGATCTCGTCGCCGATCTGGATGTCGTTGTACTTGCCGAGGCCGATACCGGCTTCGTAGTCCGTGCGGACCTCGGTGACATCGTCCTTGAACCGGCGCAGCGACTCGATGGCGAGTCCGTCGGCGAGCACCACACCGTCGCGGATGACGCGGGCCTTGGCGTTCCGCGTGATCGTTCCCGACCGCACGATGACACCGGCGATGTTGCCGAACTTCGAGGAGCGGAACACCTCGCGGATCTCGGCGACACCCGACTGGACCTCTTCGTACTCCGGCTTGAGCATGCCCTTGAGCGAGCTCTCGATCTCGTCGATCGCGTTGTAGATGACCGAGTAGAAGCGGATGTCCACGCCTTCACGCTGGGCGCGCTCGCGCGCCTTCGTGTCGGGGCGGACGTTGAAGCCCACGATGATCGCGTTGTCGATCGTCGCGAGGTTGACGTCGGACTCGGTGATCGCACCCACACCGCGGTGGATGATGCGCAGCTGCACCGATTCGTCGACCTCGATCTTGAGCAGTGACTCCTCCAGCGCCTCGACGGCACCGGACACGTCGCCCTTGATGATGAGGTTGAGCGATTCGACCTTGCCCTCTTCGAGAGCGCGGGTGAAGTCCTCGAGCGAGATCCGCTTGCGGGCCTTGGCCAGCTGCGCATTACGCTCGACCGCTTCACGCTTCTCGGCGATCTGGCGGGCCATCCGGTCCTCTTCGGTGACGATGAACACGTCGCCGGCGCGGGGCACGGAGTTCAGACCCTGCACCTGCACGGGGCGCGACGGGTAGGCCTCGAGAACGGCGTCGCCGTTTTCGTCGGCCATGGCACGCACGCGGCCGTAGGCGGTGCCTGCGACGATCGCGTCACCGACACGGAGCGTTCCGGACTGGATCAGCACTGTGGCGACCGCACCGCGGCCCTTGTCGAGCTTCGCCTCGATGGCGACACCACGAGCGGCCTTGTTCGGGTTGGCCGTGAGGTCGAGACCCGCGTCTGCGGTGAGCAGCACGGCGTCCAGGAGGTCCTGGATGCCGGTGCCGGCACGAGCCGAGACATCGACGAACATGACGTCCCCGCCGTACTCCTCGGCGACCAGACCATACTCGGTGAGCTGCTGACGCACCTTGGCCGGGTTGGCTTCGGGCTTGTCGACCTTGTTCACCGCGACCACGATCGGCACGTTCGCCGCCTGGGCGTGGTTCAGCGCCTCGACCGTCTGCGGCATGATGCCGTCATCGGCCGCGACCACGAGGATCGCCAGGTCCGTGACCTGCGCACCACGAGCACGCATGGCGGTGAACGCCTCGTGACCCGGGGTGTCGATGAAGGTGATGGCACGCTCGATGCCTTCGTGCTCGGTCCAGACCTGGTACGCACCGATGTGCTGGGTGATGCCGCCGGCCTCGCCCTCGATGACGTTGGTCTGGCGGATCGCGTCGAGCAGTCGCGTCTTACCGTGGTCGACGTGACCCATGACCGTGACGACCGGAGGACGGATCTCGAGGTCGTCGTCGCTCTCGTTCTCCAGCTCGGCCTCGAGGTCCAGGCCGAAGCCCTCGAGGAGCTCTTTGTCCTCGTCCTCGGGCGAGACCATCTGCACCTTGTAGCCGAGCTCGGCACCGAGGACCTCGAAGGTCGCCTCATCCAGCGACTCGGTGGCCGTGGCCATCTCGCCGAGGTTGAAGAGGATGGTGACGAGGGTTCCGGGCTGCACCGTGTAACCGGTCAGCGTCTCGATCTTGTCTGCGAAGTCCGAGATCGACGCGCCGCGGCGCATGCGGATGATCTCCCCGTTGCCACGGGTGACGTTGACGCCGCCGACGACCGGAGCGCTCCGCATCTCGAACTCTTGCCGCTTGGCCCGACGCGACTTGCGCTGCTTGCTCTTGCCGCCGCCCTTGCCGAAGGCGCCTGCGGTGCCGCCGCCGGGTCCACGACCACGACCGCCGCCACCACCGGGACGACCGGCGAAACCGCCGCCGGGACGTGCACCGGGACCGCCGCCGGGAGCGCCTGCACCACCGGGACGACCGGGGCCGCCGGGACGCTGCTGGAACGGAGCGCCGGGGCGACCGCCCTGACCGCCGCGCGGAGCTCCAGGACGGGGAGCACCCGGACGCGGAGCACCCGGACGCGGAGCGCCGGGACGCGGCGCCTGCGGGCGCGGGATGTTACCGGGAGTGGGACGCTGACCCATGCCCTGCGCCGAGGCGAAGGGGTTGTTGCCGGGTCGCGGACCTGCGGGGCGCTGACCCATCCCCTGCGAGGAGGAGAACGGGTTGTTGCCGGGGCGGGGAGCGCCGGGCTTCGGCGCCGCGTTGTCTGCGGGCTTGGGCGCTGCGGGACCGGGCTTGGCTGCCGCTGCGGGAGCGGCGGCGGGAGCCTCGGGGGCCGCCTCGACGGGAGCCGCCTCGGGGGCGGGCTCAGGCGCCGGTGCCGGCTTGGGGCCGGGCTTCGGGCCAGGCGTCGGCGCGCCGGACTTCGCGGCTGCCGGCTTGGCAGCCGCGGGCTTCGCGGCGGGGGCAGCGTCGGCTGCCGGCTTCAGCGAAGCGTCGGACTCGATCGCCGCGCGCAGCTTGCGCGCCACGGGCGGTTCGATGGTGGAAGACGGGCTCTTGACGAATTCGCCGAGCTCCTTGAGCTTTGCAAGTGCGACCTTGCTGTCGACGCCGAGTTCGGCGGCGATCTCATGTACGCGTGGTTTACCAGCCACAATTCTCCTGTCTGGGGTCGGTCTGCCCCAGACAGGGCAGACCATCAGTCGCGGACGGGTCTCATTTCGAGCCGTTCACTTTGTTTCCATAGCTGTTCAGCCTTTGTTTCTGAATGGATACTGTTCGATGGTCTGCGTGTCCACAGTGGCGGACACACGCAGTGCTCGTCCGAAAGCACGTCGCCGCAGTGCGGCTTCCATGCATTCCCGCGTCGGATGCAGCCACGCGCCTCGCCCTGGCAGCACGGCGCCTTCATCGATGATGAGGATGTCGTCCTGAGACACCACTCTGAGCAGAGTGGCGCGGGGAGCACGCGTGCGACAGCCGACGCACGTTCGTACGGGTTCCATCTTACACCTGCGTTTCACCCGGGACCGACGCCCTCGAGGCGAGTCCGGGAAGCGGATCAGTCGAGGATGCTGTCCGGCTGGATGTCGATCTTGGCTCCGGTGAGCTTCGCGGCCAGGCGGGCGTTCTGCCCCTCCTTGCCGATCGCCAGCGAGAGCTGGTAGTCCGGAACCAGCGCACGCACGGCCTTCGTGCCGGCATCCAGGATGAACGAACTGGTCACCCGTGCAGGCGACAACGCGTTGGCGACGAACGCCGCCAGCTCGGGGTTGTAGTCGATGATGTCGATCTTCTCGCCGGCGAGTTCCTCCGTGACGGCACGGACACGACGACCGAGCTCTCCGATGCACGCACCCTTGGCGTTGATCGCGGGATCGTTGGCCTTGACCGCGATCTTTGTGCGGTGGCCGGCCTCACGGGCGAGCGACACGATCTCGACCAGGCCGGCGGCGATCTCGGGCACCTCGAGGGCGAACAGCTTGCGAACCAGCCCGGGGTGGGTGCGCGACACGGTGATCTGCGGCCCCTTCAGCCCCTTGGCGACGCTCGTGACGTAGACGCGCACGCGCGAACCGTGTGTGTACTCCTCACCCGGCACCTGCTCCTCAGGCGGCAGGATCGCCTCGACAGACCCGAGATCGACGTGGATCATCCGCGGGTTGGGGCCCTGCTGGACGACGCCGGCGACGATGTCGCCCTCCTTGCCACGGAACTCTCCGAGCACGGCGTCGTCGGCGATGTCGCGGAGCCGCTGACTGATGACCTGCTTCGCGGCGAACGCGGCGATGCGTCCGAAGTCGTCGGGCGTGGCATCCTCTTCGCCGATGATCGCGCCCTCGTCGTCCTTCACGACCTGCAGAACGGCGACGTGGCCGCTCTTGCGATCGAGATCGACGCGGACGCCTTCGGGAGCAGGACCGTCGCCGGCCACGTGCTTGTTGTAGGCCGTCAGGATGGCCTGTTCGATGATCGACACCAATTCGTCGAAGGGGATCGCCTTCTCTTTCTCGATCCCACGCAGCAGACTCAGTTCGATGTCCATGACGGCCTCTCTATTCAGCTCTCGCCTCGCGCGATGAACCGCGGGCATCCGTCCAGGATACCGGACAGCGCGGGACCGATGCGCATCACGAGCCTCCTGGCCGGACGCTTTCCGTCCGGCCAGGAGGCTCGCGGTGTCGGAGACCGGTGAGTCCCGGATCAGGCGCGGTAGGCCTGCACGACGGCGGGTCGCGGAGCAGTGGGGACGTCGCCGGGTGCGCTCGATCCGTAGTCGGGGAAGAGCGAGTGCGGGGCCTCGAACGTGCCGTCCTCGCCGGGGTGCTGCACAGCTACGAACACCAGCCCCTCTTTGTCGTGGATGACAGGGCCGCAGGTCTCCGCATCGCGCGGGACGGCCAGGAACTGCTGCACGTGCCCGCGCTCCGCGCCGGTGAGCGGTACCTTGAACAGCCCGTCAGCGCGGCCGATCGTGCTCGGCGCGCCGTCCGTCGAGATCCAGAGGTTTCCTTCGGAGTCGAACGCGACGTTGTCGGGGCAGGAGATCGGCGAGACGAGCTCCTTCGGGAAGCCGGCGAAGTACGCGTTCCCGAACGTGGACGGATCGCCGCACAGCAGCAGGATGCTCCAGCCGAACGTCGTACCGGCTTGCCCTGATGTCTCGGTCATCTCGACGACATGGCCGTAGCGGTTCCCGGTGACCGGGTTGGCCTCGTCGACCACCTTGCGGTTCGAGTTGTTCGTGAGCGCGACGTAGATCTTGCCCGTCAGAGGGCTCGGCTGGACGTCTTCGGGGCGGTCCATCTTGGTGGGGCCGACGGCATCCGCCGCGAGGCGCGTGTACACCAGCACTCGCTCGGTGCTGAATCCGGGTACCACGCTCTTCCCACCCTGCGTGAGCGGGATCCACGAGCCCGTGCCGTCGAATGCCCCGTCGGAGGGAAGCGCCCCGGTGCCGGAGATCTCGGAAGCCGGCGAGTTCCCGGTGAACTTCGCGACGTACAGGTCGCCCTCGCTCAGCAGAGACAGGTTCTTCTTCCGCGAGCCGGAGATGCGGTTCTTCGACACGAACTTGTAGAGGTAGTCGTTGCGCTCGTCATCGCCCATGTACGCGACGACCCGTCCGTCCTCCGCCACGTGGATGTTGGCGCCCTCGTGCTTGAAGCGCCCCATCGCGGTGTGTTTGCGAGGTGTCGAGGTGGGATCCTGCGGATCGATCTCGACGATGTACCCGAAGCGGTTGGGCTCGTTGACGTAGGCGGGATCGTGCGCGTTGAAGCGCGGATCGTAGGTCTCCCACCCCGTCGAGGTGGACGTGGTGCTGGTGCCGGAGTACCGCTTCTGCTCAGCGCGTGTCGGCCGCCCAGGCGAAGTACCCGTTGAAGTTCTCCTCGCCGGAGAGGATCGTGCCCCACGGCGTCGTTCCACCCGAGCAGTTGCCCAGAGTGCCGTGGACCCAGCGCCCTTCCGGATCGGCGGCGGTCTTCACCAGCTCGGTGCCCGCTGCGGGCCCGGTCAGCTCGAACACGGTCTCGACCGTGATGCGGCGGTTGCGGCGGCCGTCGACGACGTACGACCACGGCTGGCCCACCTTGCGACGGCTGATGTCGACGACCGACATGCCCTGGGCGGCCTTGTAGATGTCGCCCCGGCGCCGCAGTTCGGCGGCGTCCGTCGTCGCGGGGAACATGATGTTCGGGTTCACGTACTCGTGGTTGTTCACCAGCACGCCGGTCTTGCCGCTCGGGTCGGCGACGATGTCGAGGTAGTCGCTGTTGTAGCCGAACTGCTCGGCCTGGGCCTGCGGAGTCTGGGCGGCGAGATTGAACGCCGGCGTGCGGGAGAACAGCGGATCGCCCCAGCGGATGATCGGCTTCCAGGTGAAGCCGTCCGGCACAGTGAGGGCATCGACGTCCGCGGGGACCGATGCGATGGGGCCGAACGAGAGCCCGGCGGTGCCGGGCTTGCCGGATGCGACGCCCGCTCCGCCGACGCCGATCGCGCCGGGAGAGGACACAGGCGTGTCGCGACCCACCCCGACAGCCAGCGCCACTGCCGCCGCGGCGCCGAGGCCGAAGAGCGCGCGGCGCGAGAAGACCGCGGAGGCGATGGATCGGAAGTCCTCGTTCGCGGAGGTGTTGCATTCCGGCCCGAGGCACGCGTTCGCGCACTTCAACTCGCAGGTGACGGCCGAGCGCTTCCCACGCACGTGATCGGCCATCGGGAGCGGGCGGCGGGTGTGGTCTGCCAGGGTCATCGGGTCCTCCTCGTCGGGATGCTGCCGGAACAGCTTCCTGGCTCGAGGTGACGCTGCGGTGAACGCTCTCTTAACCCTTGCCGATCAGGTCGCCGAAGGCAGTGCGTTGATCGCGTCGATCAGGCGGAACAGGTTGCCCACCTGCCACTGGTCGAAGTGCAGCGCCAGCCGCGGCAGGTCGAGCAGATCTTGGTCGCCGACCTCCGGAGCGAGCGGTGCGGCCCGCTCGATGCGCCCGGAGAGCAGCATCGACGCGAACCTCGCGTTCAGGTCGTCGATCTCAGCATCCGTCGGTTCCGCCTTCAACCGGAGGACCAGAGTCTGGCCCACCCAGCGGAGAGAGTCGTAGTTTCGCCAGAATCCAGTGATCCGTGCGGTGGCTTCCTCGATCGAATCGGTGATCATGACCCGGTCGAAGTCTCCTTCGGAGATCACGCCGGTGGGTGCCAGATCCTCGTCGATGAATCGCTTGAGGCCCTTCCAGAATCTGCCGTCCTGCTCGTCGAGCAGCACGATCGGCATCGGCTCGGCCTTGCCCGTCTGCTGCAGGGTGAGCAGCTCGAACATCTCGTCGAGCGTGCCGAAACCGCCGGGCAGGCAGATGAACCCTCGGGACTCCTTCATGAGCATGAGCTTGCGGGTGAAGAAGTACTTCATCGCGACGACGTGGTCGGAGGCTTCGACGACCGCATTCGCCTTCTCCTCGAACGGCAACCGGATCGACACGCCGAGCGAGAGCGCGGGACCCGCGCCCTCGGCCGCCGCCTGCATGATCCCGGGGCCCGCACCGGTCACGACCATCCAGCCGTCGGCCGCGAGCGCCGCCGCGACGTCTCTCGCCTGCACGTACAGCGGATCGTCGTGCCTGGTACGTGCGGATCCGAACACTGTGACCTTCGGGATCCCCTCATAGGGGGCGAACAGCCGGAAAGCATCGCGCATCTCGGCGAGGGCGGCCGAAGCGATCTTCAGATCGAGACGACTCGTCCCGTCCTCCCCGAGCAGCACGGCTGTTCGCAGCATCCGCATCACCAGCCGGCGATCGGCGTGCACCCCTGCGTCGTCCAGGACTCGGTTGATCTCGGCGCTGAGCGCTGCCGGCAGCGGTTCCTCGGTCATGCCTCCAGCGTGTCATGCTCCGTGCGCGACAGACGACGCAACGCCGTCCGCGTCAGCGGGCGCCGACCTCCTCTACGACCGCCCTGATCTGCGCATGAGGCAGTGCGTGGCTGACGTGCCCGTCGCGACCGACCATGTCACGCGCGGCGACGAGCGCATTCCACACTGCCTCGTCGACAGCCTCCACCACCGCCGTGAGGAACGGATCGATCCGACCCCACGGGATGAAGCGAAGAGTCTCGTATTCCGCTTCGGCGGATGCCGGGAACGACGAGGTCAACGCCCCCTCGTTCGCGGTCGAGAAGGCGAGCATGATGTCACCGGAGAAGTGCCCGCCGACCGTGCCGCTGCGCCCGAGACCGACGGTGCCTCGTCTGGCGAGCGCGGCACACTGACCGGGTAGCATCGGCGCGTCTGTCGCGATCACGACGATGGCCGAGCCCGCCCCTCCGGGCGCGCAGAGACGCTCACGCTCACGGTGGAACCAGCCCTCCTCCTCGATCGGATTCGGGGTGGTCGAGCGCGCCCCGATGTCTGCACCCCCGAGCCGGAGCTCGGCGCGGGATCCGAAGTTCGCTTGGATGAGCACCCCGACCGTGTACTCGTCATCACCGTGCGCGATGACGCGCGAAGCGGTGCCGGTGCCACCCTTGAACCCGTAGCAGTTCATACCGGTGCCGCCGCCGACGTTCCCCTCCGCGACCGGACCGTTCGCAGCCGCATCGAGCGCTGCGACCGCATCGTCAGGGGCGACGTGCCGGCCATTGATGTCGTTCAGATAGCCGTCCCAGGTCTCCCCCACCACCGGCAGCATCCACTGTGCGGCGACATGCGGGGCGGCGTCCGCCATCCATCGATCGATCCCGGTGTGCACGGCGCCGACCGAGTGCGAGCTGGTGATTCCGATCGGCATCGAGAGCGATCCGGATTCGTCGATCCAGGCGCGCCCCGTGAGCTCCCCGTTGCCATTGAACGCAATGCACGGCAGCCGCGCAGGGCCGGCCGATCCCCTCGCGTCCTCGCGGAAGTATCGCGGTCACCCCGGTGCGAACGGCACCGGCCCCTTCCCCGCTCACCAGCGTCTGGAATCCGACTGCCAGCCGGGGTACATCAGTGATGGCGTTGAACGGACCCGGTCGACCATCGAAGCGGATGCCGAGCGAGCGCGCTCGCACCGGAAGCGAGTCATTTGGTCCGGACATCACGGACATGGGGGCTCCTTTGAACATGAACAGACGTTCAGACTCTAGCCCTTGTTTCTAGAAATTGCTTGACTTTGGAGGTCGCGTGCTTTTGACTCACTGTTCAGGTTGACCGCAGGGGCAGCCTCTCACCTCTCTCGAGATCGCGGAGCCCGCAGATGTCTCAGCAGAACCCCTCTTCGTCCGCCGTGACGACCTCCACCACGCTCGCTCAACGCAGACTCGGCGTGTGGGCGATCGTCTTCTTCGTGGTCTCCGCGGCCGCGCCACTGACAGTGGTGGCGAGTGCCGCGTCCACCGGCTTCCGCTTGGCGGGGATCGGCGGGCCCGGCGCGATGCTCGCCTGCGGTGTCGTGCTGATCCTGTTCGCCTTCGGATTCACGGCGATGTCCCGCTACGTGCGGAACACCGGAGCCTTCTACGTATACGGTGCGCGCGGTCTGGGGAAGCCCGTCGGCATCGGCATCGTGTTCGTCACGATCTTCTCGTACGCGGCGCTCTGCATCTGCTTCTACGGCTTCGTCGGATTCTTCGGCGAGATGACCTTCGCCGCCTTGTTCGGTGTCGAGCTGCCCTGGACTGTGTACGCCGTCGTGGCCCTGGTGATCGTCGGCGTTCTGGGCTATCGCAAGATCGACGTCGGTGCGAAGGTGCTCGCCGTGCTGCTCACCGCCGAGGTCGCCATCCTGCTCGTCCTCGCGATCGCCGTGCTGATACAGGGCGGACCGGAGCCGACCTCCTTCGCGTCGTTCGCCCCTGAGAATGTGTTCCTCGCAGCGGGAAGCGGCGCGCTGTTCGTGTTCGGCTTCGGCGCCTATCTGGGTTTTGAGAGCACGGCGATCTACGCGGAGGAGGCGAAGGATCCGCGTCGAACCGTGCCGGCCGCGACATACATCGCGATCGCATTCCTGGCAGTGTTCTACGCATTCACCTTCTGGGTGCTCACCGTCGCTTTCGGCATCGACGGAGTGGTCACCCTGGCGCTGCAGGACGATTTCCAGGACATGGTTTTCCACGCAGGCGACCAGTACCTGGGCATCTGGGCTTCGATCGCTATGCGCGTACTCATCGTGACGAGTTTCTTCGCCTGCCTGCTCGCCTTCCACAACGCCAGCTCCCGCTACCTGTTCTCGGTCGGCCGTGAGCGTCTGCTTCCGTCGTGGCTCGCTCAGACGCAGCCGGACTCGCAGGCACCCCATCATGCGAGCCTCGTCATGTCACTGATCTCACTCGCCACCATCGCTGCGACCCTGATCACGGGTTCCGATCCCTTCCTCGGATTCGCACTGCCCGTGTACTCCGTGGGCGTAGCGGGCCTCGTCTTCGCCCAGGCGGTGACAGCGGTCGCGGTCGTCGGGTTCTTCCTGCGCGACCGGCGAGGACACAGCTGGTGGCGAGTGATCTTCGCGCCCGCGCTCGGCGGCGTCGGACTCATCATCGGCTGGGTGCTGATCGCCATGAACTTCGACCTCGTCACGGGCCTCACAGGGCCAGTGAACTTCGCGCTCCTGGCGCCCACCCCAGTGCTGTTCGCCGCCGGCATCGTGGCCGGGCTGGTGCTCAAGCGGCGCAATCCCCCGCACTATGCTGAACTCACCACGCTCGTTCTGGACGACGAGTGAGGCCGGGCACCGGGAGGGCTACGTGGTCGAGCAGAGAGGGCGCGCAGCACGACGTGCCGAACTGATCTCGGCGACCAGAAGGGTGGCCGGGCGCAGCGGCCTCACACGCACGAACGTCAGAGCGGTCGCGGCCGAGGCCTCTGTGAGCACCGGGAGCGTCCTGTACTACTTCCCGACGTTCGACGATCTGATGTACGCGACGGTCGAGGGCGTGCTCGAGGAGATGTACGAGAAGCGTCGGATGATCGCGGAATCCGAGCCCGACCCCGCGAAGCGGCTGGTCGCGCTCATCGTCGCGGGCGTTCCCGATGAGATCAGCGATCACCTCCGGATGGCTTACGAGAGCATCCCGCTCTTGCGCGAACAGCCCGAATATCGTCCGCTGCACCGATCAATCGTGGAGCGGCAGGTCGCACTCTTCCGTTCGACGATCGAGATCGGGGCGGCCATCGGCGTCTTCCGCCCGACGGCAGACCTGACGATGATCGCGCGCAACATCGTCGCCCTCGAAGACGCCTACGACCTCTACCCTCTGATCGGTCTGGAGCACGGCGCGGCCACATATCGGGCCAACATCCTGTCCTATGCGCGGACCGCACTGGCCTGCGAGCTGGACCTCCAGGCTTCGCCATGATGCACGAGAGCCGCACCGCCCTCTCCGGGCGGTGCGGCTCCTCGCGACTCAGCGGACGGTCAGGCGGGCGATCGCCTCGGCGGACGAGAGCGCGTCACGTTCGCCGGTGGCTCGATCCCACAGCTCGACCTGGCCGTCGGCGGCACCACGCCCGACGATGACGATCTTCGGCACACCCACGAGCTCGGCGTCGCCGAACTTGACCCCGGGCGAGACCTTGGGGCGGTCGTCGTAGAGCACGTCGAGTCCGGCCGCTTCGAGCTGGGCGGAGATGTCCGAGGCGACGTCGAAGGCGACTTGATCGCGGCCGGCCGCGACGACCTGCACATCGAACGGGGCGACCGAGGCCGGCCAGATGAGCCCTTTATCGTCGTTGTTCAGCTCTGCGATGATCGCGAGGATGCGCGTGACGCCGATGCCGTACGACCCCATCGTGACGGTGACGAGCTTGCCGTTCTCGTCGAGGACTTTGAGTCCCAGGGCCTCGGCGTACTTTCGTCCGAGCTGGAAGACGTGGCCGATCTCCATGCCGCGGGCGAGCTCGACCGGACCGGAGCCGTCCGGAGCAGGATCGCCCTCGCGGACATTCGCGATCTCGATGATGCCGTCGGCGACGAAGTCGCGACCCGCGACGACCGAGTGGGCGTGCTTCTGATCCATGTTCGCACCGGTGATCCAGCTCGTGCCCTCGCTCACACGCGGGTCGACCAGGTACCGGATGCCGGTGGCGGACTCTTCGCCGAGCACGGCTCCGGTCGGCGACCAGGGACCGATGTAGCCCTTGACCAGCAACGGATTCTTCTCGAAGTCGTCCGCAGTCGCGGTCTCCACCTCTGCGGGCGCAAATGCCACCTCTGCGCGCTTCTCGTCGACGTCGCGGTCACCGGGGATGCCGACGATCACGAGTTCGCGCGTGCCGTCGAGGTGCGTCAGGGCGAGAACGACGTTCTTCAACGTGTCCGCCGCGGTGTAGTCGCCGTCGAGGTTCGCGTTGCAGTGCGCGACCAGGGTGTCGATCGTGGGTGTGTTCGGCGAGTCGAAGATCACGGGTGCCGCGTCGGCGTCGAACGGGATCGCTGCAGGCACCGCGGTCGTGAAAGCCTCGACGTTGGCGGCGTATCCGCCCGCGCTGCGCACGAAAGTGTCTTCGCCGACCGGCGTGGGGTGCAGGAACTCCTCGCTGCGCGAACCGCCCATCGCGCCGGCATCCGCCTGCACGATCGCGTACTCCAGGCCGAGCCGCTGGAAGATGCGCTCGTAGGCATCGCGCTGCGCCTGATAGCTGGCGTCGAGCCCTGCATCCGACGCGTCGAACGAGTACGCGTCCTTCATCGTGAATTCGCGTCCGCGGAGCAGACCTGCACGAGGACGCGCCTCATCGCGGTACTTGTCCTGGATCTGATAGATCGTCAGGGGCAGGTCCTTGTACGAGGAGTACAGGTCCTTCACGAGCATCGTGAAGGCCTCTTCGTGCGTGGGCGCGAGAAGGTAGTCGCCGCCCTTGCGGTCCTGCAGACGGAAGAGCAGATCGCCGTACTCGTCCCAGCGCCCCGTCGCCTCGTATGCCTCGCGCGGCATGAGGGCCGGGAAGTGCACCTCCTGCGCACCTGCCGCCGCCATCTCTTCACGGATGACGGTCTCGATCTTCGCCTTCACGCGCAGCCCCAGCGGCAGCCAGGCGAAGATGCCTGCCGCCTGCGGTCGGATGTAACCGGCGCGGATCAGCAGCCTGTGGCTGGCGACCTCGGCGCCTGCCGGGTCTTCGCGGAGCGTGCGGAGGAAGAAGTTCGAAAGACGAGTGACCACGGGACGATTCTAGTTGCCCGTGGTCACTCGATTTCTCGTCGTCAGTTCAGGGCGGGGAGGCCGGCCGGAATCGCACCTGTGCCGTACAGGTCGGAGGCGAGCTCCTGCAGGGCGGTCAGCGCGACGCGCTGAGGAAGAGGGCCGTACGAGATGCGAGCCACACCGAGGGCCTCGTACGCTGCGGCCGTGAGGGCGCCAGGAAGACCGATAACGCTCACCTTGCGCTCGCCGATGCCCTCCACGAGCTGCCGGGTGATGTTCGCATCGAGGATTCCCGGAACGAAGACGGCGGTGGCGCCCGCGTCGAGGAACGCCCGTCCGCGCTGGATCGCGTCGGCGACGCTCTCCTCGACGGGACGGCCGCCCCCGCGGACGAAGGCATCGGTGCGCGCGTTGAGCGCGAAGGGCACGCCTTCAGCCTCTGCAGCCTTGATGATCGCCTCGACCGCTGCGACGGATTCGGCGAGCGGCTTCAGCCGGTCTTCGACGTTCGCGCCGACGACTCCGGCTGCGATCGCGAGGCGGGTGGTCTCCCCCGCGTCGCCGTAGCCGTCATCCAGATCGGCTGTGACGGGAACCCGGACCGCTGCTGCGATCCGCCCGACCATATCGATCATGACGTCGCGAGGTGTGCTCCCGTCGTCGTAGCCGAAGGACGCCGCGATGCCGTGCCCGGCGGTCGCGATCGCCTTGGTCTCGGGCAGCGCTGCGACGGCGCGGGCGCCGACGACGTCCCACACGTTGACGACCCGAAGGATCTCGGGGGCGTCGTAGAGGTCGATGAGGGTCTGAGCTTTGGCTGCGGTGGTCATGCCCTCCACGCTAGTCACTTCTGCGGGGACCAGGCGTGAGTTTCTGTCTTGGTCGTCGAGCGGCGCAGTGATCGAAACGGGGTAGATCCCGTGTTGGTCGTTGAGCGAGCACAGCGAGATGAAACGGGTGGGTTTCGGTTGGTTGCGACCCCGTGATCTTCGGGTGCGTTTTGGACTCTGATCTGGGCGATGAATGTCGGTGGCCCCGAGCATGATGAGGGTATGAAGGTTCTGGTCGAGATGAGCGAGGAGCAGGTGGGCGCGTTGGGCGCGGTCACCGGGATGCTCGTCGATGTCGACCGGACGATCAGCCAGCTCCTCGCGGTCAAGGACGGTCTACTGGCGTTGGGGTCTCGGCTCGCGGTGGAGATCGGAGAGGATGCAGTCGCCGCCATCTGCGCGGGCGACGCGACCGGCGTGCACAGCACCGGCGCATCGTCGACTAACATGTCCGCCGCTTCCTCCGCCGTCGCAGGTTCCGCCTCGGCCATGGATACCTCGGCCACGGACGCCTCGACCACGGCCGCTTCCGCCACGGGCGCTTCGGCGAAAGACTCGTCCCTGCCGGGGTCAACCGCAGCGGAGGCAGTGGAGCTGGCGGGGCGAGCGGTCGCGGCAGAGCTCGCAGCCGCGCTTCGGGTCAGCGACCGGACCGTGCAACACCGGATGGGCGAGGCGGCCGCGGTCGTGTCGGAGTTCCCTCAGGTGTGGCGGGCGCAGGGCGCGGGACGGATCAGCGCCGCCCACACCCGGGCGATCATAGACGCGGGCGCGTACCTAGATGACCAGGGGTCGCGTGCTGCCTACGCGGAACAGATGATCCGATTCGCGGAGACCACCTCCCCGAACAGGGTCTCCCGGATGGGCCGGCGGGTCGCCGAGCGCTTCCAGCCGCGTCCTCTCGACGCCCGCCACCGTGACGCCCGACAGCGTCGGCGGGTCTGGGCATCGGACCGCCCCGACGGGATGGCGATGCTGGGCATATTCGGCCCCGCCACGCTCATCCACGGGGCGCACGACCGGCTCACCGCCCTCGGCCTCACCCTCCTCACCGACCCGGACCGTCCAGCCGGCGACACCCGCTGTCTGGACGAAGTCCGATGCGACCTCGCCCTCGACCTGCTCCTCTCCGGCACTCCGGCCGGGCACGACCCCGATGGGCTGCTCGCCGACATCCGCGGGACGGTCACCATCACCGTCCCCGCCGCTACCCTCTCCGGTACCGGCGCGACTCCCGCGGAACTGAACGGCCGCACGACGATCGACGCGGCCACCGCCCGCCGCCTGGCCGCAGCCGCATCCGGATGGGATCGGGTGTTAACCCACCCGGCCACCGGCGCCGTGACCGCGGTAGACCGGTACCGACCCTCTGCCGACCTGAAACGATGGCTGCTCGCCAGAGACCAACGCTGCCGATTCCCCGGCTGCGGACATCCCGCCCGAGAATGCGACATCGACCACACGAAGGATGCCGCGACCGGCGGCCCGACCCGGGCCGACAACCTCGGAAACCTCTGCCGCCGCCACCACGTCGCCAAACACCAGACCCCCTGGACCGTCGAACAACTCCACGAAGGGACCTTCGCCTGGACCAGCCCCACAGGACGGGTCTACCTCGACCACCCACCACCCCCGAACACGGTCGTCGCAGACGACAGCACCCCGCCCTTCTGATGACCACGCGCCCGTCGCAGGTGGGGTGCGCGATCCGAGCGGCCCGGCGGCTATGACGAAAAGACCCCGGTGAACGCCTGCAGCCTGGGGACGTTCAGCCCCCGGGGCAATCGCCCGTCGTTCCGTAGCAGACGGGATGATCGTCATGGACGACCGGTGCCGGGTCTGGAATGAAGCGGCCTTCGGGCACTTGGAAGACGAACGCCGCGATGAACGTGCAGACGAGCACGACCGCGGACGTGATGATGAGCCCCCCCCGTCGGCGCACGATCGCCAGTGCCATGGCCAGCGCCAGCGCGGTGATAGCCAGCCCGGCCGTCCACTCGTAGCGCGCGACCTCTTCCGTCGTCGGCGGCTCCGCGACATCCCAGATCGAGAAGTACACACCGAACCAGCCCACCGGCAATGCGAAGAAGAGAGCGACCCCCACCACGAGGCAGAACAGAATCGCAGGCGCGACTCGCTGCTCTCGCCGCCGTCTTCCGCCATCATCCGCTGGGTCGGTCCCACCGCCCGTCGCCGTCGAATCTGCAACTCCCTGTCGCCCGGCCGCCGGTACCAGCAATTCCTTTGCGGGACGACGCACATGAATCACTCCGGCGATCGAGCCCAGCACAGCTGCACAGCCCAGCGTCAAAGCCTTCCAGCCCGCGACGAAGAGCACTACGCCGCCGGCCGGTCCACCGATCTGCACGACCGCCGTCGCCGCGGCGATCAGAAGCGCCGCAGCGACGGCCGCCAAAGCGAGCCGTGCATCGCTTCTGCCCACGTACGGCAGAAGAAGCACCACCACCGCGGCCCAGATCAACACCTCCGGCTGCGGCACCAGCGAGGCCAGCGAGAAGCCACCCATCAGCCCAGTCACGATCAGCGTGCCGATGCTCATCCCGATCAGACCGACGAGCCCTGTGACGATCGCCTGCCTGCGGGCGCGCGTGTACGACTTCGCTGCGCTGCCTTCTCCGGCGGACATGACCCGAAGCCTACTGCGACCGCGTACTGCTTCGGGATCGCGGTGTCCGCCGCCCGGGACGTCGGCCCGTCATGCGGATCGGCTTAGGGTGGGGGCATGCCCCAGCGTCGATCCCATGTCGCCCCGTCCGCCGCGCAGACCGAGCTGGCCGCAGCCCTCTCCGGCTTGCGCGTGAACCTGGACGCCCCCGTCGAGTTCCCCACCGCTGTGCTGGCCGAAGCCGAGCAGGCCACGGCGAGCCAGCCCGAACTCGACCTGCGCGACATCGCCTTCGCCACTCTCGATCCTGAAGGCTCGCGAGACCTCGATCAGGCATTCCACCTCGAACGAGACGGTGACGGTTACACCGTTCGCTACGCGATCGCAGATGTGCCATCATTCGTCGCTCCCGGCGGAGCAGTGGATGCCGAGGCGCGCCGACGCGGTCAGACGCTGTACGCCGCTGACGGGACGATTCCGCTGCACCCGACCGTCCTGAGCGAGGACCGCGCGTCGCTGCTGCCGGGCGTCGACCGGCCGGCGTTCGTCTGGACGTTCTCGCTCGACTCCGCCGGCGCGGTGACCGCCTTTCGCCTGGAACGCGCACTGATCCGCTCGCGCGAGCAGCTGGACTACGTGAGCGCTCAGGAGTCCCTCGATCGTGGCGACGACGGTGCCGTGACGCTGCTCCCCGTGATCGGAGCACTGCGGATCGAACAGGAGAAGTCGCGAGGAGGGGCCAGCCTGAATCTGCCCGACGAGGAGGTCGTTCGCGCGCCCGACGGCGCATACGCGATCGAGCGACGCCAGCCGCTCCCGGTCGAGGACTGGAACGCGCAGCTGTCGTTGATGACCGGCATGGCCGCCGCCTCGCTCATGCTCGACGCGAAGATCGGCGTGCTGCGCACGATGCCGCAGCCCGATGAGAAGTCATTCGACGCCTTCCGCCATCAGACCGCCGCGCTCGGACGTCCGTGGACGACCGGTCGATACGGCGATTACCTGCGCGAGCTCGACCGCGCGGACCCGCTCACACTTCCGATCCTCGAAGCCGCGGCATCCCTGTTCCGCGGAGCCGGCTATGTCGTCTTCGACGGCACAGCGCCGGCCGACGCGATGCAGGCCGCGATCGGCGCACCCTACGCGCACACGACCGCTCCCCTGCGTCGGCTGGTCGACCGGTGGTCTCTGACGATCTGCCTCGCGATCTCCCGCGGAGAAGAGATCCCCGACTGGGTCCGCGAATCGCTGAACGAGCTGCCTGCGCTGATGCAGGAGTCCGCACAGCGTGCATCGAAACTGGACTCGGCGACGATCAACTGCGTCGAGGCGGCGCTCCTCACCCCCTTCGTCGGCACGACCATCGACGCCACCGTGATCGCGGTGCGCGACGACCGGGCCACGGTGCAGATCGCCGAGCCGGCGGTGACGGCATCCGCTCCCGTCCCGGCCGGCACGGCCGCAGGCAGCGTCGTCCGTCTCTCGGTCCGGAGCGTGGACATCGCCGAGGGGAAGATCGAGCTCGTCCCGTGACCCGGTGGGATCGCGACCTGCTCACCGCCGGGCAGGCAGAACTCGTCCGTGGATGGCTTCTCGAGCCAGAGCTCATCGACGACCTGTCGTGGGGCATCGTCGACTCCACCGTGCTGCATGTGCGTGCCCGGGGCGCCGATCTCATCGTCAAAGCCGGCGGCCCCGGCAACCATCATCTGGGTCGTGAGATCGACGCGCACGAAGGAGCCACTTCACCCCTGATCGACCGCGGTCTCGCTGCCCCTCTGCGGCACGCCGACCGGGATGCGCGCGTCATCGTCCTCGACCACCTGCCCGGCGTGCTCGCGGCGGGATCGGCATTCGAGTTCGATCCCGACATCCACCGGCAGGCCGGCGCGGCTCTCGCGCTGTTCCACGCCGGAGCAGGGCGCCTCGACCCCGACTACGAGCGCCGGGTCACCGACCGCACACTCGCCTGGCTCGACGGCCCGCACCGCATCGAACGGGCGGTCGAGAACGCCGTGCGCAGGCTCCTCGCAGAGAGGCATGGAGGCGCAGTGCGAGTGGTCCCGACGCATGGGGACTGGCAGCCGAGGAACTGGCTCGTCGATCGGGGCGGGTTGCGCGTCATCGACTTCGGACGCTTCGCCTATCGCCCTGCGTCCACCGACCTCTGCCGTCTGGCCGCTCAGCAGTGGCGCGACCGGGCAGATCTCGCAGACGCATTCGCCGAAGGGTATGGATCCGACCCTCGCGAAGATCTGCTCTGGCCGATCGAACAGCTTCGCGAAGCGGTCGGGACCGCCGCCTATGCCTTCCAGATCGGCGACCTCGACTTCGAAGCCCAGGGCCATCGGATGCTGCGCGAGGCGCTGCGATCCATCTGAGGTCGTGCGACATAGGCTCGGCAGCATGACCGTCTCGCCGTATGTCACAGGGCTTCGCGCTCACGTCGGGCACGACCTTCTGCTGCTCCCCGCAGTGACAGCGGTGATCCGTGACGGTCATCGCTACCTTCTCGCCAAGCACCGAGGGGCGAGTGTCTGGGGCACGATCGGTGGCGCGATCGAACCCGGAGAGGAGCCGGCCGACGCGGTCGCCCGGGAAGTCCTCGAGGAGATCGGGCTTGCACCGCAGGTCGGCTCGATCGTCGGCGCCTACGGCGGGGAGGACTTCGTCTTCGCCTATCCGAACGGCGATCGGGTGAGCTACATCACCATCGCATTTCTCTGTGCGGTTCCGCGCGGATCCCGGTTCACGTTCACGGATGACGAGCTGTCCGAAGCCCGTTGGTTCACAAGAGACGAGATCGCGACTCTCCCGCGCGAGGTCTGGATCGACCGCATTCTGGACGATGCAGACCGAACCGAGCGCTGACGCGCCTCAGGCCGCAGGCACCGCTGTCGTGGTCATCACCAGCAGCTGAGGGTCGCTCAGGTCGAGCATGATGGAGATGGATGCGAACTCCGTCAGAGACGACACATGGGTGCCGCCGCACAGGATCTCGGCTTTGCCATCGGGCAGTTCACACACCCAGGTGCGGCGGTCCACGATCGTCGGCCCATCGGTGACGATGCTGCTGATCGCACCCGAAGCAACCCAGACGGCGAGCTGCGCGTTGACGGATGCCTCTCGCTCGGAGAGCGTGGCTGCGAAGGTCTCCGTGTCGAACCCCGCCCGGCGCAGACTCTTGCCGAGCCGGTACTCGTCGACCGATCCGTCTTCGTGGATGCGGCTGGTCTGGTTGGCACGTCCCTCGAAATCGGGGTTGCCGAGAGCGTCCACCCCAGGATCCTTGCGCCACAGGTCCGCGAGTGCGAGGTCAAGGGCCAGCGACGCGAGGTGACACGCAGTGTGTCCACGGCTGAGAGCCGCGCGGCGGGCGGCATCGACCGACAGGCCGACTGAGAGGCCGGGAACGAGCCATTCGGGTGCATCACCGGCCAGACGATGTCCGACGAGCCATGTCCACCCCTCGGCTCCGCGTTTTACGGGGATGTCGGCACCGACGGAGAACTCTCCCTCGTCGCTGATCGCGGCCATCACGGCTTCCGTGATCTCCACGCTCGCGTCGTCGCTCGAGATCGTTCCTGCGTCACCGGGCTGATCGGGCCAGGTGTGATCGACGGGGTGGAACGGTGTCGCGTCGACGACGATCACGCTTGCCCCGTCGCCAGGGACGACATGGAGGACGCTGCCGCTGCCCTCGAGGGCACCGGCAGCGAAGGTCACGAGAGTGGACGAAGGCATGCAGCTCCTAGACAGAACACGAACGGGTGTCGGCGAACAGATGACCGCGCTCAGTGCGCAGGCGGGATGGTGAAGCTTGCGACCTTGTCGCCTTCGACGACGAAGATGCCGTCGGACTCGCCGTTGAAGACGCGGCTCGACCAGCCGAATCGCACGTGCGTCGTGTCGCCGTCCGTCTCGGAGGACAGCACGGTCATCCGCGCACCGGCGCCGATGGCGTCGCTGACGGCCCAGGAGCGGACTCCGTCGGGACCTGATTTGACCGTGCCCCAGTCGGTCACGAAACCGTTGGGAGTGAACGCCGCGACGAACGCCTCGGTGTCGGCCGTGTTGATGGCATCGACCATGGCCTGGACGGGCGTGGGAAGTACGGGTGCGGACATCATCGTCTCCTCATCATCTTGGCGGCGCTCAGGCCGTCTCGAACTCACCGACCACGGCGACGCGCACCGTGATCTCGGGAATCGTCAGCTCGTCCCGTGCGCCTCCGGCCGCACCGCGGGCGGCCGGCATGCCGTGACCGCCCGTCTCACGCAGTGTGACAATCCTGCTCACGGATGTGCTGAGAGCGGAGGCGAAATCGTCTGCCTTCGCCCGAGCATCCTGAACCGCGACGATACGCAGCTCGCGAGTCGTCCGCGACCGCGTCGCATCGGTGAGTGCCCAGTCGGTCGATATCGTGGCGCCGATCGCGCTCAGGTCCGCGACGACCTCGGCGACGAGATCGAGTCGCGCGAGCTTGATGCGGACGGTCCCGCTCGTGACGTGATCCTGATGCTTGTTGCCGTCCTTGTCGGTCCAGACGCGGACGTTCGTCGTCAGCACATCGATCGAATGCCACGTGGCGGCGCCGGTACCTCGCAGGGCTGCCGCGCGCTGTGCGATCTGCGCGTGCACGGCGGCTCCGAGTTCCATCGACCGGTCGCGCTTCGCGTGCGCGATCGCCACCCTGGCGGTCAGAGTCGCCCGCTCTGCGACGATGTGACGCTCGCCGAGTCCGTCGACCGTGATCGTCGTCATGCAGTGATGACCTGTGCAGTGCCGAGTGGAGCATCCGGCCCGAGCTCTGCGGCGATGCGATTCGCCTCTTCGATCAAAGTGGCGACGATGTCGGCCTCCGGTACCGTCTTGATCACCTCGCCCTTGACGAAGATCTGGCCCTTGCCGTTGCCCGATGCCACGCCGAGGTCGGCTTCGCGCGCCTCGCCGGGTCCGTTCACGACGCAACCCATCACCGCGACCCGCAGCGGGACGGTCATGTCCTTGAGACCCTCGGTGACGTCTTCCGCGAGCGTGTACACGTCGACCTGCGCGCGACCGCACGACGGGCACGACACGATTTCGAGCTTGCGCTCGCGAAGGTTCAGAGACTGCAGGATCTGGTGGCCAACCTTGACCTCTTCAACGGGCGGAGCCGAGAGCGAGACGCGGATGGTGTCGCCGATTCCCTCGCCCAGCAGAATGCCGAAAGCCGTGGCGCTCTTGATCGTGCCCTGGAACGCGGGGCCGGCCTCGGTGACGCCGAGGTGCAGGGGCCAGTCGCCCCGCTCGGCGAGCTGGCGATACGCCTTGACCATGACGATCGGGTCGTTGTGCTTGACCGAGATCTTGAAGTCGTGGAAGTCGTGCTCCTCGAACAGGGAGGCTTCCCACACGGCGCTCTCGACGAGCGCCTCAGCCGTGGCCTTGCCGTACTTCTGCAGGATCCTCTTGTCCAGGGAACCCGCGTTCACACCGATGCGGAGTGAGACGCCCGCCGCCTTCGCTGCCTCTGCGATCTTGCCGACGTTGCCGTCGAACTCGCGGATGTTGCCGGGGTTCACGCGTACCGCGCCGCATCCGGCATCAATCGCCGTGTAGATGTACCGCGGCTGGAAGTGGATATCGGCGATCACGGGGATCTGGCTCTTCATCGCGATGATCTTGAGCGCGTCCGCATCGTCCTGATGCGGTACCGCCACGCGCACGATCTCGCACCCCGATGCCGTGAGCTCGGCGATCTGCTGGAGGGTGCCGTTGATGTCCGTCGTCTTCGTCGTTGTCATCGACTGCACGCTCACGGGAGCGTCTCCCCCGACGAGCACCTTGCCCACCTTGATCTGACGGGACTTGCGACGAGGGGCGAGGACTTCGGGGATCTTCGGCATCCCAAGGTTCACTGCTGGCACGCCTCAAGCCTACGCCGCCTGGATGCACGCGGGCTGGATGACAGCAGCACGTCACGAGCAGGGGGCGGGCCCTTGCGGTGTGATAGTTTTCACCACATGTCCGCGAACCGCACCTGGTGGCCCGCCTCTTAGGCGGTGTGTTCGCGTTCCCACGAATCCAGACCGCCTTCCGGGGCGGTTTTTTCGTTTGAGCCGCGCCTCTTCCCCGCACAGGAGACATCGATGACCCTCTCACGCCTCGCCGAGCTCAGCGCCGACCCTGGGGCATCCTTCGTACTGATCGCGCGCGACGGCGCCGACACCGTCGAACTGCTCTCCGGAGACGTCGTCGACGTCGATCTGCTCGCCGACATTCCGCTTTCTGCAGGCGGCACGCCTCACGAGGTCTTCGCCCTCGTGCCATACCGCCAAGTGCGCGAGCGCGGCTTCGTCGCCCAGGACGACGGCGCCCCTTTGCGCTGCATCGTCATCGACGAGCACCTGCATCTTCCGACGACGGCGCTTCTCGATGTGCTGCCGGCGGATGCCGTACCCCTGCGCGACGCCGGATTCGACATCGCCGACGATGAGTACGCCGCGATCGTGGAACGCGTGATCGCCGACGAGATCGGTCGTGGCGAGGGAGCCAACTTCGTCATCCGGCGCGATTTCACGGCGAACATCGACGTCGACGACCGGACAGCCGCGCTCACCTGGTTCCGGGCTCTGCTCACCCATGAGCGCGGCGCGTACTGGACCTTCGCCGTCTTCACCCCCGGGCACATCGCGGTGGGCGCGAGCCCCGAGGCGCACGTCGTGGCCCGCGAAGGCGTCGTCACGATGAACCCGATCTCGGGCACATTCCGTCACCCCGCCGGGGGTGCGACCAAGGAGACGCTGGTCGAGTTCCTCTCCTCGACGAAGGAGACCGAGGAGCTCTTCATGGTCGTCGACGAGGAGCTGAAGATGATGAGCGCCGTGTGCTCGGACGGCGGTCGCATCACGGGTCCGCATCTCAAGGAGATGTCGCGGCTCACGCACACCGAGTACATGCTGCGCGGTCGCAGCCGACTCGATCCACGCGACATCCTGCGCGAGACCATGTTCGCCCCGACCGTCACGGGTTCGCCCATGCAGAACGCCTGCGCCGTGATCCGTCGACATGAGCGGAAGCCTCGCGGGTACTACTCCGGCGTCGCCGCTCTGTTCAGCCCGAACGACGAGGGCGGGCACGACCTCGACGCCCCGATCCTCATCCGCACCGTGTACCTGCGAGACGGCGCACTGAGCGTCCCGGTCGGCGCGACCCTCGTGCGGCACTCCGATCCCTACGGCGAGGTCAGCGAGACGCACGGTAAGGCGGCCGGCGTGCTGGGTGCCATCGGAGCCGTCGACCGTGATCATGACGCCGATGCACGCAGCGATGCCGACGCTCCGACAGCACCACCGCAGTCGCTCGCTGCTGACGAGACGGTCGCGGCGCTTCTCGACTCGCGTAACGCCCGGCTGGCCGATTTCTGGCTCAACCCGCAGGGCGAGGACTTCACGGGTCCGTTCACAGGCCGCTCCGCCCTCGTCGTCGATGCCGAAGACCGGTTCACGACGATGCTCGCGCATCAGCTGCGCCATCTCGGTCTCGAAGTCACGATCTCGGCGTGGAGCGACGTGACGGATGCTGCGATCGACGCCGCCGATCTCGTGGTCGCCGGCCCCGGCCCCGGCGATCCCCGCGACGAGGAGAACACCAGGATCGCACGGATGCGGGACGTCGTCGCGCGCCGGCTCGACGGCCGCGCTCCCCTCCTCGCCGTGTGCCTCAGCCACCAGATCCTCGCTGACCGTCTCGGCCTCGAGCTCGCTCCACTCGACACCCCGCACCAGGGATTGCAGAAAGCGGTTCCCGTGTTCGGCGAGGACGCGTCGATCGGGTTCTACAACACATTCACCGCGCGAGTGGCCCCTGGCACGACCGCCGTCGGCGCCGCGGAGGTCTCGGCGGACGCGGCCACCGGCGACGTGTATTCGCTCCGCGGCGACCGCTTCGCCTCGATACAGGGCCACCTCGAGTCGATACTGTCGCGCGACGGCATCCGCACCCTCGAACGGCTCACCGCCCACGCACTCACCTGAGCTCGGGCGGGATGTCTCGACTCGTCTGCGGCGTGCTGGACGACCGGAGCGCGGTCAGCCCCCGAGGATGTCGATCGGGTTGAACAGGTCGGCGGCCAGCAGAAGGGCGCCCATCGCGATCAGCACAGTCGCCACGACGACGGTCAGCGGCACGAGCTTGGTGGCATCCACGGGTGCGGGCGGCGGACGACGGAAGATCTTCGCCCACACCCGCTTGATGCCGTCCCACAGCGCGACGATGATGTGTCCGCCGTCGAGCGGCAGCAGCGGGATCATGTTGAAGACGAACAGCGCGATGTTGAGCGAGCCCAGAAGACCCAGCAGCCCTGACAATCGGCTCAGGACCGGAGCGTCGGTTGCCGCGACCTCACCGGCGAGGCGTCCCACGCCGATGACGCTCAGCGGTCCGTCGGGATCGCGCTCGCTACCCGTGACGAGTGAGACGCCGACGTCCCACAGCTTCATCGGCAGGTTCACGATCAGCGAGGCGACGCGCGCCGTGCTGTCGGCGGTCATCTGCGGCCCCGCTGTCAGCGGCTGCTGCACGAAGCCCATCTGAGCGCCCATCCCGACATAGCCGACGGTCTTCACGACCTGCACGCCCTTGTCGTCGACGAAGGGCCGCCCGCCCGCATCGGTGATGCTGCGCTCGGCAGCGATCGGCGTCACCGTGAGGTTCTTCGCCTCGCCGTCACGATCAACGACGACGGCGAGGTCCTTCCCCGGCGACGCCTGCACAATCGCCGTCGCCTCGGCGAAGGTCGACACCGGGGCACCGTCGATCGACACCAGCACATCACCCGGCTGGATCCCCGCCTCCGCCGCCGGCGACTTCGGGTCGTCGGCCGTGCACTCGGTCGCCGTGGAACCTGCCGGGAGCACGCATTCGCTCACCGAGGCGATAGTCGTGGTCCCCTGCTGCACGCCGATGCCCGAGACGAGCACCGTGAAGATCACGGTCGCCAGGATCAGGTTCATGACCGGGCCGCCGAGCATCACGACGACGCGCTTCCAGACCGGCAACCGGTAGAAGACCCGGTCCTCCTCGCCATCGGCGATCGTCTCGTCGTTAGCGGTGCGGGCATCCTGCACGAGCGTGCGGAAGATCCCCTTCGCGGGGCCCGTCGTCTTCGATGCCGGGTACATCCCCGACATCGAGATGAATCCGCCCAGCGGCAGCAGTTTGAATCCGTACTCGGTCTCGCCGATGCGCTTCGACCACAGACGCGGGCCGAAGCCGATCATGTACTGGCCGACGCGCACGCCGAAGAGCTTCGCAGGGAGGAGATGGCCGACCTCGTGCAGGCCGATCGACAAGCCGAGGCCGATGAGCATGAACAGGATGCCGCCCACATAGAGCAGTGTTTCCACACGCCCACGCTAGTGGGCCCAGCCTAGGAATCCGCCCATACCGCCTAGGCTGGTTCCGTGACGACCCGCCAGCTGCGACTCCTGCGCGCGGCTTCGGCGTCGGCTGTGGCGACATTGCTGGCCGCGGTGTCGCACACCTTCGCCGGCGGAGCAGCTCCGCATCCGCTGCTCGTAGTCTCTGCAGCCGTGCTGCTCCTCCCTCTCGCCGCCGCGCTGATCGGCGCACGGGTGTCGAAGTCGAGAATGGCGCTCACAGTCCTCATCAGCCAAGCCGCATTCCACGTCGTGTTCCAACTGCTCGGAGCACCGACCGGCTCGGCGGTCGAGCTCGGACATCAGCACGGGATGCTCCCGCTCGGTCCGGTGTCGATGGCGGCCCTCCCCGACCTCGCGATGATCGCGGGGCACGTCCTCGCCGCCGTCGCCACAACAGCCCTGCTCTGGCACGGCGAGTCCCTGGTGCGCATGATCGCCGGGTGGATGCTCGCACTCGTGCAGCATTCAGACCTCACAGTTCCTGCCGATCACCGCCGTCCTGCCGCACTCGTCTCGCACCGGCATCCGCTCATCCACGCGGCGCACAGCTCCGCCGTCTCCCGCCGCGGCCCCCCGCTCCTCTCCTGATCGCACTGCGCCCGCTCTCGCCGGCGCTCATCCCGCGGGTTCTCGCGCCATTCCGCGCGCCCGCTTCCTCTGCAATCAAGGAGTTTCACCATGCGTTCCACCACCACGCTCACCGTCGGTCTCATCGGCGGCGCTCTCATCGCGATCGCCGCGCCTCTCGCCGCGAGCGCCCACGTCACCGTGACCCCGGACGAGATCGCCGCGGGCGAGCACGGCGTGCTCACCTTCGCCTTCTCGCACGGTTGCGAGTCGTCACCAACGACCTCGCTGAAGATCACGATGCCCGAGGGCCTCGCCTCGGTCGCGCCCACCATGGACAGCGATTGGTCCATCGATGTCGAGCGAGGAGACGACGGCCTGGTCAGCGCCGTCACCTATACCGCGGTCACGCCGGTGCCGATCGATCTCCGAGGAGCCGTGAGCATGTCGATCGGCCTCGATGAGGACACCCCCGAGACGCTCGCCTTCCCCGTCGTGCAGACGTGCGTCGAGGGAAGCACCGAGTGGACCCAGCTCGCGGAAGACGGCGAGGACCCGCACAACCTCGACAACCCGGCGCCCGTCGTCACGGTCGCCGCGGCCGAGAGCGACGGGCACGAGAGCGGGCACGGCGGCACGGACGCGGCGGCAGCCGAATCCGCCCCCGCTCCCGACCCTCTGGGCGGGATCCTGGGCGGAACCGGTCTCGCCGCGGGGCTCGCCGCGCTGGTGATCTCCGTTCTCGCCTACCGACGCCGCGCCTGAACAGTCGTCCGCTCCCGCCGCGTGGCGGGAGCGGACGTCGTGCCGATCCGTTCATCCCGCGTGGCCGTGAGAACATGGAGGGGACATGTCGATTGAACAACAACCGAGCCTGCCTCCCGTGCTCCGCCCCGCGAACCCGCCCCGGCGTGAGCTGTCCGAACTCGCCACACGATTCGCCCGTGATGTGCGCGGCGACTTGACCGGAATCGCGCTGTCGGGGATCACCCTCGCCACCGCCGACCTGCGCGCAGGCGAGGCGTTCGTCGCGATCCAGGGCGTGAACCGCCATGGTGCCGAGTTCTCCGTGACCGCTGCGGAGAAGGGCGCGGTCGCGATCATCACCGATGCCGCCGGCGCCGATATCGCCGCGCCGGCCGGACTCCCGATCATCGTGGTCGACGATCCTCGTGGCGTTCTCGGCGCACTCAGCGCGTGGGTCTACGGCACCGGCGCCGACGACAGCCTTCCCCTGCTGTTCGCCACCACCGGCACGAACGGCAAGACCAGCGTCTCGCACCTGCTCGAAGGTGTCCTCGACCAGATCGGCGTCGTCACCGGCCTGTCGTCGACTGCCGAACGGCACATCGCCGGCGAAGTTATCGTGTCGCGTCTCACCACGCCCGAAGCGTCCGAGATGCATGCACTGCTGGCCCTCATGCGCGAGCGCGACGTCGAAGCTGTGGCGGTCGAGGTCAGCGCCCAGGCGCTCTCGCGCCATCGCGTCGACGGCATCCTCTTCGATGTCGCCGGCTTCACCAACCTCAGTCACGACCATCTCGACGACTACGCCGACATGGAGGAGTACTTCGAGGCGAAGCTGCCTCTCTTCCGGCCCGACCGCGCCCGTCGCGGCGTCGTCTGCCTCGACTCGCCGTCCGGTGCCACCGTCGTCGAGCGCGCCGAGATCCCCGTCGTCACAGTCGGAACCCCCTCGATCGCCGCGGATCGCGCTGCTGCTGCGCGCGCCGACTGGGTCGTCACGATCGACGACGAGCGCGCCGCGGGCACGACTTTCACGATGACCGGGCCCGCAGGAGTGCTCACCACGACCGTGCCCGTGATCGGGCCGCACATGGCCGCGAACGCAGCGCTCGCGATCGTCATGCTGCTCGAAGGCGGCTACGCCTGGGACCGCATCGTCGACGCGCTCGATCGCGATGGCGGCATCCGCGCCTACCTGCCGGGCCGCACACAGCTCGTCTCGGGCGAGGCGGGCCCCGCCGTGTTCGTCGATTTCGGGCACTCCCCCGATGCCTTCGAGAAGACTCTCGCCGCGGTCCGACGGGTGACGCCCGGGCGGGTGCTCATGCTCTTCGGCGCCGACGGCGATCGCGATGCCAGCAAGCGCTTCGACATGGCGCGCACCGCCGTCGAGGGAAGCGACATCCTCGTCGTCACCGATCACCACCCGCGCTTCGAGGACCCCGATTCGATCAGGGCGACGCTCGTCGAGGGCGCGCGCAGAGCACGACCGGATGCCGAGATCCACGAGTACTCTCCCCCGGAGAAGGCGATCATCGCCGCTGTCGACCTGGTCGGCGAGGGTGACGCGATCCTGTGGGCAGGCCCCGGACATCAGGACTACCGCGACATCCGCGGAGTCCGCACGCCATACTCCGCGCGCGAGCTCGCCCGCCGAGCGCTGAAGGCCGCAGGCTGGCCGGTGCCCGAGTCGCACTGGCCGGTCCCGTACCCGCCCGAGGACTGAGCCCGGCTCTGTCGTCGATCGAGGGCGGTGAGAGGAACGCCTCGCGCCGGTCGTGAAGCGAGCGCAGCGAGACGAACGCCCCGCACCGCGGTCAGGACGCGGCGATCAACGCATCCGCCTTGCGGCGCGCCCAGAGCTCGGCCTCGCCCAGAGATTCGACGGTCAGGGCGGCCGGTGGCTCATGCGCGTCCACCACACGGGCGATGGTGTCGGTGATGCCAAGGAATGACAGCCGCCCCTCGTGGAAGGCGTCGACCGCCTGCTCGTTGGCCGCGTTGTAGACCGCGGGGAACGTCGCGCCCGCTCGGCCGACCGACTTCGCCAGCGCGACGGCGGGGAATGCCGCATCGTCCAGCGGTTCGAAGGTCCAGGAAGTGGCCCGCGTCCAGTCGAGCGGACGCCCAACGCCGCCGACGCGATTCGGCCAATCGAGGCCGAGCGAGATCGGCAGCCGCATGTCGGGCGGCGACGCCTGCGCGATCGTCGATCCGTCGATGAACTCGACCATGGAGTGCACGATCGACTGCGGGTGCACGACCACGTCGATGTCGTCGTAGTCGATGTCGAACAACAGGTGGGCTTCGATGACCTCGAGGCCCTTGTTCACGAGGGTCGCGGAGTTCGTGGTGACGACGCGGCCCATGTCCCAGGTCGGGTGAGCGAGAGCTTCCTGTGGGGTGATGTCCTGCATCTCGGCGCGAGTGCGGCCTCGGAAGGGACCGCCGGATGCCGTCACCACCAGCCGCCGGACCTCGTCGTGCGTGCCGCTGCGCAGTGCCTGGGCGAGCGCGGAATGCTCGGAATCGACCGGCACGATCTGCCCTGGCGCCGCGGCGGCCTGCACGAGGTCGCCTCCGACGATGAGCGATTCCTTGTTGGCGAGAGCGAGCGTTCGCCCTGCTTTCAGTGCGGCCAGGGTGCACCCGAGGCCGATGGACCCCGTGATGGCGTTGAGCACCACGTCGGCGTCGACATCGCGCACCAGCTGCTCGGCGTCGACCGCGCCCAGAGCCGTGTCCTCGACCCGGAACTGCTGTGCCTGTTCGGCGAGCATCTCCGCGTTCGTGCCCGCGGCGAGGCCGACGAGTTCGAAGCGGCGCGGGTTGGCGCGGATGACGTCGAGCGCCTGCGTGCCGATAGAGCCGGTGGAGCCGAGGACGATGATGCGACGCATGCCGCCAGCCTATGACACGCCCTCGGCCCCGCCGCGACTACTGGGCGGCGACCTCGATCGGAGTCGTGCCGAGAATGTCCACGACGAACACGAGGGTCTCGCCCTTCAGATCGGTGTCGTTGATTTCACCCTCGCCGTAGCCGTCCTTCGGCGGCATGACGACGACCACCTGCGAGCCGACCTTCTGACCCTCGAGCGCGGTCTTGAAGCCGGTGACCACGCTCGTGGTCTGGAACTGTGCGGGCTCGGCGTCGCGGCTCCAGCTGGAGTCGAACTCAGTGCCGTCCGACCACTTCACACCGCGATACTGCACCGTGACCAGATCGCCGGATGCCACGACCGGTCCGTCGCCCTCCTTGAGAACCGCGACCTGCGTCTCGGTGGGCGCGTCTCCGTCGGGAATCGTGATGGTCGGTGAGCCGGATTCGTCCAGCTTGACCTCGGGCATGCCCTTGGTCGCGTCGACATCGCTGCCCGAGGCTGTGGTCGGGAGCTCGGCGATGGTCTCGATGTAGAGGACGCTCGGGTGCGTCTCAGCACTCGACGCCGGCAGCGTCAGGACGACGCTCGATCCGACCGGGAGGCACTCCGCGGCCACCGTGAAGACGGTCGACTGAGTCGGATCCACCATCTGCTGGGGCTGCTGCACGGCGAGCAGAGCAGGCAGCACGCCGTCCTGTCCGCGCGCCGAAGTGCTCAGCACCTCGTTCGTGGTCGCGTCGATGAGCTGGTAACGCAGCGAGACCAGGTCGCCGGGCATGACGTCGTCGCCCTCGCCCTTCACCACGACCGAGCGCTCAGCGTTCGCGATCTCCGTCCCCGCAGGAACCGTGACCTTTGCGGCGGCACCCGTGCCGTCGACGGTCACCGCGTCGGACCCGCTGCCGGGCTGCAGGTCGGCGAGGCAGGAGCTCGACGCCGTGGGCTCCGGCGTGCCCGAGGATTCGGGCGCCGAACTGCCGGAGCATCCGGCCAGGAGCAGGGTCGCCGCAGCGACGGTTGACAGGACGAGAAGCGGACGCTTGCGCACGGTGAATGACCTCGGAATCGCTGGTGGGAGACACTCCATCCTCTCGCATCCGCCTTGGTTCGCGCTGAACGGCACGACTGCCCGCTCGCATTCCCGTAAAGGCATGCGTTGCGGAGTACCCTTTCCGAATGACCTCTGAGCAGTCCGTGGAGCCCGAGCCGTCGCCTGCAGAGACCGCGAAGCCGCGCCACGCGGGGTTCACCTACACCCTCGGACGCAGTCTGATCAGCCCGCTCGCCCGCCTGGTCTACCGGCCCCGGATCGAGGGTCGGGAACTCGTTCCGCTCGACGGGCCTGTGATCTTCGCGAGCAACCATCTGTCGTTCATCGACTCGATAGCCATCCCTGTCGCCGCGCCTCGCCCTGTGCACTTCCTCGCGAAGTCGAGCTACTTCGAGGGCACCGGCGCCAAAGGCTGGATGAGCAAGACGTTCTTCGAAGCCATCGGCGCGATCCCCGTCCGGCGCGGAGCCGGCCAGGCGGCTCTCGACGCGCTCGACCTCCAGCGCCAGCTGCTCGACGAGGGTCTCGCGGTCGCGCTCTACCCCGAGGGCACGCGCTCGACGGACGGGCGACTCTACAAGGGCCGCACCGGTGTCGCCTTCCTGGCCCTGCAGACCGGCGCCCCGGTGGTTCCGGTCGGCCTGATCGGCACAGACAAGGTGATGCCAGTGGGCGCGAAGATGCCGACGCTCTCGGAGCGCATCACCGTGAAGTTCGGTGCGCCGCTCGATCTCGCACCTCACGGTCCCGCCACGAGCGGCAAGGCACGACGTCTCGCCACCGACGAGATCATGGCCGCCATCCACGCGCTCTCCGGCCAGGAGCTCGCCGGCGCCTACAACGAGGCCCCGGCCCAGGGCACGATCGAGAAGATCAGGCAGGCTCTTCCGCACGAGCGGCGGTAGCGAGACCCGAACTCACGAGGCGGCGGTGACCGTCGCCTCGTGCCGCACGGGGAAGTTCATCGAGTTCGCGATGAAGCACCATTCGTTGGCCTGGGCGTGCGCTCTCTCGGCTGCCTCGATCATCGATTCCTCGGAGACCACGACCTCCGGTCGCAGCATCACCTCGACGAAGGTTCCTCCCCCGCGTCCGTCCTCGCGCATCAGGCCGGACGCCGTGTCGCGATAAGAGACGACGACCACTCCCGCGGTCACACAGGCGTGCAGGTAGGACAGCAGATGACACTCCGAGAGGGACGCGAGCAGCAGGTCCTCCGGGTTCCATCTGGACGGATCCCCGCGGAACGGCTTGTCGCTGGACGCCAGGATGTCTGGTTTGCCCTGGACTTCGAGCGTGACGTCTCGGCGATAGTCGCGATATCCGCTCGTGCCGGTGCCCGTGTTCCCGGTCCAGGTCGAGGTGAGTGCGTAGCGGTGCTCTCCGAGAGCGGTGTCTGCCATCCCCCCAGTCTGCCACCGGCGTCCGATCACGCCGGGTAGTCTTGGCAGGTGCTGGAGACTTTCACCATTCAGGATGCTGTTGAACTCGCGGTCGTCGAACGGAGCGGATTCGTCGAATCCCGCCATGCGGGGGCCGCCGTCGTCCTCTCGCCCGATGGAGAGGTGGTCGCCCGCCACGGGAATGCGGACGCCCTGATCCTCCCCCGCTCCAGCCTCAAGCCGCTGCAGGCCGTCGCCTGCATCACCGCAGGGGCTCCGCTCGAGGGCGAGCAGCTCGCGATCGCGACCGCGAGCCACGTCGGCACCGACCGGCACGCCGCGGTCGTCCGCGACATCCTCACCCAGGGAGGTCTGAACGAGGACGACCTGGGGTGCCCGGTGTCATGGCCGACCGATTCGGCCACACGCGACGAGCTCGTTCGCGAGCATGGGGTTCCGACCCGCATCCGCATGGGCTGCTCCGGCAAGCACGCAGCGATGCTGCGCGCCTGTGTCGCGACGGGCTGGCCGACCGACGGCTATCTCGACCCTTCGCACCCTCTGCAGCTGCACATCCGCGAAGTCGTCGAGCGTCTCAGCGGAGAGAAGGTCGCGCACACCGCCATCGACGGGTGCGGCGCCCCCGTGCACGCGATCACCCTGACCGGTCTCGCTCGGGCGATCCATCGCATCGGCAGCGCGTCGGAGCGCTCGCCCTTCGCGCTGCACAGGGTGGCCGGATCCCTCGTCCGCGCTGTTCGCGAGAGCCCGTGGACTATCGAAGGGCCCGGACGGCCCGACACGGTCGCGATCGAGAAGCTCGGCGTGTTCGCCAAGTACGGAGCGGAGGGCGTCATGGTGATGGTCGCCCCCAACGGGACCACCGTCGTGCTCAAGACCCTCGACGGCTCGACGCGTATCGGCACTCTGGTCGCCGCGACCCTGCTCTCCCGCGCGGGCGCCCTGACCAGTGCCGAGGTGGACTCTCTCGCCGCTGAGCTTCCGCTGGTCGTACGCGGTGGAGCCGCAGAGGTTGGCGCGATCCGGGTGAGCCCGCTCCTCTGAGGATCGCTCACCGCGACATCAACTCGGGAAGCACGACACGCTGCGGCTGTGCGGCGTCACGCAGCGACCATGCCCGGCCCGCGTGCAGATGTGCGAAGGGCGGAGTTTCGCGGACGCCCGCGAGTTGCCGCAGGTCTGCCGGATTCTCTGCCCGGATCAGTACTTCGCCGTGCGCTCTGATCCGTTGCCAGATCTGCCAGTTGCGCTGCCAGGTGTCGGAGTCCGCGACGAGGATCGCCGGTCGTGCCGAGTCCGATGGCTCCAGCGGGGCGAGCACGACCTCGCACCCCGGATGCGCCTCCTGCATCGCCCGTGCCACGGCGTGGGGTCCCGATGTGACGACGGCGGTGAACTGCGCCGACGGCGTCCAACGCATCGGATGCGAGACCGGACTGCTCGGAAAGCCCTCTTCGTCGACCCAGGCGATCTGGACGTCACGCTCCCCCAGCGTCGCACGCCCCGGGGCTCTGTCTCGATCGAACGTCGCCGATTCTCCGCCCGCGGCCAAGTGCTCCACACGGCTCGGCATCCGCAGCAGGGCACGTCTCGGCAGAGCATCCATCAGCCGTCCCACTGCACCCGATGCTCTGGTCGCGGTCAGCACGAACGTGGTCTCCGCGCCGGCGCGGAGAACCTGCTCCCACCGCTGCGCGAACACCTGCGCGTGCTCCGGCGGCAGGTCCGCAAGCAGAGCGTCGAGATCGTCGCACAGGATGAGATCCGGCGCCGTCGTACGTCGGTCGGAAAGATCCGCGACGACGTCCCACGCGGCCTCGACGTCCGCAGGGAGCCAGAGCGCCGAAGGATGCTGGTGCCGAATCAACCGAAGCAGCGAGGTGCGCCCTGAACCGGAGCCGCCGAGGACCGCGAGCCCCCGTTCGACACCCACCCGCAGAGTCTGCACCGGCTGTCGCTGCCGCTCAGGTTCATCCGCTTGACCGAGGACCAGATTCCCGGGCGGCGGCGCAGGCAACTCCGCGAGCCTGACGAGAGGCCGCAATGCGGGCAGCCACGGGCTCTGCGCTGC
Organism: Microbacterium natoriense; assembly: GCF_030816295.1. Classification (NCBI taxonomy): domain Bacteria; kingdom Bacillati; phylum Actinomycetota; class Actinomycetes; order Micrococcales; family Microbacteriaceae; genus Microbacterium; species Microbacterium natoriense. Next base: position 2,290,216 of record NZ_JAUSXV010000001.1, on the reverse strand, counting down.
TTCTGCGTCCGCCCAGGTCACCGCGGCAGCGCGCAGATCCGCGGCCCTGGTCAGCGCCACACGCATGGCGATCGGCTCAGCGTCCTGGGGACGCCGTATGAGTGCCAGACCTCGCGACGCCGCACCACCGGGCAGTTCGGCCGCCGCGTCCGTGCCGATCACGAGCCGACTGTCTGAGGGATCGCCGACACGCAGACTCACGCGGAGGGGGCAGTTCGCGGCAAGCGCGTCGCGGATCACTCCGGAGGCCCGCTGCGTGCCGATCACGAGGTGCATGCCGAGCGCCCGCCCGCGGGCCGCGATATCGGTGAACACCGCGCCGAGATCAGCATGCTCCTGGAGCAGCGCCGCGAACTCGTCCACGACGATCACCAGCCTCGGCATGTCAGAGTCGCGCACATCGCGAACCCCCGCGGAGGCCAACACGCTCTCACGCCGACGCAGTTCGGCCGTGAGGCTCGAGACCCCCCGTCGCGCACCCGCCTCGTCGAGGTCGGTGATCACGGCCACGACCTGCGGGAGCTCGCGCAGCGGCTCGAACGCCGTGCCCCCTTTGAAATCCGCGAGCACGAAAAGAACACGCTCGGGACCGTGCGCCGAGGCCATCGCTGCCACCCAAGACACCAGCAGTTCGCTCTTGCCCGTGCCGGTGGTCCCCGTGACGATCGCGTGCGGGCCGTCTTCGACGATGTCGACGACCACCTCGTCACGCTCGTTCCGTCCGATGGTCGCGGGCAGCCCGCTCGACCCGGCGTGCTGTGCGAGATCGCTCAGCGCGACAGCTGTCGGCAGCACATCGATGTCATCCTGCCCCTCGGCCCTCGTCGCCGAGATCGCCGCCGTCTGCGCGACCGACACTCCCTCTGCGGAGACTTCGGCGATCCCGTGCGGAGTCCGCAGCGACGCCCGTCTCGGCTCGACGACATCCAGGACGGTCGTCACGCCCTCCGGCACCTCGTCGGTCGCCGCGCCGATCCAGATCACCGACTCGGCCTGCGGCCTCGGCTCACCGATCCGCGCGACGCCGACGCGCAGCGCCTCCCTTCGCGACGAGGCTCCGAATCCGCCGATGCCCCACTCGTGCATGCGCTCTCCGACGATCGCGACCTGCGCCGCACTGAACCGCAGGCAGAGCTGCACGACGAGCCCTCGCATGACCGCCAGAACCAGGGGCTCGGGACCACGCAGACACACTCCCCCTCCGAGGGGGACGGCGATGGGCGAGTCGTCGAGACGACCGCAGCGCTTCTGAAACGCCCTCGCGCGATCGTCATCACCGCCGGACGACCGGATCTCGCTGCGTGCTCCGCCTCGGCCCACGACGAGGAGAGTGGCGGCATCCGCTCCCTCGGGGCCGCGCAGCGGCGGTCGCCGCATCGCGCACGCCGCATCGGGACACCTCAGGTCCTGCAGCGCCCGTTCTTCATCGTGTCTGCGCACGAGCTCGTCCTCAGCTCGCTCCCACGCCGCCTGGTTCTCGATCTCGGCGATGCGCCGCGCCCTCCTACGGGCCCTTGCGCCGTCGATCAGCGAGGCCGCGATCATCAGCGGGCCGAGGGCGGCGAAGCACAGGGCGAACAGCGAGCCGGTCACCAGCCACATCACCACGCCGCCGGCGACGGGGACGAGCGCAGCCATGAAGGGCATCGGCGGGCGCTTCGCTTCGGCGGGCGCGGCGGGAATCGCGATCGTCAGGGAGTCCATACCCACAGTGCACACCATCGTGCACCACGATGTCGGCGTTATCCCCAGCGTTCGCCGGAGATCACTCGCTATTGCTCAGAAGGCGCGTCTGTGGAGGAAGAGTCGTCGTCGACCTGCACGATCACAAGCGTCACGTTGTCTCTGCCGCCGTTCTCCAACGCGGCGGCCAGCATCGCGTCCACCGCGGCGCCGGGGTCGGCGTTCTCCTTCAGGAAATGCTGGATACCGTAATCGGTCAGCTCTTTCGTCAACCCGTCGGAGCAGATCACGAAGCGGTCGCCGTCGCGCACGTCGATGGTCACGTAGTCAGGGGCCGTGAGCTCGCTGGCTCCGACGGCTCGCGTGATCACGTTGCTGTAGGGATGCCCCTCGGCCTCATCGGGGCTGATCTTTCCGGCGGCGATCAGTTCCTGAACGACCGAATGATCGGTGGTCACCTGGACCAGGCGATCGTCGCGGAGAAGGTAGACGCGTGAATCCCCGATATTGAGCGCCACCCAGTGCGCGTCGTCACCCTCTGACTCGAGGAACACTCCCGTCAGGGTGGTGCCGGTGCCCTCATCGGTCGTCTCCGGGTGAGCGGCGATGTCGCCCACGACCAGTTCGAGCGCACTCTCGATCCGCTCCCGGCTCACCTCACCCCCATCCAGCAGCGCCTCGAGACGAGCGATCGTGCGCTGGCTGGCGATCTCGCCTCCCGCGTGCCCGCCCATGCCATCCGCGACGATGAACAACGGATACTCCGCGAAGAAGGAATCCTGGTTGGTGTCACGACGCAGGCCTACATCGGTGACGCCGGCCCAAGACAACCGGAATCGCTTCGGCCCAGCAGTGATGCCGTGCGTCTTCGTCGTCGTCTCAGCCACGTGCCGCCTCCGAACTGCCTGCGGCGATTCGGGGGGCCTCAGGATACAGACACATCGTAGTGGACTCCCGATCCCTCGTTGGCGTGATGACCATGTCTCCCACGTTATCGCGCACGGGAGGATGCATGTGACTGCGCGGAGCCCTCGACCGACGTCAAGGGCTCCGCGCAGTCAGCTCTCAGACCGGAGGCTGCATCGGGTCGGCCGGCGGCACCGGTGGCTGCGGTGCCGCGGGCGGAGCGGCCGGTGGCTGCGGTGCCGCGGGTGGCGCAGCCGGCGGCTGAGGTGCCGCAGGCGGAGCAACCGGTGGCTGCGGTGCCGCAGACGGGAACACCGGCGGCTGAGGCGCCGCAGGCTGACCGTATCCTGGCTGCGACGGCGGGACCGGGGCGCCGTAGCCTGGCTGCCCATACCCCTGCGGAGCGCCGTAACCCTGCGGCGCCGGCGGGACAGGAGCACCATAGCCCTGAGGAGCGCCATTGCCTGGCTGCGCGTAACCCTGAGGAGCGCCATAACCCTGAGGAGCGCCATAACCCTGAGGAGCGCCGTAACCCTGAGGAGCGCCGTAACCCTGAGGAGCGCCGTAACCCTGAGGAGCGCCGTAACCCTGAGGCGCCCCATAGCCCTGCGGAGCCGCCCCGGGCTGCACGGGAACGCCCTGCCAGACCGTGCGGTCTGCGAAGAAGCCGTTGCCCGCCCATGACGCGGGCACGATGTTCGGGTTCCAGCGTGACCCGTCGAAGGCGACGATCGCCATCCAGACGACGGGCAGGAAGATGTAGAGGACGACCCACACCGAGTCCTTCTGCAGCTTCAGGCCGACGCGCCACGCGGCCAGGATGAGGAGCACCTGCATCCCGATCACGAAGAGCAGACCGACGCCGATCCAGCTCAACAGGATCGCTCCGCCCGTGCAGTACAGCAGAAGCCAGGGGCTGATGTCTCCGAGCTTCATGAAGATCATCGTGTTGTAGACGGGGACCCACGCGCGCCATCTGTCGGTGACGCCGGCCTTGTCGAAGATCTTCATCATCAGGAACGAGCCGACCACGTAGCCGATCACGCTGCCGACGAGGAGGATGGTGATGTAGATGCCGAGGAACGCGTAGAAACCGCTCTCGTATCCGTCGTATCCCATGAGACTCGCTTTTCTCTGGTCTCGGGAGGCGGCTCTCGCCTCCGCGGCGAAGCGTGCGCTCCGCACTGGCCATGTTAGCGGCGGTCGCTCCGCCGACCACAAGCGTGGCCCGGGAACGAGAAGGGCCTCCGACACTCGGTCGAAGGCCCTTCTCGGAGTTGCTCTACTTGATCCAGTTCGGAGCCAGGTAGAACTTGCCCTCCTGGCCGGCCGCGAGCTGCGGCGGCACGTTGATGGCGTGGATGATGCCGATGATCAATTGCGCGAGGCTGACGAGCGGCAGCAGGAACGCGCCGATGATCACGAAGCTCAGCACGACGCACGCCGCATAGGCGATCGCGAGGACGATCTGGAAGTTCAGGTTCGCCGCATTCGCACGCTGGTAGTTCGGGGCGACCTTGTCCTTCTCGATCAGGAAGAAGATCAGCGCCGGGATCCAGCCGAAGAACACCGACAGCCAGAGGTTGATGGTGATGTTGGGCTGAACAGGAGCGCCGTACGCGGGCTGGGCGCCGTAGGGGGCGCCGGCCGGTGCGCCGTAGCCGGGTGCCGGAGCGCCCTGCGGCGGCTGGCCGTACCCGGGAGCGGGCTGGCCGTACGCCGGCTGGCCGTAGCCCGGTGCGGGCTGGCCGGGAGCAGGCTGACCCGGAGCCGGAGCGGAAGCGGGCGGAACAGGAGCAGACGGGGCAGACTGCGGTGCTGCGGGGGGTGCCGGCGGCACGTTCGCCGCGCCGGTCTGATCACCGCTGTTCGGCTCCGCGGGACCGGTTGCATCGTTAGACATGGGAATTCCCTCCTAGTGCGGCCCGTGCCCGGGCCGAGCACCCACTACTCTCCCACACAGCCAAAGTGCTGGCAACGACGCCGCGCGAAGCGTTTACCTTCGCGTTACACAGGGTCATTCGTCGACGACGAGCTCAAGAACGCCTCGTTCATCGGCATCGCGGAACTGGAAGTCGTTCGCCGCCGCCCAGGTGCGCAACCCTCTCAACGTCCCGAACCGCGGTCGCTGCTCTGCGAGTGCACGCACGAGCAGACCTTTGGACTTCTTGTTGAAGTGGTTCAGCGCCCGGCCCTGCGAGGTGACGACACGGACATAGGCGGAGGGGACCGATGCGGGAACGGGCCCGAGCGCGACATACGCCTCGCTCCGGAGATCGAGTACGAAGGACGGCGCCTCCACCCCGATCGCGGCGGTCGTCGCCTCCGCCCAGTGACGGCGCAGCGCCTTCAGCCCGGGCAGGGATGTCCCGGCCGAGAGCCGATAGGCGGGGATGGTGTCGAGCGCGCCGACGGGGCCGAACGGAGCAGAATGGATCCACACGTGCGAGCCCAGCCAGCGGCGCGAGGCCGGAGACAGGGACGCGGCATCCAGCGCGTCGTACAGCACGCCGGTGTAGCGATCCGCCGCGGGCATCGTGGCGGCGGTGCGCAGCATCCGATTGTGCTCCACCTCCCCCGTCTGCCGGGCGCTGAGACCGAGCACCCTGCGTGCCGTGTCCTCGTCCGCCGAGAGATCGACAAGGGCGTCGATGACGGCCTGTCGCTCGGCGGCGAGGCCGGACAGCGCCAGCTCGTCGACGACGAGCGGCGCGCCGGCACCGCCGGGATGCTTCGTCTCGGAGGGAGGGAGCAGGATCTTCATGGAGCTTCCGGGGACACGCCGAAGCGCAAGGCGCCGTGAGGAGCCTTGCGCTTCGGACTGAGATTCGATCAGGCGATGAGAGCCGCGTTGCCGGCCACGATCGTCAGGTTGTTCCCCTCCATGGAGAGGAATCCGTCCTGCGCGTTGGCCAGCACCTTGGTGCCGTCTTCCTGGGTGATGCGGACCTGGCCCTCGGCGAGGATCGCCAGCACCGGCTCGTGGCCGGTCATGAAGCCGATCTCACCCTCGACGGTCTTGGCGACCACGAGACTCGCCTCTCCCGTCCAGACCTCCGCCTCGGCGGAGACGAGGCTGACATGCAGCGCCATGGTCAGGCGTTCTCCTTCTGGATCTTGGCCCACTGCTCTTCGACGTCGGAGATGCCGCCGACGTTGAAGAAGGCCTGCTCGGCGACGTGGTCGAAGTCACCGCGGGTGATCGCATCGAAGGACTCGATGGTCTCCTTGAGCGGCACGGTCGAACCCTCGACGCCCGTGAACTTCTTGGCCATGTAGGTGTTCTGCGAGAGGAACTGCTGGATGCGACGGGCGCGGGCCACGACGATCTTGTCTTCCTCGGAGAGCTCGTCGACACCGAGGATGGCGATGATCTCCTGCAGCTCCTTGTTCTTCTGGAGGATCTGCTTGACCGTGGTGGCGACGCGGTAGTGGTCCTCGCCCAAGTAGCGGGGGTCCATGATGCGCGACGTCGAGGTCAGCGGGTCGATGGCCGGGTACAGACCCTTCGACGCGATCTCACGCGAGAGCTCCGTGGTGGCGTCGAGGTGGGCGAAGGTGGTCGCCGGAGCCGGGTCGGTGTAGTCGTCGGCCGGCACGTAGATCGCCTGCAGCGAGGTGATCGAGTGACCACGGGTCGAGGTGATGCGCTCCTGGAGGAGGCCCATCTCGTCGGCGAGGTTCGGCTGGTAGCCCACGGCCGACGGCATGCGGCCGAGCAGCGTGGAGACCTCGGAACCGGCCTGCGTGAAGCGGAAGATGTTGTCGATGAAGAGCAGCACGTCCTGCTTCTGCACGTCGCGGAAGTACTCCGCCATCGTCAGAGCCGAGAGTGCGACGCGAAGACGCGTCCCCGGCGGCTCGTCCATCTGGCCGAAGACGAGGGCGGTCTTGTCGAAGACGCCCGCCTCTTCCATCTCGTGGATGAGGTCGTTGCCCTCACGGGTGCGCTCGCCGACACCGGCGAACACCGACACACCACCGTGGTCCTGCGCGACGCGCTGGATCATCTCCTGGATGAGGACGGTCTTGCCGACACCGGCGCCACCGAACAGACCGATCTTTCCACCCTGCACGTACGGGGTGAGGAGGTCGATCGACTTGATGCCCGTCTCGAACATCGTCGTCTTCGACTCGAGCTGGTCGAAGTTGGGGGCCTTGCGGTGGATCGGCCAGCGCTCGGTGATCTCGATGGTCTCACCGGGCTCGCCGTTGAGGACCTCGCCGATCACGTTGAAGACCTTGCCCTTGGTCACGTCGCCGACGGGGACCGAGATGGCCTCGCCGGTGTCGCGGACCTCCTGGCCGCGGACGATGCCGTCCGTCGGCTTGAGGGCGATCGCGCGGACGAGGTCGTCGCCCAGGTGCTGAGCGACCTCGAGGGTGATCTCGGTCGACTCCTCGCCGATGACGATCGTGGTCTTCAGCGCGTTGTAGATGTCGGGGATCGAGTCGTGCGGGAACTCGATGTCGACAACCGGACCGTTGACGCGTGCGACGCGCCCGACGACCGCGGTCGCCGGCTTGTCAGCCGTAGCGGTGGGGGTCATTTTCGTCTCTCTCCTGATGGTCTATTTGCTCGACGAGAGGGCGTCGGCGCCGCCGACGATCTCTGCGATCTGCTGCGTGATCTCCGCCTGGCGCGCGTTGTTGCGCAGACGGGTGTAGTCGGTGATGAGCTTGTCGGCGTTGTCGCTGGCCGACTTCATCGCCTTCTGCGTCGCAGCCTGCTTTGCGGCGGACGACTGCAGAAGAGCGTTGAAGACGCGGCTCTGGATGTACACCGGCAGGATCGCGTCGAGAACGGTCTCGGCGTCCGGCTCGAACTCGTACAGCGGGTAGACAGTGCTGCCTGCCTCCGAGTCGTCGGCTTCCGCGATCTCCAGCGGAAGCAGGCGCACGGACTCCGGCTCCTGCGTCATCATGCTGACGAAGCGGTTGAACACGAGGTGGATCTCGTCGACGCCGCCGGCGTCTCCCCCGCGGGTGAAGGCCTCGAGCAGCGTGGCCGAGATCTCCTCCGCAGTGTGGAACGAGGGGGTGTCGGTGTCACCGGTCCACTCGGCGGCCGCGCTGATACGACGGAACTGGAAGTACCCGACGGCCTTGCGGCCGATCAGATAGAACACCGGCTCCTTGCCCTGCTCGCGCAGGAGCTCGGCAACCTCGAGACCTTCACGGAGGATCTGCGAGTTGAAGGCTCCTGCGAGTCCCCGGTCGGACGAGAAGATCACGACCGCGGAGCGGCGGATGTTCTCGGGTTCGCGGGTGAGCGGGTGGTCGACGTTCGAGTGCGTCGCGACGGCGGACACGGCCCTCGTCACGGCCCGCGCGAAGGGGCTGGACGCTTTGACGCGTGCCATCGCCTTCTGGATGCGCGAAGCCGCGATGAGTTCCATCGCCTTCGTGATCTTCTTGGTCGTCTGAGCAGAAGAGATCTTCTGCTTGTAGACCCTGAGTTGAGCGCCCATGAATCAGTACCTTCGCGCGATTACGCGCGACGACCCTTGACGATCTTCTCCTGGTTGACGTCCTCAGCCTCGGCTGCGGCGTGCTCCTCGTGACCAGGGGCGCCGATGGCGTGGCCCTTGCCGCCCTGGAACTCCAGGATGAAGGCGTCCGTCTGCGCGGTGAGCTCGGCGACCGTGTCGTCGTCGAGGACGTTCGTCTCACGCAGGGTGTCGAGCACCTTGGTGTTGCGACGCAGGTAGTCCAGGAGCTCGCGCTCGAAGCGCAGGACGTCCTCGACCTCGATGGTGTCGAGCTTGCCGTTCGTTCCGGCCCAGATCGAGACGACCTGCTCCTCGACGGGGTACGGCGAGTACTGCGGCTGCTTGAGCAGCTCGGTCAGACGCGCACCGCGCGACAGCTGACGACGCGACGCCTGGTCGAGGTCGGATGCGAACATCGCGAACGCCTCGAGCGAGCGGTACTGCGCGAGCTCGAGCTTCAACGTTCCCGAGACCTTCTTGATCGACTTGACCTGAGCGTCACCGCCGACTCGCGACACCGAGATACCCACGTCGACCGCGGGACGCTGGTTGGCGTTGAAGAGGTCGGACTGCAGGAAGATCTGGCCGTCGGTGATCGAGATCACGTTGGTCGGAATGTAGGCCGAGACGTCGTTCGCCTTGGTCTCGATGATGGGAAGACCCGTCATGGAACCGGCGCCGAGCTCATCGGAGAGCTTCGCGCAGCGCTCGAGCAGACGGGAGTGCAGGTAGAAGACGTCGCCCGGGTAGGCCTCGCGGCCCGGCGGGCGGCGCAGCAGGAGGGAGACGGCACGGTAGGCCTCGGCCTGCTTCGACAGGTCGTCGAAGATGATGAGGACGTGCTTGCCGCCGTACATCCAGTGCTGGCCGATGGCGGAACCCGTGTAGGGAGCCAGGTACTTGAAGCCGGCGGGGTCGGATGCCGGAGCGGCCACGATCGTGGTGTACTCCAGAGCGCCGGCCTCTTCGAGCGCGCCCTTCACCGAAGCGATGGTCGAGCCCTTCTGGCCGATGGCGACGTAGATGCAGCGGACCTGCTTGTTGACGTCGCCCGACTCCCAGTTGGCCTTCTGGTTGATGATCGTGTCGATCGCGATGGCCGTCTTGCCGGTCTGGCGGTCGCCGATGATCAGCTGACGCTGACCGCGGCCGACCGGAATCATCGCGTCGATGGCCTTGATGCCGGTCTGCATCGGCTCGTGGACCGACTTGCGCTGCATGACGCCGGGGGCCTGGAGCTCGAGTTCGCGGACGCCCTCGGTCGCGATCGAGCCGAGGCCGTCGATCGGGTTGCCGAGCGGGTCGACGACTCGACCGAGGTAGCCGTCGCCGACGGGGACCGAGAGGACCTCGCCGGTGCGGGTCACCTCCATGCCGGCCTGGATGCCGGTGAAGTCGCCGAGGACGACCACGCCGATCTGGTGCTCGTCGAGGTTCAGCGCGAGACCCTTGGTGCCGTCGGCGAAGGTGACGAGCTCATTCGCCATGACACCGGGCAGTCCTTCGACGTGCGCAATGCCATCAGCGGCGTCGATGACGGTGCCGACCTCGGTCGCCGCGGCCCCGGTGGGCTCGTATGCTGCGGCGAAGTCCTTCAGCGCGTCACGGATGACGTCGGGGCTGATCGATAGTTCTGCCATTGTCTTCCCTTTGTATCTGGGTGCGCGGTTCCCCGCGCGAAGTCGTGTTAGCCGACGAGCTTCTGGCGAAGATCGGCGAGTCGGGCGGAGATGCTGCCGTCGATGACGTCATCCGCGATCTGCACGCGCACGCCGCCGAGCACGGTGGGGTCGATGACCACGTTCAGCGAGATCTCCCCGTCGTAGCGGCTCGACAGAGCCGCCCCGAGGCGAGAGCGCTGCGCGTCGCTGAGCGGCGTCGCGCTGTGAACCGTGGCGACCTTGCGACCGCGCTGAGCCGAGACGATGTTGATCGCGCGGTTCAGCAGCTGGCGGATGCGACGCTCGCTAGGCTGGCGGACCAGCGAGGAGACGATCAGCGTCGTGCCGGCGCTGACTCCCCCGGCGAGAAGACGCTCGACGAGAGCGCCCCTGGCGTCTGCTCCCCCGAGGCTGCTGCCCAGGGCGAGCTCCAGCTCCGGGTTCGCCGCGATCACGCGGGAGAAGCCGAACAGGTCGGCCTCGATGTCGGCCTGCGGCTCGGCGATCGCCGTGGCGCGGATCGCGAGCTCCTCGATTCCGTCGACGAGCTCAGCGGCCGACGACCAGCGTTCGGCGACGACCGTCCGCAGAACGCTCTGCGCGTTCTGCGAGTATCCGCCGAACACCGTCGAGACGACGTTCTGTCGCGCCTCGACGGGTGCCGAGGGGTCAGCGAGCGCGCCGCTCAGATGCGACGAGTCGCCAACGGCGCGTGCTGCGGCGAAGAACTCCCGCGCAGTGTCGATGCTGACGCCCGACGCCGCGGCAAGCGCCTGAGTGGATGCCGCGAGTGCCTGAGTGGTCGCGCTGCCCATTACTTGGCCGCCTCGAGGTCCGCGAGGAACCGGTCGACGACAGCCGTCGCACGAGCGTCGTCGGAGAGCGTCTCGCCGACCACGCCACCGGCGAGGTCGAGAGCGAGCGAGCCGACCTCGGTGCGCAGCGAGACGAGAGCAGCCTGACGCTCGGCCTCGATCTGCGTGTGAGCGGTCGCGGTGATGCGTGCGGCCTCACCGGTCGCGGCATCCTTCGCCTCGGCGACGATCTTCTTGCCGTCCTCGCGGGCGGCCTCACGGATCTCACCGGCCTCGGTGCGGGCCTCGGCAAGCTGGCGAGTGTACTCCTCAAGCGCGGCCTCGGCCTGCTTCTGAGCCTCGTCGGCCTTGGCGATGTTGCCCTCGATTGCAGCCGAGCGCGCGTCGAGCAGTGCATACATCTTGGGCAGTGCGACCTTCCACACCACGATCAGGATGATGATGAAGCAGAGGCCCGACCAGATGATGTCGTACCACGCGGGGATCAGCGGATTGTGGGCCGCCTCTTCCGCTGCGGACGTGACAAGAGCGTTCAGCATCCTGTCTCCTTATCGAAGGGGTCGGATTACTGGAAGATGAAGTAGGTCGCGATGCCGATGAAGGCGAGCGCCTCGGTGAAGGCGATACCGATCCACATCAGGACCTGCAGGCGACCGGCCAGCTCGGGCTGACGGGCGACGCCCTCGATCGTCTTGCCGACGACGATGCCGACGCCGATGGCCGGGCCGATGGCTGCGAGGCCGTAGCCGACGGTCGCGATGTTGCCGTTGATTTCAGCGAGAACCGTAGTTGCGTCCACGGGTTTTTCCTTTCGTTGGGTGGGAAGGCAGTTGTTGCCGACCCGCTCAGTGCTCTTCTGCGACCGCGAGCTGGATGTAGACCGCGGTGAGGATGGTGAAGACGTAGGCCTGCAGGAAGGCCACGAGGACCTCGAACAGGGTGAAGGCGAAGCCGAAGGCGAGGGTTCCTGCGCCGAGCGCGATCCAGCCGCTGCCGAGGGTGAACACGAAGAACTGCGTCGCCGAGAAGAACAGCACCAGCATGAGGTGCCCGACGATCATGTTCATCAGCAGTCGGAGCGTCAGCGTCACGGGCCGGATGATGAAGGTCGAGATGATCTCGAGCGGCGTGACGATGATGTAGAGGAACGGCGGCACGCCAGAGGGGAACAGCGAGTTCTTGAAGAAGTTCTTCGGGCTCTTCTTGATGCCGGCGTAGATGAAGGTCACGTAGCTGATGATCGCGAGCAGCAGCGGCACGGCGATGATGCTGGTGCCGGCGATGTTCAGGAACGGGATGATTCCGGTGAGGTTCATGAACAGGATCATGAAGAAGAGCGTGGTCAGGATCGGCAGGAACCGACGACCGTCCTTGCGACCGAGCAGATCCTCCGCGATGTTCACGCGGACGAAATCGAGACCCATCTCGACGACGCTCTGGAAACGACCGGGGACGACGCGCATCTTCCGGGTTCCGAGCCAGAGCACCAGGACGACGATCGCCGTCGCGAGGAACTGGATGAGGTGGATGCGGTGGATGACCAGGTCGCCGATCTGGAACACGGCATCCGGGAAGAACTCATCGATCGACGGTCCGTGGAACTCGCCGTCAGAGGCGAGTCGGGGCATCAGGGTCGCAGCAAGATTGAACAGCGCGGGCTCCAGCTTCGGGGCACCGGTCAGAACCGGGGCGACGATGGTCGGTGTGCTTCACAGCGCAAGCGCTCGCGGACGAGCGGCGGGCACATGTCAACCCTATCAGAATCTGAGGGTCCCCTAAGACGCCGGACCGCTGTCAGGAGTACGATTCGCAGCCCCGGGCGCACGGTCCTCCGGCACCTCGGTGGGCAGTGAGACGTCGCTCACGACGGGCAGTCTCATCCTCATCAGCACGACCACGTCGATCACGAGCGACATCAGAACACCGGCGACGATGGAGAGCAAGAACACCGTCGGGTGGATCCACGGCTGTCCGCTCACGAGCACCATCACGAGGAAGAACACGCCGAGCTTGACGAGCCACCCGCCGAGGACGATCGCGAAGAACAGCTGCACGTAGAGCGGCTCGCCGTACCAGCGGTTCGCGACGAGGATGCTGATGCCGGTGATCGCGAGGAACAGCGCCGCGATGAGCACGCCGAGCAGACCGCTGACGAGGCCCGAGCTCTGAGCGACGAGGTAGCCGACGCCGCCCGCGATGACCGCGAGGACACCGGTGGCCACGGCCGACCAGATCAGGGTGCGCCGCAGGATCGGCGTGCTGGAAACGGGGCTCGGGCTCATCAGGGCTCCACGGTGTTCTCGTCGGTTGCGGCGGCGTTCGCAGCTGCCGCTCGCGCCGCCTTCTTGCGGCTGCGGGTCGGGTTGAGAGTGATCACGAGGCAGGCGGCGATGCCCACGACGCCGAAGCCCACGCCGGGGAGATACTGACCAGGCCAGTCCTCGCGCGCTCCGACGTACATCAGCAGCACCGCGAGCGAGATCACGGCAGTCCACGCGTAGAAGATGAGGACGGCGTCGCGATCCCGGTGGCCGAGATCGAGCATCCGATGGTGCAGATGCTTGCGGTCGGGAGAGAACGGCGATCTGCCCGCGCTCATGCGCCGGAGCACGGCGAGGCCGAAGTCGAGCAGAGGCAGGAGCACGACCAGCAGCGGCAGCAGGATCGGGATGAACGCGCCGAGGAGCCCGGAGCGGCCGATGCGCTCGGGGTCGATCACCGAGGGGTCGAGCTGCCCGGTCAACGAGATCGCCGACGTCGCCATCAGCAGACCGAGCACGAGCGCTCCCGAGTCGCCCATGAAGATCTTCGCGGGGCTCCAGTTCATCGGGAGGAAGCCGAGGCAGGCGCCGATCAGCACCGCGGCCAGGAACGTCGAGAGGTTGAAGAAGCTCGACGCGCCCGTGTCGCGGGTGACGATGTACGAGTACGCGAAGAACACGCCGTTCGCGATCAGGCACACGCCCGCGACCAGACCGTCGAGTCCGTCGATGAAGTTCACGGCGTTCATGACGATCACGATCGCGAACATCGTCATCGTGATGCTGAGCCAGCTCGAGAAGACGAGCATGTCGCCGAACGGCAGCGACAGGATCTGCAGCCCTCCGCCGATCGTGATGATGCCGGCCGCCAGGAACTGGGCGCCGAGCTTGATCATCCAGTCGAGATCCCACAGATCGTCGACCACGCCGATCACGGCGATCAGCAGGGCCGCGCCGAGGATCGACCACATGGCCTGCGGCGGCATCCAGATGGTCGAGAAGAACGGGTTCGCGGCGGAGACGCCGAAGGCGGCCGCGATGCCGAGGAAGATCGCGACGCCGCCCAGTCGCGGGGTCGGCGTCTTGTGCACATCGCGCTCGCGGATGCCGGGATACAACTTGAACCGCAGACTCAGACGCCACACCACCGCGGTCAGGGCGAAGGTGATCGCGGCGGTGAGGATGACCGTGAAGAGGTACTGCTTCACGAATCCCCGTCCGCTTCGGGCTCCGGCTCGAGCAGATCGCCGAGGATCTCCTCGAGCTGCGCGCGGCTCACCGCGCCGTGACGCAGGATGCGCACTTCCCCGGCGTCCGCAGCTCCGCCGCGGGCGACGAGCGACGTGGCGTCGATGATGGTCGAGGAGACGCCCTCGCCGCTCGGGCCGCCGTCGAGGTACACGGCGATGCTGTCGCCCAGCATCGCCTCGGCCTCAGCGGCGGAGACCGCGGCGGGCTGTCCTGTGAGGTTGGCGCTGGAGACCGCGAGCGGACCGGTCTCGGCCAGCAGCTCGAGGGCGACGCGCCCTTCCGGCATCCGCACCGCGACAGTGCCCTTGGTCTCGCCGAGGTCCCACACCAGCGACGGCTGAGCAGGCAGGACGATCGTGAGGCCGCCGGGCCAGAACGCGTCGATCAGACGCTGCACGGGCTCAGGCACGCTCTCCGCGAGGGCGACGAGGGTGTCGGTCGAGCCGATCAGCACGGGAGGCGGCTGGTCGCGGCCGCGACCCTTCGCATCGAGCAGTCGTTGGACCGCCGTGGGCGAGAACGCATCGGCGGCGACGCCGTAGACGGTGTCGGTGGGGATGACGATGAGCTCGCCGCGGCTGACGGCCTGGCGCGCGTGGCGCATACCGGCGAGCAGCTGCGCTTCGTCACCGCAGTCGAAGATGGAAGACATGACCTGTCGATTCTAGCTGTGAGCTTCTGGACGACCGCGGGTCACGGTCGGAGCGCCGTCGTGAGCCGGTCGCGGAGGGTGAGATCGCGGTGCGTGGCGGCAGCCCGCCAGCCGTCAGCGGTGAGGATGCTGCGGATCTGCTCGCCCTGCAGTTCGCCGTGCTCGATCACGAGCAGTCCGCCACCACGCAGAAGCTCGAGCGCGCGAGTGCTCAGGACGCGGACGACGTCGAGACCGTCCTCTCCCCCGTACAGCGCCATCGCAGGATCGAACAGCCGCACCTCGGGATCGCGAGGGACGGCGGCATCGGGCACATAAGGCGGGTTGGAGATGACGACGGATGCCGTGCCGTCGAGCTCGCGGAACGCGTGCGCCAGATCGTCGTTCACCAGCGTGAGGTTGTCGATGCCCGCCGTGTTCCGCTGCGCCCACGGGAAGGCATCAGGCGACAGCTCCGCCGCGTACACCCGTGCGTGCGGCACCTCCGTAGCCATCGCGAGCGCGATCGCTCCGCTGCCGGTGCCCAGATCGACGCCGATCGGCTCGGGGTCCGCAGCGCTCAGGAGAGCGTCGATCGCGTACTGCACCACCGTCTCGGTCTCGGGCCGCGGCACGAAGACCCCCGGCCCGACGGCGAGCTCGAGGTGACGGAACGGCGCAGTCCCGGTGATGTGCTGAAGAGGCTCGCGCGCGCTTCGTCGGACGACGGCGGAATCAAGGGCCTCCGCATCCGCATCGTCCGCGACGGCACCGCGGATGATGGCGGACTGCACCTCTCCCCTTCGCATGCCGAGCACGTGAGCGGCCAGGAGTTCGGCGTCGACCTGCGGGTCGGGCACGCCGGCCTCCGCCAGGCGCTGTGCGGCGGCGCGCACGAGGGTGGAGATCGTGGTGTCGGGCATGTCCTCCAGCGTAGAGCGCAACGCTCCGTCACATATGCGTCACTGAAAGCAAGCTCCCCTAGGCTTGCGGCAGTCACCCCGTCTTGGAAAGGCTCACACATGCCCGGCATCCATTCCGACATCACGACCGCGTTCGGCAACACGCCGCTGGTCCGCCTGAACCACGTGACCGAGGGGCTCGGCTCCGAGGTCCTCGCGAAGCTCGAGTACTTCAACCCCGGCTCCAGCGTCAAGGACCGTCTCGGCATCGCGATCATCAACGCGGCAGAGAAGGACGGGTCGCTGAAGGCCGGCGGCACGATCGTCGAGGCCACGAGCGGCAACACCGGCATCGCGCTCTCCCTGGTGGGCGCTGCGCGCGGCTACAAGGTCATCCTGACGATGCCTGCGTCGATGTCGAAGGAGCGCCGCGTGCTGCTGAAGGCGTTCGGCGCCGAGCTCGTGCTCACCGACCCGACCGTGGGTATGAAGGGCGCCGTCGCCGAGGCCGAGCGGATCGCCGCCGAGACGCCCGGCGCGATCCTCGCTCACCAGTTCGAGAACGAGGCCAACGCGCAGATCCACCGCGAGACCACGGCCGAGGAGATCTGGCGCGACACCGACGGCGAGGTCGACATCTTCGTCGCCGGCATCGGCACCGGTGGAACCATCACCGGCGTCGGCCAGGTGCTCAAGGAGCGCAAGCCCGGAGTGCAGGTCATCGCCGTCGAGCCGACCGCGTCGCCTCTGCTCTCGCAGGGCACGCCGGGACCGGCGAAGATCCAGGGCATCGGGCCGAACTTCGTTCCGCCCATCCTCGACACCACCGTCTACGACGAGGTCGTCACGGTCGAGTTCGAAGACGCGCTCTCGACGTCTCGCGCACTCGCCGCCCGCGAGGGCCTGCTGGTCGGCATCTCCAGCGGCGCCGCCGCATGGGCGGCTCTCCAGGTCGCCGCTCGCCCCGAGAACGCCGGCAAGAAGATCGTCGTGATCATCCCCGACACCGGTGAGCGCTACCTCTCCACCGCGCTGTTCGAGGACCTGCGCGAAGACTGATGCGAATGCCTGGATGGGTCGGGCGGATGCGCGAAGACGTCGCATCCGCCCGACTCCGTGACCCCGCGGCACGCGGCGCCCTCGAGATCGCGATCCTCTACCCCGGCTTGCACGCCATCTGGGCGCACCGGGTGAACCACGCTCTGTGGGTGCGCGGTCTCCGCTTCCCTGCACGTCTCGGTTCTCAGATCAGCCGCTGGCTGACCGGGGTCGAAATCCATCCCGGCGCGACCATCGGACGCCGCTTCTTCATCGACCACGGCATGGGCGTGGTGATCGGCGAGACCGCGGAGATCGGCGACGACGTGATGCTCTATCACGGCGTGACGCTCGGGGGCCGCACGCGAGACGCGGGCAAGCGGCATCCGACCCTCGAAGACGGCGTCGTCGTCGGGGCCGGCGCGAAGATCCTCGGTCCGATCGTGATCGGCGCGGGGACCGCGATCGGTGCGAACGCCGTGGTCACGAAGGACGCGCCCGCCGACTCGGTGCTCACCGGCATTCCCGCAAAGGCTCGCTCGCGCGTGGCCGGCGAGAACCTCGCGCACCTGCTGTCAGCGCCCGACTACTCGATCTGATCAGCGCTCACGCGCCTTCTGCACCTTCTTCTTCAGGAAGACCATCGGCAGCAGGACGCTGCCGATCGCGGTGACCAGCCACACGACCACGGCACCGAGCAACCAGGCCGCGATGCCGTCGATGCCGAACCCGTCGATCGGCAGCAGCACCACGATGATCAGCGCGATCAGGGTCGAGAAGATGCCGATCCCGCCCATCAGCACGGGTGCGTAGCGATCGGCCAGCTTGGCGACCCACGGGGAGAGAACGCTCTGCAGCACAGCGAAGATCACGA
Source organism: Microbacterium natoriense (assembly GCF_030816295.1). Taxonomy (NCBI): domain Bacteria; kingdom Bacillati; phylum Actinomycetota; class Actinomycetes; order Micrococcales; family Microbacteriaceae; genus Microbacterium; species Microbacterium natoriense. Next base: position 2,272,702 of record NZ_JAUSXV010000001.1, on the reverse strand, counting down.
TGCAGAGCACGAATCCCCACCAGTGCGACCACTTGATCTGGAAGCCCTCGAGCAGCAGATCGGCGACGATGAGGCCGATGCCTGCGGAGACGAGGTACAGGAGCGAGCGGAGCAGGAGCGTGATCACGGGGCGAGCATATCGCTCAACCGCCGGAGGCGGCGGGAGGCCGGGGCGTCCGGATCTCCCGCCGCCGAGGGATCACTGGGCCACGAAGAACGGGATGGCTCCCGTCAGCATGCCGACTCCGAGCATCACGAGCGAGACGATGGCGGCACGCCACAGCACCTTGCGGTGGTGGTCTCCCAGGTTCACGCTCGCGAGCGACACCAGAAGCAGGATCGCGGGCACGAGCGGGCTCTGCAGGTGCACGGGCTGGCCTGTGATCGACGCCCTCGCCATCTCGACGGGGTCGATCCCGAAGTTCGCCGCGCTCTGCGAGAGCACGGGAAGGATGCCGAAGTAGAACGCGTCGTTCGACATGAAGAACGTGAACGGGATCGACAGGATGCCGGTGATGGGCGCGAGGAACGGCCCGAGGGCGGGCGGGAGCACGTTCGTGATCCAGTTCGCCATGGCGTCGACCATGCCGGTGCCGGTGAGCACTCCGACCAGGACGCCGGCGGCGATGACCATCGAGACGACGCCGACGATGCTGGGCGCGTGTGCGACGATCTCCGAGGCCTGATCCTTGATGCCGCGGAAGTTGATGAGGAGGGCGATCCCCGCGCCGACCATGAACACGTACGGCAGCGGCAGGATGTCCAGCACCAGCAGCACCATCACGGCGATCGTGAGCGCCAAGTTGAACCAGATCAGCTTCGGACGCAGGGTCGGCCGAGCCGGATCCAGCATCGTGTCGGCCATGGCCGTGTCGGTGGGATCGACGCTCGCCGCGGCGATGGGGCCGTGGCCACCGGCGACGACGACGATGTTGCCGGTGCGCAAGGAGGCACGAGCGCCCGGCTTGGGCTCTGCGCCTCGGAAGATCTTGGGCACGCTCGCCAGTGCACCGCCGTCGGCTCCCGTGAGCAGGCCGTCCGAGTCGAGGCGTCCGAGACGACTGCGCTCCTGCAGACCGAGGATCCACGCGAAGCCGAGCGTCACGACCAGGCCCGCGCCGAGGGCCGGCAGCATCGGGACGAAGATGTCGGTCGGCTGCAGGCCCAGAGCAGTCGCGGCGCGCACCGTGGGCCCACCCCAGGGCACGATGTTCAGTGTGCCGTTCATGAGACCGGCGACGCAGGTCAGGACGACCGGGCTCATCCCGAGGCGCAGATAGATGGGCAGCATGGCCGACGTCGTGATGATGAAGGTCGTCGATCCGTCGCCGTCGAGCGAGACGGCGCCGGCGAGGATGGCGGTGCCGAGCACGACCTTGGCCGGATCGTCGCCGAGCAGTCGTGTGATCACTCGGATGAGCGGATCGAACAGGCCCACGTCGATCATGATGCCGAAGAACATGATCGCGAACATCAGCAGCGCCGCGGTGGGCGCCATCTTGCCGATCGAGTCGAGGATCATGTCGCCGAGACCGAGGCCGGCTCCTGCGAACAGGCCGAACGCCGTCGGCACGAGGATCAGGGCGACCATGGGCGTGAGCCGCTTGGTCATGATGAGCGTCATGAACGCCAGCACCATCGTGAAGCCCAGAAGGACCAGCACCCACTCCGGGGGCACGAACGCCACGTCGTACGTGGGCGCCTCTTCTGCGGCCGAGAGCAGGCCGGTGAGCGCATCGGGCATACGTTGACTCCTTCGTCTTCGATCCGTCGTCGACGACGGATCCCGATGAGACTAGGGAATCGGGCTGACGCAGGTGCGGTATCCCGCATTCCGGACGGTTGTGCGCGTAGCGTGAGTTCTGCGCATATTGCGCGAGAGGAGCACCGGTGCCCGGGACGACGACGATGAGACCGCGCTTCGCGACGCGTGCCCTGCTGCTGCACCTCGCCACCGTCACCCTCGTCGTCGTACTCTGCACGGGCGTGTACCTGCTCCTCGCCGTGCAGCAGCTGCGCGCAGAGGCGGAGTCGACCGCGCTCGGCATCGCGCGGACGCTGGCCGAGGATCCGCAGGTGCGGGCCGAGGTCGCACGTATCTCGGCGTCGGATCAGGCGCCTGATGCCGAAGCGCTCCGCGACGGCGACCTGCAGCGCATCTCGGCAGGGGTCACCGCTCGCACCGGTGCGCTGTTCGTGGTGATCACCGACGACCACGGCATCCGTCTCGCCCACCCGACTCCTTCACGCATCGGAGAGGAGGTCAGCACCCCGTACCAGGAGGTGCTCGCGGGCGAAGAGGTCGTCGACTGGCAGACCGGCACGCTCGGAGACTCTGCTCGAGCGAAGGTCCCGGTCCGCGACGATGCGGGCACGCCGGTCGGCGAAGTGAGTGTCGGGTTCGAGCGAGCGGGCGTGTTCGACGACCTGCCGCCCCTGCTGACGGTGGTGGCCGCCACCGCCGTCGGAGCGCTGGCCCTCGCCGTTCTCGCTTTCCTGCTGCTCCGCCGCAGGTGGGAACGACTGACGCTCGGCGTGCAGCCGGAGGAGCTCGTGGCGCTGGTGCAGAACCAGGCCGCCGTGCTGAATGGAGTGGACGACGGGGTGCTCGCGGTCGACACGCACGGCGTCGTGCGGGTGAGCAATGACGCCGCCGATCGGCTTCTCGACCTCGACTCCCCCATCGGACGCCGCCTCGACGATCTCGGCCTCCCCCGGGCCGTGCTGGACGCGGTCACGGGGGCGCGAATCGGTTCGAGCGCGGTCGTGGACGATCGGATGCTGTATCTGGATTCTCGTCCCGTGGTGCGCGAGGGGCAGCCGCTGGGCCACGTGCTGATCCTCCGCGACCGCACCGATCTGGTCGCCCTGACCGAAAGGCTCGAGACCGTGCGCACGATGACCGCAGCTCTGCGCGTCCAGCGACACGAGTTCGCGAATCGCATGCACGTCGTGGCCGGACTGATCGATGCCGATCGGACCTCGGACGCCCGCTCCTTCCTCGGCGAGCTCGTCGAACGCGGATCCGTCGCCTTCCCCGTCGCAGGGCTCTCCCTCCTCACCGACCCCTTCCTGCACTCCTTCCTCGGCGCCAAGGGCGTCGAGGCCGGCGAACGAGGTGTCACGCTGCGCATCGCCGAAGAGACGCAGCTCATCGGAACCGTGATCGCAGCTGAAGACGTCGCGGCCGTGCTCGGCAACCTCGTCGACAACGCCGTCACCGCGGCAGTGGCGGGCGAGCGCACTCCGCGCTGGGTCGAGGTGGCCGTGCTCGGTGATGACGATGCGCTCGTCGTCACCGTCTCCGATTCGGGCGCCGGGCTCGGAGACGCCGATCCGCTGACGCCGCGAACGGCAGGCGATGACGCCTCCGACCGGATACACGGGCACGGACTCGGCATCCCTTTATCCCGCGAGATCGCACGCCGCAGCGGCGGAGACCTCTGGGTGATCGACCCCGGCGGTCCCGACCACGGCGCGGTGTTCGCCGCGCGTCTGGGCGGCGCTGTCGATCCCGCCTCCGCACAACCGAAGGATCAGCCGTGACCGAACCCCTGCGAGTGCTCATCCTCGACGACGACTTCCGTGTCGGACAGCTCCATCGGGGAATCGTCGACGATCACCCCGCCTGCGCAGCAATGGATCCTGTGCGCTCGATCGCAGAGGCGAGAGACAGCATCCGCAACGCGCGACCGGATCTGCTCCTCGCCGACGTCTTCCTCCCAGACGGCGACGGCATAGCGCTCGTGCGCGACGCCGGCATCGACGCGATCCTCATCTCGGCAGCCGACGACGCCCCGACCGTGCGCCGCGCCTTGCGGTCAAGGGCGGTGGGATATCTGGTGAAGCCGTTCGAGCGCCGCGCGCTCACGGGGCTGCTCGACCGCTATGCGCGATACCGGAACCTCGTCGCCGGCGATCGTGCTTTGCGCCAGGAGGACGTGGATCGTGCGCTGGCGATCCTGCACGGGGCCGGCGAACCCGTCTCGCTGTCTCGTTCCGCGACCGAACAGCTCGTGCTCGCCGCGCTCGGCGACGGCGAGGCCTCGGCTGCAGAGGTCGGCGAGCGGGTCGGCATCTCCAGGGCGACCGCGCAGCGGCATCTCGCCGCTCTCGCTGCACGGACGGTCGTCGAAGTGCGCCTGCGCTACGGCGCGACCGGGCGCCCCGAGCACCGCTACGCGGTGCGGACCTGAGCCCGACCGGTCAGGACTCGGAGCCGACTGCGGCGAGTCGAGCCTCTTCATCGGCCTGGATGGCCGATTCGATGATCGGCTCGAGAGCGCCGTCCATCACCTGGTCGAGGTTGTACGCCTTGAAGCCCGTACGGTGATCCGCTATGCGGTTCTCCGGGAAGTTGTACGTGCGGATGCGCTCTGAGCGGTCCATGGTGCGGATCTGCGACTTGCGGGCGTCGGATGCCACGGCATCCAGCTCCTCCTGCTGCCTGGCGAGCAGGCGTGCGCGGAGGACGCGCATGGCGGCCTCGCGGTTCTGCAGCTGCGATTTCTCGTTCTGCATCGACACCACGATCCCGGTCGGCACGTGCGTGATGCGCACGGCCGAGTCGGTGGTATTGACGGACTGCCCCCCGGGGCCTGACGACCGGAACACGTCGATCTTCAGATCGTTCTGATCGATCTGGATCTCCTCGGGCTCATCCACCTCGGGGAACACCAGCACGCCGGTCGTCGACGTGTGGATGCGCCCCTGCGACTCGGTCGCCGGCACCCGCTGCACGCGGTGCACACCGCCCTCGTACTTGAGGTGCGCCCATACGCCCTGCGCCGGATCGGTCGATGAACCCTTGATCGCGACCTGGACGTCCTTGTAGCCGCCGAGATCCGACTCGTTGCGCTCGAGCAGCTCGGTCTTCCAGCCCTTCGACGCGGCGTACTGGACGTACATGCGCAGCAGGTCGGAGGCGAACAGGGCGCTCTCGGCGCCGCCCTCGCCAGCCTTGATCTCCATGATCACGTCACGCGCGTCGTCGGGATCGCGCGGGATCAGCAGTCGCCGCAGCCGCTCCTGTGCGGACTGCAGGCCCCCCTCGAGGGCGGGCACCTCCTCGGCGAAGGCGTCGTCCTCGCGGGCGAGCTCGCGAGCAGCGTCCAGATCGTCGGATGCCGCGGCCCACGCGTCGTAGGCCGCGACGATCCTCGACAGTTCGGCGTATCGGCGGTTGACCCGCTTCGCCCGTGCAGCGTCGGCGTGCACCGCCGGGTCGGAGAGCTCCTCCTGGACCCGGCGATGCTCGTCGATCAGCGACTGGACGGACTCGAACACGCCCGGCCTCAGCGGATGTTGCTGTCGTGACCGCCGGTCGGCAGGGTCGGGATCGACTTCTGCATCTGAACCAGGAACTCGACGTTGGAGTGGGTCTCCTTGAGCTTGCCGAGGACGACCTCGAGAGCCTGCTGCTGATCGAGACCCGCAAGGGCGCGACGCAGCTTCCAGGTGATCTTGACCTCGTCGGAGCTGAGCAGCATCTCCTCGCGGCGGGTGCTCGACGCGTTGACGTCGACCGCGGGGAAGATCCGCTTGTCGGCGAGTGCGCGAGAGAGCCGGAGCTCGCTGTTGCCGGTGCCCTTGAACTCCTCGAAGATGACCTCGTCCATCTTGGAGCCGGTCTCGACGAGCGCGGTGGCGAGGATCGTGAGCGATCCGCCGTTCTCGATGTTGCGCGCGGCGCCGAAGAAGCGCTTGGGCGGGTACAGCGCCGAGGCGTCGACGCCGCCGGTGAGCACGCGACCGGATGCCGGGGCGGCGAGGTTGTAGGCGCGGCCCAGGCGGGTGATCGAGTCGAGGAGCACGACGACGTCGCGGCCCAGCTCGACGAGGCGCTTGGCGCGCTCGATCGCGAGCTCGGCGACCGTGGTGTGGTCCTCTGCGGGGCGGTCGAAGGTCGAAGCGATGACCTCGCCCTTCACTGTGCGCTCCATGTCGGTGACCTCTTCGGGACGCTCGTCGACGAGCACGACCATGAGGTGGACCTCGGGGTTGTTGGTCGCGATGGCGTTGGCGATCTGCTGCAGCACGATCGTCTTGCCGGCCTTGGGCGGCGCCACGATGAGGCCGCGCTGGCCCTTGCCGATCGGGGCGACCAGGTCGATGATGCGCTGGGTCAGCTTCTCGGGGGCCGTCTCCAGGCGCAGGCGCTCCTGCGGGTACAGCGGAGTGAGCTTGCCGAACTCGACGCGGTTCGCGGCGTCGTCGACCGACAGGCCGTTCACGGAGTCGACCTTCACCAGAGCGTTGTACTTCTGGCGCCCCTGCTGCTCGCCTTCGCGCGGCTGCTTGATGGAGCCGACGATCGCGTCGCCCTTGCGGAGGTTGTACTTCTTGACCTGTCCGAGCGAGACGTAGACGTCGCTGGGACCGGCGAGGTAACCGGTTGTGCGCACGAATGCGTAGTTGTCGAGGACGTCGAGGATGCCGGCGATGGGGATGAGGACGTCGTCCTCGCCGATCTCGGTGTCGAACTCGTCGACGGGTCCGCCGGTGCGGCGCTTGTTGCGCTGACGGTTGCGGCCATTGGCCGAACCCTGCTCGTCGTCGCCTGACTGGCTGTTGTTGTTCTGCTGTTGGTTCTGCGGCTGACCGCCCTCGTTCTGGGGCTGGCCGGCCGCGCCGTTCTGACCGCGACCGCGGTTCCGGCTGCGGCTGCGGCTGCGGCCTCGGCCGCCCTGCTCATCGCCATCGCCCTGCTCGGAAGCAGACGATCCGGAGTCGTCTGCCGAGGCTGTCTCCGCCTGCTTCTCGGGTGCATCGGCCTTGTCAACCGGCGCGGACTGAGCGTCTGCGGCGTCTGCGGTCTCGACGGGCTTCTTCGCACCGCGGCGACCACGGGGGGTCTTGGGGGCGGTCTCGGCGACCGGCGCCTCGGACGGGGCCGCCTCGGCGGCTGCCGGAGCCTCAGCGGGCTGTGCGGTTTCGGCCGCGGGTGCCTCGGTGGTCTCGGCGTCCGCCTTCTTGGCGCGGCTGCGACGAGGAGCCTTCGCCTTGGGTGCGGCCTCGGCTGCGGGGGCGTCGGTCGCAGGAGCCTCGGATGCCGGCGCCGCCTCGGCGGCCGCCTTCTCTGCCTTCGCCGCGGCAGTGGCGGTGGTGGCGCGGCGCGGCGCGCGCTTGCGTGCCGGTGCTGCCGGCGCCTCAGCGGTCACGGTGTCGGCGGCGGGGGCCGCGTTCTCGTTCACAACGGACGAGTCGTTCTGGGTCTCGGAGAAATTCTCCACGAGTACTCCCTCTTTGGTCTCGGAGACACGAGCGTTCCGCGCACAACGGGTGCTGCGCGCGATCGCACGGGCTGACGCTCGGCGCCAGCCGGCCTTGGCACAGAACTCACAGAGGAGCTGTGGATCAAGGGTTTGCGTGCGGGTCCTGCAGAGTTGCAATGGGGCCAGATTCACGCAGTTACGTGGAGCCCTCCGCTCGTTCTCCCACTGTACCACCACGCACGTCGACCGCGAGCAGCAGCGCGTCCCACGGGGTGTCGGTGACGCTGGCAGCCAGTTCCACGGCGTCCTGGCGGCTTCCGGGTCCGTCGGCGAGCACCAGCACACTGGGTCCTGCTCCCGAGACGACCGCCGCGAAGCCCGCCGCGCGCAGCGCCTGCACGAGCCGCTGCGTCTCGGGCATGGCTTCGGCCCGGTAGTCCTGGTGAAGCCTGTCGGCGGTGGCGTCGAGCAGCAGCTCGGGGCTCTGCATGAGCGCCGCGATCAGCAGGGCCGAGCGCGAGACGTTGAAGACCGCGTCCTCCGTCGACACGTGCGGAGGCTGCAGCGAACGAGCCTTCGACGTGGACATGGTGTACGAGGGCACCAGCACGAGGGGCGAGACGCCGCGATGTACCAGCAGCTTCTTGTGCTGCGGGCCTCTCTCCCCCACCCACGCGATCGTCAGACCTCCGAACAGTGCGGGCGCCACGTTGTCGGGGTGTCCCTCGAGCTCGGTGGCGAGGCGCAGCAGATCGGCATCGCCGATCTCGACCTCGCCCTCCAGCAGACCCTTCGCGGCGAGGATGCCGGCAGTCACCGCCGCACCCGACGAGCCGAGCCCGCGGCCGTGCGGAACGCCGTTCTCCGCGATGATGCGCAGCCCCGGCATCTCGAGGCCGAGGTCGGCGTATACGTGCGCGATCGTGCGGACGATGAGGTTCGACGCGTCGCGAGGGATCTCATCGGCTCCCGTTCCCGAGACCTCGATCTCGAGCTCCCCGGCCGGCAGCTCCGTGACCAGAAGCGAGTCGTAGATGCTGAGCGCGAGCCCGAGAGTGTCGAAGCCGGGGCCGAGGTTGGCGCTGGTGGCCGGAACCGTGACTTCGACGGTGCGTCCGAGCACCATCGTCACTCCCCTTCCACGCGCAGCACAGACACCACGCGCTCGACGACGGAGCTCTCGGCGAGAGCGTCGACGGTCGCACTGAGTGCCTCTTCGGTCGCGCGGTGCGTGCCGATGATCAGACGGGCGGTCGGCTCGGACTCGCCCTCGACGGTCTGCACCACGGTCGCGACCGAGACGCCGCCGTCGCTGAGGATGCCGGCGACGGTCGCGAGCACGCCCGCGGCGTCGGCCACCTGGAGGGTGATCTGGTAGCGCGTGGTGACGTGGCCGATCGGCACGATCGGCAGGTTCGCCCTCGTCGACTCACCCACGCCGACGCCGCCGGCGATGTGGCGACGAGCGGCGGAGACCACGTCTCCGAGCACGGCCGACGCCGTCTGCACGCCGCCCGCGCCCGCTCCGTAGAACATCAGAGGTCCGGCGGCCTCGGCCTCGACGAACACAGCGTTGTTGGCTCCGTGCACGTTCGCGAGCGGGTGGGACTGCGGCACGAGTGCCGGGTAGACGCGCACCGAAATCGACTCGGCGCCGTTCGCCTCGATGCGCTCGCAGACCGCGAGCAGCTTGATCACGAAGCCGGCTGCGCGAGCCTCCTCGATCATGGAAGCGGTGATCGAGGAGATGCCCTCGCGGTGCACGGCGTCGAGCGGCACTGCGGTGTGGAACGCGAGGCTCGCGAGGATCGCGGCTTTCTGCGCGGCGTCATAGCCCTCGACATCCGCCGTGGGATCGGCTTCGGCGTAGCCGAGGCGCTGAGCATCGGCGAGCACCTCGGCGAAGTCGGCGCCCTCGGTGTCCATCCGGTCGAGGATGTAGTTCGTGGTGCCGTTCACGATGCCCATGATGCGCACGACGCGGTCGCCCGCAAGAGAATCGCGCAGCGGACGGATGATCGGGATCGCACCGGCGGCTGCTGCCTCGTAGTACACCGACGCTCCGACACGATCGGCTGCTTCGAACAGCTCCGGTCCGTGCGTGGCGAGCAGCGCCTTGTTGGCGGTGACCACATCCGCACCGGAGCCCAGGGCGAGCAGGATGTTCGCTCGTGCGGGCTCGATGCCGCCGATGAGCTCTATCACGATGTCGGAACCGAGGATGAGCGAATCGGCGTCGGTCGTGAACAACTCCTTGGGAAGCTCGACGTCTCGAGGCGCGTCGACATCGCGGACGGCGATGCCGGCGAGCTCGAGAGCGGCTCCCGCACGGTCGGCGAGTTCGTCGCCGTGTCGCAGCAGCAGGCTCGCCACCTGGGAGCCGACGGCCCCTGCGCCCAGCAGCGCCACCCGCAGTCGTCGATACTCAGCAGTCATGGGGACTCCTTCAGAGGTGTGTCTGTGCCGGGTGCCGCAGGGGCGCCGGGCAGAAGGTCAGCGTGCGCTGTCGGTCACGGATGCGGGATCGATCCCCGCGTCGCGCGCCAGCACGTCGGCGATGGTCTCGCCGCGCACGATGACCTGTGTGCGGCCGTCGCGCACCGCGACGACCGGTGGACGGGGAACGTGGTTGTAGTTGCTCGCGAGAGGTGCGCAATAGGCCCCGGTCGCGGGCACGGCGAGCAGGTCGCCCGGAGCGAGGTCGGCGGGGAGGTACTCGTGATCGACGACGATGTCGCCGGACTCGCAGTGCTTGCCCACTACTCGGCTGAGCTGCGGCGCGCCGATGCCGGCACGCGAGGCGAGCCGGGCCGAGAACTGCGCGCCGTACAGGGCGGGCCGCGCGTTGTCGCTCATGCCGCCGTCGACGCTGATGTAGCGGCGAACGGCTCCCGAGCCGAGCTGCACATCCTTCGTGGTGCCCACCTCGTAGAGGGTGATCCCCGCGGTTCCGATGATCGCGCGCCCCGGCTCGAAGGCGAGAGCGGGCACCTCGATGCCCCGCGCGGCGCACCCTTCCGCGACGGCTGCGACGATCTCCCCGGCGAGCGTCTCGATGGGCGTGGGATCATCGACGCGCGTGTACGCGATGCCGAAACCACCGCCGAGGTTGAGCTGAGGCACCGGCCCGCCCTCGAGGAGCGCGGCGTGGAGCTCGAGCACCCGCGAGGCGGATTCGCGGAAGCCCGCGACGCCGAAGATCTGCGAGCCGATGTGGCAGTGGAGCCCCGCGAACTCGAGTCCGGGGATCTCGCGGATGCGGGCCACCGCGGTCTCGGCATCCGCCAGCGGGAAACCGAACTTCTGGTCCTCGTGCGCGGTCGCCAGGAAGCTGTGGGTCTCGGCGTGCACGCCGCTGATCACACGCACGAAGACGCGCTGAGTGGCATGCACGCGCGCCGTGATCGCCGCGAGCCGCTCGATCTCGATCGCGCTGTCGACGATGATCGAGCCGACGCCGACCTCGACGGCTCGTTCGAGCTCGCGCATCGACTTGTTGTTGCCGTGGAAGCCGATCGCCGCGGGAGCCACGCCAGCGGCCAGCGCGACCTCGAGCTCGCCGCCCGTGCACACGTCGACGCGGAGTCCCTCGTCGACGACCCAGCGTGCGACCGTCGTGCACAGGAAAGCCTTGCCGGCGTAGTAGACCTGCGCGGTGGTCCCGTTGTCGGCGGCTGCGGCGTCGAAGGCGAGACGGAAGGCGCGGGCACGCGAGCGCACCTCGTCCTCATCGATCACCAGCAGCGGGGTGCCGAAGGTCTGGGCCAGAGTCGTCGCGCGGATGCCGGCGATCTCGAGCGTTCCGTCGGAGTCGCGGGCGACGGATGCCGGCCACACCGCAGGGGCGAGGTCGTTGGAGTCGTCGGGCACGACGAGCCATTCCGGGGCGAGCGAATCGACAGGGGAAAGCAAGGAGCACCAATCGTGGATGATTCTCGGGCGGGATCGCGCACAGCGAGGCTGACCCGATTCTAGGGCACCCGCGAGCGGCCATCCGTCACGGTGACGCGCCGCGTCAAGCCCCTGGGTCGGTGCTGCCGCGGCTCGTAGTGTGGAGCGTGATGACTACCGACTCGCGCACCTCAGACATCCGTCGCCCTGGCATCGTGCAGCGCGCGACGGCGTCGGCGATCCGCTGGGCGCTCACGCTGCGCCCGGTGCGCGCCGCACTGCTGTACTCGGAGCGCCGCGGGCCGATGCTCGCCGACAGCGTCACCTACCGGGCGCTCTTCAGCGTGTTCGCCGGCGTGCTGCTCGGCTTCTCGATCGCCGCCCTGTGGTTGAGCGGGAACCCGGTCGCGTGGAAGGCGATCGTGAGCGCCGTGGAGGCGGCGATCCCCGGCCTCATCGGGAAGGGCGGCGTGGTGCATGTAGACGAGCTGCAGCAGCCGGTGTCGCTGTCGATCGCCGGCATCGTCTCGCTCGTCGGCCTCATCGGAGCGGCTCTGGGCGCCATCGGCTCGCTGCGCACGGCGGTCCGCGTCATCGCCGGTACCGCGCACGACGATGTGCTCTGGGTGTGGGTCGTGCTGCGCAACCTGCTGCTCGCGATCGCGATCGGCGCCTCCTTCGTCGCGTCCGCGTTCATCACTATCGCGGGCCGGGTCGGTATCACCTGGCTCCTCAGCGTGGTCGGTCTCCCCGACCGCTCCCCCGTCGCTGAGTGGGCTGTCCGCCTGCTCTCGCTGCTCGTCGTCTTCGCGCTCGACACGGCTCTGATCGCCGTCGTCTTCCGTCTCCTCTCGGGCATGCGCGCATCCCGTCGCTCGCTGCTGAGCGGCGCGCTGCTGGGCGGCGCCGGGCTTCTCGTGCTGCAGGAGCTGTCGGGGCTGTTCGTCGGCGGCGCGTCGAGCAACCCGCTGCTCGCCTCGTTCGCCACGCTGCTGGCGCTGCTGATCTGGCTGAACCTGTCGGCGCAGGTCATGCTCATCGCCTGCGCCTACATCGTCACCGCCCACGAAGAGGAGCACGACCGCGTGCGAGCACGGTTCGGCGCGACGACTTTCGACGCACGCCGAGTGCAGCGGGCGGAGGTCGAGGTGGCGATCGCCAAGGAGGCTCTGCGCGCCGCGCAGGATGCCGCGGCCGCGCCGGCACGGGAGAAAAGGTCCTGAGCGCTCAGGCAGAAACCGGGGGAACCCGATGAACGTTCGACGCGCATCCATCCGCGTGACCGGCGCGACGATCTCCCTCGTGGAATGGCGACCGGTCCTCCCCTCGGGCCGGACTGTGCTCCTGCTGCACGGCGGCGGGGCGGACAGCGCCGAGCTCTCGTGGGGCGAGGTGGGTCCGGCGCTTGCAGCCGCCGGGCATCGTGTGATCGCGCCCGACCACCCCGGATTCGGATCGAGCCCGCGAGCGGACTGGACCCTCAGCCAGGAGCGGCTCGTGTCATACGTCGGGGAACTCGTCGACGCGCTCGATCTCGCCGACTACACGATCGGCGGACTCTCGCTGGGCGGCGGCATGGCGCTGGGCCATCTCATCGACCGACCGGGCCAGGCCCGGAGCGCCGTGCTTCTGGGAACCTACGGTCTGATGCCTCGCCTCGCAGACGGTCTGCTCGGCCGATTCACGCACTTCGCCTCGTACTCTCTCGTGCGCACCGGCCTGCTCACCTCCCTCACGCGGTCCTACTCGCGCAGCCGGCGGGCGATGGAGCGCGGTCTGCGCGACATCGTCCGGGATCCTGCCGCGCGCACCCCTGAACTCGTCGACGCGGTGCTGGCCGAGGCCTCGGGCACGGGTCTCGCAGTGTTCGGCGAATGGCAACGTGATCAGGTGCTGTGGAACCGGCTCCGCACGGCGTATACGGGTCAGCTCCCGTCCATCGCCACACCGACGCTCCTCGTCCACGGAGACCGGGATTCCGGCGTACCCATCGGGCATGCGCAGGCAGCGGCGCGCCTGCTTCCTCACGGCGAACTCCTGGTGGTCCCCGAAGCCGGGCACTGGGTCCAGCGTGATCGTCCTCAGACCGTCATCCCGGCGATCCTCGATCATCTCCGAGACACCGGAGCGACGACCCGTCGCTGACGATGAGCACCGGCACCGTCAGCGTCCGGGGCAGACGCCCTTCTCGAGGAGAGTCGGGTCGGTCGCGATCGCGCCGTTCACGTCGACGTCGATGACCGCCTCGCTCCCGTCGATCGTGAGCGCCGTGAGGGTGATCCCGGCCGGCAGCTGATCGGCGATGCAGACGCGCTGCGGCTCGGTGAGCCGCTCCCCGATCGACCCGAGCGACGAGCCCACCTGAGAGGCGTCGACGACGAGACCGCCGACCGTGAGCTGCACCGGCGTGAGCTCGAGGTCGCCTTCCGCGACCCCCGGCGTGAGGGTGAGCGTGATCGGGACCGACATTCCGAGCACGTTGGCCGATCCGGCCACCGTCGCGTCCGGCGCATCGAACGCGACGGAGTCGACGGGCAGGTCGGTGCCTGCGAGGAGCGCAGTGAACTGCGTCTCGTCGATGCGGATGGTTCCCGCGGCTCCGTCCAGGTCACCGCCGCTGAGCGGCACACCGGTCGCGGTGACATCGACGGCGCCCGTGATCCCTTCGAGCGTCACAGCATCCGTCGACAGGTGAAGACTGTCCAGGCGGCCGCCGATGAGCTGCGGCAGCAGGATGCCCGCCGCGTCGACGTCGAGCTGCTGGTCTGCGGGCAGATCGAGCTGCTCGACCACCATGCCGCGGACGATGCCGGGGAGAAGCGCGCGGGCGAGAAGTTCAGCGGCGACGGCGAGCGCGGCGATCACCACGACCACGATGAGCAGGACCCACGGCCAGCGCTTCCGCCGGCGGGTGCGGGGCGGGGCCTGAGTTCCTCGCTCTCCCGGGATGACGAGCGTCTCATGCTCGCCGCCGGACTCGGGGTACGGCAGTGTGGGATTGTCGTCGCTCATCCCCCAATCCTGCCGCACCCGTCGGGTCACATGCGCTCGGGGGCGGACACTCCGAGGAGCGCCAGGCCGTTGCGGAGCACCTGGCCCGCGGCGTCGTTCAGCCAGAGCCGCGTACGGTGCACGCTCTCGACGGGGTCGTCGCCCTGCGGGATCACCCGGCAGTTGTCGTACCAGCGGTGGTAGAGACCAGCCAGCTCCTCCAGGTAGCGGGCGACGCGGTGCGGCTCGCAGATCTCGGCGGCGAAGCCGACGATGCGCGGGAACTCCTGCAGCGCACCGAGAAGCGCCGCCTCGGTCTCGTGCGTGAGCGTCTCGGGCGCGAACACGCTGCGGTCGACGCCGGAATCGGCCGCATTGCGAGCCACATTGTGCGTGCGGGCGTGCGCATACTGCACGTAGAAGACGGGGTTGTCGTTCGTGCGCTTCTGCAGCAGTTCGGGGTCGAGGTCGAGCGGCGAGTCCGCGGGCGAGCGCTCCAGCGCATACCTCAGCGCATCCGTGCCGATCCAGGCCTGCAGGTCGTCCATCTCGATGATGTTGCCCGCACGCTTGCTGAGACGGGCGCCGCGGATCGACACGAGCTGGCCGATCAGCACCTGGATGTTCTTCTCGGGGTCGTCGCCGGCCGCGCCGGCGATCGCCTTGAGGCGGTGCACGTAGCCGTGGTGGTCGGCGCCGAGCAGGTAGATCTTGTTCTGGAAGCCGCGATCGCCCTTGTTGAGGTAGTACGCGGCATCGGCGGCGAAGTACGTGTACTCGCCGTTCGAACGACGGATCACGCGGTCCTTGTCGTCTCCGAAGTCGGTCGTGCGCACCCAGACGGCGCCGTCCTCGTCGAAGACGTGGCCCTGCTCGCGCAGACGGTCGACGGCCTGATCGATGAAGCTCGTGCCGTCCTCGCCCTTGGCATGCAGCGTCCGCTCCGAGAACCAGACGTCGAAGGGCACGTTGAACCGCTCCAGCGAGCCCTTGATCTCGGCGAGCTGATAGTCGTAGGCGAGATCACGCGCGACGGTGAGCTGCTCGTCGTCGGGAAGACCGAGCAGATCGGGGCGGGCTTCGAGCACACGGCCGGCGAGAGCAGCGATGTACTCGCCCGGGTAGCCGCCCTCGGGCGTGGGCTCTCCCTTGGCGGCCGCGACGATCGAGATCGCGAAGCGGTCCATCTGCGCACCCGCGTCGTTGATGTAGTACTCGCGCACGGCATTCGCTCCGCTCGCGAGCAGCAGCCGCACGATCGAGTCGCCGAGGGCGGCCCAGCGCGTGTGGCCGATGTGCAGCGGACCGGTCGGGTTCGCCGACACGAACTCGACGTTCACGCTGACGCCCTGCTGCGAGTCGTTGTGGCCGTAGCTCTCGCCCGCGTCGACGATCGTCTTGGCGAGCGCGCCCGCCGCCGCGGCGTCGAGACGGATGTTGATGAACCCGGGACCGGCCACCTCGGCGCTCGAGACGCCGTCGATCGTGGCCAGGCCGTCGGCGATCTGCTGTGCGAGCTCGCGCGGGTTGGTTCCGAGGGGCTTGGCCAGACGCATGGCGACGTTCGACGCCCAGTCGCCGTGGTCGCGGTTGCGGGGACGTTCGAAGACGATGTCGGATGCCGAGAGCCCGAGCGGCTCGCCCGGACGTCGCTCGGCGGCAATCGGTGCGAGGACGGCGAGAAGGGCTTGGGCGAGCGTTTCAGGGTTCATAGACTCACAAGTTTACGGCGCGTCGCGGCCACGGAATTTGCAGGGCGGATGCGGTGATCTACAGTCATGCCATGAATGCCGCGTCCCGTCGCCGCCGCACGCTCCCCGCGGTGCTCGCCATCGCCGTCGTTCTGGCGCTCGTGGCCGTCGTCCTGGGTGTGTGGCGCCCCTGGTCGCAGGCCGCGTCCACGGCGCAGGTCGCCGGTGCGGGTTCCGAGGAAGCCGTCACGATCGCTCCCGCTCCCCTGGTGCTGCCGGAGCATCCGTCCGTCCTCGTCTTCGGCGACTCCTGGACGTACGGATCCGCCGCTTCCGACCCGACCCTGGGATACGCCTACGTTCTCGCCGAACTCCTCGACGGCGCGACGAC
The DNA here is from genome assembly GCF_030816295.1 of Microbacterium natoriense. NCBI lineage: Bacteria > Bacillati > Actinomycetota > Actinomycetes > Micrococcales > Microbacteriaceae > Microbacterium > Microbacterium natoriense. Next base: position 2,256,524 of record NZ_JAUSXV010000001.1, on the reverse strand, counting down.
CGTGAACGGCGTCCGTGGCAGCGGCTACCTGAAGCCGGGCCTCGACGGTCCGGCCTTCGGCGAGCGCATCGCCGCGCTCGATCCCGCGCTGTCGCCCGACCTCGTGATCATCCAGGGCTCGATCAATGACCGTGAACAGGGTGAGGCCGGCTATCGAGAGGCCGTGACGGCGGCCTGGGACGCGATGGCGGCCACCTACCCCGAGGCGCAGATCGTGATCCTGGGGCCGGCCCCGCATCTGCTGCCCGTCGGTGCCGGAACCGCCCGCATCGACACGGACCTCGCAGCCCTCGCCGCCGAGCGCGGCTGGTGGTACATCTCGCCCATCGGGGAGAACTGGATCACACCGTCCAACTACCTCGACGTGATCGACGTGGATTTCGGGCGCAGGCATCCTTCCACCGAAGGGCACCGCTATCTGGCCGAGAGGCTCTCCGCCGATCTCGTCGATCTCGGCGCTGCCCCGGTCACCGTCGCCGGTGGGTCGGAGAGCACCTCCAACCAGTGATATTGTCGTTCGGTGCGCCTCCGTAGCTCAGGGGATAGAGCGCCGGTTTCCGGTACCGTAGGTCGGGGGTTCGAATCCCTCCGGGGGCACGTTTTCGCGAAAGAGGCCCGTCCATTCGGACGGGCCTCTTCACGTTTCGCGGCGCTGAAGGGCGCACTGCGCGTGTCGCGTTATTCGCTCTCGCGCACGCCGCCGGCGACGCGTCGGATCTTGTCGCCCGCATCGTGCGCGGCGTTCTCCACGGCGTCGGTGACGTCGTCGACTTTGTTCTCCACAGCGTCGACGACCCGCTTGGTGAGGTTCGTCGCGCTCTCCGACGCGGCTTTGATGTGATCTCCCACAGACATGACGAGTTCCTTTCGTAGTGCGTTCTGGTACGCCGGCGATCGGCTGTCGTCGGTCAGCTCATCACTCGACTTCGGGATGATGAGACGCGATGTGAATGGGCTTCAAGGACCTCGCGCGTTCGATGTCGCCGTCGCGCTGGGGAGCGGCTGGACCCGATCGTCGGAACGCCGAGTCTCCTTCGCCGTCCTCGCGGGACGGCTGAGCTGTGGTCATGTCCTGACCGTACGCGCCGAACATGTACGCCCTCACAGGAACGCAATTAAGTTGTGCACAATTTAATTGCGTGCAATACTTCAGTCATGCCCGTGACCGATGAGATGGTGTGCTTCTCGCTGTACTCCGCCGCCCGCGCGACGACGCAGGCGTACCGCGCCCTGCTGGCGCCCTGGAAGCTCACCTACCCGCAGTACCTCGTGCTCGCGATCCTGTGGAACGAGGGAGAGCAGACGATCGGCTCCCTCGGCGACATGATGCAGCTCGACTCGGGCACTCTCTCTCCCCTGGTCCGCCGACTCGAGCAGACCGGCTACGTCACCAAGGCCCGCAGCATGAACGACGAGCGCGTCGTCACGGTGCAGCTCACAGCCGAGGGCACGGCGCTGCGAGCCGAGGTCGCCCCGATCCGCGCTCGGATCGCCGAGCTCGCGGGCATCCGCGACGATGCCCACCGCCGCCGCCTGATCGCCGAACTCCAAGAACTCACCACCCTGCTGCAGAACAGCACCCACTGAAAGGAATCCACACGATGGAAGCCCTGTACACCGCCGAGGCCCTCGCCACAGGCGCCGGCCGCAACGGCCGCGTCGCGACGAGCGAAGGCCGGCTCGACTTCACCCTCGCCGTCCCGAAGGAGCTCGGCGGCTCCGGCGACGGAGCGAACCCCGAGCAGCTGTTCGCCGCCGGCTACGCCGCGTGCTTCCACTCGGCGCTGCAGACCGTCGCCCGAGCACAGAAGGTCTCGATCGTCGACTCCTCGGTCGGCGCTCGCGTGCAGATCGGCTCGAACGGCGAAGGCGGGTTCGGACTCGCCGTGCAGCTCGAGGTCGTCATCCCCGACCTCCCCCACGAGCAGGCCGTCGAACTCGCGAACGCGGCGCACCAGGTGTGCCCGTACTCGAACGCCACCCGCGGAAACATCGACGTCGACATCACCGTCTCGGACGACTGAGGAGTAGAACCATGCGCGCACTCATCCATCACACCTTCGGCGAGCCCGAAGACGTTCTGACCGTCGAAGAGCGGCCATTGCCCGAGCCCGGCCCCGGCCAGGTGCGGCTGCGCATCGTGCTCTCGCCGATCCACAATCACGACATCTGGACCATCCGAGGCACCTACGGATTCAAGCCCGAGCTGCCCGCCGCGTCGGGCACCGAGGCTCTCGGCATCGTTGATGCGCTCGGCGAGGGCGTCGACGGTCTCGCCATCGGTCAGCGCGTCGCCACCGGCGGAACCTTCGGCGCCTGGGCCGAGTACATCGTCGCGAATGCCGCCGGACTCATCCCGGTACCGGCGTCGCTGTCTGACGAGGTCGCCTCCCAGCTGGTGTCGATGCCCTTCAGCACGATCAGTCTGCTGGAGTTCCTCGAGGTGAAGCCCGGCGACTGGATCGTCCAGAACGCCGCCAACGGCGCGGTCGGCCGGATGCTGGCGCAGCTCGGCGCCGCGCGCGGCGTGAACGTGCTCGGTCTCGTGCGCCGTTCTGCCGGCGTCGAGGAGCTGCGCGCTCAGGGCATCGAGAACGTCGTCGCGACCGACCAGTCGGACTGGGCCGAGCAGGCGGCGAAGATCACCGGCGGCGCGCCGATCGTCGCCGGTGTCGACTCCGTCGGCGGTGCCGCATCGGGCCAGGTGCTGTCACTGCTCGCCGAGAACGGCACCCTCGTCGCGTTCGGCGCGATGAACTCTCCGATCATGGAGATCGCATCGGGCGACGTCATCTTCAAGCAGGCGACCGTCAAGGGCTTCTGGGGAAGCAAGGTCATCCAGACGACGGATGCCGCGACGCGCGGCGCCCTGTTCGGCGAGCTCATCCAGCGGGTGAGCGACGGGACGCTCACGCTCCCCGTCGCCGGGGTGTTCGACGCGGCGGATGCGGCAGACGCCATGCGCGCGAGCCGCACTCCGGGCCGCGTCGGCAAGGTGCTGCTGAAGTTCTGAACCATTCGTGACGAAGGGCGGGGGCGGCGGTCCTCGCCCTTCGTCATGCCCGGCGTCCGAGGTCGCGCGCATACTGACGACATGGACATCACACTCATGCAGCCCGCAGGACTCGTCGTCAGTCCTGCGTTCAGTCACGTCGCCGTCGTTCCGCCGGGTGCCACGACGATCTACGTCGGCGGTCAGAACGGCGTCGATGAGACCGGTGCGGTCGTCTCGGCGGATGCCGGCGAGCAATCGCTCCGCGCCGTCGAGAACGCCCGCGTGGCGCTAGAAGCCGCAGGTGCCGGGCTCGAAGACGTCGTCAGCTGGACCGTCTTCATCCATCAGGACGCCGACCTGCGGGCCGCCTACGGCGCTGTCGCCTCGAAACTCGCGCGAGACGGGGCGCCTCCGCTCGTGACTGCGGCGATCGTGGCCGGCCTCGGACTTCCCGGCGCGATCATCGAGGTGAGCGCCGTCGCTGCGGTCATCCGCGGCTGAACACGCACGCGCACCGACCGTGTGACTCGTAAAGACAAGGTCACCGGTTCGGCGCTTTGCGACAGGCCTCAGATCCGGCCGCGCACCGGAGTGCGCTCGGAGGCATCCCCCTCGTCGGGCATCGTCATCTCCGCGCGGACGCCGAGCAGCCTGACCTCCCGCTCCCCGTCGAGCGTGCGGCCGAGGGCGAGGGCCGCCTCGATGAACTCGTCGCGGCTCTCGGTCGGCGCAGGCAGTTTGCGGCCGAACGTCTTCGTCTCGAACGGCGCGTAGCGCACCTTGAGATGCACGCGGACGACCGGTCGACCCTCCGCTGCGCAGTCGTCGAACGAACTGCCCGCGAGGGTGCGGATCGCCGCCTCGACCTCCTCGGCCGTCGTCAGGTTCTGCTGATACGTCGTCTCCCGGCTGTGACTGCGAGCCACCCAGGGCGTCGGATCGACGACTCTCGGCCCGATCCCCGAGCCGAGCTCCCGATACCAGACCCCCATACGCGGGCCGAACTCGCCGATGAGCTCCTGCTCATCGGCGTCGGCGAGTTCGCGAATGGTCTTCACGCCGTGGTCTGCGAGACGCTTGCTCACCTTCGGACCGACGCCCCAGAGATCTCTCGTCGGCTTCTCCCCCATCACCTCGAACCAGTTCGCAGCCGTCAGCCGGAACATTCCTCGAGGCTTGCCGAACTCCGTCGCGATCTTGGCTCGCACCTTGTTGTCGCCGATGCCGACAGAGCAATGCAGTCCTGTCGCGTCGAGCACCGCGGTCTGGGCCGAACCGGCGACGGATTCCGGGGCGTCGGAGGAGACGCCCAGGAAGCACTCGTCCCAGCCGATCACCTCGAGCACCGCCCCGGGCAGAGCGCGCAGCGTCGCCATCACCTCATGGGAAGCCGCCTCGTACGCCTGGTGGTCGACGGGGAGGAAGACGGCGTGCTCGGGCGCCTTGCGTGCCGCGATCTTGAGCGGCATCCCCGAGCCGATGCCGAACGCGCGCGCTTCATAGGACGCCGTCGACACCACTGCACGCTCGGTCGGGTCGCCTCGTCCACCCACGATCACCGGGACCCCGGCCAGCTCCGGCCTGCGCAGGACTTCGACGGCCGCGATGAACTGATCCATGTCGACGTGCAGCACCCAGTCAGCCATGCACACGAGTGTGACGGCTGAGCGGGACGCTGTCACCCCCTGAGCGGATGTCTCAGCTCAGCGAGACGCCGATCGCCGTCACGACGACGGCCAGCAGCGGCAGAGTGCCCTGCATGAGCGCCGCACGCGCCTTGGAGCGGTCGGAGAGTATCAGCACGAGCGCGGCCGCGAGCATCATGCCGGTGCCCGCGAAGACCAGCGTGAGTCCGACCGTCGTCGCACCCATGATGACCAGACCGACTCCCAGAAGGGCGGTGAGGGCGAGGAAGAGGTTGTAGAAGCCCTGGTTGAACGCCAGCTGCTTCGTGGTGACGGCATCCGCTTCGCTGGCGACGCCGAAGATCTTGCGGGTCTCGGGCTCGGTCCACTTCAGGGACTCGAGCGCGAAGATGAAGACGTGGAAGGCGGCTGCGGCCGCGGCGAGGACGAGTCCGGCGATGATCATGCATTCATCATCCCGCATCCGGGCCCTCACACCAGGAAGATCGGCAGCAGGCCCGGATTGTGCGCATGCACGAGCACAGCGAACACCACCGCATCGAAGAGCAGATGCACCGTGACGACGTAGGCGAGCGAGTGCGTGCGCAGGAAGATGAACCCCTGCAGCAGCGCGAACGGGATCGTCAGCACGGGCCCCCACGCGCGATAGCCCAGTTCCCAGAGGAACGACACGAACACGATCGCCTGCAGTGCGTTGGCGAGAGCATCCGGAAAATGCCGGCGCAGCAGAGCGAACACCGTGCAGATGAAGAACAGCTCGTCCCAGATGCCGACCGCGCCCACGCCCACGAACAGACGCGCGATCAGCTCGGGCGAGTCGACGACGGGCCAGTTCTGGTAGACGCCGCTGGTGATGAAGTAGAACGGGAGGATCAGCCAGCCCAGGATCAGCACGGCGATGAGCCAGCTCCACTGCAACCGGCCCCACGGGCGCCGGGCGCGCCACGGGAAGCTGATCGCGCGGTCGCGGAAGACGTATCGCGACACGAGATACGGCGCGGCCACTGCTCCTCCGAGCGCCAGGGTGAACCGCAGCATGGCGGGGTTGTCGAGCTCGGCGGCCAGCGGGATGACGCTCACGATCAGAAGACCCAGCGCGATCAGCGCGAGATCGCGGGTGAGCGATGGCTCCTGACGGATGCCGATCGCGCGTGCCGTCGAGCGGCGCGCCCCCACGCTCACGACCTCACCCTGTCGGCTGCGGCCCCGCTCGATGAACCAGGCGGCGCCGATGCCCACGGCGAGCAGCACCCAGCCGAGCCAGGCGATCCGCAGCACGAAGAACGCGGGCGCCGCGGCGCACACGATCAGAGCGGGCGCGAGGCCGGGCCAGACGGCTGCATCACGCCGCACGCCGCTCATGCGCGCGGTGTCCTCCGGTAGACGAGATCGCGGATGTCCCGGCCCTTGGCGATGCCCTTGCGCTCGAAAGCGGTCATGACACGGCCCTCGAAGCGTTCTGCCCACTCCCCCTCGTAAGCCCGCTCGAACAGAGGATCGGCGTCCAGAACCTCGCGCATCTGCACCGCGTACTCCTCCCAGTCGGTCGCGAGACGCAGCAGACCGCCGTCGCGGAGCGCACGAGCCGCGGTCGCGCCGAAGCCCTCGCGCACGAGGCGACGCTTGGTGTGCTTCTTCTTGTGCCATGGATCGGGGAAGAAGATCCACACCTCGGCCGCCGCGCCCTCCGGCAGATATGAGGAGAGCACCTCGGGCGCGTTCGCCTCGACGACACGGAGGTTGCGGGCTCCGGACCTGTCGGCGTCGAGCATGGTGCGGGCGAGGCCGGCGCGGAACACTTCGACGGCGAGGAAGTCGTCGTCGGGGCGGGATGACGCGGCCGCCACGATCGCGTGCCCCTGCCCTGAGCCGATCTCGACGAAGAGGTCCGCCTCGCGGCCGTACTCGGATGCCGGATCCAGCCGGGCCTCGGGATGCACGGAAGTCCAGGCGACGTCTCTCGGCACGTCGAGCAGGTAGTGCGCAGCGGGTTCTGCGAAGGCGCGCTCCTGCGCGTCGGACATCCGGCCGCTGCGGCGCACGAAGGACACCGGTTCGTCGCGGAAAGTGCGGGGTTCGGGCATTGTTCCAGGGTACCGGGGCGCTCCGACGGGCTCAGCAACACCGAGGAGGTCCGGGAACCCGTCGACGGGCCTGCTCAGCGGCCTGCTGGCTCCGTGACGAAATCGATCAGCTCCTCGACACGACCCAGCAGCGCAGGCTCGAGATCGCGATAGGTGTGCACCTTCGACAGGATGCGCTGCCAGGCGAGCCCCGTGTCGGCCTGGGTCTCGTAGGGCCAGCCGAATGCGCGGCAGATGCCCGTCTTCCAGTCGGTGCCGCGTGGGATCTCCGGCCATCTCGCGATGCCGAGGGCCTTCGGAGTCACGCACTGCCAGACGTCGACGAAGGGATGCCCGACGATGCGGATGTGGCGCCCATGCGGCCCGCGCGCGACGGCATCCGCGATCCGGGACTCCTTGGACCCGGGCACGAGATGGTCCACGAGCACGCCGTAGCGCCTGGTCGCGCTCGGCGGTTCGGCGTCGAGGAGGGCGTCGAGCAGATCGACCCCCTGCAGGAACTCGACCACGACGCCTTCGACGCGGAGATCGGCTCCCCACACCTTCTCCACGAGCTCGGCGTCGTGCTTGCCCTCGACGAGGATCCGGCTGGGAAGCGCGGTGCGCGCGCGCTGATCCGCGACGACGAACGATCCGGATGCCGTCCGCCTCGGCCCCTGCTGCACCGCCTTCGGCGGGACGAGCTTCACGGGCTTCCCCTCGACGAGAAACCCGCCTCCCAACGGGAACAGGCGCGTGCGCCCCTTCCAGTCCTCGAGTTCGACATTGCCGGCCTGCACCTTGGTCACGGCGCCGCAGTAGCCGTCGCCGGCGACCTCGACCACGAGATCGAGCTCGGCGGGCACCTCGGGCACCGGCTTCGCGGCGCGCTCCCGCCACCCGGCGGCGAGCACATCCGATCCATACCTGTCGTCCATGCTCTCCAGCGTATGTGTCTGCGCTGAGGGCGAACGCCCATCAGCGCCCGGATGCTGTCGCGTGTCGTCGTGTGTGCATAGACTCGACGCATGGGGGCACGGCTGCCGGTCGGAGGGACGCACATGAGGACTCGCTGGCTCGCGCTGGTCGCAGTGATGACGGCGCTCGTCGCGGGGCTGCTCTCTGCCTCAGCGGCATCGGCGACCGACCCCGTTCAGCTCGACCAGGGCTACGTCACCGACGACGCCGGCGTCCTCAGCTCGACTGAGAAGAAAGACGTCGAGGCTCGTCTGCAGACGCTGACCGAGAACTCCACGGCGGATCTGTTCGTGGTGCTCGTCGACGACTTCACCTCGCCGTCCGACTACGTCGCGTGGGCTGATGCCGTCGCACAGAACAACAGCCTCGGCCCCGAGCAGTACCTCCTCGCGATCGCGGTCGAAGGGCGCAGCTACTACATCTCCGCCGCGCAGGGCGGACCGCTCAGCGAGGGCAAGCTCGACGACGTCGAGGAGAAGATCCAGCCCCTTCTCGCCCAGGACGACTGGGACGGCGCGATCATCCTCGCGGCAGACGAGATCCAGGGAGACGGCGGGGCCGGTGCGGTCCGAGTGTTCCTGATCATCGGCGGGATCGTCGTCGCCGCGCTGCTGGTCTGGCTCATCGTCGCCTTGATCGCGCGCGGCCGACGCAACGCCGAGGCGCGCCGGCGAGGCGCCATGCCGGAGAAGCCCGACCCGAACGACCCGTTCTCGACCCTCACCGATGAGCAGGTCCAGACGCAGGCCGGCGCCGCACTCGTGCGGGCCGACGACGCGCTGACCTCCAGCAAAGAGGAGCTCGGGTTCGCGGTCGCGCAGTTCGGCGAGAGCGCCACATCCGAGTTCTCCGTGGCGATCGAAGCGGCGAAGACGAAGATGTCGGAGGCGTTCGACATCAAGCAGAAGCTCGACGACGAGATCGAAGACACCGTCTACGACCGCCGCGCGTGGCACATCCGCATCATCCAGCTCTGCGACGAGATCGACGACGTGCTCGATGACAACACCGAGGCCTTCGACGCCCTGCGCAGGCTTCAGGAGAACGCCCCCCAGGAGCTCGATCGCGTACGGGCCGAGCGCACCGCGCTGCAGCCCGTGCTCGCGGGCGCGGCTCCCGCTCTCGCAGCGCTCGCCGCCGAGTACGACCCCGCCGCGCTGAGCACCGTCGCAGACAATCCGGCCCAGGCGCAGGAGCGCATCGCTCTCGCCGACAGGTCGATCGAAGCCGCGGCCCAGGCCATCACGACAGGCAAGACCGGTGATGCCGCCTTCGCGATCCGCACGGCCGAACAGGCCGTCGCCCAAGCGGGGCAGCTTGCCGCCGCGATCACGACCCTCGGCGCCGATCTCGCCTCGATCGAATCCCAGGCGCGGACGCTCATGTCCGATCTGCAGGGCGATATCGCGACTGCGCAACAGCTCCCAGATGCCGCCGGCGCCACCGCCCAGGCCGCGGCGAACGTGCAGCAGCAGCTGCAGCAGGCGCAGGCGAACCTGACCGGGGACTCCCGCAGCCCGCAGCGTGTGCTGGAGGCCCTCACCGCGGCGAACACGCAGATCGACGCGGCCATCGCCCAGGGACGGGAGAGCATCGAGCGCGCTCGACGCACGCAGCAGATGCTCGAGCAGACCCTCGCCCAGGCCGACGCGCAGGTCCGATCGACCAGGGACTTCATCGAGACGCGACGTGGAACCGTCGGCAGCACCGCCCGGACACGCCTCTCACAGGCCGAAGCGGGGCTCAGCGAAGCGCTGGGACTGCGAACCGCGAACCCCGAGCAGGCGCTCGCCGTCGCCCAGAACGCGCTGGAACTCGCTCGGCAGGCCAGCTCCTACGCCCAGTCCGACGTCTCCTCGTACTCCTCGGGTGGCGGTTGGGGCGGCGACCCCTTCGGGGGCTCCCGTTCAAGCGGCTCCGGCCTCGGCGGCGACATCCTCGGCGGCATCATCGGCGGCCTGCTGTCCGGTGGTGGTGGCGGAGGCGGGTCATCTAGCCGCAGCGGGTGGCGCTCCGGCGGGAGCAGCGGTTTCCGCAGCTCCGGCTTCGGCGGCGGAGGAGGCGGCGGCGGTAGATCCGGGCGCTCCGGCGGCGGACGCTTCTGATTTCCATAGGCGCATAAGTGAAGATCTCAATCAGGACCCTCTGAAAGGAAACCGCATGACCAAGCAGTCCATCTTCGGACGAATCTCGACCCTCGTCCGCGCGAACATCAACGCGCTCCTCGACTCCGCCGAGGACCCGCAGAAGATGATCGACCAGCTCGTCCGCGACTACACGAACAACATCGCCGATGCAGAGTCGGCGATCGCGGAGACCATCGGCAACCTGCGCCTGCTCGAGCGCGACCACGAGGAAGACGTCCAGTCGGCGACCGAGTGGGGCAACAAGGCGCTCGCCGCGAGCCGCAAGGCCGACGAGATGCGCACCGCGGGCAACGCGGCGGACGCAGACAAGTTCGACAGTCTCGCCAAGATCGCGCTGCAGCGCCAGATCAGCTCGGAGCGCGAGGCGTCGGCGGCGGAGCCGCAGATCGCGTCGCAGACCGAGATCGTCGACAAGCTCAAGTCGGGCCTCAACGGCATGAAGGAGAAGCTCGGCGAGCTGAAGACCAAGCGCAGCGAGCTGCTGGCTCGCGCGAAGGTCGCCGAGGCTCAGACCAAGGTGCAGGACGCGGTCGGCTCGATCAACGTGCTCGACCCGACCAGCGAACTGGGCCGTTTCGAAGACAAGGTCCGCCGCCAGGAGGCTCTTGCTCAGGGCAAGGCCGAGCTTGCGGCATCCAGCCTCGACGCGCAGTTCGAGAGCCTCGAGGACCTCGGTGAGCTCACCGAGGTGGAGGCACGCCTCGCTGAGCTCAAGGCGGGCGGCACCGCAGCTCCGCAGCAGGCCATCGAAGGCTCCTGACACACCCTGCGGATGCCTCGGACCGTGGTCCGGGGCATCCGCTCTTTCCCTCTGGAGGCACCCGTGGTGCGTTTCCTCGTCGTCCCGCAGTGGCAGGGCTCCCCCGCCACCCGGGCAATGCTCCTCGTCGACGGAGCCACCGCGATCGCCGGAGATCTGCCGCGCGCGGCGACGACGGTGCTCGACGTCCCGGTCGAGGCGGGTGAGTCTCTGGGCACCGGCGTACGCCGGCTGAGCTCACTGCTGCGAACTCGTGAGCTCGTCGCCGAGGCGATGACCGCCGACACCGTGGTGATCGGCGGCGACTGCAGCGTCACCGCCGCCGCTCTCGCGGCGCTCCCAGGCGGCACAGACGACCTCGCGGTCGTCTGGTGCGACGCCCACGCCGATATGAACACCCCCGAGTCCTCACCTTCGGGCGCGTTCTCCGGGATGGCTCTGCGCGCCGTACTCGGCGAAGGAGAGCCTCAGCTGGCGCTCTCACCGGGAGTTCCGCGCGATCGGGTCATCACGGTGGGCATGCGCAACCTCGACGATGAAGAAGTCGCACAGGTCGACGGGCTGACCTCGCTCTCCGTCTCAGATCTCGATTCGGCGGATGCTGTCGCCGATGCCGTCGCGGCGACCGGTGCTCGCAGGGTGTGGGTGCACATCGACGTCGACGTGCTCGACCCGGCCGAGCTGTCCGGGGTGTCGGAGGCCGCGCCTTTCGGCCTCACCACGTCGGCGTTGAGCACCGCGATCCGCCGGCTGCGCGACCGCGTGCCTCTGGCCGGCGCCACGATCTCGGGCTTCGCGCCGCGCACGCCCGCCGACGCCGTCGACGATCTCGGCGCTCTTCTCCGACTCGTCGGTGCCGTGGCGTGACCGACGACTGGCGCCCTGCGGCAGAGGCCGCTCTCGCACGCGGACGCCGTGTCGACCGGCGCATCCCGTCGTTCCTCCTGCGCTCTCCCCTCAGCCGGATCGGCTACTGGTGGGGCACTGCGGTCGGGTGGGTCTGGGGATCGATGTGGAGCACAGGACCTGTGGAACGGCGCAATGGGCTCTGGATCTTCCGCGGCATGCCGGGCTGGACGTACAACCGCGGCGGTGTCTGCGTGGGCGGGTGCTTCCTCACGGGCGACGCCAGGCCCAGCGACGCCATCCTGCGACACGAGGCCGTGCACAAGGCGCAGTGGCTGCGGTACGGGTTCCTGATGCCGGTCCTGTACCTGTTCGCCGGCCGCGACCCGCTGCGCAACCGCTTCGAGATCGAAGCAGGGCTGGAGGACGGCAACTACGTCCGCCGCTCCGGCGCCGATCGTCAGCGCTGAAGCAGGCCGAAGCGCTCGGGGACCCGGATCTGCGTCGGCTGGACACCCAGCTCAGAGGTCAGGTGGTCGACGATGTCCGCCGTGCCCAGGAATCCGCCGAGCAGCGTGACGTGCGTCTCGACCTCGTCATCGCACAGCATCTCGTCGGCCCAGGCGCAAGTCGCCCGCGCCAGCGCCTCGCCCGGCGCGCACGCTCGGCCGGTGCCGGGGGCGCCGGAGCGCTCACCGCGGGCGAGCCAGGTCACGGTCATGCGATCGGGCGCCTCGACACGTGAGATGTCTGCGGACTCCGGCACCTCGATGAAGATCCGTCCCGACGCGCACAGCGGCAGCGTCGCGAGGAACGCCTCGAGCTCGAGCAGCGAACTCTCATCGGCCGTCACCAGATGATGCGCACGGCGACGTGCCGCGCGGCGCTCCGCGCGTGTGCTGCGAGTGTCGAGAGAGGTGCTCATGATGTCTCTATCGTATCACCCAGCCAAGGCTTGCCTAACCTTGCGTTGCGGGTTCGACCAGCGCCGCCCTCAGGGAATCCAGTTCGGCATGCGTCATCCCGTTCGTGCGGAGATAACCGGCGGCCGATCCCCATCGCTCGTCGACCTTCTCGAGGAGGGCGCGCATCACGCGAGCCGGTGACTGGGTCGCGAGAGCGACAGCGTGCACCGCTTCGGGATGCTGCGCACGCAGGTACGCGGCGATGCGCTGCGTCCGCTCCCTCGGCAGCTGCGATTCGGTGAGGGCGTAGTCGGCGATGATCGCCTCACGGTCGGCATCGACCGCCGCGAGCGCGAGGGCCACGGTGACGCCGGTGCGGTCCTTCCCCACCGTGCAGTGCACGAGCGTCGTCTCACCGGTGGCGATGATCCGGATCGCCTCCACGAGACGCTCCCCGCTCTCCTCGAGCAGATGAAGATAGAGGTCGTCGAGGCTCGTGTCGGCTTCGAAGAACGAGCGCACGGAACCGAGGAACAGCGGCAGATGCGTGGTCGCGGGGCCGACGATCTCGGTCGGCTCAGCCGCGATCTCCTCACCGTCGCGCAGGTCGACGATGTGCGAGACCCGTTCGCTCAGGGCACTCGCGCCTGCGGGCGTCGCGCCCGACAGCTGCCCCGAGCGCAGCAGTACGCCCGCCCGGATCCGGCCGCCCGCGGCGGGGATGCCGCCGACGTCCCGGACGTTCGCGACTCCCTCGACGTCGAGGACCGTCATACCTGCGCCTGCGGCGAGCGCGGAGGCACCGGGTAGCGCCCCGCGATGACGATCCGGTTGAACGCGTTGATCGACACGCACGCCCAGCTCAGTGCCGCATACTCCTTCTCGGTGAAGACGCTGCCGACCCGGTCGTAGACCTCGTCGGAGATCCCGTCCTCGGCGATGAAGGTGAAGGCCTCGGCCAGTTCCAGAGCGGCGCGCTCGCGTTCCGTGAAGACGCCGCTCTCGCGCCAGGCGGCGATCTGCATGAGCTCATCCGCGTCGAGGCCCGCTTTGAGCGCACGGTCGACGTGGATACGGGTGCAGAAGCTGCATCCGTTGAGCTGAGAGCAATGGAGCATGACCAGCTCCTTGAGCCGGTCGTCGATGCCGTTCGCCGCGCAGATGTCGCCGACGGTCTTCGAGAACTCGTCGAGGGCGTGATACGCGGCCGGTTCGGTCTTGGAGAGGTGCACTCGCGTCTCGCTCATGCCTCAATGATATTCGCACCGCTGCAGGCGGCGGCCCGTGGAACGGACACCCCCCCAGAATGCGAATTGCACAGTCAAACGGCTAATCGAGTTGCGTATATGGAACTGTGTGGCACAATTCTCTTGCCCGATTGCTCCGCAGTTTCGTCTGAGCAACATGTCGGGAGCAGAATATGCAGGTGGTGATCGACATCAGCGAGTTCAGCTATCTTCCCGCGCAGGCCGAGGTACTCGGGGTTCCGCTCCCCCGCGTCGAACGGCTCTCTCTCGAACTCCCCGACGGCCGGACCCTGAGCGCGCTGCGCTTCGGCACGGAATCCCCGCAGGTCACCCTCTTGCACGGCGCGGGACTCAACGCCCACACGTGGGACACCACGGCGCTCGCGCTGCAGCGACCGCTACTCGCGATAGACCTGGCCGGCCACGGCGACTCCTCCTGGCGAGGCGATGCCGACTACACCGCCCGCCCGCTCGCCGCCGACGTCGCCCTGGCGCTCGATGCGTGGACCACGCATCCGCAGGTCGTCGTCGGGCAGTCGCTGGGCGGGCTCACCGCCGCCGCCCTCGCCGCGTCGCGTCCTGACCTCGTGTCCGAGATCATCGTGGTCGACATCACCCCCGGGATCGACGTCACCGCCGGCCCTGCGGCGCTTCGCGCCTTCTACGAGGGCCCGACCGACTTCGCCACGCGTGAGGAACTCGTCGACAAGGCGATCTCTCTCGGGTTCGGCGGCACCCGCCCTGAGACGGAGCGCGGCGTCTTCCTCAACACGCGTGTCCGCCCGGACGGTCGCATCGAGTGGAAGCATCATTTCGCGCATCTCGCCGCACAGGCTCTCGCCGCACACGATGCGGGAAGCGCCGCAGTGCCCTCGGTCCTGCACGAGACCGGATGGGCGGATCTCGCGGAAGCGTCTGCGCCGATCACTCTGGTCAGGGCGACGGGCGGCTTCGTCAGCGAAGCGGATGCCGACGAATTCCTGCGCCGCGTCCCCGCCGCGCGCGCGATCACTGTGAACGCCACCCACAATGTGCAGGAGACCGCCCCCGCCGAGCTCGCCGCCGTCGTCTCCGCTGTTTTGTGACGTTCCGTTCCGTTCCCGACCCGTACCCGCTCACCCGATCCCTAGGCTCGACCCACCGGCACACAGCACCTGCCGACCGAGAGGAAACCCCATGTTCCGTCGCACCCGACGAATCGCGCTGATCTCGGCGATCGCGGCCACCGCCGTGATCCTCAGCGCCTGCACCGGTTCCGCCGCTCCCGAACCGGAGGCGACATCCACCGGAAAGCCCGATCCCGATGCCACGCTGCAGGTCGGCCTGGTACTCGAGCCCACCAACCTCGACATCCGTCACACCAGTGGCGCCGCCCTCGAGCAGATCCTCATCGACAACATCTACGAGGGGCTGGTCAGCCGCACGGAAGACAACGAGATCGAGGGACGCCTCGCGTCGGACTACGAGGTCTCCTCCGACGGCCTGACCTACACGTTCACGCTGAACGACGGCATCGCCTTCCACAGCGGAACGGCGCTCACCTCCGCCGACGTGGTCGCGTCGTACGAAGCGGTCCGCACCGACGCCACCGTGCAGGGGAACGCGGAGTTCGCCGATGTCGCATCCATCACCGCTCCCGATGCCGCGACCGTGCAGATCGTGCTGAACAAGCCGAACCAGAACTTCCTCTTCGCACTCACCGGCCCCGCCGGTCTGGTGTTCCAGACCGGCGACACCACCGACCTCAAGACGGCCGAGAACGGCACCGGTCCCTTCACGCTCACCCGGTGGAACAAGGGCAGCGCGATCACGTTCGCGCGCAACGACTCGTACTGGGGCGAGAAAGGCCGGAGTTGCAGAGGTCGAGTTCCAGTACATCCCCGACTTCACGGCGGGCGTGAACACGGCGCTCGATGGCGGCGTGCAGGTGCTCACCGCCGTCGACCCGAACCTCGTCACGGAGTTCGAGGGCACCGACTTCACGCTCACGACCGGCCGCACGACCGACAAGGCGACCTTGGCCTTCAACAACGCCAAGGCGCCTCTCGACGACGTCCGGGTGCGCGAGGCGCTGCGGCTCGCGATCGACCACGAAGCACTCGTGGAGGCGGTCGGCGCAGGCACGACTCTGTACGGTCCGATCCCCGAGCTCGATCCCGGATACCAGGACCTGTCCGACGTGATCTCCTACGACCCGGAGAAGGCCAAGGCGCTTCTCAAGGAGGCCGGCCAGGAAGACCTTGAGCTCACCCTGACGATTCCGTCGTTCTACGGCACGACCGTCCCCAAGGTGCTCATCTCGGATTTCGCGAAGGTGGGCGTCACGCTTGACGTCGACTCGGTCGAGTTCCCCGCCTGGCTCGAGGACGTGTACACGAACCATGACTACGACCTGAGCTTCGTGCTGCACGTCGAGCCGCGCGACTTCGGCAACTTCGCCAACCCCGACTACTACTTCGGCTACGACAACCCCGAGGTGCAGAGCCTGTACACGAAGGCGCTGGAGACGGTCGATGCCGATGAATCGGCGAAACTGCTGGCGCAGGCGGCGAAGATCGTGTCGAAGGATCACGCCGCCGACTGGCTCTACAACGGTGAGACGATCACGGCGGTCAGCCCGCTGGTCTCCGGCTTCCCGAAGGACTCGATCAACTCGCGCATCGACCTGGCGGGCGTCACCGTCAGCTCCGAGAAATAGCCGCGATTTGCTCCGCTACGCGCTCGTCCGAGGAGCCCTGCTGATCGCAGGGCTCCTCGTGTCGAGCGTGCTCATCTTCCTCACTCTCCGCGTCTTCCCCGGAGACGTGGCCCAGCTCATCGCGGGCACGCAGGCATCCCCCGCCGAGGTCGAGGCGCTTCGGGAGTCCCTGGGGCTGAATCGGCCGCTGCCTCAGCAGTACGCCGAATGGATCGGCGGCATCCTGCACGGGGATCTCGGCACTTCGCTCCTCTCGGGGGCGTCGGTCAGCGAAGAACTCGCCCTCAAGGCTCAGGTCACGATCCCGCTCGGGCTTCTCGCGCTGCTGATCGCGGTGCTGATCGCCGTTCCCTTCGGCGTGCTCTCCGCACTGCAGCGCGGGCGCCGTGCGGGCACCGCGCTCAGCGTCGGAGCGCAGGCCCTGGCCGCTGTTCCGGTCGTATGGGCGGGCATGATGCTGATCGTCGTGTTCTCCGTGTGGCTGGGCTGGCTGCCGCCTCAGGGATTCCCCCGAACCGGCTGGTCCACCCCGGGGAAGGCTCTCGAATCGTTGATCCTCCCCGCCCTCACGATCGGCATCGTCGAGGGCGCCATGCTCATGCGCTTCGTACGAAGCGCGACCCTGCAGGCCGCAGGCCAGGACTTCGTCCGCACGGCCGCTGCCAAGGGTCTCACCCGCACCCGGGCGCTGATCCAGCACGGCATCCCCGCCGTCGGGTTGTCGATCATCACGGTGCTCGGGTTGCAGATCGCCGGCATCATCGTCGGCTCGGTCGTGATCGAACAGCTGTTCACGCTCCCCGGCATCGGGCGGATGCTGGTCGCAGACGTCGGCACGCGCGACCTGATCAAGGTGCAGAGCGAGCTGCTGGTGCTCACCGGATTCGTGCTGGTCGTCGGGTTCGTCGTCGACCTGCTGCACCGCGCCATCGACCCCCGCCAGCGGGAGGCCGCATGATCCCCCGCTGGCTGCACCGCCTGTGGGCCACCTCGACGGGCCGTTTCGGCCTGATCGTCGTGTCGGTCATCGCGCTGCTCGCCCTCGTCTCGCTGCTGTGGACGCCGTTCGACCCCCAGGCCTCGGAGATCAGAGACCGCTGGCTGCCGCCGAGCTGGCCGCACCTGCTCGGCACCGACGACACCGGCCGGGACATCCTCAGCCTGATCATGGCGGGTGCCCGCACCACGGTCTTCGTGAGCATCGGAGCGGGGGTCGTGGCCACGCTCGTCGGCGTCGTCCTGGCCTCGCTCGGCGCACTCACCGCACGATGGCTGCGCGAGACGATCGCGGTGCTCGTGGACATTCTCATCGCCTTCCCCGTGCTGCTCATCGCCATGATGATCTCCTCCGTGTGGGGCGGCTCGCTCTGGGTCGTGATCTGGTCGGTCGGAATCGGCTTCGGCGTGAACATCGCCCGTGTCACGCGTCCCGAGCTGCGTCGGGTGCAGCAGAGCGACTTCGTTCTCGCCGCGCGCGCATCCGGACTCACGACGAGCCAGAATCTTCTGCGGCACCTGCTTCCCAACGTGGCCCCGGTGTTCATCGTGCAGCTGTCGTGGTCGATGGCGGTCGCCGTGCTCGCCGAAGCCGGGCTCTCCTACCTCGGCTTCGGCGCCTCGGTCACAGAGCCCAGCTGGGGCCTGCTGCTCGCAGACCTGCAGCGCTACATCGGCGTCCATCCGCTCTCGGTCATCTGGCCCGGGCTCGCTATCACGCTCAGCGTGCTGGCCCTCAACCTCCTCGGCGACGGTCTGCGCGAAGCCACCGACCCCACGCTGCGCCACCGCGCGGCCGAAGTGCACACACCGGGGGTGGTCGCATGAGCCTCACGGTCGAAGGACTCGCGATCGAGATCGACGGGCGCCGTGTCGTCGACGGGATCTCGTTCGACGTGCCCGACGGGGCGAAGCTCGGTCTGATCGGCGAGTCGGGATCGGGGAAGTCGCTCACCGCGCTCGCGATCCTCGGGCTGCTGCCCGACGGGGCGCGCGCGAGCGGCAGCATCCGCTGGAACGGCACCGAACTGCTCGGCATGCCCGACCGCGAACTCGCGGCGCTGCGCGGCGACGACATCGGCATCGTGTTCCAGGAGCCGCGCACGGCACTGAATCCGATCCGCACGGTCGGCCGGCAGATCGCCGAGTCGATCCGCATCCACACCGGCATAGGACGCCGGGAAGCGCGTGAGCGAGCCATCGCCGAGGCCGCGCGCGTGCGCCTGCCGGATCCGGAGCGGATCGTCGATCGCTATCCGCACCAGCTGTCAGGGGGCCAGCGACAGAGGGTCGCGATCGCGATGGCCCTCGCGTGCCGCCCCAAGCTCCTGATCGCCGACGAGCCGACCACCGCACTCGACGTCACGATCCAGGCCGAGATCCTGAAGCTGCTGATGGACCTGGTCGAGAACGAGGGCATGTCGCTCATGTTCATCACCCACGACCTCGCGGTGCTCGCCCAGGTCGCGACCGACGGCGTCGTGCTCGAACACGGCCGCGTCGTCGAGGCGGCATCCGTCCGGACTCTACTCACGGCGCCGTCGTCGCCGATCACCCAGGGTCTGCTGCGCGACGCGACCGCGACACTGTGGCGCCCAGACGGGAGGCCGGAATGAGCCTGATCGAGACCCGCGGCCTCAGCCGCGAGTTCGCTGTGCCGAAGCGTTCGGCATGGGAGCGCGGCCGCACTCAGACTGCGCTCGCGCCGACCGATCTCGACATCGTCGAGGGGTCGTCGGTCGGGATCATCGGCGAGTCGGGCTCCGGAAAGTCCACCCTGGTCAAACTGATCCTCGGACTCGACCGTCCGACGAAGGGAACGGTGTCGGTCGACGGTCGCGCAGTGGATGCCACGGCATCCGCCCGATCACAGCACTGGCTGCGCCGCCAGACCGGACTCGTCTTCCAGGACCCCTACGCGTCGCTGGACCCCCGGATGAGCGCGGCGCAGATCATCGGCGAACCGCTGTGGGCGCTGCGCATCGAGGAGGATCACGCGGCGAGGATCCGAGAGGTCCTCGAACAGGTCGGGCTGGAACCCGACATGGCCGATCGCTATCCGCACGAGTTCTCGGGTGGCCAACGCCAGCGCATCGCCCTCGCTCGCGCCATCGTGCATCGCCCCGGCATCCTCGTCGGCGACGAGCCGCTGTCAGCGCTCGACGTCACCGTCCGTGCGCAGATCCTCGACCTCCTGATCGAGTTGCGCCGCACCACCGGACTCACACTCGTGATGGTGTCGCACGACATCGGCGTCGTGCAGAATCTGTGCGATGCGGTGGTCGTCATGAAAGACGGTCGGATCGTCGAGCGCGGAACCACCGAGGAAGTTCTGCGGCATCCTCGGGAGGAGTACACGCAGACGCTGCTCGCGGCGATCCCGGTGATTCCGGACTCAGCGACCTGACCCGAACAGCTTCCGCCGCCGCACCGGCTTCAGAGCCTTCTTCATGTAGATCGTGCCGAGCTCGCGACCGAACTTGTGGCCGACGCGTCCCATCCGCCCCGCCTCGACGAAGCCCAACTTCGCGTGCAGCCGGATGGACGCCTCCGCCTTGCTGTCGCTGATCACCGCGACCATCTCGCGGATGCCGCGCTGCTCGCACGCGTCGATCAGCGCCTTCAGGAGGACTGCTCCCAGCCCTTTGCCGCCGGCTCCCGGACCCAGGTAGATCGAATCCTCGACCGTGTACCGGTAGGCGTTCTTGCCCGCCCAGGGCTGCGCGACCGCGTATCCGAGCACGACGCCTCCCGGTGAGACGGCGACGAGGAACGGCAGCTGCAGCCTGGCGAGCAGAGCGAACTTCTCGCGCCAGTACGGAATGCTGCTGCGCCCCTCATCGAGGGTGACGACGGAGTTGCTCACGAAGTGGTTGTAGATCTCCCGGATGTGCGGGAGATCGGATGCTCGAGCGGGCCTGATCGCGTAGGCGAACACCTCGGGGACCGCAGCGGGGCGAAGATGACGCGGCAGCACGCGACGTCGATCGCCGGGTTCGAACTGCATGCGCTCAGCCTAGAGGGTGCTCGCCGGCGACGCGCCAGTCGATGCCGTCCACTCCCTGCTGCTCGAGCAGCGCGTTCGCGCGCGAGAACGGTCGCGATCCGAAGAAGCCACGGCTGGCCGAGAGCGGCGAGGGGTGCGCCGAGGCGATCGACGGGGTGCCCCCGAGAAGCGGCTGCAGGTTCGCCGCATCCCTCCCCCACAGGATCGCGACGAGCGGCCGCTCGCGTGCGACGAGCGCGCGGATGGCGAGTTCGGTGACCTTCTCCCAGCCCCAGCCGCGGTGCGATGCCGCCTCGCCGGGGCGGACGGTGAGCACCCGGTTCAGCAGCAGAACCCCCTGGTCGCTCCATGCGGTGAGGTCCCCGTGCGGCGCCGGTGGGATGCCGAGATCATCCTGGCGCTCCTTGTAGATGTTGCCGAGGCTCCGCGGCACCGGCCGCACGTCGCGGTCGACGGCGAAGGAGAGGCCGATGGGGTGCCCCGGCGTCGGATACGGGTCCTGCCCTGTGATCAGGACCTTCACATCGGCGAGCGGGCGCTGGAAGGCGCGGAGGACGTGAGGGCCGGCCGGCAGGTAGCCGTTGCCCGCAGCCTGTTCCGCGCGCAGACGCTCGCCGAGCTCGGTGATGACGGGCTGCACAGGCGCGAGAGCCTCCGCCCAGCCCGGATCGATCTGACCGTCCGCCGCCAGCTCGGCGAGGGTGCGGCCTGGCATCACTCGCCCGCGCGCACGCGCAGCGGTCCGCGCGCGAGCAGGTGGTTCGCCGACTGG
This sequence comes from Microbacterium natoriense, assembly GCF_030816295.1. Lineage (NCBI taxonomy): Bacteria > Bacillati > Actinomycetota > Actinomycetes > Micrococcales > Microbacteriaceae > Microbacterium > Microbacterium natoriense. The sequence continues at coordinate 2,235,464 of NZ_JAUSXV010000001.1, read as the reverse complement.
GCGACCGGGCGCATCGTGATCAGGTCGAGATTCACGTGTCCGGGCGCCTCGAGCGCGTAGGCGATCACATCGGCCACATCGCTCGCCTGCAAGGGCGCCTCCACACCCGAGTACACCGCCTCCGCCGCGATCGCATCTCCCCCGAGACGATTCAGCGTGAACTCCTCGGTGTGCACCATGCCGGGGGCGATCTCGGCGACGCGGATCGGCTCGCCGTTCAGCTCGAGGCGAAGCGCGTGCACGAGCATCGCCTGCGCCGCCTTGGCGGCGTTGTAGCCGCCGCCGCCCGCATATGCGACCTGCGCGGCGGTCGAGGTCACGAACACGGTGTCGGCGTGTCCGTCGACCGCCGCAGCCTTGCGCAGGAGCGGCAGGAGGCCTGCGACCAGACGCTGACTCGCCAGCACGTTGGCGTCGTACATCCACTGCCAGTCGTCGACGGACGCGTCCTCGACCCGATCGGTGCCCCGCGCGCCGCCGGCGACCTGGACGAGCGCGTGCACCGGCCCCGTGGCGGCGATCTCGGAGACGAGCTCGGAGACGGCGTCGGCATCTGTCAGGTCGCAGGAGATCACCTGCGCTCCGGTCTCCGCGGCGAGCGCCGCCAGACGGTCAGCGCGACGCGCGACCCCGACGACATCCCATCCGCGGGTCCGCAGGGCGCGCACCGTCGCCTCGCCGATTCCCGAACTCGCACCTGTCACCACTGCACGCCTGTTCACCATGCCTCCACCGTACGACGTTCCGCGTCAGAACACGGAAGCCGGGTTGTTACGTCACATTTCCCATCCGTTGTTGACACCGGACGTTCTTCCGTACTCTCTCAGCAACGGCACCCGCCACCCACCCGCTTCGACGTTCCAGGGGGAACATCATGTCCGCACCCGAGACCTGGCGTTTCGAGACCAAGCAGATCCACTCCGGCGCCGCTCCCGACCCGGTGACCAAGGCTCGCGCGACGCCGATCTACCAGACCACCTCGTACGTGTTCGACAGCGCGGACCACGCGGCCAACCTCTTCGCGCTCGCGGAGTTCGGCAACATCTACACCCGCATCCAGAACCCCACGCAGGACGTGCTCGAGCAGCGCCTCGCCGCCCTCGAAGGCGGAACCGGTGCGCTGGTGCTCTCCAGCGGACAGGCGGCCTCGACCTTCGCGATCCTGAACATCGCCGAAGCCGGCGACCACTTCGTCGCATCGAGCTCGATCTACGGCGGCACGTACAACCTGTTCAAGTACACGCTCGCCAAGCTCGGCATCGAGGTCACTTTCGTCGAGAACCAGGACGACCCCGAAGAGTGGCGTCGCGCCGTCCGTCCGAACACCAAGCTGTTCTTCGCTGAGACGATCGGCAACCCGCAGATCAACGTGCTCGACATCCGCACCGTCGCCGACATCGCGCACGAGAGCGGCGTTCCGCTCATCGTCGACAACACGATCGCGACCCCGTACCTGATCCGCCCGTTCGAGTTCGGCGCCGACATCGTCGTCCACTCGGTCACGAAGTTCCTCGGCGGCCACGGCACCACGATCGGCGGCGCGATCATCGACGGCGGCACCTTCGAGTGGTCCAAGAACGTCGACAAGTTCCCGGGCCTCACGGTCCCCGACCCCTCGTACCACGGTGCGAGCTACACCGCCGCGGTGGGCGACCCGCTCGCCTACATCATCAAGGCCCGCGTGCAGCTGCTCCGCGACCTCGGCTCGGCCATCGCGCCGCAGAGCGCCTGGAACCTCATCCAGGGCATCGAGACGCTGTCGCTGCGCATCGAGCGCCACGTGCAGAACGCACAGGAGATCGCAGAGTGGCTCGACAACCGTGACGACGTCGCGACGGTCAACTACTCGGGACTGCCCTCCTCCCCCTGGTACGCCGCGGCGAACAAGTACGCCCCGAAGGGCGTCGGCGCCGTGCTGTCCTTCGAGCTCAAGGGCGGTGTCGAGGCCGGTCGCGAGTTCGTGAACAGCCTCTCGCTGTTCAGTCACCTCGCCAACATCGGCGACGTGCGCTCGCTCGTCATCCACCCCGCGTCGACCACGCACGCACAGCTCACCCCCGAGCAGCAGCTCACCGCCGGCGTCACCCCTGGCCTGGTGCGTCTGTCGGTCGGCATCGAGAACGTCGACGACCTCAAGGCCGATCTCGATCAGGCTCTCGCCGCGGCTCGCCGCGTGTCGGAGGCCGCTCGCGCCTGATCTTCGCGTTCGAACGCAGCGGTGCCCCGGATCTCGCTCCGGGGCACCGCTGCGTTCGGCCGGCGCCTCGTGCTCGGCGGGAGCACAGGCGCTCCCGGCGAGAATGGAATCCCCGCACGGAGGAGCCACTGATCGAACCTGCACCACAGCCCCTCGCCGCTCGACGAACACCCAGACGAGCCGCGCGACTTCTCGCGATCACCAGCGTCTGCCTGCTCCTCGCCGTCGTCTGCACCTGGGTGCCCGGAGCCATCGGCACCGCCGGGGCAGCCCTTCTCCCCTGGCTGGGGGTCGCTCTGCTCGGCGCCGTCGTGCTCGCCATCGTCTTCGCCCGGCGCATGCTGTTCCTCGTCCTGATCCCGGTCGTCGTCTGGGCCGTCGCGATCGCCCCCTCCCTGCCGACTCCGGCGACGACGTCCAGCGCGGCCCCGCTCACGATCGTGAGTCAGAACGTGCGCGCGCATTCCGGTGGCGCCGGAGCGTCCGCCGAGGAGCTCGCCGCATCGGGAGCCGACGTGATCGCCCTCGTCGAGCTCGACGGCGACAGCCTCGGGGCCGCGTCCGAGGCCCTCGCCGAGCGCTATCCGCACTCCTACGCCGTCGGCACGGTCGGCGTGTGGAGCAGGTACCCGATCGTGGCGGCCGAACCTCTCACGCTCGGACTCGACTGGAAGCGCGCTCTCCGAGTCGCCGTCGAGGGCCCGGAATCCGAGATCGCGCTCTACGTGCTGCACGCCGCTTCGGTCCGACCGGGTCACCAGGACGGGCGCGACACGATGCTGGCCGGCCTCGCCCGCACCGTGACCGCCGACCCGGCCGACGCGCTCGTCGTCGTGGGCGACTTCAACGCCGCATCCACCGACCCCGCCATGAACGCCCTGCGCACCGGGCTCGACTGGGTGAGGCCGACCGACGGCTCCCTCGGCCTCACCTGGCCCGCCGCCTTCCCGCTCACAAGGATCGACCAGGTCTTCGCGCGCGGAGTGACCGTGCTCTCGTCGACGACGGTTCACGCCGGCAACAGCGACCACCTCGCGACGAAGACCGTGGTCGACGGATAGGCGTAACCTTCGCCGGACTGCGCCCTCGGCGGGCGAGAATGGAACCATGGACTGGCAGACGACTTCGGAAGATACGGTGCCCTCGGCGCCGGTGACGGAGGCCGACGTCCGCCTGCTCCGCGCGCGGCCGCCGGCGACCGGCGCCTGGCGCGACGGCGACCCGGCAGGAGGTCGCAAGTTCCTGTCTTCCGATGCGTTCCGGACCGAGAGCGGCGCCGAGCTGCCCGGCATCCGCGTCGCATTCGAGACCTGGGGCGAGTTGAACGCCGCGCGCGACAACGCGATACTCGTGCTGCACGCTCTGACCGGCGACAGCCACGTCCGCGGGGACGCGGGAGCGGGACACCCCACCGCCGGCTGGTGGGAGGACATCGTCGGACCCGGTGCACCGCTCGACACGGAACGGTGGTTCGTGATCGCGCCGAACATGCTGGGCGGATGCCAGGGGTCGACCGGCCCCGCGAGCATCGCGCCGAACGGCTATGAGTGGGCCTCCCGTTTCCCGTATCTGACGATCCGCGACCAGGTGGCGGCGCAGGTGCGCCTCGCCGATGCCCTCGGCATCGACGCCTGGGCGGCGGTCATCGGCGGATCGATGGGCGGCATGCACGCCCTCGAGTGGGCGCTGATGCATCCCGAACGGGTCGAGCGTCTCGCCGTTCTCTCGTCGCCTCCGATCACCACGGCCGATCAGATCGCTCTGAACACTGTGCAGCTTGAGACGATCCGCATGGATCCGAGGTTCCAAGGCGGCGAGTACTACGACCTCGCCGACGGCGACGGGCCCCACAAGGGTCTCGCGCTCGCGCGCCGCATGGCGCTGTTGAACTACCGCAGCCCGATCGAGTTGAACCAGCGCTTCCAGCGCTCCTGGCAGTCCGACGTCTCACCCCTCGGCCACGGCGGACGCTTCGCCGTGGAGTCGTACCTCGACTTCCACGGCAACAAGTTCACGCGCCGTTTCGACGCGAACAGCTATGTGACTCTCGTCGAGGCGATGAATTCGCACGACGTCGGGCGCGACCGCGGCGGAGTCGAGGAGGCCCTGCGCACGGTGACGGCGAAGACGCTCGTCCTCGGGATCGACAGCGACCGGCTATTCCCCGTCGACGGACAGCATCGCATCGCACGCAGCATCCCGAACACCCTCGACGGCAACGAGGCGGTCGTGCTGACCAGCGACTTCGGCCACGACGGCTTCCTCATCGAGACGGATGCCGTCGGCGGGCATCTCAGCCGGCTACTCGACAGCTAGAGTCCACGGCAGCGTCTGCGTCTCCAGCCGGAGACCTTCCCAGCGGAAGGTCGTCCCTTCGATCCGCGTGACGTAGAACCTCGCCTGGTCCGCCCCGGCGAGTGCGGCGTCCGCGTCGCGGAAGGCGCGCAGATCGTGCAGCGTCACCCAGGTGGGCGGGAACAGGATCCATTCCCCCGCCGCATGGCGCCGCAGCGCCTCGTCCGGCGTGATCCACGCGTGCTCGACCACCTCGGCGGCCGCGGCACGCACCTCGCCGGCTGACGACCTGGCAAGGAAGAACCAGGTGCGGATGCGCCGAGGGATGCCCTCAGGCGGCGTCCAGCTCGACAGCACGACGAGTTCGCCGACGTCGAGACCGACTTCTTCGGACGTCTCGCGGATGGCCGCTCTCCTGGCATCGTCGACTTCCCCCGCTCCCGGCATCCGATCGATCTCTTCGATCCTGCCGCCGGGGAACACCCACGCTCCGGCGAACGATCCGTGCTCCGGGCGGCGCATCAGCAGCACCTCGAGGCCGTGCTCTCCGGTTCGCAACAGGACCACGGTTCCGGCGACCGGCAGCTCTTCGGGGACGTCCATCCCCACACTCTACGACCGGACCTGAGCCGTCCGGACGGGCTCCGCACGATACGACACCACAGCGATCAGCAGACCGGCGAGCGCGAGGGCCGCGCCCGTCCAGGCGGGCGCGGTGAAGCCCCAGCCGAAGGCGATGACCGCGCCGCCGAGAAACGCGCCGAGGCTGTTGCCGATGTTCAGTGCGGAGTGGTTGAGCGCCGCCGCGATCGACTGGTTGTCCTCGGCGACGTCCATGAGCCGCGTCTGGATCGTCGGGCTGAGCACCGACGAGACGAAGCCGACGATGAACACCATGATCGCGAGCGACACGATCCAGAAGGACAACAGGGCCAGCAGCACGAGCACCGCCGCGAGAACCGCGAGGCCGAGCAGCAGGGTGCGCTTGACGCTGATGTCGGCGAGATGACCGCCGACGAGGTTGCCCGCGGTCATGCCGAGTCCCATGAGCACGAGCACGATCGGAACGACCCATTCGGGCGAGCCGGCGATGTCGGTGACGACGGGGGCGATGTAGCTGTACACGGCGAAGAAGCCGCCGAACCCGATCGCGCCGACGCCGAGCGCGAACCACACCTGCCGGATCCGGAAGACGCGCAGCTCGGCTCGCATCGTCCGGCCAGGTTCCCCCGGATGCTCGGGCACGAAGAAGGCGATGCAGAGGGTCGCTAGAGCGAACACGCCCGCGACCACGCCGAACGCGACCCTCCAGCCCCACTGCTGACCGAGGAACGTCCCGAACGGCACGCCGACGACGTTCGCGATCGTCAGTCCGGTGAGGATGAAGGCGACCCCCTTGGCCCGGTTCCCCGGTCCCATGACGTCGGCGGCGACCAGGGCGCCGATGCCGAAATAGGCGCCGTGCGGCAGGCCGGCGAGAAAGCGCGACGCGCCGACCAGCTCGAAGCTGGGCAGCACGACCGTGAGCGCGTTGAAGACGGTCAGTGCGAGCGCGAGGGCGATCATGACGCGGTGCCGCGGAAAACGCGCGACGAACCCGGCGATGGTCGGGGCTCCGACGACGACGCCGAGTGCGTAGAGCGAGATCAGCCAGCCTGCTTGGCTGAGAGCGTCTTCGGGGCTGGATGCCCAGAGCGTCGGGAGAAGGTCGGTCGCGATGTCGGGCAGAAGGCCCATGACGACGAACTCGGTCATGCCGATTCCGAAGCTGCCGATGGCGAGGGAGAGGAGCGCCCTCTTCGCCGCACCCCTCGATTCAGTCGAGGGATTCACCTGTCCATGCTACCGGTCGGGAGATTCGTCGATCGCCTGCTCGAGGCGTTCGATCTTCGCGTCGAGCTCTCCCGAGTATCCGGGACGGATGTCGGCCTTCAGCACCAGCGACACGCGTGACCCGAAGGGCATGACGGCTTCGGTCGCCCGCTTGACGACATCCATCACCGTGTCCCAATCGGGGCCTTCGACCTCGGTGAACATGCTGGTCGTCCGGTGCGGGAGTCCGGATTCCCGGACGACTCTGACCGCGGCGGCGACCGCGTCGTGCACGGAGGCGTCGTCGCGGTCCGAGCCGTCTGACGGGGCGCCGCTGGGTGCGACGGAGAAGGCGATGAGCATGGTCACTCCTTGACTGCGGGTGGGGTGGATGGCACGCGCACGAGAGCGCGGATGCCGACGATGAGAAGGACGAGGAGCAGGATGTTTCGGACGCTCAGCATGAGGATCGGCAGGAACTCGGCCCGCAGCAGAGCGTCGTAGTTCAGCGGGTAGACCAGGCAGGTCAGAGCGGCCAGCGCGAGGACGATGGCCGCGGGAACCTTCGCCCTGGTGCGATCGAGCACCAGCCAGAGGATCACCGGGGCGAAGAGCCAGGTCTGGAACTGCGGCGAGCCGACTTTGTTCACGGCTATCAACGCCACGACGAGCGACAGGGCGAGCGGCGGGAACAGCCGAGAGAACGCGGCTCGCCGAACCGCCTTGACCGCCCCGATCGCGGCCACGGCGAGCGCGACCAGGAGCATGAGCGGTGTGAGCACGGAGCCGACGGCATCCGCACCGGGGGCGACGATCTGGAACGTGAGGATGTCGAAGCTGTACTCGATGCGTGCGCCTCCCGTCATCGCGAGCCAGAGGAACGGCGTCGCCGCCACGGCCTCGATCTGCAGCCCTCGCCCGGTCTGCTCTGTGAGGAAGCCGAAGATCTCGGCGCGGGCGCCGAGCAGGAAGAGGACGGCGACGACTCCGGCGGTCACGAGGGCGGCGGCGAAGAGCATCCGGACCCGCGCCCTGCCTGCGACGATGGCCGCCACGAGCAGCGCACCCGGCCAGATCTTGATCCACGCACCGGCCGTGAGCAGCGCGGCCGCGATGACGGGTCGGCGCGTGAGCCACAACCCGGCGATCACCGCCAACGGCACCGTGACCGCATCGATGCGGTAGAGCGCGATGGGACCGAGGAACAGCAGTGCGGCGCACCAGAACCACGCCGCGATCCGGCGTGGCTGGGCCGAGCTGCGCCTCGTGAGAACTCCGAAAGCAAGCGCGTCGAGCACGGTGATCATGAGCGCCCAGGCGATCAGGTAGGCCCCGGATGCGCCCAGGCCGCCGATCAGAGGCAGCGACAGGATCTTCGCGGCGAGCATGGGCACAAGCGCGAGCTGCGGGTACACCCAGGTCTCGGTGACGCCGACGATCGGCCCGCCGCTCAGAGCCGACGTCGCCCAGGGCTCGTACACGAGCACGACGTCGCCCATCGGCTGGCTGGGCAAGATCCATCCGGCCACGGCGACCACCGCATGCACGAGCAGGAAGGCGGTCCACAGGACAGCCGTGCGCGCGCTGCCCGAGCGCGTCACGCGAGTACGTCCCCGACGGCTCGGGGCAGAGCCCTCGCCACGTCGAGAGCGACCACGGGATGACCGCGGCCCACGACGCCGGCTCCGATGACTCCGGCGGCGATCCGCGCGGCCCGGCCGTGCAGCCAGGCGCCTGCCGCAGCGGCCTCCGCGATGGGACGAGCGGGGTTCGCTGCCAGGACGGCGCCGATCACTCCGGCCAGCACGTCGCCGGTGCCGGCCGTCGCCAGCCACGAGGTGGTCTCCTCGACGGCGAGGACGACGCCGGCTTCATCGGCGATCAGCGTGCGAGAGCCTTTGAGCAGAACTGCGCCGCCGACCGCTCGAGCGACCCGCACGACGGCGTCTTCGCGGCTCTCCCCCGTCGCGGCCGGCAGACGCAGGGTCTCCTGCAGACGCGCGAACTCTCCCGCGTGCGGGGTGATCACGAAAGGAGCGGCTGCGCCGGTCACCAGATCCAGTGCACCGGCGTCGATCACGACCGGAACGTCGCCGGCGAGGATCTCGCGGAGGGCCCGGCTCTCGTCGTCGGTGCGCTCCGCCGGGTCGGTGCCCGACCCGATCACCCAGGCGCCGACGCGCGAACGTCCGGCGTCAGCGCCGACGACGGTTTCCGGACGGCGGGCCAGCACGGCATCCGCCGGCCGTTCCTGGCCGACGTACCGGACGAATCCGGCGCCGGTGCGCCATGCCGCCTCGACCCCGAGCACCGCAGCTCCGGGGTACGCGGCCGACCCCGTGCGCAGCGCCACGACTCCACGCGAGTACTTGTCGTCACTCGGCGTCGGCACATGCACGAACTGCACGGTGTCGCTGCGCGACCAGGTGCGGACATCGACCATGACTCCACGTTAGTGCGACGGCCCTCACCCGGTCGCGAAGACACTACCGTCGAAGCGTGAGCATCCTCTTCTCCCCCTCCACCATCAGATCCGTCACGTTCCGCAACCGCCTGTGGGTGTCGCCGATGTGCATGTACAGCGCCGTCGACGGCGTCGTGCAGGAGTGGCATCACACCCACCTCGCCCAGTTCGCCTCCGGAGGCGCGGGCCTCGTCGTCGCCGAGGCGACCGCCGTCGTCCCCGAGGGGCGCATCTCGCCGCGCGATGCGGGACTGTGGAACGACGAGCAGCGGGATGCCTGGGCTCCCGTGGTGCAGGCGATCCACGACCGCGGGGCGCAGGCCGGGATCCAGCTCGCCCACGCCGGTCGCAAGGCGTCGACCTGGTGGCCCTGGGCGGCCGACCGCGGCTCGGTCCCCGCCTCGGACGGCGGTTGGACGACCGCTGCGCCCTCGGCTGTGGCCTTCGAAGGATTCGCCGAGCCGGTCGCCCTCGACGCCGCCGGCATCGAAGAGATCGTGGCAGCCTTCACCGCGTCGGCCCGTCGCGCGGTGGATGCCGGGTTCGACGTCATCGAGATCCATGGCGCGCACGGCTATCTCCTGCACCAGTTCCTGTCTCCCCTGTCAAATCTCCGCACCGACGAGTACGGCGGAACGCTGGAGAACAGGGCGCGCCTGCTGCTGCGCGTCGTCGATGCCGTGCGCGGCGAGGTCGGCGCCGACGTGCCGCTGTTCGTGCGCATCTCGGCCACCGACCACGCCCCCGGCGGCTTCGACGCGCAGGAGGCGACGTCCGTCGCCACCTGGGCCGAGGAGCACGGCGCCGATCTCATCGACGTCTCCAGCGGCGGGCTCGTCGCCCACCAGCAGATCAGCGTGTTCCCCGGTTACCAGGTCGAGCTCTCCGAGACCGTCCGCCAGGGCGGCCGGATCCCGACCACGGCCGTGGGGCTGATCACGGCGGCGGCCCAGGCCGAGCAGGTGCTCGTCGAGGGCCGGGCCGATGCGATCTTCGCCGGTCGTGAATGGCTGCGTGATCCGCACTTCGCGCTCCGTGCCGCGCACGAGCTCGACGCCGAGGTGGCCTGGCCGCCCCAGTACGAGCGCGCACGCTGGCGCTGACCCGGTTCGGGTGCGCGGTCAGTGACCGCGCACCCGACGGGTCGCGTCGCGGACCTCGCCGACCAGCTCTTCCAGGATGTCCTCGAGGAAGAGCACCGCGATGGTCTCGCCGTGAGCGTCGCGCACCTTCGCGAGGTGGCGACCTGCACGGCGCATGAGGGCGAGCGCGTCCTCGAGATCCGTGTCCTCCTGCACCGGCACCATGTGGTGGATGCGCTTGGCCGGCACGGGTTCGGCGAGCTTCGCGGCGGCGTTCGGACCGTCCGAGGCGCGCAGGATGTCCTTGAGGTGCACGTAGCCGATCGGCGCGCTCGTCTCGTCGACGATCACGTATCGCGAGAACCCGTAGCGCGCGACGGCCTTCTCGATGTCATCCGGCGTCGTCGACGGCGGAAGCGTCACGAGCTGACTCAGCGGCACTGCGATGTCGCGGGCCTTCTTGTCCGTGAACTCCACGGCCGCAGCCACCGCACCCGCCGTGTCGGCGAGAATGCCCTCGCGGCGGGACTGATCGACGATCGTGGCCACCTCCTCGAGCGTGAACGTCGACGCTGCCTCGTTCTTCGGTTCGACGCGGAAGAGACGCAGCACGCCGTTCGCCGAGGCGTTCAGCACCCAGATGACGGGCATGAAGACCTTCGACACCCACACCAGCGGCGGGGCGAGCAGCAGCACGGCGCGATCGGGAACCGAGAAGGCGAGGTTCTTGGGCACCATCTCGCCGAACACGACGTGCAGGAACGACACGATGAGAAGCGTGATCGCGAAGGACACCGCGTCGACCGCGGCATCCGCCCATCCGAAGGCGTGCATGGGCGCCGCAAGCAGGTGGTGGATCGCAGGCTCCGACACATTCAGGATCAGCAGCGAGCAGATCGTGATGCCCAGCTGCGAGGTCGCGAGCATGAGCGTCGCATGCTCCATCGCGAAGAGCGCGGTCTTGGCCGGACGTGAGCCCATCTCGGCACGGGGCTCGATCTGCGAGCGGCGCGCGGAGATGACGGCGAACTCTGCGCCGACGAAGAAGGCGTTGCCGAGCAGCAGCACGACGAGCCAGACGATTCCTGCCCAGTCGCTCATCGCTCCACCCCCTCGGTGTCCGCGCTCGGGACGTAGCGGATGCGGTCGATACGACGGCCGTCCATCCGCACGACCTGCAGGAGCCCGGAATCGAGGGGGACCTCGTCGCCCACGACAGGAACGCGCTCGAGCACGCTCATGACGTAGCCGGCGACGGTGTCGTACACGTCGCCCTCGGGCACGTCGACGCCGGCGCGGCTGCGCAGCTCGTCCGGGCGCAGCTCGCCGGGGAACGTGACGCCGTCTCGGCCCACGATCACTCCGGCCCTGGTGCGATCGTGCTCGTCCGAGACCTCGCCGACGATCTCTTCGACGAGGTCTTCGAGTGTGACCAGTCCCGCCGTGCCGCCGTACTCGTCGACCACCACGGCGAGCTGATAGCCGCGGGCGCGCAGTTCGGAGATGAGTCCGTCGACGTGCACCGTCTCGGGCACGCGCAGCGGCTCGGTGGCCAGGGCGCCGACCGGCACCTCGGCCCGGCGGTCACGCGGCACGGAGATCGCCGCCTTCAGGTGCACGACGCCGGTGATGTCGTCGAGGTCGTCGTCGTACACCGGGAAGCGGCTGTGCCCCGTGCGGCGGGCGAGCTGGATGACGTCGTCCGCGGAATCCCCCGCAGCGATCGCATGCATGCTCGGGCGAGGAGTCATCACGTCGGCGGCTGTGAGACGGGCGAAGGTCAGAGTGCGATCGAGCAGGGTGGCGGTGTCCTCCTCGAGCACACCGGCGCTCGCCGAACGACGCACGAGAGAGGAGAGCTCCTCAGCGGTGCGCGCACCCGAGAGCTCTTCCTTGGGCTCGATGCCCATCCCGCGCAAGACGCCGTTGGCGCTGCCGTTCAGCACGATCACAGCCGGCTTGAACACGGTCGTGAACGCGACCTGGAACGGGATGACGAGCTTCGCCGTCGCGAGCGGCAGCGCCAGCGCAAAGTTCTTCGGGACGAGTTCGCCCAGGATCATCGACAGCGCTGTCGCGACGACCATCGCGACGATGGTCGCTATGGGAGCGATGGCCGCTTCGGGGATGTTCCAGGCCGTGAGAGTCGGCCGCAGGAGATTCGACAGTGCCGGCTCCATCGTGTAACCGGTGAGGAGAGTCGTCAGCGTGATGCCGAGCTGTGCAGCCGAGAGGTGCGTGGATGTGTGCCGGAGTGCGCCGATCGTGAGCGACAGCCTCGTTTCGCCGCGTGCTCGGCGAGCTTCGAGATCGGCACGATCGAGATTGACCAGAGCGAACTCGCTCGCGACGAACAGGCCGGTCCCGATCGTGAGCAGAAGCCCCACGCCCAGAAGGATGTAATCCATCAGAGTCTCCTCTCGCTATCGAGAGGCGGGCGATGGGGCGATCTACTGCAACTGGGAGGGTCGTCCATGGTGGTCACGATTGTACCGAATCCGGCTGTGTGAGGGGCGGATGCCGGGGCTCCTACCAGCTCACCGGCAGGGCCTTGCCCTCTTCGTATCCGGCCGCGGACTGGAGACCCACGTGCGCGCGCTCATGGAACTCGGGCACCGACGAGGCGCCGGCGTAGGTGAAGGACGAGCGGACGCCTGAGGTGATCATGTCGAGCAGGTCCTCCACCCCGGGGCGCAACGGGTCGAGGTAGATCTTCGACGAGGAGATGCCTTCGGCGAACAGCTCCTTGCGGGCGCGCTCGTACGCGTCGAGGCGGCCGAAGCGCGCCTGCACCGCCTTCGTCGAGGCCATCCCCCACGATTCCTTGTAGAGGCGGCCGTCGGTGTCGCGCTGCAGTTCGCCCGGGGCCTCGATGGTGCCGGCGAACCACGACCCGATCATGACGGATGCCGCTCCCGCGGCGAGCGCCAGGGCCACGTCCCGCGGATAGCGCACTCCTCCGTCGGCCCAGACGTGGGCGCCGAGTTCGCGAGCAGCCTCTGCGGTCTCGAGGACCGCCGAGAACTGCGGGCGGCCGACCGCCGTCATCATGCGGGTCGTGCACATGGCCCCCGGGCCCACGCCGACCTTCAGGATCGATGCCCCCGCCTCGACCAGGTCGCGCACGCCCTCGGCCGTGACGATGTTGCCGGCGACGATCGGAAGCCCCAGGCCCAGAGCGGACACCTCGGACAGCGCACGCAGCATCCCTTCCTGATGGCCGTGGGCCGTGTCGAGGACGAGCACGTCGACGCCGGCACCTGCGAGGGCCTTAGCCTTCGACGCGACGTCGCCGTTGATGCCGATCGCCGCCGCGACGGCGAGGCGGCCGTCGGCGTCGAGAGCCGGACCGTACAGCGTGGAGCGCAGGGCGCTGCGTGCGCTGAGCGTTCCGACGAGATGGCCGTGGTGAACGACCGAGACCATCTCGACGCCCGCCTCGGTGATCACGTCGAAGGCGTGGCGCTCCGAACCGATGTCGTCCGCGTCCAGCGCCGGGGTGCCCGCGTGCACGAGGTCGCCGAGCTGCGCATCGAGCAGCGCAGTGGCGAGCCTGGTGGCCGGAAGGATGCCGAGGATCGCCGCGACGTCGTACGGGGCGTCGCCCGTCGCCACCACGATGCCGTGCCCTGCCGTCGCCGGAAGCAGCCGGAGAGCATCCGCCACGGACGCCGAAGGAGGCAGAACGATGGGCGTGTCCCACAGCACGGGTTGCGACTTCACGTCACGGATCGCCGCGTCGAGATCCTGCAGAGGCATGTCCTGAGGCAGCACGCCGAGCCCACCGCGACGGGCCAGCACGGCGGCGATCCGAGGACCGGTGACGGAGTTCATGTTGGAGGCCACCAGCGGCAGCGTCGCCGGCGTGCCGTCGTGCGGGGTCAGATCGACCTGCAGGCGGCTCGTGACACCCGATCGGCGTGGCACCAGGAAGACGTCCGAATAGGTCAGATCGACGGTGGGCTGCTTGCCTGCGAACTCCATGTCTCCACGGTAGCGAGATATGCCGCCGCGTGGCGCGCCGTCGCGACGAATCGGCGATGGAAACACGTTAGGCTTGATGGTCGAGAGTGTGCAGACCCGAGCGCATCCTGCGCCTGCGCGAGCACATGTGAGATTCAGCGATGAAAGAGGGCGATCGAGCGTGTCGAACCAGGTGACCGGCGGCGGGGGCGACGGGGGGTTCGGAGCCAATTCCTGGCTCGTGGAAGAGCTCTACGAGCAGTTCAAGACGAACCGCGACTCCGTCGACAAGGAGTGGTGGCCGGTTCTGGAGAAGTACGAGGCCGACACGGCCGGATCCTCCGCTCGTCAGGCCGCTCCCACCGAGACCGCTCACCCCGTGACCGCCCCGATCCCGGTCATCGGCGCCCAGCCCGTCGCCCGCACGACCGCCAAGCCGGCCGCATCCGCTCCGATCCCCGCCCAGGCTCCCAAGCCGGCGGTGAAGGAAGCCAGCTCCGTCGCCGCCCCCGTCGACGAGGACAAGGTCACCCCGCTGCGCGGCCTGCCCAAGACCCTCGCGGCGAACATGGACGAGTCGCTCACCGTTCCGACCGCGACCAGCGTTCGCACGGTGCCCGCGAAGCTGATGATCGACAACCGCATCGTCATCAACAACCACATGGCCCGGACCCGTGGCGGCAAGATCAGCTTCACGCACCTCATCGGCTGGGCGCTGATCCGCACTCTCGACGAGTTCCGCAGCCAGAATGTGTTCTACGCCGAAGTAGACGGCAAGCCGTCGGTCGTCGCCCCGGCGCACGTCAACCTCGGCATCGCGATCGATCTGCCGAAGCCCGACGGAACCCGCGCCCTCATGGTTCCCAGCATCAAGCGCGCCGACACCATGACGTTCAACGAGTACCTCATCGCCTACGAGGACCTCGTCACCCGTGCCCGCGGCAACAAGCTGACCGCGGCGGACTTCCAGGGCACGACGGTGTCGCTCACCAATCCAGGCGGCATCGGCACGGTGCACTCCGTTCCCCGTCTGATGAAGGGTCAGGGCTGCATCATCGGCGCCGGCGCGCTCGAGTACCCGGCCGAGTTCCAGGGCGCGAGCGAGAAGACGCTGAACGAGCTCGCGATCGGCAAGACGATCACGCTCACCAGCACCTACGACCACCGCGTGATCCAGGGTGCCGGATCGGGCGAGTTCCTGAAGAAGGTGCACGAGCTGCTCATCGGACAGCGCGGCTTCTACGAGGACATCTTCGCCGCTCTGCGCATCCCCTACGCTCCGATCCACTGGAACCCGGACATCGCGGTCGACCTCGCCGAGCGCGTCGACAAGCAGTCCCGGGTGCAGGAGCTCATCAACTCGTTCCGCGTGCGCGGGCACCTGATGGCCGACATCGACCCGCTCGAGTACGTGCAGCGCTCGCACCCCGACCTCGAGATCGAGAATCACGGCCTCACTTTCTGGGATCTCGATCGCGAGTTCGTCACCGGAGGCTTCGGCGGCAAGCGCATCGCGAAGCTCCGCGACATCCTCGGCGTGCTGCGCGACTCCTACTGCCGCACCCTCGGCATCGAGTACATGCACATCCAGGACCCCGAGCAGCGCCGGTGGTTCCAGGAGAAGGTCGAGGTCAAGTACCAGAAGCCCGGCCACGACGAGCAGCTGAGGGTCCTCCGCAAGCTCAACGAGGCCGAGGCGTTCGAGACCTTCCTGCAGACGAAGTTCGTCGGGCAGAAGCGCTTCTCGCTCGAGGGCGGAGAATCCCTCGTCCCGCTGCTCGACGAGATCCTCCAGGGCGCCGCGAACGCGGGCCTCGAGGGCGCCGCGATCGGCATGGCCCACCGCGGACGCCTGAACGTCCTCACCAACATCGCCGGCAAGACCTACGGCCAGGTGTTCCAGGAGTTCGAGGGTCACCAGACTCCGGGCAACCAGCGCGGTTCCGGTGACGTGAAGTACCACCTCGGCACCGAGGGCACCTTCGTCGCCGAGGACGGCGCCGAACTGCCCGTCTACCTCGCAGCGAACCCCTCGCACCTCGAGACCGTCGACGGCGTCCTCGAGGGCATCGTGCGTGCCAAGCAGGACCGCAAGCCGATCGGCACGTTCACCTGGTTGCCCATCCTCGTCCACGGCGATGCGGCCTTCGCGGGCCAAGGCGTCGTCGTCGAGACTCTGCAGATGTCGCAGTTGCGCGGCTACCGCACGGGCGGCACGATCCACGTGGTCGTGAACAACCAGGTCGGCTTCACCACCACGCCGAACGACGGTCGCACCTCGGTGTACTCCACCGACGTCGCCAAGACGATCCAGGCCCCCGTCTTCCACGTGAACGGCGACGACCCCGAAGCCGTCATCCATGTCGCTCAGCTGGCGTTCGAATACCGCGAGCGCTTCCATCGAGACGTCGTGATCGACCTGGTGTGCTATCGCCGCCGCGGTCACAACGAGGGCGACGACCCCTCGATGACCCAGCCGCTGATGACCGACCTGATCCAGGCGAAGCGCTCGGTGCGCAAGCTCTACACCGAGTCGCTCGTCGGCCGCGGCGACATCACCGAGGAGGAGTACGACCAGGCCAAGGCCGACTTCCAGAACCGCCTCGAGATCGCATTCGCCGAGACGCACGCGGCCGAGACGGGTGCGACTCCGATCGCTCCCGATCTGCTGCCGGTCGACGAGCAGGTGGGCGCCCCCGAGATCACCGGCGTTCCGAACGAGGTGATCCAGCTCATCGGCGACGCGTTCGTGAACAAGCCCGGGGGCTTCACTGTGCACCCGAAGATCCAGCAGCTGCTCGACAAGCGTCTCGACATGAGCCGCAACGGCGGGATCGACTGGGGTTTCGGCGAGCTCCTCGCCTTCGGCTCGCTGCTCGTCGAAGGCACCACCGTGCGTCTCGCCGGTCAGGACTCGCGCCGCGGCACCTTCGTGCAGCGCCACGCGACGCTGCACGACCGTGCGAACGGTCAGGAGTGGCTGCCGCTGTCGAACCTGTCGGATTCGCAGGGCCGCTTCTTCGTCTACGACTCGCTGCTCAGCGAGTACGCCGCGCTCGGCTTCGAGTACGGGTACTCGGTGGAGGCGCCTGAGGCGCTGGTGCTGTGGGAGGCGCAGTTCGGCGACTTCGTCAACGGCGCCCAGTCGGTCATCGACGAGTACATCTCGGCGGCCGAGCAGAAGTGGGGCCAGCAGTCCAGCGTGACGCTGCTGCTTCCCCACGGATACGAGGGCCAGGGACCCGACCACTCGTCGGCCCGCATCGAGCGCTTCCTGCAGCTGTGCGCGCAGGAGAACATGATCGTCGCACGTCCGTCCACTCCGGCATCGCACTTCCACCTGCTGCGTCGTCAGGCCTACGCCCGGCCCCGCAAGCCGCTGATCGTGTTCACGCCCAAGGCCATGCTGCGCCTGCGCGGTGCGACGAGCCCGGTGGAGGCGTTCACCCGCGGTCGATTCGAGCCGGTGCTCGACGACGACCGCGGTCTCGACCGCTCCGCCGTCAAGCGCGTGCTCGTGCACTCCGGCAAGGTGCACTGGGATCTGCGCGCGGAACTCGAGAAGAACCCGAACCCCGAGATCGCGCTGGTGCGCCTGGAGCAGCTGTATCCGACGCCGATCGACGAGCTGAAGGCCATCACCGACTCGTACCCGAACGCCGAGCTGGTGTGGGTTCAGGAGGAGCCCGAGAATCAGGGGGCCTGGCCGTTCCTCGCCCTCGCATTCGCCGATGTTCCCGGCGACCGCACCTTCCGCCCCGTCTCGCGGCCCGCGTCGGCCTCGCCCGCCACCGGCTCTTCGAAGGTGCACGCTGCACAGCAGGCGGCACTGCTGCGCGAAGCGCTCACCCTCGGCTGACCCGCACGTACACGAAAGGGCGCCTCGACCGGGAAGGTCGAGGCGCCCTTTCTTGCGCTCCAGGTCAGCGCACGGATGCCGTCAGCCGCTGAGAGAACCGCTCATCCGTGCTCAGAGAAGCCGCCGCGCGCGCGAGCGCGGCCGCATCCGCTCCCCCGTCGCCGAGTGCGAGCAGAGCAGCACCGAGCACGGGCGGAGCGTCGACGATCTCCAGGTTCGCACGCGGCGCCCGCTCTGCGAGTCCGATTGCGATGCTCTCGAGCAGCAGCGGATCCCTGCCCCGTGCGACCCCGCCGCCGAACACGACGGGCACGTCCTGGTCCTGCAATCCCAGACGTGCGATGCAGGCCGCGACGTACGAGACGACCTCGTCGCCCTGTCGCTGCACGACACCGCGTGCCACCGCATCGCCTGCCAGCGCCGCGTCGAAGATGAGCGGGGCGAGCCGCGCGAAACCGTCGTCGCGCCGTCCCAGGTGCACATCTTCGATGAGCGCGCTGACGCTGGGAGCACCGACCGCGTCGAGAAGCATCGCGTGCAGACTCGTCGACGGGCCTCGGCCGTCTTCCGCCCGTGCGGAATGCCAGACGACGGCGTCGCCCAGTTCGCTCCCTCCGCCCCAGTCGCCGGAGAGCGGGCCGAGGGCGGGGAACCGCACGACGGCGCCGTCGCTGCGGACGCCGATCGCGTTCATGCCGGTGCCGCAGATGACGGCGACCGCGTCCGCCGCGTCGGTGCCCGCCCTGAGCAAGGCGTGCAGGTCGTTCTCGGCGACGTGCGGCCCTCGAGCCCAGGGCAGATGCTCGATCGCACTACGGAACGCGTCGATCTCATCGGGCAGGTCGAGGCCGGAGAGGTAGAGCCCGACATGCGCCAGGCGCCGAGTGTCGCGACCGTCGAGCACGAGGTCGACGAGCGCGTCGATGATGCGCACCGACTCGTCGAGTCCCTCGAGTTGCGGGCTCGAACCGTGCCCGCGCTCCCACGCGAGCACGGCGCCGTCGGTGTCAAGCAGTACGACGTCGGTCTTGGAGCCGCCGCCGTCGACTGCGAGGATCAGATCGGATTCGCAGGTCACGCCCACTCCAGGAATCGGGAGTTCGCCGTGAGCAGCAGATCGGTGAGCTTCTCGGCCCGCTCGTGCTGCAGCACGAGCGGATGGGCGCGCATGGCGCGCAGCACCCGGTCGCGCCCGCCGTGGAGCGCGGCGTCGAGGGCGAGGCGCTCGTACCCGGCGACCGCGCTGATGAGCCCGGTGATGTCGTCGGGCAGAGCCGCGACCGGCTCGGCCACGAAACGGCCGCCGACGTGTCGGGCGGGTACTTCGATCACGTGATCGTCTGGCAGGAAGGGCAGCACACCGTCGTTGCGCAGGTTCACCACGCGCGGCAGATCCGTCCCTCCGCGGATCGCGATGAGAAGCTCGATCGCCGCTTCGGAGTAGAACGCACCGCCGCGCCTCTCGAGGATCTCGGGCTTGGTGTCGACGGCGGCATCCGCATAGATCGCAAGCAGCTCGTGCTCGATCGCCCGCACCTCCTGCGCCCGCGTGGCCGCGTGCTTCTGATCGTGCAGCACCTCGTCGTGCGCATAGTAGTAGCGCAGGTAGTACGAGGGGATCACGCCGAGCTGCGCCAGGAGCGCAGGAGCCAGCTCGACCTCGTCGGCGAGTTCGCCGAGGCGCGTCTCGAGAGCACGGGGCAGCGTGTCGACGCCGTCGACGAAGACACCACGCTCCCAGGTGAGGTGGTTCAGGCCCACGTGGGCGAGCGTCACGCGATCGGCCTCGACACCCGCCTCCGCCGCGAACCGGCGCTGGAACCCGATGGCGACGTTGCACAGCCCGACGGCACGGTGACCTGCCTGGAGGAGCGCGCGGGTGACGATGCCGACCGGATTCGTGAAGTCGACGATCCAGGCGTCCGGCTTGGCATGCGCTCGCACGACGTCGGCGATGCGCAGCACCACCGGAACCGTGCGCAGCGCCTTCGCGAGCCCGCCGGGGCCCGTCGTCTCCTGGCCGATGCAGTCGACGTCGTGCGGCCAGCTCTCATCCTGCTCGCGGGCGTCCTGACCGCCGACGCGCAGCTGGACGAGCACCGCATCCGCATCGGAGACACCGGCGACGAGATCGCTCGTCGTCGTCAGGCGACCGGGGTGGCCGCCACGGGCGAACATGCGTCGTGCCATGCCGCCGACCAGATCGAGCCTCGTCTGATCGGTGTCGACGAGGACGAGCTCTTCGATCGGAAGCTCCTTCTGAAGCCGGATGAAGCCGTCGATCAGCTCCGGGGTGTAGGTCGATCCACCGCCGACGATGGCGAGTTTCATCTGCTCTCCTTGTGCTCTCTGTGTTCGTGACCGGTGGTCACTGCGTGGGGATTCGGTCTTCGAGGCGGGTGCGGATCTGCTCGACGACGCGACTGCGCGCGCCGGCGAGCACGGCGCTGTCGCCGGTGCTGCTGAGGCGGACCTCCGGCATCGGGCGCTCGTCGCTGCGCGTGCGCGCCGCGACGAGTTCCGCCAGACGCCCGCCGCCTGCCAGCGAGGTGGGACCGCCCAGCACGACCAGCTGGGGGTCGAGCACCGCGAGCACGGGCTCGATCGTCACGGAGATCCGCTCGGCGATCGTTCGCAGTGCGCCGTCGTCGTCGGCGAGCGCGGCCAACCCCGCCGGATACCGGGGAGCACCCGCCAGCTCCGACACGAACGCGGAGCCGAGCAGGGACGTCGTCACCGCCCCCGGTTCACCAGGGCCTGCCGAGACGGTCAGATAGCCGATCTCGCCCGCTCCGCCATGGGCTCCGCGGTGGATGACGCCGTCGAGATCGATGCCGATACCGAGACCCACGCCGATCCACAGGAGTGCGAAGCTGCCGGCCTCCTGGGCGACGCCGAACGAACGCTCAGCCATCGTCGCGAGATTGACGTCGTTCTCGAGCATCGCAGAGACGCCGAGTCCGGTCTCGATCCGAGCTCGGGAACCGGAAGAGGGCCAGCCGGGCAGCGAGTCCGTGAGCGAGAGCGTGTCGGCGTCGCCGCTGACGGCGGCCTGGAGTCCGACGACGACCGTCTCGACGGTGCGACGGTCCACGCGCGACGCGGTGCAGGCGGCCTGGATCGCGCGTCCGACGTCTCGTTCGGGCGAACGATGCTCGCCGTGCGTGGGCACTTCCACGGTCGGATGCTCGGCACCGAGCGCATCGACGAGGACCGCTTGGATGCCGTCGTCGAGCATGTTCACGGCGACTCCGGTGACCTGGTCGTCGCGAACGCCCCAGCTCACCGCGCTGGGACCGCGGCTGCCGGCGACCTCGCCGACGGGGTGGAGCAGTTCGGCGCGCTCGAGCCGTGCGATCATCTGGGTCGCGGTCGGCTTCGACATCCCCGACAGCTCGCCGAGGCGGCTGCGGGTGAGAGCGCCGTGCTCGAGGAACAGCCGCAGCGCCTCGCGGTCGTTGCGCAGGCGCAGCCACGACGATGTCCCGGGGTCGATCTGCGACATGGTTGCTCCTTTCGCTGCTGGTGGGTGTACTGCGAGTCGCTCGAGCGGCGCGCCCTCGGGAGGAAGGCGGGGCGTCGGCACGATTCGAATCAGTGCGGTGTCAGAGGCCGCCGAGTTCGGCGCGGACCTCGTCGCGCAGACGTCCGAGATTCTCGGGTTCGGGTGCAGCGGCGAGAAGGGTCCTCGTGTAGTCGTGCTGAGGGTTCAGGATGACCTCGTCCGCGGGGCCCCGCTCGACGACGTCGCCTTTGTAGAGCACCATGATCTCGTCGCTGAAGTGGCGGGCGGTCGCAAGATCATGGGTGATGTACAGGACGCCGAGGTTCTCTTCCCGCTGAAGATCGGCGAGCAGATTCAGCACTCCGAGCCGGATCGACACGTCCAGCATCGACACGGGCTCGTCGGCCACGATGAATCGCGCCCCCGGGGCGAGCGCCCTCGCGATCGCCACCCTCTGCCGCTGCCCGCCCGACAGCTCGTGCGGTCGTCGATCCGCGAACGACTCGGCCGGGGAGAGGCGCACCCGCTCGAGGAGTTCGAGAGCCCGCTCGCGGACCTGAGCTCCCGTCAGCCGCGGATGGTGGATGCGGATCGGACGCTCCAGATGGTGAACGATCGTGTGGAACGGGTTGAGGGACGCGAACGGATCCTGGAACACCATCTGCACCTCGGATCGATACGCGGCCAGCTCTCGCCCTCGTCTGCCCGTCGCCTTCCCGTCCAGCAGGATCTGCCCCGATGTCGGCGTCTCCAGCTTCATCAGCATCCGCGCGATCGTCGACTTCCCCGAGCCCGACTCCCCCACCAGCGCGACCGTCTTCCCCGACGCCACAGTGAACGACACGTCCTTGACCGCGTGCAGCGCTGTGGTGCGGAAGCCGGAGCGCAGATGGAAGTCCTTGACGAGGTTCCGCGCCTCCAAGGCCGGTGATGTCCCTGCTGCCGTCTTCATGCTCATCGAACGCCCTCCTGGCTCGCACCCGTACGCACGAAGTCGCCCCGCGCACCTGTCAGGGACGGGAAGCTCGAGAGCAACCGCTTCGTGTACTCGTGCTGCGGAGACCGGTAGATCTCCTCCGCCGTGCCCTCCTCGACGATCTGCCCCTGCAGCATCACCGCGATCCGGTCGCTGATCTCGATCAGCATCGGCAGATCGTGCGTGATGAAGATCACCGCGAATCCCAGCCGCTCCCGCAGCCGCATGATCTCTCGGATGATTCCACGCTGCACCACGACATCCAGCGCGGTCGTCGGCTCGTCCATGATCATCACCTGCGGATCCAACGCCAACGCCATCGCGATCATCATGCGCTGCCGCATGCCACCGGAGAGTTCATGGGGAAACGACGACAATCGAGCAGGGTCGACCCCGACGAGCGTGAGCAGCTCCTCCGCTCTCGCCTGCTTGTCCCGCCGCGACATCCCCCGACGATGCGTGTCGAAGATGTCGAAGATCTGCGCCCGCACGTCGATCACGGGGTTCAACGAGTTCATCGCCCCCTGGAACACCATCGAGATCTTGTCCCACCGGAACGCCCGCAGACCCTCTCCGTCGAGACCCACGACGTCGATGTCGGTCCCTGAGCGGTCGTGGAAGGTGATCGACCCGCTCGTCATGAGCGCCGGCGCCTTGAGAAGGCGGTTCATGCCATAGGCGAGCGTCGTCTTCCCGCACCCGGACTCTCCTGCGAGTCCGAGGATCTCACCGCGATTCAACGTCAGCGAGACGTCTCGCACGGCCTGCACAGGCGGATCCACCTCGTATTCGATCGATACATTCCGCGCCGTCAGAACGGCCTCGGGAACGCTCATGCGATGGCCTCCTCTCCGCCGATGCCTCGCCCGGAGCGACGGGCACGGCGCTGGCGGCGGGCCGCGGCGGGCGCCAGCCGGAGCTTCGGATTCACGATCTCGTCGATCGCGAAGTTGATGAGAGACAACCCCGTGCCGATCAGAGCGATGATCGCGCCCGGCGGCACGAACCACCACCACGCGCCGCTGCCGACGGCCTGGCCCGTCTGCGCATCGTTGAGCACGGTCCCCAGCGTGATCGATCCCGTCGGCCCCAGACCGAGATAGGAAAGACCGGCCTCCCCCAGCACCGCGAAGATGACGCCGAAGATGAGCTGGGCCGCCAGCAGCGGCACGAGATTGGGCAGGATCTCGACGAAGATCACCCGCATCGGCCGCTCCCCAGCGACCACGGAGGCGGCGACGTAGTCGCGTGTCCGCAACGAGCGGGCCGTGCCCCGAAGCACGACCGCCGACCCTGCCCATCCGGTGATCCCGAGCACGAGCGCGACGAGCAGCGAACTGCGAGCCAGCGCTCCGAGCCCTTCGGTGTGCTGCACGTAGGCCGCGATGACCATGACGAGCGGCAGACCGGGGATCACGAGCATGATGTTCGTCAGCAGCATCAGGATCTCGTCGAGAGCTCCTCCGAAGTACCCGGCGAGCACACCGAAGATCAGGGCCAGCAGCAGCGCGACGACACCGGCGACCGCGCCGACGAACAACGACCCCTGCGTGCCGACAGCGACCTGGGCGAGCACGTCGTAGCCGAGCTTCGTCGTGCCCAAAGGGTGCGCGAGGCTCGGCGGCAGCAGCGGGTCGAAGCCCGCGTCCCGCGGATCGAGCGTGAGCAGCGGGCCCACGAGACCGAACACCACGATCGCCGCGATCATGACGATGCCGGTGATCAGCTTGCCCGACAGAGGGGGAAGGGTCCGCCGGGCTCGTGACACCGCCAACGCTTGCGTGGTGTCGGCAGGCGCCGTGAGGAGATCAGCCATTGCGTCGCACTCTCGGGTCGATGAAGCCGTACAGGAGGTCGATGAGGAAGTTGGCGGCCAGCACCGTGAGCGTGATCACCAGGAACACACCCTGCATCAGGGCGTAGTCGAGTCCCTGCACCGCCTGGATCATCAGCTTGCCGATGCCCGGATAGCTGAAGACCTGCTCGGTGACGATGGAACCGGCCACGACGAAGCCCAGCGCGATTCCGAATCCTGCCAGGCTCGGAATCGACGCGTTGCGTGCCGCATAGGCGCTGCGGATGCGGGACGGCCTCAGCCCTTTCGCCTCGGCCGTGAGCACATAGTCCTCGGCCATGGTCTGCACCATCATGTTGCGCATCCCCAGGAGCCAGCCGCCGACCGAAGAGATGACGATCGTTGCGGCGGGCAGCAGAGCGTGCACGAACACGCTTCCGAAGAACGGCAGACTCCATTCCGGCCCCGACGGATACTCGAACACGTCGTAGGCGCCGATGATCGGCAGCATCCCGAGCTGCACCGAGAACACGGCCACCAGAACGAGCGCCAGCCAGAAGTACGGAACGGACTGCAGGAAGGTGGTGACCGGCACGAACTGGTCGACCCAGGTGCCGCGGAACCAGCCCACCCACGCCCCGCCGATGATGCCGAGGACGAACGAGATGATGGTGGCCGCTCCCACGAGCGTCACCGTCCAGGGCAGCGCCTGGCCGATGAGCTCGCCCACCGGGGTCGGGTATCGGGTCGAGGAGACGCCGAGATCACCGTGCAGCATCCGACCCCAGTAGGCGAGGTACTGCTCCCACAGACTCGATCCCTTGTCGCCTCCGAGCAGTGCGGTGACGGCGTCGACCGTCTCCTGCGACAGCTGACGTCCGCCGCGGCGGAGCTTTCCCAACATGATCGCGACGGGGTCACCCGGCAGGATGCGGGGCAGGAGGAAGTTGAGGGAGATGGCTGCCCAGAGCGTCACGAGATAGAACACGATGCGGCGGATCCAGAACTTCATGCCATCCTCCTCTCCAGGGATCGATCCACGGGAATTCCCTACTTCTTCGCCGGACGCAGGTGCGTCAGGACGACGGCGGATGCCGTGGACAGATACGGCAGCGGCGCCGCGTACATGTCGTCGGTGGTCGGCCACCCGGTGAAGTCCGAGGTGTTGAAGAACGACTGCGAGGCGTTCAGCACCACCGGGATGTACGGAAGGTCGCGCGCGATCTCCGTCTGGATCGTCGTGTAGGCGGTCTTCTTCGTGGCCTCGTCGAGGGTGCTGCCGGCCTGGACGACCGCGGCATCGACGACCGGGTTCGTGTATCGGGCGTAGTTCTGGCCCTTCTCGGGGGTCTGTCCGACCTCGGCGGTGGCGGGTGTGGCGAAGTACTGGTCGTAGTTCGAGTAGGGATCGGCCACGAGCGACTGCGTCAGACCGTACAGCGCGAGCTGGAACTGGCCGTTCGCGACCTGGCTCCAGTACTCGGCTTCGGAGACCGTGCGCGCGTTGACACGGATGCCCGCTTTCGCCGCCTGAGCGCTGATCAGCTTGGCTGCGTCGTTGTAGTCCGTCCACCCGTCCGGCGAGAAGAGATCGAGTTCGATCGGCGTCCCGCCCTTGCCGTAGAACCCATCATCGTCCTTCGTGTAGCCCGCAGCCTCGAGGATCTCTGCCGCAGCAGCGGCATCCGCCTCCTGCGGACTCTCGGCGAGCTCGGCATCGCCGAGCCACTTCTCGTCGCGAGGCAGCAGGGCGAAGCTCGGCGAGGCGACTCCGGAGAGGCCCGCGAACGCCTTGTCGGTGATGGCGCCGCGGTCGATCGCGACGTTCAGCGCCTGCCGCACTGCGAGGTCGGTCTGCGCGCCCTCGCAGCCGAGGGAGACGTCGGCGCACGTCGTGATCACCGTCGGGTCCTGCTGCTGATTCATCGTGCTGATGTGCCCGTTCGAGGTGATCCCGTCAGGATTCGCGACGAACTGCCCCACCCAGTCGAGCTTGCCCGTCTTCAACAGATCCTCGGACGACTGATTCGAGTCGATGCCAACGTCCTGCACCTCTTTGACATCGGGTTCGCCCTCGCGGAACAGCGGGTTCGCCTCGAGCGTGTACGCCGCCTCCGTGAATGCCTTGAGCTTGTACGGGCCCGAGCCGATCGGGTTCGGGTTGGTCTCTGCGAGGACGTCGGTGATGTCGGCCCAGATGTGCTCGGGGATGATCCATGTGGAGCCGAGGATCATCGACGTGGACGTGAACTTCGGGGTCTTGTACGTGACCACGACGGTCGTCGCGTCTGTCGCGTCGGCCGACACCATGTCGGGGTCGAGGTTGGACGCGTACCCGAGGCTGAACGCGACGTCCTCGGCGGTGAGGTCTTTGTCGTCGCTCCATTTCAGGTCGGGCTTGATCTTGATGGTGAGCACTGTGCCGTCGGCGTTGAACTCGTAGGAGTCCCCGATGAGGCCGACGGGGTCGTCTGCGGACAGTTGGTTGAAGAAGAACAGCGGCTCGTAGATCGCGCCGTACGTCATGTGCGTGGCCGTGTCGACCGCGAACGGGTTGAAGTTGTTCGCGATGGGGGTCATCGACCCCGACCAGATGCGCAGGGGTCGATCTTCGGACGGGCTGTCGCCGGCGGGGGCGCATCCGCCGAGCGCGAGCGCGAGCGCGGCGGCGCCGGCGACGAGAGGAAGGGTCTTCCTCCAGCGGTTGTCGAGCATGGGAACCTCGTCTCAAGGGCTTCGTTGACTGTTGTCGAGCAGAGCGGATGAAGTCCGTCTCGAAGCGAGGTTATAGTAAAGGTTCTTTCCGGTAAAGACCTTTCCGATTATTTTGTAAAGATTATTTCTAACCACCGCGCGGGGCTGACGCCGCCCGGTGCGACGCAGGAGCCGCTCAGTACCAGATGTCTAGCGACGGGGCGGGGAAAGACGCCAACGCCCGGTCGAGGCGCTCTACGACTCCGGGGTCGGCGTCGATCAGGCCTGCACCGTGGAGTGCGGAAGCCGAGACTCCGCCCGCGTAGAGAGCCGACAGCGCGGCCACGCCGAGCCGGGCGTCGACGGCATCATCCGCGGCGGACTCGACGACGGCGGCGCCCGACTGGTCGATGCGCAGACGCCAGTCCCCCGCCGTGAAGCCGAGCGGATCCTCCACACGCAGCACCGTGTCGAGCGGAGCAGACCAGTGTCGCGCGGCGAGAGCAGTCGGCAGGTCCAGGATGCGCAACCAGCCGTGGTCGTGCACGGTCTGCACGACACCGCGCGGGTCGGCGACGAGCCACGGAAGCGGGTCGTCCGTCGGACGCAGATCGGCGGTCACGTCGTCGACCAGGTCGTGCTGGAGCGCGAAGCGCCACAGCGCCGCGGTGGCATCCGGCGTCTCGGCGACGAGCATCCGCACATGCAGACCGAAGCGGAAGGAACCGCCCTTCTCGGCGA
Source organism: Microbacterium natoriense (assembly GCF_030816295.1). Lineage (NCBI taxonomy): Bacteria > Bacillati > Actinomycetota > Actinomycetes > Micrococcales > Microbacteriaceae > Microbacterium > Microbacterium natoriense. The sequence goes on along the minus strand of NZ_JAUSXV010000001.1, from coordinate 2,208,081 downwards.
GCGTGTACACGAGCACGCCACGCAGCGCGCCCTCGTCGTCGAGGTACCGCACGCCGCGCACCCTGTCGCGCTCGGTGTCGGAGGGAGACAGTCCCGCGAACCCCTCCCAGCGCGTCCGCCACCCCGGGATCTGCCCCGGGCGGCGCAGCCGTGCGCGTTCATGAACCGCAGCCAGATCATCGGCGAGCTGCTCTCGTTCGCGGTACTCGATCCTCCCGGAAGGCGTCGGCCCCGCCCAGCCGGCCCGACGTGCGTCGATGTCGAGTCGCACCGTGGGAACCGCGGCCCCGAATCCGTACCGCCCGTAGATCGTGGCCTCGGAGACCGTGAGGCCGGCCACGGGCACTCCCGCCGAGGCGGCCGCACGCAGTTCGCCTTCGAGCAGGGCGCGCGCGATCCCGCGGCGGCGGTGGGTCGCCGCGACCGTCACCACGCTGATCGCCCACATGTCGACGGCGGCGCCGCCGGGCACCGTGAGCGGAGTCACCCAGGAGTTCACGGTCGCGACGGGGAAGTCGGCCGCGGGCGAAGCCGGGTCGTACACGGCCGCGTTGCGCCTGGCCTGGAACGGCGCCTGCCCGAACGCCAGGGCCTGCGCGTCGGGCTCATCACCGAGGAATCCCCGCGAGACCGCGCGCTGGTAGCTCTGCGCGGTCGCTTCATCGCTCAGATCGGCGAGTCGATAGTCCAATCCGGCTGCGGCCAAAGTCTCGGCGGAGACGGCATCGACGGGAACAGCGCGCGCATCGAGGGAGGTCATGCCTCCACCCTACTGACGGTGTGCGACGCCGAATCAGTGCTGGGCGGCCTGCACCTCGCGCAGTCGCGCGAAGACCTGGTCGCGGAGCTCCTCAGGAGCCGTCTCCTTGCAGGCGCGCGCGACGACCTCGGTGAGGGTGGTCGCGACGAGAGCCTCGTCCCGGCAGGACGGGCAGCTCTCGAGATGCTCGCGGATCTCGGTGTGCTCGGTCTTGCACACTTCGTTGCGGAGGTACTCCTCCAGATCCTGACGCGCCTTGTTGCAGCCGCAGTCGCTCATTTCCTGCTCCTCGTGTCAGCCGCGGCGATGCCCCGCTCCACGGCATAGTCGGCCAGCAGCTCCCGCAGCATCCGCCTGCCACGGTGCAGACGGCTCATCACGGTGCCGATGGGGGTCTTCATGATGTCGGCGATCTCCTGATAGGCGAATCCCTCGACGTCCGCGAGGTACACAGCCAGCCGGAAATCCTCCGGCACGGCCTGGAGAGCGTCCTTCACGACGGATGCCGGCATCCGGTCGATCGCCTCCGCCTCCGCTGACCGGCTGTGCGAAGCCGTCGTCGATTCGGCGCCGCCGAGCTGCCAGTCCTCGAGTTCGTCGATCGTGCCCTGGAACGGCTCGCGCTGCTTCTTGCGGTAGATGTTGATGTACGTGTTGGTGAGGATCCGGTACAGCCACGCCTTGAGATTGGTGCCCTGCGTGAAGGTGGCCCATGAGCCGTATGCCTTCACGAAGGTCTCCTGTACGAGGTCGGCGGCGTCGGCCGGATTGCGCGTCATGCGCATGGCAGCGGCGTACAGCTGATCCATGTACGGGATCGCCTGTTCCTCGAACTCGCGCCGAGGGTCGCTGACCGTGTCTGCGGTTGCGGTGTCATCCATCACCGGCCAGTCTAGGACGCTGAGGTCGACCGACTCGCGCTCAAGCGTTGCGAGCATGCTCTCTCCTTCTCGGCGAATGCCGGTCCCGATCCGTCGGGCCTGCATCCGCGTTCACTAAAGTGGGAACCGATGAGCGCCAACAGGTATTCCCCTCCCCTCGTCCAGGGCGTCTACGCCGCGCCCGCCGCCGAGGGCGCCGTGCGCGCCACGGTCACGATCCCCGGCTCGAAGTCGCTGACGAATCGCGAGCTGATCATCGCCGCGATCGCCGACGGCCCCGGCCGGCTGATCTCGCCGCTGCACTCGGACGACTCGCGTCGCATGGTCGACGCGCTGCGCGCTCTCGGCGTCGGCATCGAAGAGGTGGATGCCGGAAGCGAGTTCGGCCCCGACCTCGTCGTCACCCCCGCGAAGCTCGGAGGCGGCACGACGATCGACTGCGGACAGGCGGGTACGGTCATGCGCTTCATCGCACCTCTCGCGGGGCTCGCACAGAACGATGTTCACCTCACGGCGCACGAGACTGCGCTGCATCGCCCGATGGGCGGCCTGATCAGCGCTCTGCGCGACCTCGGCGTCGACATCGACGACGAGGGCACCTGGGCGCTGCCGTTCACGATCCGCGGTCACGGGCGCATCCGCGGCGGGCGCGTCGAGATCGACGCCTCCGCCTCCAGCCAGTTCGTCTCAGGGCTGCTTCTCGCCGCCCCCCGTTTCGACGTCGGTCTGCACCTGGTCCACACGGGTGAGCACCTGCCGAGCCTCCCGCACATCGACATGACGATCGAGGCCTTGAGCCGCCGCGGCATCCGCATCGAACGGCCTGCGACCGGCGAATGGCTCGTCGAGGCCGGGGTTCCCCGCGCCAAGGAGATCGCGATCGAGCCCGACCTCTCCAACGCCGCACCGTTCCTCGCCGCCGCCCTCGTCACCGGCGGCGCCGTGTCGGTGACGGGCTGGCCCGTGCATTCGACGCAGCCTGGGCATCTGCTGCCGGAGATCCTGCAGGCCATGGGCGCCCACGTGGGCCGTCACAGCGGCACGCTCACCGTACGCGCCGGCAGCGGGATCCACGGCGTCGACCTCGATCTGTCGGCCGCCAGCGAACTCACACCGACGCTCGTGGGCCTTGCGGTGTTCGCCGACGCCCCGACGACCATCCGCGGCATCGGGCACATCCGACTGCACGAGACCGACCGGATCGCGGCGCTGATCGAGAACGTGCGAGCCCTCGGCGGCGAAGCCGAAGAGCTGCCGGACGGCCTGCGCATCATCCCGCGGGAGCTGCACGGCGGCACGTGGGCTGCGTATCACGATCACCGCATGGCCACCACGGGTGCACTGATCGGCCTCCGGGTGGCGGGAGTCGAGATCGACGACATCGGCACCACCGCGAAGACCCTCCCGGAGTTCACCCTGCTCTGGGAGCGGATGCTGCGAGGCGACTCCGCGTGAGCTGGCTCAACGACGACGACGAACTCGACGACGACTTCGACGAGTACGACGAGTACGACGAGTCGAGCATCCGCTCCCGCCCCAATCCGAAGGCGAATCGGCCGCGCACGAAACGGCGTCCGGCCCACGAGGACGCCCGGATCGGCCGCGTGCTCGGCGTCGACCGCGGGCGCTATTCGGTGCTGATGGGCGAGGACACCCCCGAGGAGCGCACGATCACCGCCACCCGCGCGCGTGAGCTGCGTCGCACGCCGATCGTCACCGGCGATCGTGCCCGCGTAGTCGGAGACACCTCGGGCGACGAAGGCACGCTCGCCCGCATGGTGGGCATCGTGGAGCGCACGTCCCTGCTGCGGCGCAGCGCGGACGACACCGATCAGGTCGAGCGCGTCATCGTGGCCAACGCCGACCAGATGCTCGTCGTGGTCGCCGCGGCCGACCCGGAGCCTCGAGCCCGACTGGTCGACCGCTACCTGGTCGCGGCGCTCGATGCAGGCATACGCCCTCTCCTCGTCGTGACCAAGACCGACCTCGCCGACCCGTCCGACTTCCTGAAGCACTTCGACGGGCTCGACGCCCTCCGCGTGTTCACGAGCGCCACGGGCGACATGCCGCTCGACGAGATCGGCGCCGCGCTGATCGGGCACTCGACCGTCTTCGTAGGACACTCCGGCGTCGGCAAGTCCACCCTCGTGAACGCGCTCGTGCCGAGCGCGGGGCGCGCGACCGGCCAAGTCAACCAGGTGACGGGGCGCGGGCGGCACACCTCCTCGTCGACCGTGTCACTCCGGTATCGCACCCCTGCGGGCAGCGGCTGGGTCATCGACACGCCCGGTGTGCGCTCCTTCGGACTCGGGCACGTCGAACCGCAGAACATCCTCGCGGCTTTCACTGAGCTCGCCCTCATCGCCGAAGACTGCCCGCGCGGCTGCACCCACCTCGCCGACGCCCCCGATTGCGCACTCATCGAGGCCGCGGAGCGCGGCGAGCTCGGCGACACGGGACGCGCCCGTCTCGACTCCCTTCAGCGGCTGCTGCAGACCTTCGCGGACAAGGCCGAGCAGACACCCGGCCGGTAGGCTGTGCAGGTGACTGTGCGACTGGAACCCGGAACCGCTGCCCCTGACTTCGCCCTGCTCGACCAGGACGGCGGCACCGTCCGCCTGGCGGACCTCCGCGGCGAGAAGACGGTGCTCTACTTCTACCCGGCGGCGATGACACCCGGCTGCACCACGCAGGCGTGCGACTTCCGCGACAGCATCTCGTCGCTGCAGGGCGCGGGCTACCGCGTGATCGGGATCTCCCGCGACGAGCCGGCGAAGCTCGCCGAGTTCCGCGACCGCGACGGTCTCACCTTCACGCTCCTGAGCGACCCCGACCATTCCGTGCACACGGCCTACGGCGTATGGGGCGAGAAGATGAACTACGGCAAGATCATCGAAGGCGTCATCCGCTCGACCTTCGTGCTCGACGAGCAGGGAATCATCGAGCTCGCGCTCTACAACGTCAAGGCAACAGGGCACGTCGCACGCCTGCGCAAGCTCCTCGGCATCGACTCCTGACGCCCGCCGGCGGCTCAGGCCTCGGGGGCGCGTCCGCCTTCAGCTCTCGCGCTCGCGATCAGGAGCAGGAATCCCGCGACGCCCGGCAGCCCCACGCCGAGCACGAACGGCCACACGACGGGTTGCACGGTCAGCGCCGCGAACGCGATCGCGACGGCCAGCACCTGGAACACGATCCCCCCCGACCGCGCCCACGATCGTCCGGCTCGCGCGCCGAATGCGAATGCGAGCAGCGCGACCGCGCCGATCAGGGTCAGCACGATGAGGGCGAGGGCGGTGGGCAACGACGATGCGTCGCCCGCTCCGACTCCGAACAGCTCGATCAGCGCGAACACGATCAGCGCCGCCCCTTCGACGGCCAGCACGGCTGCCGCCGCGAGAGCGAGTCCTGGTGCACGCACGATGTCTCCTGGGAATCGAATGAGAAGGAGGAAAAGTCTTGATTTCGAAACATTCATGTAACAGAATAGACAAAGTCATGTGCTCCCACAGCGGCGTGGGGCGGGCTTTCTGCTCGCATCACAAACAGCGGGCATCCGCCCGCATCTGAACAGGGTAGCTGAACCCCGATCTGCCGCCCCAATCCGAGACGTCGCTCAGCGACATCTCATGAAATCCACACCGAGGAGCCCCCATGGACTGGCGCGACAAAGCCGCCTGCCTGACTGTCGACCCCGAGCTTTTCTTCCCCGTGGGGAACACCGGCCCGGCCGTCGACCAGATCGAGAAGGCGAAGTCCGTCTGCGCCACCTGCACGGTGACCGAGATCTGCCTGCAGTACGCCCTCGAGACCAGCCAGGACTCGGGCGTCTGGGGAGGCCTCTCCGAAGACGAGCGCCGCGCCCTGAAGCGCCGCGCCGCACGCGCCCGCCGCGCGTCCTGACCTGCACGACGAAACGGCCCGAGATCCTCTGGATCCCGGGCCGTTTTCTTGTCGATCAGATTCGAGTCACGGTGCCGGTCGGCTGTCCGTCGACCGGCACCTGCCTCGGCTCACTTCTTCAGCCAGCGCAGCGGGATGTCGATGACGACTTCGGTTCCCTCTCCCTCGCTGCCCTTCCACTCGATCGTGCCGCCGAGCTCGCCCTGGATGAGGGTGCGGATGATCTGAGTGCCGAGTCCCTGGCCGATACGCCCCTCGGGCAGGCCGCTGCCGGTGTCGATCACCGTGACGTGCAGATTCTCCTCCGTTCGGCTGGCGTCGATCGTGACGACGCCTTCCTTTCCGGCCAGTCCGTGCTCGACGGCGTTCGTGACGACCTCGGTCAGCGCGAGAGCCAACGGCGTCGCGTACTCACTCGGCAGGACCCCGAAGCGGCCCGTCGACTGCGTGCGCGCACGCGTGTTCGGCGCCGACGCGACCTCGGCGACGAGCTTGAGGACCCGGTGGAAGACCTCGTCGAAGTCGACTTTCTGCGCGAGCCCCTGGGCGAGCGTGTCGTGCACGACCGCGATCGCGTCCACACGACGCATCGCCTGGGTGAGGGCGTCGCGCGCCTCCTCGGAATGCGTGCGACGCGCCTGGATGCGCAGCAGCGATGCGACGGTCTGCAGGTTGTTCTTCACCCGGTGGTGGATCTCGCGGATAGTCGCATCCTTGGTGATGAGCTCCTGCTCCTGGTGACGCAGCTCCGACACATCGCGGCAGAGCAGAATCGCACCGATGCGGGTGCCGTGGTCCTTCAGCGGGATGGCGCGCAGCGACACCGTGACTCCCCGCGCCTCGATGTCGGTGCGCCACGGAGCGCGTCCGGTGACGACCACGGGAAGCGACTCGTCGACCTGACGGGAGGGTGGCACCAGACGTGTCGTCACCTCGGCGAGGGACTGCCCCTCGAGCTCATCGTCGAAGCCCATGCGATTGAAGGCCGACAGGGCGTTCGGACTCGCGAAGGTCGTGATGCCGTCGACATCGATGCGGATGAGACCGTCTGACGCGCGCGGCGCTCCGCGGCGCGGTGACGTGGGTGCGGCGAGATCGGGGAAGCTCCCCTCAGCGATCATGCGGAACAGGTCGTTCGCGCACTCGTCGAAGGTGATCTGCTGACGCGAGGGCGTCCTCGCCTCGCCGAGGTTCGTGTGCCTGGTCACCACGCCGATGACCGACGCAGGCTCGTCCGATCCCCTGCGCTCGTTGACGATCGGAACGGCACGCACTCTGGTCGGAGTCTCCTCGAACCAGTCGGGAGAAGACGAATCGACGATCTCCCCCGACTCGAACGCGCCCTGCACCTGCGTGCGCCACTGCGGCCGCACCCGCTCCCCCACGATGTCGCGGTAGAACAGGGTGGCCGCGCCGCTCGGACGCGCGTGCGCCACCGCGATGAACGAGCCGTCGTCGGTCTGGATCCAGACCACGATGTCCGCGGACGCGAGGTCTGCGAGGAGCTGACCGTCGCCGGCGAGTCGATGAAGCCATTCGACATCACTGTCGGTCAGGCGGCCCTGGGCCTGGGCGAGATCACTGAGTGTTGACACCCCCCAAGCCTACTGGGGGTGCGTCTCGGCTCCGGCGGTTCAGAGCACCGCGAGAGATGCGGCGCGCCAGCGCCGATCGAGGCCCTCCAGGCGGATCGCCACCGCGCGTGTCCGACCGGGCCCTGCCACGATCACGACGGCTTCGACCACGCCGTCGGCGGGGTCGGAGGTGCGGATCGACCGGATCTCGAAAGTCGGGCGCGCAGGCGAAACCCCCCTCGCACTGCGCGCCCTCGCCGACAGATTCGCCCTGGTCACCAGGCTCCGGAAGGCGTCTTCGTTGAACCAGCGGGCGAGCTGATCGACTTCTCTGACCCCGGCGAGCACTTCGAGAACACCCTGGGTGAGACTGCGCAGCAGCGGAACGGGATCCGGCAGGTCTGCGCGGGGCGTCGGCTGCGGTGCGAAATACTCGTGAAGCGTCATCGTCTGTGCTCTCCGTCGGGGAAGATTGCCGCCAGTACAGCACGCACCGAGGCCGCTGTGAGCCGCAACGGCGATCATTGTGGATAACTCGTACATGCATCTGCGAGGTCGCCTACGCTCTATCGAATGCGATGGGACCGACTTTTCGAGGATCTCGAGGGCCAGCTCGCCTCCGAGTGGGAGGCCGAGCGGGCGGCGCTCGACGCCGAGTCCGAGCGCCTGCGGATCTCGCGTCTGGACCTCCGGAGCAGGCTGCGGATGCTGTGCTCCGCAGGGGCTCCGGCCGTGCTCACGCTCGCGGGCGTCCATCGGCTTCCCGTGCGTCTCGTCGCGCTCGGCGCGGATTGGGTCGCCGCGTCCGATGTCGTGTCCGACGGGCCCCGAGTGGCGACGTCGATCAGGATCATCCCCTTGCACGCTGTTCGCGGCATCGCCGTCGACCACGGAATGCTGCTCACGAGCCTCGAGGAGCAGGGCGAGCAGTCGGCTGATCTTCGGGAGCGGATGACACTCGGATTCGTGCTGCGCGATCTCGCGCGTCGCAGAGCCACTGTGCGAGTCAGCACGGCGGACGGCGAGGAGCTGCACGGCACGATCGACCGCGCCGGCGCCGACCATCTCGATCTGGCCCAGCACGAACCGGGAAGTGCGCGGCTCGCAAGCGCCGTCTCAGGTTTCCTGATCATCCCATTCGACGCGGTCGTCGCCGTGCAGACGGCCGGAGATCACATGCCCTGAGGCGCGGATGGCCCCCACACCTCGGGGAAGCTCGCCTCGTTGGCCTGCCGCCACAGCGCCATCCGCCTCGCCTCCTCCGACTGCTCGGCGAGATACTCGGCGAGGCTGGATTCCTCGATCCGCCACCGTGCAGGCGAACCCAGCTGGGAGCCTCTGAGACGGCCCTCGTAGACCAGCGCGATCACCTCGTCGACCTCGATGCTGAGGAGCTCAGCGACCTGGGCGGGCGCAAGGAAGCGCGGGGCGGACGAGGAACCAGGCATGCCACCATTCTCCCCCGCCCGGGCCGGCGCGCGGCCGCGCACCACCACCTGTGGATAACTTTCGAGCCGGACGCGCGATTTCTGTGACCATGAGGCCATGACATTCCTCTCGCGCCGGCGTCCGGCGTTCTGGGCCGACATCCGGTTCGTGATCGGGATCGTCCTCGTGGCCCTCTCCATCGCCGGCGTCTGGCTGATCGTGTCGTCAGCCGGTCGCACCACGCCCGTGCTGCAGGCCAGCCGCACGATCGTGCAGGGCGAGGCACTGGTGTCGGCCGACTTCCAAGTGGTCGAGGTCGGGCTCGGCCAGCTCACGACCGGCTACCTCGCCCCGCAGGATCTCGAACCCGGAATGGTCGCCTCCAGAACGCTGACAGAAGGAGAACTCGTGCCGACGACCGCTTTGGGTGAAGCCGAGTCCAGCCGAACCACGACGATCGTCGTCGAGAGCAGCACGGGCATACCGGCCGGGGTCGCCGCCGGGACGATGGTCGAACTGTGGCAGGCTCCGCCGCGGGAAGACGGCCGCAGCTACGACGCCCCGCGCATCCTCGTCGGAGATGTGATCATCAGCTCCGTCGTCGAGGCGGAGGGGATGCTCGACAGCGATGCGACGACGGTCGAGGTCGTGATCGACCGCGCAGACGTCGCCGACGTGCTCGCCGCGATCACCGGCGGCTCCGTTCTGTCCGTCGTGCCCGTGGGATCGACGCCATGATGCGCGTCCTGCTCGCCCTCCCCGAGCCGAGATCGGCGGCCCTCGCGGCCGAGCTCGACCTCGAGGACGTCGAGGTCGTGGCGGTGGTGCCGGAAGGCGCCGTCCTCCCGCTTCGCTCGGGGATCGACGTGGTCGTTGTCACGGCGAGCAGGGCGGTCCTCACCCCGGCTCTCGTCGACGCATGCGATCGAGCCGGTGTGCGCATCGTCCCGCTCGGCGACGGCGACCCCCGACTGATCGCCCGCTACGGTCTGAGCGAACCCCTGCCCGAGTCCGCCCGTGGTTGGGAGGTCGCCGCTGCACTCCTCGCGGACGCTCCGCGCACGAACCAGCCTGGGTCCCCTCCTCCGCACCGCATCACGGCGGTATGGGGGCCGCCTGGCGCCCCTGGACGCTCGACGCTGTCGATCCAGCTCGCCGTCGAGTTGGCGCGCACCGGCCGACGCACCGCGCTCGTAGACGCCGACACCGTCGCACCGTCGATCGCTCTTCTACTGGGGCTCAGCGACGACGACCCGGGCATCGCGGCGGCGTGCCGTCGGGCCGAGCTCGGCGCCCTCGATCCCGACGAACTCACCCGGCTGGCGACGGCCGTCGACACCAGCGGCGGTTCGATCGACGTGCTCGGCGGCATCAACCGTCCGAGCCGCTGGCCCGAACTGTCGGCATCCCGTCTCTCGGCCGCGTTGCAGGCGTGCCGCGGATGGGCCGAGGAGACGGTCGTCGACGTCTCCGCCGCCTTCGACGCCGACGACGAGGCCACGTACGACCTCACGGGCCCTCGTCGCCACGCTGCGACCGCCGCCGCTCTCGCCGAGGCCGACACGATCGTCGCCGTCGCCTCGGCGGATCCTCTCGGGATCAGCCGGTTCCTGCGAGATCACGCCGAGCTTCGACGTCTCACCGGGCCGACTCCCGTCGTGGTGGTCGTGAACCAGCTGCGCGCCGGCCCGCTCGGACTCGATGCCCGCGGCCAGATCCGCCGCACGCTCGAGCGCTTCGGCGGCATCGCCGACGTCGTCTTCGTCCCCTTCGATCAGCGTGCGGCTGATGCCGCGCTGCTGCACGCGCGGCCGATCGCAGACGTCGTCCCCCGGTCGCCCTTGGTGGCCGGCGTCCGTCGTCTGGCCGCCCGGCTCTCACCGACGGCGAGCGCTACTGCCGATAGCTCGAGAGGAAGTTCCCGAGCCGCTCGACGGCTTCGGCCAGCACGCGCGGTTCAGGGAGCGTGACGACCCGGAAGTGATCGGGCGTCGGCCAGTTGAAGCCGGTGCCCTGCACGAGCAGGATGTGCTCGGAGACCAGGAGGTCGTAGATGAACTTGGCGTCATCGCGGATCTCGTGCACGTTCGGGTCGAGTCTCGGGAACGCGTAGAGGGCCCCCTGCGGCTTGACGCAGGACACGCCGGGAATCGCCTCGAGCCCCTCCCACGCCACGTCACGCTGCTCGTGCAGACGTCCGGTGGGCGCGATCAGCGCATCGATGGACTGCACGCCGGACAGGGCGGCTTGCACCGCATGCTGCGCAGGGACGTTCGGGCACAGTCGGGTCGAGGCGAGCAGGGTGATGCCCTCGATGAAGCCCTTCGCGTGGGACTTCGGACCGGTCAGCACCATCCAGCCCGAACGGTAGCCGGCGACCCGGTAGGTCTTGGAGAGGCCGTTGAACGTCAGGCACAGGAGGTCGGGCGCAAGCGTCGCCGTGGGGATGTGCACGGCATCGTCGAAGAGGATGCGGTCGTAGATCTCATCCGAGAGCAGCAGCAGCTCGTGCTCGCGCGCGATCTGCACCATGCCTTCGAGGACCTCCCTCGAGTACACCGCTCCCGTCGGGTTGTTCGGATTGATGATCACCATCGCCTTGGTACGCGGCGTGATCTTCGATCGGATGTCGTCGAGGGAGGGCTGCCACTCGTCATCCTCGTCGCACACGTAGTGCACCGGGGTACCGCCGGCCAGGCTGGTCATGGCCGTCCACAGCGGGTAGTCGGGCGCGGGGATCAGTACCTCGTCGCCCTCGTCGAGCAGGGCCTGCATGGTCATCGTGATCAGCTCGGACACACCGTTGCCGAGGTAGACGTCGTCCGGGTCGAACCGCGGGAAGTCCTCGATCTCCTCATAGCGGCTGACCACTGCGCGACGCGCGGAGATGATCCCCTTGCTGTCGCTGTAGCCGTGTGCGGTGGGCAGAGACGCGAGCATGTCGCGGACTATCTGGTGGGGAGCCTCGAAACCGAAGATCGCCGGGTTTCCGGTGTTGAGCTTGAGGATCCGGTGCCCCTCCGCTTCCAACCGCGCCGCCTCGACGAGGGCGTTTCCGCGGATCTCGTACAGGACGTTCTTGAGCTTCGACGACTGATCGAAGTGGCGCGATGGGGTCATCGCCCAAGCCTAGCGCCGAGATGCACCCTCGCTCTTCACGCCCGCGTCGGACGCCCCGCGCAGCGCGAGTTCGTGGGCCTCGCGCTCGCGTCGGCCGCTGTCGATGTGAGCGATGGCCAGCGTCTCCGCCCGGTCGCCGTCGCGCATCGTGATGGCCTCGTACAGCGCCTCGTGCTCGTCGGTCACGTGGATCAGATCGTCGTGCTGGGAAAGCCCCCAGCGCAGCTTGCTGCGCATGCTCCTCATCAGATCCTGCAGGAGACGATTATCGGCCAGCTCTGTGACGGCCTCATGGAAGTCCGCGGCGGCACGCCGTGAGGTGATCGGATCCTCGGCTCTTGCGCTGCTCTTCTCCTTCTCGAGGACGCGGCGCAGCCGAGCGAGTCCGTCACGATCATGGCGCTCGGCCGCGAGGCGGAAGGCGAGAGGCTCCAGCACGGACCGCACCTCATCGAGATCGGCCATGTCGGATGCCGTGAACTCGCGGACGATCGCCCATGTCCGGGGGCGGAGGACGATGAGCCCTTCTCCCTCGAGGATCTTGAGGGCGTCCCGCACAGGCACGCGGCTGACGCCGAACTCCGCGGCCAGATCCCTTTCGATCAGCCTGCTGCCCGGCGCGCGGACCCCGTCGAGGATGGCGTCACGCAGCCAGTCGGCCACCCGGGTCGACTCGAGGAGGGGCTCTTCTGCAGTGCTCATCCCGTCATTCTTCCATTGCCGTCCACGACCTGGCCCAGGCGCCTGGCCGGGGCGGATGCAGAAGGGCCGATCCTCACGGACCGGCCCTCGACTGCGTCTGTGCGACTACTTCTTCTTCTTGCCCTGGGCGCGTCGCTGCTCGCGGTTTGCCGCGGCCGGAGCTGCGGCATCCGTCTTCTGGCCGAAGGCTCCACGCGGAGCCTCGGCCTCGGGCTGCGCGTCGGCCTGGCGGGCCGCAGCTGCCTGGCGGAGCCGATCGGTCGCCGCCTGCTGCACCTGGCCTCGATCGTTGCGCACCTCGACCTCGCCGTTGTCGCCCGGCGCCGAGTACTGCAGGCGCTGATCTCCGGCGCCATCGGCCAGGCCCTTGGCCTCGACCTCTGTCGCCTCGGTCTCGCCGGCACGGCGGACCTCGACCTCGAGGTTGTAGAGGTAGCCGACCGACTCCTCCTTGATCTGCCCCATCATCGACTGGAACATCGAGTAGCCCTCGCGCTGGTACTCGATCAGCGGGTCGCGCTGAGCCATCGCACGCAGTCCGATGCCGTCCTTGAGGTAGTCCATCTCGTAGAGGTGGTCGCGCCAGCGGCGATCGAGGACCTGCAGCACGACGCGTCGCTCCAGCTCGCGCGTCGCCGCCTCCCCGAGCGATTCCTCACGCTTCTCGTACGCGATCTTCGCGTCGGAGAGCAGCTCGCGTGTGAGCCCTTCAGCCGTGATGCCGCCCTTACGACCCTGCGCCTCAGCCACGACCTCGTCGATCGTCACGCTCACCGGGTAGAGGGTCTTGAGCTCGGTCCAGAGAGCATCGAAGTCCCAGCTCTCGTTGTGGCCCTCACCGGTGTGGTCGTTCACGACACCCGTGATCGCATCTTCGATGAAGTGCTGCACGCGGTCGGCGATGTCGTCGCCCTGGAGGATGTGACGGCGGTCGGCGTAGATGGCCTCGCGCTGACGGTTGAGGACGTCGTCGTACTTCAGCACGTTCTTGCGCATCTCGGCGTTGCGCGCCTCGACCTGCGACTGCGCGCTGCGGATCGCGCGGGAGACGAGCCCCGACTCGATCGGCACGTCGTCGGGGAAGTTCGTGCGATTCAGGATGGCCTCGGCCGCACCCGACTGGAACAGCCGCATGAGGTCGTCCGTGAGGCTGAGGTAGAAGCGGCTCTCACCCGGGTCCCCCTGGCGACCCGAGCGTCCACGCAGCTGATTGTCGATGCGGCGCGACTCGTGGCGCTCGGTGCCGAGCACGTAGAGACCGCCAGCCTCGATGACCTTCTCGGCCTCCTCGGCGACCACGGCCTTCGTGGCCTCGTAGGTCTCGTCCCAGGCGACCTCGTACTCCTCCGGCGTCTCGACCGGGTCGAGCCCCTTCGACTTGAGCTCCTGCACGGCGAGGAACTCGGCGTTGCCGCCGAGCATGATGTCGGTTCCACGGCCTGCCATGTTCGTCGCGACCGTGACGGCGCCCAGACGACCGGCACGGGCGACGATCTCAGCCTCGCGAGCGTGGTTCTTCGCGTTGAGCACCTCGTGCTTGACGCCCTTCTTGGCGAGCAGGCGCGAAAGGTACTCGCTCTTCTCGACGCTCACCGTGCCCACGAGCACGGGCTGGCCGGAGGCGTGACGCTCGGCGATGTCCTCGACGACCTGCGCGAACTTCGCCGTCTCGTTCTTGTACACGAGGTCGGACTGGTCCTTGCGGATCATCGGCCGGTTCGTGGGGATCGGGATCACGCCGAGCTTGTAGGTCGACATGAACTCGGCGGCTTCGGTCTCGGCCGTACCGGTCATTCCCGCGAGCTTGTCATAGAGACGGAAGTAGTTCTGCAGCGTGACCGTCGCGAGGGTCTGGTTCTCGGCCTTGACCGGCACACCCTCCTTCGCCTCGATCGCCTGGTGGATGCCCTCGTTGTAGCGGCGTCCCACCAGGATGCGGCCCGTGTGCTCGTCGACGATCATGACCTCGTCGTTCATCACGACGTAGTCGGTGTCCTTCTTGAACAGGGCGAGCGCCTTGATCGAGTTGTTCAGGAAGGAGATCAGCGGAGTGTTCGCGGACTCGTAGAGGTTGTCGATGCCGAGATAGTCCTCGACCTTCTCGATTCCGGGCTCGAGAACGCCGACCGTGCGCTTCTTCTCGTCGACCTCGTAGTCCTCGCCCTCGACGAGGGTGCGAGCGATCTTCGCGAACTCGGCGAACCAGCGGTTCGCCTCCCCGGACGACGGACCGGAGATGATCAGCGGCGTGCGGGCCTCGTCGATGAGGATCGAGTCGACCTCGTCGACGATCGCGAAGAAGTGGTCGCGCTGCACGAGGTCTTCCTTGCGCCACGCCATGTTGTCACGCAGGTAGTCGAACCCGAACTCGTTGTTCGTGCCGTAGGTGATGTCCGCGGCGTACTGCTCGCGCCGCACCGCAGGGGTCTGCCCCGAGACGATGATGCCGGTCGTCATACCGAGGGCGCGGTACACGCGACCCATGAGCTCGGCCTGGTAGGAGGCCAGGAAGTCGTTGACGGTGATGACGTGCACGCCCTCGCCCGCGATCGCGTTGAGGTAGGCCGGGAGGGTCGCGACGAGCGTCTTGCCCTCACCGGTCTTCATCTCGGCGATGTTGCCGAGGTGGAGCGCCGCGCCGCCCATGATCTGCACGTCGTAGGCGCGCATGCCCAGCGTGCGCTTGGCCGCCTCGCGCACCGCGGCGAAGGCCTCGGGCATGAGCTGGTCGAGAGTCTCGCCCGCCTCGTAGCGCGCACGCAGCTCGGTGGTCTCGTTGCGCAGCTCCTCGTCGGTGAGCTTGGAGATGTCCTCCTCCAGGGCGTTCACCGCCTTGACGACCTGGTTCAGGCGCCGGATGACGCGCCCTTCACCGGCACGCAGCAGCTTCTCAAGAGGATTGGCCACAGATGTCATCTCCCTGTCGGATGGGTGAACCGCCCGGGCCGCCATGGGCCGACTACGGGCATACCTTGCTCATGTTACCGGGCCGTGACCTGCAGATCGCCTGCATACAGATGGTGAGAAGGATTCCGCGTATCTATATACTGAGAAATGACTTCAGGAGGTCGTCATGTCCGTCCGTCAGAGCTTGCTCGCCATCCTCGATCAGGGCCCGTGCTACGGGTACCAGCTGCGTCACGAGTTCGACCGGCGCACCGGCTCGACCTGGCCCCTCAACGTCGGACAGATCTACAACACCCTGGAGCGCCTGGAGCGCGACGGGCTCGTCGCACGCGGTGAGGCGGACGAGCAGGGTCACGTCTATTGGGAGATCACGGATGCCGGCACCGCCGAGGTCTCGGATTGGCTCTCCTCGCCGGTCGTACGCACACAGGCGACCCGCGATGAACTGGCGATCAAGCTCGCCGTGGCCGCGACGCTCCCGGGTGTCGATGTGGCGGCCGTGATCCAGACGCAGCGCAAGGCGTCGCTGACCCAGTTGCAGACCCTCCAGCGGGCGAAGTACGCGGGCAGCGATCCCGAGGGCCCTGAGGAGCTCGCATGGGCCCTCGTGATCGACTCGATGATCTTCGCGGCCGAGGCGGAGGTGCGCTGGCTCGATCACACCGAACAGCGGCTCTCCCTGCATCCGCGGCACGCCATGGGGCTGGAGCTCACGGCAGACCGACCCAAACGGGGGCGGCCCGCCAAGGCTGAAGCCGCTCTCACCGGGACAGAGCGGGGCTGATGACCGACACGGTGCTGCGCCTGGTGGGGGTGACGCAGCAGTACGGCCAGGGAGCGACCGCGGTCTCGGCGTTGTCCGGCGTCGATCTCGAGGTCTGCCGCGGCGAGCTCGTCGCCGTGATGGGGGCCTCAGGATCCGGCAAGTCGACACTGCTGTCGATCTCCGGTGGACTCGCGAAGCCGACGACCGGCGAGGTGATCATAGAGGGTGCGTACCTCAGTGAGCAGTCTCCTGCTCAGCTGGCGCAGTTGCGCCGCCGGTCGCTCGGCTTCGTGTTCCAGGATTTCAATCTCATCCCGACGCTGACGGCGATCGAGAACGTGACGCTGCCCCTCGAACTCGACGGCTTCCGTGGTCGTGTGGCCCGCCGTGCCGGCCGTGATGCGCTGGAGTCGGTCGGCATGGGCGACCGACTCGACGCCTTTCCCGACGATCTCTCCGGCGGACAGCAGCAGCGCGTGGCCATCGCTCGAGCCGTCGTCGGCAGCCGCCGCCTGATCCTCGCGGACGAGCCGACCGGGGCGCTCGATTCCGTGACGGGCGAATCGGTGCTGCGGATGCTGCGGGCACGAGTGGATGCGGGAGCAGCCGGCATCCTCGTCACGCACGAGGCCCGCCATGCCGCCTTCGCCGACCGCATCGTCTTCCTCCGCGACGGCCGCATCGTCGACCAGACCCGCCGTGATGACGCGGAGATCCTGCTCACGGAGCCCGCGGGATGACGTCGCGCCTCGAGACGCCGGGGGCGTCGCGAGACGCAGCACCGGCGAGAGGCGCGTGGGCCGCGCGTTGGCGGGTCGCCGCAAGGCTGGCCAGACGACAGGTGCGGCGCACCCTGCCGTCGAGCCTCTTGATCGGCGCGCTCATGATGCTGCCGATCGCGACGATGACGGCGTACACGGTCGTCGCAGCGAGCACGATCGCCACGCCCGCCGAACAGGTGGCCACGGAGCTTGGGCGGACGCAGGCGTGGATCGGAGTGCGCGGGCTGCCCGGCAACGGCTTGTGGCAGGCGCCGACGCAGCCGGAGTTCTTCGGCTATCCCGCCACGATGAGGGAGGGCCCGGAAGGCGAACGCGTCGAGGATCCGACGACCCTGCTGCCCGACGACGTCGAGTCCATCGAGGTCGTCGAGGCGAACGTGCGCGTCGCGACCCCTGACGGGGTCACGAGCATCCAGGCGTGGACCGGGCACACATGGGACCCACGCTTCGCCGGACGCTTCGATGTCATCGACGGACGGTCGCCGACGGGCCCGGACGAGATGATGGCGACTCCTGCCGCGCTGAGCAGGCTCGGTCTGCTCATCGGCGACACCGTCGAGCTGGCCGATCCTGCACGCTCCTTGACCGTGACAGGCACGATGTCCGCCGCAGTGCTCCCCTCCGATGTCCCCGCGCTGTTCCTCCCGGCCTCGGTCGAGGTGCGCGGTGAGCCGAAGTGGTATCTGCCGGAGCATGAACTCTCATGGGAGGAGGTCGAGGAACTCAACGAGCACGGAGTCGTCGCGTTCTCCCGTGCCGTGGCATTGGATCCGCCCGACATGTCCGGCACCGACGCCGAGGGGGCGCGCGTGGACTACTGGTCGTCGCGCTGGTCGATCTTCATGATGCTGGGGGCCGCGAGTCTCTTCTCCGCCTACGTCGTCGTGATGCTCGCCGGCGCCGCATTCGCCGTTTCGGCGCGACGCCAGCAGCGCGCTCTCGCCGTCGCCGCCAGTGTCGGCGCCTCGGCGAGCGATCTGCGCCGGATCGTGCTGCTTCAGGGGACCACCCTCGGAATCGCCGCCGGCGCGGTGGGCGCCGTCGTCGGCATCGGCGCCGGCGCCGCCGTCCTGGCCGTCGTCGACAACGGATCCACAGCGCAGTTCCCCGGACTCCACCTGCCCTGGGAGATGGTCCTCGCCATCGTCGCCCTGGCGGTCCTCGTCGGCACCGCATCCGCCGCCGTCCCCGCGCACACCGTCGCCCGCTCCGACGTCCTCAGCGCGTTGCGGGGCGCTCGTCGCCCGCAGCGCGCGCGGCCGTCGCATCCGATCTGGGGCTCGGTGCTCGTCGTCGTCGGCCTCGCGGTCACGATCGCCGCCGCAGTGGCGCTGACCGTCATCGACCCGTCGATCGCGTGGGATTCGCCGCTGCGCACAGCACCGCCCTACGGCGTGATCATCGGCCCCATCGTCGTGCAGCTCGGCGTCGTGCTCTCCGGCCGCTGGCTGCTCTGGACCACCGCGCGCCTGTTCTCGCGCATCGGTCTCAGCGCGCGCCTCGCATCCCGCGACGCCGCGGCCAACGCCTCGCGTTCGGTTCCCGCCTTCGGTGCGATCGGGGCGACGGTGTTCATCGGCGTCTTCGCGCTGAGCGGCGTGGCCATGCAGAACGGCCAGTCGGCGCGCAACTGGTATTACCAGGCTCCCGTCGGAAGCATGGCGATCACGTACGTGCCGACCGGGACCGGCGGCGAGTACACCCCCCTTTCCGAGCACGAGATCGACGAGGCCGGCGCGGCGGCGCTCGATCTCGCCGCTGCCTCGGGCTCCCGCAGGATCGCCGTCGTCGAACGTCAGCCGGAACCGTGGTCGGCGGATGCCGACGACATGCCGTCGGCATCCGTCAGGGCCCTTGCGCTGCTGCCCGATGAGTACCTGATCGACAGCGATCGGTCGTTCATGACCGGCAGCCAGGACCCGAGCGACCCCATCTCGGTGATCGACGCCGACGAGATCGAGACCGCGCTGGGTGTGCGATTGACGTCGGCGCAGCTCGCGGCGTATCGCGACGGCGCAGCGATCTCCGCGGATCCGCGCTTCGTCACCGGGCAGACCCTCGAGATCTCTGCGTGGACGTGGGCCCAGGCCGTCGACGGCGCGCTGCCCAGCAACATCTGGCGCGAGTCTCCTGCCATGCCGGCGTGGGAGCCGCCGCTGTGGACGGAGCGACTGCCGGCGATTTCGCTCGATCTCCCGCTTCAGCCCGTGCTCGTCGCGATCTCGCCCCAGACGGCGGACCGACTCGGGATCACGACGGCTCCGCGGCTCGTCATCGCCGGGTTCGACACCGCCGTGCCGCTGGACATGCGCGATCGCCTCGGAGCGCAAGCCGAGACGTTGAGCACGTCGTCGTGGACTCTCACGGCCGGATGGGAGGACGGGCCGCCGGACGACACCCTGTGGATGGCGCCCATCATCGCGGCCGTCGCCACCCTGGTGCTCGGCGCGAGCGCGGTCGCCCTCAGCCTCGCGAGGTTCGAACGCCGCCCCGACGACGCGACGGTGTCGGCGGTCGGGGGCTCGGACGGACTGCGACGACGCATCGGCTTCTGGCAGGGCCTGATCATCGCCGGCTTCGGTACGCTCACGGGTGCCGTGGCCGGCATCCTTCCCCCGCTGGGGATCGCGATGCAGTCGGGCGGGATGCTGCTCGCCTCCGACATCCCGTGGACCGTGCTCGTGGCGCTCGCCGTCGCCCTTCCGCTTGCGATCGCCGTGGTCAGCTGGCTGGTGACTCCGCGGCGGCCCGAGCTGACTCGCCGCACCGTGATCACCTGACGCTCTGAGCGAACCGGCCCCGCTCCCGAAGGATGCACAGCCTGCTCATCCGCTCCGCTGTCTAGGATCGATTCATGGCTGGAATTTGGGGTAGACGTAAGCGCGAGCAGGAAGAGCTGGCAGCTCACGACGCCGATCTGGCTCGGCGTGCCGAGCAGGCTCTGGTTCAGACCGACGAGCGCATCCGGTCGACGTCCGATGAACTCGACTTCGCCGAGGCCGAACTCGGCGCATCGCTCACCGCCGATCTGCGTCTGGCGCTGGCGGCCGTGCGCACCCACATGCGCGAGGCCTTCCAGCTGCACCAGCTCAACCACGACGAGATCCCCGACACTCCGGAAGAGCTGCGCACCCGCAACGCCCGCATCGCGCAGCTGTGCGACTGGGCCCAGGACCTGCTCGACGAGAAGACCTCCGTTCTCGCCGAATCCGTCGCGAAGGTCCGTCGAGCTCCCGAGGTGATCGCGCAGGTCCGGGCGGATGCCGCGGCGTTGAGCGCACGCATCCCGCAGACCGGCGACGCCGTCGCCCGGCTGTCCGCGCGCTACGCGCCGTCTGCCATGAGCCAGATCGCGGCGTCCGCAGCCGAGGCCGAGCAGCTCATCGCCTTCGCCACGCACGGCGCCGACGTGTCCGAACGACGGCGTGCCGCCAAGCAGAACGAGGAGGCCAATCTCGCTCTCGAGACAGCGACCGAGGCCACCCGTCGCGCATCCGCCCTCCTCGACGCGGTCGAGGACTTCGAGATCGAGGCGCTGCGCGCCGAGTCGACGCTCGCCGAGGTGGTCGCCGATTCGCGCGGAGACCTGATCGCCGCGCGCACCGCCCCGCAGACGCCCGCGGTCGCGGCCGCCGTGACAGCGCTTCAGGAGGCGCTTGAGGCCCTCTCCCCCGCCGGCTCCCCCGGAGACCCGTTCGCCGAGCTCTCCCAGCTGCGTGCTGCGAACACCGCCCTCGACGAGGCGATCGCCACCGCACGGTACCGTGCGGAGAATCCGCTGCCCAGCATCCCCCAGGTGCAGCACGCGATAGACGACGCGGATCGCCAGCTCGGCGTCGCCCGCGGCCTGATCGCGGGCCACCGCGGATGGATCGGCGCCGACGCGCGCACCCGTCTGGCTGAGGCCGAGCGACTGCGAGTCGACCTCGCAGACCTGCTCCCCGCGGAGGAGACGCGCGAGGAGGCGCTCGCGGCCGCCCGCCGTGTCGCCCACCTCGCCTCGGAGGCGCTGCAGCTGGCCCAGCGCGACATCGACTCCTCGCGCCCGCAGGATGACGGCTGGGGCGGAGGAGGAGGCTGGGGCGGCGGTCGGCGCGGCGGCGGCGGCAACGACATCGCCTCGGGCATCCTCGGGGGGCTCGTGATCGGCAGCCTCCTGGACGGCATGTTCGACTGACCCCGCCTGCGCAGCCCCGTCTCGGCAACGGCCGCGAGTCAGGGTAGACGGAAACGGCTCGGCATCCCGCGGGATGCCGAGCCGTTTCCGTCGAGCGGTCAGGAGGCGAGAGCCTCAGACGGTGGCGCCTGGGTGCTCAGCGCGATCACACCGTAGTCCCAGCCCTTGCGGCGGTAGACGACGCTCGGATGATCGGTTCGCACGTCGACGAACAGGAAGAAGTCGTGTCCGACGAGTTCCATGCGGTCCACGGCCTCCTCGACGGTCATCCATTCCGCGTCGAAGCTCTTGGTGCGGATCACGACCGGCGAGTATGCCTCTTCCTCGTCGTTCTGCACCGGGATGCTGCCGGTCGCGACGGCGTGCAGGACCTCGACCGACGCCGGCTGCACGTCGATTCCCTCCAGGGCTCCACTGCCCTTCTCGAAGTGCGCGCCGCGCGGATGCTGGCGGCCGTCCACTCGCTTCTCCTTCGCCCGACGCAACTGCTCGGACATCTTGTCGACGGCGAGATCGAGGGCGACGAACTTGTCGCCGTCGGTGGCTTCGGCGCGGACCACGGGGCCCTTGCCGACGAGCGTCAGCTCGACCGTCTCGTCAGGTACGTGCCCGTTCCGATACACACGGTGGGTGACCTTCACATCCAGCCGCAGCGCGCGTGACGCGAACGTCTGGATCCTGGCGATCTTCTCTTCGACAACGGTTCGGAAGCGGTCGGTGATACCCACCCCGACGCCAACGATGCTTGTTTCCATTGCTGCCTCCTTGTCCCGGTCCTCCCGGCCAAGGGCGGACCGTGGTCGCCTTGTTCTGCCCAACCGTAGTCCGCTCGCACGCGGTTGTCACCACTCATTTCCTCCGTGTCGTCGGTGGATTCGCAGTGCGCTCCCTGTGACGCTCGGTCGCGGCGAGCGCCACCGCGCAGACGACGTCGAAGCCCGCCGCGGTGAGCGCCCGCGCAGCCTCGTCGAACGTGGCTCCGGTCGTGACGACATCGTCGACCAGCACCACTTTCGCTCCCCGCCCCTCTCGCCGCGTATACATGCTCTCCTGCACGTTCCTGGCGCGCTCCCGCACCGTCAGCCCTCGCTGGTCGGCATGACGGCCCCGGTGGCGCAGGAGACTCCACGGTTCAGCACCGGCACGGGAGATCAGCAGATCCGGCACACGGTATCCGCGCCGCCGGAAAGCTGCCGAGGAGGTCGGAACGGGCACGGAATGGATGCCGTCGCCCAGCTCCGGCAGCAGCACGGCGCCGAGCGCCGCCCCGAGCGGCCGGGCGAGCATGGTGTCGCCCTCGCCCTTCAGACGGCGGATGCAGCGTGCGACCACGCCGTCGAATCGCAGGGCGGCGCGCACGGGCAGGCCACGAGGTGTGCGCAGATCGATCGCCTCGGGTCGCACCTCGCTGCGGCAGGCGTCGCACAGGAGCGCGCCGGGCTCGTCGCAGCCCGCACATGTCGCAGCGAGCACGAAGGCGCCGAGCTCGGAGAGGAGAGCCTGCCAGCGCGTGGATGTCGGCATCCGCCGATCATCCCCTCGACGCGTGCAGGGCGCCCGTCCCACCGCGCGCGATCGAGGGCTCCTGTGCAGAGCCGACGCCTCCGCGCGGAATGTGCAGGAGGAGTGCTCAGTGACCCGCTCTCGTCGCCAGGAGCGACACGCCCGTCATGGACTCGCGCCATGCCGATCCACTCCGCGAGAACAGCGACCCTGTCGCCGTGAACACCCGCACCGAAGACGAGCTGCGCGCCCCGGCCAGGGAGACGGCCGCGGCGGGCGCCGTCTCGATCGTCCCCGTGCCTCCAACGATCTGGGTGAGCATCTTCGGTCCGTCCTGCTCCACCAGCACACCCAGACGGTCGGGTCCCAGCCACACCACAACGGACGCGCTGCCCGTGAGCTGGGTCAGCGGCTTCGGCTCTCCGAGCGCGGTGGGCATGCCTGTCTCGTCCCGGATGACCGCCGACACCGAGATCCAGCGCTCCCCTCCGATGGTCTCGATGGCAGCGATCCGCGCCCCGTCTGCCGACACGCGGATGCCGGACACGCCCGCGGCGGTCGGCCACGCGTCGGCGATCGTGCTCGACGTGTCCTTTCCGCGCCATGCCATCACCTGCGACGGCGTGGTCGAGGGGACGCTCCAGACGTAGCCGTACGGATCGATCGAGGGCTTGACGAGGCCCGCCCTGTCATCGAGCAGGTCTACCTGTCCGTCGGCCGCGATGAACACGCGCCCGTCGGCCAGCTGCACGGCCGCCCGCGTCTCGTCGGCGGCGATGTCGACCGCAGCGATCGGCTGCGAGATGCCGAGGATCTCGTCGCTGATGCCGTCGATCGGCGTGATCTCGGTGCCGACGACCGCTCCGAATGCGCCGTCCTTGAGCACCACGGTTCCGGCATCCGCCGGATCGTCCACGACCTTCACGACGCCGGCGTCGAGACTGCGTCCGTCGACGCTGAAGCGCACCTGGCTGACGTGCACGCCCGCGGCCTCCAGAGTGGCCTGCAGCTGCGTGCGCATGCGGGCGAGCGTCGTCGGATCGAGGCTCTGGGCTGCCCTGCTCAGCGCGACGTCGGCGACCTGGTCGGGATCGATCGGCACCGCGTCGCGCGCGAGCGTCACATCCGCAGGGAAGGCCGTCTGCACGGCGGGCAGCAGCCACGGACTCGGAGCCCCCTCGATCAGCGACTGCGTGATCGTGGTCGCGACCGTGGCGCGCCGTGGCAGCCAGCGCACATCGGGCACCAGGCGGCTCCATGACTGATCGAAGTACTGCAGCGGATAGTCGTCGTAGACGCGCTGGAACCGCGAGCGATCGATCACGACGCCGTCGGGCGCCTTCGAGATGCGCCATTGCCCTGCCGTCTTCACGACCACGAACTCGAGTGTCGTCATCCCCGCCGTCTCGGAGTACGCACCCGTCTGGTCGACGATCGCCAGCTGATCGATCTTGACCTGAATGTGGGCCGTGTCGCCGTTCTCACCGTCGTCGTCGGCGGGTGCGTCCGAAGTGAGCAGGCGCGCATCCGCGCTCGCATCGATCAGGACTCCGGCGCTGGGGCTCCACTCGGTCCGGAAATCGGGGGTGAGGAAGCTCTGCGCCACGAGCCAGTTGTCGGCCGGCGTGATCCCCGCTTCGATGAATCCGTCGACGATGTCCCGCGGGCCCGCTCCGTCACGCGGACCGGAGGCGAGGAAGAGGATGTCGGGCTCGTCGGGCGACTCCCCGAGCGCGAGCCCCGACTTCACGTCGCCGCTGGTCGGCAGGCCGCTGCACGCGGCCAGTGCGAAGAGCACGACGACGGCGACGAGTGCTCCCACAGCCCGAGAGACACCGGCGCGCATCAGAGACTCCCCTCGTCGAACAGGTGCGACGGGATGTCGGCCAGCTCTATCGGCTGCGTGGCGTCGTCGAAATCGCGCTCTTCGTCCTGCGGCTCCAGCGGAATCGGAGACGGCCCGTCCAGACGTCCGTCGTGCCGAGGCAGGGTGAGCACGAAGTTCGTCCCCACGGCGAGCTCCGACCACACCGCGAGCGTACCGCCGTGCAGGGTCGCATCGCCGAGGGCTATCGAGAGGCCGAGACCGGTGCCGCCGATCGTGCGCTGGCGCGACGGATCAGCGCGCCAGAATCGGTCGAATACGCGCTCAGCATCCGCCGGTTCCATTCCGAGACCTGTGTCCCTCACCCCGACCGCCACCGCGTTCTGGTTGCTGTCGACCGTGACCACGACCGGACGACCCTCGCCGTGCTCGATCGCGTTGCCGATGAGATTGCGCAGCACGCGCCTGACCCGCCGAGGGTCCATGTCGACAGGCGAGTACCCGCCGGGGGCCACGAGCCTCAGCTCGGTGCCGTGCCCTTCCGCAAGCGGTCGCATCTGATCGATCATGTCCTCCGCGAGGTGCGCGAGGCTTGTCGCCTCGAGTTCGAGCTGCACGGAGCCCGCGTCGTAGCGGCTGATCTCGAGCAGATCGGACAGGAGCGTCTCGAAACGCTGCACCTGCGTGTGCAGCAGCTCGGCGGTCCGGGCCATGATGGGGTCGAAGTCTTCGCGCTGATCGTTGAGCATGTCGGCGGCCAGCCGGATCGTCGTGAGCGGCGTGCGCAGCTCATGCGAGACGTCGGACACGAAGCGCTGCTGCACGAGCGACAGCTCGCCCAGCTCTTTGATCTGCGATTGGATGCTGTCGGCCATCGCGTTGAAGGAACGGCCGAGGGTCGCCAGCTCGTCTTCGCCGTGCACTTCGATGCGCACCTCGAGATCACCCGAGGCGAGTCGCGCACTGGTCTCGGCCGCTTCGATGATCGGGGTCGAGACCGTTCTCAGGACCACGTAGGAGATCGCCGCGACGATGGCGACCAGTCCGATTCCGGCGATCCACAGCGTGCGCTGCACGAAGGACAGCGTCTGGTCGGCGTCGGCGAGGTCGTAGGAGAAGTACACCTCGAAGGGGCCGGCCTGGGGCACGTTCAGCTGCTGTCCGACGATGATGCCCGGGACGGTCTGACCGGAGACGTCGAGGGCGACCGACTGGTAGAACTGGAAGTCGGGGGACTCGACGACGCGGTTGCTCAGGGCCGGCGAGACGAGGTTCATGCTGAGACCGGCCGTGAAGCCGTTCAGACGCACGGTCGCCACGTCGGCATCGGGCTCGATCTCGATGCGGCTGCCCGTGATCCCGACCGCGGTGGAGTTTCGCGCGAGGTCCCTCTGAATGCTGTCCCACAGCTCGGACAGTGCGGCAGGGTCGTCGCCGATCTCCGCGGAGTCGAGGATCGCCTGAGCCGAATCGACCGCGCGCAGGGCGTCTTCGAGCGCTTCGTTGCGGCGCGACTCGAACAGGTCGTTCTGAATGACGAGAGCCATCGTCACGCACGTCACGAAGATCGCGAACGCCGTCAGCAGCAGTGTGACGCTGAGCGTGCGGAATCGCAGCGAACGCCGCCACAGCTGGGCGAGCGCGGTAGGCCAGCCACGCCAGTCGCTGAGGGCAGCGACCGCCGCGGTGGTCGTCGCCGTCGTCGCGACCATCCTGCGCCTAGCCCACGCTCCCGGCGCGGTAGCCGACGCCACGCACCGTCATCACGATCTTCGGATTGTCCGGATCGAGCTCGACCTTGGCGCGCAGTCGCTGCACGTGCACGTTCACGAGACGCGTGTCGGCCTTGTAGTGATAGCCCCAGACCTGCTCGAGCAGCATCTCGCGCGAGAACACCTGCTGAGGCTTCGAGGCCAGGGCGACCAGCAGCTGGAACTCCAGCGGTGTCAGAGCGATGGGTGCGGTGCCGCGACGGACCTCGTGCGCGTCGACATCGACGGTGAGGTCGCCGACGCGGAGCTGCTCGCTCGCGGTCTGCGGGGTGGGACGGAGACGGGTGCGGATGCGGGCGACGAGCTCCTTCGGGTTGAAGGGCTTGACGATGTAGTCGTCGGCGCCGACTTCGAGACCGCGGACGATGTCCGCGGTGTCGCTGCGCGCGGTGAGCATGATCACCGGCACACCGGACTCGGCCCGGATGCGGGTGCAGATCTCGATGCCGTCCATACCGGGCAGCATGAGGTCGAGCAGCACGAGGTCTGGTCGCTGCGTGCGCCATTCCTCGACGGCCCGCGCACCGTCGGCGCAGAACACCGGCTCGAAGCCCTCGGTGCGCAGCACGATGCCGATCATCTCAGCGAGCGCGGTGTCGTCGTCGACCACAAGAATGCGTGAGGTCATAAGAGTTACCTTATGGCACCGAGTACCAGCCATCCCGTGTCTGCGCATCTTGGACGTGTTATGACACGATGGGAGCGCACGACGGAGGGAGTGCTGTGAGTGGTCAGACCTGGACCCCGGCGCCGAAGAGGGGGATCATCCCGCTGCATCCGATGACCTTCGGAATGCTGCTGGGCAAGTCGTTCGCCGCCCTGCGCCACAACCCGAAGGTGCTGTTCGGGTTCGGTGTGGTCCTGCAGCTCGTGGCCGTGCTGCTCAGCGCAGCGGTCATGGGGTTCGTGCTGTTCACGACCTTCTCGCGTCTGCAGACGGTACCGATCTCCTCGCCTGATTACGGGGCGATCCTCGCGGGGACCGTGGCGATGAACATCGTCGCGGGCATCGCCGTCGGTCTCGCGTCCGTCGCATTCACCTCGATCATGCAGGGACTGGTCGCCGCCGAGGTGGGTTTCGCCGCGATCGGCGTGAAGTCCTCGCTCGGCGGCCTGTGGCGCCGCATGGCCCCCGCCTTCTGGCGGCTCGCCGCGTTCTCTTCGCTGTCGGTTCTCGCGGTCTTCGCGGTCATCGTGATCGTGTTCGCGATCGTGATGGGCATGGCGTCCAGCGGAGCCGATGAGGGCGGGATGATCGCGGGCGTGGTCATCGTGATCGTGCTCGTAGCGGTCGCCAGCATCCCTCTGACCGTCTGGCTCGGCACCAAGCTGCTGCTCGTGCCCTCTGCGCTCGTGCTCGAGCGCGCCCGGTTCAAGGACGCCTTCGTGCGGTCGTGGCGGCTCACGCGCGGACGTTTCTGGGTCGCGTTCGGGGTGACCTTCATCATCGGCGCCATCATGGGCACCGCGATGCAGGTCGTGGGCTTCCCCGTCTCGCTGCTCAGCGGGATGCTCGGCGGCATCCTCACACCGACCGGGGATCCGGAGCCGTCGGCTCTCCTCGGGTTCTTCCTCGTTCTGCTGATCCCGCAGATCCTGCTTCTCGTGATCCAGACGATCACGCTCGTGGTCCAGAGCACCGCAGGCACCCTCGTCTACCTCGATTCGCGGATGCGCTACGAAGGGCTTGATCAGACGCTCGTCGCCTATCTCGAGCACCGTGACCTGGGCTGGCCCGAGGAGCAGATCGGCGATCCCTTCGCCGTCGACGAGAGCCGCGCCGTGACCAGCGCTCCCCCGCCAGCGCAGGTGCCCGACTGGGTGATGGCGCAGTCGGCCTTCGAAGCGTCGCAGGGCTACGGGTACGGCGCTCAGCCGGGCCAGCTCCCGGTCGCGCAGCCTTACGCGCCCCAGCAGGTTCCGCCCGCAGCGCCTCTGCCGTACCCGCCGCAGGCCCCGGCCCCCTACGCGTCCCAGCACTACGCCCCTCAGCCGCCCGCTCCCGCCCCCTTCGAGCCGCCACCTGTTCCCCCTCAGCAGCCTGACTCGAGCTGGGCTCCGCCGAGCACAGGCGATCCCCGGGCATGATCCTGCGTTTCGACGACGTGTTCGTCCCCGACGGCGATGACGCGCGCCGCTGGGCCGAGGAGGAGCTCTCGAATCAGCGCTACGCCGAGGCGAAGCCGACCTGGTTCGACCTGCTGGCCCGCGACATCGCCCGTTTCATCGCCGACCTGTTCAACTCCGACAACACCGCCAACGTCGGACCGTCCGCTCTGATCATCGTGAGCGTGCTGATCTTCGCCGCGCTGGTGACGGTGCTGATCATCTGGGGAAGGCCTCGCCGGCCGAGCGCCGTGCGCCGGCTGCACGGTGGCCTCCTCGGCGCCGAGGACGACCGCTCCGCCGCCCAGTTGCGCGCAGATGCGGATCGCGCCGCGAAGGCGGAAGACTGGGACGAGGCGACGATCCTGCGATTCCGCGCCCTCGCACGGGGGCTGCTGGAGCGGGATCTGATCGATCCGACCCCCGGCGCCACCGCCCAGGGGATCGCGCGCGAGGTCGGCATGGTCTTCCCCGCGGAGACCGCCTCCGTCCGTGCCGCCGCGGTGTCGTTCGACGACGTCCGCTATCTCCGGCATCCGGCCTCTCCGCAGAGCTATGCGCAGCTCGCCGCCGCGGATGATCGACTGAGCGCACTGCGCCCCGAGGCGGTGCCGGCATGACCCTCACCCATGACGCACCGCCCTCGGCATCGACAGCCGAGCGCCCGCCGCGTGCGAAGCGCATCCGCACGCTCGTCGGCTGGCTGGTCGTCGCGGCGCTCGTGATCGGCGGCGCCGTCCTCATGCTCCGCGTCGCGGTGTCGGCGCCCGCCTGGCGCGACGCACTCGATCCCGAGGGCGCGGGCGACACCGGCGCCATGGCACTGGCCGAGATCCTGCGTGATCAGGGCGTCGAGGTGAACGTGTACCGTTCGCGGACCGAGGCTCGCGCGGCGATCGACGACGACACCACCCTGGTGATGGCGAATCCTGTCTCGCTGAGCGACGACGGCGTGAACGAGCTGATCGAACCGGCCGACCGCGTCGTGTTCCTCTCGGCCGGGACCCACCTGCTCGCACTGCTCGACATGGGCGACAGCGCCCCCGGCTCCTCCGAGGCCGTGACCGCGCGGTGCGACGTTCCCGAGTTCGCGAAGACCGGTTCGATCCGCCCCGATCGGCTGTTCTCTCCTACCGACGGCGTCGAGGGCTGCTTCGGCGACTCGGACGCCGCCGCGGTGCTGGTCGATGACGAAGACGGCGTCCGCCGCTCCGTCGTCGACGGAGCGCGCCTCTTCAGCAACGCCTACCTCGCCGAGAACGGCAACGCGGCCCTCGGACTCGCACTGCTTGGTCAGACCGACAAGGTCGCCTGGTACGTGCCGTCGTACGACGACACGGATATCGAAGCGGAGTCGCCCGAGACTCTGGGATCGATGACCCCCGACTGGTTGACGCCGGCGATCCTCCTCCTGCTCCTCGCCGGGGTCGCCGCCGCGCTATGGCGCGGCCGCCGCTTCGGACCGCTCGTCGCCGAGACTCTGCCCGTCACCGTGCGCGCCTCCGAGACCATGCACGGACGTGCCCGGCTCACCGCGAAGGCCGCAGACTCCGCACACGCCGCGGAGGCGCTGCGAGACGGCAGCAGACGCCGGCTCGCACGTCGGCTCGGCCTCGCCGTGACCGCGACGCCGGACGAGATCGCGGATGCCGCATCGGATCGGCTGCGCATCCCCCGGGGAACCCTGCAGACCCTGTTGGCCGGCCCGCTGCCGGCCGATGATCCATCGCTCATCCTGTTCGCTCGTCAGCTGACCGAGCTGGAGACGTCGATCGACGCCTCGCGCACCATGCCAGACACCCACACGGAGGACCCACGTGACCGCTGAGAACTTCAACGACGCCGAGCTTCGGCAGGCGATGCACCGCGTGCGCGCCGAGGTCGACAAGGCCGTGGTCGGCCAGGCCGGCACCGTCACCGGGCTTCTGGTGTCGCTGCTCGCGAGAGGTCACGTGCTCCTGGAGGGCGTGCCCGGTGTCGCGAAGACGCTGGTCGTCCGCTCCTTCGCCCGCGCCCTCGGCCTCGACACCAAGCGCGTGCAGTTCACCCCCGACCTGATGCCGGGCGATGTGACGGGTTCGCTCGTCTACGACGCCCGCACCGGAAAGTTCGACTTCCGCGCGGGCCCCGTGTTCACCAACATCCTGCTCGCCGACGAGATCAATCGCACCCCTCCGAAGACGCAGGCGGCTCTGCTCGAGGCGATGGAGGAGCGCCAGGTCTCGGCCGACGGCGTGAGCCGGGCGCTTCCGGCTCCCTTCCTCGTCGCGGCCACGCAGAACCCGATCGAGCACGAGGGCACCTATTCCCTGCCCGAAGCGCAGCTCGACCGCTTCCTGATGAAGCTGGTCGTCGGGATGCCCGAGCGCGACTCCGAGGTGGCGGTGCTGCGCAAGCACGCGTCCGGGTTCTCCCCTCGCGAACTCACGGGCGTGGAGGCGGCGGTCACCGCCGACGAGATCCGCGCCGCGCAGGATGCTGCGGCGCGCGTCGACGTCACGGACGACGTGCTCGGCTACGTCGTCGATCTCGCCAGAGCCACCAGGCAGTCCCCCTCGGTCGAGCTCGGCGCGAGCCCGCGCGCATCGACCGGCCTTCTCGCGGCTGCGAAGGCGTGGGCGTGGCTGAACGCGTCGACGGCGGTGACCCCCGACCACATCCAGACCATGCTGGTCCCGGTGTGGCGGCATCGTCTCCAGCTGCGCCCGGACGCGCAGATGGAGGGCGTCTCGGCCGATGCGGTGCTGACATCCGTCGTGCAGCAGACCAGGGTCCCGATCTAAGGTGTTCGTCACCGGTCGTCTCGCGATCGCACTCGGCGTCGGCGTCGTCCCGCTGGTCCTCGCGGGACTGGCAGGCTTCTCGGGCTACGCCGCGCTCGGGATCTGGGTGCTCCTGTGCGCCGTGCTCGTGCTGCTCGACGTGCTGCTCGCCGCGAGCCCTGCCAGAGTGGTCGTGACGCGCCGTGTGCCCGCTCGCAGCCGCATCGGAGAGCCCGTGCCGGTGAGCGTCGCCCTGCACAACATCGGCACGCGCACCCTCCATGCCGTGATCCGCGATGCGTGGCAGCCGACGGCCGGTGCGCCATCCGAGCGGCAGCGCCTCAGCATCCCCGCCGGCGAGCGACGTCGCATCGACATCCCCCTGCTCCCCCGCCGCCGGGGCGAGCTCGTGAGCGAGTTCGTGATGGTCCGCTCGCGCGGTCCCCTGGGCCTCGCGGGGCGCCAGGCGAGGCACCGCGTGCGGGAAGCGATCCGCGTGCTGCCTGCGTTCTCCTCGCGGAAGCACCTCCCGTCGCGTCTCGCGCGACTGCGCGAGCTCGACGGCAACACCAGCATCCAGGTGCGCGGTCAGGGTACCGAGTTCGATTCTCTGCGCGAGTACGTCCGCGGCGACGACGTGCGCTCGATCGACTGGCGAGCCACGGCGCGCGCCGGTACGACCATGCTCCGCACGTGGCGGCCTGAGCGCGACCGTCACGTCGTGATCATCATCGACACGGGCCGCACCGCCGCTGCACGCGTCGGCGACGGCACGAGGGTCGATGCCGCTCTCGAGGCGACGCTGCTGCTCGCGGCCCTCGCCGCACGCGCCGGCGACCACGTGCATCTGCTCATGTACGACCGGGCCGTGCGCGCTCGCGTCACCGGCGTGGAGGGCACCGCCCTCCTCCCTGCTCTGACCGACGCCATGGCGCCCGTGCACGCGCGGCTGGTCGACACCGACTGGTCGGGCGCATTCACCGCGGTGCGCACGCTCACCACCCGCCCCTCGCTCATCGTCGTGCTCACGGCGCAGGATGCCGCGGAGTCCGCCCGAGGCTTCCTCGGCGCCTTCCCCGATGCCTCGCGGTCGACGACGATCCTCGTCGGGTCCGTGACGGACGACGGCATCGCCGATCTCGCACAGCAACGCGGATCGCGCGAGGAGGTCTATCTGGCGGCTGCCGCCGAGCGCACCATGCGCGATGCGGAGAACGTCGCGGACGCCATCCGACGCGCAGGCGGTGAGGCGCTGGCCGCCGATCCCGAGACGCTGCCGCCGCGCATCGCCGACAGATACCTCGAGCTGAAAGCGGCCGGTCGGCTCTGAGCCCCGGGCACCGGCCACCCAGCGGGCATCAGCCCGCGACGAGCCTCGGCGTGCCCGCCTCGTACTCGACCAGGTCGCCGGTCTCGCCCTGTCGATAGGCACGCCCGCCGATCACGAGCATGTAGATCAGGAACACGGCGAGCGCCGCCGCTCCGATTCCGATCTTCACCGGCCACGGCAGCGACCAGCCCGTCACGAAGCCTTCGATGAGGCCTGCGAGGAACAGCGCGAAGACCAGGCCGATCGAGACCGTCGCGAGCGAGCGCCCTTCCGAGCCGAGAGCCTCACCGCGTGAGCGGTTCCCCGGAGCCACCCACGCCCAGAACAGGTGCAGACCGCCCGCGGCCGCGACGAAGATGCAGGTGAGTTCGAGCATGCCGTGCGGCAGGAGGTAGAGCACGAGGATGTCGGCACGGTCGTGGGCGGCCATGATCGCGCCGATGTACCCGACGTTCTGGGCGTTGATGACGATCTGGTAGATCGGCCAGAAACCCGTGATGCCGAAGAGCACGCACTGCATCGCGATCCACGCGTTGTTCGTCCAGACCATCCCTGCGAACACGGCGGCCGGATTCTCGGTGTAGTACCCCGTGATGTCTTCCTCCGCCATCTGCTTGAGGAAGTCAGGGGTGCCCAGTTGCGCGAGCAGCGCAGGGTCGCTCGAGATCCACGCCGCGAAGCCCACGGCCATCGCGACGAATGCGATCGCGATCGCGAGGGTCGTCCATCGCAGCCGATAGAGAGCGGCGGGCAGCTGACGGGCGAAGAACCGCCCCATCAGCGTCAGGACGTTGTCGCTCGCGCCGGTGAGACGCAATCGTGCTCGCACGAGGATCGTCGAGAGGTATGCGCCCTGCGGCGACTCGCCGACCGACGTCTTCAGATCGGCGAGATCCGCGGATGCGGCGCGATACCGCACGATCAGCTCGTCGACACCCGAACCGTCCAGCGAGGCGCGACTGAGCTGGTCGAGCCGCTCCCACTCGGCGCGGCGTGCATCTGTCAGCGCATCGGCATCCACCTGATTTACTGTACTCATGTCCGTGCCGATCGATACGTCCGACGAGGTGCTCTCCGGCGAGGCTGTCGTCCTCGACGTGCAGCCGATCGGGTTCCTGCTCCGAGCGGCCGGTGCTCTGATCGACATGGTGATCGGATTCGCCGCGCTGATCCTCTGGATCTTCCTTCGGCTGTGGCTGCTCGATGCGGGTCTGCTCGACGAGGCCACCGACCGGATCGCGAACGTCGTCGCGACCGTGTTCTGCTTTCTGATCCTGCCCGTGACCGTGGAGGTCGTCACCAAGGGCCGCAGCGTCGGCAAGCTCGCCGTGGGCGGGCGGATCGTGCGACTCGACGGCGGCGCCATCGGATTCCGGCACGCCTTCATCCGCGGCATCCTCGGCGTGCTCGAGATATACATGACCTTCGGCGGCCTGGCCGTGCTCGTGGGCGCCTTCACCGCACGTTCGCAGCGACTGGGCGACCTTGTCGCCGGCACGTACAGTCAGCGGGTGCGGACGCCGCGTCTCGTCCCGGTCGTACCGGTGCTTCCCCCTGCGCTGGCCGGTTGGGCGCAGATCGCGGATGTGGCGCGGATGCCGGACAGGCTCGCCCGCCGCATCTCGCAGTTCCTGCAGACCGCGCCGAACATGCTTCCGGCCGCGCGTTCACGGGTCGCGCAGAACCTGCTGGCGGACGCAGCGCCTTTCGTGTCACCGGTCCCCGCCGCACCGCCCGAGATGGTGCTGGTGGGCATCACGGTGCTTCGTCGCGAACGCGAGCGCCGCGCACTGGAGTTCGCGAACGCCCGCACAGAGAAACTCACCGGCCGCCGGGTCACCCTCTGAGCGGGTCCCCTCCGCTGGAGAGGACCCGAGTCAGTACCGGTAGTGATCGAGCTTGTACGGGCCTTCGACTGGCACGCCGATGTACGAGGCCTGATCGGGCGTCAGCTCGGTGAGCTGCACACCGAGGGCGTCGAGGTGCAGACGCGCGACCTTCTCGTCGAGCGCCTTCGGCAGGACGTAGACGCCGGTCGGATACGCCTCGATGTTCGTGAACAGCTCGAGCTGCGCGAGCACCTGGTTGGTGAACGACGCGCTCATGACGAACGAGGGATGCCCTGTGGCGTTGCCGAGGTTCATCAGTCGTCCCTCGCTGAGAACGAGCACGCTGCGACCGGTGGGCAGACGCCACTCGTGCACCTGCGGCTTGATCTCGATCTTCTCGGCGCCCTCGAGGGTTTCGAGTCCCGCCATGTCGATCTCGTTGTCGAAGTGGCCGACGTTCGCGACGATCGCGAGGTGCTTGAGCGCGAGCAGGTGCTCGGTGGTGACCACATCGCGGTTGCCGGTTCCGGTCACCACGATGTCGACCTCGCCGGCCACATCGATCAGACGTGCGACCTGGAAGCCGTCCATCGCGGCCTGCAGCGCGCAGATCGGATCGACCTCGCTGACGATGACTCTCGCGCCCTGACCGCGCAGCGCCTCCGCGGCGCCCTTGCCGACGTCGCCGTAGCCGCACACGAACGCGACTTTGCCGCCCATGAGCACATCCGTGGCACGGTTGAGCCCATCGGGCAGCGAGTGACGGATGCCGTACTTGTTGTCGAACTTGCTCTTGGTGACTGAGTCGTTCACGTTGATCGCGGGGAAGAGCAGCTCGCCGGATGCTGCGAGCTCGTAGAGCCGGTGCACGCCCGTCGTGGTCTCCTCCGTGACGCCGATGAGGCCGGCAGCGAGCTTCGACCAACGATCGGCGGAGGACGCCAGCGAGCGACGCAGCAGGTCGAGGATGATCGTGTACTCGTGCGAATCGGCATCCGTCGCCGCCGGCACGACTCCGGACTTCTCGAACTCGACGCCCTTGTGCACGAGCAGGGTGGCGTCTCCCCCGTCGTCGAGGATCAGGTTCGGGCCGTCGAAGCCTTCTGACGACCAGTCGAAGATCCGCTCGGTGCACGCCCAGTACTCCTCGAGGCTCTCGCCCTTCCAGGCGAAGACGGGCACGCCTGCTGGCGCGTCGAGGCTGCCCTCCGGCCCCACGACGACGGCCGCGGCCGCTTCGTCCTGCGTGGAGAAGATGTTGCAGCTCGCCCAGCGCACCTGCGCCCCGAGTGCGGTCAGCGTCTCGATGAGCACCGCGGTCTGCACGGTCATGTGCAGGGAGCCTGCGATGCGGGCGCCCTTCAGAGGCTGCGCAGCGCCGAACTCCGCACGCAGAGACATGAGACCGGGCATCTCGTTCTCTGCGAGGCGCAGCTGGTGACGGCCGGCTTCGGCGAGGGACAGATCGGCGACGCGGTACTCGAGCTCAGGCATCCACCTATTCTCGCATCACCTCAGAATCGGATCGCGTCGATGACCTTCACCCTCAGAGCGACGAGAGCGGGGATGAAACCGGCCACTGCTCCGACCACGACCGAGGCGATCAGACCGATCATCGCGGCTCGCATCGGGAACGGCGGTATGTCCTGGATCCCGTAGAACATCGAGGTGACGACCCACTCCGATCGCAGGATCGCGACGACGATCGCGATCCCGATGACACCCGCGACGGTCGTGGCGACGAGGCTCTCGAGCAGCACCGACACGAACACCCGCCCAGAGCTCGCCCCGAACGCCCTCCGCACGCCGATCTCGCGCACGCGCTGCCGCATCGCCACGAGCTGGATGTTGATCAGGCTCAGCGCACCGAGCGCGAGGATGATGCCGCCGATCCCGCCGACCACCATCTCGAAGGTGGCCATCGCGTTCACATTCCCCGGCTGCGCGGCCCAGTCGGAACGGTTCACCATGATCGTCTGTCCTTCGGGCAACCCTGCCCGAAGATCCATCGCGAGCACCGGTGCGATCTCGTCGACGCTGCCCTGCGGGACCCACACCTCGAACTGCACCTGTGCACCCTCGGGCAAGGCGTCGACACGCGACCGATATGCATCGAAGAGCAGATCGACCCGGAGCGACTCGTCCATGTAACTCTCGCGGGGCACGACGCCGACCACCTGGTACGTTCCCCCGGCCGGCCCCGAGAGCGCGAGGGTCGGGTGCTGCGCCAGCGGCACGCGACCGAGGCGATCCCACAGAGCCTCCGTGATGATCGCGGGCGGTGCGAGCGCCTCGACGTCCGAGTCCGTGAACCAGCGTCCGTCGAGCAGCTCCTCCCGGTGGATCTGCGGATACACCGGGTCGTACAGCCGCGCATAGGCGTCGACGATGCCGTCCGACAGGGCCACGGGCACCGTGAGCCCCTGCACGACCCTCGCCGTGTGGCTGAACTCGAACCGGGCCGCCGCAGCCGCCACCCGCTCCTCGAACGCGTCCATGTCGGCCGACGTGCCGTCGTCGTTCATCTGGCTGACCACCAGGGTCGCCGCCCGCCCTCCCGATCGGTCCGACTGCTCCGTCTGATACTGGCGCTGATACTCCGAGAAGGCGAAGACGGCGGTGAGGGCCGCGACCGACACCGCGATGCCGATCAGGCTGAGCAGCACCCGCAGCTTGTGGACCCGGATCTCCGCCCAGGCGTCGGCGAGAGCTCCCAGGATGCCGGTCATGATGCGACCGCCTCGGCGGGCACGACCGCACCGGACGACGGCACGGAAGCCGCGAGCGTGGACGCCTCGAAGGCCCGGCTGAGGTCCGCGGTCTCGAGACGCCCCGCATCGAGTCGGTAGTGCCTTCGAGCGCGTGCGGCGACATGGAGATCGTGGGTGATCGTGACCAGCGCGGCATCGGTCTCGGTGGCCACTTCGTCGAGGAGTCCCATCACGGAGGCCCCGGTGTCGATGTCGAGCGCGCCGGTCGGCTCGTCGGCGAGGATCAGCACCGGCCTGCGCACCAGCGCCCTGGCGATCGCGACCCGCTGCTGTTCGCCGCCCGACAGCCGGTCGGCGATCTGCTCGATGCGATGGCCGAGGCCCACGCGCTCCAGCATGTCGGCTGCGATCCGACGCCGGTTCCAGAACAGGCGTCCCTTCGCGTGCCCGAGCGGCATCATCACGTTGTCGAGCGCCGTCCGCCCCGGCAGCAGGTTGAACTGCTGGAACACGAAGCCGACGTTCTCCCCCCGCAGCCGATCGAGTCTGCCGGACCTCATGCGCCCGACCTCAGCATCCTCGAAGGCGACGGTGCCCGTCGTCGGCGCGTCGAGCATCCCCAGGATGTTCAGCAGCGTCGACTTGCCCGACCCCGACCGGCCGACGATCGAGACGTGATCGCCAGCGCTGACCTCGAGGCTGATGCCGCGCAGGATCTCGAGCGTCGAGTCGTCGGGGAGCGTCACGCTCTTGGTGACGCCGTCGAGTCTGACGAGGCTCACCAGCTCATCCCGCTGTCGCACTGCTCGACTCCGGGTGCGACCTCGTAGCAGTTCTCCTGCACGGGGGCGACGAATCCGGGCACGAACTGCCTGATCGACTCCCCTTCCTCCAGACCCGAGACGATCTCGACGATCGTGCCGTCGTTGACGCCGAGCGTGACGGCGCGCTCTTCGGGGTCGGACCCGTCACCGGCGTCGACCCAGACGTTCCCCGTTCCCGAACCGCCCTGGACAGCCGTCACCGGGATCACCAGTGCATCGTCGACCTGTCCGAGCGCGAGGTCGAGAGCGGCGGGTAGACCGGCGAAGACCACCTGATCGACGGGAATCGCGCACCGCACGCTCGCCGTGCCTTCTGCCCCCACGTCGACCCGCACGCCCGTGCAGGTGAAGGGCGCCGGCCCTCCGGTGATCGTGACGGAGGCGTCGGTCGGTGCGTTCACGAGCCGATAGAGCTGCACCGGCTCGACGGTCGCGAGAACGTGGTAGCGCGCGGGGGTGATCTTGTAGATCTCGGTTCCGACGCTCGTCGTCTGCCCCTTCACGAGCGCGATCTCGGAGATCTCTCCCGCCTCGGGAGCGAGGACGTCGACGTCTTTCTTGGGGTCGTCCTGCTTGACGGTGAACAGCTTCTGTCCGGCCGCGACGGTCGCGCCCTCGCTCACGTGGAGGGCGGTCACCGCGCCCGTGACCTCGCTGCGGACGGTGTAGTCCTCATCGCGTGCGACGTTCCCGCTGAGCGAAAGCGCGTTGACGACCGATCCCCGTTCGACGGCCACCACCGGATCCGTGATCGACGCCTCCGGGGCGATCTGGGCGACGGTGCGGTCGGGGAAGAACGCGATCTTCACCAGCGCAGCGGCGCTGGCGGCGAGGACGACCACGAGAAGCAGGGGGAAGATCCAGCGACGCCAGACGATCACGACAGCCTTTCCGGACGCGCCACCGTGGTGCATCCGGAATCAGCATATCCAGAAAATAGTTTTCGGGTATAGAGATTCCTCAGGCGCGCAGCGCTTCGTGGCGGACCACGAGCCAGCCGGCCGGGACCGAGAGACGTTCGGCGTGCGGAGAGCAGAGATCGTGCGCGTTCGGGTGCGCCTCGAGTCCGAGCGGACCCAGCGCCGCCATCTGGTCGCCGTAGTCATAGGTGAGCGTCGCCACGGCTTCGCGCGCGCAGCCGACCTTCGAGCAGAGTCTTCCGTCCATCTCCGCCAGGCTACGACCGAGTGCAGGGTGCAGAGCGGATGCCGCGCCGCACCACGCCTTAGACTTCTGAACATGCCTCGTCGTCGTGCCGATCGTGCTGCCGCAGCTCCGCGTCGCGGTGACCGTCACGGCCGTCACGGCCGACTGGGTCGCAGCGAGGTCGTGCGTCCTCCCCTCGCGCCGCTCGACGGTCGCATCGACCGGTTCGACCTGATCGTAGGCACGGCCGTCGAGTTCCTGCGCGGCAGCTGGGCCGAACTGCAGGACGTGCGCTTCGAGATCGGCGCCATGCCGATGCACGAGGCAGGCGAAGACGTGCCGCGGTGGCACCTCGACCGTGACAACAGGCGCATCGTGCTGTTCCGCCTGCCCATCGAGCGACTGCTGCCCCCTGGCCACGACGACGCCGCACATCGGCGGATGGCGATCGAGGGCGCGGTCTTTCGTGCCGCAGCGGAATACGTCGGCCGCGAACCCTGGGATCTGGGCCACGATCACTGACCGCCCCGCCCGCGACGCGGCTCGACGGGCGCGTCAGGGATAGACCACGATGCTCTGCTGCGCGGCAGCCCCCGGCCACACCGGCCACGCGGCCAGGGCGCCTTTCGCGGTCATGGCGACAGCCGCATGCACCGGCCCGGAGGGGTCGAGCGCATAGACCGCTCTGGCATCGATCTGGGCCGACGCCGACGATCCTGCCGGAACGGTGATCTGCTGCGCCTCGCCTCCCGCGGTCGGCTCGAGCGCGACCGTCACGTCGGATTCACCGTCATTCGCGAGATACAGCGTGGCGGCCGGCCCGGCCGGCACCGCGACGAGCACCTCGTCGGCGATCTCCGGTGCGGGCAGCACCCAGGCGAAATCGTTCCCCGGCGCGACGCCGTCCTGTACGCGCACCCCCGCCAGCACACCCGACTCCGCATCCACGGAGACCGTGTACAGCCCCGGTTCGAGTTCGGACAGTCCGACCTGCGTCGGGGCGTCCGCCGCCAGCTCGACGTCGAAGGAGCTCGCGACGCGCGACTGGCCGACTTCGCGAACCGTGACATGGGCGGTGGTGTCGGCGCCGGGTGAGAGCAGCCGCAGGATCGCGGCGGCGGAGTCGTCGCTCTCATCGGGGAAGAGCTGCACTCCGGGGATCACGGGATGCTGCTGCGGCGCCGCGACGGAGTCCTGCAGGTCGATGCCGATGGGGTCGAGAGTCTGGGTGAGGGAGGACTGCAGCACCGCGCGGACCGGAGCACCATCGGTCGACACCTTCACTACGGGGGCCTCCGAACCGCTCGCGATCGACGACAGCGGAATCGCCAGCTGTCCGCCCGCGGGGACGATCGACGTGCTCGTTCCCCGCACGGTTCCGTAGACCGAGAGGGTGACGGTGGAAGGCACGGAGCCCGGGTTGGTGAGGACGATCAGGTCCTCCGAGCCGATCGCGACGGTGCCGCCCACGAGCCAGGATTCGCTGGTCGCGGCTCGGCAGGGCGCGGCGGCGAAGCCGGCGAGGTCCTCGGCGTCGAGCGTGGTCGACTCGGCGGCCCCGATCAGGGGAGCCGCGTCGCCCTCGACCTCGGACGACAGCCGGCGCAGTTCGCCGCTGCCCGGCAGGTCGCTCGGCGAGAGGGGCGTCACGTCGGGCGAGCCGGCGGAGCCGTCGGCGATGAAGCGGGCGGATGCCGCGGATTCCATCTGCAGAGGGTTCGATGAGTCGCGGCCGAGCGCGCGGAAGTCGCCGTTGCACACCAGGACCGTGTCACCGGGCTGCGGAGTCACCACGGCCTGAGCGGGTTCGCGCGCGAGCGTGGGCCAGGGCGCGGTGATCGCGACCACCATCCCCACCGCGCAGGCCGCCGCGACGACGGCTCCCGTGAGCAGGCGAGCACTCGTCGCCGCAACCCGGATCGCGCGGTTGCCGCTCATCGCTTCTCCTCCTGCTCGGGCTCTTCGGTCGTGTCCTGATCGACGGACTCGTCCTGCCCGTCCGCCGCGCGAATGTCCTGCGGCGGCCTGTCTTCGTCCCCTGCCCGAAGCGCATCGCCGGGCGTCTGTCGTTCGGACGGCAGGGGCGCTCCCCCGTCTTCGTCATCCGTCTCCTGGGCAGCACGAGACGGAACGTCCTCGTCCTGCTCTCGGGGTTCGGCGACCGCATCCGACTGCGCATCCTCGGGGTGCCGCGGAAGGACCAGGGGCTCTTCCGGCGCCCGTCCGACGATGCGCGACTGCGCACGTGCAGCGCGGCGTGATGCCCGCGTCGGGATGGACAGGAGCAGTGCGGCGATGAACAGCACGAGCTGCACAGTGATCACGGCACGCGCTGTGGCGTGCTGCCCGGCGGTCAAGGCGGTGCGGTCAGCAGCATCCTCCTGGAGACTCCACAGCTCTCCCCTCGCCGTCGCACCTGCGTGCACGAAGCCGTCGCGCTGGTTGAGGGCCGCCACGGCCGCCGAGTTCAGAGCGACCGCGCGATCGTCGGCTTTCGGCGTCGTGGCGAGGAGGACGTAGCTGATCCCGTTCTCGCCGAGCCGGCCAGCCGCATCGAAGTCGCGCGCCGAGAGGAGATCGACCGAGAGCGCGGTGATGTCGCTGCCCTGGATCCCCGTCGCGGTCGACATCATCGTCGTCTGTGCTCCCAGCGTCTCGCTGGCGCCCCACACCACCTCGGCAGCCAGGCCGCCATCGTTCTGCGGCGTCAGCACGAGGGTTCCGACCGGCTGCTCCGCTGCGGCCTGCGCGGCGACGTACGCCGGCAGAGTGGATTCGGGACCGTTCGTCAGCACCCGCTCCTCGCTCGCGAGATGGAACGACAGCAGCGCGGGTGCAGCGCTGACGACGATGGCGATGCCCGCGACGGTCACACTGAGGAGTCGAAGGCGCGGCACCGTGAGCATCGTGTCGAGCGTGACGAGCGCTGCGCCGGTGACGCCGATCCACGCCAGACTCAGACCTGCGCCCGGCCAGATCGCGACGGGAGTCCCCTGCGCGAACGAGACCGCCACGCCCACGGCGGCGAAGGCCGTTCCGAAACCGAGAACCGCCACCACGAGCAAGGTGATGCCCGCGCGCCAGCGGGGCGCGATCGCCGACATCAGGGCCAGCAGAGCGAGGGGGGCGAGGAGGATGCCTGCCCAGACTCCGAACGGGGCGGGGAGCACACCCGCCCAGCCACCGAGCTCGTTCGTCGGGAATCCCATCGCGAGCGCGAGCCGGCCGGCGGCATCCGCCGTCGCCTGCGGGCCGGCCCAGATCATCCCGGGGTCGCCGAGCAGAGCGATCAGGCTGCCATGCGACTGCTGCCAGACGATCAACGGCGCGAAGAGGGCTGCGGCGGGGAACGGCAGCCACAGCAGCCTGACGGCTCCGCGGAAGCGCGCGCCTCCCAGCGTGATCGCCAGCGCGATCGCCCAGAGCACCAGGAGCGCGGGAACGAGCGAGGGAGAGCAGGCCGCGACGGCGGCGAAGACGATGGATGCGGCGCCGGCGGCGCCCCACGAGCGGTGCGCGACGACGGCGGTGTGGAACAGCCACGGCAGGAGGAGGTGCAGCAGCACCGCAGCCGGTCGTCCGTCGACGAGCGCGGTGAGGAACGTCGGGGCGCACGCCCAGGCGACTCCGGCGAAGATCCGCAGTCCGGCCCTGTCGGTGACGCGCGTGGCGGCGAACCAGCCGCCGAGCACCGCGAGCGGCAGGGCGAGGATCCACAGCAGCACGAGCGAGAACGACGGCCCCGCGGGCCACAGCGACCCGAGCACCGCCAGCACCGAGGCGAACGGATCGGCGGGGCCGACGAGATCGACGCCGACGCCCCGCAGGCCCCAGGCCGCATCGCTCCAGAGTGCCGCGACCGTCTTGCGCAGCGGAAGCAGAGCCCCGCCGCCGAGAACCGGCCACGCCAGCATCTCGGTGAACGCCGCGACACTGACGACGAAGGCTGCGAGCACGGCCCATGCGCCGCCGCCGGAGAAGAAATGCAGTTCGCTGACGGCGCCGCCCTCGCTGCCGTGGCCGTCGTCGAGTCGCCGGTGCAGCTCTCCTCGGGTGACGCGCAGCGGAGTGATGCTGGACCAGCTCGATGTGCGGAAGGATCGGATGCTGCGCCGCGATCGCGCCACGGCTCCGAACCTGCACATGGCGGTGAGCGCTGCACCCCACTCCGGCAGCACGGCTTCCGGTCGCTTGCCGATCAGATGCGTGATGGATCGCCAGAGCGCGAGGGGAAGCAGAGCGAGCCAGTGCAGGGGCAACGCGAACGCCGGAGCGTAGGCAAGTCGGCGGTGCAGCTGCGCGAGGCGCGTGACGAAGGCGCGGCGGGAACGACCGGCGGGGAGCGCGGCCGGCCCGTCGGGTGAGACCGAGATGCGCGCCGACGGCGTCAGCACGACACGACCGCCGCCCAGGCGGGCGCGGATGCCGAGGTCGAGGCCCTCGTCGGCGCCGGCGAGCGCACGGTCGGGGCGCAGTTCGCCTCGGACCTCGCCGCGGATCAGGAGTCCGCGGACGTCGGCGCCGAGCGCCTCATCGCGTCCGTCGTGCTGCCCCTGATCGAGTTCGCCCGCCGCGAGCTCCACCGAGCGTCCGAGCGCCGTCATGCTGACGCCGAGCGACACGACCTCGCGGTCGTCGTCGACCTGCACGAGCTTCGGGGCGATGATCGCCGCGGAAGGCGAGCGTTCGAGGCTTCCCACGAGCCTCTCGAGCGCCCGCGGGTGCGGC
The DNA here is from genome assembly GCF_030816295.1 of Microbacterium natoriense. Lineage (NCBI taxonomy): Bacteria > Bacillati > Actinomycetota > Actinomycetes > Micrococcales > Microbacteriaceae > Microbacterium > Microbacterium natoriense. The sequence goes on along the minus strand of NZ_JAUSXV010000001.1, from coordinate 2,164,548 downwards.
GCAGTGTCCTGCGCGAGCAGCCAGACGGCCGTGCCTTCGAGGATTCGTGGGCGGGCGAGTTCGACCGCGTCGGCGAAGGACGTGCCGCCGCGGGCTTCGATGACGCCCTCCACGAGCCCGGCGACGGTCTCGCTCTCACGGATCCCTGCCGCATCGCCGCACATCACGAGCGTGATCGCGGCGGGCGGAGTCGTCTGGGCGCGCAGCGCGTCCAGGGTGCGGAGCAGTTGAGCACGGGCCGACGATCCGGGGCGCGCGACGATGATGGCGTGAACTCGGGCTGGCATGACGTGGTCAGCCTATGCTCGCGATCCCGACGGCGAATGCAGCGCGTGCGGCGCGCCCGCGAAGCTGTGAGAGAGCGTCGGCTCAGCTGGCGCGGCGCTTGAGCTTGCGACGCTCGCGCTCGGAGAGGCCGCCCCAGATGCCGAAGCGCTCATCGTTCTGAAGCGCGTACTCCAGGCATTCTCCTCGAACATCGCACGAGGTGCAGATGCGCTTGGCATCGCGGGTCGAGCCGCCCTTCTCAGGGAAGAACGCCTCGGGATCGGTCTGCGCGCAGAGCGCTTCGCTCTGCCAGGCGAGAGCGGTGTCGTCGTCTCCCTCGACCTTGCGAACCCCTGGAACTCCGAGGTTGATCGGATCGACGAACCAGTTCTCAGGTACATCGGAACGGTAACCCGTCATCTCGATCCTCCAACCCTTATCTCCGCCCCCCGGCGGGCCGTGCTCAACTAATTACACCCGTGTGATTCCCATCGGTCAAGTCGCGGATAGTAAACCCTCAATATTGTCTTGAAGGTTCATGACGCCTCGTCGGCGTGTCGCGCTCGCTCTCGCTCCTCCGGCAGCGATCCGGGTGTGGCGATGAACACCTCACCCGTGCCGGAGAGGGTGAGGGACGACTCGTCCTCGGTCGCGAGGACCGCGTGACCGACCGGAACAGCGCGCGAGACGGCATCCGCTCCGCTCACCGCGGTATCGCCCGCGGTCGCCAGAACCATGGCGGGCCCGCGCACAGGCATGGTGAGCGGCTCTCCCGCCAGCGTCACGCGGCGCAGGGCGAAGTCGGGCACCTCGACGGGGTACTCCGTGATCGCCCCGCCCGTCGACGGCCTCAGCACGGGCACGGCGCCGGGCGTCGTGTCGAGGATCGACAGCAGTTCGGGGACGTCGATGCGCTTGGGGGTGAGCCCGCCGCGCAGCACGTTGTCGCTGGCGGCCATGATCTCCACACCCAGCCCCGAGATGTACGCGTGCAGGAGCCCAGCCTTCAGGAAGACGCCTTCGCCGCGCGACAGCACGACATGGTTCATCAGCAGAGCGACGACGACGCCGGGGTCTCCCGGGTACGCGTCGGCGATTCCGGCCACGGCCCTGAGAGCATCCGCCCACTCCCCCGATTCGGTCTCGGACGCCTGGCCCACTGCGGCGGCGATCGCATCGACGTCGCCCTGTGCCTCGCCCGACAGCAGCCACCCGATCGCGTCCCGCAGCACGTCGCCGTCTCCCGAGAGGCGTGCCCGCAACGGGTCGGCGGACGAGCCGACGATCTCCAGCAGCCGCAGAGTCTCAGCGACGGGCCGCAGGCCGCTCAGCGACTCGAACCGCTCGCTGAGGGCGACGATGAGTTCGGGCTTGTGGTTCGCGTCGCGGTAGTTGCGTGCAGGGTCATCCAGGGACAGACCGGTCTCCCGCTCCCACCCGGCCCGCGCCTGTTCGACTGTCGGGTGCACCTGGATCGACAACGGGGATGCCGCCGCCAGCAGCTTGAGCAGATAAGGCAGGGTTCCGCCCGTCACGGCATCGAGCGTGCCGTCGCCGGCGACGTCGGCGGGATCCCCCGGGTGGTCTCCGAACCAGACCTCGGCTTCGGGTGCCGCCGACGGCGCCCGCCCTTCGAGTTCCGCGAGAAGAGTGTGCGATCCCCACGCGTAGTCGCGGGGCACGTTCGACAGGCTCAGCAGCATGCCCCCAGCGTAGGGGCACAGGTTCGGGCTCGGCGGGCCGGTCCTCGCTGCACCGGCCGGCCGAAGACGCGGCTCACGCTGGGTTAGAGTTCTCAGGTCGTCCGCCCGCCACGAGAATCCAGGGGAGATACATGTCGGAGAAGGAGCACCAGGACTACAACCCGGGTCCGCGGGTCGGGATCACCTTCTCGACCTTCGACCTGTTGCACGCCGGGCACATCATGATGCTCGCCGAGGCCAAACGCCAGTGCGACTACCTCATCTGCGGTCTGCAGATGGACCCCACACTCGACCGTCCCGAGAAGAACGCTCCGACCCAGACCGTCGTGGAGCGGTACATCCAGCTGCGCGGCTGCGAGTACGTCGACGAGATCGTCCCCTACTCCACCGAGCAGGACCTGGAAGACATCCTCCGCTCCTTCAAGCTCGACGTGCGCATCGTCGGCGACGAGTACGAAGACCGCGACTTCACCGGCCGCACCTACTGCGAAGAAGCAGGCATCGAGCTGTACTTCAACAGCCGCGACCACCGCTTCTCCAGCTCCGGCCTGCGCAAGATCGTCGCCGCCAAAGAAGCCGAACGCACCGCCAACGACTGAACCCCACGGGCACGTGGCCCCGTCGCACTACACGACGGTCCAACGGTCGCACCGACCAGGACGACTCGGCACGAGCACAGCACAGCGCGGTAGCCTGAACGCGATGGCGCAATACACCAAGCACCCGGTAGCCGCCCCGCCCACCGCGCCAGAGCGCGAGTCGACGGGGCACCTGCTGTTGCGCGGTTACATCATCCTCGTGCTGATCGTGACGTTCGCGCACGCCGCCGTGTACAACCTGGTCGGCCCGTACGGAGCGGGAATCGTCCTCGGCGCGTTCCTGCTGGCGACTCTCGGCATCGGCGTCCCGATGCTCGCGAGAAAACATCCTCAGCCCTTCGCATGGCGTCGGCTACCGTGGTCGGCCGTGGGTTACACCGCGCTGGCGCTCGTGTCGGTCGCCTGGTCGCAGTGGCGCGAGGCGACGCTCATCACGTGGTTCCTGCTCGGCGCCGTGACCGTGAACGCGCTGTTCATCGCCCAGGTGCTCACGTGGCGCGAGATCGTGCGAGCGCTGGCTTCCGCGTTCAAGTGGATCCTCGGGCTGTCGCTGGCGCTCGAGCTGTGGGTGTCTCTTGTGCTCCAACACGCCCTGCTGCCGAACTTCCTCGAGCTGCCGCCCGGAAAGATCGACCCACAGTGGTATTGGGTGCGTGACAACCTCTTCGACGGCGGGCGCCTGCAGGGCATCGTGGGCAACGCCAACCTCCTCGGTTTCATCAGCCTCTTCGCGATCATCACCTTCGGCGTGCTGTACGCCGCTCGCGTCCGCTGGCGCACGACGCTCGCGCTGTGGACGCTGCTCGCCGTGTTCTTCCTCTTCCGCGCCGCCTCGGCGACGGCATACGTGTGCGCTGCCGCCGCCGTCGTCGTGCTTGTCGTCGCGCTCCTGATGCGCCGCGCGGCGACTCCCGGTGCCCGAACCCGGATCTACACGGTCGCGATCGGCGGTGCCCTCGTTGTCGGCACAGCGGCCTGGTTCCTCCGCGAGCCGCTGCTGGGCCTGATCGGCCGCAGCGCAGATCTCACCGGACGGTCGAACAAGATCTGGGCATCCGTCATCGAGCGGTGGCACCACCATCCACTCTTCGGCAACGGCTTCTCGAGTCCCTGGCTGCCATCCGACCCGGCGTTCGCGAAGTGGATCAAAGATCACGGGATCCCCGTTTTCCACGCGCACAACATGTGGCTCGACGTCCTCATGCAGCTCGGCGTGCTCGGCGCGATCCTGATCGCGATCGCGTTCCTGAGCCTGCTCTGGAGATCGTGGTTCTTCGCGGTCGACCGGCCGCGGTGGGACCTCACCTCCCATCGTTCCTACTCGCCGCTCACGCTGCTGCCCAGCCTGTTCACCGTCGTCCTGCTCGTGCAGGGTCTCACCGAGTCGACTCCGATCATGCTGTGGGGCTGGATGCTGCTCATCCTGCTGTCGTTCAAGCTCAAGACCACCCCGCTTCTCGGGGTCGGCGAGCGCGAGCGAGTGATCGAACGCGGCGAACGCCGTCGGCGGGTGCCGTGACGGCTGGCCACCCGATCAGCGGCCTGCTCGGCTCGGCGGAGATGGCCAGAGCCTTCACGATCGCGGTGCTGGCGGCGGTGTTCTCCTCGCTGTCGATCGAGCGGATGTCGTCGCCGGTCACGCTTGCGACCGTGATCTCGCTGCTGTGCGTCCTCGGCGCAGCGATCCTCTGGGTACGTCGGGAGGAGCTCTCGCTGCTGCGAGTCGCCCCGACGTCGCTGCTGGTCTTCCTCGCATGGGCGCTGGTGAGCCTGGTCTGGACGACCGACAAGTCCGACACGCTGTTCGCATGGATGGCACTGCTGGGCTACGCGTTCCTCGCGATCACGGTCGGGCACATCCGCGACACCCTGCAGACCGTGCGAGCCCTGGGCGACACTCTGCGTGTGCTGCTGCTGGTGTCGCTCGGGATCGAGATCCTGTCCGGCGTGCTGTTCGACGTGCCGTTCACTTTCCTCGGGGTACAGGGCAATCTCGCCCTCGGTGGTCCCATCCAGGGCATCTTCGGCAGCCGCAACATGCTCGGCTTCGTCGCGGTGATCGCGCTGATCACCTTCGCGATCGAATGGCGGTCGCAGTCTCTCGAGGCGAGGATCGCGGTTCCGTCGATCGCGCTCGCGACGATGCTCGCCATCCTCTCGGCCTCTCCCACGGTTCTCGTGCTCGCGTTCGCGGTCGGAGTCGTGACGGTGGCGCTCACGATCGTCAGGCACGCTCCGGCCGAGCGCCGGGACGCCGTGCAGTGGGTGCTCGGCGCCCTCGTGGCGATGGCCCTGGCGGCGGCGTTCGCTCTGCGGCATCCGATCATCGCCCTGATGGATGCCGGATCCGACTTCTCGATCCGGGCGACCCTGTGGAACACGATCCTGGATTTCGTCGCGGTGAAGCCGATCCAGGGCTGGGGCTGGTTCGGCGGCTGGCCGGCCGGCGAATACCCGTTCAACTACATCAACTTCTCCCTCGACGACCACCACCAGAGCGCTCTGAACTCGTACTTCGACGTGCTGCTCCAGCTCGGAACGGCAGGATTCGTGCTGTTCCTGTTGCTGGGCGGCATCGCCACCGTGCGCTCATGGCTCGTCGCGAGCGTGCGGCGCTCGGTCGTCTACGCGTGGACGCCGCTCATGCTCGTCACCCTTGCCGTCGAGTCGATGTTCGAAAGCTTCACGATCGTGGGCGCCGGCTGGTTCCTGCTCGTGCTGTGTGCGCTGCGCGCCGGACAGTCGCGGTCGTGGCGCGAGAACATCGACGCCGCGCAGACCGGAGTGATCCCGACCCTGCGCACCGAGGGCTGAGCGCGCCCGGCGGATTCCATGGGTGCGCCCGGTAGGCTGGTAGCTGCTCGCGGCGTCCTGCGGGCCGAACGCTTCCGGAGATCCCACTCGTGACCAACGTCCCCTTCGACCCGGCATCCGCGACGATCGTCATCGTCACGTTCAACCGCTCGCACCTTCTCACCGGCCTTCTCGAGAGCATCACCGTGATGGACCCGAAGCCGGGCCACGTCGTGATCATCGACAACGCCTCCTCCGATGACACCACCGAGGTCGTCGACTCTTTCCGCCCTCGCCTCGGCACCGAACTCGTCTACCGCCGCCTCGAGACCAACACGGGCGGATCGGGCGGCTTCAGCGAAGGCATGCGCACCGCATACGAGCTGGGCTCGGAGTGGATCTGGATGATGGACGACGACGTCGAGGTCATGCCCGACGGTCTCGCCCGCATGGGCAAGTGGGCTCCGCGATTCAAGAGCATCCAGGGCCGCCGCTACGACTACGACGGCAGCGAGTTCTACTGGCAGTACCGCATCGCTGAGCGCATGGGCATCCCGATCCCGTTCGCCCCGTCCGGATTCGACGAGTCCGGTTTCAAGGAGATGAACAGCGGATGCTTCGAGGGCATGTTCATCCACCGCTCGATCGTGCAGCAGATCGGGCTGCCCGATCCGAGGTTCTTCATCTACTGGGACGATCAGATGTACGGGTGGCTGGCGTCGCGCCTCACCACGGCGGTGATCGTGAACGAGTTCGTGCTGCGCCGCACGCGTGAGATCAAGCAGTGGGACATGGGCATCCGCCACATGAACGCGTCGAGCAACGCCTACCGCTTCTACATCATGCGCAACCGCGCATACATCAAGAACTACTACCGCGTGCACCGCAACTACAACCCCGTTCTGTTCGGCCTCGGCACCGCCATGACCTTCGCGAAGGAGATCATCCGGCTGTTCTTCGTCGAGCGCACGGTGCGCGGCACGAGCAACCTCTTCCGAGGGCTTCGAGAGGCCGGCAAGCTCAGCCGCGACCGCTCCTGGCAGCCCATGGCACCGCTGGAGGCATGACGATGACGGACGAGCAGCAGCCAGAGCTCCGCTGGGCGCCGATCGAGCCCAAGCCGCGCAACAGCCGACGCATGTGGCTCATCATCGGTCTCGTCGTCGCGGCCCTGGTCGTCGCAGGCGTGGTGCTGTTCTTCGTGCTGAACCAGAACGGGAATCCGGACGCCGAAGGCACGGCGTCACCGAGTCCTTCGACATCTGCGACGTCTACGGCGACGCCTTCCCCCTCTCCGACCGGGTCCGTCGAGCCGACGACCGAGCCCACTACGCCGGTGCAGACCGAACCTCCGGTCGTCGACCCGAGCGTCGAGGCGTTCCGTGGTCAGGTCAGCGGATGGCTCGGCGACGCGGGCACCGGGCTGGACATCGTCGCAGAGTCAAGTGATCAGGATGCGCTGGCAGTGATCGATTCGCTCCAGGGGGACGCTCAGCGGCTGTCGGAGACTCAGCCGCCCACATCCATCTCCGAGCAATGGTACGGGGGCGTCGACTCGTACGTTCAGAAGCTCAAGGACCTGCGTTCCGCAGTATCGAATGGCAGCGGGGTGTCAGCAGCCGCTGAAGCGGCTCGTGCAGAGATCGGCGACTTGAAGAAGCTCGTCGGCCTCTGACCGGTTACCGGGTCCCGCCCTAGTGACAGCGCGGGCGTGATGCAGCCGTGTTGCGCGTGTCGACTTTCTTCCGGCCGAGCGAGCGCGCCGCCGCTTGGGATCCGTCGAACGCAGCCGACTCAGCCAAGCCCTCGCGGCTTAGTTGGCATCCAGCCCGTGCAGAGCTAGCAGCGAGCCGTGTTTCAGTCCGCAACGGTCTGGTCCGTTCACGACGACCCGCTCACGATGGGTGCCACGACACGCCATCGGCAGACCCAACAGCGTCGCCCGGCATGGCGCATCTAGGCCCCCGTCAGACGTGCGACGATCTCGTCGTAGTCGAGGCCGTCACGGTATCGACGATCGAGTTCCAGTGCATCCGCTTCGAGGATTCCGGAACGTTGCATGCCGACGACATTCGCGCCGATGACACGAGCCGGAACGCCGTATGCCTTCGCGAACGCGGGGATATCGGCCGTTACGACGGAGCCCATGCCGACCATAGCTCCTCTGCCCACGCTTCTGAACTGATGCACGGTCGTCCCGAGCCCGAGATTTGCGTGGGGAGCGATTGTCACATGCCCCGCCAGCAGCACGCTGGAGGCGAGCGTGACGCCGTCCCCAAGCACGCAGTCGTGTGCGATGTAAGACTGGTTCATAATGAACGTGTCATCCCCCACGGATGTCTCGTGCTGAGATCCCTGATGGATCTGCGCTCCTTCACGGATCACGTTATTCGAACCGATGGCCAACCCGGCCCCGAACGACTCTTCTGGCCGCCGCGGGTGGGCGAATGAGCGTATCTCCGGAGGTGCGCCCAGCACCGCACCTGCGCCTATCCAGTTGCCGTCTCCCAGTCGGACTCCCGAGTGGATCACGACGTGGGGACCGACGACATTGTCAGCGCCGAGCAGGGCTCCTCCGCCGATAACGGCTGTGGGATGGATCTGATTCATGAGATCGCGTCCTTCACGTCTGTCGAACCGCGATTCTCTGCCTGCGGTCCCCCGGGGCGCGGCGTCGCGTGTTCTCCACCGAGATCAAGCGTGCTGATTGATCCTTCATCTCGGAGACGGCGCCGCATCACAACGACGAACAGCACCGCGATCCCCGCGGCTGCTAGATCTCCGAGCGTGAACATCATGCGGGACACAGCACTCACCGCGGCCGCCTGCGGGAGTGAGATCAAACTGGCCATGGCGGCCACGAGGACAGCCTCGCGGACCCCGATGCCGGAGGGGAGGAGGAACGCGAACAGGCTCAGGGAGAAGCCGATCGCCATAGCTCCTGTGAGCAGAACTATCGTTTGAGGGTCAGGATCTGCGAGTGAATTCACGAGCAGGGTCAGATGGAGGCCGTAGCAGAGGTACGAGACGATGGACGCGCCGAGAGCGATCGCGATCGTCGAAAGCCGAACGCGGTGATCGAGCGGCGGTCGACGAAACGCCTTCAGCACGAGTGACGCCAGCCACGTCATCACCGCAGGGTGCAAGCACAGCAGACCGATGGGCAGTAGGGCGAAGAGCCAGAGTAGCTCAGGCTCGTTCTGTGAGAGAAGCGGCGTAGCAAGCGCTCCGAGAATCAGAGACGCGACCACACCGACACCCGCCGCGTAGAGCGAAGTGATGAGTACCCTCGGGCGCGACACGTTGTACTGGCGTCCGAGTTCCATTTGCATCACGTAGGACCAGACTGAGCCCGGCACGTACTTGCCGAGCTGGCCCACCAGGAGAATCTGCGCCGCCCGCAGGAAAGGGACACGGTCGCCGAGCCCGGTGAGGATCGCGATCCAGCTGATCGTGCCGAAGACGAGTCCGGCGAGGACCAGTAGGAAGGAGAGTACGGCCGACTGCCATGCGATGAGCTTTATCGCTGCAGACACGGCATCCCACTGAGAGATCAGATAGTACGCGGCGAAGCCCAGAACGAGGGCGAGTAGCACGTAGCGCAGGATCAGAAGCGCCCAGGATCGGGCGCTGCGGGATTCAGCGATGAGGAGTCTCTCTCTCTTGCGAAACGAATGCGATCATATGCGACGATCCATCCGCGACGCACGATCCGGGCCAATGGTGACGCGACGATATGCTTATCAGGTTCACCTTCACCAAAGATGAGTTAGGCCTCATGATACCAATCACCGTCGTCGAGTTCGGGGCTGACGAAGAGCGTCTCGTGCTCGAGGTGCTCCGCTCCGGCCGAGTTGCGCAGGGACCTCTTGTAGCGGAGTTCGAGAAGCGCTTCGCGGAACTGACAGGTGTCCGCCACGCGATCGCGGTGAACAACGGGACGACCTCCCTCATCGCATCGCTGCGGTGCCTTGATCTATCTCCGGGCGATGAGGTGATCACGAGCCCGTTCACATTCGCCGCGACCCTCAACGCGATCCTTGAGGCTGGGGCGACTGCACGGTTCGCTGACATCTCGGAGGACGACTTCAATGTCACAGCGGCAACGATCAGCGAGCGCCTGAGCGACCGCACGAAAGTGCTGATGCCCGTGCACATCTTCGGCCAGATCGCGGAGATGGACGCCATCTCCGCGATAGCCTCCGCACGGGGCCTCCGGATTCTCGAGGACTCGGCGCAGGCGCACGGCAGCATGCTGGGCAGCAAGGCAGCCGGGAGCTACGACATCGGCTCGTTCTCGTTCTATGCCACCAAAAACCTGACGACCGGCGAGGGTGGGATGATCACGACTGACGATGACGTGCTCGCCGAACGTCTGCGCATCCTGCGCAATCAGGGCATGCGCGCGCGCTACGACTACGCGATGCTCGGCCAGAACTATCGCCTGACCGATCTGCAGGCCGCGCTGGTGTTGCCTCAACTCGATCGCTACGACAACGTCGTCGAGACCCGCGGCGCAAACGCTGCGTACCTCAGCGAAGGTCTTGCGGGGATCGAAGGTGTGATCACACCCGTGGAGCTCTCCGGGCGTCGGCACGTCTGGCACCAGTACACGATCCGCATCACCGAGGACGCACCGGTGACCCGTGACGAATTCGTCGAGCGCATGAACGACGCCGGCATCGGTGCCGGTGTCTACTACCCACGACTGGTCTTCGACTACGATGCGTATCGCGATCGAGGCGACGTCGTAATCGAACCGACTCCTGTCGCGGAGCGGATCGCGAGGCAAGTCGTCTCTTTGCCCGTTCATAATCACCTCACCCGCGAACAGCTCGACACGATCGTGTCGTCGATCCGTACGATCATGGGAGCCAGCCGATGAGCGTCCCCCGGATCGCGCTGGTCGGAGCCGGCACGATGGGCAGCTACCACGCTCGAGTGGTAGCTGCGTCTGGGCGAGCAAAGTTGGCACGCATCATCGACAGCCGCAGGTCGGTCGGAGAGGCCGTCGCGGCACGCTTCGGAACGGCCTGGACCCCTGAGCTGGGAGACCTCGCAGATGTGGACGCCGTGATCATCGCCGCATCCACCGAGGCCCACGATGCCCTCGCGCGCGCGGTGCTCGACGCCGGTAAGCCGTTGCTCGTGGAGAAGCCGGTCGTGAACGGTTTGGCGAAGACACGCGAGATCCTCGAGCTGTCAGAGCAGGCCGGTGTACCGATCCTCTGCGGACTGCTGGAGCGCTACAACCCGGCCGTTCTCACCGCGAAGCACTTCGTGAACAGTCCGGTGCACGTTACGGCGACCCGTCACTCCCCCTATGCACCGCGCATCCGGACCGGCGTCGCGTGGGATCTCCTTATCCACGACGTCGATCTGGCCATCAATGTGCTCGGCAGCATCCCAAGCAAGGTAGATGGGTCTGTCGGGTACTTCCACCCCGATTCGGTAGAAGGAGCTGAAGACGTGGCGACCGCATCTCTGAGCTTCGCGGGAGGACAGCTCGCGCAGCTCTCGGCGAGCCGGATCGGGCAGCGCAAAGACCGCACACTTCTCATCCACGAGTTGGACCGCCTGATCGAGGTCGACCTGCTCCGCCGCACCGTGACCGTGTACCGGCACGTGTCCGGCGACGCCGATGAGGACGGTCGCGGCTATCGCCAACAAACCTCCATCGAGATCCCTGAGATCACGAATTCTCGGGAGCCGCTTGCCGCCCAGTTCGATCACTTCGTCGATCTGCTCGACGGCATTGCGGATCCCGATGAGGAGCGTCGGTCGATCCTCCCCTCGCACGCCGTGATTGACACACTCTTAAGTCTTCGCGATAGCTGAGCGTTTCACCCGAATGTGGCGCAAGCCCGAACTTCGAGCAGCACCCGACGCGATGCTCGAAGTTCGAGGCTTGCATGCGGAACGAAGCTCCGAGAAAGACGAGTCCTCAGTCCTTTTCGAACCGCGGTACGCTCGGTCTACTGAGATCGACGGTCCCGATCACACGTGCTGGAACTCCCGCCACGATAGTGCGCGGGGGCACGGACGTCGTCACGACGGCCCCCGCCCCGACGACGGCCTCATCTCCGATAGTGACTCCCATGTTGATCACGGCGTTCGCCCCGATAAACACGCGATTGCCGATGGTCACCGGCTCACGGTCGATCTCGCCGTAGGCACGTCCCGAGACACAGCGTTTAGCGCTGGAATGGGTGTATATATGAACTCCAGACGAGATGTCGCAGCCTGATCCGATCGTGAGCCCACCTGAACCGTCGATGAGGGTGAACGCCCCGATCCAGGTTCCGTCTCCCACCTTCGGTTCTCCGATAATCCACGCATGCTCGTTGTAGGGGTTGTCGGGAATCACGCTCATTCTTTCCTCACCTGCCTGGTCGGGGACGGAAAACGGGGCGCGACGATCGAACCATCGCACCCCGCCAGATCTCTCTATGTCAGGAGTTCTGCACGAGCCGTGTCATGCCCGAGACGACATCGATCTCTGCTTCGAATCCGAGAACTTCTTTCGCCCGCGTCGTGTCGGCCGCGCGTCGTGAAACGAGGACGGGGCGCGGGTTGAACTGCGGTTCCACATCCGCACCGACGGCATCGATCAGGATGCGAGCCAAGTCCGCAACGGTCGTATCAATACCCGTACCGACATTGATGGGCACATTCGCCTTCTCCGAGGTGAGCGAGAGGACCACGGCCCGGGCAATGTCCTTGACATGGATGAAGTCCATCGACTGCTTGCCTTCGCCATCGATGACCGGGGCCTCTCCGTTCTTGAGGCGGTTGACGAAGTGGTTGATGACCGACGTGTAGTACGCGGTGGTCTTCTGCCCCTCCCCGTACACGTTGAAGAACCGGAGCGCGATCCAGGGCAGCCCCTTCTGGCGATTGTAGTAGCCGAGGATGTCCTCGGCGGTGCGCTTGCCGATGCAGTACGGCGTCAGCGGGCTCAGCTTGTCGTCCTCGTGCATCGGCAGCTTCTCGGGATCGCCATAGACTGAGGCGCTGGATGCGATAACGACGCGCTTCACCCCGAGGTCCGACGCTGCCGCGATCACGTTGTGCATGCCTACCACGTTCGTATCGAAAGAAGAGTAGGGATCGGCTACGGACTTGTTGATCGAGTCCGCCGCGAGGTTGATCACGTAGTCGAAGCCCTGCATCGCGGCGCGGACGGCAGCTCCGTTACGGATGTCCTGGTCGATGACGTCGACCTTGCCGGTCTTGGCGAACTCGTTTGCACGGTCGCGGTCACCACGCCACATGTTGTCGAAGATGCGGACGGTCCACCCCTCGTCGACGAGCCGCTCCACGACGTGAAGGCCGATGAAGCCAGCACCTCCAACAACGAAGACCTTCTTCTCGGTCATCCATTCACTCCTTATTTGTGATCGGCCGCGCTCAGCGCGCGACCGCGACTGCCTCGGTGAGGACTTCGACGACCCTGTCGACATCGGCGTCGCTCAGGTTCGCGTGCATGGGGACCGCGAGGTGGCGCATGAACAGATCGGCCGACACCGGAAGTGAGCGATCGAACTGGTAGACCGGCTGGACGTGCGACGCATAGGTGCCGAAGTTGCACTGCACGCCGTTCTGACGGAGGTGCGTCGCGACCACTCCGCGATCGATCCCCTCGTCGAGGGTCACCACGTACGACTGCCACGGATGCACCCGGTCTTCAAGTGCGACGGGTGCAGTGACGCCCTCCACGTGGAGGAGCCGCTCCTCATATGCAGCGGCGATCTGCCCGCGACGCGCGACGAGTCCGGGCAGCCGGTCGAGCTGCGCCATCATGATGCCTGCCGAGATGTCGGAGAGCCGGTAGTTGTACCCTGCTTCGTCGAAGGAAGGGATGGGAAGTGAGGAGCTTCCCTCACGTGACAGGGCAGGGGCGATGCCATAGGTGTGCAGCTTGCGGGCGTGCGTGGCGAGGTCTTCGCGATCGGTAACGAGGGCGCCGCCCTCGCCCGCGGTGATCCCCTTGCGCCCGTGGAAGCTGAATGTAGCGACATCCGCCAGGCTTCCCGCGGGACGCCCTTTGTACGACGCGCCAGCGGAGCATGCGGCATCCTCCATCAGGAAAAGGCCGTGCTTGTCGGCGATCGCACGGAGCTCGTCGTAGTCGGCGGGCTGTCCGAACACGTCGACCGCAATGATGCCGACGGTTCGCTCGGTGATCGAGGCCTCGACGGAGGCCGGATCCGCCGACCAGATGTCGGGGCGGATGTCGGCGAAGACAGGACGCGCCCCGGTCCACATCACCGAATGGCCGGTCGCCGGGAACGTGTAGTCCCCCACGATGACCTCATCACCCGGCTTCACTCCGAGGACCTCAAGACCAAGGTGAAGGGCGGAACCGCAGTTGCTCGTAGCCAGAGCATGCGCTGTACCGACAGCCTCGGCGAATCTGCCTTCGAATTCACGACAGGTGGGGCCGGCTCCGGACAGCCACCCGGAATCGAATACGCGCTGCACCGCCGCGAGCTCTTCTGGTCCGACAGTCGGTTCGCCGAGCGCGACGGTGTGCGACATCGTTCGCCTTTCGCATGGAGGATGGGGCCGGAGATTCCACGGCCCTCGGAGACGTAGGATCGAACCGTGGTGTGCGTACCAGGATCGCCACCTGACCATCCTACTCACCGTTGTGCTCAAGGGAGATCTGTCGTGGCCGGAAACAACGTCGTCATCATCGGCGGGGGCATCATCGGCCTCGCAGTCGCAGAGCGAGCGGCGCGGGCAGGCAGAGGGGTAGTCGTCCTTGAGAAGGAGGAAGACTGGGCGCTTCACCAGACCGGACGCAATTCAGGTGTCATCCATGCGGGCCCTTACTACAAGCCCGGTTCTCTCAAGGCGCAGATGTGCGTCGAGGGAAACGCGAGCATGCGTCGCTTCGCTGTGGAGAACGGCATCCCCCACGAATTCACCGGCAAGCTGATCGTGGCGACGAGCGAGAAGGAGATCGCCAACCTGAAGGAGCTCGAGCGGCGTGCGACCGCCAACGGCGTCCCGACGCGCTGGCTCAGCGCCGCAAAGGCCCACGAGTTCGAGCCGCATGTCTCCTGCGTCGCCGCACTGCGCGTTGAGACGACGGGGATCATCGACTACGGCGCCGTGAGCCGTCGACTGGCGGAGACCGCAGCCGAACGAGGCGCAGAGATGGTGCTCGGCGCGGCCGCACGCGCGATTCGCTCGGAGAACGGCAAGATCGTCGTCGAGCACTCGAAGGGCGTCGTACGAGCGGACGTGCTCGTCAACTGCGCAGGCCTCCAGAGCGACAAGGTGGCCCGCATGGCTGGGCTGCGCCCCGCCGCGAGGATCGTGCCGTTCCGCGGAGAGTACTTCCATCTCTCCAAGGAGAAGGAGCATCTCGTCCAGGGGTTGATCTACCCGGTCCCCGACCCCGAGCTCCCGTTCCTCGGCGTGCACCTGACCAAGATGACCGACGGGAGCCGTCACGCAGGGCCCAACGCGGTGACCGCGCTCGGCCGTGAGAGCTACAGCTGGGCGAAGATGAACATCCCGGAAGCACTCGGGGACATCACTTACCCGGGATTCTTGCGTATGGCGTCGCACAACATTCCGGTCGGCGTCGCCGAAGTGCTCCGCTCCTTCTCTCGGAAGCGGTTCGCCGACAGCCTCTCGCGTCTTGTACCCGGGATCGAGGCACGAGATCTGACTCCCTCCCCTGCAGGAATCCGCGCGCAGGCGATAGCCCGCGACGGCAAACTCGTCGACGACTTCCTCTTCGAACTGGGGCCGCAACAGGTTCACGTGCTGAACGCACCGTCTCCTGCGGCGACCTCTGCTCTCGTGA
Source organism: Microbacterium natoriense (assembly GCF_030816295.1). Lineage (NCBI taxonomy): Bacteria > Bacillati > Actinomycetota > Actinomycetes > Micrococcales > Microbacteriaceae > Microbacterium > Microbacterium natoriense. The sequence goes on along the minus strand of NZ_JAUSXV010000001.1, from coordinate 2,149,363 downwards.
TCGCCGAGCACATCTCACGCAAGGCAGGACTCCTCGACAGTTGAAACACACCGCCGGGAGCGGTGCATTGTGCCCTCCGGAGCAGTCAGGACGCGGGGATCACCTCGTAGATCCGCATCGTTGTCGGTCCATCCTCGGTTGACGTCAGCAGATGGACGCACCCCTCGTCAATGACTTCCTCGGCGATGACGTACTGCACGTTGTGCTGCGCGAACGCGCCGCAGGAGTCGAACGTGAGCAGGATCTGATCCGGAGCCGGATTCCGCGGATCGGGGTCGCCTTCACCGATCACCCAAGAGACGTTGGCGAGACGGTTCCACATCGTCTCGCTGTCTCCGCCGGGGTCGATCTGATCCCACATCGCACTCGAAGGCGTGCTCTGGAATCCGTTGTAAGAAGCCACACCTGCCTCGACGAGCATCATCGTCGAGAGGGGGGATGACGCGACGCCGACCCAGCGCCCTGGCGCGTCTCGATTGATATCTTCGATGGCCTGGACAGCGGCCGTCTCGCGGAGATCCAGCACTCCACGGTACACAGGGTTGATATTCGCTGTCGACGCGAAGGCAGCCAGCAGAAGCAGGCTCGCTCCGAGGGTCAGGTGGCCGCGAGCGAAGAACAACACGGCGCCGAGGAAGAGAACTAGGCATAAGGCTGTGATTGCGGTTGAGAATGGGTTCGTGCCGGCGAAGTTCCGGAAGCTGAAGTCTGCCGATGAACCTATGAACGCTGCGACTCCGATGCCCCCCGCAGCTGCTGCCACTGCGGTCAAAGCGGGCCAGAGCGGCAGCTTCCCCTTCGCTCTCCGCTCCTCCGCAAGTCGGACAGCGAGCACGATGATGACCACGACACTCAGCACTCCGAAACCAAGCCTGATGCGCCCGTAGGTGGTTCGATCGAGCAGGAGCAGATGCGATACGGCATCCCATCCGGGAAGGAAGATGTAGGCGAGGAAGAGCAATCCGACCGCGACTAAAGCCCAGGAGAGCCAGTCTGCCCCGCGTCCGTCTCGCTGCCTCCGGAGGGCAGCCCACACAAGGGGGAAGAACAGGAACAGCCCAGGCAGGAGGAAAGTCGCGGCCTCGGAGCTGTTCACCCCCCACGGTGCACCACCGCTGGGCCCAAGCATCGGGGAGAACGGACCGCTCAGCAATGCTGCCAGCTCTGACTGCCCCCCTTCACCCACGGGCTGCAGCCGTTCCCCCGGGTAGACGGTGCTCGTGAAACCCACGATCGTGTCCCAACGCGTGAACACCCACACGCACAGGAGTGTCACACCGACCACGCCAGCCACGAGCACGGGGACGATGGCCGCCGCTCGTTCACGGAACCGCGGATGGATCTCCGATGGCATGAGCACCGAACCGATCGCGAAAGCAGCGACCACCCAGACGACCGGAACGATGAAGGGAACGTAGATTCCCGTGCCCATGGCCGCGGTCAGATAGGCGACGAGCGCCGCGAGCACCCACCGACCAACCCTTGCTCTCGATCTGAGGCACCAGACGAGCGTTGCAATGACGAGGAATGCCCAGGCCGGCGGATAGAACGTGATCGACAGGAACCACCATTGCAGGAATGGAGCGAAATAGAAGCCGAGGGAGATCAACGTCGCCGTGACCGGTTGCCGAGGGAGGAGGAAGATCACGAAGAGGAACAGCGCCGCCATCATGACGAACCCGGGCAGCCACCATTTCACTGCCATCGCCTGGTCCAGCGGTAGAGCGAGAAAACCCCAGAGATGCGGACGCAGCGCGGTGGACCAGTCCCGCGTGGGAAGGTCGTGCTGGACGGTGGCATCCATACCGCCGGGGAAAGTGTCGTTTCTGATCGGGAGCCCCTGCTCCACCTGCGAGATTGTCCACGTAGTCTGCACGAACCACTCGTCGCTCCGGATCGTCTCCGGAGACCCTGCAATGAGATTCGGGTCGCTGCTGCTGCTAATCAGCGAATGCACAACACCGGTCGAAGAGCCGGTGATACCAAGGATCACGAGTACAGCGAACAGGAGCCCCAGCGCGCCCAGGGGTACTCCGATCACCTTGCCATTCGGAAGTCCGTCTTCCCGCGGCGTCGTGACGCGTCGGTACCAGTCGGTCAAACCGCTCATACGTCCTCGCGCCCGTAGTCGCCTCTCATCGCTTCAAGCGCCTCGAGGTGTGCAGCGGCGACATGCCGGATAGTGAAATGGTCATCGATCAGAGACTGCGCATTGGCCGATACGGATGTCCGCGCCGCCGCCGGATCATCGAGAATGCCGATCAACATATCGGCGAGGGCGCCGACGTCGGCCCTGTCATCGCCCTCCGAACGACCAGGTACAAGGAAGAGGTCTTCCCCGTGTCGAAGCGGGATGCTGATGAAGTTGTCCGCGCGGACCCCTGCGACGACGGGCACTCCGGCCGCCAACGCCTCGAGGCTCGCCGTGCCGAAGCCTTGACCCTCGAGTTCATGGACCTCGACGACCGCCGCAGCCAGGTAGTCGGGAATCTCCCGCGACGGACGCGCGCCCACGGCTCTGACAGAATCCTCCACTCCGAGCTCTCTGGCGAGTGTAAGGAACTCGTCATGATAGACGCCTCCGACGATGACTACCACGGCCAGCGGGTGCATCGACAGCACCCTTGGCAAGGCTCGGATAAGTGCGAGTCGGTTCCGCTGCGGGATCACGTGTCCAAGCGAGACGATAAGGGGGCGATCGCCAGTCTCCAGTTGTGCCGGGACGACTGCAGCGTCCCCGCCTTGCATCTTCTCCGGATCGATCCCAACGGGAATGACCACTTTGCCGGAGATACTCCTCGAATACCGCTTGTCGATGTAACGATCCATCAGCTTGTCCATCACGACAAGCGTCGGGCGATGGAGTCTCATCAACGGCGCGACAAGGAGTCGGTCGGCTGTCGAGTAGACGAAGGAGTTGAACCGGCTGAGCGGGCTTTCGAGACGCGTGTGGATGCTGAGAAGCGTCGGGCGCTTGCGTGAGCGCGCCCACCATCCACTAAGCCATGTCAAATCGAAGAACTGACCGTGCTGATGGACGACGTCGGGAGCGAAATCGTCCAGAATATCGAAAACGCGGCGCTTCGCCCGAGGTGAGATCGTGAAACCTATGTCGAAGTTCGCGGCAAACCTGGTCTTCGGGAGCGTCCAGGCAGGAATACGAACAATCTCGAACCCGTCGCGATTCTCGTGCGTGGGAGCATCCGCATAGGTTGCGGTTAACACAAGAACCTCGTGCCCCGCGTTGGCGTACTCGCGTGCGAGGTTGTCCGCGAGATGGGAGGATCCGCCCGGTCGCGGTGGGAAGAAGTTATTGACGACGACTATTCTCATGTTCCTGCGCGCGTAGGAGGTGACGGACGGCTCATCTTATCCGACTGTTCTCGGGCCAACCCTGTGACGCGCGCTAGTTCGGGGATCACACCTCGAAATCCGTCGGAGAGCGAGATCGAAGTTTCACGGATCTCGGCTTGCTCAGACCAGCCGACATGCCATCATCGGAGGCCACGTGACGGACTCGCATCCGCAATATCTTTGGCCGCGTAAGCGACGTTCCGGAGGGTCCACCCCGGCCGAGCGCGGACAGCGAGCCGTGCCTCATGTCGTAACTGTCAGGTCGCGCAATCACGACGATCCTTCGACCCTGTTGTCACCGCTCCCACGGGAGTCCGCCGCGTCCGGACGAGCTCTGCGTGCCCCAGTCAGCTCGGGTGGTCTGAGTTGTAGCGATCGAGCACCTCGGCGATCGGGGCGTCGAGAACGAGACCGCCCTTGTCGAGATAGAGGCCGCGAGTGCAGAAACGCCGCAGGTCGCGCTCGTTGTGGCTGACGAAGAACAGGGTGCGCCCCTCCGCGAGGAGCTCGTCGATGCGTTTATAGCACTTCTCGCGAAAGGCTTTGTCGCCCACGGCGAGGACCTCGTCGACGAGCAGGATCGGCTCGTCGAGTTGGGAGACGACCGAGAACGCGAGGCGCACCTTCATGCCGTTGGAGAGATGCTTGTAGGGGGTGTCCTCGAAGCCGCCCAGTTCGGCGAACTCGATGATGCCGTCGTATCGCCGCGACACCTCGTCGCGGGACATGCCGTGCAATCCCGCGGTGAGGCGCACGTTCTCGCGCACGCTGAGGTCTCCGACGAAGCCGCCCGTGATCTCGATCAGCGGCGCCACTCCCCCGTTGACCGTCACGGTTCCCTCGTCGGACAGGAGGACACCCGCGACGAGGCGGAGCAGAGTCGACTTGCCCTGACCGTTTCGCCCGACGACGCCGATCGATTCACCCTGCTGCACCGAGAAGGAGACTCCGCGCAGGGCCCAGAACTCGCCGGGGCGCGAACGGCGCTTGGCGCCGGCGAACAGGTCTTTGAAATTGCGACGGCCACGGCGGTTGCGCCGGAACCGCACGCCGAGGTCGTGGACTTCGATCGCAGCCGTCATCACAGCTCCTTCAGCACGGGGCGCTCGAGACGGCGGAACACCCAGGCGCCGAGCACGAGGATGAACAGGCTCATCAGCACGCTGATCATGAGGGCGAAGGGATTCCACTGTTCGGGGAAGAACGGCATCCGATACAGCATGAAGATGCCCGCGAGCGGGTTGAACGCTCCCAGCGTCTGCGCGATGCCCGGAAGATCGGTGACGTTGTAGATGATCGGCGTCGCGTAGAACATCGCGCGCAGGATGAGGGCGGTCGTGCGTTCGAGGTCGACGTACATGACGCAGAGCGGGGCGATCAGGAGACCGAGGCCCACGAGAAGGACCGTCTGCAGAAGGATGGCCACCGGCAGCCAGAGCACACCCCACCCGACCTGGACCACCTGGTCGGGGTTCTTCTCGATCAGCAGGTTCACCACGATGAAGAGGACGAGGACCGGCAGTGAGAACAGATACTCCATGCCCTTGCTCAGCACGATGCGGTTCACCCAGATCGAGCGGGGGATCGCCGTCGAGCGGACCAGCCGGGCGTCCTTCTTGAACGCTCTGGTGAAATCGCCGACTGCGGCGTTGAACCACACCCACGGCAGCAGCGCGCTGATCAGGAAGACGATGTACGGTTCCTCACCCACGTCGCGATGGAACACCTGAGTGAAGACGAACCAGTAGATGGCACTCATCACCAGCGGATCGAGCACTGACCACAGATACCCGAGCATGCTCGTGGAATAGCGGACCTTCAGATCCCGGGCAGACAGCAGCCACAGCGAATGCAGGTATCTCCGGGGCGTCCCCGGGGCCCCGGTGGTCGAACCTCTCATCTCACCCCCGCCGGGTCATGCCGGCACGCTGCGGTGCCGACACGTCGTCAGTCCTGCTGGACACTGTCGAATGTCCTCCGCCATTCGTCCGCGGACGTGATCCTTGGGGTCCCCTCCGCGTATTGAGCCGCGAGGCGGCCCCAGTTCGTGGCGAGTCGTAGATTCAGACGGATGCTGCGCCACAGGAAGCGGTGCATCATCGCTCTATCGCGCTGGTACCAGGCGACGCCGAGCCCGTCGGGAGACGTGACCAGAGCTGAGTCGATGTCGGCGAATCGCCACCAGGTGATGTCCTGCGCCGGAATGATACGCTCCGGGTTGCGCCGACTCCCCGACGATTGCTTGATCACCAATTGGCGCACACCGACCCGTGCAGCAAGGATCAGCGCCGAGATCGGATTCGACGGCTTGCTCACGGCTCCCATGACCGCGACAGACGAACGCCGCACCGGGGGCAGTGCAGAAAAATCCTCTACGACCTTGGAGTCGATGAACTGCGTCCGCATTTCGCGGATCTCGGCCTGCTTGCGCGGCAGGAGATCCGGAAGACCGCCCGGTCCCCGAAAGACGTCCCGCATAGCCTCGTGCCTAAGGCGCACAGCGGAGTACTGCAGCATGAACAGAAGTTTGATGTCGCCGAGGAAGGAGTGCAAGGGAAGGAATCCTCCGTTGCGCACGTGCGAGTGCAGCAGCCCCGTGATGACGCGGTTGCGGTGGATGAAGTACTCCTCCCACGTGCGCGTCGGATCCTTGTCGTGCCACGCCATGTGCCACACGGCCACGCCTGGGAGGCACACCGTGGGATATCCGTGCTCGCGAGCGCGGAGCGAGTATTCGATGTCGTCGAACTTCAGGAACACCGGAAGCGACAGCCCGATCTCGCGAAGGATGGTGGTCGGTATGAGGCACATCCACCAGCCGTTGAAATCCGCTCCGAGATAGCGGTGCAGCTCCGGTGTGGCGCGCAACGTATCCTCTGCGAAGTCGTGGTCGTACTCGCTGGCACCTGACGGTCGCATCCAGGACTTGTTCTGGTCCCACACTTCGCCTTGGGTGTAAAGGACCGAACGGTCGTCGAGGTGAAGCATCCCTCCACCGACGATGGTCGGTGCTGCCGCGAAGTCGGCGAATCGAACGGCGCGGATGATCGCTTCAGGCTCGGAGATGGCGTCGTCGTCGAGGAGCAGGACGTAGGTGCTCTCCTCGGATCCCAGAGACTCGAGCATGGCTCGCGAGAACCCTCCGGAGCCGCCGAGGTTCGGTTGGCGAATGATCACCAGCTTGTCGCCCAGCCGATCAGCCGCTTCTGTGAAGCCCGGCTGATCCGACACGAGGTCCGTGCCTTGGTCCACGACGATGACCCGGTCCAGCACATCGTGCACATGCTCGTTCTGTCCGACCGCGATGATCTGGTTCAGGCAGTACGACGGGCGGTTGAACGTCGTGATCCCCACCGTAGCCTTGCCGGGGGTCCATCCATCTGGAGCAGCGACCTGCCACTCGGCGGAGACGAGCGTGGCATCGGCGCCGCCTGCGGCGATGTCGAACCAATAGGACCCGCCGTCGATGAACGACGTCACCGGAAGGTCGAACGTCACCGTCTCGTCGGAAAACGACTTGGATGCGAGAGCAGATGCCCGGCCACGAGCGCTGGACTTGTACACGGAGATCAAGCCACGGCCTTCGACCGTCGTTACGAGTCGCACCGCACGGACCTTGGTCCAGTGCTGCCAGTAGCTCGCGGGGAACGCGTTGAAAAACGTGCTCAGAGACACACGCCGATGGGCGTAGACCCTGATGCCTCGGCGGCTGACGATCTCATACGCCTCGCCCGGCTGCGAGCCGTCCCCGGAACCCGTGTCTACGTACAGCGCAGATACCTCGGCCACTCCTTCTGTGGGGAAGACAGTGTGATTGACAGTGACGTAGCGCTTCTTCTCGTTGTCGAACATTGCTTCTCTCTCAGGCGAGGTTGTTGTTCCACATCGACAGAGCAGAGCCGATGGCCATGTGCATGTCGAGGTACTGATAGGTGCCCAGGCGACCACCGAAGTGGACGTCTCGCTCCCCCTTTGCGAGCTCGCGATACGCGAGGACTCCGGCGCGGTCGGTAGGCGTGTTTACCGGGTAGTACGGCTCATCATCGCGCGATGCGAAGCGCGAGAACTCGCGCATGATGACCGTCTTGTCCTTCGGGTAGCGCTCCTCACGCTCGGGGTGGAAGTGACGGAACTCGTGGATGCGCGTGTACGGCACGCCTGCGTCCGCATAGTTCATCACCGGCGTCCCCTGGAAGTCCCCCGTGGGAAGGACCTCTTCCTCGAAGTCGAGCGTGCGCCAGGACAGCTCGCCCTCCGCGTAGTCGAAGTACCGGTCGACGGGGCCGGTGTAGACGACCGGGAGTTGACCAACCGTGGCTCTCTTGTTCAGCGGCTGCGCCTCATCGAAGTAATCGACGTCGAGCTTCACCTCGATGTTCGGGTGGTCGGCCATCCGCTCGATCCAGGCGGTGTACCCGTCGATGGGCAGCCCCTCCCAGGTGTCGTTGAAGTAGCGGTTGTCGTAGGTGTAGCGGACCGGCAGCCTGCTGATGATCTCCGCAGGAAGGTCCTTCGGGTCGGTCTGCCACTGCTTGGCGGTGTAGTCGCGAATGAACGCTTCGTACAGCGGTCGGCCGATAAGACCGATTCCCCGTTCCTCCAGGTTCTGGGCTGTCTTCGGATCGAACTCGCCCGCGAGCTCGTGAACCAGAGCACGCGCCTCATCCGGCGAGTACGCGGCGTTGAAGAACTGGTTGATTGTGCCGAGGTTGATCGGCAGGGGGAACACGATGTCCTTGTGATTCGTGTAGACGCGGTGCACGTAGTTCGTGAAGGTCGTGAAGCGGTTCACGTACTCCCACACCGTCGGATTCGAGGTGTGAAACAGATGCGCCCCGTAGCGGTGCACCTCGATGCCGGTCTCGGCTTCGTTCTCGCTGTAGGCGTTGCCGCCGATGTGATGCCGGCGATCGATCACGGTTACTTTGCGGCCCGCGGCGGCGGCTCGTTCAGCGATGGTGAGGCCGAAGAAACCCGACCCGACGACGAGGAGATCCATTGATGCAACTTTCCTAATGCTGACCGACGTTGTGCTGCGCGAGCACCGAAGCCGGGCACGCACTTCCACATTTTAGCTGGCAGGGGTTGCGATCAAGCTGAGGGCGCGGTGCGGTGCACCGACTCGAAAACTCGTTGCCCGCCGTTCGAGGTCATCCGTTCGCGACCACCGACCGCTGCAACGCCGAGTCGATAACGATCCGGAGACGATCTCCGAGCATGGCGGCGTAGGCACTGCTGAGATGGTCGGCGTCGTAGAACACAGGCTCACCACCGACCGCTGCGAAGCAGAGCGAGTCGTCGCAGAGGAAGGATGTCAGGTCTGCGGGCCACACATCGCTCAGAGGCGCCGCCGCCGCGAGGGCTACCGCATCAGGAGGCGTCGCCGCCGACCTAGGCACGGCACATGCTGAGGGCGACTCGCTATTGAGCACCAGGCAGTCGATGTCGCGCACGTCGCCGTTGAGCGGTGTGTCGGCGATCGGAACCACGGCGATTCCCGCGTCAGTCCAGCGACTCCAGGTACGCCGCAGGCCATCGATGAACTGCTCATCGTGCGATCGTCCGCTCCCGTCGTCGAGCAGCTGCTGCCGCGCAGCCATGGACGTCACGACGAGATCGGGCTTCTCGGCGAGCAACTCCTCAGAGAGCGCTTCGGCCCAGTCCCGGCACCGCTCGTAGTCCACGGGACCCCACGGCGCATCGAAGCCGATGAACGCGACGTCCGCAGGCGGGCATCCCGGAAAGGAGCTGATCGTGAGCCGCCAACCCTCCGCTCTGGCCGTAGGGAAGATCGCCGCCTGCCACTGCTCGGCGTGCGAATCGCCGACGAGCCAGACTCGCGGCCCCGTTTCGCCGTCGCGCGAGAAATCGCATTCTCGCGTGGTCTGTCGATCGTCGAACATGAGCCGTTCCTGAAGTTCGCCGCACTCCGCGGCGAGACCGAAATAGGCGTCCTGCTCGGTCACCACAGGGTCGGCGACCTGAGCCGACGGATCACAGGCACCGGGATCGGCCAGGGCGTCCGGACCATGACACGGGCCCGACTGCTGCCCGGGGGACGGCAGGGCAGTGCTGCGCACCGTGGCTCCCGCCAGGAGCAGGAGCCCGATCGCGGCGACCATCGCCATCATCGCGCCGCCGCCCAGAAATGCCCGAGGTGCGCTGCGCCACCAGGAGGCGCGCTGCGCCGGGACCTCGATCCATCGGCGGCTCCCCCCGGCCAGCAACAGCGCGACGGCGAGGATTAGCAGCCTCGACCACCACGACAGCGGTTGAGCGATGAGGAAGGGCAAGAGAATGATAAGCGGCCAGTGCCACAGGTAGAGCGAGTATGAGACATCTCCCAGCCACTGGACCGCCTTGCGATCGGTGACCACGGAGATCCCCCACAGCGGCGCCCTCCGTCCGGTGCCGGCGACGATCACCGCAGCCGTCGCGAGGACCGGGATACCGGCCACCGCCCCGGGGTACGCCGTCTCGGATCCGAACAGGAACGCAGACGCAGCGATTCCGAGGAATCCCGCTGCCGCGAGGGCGGACGCTCCCAGCACGTTGAGCCGTCCGAGCAGAGCAGCCGGAATCAGCGCGACGACGGCGCCGACGGCGAACTGCCAGGCCCGCGTGAAGGTGACGAAGTACGCCTGAGCGGGCGCGGACGCCGTGTACAGGATGCTCGCGAGGAAGGACAGCGCGGCGACCGCTGCGACAACGACTAAGAGCACCCTGCGCCGGTCGGAGCTGCGCCGCCAACGCATCACGGACGCGGCGACGCACAGGAGCAGAAGCGGCCAGACGAGATAGAACTGCTCTTCCACCGACAGCGACCAGTAGTGCTGCACGGCGCTGGCGGCCGCGTTGTGAGCGGAGTAGTTCACTGAGAGCCCTGCCAGGGTCCAGTTCTCCACATAGAGCGTGCTCGAGATCGCCTGTACGGCGTTGTCCATCCATCTCGTGTACGGGAGAAGCCACCACACACCGAGCAGCGTGACGGCCAGCACGAGGAGGGCCGCGGGCAGCAGACGGCGGATCCGCCTGGCGTAGAACGATGCCAATCGGACCCGCCCTGTCCTCTCGAGTTCCGAGTGCAGATGGCCGGTGATGAGGAACCCGGAGATCACGAAGAACACGTCGACCCCGACGTAGCCGCCGGGTATCCGGTCCGGCCACAGGTGGTTGAGCACCACCAGACCGATCGCGACGGCACGAAGCGCCTGGATATCAGTGCGGAACCGACGGGTACGCGCGGCCGCGCGTGTGCGCACGTCCGCCGGAGCGGGCGCGCTCACGAACCCAGGTACTCCCGCAGCTGCTCTCCGGCGTCACGGGGAACGAATCCCGTCGCCTCGATCTTCGTCAGATCGAGCACGCTGTTGAGCGGACGAGGTGCAACCGGACCCCTGGCTTTCGAGAAGTAGTCGGCCGTACTCACACCCGTGACACGGGAGCGGTCTGCATCTGTGAGAGCGAAGATGTCAGCCGCGATCTCCGCCCAGGTCCGAGGCGCGCCGCCTCCGGTCACGTTGTAGGTTCCGTATGGTGCCCGGGTCGCCAGCAGGTGAGAGATCGCACGGGCGATCTCGCTGGCGAACGTGAGGCGCCCGCGCTGATCGTCTACCACCGAAGGACTGATCCCCCGCTCGGCGAGAGACACCATCGTCCTGACGAAGTTCTTACCCTCGCCGATAACCCAGGAAGTGCGCACGATGTAGTGGCGAGGCGAGGTGCTGACCGCGAGGTCACCCGCCGCCTTCGATTGGCCGTACACACCGAGCGGGCACACGGGGGCGTCCTCACGGTAGGCACGCTCGGACGTCCCGTCGAAGACATAGTCGCTCGACACGTGCACGAGCGTGATGCCGTATTCCGTCGCGATTCGCGCCAGAGCAGCGGGACCGGCGGCATTTGCCATCCAGGCATCCTTGCGTCCGTCAGCGGTCTCGGCGAGATCAACTGCAGTGTACGCGCCCGCGTTCACGATCGTGTCGTAGTCCCGCCAACGCCGGGCAGAGTCGACATCGGGGGCGCCGAGGTCGAACTCGGCTCGCGTCGTCCATTCGATGCGCGCCGACGTACCCAGCTCGCCGCGCAACGCTCGGCCGAGCTGGCCGCTGGCGCCCACTACGAGCGCCTTCCGCGCCGGGATCGGAGTGACGTCTGCGAGGCGAGGGTGACGGAGGTCCTTCGCGGAGACCTCCACCTCGGACAGAGGAATCGGCCACGCGATCGCCGTGGTTTCGTCCGCGAGATTCAGAAAGGAGTACGACGCTTCCGGCGACCAGTGATCGTTGACGAGGTATGAATACGCAGTGTCGGCCTCGAGTGTCTGATATGAGTTTCCGACGCCCCTGGGCACGAAGATCGCCTTTGAGGGGTCGATCTCCGCCGTGAAGACTGCGCCGAACGTCGGTCCCTCACGCAGGTCAACCCATGCGCCGAAGATGCGCCCGGTCGCGACCGAGACCCATTTGTCCCAGGGCTCCGCGTGGATGCCGCGCGTCGTCCCGACGGCGTCGTTGAAGGAGATGTTGTTCTGGATCGGCCCGAAATCGGGCAGTCCCATCTCGGTCATCTTCTCGCGCTGCCAGTTCTCCTTGAACCACCCACGTGAGTCCCCATGCACCGGAAGGTCGAAGACAACCAGACCGGGGATACCGGTCTCGACCCGCGCGAGGCTCTTGCCGAATTCGATCTTGCTCACGCTTCGTCACTGCCCCTTCGACGCGTAGAACGCTTCGGTGGAGTCCTTTGAAGGTGCCCACCACTCTTCGTTGTCGCGGTACCAGGCGATGGTCGCGGCGAGGCCGGATTCGAAATCGGCGAACTGTGGCTTCCAGCCGAGTTCGGTCCGCAGCTTCGTGGAGTCGATCGCGTAGCGCAGATCGTGACCGGCGCGATCGGTCACGTGATCGTACGCGTCGCTCGGCTGTCCCATTCCCTCGAGGATGAGCTCGACGACCTCTTTGTTGTTGCGCTCGCCATCGGCGCCGATCAGATAAGTCTCGCCGACACGCCCCTTCTCGAGGATCGTGAGCACGGCCGAAGAATGATCGTTGGCGTGAATCCAATCGCGGACATTCTCACCCGCGCCGTAGAGCTTGGGTCGAATGCCGCGGATCACGTTCGTGATCTGACGAGGGATGAACTTCTCGACGTGCTGGTACGGACCGTAATTGTTCGAGCAGTTCGAGATGGTCGCCTGGACCCCAAACGAGCGCACCCAGGCACGAACCAGCAGGTCGCTGCCGGCCTTGGTCGACGAGTACGGCGACGACGGATTGTATGGAGTCTGCTCTGTGAACCGCTCGGGGTCATCGAGCTCGAGATCGCCGTACACCTCGTCGGTCGAAATGTGGTGGAAGCGCCGTTCGTGACGGCGGGCCGCCTCGAGCAGCGTGTAGGTCCCGATGATGTTCGTGTCGAGGAACGGGCGCGGACTGTGCAAGGAGTTGTCGTTGTGCGACTCCGCCGCGTAGTGGACCACCGCGTCGGAGTCGGCGGTGAGCCGGTCTACGAGCTCGGCATCGGTGATGTCCCCGTGGACGAACTGCACCCGATCCTCCGGCAGGCCGGCGAGGGATGCCTGATTGCCTGCGTAGGTCAGCGCATCCAGGACGGTCACGGTGTAGTCGGTGTTCTCGACGACATAGTGCACGAAGTTGGATCCGATGAATCCGGCACCTCCTGTCACGAGCAGGCGGGTCATGCTTTTCCTCTCTTGAGCAGATCCAGAAGGTACGCACCGTAGCCGCTCTTCACGAGCTTCTCGGCTCGATCCCGCAGCTGTTCGTCGGTCAGGAATCCCTGACGCCATGCAACCTCTTCTGGCACGCCGATCTTCAGCGATGTGCGCCGTTCCATGGTGCGGACGTATTCGGCGGCATCCGTCATCTGGTCGAAGGTTCCTGTGTCGAGCCAGGCGGTGCCGCGCGGCAGCACCTCGACCTGGAGCTTTCCACGCTCGAGATACGCACGGTTGACATCGGTGATCTCATACTCGCCGCGCGCAGAGGGCGCGAGATTGCGGGCGATCTCGACCACATCGTTGTCGTAGAAGTAGAGTCCGGGAACGGCGTAGTTGCTCTTCGGATGAGCGGGCTTCTCCTCGAGGGACACGGCAGTGCCCTGCGCGTCGAACTCGACGACTCCATAGGCCTCGGGCTCCGACACCCAGTAAGCGAAGATGGCACCGCCATCGATGTCTCCGAAGCGCTGCAGCTTGTTCCCGAGGCCAGGGCCGTAGAGCAGGTTGTCTCCGAGCACCAGCGCCACGCTGTCGTCGCCGATGAAGTCGGCTCCGATCGTGAACGCCTGCGCCAGCCCGTCCGGAGACGGCTGTTGCGCGAACGTCAGGTTGATGCCGAGCTGAGATCCATCCCCCAGTAGCCGCTCAAAGTGCGCCGCATCGTGCGGCGTCGTGATCACGAGGATGTCACGGATGCCGGCGAGCATGAGAGTGGACAACGGATAGTAGACCATGGGCTTGTCGTAGACGGGAATCAGCTGCTTCGATACGCCCAGAGTGATCGGGTGTAGTCGTGTTCCTGATCCGCCCGCAAGAATGATGCCTTTCACCACAACATCGTGTCACATCGCCGCTGTGAGGTACTGCCAGATCCGCAATCGACTTGCATCACACTAATCACAGTGGCATCATCTGTTGCTTTCCGTCACAATGGGTGGGTGACCGGCTCTCGAACCTCACGTCTGCGCGCGCTCGTCTCCAGCGCGGCCGCCGTCGTCTTCGCAACGTCGCTCCTGATCGCGAGTCCTGCGAGCGCGGTCACCTCCGCGAACTCGACGCCTGCGACCGTTGGGGCCTCAGCGGTGGCTAAGACCGCCGCATCCCCCGTCAAGGCGCTGATCACCGACGGCTTCCGCCCCGGCAACATCATCTCGAACGCGGTTTTCTATGACACGTCGACGATGACGCCCCAGACGATCGACTCCTTCTTCCGTTCGAAGGTTCCCTCGTGCCGCGCCGGATACGTCTGCCTCAAGGACTACCGACAGAACACCCCAAACCGACCGGCCGACAAGTACTGCAACGGCTATCAGGGCGCGGGGAACGAATCGGCCGCGACCATCATCTATCGCGTCGCGCAGTCCTGCGGGATCAACCCTCAGGTGTTCATCGTGATGCTGCAGAAGGAGCAGGGGCTCGTCACACACACGTGGCCGAGCGACTGGCGCTACACCATGGCTCTCGGCCAGGGGTGCCCCGACACCGCGCCCTGCGACCCTGCCTACGCCGGATTCTTCTATCAGATCTACGGTGCGGGTCGACAGATGAAGATCTACACGGAGGGGCGTTACTTCACGTACTACGCCCCCGGAAAAACCTGGAACATCCTCTACAACCCCAACGCTGCGTGCGGTCGCGGACCGGTGTATGTGGAGAACGAGGCGACATCCGCGCTTTACTACTACACGCCGTACCAGCCGAACGCCGCCGCGCTGCGCGCGGGCTACGGCGAGGGAGACGGCTGCTCGGCCTACGGCAATCGCAACTTCTACAACTACTTCACGGACTGGTTCGGAAGCACACAGACAGGAAGCGTCCCTGCGCGCGGGCTGGTGCGCGCGGCCGGGCAGGACGCCATCTACCTCATCAACAACGGCGTGAAGAGCCACGTGCAGACCATCGAGGACTACACCGCGTTCCACTCACGTCTGGGGGACGCCGTCACGGTCTCCGCGTCGGCACTGAACGCCGTGCCAGCCGGTCCCGCGGCTCGTCGATACGTTCATGACCCGCGCTCGGGAACGCTCTTCCTCCTCGAAGCCGACGGCACCAGCCATCGCTTCGCGACGCCCGAACAGATTGAGATGTTCGGTTATCCGTTCCCGACCTACGTGAATCTCGAGCCGGCGATCATGGACAGCTTCACGCGTGGCGCCGATGTCGGCGCCTTCCTCCGCTCCGGGAGCACGCAGGAGATCTACCAGCTCCAGAACGGGCAACGTCGCTATGTCTCCAGCATCGAAGCGTGGCGCGAAGTCTCCAAGGACACCCCGGGCTACGTCGCGTCGATGGACTCCCCCTTCTTCGACCGCATCTCCGCAGGACCCCCGGTCTTTGCGCTGCACAGCCTCACACGAGTCAACGGCAAGCCGGAGGTCTATCTGACGCTGCCGACGGGAGCGCTCGTGTGGGTCCCGGACCTCTCGCTCGCCGCCGAGCTCGGAGCGACGCGAATGGTCATGGTCTCCGATGCTGCCGTCCAGAGCGCGGCTCGGCGTCCCGGGGCGCTCTCTCCCGTGGTCGCCTGCGGGGCGACGCGGTATCTTGCGGCGGCCGGGGCGCTCAACCCGCTCAGCGGCACAGAGTCGGGCGGATTCACCGCGACCTCGCTCACCGCCGATGACTGCGCATGGATGCCGATCTCCTCGACCGCATACGCGGGACCGCTCTTCATCCAGCCGAAGGGCACCAGCGATGTGTTCCTCCTTGAGAACGCCAAGCTCCGTCATGTGCAGGACTACGGCACCCTCATGAAGCTCAACGGGAACGCGCCGCTGCGAGTGATCTCGTGGAGCCTCGGCACTGCCAATTGGGTGGGTCGCGACGGACCCGTACTGGCCGACGGAGCATTCGTGCAGTTCGCCGGCCTCGGAGAGATCTATCGCCATCGTGCAGACGACGTGCTGCAGCACATCCAGGACTACGAGACGCTCGTGCGTCTGGGCGGCGGCCGCGTCCCCCCGATCCAGGTCCTGTCTGCTCAGTACCGAGGCACGTACACCTTCGGCGCTCCGATCCTGCGTGACGGCACCGTCGTGCGCATCGCCGACGGGGCCGAGGTCTACGTTTACCAGTCCGAAGCGCTGCACCACATCCTCACCGAAGAGGACCTCCGTCGTCTCGGCGGTGGAAAGGTGCCGACGATCATCAAGCTGTCGTCGGACGAAGCACGTGACTACCCCATCGGCGCACCGGCCGCACCATAGCCCCGTAGGCGCCGCGCGAACCATCTGCGGCGTTCGAATGCGACTCGACGCCCCGACTAGACTGAACGGACTATGACGACACCGCCTGACCGAGTGCTGGTCATCGTGCCTGCATGGAACGAGGCCCGCAACGTCGGAAATACCGTGACCGAGATCAGGCGGGCCGACCCCTCCTATGACGTCGCGGTGGTAGACGATGGCTCGAGAGATAACACTGCTGACGTAGCACACGCAGCCGGAGCGACCGTCATCTCCCTTCCCTTCAATCTGGGCGTCGGCGGGGCGATGCGCACCGGCTTCACCTACGCACACAGGCACGGATACCAGCGGGCGATCCAGGTGGACGCTGATGGACAGCACAACCCCGCGGACATCGCGCGCGTCCTCGCGGGCCTGGAGCACGCGGACATCTCGATCGGCGCCCGCTTCGCCGAGGTCGGAGACTACTCGGTCCGCGGCCCTCGCAAGTGGGCGATGCAGTTCCTTGCCGGCGCGGTATCGCGAGTGGCCAAGACGCGGTTGACGGATATCACCAGCGGGTTCCGCGCGGCGAATGAGCGCGCCATCTCGCAGTACATCGCCTACTACCCCGCGGAGTACCTCGGTGACACGATCGATTCCCTCGTGGCTGCCTGCCACGCCGGGCTCGTCGTTACGCAGGTGCCGGTGGCCATGCGCCCCCGGGCGCACGGAACCCCGAGTCAGGGCCCCATCGGCGCATCCATCTATCTGTTGCGATCCGTCTTCGCTCTTGCCCTCGCTATGATGCGCGGGCCTCGCCGCGCGCAGGCCGTCGCCCGATTCGAGCAGCCATGATCGTCATCGTCGGTATCGCCATGGCTGTCGTGGGCCTCGCAATCGTGTTCTGGATGCTGCTCGCCCGGAGGCTTCGCGAGAAATACGCGGTGATGTGGATCGTCATCGCGGTGTGCGTGCTGATCCTGGGGCTCTTCCCCGGGCTGCTCGTCTGGGCGACCGGAATCCTGGGCGTCCAGGTGCCGGCGAACCTCCTGTTCGCCCTTGCGCTCTTGCTCCTGCTCGGAGTCTCACTCCACTTATCCTGGGAACTCTCGCACACCGAGGACGAGATGCGTCGAGTCGCCGAGGAGGCTGCCCTTGCCCGCGCCGAGCTCGACAGGATCAACCTGCGCATCGATCAACTGGAGCAGGCGCACCGCGGCGACGACTCGCCCGGAGCCCAGTCCTCGTAAGGGGGCGCCGCCTACACCAGGCTCATCGCCGGGCCGAGGAGAGCAGGACCCGCGACCGACCGACATCACCCGCCAGGAGCGCGCCCACTGCCTCCGACACCGCGTGCAGTCGTGAGATAGCACGCCGGCGCCCGATGCGCGCGGCACGGTTCCACCCTCGTTCGGCCATGCGTGCCGCAAAGGCCCAGGCGAATTCCCGCTCCTGCGCGAAGCGGACTCCTGAGGACGCGGTCGTCGACGAGACCGACGCGCGATGACGGCGGTAGTCGAAGACGACGTCGTCGTACACGAGCATCGTCCCACCGTCGAGCGCGATGTCGAGCAGGAGCCCGTAGTCAAGCGCGACCGCGTACTCCTCGCGGAAGCCGTGTGCCCGCGCCGTGGATGTGCGCCAGGCGAGCGAAGGAAAATAGGCCCAGTCAGCCCGCATGAGGCTCTCGGCCATCCGGACTCCGCACAGCGTCACACCATCCGATCCCCCGCGCGGACGCAGCACAGCCTTGATGCGGTCGCCAAGCGGGAGAACCTGCTTGCCCTCGTCGTCGATCACCCGGACACCCGGTTGCACGATGTCGACCTCGGGCTGCGCCGCCAGGCGCGCCGAGATGCTCTCGACATACCTCGGATGCATCAGATCGTCGTCTCCGAGCATGACGAAGTGCTCGGAGCGGGCCAGTTCGAGACAGCGGCTGAAGTTGCGTGCCAGTCCGATGTTCTCAGGGTTGCGCACGTACTCGACACGGGGGTCGCCCAGTGACTCGAGCCGCGCTCGGATCAGATCCTCGGGATAGGCGTCATCGACCACCACGAGCCTCCAGCGCGGATCCGTCTGCGCCAGGACCGACTCGATCGTCGGCCATGCGCGCTCCGATGGGCTGTAGTACGGGAGGAGGATATCGATGGTGCGGTCGTCGCTCATGGCTTGCCCCGCCGACCGGCCAGACCGTCGAAGATGCCTCGGATCGCGGCGATCACGCGCAGGCGCTTCTCGCGTCGAAGTCCGACGACGAGTTCCTCGGCAACCCGCATGGTGACCGAATACACCGCGGGCAGCAACGGAAGTCGTGCCTTCCGGGCGAACAGGATCATGTTTCGCACGCCGAGGCGCAACGGGTGGGCACCAGGCTCCTGCCGGGCCACCTCGGGTATGACGAGCGTGCGCCACCCCGCACGGGCGAGCGACCATCCGGTGTCCACGTCCTCGAAGTAGAGGAAGTACCTCTCGTCCACGCCGTCGATGTGCTCCAGCGCCTGAACCCGATAGAGGGCAACAGCACCATCGACCCAGTGAACCGCTCGTGCACCGACGACATCATCCGTGCGGTGATAGGCGCGACCGCCGCGAGTCAGCACTCCCCCCGACGAGAAGATGCGGTCGGGACGAGAGACCCAGCGCAGCGTCGGAGCCACACAGCCAGCCTGGGCGTCGACCGCCATCGCGTCCAGAAGCGAAGCCGCGAGCGTGGGCTCGAAGACAGCGTCGTGGGTGAGGACGAGCAGGTTCGCGAGTCCAGCGCCCCGCGCACGTTCGGCAGCGATGTTGACGGCCGTCGCATAGCCGGGGTTGTCCGCACGACGAACGAGCACTGAGGCGATATCCGATCCCGCGAGAAACGACTCGTCGACGTCGCCGCCGTTGTCGACGACGACGATCATCT
The DNA here is from genome assembly GCF_030816295.1 of Microbacterium natoriense. Lineage (NCBI taxonomy): Bacteria > Bacillati > Actinomycetota > Actinomycetes > Micrococcales > Microbacteriaceae > Microbacterium > Microbacterium natoriense. The sequence goes on along the minus strand of NZ_JAUSXV010000001.1, from coordinate 2,130,192 downwards.
CCGGACGCGAGGTCTGCACACGGAGGCGTTCGAGCACCGCGTCGAGGAGATCCTGCCGGTGGTAGGCGATGATCACGGCCGCGTAGCCGCCGGCCGTGACCACAGCGTCATTCTTTTCGCACATCGACGCCTAGGCTAGCTGATATGCATTCTTCCCCACCTGAGAGTGGCGTCCGCGCCGCGATTGCGAGCGTGACCAAGTATGTCCCGTACGCGGGCATCGCGCACGCGGGCGGTGAATATGCGCTTCAGCACTATCGTGCGCTCAGGACGGAGTTCGAGCTGACGGCGATTGCTCCGGCAAGCGCGCTGAACCGCGAGGCCGTGGATAAGGGGGCCGCGGGGCCGCTCCTGCTCCTCTCCGGGCTGCGCCCCATCATCGCCGATCGTCTCAAGTTGCTCGCCGACGTGGTTTCGCTGCTGAGGGGCAGCACTGCTCACGCGTCATTCGCACGTACGCTACGGCGAAGCACTGCGGCCGCCGGCCTGCTCGCCAACGCCGACGTGGTCGAGTTCCAATGGTCGGAGATGGGGAGTCTCATTCCGGCGGTGCGTGCACGGTCCCCTCACGCTCGTCTCGTCGTCATCGCCCATGATGTGATCACTCAGCGCTGGTCCCGCGCGGCGACGACCGCACGCAATCCACTGATGCGCGCCGCGTACACGCTGGCGGCGGCGTTGAGCGGCCGACGCGAGCGCCGTACGTTCGAGGAGGCGGACCGGGTGGTTGTGTTCAGCGACAAAGACGCGCGCCTCGTCCGTTCCCTCGCGCCGAATGCCCGCCCCGAAGTCGTGCGTCCGGGATTCCCGGTGCCACTCCCTGCGGCCGCTGGCGCGTCGACTTCTCCCGCCACCGTGGTTTTCAGCGGCGCCATGGGTCGCCCCGACAACGATGAGGCAGCCCGCTGGTTCCTCCAGCACGTCTGGCCGCAGGTACACGTCGAAATCCCGACTGCTCGCTTCACCGTCGTGGGCGCGAACCCGAGCGCCGCGCTGCGCCGTCTGGCCGCCATCGACGAGACCGTGACAGTCACCGGCTTCGTGGAGTCGATGGATCCCTATCTCGACGAAGCAGACGTGGTCGTCGTGCCGCTGCGGCAACGGCGCCGGCGTCAAGTTCAAGACGATCGACGCCCTGCTGCGCGGAGTTCCCGTCGTGGCCACGCCGGTCGGGGCCGAGGGGATCGAACGCGATGACGCCATCCGGAGCGTCACAGACGACCCCGACGCGTTCGCCGCGGCCGTGGTCGCCGCTCTGCAGGACGAGGACCGCAGCCACGAGGCGACCATCCGCGACTGGGCGATCCGTGAATACGGACTGGAAGCGTTCGGGGCGAGGATCGTGACACTGTACGAAGAACTCATTCAGGAGGGCGTCCGATGACCCCAACCACCTCCGCACCTGTGGTCATCGCCGTGATACCCACCTTCCGGCCGCCCGACGCACTGCGCGATCATGTGTCCGACCTGCTCACTCAGGTGCACTCCGTCGTGCTCGTCGACGATGGAACAGCCTCGACCAACGGTCTCGGGATCGACGACCAACGCGTAGAGGTGATCGAGCTTCCCGAGAACGGCGGGATCGCCCGGGCGTTGAACGTTGGCATCACGGCTGCTCGGGCTTCAGGTGCCACGCATGTGCTCACCCTCGATCAAGATTCCTGGATCCCCGAGGGGTACGTCGAGCGTTCCCTAGCCGTCCTGTCCGAGGCCCTCCGACGCGGTGAGGAGCCCGTCGGAGCAGTCCCATCCTCTGCGGGAGGGACCGGAGTGGTGCTCGATCGCGACGGCCGCCCGTTCGATCCCATCCAGGCCGGCCAGGTCGTGCGGCTGGAGGTGTTCGACCGGGTGGGTCCTTTCGAGGAGGCGCTGTTCATCGACGCGGTCGACAGCGAATACACCCTGCGCGCGTGGCAAGGTGGTTTTCGGTACGTGCTCGTCCCCGGTACCGACATCGGGCACGAGCTGGGCACGCTCGTACCGCTCACGATTTTCGGCAGGCAGCTCGTGTTGGGCGGCCGTCCACGTCACCTGCTCTACCACGCCCCCTTCCGCACGTACTACATGGTGCGCAACTCCGTGATCCTGTCCCGGCGCTACGGGCGCGAGCGCCGCTCGTGGACATGGCGGCGCACCCGCTTGCTCTCCTCCATGATCTTCGGAGGCCTCCTCATCCCGGGTGACCGCGCCGCACAACTGCTGGCGCTACGCCGAGGTATCCGTGACGGTCGCGCCGGCATCACCGGCCGTATCCCTGATGAGCTGATGTCGAGCCTCGCCCGCCTGGGCAGGAAGCTCTGATGAGCTCCCCCCTCGGTCCGCGCCGCGGCCGCGCGCGGAAGGCGATCGGACACGAACTGGTCCGCCGCTCGCTCCTGTTCTCTCTGTCGATCGTCCTCTCGACCCTTGTCGGTGTGGTCTCGATCCCGGTGCTGATCGGCCAGCTCGGCGATACGACGTGGGCACGTTTGGCCGTGCTGCAGTCGATTTCCCAGTTCCTCGCGGTCATCGTCGGCTTCGGATGGGGTGCGACAGGACCGAGCACGGTCGCGAGTCTGCCCGACAGGGACCGCAAGGAATTCTTCGTAACCTCGCTCCTCGCACGCGTCATCATCCTATTGCCTGTCCTCGTGGCCGGAACGCTGATCGCGGCCGCGATCGTCCACATCGATCCCCTCGTCGCCGCACTCGCCGCTCTGACGTCGGTAGCGCCAGCGGCCGGAGCTGCGTGGTACTTCATCGGCACCAATCGCCCCGTCGCGCTCTTCCTCTTCGACGCGCTACCCGCGATCCTCGGACAGGCCGCCGCCCTCGTCGGAGTTCTCGTCGCCCCTTCCCTGCTGGTGTACGTGGCCTCCACGGCAAGCTTCGCTGTACTGGGCCTCTTGGCATCCTGCGTGTTCGTGGCAACAAGGTCCGCGGACGGACCATGGCGGATCGACCGCAGCCAGGCTCTGCGCGGACTGCTCCAGGATCAGATGCCCGGTTTCACCGCGACGTTCACCACCAGCCTGATCACGACGCTCCCCGTCGTCATCGTCAAGCTCATCGTCCCCGCCTCGGCGCTCCCGCTTTTCGTGCTCGCCGACAGGCTCTCGCGCTACGCGGGACTGGTCCTTGCTCCGATCCTGCAGGCCATCCAGAGCTGGGTCCCGGAGGCAGGACGAGAGCACATCCGCTCCCGCGCACGCATCGCGATGCTGGTCGCGTGCGGGATCGGGTTCATCGGCGCGGTCGGGATGATCACATGCGCCCCGTGGGTCGCGCCTCTGCTCTCGCAGGGCGCCATCGCCATTCCACCCCTGATCTCGGTTGCCATGGGGCTCGGATTCGCTGGTGAGGCGATCAGCCAGATCACCGGACTCGCAGTGCTCGTAACGATCGGCCGCTCCCGTGCTCTGGCGCTCTCGGCCGGAGTCGCAACGGTCGCTGCCCTACTTGGGGTGCTCGTCGGCACACTGCTCCTCGACGTTCCCGGCGCCCTGATCGCCCTCGCGCTCACCTCGATCGGCCTGGCGATCTATCGCTCCCGAGTGGCGTTGCTCGGCCTCGCAGCAACCTGATCCCCCGAAATCAACCGAACGGACGCGTCATCCGCAGGCGGTGACACGATACAGGCGGGCGCTGCCCTGCTGATCGACGAGTTCCACGGCGCCGGATGTCGCAAGCTGGTCGAGTCCGGGATACACATGCCGTCCGTCATTCACTTCGCGTCGACCAAAATCGAGCGCATATGAGACGCTGCGCTCGGCGAGCAGATCGCACACCTCGGACCCGGCCCGAGTCGTGTCGAGTCCGTCCAGGATCTCCTGCATCTCCGGGGACACATACATCAGGGTGTGGGGCAGGAGCACTTTCCGGTCCGCCAGCGCGTAGGCGAGGGCGGTACCGGTCCACGGGCTTCCGAGGATCACAGCATCGACCGGTACCTCGTCGTCTAGTCGGTCCAACAGCACCAACTCGTCGGTGCTCAGCAGCGGAGCCTTCCCCGTGACGGCATAGTTGGCCTGTCCATCACGCACGGCCTGGCGCATACTCATGACCTGCGGCACGGGGAACGCCGCCAGCACCAGCGCACCGAGGGCGACGGTCGCCAGAGCCGGACGAGCGATCGCACGACGTTGGGCCACGAGCCAATCCCATGCCGCAGTGAATCCGAGTGCCGCCAGCGGTACCCACACCAGCGGCATGATCGCTGCGAGTCGCGGGATGTTGTCGTACCACGCCCCGACGAGAATGTCACGAAGCAGAAGATACGGCACGCCCGCCACGGTGACGTAAAGGCCTGCAGCGAGCGCGAACAGCGCAAGCACGAGCCAGCCTTGGACTGTCCTCCGTCGGAAGATCGCCGCGACTCCGATCAGTACGAGCAGTGCCATACCCAGATTCACCGGTGCGCCGTTCACGGACACGGTGAGAACCTCGCCGATAGCCTGCCCCACCGTGATCTCCGGGAGCCATGTTCGCGCATCCGCCGGCGGACGCAACACGTACCAGAGGACTCCGGCCACCAGGAGGTACACACCCACCGACACCCAGGGCCACACTCCCCCGGGCGGCAGACCCCGATAGAGCCGGGCACGGCGGACGAGAGCGGCCAGGAGCACCACGCCGCCGAAGGCGAGCAGAGCGACGAGCGCCCCCGGATGACTGATCGCGACAGCCGGGAGCAGCCCGCACAGAGCCACGAGCCACGGAAGGCGTTCCCGTCCGTCTGCGTGCACGCCGATGACCGCGCGGATCAGCAGCGCCAGTGAGACCGGGACGAAACTCAACGCCATCATGAACGGGAACAGCACACCGTAGTCGGCCAAGAGGAGCGGGAAGGCAGGGAAGCATGTGGCCGCCGCTGCGGCGGCCACGATCGTCACTGTACGACGGCCCCACAGCTCACGGGTCAACACCACGATGCCGCTGGTCCACACGAAAGCAGCGAACCCGATCACAAGCGCATTCGACGAAACGGCGATGGAGACTCCGCTGACCCCCACGACCAGGGCAGACAAGGCGTGCCATCCGGCCGGATAGAAGGTCGGGGGGACACCTGCTTCCACGCTCGTCAACGACGAGACCCAGAACGGAGAGGCGTTGCCAGTGTCCAGGATGTAGCGGACGGCGTTGAGATGGAAGATGTTGTCGAAAGTCTGGGAGATGTGCTCCGGAGAGGAGACCATCGCAAGCACCTGGATCAGAATCACCAGCGGCGCGGCCGCAGTTGCTGCTATCGCCCAAGGGCGCAGGCTCTCCTCCGAGCGACCGAGGCTCTGACCCCGCCAGAACAGCATCCGAAGTGCGCTCGCCACTGCAAGCACCGATACCGCGACAAGCGCGACGGGGAGGAGTCCCCACGTCAGTCCGAGCAACGGCGCGACAATGGAGGCGAGCACGACGACGGTTACAGACGCCGGACCCGACACGGCGACCGCCCACAAGCCGCGCAGCCCGAGGAAGCGGGCGATCAGGTACCCAGGAATGAACAGCAGCAGGCCGAGCGTGCCGAGGGCGAGCAGGAGTTCGATCCAGGTCGTCATGGGTGTCGTGCGCTTCCTCGTGTGCGGCGGTGGCCCCGTCGGTGTCCGCTGCGCGCGGCAGGTTCTACCCCGGGACCGATCGATCCTATCCCGGCCCCGCTCCCTGCCTGCTGAGAGCCGGAATGGAGGAAGCTCGGACTGCCAACCGATGAGCGCGCCGACGACCACCGGTCACCGCACCGGCCGCCCAGCTGATCAGGTACTCCAAAGACGAGCGACGCACCGTGATTCCCTCGGCTTCGGCATGACGCTGCAGACTTCGCAGAGGCCGCAACCGGCGTCTCCGCCCGAAGGCCGCCGCAACGCCAGGGGATACGACGCGCCCACGAGCCTGGAGTACCTCCACGATCACCTGGCGCCAGCCCACCTGCACCAGGAAGAACATCCGGAGTACCGCAAAGGGCGAAGCACTCCCTTCATACCTGCGCGCCTTCTCGAGCGTCTCTCGGACCGTCTGCGCCAGGCCCATAGCGGGCTGCTGGGAGGGATCGCCGTAAACGTTCGCACCATGTTGGACGTAGTCCTGAACGACGTCGTCAAGAATCGCCAGGTCCCCATAAGTCGCAGCGCACACAGCCAACCAGTGATCATGTGTCTCCACACGGGTCGGGACACGAGGGAAGGGCAGGGCAGTCTTGAGCAGTTCACCTCTGAACACGCACAACGATCCCGTCACCTGGTTCGCAAGAACGAGCTCGGCCTGCCCTGAGAAGACTCGATCAGTCACACCGAGAACCTCTCCTGACGGATGGCGGACCAGGCGGGCCTGACCTGACACAAGCGGAGCCTCCCCCAGTCGCGCTGTGAGGAGCGCGAGCTTCTCGGGGTACCAGAAGTCGTCCTGATCGCTCAGCGCAACCCACTCCGCGTCGACGGAGACCTCCAGGAGGCCCCGTTCAAAGTTGAGATAAAAGCCGCGCCGCACGCCGTCGTCCACGATCAGGCGGAAGCGCGGGTCATCGCCGACAGTCTCCGCGAGCACACGGCGCACGGTCTCAGCATCACCATCGACGGAGACGATGCACGTCCAATCCTCGAGCGTCTGATCCTGGATGCTACGCAACTGACGGGCGAACAGCTCTGGGTCCGGCTGATAGGCCGCAAGTACGATCCAGCCGCTCCGTGAGGTCATTGCCACAGTTCCCATCATGGTCGCGCCGTTGATCGCGCGGAGCCTACCTCCGCGGTACATTGAGCCTACCTCCGCAGTCGGCGCACGCTCGGGTGCGGCACTGCGGACCCGCGACCGCTCGTCGGGAGCGGACGCCGCGGGACCTAGGATAGATGGGGATCTCGCCCGAAGAGACCCTGATGGAAGTGAGAACGGTCGTGTCGCAGTCTCCCGCCGCAGCCGCGGATCGCCTCATCGCGCCCGGCTCGAATAATGGTCTGCTGGATGTGTTCCGGCGCCGGTACCTGCTCAGCCTCATCGTCCGCAAAGAAGTCGGCATCCGGTACCGCGGTTCCGTGCTCGGATGGCTGTGGTCGTATGTCAAGCCGCTGATCCAATTCCTCGTCTTCTATTTCGCCCTTGGAGTATTCCTCCGGCTGAATGACAGCATCGAGTACTACCCGATCTACCTCCTGTCGGGAATCACCGCCGTCACTTTCTTCAACGAGTCATTCGCGAACGCGACCAGATCTCTGGTCGAGAACTCGGCGCTCATCAAGAAGATCTACTTCCCACGGCAGATGTTCCCCGTGGCGAGCACACTCGTCGCGGCCATCAACACGGTTCCGCAAATCATCGTCGTGCTCGCGATCGCACTCTTCTTCGGATGGACCCCATCGGTCCTGGGGATCGCCGCGCTTCTGCTCGGCCTCGTAATCATCTCGCTGCTGGCGACCGGTCTCGGACTTCTCTTCGGAGCGATCAACGTGACGTTCCGCGATGCGCAGAGCTTCGTGGAGATCATCGTGATGATCTCGGTGTGGGCCTCGCCGGTCATGTACCAATGGCAAATGGTCGCCAGCAAGGTTCCAGATTGGCTCTTCCAGCTCTACGCGCTCAATCCGATCACTGGTGCCGTCGAACTCTTCCACTACGGCATCTGGTACACCCTCAACCCCGAGAGTTCGCAGCCGCTGCCGTCGCTCTGGCTGCATTCCGCCATCGCCCTAGCGGTGTCCGTCGTCATCCTGATCATCGGCGAGATCGTGTTCCGCCGTCTGGAGGGTCGCTTTGCCCAGGATCTCTGATACCCCGCGCATCCTCGTCGAGGACGTCCACAAGCATTTCAAGCTCCGTCACACCCACTCCATTAAGGAAACTTTCGTCGCAGCCATGCGACGCAAACAGCTCACGTCCGAGTTTCAAGCGCTCGATGGCGTCTCGTTCGACATCGGCGAGGGCGAGGCTGTCGCCTTGATGGGCTTCAACGGCTCCGGTAAGTCGACGATGCTCAAGCTGATCTCCGGCGTGCTGCGCCCGGATGAGGGCAGGATCTTGACCAGGGGTCGTATCGCAGGGCTGATCGAGGTCGGAGCAGGGTTCCACCCCGATCTCTCTGGACGCGAGAACGTCTATCTCAACGCGGCTATCCTGGGTATGTCCAAGCAAGAGACCAAAGAGCAGTTCGACTCAATCGTCGAGTTCAGCGAGATCGAGAAGTTCATCGACACCGAGGTCAAGCACTACTCCTCGGGCATGTTCCTGCGACTGGCATTTTCCGTGGCGATCCACACACACGTTGACATCCTGCTCATCGACGAGATCCTGTCGGTCGGAGACGAGCCATTCCAGAAGAAGTGCCTTGCTCGCATCCGTGAACTCCACTCGCAAGGTAAGACCCTCGTCGTGGTCAGTCATGACCTGAACATGGTGTCCGACCTCTGTGAGCGCGGGATACTCCTCCAGGACGGCAAGATCCGCTTCGACGGTCCCAGTAAGGATGCCGTCGAGCGCATGCGCGCCTGACAGACAAGGCACTCAGCCGATCACAGGTCCGCGTGCAGTCCCCACACGCGCTCCGCCGAGCTCATCCACGAGAACGAACGCGCACGGTCGCTCCCCAGCACGCTCATCCTCCGCGCCCCCGCACCGACGGCATCCGCGACGGCATCCGGAATCTCCTCCTCCGGCACGATCGCTCCCCCGTCCGCGATGACGTCTCGGTGCACCCCGCTCGACACGGCGACGACCGGCACTCCGAGCGTCATGGCCTCGACGACACGCCAGGGCCAGGCGATCGCGGGGTCCGTCGCGACGAGGGCAGAAGCGGCGGCGAAGATCGCGGCCCGGTCCTCGAGCGGAAGAGCCCCGCGCACGTGCACGCGGGACTCGGGAAGACCGGCCGCCGAGGCGATCTCGGCGATGCGCGGTTCCGAGCCCTCCGGGGCGTCGAGCACGACCGCATCCGCATCGGCAGCGATCGCCGCGCGGAACCCTGATTCGAGCGAGGTGGAGCACCCGGTCAGCACCACGTAGCGTGTCGGCAGGGACAGGGCATCTCGCCGAGCCGCCGCATCGAGCGGCACGACGAAGCCGCGCGGCGCCGCTCCGGGGATCACGCGGATCCGCTCCCCCAGCTTCGCCACATCCGCAAGACGCGAGGCGAATGCGTGCGAAGGCACGACCACGGCATCCGCATGCTTGACCGCACGCCTGAGCATCGCGCGCTGCCAGGCCACGGTCGTCTTGGGCAGGGCGTCCGGCGTCTCCCACGCCCGCAGGTCCCACAGCGTCACCGTCGTCTGGTCGTTGTCGTGGAGGCGGTCGTGGCGCACGAGGGGCGCCATCAGCGACGCCGAGTGGATGAGACCCCCTCCCACACCTGGTGCGATGCCCAGCTGCCACGAAGCCGCAAGCTCACGCCGCGCCAGGCCAAGGGTGCGCACGTCGGCGAGACCGGGGAGAGCAGGCGCAGAGCCGGCCGGCACGATCGCCGCGACATCGCAGCCCGACGGCGCGGTCTCGATGAGACCCGCCGCGAGGTCGATCGCCGCTGCAGCCTGGTCGGTGTCGACGACATGCACGAGCTGATCCAGAACCACACGCAGCCGAGCACCCATGAGCACAAGATTAGAGGCACCGGTCGCCCGCCGACTCGCGACAGGCGCGCCACTTCCGAAAACCTTGCTGGGAAAGCACTTCGTTCCCAGCACGCGGTCTCGCCTTCGTGCTTGAATGCTCGGATGAGCGATGGACGCCTGCCGGTACATCGCCGATGGCTCGGCTGGACCATCGGCGCACTCCTGACGTTTCTGATCCTGTCCATCGGCTGGGTGACGATCAGAGGCATCGGCGCCGTGATGGACCTGCAGCAGGTCGCGACGATCTCTTCGCAGATGAAGACCGCCGTCGGCGAGGGCGACCTCGACAAGGCTGAGACGCTCGCGAAGCGCATCTCCCATCACGCTGCTTCCGCCCACGACCTCACGGCGGACCCGATCTGGCAGGCGTACGGCGTGGTCCCCTGGATCGGACCGAGTTTCACCGCGGTCAGCGAGGTCGCCGCCATCGCGGACGAGGTGGCGACGGATGCCGTGGGACCGGTCCTGTCCGCCGCAGGCGACATCGATCTCTCCAGCCTGGGCTTCTCCAACGGGACCATCGACCTCGCTCCGTTCGCCGCGATCGAGCCCTCCCTCGCGGATGCGGCGTCGACACTGCGCGAAGCGGAGAGCAGCGCGCGGCAGATCGACGCCGATGCCACCCTGCCCCCGCTGGCCGACGCTATCCGCGAACTGCGCTCGAACGTCACCCAGGCGACGACCCTGGTCGGCTCACTGCACGGCGCCTCCGCCCTGCTGCCGAGCATGTTGGGTGCGACTGAACCCCGCAACTACGTGATCGCGATGCAGAACAACGCCGAGCTGCGCTCCTCGGGCGGCATCATCGGGGCGATCGCGCTCCTGCACGCCGAGAACGGGCACGTCACCTTGAGTCAGCAGGCCTCCACGGCCGACTTCCCGTCGCTCGACACAGCTCTTCCGCTCAGCGAGTCGACGATCGCGCTCTTCGAGGACCGACCCGGCCGCTACCTGCAGAACATCACGAACATCCCCGACTTCACCGAAGCAGCGCCCCTCATCGCCGCCCGATGGCAGAACCGCTTCGGTACGCCGGTCGACGGCGTCATCGCCGTCGACGCCGTCATGACGAAGAACCTGCTCGCGGCGACGGGGCCGCTCGCCTTCGGGCCGTTCACGGCCGACGAGGACAACGTCGTCGGTCTGCTCCTTTCTGAGATCTACGCCGCCGTGCCCGATCCGACGATGCAGGACCAGGTGTTCGCCCAGGCCGCCGGGGCTCTGTTCAGCGGTGCGATGTCGGGCGCCGAACCGAAGAAGCTGGTGACCGCGCTCGCCCAGTCGTCCGCCGAAGGTCGCATCCGCATCTGGAGCGCGCATGAGGACGAGCAGACGATCATCCAGCGCTCCACGCTCAGCGGCGCGCTGCCCAGGGACGCCGCATCCGCGACGTACGTCGGAGCGCTCTTCAACGACGCGACCGGCGGCAAGATGGACTACTACATGGGCGCTGAGATCTCGACGTCGGTCGGCACATGCGAGGGCGAGCCCACGACGCAGGTCCAGGTCACCTGGACCAACAACGCCCCCGTCGATGCCGCGACGGCGCTACCCGCTTACGTCACTGCGTCGGGGTGGTACGGAGTGCCTCCCGGCTCGGTACGCACCCTGGTCGCCGTCTACGGCCCGGCAGGCGCCACCGCATCGCACATCGACAGAGACGGGAAGTCGGATGCCGTGCAGACCACGATGCTCGGCGACCGCTTCGCGGTGCAGCACGACGTCACGCTCGCACCCGGCGAATCCACCACGATCACGGTGGAGTTCCACGGAACGGGAGCCGGTCAGCGTCTCACCGAGGTCGCGCACACCCCGCTCGTGAACGATCCGAAGATCCGACGCACGGATCTTCACTGTGCACCGTGACTTTCACTCGATGATGATGTAGTGTCACTTTCACTGGGGAATATCTGGGTTCTATAACTTTGTCGTGGGGACAAGGAGAACCCACGCAGTCGAATGCAGGGGTGTGTTCGGTGCGATTCCGCGTGTATTTCTGGGGAGAAACATGCTGAAGAAACTGGCTGTAATCAGCCTGACTGTCGGAGCTCTGGTGCTCTCCGCGCCTATCGCCGCCGACGCCGCAACGGCCACGACGGCCGCGTCCGACACCTACGCGGGAACCCCGAGTGTCAGTGTCGATGACCCGATCATCGACATCTGCGAGGTTTCGACCATCGTCTTCGGCGCGGGCTGGTTCCAGCCGTCCGAGAATGTTGGCGTGTCGGTGTCCGGACTCAATGCCGCCGACTCGGCGGTATCCGGGAACACGGCGGCTGCCGACGGCAGCCTCGTTCTCACGTTCCGTCCGCCGTCCGACGGCGACGGGGCATATGGCATCGCGTTCAGCGGTTCGCGCTCGTACACCGCGACCATCACGGTCTCGCAGGGGCACGATTCCGTCTCGAACTGCGACCACGACCCGACCGTCGCCGCTGCCGGCTCTGAGCTTCCGCTCACGGGGACCGGCACGGAGTTGGCTCTGACGGGCGGCAGCGTGTCGCCGTGGATCCTCGGCGGCGGAGCAGCAGCTCTCGTCGCCGGTGGTGCTCTCGTGGCAGTGGGAATCACTCGCCGCAAGAACGCCTGATTCTGATCCCGCTTCGCGGGGTCGACCGGGCGACGGTGATCCCTCCCCCTCCGATCACCGTCGTCTGGTGAGTCCGGTGCATGCACCGGAGGCCCACGACCATCACCTTCACTCTCAGGTGGTGGCCGTGGGCTTTTTCGTGTGCTCCCCCGCTCGTCGAGCGAACGAAGCGAGACGTGACGCGTTGGTCCGCGTTCATCCGACATCGCGCTCGGAGTCACGCGGTGCCTGGTCCCGCCGCTGTGCTCCTCGCTCAACGACCGGGAGAGTCGTTCAAGGAGTCGGGGTGGGCGTCGCCGTCGGCGGGTGCAACGTGGTCTGGACCAGCTGGTGCACGAAGGAGAAGTCGATGTCCGTCTCAGGCACGCCATGGTCAGGCGTGAGCTCGATCGTCGTGACCTGCTGATCCTTCGCCTTCGTCAGCAGATCGAAGAACTCGGGCAGCTTGTCCTGCGGGAGATCGGTCTGCACGATCGCCGTCCCGGCCGTGGCGACCTCGTTGAACCGGGTGAGCACGGTCTGGGGCGTGAACTGCGCGAGAATCGCCTGCTGCAGCTGGCGCTGACGAAGCATGCGGTCCCAGTCGCTGGTCGTGTACCGCGAGCGTGCATACCACTGCGCGGTGTCACCGTTCATGTGCTGCTGCCCTGGTTCGATCCAGCCGATCGCCCACGACTCGACGTCGTGTGCGCCCGACCCGGGAGGCGGCCCGCCCATCGGCAGCCGCTCGGTGACGTTGATGTCGACACCGCCCAGAGCGTCGATGAGGTTGGCGAAGCCCTTCATGTCGAGGAACACGTAGTAGGGGATCTCGATGCCGAGGATGCCCTCTGCGGCGTCCTTCGTCGCTTCGATCTCCGGGTTGGAGCCCTGCGCTACGGCATCGGGGTACAAGCTGGCGCCGTCGTCCTCACGGCACACCTGCACCGCGTTGGTCAACTGGTTGACGCCCGAGCCCCAGCCGCAGTCGGGATCGCTGTGACCCTCGAAGTAGTTGCGGTAGTCGAAGCCGACGAGGTCGGGGTCGCGCATCGGGCTGTCTTCCGCGAAGGGGAAGTTGGGCATGTCGCGCGGAATGCCGGTGATCGTCACGGCGCCGGTCGAGGCGTTCACGGAGACGACCGAGATGCTGTCGAAACGCATGGAGTCACGGCCCTCGCCGCTGTCGGCGCCGAGCAGCAGGATGTTGTAATACCCGTCGCTCGCCGGCAGGCTCGGGCCGCTGCTGCCGAAGATCGTCGAGATCGTGCTGCGTGCCGTGCCCACATACGACGCCGCCACTCCGGTCGCCGAGCCGACGAGTCCGAGCAGCACGAGGGCGACGACGGGAAGGGCGAACTTCGACAGCCCGGGTATCTTCACCAGCCGTGCGAGCCGCAGGGTGTCGAAGGTCAGCACGATCCACAGGATCACGTAGCCGACCAGCAGCACCTGCACAGCCGTGAGCACGACTCCCGAGAACCAACCAGCGCCCACCGTCAGCCACAGCAGCGTCGGGCGCGCGAACAGAGCGAGCCCGACCGCGACGATCACGAGGAACCACGCCGTCAACGTCGCCCCGAGACCGAAACGACCCAGTCGTCGGCTTCCCGCGAGAACCTGCGCAGACCCCGGCAGAAGCACGTTCAGGACGACGAGCCACCAGCCGCGCTTGGTCATCGTGCCGGCGTCAGCGATGTCGGGATGCCGCATCGGTCGGGTCTCGATCAGCGGCCGACCCGTGAGGCGCGGCGCGGCCAGGGTCACAGCGACTCCTTCAGCCGTTCGTTCTTGGCCTCGACCTGCGCCTCGAGGTCGCGCGCGTAGGCCTCGACGCGGTCGGCGAGCGCGGCATCCGACGTTCCGAGGATGCGCGCCGCGAGGAGGCCTGCGTTCTTCGCCCCTCCGATCGAGACGGTGGCGACGGGGATGCCGGCCGGCATCTGCACGATCGAGAGCAGGGAATCCATGCCGTCGAGGTACGCGAGCGGCACAGGGACGCCCACGACGGGCAGAGCGGTCATCGACGCGAGCATGCCCGGAAGGTGGGCTGCTCCCCCGGCGCCGGCGATGATGACGCGGATGCCGCGCCCCCGCGCTTCGCGCGCGTACGACATGAGCTTGTCGGGCGTGCGGTGCGCCGACACGACCTCGACCTCGTGCGGGATGCCGAATTCGGTGAGCGCCTGAGAAGCGTCGCTCATCACACGCCAGTCGGAGTCGGAACCCATCACGACACCGACGAGGGGGACAGCAGAGGAGTGCAGAGGCTCGGTCACTTCAACAGGGTACGGTCTGCCCCTGGAAGTTCCCCCCAACGGCACGCCTCACTGCCGAGTACGACGGCTCCTGGTGCGCGCTCAGCTTCGCGAGCGGTCGAGCCTCTCAGTCGAGGAAGTGCGCAGCTGCTGCCCGCGCCACGTAGACGGCGTCGTCGAGATCGTCGCCGGAGACGTTCACGTGACCCACTTTGCGGCCAGGGCGGGGCGCCTTGCCGTAGGTGTGGATCTTGGCTGAAGGATGCTCGGTCATCGCCCCGGCGAACCGCTCGCCCAGGGTTCCCGCCGCCGGTCCCCCGAGGATGTTGACCATCACCGACCAGGCTGCGCGCGGCGAGGTGTCACCGAGAGGCAGATCGGCAACGGCGCGCAGATGCTGCTCGAACTGCCCGGTGACCGCTCCATCCTGGCTCCAGTGGCCGCTGTTGTGCGGGCGCATCGCCAGTTCGTTCACGAGTATCCGCTCGTCGTCGGTCTCGAACAGCTCCACGGCGAGCATCCCCGTCACGCCGAGTCCCTCGGCGATCGACCGTCCGATGCCCTCCGCGACCTGCGCCAGCCGCTCGGCGGCGGCGGGCGCCGGCGCGATGACCTCGGCGCATACGCCGTCGCGCTGCACGGTCTCGACGACCGGATAGGCCACGATCTCGCCGCTGGGGCGCCGCGCCACCTGCTGTGCGAGCTCGCGCACGAAGGCGACGAGTTCTTCGACGAGAAGGGCCTCTCCCTCGGGAAGCTGGTCGAACCAGTCCTGCGCCTCGGCCGCCGCACGCACGACGCGCACGCCCTTGCCGTCGTATCCGCCGCGAGGAGTCTTCACGACGCCTCGCCCTTCGTGATCGTCGAGGAACGCCTGGAGCTCGCTCGTGTCGCGCACACCCGCCCAATCGGGCTGCGGCACGCCGAGCTCGGCAAGACGGGCCCGCATGACGAGCTTGTCCTGAGCGAACTGCAGTGCGTCAGGGCCGGGGTGCACGGCGACCCCCTCATCGACGAGTGCACGCAACACCGCCTGAGGCACGTGTTCATGGTCGAAGGTGACGACATCGACGTCCTTGACGAACGCGCGCACCACCTCGAGGTCACGGTAGTCGCCGACCGCCGTGGCGGCGAGCTGGGCGGACATGCCCTCGTCCTCCGCGAGCACCCGCAGGTCGAGCCCGAGTTCGACCGCCGGAGCGATCATCATCCTGGCCAGCTGGCCTCCGCCGATCACGCCTACACGCAGCGCCATGTGCCGCCTCCATTCGTCGTGACCATTCTCCCGCATGGCCGAGGTGCGTCGGACCGCAGTTCCGGTCGGAGACACGCGTTTCGTCTCGCTTCGCTCGCGCCACGACCGGTGGAGGGTTTCGCTCACTCGACCAGTGGTGGGCGTTCGCGCCGTGACCACCTCAGAAGGAATCAGTGCCGGCCTGCGCGTCGCGGTGAGCGAGGATCTGGCTCACCTCGATCTGGTCGGCGAGCGTCTCGTGCACGAGGATGACATTGGGCACGTTGGCGAGCCGCAGCGGCGCATCGACCCCGTTGGTCAGCGTGATCGTCCCCACGCCCCACATGCGCTGCAGGATGCCCCGTCGCACGCCGATCGTGTAGCCGCGGGCGTGCGACATCTCGCGCCGGCTGCGCGACCCGATCCCCTGCTTCACGATGATCCGACGCGTCGTCACCGTCGTGGTGCGTGAATACCAGACGATGTACGGCACGACGACGAGCAGCAGAACTGCCGCGCCGGCTGCCGACAGCAGCATCCAGTTCTCGAAGGGACCCGGAAGGTTGTCGTACAGGTACGCGGTGGCCCCGAACACGGCGATCAGCACCACTGCCGACCAGAACAGGCGACGGGCGTGACCGCGGAACTTCGCGATCAGCAACTCCTCCGCGGGCGCACCGGGCGGCGGCATCGTCGGCCGACCGCCGAGCGTCACGGGCTGAGTCACCCCTCCATTGTGCACGTCTCCGCGCTCAACCGGCCCTGAAATCCGGGCGTGTCAGACCGCCGCGGGCCTGACGTGCACGACATCGCCCGCGGAGACCGGGTACGCGATGCCGTTCTCGTCGACCAGGAGGCGTCCGTCGGCGTCGAGCGCACGCGCGACGCCCTCGAGCATCCGCTCCCCCGGGAGCGACACACGCACGGCGAGTCCCAGCGTGCTGCACCGGGCCGTCACGGCGGCGTGCAGACCGCTCGAGACGGCGTCGCCCGATGCCGCGAGTGCCCGAAGCAGCCCGTCGAGCTCGCGAAGGTAGTCCGCGATCAGGCGGTCCGCGTCAGCCTCACCGCCGAGCACGGCGAACGAGGTGGCCGTCGAGACAGGAAGAGCGGATGCCGGCATCGCCGTGTTCACGCCGGTTCCGACGATCACGGCGTCCGCCGCCGCCTCGGCGAGGATGCCGCAGATCTTTCGCCCGTCGACCAGCACGTCGTTGGGCCATTTCACCGACACATCGTGTTCGGGGAGCTGTGCGGCGACGGCATCCGCCATCGCGACGCCCGCGGCGAGCGGGATCCACCCGCGCAGGTCGGGAGCAGGCAGCTCTCGAAGCAGTACGGAGATCGCGAGCGCAGTACCCGCAGGCGCCACCCAGGTGCGATCGAGACGCCCACGGCCCGCGGTCTGGTTATCGGTCACGACGACGGAGAGGTGCGGCCATTCATGGACATCAGCCACGCGCGATCGCAGTTCCGCGTTCGTCGAGCCCGCCTCAGGCAGGTAGTCCATGCGCGAAGTGATCGCAGCGGCGAGCGGCAGGTGCATGGTCTCAGTCGTCCTCGTCGGCCTCTTCGTCGTCGTCGTCCTCATCAGGACGCACGGCGCCCATCTCGTGAGCCTGCCAGGCGTCCCACTTCTGCATGAGCTGCTCGACGGCGGCGTGGAACTTCGCGGTCGCGACCCCGGGGGTGGTGTCGCCGAAGTAGTGCTGCACCCACATGCGCAGGCGCGCGATCGCGGCCTCGTCGGCATGAACACGCTCGACCTCGGCGACGATGTCGTGCGCGGACTCGGCGGTGAGCCACTCGCAGTCCGACAGATAGCCGTTCGTGTCGACGCTTGCGCGGTCGTCGACCGGACGCGTGATCATGAGCGGCTTCCCGACCGCGAGCCGGTCGTACACCATCGCCGAGATGTCGACCACTGCGACATCGGCCGCGGCGAGCTGCCAGCCGAGCTCCGGCCCGTCGTCGTAGACGTGCTGCGCTCCTGCGTCGGCCGAGTTGGCCGCCGAGATCGCCGCGATGATGCGGCGATGAGCCGCCCCGTACTCGTGATCGACGACGCCGCTGCGAGGATGCGGGCGGTAGATGACCCGATGACGCCCGGTGGCGAGGAGCGCGTTCACGAGAGCTTCGCCGTGCGTCGCGATCGATCCGTAGTACGCGCTCGGACGATCCCCTTCCCACGTCGGGGCGTAGAGCACCACGGTGCGCTCGTCGGGAGTGTACGGGAGCGCGCCCGAGTAGTGATCGGCCTGCGGACGGCCGATCTCGAAGGTGCGACGGTTCACGTCGAAGTCCCAGAGCGTGCGCGTGAGCCGGTCGCGCGCAGCCTGACCCGCGATGAAGGAGTAGTCGTACGCCTTGTACTGGTTCGTGGTCATGTACATCTTGTCGGACTCGCCGTGATTGATGAACACGTGCCAGCGGCGGCCATAACGGAACATCTGGAAGTTCCGGGTGTTCTGGTTCACATACAGCACGATGCGGATGTCCTGCGTGGCGATGAACTGTTCGAGGTCGCGCACGGTGGGGACGAAGGCGACGGGCGGGGCGTCCTCGTCGAGCAGCTTCTCCGCTCCGGTCGCGCTACGCGACAGCACGACCACCGGCCACTTCTTCGCGAGCTCTGCGAGCGGTCGGTACCACTGGCGCATCTGATACATGTTCACGGCGCCGTCGGCGAAGTACACCGCGATCTTGTAGTGCTCGAGGGGATGCTGTTCACCATCGCCCAGGCGACGGCGAACCCGCTGCACGGCGCTGCGCGATCTGAGCGCCTTCTTCAGCAGGCGGTAGGCCTTCTTCGCGTCGCGGACTGCACCCATCCGTCCAGGTTATCCATTCGGTATCCCGACGGCGGTGCTGCGGCGGCCTCAGCGGCCAAACGAGATACTTCCGTTAGCCGGAGTATCGCCGGTCAGCGAACGGCCCAGGCGGCGTGACATGATCGACGTGTGTCTGACCACGGATCCACCGCACCCCTCGACGGGGTGTCCTTCGTCATGCCCGTGCTCAACGAGCGCGCGTATCTCGAGCACGCCGTGGCGTCGGTCCTGCGGCAGCAGCTTGAGGTTCCGGCCGAGCTCGTGCTCGCACTCGGGCCGTCGACCGACGGCACCACCGAGCTCGCGCAGCGCCTCGCCGCAGACGATGACCGCATCCGCCTGGTCGACAATCCCGCCGCCCACATCCCGGTCGGGCTCAACCGGGCGATCCGCGCCAGCCGCTACTCCACCGTCATCCGTGTCGACGCTCATTCCGAGCTCTCGTCCGGCTATGCCGCTCGCGCTCTGGAGACGCTGGAGCGCACGGGCTCGGCCAATGTCGGCGGCGTCATGCGTGCCGAAGGTCGAACGCCCTTCCAGAAGGCCGTCGCACGGCTGTACAACTCCCCCATCGGACTCGGCGGCGGCGCCTACCACGGCGGCGCGACCGAGGGCGAGGCCGAGTCGGCCTACCTCGGCGTGATGCGCCGCGACGTGCTCGACGAGGTGGGTCTGTTCGACGAGACGATCCGGCGCGGCGAGGACTGGGAGTTGAACCTCCGCATCCGCCGGGCCGGTCATCGCGTATGGTTCGATCCCCGGCTCTCTGTGACCTATTGGCCCCGCGAGAGCTGGCTGCGCCTGGCGCGGCAGTTCCGCGCTACGGGCGCCTGGCGCGGCGAGCTCGTCCGCCGATACGGACGGCGCAACGGCATCCGCTATTTCGCTCCGCCCGTCCTGGTGCTGCTGCTCGGTCTCGCGATCGTGGTCGGCATCCTGCAGCTGACGGGGATGCTCGATGGCATTGCGTCGCTCGTGGCCTCGGCCGTGTACCTGCCGGTCGCCGCCTACGCGCTGCTCGATGTCGCCGTCGCACTCGCCCCCGGCGGTGGCAGCATCCGCCAGCGGCTGTGGACGTTGGCCGTGCTGCCCACGATGCATCTGTCGTGGGGCATCGGATTCATCGGCGGAGTGCTCAGCGGCGCACGCGATACCGTCGACGCCTCGCGCCTGGGCACACGCAACACCCCCCTGCCCTAGCGCTCAGCGCGCCACGTAGCCCTGATCGAGGATGCGCGCGACCACGCGTTCGGCGGAACGACCGTCGTCACGGCGGTTGAACTGCGCTCTCCACGCCTCGTACCGCTCCGCGTACGCGGTGGCGCCCTCAGGGTCCGCCAGCGCCTCGACGAGCTCGTCCTGCGTGTGCACGAGAGGGCCGGGGGCGTGCGATTCGAGGTCGAAGTAGAAGCCGCGCAGCTGTCCTCGGTAATGGTCGAGGTCGGGAACCAGGAAGAACATCGGCTTGCCGGTCACGCTGAAGTCGAACATCACCGAGGAGTAGTCGGTGATGAGCGCATCGGCGGCGAGCAGCAGCTGCGAGGTCTCGGGGAATCCCGTGACATCGATGACCCGAGCGCCCACCCGGTCGCGCCCCGCAGCAAGAGTACGAGAGTGCCCGCGCACGAGCACGACAGCATCCGACTGCTGCGCGAGCTCCTCCGGATCGACGAAGTCGACCATCTCGGTGCGGTCGTCGCGCCAGGTCGGCGCGTACAGCAGCACCCGCTCCCCCTCTTCGATGCCGAGCGCCGCACGCACCGCCGCCGCGTCTCCGGTCACGAGGGTGTCGTTGCGAGGGTACCCCTCGACCCAGATCGGGCGTCCGAAGAATGCGTATGCCTTGCGGAGGATCCGCTCCGAGTACGTGTTCTGCGCGAGCAGCACGTCCCATCGACGCGATTCCTTCACGACCGCGGCCATCCGGCGAGGGTCGAAACCCGGCCGGTGCAGGGCGAGCCGCTTCAGCGGCGTGCCGTGCCAGGTCTGCAGAACCTTCTGGCCCGCCTTGCGGGCGAATCGATGCCGCAGCCAGTCGTTCACCACGAGAAGGCGCGCGGCCGCCCGAGCACGCCACCACTCGGGGCTCCCCTCGACCACGGCGATGGCCCCCTCGGGCACCGCGACCGAGAGGTCGACGACGCTCCAGTACCGGGCCACCCCTGGGGCGGCGACCGCGAGTGCGCGGTCGATGGCGCGGGGGTTGCAGCCGACCGTGCGCCCGTAGAAGCTCTCGAAGAAGACCGCGTTCTCAGTGCCGCCGGTCTGCGCGACGTAGCGCTCCTCCAGCGTCGACTGTCCCTCGGTCGTCTCGTAGACGGGGTCGATCGGCGCGGCGATCGAGACGACGGCGCCAGCCACGGCGATCCGCAGACCCGCGAGCAGAGTCGGCGCCAGCTCGAGGGTCTCGAGCCCGGCCCCGGGGACAGCGAGCTCGTACTCTCCTGCCGGCAGCGGAAGCTCGGCACCACCCCAGCGTGAAGCTCGCAGCGGAAGCGTCGCCTTCCAGGTCTTGCCACCCCCGGTGATGCGGGCCTGAACGCGCGCACGCGGACCGGTGAGCGTCGCCTCCTCGGGGCGTGCACCGGTTCCGGAGATGATCAGCGCCTCGGCCGCCTCATCGATGCGGGCCGTCGTCATGCTGCTCCCTTCGGCGCAGGGATACCCCGCGCACGGATCACGTCGTACACGCGCCGGGTGTTGCCGCCGTCGCGGAACGCATGCATCTGAGCGCTGAGCGTAGCGGAACGTGCAGCCCGCTCGGCGAACACCCGGTCGTCTTCCAGCAGGGGCACCAGCTGAGCCACCAGCTCTTCCCAGCTCGTCGCCGCATCGTGACCCGCGACATCGTCGTAACGCCCGTAGAAGCCCCGCGAGAGGTCGTACTCCACGGCGTCCGGAGCGAGGTAGAGGACCGGCGTCGACAGCAGGCCCACGTCGTAGGCCAGGGACGAGTAGTCCGTGACCAGCACGTCCACCGCAGGGAGGACAGGCGTCACATCGGCGATCTCACCGGCGCCCAGCATCCGAACCCGTCTGCTCGGCAGCGGCGGCGCATAGCCGCCCTCGCCGAGGGGATGCGAGCGCACGAGCAGCACGGAGTTGGTCGCCTCGAGCGCACGGATGATCTCCACCCACTGCTCAGCCGACGGCACGGCGGGATCTGCCGCGCCGTCTCGCCAGGTCGGGGCGTAGAGGATCGTGCGGGCGCCTCCGGGCAGTTCTCCGATCGCGGAGACGAGAAGAGCGGATGCCTGCGCACGGCGCTCATCGGGCCAACCCGCAGACAGCACGTCGACACGCGGTTCCCCCGTGACGACCACGCGGTCGTCACCGAGGCCGAACGCCGACTCGAGCCGACCGCGCGAACGGTGCGATGCGGCCGGGAGCACGCGGATGCGCTGAGCCGAGGCTCGGTACAGGAAGCCGATGACCTGTCGAAGAAGGCCGGCACCCGGCACGTTCGGCACTTGCGTCGTCGCGGGCGAATCGAGGCCGATGCGCTTGAGCGGGATGCCGTGCCAGAGCTGCACCACGAACGCCCCGCCGTTCGCGTAGCGGTTGACGTCGCCGAAGCCGTGGGTCACGACGAGCACTCCCGCTCGTGCCGTCGCCCACCAACCACGCAGGCCGCTCTTGGGGATCGTGCGGATGCCGAGGGCAGCTGCCTCACGCTCCTCACGCGGGGAGGACGTCAGCCAGACGGTGTCGTGCCCTTCGGCCTGCGCCAGGCGCTGAAGTGCGAGGGCCCCGTCGCCGATCCCGGCGCCGCAGCCGAACACCCAGCGTCGTCCCCGCGGGATGATCAGGGTGCCGACGCGTCCGGCGACGTACAGCGGGATCCGGAGCAGCTTGGCCGCATTGCCGGAGCCGAAAGAGAAGGACGCCACCCCGCGAGCCTATCGCGAGGGTGGCGTCCTTCTCTGTGAGGGGCTCGTCGACGCGCGGTCCCCGAGCCTGTCGAAGGGCTACTTCGAGAGCGTGCCCAGCGTGACCTCGATCTCGTACTGCTTGCCTCCGCGGACGTACGTGACCTTCGCGTCGCTGCCGGCCGCGGCGGCACGAACCTGAGCCGTCAGATCGCTCGCGCTCGTGATCGGCACGCCGTTGAAGGCGGTGACGATGTCGTCGGCCTTGAGACCTGCGGCCGCAGCGGCGCCGCCGTCTGTGACCTCTGCGATGTAGGCGCCGGCCTGATCCGAACCCTCGACCGACGCCGCGTCGCGCACCGACGCGCCGAGCAGGCCGTGAGTGGCGGCGCCGTCGGCGATGATCTCCTTCGAGACCCGCTCGGCGATGTTCGACGGGATCGCGAAGCCGATGCCGATCGACCCGGACTCCTCGGAGCTGCCCGAACTCGCGATCGCCACGTTGATGCCGATCAGCTCGCCCTTGCTGTTCACGAGCGCGCCACCGGAGTTGCCATGGTTGATCGCCGCATCCGTCTGGATCACGGCGATCGAGATCGACTCGGCGTTGGATGCGGACGAGTTGCCCGGCAGATCGAACTGGAACGGCCCCTGGCCCTGGCCGTCCTGCGGCGACTGCTCCTCCGGTGCATCCTGGCTCGACGAGTCGGGCAGGGCCGAAGAGGCGATCTGGATGCTGCGGTTCAGAGCGCTGACGATGCCCGTCGTCACGGAGTTCGACAGTCCGAGCGGCGCTCCCAGCGCCACCGCGGTGTCGCCCACGTTGAGCTTCGACGAGTTGGCGAACGTGATCGGAGTGAGGTCTTTCGCGTCCTTCAGCTTGATCACGGCGAGATCGTAGATCGGATCCGTGCCGACGACCGTGGCCTCGTAGATGCGTCCGTCCGACGTGGTGACTCTGATCGTCGGGTCGGCCACGGCACCGCCGAGGGTGACGACGTGCGTGTTGGTGAGCACGTAACCGTCCTTGTCGATGATGACGCCAGAGCCGCTGCCGGCCTGGTCGGTGCCCGCGACCTCGATCGTGACGACCGAGGGCAGCGCCGCGGTGGCGACCGCGGTCGTCTCGTTGACCGAGCCGGGGTTGTTCACCGTGACGGTCTCCGGGCCTTCGGCGACGCCCGTCGACGGGGTGCTGCCGAGGCTGTTGACGAGCGCCCCTCCTCCGAAGCCGGCGACACCGCCCACGAGCGCGGCCGCGACGACGATCGCCGCGAACTTCACGCCTCGAGGCTTCTGCTCCTTGGTCTTGGCGCCGTCGCCCGCCGACTGACCGCCGAAGCCGACGGGCTGAGTCGGATCGACGGGCTGGGCCGGCTGAGCGCCGTTGTGGAGACCGAACGCGGCGCCGGGGACGGTGGCCTGCGGCGCCGGTGCGCCGTACGGATGCGGCGCACCGGGTGCCGCGTAGCCCGGGGCGGAGAAGGCCGAAGCCGTCTGCACCGCGGGGGCGGCCGGAGCCGGGACGGTCGGTGCCGGGACGGTCGGTGCCGGCTGGGCGGCAGGTGCTGCCGGAGCCGAGGCGAACGTATGAGGCACCTCGTGCCCTGCCGAGGCGATCGGCGCGGCGGGGACGCCGGGGTTCTGTACGGGCGCATCACTCGTCGAACGGTCGACGAACGGTGCGGCATCGGTGGACGGCACGACGTCGTTCGACGGGAGTGCCGGGTTGTCCTGGGTGTTGTCTTCGTTCATGGTGTCTGCTCCTTCAGCAACGCCTCTTCAGAGTGCCGCCCGTGTCTGTGCGTTCCTTATGTCGAAGATGAGTTTCCGCTATGGCCTTAGCCTGTTCTTCATGAGTGTCATTCCCGGCGCATGGAGGCGCGCGGCAGCGGGCGCAGGACTGCTGGCATCCGACGGGGGCGTCGCGCCCACCATCTTCGCAGAGATGTCTGCACTGGCGGTGAGAACCGGCGCCATCAACCTCGGCCAGGGCTTCCCCGACGAAGACGGTCCGATCGAGGTCCTGGAGGCCGCGCGCGAGGCGATCTCGGCCGGCGTGAACCAGTATCCGCCCGGCCGTGGGGTGCCGGATCTCCTCCTGGCGATCAGCGAGCACCAGCGCCGCTTCTACTCTCTCGACGTCGATCCGGGCACCGAGGTGATCGTGACGGCCGGAGCGACAGAGGCCCTCACCGCGACGCTGCTCGCGCTCATCGACGGTCCCGACGACGAAGTCGTCGTGTTCGAGCCCTACTACGACTCCTACGCCGCGGCGGTGGCCCTCGCGGGGGCGAAGCTCGTCACGGTGCCGCTGCGGGCCCCGGACTTCCAGCCCGACCTCACTCAGCTCGCGGCATCAGTCTCCGACAACACCCGCATCATCCTCGTGAACGATCCGCACAACCCGACGGGCGCCGTCTTCAGACGCGAGGTCCTCACCGAGGTCGTGCGTCTGGCGCACCTGCACGATGCGCTCATCGTCACCGACGAGGTGTACGAGCACCTCGCGTTCCATGCTGCGCACACACCGATCGCGACCTTGCCCGGTGCCGCGGAGCGGACGCTCACCATCTCGTCGGCCGGCAAGACCTTCTCGGCCACCGGCTGGAAGATCGGCTGGGTTCATGGCCCGGCCGACCTCATCACGGCGGTGCTGACGGTCAAGCAGTACCTCACCTACGTGAACGGCGCGCCGTTCCAGCCTGCGGTGGCGGTGGGACTGCGCCTGCCGGAGTCGTACTTCGCGGACGCCGCCGCTCTGCTCGCCCGCAAGCACGAGATCCTCGGCGAGGGGCTTCTCGCGGCGGGCTTCGAGGTGCATGCTCCACAGGGCGGCTACTTCACCGTCGCCGATGCGACCTCGCTGGGCGGGGCGGATGCCGCCGCATTCTGCCGCGCGCTCCCCGAGCGCTCCGGCGTCGTCGCGATCCCGTTGAGCGCCTTCGTCTCCCCCGGGCACCGTGATCGTTACGCAGGCCTCGTGCGGTTCGCAGCATGCAAGCGCATCGAGGTCCTCGAAGAGGCCGCTGCCCGCCTGGCCCGCTGACGGCGCACAGCACGCATCGGCGCTTCCGGTCGCAGTTCGTGCCGCCGTGAGAGGCGAGAAGCGGCAGGAATCGCGACCGGAAACGGCAAGCGGAGCGGATGTCAGGCCGGTCAGGCAGGGATCACACGGTAGCGGCGCAGCCGCAGAGCGGGGTTCGCCGCCCGGACGCGTTCGACCGTCGCGCGTTCGACCACGCCTATTGCGATGCCCTCGGCGCTTCCGACGCCCGCGAGAACGACTCCCTGCGGATCGACGATCTGCGAATGGCCCACCCCGATCGGCGCCGGATGATCAGCCGCGACCACGTACGCCGTGTTCTCGATGGCGCGGGCGGCCAGCAGGGTCGTCCAGTGGTGCTCTTTGAGGGGTCCGCGCACCCACTCGGCCGGAACCACGATCACGTCGACCTCGGCATCCGCGAGTGTGCGTCCGACCTCGGGGAATCGCAGGTCGTAGCAGGTCATGAGCCCGAAGCGGATGCCGGCGACCTCGAAGATCGCGGCTCTCCCGGTCTCGCCCGCCTCGATCCAGTCGGACTCGGTCTGCCCGAACGCGTCGTACAGGTGCTGCTTGCGGTAGACCGCGAGCACGCGGTCGCCTCGTACGGCGACGACCGCGTTGCGCACGTGCCCGGCATCCGACGCGCGCTCGACGAGACCTGCGACGATGACCACGGCATGCTCGGCCGCGAGGGCGCTGAGCGTCGACACGAACGGACCATCCAGGTCCTCCGCGTTCTCGGCGAGCGATGCGTCCATCGGGTCGACGAAGTAGCTGGAGTACTCGGGGAACACGACCAGGCGGGCGCCGCGTGCCGCGGCATCCGCCGTCAGCTCCGCGATCCGCTCGAGGTTGGCCTCCCGCGACGCGGTGGGTGCGAACTGGCACACGGCGACGGGCACGGCAACGTTCTCTGACATGTGCCCATCCTCCCAGCATCCGCCTGCCATGGTTCCGTCTGCATGCCCTGATCCTGTCTGCATGCCGAATCCGCCGTTCTCGACCTGCGGATCGCATCCGGGCCGACGCACGGCACGCCGAAAGACGGGCACACGCAGAAGAGGCCCGATCCTTGCGGATCGAGCCTCTTCTTCTTGTTGCGGGGACAGGATTTGAACCTGCGACCTCCGGGTTATGAGCCCGGCGAGCTACCGAACTGCTCCACCCCGCGGCACATCAATAGCCTAACACGCGATTTCAGCAGGCGCGAATCGAGGGCCGACACGCGAATGGGCGCCCCCTCACGGGAACGCCCATTCGTCTGCCGCAGGTTTACTCTCCCGCGGCGTCGTCGAGCTCGATCAGCGTCTGCACGGCGTCGGTGAGCCGCTCGTCGGCTTCGGCGAACTTCGTCAGATCGCCCGACTTCAGTGCCGCTTCGCGGTCGGAGAGAGCCTGACCGGCTGCGGCGAGCGCCTCGGCGCGTGCATCGGTGGCGGGCGGCGTCTCACCGGTGCCGGGCGTCTCTCCCGTGTCCGGCGGAGTGGTCGGGGTCACCTGATCGTCACCACCCGTCGCTCCTGCCGAACCGCCGAACAGCGAATCCAGCGCGGCCGTCAGCGTGTCTTCGATCGCCACATTCCCACCGAAGGCGACGAGCACGGATCGGAGCTTCGGAACCTGGGTGTTGTCGGTCGACTGCAGATAGACCGGCTGCACGTAGAGCAGGCCGCCACCGACCGGAAGCGTCAAGAGGTTGCCGTAGGCGACCTCGGACTTTCCGATCGCGAGCACGTTGAGCTTGGGAGCGACGAAGGGATCGGTGTCGAACGAGTTCTGTACCTGACCGGGGCCCGGCACCGTCGTCGCATCGTTGATCTCCAACAGCCTCAGGGTGCCGTAGCCCTCCGCCTTCACCCCCGCCTCTGAACCGGCATCCGAATCCACTCCGAGATAGCCCATCAGCACATCGCGGGAGCTGCCGGACGTCCCCGACGCAGGGATGAACGTCGAGAACATCGAGAACCGCGCGGTGTCCTGACCCGGCATCTTCATGCTCAGGTAGTACGGCGGCTGGAGCAGGTCCTTGCTGCGCGGGTCCTTGGGCGTCTGCCACCGGTTGTCGAGCTGCGCGAAGGACCCCGCATCGTCGATGTGGTAGATCCCGAGCAGATCGCGCTGCACCTTGAACAGGTCGGTCGGGTAGCGCACATGGCTCATCAGGTCGCCCGACATCTCGCTGATCGGCTTCAGCGTCGACGGGTACACCTTCTGCCAGGTCTGCAGCACCGGGTCGGTCTCGTCCCATGCGTACAGCGTGACCGAACCGTCGTAGGCGTCGACGGTCGCCTTGACCGAGTTGCGGATGTAGTTGATCTCGTCGATCGCGAGCGTCGGCGTCGGCGTACTGGAGTCGGCGATCGCCTCGGACAGGCTGACGCTCTTCGAGTACGGATACGAGTCGCTCGTCGTGTAGGCGTCGACGATCCACACGATGCGGCCATCGACCACGCTGGGATACGGGTCGCTGTCGACCTCGAGGTACGGCGCCACCTTCTGCACACGAGTCTTCGGGTCGCGGTCGTAGAGGATCTGGGATTTCTCGTTCACGAGGTTCGAGAACAGGATCTGCTCGGACTGGAACTTCAGTGCGTACAGCAGCTTGGTGAACGTGTCGCCGATCGCCGGTCCACCGTTGCCGGTGAAGGTCGTCGTCGTGTTGCTCTCACCGTCGGTGCCGCTCGCGTAGTCGATCTCGACCGGGTCCGAGCCCTTGGGCGCGCCCACGATGGAGTACTCGGGCGATTTCTCGCCGAAGTAGATGCGAGGCTCGTACTCCTCCGCGGAACTCAGAGCGCCCGAGGTCGGCATGCCGCGCTCGAGGAACACCGGCTCGCCGGACGCGGTGCGGTCGTTGCCCGCCATCGCAAGCAGACCGTAGCCGTGCGTGTACACCGCGACGCGGTTGTTCCAGGTGTCGCTGTCACCGAGGTTCTTGATGTCCAGATCGCGCACAGCCACGACGGCGTCCTGACTCTTGCCGTCGATCTGATAGCGGTCGACGTCGAGGGTCTGCGGGAACTGGTAGTAGTCGCGCGCCTGGTCCTGCTGACGGATGACGTCGTCGACGATCTTCGGATCGATGATGCGGATGGACGCCGTGGTGTCGGCGTCTTCGCGCAACTGGCCTGCTTCGGCGTCCGTCTTGGCCGTGAAGGACGTGATCTCGACGTCGGAGAGGCCGTACGCGTCCTTGGTGCCGTCGATGTTCCGCTGGTAGAACTCGGCCTGATACGCGTTCTCGTTCGGCTTCACCTGGAAGGTGGTGACGATCCAGGGGTAGCCGACGCCGACCACGAGCGAGGCGACGATCAGCAGCGCGGTGCCCGCCAGCGGGAAGCGCCAACGGCCGATGACGGCGGTGACGAAGAAGAGCACCGCGACGACGGCCGCGATGACGGCGACGATCGCGAGACCCGGGATCGTCGCGTTGACGCTCGTGTACGCGGCGCCCGTGATGCGCCCCTCGGGCGCGACCAGCGTCTTGAAGCGGTCGAGCCACAGGCTCACCGCCTGCACGAGGAGATAGAGCCCCGCGATGACGGCGAGCTGGATACGTGCAGGCTTCGAGATGCGCAGCTCGCCCTGGCCGATACGCACGGAGCCGTACAGGTACGACACGAGAGCCGTCACCAGCAGGCACAGGAGCAGGACGGCCGACACGAACGCGAGGAGGATCGAGTAGAACGGCATCGCGAACATGTAGAAGCCCGTGTCGAGCCCGAACTGCGGGTCGACCGAGTCGGTGGCGACGCCGTTCGCCCAGAGCCAGACGGTCTTCCACTGGCTCGCGGCCGAGAAGCCGGCGAAGAGGCCGAAGAAGACCGGCATCCCCCACATGGCCAGACGCCGCAGCGGCTCGATGACCTCCTGGTACCGGTCGAGCTGCGAGCTGAGCCTGACGTAGACGGGGCGCAGCCGGTACGCGAGCTGGATCACGACGAACAGCGGCACCGCCATGCCGAGGAACCCGAGGGTGAACATCAGAGCAGTGGCGAACCACTGCGTCGTGAGCACGGTCGTGAAGCCCAGCTGGTCGAACCAGAGGAATTCGGTGTACAGCGATGCGAAGACGAAGAAGGCCGCGATCAGCGCTGCCAGGATCACCAGCGAGATGCCGACGATCCTCCGCGATGTTCGAGGCGCGGCCGGATTCGGGGATGAGGTCGAGGTCACGCTCCCATCCTAGGCATGCCTTACTATGGGGCGGCTCCTGGTCCGGTCACAGCGAGATCACGGACGCCCGTGCGCCGCCTGGATGATAGCGGCCACGTCACGGACCAGTCGGGCTCTGTTCAGCATCGTCTCGGGACGCGGGTCGTCGAGCGCGAACAGGATCACCCGGTCGTCGCCGACTGTGAGAGACGCTAGAAGATCTTCGTGCTCTGCGACCCGGTCGCGGACCGTGGGCAGCCAGACGGGCGCGGAGGCGCTCGTGTTCCCCGCCCAGGCAGGCGCCACGAGCATAGAGTCCGCGGTCGTGCCCACCGGGATGGACAGGAACGCGCCGTGGGTCGGCGCATCGACACCGACCACCTCACGGCGCCGAGGGGCACGACGTGACCCGACGACGGCACGGAGCACCCACGTCTCGCCACGCACCGTCACCTCCCCCAGGGGGAACCGCATCCTGCCCCGCGCCGCCTCGACGCGCCATCCTCGCGGCAGCGCGAGAGCGACATCGCGAGCATCCGCCGCGCCGTCCTGCACGCTCGCGGCACCATCTCGGCTGCCGGACCACGCAGAGCGCGCGGCCGCCACACGACGATGGACGGCGTCCACGCCTCCACGCTTCGTCCACAGGAGACCTGCCACCACACCGACCAGAATCACGACCGCGACCGCGACGAATCGCACCTGACCGCGGGTGAACGCCGCCGCGAGGCAGCAACCGGCGATCATGGCGACCGCGGTCACCGGCATGATGCCCGCAGCCCTCGTCCACGCCCGGCGGGTCAGCCCGGTTCGGAGGGGCGCCGTCTCAGTGCCGATCATCAGGCCGCGGCTCGGCGGAGGACAGCATCGCCTCCGCCTCTGAGAGGACCGTGTCCGCGAGTCCCTGCACCGAATGGGACGCCGCCCCGACAGCGACCTCGACCGACGACCGCAGCAAGGCGATGGCGCGGTCATGGGCATCCATGGTCGCAGCAGCGAGCGAGCGGGGCGATCTCGTCATCGCGTCTTCGGTGAACTCTGCACCCTGGATCAATGCGTCGGGACCGATCGTGATCCTCACCTCGCGTCCTCGCGACCACGCGCTGTACGTGGTCTGCTCGATCCGCGCGGCTATCAGTGCGGTCTCTTCAGCTGCGGAATGCGCCTCCTGGCGGAGCTTCTCCAGCCGCTCGCGAGCGGCCGTGAGCCGTGCGTCATCCATGACCATGTTCACGCTCCTGCCGTCTGCGCGCCCTGGTCGATGCCCTCGGCGCCGGCCCCGATGACGGTATCCGGTCCGATGCCGAGGTTGTACAGTCCCACATCGTCGAACCCGCGGTACAGCTTCTGCAGCAGATCGCAGAACCGGCCAGAGGACTGGAGCAGTTCGTCGGTCCACTTCGCGGCGTCATCGACCCATCGAGCGATGGCCGAGGTCGCCTGCGCGACGATGACGGGTGTGCCGAATCCGAGGGAGGCGATCGCCTCCCCAACCCAGACGATCAGCTTGCCGACGAGTTCTGCGCAGATGGCGGAGACGATCTGACGGACGATGGTGACGATGCCGCTGCCGATCGCGAAGCCGGTGTTCAAGCACCGGCATGCGAAGGCTTCGACACTTGCACGCTGCGCCATCTCCGTCATCCGACGCCGGAACGCCTCGGCCGCCGGGCCCTGCCAGTACTCGACCGTCCGGTCGCGGATCGCGATCAACCGCTCCGATTGCGAGGCGAGCGCCGCACCGACGTTCGCCCACGTCAGCCCGACCGCCGTGACGATCGCCGGATCTCCGACGAGCACGTCGAGCGCTTCTTGGAACCAGACGAAGCGATCGAGGAGGAAGCCGGCGAGGCTCGACGCCAGGGTCCCCAGCGGATCGACTGCCACTCCGACGAGATCGCCGACGCTTCCGACTCCGGAGGCGAGAGCCCCGGCCCAATCGCCGGAGCCGAGGCTGTAGCCCGTGGAGAACAGCGAGCCGACGACCGGAATCCCGAACGCGCTTCCCTCGAACCAGCCGGGCGCCTGCCACTGCTCGGGTTCGACGACCAGGCTCATCGGCGCACCTTCATCATGATCGCGCGATGACGCAGCACGGACTCCATGTCTGCCGTCTCGTAGTCGATGGCGGTGTTGCGCAGGTTCATCGCGGCAGCCTCGAAAGCGGCGGCCTCGGCCTTCAGCGCGGAGACCGCGATGCTCTGCACCAGCTGGGACGGCGGCACCATGGCGATGCACAGGAGCCCGAAGGCGTTCTCCGACATCTGCTGGGCGGCGATCCCGCCGTCCACCGCCTCGGCGAGCCCGTCGCTCGCGACGAAGAGATCCGAGACCTCCGCCGCCAGGCGCTCGTAGTCGACCTCGAAACCCTCCATCAGTCGTCCTCCATTCCGAGAATCCGTCGTGCCTGAGAGCTCACTTCGCTGTTCCCGATCTCAGGCAGAGAGCGAACGCGGGTGCGCCCTGTCGCGTCGTGAGCGCTCTGCAGCGCTTCGAGCAGAGCGGACTCCAGCTCGGCTGGCCGCAGCTCGTCGATGCCATCGGAGAAGACGACCCCGGTCAACAGTCCGTGGCCGTCGACGGCGACCTCGACGTGCCCCGCACGATCCTGTCCTCGGGTGCCGACGGCGGGTTGCGGCGTTTCGACGGCGCGAGCTTCTTTCAAGGTCGCGTACCCGCTGGCGAGAACGGTCGCGAGATCATCCGTGTGCATGCTTGCGATGCTAGCGGTGAGCCTGCGGATCCGGTGAGGGCAGATCTCCCCATCCGGAAGAGGACCTGTCGCTCAGTCGCAGGTCGGCAGGGCGCTGACGTCTCCCCCGTCGGCGATCACCTCGAGGGCGTGCACCGATTCCTCCAGGGTCGAGGTGCTGACGACCGTGAGCCCGTCGGGCACGTGCCCGACGACGTCGTCGCAGTTGGATTCGGGAGCCAGGAAGTAGTCGGCCCCGGCATCCCGTGCTCCGTAGAGCTTCTGACGGATGCCGCCGATCGGGCCGACGGTCCCGTCCGCCTCGATCGTCCCGGTGCCCGCGACGTCTTCGCCGCCGTTGAGCTCTCCGGGGGTGAGCGTGTCGATGATCCCGAGCGCGAACATCATGCCGGCGCTCGGGCCGCCGACGTTGTCGAGCTGGATCGTCACGTCGATCGGGAAGTCGTAATCCGTGCGCAGCGTCACGCCCACGACCCAGGTCGTCTTGCCGTCGGCGGTGCGCTCCTGCGGTGTGACCTTGACCGTCTTCTCCTCGCCGCCGCGGAGCAGCGTCAACTCGACGGCCGACCCCTCGGCATCCTGGATCTTCTGCCGGAGCTGCTTGGCGGAATCGACCGGTGACCCGTCGATCGCGGTGATGATGTCATCGGCCTCGAGCACTCCGTCGGCGGGCGTACCCTCGACCGCCTCGACGACGGCGACCTGCGCCCCGGTGTCGTAGCCGAGCTCGCCGAGCGCCGCCGCGGTCGCCTCGTGCTGCGAATCGACCATGAGCGTGGCGTTCTGCGCGTCGCGCTCCTCCGTGGTCACTCCCTCGGGGAAGACGGAATCGAGCGGCACGACGGCCTTGGAGGAATCCGTCCAGGCCAGGGCGAGCTCGAACCAGCTGGGCGTGCGCTGGCGGTTGCCGACCACCTGCACGGTCGTCAGATCGAGAGAGCCGGCCGTCTCGAAGGTCTCGGCGCCCTCTACGGCGATCAGCGGAAGCTGCTCGCCGTCCTTGTCGGCTGCGGTGCCGAGCGTGTTGTACACGGGCCCCGGACGCTGGATCACGTAGGGCGTCGGCAGGAAGGTCAGCACGACCAACGCGATCAGCGCGACGATCAGCGACCAGACGCCCAGTCCGACCTTCACAGACCGGGTTCGATCCACAGCATTCCTCCGTCGTTCGCGAGCGGCGTACAGCGATCGGGGTCGCGAGCCTGTCTCTGTGACTAGCGTAGATGCCACGGCTATAGGCGTGCTGAGAGGGCGAGCGACATGTCAGACAACGACCCCACACCCGAGGACTTCCAGGAGTTCCTGCGACGGATGATGTCCGGGCAGGGCGGCGGTGACATCGACCCCGAACAGCTGCGCGAGATGCTCGGCGGCATGGAGGGCATCCAGTTCGACCCGGCGATGATGCAGACCATCATGTCGCAGCTCCAGGGCGCGTTCGGCGGTGACCCGTGGGAGAACGCCCTCCGGCAGGCGCTGCACATCGCCAACCGCGACGGCCAGGGCATAGGCGACGGGTCGCGGACCTCGCTGGTCGACTCGTTCGCGCTCGCGGACCTGTGGCTGGGCGAGGCGACGACGATCTCCGAACTCGCCGACGCTCCGAAGGCGATGACCCGCGGAGAGTGGGTCGAGGCGACCCTGCCGGTATGGAAGGAGATCGCCGATCCCGTGTCGACGAGTATCGCGGATGCTCTGACCAGCGCTCTCGACACCCAGGTGCCCGAGGAGATGCGCGGGCTCGTCCAGGGCGCCGGCAAGCTGATGCGGGGTCTGGGCGGTTCGGTGTTCGCGGCCCAGTTCGGGCAGGTTCTCGGCAACCTGTCGCTCGAGGTCGTCTCGGGCGGCGATGTCGGAATTCCCGTGCTCCCCGCGGGCACCGCCGCAGTGATCCCGCAGAACCTCACTGCGTTCGGCGAGGGCCTCGAGATCCCCGAGGACCAGATCGCGCTCTACCTCGCGACCCGCGAACTCGCCTACGCGCGGCTCTACCGGCACGCGAGGTGGCTTCACCTGCACGTGATGTCGCAGATCACCGACTTCGCGCGCGGGGTCACCGTCGACGTCGACGCCCTCGAAGACGTCGCGAGCCGCCTCGACCCGAACAATCCCGAGGAGCTGCGAGCGGCGATCGAGGGCGGGGCGCTGCTCCCGGTGCAGACCGAGGCGCAGCGCGAGGCGCTCGACAGGCTCGAGAACCTCGTCGCCACGATCGACGGATGGGTCGACGTCGTCACCGCACAGGCCACCTCCCGCCTGCCCGAGAGCGTGAGGATCGCCGAGGCTGCTCGCCGTCGTCGCGCGGTGGGCGGTCCGGCCGAAGACGCCCTGGGCGCCCTGGTCGGCTTGA
Organism: Microbacterium natoriense; assembly: GCF_030816295.1. Classification (NCBI taxonomy): domain Bacteria; kingdom Bacillati; phylum Actinomycetota; class Actinomycetes; order Micrococcales; family Microbacteriaceae; genus Microbacterium; species Microbacterium natoriense. Next base: position 2,095,601 of record NZ_JAUSXV010000001.1, on the reverse strand, counting down.
AGCTGCGCCCTCGTCGACTTCGCGAGGCGTCGGCGATGTGGCAGGCGGTGACGGATGCCGTCGGCATCTCGGCCCGCGATTCGCTGTGGGACTACCCCGACCTCATGCCGCAGGCATCAGACATCGACGACCCGTCCGCTCTGATCGCACGCCTGCAGGCCACGGCCCGCGGCGAGCAGCCGGTCGCCGATGAGATGGACGAGGCGCTGGCGAGACTGCTCGACGGCGAGGATTTCTCGGCGGGCGAAACCTCCTCCCCGAGCGAGAGCTCCTCCCCGAGCGAAACCCCCGAGGGCGATTCCACGGAAGGCGACGCGGGCGGGGACGACAGGCCAGTCTGAGCGGAGGCCGAGACTCGGTGTATTCGAGCTTCTACGGCCCTGCATCGCAGGCACGGCCGCAGAAGCTCCGGATGGCCGCGAGTCGTGGTGGTGACTCTTCCTGCACAGGCTTCGAAAAGGGCGGCTGTTCTCCACCGATCCGTCCGACGCGCCCCGTCGGTGCGCAGCATTCCGCAGAATCGGGACATGTCACCGCTGAGCCCGAAGACGATCACCCGACTGGACCCCGGGGTGCCGCTGCTGTGGCGTGACAGCGAGACGGTGCAGCTGGGAGTCGACGGCGATGTCAGGCTGACCGTCGACGCGCCATGGGTCGTGCCGTTGCTGTCTCGTATGGCCGCTGGATTCCGGATGCACTCGTTCGATGTGATCGCGCACGGCGCCGGCGCCCCTCGACAGGAGGCGCAGATGCTGCTGGCCCGGCTGCGCCCGTTGCTGATCGACGATGCAGCGACCTCACGCGCAGCGTGGGTCGAGAGCATCGGGATGCCGGATGGGCGCTGCGAGTACCGGATGCGCGAGGCCCTCGCCGACGAGGGCGTCGAACCGGGTGATCGCCGGGATCCGCATGACTGCGGAGTGATCCTGGTGCGGGGCGCTGCAGCCGCCCTGCACCTCGCTCGCTATCTCAGGGACGACGTCGCCCATCTTCCGGTTGCCCTCGAACGCGGACGCACGACGGTCGGACCGCTCGTGATCCCGGGCGAGACGCCCTGCCTGACATGTCGCGACGGACACGAGCGCGACCGGGATTCCGCCTGGCCGCGCATGCACGCTCAGCTCATCGGCCGCGACCCGGGGCCGATCGGCACGGCTCAGCTCGCGGAGGCGGCTGCTCTCGCCGCTCGGCTGCTGGCCGACGACGCCGCCACGGGTTCGTACGTCGAGGTCAGCGAGTCCGGCGGCCGGGTGTGGCGCTCGGTGGCGTTTCACGGAGAATGCCGGTGCCGCGAGCAGCCGTTCCGATCTCCGCGAGAAAGCGCGACGGCGCCCGCTCGCCCCGCCCTGCCGTCCGCGACCACGACAGAGACAGCGTCCGCGCAGCGCGCGTGACGCCCACGTAGGCCAGCCGCCGCTCCTCGTCGATCGCCTCGAATCCCGTGGCGTACGAGATCGGAAGCGCACCCTCGGCCCATCCGGCGAGGTGCACGTGCGGCCACTCCAGCCCCTTGGCCGCGTGCAGAGTCGACAGGGTCACCGTTCGCAGAGTCGGCTCGTGCTGGTCCTTCGCCCGGGCCATGAGCGCGTCGCTGAAACTGCGCAGCGTCTCGTGGGGGCCGGCTTCTTCGGCGAGTCGCAGGATCGCGCGCCGCGCTTCCCAGCCGTCGCGTTGCGCACCGCCGGCAGCGGGCGGCTCATCCGTGAGACCGAGTTCTCGCAGTACCCGCTGCACACCGGGGAGGAAGCCCTGTTCCGTCGGCGCCACGGCGGCGGCCCGGAGGGCCAGGATCGCCTGGCGGACCTCGGGCATCGAGAAGAACCGGGTTCCGCCGAGGACGGACGTGGGGATGCCCTGGGCCGCGAGCGCCTGCTGCAGCACGCCGGACTGGGAGTGGGCGCGGTAGAGCACAGCGATCTCGGCCGGCGATGTTCCGCCCTCGATGCGTGCGGCGATCTCTGCGGCGATGCCTGCTGCTTCTTCGCCCTCGGTCTCGTAGGCGGTGACCGTCGGCGGATCGGCGGAGAAGGAGTCTCGCGCCGGCACCAGTTCGAGAGCGCCGGGTCGGCCGTGCATCAGGGCGTTGGCAGCGGCGAGGATCGGCGCCTGCGAACGGTAGTTCGTCTCGAGGCGCACGACGGTGGCATCGGGGTGACGGCGCCCGAACTCGAGGAGGAACCGCTGCTCGGCTCCGGCGAAGGAGTAGATGGTCTGACTGGCATCTCCCACGACGCAGATGTCTCGACGATCGCCCAGCCACAACTCGAGCAGCCGGTTCTGCAGCGGCGAGACGTCCTGGAACTCGTCCACGGTGAAATGCCGATACTGCTCGTGGACGGATGCCGCCACCCGCGGCTCCGCCTCCAGCATCCCCGCACACGCCAGGAGGACGTCCTCGAAGTCGAGCTGATGGCGCTCGTCCTTGAGCGCCTCATACGCCCGTTGCAGCTCGACGAGCTGCGTGGCGTCGACGCCGGTCACCGTCCGGCCGAGAGCTGCGTGCTGATCGATCGACAGCATCGAGACCTTGCGCCACTCGATCTCCGAAGCGATGTCGCGCAGCGTGGCGGTGCTCGGACGCAGACGCATGGCATCGGCCGCCTGGCCAAGCATCCGCACCTTGTTGTCGATGATGCTGGGCGCGGGGGAACCGGCGAGAGTGGGCCAGAAGAAGTTCAGCTGGGCGAGCGCGGCCGCGTGGAAGGTGCGGGCGGCCACCCCCTCCACCCCGAGTGCGCGCAGACGCCCACGGAGTTCGCCCGCGGCTTTTGCGGTGAAGGTGACCGCCATCACGCGCGACGGCGAATAGGCGCCGGTGTCGACCCCGTGGGCGATGCGGTGCGTGATCACCCGGGTCTTGCCTGTGCCGGCGCCGGCGAGCACCGCGACGGGACCTCGCAGCACGGATGCCGCTTCCCGCTGCCGTTCGTCGAGCGCGTCCAGCGCGCTCACGCGCGCTCCTCGTACCAGTCCATGATCAGCGCCCGGGCGATCGACGCTCTTCCAGGCAGTCCGACCGGCCCTTCACCGTCGAGCGATGAACCGATCTCGGCTCTGGTGAACCAGCGCACGTCGATGATCTCCTGGCCGTCAGGGCGCGCCGCGGCCTCGTCGTCGACGACGGCGCGGAAGCCGAGCATGAGCGACCGCGGGAACGGCCAAGGCTGAGAGGCGACGTAGCGGAGGGCGTGCAGACGGACACCCGCTTCCTCCTCGATCTCGCGGTGCACAGTCGCTTCGAGAGACTCCCCCGCCTCGGTGAACCCGGCGAAGCACGAGTACATGCGCCCGCCCCAGTTCGCGTTGGCTCCCAGCAGCAGCCGTTCGCCATCTCGGCTCTCGACCGCGACGATGACGGCGGGGTCGGTGCGGGGGAAGTGCTCGCGACCGCACGCCAGGCAGCGACGCGACCAGCCCGCCTGCCGGAGCTCGGTTCCGCCGCCGCAGCTCGGGCAGAACGGGGCGTCGCGCAGCCATCCGGCCAGCGCGAGTGCTTCGATGAGAGAGCTCTGTCTCGACGTCGCCGAGCCGTCCTCCGACGTCGCGCAGTCCGAGCCAGGTCTCTTCGGGGGCGGCATCGATGCTCCCGGTCTCGGGCGCCAGTGACGCCAGGAGGACGGCGCCTCCGTCTGGGTCGCGTCCGAGAAGCGCCCAGGTCGCGTCCGTGACCTCGGCAGGGCCGGCCCGCACCAGGAGATCACCATCCATCCGCACTCGCCCGTCGCGCACTGCGACGACCGTCGTCGTCGGATCGGCGCGCAGCCTTTCGAGGATGCCCGGAATGTCACGCAGATCGCCTGCGCGATCGATGGACATGGGCGGAATGGTCATCGACTCCCTCTCTCACGGGCGTGGCGGAGGCAGGACCGCCCCTGAGCCGACCTACCCTGGGGGGATGGGACGCTCTCCTTTCACTCTAGCCGCGGCAGTGACGGCCGCACTGCCCGGGGCGGAGGTGACGGGCGCGCGTGCCCTGACCGCCGATGGCGACGGCCGCTTCGACTCCGCCGTCGCATCGCTGAGCGACGGACGCGAGCTCGCGATCCGCGTCGCCGACGACGATGATGCGGCCACGGAGCTGGCCGCAGAGGCTCTGGCGCTGCGCGCGCTGACCGCCGGCGCGCGCGCGATGCTGCCCTTCCGCGTTCCCGAGTACATCGGCGAGACGCGCGTGAGCGACGGCCGTGCTCTCGTCACCGAATTGCTGCCGGGATTCCAGATCGAAGCCGCCCATGTGCCTGCTGGGCGAGGAGCGGCCGAGTCGATGGGCGCGGCCATCGCCGCCGTGCACTCCATGCCGACCTCCGTCGTGCGCGGCGCTGGTCTGCCTGCACGCTCGGCCCAGGAGAGCCGCGATGAGATCGCCCGCGTGGTGGACGCGGCCGCATCGACCGGGCGTGTCCCCGCGCGCCTGACGGTGCGGTGGCGCGAGGCCGTCGCTGACGACGACCTATGGCGATTCGAGTCCGCCGTGACCCTCGGTGGGGTGCAGTCCACGTCGTTCCTCTTCACCGACGATGCCGATCGGGGGCCGCAGGTCTCCGGCATCGTCGGCTGGCACGCACTGTCGGTCGGCGACCCGGCTGTCGACCTCGCGTGGCTCTCGGCAGCACCGGAAGCGGCCGACGACGTACAGGCGGCGTACGCGCAGGCCTCGGCGCGCACGCCCGACGCGGCGCTCGACGTGCGCGCCCGCCTGCTCGCCGAGTTGGAGTTCGCGCGCTGGCTCGTACACGGCGACTCTCTGCGCCGCCCCGACATCGTCGACGACGCGGCCGCGTTGCTCGAGGCTCTCGCCGACGGTCTTCACGCTGGCGATCTGACCGTGATCGCAGCACGCAGCGAAGGCGTGGACTCGGCGATGGATGCGCTGGACAGCGTGCCCGCGGGCGCTGTTCCGACCGCCGACACGTCTATGCAGACGGACGCCTACAATCCGAACGAGCTCTGGCGAGACGAAGACCTCGACGCTGCCGACCGCGACGACCCGGCCAGAGACGACGCCGCGCATCGCGCGGAGGTCGCGGGTCTCGACACCGAAGACCTCTCCTCCCTGAGGGCGTCGACGACGTCGGGCGACGCGGGATCGGGCCCGGGTCTTCCCGAGCGTGCCGACGACGACAGTTCGTCGCCCGAAGACGAGGCTCAGCGCGCTGCGCGCGCCGCGCTCCAGCGCTGGAAGAGCTCAGACTCCGAGTAGATCCGGTCTCCGCGGATCACGAGATCGTCGGCCACGTAGTAGAGCGCGACGTCTATGTCTTCCAGCGGCACCCCGAACCGGCGGTGATACGCCAGTCGATACAGAGCGAGCTGGAGCATCCGCTCCTCGCGTTCGGCCGGAGTGCGCGGAGCCTTGCCGGTCTTCCAGTCGACGATCTCGATCCGCCCCCCGCGATCCTCCCGCCGGTAGACGGCGTCGAGCTTGCAGATCACGACGTGGGCGCCGACTTCGCCGACTCCTGCCGGTTCCTCGTCGGGTTTCGGCTCGCTTCGCTCGCTCGACGACGTGGCGACTGGCTGTCCGCCGAGAGCGAAGTCGATCTCGATCTCGACGGCGATCGGCTTGAGCGGGCCCCATTCGCTGCGCTCGAAGATCTCCTGCAGCGTACCGAGGTCGGCGGCGTCCGCGGCCGAGACATCCGCTGCCGCGGTCATCTCATCGTCGTCGATCTCCCAGAGCGCCTCGTCCACCCGGCTGCCTACGCCGACCTGCTCGCTGCGCTGCTCCACCCAGGCGTGGAACAGGGTGCCGAGCCGCGTCTGGCGATAGGGGCGCTCGGGCATCGGCCGCACGATCGATGAGAGCGTGCCGCCGAAGTCGGTGACGTAGTCCTTGAACTTCGACGCAGGGACGCGTGTCGGGGGCGGCACGTCCGTCCCCCGCAGGCGGGCGGCACGCTCGGCCAGCAGGCGCGCGAGCTCGGTGCTCGGCTCGGGATCCCGCTGATACGCCTCGCGAACGGCATCCGCTGCCGCCTCGACCCGACTGCGCCGGGCGCCGAGCGGGTCGAGCGGCCATGCCAGGGTGGCACCGGGGCCGTCGTACGGATTCTCCTCGGGGTCGATCTCTCCGATCGGGTCGAGTCCGAGCACGTCCATCGCCTCGCGCAGGTACGGGCTCGGCACACGAGGCTTCTTCTGCCCGGCCCAATGGGCTCCTGAGAGCAGCAGATCCGTGCGAGCGCGAGTCACCGCGACGTACGCGAGCCGGCGTTCCTCCTGCTGCTGATAGTCGCGGTATGCCGCCTTGAACACCGTGAGGGCGCCAGGCGCGTTCTTGCTCGCGCTCGTCAGCGAGGCGATTCCCGCCTTCAGCTTCCTGGCCGGATCGGTCTCGCCCGCGACCGCGACATCCGGATCCCACGCGAAGCGCGGAAGCGCATCACGGTCTCCGCGCAGGGCGAACGGGACGACCCCGAACCCGAACCACCCCGAGGTGTCGGTGGGACGGCTGGGCAGCTCGTCCGCGACGAGGCGCACGACGGCTACCGCATCCCACTCCAGCCCCTTGGAGCCGTGGATCGTCAGCAGCTGCACCACTCCCGGCTCGGGTGGTTCGGGCCGCGGCATCAGCTCATCGGTGCTCTCGGCTTTGTCGAGCCAGGCCAGAAGGCTCCCGATGGTCCCGCGTTCGTCGGCCGACAGGAACGCGCGCACTTCGTCGGCGAAGGCTCTCAACTGCGTCGCCGCGACGCGCGCCGGTCCCCGGGTCTCGTTCGCGGCGAGCTCGACGTCGAGACGCAGCTCGAGCTCGATCAATCTGATCAGCTCGGGGATGGGCTGCGACGACGCCCGGCGAAGCCGCTCGAGCATCTCCCCCGCTGCTCTGATGCGCGAGCGTCCCTCCGCGCTGATTCCCTCGAGCATGCGGTAGTCGTCACGCACGGCGCGTACGACGTCGACGGCGTCGACGATCGAGATCGCTTCGTCGGCTCCGCGCGAGGAGCGCAGACGCATGCGTACCTCCTCCGGCAGGGGTCCCATGCCGGTGTCGGTCTCGGAGAGGCGACGGCCGAGGTCGTAGAGCGCGGCCATGTCGGCGACGCCGACGCCGAATCGAGGTCCCGTGAGCACACGGATGAGCGCGGAACCGGCTGTCGGATCATGCACGACCCGCAGCGTCGACACGACGTCGACGACCTCTGGAGTGGACAGCAGCCCGCCGAGTCCGAGGATGCGGTGAGGAATGCCGCGGGCGGCCAGGGCGGCGGCGAACGTCTGCATGTGCTTCTTCGAGCGGAAGAGGATCGCGCCCGTGTGCGGCCGTCCGGCCGCAGTGGCGTCGTGCTCTGAGCGACGCTCGGCGAACCACCCCGCCACCTCGTCGGCCTCGTCGTCGACCGTGAACGCGAAGCGGACCTCCGCACGGCCCTCGCCTGCACCCGGACGCGCTTCCAGCGGCGGCACATCGAGACCGGGGCGCTGCAACGGCACCAGCACCTCGTTCGCGATGTCGAGGATGCGGCGGTCATTGCGCCAGCTCGTCATCAGGCTGTACGTCTGCGCGGGTCGGGAGCTCGAGAACGCCCCCGAGAAGGCGTACAGGTTGTCGGCGCTGGCACCGCGCCAGCCGTAGATCGACTGATGCGGATCCCCGACGGCCATCACCGCCGAATCGCGGAACAGCTCGGCGAGGAACCGGGTCTGGATCACCGAAGTGTCCTGGTACTCGTCGAGGAGGACCACACGGTGCTGCTCGCGCAGCTCGTCCCGCACGTCGGGCGATGATTCGACGATGTCGTAGGCGCCGCCGACCTGGTCGGCGAAGTCCAGCACTCCGCGTCGCGCCTTCTCGGAGATGTACTCGCGGACGAGCGTGCCGAGCGTGGGCAGACTCAGCAGATTCGCCGTCGCCTTGTCGATGTCGGCGTTGCTCCGGTACGGCTCGAACGCGAGCGCCTGCGCACGCGCGATGCGCTCCGCCTCGTCGAGGTCGACCCGATGATCCAGCGCGTCGCCCGCCAGCCGCTGCACCGCATCGATCACAGTGCCGAGTGTGTAGTCGATCCCCTCGAGTTCTGGCAGGTCGCTGCGCAGCACGACCTCGCGCGCCAGCATCCACGATGCCGCCTGGCTGAGCATCGCGACATCGGAGTCGCGGCCGATGCGTGCGGCGTGCTCGCGCACGATCCCGTCGGCGAACGCGTTGTAGGTCGACACCCGAGGTCGGATCATCAGATCCTCGGCCGAGGGCGGCGTGGTCGGATCCCAGCCGGTCTCGTAGGAATCTGCGAGCTCGTCGAGCACATGCCGTCGCACGAGCTCACGCTGTCGCCCCGACGCCGCGTCATCGACACGACGCAGCACTCCAGAGGCGACGATCTCGGAGAGATACGGGAGGAGCCCCCGCCGACCGTACTCGTCGATCACGGCGAGACGGGCGCCGATGCGCTCAGCGAGCTCTCCCGCGGCCTTGCGCGTGAAGGTGAGACCGAGGATCTCGTCTCGCCGCACGTGGCCGTTGGCCACGAGCCAGACGACGCGACCGGACATGGTCTCGGTCTTGCCGCTGCCGGCTCCGGCGACCACGAGAGCGGGAACGGGAGCCGCCTGGATCACCCGCTGCTGAGCCGCGGTCGGCGACGGCTGTCCGAGCGCGGCCGCCACGTCGGTCGCGGAGAGGTCGAGTGTGCCCGGCCAGCTCGGCTCCGTCATCTGCAGAAGGCTCACGCGCTCACCGCCGGTACCGTGTGGATGCGGCACGGCTTGACACGGTTCCCCTGGGTGTCGGCGCAGTGCGCCTCGACCTGGGCCGTGAAGCTGGACGCGGCCATGCCGCGGGCGGCTTCGGCCACGCGGAGCAGGAAGGCGGTCCGCCCGTCGTCATCGAGGGTGTGCTGATGGGCGATCCGGTAGTCGCTCTTGGCCAGCGTCTTCGACACGAGGACGAGCCTCGCTCCGGCGAGCGCCGCAGGGTCCGCCCCGTCGATGAGTCCCTGCTGCACCGCCACCTGATAGGCGGCCAGCTGTGCGTGTTCGATCACCCCGGAGTCGGATTCCGGGTCGTTCTTGCCTGTCTTGAGGTCGACGACGACCACCCTCTCGTTCTCAGCCTGCGCCGTGATGGGCTCCGACCCGCGCCCCCGCGCGTGGCCGTGGTCGCCTGCTCCCGCCGGATACGCCTCGACACGGTCGATGAATCCGTGGATGATCGCCTGACCGCCTCGGTCGTCTCCCACCTCACGCACGGCGGGCTCGTCGCCGACGTCGACCGCGAAGCGGAACTCCACCTCGCTCGCGATCGCCCGCCCTCCGTCGGCTCGGACGTCGCCGAGGTAGGCGTGCAGACGGTCGACCAGCAGGTCCGCGCGGCGCCGTTCCTTGCGTCCGATCCACTCGGTCTCGAAGTCGAGCTCGGGCCAGTGCTCGTCGACGATCGCCCGCATACGCTCCAGGTCGCCGTCCGGAACCTTCTCCATCGCCTCATGCACGATCGTGCCGATACCCGCGGTCGGCGGCATCACCGTGTCTCCGCCGAGGGCAGAGACCACCCAGTTGACGCCGCACTCCTCGAAAGACTCCATCTTCGACGGCGACACCCTCGCTCCATCGACCGCGAGGTCGCGGAGCGGGGCGTCGGTCGACGGCGGCAGCACTCCGTACCAGTCGGCGGGGTCGGCGCCCGGTACGCCTTCACGCGCCAGGACCGCGAGCTGCTGCGCGCCATCCGCCCTGACCGACGCGGACGAGGACGTCGTCAGCGCACGACGGTGACGCGCCACGAGCCCTCGCAGGGTGAGCGGATGCTCGGCGGAGGCGTGCATCTCGGGCGGGCCCGGCTGAGGCAGAAAGCCGAAGAACGCGCTCGGCGTCATGTCATCGTCGTCGACTGCGGTGACCAGCAGGCGCCGCCGCGCGCGCGACACCGCGCGCACGAAGAGACGCAGTTCGTCGTGCAGAGCCGAACGGCGTCGATCGAGCGCCCCCGGCTCCTCGATCGCCAGTCCCTCGCGCGCCGCCGTGAGGACATCGGCGAGACGCCAGGTCTGCAGCATCCCCCCGCGGAGCCGCACGTTCGGCCAGACGCCGTCCTGCACGCCTGCGACCACGACCGCATCGAACTCGGTCCCGAGCGCTGTCGCCGGCGTGAGAAGGGTGACCCGACCCGGCCGTTCGGGACTCGACAGGGTGTCTTCGGGCACCTCGCTGTCGAGGACGTCGCGAACGAAGATCTCGGGCTTCTCGTTGGGCGTGCGCTCGACGAACCTCTTCGCCGCGTCGAACAGCGAGACCAGCGCGTCGAGGGCACGCGCGGTCTCCGCACCGCTGGCCTGCAGCGCCATCTCGCGCCAGGCCACATGAAGGCGTCTCCCGTCGATCGCGCGCGACTGGTCCCACACGCGCCACAGCAGATCGTGGATCGTCTCTCCGCGCTCGGCCGCCGCCGAGACCTCGGCGATGGTCGTCGCGAAGCGCGCGGCCGTGCGCGACTCGGCCGCGTCGATGAGGTCGAAATGCGCGGGCGAGGCGAAGGCCTGTCGCAGCAGCTCGCGCGCCGGTGTCGATCCCCCGTTCTCGAGCTCGATGTGTCGCAGCCGGGCGCGCAGGCGCCGCAGGCCGATCGCGTCCATCCCGCCGAACGGGGTGCGCAGCGCCTCCTCGAGCTCTTGCGAGGTGCGCTGGTCGACCGGGGTCAACGCCAGGCGAACGACGCCCACGATGTCACGCACGATGGTCTCGCTGCCGAGCGGACGCTGCACGCCGGCGGCGCGGGTCGGGATCTCGCGCGCCGCGAGCTCCGCCTCCAGCGTCGTCACTTGACGGGTGTCGTGCGCGATGACCGCCATGCGGTCCCAGGGCACTCCGTCGGTGAGGTGCCACCCGCGCATGACGCCGGCGATGCGGTCGAGCTCCTCGTAGGGCGACGGTGCGATGAAAGCGGTCACCGCGGCATCCGTCTCCGATTCGGCCACGGGCACCGGCGCGCGGCGATGGTCGACCCGACCCGACGCACCGATCGCCTGCGTCACCGTGCGCGTGAGCGCAGTGAGTGCGGGCGCCTGCCGGTGCGGGCTCTCGAGCACGTGCACCTCGCCGAGCGCGCCGGCGAGCCGGGCGAACAGCTCGGGGCTCGCACCGCGGAACGCGCCCGAGGAGATGTCGGGGTCGCCGAAGGCGAGCACGGCGACTCCTCGCTCCCGAAGCGCCTGGACGATGGCGACGCCGCCGCGCGTGAGCTCCTGTGCATCGTCGATGAGAACGACCCGGAGGGCCGACAGAGGCCCCAGGGTCGCGGCATCGGCGCTCTGCAGGATCGCGGATGCCTCGGCGAGAAGATCGGCGGCATCGCGGTGCGCCGCTCGCGCGGCGTCGAGCACGCGACGGTAGTCGACCAGGAAGTCGGCCACCGCCGACCACACCGGGTCTCCCGCCGCTCTGAGCTCGGCGGGATGCGCGCCGAGCTCGGTGCATTCGGCGAGGAAAGCACGCAGCTCCGACCGGAACCCCTTCGAGGCGCGCACTGACGGGCTGAGCGCTTCGGGCCAGGCGACCTGCTCGTCTTCCGCGTCGCCCGCGAGCAGCTCGGCGATCAGTCGGTCCTGGTCGGCGCCGGTGAGGAGTGCCGGTGGCTCGAGACCGGCCCGCACCATCGCGCCGCGCACGAGTTGAAAGGCGAAGGAGCCCAGCGAACGGGCCAGCGGCCCCGGTGTGGCCTGTCCGATCCGCACGCCGATGCGATCGCGCAGCGCAGTCGCCGCCTGGCGGTTGGGGGTCAGCACGATCAGCTCCTCCGGCGACAGCCCCTCCTCGTCGAGCAGGTGCACCACGCGGTCCACGAGCGCGCGGGTCTTGCCCGTACCAGGAGCGCCGATGATCACGCCGGAAGCCGTCACGGCAGCACCGACGACGGCCCCCTGCGCAGCATCCCGTGTCATGGATTCCACGCTACTGGGATGCGCGGACATCAGGATCGGCCCGCCTCGTCCGCCCTTCTGTGCGCTCACGGCGTAACCGGCGCCGGGACAGATCCGGCGACGGTCGCCCGGGGTAGAGTTGGGCGCAGTCAGTAGCCTCATACACAGGGAGCACGCGTGGAAATCCGCATCGGCATCGTCAACACCGGCCGCGAACTGAACTTCGAGACCTCCGCCAGCGCCGATGAGGTGCGCACCAAGGTGACGGCCGCCCTCGAGCAGAGCTCGACGCACCTCGACTTCGCTGACGTCAAGGGAAACTCCTATCTCGTTCCGACCGCGAACCTCGCCTACATCGAGCTGGGCACCGAAGAGTCCCGCCGCGTCGGCTTCGTCGCCTGAGTCGTGTACATCCTTCTCGCGCTCATCGGGGCGTGCGCGCTCGGCATCGCCGCCCACTACATGATCGGCGGACGTGAGCTGCGCGGCGTCGCCCTGACGCCGGCGATCGCCACGGCGCTGGCCGCGATCGTCTACACCGGCTCCCAGTGGGCAGGCGTCGGCGAGGACAGCGTCTGGCTGTGGCTCGCGAGCGTCCTCGGTTCGGTGCTCGTGGCTGCCCTCGCGACCGTCGCGATCGTCGCGGCGCGTCGGCGGTCGGATGCCGCGGCGAAGGCCGCACTCGGCATCTGACGCGAGCAGCGCTAAGAGGCGAGCCCCATCGCGTCCATACGTCGAGCGTGCGCGCCCATGAGCTCGGTGTAGACCGGTTCGATGCGCTCGTCGTCGGCGGCCGCGAGCGCGTCGGGGCGCAGCGCCGAGCGGCACACGAGGATGGTGTCGCCGACGAGGCGTCTGGCCCACATCGACAGCAGCGAGCGCCACTCCTCATCGCTCTCGATCGTCTCCTGGATGATCGCGACGATCTCATGGCGGGCGTCGTCCTCGCTGAGGATCCGGCGCACCTTCTCCCCTGTCTCGCCGTAGCTCGCGGCGAGCGCGAGATAGAAGTCGTCGAGCATGCCGGCGGTGATGTGCACGGCCAGCATGGTCTCGCGCGGACGCGCGCCGATCGTCTTGCGACGGAACGCGTCGAGGTTCTCGCGGAAAGGCAGCATGAGCTGCGTGGGATCTTCGCCGCGTGCGGTGATCAGATCGACGATCGCGCGGTGCTTGGTGAGGGTGGCGCCGGCCGCTCGCGAGAGCGATTCCTTCTCGGAGAGCTCGGGCGTCGCGCGGATCAGACGGGTGAGCGTCTCGAAGTAGCCGAGCTGCAGGTATGCGGCCTGTCCGAGGAAGCGGTTCAGCTCGGGGGCGAGCTCTGCGAAGTCGACGCGGGTCGCGCCGCTCTGCTCTCCGCGGCTGCGCAGCGCGAGGGTGCGCCGCGGGGTCTTGCTGCGATTCCAGAACCAGTTCACCACGGCTTCACACTACTCGGGGCGGCCATCCCTCGAGGGCGCGACGGCCCCTCGGGTAGGCTGGTGTCGTCCCCGCCGTCGGAGCGGGGCCCCGCGCCTGTGGCACGCAGACGGCGTGGATCCATGACGAGGCGACTCTCCCATGTCGCCGGACAGGCATCTGAACATAGTGACAACTTTCGCTGATCTCGGTATCGATCAGGACATCATCGACGCGCTGGCCTCCAAAGGCATCGTCGACGCGTTCCCCATCCAGGAGCAGACCATCCCCCTCGGCCTTCCGGGCCAGGACATCATCGGCCAGGCCAAGACCGGAACCGGCAAGACGTTCGGATTCGGCATCCCCGTCGTCCAGCGCCTCGGCCTGAACCCGGAGCACGGGGTGAAGGCGCTCATCGTGGTGCCCACCCGCGAGCTCGCGGTGCAGGTGTACGAAGACATCGATCTGCTCACCAGCAACCGCTCCACGAGTGTCGTCGCGATCTACGGCGGCAAGGCGTACGAGGGCCAGATCGATCAGCTCAAGGCCGGTGCCCAGATCGTGGTCGGAACCCCCGGGCGTCTGATCGACCTCGCCGGTCAGCGGCTGCTCGACCTGTCGAACGCGACCGAGGTCGTCCTCGACGAGGCCGACAAGATGCTCGACCTCGGCTTCCTCGCCGACATCGAGAAGATCTTCCAGAAGGTCCCGGCCGTCCGGCACACGCAGCTGTTCTCGGCGACCATGCCCGGCCCGATCGTCGCCCTGGCGCGCCGGTTCATGTCGAACCCGATCCACATCCGCGCGACCGACCCCGATGAGGGCCTCACGCAGGCGAACATCAAGCACCTCGTGTACCGCGCGCACTCCATGGACAAGGACGAGATCATCGCCCGCATCCTGCAGGCCGAGGGCCGCGGCAAGACGGTGATCTTCACGCGCACCAAGCGAGCGGCGCAGCGCCTCGTCGACGAACTGGGCGACCGCGGCTTCAACGTCGGCGGTGTGCACGGCGACATGGGCCAGGATCAGCGCGAGCGCTCGATGGCGGCGTTCAAGGCCGGCAAGCGCGACGTGCTGGTCGCCACCGATGTCGCCGCGCGCGGCATCGACGTCGACGACGTGACCCACGTGATCAACCACACCATCCCGGACGAGGACAAGACGTACCTGCACCGCGCAGGCCGCACCGGCCGCGCAGGCAAGACCGGCATCGCGGTCACCTTCGTCGACTGGGAGGACCTGCACAAGTGGGCCCTGATCAATCGCGCCCTCGAGTTCGGCCAGCCCGAGCCGGTCGAGATCTACTCGTCGAGCCCGCAGCTGTTCGAAGACCTCGACATCCCCGCCGGCACGAAGGGTCGTCTCGTGACGGCGCCCAAGGCTGAGAAGCCGGCACGCGCTCCTCGCGCGGAGCGCGCGGCGGATGTCGCCGCCGAAGGCACTGCGGAGGGCGGCACTCGCCGTCGCCGTCGCCGTCGCGGCTCGGAAGCGGTCGGATCGACTTTCGTCGAAGGCTCCGCATCCGACTCGACCGAGTACCCCGCGCCCGCCGCCGACCGCAGCGCCGAAGGCGCAGGCACGCATGACGGTGCGGGCAAAGAGCATCACGACGGCAAGCCGGCTCCGGCGCGCCGTCGCCGTCGCCGCCGCGGCGCAGGGGGCGCGGGAGCGGCTCCCGTCACCGGCGCCTGAGATATCTCCGATGGGGCGGATGCTGCGGCATCCGCCCCATCGTCGTCCTGCGCGATGTCCGGCCTCCGCGGCGGATAGACCCAGGTGACCATCACGACCGAGATGATCATCAGCAGGAACCACGAACTCAGTTTGCTGAGCGACACGGGCTGCCAGTTCACCGCCTGGTCGGGATACGCCCACGCCCCCGCCCAGGTGCCGATGTTCTCCGCCAGGTAGATGAACACCGCGACTCCGGCGAAGACGGCCACCAGTGGAAGCCGCAGCGTGCGCCGCCACACTCTCGCATGCATCACGGTGGGCAGCCACAGCACGACGACGCCGGCGAGCAGCACCCAGCGCGCATCCCACCACCAGTGGTGGGTGAAGAAGTTCACGTAGACGGCGGCCGCGAGCACCGTCGTGAGCCAGCGGCGCGGATAGTGCGTGAAGCCGAGATCGAACAGCCTGTGCACTCTCACCATGTACGAGCCGACGGCGGCGTACATGAAACCGCTGAACAGCGGGACGGCGCCGATGCGGAGCACTCCGTCGGCGGCGTATGCCCACGAGCCGACGTCCGTCTTGAACAGCTCCATCACCGTTCCGGTGATGTGGAAGAGCACGATCACCCACAGCTCGCGCCCGGTCTCGAGTCGGAAGACGAGCATCGCGACCTGGATGAGCACCGCCGTGATCGTCAGCGCGTCGTTACGGGCGACGATCGCGTCATCGGGGTACCAGAGGCGGGCCGCGACGATCGCGGCGAGCAGAGTCGCGCCGAACACGCACGCCCACGACTGCTTGAGCACGAACACCGCGACCTCGATGAGCGCCGCCCGCAAGCCCCCACCGGGCGCGTCCTTGAGAAGGCGGTGAGCGACCGCATCGATGCGCCGCTCGAGAGTGGTCCCCCGTTGCATGCGTCGAAGACTAGGCCCGCAGGTCGACAGCTGCCCGGGAGAGTGCCGACAGCACCCTCAGCTTCGCGGGTACCGGGGTGTGGTACCGGACGCACGATCGATCAGACGCGCCACCATGTCGTCCGACGTCGTGTTCTCCCCCGGACGGTTCGGCTTCCCCGCGCCGTGGTAGTCGCTCGAACCCGTGACGATGAGGTCGTGCTTGTGCGCGATCTCGCGAAGCACGCGCTTGCCGGACGCCGTGTTCTCTCGATGCTCGATCTCGAAACCACCGAGGCCGGCGGCGATGAGCTGTTCGACGAACGGCATGGGCATCATCCGGTCGCGTCCCACCGTCGAGGGATGGGCGATGATCGCGACTCCCCCTGCCTCTGTGATCAGGCGCACGGCCGTGAGCGGGTCGGGCGCGTAGTGCGGCTCGTAGTACCCCTCTCGCGGGTGCAGGATGCCGTCGAACGCCTCCGTGCGGTCGCGCACTATCCCGCGGGCGACCAGCGCGTCGGCGATGTGCGGGCGGCCGACGGTCGCATCCGCGGTGGTCTGCGCGAGCACGTCGTCCCAGCGCAGGTCGTAGTCGCGGCCGATGCTGCGCACGATGCGCTCCGCCCGGCCGATCCGGTCGCCGCGGATGCGTTCTGTCTCGGCGACGAGCGCCGCGTCGGTCGGGTCGAACAGATACCCCAGGACGTGCACGCTGCGCCACTCGTGCTTCGCGGACAGCTCCATACCCGGTATAAACGTCATCCCCAGTGCGTTCGCGGCATCAGCCGCCTCGTCCCACCCTGTCGTGCGATCGTGATCGGTGAGCGCGGCCGTCCGCACGCCGTACCCGCGCACCTGGCGCATGACCTCGGCGGGAGCCTCCGTGCCATCCGAATGGTTGGAGTGCAGGTGCAGATCCGCGGGGCCGGAGAACAGGTGCGACATGCTCCGAGCGTATCCCGGCGGCAGAGACTTCACAGACTGCGCTTCTAGGCTGGAGGCGATGCTTCGACTACTGGGGATACTCGTCACCGTGCTGCTCGCGATCGCCACGGCGATCGCGGTGTGGCCGCAGTTCTTCCATCTCGAGCAGACGTACCCGTTCGCGCAGATCGTCGCGGCTCGCGGTGCGGTGCTGGGCGCCCTCCTCCTGCTCGCGGTGCTCGCCCTGCTGCTCATGTTCTCGAAGACCCTGCGCGGGTTCGCAGCATCCGTTCTGATCATCGCGCTGCTGGGCGCCGGGGCGACTGCGCTCATCGGGATGAACCGAGGATTCGGGCGCGACACCCTGCCAGAGGCGACCGACACCAGCATCCGAGTTCTCAGCTGGAACACGGCGGGCGAAGTGGTCTCCGCCGAGACCATCGCGCAGCAGGTCGTCGACAGCGGTGCCGATATCGTCGCCCTGCCCGAGACGACCGAGGCCGTCGGCGAACAGATCGCCGTGATGCTCCGAGACCAGGGGCACCCGATGTGGGTGCACACCGTGCAGTTCAATCCCGATGTCGTCGACGGGCCCAAATCGTGGCAGACCACCGTGCTGGTGGCGGCCGATCTCGGCCAGTACTCGGTCATCGAATCGGCGCAGGACGGGTCGAGCAACACCGGCTCCGTGCCGAGCGTCGTGCTGATGCCCGTCGACGGCACCGGTCCCACGATCGTGGCGGTTCATGCCGTCGCGCCGCGCCGGGAGGAGATGGGCCAGTGGCGCAGCGACCTGCAGTGGATCGCCGATCAGTGCCCGGAGGGCGACTTCATCCTGGCCGGCGACTTCAATGCGACGATCGACCACATGGCTCCGTTCGGCGTGGGCGGCGGCGACCTGGGCTACTGCCGGGATGTCGCGTCCCGAACGGGCAACGGCCTCAGCGGCACCTGGCCGAGTTCACTGCCCGAACTGCTCAGCGCACCGATCGACCACGTGATGGCATCGCAGAACTGGACTCCGACGGGATCGATGATCATCTCGGATGCCGGCGGCAGCGATCACCGTGGACTCGTCGTGCAGCTCGAGCCCGCAGCCGGCTGAGCCCAGACGAAACGCTCGATCGCGACCGGCATCCGCGCCTCGGACGAGACGAATCGCCGGCATCCGCTCCCCCTCTCCTGCTGGCCGAGCGAATCGGCCGACGGGGTGACAGACTTGATCCATGAACACCGGAGAACGCGACACGATCGCCGAGCCCACGGCTGAGCCCACCACCGAGAACAGCACGACGAACCGCAAGCAGCCGTTCCCGCGCGGCTTCCTCGACACGATCTCGACAGGCTGGGCCGAGCGCCCCGAGTCGCTGCCCGCGCCGCGCGCTCAGGCGCCGTACGCAGCAGCTCGGCGCGACGCCGTCTCGGCCGCGTTCCCCGGGAAGCGCCTGGTGATCGCCGCAGGCGCCCTCAAGCAGCGCAGCAACGACACCGACTACGTGTTCCGCGCGCACTCCGCCTTCGCGCACCTCACCGGCTGGGCGTCGGATGCCGAGCCCGATTCTCTGCTCGTCTTCGAGCCGACGGATGCCGGACACGACATCACGCTGTACTTCCGCGAGCGCGCCGACCGCACGACGACCGAGTTCTACGCGGATGCGACGATCGGCGAGTTCTGGATCGGACCGCGTCCGGCCCTCGCCGGCGTCGCGGCCGACCTCGGCGTCGCCACCGATCACCTGGACGCCTTCGAAGCCGGCGATGAGGACGTCACGCTCGACGACGCAGAGCTCTCCCGCTTCGTCTCCGAGCTGCGACTGATCAAGGACGAGTTCGAGATCGCCGAGATGCGCCATGCCGTCGAGATCACGGCGAACGGCTTCGACGACATCATCCGCTCCCTCTCTCAGGCGATCGAGCACGCCCGCGGCGAGCGCGTGGTCGAGGGTGTCTTCCACCGTCGCGCACGTGAAGACGGCAACGGCGAGGGCTACGACACCATCGCGGCGTCGGGCCCGCACGCCTGCTACCTGCACTGGACCCGCAACGACGGCACCGTGGTCCCGGGAGACCTGATCCTCGTGGACGCCGGTGTCGAGGCAGACAGCCTGTACACGGCGGACATCACCCGCACACTGCCGGTCTCTGGCACGTTCACCGAGGTGCAGCGCCGCGTCTACGAGACCGTGCGCGAAGCAGCCGATGCGGCCTTCGCCGCCGCTCAGGTCGGCGTGCCGTTCCGCGACGTGCACGGCGCCGCCATGCAGGTCATCGCCGCTCGCACCGCCGAGTGGGGACTGCTGCCGGTGACGGCCGAAGAGGCGCTCGACGCGGATGCCGGCGGCCAGCACCGCCGCTACATGGTGCACGGCACCTCGCATCACCTCGGCATCGACGTGCACGACTGCGCACAGGCCCGGCGCGAGATGTACTACGACGGCGTGCTCGAACCCGGCATGGTCTTCACGATCGAACCGGGCCTGTACTTCCAGATCGACGACCTCACGGTTCCCGCCGAATACCGCGGCATCGGTGTGCGCATCGAGGACGACATCCTCATGACCGCAGACGGCCCCGTGAACCTCTCGGCCGGCATCCCCCGCACGGCCGACGAGGTCGAGGCGTGGATCGCTCGGGTGCAGCAGGCCTGAGCCGCTTCCCGCCGCGCCGGCCCGCCCCACGCGAGAACAGGTCAACCGCTCCGGACAAGGACATCCTTCGTGGATCGTCCTGATCTGGAGCGGTTAACCTCTTCTCGGCGGCGGTGTCAGGCCGTCTCGGCGACGATCTCGACTTTGAAGCCCTCCGCGTTCTCCACCCAGCCCGCGTAGTGGTCGGGACCGCCGGCATGCGGGTATCTGTCGTCGTACAGGGGCGCCCACCCGTGTGCAGGAGCTGCCTGCATGAGCGCGTCGACGTCCGCGGGCGATCCGCCCCGGAACGCGAGATGGTTGACGCCCGCACGACGACGATCATGCGCGGCATCCGTCAGAGTCGGCGAGGTGGTCAGCGTGATGTAGGCGCCCCCGGCATCCCACGTCTGGCCGCCGTCCCATGCGGCCGACAGCGAGAACCCCAGTCGCTCCAGCATCCACGACCATGACGTGCCGAGTTCGGCGACCCAGATTTCGACGTGATGCAGCCCTGTCTTCGCCGTCATCCGCTCATCCTCTCACCCGAAACCACCGTCAGCGACGGAGAACTGCGCTTGAGAAGGACCGACTGAGCAGAATCGTCCTTCTCTGCTGCGGTTGTCCTTCGCGAGCGCAGCGAAGCAGAAGGGGAGGCGACGGGCGGACGTCGTGGCGACGGAGGGCGGATGCCGGGGGCCTCAGACGCCGACGGGAACCTCGCGCCGAGCCAGCGCCGCCGCCATCTGCCGCACCGCCTGCTCGATGATCGGGCGCGGCGTGGCGAGGATGAAGCGCAGGAACCCTTCTCCAGCCGCTCCGCACGCGATGCCATCGGTGAGCGCGACCCCCGCCTGTTCACGGAAGAAGTCGGCCGGCGATCCCTCGATGCCGAGACCACGCGCGTCCAGCCAGGCGATGTAACTGCCCTCGGCGGGCGTGTATCCGATCTCGGGGATGTGCTCGGCGAGCAGCTCACCCAGCAGGGTGCGATTGCCGTCGAGGTAAGCGTGCGTGTCCGCGAGCCATTCGCGAGCGTGGTCGTAGGCCGCCGTGTTCGCGATGATGCCCGGATTGCTCGCGAGCAGCTCGTTGCGGGTGACGACCGGAGTCGCCCAGATCTCGGCGTCGGCGTCGTTGCTGAGGATCACCTGCGCCGCCTTCAACCCCGGCAGATTCCACGCCTTCGACGCGCTGGTCGAGGTGATCGTGTGAGCAGCTGCGGCCGCGCTGATGCTCGCATATGGGATGTGGTGGTGCGGCGCGAACACGAGGGGGGCGTGGATCTCGTCGGCGAACACGCGTCCGCCGTGCCGCTCGACGATCTCGGAGACGGCGAGCAGCTCGTCGCGCGTGAACACGCGTCCGACGGGGTTGTACGGGTTGCACAGGATCAGCATCCCGCCGCCGTCGGCGAAGGCGCGCTCGAGGCCGTCGAGGTCGAACACGTAGCGACCTTCATCGAGGAGCAACGGAACCTCGATGATCTCCCGGTCGTGCATCGGCGGGATCTTCAGGAACGGCATGTACGCGGGCGTCGGGAGGATGATCTTCGACCCGGGCTCGGAGAAGTGATCGATCGTCGCCCGCATCGCGATGAGCACATCGCCGACCGGTCTGATCCTCGCCGGCGGCACCTCCCAGGAGTATTCGTCGCGCAGCCATCGGGCCGTCGCCTCGGACATCGCGTTCACGAGCCCCGGCGTCGGATAGCCGACGAGCGCCTCGACCGATCGGGTCAGCGCGTCGCCGATCTCCGGAGCCACGCCGAAGTCCATCTCGGCGATGAACGCGCCGATCGCCTCGGGATGGGTCGACCATTTGAAGGCTCCGGTCGCCCGGAGCTGGTCGATCGTGATCGCGTCGTAGTGGTGTGAGGTGCCCATTGCACCTCCATGCTGTCAGCGGGTCAGGAACTCCGTCACGAATGTGACCAATGATGACCCGATCTCGGATGCCGGGCGCCGCAGTCCCTTCACCTCGAAAGTGTGCCCGCCGCCCTCGATCCACACCACGGTCGCGTCCTGGCACGTCGCCACGACCTCCTCGAACTGCGACACCGGCTGGATGAACGGATCGTTCTCACCCTCGATGAACAGCTGCGGCACGCCGATCGACGGCAGATGCTCGGCGCGCGGCTTCTCCGGCTTGCCGGGCGCGTGCAGCGGATAGCCGAGATAGACCAGGCCCGCGACCTCCATCCCCTCGGCGACGGCCATCGACGCCATGCGCCCGCCGTACGACTTTCCGATCGCCCACACGGGAGCGTCGGCATCCTGCGCCCTGGCGAAGTCGGCCACTGCCCGCCACGTCACGATCGCGTGCGAGGCCGGCCCCGGCATGCGCCTGCCCTGCTCCACGTACGGGAAGTTGAACCGGAGCGTCGAGAACCCCTGGTCGTGCAGAGCTGCGGTGAAGCCGATGAGGAAAGGATGATCCATCCCGGCGCCCGCGCCATGCGCGACGATCGCCGTCACGCCGTTCGCTCCGCGCTGCCAGTCGCCGGAGACGGCGACGGGACCCGTGGGCAGCTCGACAGGGATCGAGACGATCACGAGCGGATGCCGGTCACGGCTGCCGAGGCTCGGTCGACTCTCCCTCAGACTCGGCCTGCTCGGGCTCCTGCGGCTGGGGCACCGGGTCGGCAGGACGCGGCGGGATCACAGGGGCGGCCGGTGCGGGGGCGCCGGGCGCGGGGATGCGCTCGCCGTACCGCGGCGGCTCGTCGAGGTCGACAGGAGGCCGTACAACAGTCGTCTGCGTCGCAGTGCCGAGGATCTTCTTGGCCTTGGCGACCGAAGCCGGCTGCACGGTCACCTCGTAGTGGTCGGCGGCGAACTGCGTCACGCTCGCGAAGTCGCGGCGACGGCGCACGATCGCATAGGTGACGAGGCTCAGCAGCATGCCGAGCGCGACGCCGATGAAGACGAAGCCGACGAACAGCTGCATCGGCACATCGGGGTTTCCGAGCACCAGGATCGCCGAGAGGAACAGACCGATCAGCACGCCGTTGATCGCGCCGGAGCGCGCCGCCGCCGCGTAGCCGAGGCGTCCGGTGATCCGCTCGACCGTGCGCACGCTCTGTCCGATGATGGCGATGTCTCGCGCAGGGACCTCTTCGGCGATGAGTTTCGACACCGTCTTCTGCGCACTCTCGTAGTCGCGCATCGAGGCGACCACCTCGCCGGTGTCGACGCCAGCTGCAGGACGATTCATCATGCTCATGCGGCCATTGTTCCACGTCCCCCTGCGCGTCGGCGCGGAACCGTGATCAGGGCCACCCCGATCATGGTCGCGCACTACGCTGGAACAGTGAGCACACAACGGGTATTCGCCGCGCGCCTCGCAGGCTGCGCCGTCTTCGACCCCGTGGGCGACCGGCTCGGCAAAGTCCGGGACGTCGTCGTCGTGTACCGAAGTACGGCCACCCCGCGCGTGATCGGTCTCGTGGTCGAGATCCCCGGGCGCCGCCAGGTGTTCCTCTCGATCGGACGCGTCAGCTCGATCCGCGCCGGCCAGGTCATCAGCACCGGCCTCATCAACGTGCGACGGTTCTCGCCGCGCGCCGGTGAAGTACGCATCCTCGCCGAGATGCTCGGACGCAGGGTGAACCTCGTCGACGGCAGCGGCACCGCGGTGATCGAAGACGTCGCGATCGAGCCGAACCGCCTCGGCGAGTGGGCGATCAGTCAGCTCTTCCTGCGGCGCCCGAAGACCAGCGCCTCTCCGTTCGCGAAGGGCCCGACGACCTTCGCGGCGTGGAACGACGTCTCCGAGCGGCACTCCCCCGGCGAATCGCAGTCGGCCGAGCAGCTGGTCGCCTCGTACTCCGAGCTGCACGCCGCCGATCTCGCGACGACGCTTCTCGATCTGCCTCAGCAACGCCTCATCGAGGTCGCCGAGGAGCTCTCCGACGATCGCCTCGCCGACGCGCTCGAAGAGATGCCGGAGGACGATCAGGTCGACATCCTCGACCGCCTCGGCGACGAGCGCGCCGCCGATGTGCTCGACGAGATGGAGCCTGACGACGCTGCCGATCTTCTCGCCCAGCTTCCGCCCGAGCGACTCGAGCACCTGCTCGCCCTCATGGAGCCTGAGGAGGCCGAGGACGTCAGGATGCTGCTGCGCTACGGTCCCGACACGGCGGGCGGTCTGATGACGCCCGAGCCGATCATCCTGTCGGCCGATGCGACGGTCGCAGAGGCTCTCGCTCTGATCCGCCGCCACGAGCTGCACCCGGCCCTCGCCGCGGCCGTGTTCGTGACGCTGCCTCCGTTCGAGACACCCACGGGTCGCCTGCTCGGGATGGTTCACTTCCAGCGGATGCTGCGCTATCCCCCGCACGAGCGCCTGGGCGCGATCGTCGACGACAGCCTCGAGCCGGTGCCGGTGACCGCATCGGCTGCGGAGGTCGCCCGGATGCTCGCGAGCTATGACCTCGTGTCGCTCCCCGTCATCGATGCGGCCCATCGTCTCGTCGGTGCGATCAGCGTCGACGACGTGCTCGACTACCTGCTGCCGGACGACTGGCGCACGCACGACGAGGACGAGCAGCCCGCCAAGGAGGTGCGCTGATGGCGAAGAACAGTGCACGGCTCGACGCGCCGCTCGGCCGCGGCACGACGCGCCAGCGACCCGTATCGCGTGACCGCTTCGGCCGTTTCACCGAGTGGATCGCCCGCGCGATGGGAACCCCCGCCTTCCTGCTGCTGCTGAGCCTGTTCTGCGTGGCCTGGATCGGCTGGAACACGTTGATGCCCGACAGCGTCCGCTTCGACGACGCGGCGCTCGGCTTCACGGCCCTCACCCTCATGCTGTCGCTGCAGGCGTCGTACGCCGCTCCCCTGATCCTGCTCGCCCAGAACCGCCAGGACGACCGAGACCGCGTGCAGATCGAGCAGGACCGGCAGCGCGCCGAGCGCAACCTCGCCGACACCGAGTACCTCGCCCGCGAGATCGTCGCCCTGCGCATGTCTCTCGAGGAGCGCAACGCGCAGGTCGTGACCCGCGACGTGCTGCGTCAGGAGCTGAAGGCCCTGCTGGCAGAGCTCGACGACCACGACGACAAGGCGTCATGACGACCGCGGACGCCGTCAGGCAGGCGGTGGCGGCTGTCACCGACCCCGAGCTGCGCCGACCGATCGGCGAGCTGGACATGGTGCGCGACGTCGTCGTCGACGGCTCGACGGCTCGCGTGTCGATCGTGCTCACGATCGTCGGCTGCCCGGCGGCTGCCCGCATCGAATCGGATGTGAGGTCGGCGGCAGCATCCGTCGCCGACGTCGACGAGGTCGAGGTGTCTGTCGGGGTGATGACACCGGGCGAGCGCAAAGCGCTCACAGAGAAGCTCCGTGACGGACGGCCGGCCAGGCAGATGCCCTTCGGCCCCGACTCGCTGACCCGGGTGATCCTCGTCTCCAGCGGCAAGGGCGGCGTCGGCAAGTCCACGTTGACCGCGAACCTGGCCGTCGCACTCGCCGAACAGGGACTCGCAGTCGGCCTGGTGGACGCCGATGTGCACGGCTTCTCGATTCCCGGTCTGCTCGGCATCCCGGCCGGCACCCAGCCGACCCGCATCGACGACCTCATGCTGCCCCCTGTCGCGTACGGGGTGAAGACGATCTCGATCGGCATGTTCCTGCGCGACGGCGAAGCCGTGGTCGCCTGGCGAGGGCCGATGCTGCATCGCACGGTGCAGCAGTTCCTCACCGATGTGTTCTTCGGCGACCTCGACGTCCTGCTGATCGACATGCCCCCGGGCACCGGCGACATCGCGATCTCGATCGGCCAGATCCTCCCGCACGCAGAGGTCCTCGTGGTGACGACACCTCAGACCGCCGCATCCGAGGTCGCGATCCGCAGCGGGCTCGTGGCGCGCCAGACCGGTCAGCAGGTGATCGGCGTCGTCGAGAACATGGCTGCCTTCACCCTGCCCGACGGCACGGTGATCGATCTGTTCGGCTCGGGCGGCGGAACGGCGGTCGCCGAGGCGCTCTCTGCGGATGCGTCCGTCGAGCTGCTGGCGTCCATACCGCTGAGCCCCGCGCTGCGCACAGGCGGCGATGACGGCGTGCCGGTCGTGATCGGCGAGCCGACGGATGCTGCAGCTCTCGCGATCAGCGATCTCGCCCGCACGTTGAGCGGCCGGGGCCGCGGGCTCGCCGGACGCTCCCTGCCCATGCGGGTGGGGTGAGCCGTGCCTGCATCGCTGACGGTCGACGAGCCTCTGCTGCGCGGGATGGCACGTGACGCCTCTGTCTACTCGCTCACCCGTCCCTGGGCGATCGTCATGTGGGCGGCGCTCGCGGCTGCTCTGATCACGAGCATCCTGAATCTGAGTTCGGCGGGGACGGATGCCGACGTCCTCACAGCATGGATGCCGGTCGCCGTCGTCGCCCTCGCCGCGTATGCGATCTGGCTGACCATCGCGAACGCTCGTCGTGCCGTTCGCGCCGCCATGCCGCCCGAGACGACCGTGTGGGTGGAGGTCGGCGAGCGTCTCCTGCGCATCGGCGCCGCCCGACGCCGGTCGGAGATCCCCTACGAAGAATTCCAGAGCCTGCGTGCGGGCCGGGATGCGGTGCTGCTGAAGGTGCGGACCGCCTCGGTCGTGACCGCGCTGCCGCGGGCGCTGTTCACCGACGAGGAGCTCGCCGCGCTGCGCGCCAAGATCGGCTGATCACCGCACGCTGGCGTTCACGTCGCTTCGGGGTCGTACGGAGGCAGGCTGGCCCGCGAGAACTCGTGGCGTTCGATCGGCGGCCGCACCGGGAATGCGCTGGCCGCCGGCTCCACGAGCGCAGTCGCGGCCGCGACGGGAGTCGGGTCGTCTTCGAACAGAGCGTCGCGGATGATGCGCCGCGGGTCGTACTGCCGAGGGTCGAGCTTGCGCCAGTCGACGTCCGAGATCTCCGGGCCCATCTCCTCGCGCACGCGAGACTTCGTGTCGCGCAGCAGTTCACCGCCGCGGCGGACCAGCTTGGCGAACGACTCGGCGTACCTCGGCAGGCGCTCGGGGCCGACGAGCAGCACAGCGATCAGACCGATCAGCAGCATCTTCTCGAAGGTGAGCCCGAATCCCATCTCCCCAGGCTACCGCCGCGCCTGCCCTCGCGCCGCACACCGAGCGCATACGCTGAGAACACACACATCCAGGTGGGAGACCCAGGGCTATGAGCGAGCACGACGCGAACGCGCGCTTCATCCGCGAATCCATCGTCGAGCCTGCATCCATCGCCCGCGCCCGCGCGCACGCGATCGAACTCGGCGCGGCGCCGGTCAGCGCGGCGGTCGGATCGCAGATCGCCGTTCTCGCCGCGGCGACCGCCGCCCGATCGATCGTCGAGATCGGCACCGGAGCGGGCGTCTCCGGCCTCTGGCTGCTTCACGGCGCCCCGCAGGCCGTGCTCACCTCCATCGACAACGAGCCCGAGCATCTCGCCGCCGCACGCCAGGCGTTCGCCGATGCACGGATACCCGCCACCAAGGCTCGTTTCATCACGGGCCGAGCCTCCGATGTGCTGCCGCGCATGAACGAAGCCTCCTACGACATCGTCCTCATCGACGCCGACTCCGAGAACGTGATCGAGTACGTCGAGCACGGACTCCGACTGGCGCGCACCGGCGGCATGGTTCTCGTTCCCCGCGTGCTGGCCGGCGGGCGGGTCGCCGACCCCGTGCAGCGCGATGAGGTCACCTCGGCCTACCGCTCGCTCATCCAGGAGACCCAGGAGTCGTCCGCCGTGCTCGCCACGGTGTCGACCACGGGCGAGGGTCTGCTCCAGCTCGTCAGCGTCGACAACGACTGAGCCCGGAACGCAGAAGGAGGGCGACGGATCAGTTGATCCGTCGCCCTCCTTCGTAGAACTCGCCCCTTGGGCTGCTGAGCTCGTCGAAGTATCAGGCCGGCGCCACGACAGCGGCGAGCACGTCGTGAAGCTCCTTGGCCTCCGCATCGTTCACGGAGACGACCAGGCGCCCACCGCCTTCGAGCGGGACGCGCACGATGATGAGTCGTCCTTCTTTCACAGCCTCCATGGGTCCGTCTCCGGTCCTCGGCTTCATCGCTGCCATCGTGGCTCCTTTTCCTCGGTGGTATGGAACCAGTTTATCGGGTGTTACTCACGCCAGGAGTTCGCATGTGGATAAATGCATCAATCATTAACATTCACGGCACCTGCCAGTAGGTGTTGCCGAGCGCGTAGACGAAGTGGATCCACGCCCATTGACCGGCGAGGCAGGCCACCAGCACGCATGTTCTCCAGAGTCGCGATCGTGGCACCGCCACGGCGCCCCACAGCGGGGACAGCGGCAGCAACAGGCGGAAAGTGCTCGACTGCGGGAAGAAGACGGCGAGCAGGTACAGCAGATAGCTCGCGCTCCACAGGCGGATGTCGACACCCAGCGCTCGCACGTGCTTCGAGTAGATCAGTGCTCCGCCCACGGCGACGACGAGCAGCGCGAGTCCGATCGGACCCCAGAACTGCGGCATGCCCCACTGCGCGAACCAGAACTGCGCGCCCTGGATCCACCCTTCGAAGGGGATGAAACCGTCTACTCCGCCGAGGATCCAGTGCCGTCGCCAGGCCAGCTCTGTCGCGAGATACGCGCCGGCATCGCCCGTCGCGATGCCGGCGATCACCTGCCACGCGAAGCCGCAGAGCGTGGCGAGCAGGCCCGACGCGATGATGTGGACGACGTGGGAGGGCTGCAGCGGCTCTTCCCGGCGGCGGATCCAGCGCATGACGCCGTGAAGTCCGAGGTACAGCGCGAAGGCGAGCACCCCCGGTCGGGTGAACGCCATCAGTGGAATGAGGACGTAGAGCCTGGCGTAGTGCTGCCGTGCGACGGCCTCGAGCGAAAGGAACAGCAGGAGCAGGAACAGCGTTTCGGCATAACCGACCTGGAACATCGCCGCGAGGGGACCCGCCGCGAAGAACACGACCGCCCACGTCGCCGCAGAACGGCCGATGCGCTCGCGCAGAAGCCTGTGCAGCGCAAGGCAGGCGAGATACCCGGAGACGAAAGAGATCACGAACGCGCCGAAGCCCCACGATCCGAACGGCAGCCCGACGATCTTCGCCGCGTATGCGTAGATCGGCATGAAGGCCCAGGTGTTCTCCGCGATCTCGCCCGAGGCGGTCAGCGGAAGGGTCGTCGGGTAGCCGAAGTCGGCCACAGACCAGTACCACTGCGCATCCCAGCCGAGCACGAAGTCCCCGAGCCCGGGCTGTGCTCCGAAGCGCGACAGTGATGTCGACTGCATTGCGGCGACGATCAGGAAGCCCGTGGTGATGAAGCGCGCGCACAGGTAGATGATCGCGATGCGCAGGGCGTGCGGGGCGTGCGCCCAACGGCGCGCGACGTTCAGCGCGAGCTGAGCCATGCGCGCAGCCCGCGTTCGACGGCATCGATCTGCGCGAGCGGTACGCGCTCCTCGTCATGGTGGGCGAGGTGCGGATCGCCCGGCCCGTAGTTCACGGCCGGGATGCCGAGCGCGGAGAACCGCGCAACGTCGGTCCAGCCGTACTTCGGACGCGGCTGGGCGCCGACCGCCGCGACGAACTGCCGGGCGATCGGAGCGTCGAGCCCCGGACGGGCGCCCTCGGCAGCATCCGTGATCTCGACCTCGAACCCTTCGAGGATGCTTCTGATGTGCGCTTCCGCGTCTGCGGCGGTCTTGCTCGGCGCGAAGCGGTAGTTGATCTCGACCTCGCAGTAATCGGGGATCACGTTGCCCGCCACTCCCCCTGCGATACGGACGGCGCTCAGGCTCTCGCGGTACACGAGTCCCTCGACCTCGACCTCCCGAGGACGGTACTCGGCGAGCCGGGTGAGAATCGGAGCGGCGGCGTGGATCGCGTTCTCTCCGATCCACGCGCGGGCGGCGTGCGCACGCACGCCGTGGGTGCGCACGACGGCGCGGAGCGTGCCGTTGCATCCGCCTTCCACCTCACCGTTGGACGGCTCCCCGAGGATGGCGAAGTCCGCGACGAACAGATCGGGTCGCACTGCGGCGAGCAGACCGAGGCCGTTCTTGGACGCCTCGACCTCTTCGTTGTCGTACCACATCCAGGTGATGTCGACCGCGGGATCGACGAGCTCGGCGGCGAGCTTCAGCTGCACGGCGGTGCCGGCCTTCATGTCCACGGTTCCGCGCCCCCACAGGTGCGGCACGCCGTCGATCTCGATATCGCGCACCGGGACGTTGCCGTTGATCGGCACGGTGTCGATGTGGCCGGCGATCGCGACCCGCTGCGCTCGTCCGAGATCCGTGCGGGCGACGATCGTGTTGCCGTGGCGGATCACCTCGAGGTGCGGATAGGCCGACACGGCCCGCTCGATCTCGTCCGCCAGCGCGAGTTCGTCGCCCGAGACGCTCGGGATGTCGCAGATCGCGCGAGTCAGGTCGACGGAGGACGAGGTGAGATCGAGCGCCATGCCCTCAAGCCTACTCAGGGCGACATATGCGCCGAGTGCGAAGCCGCGGAGCGCTAGCGTTGTAGGCATGACTGACGCACGCACGGTATGGGGTACAGGTCTCACGACGATCGCCGGCGACGGCACCGTTCTGGACGCCTGGTTCCCGGAAGTGGGCGCTGGCACCCCGGATGCCGCGGACGCCGCGGCAGCGATCATGACGGTCGAGGCGCTGGCGGGTCCCGACGAGCGCCGCAACGTCACCGTCGAATCCGTGCACCTGGTGATCGATCTCGACGCGGCGCCCACTTCGACGGCCGACGCCTACCTGCGTCTGCACGCGCTGTCGCATCTCGTCGTCCGCCCGAACGAGCTGAACCTCGACGGCATCTTCGCGCACCTGCCCACTGTCGCGTGGACCAATGCCGGACCGGTGCACCCCGACGACGCCAACCGCCTGCGCCCGCTGCTGCAGCGCGCCGGCATCCAGGTGCAGGGACTCGACAAGTTCCCTCGTCTGACCGACTATGTCCAGCCCGCGGGCGTCCGCATCGCTGATGCGTCGCGCGTGCGCCTCGGCGCCCACCTCTCCCCCGGCACGACCGTCATGCATGAGGGCTTCGTGAACTTCAACGCAGGAACCCTGGGCGCCTCGATGGTCGAAGGGCGCATCTCTCAGGGCGTCGTGGTGGGCGACGGCAGCGACATCGGCGGCGGCGCCTCGATCATGGGGACGCTGTCCGGCGGCGGACAGCACCGTGTCTCGATCGGTGCGCGGACGCTTCTGGGCGCGAACTCGGGCATCGGCATCTCGCTCGGAGACGACTGCGTGGTGGAGGCGGGTCTCTACGTCACCGCGGGGACGAAGATCGTCCTGGTCGACGGCCCCGTGACCGCGGATGGCGGCCGGGCCACCGTGAAGGGGGCCGAGCTGTCGGGCCGGAATGGGCTGCTGTTCCGCCGCAACTCGCTCAGCGGTGCGGTCGAGGCCGTGCAGCGTGCAGGCGTCGGCGTCACTCTCAACGACGCTCTGCACGCCTGACCTCACGACTCGCTGACGGGACCTCGTCCCAGCCTTCTCCCGTGGACGCGTGATAGTGTCAGGGTGACGCCACTCGTTATGCGAGACGTCTGCGTCGTCGACACGCTCCCGCGCCACTTGCTTGGTTCTGGCCTTTTCGAACGGCGAAACGATGCGCGATCCCGCGCCGTCGCCCACCTTTCCCCGCACCCGGCCCGGTTCCGTGCGTGCAATCTCGGAGATACTTCATGACCTCTTTCCTCGATCTCGGCGTGCCCGCCGACCTCGCCGCCGTCCTCTCCAAGGACGGCAAGACCGAGGCGTTCGCGATTCAGCGCGACACGCTTCCCGATTCCCTCGCGGGGCGCGACCTGCTGGGCCGCGGCCGGACCGGCAGCGGCAAGACGATCGCGTTCGCGCTTCCCCTCGTCTCGCGCCTCGCCGCGTCGGGGCGCAAGAGCCGCCCGGGTCACCCGCGCGGCCTCGTGCTCGCTCCGACCCGCGAGCTCGCGACGCAGATCGCCGCGACCATCGCCCCGCTCGCAGAGGCCAAGGGCCTGCGCGTCACGACCGTCTTCGGCGGCGTCAGCCAGCGTCCGCAGGAGCAGGCGATGCGCAACGGCGTCGACATCGTCGTCGCGTGCCCTGGCCGCCTGGAAGACCTGATGAAGCAGAAGGTCGTGCAGCTCGACGCCGTCGAGGTCACCGTGCTCGACGAGGCCGACCACATGGCCGACCTCGGCTTCCTCCCCGGCGTCACCCGCATCCTCACGGCGACTCCCGCCGGTGGTCAGCGACTGCTCTTCAGCGCGACGCTCGACCGCGGCATCGACACGCTCGCCCGCCGCTTCCTGTCGAACGCGGTCAGCCACGAGGTCGACGAAGAGAGCGTGCCCGTCGGCGAGATGACGCACCGGGTGCTCGTCGTCGACTCGACGGACAACAAGACCACGCTCGTGCGCGATCTCGCCTCCGGCACCGGTCGCCGCATCCTCTTCACCCGCACGAAGCACCAGGCGAAGAAGCTCGCCAAGCAGCTCACCGCGGCCGGCATCCCCGCCGTCGATCTGCACGGAAACCTGTCGCAGAACGCCCGCGAGCGCAACCTCGGCGCCTTCTCCTCCGCTCCTGAAGACGGCGGAGTCCGCGTTCTCGTCGCGACCGATGTCGCCGCTCGCGGCGTGCACGTCGACAACGTCGACCTCGTCGTCCACGTCGACCCGCCTATGGAGCACAAGGCGTACCTGCACCGCTCGGGTCGCACCGCCCGCGCGGGAGCTGCGGGAACCGTCGTCACCGTCGTGCTGCCCGAGCAGCGTCGCGACGTGAAGGACCTGCTGCGCAAGGCCGCGATCACCGCGCCGCTCGAGGACGTCACCGCGGCCGCGGTCACCGAGCTCGTCCCCGAGCGCGCCGCGCACGTGCGCCCCGCGCCCGTGCAGGCGCAGCCGCAGCGCCAGGCCAAGCAGCGCCCGGCCGGTGGCGAGCGCAGCGGCGCCTCCACGCCTCCCGCTCGTCGTCGTCGGCCCCGCTCGGGCCAGGGCGGCGGCCAGGGCCAGCCCGGCGGCGCCTCGCGCCAGGGCGGACAGGCTCGCCAGGGCGGACAGGCCCGTCAGGGCGGCGGCCGCGGCTACCAGGGTCGCTGACCCGTTCTTCTTTCGCCGACGCCCCATATCCGGCCCGTCGGCGCCCCATCTGACAGACGTCAGCACGGTGGGGCGCGGACGAGCAGGTGGGGCGTCGGCGTTCCTGTGCCAGGAGTTCAGCGCTCGCGGATGGCGGCGAGGACGACCGGATCGGAGCAGCCGCGCACGAAGCCTGCGAGCCGCCGTCTGATCTCGAAGCCGAGCATCCGCACGCCGATCCACTCGGCGATCGGCGCGAGCCAGGCCGGCCGGCACGAGAAGTTGTACTTCCAGACCGCCAGGGTCCCCTCGGGCACTTCTGTGAAACGCCATCCGCCGCCGAGCTTCTCGAAGAACCAGGGCCCGCTCTCCATCACCATCCCGACGTTCGTCGGCGGCGCGTACGAGACGTACCGGCTGACCATGGCGAAGCCCAACCGCTGTCGCGTGAAGGTGCGCACGCCTTTCGCCGCGTCGTCCGCACCGTCGAGGAAGTGCTGCGCGCTGATGAAGCGATCCCACCGCCGTCTCACCACACCTGTGGTCTGCGACACGGCGAAGGCCGTGACCGGATCCACCGGAACGATGGCCTCAGCGCTCACGACGGGCATGACCGCCGCGACTCAGCGCGTGGGGAACTGGCGTTCGGGGGATCCCACATACAGCTGCTGCGGGCGGCCGATCTTGGTCTGCGCGTCGAGGTTGAGCTCGCGCCACTGAGCCAGCCAGCCGGGCAGGCGGCCGATCGCGAACAGAACGGTGAACATGCGAGTGGGGAAGCCCATCGCCTTGTAGATCACGCCGGTGTAGAAATCGACGTTCGGGTACAGGCGACGCTCGCGGAAGTAGTCGTCGGCCAGTGCGAGCTCCTCGAGCTCTTTGGCCAGGTCGAGCAGCGGATCCGAGACGCCCAGCGAGGTCAGCACCTCGTCGGCCGCGGCCTTGACGAGCTTGGCGCGGGGGTCGTAGTTCTTGTACACCCGGTGCCCGAAGCCCATCAGCTTCACACCCTCTTCCTTGTTCTTCACCCGCTCGACGAAGCGCGAGACGCTCTGGCCGGAGTCGCGGATCTGGCCGAGCATGGTGAGGACGGCCTCGTTCGCACCGCCGTGGAGGGGGCCGGAGAGCGCCTGGATGCCGGCCGAGATCGACGCGAACTGATTGGCTCCGGTCGAGCCGACCAGGCGCACGGTCGAGGTGGAAGCGTTCTGCTCGTGATCCTCGTGCAGGATCAGCAGCAGTTCGAGCGCCTTCGACATCACGGGGTTGATCTCGTAGGGCTCGGAGTGGACGCCGAAGTTCAGCTTGAGGAAGTTGTCGACGAAGCTCAGCGAGTTGTCGGGATAGAGGAACGCCTGCCCGAGCGCTTTCTTGTGGGCGTATGCCGCGATGACGGGGAGCTTGGCGAGCATGCGGATCATGTTCAGCTCGACGTGCTCGGGGTTGTTCGGGTCGGTCTGGCCCTCGTAGTAGGTCGACAGCGCCGCAACCGCCGACGACAGCACCGACATCGGGTGCGCCGTGTGCGGCAGGGCGGAGAAGAAGTGCTTGAGGTCTTCGTGCAGGAGCGTGTGCCGGCGGATCTTGTCGTCGAACTCCGCGAGCTCGGATGCGGTCGGCAGCTCTCCGTAGATGAGCAGCCAGGCGACCTCGAGATAGCTGGTGCTGCCTGCGAGTTGCTCGATCGGATAACCCCGATAGCGGAGGAAGCCCTGGTCGCCGTCGATGAAAGTGACGGCCGATTTGGTCGAGGCGGTGTTCACGAAGCCGTAGTCGAGACCTGTGTAGCCGGTCTGACGCGTCAAGGTCGAGAAGTCGATGCTGTCGTGTCCGGCGGTGCCCCGCACGACCGGGAACTCTGCGACGGTGTCGCCGATCGTCAGCTTCGCCGAAGCCTGCTGCTCTGCCCCTGCGCTCACGCGGGCCTCCTCAAGAGTGTTGATCAAGCCGAAGTGGCGATGTCACGGCGCAGAGCGCCAGGTCGGGTCACGACCGAATCGCCTTTACAGCCTAGTAGGCGCGTCGGCCAACTGTGACAATCGCCAAAAGAAGTGCGGATGCAGTGGGGGAATCTATAGATTCGCCGCGGAAAGGCGTCGAGCCGCCTCCGCGATGCGCTCGCTCGGCGCTGTCAGCGTGAGACGCACGTGCTCATCGGAATGCGTGCCGTAGAAGGGACCGGGGCCGGCCAGGATGCCGAGCCCGGCGAGCCGATCCATACTCTCCCAGGCGTCGCGGCCCTCTGTCGCCCACAAGTAGAGCCCGGCCTCGGAGCCGTCGATCCGGAAGCCTGCGGCCTCCAGAGCCGGGCGCAGCACGTCGCGGCGACCGCGATACAGCTCCTTCTGCACCCGCACGTGCTCCTCGTCGCCGAGCGCCGCCGCCATCGCGTGCTGCACAGGCGCCGGTGGCATGAGCCCAAGGTGCTTGCGCGCCGTCAGCAGTTCGCCCACGATCTTCGCGCACCCGGCGATGAAAGCCGCGCGGTAGCCGGCGAGGTTCGACTGCTTGCTGAGCGAGTACACGCTCAAGAGATTCGCGCGGCTTCCGCCCGTCACACGAGGATCGAGCACCGAGGGCACCGGCTCGGTCGCCCACGGGCCGTCCCAGCCCAGCTCGGCATAGCATTCGTCGCTCGCCAGGACGGCGCCCAGTTCGCGGGCGCGCTCGACAGCCGCACGCAGCTCGTCGACCGTCCAGGTGCGGCCGTCCGGATTGCCGGGGCTGTTGATCCAGATGAGCTTTGCGCCTTCGGGCCATTCGGCAGGGTCGTCGATCGCCACAGGTGCGGCTCCGGCGACGCGGGCTCCGACCTCATAGGTCGGATAGGCGATACGCGGGTGCACCACGATGTCGCCTTCGCCGAGCCCGAGGAGCGTCGGCAGCAGCGCGACGAGCTCCTTGGATCCGATCGTGGGCAGGACGTTCGCGACGGCGAGATCAGGAACGCCGCGTCGACGCGCATACCAGTCGACGATCGCCTCCCGCAGCGCAGGCGTGCCGACGGTCTGCGGGTACGCGTGCGCGTCTGTCGCCTCGGCCAGCGCTCTGCGCACGACCTCGGGTGTCGGGTCGACAGGCGATCCGATGGAGAGATCGACGAGACCCTGCGGATGCTGCGCCGCCTGTTCACGGTAGGGGGCGACCGCGTCCCACGGATAGTCTGCGAGGTCGCGGACGCTCACAGCTCACTCGCCCTGGGGCGGGAGGGCGGCGATGATCGGGTGGTCGAAGGCGATGACGCCGGTCTTGGCCGCACCGCCTGGCGAGCCGATCTCGTCGAAGAACTCCACATTCGCCTTGTAGTAGTCCGCCCATTCCTCGGGCAGATCATCCTCGTAGTAGATCGCCTCGACCGGACACACCGGCTCGCACGCCCCGCAGTCCACGCACTCATCCGGATGGATGTACAACGAACGTTCACCCTCATAGATGCAGTCCACGGGGCACTCGTCGATGCAGGCACGATCCTTCACATCGACACACGGAAGCGCGATCACATACGTCACGGTTTCAGTCTACGCGCGCGAGTCGGTGGCGGATGTCTCTGCGACGGCTTCGGTGCGCACCGGCAACCTCCGGATCGACGGCCAGGTGACGGTGAGGATCACGAGACCGGCCACGAGGTAGATCCAGATCTGGCCCATGGCCGTGTTCTCGACGACAACGGATCCGCCGGGGCCGACTCCCGAGATGATGAGCAGCATCCCGACCATTCCGGCCCCCGCAGCGACCGTCGCTGCGCGGTCGTGCGTGAGCGATCGGATCGCGATGAGGATCGCGCCGCAGGCGATCGTGCCGACGACGATCCCGATCGGGATCGGTCCCCACATGAGACTGTGCGCGATCGTTCCGGCCACCCCGAAGATCCCGCCGACGACAGCCGCGGCCAGCCAGGACAGCACTCTCGATACCCACTTCACCCCACGATCCTATGCGGGTGGGCTATGCGGATGCCTCAGGCGGCGAGGCCTGCGAGCCGCAGCAGGGCCGCGACCGCAGCCGCGGCGAACACCACGACGAGGAACGACTGACGCGCCCACAGGAGTCCGGCCGCGACGAGGACGGCGGGCACGCGCGCATCGACCATCACCGCCTGCCCCGCACCCAGTGTCTGCACGGCTACGAGGGCCGCGAGCAGCGCGACCGTGAGCAGATCGGAGATGCGAGCGGGGCGCGGTTCCTCGAGGATCCGTGCCGGGACGAGGTAGCCCGCGGCCTTCATCGCGAGACAGATCGTCGCCGCGAGCACGATGGCGCCCCAGAGCGTCATGCGGTCGCTCCTTCCCGGCCGCCCAGCCAGTTGAACCAGCCGACGATGATCGCGACGAGAGCCGCGATCAGCACCGGAAGACCCGGCATGATGAAAGGCGTGAGAGAGGCCGCCACCACTGCGGCCGCCACTCCGACGGCGATCGCCTGCCGCTGCTTCAGACGCGGCCACAGCAGCGCGAGGAACGCGGCCGCGGCCGCGGCATCCAGCCCCCACATCTTCGGGTCGCCCAGCACGTCGCCCACCAGAGCGCCGATCAGTGTCGTGACGTTCCATCCGAGGAAGATCCCGACGCCCGTCACCCAGAAGCCCACCTGCCGGAGTCGGGGATCGCTCTGCGAGATGGCGACCGCGGTCGACTCGTCGATCGTGAAGTGCGCTGCGGTCGCCCGACGCAGCGCTCCCCCGCCGACGATCGGCGACATCCGCATGCCGTATGCGACGTTGCGCACTCCCAGCAGCGCCGCGGATGCGATCGCCGAGGGAAGAGCCGCAAGCCCTCCAGCCGCGAAGACGCCGACGAAGGCGAACTGCGACCCTCCCGTGAACATCAACAGGCTCAGCACGCACGCCTGCCACACGTCGAGGCCGGCGGCGACGGCGAGGGCGCCGAAGGAGATGCCGTAGGCGCTCGTCGCGATAACGACGCCGAGAGCCTCACGCCACACCTCCCGTTCAGCCGTCACGAGTCGCCGTTCGATTCAGTGAACACATGACCATGATTCTGAACGGGCGACAACGGATAGTCAAGTGAACGATCGTTTGGCATGATGAACACATGGAGGATCTTCGTACTCGCATCGCCCGCACCCTCCGCCGTGAACGGGAGGCGGCCGCCCTGTCGGTCTCAGAGCTGGCTCGCAGAGCAGGCGTGTCGAAGGCGACGGTCTCGCAGCTCGAGAGCGGGCAGGTGGGACCGAGCGTCGAGACGCTGTGGGCTCTCGGGGTGGGGCTCGGCGTGCCGTTCGCCGTGCTCGTGGACCAGCAGACGAATGCGCCGACGCTCATCCGCGCCGACGACCGCGCGGGTGTGCCGTCATCCGCCGCCGCGTACAGCGCGACTCTGCTTTCGGCCAGCCCGCCCGGTGCACGCCGCGACATCTACCTGATCCAGGCGGAGCCGGGCGACGCCCGCCGATCCGATCCGCATCACCCCGGCACGATCGAGCACGTCATCCTCAGTGCCGGCCAGGCGCATGTCGGCCCTTCAGACGCACCGGTGCTGCTGAGCCCCGGCGACTACCTGACCTACCCCGGCGATGCGCCGCACGTCTTCGATGCGACGATGCCGGGCACCAGCGCCGTGCTCATCTCAGAGCTGCGCTGATACCCGGCACCGGAGAACGGGAGCCGGCAGTACGGATTCCGGTCAGTACCAGTTCGTCGCCTGCGAGTGCCCCCAGGCGCTGCACGGCGTGCCGTACACCGAGGAGATGTATCCCAGCCCCCACGCGATCTGCGTCGCGGCGTTCGTGGCCCAGTCTCCGCCCGCCGAAGCCATCTTGCTTCCGGGAAGCGCCTGCGGGATGCCGGTTGCACCGGAGGGGTTGTAGGCCTGGTAGTTCCAGCTGGACTCCTTGTTCCACAGCGAGTTGAGGCACTGGAACTGGTCGTCTCCCCAGCCGTACCGGCTCGCGGCCATGTCCCGAGCGGCAGCACGAGCACCGTCGGGGGTGTTCACCGCGGCCAGTGCGGCCGCGGCCGCCGCGGCCTGTGCGGCAGCCTGCTCCGCTGCGGCCTTCGCGGCGTCATCCGCGGCCTTCTTCTCCTGAGCCGCCGTGAGCGCGGCCTGCAGGGTCGCGGTCTCGGCGACGACAGCGGCCGTCGTCTTCTCGGTGTCGGCCGTCAGCACGGTCAGCAGCATCCCGGGCATCACCGCACGCTCGTCCAGGGCGTTGATGTCGTGGTGCAGCTCGCCGGTTTCGATCGAGGTGACGGACTCGCCGAGATCGAGGCCCGAGAGCACGACGTCCGCGTTCAGCTGGATCGCCGCGTCGACGGCCGCATGCGCCGCGATCAGACTCGTGGACGCCTCATCCGCCACCTTCGCCAGCGGCTCCGGGCCGGCGAGCTCGGTGACCGCTGAGATCATGTTCTCGGCGCCGACGGCCGGAGCCGAGGCGAAGCCGACGGTCACGGTGATTCCGAGCAGGGCCGCGCCAGCGGCCGCGAACATCAGGATCGGGCGACGGGCGGTCACGGTGGAACGGGCGGATGCCGCTGCGGCGGCGCGCCGAAGCGCACGGGTGTTCTGAAGCATGATGAAGGGTTCGACTTTCGGGTCGTCGTTCGCGCCCTCGCAGGAGACTCATCGGGAGGTCGTCCCGGGCACAAGTCATCGAGTCTGAAGCAGTCACCTGAACGAAAAATCCGCGTCACCTGGGTGATTCATGAGAAAAGGGCCCTGCGCCGCCGTTTCGGCGGCGCAGGGCCCTTTTCGTGGAGGTGCTGCCGGGCAACCTCCCAGCGTGCTGTCAGGCCTTGGCGTCCTGGCGCTTGAGACGCGAGGCCTCGCGTCCGCGGACCGTCTGGTCGAGGATCACCTTGCGGATCCGCACGACCTCCGGCGTCACCTCGACGCATTCGTCGTCGCGGGCGAACTCGAGGCTCTCCTCGAGCGTGAGCACGCGCGGCGGCGTCATCGACTCGAAGGTGTCGGAGCTCGCCGCACGCATGTTGGTGAGCTTCTTCTCCTTGGTGATGTTCACGTCCATGTCATCCGCGCGCGAGTTCTCGCCGATGACCATACCCTCGTAGACCTCCTGCGTGGGCTGCACGAAGAACGACATGCGCTCCTGCAGTGCGATCATCGCGAAGGGCGTCACGACGCCCATGCGGTCGGCCACGATGGAGCCGTTCTGACGGGTCGTGATCTGGCCGGCCCAGGGCTCGTAGCCGTGCGAGATCGCGTTCGCGATGCCGGTGCCGCGCGTCGTGGTGAGGAACTCGCTGCGGAAGCCGATGAGTCCGCGGGAGGGGACGATGAACTCCATGCGCACCCAGCCGGTGCCGTGGTTGGTCATGTTCTCCATGCGGCCCTTGCGGTTCGCGAGCAGCTGCGTGATCGCGCCGAGGTGCTCCTCCGGCGTGTCGATCGTGAGGTGCTCGAAGGGCTCGTAGGTCTTGCCGTCGATCTTCTTCGTGACCACCTGGGGCTTGCCGACCGTGAGCTCGAAGCCTTCGCGGCGCATGTTCTCGACGAGGATGGCCAGCGCGAGCTCGCCGCGTCCCTGGACCTCCCACGCGTCCGGGCGTCCGATGTCGACGACCTTGAGCGAGACGTTTCCGATGAGTTCGCGATCGAGGCGGTCCTTGACCATGCGGGCCGTGAGCTTGTGCCCCTTGACCTTGCCCATGAGGGGCGAGGTGTTGGTGCCGATCGTCATCGAGATGGCGGGGTCGTCGACGGTGATCGCCGGCAGCGGACGCACGTCCTCCGGGTCGGCGATGGTCTCGCCGATCGTGATGTTCTCGAAGCCGGCGATGGCGACGATGTCACCGGGGCCCGCCTCCTCGGCGGGGTAGCGCTCGAGCGCTCGGGTCTTCAGCAGCTCGGTGATGCGCGCGTTGCTGGTGCTGCCGTCGGCGCGGACCCAGGCGACCGTCTGACCCTTCTTGAGGGTGCCGTTGAAGACGCGCAGCAGGGCGAGGCGGCCGAGGAACGGGCTGGAGTCGAGGTTCGTGACCCAGGCCTGCAGCGGGGCCTCGTCGTCGTACGACGGGGCCGGGACGTGCTCGAGGATCGCTTCGAACAGCGGCTCGAGGTCGTCGTTGTCGGGCAGCGATCCGTCGGCCGGGCGGTTGCGCGACGCGGCGCCTGCGCGACCCGATGCGTAGACGACCGGCACGTCGAGCAGTGCGTCGACATCGAGGTCGGGCACGTCGTCGACGAGGTCGGAGGCGAGTCCGAGCAGCAGATCGTGCGCCTCCTCCTCGACCTCGGCGATGCGAGCATCGGGACGATCGGTCTTGTTCACGAGGAGGATGACGGGCAGCTTGGCCTCGAGCGCCTTGCGCAGCACGAAGCGGGTCTGCGGCAGAGGGCCCTCCGAGGCGTCGACGAGCAGCACGACGCCGTCGACCATGGACAGGCCGCGCTCGACCTCACCGCCGAAATCGGCGTGACCGGGCGTGTCGATCACGTTGATCGTGATGTCCCTGCCGGCGGCGTGCTTGCCCTTGTAGGTGATCGCCGTGTTCTTGGCGAGGATCGTGATGCCCTTCTCACGCTCCAGATCGTTGGAGTCCATGGCGCGTTCTTCCATGTGCTCGTGAGAGCCGAATGAGCCGGTCTGACGGAGCATCGCGTCGACGAGGGTGGTCTTGCCGTGGTCGACGTGAGCGACGATTGCGACGTTGCGGAGGTCTGAACGGAGGGCGTGCGCCATGCAGGAGTCCTAAGAAGGTGGTGGGAAAAGCCGGGAATCCGACGTTCCAGGATACCCTATGCGCACAGCCGGTTCCTGAGCACCCGTCGTACGATCGGGGTTGTGACCTCCACTCCCCCTCCCGCGCGCCTGGCGTTCGCAGGCGGTTCCTCACGCGCACGCATCCGGTGGGAGATCTCGATCGTGCTCGCGCTGGGCCTCGGCCAGTCGGCGGTCTACGCGATCGTGCAGCTCGCGTACCGGCTCACCGACACCACTCCCCTGGCCGATCAGACGGCGACGCTCAACCCCTCGCGCAGCGACCGCGAGCTCTTCGACCTGATCTACCAGGTGCTCTCGATCGGCTTCTCCCTGGTACCGGTCCTGCTCGTGTGCTTCCTGCTCTGGCAGACCTCGCGCCCGCACCTCGGCCGCCTCGGCCTCGATGGGAGCGCGGTCGGGAAGGATGCCGGTCGCGGCGTCCTGCTGGTGATCGCGATCGGCGTGCCAGGGCTCGGGCTCTACCTCGCCGGACGAGCGCTGGGGCTCTTCGTCGCCGTCGACCCGGCGGGCCTCGGCGCGCACTGGTGGACGATCCCCGTCCTGCTGCTCTCGGCCGCCAGAGCCGCGATCCAGGAGGAGTTCGTGGTTCTCGGGTACCTCTTCGCACGGCTGCGCGAGCTCCGATGGGGGCCGTGGACGATCATCCTCTCGACGTCTGCGCTGCGCGCCACTTATCACCTGTACCAGGGGCCGGGCGCCTTCATCGGCAACTTCGCCATGGGGCTGCTGTTCGGCTGGCTGTTCCAGCGCTCGGGGCGGCTGCTGCCGTTCCTCGTCGCACACTTCCTGATCGACGCGACCGTCTTCGTCGGCTATCCGTGGGCGGCGGCCACCTGGCCCGCGCTGTTCGGGCTCCCCGGCTGAGGGATCAGGCGTTCGCGATCAGGATCGCAGCGATCGCCCAGATCACGATGGCTCCGAGGGCCAGGAGCGCAGGCAGATCCCACGAACGGATGATCGGAGCATCCGCCGTGTCTGGAGCAGCCTCCCAGCGATCTTCGATCTCGGACAGCGCGCGGATGCCGGCAGGCTCTCGCGAGTCGCCGTCGCGCCCGGGGCGGCGCACAGGACCGGCCTTCGCTGGCCCTCCGTAGCAGGAGAGCTTCCGGCCGTCGTCGAGGACGAAGACCAGCTGCCAGCGCAGTTCGATCGAACGGACCCTCTTCCATCCGAACGATGTGCGCCGCAGCAGATTCTGCACCGTCACCCCGTCGTCGTCGATCTGCA
The DNA here is from genome assembly GCF_030816295.1 of Microbacterium natoriense. Classification (NCBI taxonomy): domain Bacteria; kingdom Bacillati; phylum Actinomycetota; class Actinomycetes; order Micrococcales; family Microbacteriaceae; genus Microbacterium; species Microbacterium natoriense. Next base: position 2,053,223 of record NZ_JAUSXV010000001.1, on the reverse strand, counting down.
CCCGCGAGACGTAGGCGTTCTCGTACACGATCCAGAAGGCCAGCAGAATCCAGGGCGCCAGAAGGAGCATCCGTCCCCATCCGGCGCGGACGACCGCGTCGCCCAACAGGAACAGCGCCAGCAGGATCGCGATCCCGATGGCGAACAGCCCGGAGGGCGCACGGAAGATCCGCACGCCCTCCGGTCGACCGTCGTGGTTCACTCAGTGGCCGCCCAGTGCGATCGAGGCACCCGGGATGGCCTGAAGCAGACGCTCGGTGTACTCCTCCTGCGGGTTCGCGAAGATGTCATCGACCGTGCCCTGCTCGACGACGCGCCCCTTCTCCATGACGCACACGCGGTCTGCGATCACTCGCACGACAGCGAGGTCGTGGGTGATGAACAGATACGTGAGTCCGAGCTCGGACTGCAGATCCGCGAGCAGGTTCAGCACCTGCGCCTGCACGAGCACGTCGAGAGCGGACACGGCCTCGTCGAGGACGACGATCTCGGGCTTGAGAGCCAGCGCCCGCGCGATCGCGACGCGCTGACGCTGACCGCCGGAGAGCTCGTTCGGATAGCGATCCGCCACGCTCGCCGGCAGCGCCACCTGATCGAGCACCTCGAACACGCGAGCGCGTCGCGAGGCCGAATCGCCCACGCCGTGCACGCGCAGAGGCTCTGCGACGGTGTTGCCGATGTTGTGCAGAGGGTCCAGCGAACCGTAGGGATCCTGGAAGACCGGCTGCATCTGCCGGCGCAGTGCCTGCAGCTGCGGACGCGACAGCTCGTCGGTGTCCTGACCGTTCACGAGGATCTTTCCGGACGTCTTCTTCTCGAGCCGGAGCAGCATCTTGGCCGCCGTCGACTTGCCGGAGCCCGATTCGCCCACGATGGCCATCGTGGACCCCTTGGGCACCTGGAACGACATCTTGTCGACCGCCGTGAAGTCCGTCGAACGGAACCCGCTGCCTCGCAGCTTGTACACCTTGGTGACGTCGCGGAACTCGATGACCGGAGAAGCGTCTTCGGTCGTCTCGAGATGCGCGATGCTCGCGAGGTCGACCGTGCCGGTCGCCTCCGCGAGCGCCTCCGCCAGCGGATCGGCTCCACCGGTCGCCGCAGCCTGGATTCGCTTCGAGGCGAGGCTGGGCGCCGCGGAGACGAGGCGCTGCGTGTACGGATGCTGCGGATTCTGCAGGATCTCGAGGGCGGGGCCCGACTCCACGATGCGTCCGCGGTGCATAACCACGAGGTTCTCCGCCCGCTCCGCGGCGAGGCCGAGGTCGTGGGTGATGAACAGCACGGCGGTGTTCCGCTCGGTGGTCAGCATCTCGAGATGGTCGAGGATCTTCTTCTGCACCGTGACATCGAGCGCACTGGTGGGCTCGTCCGCGATCAGCAGCTTGGGATTGGACGAGAGTCCGATGCCGATGAGCACGCGCTGGCGCATGCCGCCGGAGAACTCGTGCGGGAACTGGCGCAGGCGCTTGTCGGCATCCGCGAGACCCGCCTCCTGCAGCGCCTGGATGGCGCGCTGACGCGCCTCCCTGCGCCCGTGGGCCTGCCCGTTGGCGAGGATGGTCTCCTCGACCTGGAAGCCGATCCGGTGCACGGGGTTGAGGCTGTTCATCGGGTCCTGGGGAACCAGGCCGATGAGCTTTCCTCGAACGTCCTCGATCTGCGGGCGGGTGAGCTTCGTGAGGTCGCGCCCCTCGAATCTCACCGCCCCACCGGTGATCTGACCGCTGCCGGGAAGCAGGTTGATGATCGCGTGCGCGGTCGTCGACTTGCCGGAGCCCGACTCGCCCACGATCGCCATGGTCTCGCCCGGGTAGATGTCGAAGCTGATGCCGCGGACTGCGGGGACGAACCCGTCCTGCGTCCGGAACGCGACTTCGAGGTTCTCCACCGACAGCAGCGGGACACCGGGATTGGTGCCCCCGCGGCCGAGGTCTTCTTGCGTCTCGGGAATGCTCATCGCAGCGCCCTCGCCTTCGGGTCGAGCGCGTCGCGCACCGTCTCGCCGAGCATGATGAACGACAGGACGGTGAGGGAGAGCGCGATGGACGGCCAGATCAGTGGCATCGGGTCGGTGCGCAGGCGGTTCTGAGCTTGCGCGATGTCGTTGCCCCACGAGATGAACTCCGGCGGCAGGCCGACGCCGAGGAACGACAGGGTCGCCTCGGCGGTGATCGCCGCGGCGAGTCCGACGGTCGAGAGCACGATCACGGGAGCGATCGAGTTCGGCATCACGTGCGTGAACATGGTGCGCACACGGGAGACGCCGAGCGCTTCGGATGCCATCACGTAGTCCGACGAGCGCACTCGCAGGATCTCCGCTCGCAGGATGCGGGCGGTCGCGGGCCAGCCGAAGAAGCCGATGGCGAGCGACACCACGAGGATGTTCCTGTCGTTCAGGAACACCGACATGATGACCACGGCTGCGAGCACGTAGGGGATCGCGAAGAACATGTCGCCGATGCGCATGAGCAGCGAATCGATCCAGCCTCCGAAGAAGCCGGCGAAGGCGCCGATCACGATGCCCATGACCGCGATGATGATCGTCACGATGATGCCGACCGACAGCGAGGTGCTGGTGCCGTGCACGACGCGCGAGTACACGTCGCATCCCTGGAAGTTGTATCCGAACGGATGACCGGGCGCAGGCCCGTCGTTCGAGTGATTCAGATCGCAGGCGAACGGGTCGATCGGCGCGAACAGGCTCGGGAAGAGCGCCACGATGATGAGGAACACGACGAACACGCCGGCGGTCCAGAACATCCAGCGGCCACGGAGGTCGCGCCAGGCGTCGAGCCACAGGTTGCTCTTGCGCTCGGCGACGCGAACGGCGTCGACGGCGCCGAGACCGCCCTCGTCGACCTCGGCCACATAGTGCGCCATGCGGCGGATGGGAGTCTTATCGGACATAGCGGATCCTCGGGTCGAGCACGCCGTAGAGCAGGTCGATGACCAGGTTGACCATGACGTAGATGACGACGAGCACGGTGACGATCGAGACGATCTCCGGTCCGTCGTGCTGGTTGATGGCCTTGAACAGTTCGTTTCCGATGCCGGGGACGTTGAAGACGCCCTCGGTGACCGTCGCGCCGACGATCAGGATGCCGAAGTCGGCGGCCAGGTTCGTGGTCACGGGGATCATCGAGTTGCGCAGCACGTGCACGGGGATGACCCGTGACGTCGGAAGACCCTTGCCGTACGCCATGCGCACGAAGTCCTGCTGACGGGTCTCGATCACGGAGCCGCGCGTGAGGCGGACCACGTAGGCGAAGTTCAGCGCCGCCAGGACTATGGCGGGAAGCATCAGATCGGCCCATGGAGCGCCTCTGCCGACGGTGGCGCGGAACAGTCCCAGCTCGAGAGCGAGGAAGTACTGCGCGATGAAGGCGAGCACGAAGACGGGCATGGAGATGAGCACGAGGCTCAGGAGCATCGACGCGTAGTCGAAGACGCTGTTCTTGCGCAGACCTGCGATGAGCCCGACGAGGACGCCGAACACGAGCTGGATGATGATCGCCAGCAGTGCGAGTCGGAGTGTGGTCGGGAACTTGGCGACGAGGATCTCGTTGACGCTCTGGCCACGGAAGGTCGTGCCGAGATTGCCCTGGAACAGGTCGCCGAGGTAGATGAGGTAGCGCGTGAAGAACGGCTGGTCCAGGTGGAACTTCGCCTGCAGAGCGGCGTACTGGGCGTCGGTCGGCGTCTTGTCGCCGAACAGGGCCAGAATCGGGTCGCCGGGAAGCAGGAAGACCATCGAGAAGATCAGGAAGGTCGCACCGAGGAAGACGGGGATCGCCTGGAGCAGGCGACGGATGATGTAGGCAGTCATTGCTGGTAACCGAACTGCGCCGTGCGGGGCGACACTTTCGCGTCGCCCCGCACGGCGGGGTCAGATCAGGACCTGAGTCTTACTCGGCCTTGGTGATCTGGTAGATGATCGGCCAGCTGTCCCAGCCGTACGCGACGTCCTCGACCGCGGTCGAGTAGCCGGCGTTGGTGGAGCGGTACCACAGCGGCAGGACGGGCAGGTCCGCGAAGAGGACCTCCTGCGCCTGCTCGAAGAGCGCGTTGCCCTCTTCGACCGTCGGAGCCGTCGCGCCCTTCTGCACGAGCTCGTCGTACTTCGGGTTCGAGTAGTCGCCGTCGTTGGAGCCGGCGCCCGTGATGAACAGCGCACCCAGGATGTTGTAGGCACCCGGGTAGTCGAACTGCCAGCCCGAACGCGTTGCGGCGTTCAGCGTGCGGTTCTTGATCTCGGCGCGCAGCGTGGCGAGGTCCGGGAAGGACTGACCGGCGGCGTCGATGCCCAGCGTGTTCTTGATCTGGTTCGAGACCGCGTCGACCCACGGCTGGTGTCCGCCGTCGGCGTTGTACGCGATGGTGAACGTGCCGCTCCACGGGGAGATGGCGTCGGCCTGAGCCCACAGCTCCTTCGCCTTGTCGGCGTCGGCGTGAGTGACCTCGGAGCCCTTGATCTCGTCGTTCCAGCCCGCGATGACCGGGGAGGTGTAGTCGACGGCCGGGGTGCGGGTGCCCTCGAAGATCACGTCGGTGATCTGGTCGCGGTCGATCGCGTAGGAGATCGCCTGACGACGCAGGTTGCCCTCTTCGTCGTTGCCGAAGTGAGCCAGACGCGCGGGGATGGTCAGACCTTCCCAGATCGCGGCGGGCTGGTCGACGGCACGGTCGCCCAGGTCGTCCTTGTACGTGGCCAGTGCGGACGGCGGAACGCCCGGGTTGATCACGTCGAGGTTGTCGGAGAGCAAGTCGGCGTAAGCCGCGTCAGCGGTGCCGTAGACGACGAGGTCGACGCCGCCGTTCTGAGCCTTGCGCGGACCGTCGTACTTGTCGTTCGGGACGAGGGAGATGACGGCGTCGTGCTCCCACTTCTCGAGCTTGTACGGGCCGTTTCCGACCGGGTTCTGGCCGAAGGTCTCCGGGTCGTCGAAGAACGACTCGGGCAGCGGCGAGAACACCTGGTAGCCGAGCGAGGTGGGGAAGTCGGACTGCGGAGCCGCGAGCTCGACCGTGAACGTGGTGTCGTCGACCGCCTCGAGCGACAGCGAGTCCTCGACCACGACGGGGTTGTCCGGGTCGTCGCCGCCGTCGTTGTAGCCGGCGAAGTTGGCGAACCACCACTGGTTCTCGAACGCCGGGTCGGAGGCGGCGTACTGCCACGCCTTCACGAAGGACTCGGCGGTCACGGGAGTGCCGTCGCTGAACTCCTGGTCCTTCTTGATCTTGATGGTCCAGGTCTGGTTGTCCTCGGACTCGATCGACTCGGCGAGGTCGTTGACGACCTTGCCGTCCGCTTCGTAGTAGACCAGGCCGGCGAAGATGTTCTGCAGCACCAGGCCGCCGCCGACCTCGTTGGTGACTGCGGGCAGAAGGGGGTTCTGGGGCTCGTTGCTCTGAACGGTGACGATGCCGGTCGATGCGCCGGTCTCTTCGCCGCCGTTGCCGGCGTCGCCGTTGCCGGCCGAGCAGCCGGCAAGTGCCATGACACCTGCGGCGAGCAGGGCGGTGCCCGCGAGGGCGATCCTGTTGCGTTTCACGTGCGTCCTCCTGTGGACAATGCGGGTACTGCGCGAGCGTCATCGGTCGCGCAGGGATATTCGAGAGTAACCCGACCTTCCGCGAACGCCGCACTCCGTGAATCAACCGTTACTGAGTTGCGATCAACTCGACACACGGCGGACACACGGCGTCACGCGGGGAAACGGCGACGGCGCCGCGCACATCCGTCGGGATGCGCGCGGCGCCGTGGATGATGCGCTCGTCAGGAGATCAGGCGAACGCCTCGACCGGCGGGCAGGCGCAGACCAGGTTGCGGTCGCCGTAGGCCTGGTCGATGCGACGCACCGGCGGCCAGTACTTCCCCGCCACGAGAGCGTGCACCGGATACGCCGCCTCTTCCCGGGTGTAGGCGTGCGTCCACTCCCCCGTGATCAGCGACACCGCGGTGTGCGGTGCGTGCACGAGCGGATTGTCGTCGGCCGGCCAGCGACCGGCGGCTGTGGCATCCGCCTCGGCCTTGATCATGATCATGGCCTCGATGAAGCGCTCGATCTCGCCGAGGTCCTCGGACTCGGTCGGCTCGACCATGAGGGTGCCAGCGACCGGGAACGACATGGTCGGGGCGTGGAAGCCGTAGTCGATGAGCCTCTTCGCGACGTCGTCGACGGAGATGCCGGTTGCCTCCTTGAGCGGGCGCAGGTCGAGGATGCACTCGTGCGCGACCCGATCGTTCTCCCCGGTGTACAGCACCGGGTAGTGCTCGCCGAGACGAGCGGCGATGTAGTTCGCCGAGAGGACGGCTGCGGCCGTGGCACGACGGAGACCGTCTGCGCCCATCATGCGCACGTAGGCCCAGGAGATCGGCAGGACGCCGGCTGAGCCGTACGGGGCACCCGACACGGGACCGCCGTCGAACGTGTAGCCTCCGGCGTGCTCGGCGCGCTGCGCCATCGGGTGCGACGGCAGGAAGGGCGCCAGGTGGGCCTTCGCCGCGACGGGACCGATGCCAGGACCGCCGCCGCCGTGCGGGATCGCGAAGGTCTTGTGCAGGTTGAGATGCGAGACGTCGCCGCCGAGGTCGCCGAAGCGCGCGTATCCGAGCAGTGCGTTGAGGTTCGCGCCGTCCACGTACACCTGGCCACCGGCTTCGTGCACGGCCGTCGTGATCTCCACGACGTCCTGCTCGTACACGCCGTGCGTCGACGGGTACGTGATCATCAGCGCAGAGAGCGCGTCGGCGTGGGCGGCGATCTTCGCGCGCAGATCGCCGAGATCGACGTTGCCGAGTTCATCGCAGGCGACGACGACGACCTTCATGCCGGCGAGCACGGCGGATGCCGCGTTCGTCCCGTGCGCCGACGACGGGATCAGGCACACGGTGCGCTGGTCGTCACCGTTCGCCAGGTGGTATCCGCGGATCGCGAGGAGCCCGGCGAGCTCGCCCTGCGATCCGGCGTTCGGCTGCAGCGAGACGGCGTCGTAACCCGTGACCTCGGCCAGCCAGCCCTCGAGCTGGGTGATCAGATCGAGGTACCCGGCGACGTCCGAAGCAGGGGCGAACGGGTGGATGCCGGCGAACTCGGGCCACGTGATGGCCGCCATCTCGGTCGCGGCGTTGAGCTTCATCGTGCAGGACCCGAGCGGGATCATGCCTCGATCGAGCGCGTAGTCGCGGTCGGCGAGGCTCTTCAGGTACCGCATCATCGCCGTCTCGCTGCGATGCGCGTGGAACACCGGGTGCGTGAGGTACTCGTCCTGCCGGTGAAGAGCCTCAGGCAGAGCGCCCGCGGAGCCGGTGCCGAAGAAGCCGAACGCGCGTTCCTTCTTGCCGCCGAACACCATCGCGACCTGGTGGAGCTCGCCGACCGTCGTCGTCTCATCGACGGAGAGGCCGATGGTGTCGGCATCCGCCACGTGCAACAGGATTCCGTAGCCGTCGTGCGCCTGCGAGGCGAACTCCGCGGCGCGGCCGGGGATCCGCACCTGCAGCGTGTCGAAGAAGGCGTCGTGCAGCACCTCGACACCCGCGTCGGCCAGCCAGTCGCGCAGCAGCGCGGCCTTCGCCGCAGTCTCGGCGGCGATCGCCCGCAGTCCGTCTGGCCCGTGGTAGACGGCGTACATCGACGCCATCACGGCGAGCAGCACCTGGGCGGTGCAGATGTTCGAGGTGGCCTTCTCACGGCGGATGTGCTGCTCGCGGGTCTGCAGCGACAGCCGGTAGGCGGGCTTGCCGTCGGCATCCACGGACACGCCGACCAGACGCCCGGGCAGCTGACGCTCGAGACCCGCGCGCACCGCCATGTAGCCGGCGTGCGGTCCGCCGAAGCCCATCGGGACTCCGAAGCGCTGGGTGGTGCCCACGGCGACGTCGGCTCCGAGGGATCCGGGCGAGGCGATGAGGGTCAGAGCGAGCAGATCAGCCGCCACGACTGCGAGGCCGCCGGCGAGATGAGCCGCGTCGATCACGGCAGAGGGGTCCCAGACCCGGCCGGAGGCGCCAGGGTACTGGACGAAGACCCCGAACAGCTCGGCGGGCAGCTCCTGGCCTCCGGCGAAGTCGACGGTGACGAGCTCGATGCCCACGGCATCGGCCCGGGTCTCCAGCAGCACCTTGGTCTGCGGCAGGGCGTCGGCGTCGACGGCGAACACGTTCGAGGCCGACTTCGAGGCACGTCGTGCGAGCAGCATCCCCTCGGCGACCGCGGTCGACTCGTCGAGCATCGACGCGTTGGCCGTGGTGAGCCCGGTGAGATCGGCCACCATCGTCTGGAAGTTGATGAGCGCCTCGAGGCGGCCCTGCGAGATCTCCGGCTGATAGGGCGTGTAGGCCGTGTACCAGGACGGGTTCTCGAGCACGTTGCGCTGGATCACGCTCGGCGTGATCGTGCCGTAGTAGCCGAGGCCGATCATCGGCCGGTTCACCGTGTTGCGCGACGCCAGCGCGCGCAGCTCGGCGAGGGCCTCGGTCTCGCTGGCGGCCCGGGGGATGACGCTGTCTTCGCGAGCATCCGTGTAGATGGCGGACGGCACCGCCTGGCGCATCAGCGCCTCGACGGGCTCCTCGGCGTCGGCGACGCCGAGCGCCTCGAGCATGATGCGCTGAGCGGATGCCGGTGTTCCGATGTGACGATCGGCGAAAGAGACCACGGGGAGATCAGCCCTCCGTGAGTGCGACGTACGCGTCGCGGTCGAGCAGGCCGTCGAGCGCGCCGGCGGCGACGGACACCTTGATCAGCCAGCCGCCCTCGAACGGCTCGGAGTTCACGAGCGAAGGGTCGTCGACGACGGCGTCGTTGATCTCGACGACCGTGCCGGCGACGGGGGCGTAGAGCTCCCCGACGGACTTGGTCGACTCGATCTCGCCGACCACCGCACCCGCGGTGATCTCGGTGCCGACGGCGGGGAGCTCGACGAACACGACGTCGCCCAGCTTCTCGGCGGCGTAGTCGGTGATGCCGATCGTGAGGGTGTCGCCGTCGGAGGCGATCCACTCGTGCTCGTCGGTGTACTTGAGTGCGGTGAGGTCGGTCATTTGGTCCTCCGGTAGAAAGGCAGGGCGGTCACGGTGGCGGGGATCCTGGTGCCCCGCACATCAAGGAATACTGCGGTTCCCTCTTCGGCGGAAGACGGAGTCAGATAGGCCATCGCGATCGGGTGGCCGAGAGTCGGGCTCAGGGCCCCGCTGGTGATCTCTCCGAGGACGACGCCGTCCTCGTCGACGACGGCGTAGCCGGCGCGGCCCGCGCGCTTGCCCTCTGCGGCGAGGCCGACGAGGACAGGGGCGCCGGGGGCGGCATCCACGCTCTCCTTGCCGACGAAGCTCTCCTTGGCGGTGACGACGACGCGGCCGAGACCGGCCTGCACCGGCTTGGTGTCGCGGCTCAGCTCGTGCCCGTACAGCGGCATGCCCGCTTCGAGACGGAGGGTGTCGCGCGCGGCGAGTCCTGCGGGGACGAGGCCGTGCGGCTCACCGGCGGCGAGCAGGTCGTCCCACAGCGCAGCGGCGTCGGCGGAGCGCACGAGCAGCTCGAAGCCGTCTTCGCCGGTGTACCCGGTGCGCGCGACGAGAAGCGGCTCTCCCAGGAACTGCGCCTCCGCCCAGGCGTAGTACTTCTGCTCGGCCCACGGTGTGCTCAGTTCGGTGATGCCGGAGGTCTCGGCGAGAATCCTCTCAGCCGCCGGGCCCTGCACCGCCAGCAACGCGAACGAGTCGGACACGTCTTCGACGTCGACACCGCGGTCGCCGAGGAAACCGGCGAAGCTGCGCTCCTCCCCTGGGGCGGGCGCAGGCAGCTCGCGCTCCAGCATCGAGGGGAACGCCCTGACCCTCTTGGCGAATGCAGCGTCGACGTAGCCTCTGTTGCCGGCATTCGCGATCACCAGGTAGCGGTCATCGGCCAGGCGGTACGCGATCACGTCGTCGATGATGCCGCCGTCTTCGGCCAGCATCAGCGAGTACTTCGCCTTCCCGACCGCCATCGCGGAGATGCTGCTGGCGAGCGCGTAGTCGAGGAACTGCGCGGCGTACTGGCCGGTGACGAGGAACTCGGCCATGTGCGAGATGTCGAAGATGCCGGCAGCCCGACGCACGGCGTGGTGTTCGGCCAGATCGGAGGTGTAGCGCACGGGCATCTGCCATCCGCCGAAGTCGGTGAAAGATGCTCCGAGCGCCTCGTGGCGTTCGCGCAACGGGGTGTAGCGGGGATCGGACATGGAGTTCTCCCGGGCGTGGGCGGGTGGAACGGCGACGTCGCCGTTCCTCGGAACTCCCCCTCTGTCATGGGCCTGAGAGCTTCGCCCTGAGCAGGGCTTTCACCGTCGGCGGATGACGAACGTGGAGGCGGAGACTCGCGGAGATCGTCTCGCCAGGGTTTCGACTCGGGCGCGGTGCGCCCTCGCTCAACCCGATTTCTTGCTTCGCTCGAAATCGCTTTTCAGAGTGGCCGGAACCGCGCGGTACGCGTTACCTGAGAGATTGGCGGGGAGGCTTGCTCCTTCGGTGCCCGGCTGCGTTCGCCGGGGCTCTCCCGCGTGGGTCATTCGGCCCGTGTTCTGTTGTGCGTTCAGTCTAGCGGCTGGTCAGCGCGTTCGAATCGCGCGAGTGGATGCATCACGGCAGGAATCCGGGCCATTCGCGCGATTCGAAGGCGGATGTTATTTCCCGGCGAGTTCGGCGCGGACTTCGTCGCGGAGGCGGCCGAGGTTCTCGGGGTCGGGGGCGGCTCCGAGGAGGGTTCGGGTGTAGTCGTGCTGGGGGTCGAGAATCACGGTGTCGGCGGGGCCGCGTTCGACGACGTCGCCCTTGTAGAGCACCATGATCTCATCACTGAAGTGGCGGGCGGTGGCGAGGTCGTGGGTGATGTAGAGAACGCCGAGGTTCTCCTCGCGCTGCAGGTCCGCGAGGAGGTTCAGCACCCCCAGACGGATCGACACGTCCAGCATCGACACCGGTTCGTCGGCGACGATGAACCGGGCACCGGGGGCCAGCGCCCGGGCGATCGCGACGCGCTGCCGCTGCCCGCCCGACAGCTCGTGCGGGCGGCGCTCGGCGAAGCCTTCCGCGGGGGACAGCCTCACCCGCTCCAGCAGTTCCAGCACCCGCTCCCGCACCTGCCCGTTCGTGAGGTGCGGGTGGTGCAGACGAATCGGACGCTCCAGGTGATGGATGATCGTGTGGAACGGGTTGAGAGATGCGAACGGGTCCTGGAACACCATCTGCACATCCGACCGGTACCCCGCCAGCGCGCGACCGTGGCTGCCCGACGGCTGCCCGTCGAGGAGGATTTGCCCGCTCGTGGGGGTCTCGAGCTTCATCAGCATCCGCGCGATCGTCGACTTCCCCGACCCCGACTCCCCCACCAGCGCGACCGTCCGGCCCGGCTCGAGCGTGAACGACACATCCTTCACCGCGTGCAGAATCGTGCTCTTGAACCCGGACCGCAACGTGAAGTCCTTGGTGAGGTTCCGGGCCTCCAGCGTGCCCGTGCCGCGGACGGCATCCGCCGTGATGCTCATCGAGTTCCCTCCTGGCTCACACCGGTGCGCACGAAATCTCCCCGCTCCCCCGTCAGAGAGGGGAAACTCGACAACAACCGCTTCGTGTACTCATGCTGCGGAGACCGGTAGATCTCTTCCGCTGTGCCTTGCTCCACGATCTGCCCCTGCAGCATCACCGCGATCCGGTCGCTGATCTCGATCAGCATCGGCAGATCGTGCGTGATGAAGATCACCGCGAACCCCAAACGCTCCCGCAGCCGCATGATCTCTCGGATGATTCCACGCTGAACCACCACATCCAGCGCCGTCGTCGGCTCGTCCATGATCATCACCTGCGGATCCAACGCCAACGCCATCGCGATCATCATCCGCTGCCGCATCCCCCCGGAAAGCTCGTGCGGGAAACTCGTCAAACGGGACGGATCCACCCCCACCAGCGTGAGAAGCTCCTCGGCGCGTGCGGTCTTATCCTTCTTCGACATGCCCGGGCGGTGGGTGTCGAAGATGTCGAATATCTGCGCCTTCACGTCGATCACCGGGTTCAACGAGTTCATCGCCCCCTGGAACACCATCGAGATCTTGTCCCACCGGAACGCCCGCAACCCCTCGCCATCAAGCGCGACGACATCGATATCCGTGCCGGACCGATCATGGAACACGATCTCACCGCCCGTCATCAACGCCGGTGCCTTCAACAACCGGTTCATCCCATACGCCAGCGTCGTCTTCCCGCACCCCGACTCACCCGCGAGCCCCAGGATCTCCCCCCGGTTCAGAGTGAGCGTGACGTCGCGGACCGCCCTCACAGGTGGGTCCACCTCATATTCGATTGACACGTTGCGTGCGGTCAGCACAGCGTCCGGCGCGCTCATGCGGTGACCCCCTTGGTCTTGGCGGCCTTGCGCACCCGGCGGGCGGCTTCGGGCGCGTTGCGGAGCTTCGGATTGATGACCTCGTCGATCGCGAAGTTGATCAGCGCGAGTCCGGCGCCGAGCATCGCGATCATGATGCCCGGGGGCACGAACCACCACCACGCGCCGCGTCCGATCGCCTGACCGGACTGCGCGTCGTTGAGGATAGTCCCCCAGGTGATCGACGAGTTGGGGCCGAGACCGAGATAGGAGAGACCGGCCTCACCGAGGATGGCGAAGATGATCGCGAAGAGGAACTGCGCGGTGAGCAGCGGCAGCAGGTTCGGCATGATCTCGACGAGGATGACGCGGAACGAGCGCTCCCCCGCAACCTTCGAGGCGTACACGTAGTCACGGGTGCGCAGGGAGCGGGTCTGCAGGCGCAGGACATATGCGGCGCCCGCCCAGGAGGTGATGCCGAGCACGAACGCGACGAGCTGCCAACTGCGCTGCTCCACGAAGGAGGCGATCACCATCGTCAACGGCAGGCCGGGGATCACGATCATAACGTTGGTGAGTAGCGCGAGGCCGTCCTCCCGCCATCCGCCGAGGTATCCGGCGAGGACGCCGAAGATCAGCGACAGCACGATCGCGATCCCTCCGGCCACGACGCCGACCAGGAGCGAGCCCTGCGCGCCGATCGCGAGCTGGGCGAACATGTCGTTGCCGAGCTTGGTGGTGCCCAGCCAGTGCGCCGCCGACGGCGGCTGCAGCGCTTCATTGCCGGTACTGCGCGGATTCTGCGAGAAGATCGGCGCGAGGATCGCGAAGAGCACGATCGCGAGGACGATGATCGAGCCCGTCATGAACTTCGGCGAGGTGCTGGGGAGGATACGGCGACGACGCTTCATGGTCGCGGTCGCGAGACCGACAGTCGTCGCCGGAGCGGTGGTCGGCTGATCCTTGACGATCAGGTTCGTGGTGTCAGACATTCTGGCGAGCCCTTGGGTCGATGAAGCCATAGACGAGGTCCATGATGAAGTTGGCCGCGAGCACGGTGATGGTGATCACGAGGAAGAGGCCCTGCATCAGCGAGTAGTCGTTGTTCGTGACGGCCTGGAACATCAGCTTGCCGATGCCCGGGTAGGTGAACACCTGCTCCATCACGATGGAACCGGCCACGACGAAGCCGAGCGTGATCGAGAACCCCGCGATCGACGGTATCGCCGCGTTCCGTGCGGCATAGGTGGTGAGAATACGCCGCGGGCGCAGTCCCTTCGCCTCGGCGGTGAGGACGTAGTCCTCGGCGAGGGTGGAGACCATCATGTTCCGCATCCCGAACATCCAGCCGCCGACGGACGAGATGACGATCGTCAGCGCGGGCAGGATCGAATGCGCCAGCGCGTCCGTGAAGAACGCCCAGGTCGGCTCCGGGCCGTCCGGGAAGTCGAAGACGTCGTAGCCGCCGAAGATCGGGAACCAGCCGAGACCGACAGCGAAGACGGAGACGAGGATCAGCGCCATCCAGAAGTACGGGATCGACTGCAGCACCGTGGTCGCCGGAATGAGGTGGTCGACCCAGGTGCCGCGCTTCCACCCGGCCCAGGCGCCGAGCACGACGCCGAGCACGAAGGACAGCACGGTCACGGTTCCGACGAGGATCAGCGTCCACGGCAGCGCCTGACCGATGAGTTCGGTCACCGCCGTCGGGAACTTCGTCACCGAGACGCCCAGGTCGCCCTGGAACATGCGGCCCCAGTACGCGAGGTACTGCTCCCACAGAGAGGAGTCGTCGCCGCCGAGCAGGAGCTTGATGTTGCGGATGGTGGTCTCGGAGACCTCACCGCCCGCTCGCTGCATCTTGGCGATCATGATGTCCGCCGGATTCCCCGGCATGAGCCGGGGAAGCAGGAAGTTGAGGGAGATCGCGGCCCACAGCGTGAACGCGTAGAACCCGATCCGTCGTGCATAGAACTTCATGTCACTGATTCCTTTTACTTCCTGCTTCCCCGTCTCCTATCGACTCACTCGGCCGGCTGCAACTGCGTCAGGACATAGCCTGCCGCGATCGCGCCCCAAGACGGCGGGAAGGCGTAGAGGTCGTCCTCCGTCGGCCAGCCCGTGAAGTCCTTCGTGTTGTAGAAGGTCTGGGTCGCGTTGATCACCAGTGGGATATACGGCAGATCACGGACGATCTCCGTCTGGATGGTGCCGTACAGCTCCTTCTTCTCGGCCTCGTCGTTCGTGCTGATCGCGGCCTGGATCGCCTGGTCGACGACCGGGTTGCTGTAGCGGCTGAAGTTCCAGCGGCCGGCGGGGACCTCGGTGCCGACGGGGCTCGTCGACTCGACGGCGGTGCCGCCGAACCAGTCGCGGTAGATCTGGAACGGGTCGGCCACGGAGGTGCCGACGACACCGCCCACGATCAGCTGGAAGTCGCCGCCCTGACGAGCATCCGAGAACTCCTGCCACTGCACCGTCGAAGCGGTGACCTTGATGCCGGCGGCCTCCGCCTGCTCGGCGATGAGCTTCGCGGCGTCGTTGTAGTCGGTCCAGCCGTCGACGGAGATCAGGCTGAGCTCCAGCGTCGCGCCGTCCTTCGCGTAGAACCCGTCTCCGCCCTTGACGTAGCCGGCGGCCTCGAGGATGCTCCCTGCCTCGGCGGCGTCGGCCTCCTGCGGGCTGACCTCGTTCGCGGAGTCCGCGACCCACTTCTCGTCGCGCGGGAGGAGCGCGAAGGTCGGCGAGATGTCACCGGTCATGCCGACGAATGCCTTGTCCTTGATCGCCGCGCGGTCGATCGCGACGTTCAGGGCCTGACGCACGGCGACATCGGTCTGCGGGCCGCTGCAGCCGAGCTCGGCGTTCGAGCAGGTGTACAGCACCGTCGGGTCCTGCGGGGTGTTGATCCAGTCGATCTTCCCGTTGGCGGTCACGTCGTCCGGGTTCGGGATGAACATACCGGCCCAGTCCAGCTCACCGGCGGCGAACAGATCCTGCGCGGTCTGGTTGGTGTCCAGGGCGATGTACTGAACCTTTTTGACCCCGAGCTCGTCGGCGTCGCGGAAGTTCTCGTTGGCGACGAGCGTGTACGACTCGCTGGTGGTCTTGTCGACGACGTACGCGCCGGAGCCCACCGGCTCCTCGTTCGCGAAGTTCGCGAAGTCGGTGATCTCCGACCAGATGTGCTCCGGGAGGATGTAGGTCGACCCGAGACGCTGGAACTCGGTCGTGTACTGCGCGCTCGAGTACGTCAGGACCGCCGTGGTGTCGTCGATCGCCTCAGCTGAGACGAGACCGTTGCCCTCGGGGTTGTTCGCCTCGTAGTTGAAGGAGAACGCGACGTCCGCAGCGGTGAGCGGCTCGCCGTCCGACCAGGTGAGGCCGGGCTTGATGGTGATCGTGATCACCGTGCCGTCCTCGTTGTACTCGTAGGAATCGCCGATGAGGCCGACCGGCTCTGCGTCGGCGGTCTTGTTGAAGAAGAACAGCGGCTCGTAGATCGGGCCGAGCGCACCGTGCAGGACGGTGGGGGCGAACGGGTTGTAGTTCGCGGTGATGGGGGTCTGGCTGCCTGCCCAGACCCGGAGGGCGCGGTCGCCGTCGGCGTCGCCTCCCCCGTCGCCACCGGCTGTACAGCCGGTGAGGCCCAGAGCGAGGACGGATGCTCCCGCCACGGCGGTGAGCGCGATCCTGCGCTTTCCGTTACTGATCATTCTTGTATTCCTCTCGGTGCTGCACTGCAGGAGGGATGTGCTCCGGGAAGGAGCAGAACCCCGGATGGGGCTCATCGGGAACCTTCCGAGGCGGGATGACACCCACCCGAAGGGTTTGTTAGGACAGTAACCTAACAAACCCTTCCCTGACGAACAAGCCTCGCCGCTCGCACCAGATAACGTTTCGGACTCGACGGCGGATGACGTCATCGATTGACACTAAGGGTCAAAGAGACACTAAGATCGTCACGGGAGGTTAAGGTAACTATGACTCAAAGCATTCGCGTGGCGGTCTCCACCGTCATCCTCACGCTGCGCCGCACCGAGTCGGGCGACGCCGTGCTCGCTCTGCCTCTCGTGCTGCGCACCCGGGAGCCCTTCGCCGACCAATGGGCGCTGCCCGGCGGCTGGCTCACGACAGCGGAGTCGCCGGTCGATGCATCCGCTCGCACCCTCTCCGAGACCACCGGTCTCGCACCAAGCTATCTCGAGCAGCTCTACGCCTTCGGAGCGGTGGACCGCTCCCCCACTCGGGTCGTGTCGATCGTCTACTGGGCGCTGTTGCGTCAGGACGACGTCGACGCCCAGAGCGAGGCGCACCGGGCGTCGGGTCGCGCCCCCGAGAACGTGCGCTGGTTCGACATCGACGATCTGCCTTCCCTCGCGTTCGATCACGCGAAGATCATCGAGTACGCGCTGTGGCGACTGCGCAACAAGGTCGGCTACAGCAGAGTCGCGCACGGATTCCTCCCCTCGGAGTTCACGCTCGCAGATCTCCGCGAAGCCTACGAGGCGATCCTCGGAAAGAGCCTCGACCCGGCCAACTTCCGCCGCCAGGTCGAGGCCTCGGGAAACCTGCTCCCCACTGACCGCTTCCGCACCGGAAGCCACCGCCCCGCCCGCTTGTACCGCTACAACACCGATGTCGCGCTGGCCGATCGCGGCCCGCTCGGCCCCGAAGAAACGAGCATCCGATGACCCCGAACTCCTGGGTTGCTGAGCCTGTCGAAGCACCCGTCACCCGGCTCGACCCGTCGGTCGACCACCATCTGCAGGCGATCGTGACCGGGGCGTCGACCGACGCCACCTGCAGCACCGATCTCGCCGCCGGCCCCTGGGACTTCGACACGCGGCCCGGCTACGGACCCGGCTCCTCGATGGGCGACGTGACCCCGACCGGTGCTCCTCGTCAGGGCGAGCTGCCGGCCGCCTACCGCGAGGCGAGCGAGACCGAGCTCGACGCAAGGATCTGCGCCGCCAAGCGGACGCTCGGCGACCGGGTGGTCGTGCTCGGGCACTTCTATCAGCGTGAAGAGGTCGTGCAGCACGCCGACTACGTGGGAGATTCCTTCCAACTCGCCACTGCCGCGAAGAGCCGCACGGATGCCGAGGCCATCGTCTTCTGCGGCGTGCATTTCATGGCCGAGACAGCCGACCTGCTCTCCACACCTCAGCAGGCGGTGATCCTGCCCAACCTCGCGGCCGGCTGCTCGATGGCCGATATGGCCGACATCGACCAGGTCGAGGACTGCTGGGAGCAGCTCGGCCGATGTGTACGGCGACATGGACGCCGTGGACGATGACGGCCGCGTTCCCGTCATCCCCGTCACATACATGAATTCCTCCGCTGCCATCAAGGGCTTCGTCGGTCGTCACGGCGGCATCGTGTGCACGTCGTCGAACGCGAAGACCGTGCTGGAATGGGCGTTCGAGCGCGGGCGCCGCGTGCTGTTCTTCCCCGACCAGCACCTTGGTCGGAACACCGCCAAGGCCATGGGCGTACCGCTCGAGCGGATGCCGATGTGGAATCCCCGCAAAGCGCTCGGCGGGTCGACGGCGTCCGAGCTGGAAGACGCGCAGGTCATCCTCTGGCACGGCTTCTGCTCGGTGCACCGCCGTTTCACGGTCGCCCAGATCGACCAGGCCCGTGCGGAGCACCCGGGTGTTCGCGTGATCGTGCACCCCGAGTGTCCGATGGAGGTCGTCGACGCCGCCGACGAGGCAGGCTCGACCGACTACATCCGCAAGGCGATCGAAGCCGCGACCGAACCGACGACGTTCGCGATCGGCACGGAGATCAACCTCGTCCGCCGCCTCGCCGCGCAGTTCCCGCAGCACGAGATCTTCTGCCTCGACCCGGTCGTCTGCCCCTGCTCGACCATGTACCGCATCCACCCCGGCTATCTCGCGTGGGTTCTCGAAGAGCTCGTGGCCGGCCGAACCCCGAACCGCATCACCGTGTCCGACGACGTGGCGGCTCCCGCTCGGGTCGCGCTGGAGCGGATGCTGGCGGCGAAGCCGCCGGCCGCGGCGGGTGCGAGATGAACGTCGTCATCGTCGGCTCGGGCATCGCCGGCCTGACAGCCGCACTCCACGCGCACGAGGCGGGGCATCGCGTCCGCATCGTCACGAAGGGGGCTCTCGGCGACGGCAGCACGGGCTTCGCGCAGGGCGGTGTCGCGGGCGTGTACGGACCGAGGGACTCGGCTCAGAGGCACGCGATCGACACCGTGAACGCGGGCGCGGGGCTGTCCGACGCCGCTGCCGTCGACGTGCTCGTGCACGAAGGATCCACCCGCATCGCCGAGCTGATCGCGCGAGGCGTGGCGTTCGACCGCTCGCCCGACGGCGAGCTCATGCTCGGGCGGGAGGCGGCTCACAGCCACGCGCGCATCGTCCACGCGGGTGGCGACGCGACAGGGGCGGCGATCTCGCAGGCGCTGGTCGCGGCCGTCCGCCGGACGACGATCGAGGTTGTCGAGCAGGCGTTCCTGGTCGACCTCCTGGTGCGGGGCGGCGCGGTGCACGGCATCCGCATGCTGATCGACGGTCAGGCGTCGGATGCCGAGGCGGATGCTGTCATCCTCGCGACCGGCGGCGCGGGGCACTTGTATTCGCACACGACGAACCCGGTCGGCACCACGGGAGACGGCATCGCCGCGGCTCTCCGTGCCGGCGCCGCTGTCGCGGACATGGAGTTCGTGCAGTTCCACCCCACGATCCTCGCGTCCGAACCGGCGTTCCTCGTGTCCGAGGCGGTGCGCGGTGAGGGCGCGACGCTGATCGACGACGAAGGCCGGCGCTTTGCATTCGACAGCCACCCCGACGGCGAGCTCGCTCCCCGTGACGTCGTGTCGCGCGCGATAGCGCGACAAGCCGCCCGTCAGGGTTCACCCGTGCGGCTCGACGCCACGATGCTCGGCGGCGACCGTCTCGCCTCGCGGTTCCCGACGATCGACCGCGTGACGCGCGAGCGAGGCTACGACTGGTCTCGCGAACCCATCCCCGTGACGCCCGCGGCGCACTATCTGATGGGCGGAATCGCCACCGACCTCGACGGTCGCACGAGCCTCGCACGACTCTTCGCCGTCGGCGAGACCGCCCGGACGGGTGTGCACGGCGCGAACCGCCTCGCGAGCAACTCGCTCCTCGAGGGCGCGGTCTTCGGTGCTCGCGTCGCGGCGGCACTGGATTCCCCCTCGCTCCGGTATGAGTTCGCGTCGCCTCAGAGCGTCTCCAGCGACACCGATCCGCACCGGAACGAGGACGCGAGCCGCTTCACGCGCGCCGCGCTGCAGCAGCTCATGTGGGAGCAGGTCGGGCTGCTCCGCACAGACGACGGTCTCGGGCACGCTCTCGGGATCGTCCGCACCTGGCGTGCTGCCGCGTCGGAACCGGTGACCGTCGCGGAGCACGAGGATGCGAATCTCCTCCTGCTCGCCGAGACGACGGCATCCGCTGCTCTGACCCGAACCGTGAGCGTCGGCGCCCATCACATCGAAACCTCGGAACTGGAGAGAGTCTGATGCTCACCGCCGCCACCATCAACCGCGTCGTCGGCGCCGCCTTGGAGGAGGACGCACCGTGGGGCGACCTCACCAGTACCGCTCTGCTGCCGGCCGACGCCACGGCGACCGCCGACCTCGTGGCCCGCGAGCCGGGCGTCTTCAGCGGCGGAGAGGTCTTCGCCACCGCCTTCGCGCTGACCGACCCGACCCTCACGACCGACGTGCACGTCGGCGACGGAGACGAGTTCTCGCCAGGCGACGTGCTGGCATCGGTATCGGGCTCGGCCCGCGGCATCCTCACCGCCGAGCGCGTCGCGTTGAACTTCACGCAGCGCATGAGCGGCATCGCGACGCTGACCGCCGGCTACGTGCGCCAGGTCGACGGCACGAAGGCGCGCATCGCCGACACGCGCAAGACCACCCCGGGGCTGCGCGCCTTCGAAAGACACGCGGTCGTCTCGGGCGGCGGGCACAATCACCGCTACTCGCTGTCGGATGCGGTGATGGCGAAGGACAACCATCTCGCGGTGCTGCAGCGCTCGGGCGCAGACCTCGCCGCAGCACTGCGGGCGGCATTTGCGCGGCTTCCGCACACCACGCACGTGGTGGTGGAGGTCGATCGGCTCGATCAGATCGCGGCAGTGCTCGACGGCGGGGCGCACACCGTGCTGCTCGACAACTTCTCGCTCGACGATCTGCGGGCGGGCGTCGCCCTGATCGGCGATCGGGCGCAGGTGGAGGCCTCGGGAGGCGTCGACCTCGGCACCGTCCGCAGCATCGCCGAGACCGGCGTCGATGTGATCTCCGTCGGCGCGCTGACGCACTCGGCGCGTGCCCTCGACCTCGGACTGGACGTCAGGATCGACTGATGCTGTACGTCGACCACGCCGCCACCTCGCCCGTGCGGCCAGAGGTGCTCGAGGCGATGCGTCCCTACCTGACTGACGTGTTCGGCAACCCGTCGAGCCATCACACCGTCGGAGAGGCGGCGGCGAGCGCGCTGGAAGACGCCCGCCGCCGTGTGGCGAGGGTGCTGGGGATGCGTCCGGCAGACGTGATCTTCTCGAGCGGCGGCACCGAGGCCAACAACCTCGCGGTGAAGGGCATCGTGCTCGGCTCCGCACGGCGGCATCTGGTCGTCTCCCCGATCGAGCACGAGTCGATCCTCGAATCGGCGGACTTCCTGCGCCGCTTCCATGGCGTGACGGTGACACCGCTCGACGTCGACTCCGCTGGGCGAATCACGGCGGATGCGGTCGCCGCGGCTCTGAGACCGGACACCGCGCTCGTGGCCCTCGGACACGCGAACAACGAGATCGGCACGGTGCAGGACGTGGCGGCGCTCCGTGCGGTCACCAGCGCCGCCCGCGTGCCGCTCCACGTCGACGCGGTGCAGTCCGCCGGATGGCTCCCCCTGACCGATCTGGGTGCGGACGCGATCGCGATCGCCGGTCACAAGCTCGGCGCGCCGAAGGGCACAGGCGCGTTGGCCGTGCGCGGCCGCGTTCCCCTGGAGCCGCTGCTGCACGGCGGCGGGCAGGAGCGAGGTCGGCGCTCGGGGACGGAGAACGTCGCCGGGGCCGTGGCGCTCGCGACCGCACTCGAACTGGCGGAGGCCGAGCGCGCCGACGTCGCGAGCCGCGTCGCGGCATCTACGAGGAGGTTCATCGACGGTGTCCTCACCACCGTGCCCCGGGCCGCGCTGACCGGGGATCCTCAGCATCGCCTGCCGGGCACGGCCAGCTTCACGTTCGCCGGCGTCAGCGGCGAAGCCGTGCTTCTCGAACTGGAGCGCCGTGGTGTCGTGTCGTCGAGCGGGTCGGCGTGCGCAGCCGGGAGCGACGAGCCTTCGCACGTGCTCCTCGCCTGCGGCATCCCGCCCGAGGTCGCCCAGACCTCGGTGCGGTTCACGTTCGGCAGGACAGCGCTGCCTGAGAGCGCGGCAGGGCAACTCGCGGCGCTCGTCGCGGAAGCCGTCCACGCGGTCTCCCGAGGGTGAGTGCCGCGACTCGTCGCGTTTCGTCTCGCTGCGCGCTCAACGACCAGTAGGCATCGGGTCGTCGCGTTTCGTCTCGCTGCGCGCTCAACGACCAGTGGGTCTCGGGTCCTTGCGTTTCGTCTCGCTATGCTCGCTCAACGACCAGTCAGCCTCGGGTCGTTGAGCGAAGGAGCGAAGCGACTGAGACGAAACGCGGATCCGATCGCTGCACGGAAGGCCGCATGCAGCACGAGGCGTTTCGTCTCGCTGCGCTCGCTCAACGACCAGTGAGCCCCGGAGCGGGTAGGCCGCCATAGACTCGGCTGGTGACTGCATCCGCTCCGATCGTGACCGTGATCGTCCCCGGTCGCGACATCGCCGCATTCGCCCCGGCCGCCCTCGAATCGCTGCGTGCGCAGTCGGAGTCCCGATGGCAGGCGATCCTCATCGATGACGGCTCGACGGACGCGACGGCCGCCGTCTTCGCGGATGCCGCGGCATCCGACCCGCGATTCCGCGCCGTCCGGCACGAGGAGTCGATCGGCCTCGGCGGCGCCCGCAATGCCGGACTCGCCCTGGTCGACACCGAGTTCCTCGGCTTCCTCGACGGCGATGACGAGCTCGCCCCCACGGCTCTCGAGAGGTTCACCACCACGCTCGTCGAGACCGGCAGCGACTTCGTGGCCGCAGCGTACGTGCGCTCGCGCTTCGACGGGGAGCGCTACCTGCCCGGTCGCGTGCAGCCCTGGGTCGCTGCGGCCACCGACCCGGCACGTCTCGGCACGACGATCTTCGAGCATCCCCGCGCGTCCGCGAACATCGTCGCCTGGTCGAAGATGAGCCGCACGGAGTTCTGGGCGGATCTGCGGTTTCCCGAAGGCGTCGCCTACGAGGATCAGATCGTCGCGCAGCGCATGTACACGGGCGCTCGCGCGTTCGACGTCATCCCCGACGCGCTCGTGCAGTGGCGGTTGCGCGCCGATGGCACATCGATCACGCAGAGCAGAGCGCGACTCCCCGTTCTTCGGGACTATCTCGCCGCTCTGCGCGGCGGCATCGCCGTGCTGCGGGATGCCGGAGCGCACCGTGCGGTGACCGCTAGGCTCGAACTCATCCTCACCATGGACGTGCCGCCGCTCCAGGAGATCGCCGGCACCCATCCCGACCCCGCATACGCCGCGGAGGTCACGGCGTTCATCGCCGAGCTGCGGTCACTGCCCGAGTTCGCCGACGCCCACCCCGATCCTTCTCTCGTCGCGGCGCTCGCCTGGTGACCGCGGCCCGTCTCGGAGAACCCAGATGACGCTCGCGCGAGGCGGCCTGTCTGCACTCGGCGCGCCGCTGTGAACGGCGTCCGTCCGCGTTCTCCAGAATCAGGACTTCCATGAACGACTATCTGAACTCCCTCTTCGGCCTGGACGGTCGCACCGCGATCGTGACCGGCGGCAGCTCGGGCATCGGGCGCGGCATCGCCACCGCACTCGCCCGAGCCGGCGCCGCCACCGTCATCGTCGCCCGCGGATCCGAGCGCGTCGAGGACACCGTGCGCGAACTGACGGATGCCGGCTGCCGCGCCGCGGGCGTGGTCGGCGACCTGAGCACGCGCGACGGCATCCGCGCGGTGGCCGAGACCGCGACCGAGCCGTTCGGCGAACCCGACATCCTCGTGAACTCGGCGGGCATCAACATCCGCCCCGCATTCGCCGAGATCACGGAGGACGACTGGGATGCCACGATGACGGTGAACTCGCTCGCGCCGTTCCTCCTCGGACAGCGCTACGCGGTCGGCATGGCCGAGCGCGGCTACGGCCGCCTCATCCACATCAGCTCGCAGCAGGCGCACCGCGCCTTCGTCGGCAGCGGCATCTACGGCGTCTCCAAAGGCGCGGTCGAATCCCTCATGCGCTCAGAGGCCGAGGCCTGGGGCGGCACCGGCGTCACGAGCAACACCCTGGTTCCGGGCTTCGTGCTGACTCCCCTGAACGCGCGGCTGCAGGAGGATCCGGTGCAGATCGCAGCTCTCGCCTCGCGGACGATGATCGGCCGCAACGGCGTGCCCGGCGACTTCGCGGGGGCGTCCGTGTTCCTCGCCGGCGCGGGCTCCGCCTACGTCACGGGGCACTCGCTGTTCGTCGACGGCGGCCTGTCAGCGCATTGAGCTTTCAGTCTTCGGTCGGATAGACCCGGTCGTCGACGCGTGGCGCGTCGAGCAGCGGGACCGGCGCCGTGAGCGCGGCCACGGCGTCGGCTCCCGCCGAGTCCGCGGGCGCCCGATCGGCGCGGCGTTCGGCGAGCGGTGCCTCGGCCCCGCCCGTGACCTCCTCTTCGAGCACCGCTTCGGTCGCAAGGACCCTCGAAGCCGCCACCTGCTGCTCGGCGAGCTCGGCGTACAGCCCGCCATGCGCGAGCAGCTCCGCGTGCGTCCCCGACTCCACGATGGCTCCCGCGTCGAGCACGTGGATCATGTCGGCGCCCATGACCGTCGAGAGCCGGTGCGCGATCGTCAGGGTGGTGCGTCCCTTCGCGGCCTCGTCGAGCGCCTCCTGCACCACGCGCTCCGACACGGTGTCCAGCGCCGACGTGGCTTCGTCGAGCAGCAGCACTGGCGGATCCTTCAGCAGCACCCGTGCGATCGCGATGCGCTGCTTCTCTCCGCCTGAGAGCCGGTAGCCGCGTTCACCGACCACGGTGTCGTAGCCCTGCTCGAAGCCCGCGATGATGTGGTGGATGTTGGCCGCCGTGCACGCGGCGATCATCTCGTCGTCGGTCGCGCCGGGCTTCGCGTACAGCAGGTTCTCGCGGATCGTGGCGTGGAAAAGATAGGTCTCCTGCGACACGATCCCGATCTGGTCGATGATCGACTCCTGGGTCAGCGTGCGCACATCGGCACCCGCGAACATCACCGAACCGCCGTGCGCCTCGTACAGCCTCGGGGCGAGATACAGGATCGTCGTCTTGCCCGCGCCGGAGGGCCCGACGAAGGCCACGTGCCGTCCCGGTTCGGCGACGAACGAGACCCCCTGCAGAGTCGGGCGCGTATCGGGCGCGGCGTCCGGATAGCGGAACACCACGTCGCGGAACTCGATGCGTCCGCGCGGACCGGGCGCCTCGTCGACAGGCACGGCGTCCGGTGCGTCGGTGATCTCGGGGACGAGATCGAGGTACTCGAAGATGCGCGCGAACAGCGCCTGCGAGGTCTGCAGGTCCAGCGACACCCTCATCAGACCCATCAGCGGCATCAGCAGACGCGCCTGCACGGTCGTGAAGGCGACGACGGTGCCCGCCGTGATCGCGCCTGTTCCTCCCGCGATCAGATAGCCCGAGACGAGGTAGATGATCGCGGGGACGGACGACATCAGCACCTGCACGACGGCGAAGAAGCCCTGCCCGCTCATCGCCCGCCGCACCTGCAGCTTGACCTGGTTGCGGTTCTCGGCCTGGTAGCGGGCAGCCTCGGTGCGCTGCCGGTTGAACGACTTCGACAGCAGGATGCCGGAGACGCTCAACGTCTCCTGCGTGATCGAGGTGAGTTCGGAGAGCGATTCCTGCGTCTCCCCCGCGATGCGGGCACGCAGCTGACCGACCCGGCGCTGCACGAGGATGAGGAACGGCATGAGCACGACGGCGATCAGGGTCAGGCGCCAGTCGATGAGGATCATCGCCACGAGGGACGCGACGACCGTCACCGTGTTGCCGAGGATGCTGGTGACGGTGTTCGTCAGCACCCCCGAGACTCCGCCCACGTCGTTCTGCAGACGCGACTGGATCACGCCGGTCTTCGTGCGCGTGAAGAACCCGAGCTCCATCGCCTGCAGATGCTCGAACAGGCGCACTCTCAGGTCGCCGGTCACGCTGTTTCCCACGGTCGAGGTCAGCCACGTCTGCGTGACGCCGAGGGCGGCCGAGAGCAGGAACAGCCCGATGGTCGCGAGCACGAGACGAAGCAGCAGGTCGAGCTGCGGACCGCCACCGGCGACCGGGAACAGCGCGTCGTCGAAGATGCGCTGCACGATCAGCGGCGGGATCACCGCGATCGCCGCTCCGACGATCACGAGCGCGGCGGTGAAGCCGATGCGCCACAGGTACGGGCGGAACAGCGAGATCACGCGCGCGCCCAACCTGTCGATGCGCGGGGCGGCCGCGTTGATACGGCGTTGCGCCTGCGCATCCACCCCGTGGAATCCGCCTCGTCCGCCGCCCATGCTCATCCTGTCAGCGTACTCAGCGGCGTCGACACGAGGAGCGGTTCTGCCTGGAGCGGATTCCTGGGAGTTCGGAATGAAATGTCTGAGGATCCCGTTACGCTGAATGACTCTGGTGCACTCGCACGTTCCCCCTCTTCGCTACGCCTTCAGGAGGCCCCATGTCTGCCGTCGACACCGGCTCCATCTCCACGCCCCCTGCCACCGCACCCGGAGCCATCTCGGCGAGGGACATGCGGGTGATCTGGCTGCTCCTCGTCGCCGCCTTCGTCGCGATCCTCAACGAGACGACGATGGGCATCGCGATCCCGCACCTGAACACCGATCTCGGCATCCCGCCCGAGCTCGGCCAGTGGCTGACGAGTGCGTTCATGCTCACGATGGCGGTGGTCATCCCGACCACCGGGTTCATCCTTCAGCGGTTCACGACCCGACAGGTGTTCATCGCCGCGATGATCGCCTTCTCGGTCGGCACGCTCGTCTCCCTGCTGGCGCCCGGATTCCCCATGCTGCTCGTCGGCCGCGTGATCCAGGCCAGCGGTACCGGCATCATGATGCCGCTGCTGATGACCACGATCATGAACGTCGTGCCGCCGCAGTCGCGCGGGCGCATGATGGGCCGCGTCGGAATGGTGATCTCGCTCGCGCCCGCGATCGGCCCGACGCTCGCCGGCGCCGTGCTCGAGGTCTTCAACTGGCGCGCGCTGTTCGCCATCATCCTGCCGATCGCGATCGTCTCGCTCGCGATGGGCGCGAAGTGGATGACGAACCTCGGCGAGACCCGCAAGGTGCCGCTCGATGTGCTGTCCATCCCGCTCGCGGCTCTCGGCTTCGGCGGCGTGGTGTTCGGTCTCAGCCAGTTCGGCGGCGAGGGCGGTTCCGGCGAGTCCATCGGCATCATCTCGCTCGTCGTCGGCGCGATCGCCCTCGGCCTGTTCGTCTGGCGTCAGCTGGTGCTGCAGCGCATCGACGACGCCCTGCTCGATCTGCGCGTGTTCCGCTCGCGCAACTTCACCTTCGGCGTCGTGATCATGTCGATCCTCGCGCTGTCGATGTTCGGCACCTTGACGCTGCTGCCGCAGTACCTGCAGAACGTCGCCGGTCTGGGCTCGCTGGAGTCCGGACTGATCCTGCTGCCCGGTTCGGTGCTGATGGGTCTGCTCGGTCCTGTGATGGGCCGGGTCTACGACACACGCGGCACCCGCACACTGCTCATCCCGGGGACGATCCTCGTGTCGGCAGCGCTGTTCTACTACTCGACGGTCGGCGAGCACACCGTGTGGTGGGTGCTGATCATCGTGCAGTCGGCGATGTCGGTCGGCCTGGCGATGTCGTTCACGCCGCTGTTCTCCGCGTCGCTCGGCTCGCTGCAGCGGTCGCTGTACTCACACGGCTCGGCAGTGCTCAACACCCTTCAGCAGGTCGCGGGAGCGGCGGGTGTGGCCGTGCTGACGGTCACGTACTCGGCGATCCTGCACTCCGGCGAGACTGAGGGGCTGACCTCCGCGGTCGCCGGGGCTCCCGGCGCGCGCATGGCGTTTCTGATCGCCGCGATCATCTCTCTCGCGGCCGTGGCCCTGAGCCCGTTCGTCAGCAAGCCTGCAGACGATGCCGGTGGGGACTTCCCCTCAGGCCACTGACCGGATCGGCGTCTGCCGCTACTCGGCCTTCTGCACGGAGGGTGCCGGGAAGTGGCAGACGCCGCCGCTGCAGTAGCCTGCGGCGGCGTCGCTGAGCAGGTCCAGGGTTCCGAGCAGCGGCTGCAGGCCTTCCGGCGCCTCTGCCGCGGTGTCCCGCGCTGAATCAGTCATCCCTCGATGGTACGCCTGCCAGAACCAGGTGGCGCCGAACGCCCTTACGGCAGCGCGCTGTGCGGCGTACGCTGGCGGGAGGAGCCTGGGGCCGCTCTCGCGTCGCCCTGGTGTGCACGCGAAGGAGCTGCCATGATCATCACGCCTCCGGCGGTCGCCGATGCGACCGGCCACGTCGCCGAGATGTACGCGGACGACCTGAGCGAAGACGGATTCGTCTTCGCTCATACCCGAGCGATGGCGGTCAATCCAGAAGCCCATGCGGCGTTCATGGCATTGATCCGCGCGATCGTCCCGTCGATCGGCGTGCGCGCGTACGAAGCCGCGACCCTGGGTGCGGCACGCCAGATCGGTTCGGGTCACTGCCTGCTCGCGCACGGCCGCAAGTCGCTGCGCGCGGGGGTGGTCGACGAGGCCGGCATGTCGAGCTTCGCGCACGGCGACGACAGCGCGTTCAGCGACCCCGAGCAGGCCATCATCAGGTACTCGCAACGCCTGTCGGCCGACCCCGCCTCGATGACCGACGACGACACCCGATCGCTTCGAGACGCCGGATACTCCGATCGACAGATCGTCGACATCACACTGGCCGCCGCGGCGCGCAACTACTTCAGCCGGGCGCTGCTCGCCCTCGCCGTGCCCCTCGACGACGTGCCCGGGCTCGACCCTGCCGTCTCCGACGCGCTTCGAACAGCCGCGGGCTCGCGGCGGACCGCTTGACCGACAGCTGATCTCCGGCTCTTCTCCCGTACGGTTGACGGATGCTCACACGCTTCCTCGCCCGGACTTTCTGGACGTTCAGCCGATGGACCCTCCGCACGGAGGCGGCCCCGACACGGCCCACGGTGCTGATCGGTGCGCCCCACACGTCGAACTGGGATTTCGTGCTGATGCTCGCCATCGCGTGGCGCCTCGACATCGACGTGCACTGGCTGGGCAAGAAGAGCCTGTTCCGCGGGTGGCGCGGACCGATCATGCGGCGTCTGGGCGGCATCCCGGTGGACCGCGACGATCCTGCGCGCGTCGTGAGCGATGTGGTCGATCAGGTCAACGGCGGCTCGGTGTTCGGCCTGGTCGTCACGCCCGACGGCACCCGCGGCGGGAACGACTACTGGAAGAGCGGCTTCTATCGCATCGCGAGAGAGACAGGGATGCCGGTGACCCTCGGGTTCGTCGACCGGACCACGATGACGTGCGGCCTCGGACCCACGTTCGATCTCACGGGCGACGTCAGCCGCGACATGGATCGCATCAGGGAGTTCTACGCCGACAAGGCCGGCGTCCGACCGGAGCGACGCACCGAACCGAGGCTTCGCGAAGAGACACCGCCCGCGACAGCGCTCTAGACGCCCCTCGCCTCTGCCCGCGAGACTGGGAGGATGAGCACCGATCCTGTCGTCGACGACCGCGCTGACGGGCGCGATGAGACGCCGAACGAGCGCGCCGACCGCAACTGGGACGAACTGATGCAAGAGCTGCGGGTCATGCAGACGGGCACGCAGATTCTCACCGGATTCCTGCTCGCGGTCGCATTCCAGCAGCGCTTCACCGATCTCGACACGCTGCAGCACGACCTCTACATCGTTCTCGTCGCCCTGGCCGCCGTGGCGACCATCCTCTCGCTGGCCCCCGTCGGCATGCACCGGGCGCTGTTCGGGCGACGGCGCAAGCCCGAGCTCGTCCGGCTGGCCGCGCGCATCGTCAGGATCGATCTGTTCGTGATCGGTCTGCTCACTGCGGGAGTCACCACTCTGATCGTGGACTTCACCGTCGATCGGACGACGGGAGTGGTCACACTGGTCCTCTCCCTGCTCACTGTGCTCGCGCTCTGGGTGTGGCTGCCGTTCGCGGTCAAGAGGCGTTCGCGAAGCGAACACCCCGGCTGATCAGCGACCGGCCGGAGTACGGTTCTCCGCGCTCACCATCCAGGCGAACTGCTCGAGTCGCTCGATGACCGCGTGCAGGACGTCCGCCGAGGTCGGATCCTCCTCGTCGACGGCGTCGTGGACGTCGCGCATGGTCTTCACAGCGACCTCGAGACGTTCGGTGACGAGGTCGATGGTCTCCTCGGTCGACACTTCTCCCGCGGGGAACTGCGGGAGAGCGGTCGTCGAGGAGATGGTGCTGCTTCTGCCGTCGGGCACGAGGTGCAGGGCCCGCATCCGCTCGGCCACCGTGTCGCTGAACGCTCGCGCATCGTCGATGATCTCGTCGAGCTGGCGGTGGGTGTCGCGGAAGTTCCTGCCCACGACGTTCCAGTGCGCCTGCTTTCCCTGCACGGCGAGCTCGAGCAGGTCGACGAGCACGGCCTGCAGGGAGGCGCCCAGCTTCGCAGATGCGGTGAAGCCCGACTCGGCGTTCTGCTGCGGCGTCTTCTTCACCGACCGGGTCTTTCGGGCGGAGCTCTTCGCGGTCTTCGTGTTCTCAGGCATGTGTGTCCTCCTGCAGGGAACGCTAGGCGCCGCCGAGCGATCCGCCCCAGGGGGTTGACACGGATGAGCGCCCGGCGCAAGGGGGTTGAGCACTCCACCGCTCGCACGGAAGCATGGCCCGGACATGCCGTGACCTCGGTATGCCCCAACCGGAAGGAGAGCGCATGCTCACCCTCACCGACAACGCCACCGCGATCGTGACGACACTGGTCAGCCGCCAGACCGACGCGGCCGATGCGGGTCTCCGGATCCACTCGACCCCTGCCGGGCCCGAGAACGACGCCCGTCTCGCTGCGGGCGTCGCTGAACGCCCCGAGCCGGAGGACCAGGTCGTCGAGCTCTCGAGCACTCGGGTGTTCGTCGACGCGCCGGCGTCGGCCGCCCTCGACGACAAGATCCTCGATGCCGGAGTCGACGAGGCGGGTTCCGTCTCGTTCACCGTGCTGCCCCAGACCGTCTGAGCGACGGTTCGAGATCCGGATGCCGCGGCCGATCCGGCCGCGGCATCCGCTCGTTCCTGCCGCTACCCGGCCATCCGCTCGCCCGCGGGTGTGAGCACCCACCAGATCTCGCCGACGCCCTGACCGTTGACGTCGCCCGCTGCCGTGTCCCCGGCGAAGTAGTACAGGGGCCATCCGTTGAGCGTGATCTGCGTCGACCCGTCCGCCGTGGTGATCGTTCCGATCTCGCCCGTGATGCCATCGAGTTCCGGCGTCGCGGTGCTGTCGGTCGTGAACGGCGGCCAGTTCGTCAGGCACTCCCCCGTGCACGAACTCTCACCCGAGCTCTGGGTGTCCTTGTCGAACATGTAGAGGGTCATGCCGTCGCCGTCGACCACTATCTGACCCAGCGACGAGTCGGCGACCTTGAGCTGTGCCGCATCTCCGTCGCTCGACGGCGTGCTGGCCTGCTCAGAGGGCTGGCTGTACGCACCGCCGCCGCCGTCGGAGTCGCCTGAAGGCGAGGAGCACGCGGTGACGGTCAACGCCATGACCAGTGCGGCGAGCGCCGCGGATTTCCTGAATCTCGAGAGCATGTCGAACCTCCTATGCAGGACCGCGGGTGCGGTCATCGGGTACACGAGAGAGGACGGCCGAGAGTTCAGAGCGCGTCGACGCCGGTGCGCATCAGCACCTCGCCCGTCCGCACCGAGCGGATCTCGACGGCGGCGATGCCGGATGCAGGCAGCTCCGTGCCGGCGCTGAGCTTCGCCGTCGACCCGGGCCGAGCACGCCATGTCGACAGCACGCTCTCGGTGCCGTCGTCGGAGACGACGACCATCGCGTACGCCCACCCGTCCTCGGGTGCGTCTCCTGACGAGCCGTATGCGCAGGTCATGTCGATGCGGGTGCCCCACGCCACGTCGGCGAGGGTGACGCTGGCCGACAGCGGGGCGTCGATCACCTGCTCCAGGGCGACCGTCTTCGACGGTGGCTGCAGGAGTCCCGATGCGAACGGGATTCCTATCGACGTGACCGCGATGATCGCGGCCGCGGCCACTCCGACGATCCAGATCCGACGGCGGCGCTGCCGTGCCGCCGCGAGCGAGAGCACGCGCGCGCGGTGCTCGACAGCCGGAGACTCCGGCTCGGCATCGTGCAGCAGCGATGAGGCGCGCTCGGGAGAGACGCGCGACAGCAGGCCGAGCATGGGAGCGACCTCCGCCACGGCGGCGCGGCACTCGGGGCACCGAGCCAGATGGGCTTCGTAGTCGAGGCGGTCGGTGGCGCTCAGCGCGCCGAGGAGATACGCGGCATCCCACTGGGCGAATCGCTCGTGATCGGCGTTCATCGCGTCACTCCCCTTTCCTGGAGTCCGAGGCGCAGCGCCCGGAGTCCGTAGTGCAGTCTCGACTTCACGGTTCCCTCGGGGACCGTGAGCTCTTCCGCGATCTCCGCGACGGTGAGACCGCCGTAGTACGCGCGGACGACGACCTCCCGATGAGCGATCGAGAGGGCTGCGAGCGCCTCCTCGATCAGGATCGCGTCGAAGATCGAATCCGTCGCGTCCCTGACCGCCGATTCCGGCGGCTCATCCATCGCGATCTCGCGACGGCGGTGCGCGCTGCGGGCCTCGTCCACGACGAGGTGCCGCGCGACCGTGTACATCCACGACCGGGTGCTCTCCGGGTCGTCGGCCAGGATGCGAGGAGTGCGCCAGGCCCGCAGCAGCGTCTCCTGCACGACGTCATCCGCCCCGGCGCGATCCCCCGTGAGATGCACGACGTAGCGCCAGATCGGCGCCGCGTGCGCGTCGTAGAGCGCGCCCAGTCGGGCCGCGTCGTCACTCGGCATCCGCCACCTCCTCGTCGTCCTGCAGGAGACACGAGATCGACCCGCGGAAAGTTCAGGTGAACTCCGAAGGGCCGCTTCCCGTGTCACGAGTATGGACCTCTTCGAGATCGCCGGGCTCCCGCTGCATCCGCTGATCGTGCACGCGGTGGTCGTGCTCGTGCCCCTCACCGCGCTGGCTCTCGCGCTCAGTGCGCTGCTCCCCTCCGTCCGTCGACGACTCGGGATGGCGACGCCGATCGCCGCGCTCCTCGTGCTGGCGCTCGTCCCCGTCACGATGCTCGCGGGTGAAGCGCTCGCCCAGCAGGTCGGCCCCGTGCCGGCCGTGATACGGCACGCGGAACTCGGGCGGATGCTGTGGCCGTGGACGGCCGCGATGTTCCTCGTCGCGGCCATCCAGTGGTGCTGGTTCCGCTTCGGAGCGCCGCGCCGCGCGGCGCGCATCGTCATCGCGGTGCTGGCCGTGGTCAGTGGTGCTGGCAGCACGATCATGGTCGTGCTCGTCGGCGAGGCGGGAGCGCGAGCCGTCTGGGGCGGCTGACCGCGTCTCAGCCGAGGCCGACCACGAGGTTGATGATCGAGGCGAGGATGACGGTGCCGAAGAGATAGCTGAGCACCGTGTGCGCGATGACCATGCGCCGAATGGCGTTGGCCTCGACGTTCGTGTCCGACACCTGGTAGGTCATGCCCAGGTTGATCGAGAAGTACACGAAATCGGTGTACTCCGGGGCTTCCTTCTGATTGAAGTCGATGCCGCCGTCGGGCTCCGCATGGTACATGCGGGCGTACCGCAGCACGTACTCCACCTGGATCAGCGCCCACGACGCAGCGACGCTCACCACGGCGACTCCGGCGAGCGCGTACCGATCCACACCCTGCATCTGCTGCGCCTGGATGCTCACCACGAGCACGGCCGCGAGACTGACCACGCTCCCGAGCGTGGAGATCAGCCGGGCGACCCGCCGCCCCGGAGCTTCCAGGGTCGCGTGCTCCCTGGTGGCGGCCGCATCCATCGGCCAGATCAGCAGCAGCACCCACAGCACGTTGACGAGCGCGAAGGCGGCCCACCCGGAGAGGATGCCGGCGACGCCCCCCAGCAACGGGACGACGAACGCGCCGACGACGATGCCCCCTGCGATCGAGAGCAGCGTGCGCATCCACACGGCGGTTCGGGCGGAGCGAAGGGTCATCCTTGGATGCTACCGGTGGCCGCACCGTCGTCCTCGCCCATCGCGAGGCCCGCCAGGGTGTATCCGGCGCCGGCATAGATGTTGAGGACGCCGTCGACGCCGCGGGCCGCGAGGTGCTCGACCTGGTCGGGATGCTGAGCCACGGCCACCACCCGGCCATCGAAGCCGGCCTCGTTCAACCGTTCGAGGGCGAAGGCGTTGGACCCGTGGAAAGCCATCGCCAGCACCACGGTCTTCACGAATCCGCCGGACACCAGTCGACTCCAGAACTCGAGATCGGTCGCGTCGCCCTCGAGCACGTTGAGCCCGTCCCCCTCCAGCCGGGTGATCACGGCGTGGTCGTTGTCGATGCCCAGGGCACGCAGACCGCCCTCGTCGACCAGACGCTCGTACGCCGCGCGGCCCACGCGCCCCATGCCCAGAACGACGACATCCGAACCGCTCGTGTCGATCGGCCTGTCGGCGGGGCGCAGCTTCGAGACCTGCTGGGCGGGAAGCCAGGTGAGGGCGGTGATGAGCCGCAAGCCATGCGCGTTCGCGATGGATGACGCGACCATGCTGAGGGCGACGGCGATCGCCACGACGGTGAGCCATCGTTCTGTCAGGAGTCCGGCGCCGACCCCGAACGCCGCGACGATGATCGAGAACTCCGAGAAGTTGCTCAGCACCAGTCCCGTCCGGATCGCCGTGCGGTTGCGCAGCCCGAACAGCCGGCCGAGCCAGACGAAGCCGATGAACGTGAGCGGCAGCAGCACGATGCACAGCAGCAAGGCGAGTGCGGCATCCGTCCACGTGGGAGCGGCGCCCATTCCGATCAGGAGGAAGAAGCCCACAAGGAACAGTTCCTTCACGCTGAACAGCGCCTTCGACATCTCGATGGCCCGGCGGTGCGTGGCGAACAGCAGGCCCATCACGAGAGCGCCGACGTCTCCCGTGATGCCGACCGCCTCGAACGCGAGATAGCCGGGCCCGAGCGCCATCACCACGCCGAAGAGCACCAGCAGCTCGCCGTGGCCGATCACGTCGAGCAGACGGCGCAGCAGCCACGCCAGCGGGAACAACAGCAGCAGGGCGAACGCCCAGGGACTCGGCGGCTCGTCGGCGTTGACCGTGATGAAGACGACGGCGATCACGTCCTGCAGCACGAGTATCGCGATCGCCGTCTGTCCGTACAGAGAGCCGTCGTCGGAGCGGTCCTCGAGCACCTTGACGCAGAGCACCGTCGACGAGAACGACAGTGCGAGACCCACCAGAGCCAGAGTCCGCCAGCCGTCGACCGCGGTGAGCCCGATGACGCCGGCCAGTGCGACCGCGCCGGCGCCGACGAGCACGCTGAGCAGCATGTGGATCGCCGTGGTTCCATAGGACTCCGGGCGAAGGAGCGAGCGGACGTCGAACTTCAACCCGATCGTGAACAGCAGCAGGGTGACGCCGATGTCCGCGATGCGCTCGAGACCGACGAAGGGCTCGATGTGCATGGCCCCGAGCACGAAGCCCGCGGCGAGGAAGCCCACGAGGGCCGGGACGCGCAGCAGATGCGCGATCGTGCCGAACGCGGCGGCGACGATCAGAGTCAGCGCGATGACGTCCACGGCACCCTCGTCTCATCCCTGATGCAGACTCTACCGATCGCGAGTGCCGCACCTCTATGGCCCGGTGCCTCCGGACCGGGTGCCGCCGCGGGTTGCCGCGAGGCTCAGAGCTCTTCGACGTGTCCCGCCTCGACCCGCCATCGCCGGTCGGTGCGCACGGTGGCGAGCATCCGCCGGTCGTGGGTCACGAGCAGAAGGGTGCCGTCATACGATTCGAGCGCCTGCTCGAGCTGCTCGATCGCGGCCAGATCGAGGTGGTTCGTCGGTTCGTCGAGCACCAGCAGGTTGGTTCCGCGGGCCTGCAGCAGGGCGAGGCCGGCGCGCGTGCGTTCGCCCGGCGACAGATCGTCGACCGGCCGACCCACGTGATCGGCCCTGAGACCGAACTTCGCCAGCAGCGTGCGCACTTCGTCTGTCGCCATCTCGGGTACGAGGGCTTCGAACGCGGTGGCGAGCGGCTGCTGCCCCACGAGCAGCGAGCGCGCCTGGTCGATCTCGCCGATCTGCACGCTTGCGCCGAGGCTCGCCGTGCCTTCGTCTGCAGGCTGGTGACCGAGCAGGGCGCGCAGCAGTGTTGATTTGCCGGCGCCGTTCGGGCCGGTGATGCTGATGCGCTCTCCCGCGTTCACCTGCAGAGACACCGGGCCGAGCGTGAAAGAGCCCTGACGGAAGACGGCCGAGCTGAGCGTGGACACGACCGAGCTCGAGCGCGGCGCTGAGGCGATCGTGAACTCGAGCCGCCACTCCTTGCGCGGCTCCTCGACCTCCTCCAGCCGCGCGATGCGGCTTTCCATCTGACGCACCTTCTGCGCCTGCTTCTCACTGGACTCGGTCGACGCCTTGCGCCTGATCTTGTCGTTGTCCGGTGCCTTCTTCATCGCATTGCGCACGCCCTGGCTCGACCATTCCCGTTGAGTCCTCGCGCGTCCGACGAGGTCGGCCTTCTTCTCGGCGTACTCGTCGTACTTCTCGCGCTGATGGCGCCGCGCGGTCTCGCGTTCCTCGAGGTAGGAGTCGTAGCCACCCCCGAAGACTCGGTTCGCGCCCTGGGCGAGATCGAGTTCGAGCACCCGGGTCACGGAGCGGGCGAGGAACTCGCGATCGTGGCTGACGAGCACGACGCCGCCGCGCAAGCCGCGCACGAAGGCTTCAAGTCGCTCGAGCCCGTCGAGGTCGAGGTCGTTGGTGGGTTCGTCCAGAAGCACGATGTCGAAGCGCGACAGGAGCAGGGCCGCCAGTCCCACGCGTGCCGCCTGGCCGCCGGACAGGGAGGTCATGAGCGCCTCCTTCACGTCGGAGTCGGCGAGCTCGAGACCGAGGTCGGCGAGAACGGCAGGGATGCGCTCATCGAGGTCGGCGGCGCCGCTGGCGAGCCAGCGGTCCAGCGCGGACGAGTACGCGTCGGCCGGATCGACGCCGGGTGCGGCAAGGGAGGGGTCGCCGAGCGCTGCGGCCGCAGCATCCATCTCCCGAGTCGCCGGGCCGCAGCCGGTGCGCCGGGCGATGTATTCCGAGACCGTCTCTCCGACGACTCGCTCGTGCTCCTGCGGCAGCCAGCCGACGAAAGCGTCGGCGGGAGCCAGGGCGATGCTGCCCGCCTGGGGCGAGTCGACGCCGGCGAGCAGCCTCAGCAGCGTGGACTTGCCCGCTCCGTTCGCGCCGACGACTCCGACGACATCGCCGGGCGCGACCGTCAGATCGAGGGAATCGAAGAGGGTGCGATGGCCGTAGCCGCCGGAGAGGCCCTGAGCCACGAGTGTTGCCGTCATGACTCCATCCTGTCAGCGCAGGCGGCTCTCGATTCACCTCGCAGCGCGAGGCTCAGCCGTCGTGCCGACTGTGATCTGCGAGATCCGGGCTCGCCCGGAGAACATCGGCGATCTCCTCCTCCGGGCGCGGGGCGATGGTCTCGTCCTCTTCGAGTTCGGGAATCGACGGCTCATCCGGGCGCGGCACGTGGTCGGGATGCGAAGCCCCCTGCTGATCAGACACGTAGAGTCCCTTCCATCGGCAACACGCCCAGCGTACGCCGGTATCGCGGATGCCGCGGAGCGCAGCCGCGTACTCTGGAGGACTGGCCGCGTTGCACGCGGGAAAGGAGCGGATCCCGTGAAGATCACCCACCTCCGGCGATTCGTCGCCATCGCCGAAGAGCAGCACTTCCCGCGCGCCGCAGAAGCGCTGGGCATCCCCCTGGCCGCGTTGTACTCCTCGTTGGAGAAGCTCGAAGCCGAGGTCGGCCATCCGCTCGTGACACGCGGTGGCGAGACCCGGCTGACCCCGGCAGGGACCCTCCTGCTCGATGAGGCGCGCGAGCGGATCGCCACAGAGCCCGAACCCGCTGCGAAGCCCGTCGCGCCGGCCGGTGGCAAGGCGAAGGCGTCGAAGGGAAAGGGCCGCGCGCCCGTCGTCAAGGGACAGCCGAAGCCGTACAAGAAGCGCCAGGGGCGTTAGGTTCTCGATCTAGCGAGCAGCGGGGAACTGCGTGAACGCGCTTGCGAAGAGAGTGATCCAGACGATGAAGAACGCGAGCTGAGCCAGCGTGCCGAGGATGCCGATCGCCATGGCCCATCGAACGAGTCCGCGACCGGATTCAACGTTGCCCGGCTCATCGAGCTGTCGGCGGGCGAAGAACGACAGGATGAATCCCGCCGGCGGAATCATGAAAGCCGCGATGAACGCGACGAGGGCGAGGGTGTTGGTCCTGCCGGATTGAGCGATCTGGGTCACGGGATCAGAGTAGGGCACCCGCACCGCAGCTGTGTCAGTCCCAGTCGAGGTACTCCTCGATGACGACCGCCGTCTCGATCGGGTGGTGCATCGGGAAGAGGTGATCGCCGGGGATCGGCTTGATGCTCGCGCGATCGGGCACGGTCGAACGAAGGCGCTCGGCGTTGGCTGCGGGAGTGACGGTGTCGTCGTCGCCCTGCACGATGAGGACGGGGATCGCCGGGGCGACGGGGATGTCGACGTCTTCGACGCCCAGCATCAGGAGGCCGTTGGCCCGATCGGGGTGCGCAGACACGAGAGCACGGGCGACGGTGCCGCCGAAGCCGTGTCCTCCGAACCAGGTGTCTTCGATGCCGACATGGTCGATGACCGCAAGCGCGTCGGCGACACGGTCGTCGAAGGAGACACCGGCCGCGCCACCCCGGTGGCCGATGCGCAGCACATGGAAGCCCGCTTCCTCAGCGAGGTAGTGGCCGACGACGCCGAGGACGTCGGCTGCGAGACCGTGCTCCTGGATCAGAACGAGCTTGACCGGTCCGTCTCCCTCATCCACGAAGGGGATCGCGCGGCCTTCGGGCTCGAAGATCTGGGTGTCGGTCATCGGGTGCGGCTCCTCGCTCGGCGTTCACGGGTCGGGTTCCAGCGTAGCTTGCCCACCTGCCCCGATAATGGTCGCGTGGTACGACGCGGACTCCCCCTCATCCTCAATGCGCTCGCACTCGCGAAACAGGATCCCGAGGTGCAGTCCCTCATCCGAGCCCTCGGGGGCGAGCCCGTCGAGGTCAGAGAACGACTGATCGGTGCTCCGGCTTACCGGTCCAGACGGATGCTGTTCGCCTCGGGCGGTGAGATCATCCTGCACGACGATGCCGTCGTCGCCACGCTGCTCCACCTCACGCCGGAGCCGCCCGCCCAACAGGGTGTCGATCTCGCGGAGTGGATCCCGAGCGCGAACAACGATGCGACACTCGACGACCTGAAGAGCGCGATCGGGACCGCCCGCGAGTGGGCAGGTTTCGGCACTCCTGTCTTCCCGGTCGACGGCGGCTTCGTGCGCGCCGATTTCCGAGATCGGAGAGGCTGGAACGAGCCGGGCAATCTGCTGAGCATCGCGGTCGTGGTGGAGCGGCCCGGTCTGTCGTGCGCACCGGATGACGACGGCTGCGCCGTGTGCGCGGATCTCCTGATCCGAGCCGCGGATGACGACGAGGTCGACGTCGCCGCCACGACCCTCGCTCTGCAGGCGGCTCTGGACGACGGAGATCTCACGGAAGATCTCCACTGGGTGAGACTCACGGACCTCGAACCGCTGCACGCCTCGGGGCTCATGCAGCGCGTGGAGAGCCAACTGACCTGCACATCATGCCGACGGATCATCTGCTTCGCCCTCTATCGCGACTCCCCCGCGACATTCCAACATCACGTCCTGAACGATGCGAGGCAGCATCCGCTCGAAGCGATCCCTCCTGTCGACCTCTGGGGCGACCAGGCCCGGGTCGCTGCCGAACGCGACGCGATGCGCTACCTCGATCACCGCCCGGGCGCATGGTTCCTCGTCGGGCAGAACGGCGAGCTCTACCTCCAGGCCCGCTACGTGGTCAACTCGATGGTCGACGCCTCGGCGCTCATCCGCCTCGACGAGGCCGAGCGCGCCGCGTATCGCATCGACGGGCACGACTACATCTCAGAGCTCGCGAGGCGTATCAACGACGACGGCCCCCACCGCGAGCAGTCGCCCTTCCGGGAACGCGACCTGTACCGCGGGCCGGATGCCGGCGGTTACAAAGACGCCGTCGCCGCCGCCATCGTCAATCACACCTGGATGGCCGAGCAGCGTCGCCGAGGCTGAGTACCTCGTCGGCAGTGCCCTCCCGCCGTCGTCTTCCGCGGCACACACCGCTTCGCAGCTGCCTTCGCGGCGGCTACCTTGTCGAACCAGTGCTCGTCGCTGCCCCCTTGCGACGCCGTACCGCCTGCGGAATTGCGATCAACAGGAATGCGATAGGG
This sequence comes from Microbacterium natoriense, assembly GCF_030816295.1. Taxonomy (NCBI): domain Bacteria; kingdom Bacillati; phylum Actinomycetota; class Actinomycetes; order Micrococcales; family Microbacteriaceae; genus Microbacterium; species Microbacterium natoriense. Next base: position 2,013,121 of record NZ_JAUSXV010000001.1, on the reverse strand, counting down.
ACGGTGTACACCACAGCGACGGGGAACTGATTGAAGAAGGTGAGCGCCCACAACCCCAGCGCCGCCGCGACGTCGATCGCCACCTCCCATCCGAGTGGCAGTCGGTGCGGAGCTCGTGTTCCTCTCACCGCGGAAGTCGGCATCATTGCCCCCTCATCAGGTCTCGACCGGATCTTCAGCCTAGGCTCCGAGATCCTCCGCGTCTGTCGGCACTTCGGAGGACACGCTCATCCGGGTGTCGGGTAGACCGATCTGATTCTCGGAGTTCGACGTCAGCCACAGCATCCGTCTTCGCAGTGATCGGCATTCTGCTCCCCCGTGAGCACCGCGACAGGGGCAGTGCAGGCGTCGCCCTTCCAGGCTTCGATACCCTCGCGCATCGCGAGGACGGCGATCACGAGGGCCGCGATCGAATCGGCCCACGCCCACCCGAACAGGCTGTTCAGCAGCAGTCCCACGAGCAGCGCCGCGCTCAAATAGGTGCAGATCAGTGTCTGCTTCGAGTCGGCGACCGCCGATGCGGAGCCGAGTTCGCGTCCGGTCCGGCGTTCGAACCAGCTCAGGAACGGCATGACGACGAGGCTCAGCGCGGCGAGGGCGATGCCGACCGGAGAGTGCTCTGGTTCGCGCAGCCCCGCGAGCGACAGCACGGCGTCGACGGCGACGTAAGCCGCGAGCGCGAAGAACGAGACGGCGATTACCCGCAGTGCCGTCTTCTCCCGTGTCTCGGGGTCGCGGGCCGAGAACTGCCACGCCACCGCCGCCGCGGAGAGCACCTCGACCACGGAGTCGAGTCCGAAGCCGATCAGGGCGGCCGACGAGGCAGCGGTGCCCGCGAGCACCGCGACGATCGCCTCGACGACGTTCCACGCGATCGTGATCGCGACGACGATCCGGATGCGCCGCCTGAGGACGTCTCGCCTCGCCGGAGTGATGACCGCGGCGGTCACTGGGCATCTCCCCCGTCGCAGCATCCGGGAACCGCGCATGCCGGGTCGATGCACACGGCGTTCTCATCGACCGCCAGCGTCACGTCGACGAGCGCGGTGAGCGCTGCGGCGAGGTGCGGATCGGCGATCTCGTACCGGGTCTGCCGCCCTTCCGGCTCGGCGACCACGATCCCGCAGTCGCGGAGACAGGCGAGATGGTTGGAGACGTTCGTGCGCGTCAGGTCGAGCTCCTTGGCGAGCACGGCCGGATGACTCGGCCCCTCGAGCAGCGTCATCAGGATTCGGGAGCGCGTGGGGTCGGCCATCGCCCGGCCGAGCCGGTTCATCACGTCGAGGCGAGTCGCTATAGTCAGCACACGCTGACTATACAGCAGGCGCTGACCAATCGAACAAGCGAGTGCGATCACTCGCGGGGCTGCTCCGCCTGGCAGTGCGGACACATCTGCGCCGACGCTCCCCCGAACACGAGGTCGACGATCGTCGTTCCGCACACCGGGCACGGAGAGCCCCCTCGGCCGTGTATCGCCATGGCCTCAACCTTCGCCTGCTTGAGGCGGTCTGGCGGCAGTCCTCGGCGATCGGCGACGGCACCACGCATGATGTCGACGGTGGCGTGGAACAGTCGCTCCCGCTCGTTGCTATCGAGGACTGCGGCATGTGCGGCAGGCAGCAGCTTGGCCCTGTGCAAGATCTCGTCCGAGTAGGCGTTCCCGATACCTGCGAGAGACGTCTGCTCTTGCAGCAGCGCTTTGATCTGCTTGCGGCGCATTCCGAGCGCACGCTCTAAGTCGTCGCGCGAGAAGTCCGGCGAGAGCGGATCCGGCCCGAGTGCGGCGATGCCTGCGACGTCCGTCGGCAGGTCTACGACCGATGCGGTGACGGCGAGGAAGTCGCCTGTCTCGACGATCCGCATGACCGCACCGTCGTCGAGCACGATGCGCGCGACCTCCGGCACTGGCTGGTCATTCGGGGGCCCACCAGCCTCTTGCCATCGGATCCAGCCGTTGCGGCCGAATCCGATCATCAGCCACCCCGCCGTCGTCTCGAATCCGATGTGCTTGCCGAACCGCCGCACGCCGGCGACGCGGGCGCCGACGACCGAGACGGGAGGGCGATCGCGCGTCTTGACGATGCGGAACTCCGCGACCTCCAGTTCGTCGATCACGCGGCCCTCGACCCGCTCATCGAGGAACTCGACGAGCGCCTGCACCTCCGGAGACTCTGGCATGCGCCCATCTTTCCACCGGCTCAGGACATCGAGAAGGAGCCTGCAAGATCCGCTGAGCAGGAACCTCCTTGGCCGAAGATGCGAGACTGCAGTCGTGGATATCCGGCGCGCAGCACAGGGAAGGCTCGGGAGGCGAACGTCCGACGCCCTGCGCCGACTGAACGACAGGCATCCCTGGAGCCACAACGATGCCTTCCACGAGTGGATCATCACCCGGCTGCCGAGTCGACGAGTCGAAGCCCTCGACGTCGGCTGCGGTCGCGGACAACTCCTCTCCGTGCTGTCCGAGCATTTCACGCACGTTCACGGCACCGACATCGACGCGAGCATGCGTCGCGCCAGCATGGCACGTTGCGCAGGTATGACGAACGTGACGGTCGGTGCAGAGAGGCTCGAAGAGGTCGCGAGCGGTGCTGACCTCGTGACGATGGTCGCGGTTCTGCACCATCTCGACCTCGCCGGCGCGCTTCAGCAGGTGCGACGGCTGCTGAACCCTGGTGGCCGGTTCCTCTGCGTCGGGCTCGCTCGACCGGAGTCGACGGTCGATCGGTTGTGGGATGCCGCGTCGATGCTCACGAATCCGATCATCGGCTTCATGAGGCACCCGTGGGTCGCAACGCAGCCGTCGGCAGCGGCGCCGTTCCCTGTGAAGGACCCGAAGCTGACCTTCACCCAGATTCGAGTCGTCGTCGACGAAGAGCTGCCCGGCGCGAAGATGCGCCGTCATCTGGGGTTCAGGCACACCATCGAGTGGACCAAGCCCTGACCTCGTTCGCCGGCTGTCACTGAGACGCTCGCTGCGCACGCCTGTCGAGTGCTCAGAGCCTGGTGAGCACGAGATAGGCGAAGAGGTATCCGAGCACCAGACACGCCACCCAGGCGGTCACGGCGGCGAGGTACCAGTCCTGCCTGATCTCGAGAGCCCGGCGACGTGGATCCGCCGGCGGAACTCTCTTCAGCGTCCGGTCGGTCAGCCACAGCACCGGCAGGAACAGGGCGAAGAGCAGCAGGAAGACCGCCAACTGAAGAAGCAACCACGCGGAGCGCGGACCGCTGCTCGCCGCGCCGATACCGAGGGTGAGAAGCGTGGTGATCTCCTGCGATCCGCTGATGAGCAGCAGCGCGAGGGCGCCGAGGATCACGACCGTGACACGACCCAGCAGGTCGCCGGTGGCGATGCGCACCTTCGGCACCGGCGGCCCGGGAACATTCTTCGCCGGGTCCGGATCTCCGAGTTTGCGCTGGCGTTGTGCCCAGAACTGCCGACGCGTCGCGCGCAAGGTGATCGGCCAGAGCACGAGCGCGACGATCGCTGCGATGAGCCAGGCGAACACCTCGTTCGCGGTCAGATCCATGTCCACGCGCTCTGCGAGGAAGATGAATCCGATCCAGGCCGCGAGCAGGGCAGGCACGAACACGACGACCGCGGCCATGGTGATGAGGACCATGCGCCCGGTGCCGCGGGCACTCGTGGGAGCGTTCTGCACCTCGGAAGTCTAGAGGTCGTGGCCACTCGAGCCGAAGCGGACTCGGCGGCCGTCAGAGTCGCGCCGTCACCCGCATCAGTTGTTGAAGCGGAACTCCACCACGTCGCCGTCCTGCATGACGTAGTCCTTGCCTTCGAGGCGGGCCTTGCCCTTCGCGCGGGCTTCGGCGACGGAACCGGTCTCGACGAGGTCGTCGAACGAGATGACCTCGGCCTTGATGAAGCCCTTCTCAAAGTCGGTGTGGATGACTCCCGCGGCCTGCGGCGCCTTCCAGCCCTTGCCGATCGTCCAGGCACGGGCTTCCTTCGGGCCGGCGGTCAGATAGGTCTGCAGCCCGAGGGTGTCGAAGCCGATGCGGGCGAGCTGGTCGAGACCCGACTCGTCCTGCCCGGTCGACGCGAGCAGTTCGGCGGCGTCTTCGGGGTCGAGATCGATGAGCTCGGACTCGATCTTCGCGTCGAGGAAGATGGCCTTCGCGGGCGCGACGAGAGCGGCGAGCTCCTCCTTGCGCGCGGCATCCGTCAGCACAGCCTCGTCGACGTTGAAGACGAAGATGACCGGCTTGGAGGTGAGCAGACCCAGCTCGCGGATCGGGGCGAGATCGAGCCCCGAGACCGACAGCAGGACGCCGCGCTCGAGCGCGTCCTTCGCGGCGACGGCGGTCTCGAGGACCACGGGATCGATCTTCTTGCCGCGCACCTCTTTCTCGTAGCGGGAGATCGCCCTGTCCACGGTCTCGAGGTCGGCGAGCATGAGCTCGGCATTGATGGTCTCCATGTCGGATGCCGGGTTCACCGTGCCGTCGACGTGCACGACGTCGTCGTCGGCGAATCCACGGACCACCTGAGCGATGGCATCCGCTTCTCGGATGTTTGCGAGGAACTTGTTGCCGAGACCCTCGCCCTCACTCGCGCCGCGCACGATACCGGCGATGTCGACGAACGACACCGCCGCGGGCAGGATGCGCTCGCTGCTGAAGATCTCCGCGAGTGTGTCCAGTCGCGGGTCGGGCAGGTTGACCACGCCGACGTTCGGCTCGATCGTCGCGAACGGATAGTTCGCCGCGAGCACGTCGTTCTTGGTCAGAGCGTTGAAGAGGGTGGACTTGCCGACATTCGGCAGGCCGACGATCCCGATAGTAAGAGCCACGGGAGTCGAGTCTACCGGCGCGGATGCCGTCGCCCCGCCTGCCCGCGATAGGTCAACCGCACGAGAACAGGAGGTTCCGTCCGCATCCGTCCTGCCCTGGTGCGGTTGACCTATTCTCGCGTCAGGAAGGAAGGGGGGATGCCGAAGGGCGGATGCCGAGGCTACTCGCGCACGGAGCGGAACGCTCTGGTGACGTAGGGCAGATCTATGGTCGCGTCGGCGTGCAGGCCGAGCTCATCGAACAGCTCGTCCATCTCGCGTCGGATGCGCGCCTTCTCGTCGTCGGACGCGGTGATGATGTAACTGCGCGACGCTGCCATGCTGTGCAGTTGCGCACGGGAGATCGGGCGCACCCACTCCCACGACTCCTCCTCGAGGGGTCCGAAGGGCGCCGCGACGACGGGACCGCCGCCTGCGAGCATGATCTCGGCGTTGCTGCCGTGCATGATCTCCGTGAGCCGGCGCACCCAGCCCTCCCGCTCGTCGCGGATGTTCCAGACCAGGCCGAGCACTCCCCCGGGCCTCAGGACCCTGCCGATCTCGGTCGACGCCGCAACGGGGTCGACCCAGTGCCACGCCTGCCCGAGCACGACGGCGTCGACGGAGGCGTCAGGCAGCGGCAGCGATTCGGCAGACCCGCGGAATGTGGGAACGCCAGGGACAGTCGCGCGCAGAATCGCGAGCATCGCGGGATCGGGATCGATCGCCACGACCTCCGCGTCCGGTGCATGCGCGAGCACCCGCGTGAGCTTGCCGGTCCCCGCACCCACATCGGCGATACGGCGGGATCCCTCGGACATCGGCTCGAGCATCCACACGACGGCATCGAAACGGTACTCGGGTCGACCTGCCTCGTAGTTCTCGGCCTCCGCGCCGAACGAGGTCGCCATCTCGTCAGTCATGTCGCCAGCCTACGGCGAGTCTTCCGAGCCGTCCGCGCCGTCGGAGAGAAGGTGGGGAGGTGCCACTGGATTTCACCGCGATCGACTTCGAAACAGCGAACTCCAGTCCGGCATCCGCCTGCTCGGTCGGTCTCGTGCGCGTGCGCGACGGACGAGTCGTCGCCACCGCGGGCTGGCTGATCCAGCCGCCCGCCGGACACGACGAGTTCCAGGAGTGGAACGTCAGGATCCACGGGATCCAGCCCGAAGACGTGCAGACTGCGGACTCGTGGATCGATCAGTTCGACCGGCTGTGCGCGTTCGCCGGAGCCGATGTGCTGGTCGCGCACAACGCCGGCTTCGACGTCAACGTACTGCGCCGGGCGTCCGAGGCGACCGGACTGGAGTGCCCGCCGTACCGCTCGCTGTGCAGCCTGCAGGTCGCGCGCAAGACGTACGACCTCGACTCGTACCGGCTGCCCCGGGCCGCAGCCGCTGCGGGATTCGCCGAGTTCTCGCATCACGACGCTCTGGCCGACGCCCGCGCATGCGCGCAGATCGTGATCGACTCGGCGCTCAGAGCCGGAGCATCCGACGTCTTCGCCCTCGCCGCCTCTCTCGGACTCCGAATCACCGAGCCCGTCGTCGCAACATCCGAGCGCGCGACGCCCGAGCGCGCGGTCGCCTGAATCCACCCCGCCGTACGACTGCCCGTGCGCATGGGGAGTCCTCCCCCTCTGCGCCGTGGACTCCGCCCCATAGCATGAACACATCCGAGCAGAGGGGGCTCCATGTCGAACGACCCAGCAGCAGCCGTGAACGAGGATCCGTTCTGGTCGGTCGTGCGACGGCGCCATCCCGATCTCGACATCGTCGTCCTTCCACCTGAAGCACCGCCGGTGACCGATTCCGGACTGCCGGAGCGAGCTGCTGAACCGTTCGCCGAGTTCGTGACCGCCGAAGCGGACGGCTGCTGGGCCCGGCTCGTGAGCCACGGTATGCCGGTGCAGTCGGTCCGCTGGATTCCCGGCCCGACCGACGACTCCGTGCGTCGCAGCATCACCCTGACGCTCGACGATGCACCCGCCGCCGTGGGCATCGGCCACCTGCGCGACGCCGAAACCCTGTTGACGGCCGACGGCTGGCAGGTGTTCACCCCGCCCACCGGGTTGCCGCGAGTGCTCGCCGATCGCCCGGGCGAGCTCGGCTCCGAGAGCCTGCTCTTCGGGTACGCGCCTGACACCGGGCGCCTGTTCCTGCGCCTCACGTCTGCGGGGCTGCCGGTCGGCACCAGTCGCGTCCGTGAGTTGATCGGCTCGGCGTCATGACCGGGGGCGTGTACTACGACCCGCTCGCGACCGAGCTCCTGATCCCCCGGTGGGGCACGCAGGCGTCGCAGCTGCGTGCGGCGGCCGACGGACTCTCGTCCGTATCGACGAGCGGCCTGCCGACGGTCGCGACGGGAGCGGCCCGGGTCTTCCTCGAAATGTGGGAGACCACAGAGCGAACGGCGTCCGTCGCCTCCGAGGTGTACGCCGACGAGCTGCGTTCCACCCACGGGACGTACTCCAGCTTCGACGCCGAGATCGCGCGGCGCATGGAACAGCTGGAGACGCGATGACCACGATCGACGTCCCCGCCGCCATCGATCCGGTCGATCGCCCTGAAGGTTCTGCCGCCGGGGCCGAGGCCTTCTCCGGCACGCTGCTCTCGAACGCGACGCGCATCAGCGAGTTCGCCGAGGAGGCGGCAGCCCTGGCCTCCCCCAGCTACCTGTGGTTGGGAGACGCGGCTTCGGCGTACTCCGACCATGCAGCCGCCTTCGCGAAGAAGCACGAGCCGATGGCGGCGACGCTCAAACGCGTCGCACGCGGAGTGGATGTCTTCGCCGAACAGCTTCGCACCCTCTTGAGCGAGCACACCGATCTCCAGGGCGATATCACCGCCTACCACCGCGATCGGACCGATCTCATCGCCGACGTGAACGCCGCCGACGATGTGACGGAGGCCGAGATCGCCGCGCTGCAGGAACGTGCCCGCAGCCTGACGTCACGACAATCCGGCATCCTCTCCGACATCTCGAGCTTCACGCAGCGAGTGACCGCGAACGAGGACTTCCTCGTGCAGCTGTTCACCGGGGCTGACACGGTCTCCGAGGCGAGAAAGGCGACCGGCGGAATCGATCCGCTCGCCCTCGCCGTGATCGGCAGCATGCCCGCTGCCGGCGACGGCCCAGAGAAGATGGCCGCGTGGTGGGCGGGGCTCTCCGAGGCCGAGCAGGACGCGCTGATCGCCGCTTACCCGGAGCGGCTCGGAAGCGCCGACGGTCTGCCGGCGCGGACGCGTGACGACGCGAACCGGCTGCTGCTCGACAGCGACCTGACCGAGCTCCGTCTGAAGGAGGAAGAGGGCACGCTCACCTCCGCCGAACGGCAGCGACTCGAGAACGCCGAAGCCGCCGAAACGGCGTTGAAGCTCGCCGACGACTATGTCGTGCCGGGCACCGACGAGAAGCCGGGTGGGACGCTGTGGCTGTATGATCCCGATGCCTTCGACGGCGACGGCCGCGTAGCGATCGGCGTCGGCGATCTCGACACGGCGGATGACGTGTCGATCCAGATCCCCGGCATCCGCACGGAGATGACGGATGCTCCCGGATACGCCCAGCAGGCGGCCAACCTGTACGAGAGCGCGCGCTATGGCGGTGACGGGTCGAGTGTCGCGACGCTCTTCTGGCTCGGATACGACACACCGGCGGGCGACCTGCTCGAATGGGGCGAGGTGCCCTCGGAGAGCTACGCCGAGGAGGGCGGTTCGCGGCTCGCGGACGCGGTCGACGGCCTGCGCGCCTCGCGGGCGGACGATCCGGCCCATATGACGGCGATCGGGCACAGCTACGGATCCACGACGACGTCCTTCGCGGCGACGGATCACGACCTCGCCGTCGACGACGTCGCGCTCGTGGGAAGCCCCGGCACGGGACCTGCCGAGAACGCCTCGGACTTCAGCGTCGGGGCGGATCACGTCTACGCCGGCCGTAACAGCCGCGATCTGGTGGGCTTCCTCGGCGACGAAGGCTGGGTCGGGAAGGATGACGTCTTCGACGTCGGCCTGGGCATGGATCCCTCGTCGGAGGACTTCGGCGCCCAGAGATTCGAAGCGGAGTCGACCAGTCGCTGGCCTGTCATCAACACGACCGACCACGAGAAGTACTTCGATCGAGACACGGAGTCGCTCTACAATCTGGGCCGCATCGTCGACGGGCACGGAGACGACACGAACAGCGCCGATCAGTCGTACGATCCTTGGTGGCGCGACCCTGTCGACCCGGAATGGGATCGCGATCCCACGTCGAACGAGCGGGACCGCTCGGACACCGGGATGGACTGATGAGAAGACTGATGGGAGGGATCGCCGTCGTGGGTCTGCTCACACTGCTGTTCACGGGCTGCGCGCCGACACCGTCCGGTGCCCGCGAAGAACTCGAGCGCCGCGCGGACACGCTGAACACGGCTGCCCAGGACGTGCTGCTCGCCATGGATGCCGCGGGATTGCAGGGCGCTTCCGCCGCGGGACGTGTCGAGTACTGCGGCGGCAGCCTCAAGCCGGGCCTGGCGTACAGCGCAGGCGCGTCGGCGACGGTCGGAGAGGACCTGGCCGGGGCGATCGACACCATGACGGAAGAGCTTCAATCGCTCGGATGGCGGCACGAGGGCGAGATCGGCGACGACCGGATGTCGGCCCGGTTCACTCGGGACGACGTGACGATCGACGTGAAGGCCGGGGGCGCGGTGATCGGCGGCAAGACCTATGGAGAAGACGAGATGCAGGTCGGAATCACCCATGCCGACGCTTGCGTGCGTGTGCCGGACGGCGTCCACGACACCGATTTCGCGGACCTCGAGAAGAAGATCCTCCCCCGTGCATGACCGCGTGACGGGCATCCTCACGAAGACCGCGGCCCTCGCAGCCCTCTCGCTGCTGCTCACCGCGTGCTCTGCCACGCACGATGGCGCGCGCGCAGAGCTCGACAAGCACGCAGCCGTGGTCGACGATGCCGCGCAGGATGTGCTGCAGGCCCTTGACACAGCAGATCTGAGCGACGCCGGCGTCGCCGGATATCTGGAACAGTGCGGCGGGAGCCTCACCGGGTGGGGTGTGGCGTATCACGCAGGTGGAAGCGCCAAGGTCGGGGAAGACCGGCAAGCGGCGGTCGAGGATGTCGCGGCCGAGCTGGAATCGCTCGGCTGGGCCCATGAGGGAGAGATCGGCGGCGACGATCCGAACGCGCGGCTGACTCGCGACGACATCACGATCGACCTCAAGACCGGTGGATTCACGGTCGGCGCCACGCGATACGGCGCCGACGAGCTCGAGATCGGCATCCGGCAGTCGAACGCGTGCGTCGAAACGCCCGAAGGCGAGTACAAGACCGACTACGCGGAGTTCGAGCGGGAGATCCTCCCCCGGGAGTGAACAGGCGATCCGATGAACACGGCGATGTCGGATGCCGGGAGCATCATGAAGACATGGATGCTCTCACCGTGGTTCTCCTGCTCATCGCCCTCGCCGCGGGCGGTGCGCTCGGCTGGTACGTGCGCGCGTCGCGCGGGTCTGCCGACCTCGCTCGTGCTCAGGCCGAGCTCGCCGCAGCCCGCGACGACCGCGACCGCCAGTACGACCTGTACCGCGACGCCGTCGAGCACTCCCGAGAGGAGCAGCGTGCAGAGGCGCAGAGAGTGCAGCAGCAGAACGCCGTCCTCACCGCTCTCGCACCGGTGCGCGAGAGCCTGCAGCAGATGCAGAGCAAGGTGGCGGCGATCGAGCAGGAGCGTCACGCGCAGTTCGGCTCGCTCGCCGAGCAGCTGCGCCGTGCCCAGGAGTCCGATGAGGCTCTTCGTGCCACCACCGAGTCGCTCGCCGGGGCACTGAAGTCGACGGCGACACGAGGCGTCTGGGGTGAGACGCAGCTGAGGCGTGTGGTCGAGGCCGCAGGTCTCACCCGCCACGTCGACTTCGATCTGCAGTCGACGATCTCCTCCGACCGGGGCACAGGACGACCCGACATGGTGATCCGGCTGGCCGGCGGCGCCTCCATCCCGGTGGATGCCAAGGTGCCGCTCGACGCCTATCTCGAGGCGTCTGCGCTGCCTGTCGGCGACGCGCACGAGGCCCAGCGACGCCTGCACATGCAGAAGCATGTGAAGGCGGTCCGCGCCCACATCGACGCTCTCGCGAAGAAGGCCTACTGGTCAGGACTCGATGCGAGCCCCGAGTTCGTGATCTGCTTCCTGCCCAGCGAGTCGCTGCTCGCCGCGGCGATCGACGAAGACCCGACCCTGCTCGACTACGCCTTCAGCCGGCGCGTCGCGCTCGCCTCGCCGGTGAACCTGTGGGCTGTGCTGAAGACCGTGGCGTACACGTGGACGCAGCAGGAGGTGTCGACCGAGGCGAAGGCACTGTTGAACCTCGGCACGCAGCTGTACGACCGCCTCGGTGTGCTCGCCGGGCACGCCGACGACCTGCGCAAGGCGCTCGAGCGCACGGTCGACAGCTACAACCGCTTCGCGGGCTCGCTGGAAAGCCGGGTACTGGTGACGGCGCGCCAGTTCCCGGGTATCGATTCCTCCACGCTCGACGCAGCGCCCCAGGTGATCGAGGCGAGCGCCCGCCGGTTCACCGCGACCGAACTGGTCGCTGACCCGGTGCGATCCCCGGAGCCTGCTGTCCTACCGCACGCAGACGAGGAGGCCGTGGAACCCGTGCGCGCCGAGATCGGCGAGATCCGGACCCGGATCGACGAGGTCTGAAGGCAGACGAGGTCTGAGAGGATGCGGCGGTCAGGCGACGCCGGGCACACCCGACAGCAGCAGGATGACCAGGCCGCTCGTCGCGAGGAATGCGCCGATCATCCACCACGCGCTGAGCTCGTGCCCCTCGTCGCGACGCTTGCGGAACAGCACATCTGCACGGCGAGCGGGGTCGATCGGGTGCACGACCGCAACTGGTGCTGCGGCGGCACGCGCAGCCGCATCGACGTCATCGGCGCTGACTCGGAGGATGCGACCCGTGTTCGTGGTCACGATCTTCGTGTCGGCGGCCTTGGGGCCGTTCGTGTGCTGCGTGGTCATCTGCTCGCCTCCTGTGCCTTCGGGGTCGTGCGACCCGTCGGCGGTGAGAAACCCAGTGACAATTGTGACACGAGGCGCGACGGACTCCCGGTTGCACGCTCGCAGGCACGGTTCCGTCTCGGTAACGATGCCGACCGGCGCTCAGTCGAGGTGGCGGATCAGAGCCACTTCGAGACGAGGTGCTCCGATGCGATGCGACGCAGCGTTCCAGACGCGCCGCGCAGCACGACGCTCTCGGTGTAGATGTATCCGCCCTCGCGACGCACGCCCGCGACGAGCTGCCCATCGGTGACGCCCGTCGCGACGAAGATCGTGTTGTCGCCCTTGACGAGATCGTCGGCCTCATAGACCTTGTCCATGTCGAGACCCGCATCGATACCGCGCTGACGCTCGTCGTCGTCCCGCGGCCAGAGTCGACCCTGGATGTGACCGCCCAGAGCCTTGATCGCACAGGCGGTGACGATGCCCTCCGGGCTTCCGCCGACGCCGACGCACATGTCGGTGCGGGCGCCGTGTCGGGCGGCGTTGATGCCACCGGCGACATCGCCGTCGCTCATGAGACGGGTGCCGGCTCCGGCGTCCCGGATGTCCTGGATGAGCTGCTCATGACGCGGACGGTTCAGCACCGAGACGACGATCTCGTCGACCGGCTTCCCGAGGGCCGCGGAGAGACGGCGGATGTTCTCGCCGATGGGAAGGCGGATGTCGACGACGCCGACGCCCGCGGGCCCTGTGACGAGCTTGTCCATGTAGAACACGCTGGAGGCGTCGAGCATGGTGCCCCGGTCGGACACCGCGATCACCGAGAGCGCGTTCTGACGGCCGGCGGCCGTGAGCGAGGTGCCGTCGATGGGGTCGACGGCGATGTCGCACAGCGGACCGGTTCCGGTGCCGACGACCTCGCCGTTGAACAGCATCGGCGCGTTGTCCTTCTCGCCCTCGCCGATCACGACCTGGCCCTGGAAGGCGACCGTGCCGAGGAAGGCGCGCATGGCGTCGACCGCCGCGCCGTCGGCCGCTTCCTTCGCACCGCGTCCGATGAACGGCACCGCGCGGATCGCCGCGGCCTCGGTCGCGCGGACCAGCTCCATCGCGAGGTTGCGGTCGGGACGAAGAGGGCTCAGATCACCAGTCAGACTCACCATGCCGCAACAGTATCCAGTTCCACCTCCCTCGGCGGGGGTTTTCTCTCGTTCGACGGTGAAGGAATTTCGATTCTTAACAGAATGGCAGGCGAGCATCGTCGAGGGCGTCACTCCGACGGCATCCGCTCGCATGCCCAGATAGAGTGACATCTGTCCCGGCTTCACCTAATCGCAGGAGTTCTCATGCCCGTCGCCACCCCGGATCAGTACGCCGAAATGCTCGACCGCGCGAAGGCCGGCGGCTTCGCGTACCCCGCATTCAACGTGTCCAGCTCGCAGACCATCAACTCCGTCCTCCAGGGCCTGACCGAGGCCGGCTCCGACGGCATCATCCAGGTGACCACCGGGGGTGCCGACTACTTCGCCGGGCACACCGTCAAGGCTCGCGCGACCGGTGCTCTCGCTTTCGCCCGGTTCGCGACCGAGGTCGCCAAGAACTACCCGATCACGGTCGCACTGCACACTGACCACTGCCCGAAGGACGCGCTCGCGGGCTTCGTCGAGCCGCTGATCGCCGCCTCCGAAGAAGAGGTGAAGGCCGGTCGCAACCCGATCTTCCAGTCGCACATGTGGGACGGCTCGGCTGTGCCGCTCGCGGAGAACATCGAGATCGCCAAGGACCTCCTCCCCCGCATGAAGGCCATCAACGCGATCCTCGAGGTCGAGATCGGCGTCGTCGGCGGTGAGGAGGACGGCGTGCAGCACGAGGGCTCGAACGATGCCCTCTACACGACCTTCGCCGACGTCGACCAGGCAGTACAGGCTCTCGGGCTCGGCGAGCAGGGCCGCTACATCGCCGCACTCACCTTCGGCAACGTGCACGGCGTCTACAAGCCGGGTGGCGTGAAGCTGCGTCCGGAACTGCTGGGCGAGATCCAGCAGCAGGTCGCCGCGAAGTACAACACGTCCGCCAAGCCGCTCGACCTGGTCTTCCACGGCGGCTCCGGCTCCACCGACGAGGAGATCGCGCTGGCGGTCGCCAACGGCGTCATCAAGATGAACATCGACACCGACACGCAGTACGCCTACACCCGAGCGATCGCCGACTACATGTTCAAGAACTACGACGGCGTCCTGAAGGTCGACGGCGAGGTCGGCAACAAGAAGCAGTACGACCCTCGCGCCTGGGGCAAGGTCGCGGAGTCCGCGATGGCCGCGCGCGTCGTCGAGTCGACCCGCCAGCTCGGCTCCTACGGCCAGTCCAAGAGCTGACGCGCTAAACGAAGAATGCCCCGGTCGCGACGGCCGGGGCATTCTCTTTTCCTCGAAGGATCCTCTGCGTCAAGGACCGGTGTAGATGTCGAGGATGGTCGACGCGCCCTCAGGGCGGTGCAGCACGACGATCTCGTCGCCGGCCTCGATCTTGCCGTTCTTGACGACGCGCAGGTACGGACCGAGGCGGCGCGCTTCGGAGAATCGCCTCACCCATCCACGCTCGGCGTCCCCACCCACGCGCCGGGCGAACGTCTGACAGGGGGTGCGCGGCATCGTGACCTCGACGATCACGCTCGCCCCGATCCGCCACTGCTCCCCCACGAGTGCGGCGTTCACGTCGATGCCCTCGACGCGTAGATTCTCGCCGAACCAGCCGGGTGGCAGCTCTCGCGCCAGCTCCGACGCCCAGTAGTCGGCGTCCTCCTGCGAATACGCGTACAGGGCCTTCTCGAGACCGCCGTGGTGCTTGCGATCTGCCTGCACATCCGCATACGCGCCGTAGGGCCCCACCTTCACCGGCCCGTCGACGGCTCTCTTGTCGATCGCGGTGATGCCGACCGTTCCGGCATCGGGCAGCAGCCGATGGACAGCACACACCGCCACGAGCCGGCTCACGATCCCGCCTTGACGATGTAGTCGGCGAACGCCGGATCTCCCATCATCGCGACCATCACGCAGATGCCGGCGAGGAACGACGTCACGACCGCTCCGACGATCGGCAGCCACCACGTGATCCGTCCGCGGCGCAGTCGGCGGACCGACAGCACGGCGGTGGCGGTCCAGCCGACAGCGAGCACGACGGCGGCCACAGTGCCCCACAGGCGCCCTGCCGCGTAGTCGGTGAACTCACCCTCGATGCCGAGGATCTTCATGACCTCGTTCAGGACCGTGGGCAGATCGAGATACGACATCCCGGTCATCACGACGTTCACGAGGCCGTAGGCCAGGAGGGCGATCGTCGCGAAGCGATCGACCGGGTGAGGCCGGGCGGATGCGGGTGCCGCAGCCGCCGCGATCGGCTCGGGCGCCGCGGGGGCGACTTCGCTCAGCGGCGGGAGCCCCGCAGCTCTGCGCTGCTCCTCCGGAGTCGCGAGTTCGCCGTACTGGGGCCGCTGATCGCTCATCCCGCCATGCTAACGGCCCGATGTCGGAGCGGTTCACAGCAGGCCCTGAAACTGACGGCGGCCCCGGCGAAGTGGGGACTTCCTCGGGGCCGCGGACTCGGAGCACTGGGGACGCTCGTCATCCAAGTCGGTCGCGGAACGCTGGGGACGATCCACCACCTGCAGCGTCGATGCTCTGACGTCTGCAACTCCGATCATAGGAAAGCGCATGCCAAAGCGCTAGATGCAGTTCGATCGAATCGTGAACCACCGTGAGAGCGGCAGCGGTCAGACCGCTGCGCCCGAGACCCGACCGCCGAGCGCCCGCGCATCCCGCTGACCCGCCGCGTCCTGTCGCAGCTCCTTGGGCAGGGAGAACATGAGGTCCTCCTCCGCCGTGCGCACCTCTTCGACGTCGTGGTAACCGGCGCCGTCGAGCGCGTCAAGCACCTCGCGCACGAGGACTTCGGGAACGGATGCTCCGCTGGTCACGCCGACCGTCGCGACGCCGTCGAGCCACTCCTGCTTGACCTCTTCGGCGTAGTCGACCCGATAGGCCGCCTTGGCGCCGTGCTCGAGGGCGACCTCGACGAGCCGCACGCTGTTGGACGAGTTCGACGAGCCGACGACGATCACGAGGTCGGCGGCAGCCGCGACCTTCTTGATGGCGACCTGTCGGTTCTGCGTGGCGTAGCAGATGTCGTCGGACGGCGGGTTGTGCAGTTCGGGGAAGCGTGTCCGGAGGCGGTTCACCGTCTCCATCGTCTCGTCGACCGAGAGCGTGGTCTGCGACAGCCAGACGACCTTAGAGGGGTCCTTCACCTGGACGGTGTCGGCCTCGGCCGGCGAGTTCACGATGGTCACATGCTCGGGGGCCTCGCCCGCGGTGCCCTCGACCTCTTCGTGGCCTTCATGGCCGATCAGGAGGATCTCGAAGTCGTCACGGGCGAACCGCACAGCCTCCCGGTGCACCTTGGTGACCAGCGGGCAGGTCGCGTCGATCGCGTGCAGACCTCGATCGGATGCCGCGTTCACGACCGCCGGCGAGACTCCGTGCGCGCTGAAGACGACGTGTGCGCCCTCGGGGACCTCGTCGACCTCTTCGACGAAGATCGCGCCCTTGTCCTCGAGCTCTGTGACGACGTGGATGTTGTGGACGATCTGCTTGCGGACGTAGACGGGGGCGCCGTAGCGCTCGAGCGCCTTCTCGACCGCGACGACCGCACGGTCGACACCGGCGCAGTATCCGCGGGGTGCGGCGAGCAGAACCCTCTTGCGTCCGTCGACCGGGTTATCCTGAAGCCGCCCGGCCGCCGCACGCACTCGAGGGACACGCGGAGAAGGCAGATGCACGGCAGTCGAAGTCACATGTGAATTCTACCGCCGCCAAGCTGTACAGAGCCGGGTAGAGACGAGAGCACATGACGGTCTTCGAAGCCGCGACGGGCCCAGGCGAGACGCCCCCGGCCGATGCGGTCGCGCCCCGCGACTCCACGGCAGACGCCCCGACCTCGGTCGCGCGGCTGAACGCCACCATCCGCGACTTCATCGCGCGGTGGAACACGGTGTGGGTGGAGGGCGAGATCACGTCGTGGAACGTGCGCGCCGGCAACGTGTTCGCCCGGCTCAAGGACACGCGCTCCGATGCTCAGATCTCGATCCGCATCTGGTCGAGCGTGCGTGCACGGATCCCGAACGACCTCGGCGTGGGCGACCATGTCGTCACCGCAGTCAAGTCGGACTACTTCGTCAAGAGCGGCGACTTCAGCTTCGCCGTCTCGGCCATGAAGCACGTCGGACTCGGCGATCAGCTCGAACGACTCGAACGGCTCCGGGCGCAGCTGCGCCAGGAGGGGCTGTTCGACTCCGCCCGCAAGAAGCGCCTTCCGTTCCTCCCCCACGTGATCGGCCTGATCACGGGCGAGCGATCGGATGCCGAGAAGGACGTGCATCGCAACGCCGAACTGCGCTGGCCCCAGGTGCGCTTCCGCACGGAGTATGCGGCAGTGCAGGGCGATCGCTGCGTGCCGGACACGCTCGCCGCCCTCGCGCGGCTCGAAGCCGATCCCGAGATCGACGTGATCATCATCGCCCGCGGCGGTGGCGACCCCCAGACGCTGCTCGGGTTCAGCGACGAGCGGCTGATCCGCGCGGTGGCCGCGGCATCCACTCCCGTCGTCAGCGCGATCGGTCATGAGAACGACCATCCGCTGCTCGACGACGTCGCGGATCTCCGCGCGTCGACCCCGACCGATGCCGCCAAGCGCGTGGTGCCAGACGTCGGCGAGCAGCGCGCGCTCATCGCCCAGCTGCGCTCTCGCGCGACCATGAGGCTCACTCAGCGCGTCGGTCACGACATCGCACAGCTGGAGCAGCTGCGATCGCGTCCGGTGCTGCGCTCCCCCGACCCGATCATCGAGACACGCGCGCAGGAACTCTGGCTGCTGCTGTCGCGCGGACGCGACACGGTCTCACGGCAGCTGGACACGGCCGGTCGCCGGACCACCGAGCTGCGTGCATCACTGCGCGCGCTCTCGCCCGCCGCGACTCTCGCGCGCGGTTACGCCATCGCTCATCTCGAGGGAGGTGTCATCCTCCGCGACGCGGCGGATGCGCCCGCCGGCACCGCACTCACGATCACTGTCGACCGGGGTTCTCTGGCGGCCGTCTCCGACGGCGAGATCTCCGAAGGGCGCTGAGTCGGCGCCCCCGCTCGCGTCGACGCCCTGGGCCTGTCACGACTCCAGGGGCGACACGCCAGATCGGGGGATGCTTCGCCGATTCCGTCTGCCGGCGGGCGTCCGCGGCACGACGTAGGATGGAGGAATGAGCGCGCAGAACGACACCCCCGTTGAGACTCTGTCGTTCGAAGCCGCTCGCGACGAACTCGTCAGAGTGGTCTCCGAGCTCGAACAGGGCGCACCGACTCTCGAGCAGTCGCTGGCCCTCTGGGAGCGCGGCGAGGCGCTGGCCGCCCGCTGCGAGGAGTGGCTCCTCGGCGCGAAGCGCCGCCTCGACGCCGCCCGGTCGGCGGCATCCGACGAGGACGAATCGTGAACAAGCCCGCGCCGATCGTCGCCGAGCTCGGCCGACCAGAGACCCCGGAGGAGACCGCTGCACGCAAGGCGGAGTCCAGCCGCGCGTACCGATCCAGCCAGAACGTGCGCAGCCTGGTCGCCGCCCTCATCGTCACTCTCGCCGTCGTCGCGGTCATCGTCTTCGCGGTTCCCCGCGGCGAGCCGGCATCCGCGCCTCACGTCGACCTCGCCGCCATCTCCGCAGACGTCGAATCGACCATGGATCGCGCCGTCATCGTGCCCGAACCGGGCACATTCTGGCGAGTGAACAAGGCCGAGCTCACGAGCGGCTCGACCGTGGTCTGGGATGTCACGCTCGCCCCGAAAGACGAGGACGAACGCGGATTCATCAAGTTCGCCCAGGCCTTCGACGCGGACTCGTCCTGGGCGCCGCAGCGTCTGAACGGCACCGCGACGACCGACACCGTCAGGATCGACGGTCGGGAGTGGGATGTGTACGAGCCCGGCGACGCCGGTGCGAAGCAGAACATCACGTACGCGATCGGCACGCAGGTCGGGGCCGACTACGTGCTGCTCTACGGCTCACGATCGGCCGATTCGACAGCAGAGCTCGCCGAATCCCTCACACCGCAGATCGATTCGCTCTCGGAGGCATCATGACCCGGACGCTCACCCCCGCTGCCGCCTGGAAGCAGATGCAGGAGGGTAACCAGCGCTTCGTCGCCGACGCGCCCGCTCATCCCAACCAGGACGTCGCCCGTCGCAAGACCCTCGCGGCCGCGCAGAATCCCGTCGCGACCCTGTTCGGATGCTCCGACTCGCGTCTTGCGGCCGAGATCATCTTCGACCTGGGACTCGGCGACCTCTTCGTCGTCCGCAACGCCGGGCAGGTCATCGGCGAGTCGATCGTGGCGAGCCTCGAGTACGCGGTCGCCGTGCTCGATGTGCCGCTGATCGTCGTGCTGGCCCACGACTCGTGCGGCGCCGTCCGGGCCGCGATCGACGGCACCGCGATCGACGCCGCGCCCCTGCCGCCGCACATCTGGAAGCTCATCGCACCGATCGTGCCCGCCGCCCGCAAGGTGCTGGTCGAGAACGGCGGCACGACGGTCGCCGACATCGATTCCGAACTCGTCGGCCAGGAGCACCTGCGCAACACCGTGCGCGATCTGCTGCAGTCGTCCGAGCTGATCAGCGGACGCCGTCGCCGAGGGCCGGCTGGGCATCGTCGGCGCCAACTACCGCCTGTCCGAAGGCACCGCCGTCCCCGTCATCACGGTCGGCCTCGACACCACAGACCCCCGATAGCACCACACACACATCCAGGGGAACGCCCCCGAAACCAAGGAGGGTTCGGAATGACCGACACACACCAGCGCAGCGGCGACGAGGCGCAGTACCGCATCGAGCACGACACGATGGGTGTGGTGCGGGTGCCCGTGAACGCGCTCTACGGGGCGCAGACGCAGCGCGCCGTGGAGAACTTCCCGATCTCGGGCAAGGGGCTGGAGTCGACGCAGATCGCCGCCCTCGCACGCATCAAGAAGGCCGCCGCTCTGGCGAACAAGGAGCTGGGCACGCTCGACGGCGCGATCGCCGACGCGATCGCGCAGGCTGCCGACCAGGTCGCCGCAGGAGCGCACGACGGCGAGTTCCCGGTCGACACGTACCAGACCGGCTCCGGCACGTCTTCCAACATGAACATGAACGAGGTGCTCGCGACCCTCGCGACCCGCATCCTCGGCGCGTCCGTGCACCCCAACGACCACGTGAACGCCTCGCAGTCGTCAAACGACGTGTTCCCCACATCCGTGCACATCGCCGTGACGCAGGCACTCATCGACACCCTGATCCCGGCTCTCGACCACCTCGCGGTGGCCCTCGAGGCCAAGGCGGAGCTGTGGAAGGACGCAGTCAAGTCCGGCCGCACGCACCTCATGGACGCCACCCCCGTCACCCTCGGCCAGGAGTTCGGCGGTTACGCGCGCCAGATCCGTCTCGGCATCGAGCGCGTGCAGTCGGCACTCCCCCGCGTCGCCGAGGTCCCGCTCGGCGGCACCGCCGTGGGCACCGGCATCAACACCCCGCTCGGCTTCCCGCAGAAGGTCATCGCGCTGCTCGCCGCCGAGACCGAGCTGCCCATCACCGAGGCGAAGGATCACTTCGAAGCTCAGGCCAACCGCGACGGCCTCGTCGAGGCATCCGGCGCCCTGCGCACGATCGCCGTCTCGCTGACGAAGATCAACAACGACCTGCGCTGGATGGGCTCGGGGCCGAACACGGGCCTCGGCGAGCTGCACATCCCCGACCTGCAGCCCGGTTCCTCGATCATGCCCGGCAAGGTCAACCCTGTCGTCCCCGAGGCCGTGCTCATGGTCTGCGCCCGCGTGATCGGCAACGACGCGACGGTCGCGTGGGCCGGAGCATCCGGCTCCTTCGAGCTCAACGTCGCGATCCCCGTCATGGGTACGGCGCTGCTCGAGTCGATCCGCCTGCTCTCGAACGCCTCGCGCGTGCTCGCCGACAAGACGATCGACGGCCTTCAGGCCAACCTCGACCGCGCCGCCGCCTTCGCCGGCATGAGCCCCTCGATCGTGACCCCGCTGAACAAGCTCATCGGATACGAGGCCGCCGCGAAGATCGCGAAGCACTCGGTCGCCAAGGGCATCACTGTGCGCGATGCTGTGATCGACCTCGGCTACGTGGAGCGCGGCGAACTCACGCTGGAGCAGCTCGACGAGAAGCTCGACTTGCTGAGCATGACCCACGCCGGCTGACGCCGGGTCCCCGGGGCATCCCTCTTCGGGGGCCGGCACGCCAGATCGGGGGACGAAGACCTCTTTTCGTCACCCGATCTGGTGTGTCGGCCCCCGTTGTGTTCGTCCTGCACAATCGCCAAGGCGGCGGGAGTTCTCCACCGAGTCCGTCGTCTTGGCGGATCAGCGGATGCCGACACGGAGTGTTCCTCGCACGATGAGCACATGCTCGATCCTCGCGCCACCCTCATCTCCCTCGGCGGCATTGCTCGCGGGACCACTCTTCAGGCACACGGCATAAGCAGGCCGCGGCTGTCGCGTGCGGTTCGCGATGGCGAAGTGGAGCGGTTGCGTCCGGGCGTATTCGGTACGACCTCGGTGCACGCGGAAGTGCGATCCGCGACACAGCACGGCGGCGCGCTCACCTGCGCGGTCGCGCTCCGAAAGCACGGTGTCTGGGTGCTCAATGACGACCTCCGCCCGCACGTCTGGGTAGGCCGCCGCGGACGTCGTTTCGAGCACCGCGGATGCCGTTGCACGAGCCACTACTTCCTCGGCGATGTTCCCCTTGGCGTGGTCGACATCGAGACAGCACTTCTTCAATTGCACCAGTGCGAGGGCGACGAGTCGTTCTTCGCCTCGTTGGAGTCCGCGTTGAACCTCCGCAAGCTGAGCCGTGCTGCTGCGCTGCGCATACGTCGCGCTCTGCCGGCATTGGCTCGGTGGCTGGTCGATATCGCGCGCTCCGACGCGCAGAGCGGTCTGGAGTCCCTTCTGCGCCTGCGGCTTCACATCATCGGAATCGTCCTCGCGAGTCAGGTGCAGATCCCTGGTGTCGGACGAGTGGACTTCGTGGTGGGAGATCGCCTGATCATCGAGGTCGATGGGAAGGAGAATCACAGCGGCCCTGATCGGCGCCATGACGACTTGGTGCGGGATGCCGCGGCATCCCGTCTCGGATACGAGACCCTGAGGTTCACCTACGCCCAGGTCGTTCACGACTGGTCGACCGTACAAGCCGCCATCCTGGCCGCGATGACCCGGCTGCGGGATCACGCGTGAATTCAGTTCGGGGGACGACACACCAGATCAGGGGACGAAATGCGGAATCCGTCCCCCGATGTGGCGTGTCGGCCCCGGAAGTGGAACCGCTCAGCTGAGCTCGGTGCCCTCCAGCAGCTCGGTGACGAGCGCGGCGATCGCGGAGCGCTCGGAGCGCATCAACGTGACGTGGGCGAAGAGGTCGTGGCCCTTCAGCGTCTCGATCACGCTCGCGATGCCGTCGTGCCGTCCGACCCTGAGGTTGTCTCGCTGACCGACGTCGTGCGTGAGGATGACGCGCGAGTTCTGGCCCATGCGGCTGAGCACCGTCAGCAGCACGTTGCGCTCGAGCGACTGCGCCTCGTCGACGATCACGAAAGCGTCGTGAAGCGAGCGTCCGCGGATGTGCGTCAGGGGCAGCACCTCGAGGATCCCGCGCTCGACGATCTCTTCCATGACGTTGCCCGAGACCACCGAGCCGAGGGTGTCGAACACCGCCTGACCCCAGGGGCCCATCTTCTCGTCGCGGTCGCCCGGGAGGTACCCGAGATCCTGCCCGCCGACCGCGAACAGCGGCCGGAACACGATGATCTTCTTCTGCTGCTGACGCTCGAGAACGGCGTCGAGGCCTGCGCACAGCGCGAGAGCCGACTTTCCGGTGCCGGCGCGTCCCCCCAGCGACACGATCCCGACCTCCGGGTCGAGCAGCAGGTCGATCGCGATCCGCTGCTCAGCCGAACGCCCGTGCATGCCGAACACCTCTCGATCGCCGCGCACGAGCTTGTACTCCCCGTCACCTGTCACCCGTCCGAGGGCGGAGCCGCGCTCGGAGTGGATGATGAGGCCGGTGTTGACCGGCAGCCCTCGGGCGTCTTCGCTGATTCCGACCTCGCTCTCGTAGAGGTCGCTGATCTCGTCTCCGGAGAGGTCGAGAGTGGTGATGCCGGTCCAGCCGGAGTCGACGGCCTGCTCCGCGAGGTACTCTTCGGCACGAAGGCCGAGCGACGCCGCCTTGACGCGCATCGGCAGATCCTTCGACACGATCGTCACGTCCTGCCCGTCCTGGGCGAGGTGCATGGCCACCGAGAGGATGCGCGTGTCGTTGTCGCTCAGACGGATGCCGGCGGGAAGGACCGAGGCGTCGGTGTTCGCGAGTTCCACGCGCAGGGTTCCGCCCTCGCCGACCTCCACGGGGAAGTCCAGGCGGCCGTGCTCGATGCGCAGATCATCGAGGTGCCGCAGCGCCTGACGCGCGAAGTAGCCGATCTCGGGGTCGTTCCGCTTGCCTTCGAGTTCACTGATGACGACCACGGGAAGCACGACCGAATGCTCGGCGAATCGGAAGAACGCCTGAGGATCGCTCAGCAGCACCGACGTGTCGAGCACATAGGTGCGCAGATCCTGATCAGGACCTGCGGATGCTGCCTGGCGAGGCGTCTTGCGGGTGGACTGCTGCTGCGCGGTGCTGCCTGTCTGCTGCGCTGTACGTGAGGTCACGACCACTCCCGACCCGGGGATTCCCGGCTATTCGAACGAGTCGACCAGGGGGTCACGAGTCGCGTACCTGAGGCCGACTCGATCGGGCGCCATGCCCGATGCCTAGAAGCTACGACCACCCGTCTGCTTAACCGCGGCTCGACACGCCGCCATTCGTTACGCGCTGATGAACGTCTCGTTGCCGAACGCGCCGAGCGCCTCGTCGAGGAGCTCCAGGGTCGCGGCATCCGTGCCTGCGTGCGGGGCGATCCGCACCGCCGATCCGCGCGCGGTGACGACGAGACCTGCGTTGGCGAGCGCCGCGGCGATCCGCGCCGGCTCCTGCGGAGCGAGCGCGACGATTCCGCCTCGTCGCTCACGGGCGCGGGGCGAACTCACCGCGATCCCGTTGCGGTCGGCGATCTCGATCACCGCGTCGACGCGTTCGGCGAGGCCTGTCTCGACCGCCGCCACTCCGGCGTCGCGCACGCCGCGCACGCCGACCGCGAGACGAGCGGCCGCGAGCGTATCGGGGCCGCTCACGGTGTACGCCTGGGCGGATGCCGCCGGATCGGGCAACTGGTCGGCGGGGAGCCCGACGGCAGAGGTGCCGGTGATCCCGCTGAGCACGGGGACGATGCGCTCGCGTGCCCGTGCCGAGAAGCGGGCGAAGCCTGTGCCGCGGCCGGCTCGAAGCCACTTGTAGCCGTGCCCCACGACCACATCCGCTGCGGCGTAGTCGTCGTCGACGATGCCGAAGGACTGCACCGCGTCGACGATGAGAAGACGGTCGGGCCCGATGAGTTCCCTGAGGGCTGCGAGATCGACCCGGTAGCCCGTGCGGAAGTCGATGTGACTGACGGCGACGGCTGAGACCTCGTCGTCGAGCGCGACTGCGACGGCATCCGTCGTCACCCTGCCGTCGGGCGGAGCGATCCATCGCGGGCTCACGGCGCCGCGTGACGCCAGGGCTGCGCGCTCCAGGGTGAGGCTCACGCTCGGGAACTCGGCCGTCGAGGCGATCACCGCACCGGACAGGCCGTACAGCGCGTGCATCAGTCCGTGCGTCGACGACGGCTGGAGGGCGATCTCGTCGGCCTCGGCACCGAGAAGCTCAGCGATGAGCTCCTTCGCCTCTCCCACGCGCTCCCCCACGAGAGCGAGAGAAGACGGGCGGCCGGTGCCGAGAAGATCCGCGTCGGCGAACACCTCCTCGCGCACCGATGTCGACAAAGGCCCGAAAGCCGCCCAGTTCAGATAGCCGGGCTCGGTGTCGAACGTCGCGAGGTAGTCGTCGAAGGTGCTCACCGCGCCATTCTGGCACGGTGCCGCTCAGCGCCCGAAGCGCCGATCACGATCGGCGAAGTCGCGGATCGCGCGAAGGAAGTCGACCTGACGGAGGTCGGGGCCGAGCGCCTCGACGAAGTAGAACTCACTGTGCGCGCTCTGCCACAGCAGGAAGTCGCTGAGCCGCTGCTCGCCGCTGGTGCGGATCACGAGGTCGGGATCGGGCTGCCCACCGGTGTAGAGGTGTTCGCCGATCATCTCGGGCGTGAGATGGGCGGCGAGGTCCTCCATCGTGCCGCCTGACGCTTCGTGCTTGGTGATGATGCTGCGCACGGCGTCGACGATCTCGTTGCGGCCGCCGTAGCCGACGGCGAGGTTCACATGCAGGCCGGTGTGGTCCCGCGTGCGCTCTTCGGCATCCGCCAGGACCTTCGCGAGCTCCGCCGGAAGGATGTCGCTGCGTCCGACGTGCTTGACGCGCCAGTTGCCTTCCCGCGAGAGCGCGTCCGCGAGCTCGGCGATGATCTCGATGAGGTCGGCCAGCTCGGCGGAATCGCGTTTGAGGAGGTTGTCGCTGGAGAGGAGATACAACGAGACCACGCGGATGCCGAGCTCATCGCACCAGCCCAGGAACTCCCGCATCTTCGCGGCTCCTGCCCGATGGCCCTCGGCCGGGGTCGTGTAGCCGAGCTGGCGAGCCCATCGACGATTGCCGTCGATCATCATCGCGACGTGGTGCGGCATGGTGGCAGGGTCCAGGTGCCGGCGCAGGCGGCTGCTGTAGAGCCGATACAGCGGTCCCCGCCCCTGGCTCTCCCGTGACATCACCTCCCTACGCTACCGCGCCCGTGCCCCGGCATCCGGTGCGGTTGCTGAGGATATGTACGGCCGTGGGCATGCTGCCCCGCCTAGAGTGAAAAGGTGAGCACACCCGAGAACTCGCCGGCCGACATGCCTGAACTCCCTCTTCTCGACGCGGCCGCGAAAGACGCCGCGATCGAGATCAAGCCGACCTGGCGCGGCTGGATCCACGCGGGCACCTTCCCGATCGCGGTCGTGGCAGGCATCGTGCTCATCTCGTTGACGGTCGGCACCCCGGGCAAGTGGGCGTCTGCCGTGTTCATGGCCACGTCCATGCTGCTCTTCGGCAACTCCGCGCTGTACCACCGCTTCGACTGGCGCCCGACGGTCAAGATGATCTTCAAGCGCATCGACCACGCCAACATCCTGCTGCTGATCGCCGGCACGTACACGCCGCTCGCCGTCCTCGCCCTTCCTCCGCAGAAGGGGCTGCTGCTGCTCGTCCTGGTGTGGAGCGGCGCGCTGCTCGGCATCCTGTTCCGGGTGTTCTGGATCAACGCACCGCGCTGGCTGTATGTCGCGCTCTACCTGCTGCTCGGCTGGGCGGCCGTGATGTACATGGTCGACCTGATGAACGCGAATTTCGCGATGATGGTGCTCGTCATCGTCGGCGGACTGCTGTACACCGGCGGCGCCGTCGTCTATGCCATGAAGAAGCCCAACCCGTGGCCGGGCCGCTTCGGCTTCCACGAGATCTTCCACGTGTGCACCGTGCTCGCATTCCTGTGCCACTGGGCTGCATGCCTGCTCATCGCCCTGGCACCGCTGAGCCCCTCGCTCGGCATACCCGCCTGAGCCGGAAACTACTTCTTGAAGGGGTCGTCGTCGCCCTCGTCGACGATCGGCAGGTCCGCATCGGTCTCCGTCGCACGGTCCGCAGCGAGAGCGGCTTCCTCGGCGTCGAGCTCCTCCCGCACCTCCTCGCGGTACCGGACCCGGCGGATGCGGCGGTTCATGTCGAGGATGAGCAGGACGACGGCGATCAGGATGACCACGACCGCTGCGAAGCCGATGAAGCCGGGCGAGACGAGCTGCGGGTCGACCGTCATCGTGGGCGTCGGCATCGGTGTGTCGGTCAGAGCGCGCATGTGTCGGCCTTTCATATGCAGGTCGCATAACCTGTAGAGACAAGCCTAACGACCGGAAGACCCCACCCGTGACGACCGCACAAGAGCTCGACGAACGCTATGGCCGTACCCGCAGGAAGCGGGCGCCCTGGGTCATCGCGATCATCATCGCCGTCGTCGGGGTCGGCGCCTTCGCGTGGATGACCGCGACCCGAGAGATGCAGTCGGTGGATGCCGATGACCTGGGCTTCGACCTGGTCGACTCCCACACGGTCACGGTGCGCTTCCAGCTCACCGGCGTGCAGGGCAAGGACGTCGCGTGCGTCGTCGAGGCGCTCGACGAGGAGTTCGGGATCGTCGGCTGGAAGGTCGTCGAGATCCCGGCGGGCGAAGAGCATTCTCAGGCCATCTCGGCGACCGTGCCCACGGTGGCCGAGGCCACGACAGGTTTGGTGAACACCTGCTGGGTCGCCTAGACTCGAGGAAGACAGACGACGCCCTGGCACCGTGCCAGGGCGTCTTGGCATATCCCCCGGAGGCCCCGGCCGGGATACCGAACGAAGGAGCTTCGTCATGTCTACCGATGCTCAGGTTCCCTTCCTCACGCAGGAAGCATATGACCGGCTCGTCGCTGAGCTGGAGCACCTGTCCACCACCGGCCGCGACGAGATCGCCAAGCGCATCGAGGCCGCCCGCGAAGAGGGCGACCTCAAGGAGAACGGCGGCTATCACGCCGCGAAAGACGAACAGGGCAAGCAGGAGGCGCGCATCCGCACCCTCGAGAACCTGCTGAAGACCGCCAAGGTCGGCGAGGCGCCGGCCAGTCGCGGCATCGTCGAGCCCGGCACCGTCGTCACCGCGAACGTGGCAGGTGGCGAAGAGGTCTTCCTGCTCGGCAGCCGTGAGATCGCGGTCGGCAGCGACCTCGACGTGTACAGCGAGGCCAGCCCGCTCGGTCAGGCCATCCTCGGCCTCAAGGTCGGCGAGAAGTCGTCGTACGAGGCGCCGAACGGCCGCTCGATCGACGTCGAGATCGTGAACGTCGAGACGTACACGGGCTGACACGCTGCTCCGGCCAACGTCGAATGGTCGTTGAGCGAGCGATGGTCGTTGAGCGAGCGAAGCGAGACGAAACGCAGAGACGAAGCGCCCCATCCGAACGACAACATCGGATGGGGCGTTTCTGCGTCGAAGCTCAGTCGGGCACGACGAGCGGTTCGAAGCCCGCGCGGCGCAGGGTATCCAGCGTGTGCTCGGAATGCTCGGGCCCGCGCGTCTCGACGCTCAGCTCGAGGAACACCTCACTGATCTGCAGACCGTGACCGTGCCGGGTGTGCATCGCCTCGATCACGTTGGCGCCGGCCTCGGCGATGAGCTCGGAGACCCGTGCGAGCTGACCGGGTCGATCGGGAAGCGGGATGCGGATGGTCAGGTAGCGACCGGACGCCGCAAGACCGTGCGACACCACCCGCTGCAGCAGCAGCGGATCGATGTTGCCGCCTGTGAGCACCGCCATGGTCGTGCCCGTGGGCTTGACCTTGCCGGCGAGGATCGCCGCGACGCCGGCGGCGCCGGCAGGCTCCGCCACGACCTTCGCCTGCTCGAGGAGGATCAGGATCGCGCGGGCGAGGTCGTCGTCGGTGACGGTGACGACCTCGTCGACGAGATCCTTGATGATCTCGAAGGGGATCGCTCCGGGGCGCGCCACGAGGATGCCGTCGGCGATCGTCGGCCGCGTCACGATGTCGACCGGATGACCGGCTTCGAGGGAAGGCGGCACGGCAGCGGCGTTCTCGGCCTGCACGCCGATGATGCGGATGCTGCGGCCGAGCTCGGCGGCCCGAGCCTTGACTGCAGCGGCGACACCGGCGATGAGGCCTCCTCCGCCGATGCCGAGAAGGATCGTGTCGACCTCGGGTGCGTCTTCGAGCAGCTCGAGACCGAGCGTTCCCTGGCCGATGATCACGTCGCGGTGATCGAACGGCGGGATGGCGACGGCGCCGGTGCGCTCGGCGAACTCGGCCGCGAGTCGCAGCGAGGTGGCGACGGTCTCGCCCTCCAGCACGACGTCCGCGCCGTATCCGCGCGTCGCGAGCAGCTTGGGCACAGGCACGCCGAGCGGCATGAAGATCGTGGCCTTGATCCCCAGCTCCTGAGCGGCCAGCGCCACCCCCTGCGCGTGGTTGCCGGCGGATGCTGCGACGACGCCGCGCGCCCGTTCCTCGGGGCTGAGGCGGGAAAGGCGGTACGCGGCGCCGCGGATCTTGAAGGACCCGGTGCGCTGCAGGTTCTCCATCTTCAGCAGCACCGGAGCGCCCAGAATGTCGGACAGCGCACGAGACGGGAGCGTCGGCGTGTGCGAGATCACCTCAGCCAGGCTGTGAGCGGCGTGCTCGAACTCGGTCAGGCTGGGGACTGCGCTCATCGATTGCTCCTTCTCCGCTGACGCGGAACTGTACTCCAGATAAGGTCTGCGTCGGGCAGGTCGCCGGTGCGCCAGGACCCGGTGCTGACGGTGACGGCCGCGACGTTGACGAACGCCGCGAGCGGCACGGCGAACAGCGCACCGGGGATGCCGCCGATCATCGATCCGCCGGCGACCACGAGCACCACCGCGAGCGGGTGGACCTTCACGGCCGAGCCCATCAGGATCGGCTGGAGGATGTGGCCCTCGAGCTGCTGGACGAGCAGCACGACCCCGAGCATCGCCAGCGCGATCCACGGGCCGTTGTAGACGAGGGCGAGCAGCACGGCGAGCGCGCCCGTGACGACGGCACCCACGATCGGAACGAACGAGCCGAGGAACACCAGCACGGCGACGGGGATGGCCAGCGGGACGCCGAGGAGCGCGGCGCCGAGACCGATGCCGACCGCGTCGATCGCCGCGACGAGCAGCTGGGTGCGTGCGTAGTTGACGATCGTCGCCCAGCCGTTGCGGGCTGCAGCGTCGGCTGCCGGGCGCGCGACGCGCGGGAACAGGCGCAGCGTCCACTTCCAGATGCCCCCGCCGTCGGCGAGCAGGCAGATGAGGATGAACAGGGCGAGGACGGCGCCGGTGACGACGTGCGCCGCGGTGGTGCCGACGCTGAGCGCGCCGTTCAGCAAGAGGTCGGCCTGGTCGTTGAAGAACCCTCCGGCCTGTTCGAGGTAGCCGTCGATCTGCTTCTGGGTGAGGTTGAGCGGGTCGCCCATCAGGAACTGCTGCAGATCGTCCACCGCCTGTGAGCTGCGCGCCTGCACCTCTTCGAGCTGCTGTCGGATCTGCCAGACCACCAGCGTGATCAGTGCGGCGACGATCCCGAGAGTGCCGATGATGGAGATCGCGACGGCGACCCATCGCGGGAACCTCTTGCGCAGCATCCACTCGAATGCCGGCCACAACAGGGCGGTGACGAGAATGCCGACCATCAGCGGGATCACCAGGAGCTTCAGCTGGATGACGATCCAGATGAACCCCGCGATCACCGCGGCGATCAGGAGCACCCGCCATGCATAGCCCGCGGTGACGCGCAGCCCCATGGGGACCGCCTCGTCGGCCTCGGTCGTGACGGTGCGGTCGGTCGGAATCGGACGCGGGCGGAAGAGATCCTTCAGCCGCAGACGCTGCTCTTCGCTCATCTGACAATCCTACGGGGCTGACACAGCCGGGATGAGCGCCGGCGCTTGCGCCGGCAGGACACGGACCTGCGGAGCGGTCGAGTCGTCATGTCCGCACCCGGCGATACGCTGACGACGTGACCGACTCACTCAGCGCCGCACAGGCACGACGCATGGCGCTGGCCGCACAGGGCTTCACGCGCTCGCGCCCGGCATCCGTCGCCGCGCGACACATCCACACCGTCATGGGGCGCCTCGGCGTGCTGCAGATCGACTCGGTCAACGTCTTCGCGCGGTCGCACTACATGCCGCTGTTCTCCCGCCTGGGCGCCTACGACCCCGATCTTCTCGACCGCGTCTTCATGGCGAAGACGACGCACTACGTGGAGTACCTGGCGCACGAGGCGACGTTCATGCCGATCCAGGACTGGCCGCTCTGGCGTTTTCGCCGCGAGTACTTCCGAGCGAGGCTCGCGAAGGCGGGCTCGTGGGCGGCCAGCAACGAACGCACACTGGCCTGGGTTCGCGACGAACTGCGCTCCCGCGGTCCGCTGCGCCCGGCCGACATCCGCGCCGACGCCCCGCGAGAGCGCGGCACCTGGTGGGACTGGGACGAGGTGAAGCTGGCTCTCGAGCACATGTGGCGCACCGGAGACGTGGCCATCAGCGGCCGCAAGGGGTTCGAGCGCAGCTACGCGCTGGCCGAGCACGTCGTCCCCGCCGACATCCTGGCCCAGGAGATCCCGGTGCCAGACGCGATGCGTGAGCTGGTCCGCCGCGCCGCACGCTCGCACGGCGTCGCGACCGCATCCGACCTCGCCGACTACTACCGCATCCGGGATCGCTCCGCTGTCATCACGGCGATCGGCGAACTGACGGATGCAGGCGAGCTGATGCCTGTGCGGGTCAAGGGCTGGGAAAGACAGGGGCGGCCTCTGCCAGCCTGGCGGCACGCCGATGCCGTTCTCCCACGCAGCGTGAACGCCGCCACCCTGCTGACGCCGTTCGACCCGGTCGTCTGGTTCCGTGACCGGGCGCTGCGCGCCTTCGACCTCGACTACCGCATCGAGATCTACGTGCCCGCCGAGAAGCGCCGGTACGGCTACTACTCGCTGCCTGTGCTCGTGGGCGACCGCATCGTCGCACGCGTGGATCTCAAGGCCGATCGTGCCGCCTCGACGCTGCAGGTGCAATCGGCCTGGTGGGAGCCGCAGGCGCGCCCTTCAGACGACGCGGATCTCATCGCCGGCGAGCTCGCGCTCGCTGCGGCCTGGCAGGGCCTCGAGCACGTGTCGGTGTCGGGCTGGGGCACCGCCGCGGGCACGCTGCACGAGGCGCTCGGCTCCCGCGCCGAGGCGTCCGTGAGGCGGCACGTTCACGCGAGAGAAGTCGTGGCGTGACTCGCCGCACCGGCTGGGCGATCGGCGGCGGCGCGGCCGTGGTGCTCGCCGGTGCTGCCCTGTGGATCCTCTGGCAGGGCAGCACCGCTCCGCCGTCCGAGAGACCGACACCGACGGCTGTGGCGACCACGTCGGCTCCAGCGGCCGACCGCGCGCAGGACGAGCTCGACGCCACCCTGACCGCGTGCGCGGAGAGCACGGAGAGCGTGCCTCCGGAGCACTGCGGGATCAGCATCCCGTGGGGCACCGAGTTCGCCGCGGTCTCCGGCATCCGCTATCGGGTGGAGAAGCTGCCGATGCTCGAGCTCGACGGCGATACGTTCACGGCGGGCGGCGGCGTCCTCGTGGCCACCGTCACCGGTACAGGGCAGGACGGCTCACCGCGCACCGAGACCTATCGCACCGAGAACTGGGCCGTGCGCGGCGATGTCGAGATCAGCCCTGAGAAGGTCAAGATCGACATCTGGTGACGCCTGTCACCGCGGCGACGGAAACGCGGCCATCGCCGTCTCCGTGATGGCCAGAAGGTCCTCGGTGCTTCCGCCGTCTCGAGCGCACCCCGACATACCGCGCATGACAGCCACAAGGAACGACGCCAGCTGTTCGGTGCGCGTCTCAGGAGGCAGGTCGCCGTCGCGCACCCCTTGATCGAGGCGCTCTCCGAGCCTGCGCCGAACCTCTTCTCGTTGCGCGGCGAGCCGCGGCTCGGTCAGCATCAGGCATCCGGGTGGCGTCGCGGTGTCCGTGTGCGCTCGAGCCGTGTCCTGGAGCATGCGCAAGACGGCCTCACGCGCCGTGGGCAGCGCGATTGCGGCGTCGAGTCCCTCGCACGTGCGGCGGAAGTAGAGCTGCGACGCCTCCTCGAAGAGCCCGGCCTTGTCGCCGAACGCCGCATAGAGGCTCGGCGGCGACACGCCCATCGCGGCGGTCAGCCTCGCGACTGACGTCTCTTCGTATCCCTCGCGCCAGAACTGCTGGACCGCGACGGCGAGCGCTGCGTCGCGATCGAAGCTCCGGGGTCGGCCTGCCATGCCAAAAGCATACCGTAATGACCACTACACAATGTGGTAGCGTCGGCAGGCAATCAATAGCAATCACTACAGAATGGGTTTGTCATGGAATTGAACGGCGCAGTCGTCCTCGTCACAGGAGCCAACCGTGGCATCGGTGCAGCATTCGTCGATCAGCTCAAGGCGCGCGGAGTGGGCAAGATCTACGCCGCCGCTCGAAATGCCGACACAATCACCGCCGAGGGCGTCGTTCCGATCACGCTCGACGTGACCGACTCAGCCCAGATCGCGGACGCTGCACACGTCGCCGACGACGTGCAGCTCCTGATCAACAATGCAGGCATCTCCACCGGCACTGCCTTGGTGGCGGGAGATGAAGAGAACATCCGGCGCGAGATGGACACGAACTTCTACGGACCGCTGCTGATGACGCGTGCGTTCGCCCCGATCCTCCGCGCCAACGGCGGCGGGGCCATCCTCAACGTCGTCTCGGCCCTGTCGTGGTTCACGACGTCGGGAGTCGGCGCGTACGCGGCATCGAAGGCGGCGGCGTGGATGCTGACCGACAGCACGCGGCTCGAGCTCGCGTCACAGGGCACCCATGTGGTCGGAGTGCACATGGGCCTGGTCGACACTGACATGGCCAAGGGCGTGCCGGCGCCGAAGATCAGCCCGGCCGAGCTGGCGGCTGCCGGCCTCGACGCGATCGAGTCGGGTGCACAGGAGGTGCTGGGCGACGACTGGGCGACTTTCGTGAAGGCCGGACTCACGCTCGATCCCGCCGACCGATACGCGCAGATCGCCGCCGCGCTCGGCGCCGCATGAGGAGAGACCGATCTCCCCGCTGACCGAACGGATGCGCTCGGCATCCGTTCACATGACGAAGGCCCGGTGCATGCACCGAGCCTTCGTCATCAATGTCAGAACTGCACGCGGGGAGGTTCGGAGATCGCTCCGCTGTCGGCCACCTCGAAGAACTCGCGTTCGGTGAAGCCGAGGCCCTTCGCGAACATGTTGTTCGGGAAGACCTTGATCTTCGTGTTCAGCTCGCGCACCCCGCCGTTGTAGAACCGGCGCGCGGCCTGGATCTTGTCTTCGGTGTCGACCAGCGCGGACTGCACCTGGAGGAAGTTCTGGCTCGCCTGCAGCTGCGGATACGCCTCGGCGACCGCGAACAGGCTGCGCAGAGCCTGCTGCAGATGCCCCTCGGCGATGCCTGCGGCACCCGGGCTGCCGGCGGACAGCGTCTCGGCGCGCGCACGGGTGACGTTCTCGAACACGGCCTTCTCATGAGAGGCATAGCCCTTGACCGTCTCGATGAGATTCGGGATGAGATCGGCCCGCCTCTTCAGCTGGACGGTGATACCGCTCCAGGCCTCATCGACGCGGACGTTGAGCTGCACGAGCGAGTTGTAGGTCGCCCAGAGATAGATTCCGATGAGCAGAACCAGACCGACGATGATCAGTACCGGTACGAGCCATTCCATCAGAGCCCCACCCTTCCTCGTGTTTCTCTCATCCTATCGACGCAGTCTGCGCGTCGACTGGGTACGCCGCGCTGGCGATCATGCGCCGAGGATGCGGTCGAGGTGGCGGTTGGCGAAGCGGCGCTCGGGGTCGAGCCGGTCGCGCAGAGCCGTGAAGTCGTCGAAGCGGGGGTATCTCTCACGCAGCTGCTCGGCCGAGAGCGTGTGCAGCTTGCCCCAATGCGGGCGTCCTCCGTACTCGAGCATGATCTGCTCGACGGCTTCGAAATAGACCGTCGGATCGTTCCGCCAGTATCGATGAACGGCGATGTAGCCGGTCGAGCGGCCGTGAGCAGTCGACAGCCACCGGTCGTCCTCCTGCGCGAAGCGCACCTCGATCGGGAACTCGATGCGCCATCCGCGCTGGGCGATCAACGCCTGCACGGCACGGAAGGCGGGGACGACGTTCTCGACGGGAAGCGCGTACTCCATCTCGCGGAAGCGCACCGTGCGGCTCTGCGTGAGAACGCGATGCGACACGTCTGTGTAGCGGCGATCGCCGGTGAGTCTGACCGCGAGGCGGCTGAAGGGCGGGGTGATCGCGGGCGCTCCACGGCCCGCTGCGCACACGACACGATAGACGCCGTTCGAGAGCAGAGTCTCATCGATCCACCTGCCGACGGCGGGCAGCGGGTCACGTCTCGCGGATTCGGGCAGCCGCGTCTGCCTCTTCGTGAGGGCGACCTCGGTGTGCGGGAACCAGTAGAACTCGAAATGATCGGATGCCGCGACCCGCTCGTCGAGCGTGGCGAGCACATCGGCGAGAGGAGCCGGCTCGTCGATGGCCTGCATCACGAATGCAGGCACGCACTGCAGCGTGACCTCGACGACGATGCCCAGTGCGCCGAGGCCCAACGCGGCGGCCGGGAGCATCTCCGAGTTGCGCTCCTCGTCGATGCGCAGGAACTCCCCCGCGGCGGTGATCATGGTGAGGCCGACCACCTGTGTCGACAGGCCGCCGAAGCGGGCGCCGGTGCCGTGCGTACCCGTCGAGATCGCGCCGGAGATCGACTGACGATCGATGTCTCCGAGATTCTGCATCGCCAGACCGTAGGGCGCGAGCAGGGCGGGGATGCGGTGCAGCCGGGTGCCGGCCAGAAGGGTGACGTGCCCGGTCGCGGCATCCGCCGAGACGAGTCCCTGCATGTCGTCCAGCTCGAGCAGCACGCCGGGTGCCACCGCGATCCCGGTGAAGCTGTGGCCCGCGCCGACCGCCTTCACGGTCAGTCCCTGTGCGACGGCCGCTCGCACGGCGCGCTGCACACCCTCCGGTGTGCGCGGGCGTTCGACCCTCAGCGGTTTCACGGATGCCGACCGCCCCCAGTTCTGCCAGGTGCCGCCGATTCTCGTCACAGGAACGCCTTTCCCTCACCGCGATACGTCGGCAGTTCGTCGATGACCTCGTCTGCCGAGACGAGATGATAGCTGTCGATCCGCTCTGCTGCCTCGCCGCTCTTGGCGTGGCGGAACCAGACGCGGTCACCGACGCCGAGCCCGGTGGCTGCGCGGCCCTGGAGCGGCGTCTGCACCTCCCCAGCCGCCTCACGCGGCAGGGTCCGCAGACCCTCCGGCCACACGGGCAGAGGCTGACGAGAGGCGAGCGGGGGGCCGGATGCGATCCACCCGCCACCCAGCACCGTCGCGATGTCGTGGGTGGGGCGTCGGACGACGTCGAAGGCGAACGCCGCTGCGGGCGCGGGCCGGAACGAGCGGTACCCGTCGAACAGATGCCCGCCCAGCAGGCCGCTTCCGGCGCTCGCCTCCGTGAGCGACTCGTCGCTGCCCGTGAACTCGAGCGAACCGGTACCGCCGCCGTTGAGGAACTCGAGAGGTGCGATCGGAGCTGTCGCCGCGACGATCGCCGCCCTGCGGTCGCGGAGCTCGGAGCGGGACATCGCCTGCACCGCACGGATGAGCGGGGCATCGGGGCCGGCGTTGTCACCCTGACCCGCGATCTGCGCGTCGTACATCTGCAGGCCGACGAGACGGAAGCCGGGACGCGAGACGATCCTGCGCGCGAAAGCGGCGACCTCGCCGGCGGAGAACAGACCGGAGCGGCGGACGCCGATGTGACCGAGCACCGGCGAACGCAGCGAGGCGTCGACATCGATCGCGACCCTGATCTCGGGGCGGCTTCCCGGTGCGGCGACGCTGTCGATCAGGTCGAGATGCACCACGTCATCGACCATCAGCGTGATGCGCTGGGCTGCCTGCTCGTCGGCGAACAGGCGCGCGAGGCTCGCCCGATCGACCGTGGGATAGCCGATCACGATGTCGTCGTGCGTCTCGGCGAGCCAGAGCGCCTCTGCGAGAGTGAACGCGAGGATGCCCCGGAACCCCGGCAGCGCGAGCACCGCGTCGAGCACCGCGCGCACGCGGACCGACTTCGACGCCACACGGATCGGAAGCCCGCCCGAACGCACGAGAAGATCCATCGCATTGTGCCGCAGCGCCTCGCGATCGATCACGGCGACGGGCGCAGGAAGATGTCCGGTCGCGGCAGAGAGACGCGGCCAGTAGCGGGCGTGATCCTCCCACTCGGGTGCGACTGGAGTGGGGCTCATTTCATCGGTGAGGTCGAGCACTCCCCCACCCTATGACCTTCGGGTATCCGGTGTCGCCTCGCCTGGAACCGCGTCGCATCCGGCATCCGCTTGTAGGCTTGCGAGCGCGCCCCCGTAGCCCAATGGCAGAGGCAGGCGACTTAAAATCGCTTCAGTGTCGGTTCGAGTCCGACCGGGGGTACAGCGTCGTTCCGTCACCGCGGATCGGTGAGCCGGCGGTCGGGACGACGAACGCCCCGCTTCCTCTCGGAAACGGGGCGTTCGAGCGACAGCGGACTACTTCGCGGCTGCAGGCTCGGGCTTCTTCTCCTCGGCCTTCGCCGGTGCGTCTGCCTTGGGCGCCGCGGGAGCGGCATCCGCCGCCGGGCGCGGACGTGCGGCGAACTCCTCGAAGACGTAGCGCGGGTTCTGCACCGTCTGCAGGTTCACGAGGTCGCGGCCGAGCCACAGGTTGTTCCACCAGCCCCAGATGACGCGGAACTTGCGCTCCCAGGTCGGCATCGCGAGGCCGTGGTAACCCCGGTGGGCCACCCAGGCGACGAAGCCCTTGAGAGCGATCTTGCCCGACTGGAAGACGCCGTTGTAGAGACCGAGACCGGCCACCGCGCCCATGTTCTTGTGGAAGTACTCCTTGGGCTCCTCACCGCGCAGCACGGCGACGAGGTTCTTCGCGAGGAGCTTCGCCTGGCGAACGGCGTGCTGCGCGTTCGGCACGCACATTCCGCCCACGCCGCCGCCCGACAGGTCGGGAACGGCCGAGACGTCACCGGCAGCCCAGGCGCCCTCGACGAACTCGTCGGCCGTGCCGACGCGGAGGTCGGCGCGGGTCTGGATGCGACCGCGCTCCTCGACGGGGAGGTCTCCGCCGCGGACGACGGTCGGGTTCGCCATGACGCCGGCCGTCCAGACGATGAGGTCGGTCGGGATGACCTCGCCCGTGGAGAGTTCGACGTTGCCGTCGATCGCACCGGTGAGCTGCGTGTCGAGGTGCACGTTGGCGCCGCGCTTGGCGAGATCCTTGAGGACCCACTCGCTGGTCTTCAGCGACACCTCGGGCATGATGCGGCCCATGGCCTCGATGAGGTGGAAGTGCGTGTCCTCGAAGGTCAGCTGCGGGTACTTCGACAGGAGCGAGGAGGCGAGAGAGCGCAGCTCGGCGAAGACCTCGATGCCGGCGAAGCCGCCGCCGACGACGATGACGGTCAGAAGACGGTCGCGCTCGGGCCCGGCGGGCACGGAGGCCGCCTTGTCGAAGTTCGACATCAGGCGGTCGCGGATCGCGACGGCCTCTTCGATCGTCTTGAGCCCGATCGCGTTGTCGGCGATGCCCGGGATCGGGAAGGTGCGCGACACCGCGCCGGCCGTGACGACGATGTGGTCGTACGCGAACTCGTACGACTCGCCGATCGGAGGCGTGATCGTGGCGACCTTGTTCGCGTGATCGATGCCCGTCACCTTCGCGGTGAGAACGTTGGTGCGCTTGAGGTGGCGACGGTGCGCCACCACCGAATGACGCGCCTCGATCGAGCCTGCGGCGACCTCGGGGAGGAACGGCTGGTACGTCATGTACGGCAGCGGGTCGACCATGGTCACTTCGGCTTCACCCTTGCGAAGGTGCTTCTCCAGCTTCCACGCGGTGTAGAAGCCTGCGTAGCCTCCACCGACGATCAGAATCTTGGGCACAGTGCTGTTCTGAGGCACAGGGGGACAACTCCTCGGAGTCAGGAATGTGGCGTGCGAGCGCGCGCCGATCGGATGCGCCGGGCAGCTGCGGTGACGCCAAGCGCTACCAGGATACCAGGGACTGTGAGCGCGATGAGCGGAAGGGTACCGTAACGCAGTGAATCGGCGCTGGGAAGGAGGGGCGAGGTGGCCTCGGCGGGGGCATCGGCAGCCGGGAGCGGCGGTATCGCGATCGGGGTCGCCGTGGGCTCGGGAAGCGGTTCGGTCTGTGCACGGCGGAACAGCCGAACCCATTCGGCGAGGTCGCCCATCGGATTCTTGTCGACCGAGGGCACGTCGGCGGTCACGGCGGCCTGGGCGTTCAGCAGGCCGTAGCCGTACAGCGGATCGGGCACCGCGGTCATGCCCGCCGCGGGCGTGGCCGTCTTGATGATGCGGTTGATGACGTTGGCTGCGGTCATGTCCGGGTGCGCGGAGCGGACGAGCGCCGCGACGCCTGCCACGATGGGCGCGGCGCCGCTGGTCCCGTTCCACGACGCAAGGGTGCCGTCGGCCGACATTCCGATGAGTCCCTCGCTGGGTGCGGACACGCCGATCGTGATCCCCTGCGTGGAGGCTTCAAGGCTCGCGACGCCGGTCTGATCGACTCCGCCGACCGTGAGGACGCCGGGGATCGTGGCGGGTGCGCCGATGATGTTGGTGCCGCTCCCCCGGTTGCCTGCAGCCACGACGACCACCACGTCGTGCTCGAAGGCGTAGAGGAACGCGTCGTCCCAGCTCTGATCCCAGTCCAGCGTGTTCGTCGTGAATGAGAGATTGATCACATCGGCGCCGTGGTCGACCGCCCAGCGCATGCCCTTGGCGATCTGCTCGGAGAACGGAACGGATGCTGCCGCGCCGAAGCCGACCGAGATCGACAGCAGCTTCGCCTCCGGCGCG
This sequence comes from Microbacterium natoriense, assembly GCF_030816295.1. Taxonomy (NCBI): domain Bacteria; kingdom Bacillati; phylum Actinomycetota; class Actinomycetes; order Micrococcales; family Microbacteriaceae; genus Microbacterium; species Microbacterium natoriense. The sequence goes on along the minus strand of NZ_JAUSXV010000001.1, from coordinate 1,973,587 downwards.
ACGCCGATCATCCCGGTTCCTTCCGCGGATCCCCGCGCGGCGGCGAGCGACGCCACCCACGAGCCGTGATTGCCGTCGATCGCGCCCAGCGGTGTCCGTCCATCGGAAGTACCGCTGCCCGACACGTCGGTGCCGTCGGCGACAGCGCCGTCGAAGGCCCCCGGGACCTTGGCGATGCCCGTGTCGATGACCGCGATCGTCGCGCCCTCACCGCGCGTCGTCTGCCAGGCCTCGCGGATGTGCGCCGCGTCGAGCCAGTACTCGCTGGCCCGCACGGGATCAGTGAGGTCGTCGGGGACCGGGCCCGGTGTCGCCGCAGCGCCGGTGATCAGGACGGATGCCGCCACCGCCGCCACAGCGACGACGGCGCGCAGCATCCGCCGCACGGTCATGCGTCCGGTGCCTCACGCAGCGCCGCACCCGGCTCCTCGCAGCGGCAGACAGCCGGCGACCAGGCCGAGCGAGCGAGCGCCGCGTCGCCGATCGGGTTCACACCCGGCCCTGCCGCCAGCGCATGACCGGCGAGGGCGTGCAGGCACTTCACGCGCGAGGGCATGCCGCCGGCCGAGATGCCGTCGATCTCGGGAACCTCGCCGAACTCGGCGCGGTCGCCGAGATAGGCGTGATGCGCGGCGAGATAGGCCGCGGCGATGTCCTCGTCGTCGGCGAGGAGCGCCGCCAGCTCCGGCATCACCTGAGTCGCCTCGAGAGTCGACATCGCTGCGGTCGCAGCCGGGTGCGTGAGGTAGTAGAACGTCGGGAACGGCGTGCCGTCGGGCAGACGAGGGGTGGTCGCGACCACGGTGGGGTTGCCGCACGCACAGCGCGCCGCGATGCCGACGACGCCGCGCGCGGGGCGCCCGAGCTGCGCGGAGACGACGGCGAGCTCGGCGGGAGTGGGGGCGGCGAAGGGCGGCGTGGTCACGGCTCCAGCGTACGGGAGGCTGCCGAGAGGATGCCCAGAGCGTTCCCGCTCGGGCGCGTCACTGCGCGGGGACGGCCGTCTGGCTGAGACCCGCGGCGGTGAGCGTTCGCAGCAACTGCGGCATCCAGTCGGCTGGCTTCTCTTCGAGGGTGTCGCTCACCGGCTCCTGCTCGCGTGGCAGAGCGGCAGGATCGAGGTCGTTGTCGACGAGGTACACGACCTCGCCGGGCTTGACGTAGTACAGCCGCTCGCGCGCTTGGGTCGTGATGTACGCAGGATCGTCCCACCGCTCGCGCTCCTTCTCGAGCGCCGCGATCTCGTCGTGCGAGACCTGGATCGACGCTTCGAGGGCGGCGATCTTCTGCCTCTGGTCGATGAACGTCCCCATCGTGGGCACGAGCACCCAGGCGCCGAGCACGACCAGCGACAGCATGATCACCGAGAAGGCGGACAGACGGATACCCGAGGCCCACTCGCGCACATCGACGCTGCGCGTGGCCTGCCGGTCCCTGCGAGCGGCGGGCTTCGACGCGGGGGCTGGTGCACGGGGAGACGGAGAAGGGGGGAGCCGGACGTCTCGCCATGGCTCCCCCTTCTTTCGTGCCGCTGGGTCAGCGGCCCTCGACGTGTTCAGTCAGCGCGTGCGCGTCAGCCGATCAGGCGCTGAAACGCGGGAAGGCTGAACGACCGGCGAAGACTGCCGCGTCGCCGAGCTCCTCCTCGATGCGCAGAAGCTGATTGTACTTCGCGACGCGCTCGGAGCGAGCAGGCGCACCCGTCTTGATCTGGCCCGCGTTCGTGGCGACGGCGAGGTCGGCGATCGTGGTGTCCTCGGTCTCGCCCGAACGGTGGGACAGCATCGCCGTGTAGCCCGAGCGCTGCGCAAGGCTGACGGCGTCGAACGTCTCGGTCAAGGTGCCGATCTGGTTGACCTTGACCAGCAGCGAGTTGGCGACACCGCGCTTGATGCCATCGGCCAGGCGCTGCGGGTTGGTGACGAACAGGTCGTCGCCGACGAGCTGCACCTTCGAACCGAGAGCCTCGGTGAGGAGCTTCCAGTTGTCCCAGTCGTCCTCGGCCAGCGCGTCCTCGATCGTGACGATCGGGAAGTCGTTGACCAGACCCTGGTAATACTCGATCAGCTCGGGGCCGGTCCAGTCCTTGTCGTCGAGACGGTAGACGCCGTCGTTGAAGAACTCGGTGGCGGCGACGTCGAGGCCGAGCGCGATGTCCTTGCCAGGCGTGAAGCCCGCCTTCTCGATCGCCTTGATGAGGAACTCGAGGCCCTCGCGGTTGCTGGGCAGGTCGGGGGCGAAGCCGCCCTCGTCGCCGAGGCCCGTGGCGTAGCCGGCGGCCTTCAGTTCGCTGCGCAGAACGTGGTAGGTCTCGACGCCCCAGCGCAGCGACTCGGAGTAGGACTCTGCGCCGATCGGCGCGAGGAAGAACTCCTGCATGTCGATGCCGTTGTCGGCGTGCTCGCCGCCGTTGATGACGTTGAACAGCGGCACGGGCAGCAGGTGTGCGTTGGGGCCGCCCAGGTAGCGGAACAGCGGCAGATCGGCCGAGTCGGCGGCGGCCTTGGCGACCGCGAGGCTGACGCCGAGGATCGCGTTCGCGCCGGTGCGCTGCTTGTTCTCGGTGCCGTCGGTCTCGTTGAGGATCTCGTCGACGATGCGCTGCTCGCTCGCCTCGACGCCCTCGATGGCCGGGCCGAGCTCGTCGATCACCGCGGAGACGGCCTTGAGGACGCCCTTGCCGCCGTAGCGGCTCTTGTCGCCGTCACGCAGTTCGTACGCCTCGAACGCGCCGGTGGATGCTCCGGAGGGGACGGCTGCTCGCTGGACGACGCCGTCGTCGAGGAGCACCTCCACCTCGACGGTCGGGTTACCGCGCGAGTCGAGAATCTCGCGTGCGCCTACAGCCTCGATCAGTGCCACAGAAGTGCTCCTTGTTCGGAAAAGTGTTGTGGTGGAGCGACGTCGATCCGTGGTCAGTCTAGCCCGTCGCGTCGGCGCGATTTCAGACGTGGACCGGCTCAGACGACGAGTGCGATGGCGACGCCGTCCCAACCTTTGACGCCGACCGTCTGCAGCGCGGTGGCATCGAAGCGCGGGTCCTCTCCCAGCATCCGCAATCCGTCCCTGGTGCCGATCACCTTCGGGTCCGTCGAGTCCTCGCGCACGATCTCTCCCTCGCGGCCGATGTTGTCGAGCACGATCACGGTGCCCTGTCGACCGAGCCTGGCGGCCCAGTCCAGGTAGATCGTGTTCGACTCCTTGTCTGCGTCGATGAACACCAGGTCGAACGGCCCGTCCAGCGTCGGCAGCACGTCTGCACCGCGTCCGACGCGGATGTCGACGCGGTCGCCGACTCCTGCCGCGTCGATGCTCGCGCGAGCCACGGCCGCGTTGTCAGCCTCGGCCTCGACCGTGACGACACTCCCCTCCGGCCCCACGGCACGAGCGAGCCAGATGGTCGAATATCCGCCGAGCGTCCCGATCTCGAGCACCCGCCGAGCACCGCTCATCCGGGCGAGCACGCTCAGCAGCTTGCCGCCGACGGGCGCGACCTCGATCTCCGGCAGACCGGCCGCGCGCTGCGCATCCAGTGCCGCCTCGAGTCCTGGGTCGTGGCCGACCAGCGTGTCGGCGAGGAAGACGTCGGCTGCGGCCCATGCCGCGGGGGTGGAATCCATGTCCTCAGCCAACCCCGCGTCGCGGGTCGCGGTCAAGGGGCGGCGGGAGCCGAATGCGTGGGAGGGACTGCCGAGCCGGCGAGGTCCGGCTGTCGCCGGAGCTGACCCGTGAGGACGAGCACGACGACGACCACCGCGACCACGATCCACCCTGCGACACCGAGCGGGCCCGCGAGGGCGAGATCGGGCTGCGCAGCCGCGAACAGCACGATGAGCCCGCCCGCGGCATTCAGCGCACCGTGCGCGAGCACGGCCGGCCAGATCGACGCGGATCGCAGGCGCAGCCAGCCGAGCAGGATGCCCCACGCGACGCACCCTCCGATCATGAACAGGACCCCGGTGACGTCGGTCCGTCCGAAGTTGTATCCGAGCAGGATCACCGGGCTGTGCCACACGCCCCAGATCGCACCGCTCAGAACGAGTGTGGGCCAGGTTCCCATCGGCCGCAGCGCCGGAACGAGCCAGCCTCGCCATCCCAGCTCCTCACCGAAAGCGAGGATGCCGTTGAACAGAGCGGCGAGCGGAATCGTCGCCACCTGCGCGGCGACGACGATGCCGACGGGAGGCAGCGGCGTGCCAGGAGGCAGAGCTTTCTCGAGCTCTCGGGCGAAGCCGGAGAACGCGAAGTCGAGCTGCACGAATCCCAGAGCCGCTGCGAGCAGGATGCTGAGCGCGACGAGCAGTGGCGGCACGAGCCAGCCGATGACAAGCATCCATATGACGCGCTTCGCAGGGCGCAGCGGCCAGATGCCGAGGAAGCGCAACCGCTCTCCCCGGGGCACGGGGCGCAGCATGGCCATCACCAAGACGACCGCGACCGCCGGGGTGAACATCATAGCGGGGAGCAGAACACCCGCCAGCGGATTCCCCAGACCGCCATCCAGCCAAAGAGGCAGGGCGACGAGCCAGGCCAGTCCGAGGGCGAGGATGACGAAGGAGATGGTGGCGATCGGACGGATGCGGATGTTCATGAATCACCTCGGGTAGGGCTATCGACGGCTCGGATGCGGAGGGCATCGAGGACCGCCCCGGCATCGGATGCGCCGTCGACCGTCACCACGAATACCCGCCCGTTGGTCTGCGTCACCTGCAGCGCTTCACCGGCGCGCAGCACGATCCCCCGGCGCCCATCGACGGCGAGCCGCCAGCCCCACCCTCCGAACTCGCGGAACGGGTCGAGCTGGACCACGTCGACCAGGGCGATGCGGTCCAGCGGTACGTGGTTGCTCGGCCATCCGAACAGCGAACGCGCCCGGAGTCCTTCGGAGTTCACTCGCACCCTGAAGACGATCATCGTGCCGGTCACGAGCGTCATGACCACAGTCAGGGCCGCGAGCATCCCCCACTCTCCCCTGCCGCTCGCCGCGACGAACACCGTGGTGATCACCAGCACGGCGAGCGCCACGACGAGCACGATCACGCCCGAACGGGCCATCGTCGCCGTGCCGAACCAGACGACGCGCTCACTCGATCCGAGCGGGATGCTCGGATCGAGAGGCTCCGGCTCCGCGGACACCAGAGGACTCTGCGGCTGCAGGAACCAGCCGAGCACCGCGGCCGCGATGAGCAGACCGAAGCCGAGCGCGACCCAGCCGCCGATATCCGGTGCATCCGCAGCATCGGCGAGTCCGCGCTGGATACCCGCTCCTGCCAGTGCGATGACGGCGATCATCACCGCGACGCCGAGGTTCACCGCACCGAGGAATCGCGCCGTCGACGACCAGGGGCCGATCGTCGAGCTGCTGTTCTGCGGGAAGCGGTGTGCGATCAACGCCAGAGCCGCATCCAGCACGACCACGGCCGCGCCGATGCCGACCGTGACGACGACGTACACCCATTTCGGCGAGAAGCCGTCGACGCCGTCGGTCCCCCAATGCGTGGCGATGGGATCAGGAAGAACCGGCATCCACGCGATGATGGTCGCCGCGGCGAGGATCAGGATTCCGAGTGGAGCGATCACACCCACCCAGAGAAAGGCAGTACGCGAGCGGCGGGCGTCGTCGTTCATGGTGCAGTCTCCTTCACGAGAGCAGCGAGGGTGGTTGCGGAGACTCCCAGCTGGGCGGCACGGGCCACGAGTGCGTGGATCTCCTGTGCGAGGTCGGTCAACGCCGCGGCCGATGCCGAGACGACGGCGCCTCTGCCGCGCCGCAGATCGACGAGCCCCTCGTCCCGCAGCTGCTGATATGCGCGCAGAACCGTGTGCACGTTGATGTCGAGAGCGGAAGCGACTTCGCGGGCGGTCGGAAGTCGATCGCCCTGGACCACACGCCCGGTCACGATGTCCGTGCGGATGGAAGCGGCGACCTGGTCGAAGATCGCCGTGGGGCTGTCAGCGTCGATCCGAATGAGCATGTCACCTCCACTAGTTCTAGGTCAACTATAACAATTGTGGGATCCCTGCAGTGATTTTGCCGAGAATCGTCGCCACCCTCACACTGACCCCATGCGCATCACTCCTCGCCGCCTCGCCATGGGCATGAGCCTGTGGGTCCCCAACCTCTTCAGCGGAATCCGCATCCGACGTTTCAGCGAGGACTGGACGCATGCGACCGTCGAGCTGCACGTGAACGTGTTCACCCGCAACTACGTCAAGACCGCGTTCGGCGGTTCGATGTCGGCCATGACCGATCCGTACTTCTTCATGCTCGTCATGCATCAGCTCGGTCGCGATTACGTGGTGTGGGACACCCGCGGCGAGATCGAGTTCGTGAAGCCGGGCCGAGGTGTGCTGACCGCCGAGTTCGAGGTGTCGCGAGAGCGAGCCGAGGAGATCCGCGAACGGGCGAAAGGCGGAGCGAAAGTGCTCGAGTGGTTCGACACCGTGATCACCGACCGCGACGGCGACATCGTGGCGAAGGTGCGACGCGAGGTGTACATCCGCGAGAAGAAGCGGGTCACCGCGACCCGTTCCTGATCGGTCAGAAGGCGCCGGATGCCTTCGGCCGCGTGGATCCCCTCGGGATCAGCGTCGGTGCGAGCGCCACGGTCTCGTGCGAGGTCGCGGCTCCGGAGACGAGTCCGAGCACGAGTTCGAGAGCGGCCCGGCCGCTCTCCTCGAACGGCTGCCGCACGGTCGTCAGATCGAGAGCGGCGGCGACCTCGCCGTCGTCGTAGCCGACGACGGCGAGATGCTCGCGCTCGGGCCTCCCCCGCTGCCCTGCCAGGATCGCGGCGGCGAACTGGTCGTGGTTCGCGGCTATCGCCGTCGCTCCGGCATCCGCCGCCGCACGGAACACCCGCTCGTCGATCGCCTCCGGGCTGCTCACGGCGATGCCGGTGACCGCGACGTGCTGCTCGATGCCGCGGATGCGGAGCATGCCGGCGGACACATAGGCCGGGGAGCGCTGCGGCTCGTGCACGAACAGCACTCGGCGGTGACCGAGGCCTGCCAGATGACGGCCGATCTGCGAGCCTCCGTCGAGGTCGTCCACGAGTACCACCGGTCCCCCGACGTCGGCTCGTGCGGGCACGACATCGACATACACGACGGGGATGCGCGCCGCACGGCTCGCGCGCCGGGCTGCGCCGCCCAGCGGCACGCCCATGACCACGAGGCCCGCGACATCGGTGCGTGTCGGCAGCACATCGAGCAGTGGCTCGTCGGCCGCTGCAGCGGAGTCCAGGTCGTAGGGGATGATGTCGACCGCGGCATCCCGCGCCCGCCGCAGCATCCCGGAGAGCCGACGAAGATACGAGGGGTAGCTCGTGAAGGGCGCGGCGACCGCGATCCGCGCGGCGCCCACGCGCCGCCCCGCGGTCATCCGGTATCCGAGTGCCGTGGCCGCCTCGACGATGCGCTCTCTGGTCTCAGGGCGCACCCGATGCGGGGCGCTCACGGCCAGCGACACGGTCGAGATGCTGACGCCGGCGCGCGCCGCGACGTCGTAGATGGTGACCCGCCCAGGGCGTGCTCGCATACGCCGACCTCCGCGCTTCATCGAAGTTCTTCGATTGCTCAGACTAGTGCGCAGTCCATCGAAGGAGATGCCCGATGCCGAGAACGTCCCGGTTCCGCCGCCCGATGCTCGACAGCGCTGTCGCCGCGCACGAGAAGCGGATGGCTCCTCTGCTCGCGCCCGAACCGGCCGATCCCGCCGGGCGTCGACGCGTCGCTCAGGAGAACGACGCCGCCGTGTCGGCCGCGCTGGGAATCGAATCACCGGCGACTGCGTCGGAGGTCCGCACCGTCGCCGTCGACGGACACCCCGACGTGCGCGTCCGCATCTACTGGCCTGGTGACGAGCCGGCGTCATCGGATGCCGGGCTTCCGATCCTCGTGTACTTCTACGGCGGCGGTTTCACGATCGCGGGGATCGACTGGGTCTCGTGGGACGCTCGGTTCCGCGAACGCGCGCGGGATGCCGGCGTCATCATCGTGGCCGCCGACTACGCGCACGCTCCCGAGAATCGATACCCCGTGCAGCCCGAGCAGTGCTGGAGCGCATTCGAGTGGACCGTCGAGCACGCCGAGGAGATCGGCGGACGACGCGACCGGGTCGCGGTGGGCGGCGCCTCATCTGGTGGCGACCTGGCCGCCGCCGTCACGCTCATGAACCGCGATCGGGCGCGGCATCCGATCGCCCTGCAGCTCTTGGAGAACCCTGCTCTCGACCTCACCATCGGGCATGCCGATATGCGCGGAATCAGTGCAGGCATGCCGGGGGTGATCGTGCGAAAAGCAGGACGGTCGCTGGTGCGGCAGTACCTCGGTGACGACACGTCCAAGGCGCGGCATCCCTACGCCTCGCCGATGCTCGCCCCCTCGCACGAGGGTCTGCCGCCTGCGCTGATCATCACCTCCGAGTTGGATCCGCTGCGCGGAGACGGAGAGGCCTATGCGCGCGCTCTCTCGGCGTCGGGGGTGCCGGTCACGGCCCTGCGATTCATCGGGCAGACGCACGGCTCCCTCGGGTCCACCGGCTTCGTACCGGCGGCCGACGTCGCGCATCGCCTCATCGTCAGCGAACTCCGTGCGCTCCATCAGGCGGGTGCGGAATGAGCGATCTTCCTCCCCTCAGCTCCCCTGTGCTCGACTGGATCCGTCGCGCCGAGGAGCTCTCCGCGTCCCTCCCCGGCACCGGATCCGCAGACATCGTCGCACGACGTCGGGCTGCACGCGAGCTGAGCGATCGGCTCGCCCTGGAGTTCACCGACCCCGCACCGGCCGGGGTGGATGTCGACGAACTCCATCTGGCCGGCGGAGACGACCCTCGCCGCGCGCGCCGATTCCGCTCGTCCGGTGCAGTCGGCCCGCAGCCCACCATGCTCTGGCTGCACGGCGGCGGCTGGATCGGCGGGACGATCGACGAGATCGTCAACGAGCGTATCTGCGCCGATCGCGCCCTCCGCTCGGGCGTGCAGATCATCTCCCTGGAATACCGACTCGCGCCGGAGCATCCGTTCCCCGCGGCCGTCGACGACGCCGTCGCCGCATTGGCCGATCTGCGGGCCCGTGCCGACGAGATCGGCGTCGACATCGCCGCTCTGGGGATCGGGGGAAACTCCGCCGGCGCCACCATCGCGGCGTCCGCCGCCCTGCGCGAGCGCGATGCGGATCGCCCGGTGATCCACCAGGCTCTGGAAGTGCTGCCGGCCGCGCTGCGACCGGCAGGCGAATCCTTCGACCGATACCGGCGCGCCTCGGGGATGATCGGCGCCGAGCATCTCGCCGACGTCTACCGCGCCGGCGCGCCCCTGTCCGCGGCGTCGCCGCTCGACGCTCCCGACCATCGCGGCCTGGCGCCCGCCCTCATCTTCGCCGCGGAATTCGACCCGCTCCGTGACGGCGCCGTCGCCTACGCACGGGCGCTCGAAGCGGCGGGCGTCCCCGTAGTCCTGCACATCGGTGAGGGGCACGTGCACGGTTCCCCCGGCATCACCACCTGGCAGGGCGCGCGCGACTGGCACGACCTCTTCGCAGCCGAACTCACCGCCGCCTACGCGGTCGCGGCGGCAGACCCGATCACCACCCGAACCGTCTGGAGACGATGATGTCCACCCATGCTGTCGATCCCGTGTTCCCCTCCCCTCCTGTGCCCCCGCTCGCCGAGGACGCGATCCCCGGCGAGCGCCAGAGCTGGTGGTTCTGGGTCGCCTTCGCGCTCACGTGGTTCGCGACCGGCATCGCGCAGGGCGTCGCCGGCGTCGCCGTGCCGCAGTTGCTGAAGGAGTGGGATCCCGAGCAGGCGACCGGCAACCTCAGCATCGTGCTGACCGTCGGCGGGGCGGCGATACTCATCACCACGCCGATCTTCGGGCGGCTCAGCGACCGCTCGATGTCGCGACTCGGCATCCGTCGGCCGTGGATCCTCTACGGCGTGCTCGTCGCCGCGGCCGGCTACGTCGTTCAGGCTTTCGCCCGCGATCTGCTCATGCTGGGCGCCGGCGTGATCCTCGTGCTGATCGGCTGGGGAGCCGTGTCGATGACCGTGCACACGCTCTTCGCCGACCAGATCCGCCGGCGCATCCGCGCGATCATGTCCGCCGTCACAGGGGCCGCGACGACGCTCGGGATCCTCGGTGGAGTCGCGCTCGCCGGAAACGTCGCAGGCGCAGGTCAGGCAGGCATGTTCCTGATCCCCGGCGGGCTGTCGGTGCTCCTCGCGATCACGCTGTTCTTCTCCTTGCGCGACCTTCATCGCACGCAGCCCGCACCGCCCCTCGACTGGCGCGCCGTGCGGGAGACCTTCTGGCTGAGCCCGCGGCGGTACCCCGACTTCGCGTGGGCCTGGACGTGCCGATTCTTCATGACGGCCTCGATCGTCTCGGTGACGAGCTACCTGTACCTCACGATCTCCAGCCGCTTCGGCATCGACGATCCGGCAGAGATCGCCGGCATCCAGACGCAGGCGACCGCCGCGTTCACGGTGATGAATCTCGTGATGGCGTTCGTGTTCGGAGTGGTCTCCGACCGCACGGGCCGCCGCAAGCCGACCGTCGTGATCGGCGCGCTGACGAGCGCCGCCGGGCTCGTCTTCGCCGTCGCTTTCGGCGACATCGCGTTCTTCCTCATCGGCATCGCCATCGTCGGCGCCGGCCAGGGTGCGTACATCGCCGCCGACGTCGCCCTGATGACCGAGTGCCTGCCATCGACCGAAGACGCGGGCAAGGATCTCGGCATCGTCGCGCTCGCCTATCTGCTCCCCGGTATCCTCGTGCCCGTGTTCGGCTTCTTCGTGACCCGCATCGACTCGCCCACGGGCGAGAACTTCGTCGCCCTCTACGTCGGCGCGGTCGTGATGGCCCTCCTCGCCGCCTTCGCCGTCACCCGGGTCAAGGCGGTGCGATGAGCGACCGCATCCGGATGCCGCGGGCAGCACGCGCGGAGTACCGACGTCTTCAGGCCGCCCCCGACATGCCGCCCGCCACTCACCACGGAGTGCACAGGGAGCAAGGGATTCCGGTGATCGCCGACGACGGCGCCGAGCTCCTCACCGATCATTGGTGGGCGGACGGCGCCGGTGACAGCACCCTGCTCGTGCGCACACCGTACGGGAGGGACGGCGCCGCCGGCGTCGCGCGCTTCATCGCCGAGCGCGGACACCACGTCGTCGTCCAGAGCTGCCGTGGCACCTTCGGGTCTGGTGGCCGGTTCCGTCCGCTGCACGACGAAGCCGCCGACGGCCAGACGACGCTGCGCTGGCTGCGAGTCCAGCCCTGGGCGACCGGCCGCGTGCACTCCTGGGGCGGCAGCTACTTCGGGGTGACGCAGTGGGCGTACTGCGACGGCGAGCTGCGCCCGGATGCCATGGGCATCGCCATCTCCGCCCGCCGCTTCGACGACGCGATCCTCTACCCCGGCGGCGGATTCTCGATCGACACACCGCTCACCTGGGCCTATGCGCTGGGCATCCAGGAACGCCCGCTCCCGGCACGGCTGTGGGCCCTGCTGAGAGCGAGGCGTGCGCTGATCCGTGGATCGCTCGCGATCCCGCCTTCGGAGGCTGTTCCGATGGCCCTCGGCGAGGACCCCGACTTCTTCCGGGACTGGGTCGAGCACAGCGATTCCGGAGATCCCTGGTGGCAGCCGATGCACTTCGCGTCCGATCCGAGAACGGTGCCTCCGGTGACGTTGATGGCCGGGTGGCAGGATCTGTTCCTCGTGGGCCAGCTGCACGACCATGCAGCGCTGCGCGACGCCGGAGTGCCGGTGCGGCTGGTGGTGGGCGACTGGATCCACGGCGCCCCGGAGACGACGGTGATCGGCGTGCGGGAGGCGCTGCACGAGTTCGCGGGCACTCTGGTCACGGCGGATGTGCGCGTCGAGGTCAGCGGTGGCGGCGGTTGGCGGGACCTGCCCGCCTGGCCGCCGGAGAGCCGGCGGCAGGAGCAAGAGCTCACGCTCGCGGGCGGCCTCGTGCCGCGCGACGCGACGCAGACCTCGGGGACGCTCGGCTATCGCTATGACCCGGCCGACCCCACGCCGGACGCCGGCGGACGCACCTTGAACCCGTTCGGCGCCGGGCGCCGCGACCAGCGCCGCCGTGAGAGCCGCGACGACGTGCTCGTCTTCACGGGCGAGCCCCTGGCTTATCCACTGCTGGTGATGGGCGACCCCTCGATCGAGCTGACGTTGTCTTCGACGAACCCGCGCGCCGACGTCTTCGTCCGCGTGTGCGAGGTCGATCCGAAAGGGCGATCGACCGCGATCACCGATGGGTATCTCCGGCTCGCTCCCGACGCGGCCGCCGGGGAGCTGCGCCGCATCAAGCTTCCGCTCGCCCCTCTCGCGCACCGGTTCGCCGCCGGCAGCCGCCTGCGGGTGCAGGTGTCGTCGGGGGCTCATCCCCTGCATCTGCGCAACCCCGGGACCGCTGACCCCGTGCGCGATCTCTCGCGTCTCGTACCCAGCGACCAGATCCTTGCGCTCGGCGGCGACACACCGGCGGTGCTCTCGCTTCCGGCGGCGCCGTGACGACACTCGCCGTTCACCGAGGCGTGGCACGATGACAGGATGCCGCTCGCTCGCCGTCTGACGCTTCGGGATGCCGTGGCCATCGGCCTCGGTTCCATGATCGGCGCCGGCGTCTTCTCGGTGTGGGGACCCGCGATCTCGGTCACCGGAGACGGCCTGCTCGTCGCCCTCCTGATCGCGGGTGTCGTCGCCTTCTGCAATGCGACGGCGTCCGCTCAGCTCGCCGCCGCGCATCCCGTGGCGGGAGGCACCTACGCCTACGCCCGCGCCGAGATCGACCCGTGGTGGGGGTTCGTGGCCGGCTGGTGCTTCGTGATCGGCAAGATCGCGAGCTGCGCGGCCATGGCGATGACCTTCGCCGCCTATGCGGCGCCGGCCGGATGGCAGGTGCCCGTGGCCGTCACGGCCGTCGCGGCCCTGTGCGCGGTGAACTGCTTCGGCGTCACTCGCACAGCGCAGGTCACGCGCATCCTCGTGGTCGTGTCGCTGATCGGGCTCGCGATCGTCGTGGCCGCCGGTTTCTCGGCGGCCCCGGCGGCGACGCCCGCCCCTTTGCCCGACGCGACGGCGTACGGGGTTCTGCAGGGCGCAGGCCTGTTGTTCTTCGCGTTCGCCGGGTACGCCCGCATCGCGACGATGGGCGAAGAGGTCGCCGATCCCGCTCGCACGATCCCGCGGGCGATCGTGCTGGCCCTCGGCGGCGCTGTGTCGGTCTATGTGCTTGTCGCAGTCGTGACGCTGCTTGTGCTCGGGGCCGATGCCGCGTCGAGCACGGCGCCGCTCGCCGATGTCGTCCACCGGGCAGGCTGGTCGTGGCTCTCACCCGCGGTGCGGATCGCTGCCGCCACCGCTTCGCTCGGCGCCTTGCTCGCACTGCTCACCGGCATCGGTCGCACGACACTCGCCATGGCGAGGGAAGCCGATCTGCCGCGGTTCCTGGCGAAGGTCGATGACCGCTGGCAGGTGCCGCGGCGGGCGGAACTCGTCATCGCGACGATCGTGATCGGAATCGTGCTCGTCGCCGACCTGCGCGGGGCGATCGGTTTCTCGTCCTTCGGCGTGCTGCTGTACTACCTGATCGCGAATGCCTCCGCGTTCCGCCAGAGAGCGGACGTCCGACGTTATCCGCGATGGCTGCAGGTCGCCGGCGCGCTCGGCTGCCTGCTGCTGGTGAGCACCCTGCCCGTCGTCGCGTCGCTGGTCGGCACGGGCGTCGTGCTGGTCGGCGTCGGATATCGGATGCTGCGCCTTCGCCTCGCACGTCGCTGACGCGATCGCTTCGTAGGGACGATTCTCTTCTGTCGGGAGGATGCCGGCCCAAAAGCGGCGCGTCGCGGACCCGCTCCCGACGAGCTGAACGTCAGCGGCGCGCGTCAGCCCGATACGCGCTCGGGGCGATCCCGAGCACGGCGCGGAAATCCCTCGTGAGGTGTGCGTGATCGGCGTATCCGAACTCGGCCGCGAGGGTCGCGAGATCGACTCCCGGGTCCGCACGCAGCTGCTGGGCGGCATCCTGCAACCGACGCCTGCGGATCATCGCCGCGGGCGAGAGCCCCACGTGACGGTGCGCGAGGCGCTGCAGCGTGCGCACCGACACCGCCAGTCGCAGCGCCGCCTCCTCGACGCTCGACGCAGCGTCATCGCCGAGGAGCACGTCGACGAGCGCGTTCGCCTGGCGGGCCGCGGCATCCAGCGGCCCGACGCGCTCGGCGATCCAGCGTGAGAAAGCCGCCACCGCGCGTTCCCGATGTCCCTCCCCCGATCTCATCGCCGACGTCACCGACGTGAGCAGCTCGGGCTCGTCGAGCATCCGCTCCTCGTCGACCACCGCGACGGGATCGTCGATCAGCGCTGCGACCGCGGCTGGGCGCAGCAGAGCGCCCACCGCCCAGCCCGTGCCGCGGAGATCACGATGAGTCGCACGCGTCGTCGCGCCCGACAGGGTCACGGCGTCGGGCTCGACGACGAGGTTGAGCGCCGGATAGCCCACGATCTCCTGACGCGACGAGCGACCCGGCTCGATGTCCCACTCGGGGATCCAGAACCACACGACGACTTCGCCCGCGGCTCCGGTCGCAGGCAGCCGATGGAACTCGGGCAGCCTCGCAGGGTAGAGCACTCCGCGCGTGGGATTCACCATCGCACCAGCGTACGATCCCTCGCCGACCGCGCCCGAGTGAAGCTGTCGCAGATGTTCAAGCCCGCGGCAACCGCTTCTTCCTAGCCTGGATCCATGACGAACCACACCACGGCCGGCGTGACCGGCGAGCACACCACTGACGGCCGTCCGCACCGCGCGACCTCGCTCACCCCCTTCCTCGCGATCCCCGGAGCCAAGGAGGCGATCGAGTTCTACCGCGACGTCTTCGGCGCTCGGGTGGTCGACGTGACCGAGTTCGGCGGCGTCGTCGCGCATGCCGACCTCGACTTCGGCACGGGGCTGCTGCAGCTCGGCGAGCCGAACCCGGAGTACCACCTCGTGCCCGCGCCCTGTGGGGAGGACGACTGCTACTCGATGGGACTGTACGTGTCCGATGTCGATGCCGTCGTCGAGCGCGCTGTCGCTGCGGGAGCCACGGTGCGCGAGGCCCCGTCCGACTTCGTCTCGGGCGACCGGTTCGCGAGCATCCGCGACCCGTTCGGGGTGCGGTGGTCGATCATGACGCGCGTCGAGGACCTCTCCGAAGAGGAGAGCGCCCGACGCGTCGCCGAGTGGGCCGCATCGTTCAGCGCACCGGAGTGACCTTGCCCGCAGCGCGGCAGACCGCGGGGAGCAGCGCCTCGGCGGTGCGACGGTAGCCGAGCGCGCTCGGGTGGAACAGGTCGAGGCTGAACATCTCCTCCGGAGCGTCGAAGAACATCGGGCCGACAGCGCGACGCAGGTCGACCGGTTCGGCGCCCGCCCGCACCGCGGTCTCCGCCTGAACCTCGGCGAGCCGACGCGACATGCTCGCGGCGAGCCGCCGCAGCGGCTGCGGGACGGCACGGAGGGCGCCGAGATCCGGGCACGTGCCGACGACGACCTCGGCGCCCACCGCGAGCAGCCGTCCGATCGCCTTCTCCAGGTGCTGTGCCGACGCCGCGACCGGGATCCGGTGCGTCACGTCGTTGCCGCCGACCACGATCACGGCGACGTGCGGCCGGTAGCCGGCGGGGAGCGCATCGATCTGCGAGCCGAGATCGGGCGACTCCGCGCCGACGACCGCGCCTGTGGTGAGCCGCACAGGACGCTGGAGCCGTACGGCGAGAGCCTTGGACAGCCGCCCGCCGAGCGTCTGCTTGCGCGTCTGGGCGCCCAGACCGGCCGCGAGGGAGTCGCCGAGCAGCAGCAGCTCGATCGGCTCCCCGTCGAGCTTGCGCCTCCACAGGCGGTCTGCGTCGACGGACTCCTCTCCGAGCGGTTTGCCGATGCGGCGACGGGCGATCGCCGCCTGACGGGAGAGGAGAAGGCGGATGCCGACGACGGATGCCGCGAGGAGGAGACCGACGGCGAGGAGAGGGCGGAGGCGTCGCACTCTCCGATTCGACCCCGACGCCGTGAACGTCCGGTGAACGGCCCCGGCTCCGTCGATGAGCGGCCCGTCCTGGTCGTTGAAGCGGCCCGGACCCGGTCGTTGAGCGAGGGAGCGCAGCGACCGAGCGGCGGCTCAGCTCAAGGGCTTGAGCTCCAGCTCAGTCGATCCGGCACCGACGGTCGCGAAGGCCGTGTATCCGTCGGCGGCGGAACGCTCGAGCAGCGCCTTCAGGTTCTTGGTACGGCGCTCGAGGCGTACCCGCGCTCCGTCGGCGATCAGGCGGGCCTTGTGCGCGACGAGTTCGGCGACCGGCACATCGGCGTCGTGGATCAGCACGACAGCCCGGGGCGCAGCATCCGTGTCCGACGTCACGAGATCGACCAGTCGCTCGAAGCCGAGCGAGAACCCGACGGCGGGGACCTGCTGTCCCAGGAACCGTCCGATCATGCCGTCGTATCGCCCGCCACCGCCGAGCGAGTAGTCGACCGAGGGGTGCGCGAGCTCCATGATCGTCCCGGTGTAGTACCCCATGCCTCGAACGAGGAACGGGTCGAAGACGAGCGGGATGTCTGCACGGCCGGTGCCCGCAGCGACGGCCTCGCCGATGCCGACCAGGTGCGCCACGACCTCGTCGGGCGCGTTCTCGGGCAGCGCCTTGCGGATCTGCCGCTCGCCGAACGGGTTGAACTCCATGGTCTGCGGGCGACGGAGGAACGCCTCGAACGCGTCGACGGCAGCGTTCGAACTGGGTCCCTGAGCCTGCCGAAGGGCGCGTTCGCGGAGCTCAGCGGCGACCCCGTCCGGACCGATCTTGTCGAGTTTGTCGATCGTGATGAGCACGCCCGGCCGCTCGTCCAACGTGAAGCCGAAGCTCTCCAACATCCAATCCAGAGCCCTGCGATCGTTGATGCGGACGGTCGATCCCTCCAGACCGAGCGCGTCCAGCGCGTCGAGTGAGGCGACCATGAGTTCGGCCTCGGCGCGCGACGAATCGTCGCCGATGACGTCGATATCGCACTGCACGAACTGGCGGTAGCGGCCCTTCTGCGGGCGCTCTGCGCGCCACACCGGGCCGATCTGGATGGAGCGGAAGACGCCCGGCAGCTGACCGCGGTTGCTCGCGTAGAAACGGGCGAGCGGCACGGTCAGGTCGTAGCGGAGTCCGAGGTCGGCGAGCGCTGCGGGGTCTGCGGCGGCTTCGCGGATCGCCTCGGCGTCGAGTCCGCGGCGCAGCACGTTGTAGGCGAGCTTCTCGTTGTCGCCCCCGATCCCGGCGTGCAGGCGCGAGTACTCCTCGAGAGCCGGCGTCTCGATCTCGTCGAATCCGTGCGAGCGGTAGCGCTCGCGGATCACGGAGAGGACGCGCTCACGGCGCGTCTTGTCGGCGGGGAGGATGTCACGCATGCCACGGGGCGGGTTCACGGTAGCCACGCGACCATCTTTCCAGGTCGGAGCTCAACTCTCCGCCGCGCGCACCTGATCTTCCATCTCACGAAGCCGCTCGCGCAGAGCCCGCTCCGCGTCCCAGCCGTTCTCCCTCGCACTCGCCACGAGGGCCAGGAGCGCATCTCCGAGCTCGGATTCCGAGGTCGGCGCCTCTGTGGTCGGAGCGACAGACACGTCCACCCCTGCAGCGCGACCGAGCATCTTCTGGGCGAGGGCGAGGGCGGGCATCCCGCGCGGGATGCCATCGAGAGCGCTGCGGCGCGTGCGCTTCTCGGCGGCCTTGGCGGCGTTCCAGTGCACGAGCACCTCATCGGGGGTGCGAGCGACCGCGTCGGCGAAGACATGGGGATGCCGTCGCACCATCTTCTCGTTCAGCCCCCGCGCGACATCGTCGATGTCGAAGGGATGATCGGGATCCTGCGCGGCGATCGCGGAGTGGAAGAGCACCTGCCAGAGCAGGTCCCCGAGCTCCTCCTGCAGGTCGGCGCGCGAGCCGTTCTCGACCGCGTCGATCACCTCGTGCGATTCCTCGATCAGATACGGGACGAGGTCGCGATGCGTGATCTGCTGGGACCACACGCACGTCTCACGCACCGCTCGCATCGTCTCCGCGACCTGACGCAGCGGATCCTCCGGCGCTTCGGTCACGACGTCTCCCTCCGACGTGCTCATGATGTCGCAGCCGCTGCACGCCGGTACCACCCGGCTCGCAGCGAGACGAAGAAGCCGGCGAGCACGAGAGCGATGAGCGAGCCGATCAGCACCCCGAGGATCGCCTGATCGCGTACCCCGGCATCTCCGGCGAACGCGAGGTTCGCGAGCAGCAGCGACACCGTGAAGCCGATGCCTCCGAGAGTGCCTGCAGCGACGATGTCGGCGAACGGCAGGGCGGGCGGGGCACCGCGCGGACGGATGCGCATCGCGACCCAGCCGAACAGCGAGATGCCGATCACCTTGCCGACGGGAAGCGCGACGACGATGCCCCAGAACGCCGGCGACAGTTCGCTCGGCGCGACCGCCGGGATCACGACGAACGCGGCGACGAAGGCGAACAACGGCAGGATCAGGCCGTTCACCGTGGGCTCGAGAGCGTGCCGCACGCGCGCCGCGGGCACGGGAGCCATCACCAGCCCCAGCAGCACCCCGGCGATGGTCGCGTGGATGCCGGAGGCCGCGACGAGTCCCCAGGCGAGCAACCCGACGACGACCATGAGCACGGCCACGGCCGGGTGTCCGTGGCGGTGCAGCATCCGGCTGAGCACCCAGAACACGGCGACAGCGACGACGGCGATGCCGAGCAGGAGCCACTGCACGTCGTGCGCGAACAGCACGGCGATGAAGACGATGCCGATGATGTCGTCGAGGATCGCCAGCGCGAGCAGGAACACTCGAACCGTGGACGGCAGCCCACGTCCGAACATCGCGAGCACGCCGAGAGCGAAGGCGATGTCGGTCGCAGTGGGGATCGGCCAGCCCGACGCCGTGCCGCTGTCGGCCCCCGCGAACAGCAGGTAGACGGCGATCGGCACGATCACGCCTCCGGCGGCCGCGATCGCCGGCTGGATGGCCTTGCTCGCCGAGTCGAGCTCGCCGTGCGTGAGTTCGTGCCGCAGCTCGATGGCGACGACGAGGAAGAACACCGCCAGCAGTCCGTCCGACACCCAGTGCGCGACCGACAGATCGAGCGCGGTGCCGGGTACGGCGATGTGGAAGTCGAGGATCGCAGCAATCGCGTCATGCGTCGCCAGGTTCGCGAGCAGAAGCCCGAGCCCCGCTGCCAGCAGCAGGAGGACGGCGGGGAACTGCTGGCCACGGAGGTGTTTCGCCGAGATTCGCATCGTGTCCATCGTACGCAGCCGGGTTCGTGAAGAGTTCGTTACGTGCCGTCATCCGTTCAGAGCACCCTTCCCGGCCGGGATACGCTCGAAGGGTGACCCCCGCACAGTCTTTTCCCGAGCCCACGAACACCGAGGCGATCCGCGTCATCGGACGCTTCGAAGCAGGCCGCGGCATTCCCGATGCCATGCGCTCCGACGTCAGGATGCTCGGAGCACTGCTCGGCCAGGTGCTCCGCGAGGCCGGCGGCGACGATCTCTTCGAAGATGTCGAGCGTCTGCGCCTCGCCACGATCCAGGCGTACGACGAGGAGACCCCCGATGCGTTCGACCGCGCGGCGGCCATCGCCGAGTCGTTCACCGTCGAACGGGCGGACGAGGTCGCACGTGCGTTCACGTGCTACTTCCACCTCGTCAATCTCGCCGAGGAGCATCAGCGTGTGCGCGTGCTCCGCGAGCGTGCCGGCCAGCCCGGCCCTTCGACAGGCTCAGGGACCCAGGTCCAGGCCGCCGACACGGTAGCCACCGCGTACGCCCGATTGAAGACGGAGGTGGGCGACGACGAGGCGCGCCGCAGGCTCGAGGGCCTGCGCTTCCACCCTGTCTTCACGGCGCACCCCACCGAGGCGCGGCGTCGCGCGGTGTCCAGCAGCATCCGCCGCCTCTCCGAACTGCTCACGCAGCACGATGCGGCCAGCGAGGGCGGCGCCGAGCAGCACCGCGCACACCGCCGGATGCTCGAGGAGATCGACACGCTGTGGCGCACGGCGCCGCTGCGCGCCCAGAAGCCCACGCCCACCGACGAGGTGCGCACCGTCATGAGCGTCTTCGACGAGACGCTGTTCACGACCGTGCCGCACGTGTACCGCCGCATCGACGACGCGCTGCGCGGAGACGCTTCAGGCTCCAGCGCGCCCATCGTCCCCGCATTCGTGCGCGTCGGATCATGGGTCGGCGGCGACCGCGACGGAAACCCGTTCGTCACGGCATCCGTCACCCGCGAAGCCTCGCAGATCGCCGCTGACCATGTGCTCCGCGGCCTCGAGCGCGCGGTCGAGCGGATCGGCCGCACCCTCACCCTCGACGCGCAGGGCACGCCCCCGAGCGCCGAGGTGACCGCGATCTGGGAGCGCTTCGCCGCCTCTCACACCGAGACCGCGAATGACCTCGCCACCCGCTCCCCCGACGAGCCGCACCGCCGCGTACTGCTGGTGCTGGCGCATCGCATCGCCGCCACGCGGCGTGGCGAGGACGACCGCTACGCCGCTCCCGAGGAGCTTCTGGCGGATCTGCGTTCGCTGCAGTCTTCGCTCGCGGATGCCGGCGCCCGCCGCCACGCTTTCGGCGGCGTGCAGCACCTGATCTGGCAGGTCGAGACCTACGGATTCCACCTGACGGAGCTCGAAGTCCGTCAGCACTCGCAGGTGCACGCCACCGCGCTCGCTGAGATCGAGGGCGGTGGAGCGCTGAGCGCGCAGACCGAGGAGGTGCTGGAGGTCTTCCGCGCCATCGCCGAGATCCAGCGCGACCGCGGCCTCCGCGCAGCCGGCCGCTACGTCGTGTCGTTCACGCAGGCGGCATCCGACCTCGCGGCCGTGCATCGTCTCGCGAAGCACGCGCTGGGCGATGACGCCCCTGTCCTCGACGTCGTGCCGCTGTTCGAGACCTTCGCCGACCTCCAGGCGGCTCCCGAGATCCTCGCCGAAGCCGTGACCTTCCCCGAGTTCCAGGAGCGCATGGCCGCCACCGGCGGCCGCCTCGAGGTCATGCTCGGCTACTCCGATTCGTCGAAGGACGTCGGTCCCGTCGCCGCCAACCTCGCGCTCTACGAGGCGCAGGAGAAGATCGCGCAGTGGGCGAAAGACGAAGGTCTCGAACTGACCCTGTTCCACGGCCGCGGCGGCGCGCTCGGGCGTGGAGGCGGCCCGGCGAACTCGGCGATCCTCGCCCAGCCGCCGCATTCGGTCGACGGCCGCTTCAAGCTCACCGAGCAGGGCGAGGTCATCTTCGCCCGCTACGGCGAGCCCGCCATCGCGATGCGGCACATCGACCAGGTGGCCGCCGCCACGCTGCTGGCCTCCTCGCCCACGGTCGAGGAGCGCACGAGCGAGGCTGCCACCCGCTTCGCGGACATCGCCTCGGTGCTCGACACCGCCTCTCGCGAGCGGTTCTTCTCGTTGGTCAAGGCCGAGGGCTTCGCTCCGTGGTTCGCGACCGTGACGCCTCTCGAGGAGATCGGCCTGCTCGCGCTCGGCTCACGGCCGGCGCGCCGAGGCCTGTCGGTGGAGTCGCTGGAGGACCTGCGCGCGATCCCTTGGGTGTTCGCGTGGACGCAGGCGCGCATCAACCTGGCCGGCTGGTTCGGCCTGGGTACGGCTCTGGCCGCGGTCGGCGACGAGCAGCGTCTCGCCGAGGCCTACCGCGACTGGCCGCTGCTTCGCACGTTGATCGACAACGTGGCGATGAGCCTCGCGAAGACCGACGAGCGCATCGCCCGCCAGTACCTCGAGCTCGGCGACCGCGACGACCTCGCGTCGCTCGTGCTCGACGAGCTGCGGCTGACCCGCGAGTGGGTGATCCGCCTCACCGGCGGCGAGCGCCTTCTCGAGAACAAGCCGATCCTGCAGCGCGCCGTGCAGCTGCGCACGCCCTACGTCGACGCGCTGTCCCTGCTGCAGCTGCGCGCGCTCCGGGCATTGCGCACCGCTCCCGCGACAACCGGCTCCGGTGCCGACGACGAGCAGAGGCGCCTGCTGCTGCTCTCGGTCAGCGGGGTCGCGGCCGGTCTGCAGAACACCGGGTGACCCGGCATCGGCTCGTCACGTGAAGAAGATCACAGCGAGCCTGCCGGTAAAGTGAAAAGCTCCGCCTGATCCGGCGACGAATCGCGCGACACGATCGCTTGCGAGTCCCCCACCGATTCAGAAAGCTCTTCGTGACCCTTTCCACAACCGCAGACTTCCACCCGCTCGCCGAGTCCGTGCAACCCGTGTTCGACACGGTGCTCTCGCGCAGCCCGCACGAGCCGGAGTTCCACCAGGCCGTCCACGAGGTGCTGCACTCGATCGCCCCCGTGCTCGAGCGGCATCCCGAGTACATCGACGGCGGCATCGTCGAGCGGCTCGTCGAGCCGGAGCGTCAGATCATGTTCCGCGTTCCCTGGGTCGACGACGCCGGACGTCTGCAGGTCAACCGCGGCTACCGCATCCAGTTTTCCTCGGTGCTCGGCCCCTACAAGGGCGGTCTGCGCTTCCACCCCTCGGTGAACCTGTCGATCATCAAGTTCCTGGGCTTCGAGCAGATCTTCAAGAACGCGCTCACCGGTCAGGGCATCGGCGGCGGCAAGGGCGGCTCGGACTTCGACCCGCACGGCAGGTCGGATGCCGAGGTCATGCGCTTCTGCCAGTCGTTCATGAACGAGCTGTACCGTCATCTCGGCGAGCACACCGACGTCCCCGCCGGCGACATCGGCGTCGGCGGTCGTGAGATCGGCTACCTCTTCGGGCAGTACCGCAAGATCACCAACCGCCACGAGTCGGGGATGTTCACGGGCAAGGGCACGGCCTGGGGCGGCGCCGAAGTGCGCACTGAGGCCACCGGCTACGGCGCCGTGTTCTTCGCGCAGGAGATGCTCGCGGTGCACGGCGAGTCGCTCGAAGGCAAGCGCGTCGGCATCTCCGGTTCCGGCAACGTCGCCATCTACGCGATCCAGAAGGCGACCCAACTCGGAGCGACCGCGGTCACGACATCCGACTCTTCCGGCTACGTCGTCGACGACGCCGGCATCGACCTCGACCTGCTGCGCCAGCTCAAGGAGGTCGAGCGCGCTCGCATCGTGGAGTACGCGAAGCGCCGTCCGAGTGCGCGCTTCGTCGAGGGCGGCAGCGTCTGGGAGGTCCCCGTGGACATCGCGGTGCCCTCGGCCACGCAGAACGAGGTCAGCCTCGCGGATGCGGAGGCGCTCATCGCGAACGGCGTGCGAGCGGTGTCGGAGGGCGCGAACATGCCCTGCGTGCCCGATGCGGTCGACGCGTTCCAGAAGGCCGGTGTGCTGTTCGCACCGGGCAAGGCCGCGAATGCGGGCGGTGTCGCCACATCTGCGCTCGAGATGAGCCAGAACGCCTCGCGTCAGCGCTGGAGCTTTGGCGACAGCGAGAACAAGCTGCGCGAGATCATGGCGGACATCCATCAGGCCGCCTTCGACGCGGCCGAGCGGTACGACGTCGCCGGCGACTACGTTGCGGGCGCCAACATCGCCGGCTTCGAGCGCGTCGCAGGCGCGATGCGCGCACAGGGCGTCATCTGACGCACGACGTCGATGCGGGGTGGACGGATGCTGCGGCATCCGTCCACCCCGCACTCGCGTGTGGCGTCGCGGATGCCGCTATCCGCCGACCTCGCCATCGTCGCGGTGCCGCGCGAGCGAGGTGCCGTAGCGCTCGGTGAGCTGCACCATGAGGTCAGGGGTGTCGCGATCCACGCCGAACACATGGCCGGGGAAGTCGAGCTCTGGCTGCGCGGCCGCGATCTCCGCGTCGCGATCCGGCGAGAAGAGCTGCACGGGGTCGCCCGCTGCCACCCAGCCGATCGGAACGACCGTCTCCGGCAGCAGCACCGCTCGCCGCATCACGACCGCGTTCACGCGCACTTCGCAGCGATCGCCGACGAGCGCGCCGTTGAAGACGCGCGCGCCGGAGGCGAAGAACACCTCCTCCCCCACCGTCGCGCCCGCGATGCTGGCGAGCGTGCCGATAAGGGTGTGGGCGCCGATGTGCACCGAGTTCGCCGCGGTCGCACGGATCAGCGCGTTCTCCATGACGATCACATGCTCCGCGAGTGTGATGGGGCCGCCTTCGGCGGTGATCACCGCCCCGTGCAGGACCTGGCAGTGCGGCCCGATCTCCACGTCGCCGGAGATCACGGCGGTGGGAGCGACGACGGCGGTGTCATGGATCCGGGGCCGAGCCCCGAGGTGCTCGTACAACATGCGGCCCAGACTAGTCCTGCCTGGGCGCCGATGCCGCAGGCTTCGCTCGGAGAGATGCGCTTCTCTCGGACGGACCGAGGTATTCCGCAGAGGAATGCGCACAGCACCGAGGGAGGTGCACGGCGGATGCCCGCTGCACTACGCTGGCAGGCATGCAATGCAGGTGAGCCGCTCCGACCCGCGCCGTGAGGCCGCCGACAGGCGTGCCCGGCATCACCCTCACCGAAAGCAACGCATGTCCTTCGACGACCTTCCTCTGCTCGGCAAGACCGCTCTCGTCACCGGCGTCTCCCGGCGCCGCGGCATCGGCTTCGCCACCGCGATCGAGCTCGCGCGCCTGGGCGCGAACGTCTTCATCCACCATTTCCGCCCGCACGACCTCGACCATCCCTGGGGCGGTGACGACCTCGACGCGGTTCGCCAGGGCGTGGCCGACGCCCTGACGGCCGGCGCGGTGATGGGCGACCACCACGCCGACCTCCGCGACGCGGGAGCCATCGAGGAGCTCTTGGATGCCGCAACCGCCCTCACCGGCGCGATCGACATCCTCGTCTGCAATCAGGCCATGAGCGGATCCGACGGCACCATCTTCGACATGACCGCCGACCGGCTCGACGTGCACTGGGCCGCGAACGCGCGCGCGTCGCTGCTGCTCACTGCCGGGCTGGCCCGTCGGCTGCGCGACCTGCTCGGCGGCGAGGACGCCGGGCAAGCGCGCCCCGGCGACCGCCTCGGCACTCTCGGGCCATTCGTCCGCCCCACCGGGCACGTGATCTGGATGACGTCGGGTCAGGGTCACGGCCCGATGCGCGGCGAGGTCGCCTACGCCACGAGCAAGGCGGCGCTGGCCGGAATCACCCGCACGGTCGCCGCCGAGCTGCTGGAGGTCGGGTTGGTGCTGAACACGATCAACCCGGGTCCGGTCAACACGGGATACCTCGACGCCGACAGCACCGACCGCGACCTGAGCGAGTTCGAGAAGTGGCTTCCGACGACGCCGTTCGGGCGGGTCGGACGTCCCGACGATCCGGCGCGGCTGATCGGCTGGCTGTCCACAGATGCCGGCTCCTGGGTGGTCGGCCAGGTTCTCACCACCGACGGAGGGCTCTCGCTGGGATGACGCAGGAATTCGCATACCGAGCCATGCCGATCGCCGATGATCCCGTCGTGTACGCCTACGGTCCGGACTCGTCGCAGCGCTCCGAGGTGCTGCCCGGCAGCATCCGCTCGTTCGTGATCGACGACAGTATCGTCTACCCGGGGACTACTCGCACGGTCTGGGTGCACACGCCGCACAGTCACGATCCGTCGGCACCTGCCGCCGTGATGATCTTCAACGACGGTTGGTGGTATCTCGATCCGGACGGCGACGTGCGCGCGGGGATCGTGCTCGACAACATCGCCCCTGAGCTCCCGCCGATGGTGGGAATCTTCGTCGACCCTGGGATGTTTCCAGATGCCGCGGAACCGAAGAATCGCAACAACGAGTACGACGCCGGCGACGGCCGCTACGCGGGGTTCCTACTCAATGAGGTGCTCCCGCGCGTCGCCGAGACCACGGCGCTGACAGATGATCCCCGCCTGCGCGGCATCTGCGGCGGAAGCTCGGGAGGGAACGGGGCGTTCACCGTGGCGTGGCAGCGCCCCGATAGCATCCGACGCGTCATCGCTTTCAACGCCAGCTTCGCGCAGATCCCCGGCGGCAATCCTTACCCCGCATTGATGGCTGCAGGTGCGCGCCAGCCACTGCGAGTCCTGCTGCACGCGGCGCATCGCGACATCGGCTGGAACGATCAGGAGGGGAACTGGTTCGCCGAGAACCTCGAGACAGCGGCAGCTTTGGCGCGGGCCGGGTTCGACTTGCGCTTCGTCGTCGGCGACGGCGGGCACAGTCCGAACCACGGCGGGACGCTGCTGCCCGATGCCTTGCGGTGGCTCTGGGCCTGAATCGGAAGACCGATGTCTCGGCGCACACGGGTCGCTCTCGCGGCGGCGTGCGGAGAGACGACCGTATCAGGCGTCGCTCGAGCCCATCCGCGGCCTCAGCATCGCAGCGATGACGGACGCCAGCGCGGCGGGCAGGAAAGCCATGCCGATGCTCATCGCGCCGAGGAACGCGAATCCGAGCAGAAGGCCGGCGGAGGCGACGCTCACGAGCGGCCACCACCGGCCGCGCGTCACGACCGGGATCAGAGCGATGACGACAGGAATCGCGACGACGAGCGCGAACAGGGGGCCGTTGTACTCCCAGATGCTCAGAGTGCTGGTCGACTCGTTGCCGCGGGAGTCGCTCGTCACCACCGTGTAGCTGGGCATGAACAACACGAGCCCTGCGGTCACAGCCGCGAGCACGAGAGCGAGCACCTGCAGCATCCGCTTGGGAGAAGGTCGTGTCATGTCACTCGGCCTTGACGGGCTCGGGGAAGAGTGCGGTGAACAGCTGCGCGACCCATTCCAGCAGCGCCGCGTCGGCGAGCGGCTCGAGCCCGACGCCGACTGCGGCCGGCACCGTGGGCATCGGCACGACCAGCGCCTCGCCCCCGCCGACCAGCTTCGCCTTCGGGTAGAGCCGCTGCATCCGCACCTTGATCGAGTCCTCGAAGCGCGCCGGCGCGATCCGCAGGTTCGACCCCATCGTGACCACATCGGTCAGACCCGCCCGAGCAGCCCGACGGCGCAGACGCGCGATCGCGATCAGCCCCTCGGCTTCGGGCGGCAGCGCACCGTAGCGGTCGGTGAGCTCCTCGATCACGAGATCGATCGCCTCGTCCTTGGCCGTGGCCGCCGAGGCCGCCGAGAGCTTCTGGTACGCCTCGAGACGCAGTCGCTCGCTGTCGATGTAGTCCTCGGGGATGCGCGCGTCCAGGGGCAGTTCGAGACGCAGCTCCTGGCCGGACTCGACGTCCTCGCCGCGGAAGGTCGAGACGGCCTCGCCGATCATGCGCAGGTACAGGTCGAAGCCGACGCCGGCGATGTGCCCCGCCTGCTCGGCCCCCAGCATGTTGCCCGCGCCGCGGAGCTCGAGGTCCTTGAGCGCGACCTGCATGCCCGAGCCGAGGTCGTTGTTCACGGCGATCGTCTGCAGGCGATCGGCGGCCGTCTCGCTCAGCGGCTTCGCCTCGTCGTAGAGGAAGTACGCGTAGGCGCGCTCGCGCCCTCGGCCGACGCGACCGCGCAGCTGATGCAGCTGGCTGAGTCCGTATTTGTCGGCGCGGTCGATGATGATCGTGTTCGCGTTGGAGATGTCGAGCCCGGTCTCGACGATCGTGGTGCACACGAGCACGTCGAACTTGCGCTCCCAGAAGTCGTCGACCACCTGCTCGAGTTGGTGCTCGCCCAGCTGCCCGTGTGCGACGGCGATGCGCGCTTCGGGCACGAGCTCGGCGATCTCGGCGGCCACGCGCTGGATCGACTGCACCCGGTTGTGCACGAAGAACACCTGCCCCTCGCGCAGGATCTCGCGCCGGATCGCGGCGGCGATCTGTTTGTCGCTGCGGGGACCGACGAAGGAGAGGATCGGATGCCTGTCCTCCGGCGGCGTCTGCAGGGTCGACATCTCGCGGATGCCGGTGACCGCCATCTCGAGCGTTCGAGGGATGGGCGTCGCGCTCATGGCGAGGATGTCGACGTTCGTCTTCATCTTCTTCAGCGCGTCCTTGTGCTCGACGCCGAAACGCTGCTCCTCGTCGATGATCATCAACCCGAGGTCCTTGAACATGACCTGATCGGTGAGGATGCGATGCGTGCCGATGACCATGTCGACCGTGCCGTCGAGGAGGCCGGCGAGGGTGAGCCGGGCCTCTTTGTCGGTCTGGAAGCGCGAGAGCGGGCGCACCTTCACCGGGAACCCGGCGAAACGCTCGGTGAAGGTCTCGAGGTGCTGCTTGACGAGCAGAGTCGTCGGCACGAGCATCGCGACCTGCTTGCCGTCCTGGATCGCCTTGAAGGCGGCGCGCACGGCCACCTCGGTCTTGCCGAAGCCGACGTCGCCCGAGAGCAGGCGATCCATCGGGATCGGCCGCTCCATGTCGGCCTTGATCTCCTCGATCGTCTGCAGCTGGTCGTGTGTCTCGGCGAACGGGAACGCCTCTTCCAACTCGCGCTGCCACGGGGTGTCGGGCCCGAAGGCGTACCCCTTGGCGCTCATGCGCGCCGAGTACAGCTTCACCAGCTCGACCGCGATGTCGCGCACGGCCCTGCGGGCCTTGCCCTTCGCCGCCGCCCAGTCGCTGCCGCCCATCTTCGAGAGGGTCGGCGCCTCGCCGCCCACGTACTTCGAGAGCAGATCGAGCTGGTCGGTGGGCACGAAGAGCTTGTCGCCCGGGTAACCGCGCTTGGAGGGCGCGTACTCGAGCACGAGGTAGTCGCGCACCGACTTGGTCGCGTTGCGGCCGCCGGTCGACACCTCGCGCTGCGTCATCTCGACGAAGCGTCCGATGCCGTGCGTGGCGTGCACGACGAAGTCGCCCTGCTTGAGCTGCAGCGGGTCGACGACGTTCTTGCGCTTCGAGGCGAGCTTCTTGACGACACGCTGGTCTCCGCCGATCGTGCGGCCGTAGAACTCGTTGTCGGTGAGGACGGCGAGCTTCGCCTCGGCGATCTGGAATCCCGCCTCCACGCTGCCCGCTGTGAGGGTGGCGACGCCGGCATCCGGCGCGGCCACGAGATCGTCGACGATTCGGGCAGCGATCCCGCGGTCGGAGAGCACGTCGCGCGCGCGGTCGACCAGGCCGGTGCCGGTCGCGATGACGACGACGCGCCAGCCGTCCTGAATCTTCGCGTCGACGAACGAAATCGCGCCGTCGACGTTGCCGTGGAACGACGGGATGACGGCGGCGTCGACCGTCTCGGCATCCTCTCCCCCCATCGCGAACGGGCTGAGTCGCCACCACACGCCGCCTCGGTCGCGCACGACCTCGCGCAGCTGCGCGATCGTGAGGAAGTCGCCTGCTCCCAGATCGATGGGAGCGGACGCCCCTGAGGTCGCCGCACTCCACGCCGCATCGAGGAACTCGCGGTTCGTGTCGCCGAGGATGATCGCGCGGGCGCTCGCGCGCTCGGGGTCGACCACGGCGGTCGCCGCCCCTTCGGGCATGTACTCGACGAGCGACTTGAGCGGGCCGGCGACGGCGGGAAGCAGCGACTCCATGCCCTCGACGGGTATGCCCTCGGCCATCTTCTCGAGCATCCCCGCGATGGCAGGGAACGCGTCCTTCAGCGCGCGGGCGTTGTCGCGCACATCCTGCGTGAGCAGCAGCTCGCGGCTGGGCGCCAGATCGACGAGATCCACGTCGCCGGGAAGGGATCGCTGGTCGGCGACCGAGAACGCACGGATCTGGTCGACCTCGTCGCCGAAGAACTCGACGCGGTACGGATGTTCGGAGATCGGCGGGAAGACGTCGAGGATGCCGCCGCGCACCGCGAACTCTCCACGGCGCGAGACCATGTCGACGCGCGAGTAGGCGCGTTCGACGAGCTGCTCGGCGACGCCGTCGAGATCGTAGCCGCGGCCTCCGGTCTTCAGGACGACAGGCGCGATCTCGCCGAGGTTGCCGGCGATCGGCTGCAGAGCCGCACGCACCGAGGCCACGACCACGATCGGGTGATCACCCGTCCACCCGGCGACGCGACGCAGCGTCTGCAGACGCTGGCCGACCGTGTCGGGGCTCGGGCTGAGCCGCTCGTGCGGCAGGGTCTCCCAGGCCGGGAAGGTCAGCACCTCCGCATCGGGGATGTACGCGGCGAGAGCCTGCGCAAGGCTTTCGGCCCGGCGCCCGGTGGGGACGACGGCGAGGAGGGCGGCGGGATGCCCTGCGGTGGCGCGCTTGTCGAGGAGCCCCGCGAGCGCAGGCGCGTCGAGCCCGTCGACCAGTCCGAGGTCGGCATCGGTGTGCGCCCAGCTGAGGGCGTCACGGTACAGAGACGCCTCTTCCAAGGCGCGCAGAATCCCCGGAACAGTCACCGGACAAGCTTAGACCGGGGGGTCGGACATCGGCTCCGGCCGAGGTGGGACATAGGATGCCGGGATGGAACCGGTCATCCTCACCACCGACCGCCTCGTCCTGAGCGCACCGACTCTGACGGATGTCGAGGCGATCGAGCACGCGTGCCAGGATCCCGAGATCCCGAAGTGGACGACGGTGCCGAGCCCGTACACGCGGAAGGACGCCGAGGACTTCGTCGATCTCGTCGGCCGATCCTGGGCCACGAAGACGGAGACCGTGTGGGGCATCCGCCATGCCGACGTGCTCGTCGGCATGATCGGACTGCACGACATCGCCGAGCATCACGCCGGCGGCCACGCCGAGCTGGGGTTCTGGGTCGCAGAGCAGGCACGCGGCAAGGGGTACATCGTCGAGGCTGCCGCAGCGGTCGTCGACTGGGGCTTCGCAGAGCTCGGGCTCGCCCGGATCCGCTGGCAGGCTGTCGCCGGGAACATCCCGTCAGCCCGCACCGCCCGCGCACTCGGATTCCGATACGAAGGCCTGCAGCG
This sequence comes from Microbacterium natoriense, assembly GCF_030816295.1. Classification (NCBI taxonomy): domain Bacteria; kingdom Bacillati; phylum Actinomycetota; class Actinomycetes; order Micrococcales; family Microbacteriaceae; genus Microbacterium; species Microbacterium natoriense. The sequence continues at coordinate 1,942,774 of NZ_JAUSXV010000001.1, read as the reverse complement.
CCAGGCGCTGACCAGCCCGCGCGGTCGCGACGACGGCTGGCTCGCCGGGCTGCTGGCGACAGATGACCGCGCACCGGTGACGTGGCCGGTGCTCGACTGACCGGCTCGAGAGTGCGGCGCTCTCCGCGGGGACGGATGACAGCGTCGGATGCCGGTGACAGGATTGGTCCATGCCGGAGATGCCGGAAGTACAGGGCCTGACCGCGTTCCTCGCCGAACGCGCCGTCGGACGCACGATCACGCGCGCGACTGTCGCCGCGATCGCGGCGTTGAGGACCTACGATCCGCCGATACACGCGCTGCAGGGCGCCGAGGTGACGGCATCCGCTCGACAGGGCAAGTTCGTCGTGCTGTCCTGCGGACCCGATCTGCATCTGGTGTTCCATCTCGCCAAAGCCGGATGGCTGCGCTGGTTCGATCAGCTCCCGACGACGCTGATCAAACCGGGCAAGTCCCCGATCGCCCTGCGCATCGCCTTCGACGACGGCAGCGGATTCGACCTCACCGAGGCGGGCACCAAGAAGTCGCTCGCGGTGTACGTGGTGCGCGATCCGCATGACGTCCCGGGCATCGCACGGCTCGGACCGGATCCCCTCGACCCCTCGTTCACCCGCGAGGTCTTCGCGGGGCTCCTCGAGGGGCGCCGCACGCAGATCAAGGGTCTGCTGCGCGATCAGGGTGTGATCGCGGGCATCGGCAACGCCTACTCCGACGAGATCCTGCACGCGGCGCGCATGTCGCCGTACGCGATCGCGGCGAAGCTCGACGACGACGAGATCGATCGCCTGTTCGCGTCGATGCACGCGACGCTGACGGATGCCGTGACCGCCGCCGCCGGCAAGCCCCCGGCCGACCTCAAAGACGCCAAGCGCCGCGGCATGCAGGTGCACGCGCGCCGTGGTGAGGCGTGCCCCGTGTGCGGCGACACCGTGCGCAGCGTGTTCTTCGCCGACCGCTCGATGGAGTACTGCCCCACCTGCCAGACCGGCGGCAAGCCGCTGGCCGACCGTCGCCTGTCGCGTCTGCTGAAGTAGCACGCTGCCACCGGCGCCGCACCGTCACGAATCGGTGGAGTGGGGGCCACGTCGCAGTCGCGTTCCGTTCCATGTCGTGGAATGAATCGCTCCCAGGCGCGTTGAGTACACTCAGAGCATCAACGTGCTCCGGGGTCGGTGAGAATCCGAACCGGCGGTGACAGTCCGCGAGAGCCTCGATTCGTCGAGATTCCGATCCGGTGGAATTCCGGTACCGACGGTGATGCGAGAGAGATCTCGCTAGTCCGGAAGGGAGGCAGCACGATGCGCACGCGTGCGCTCGTTGTACCCTTCGTGAACCCCGGAGCCTCAGAGGAGGACGACGGATGGCAGTGAACGAGGCGGAGCGCCACGCGATGACACGCGCTCTCGAACTCGCAGCGCAGGGACCGCGCGGAGCTAACCCGCAGGTCGGCGCCGTCATCCTCTCCCCCGACGGCGAGGTCCTGGCTGAGGGCTGGCACCACGGCGCCGGCACTCCGCACGCCGAGGTCGACGCACTGTCGAAGCTCGCGCCGGGCGCAGCGCACGGCGCGACCGCCGTCGTCACTCTCGAACCCTGCAACCACACCGGACGCACAGGGCCCTGCGCCGTCGCCCTCATCGAGGCCGGCATCGCCCGTGTCGTGTACGCGCTCGACGACCCCGGCGCCGTCTCGGGCGGCGGAGCCGATCGGCTCCGCTCCGCGGGAGTCAGCGTCGAGCCCGGTGAGCAAGCGGATGCCGCGCACGCACTCATCGAGGGGTGGCTCACGGCGCAGCGACTCGGCCGGCCCGAGATCACCGTCAAATGGGCGCAGAGCCTCGACGGTCGCGCCGCAGCATCCGACGGCACAAGCCAGTGGATCACCGGACCCGCCGCCCGCGCCGACGTGCACCGACGTCGCTCCGAGGCGGATGTGATCGTCGTCGGCACCGGAACAGTCCTGGCCGACGACCCCGCGCTCACCGCCCGTGACGGCGACGCCCTCTACGACCATCAGCCGATCCCCGTGGTGATCGGCTCACGCGGAACGCCGGCGGACGCCGCGGTGCACCGGCATCCGCTCTCCCCTCTGTTCTACGACACCCGCGACCTGCGCGCCGTCGTCGCCGACCTGCACGCCCGCGGGGTGCAGAGCGTCTTCATCGAAGGCGGGCCGACGCTCGCCAGCGCGTTCATCGCCGAGGGGCTCGCCGACCGCGTGCTCGCCTACATCGCCCCCGTGCTGCTCGGCGGCGACCGCCTCGCGCTCACCGACATCGGCGTGCCGTCGATCGACGTCGCTCGCCGGCTGACGGTCGATGAATGGGTGCCGCTCGGACCCGACCTGCTCGCGGTCGCCCGCCTCACGGAAGATCTCTTGGAAGAAGGAAAAGCCTGATGTTCACCGGAATCATCGAGGAGATCGGCGAGATCACCGCCATCGCGCCCGCCGGCGACGGCTGGCGCCTGACGGTGCGCGCGCCGAAGGCGGCAGTGGATGCCGTGCACGGCGAGTCGATAGCGGTGTCGGGCGTCTGCCTGACCGTCGTCGGCTCGACCGCCGACACCTTCGACACCGACGTCATGAAGCAGACCCTGGATGTGGCTGCGATCGGCGGCGCCGTCGTCGGCACCCGCGTGAACATCGAGAAGGCGATGCCGGTGGGCGCTCGTCTCGGCGGGCACATCGTGCAGGGCCACGTCGACGGAGTCGGCGCAGTGCTCGAGGTGCGCCCCGGAGCGCAGTGGAGCGTGCTGCGCGTCTCGCTGCCCGCCGACCTCGCCCCTCTCGTCGTCGACAAGGGGTCCATCTCCGTCGACGGCACGTCTCTGACGGTGAGCGCGGTCAGCACGCCGGCCGAGGAGCAGGCCTGGTTCGAGGTCTCGCTGATCCCCGAGACACTCGCCGCGACGACCCTCGGAGCGCGTGTCGCCGGCGATCGGGTGAACCTCGAGACCGACATCCTCGCCCGACACGTCGAGCGTCTGCTCGCATTCCGCGAGATCGCAACGGAAGGAGGCTCGCGATGAGCCTGTCCACCATCCCCGAGGCCATCGAGGCGCTGCGCGCCGGCCGCCCTGTGCTCGTCGCGGATGACGAGAACCGCGAGAACGAGGGCGATGTCATCCTTTCCGCTGAGCTCGCGACGCCCGAGTGGGTGGCGTGGACGGTCCGGTGGTCGTCTGGCTTCATCTGCGCCCCGATGCCGACCGATCTCGCCGACGCCCTGAACCTGCAGCCCATGGTCGCAGTCAGCGAAGACGCCCGCTCGACCGCGTACACGATCAGCGTCGACGCCGCGTCAGGGGTCACCACCGGCATCAGCGCGCACGACCGCGCGCACACGCTGAACGTGCTGGCGAACCCGCAGTCCGGCGCGGGCGATCTGATCCGGCCAGGACACGTGCTGCCGCTGCGGGCTGTGGACGGCGGGGTCCGCGAACGCAGCGGGCACACCGAAGCCGCGGTCGATCTCATGAAGCTCGCCGGACTCCGTCCGGTCGGAGCGATCGCCGAGGTCGTCGCGGAAGACGGCAGCATGATGCGGATGCCGGGGCTCATCGAGCTGGGCGCCCGCGACGGCGTGCCTGTCATCACGATCGAGCAGCTGATCGCGCACCTGAACGAGATCGACCCCGAGGGCGCGTCGACGACCACCACGCGCCGCGTGAGTCTGCGGGCGGACGCCACCGTCCCCACCTCGCACGGCACCTTCCGGTTCCTCGCCTACAAGGACCGCGTGAGCGGAACCGATCACATCGCGGTCGTCAAGGGCGAGCCCGGCGAGACAGCGCTCGTTCGCGTGCACTCCGAGTGCCTGACCGGAGAGGCCTTCGGATCGCTCAAGTGCGAGTGCGGCCCGCAGCTGGACGCGGCGCTCGATGCGATCGAGCAGGAGGGCGGTGTCGTCATCTACATGCGCGGTCACGAGGGCCGCGGCATCGGCCTCATCAACAAGCTGCGCGCCTACAGCCTGCAGGAGGAGGGCCTCGACACGGTCGACGCCAATCTCGCCCTCGGGCTGCCTGCCGACGCCCGCGAGTACGCGGCGGCGGCCGGCATCCTCGCGGATCTCGGAATCTCGAAGGTGCGTCTGCTGACGAACAACACCGACAAGGTGAATCAGCTGCGCAGTCTCGGACTCGACGTGGTCGAGCAGGTGCCGCTGATCGTCGGAGTCGGCCCGAACAACCACCAGTACCTCGAGACCAAGCGTGACCGCATGGGTCACATCATCGATCAGGCGGAGCTCGCAGAGGCTCTCGCTCAAGGAAAGGACCACGCATGAGCGGCGCAGGAGCTCCACAGGCCGGGAACATCGACGGACGCGGGCTGAACGTCGTCATCATCGCCGGCACCTGGCACGAGGTCATCACGGACGGCCTGATCGCCGGAGCCGAGCGCGTTCTGAACGCCGCGCAGGCGACGCATCGCCTGGTGCGGGTACCGGGTTCGTTCGAACTCGCGGTGGCGGCGCAGGCGGCTTTCGCCGGCGGAGCGGATGCGGTGGTCGCTCTCGGTGTGATCATCCGCGGCGGCACACCCCACTTCGAGTACGTCTCGTCGGCCACGACCGACGGGCTCACCCGGGTCTCGCTCGACGCGGGCAAGCCGGTCGGCTTCGGTGTGCTCACCCTCGACGACGAACAGCAGGGTCTCGATCGCGCGGGCATCGAAGGCTCCAAGGAGGACAAGGGAGCGGAGGCGGCGGATGCTGCGCTCCGCACCGCTCTTGTCATCCGCGACCTTCGCGGCTGAGGCTCGCCGCGGCATCCGAGAAAAGGTCAACCGCACGAGACGAGGACGGAATGACCGCGTCCGTCCTTCCTTCGCGCGGTTGACCTCTTCTCATGAGGGCGAAGCCTGCTGAGGCTCGCCTACCTGGCGGCGGAATACCGCTCGGGCGTACGGTGAGGGCATGGAGACTCTGCGCCACATCGTGCTGTTCGTCCACCTGATCGGCTTCGCCGTGCTGTTCGGCGCCTGGGCCGTGCAGGCCTTCGGCGGAAAGCGGGAGTTCACCCGTCTGATGAGCATCGGCATGAGCATCGCCGCGGTCGCGGGCCTCGTGCTCGCCGCCCCCTGGGGGCTGCCGGATGGCGCCGAGATGAACTACGCGAAGATCGGCACGAAGCTCGTGATCCTGCTCGTGATCGGCGCCCTGCTCGGCATCGGCACGGCACGGCAGAAGCGCGGCGAGAAGATCGCTCCCGCAGTGTTCTGGCTGGTCGGCATCCTCACCGCAACGAACGCAGGCATCGCCGCCATCTGGTGATCGACCCCCGTTCGCTGAGCGAGGGAGCGCAGCGATGAGGTCCTCCGCTCGTCACCGGTCGTTGAGCGAGGGAGCGCAGCGACCGAGACGAAACGCGTCAGGAAGAGCGCGGCGCCGCGGTGCTCGCGCGGACGACGAGCTCGGTGCCGACCAGCGGCGTCTGCACCCGCTCCTCGCCTTCGAGCTCGGCGAGCAGCGCATCGACAGCCAGAGCGCCGACACGCTCGGGATGCTGCTGCACAGTGGTCAGCGGCGGCCACAGCTGAGCCGCATCGGGCAGGCCGTCGAAACCGACCACGCTGACGTCGCCCGGCACATCGAGGCCCGCTTCGCGGAACGCCCGGAGCACGCCGATCGCCATCTGGTCGTTCGCCGCGAACACCGCCGTCACGCCTTCGATCGAGGCCAGGCGGCGTCCCGCTTCGTATCCCGAGGCAGCACTCCAGTCACCCTCGATCGCCTCGGGGATCTCGAGCCCTCGTGACTCCAGTGTCGCCTGCCAGGCCTCACGGCGCCGCTCAGCCGAGTACGACTTCGCCGGTCCCGCGACGTGCCACGCGGTCGCATGTCCGAGATCGAGAAGATGCTCGGTCGCGAGACGCGCGCCCTGCGCCTGGTCGGTGTCGACGAACGGATGCTCGGTCGAGCGGTTGGAGTCGACGAACACGACCGGCAGCGCATCGGGGATCTCGATGTCGGCCTCGTCGAGCTGGTGCGCCTCGATCACGATGATGATGCCGTCGACCGCGTGCTCTTCGAGCCGCCGGAACGCCCCGGCCACCGTCTCACGGGCACTGGACGCCACCGGAATGAGCGTCAACGCGTAGCCGAGCTCGGCGGCGCGGACCGCGATCGCATCGAGCGTGCGCTGGTTGCCGTAGGAGCTGAACGAGAACATGACCACGCCGATGGTGCGGAAGCGCCCTGACCGCAAGGCACGAGCGGCGCTGTTCGGCCGGTAGCCGAGCCGCTGCATCGCCGTCTCGACGCGCTCTCTCGTGGCAGCACCGACATAGCCGCGTGCATTGACCACCCGCGACACCGTCTGCCCCGACACGCCGGCCTCTCGGGCGACGTCTTCCATCGACGGCTCGCGTCGACGCTGCGGCGACTCTGCCGTTCCCTGTTCGGACACGATCACATCCGTTCTGTGTTGACGTTGACACATTACCAGTCGATCGCTTATGTTGACGTTGACACATGGTGGATGCGCAACGAAGCAGCGCACCGCCCGAACTGGAGAACTCGTCGATGACGACTGATATCACTGCGGCGGCCGGAGCCCTCGGCATCCGCCGCGAGAAGCGCGACTGGAAGGGCTGGGCATTCGTCGGCCCCTTCATGGTCGTGTTCGCCCTGGTGTTCCTCACCCCCCTCGCCTATGCGCTCTACCTGAGCTTCTTCCAGGAGAAGCTCATCGGCGGCAACGCGTTCGTCGGATTCGACAACTACGTGCGCGCCCTGACCGATCCGCAGTTCTGGGAGGCGTTCGGACGAGTGCTGCTGTTCCTCGTCGTGCAGGTGCCGATCATGCTCGCACTCGCACTCGGAGCCGCTCTCGCCCTCGACAGCGCCCGGCTGCGCGGAGCATCGTTCTTCCGCATCCTGATCTTCCTGCCGTACGCCGTGCCGGCCGTCGTCGCCGTCCTCATGTGGGGTTACATCTACGGCGACCAGTTCGGCCTCGCCGGCAACGTCAACGACCTCCTCGGATTCGACGGGATCACCCCGTTCGCCAAGGAATGGATGCTGGTCTCGATCGGCAACATCGTCACCTGGGAGTTCGTCGGCTACAACATGCTGATCTTCTACTCCTCGCTGAAGACCATTCCGACCGACATGTACGAGGCCGCGTCGCTCGACGGCGCAGGCGCATGGCGCACGATCTTCTCGATCAAGATCCCCTCGGTGCGCGGCGCCCTCGTGATCGCGACCATCTTCTCGATCATCGGCAGCTTCCAGCTGTTCAACGAGCCGAACATTCTGCGTCCGCTCGCCCCCAACGTCATCACGACCTACTTCACCCCGAACATGTACGCCTACAACCTGTCCTTCGCGGGCCAGCAGTTCAACTACGCGGCCACGATCGCCATCATCATGGGCGTCATCACCGCCGTCATCGCCTACGTCGTGCAGCTGCGCGGCTCGAAGTCGGAGGTGCGCTGACATGGCACTCCCCCTCGCCCGTCCCAGCCGCAAGCGTCACGACCCGCTCAACCCGCGCAAGTCGAACATCCTGTTGATCGTCATGATCGCGTACGGCGTGTACACGCTGGTTCCCCTGGTCTGGCTGCTCTTCAGCGCGACCAAGACCCAGGGCGGCCTGTTCAGCTCCTTCGGGCTGTGGTTCGCCGACGACTTCGCACTCTTCGACAACCTCGCCGCGACCTTCTCGTACCGCGACGGCATCTTCCTGCGCTGGCTCGGCAACACGCTGCTCTACGTCGTCGTCGGCGCCGGCGGTGCGACGCTGCTGGCCACCATGGCCGGATACGGCCTCGCGAAGTTCCGCTTCCCCGGTCGCCGTGCGGTCTTCGCCGTTGTGCTCGGAGCCGTCGCGGTGCCGGGTACCGCCCTCGCCGTGCCGACCTTCCTGCTGTTCAGCGAACTCGGCCTCACGAACACGCCGTGGGCCGTGATCATCCCGTCTCTGATCAGCCCGTTCGGGCTGTACCTGATCTGGGTGTTCGCCACGGAATCAGTGCCCACCGAGCTGCTCGAAGCCGCCCGCATCGACGGCGCCGGCGAGTTCCGCACGTTCTTCACGGTCTCGCTGCGCCTGCTGGCGCCCGGCATCGTGACGGTCGCGCTCTTCACCGTGGTCGCGACGTGGAACAACTACTTCCTGCCGCTCATCATGCTCTCCGATCCCGACTGGTACCCGCTCACGGTCGGCCTCAACCAGTGGAGCTCGCAGGCGATCGGCGCCGGATCCCAGCCGATCTACAACCTCGTGATCACCGGCTCGCTCCTCACGATCATCCCGATCGTGATCGCCTTCCTGCTGCTGCAGCGTTTCTGGCAGTCAGGTCTCACCGCGGGAAGCGTCAAGCAGTAGCTCGCCCGCACTCCCTGCAACACGGTCCAAAGCCGGACCACCCTCCCGAAAGGACACAGCAATGAAGCACCTTCCCTCCTCCGCTGCACGGCGCGCCCTCGCCGTGCTCGCGGCCGGAACCGTGGCGGCCATCGCCCTGGCCGGCTGCTCGACCGGCGGTTCCTCCGACGGCGGCGGCTCTGCCGCGGGCGACGGCACCTTCGACTCGGTCAAGGCCGCACTCGAGAAGGGTGGCGAGATCACGTACTGGTCGTGGACGCCGTCTGCCGAGGCTCAGGTCGAGGCCTTCGAGAAGGCCTACCCGAACGTCAAGGTCAACCTCGTCAACGCGGGCACCAACAACGACGAGTACACGAAGCTCCAGAACGCCATCAAGGCCGGCTCGGGCGCTCCCGACGTCGTGCAGGTCGAGTACCAGGCGTTCCCCCAGTTCTCGCTGACCGACTCCTTCGTCGATCTCGCGCAGTACGGCTTCGCCGATTTCGAAGACGACTACACCGCGTCCACGTGGGGCTCCGTCACCAACGGCGACGCCATCTACGGTCTGCCGCAGGACTCGGGCCCCATGGCGCTGTTCTACAACAAGGCCGTCTTCGACGCCGCAGGCATCGCCGTGCCCACCACGTGGGACGAGTACTACGAGGCGGCCAAGGCGATCCACGCGGCCAACCCCGACGCGTACATCACCAACGACACCGGCGACGCGGGCTTCGCGACCTCGATGATCTGGCAGGCCGGCGGCCAGCCCTTCCAGACCGACGGCACGGACGTCACGATCGACCTGCAGGATGCCGGTTCGAAGAAGTGGACCGAGAACTGGAACCGCCTGGTCACCGAGGGCCTCGTCGCCCCGACCTCCAGCTGGAGCGACGAGTGGTTCCGCGGCCTCGGCGACGGCAGCATCGCGACGCTCATCATCGGCGCCTGGATGCCCGGCAACCTGATCTCCGGCTCCCCCGACGGATCCGGCAACTGGCGAGTCGCCCCGATGCCGACCTACGACGGCGCCCCGGCGAGCGCCGAGAACGGCGGCGGCGGCCAGGCCGTCACGACGCAGAGCAAGAACCCGGCTCTCGCAGCCGGCTTCCTGTGGTGGCTCAACAACTCCGAGGACAGCATCAAGATCTTCCTCGAGTCCGGCGGCTTCCCGTCGACCAACGCCGAGCTCTCGAGCGACGAGTTCCTCAGCGAGGCCCCGGAGTACTTCGGCGGCCAGAAGATCAACGAGGTGCTCGCGGATGCCGCGAAGAACGTCGTCAAGGGCTGGAACTACCTGCCCTACCAGGTCTACGCGAACAGCATCTTCGGCGACACTGTCGGCCAGTCCTACCAGAACGGCACGGACCTCAACGAGGGCCTGACCGCATGGCAGGACGCGCTGGCCGAGTACGGCAACTCGCAGGGCTTCTCCGTCAACAAGTAACACCCTCAGGGCGGGCGCGCCGTCGGCGCGCCCGCCCTTCTTCACCGAAAGCGCTTCATCGTGACCAGCTTCTCCATCGGCGACACCGACTTCCTCCGCGAGGGTCGGCCGCACCGCGTGATCGCGGGCGCCATCCACTACTTCCGCGTGCACCCGGATCAGTGGCAGGATCGCATCCGCAAGGCCCGCCTGATGGGGCTGAACACCATCGAGACCTATGTCGCGTGGAACGCTCACGAGCCGCGGCGCGGCGAGTGGGATGCCAGCGGCTGGAACGACCTCGGTCGCTTCCTCGACCTCGTGGCCGCTGAGGGCATGGACGCGATCGTCCGTCCCGGCCCCTACATCTGCGCCGAGTGGCACAACGGCGGTCTCCCCGTCTGGCTCACCGGTGATGGACGCGAGCTCCGCTCCTCCGAGCCGTCGTATCTCGCCGACGTCAGCGCCTACCTGCGCCGCGTGTACGAGGTCGTCGCACCGCGGCAGATCGACCGCGGCGGTCCCGTCATCCTCGTCCAGATCGAGAACGAGTACGGCGCCTACGGCGCCGACAAGGACTATCTGCGCGCGCTCGTCGAGGTGACTCGCGCCGCCGGCATCACCGTGCCGCTCACGACGGTCGACCAGCCCACCGACCAGATGCTCGCCGACGGCAGCCTGCCCGAACTCCACAAGACCGGCTCCTTCGGCTCGCGCAGCACGGAGCGCCTCGCGACGCTACGTCGTCACCAGCCCACCGGCCCTCTCATGTGCTCGGAGTTCTGGGACGGCTGGTTCGACTGGTGGGGCGGGGTCCACCACACCACCGACACGGATGCCGCGGCATCCGACCTCGACGACCTGCTCGCCGCCGGCGCCTCGGTCAACATCTACATGTTCCACGGCGGCACGAACTTCGGCCTGACGAACGGCGCGAACGACAAGGGCCGGTATCTGCCGCTCGTCACGTCCTACGACTACGACGCCCCGCTCGACGAAGCAGGCAATCCGACGGCGAAGTTCTTCGCGTTCCGCGACGTCATCGCGAAGTACGCACCGGTTCCCGACGAGCTTCCGGCAGCAGCAACCGAGGCGCCTGAGTTCTCCGTGCCGCTGACCCGCGCGGGAGCCTGGACCCATGCTCCGGCACCCACCGATCGGGCAGAACATCCGCTCTCGTTCGATACGCTCGGCCATCTCAGCGCTCTCGTCCGCTACGACCTCGAACTGCCGGGAGCACGAGGCGGCCAGCTGGTCATCGGCGACGTTCGCGACCTCGCGTGGGTCAGCGTCGACGGAGTGTCGGTGGGCACGCTCGCCCGCACCCGGCACGACCGCGCGATCACGATTCCGCCCGGCGCGGCGCTCAGCATCCTCGTCGAAGACCAGGGGCGCGTGAACTACGACCACCGGCTCGGCGAGGAGAAGGGCCTGATCGGCAGTGTCACGCTGAACGGCGAGCCCCTCACCGGCTGGACGTCGACGCCGCTCGACGTGTCTGCCATCGCGGAATCCGCCTCGTTCTCCCCCGCCGAGACCGGCCCCTCGGCATGGACGGCGTCGTTCGATCTCGACGCTCCGGCCGACCTCTTCCTCGACACGTCGGAGTGGAGCAAGGGCTACGCATTCGTGAACGGCTTCTTCCTCGGACGCTACTGGCGCAATGGACCGACCCGAACGATGTACGTGCCTGAGCCCGCCACCGTCCCGGGTGAGAACCGCCTCGTCGTGCTGGAGCTCGAGCAGCTGCTGTCCCCCGTGGCCGCCTTCCTCCCCGCATTGTCACTCGGCGTCACAGAGGAGTGACGCGCAGGGCGCTTCGCCCAGCAAACACTCAGGAAGGCGTAAACTCCCCAGGTGCTCCGCGTGGAGCAATGATCGGAGGAGCACTTTGAGTACGACAACGGCGCCCGCGAACCCCCGCTCGCGCGTCATCACCGCGAGCCTCGTCGGCACGACGATCGAGTTCTACGACTTCTACGCCTACGCGACAGCGGCCGTGCTCGTCTTTCCCGTGCTGTTCTTCCCGACGGGAGACGACACGACGTCCCTGCTCTCGTCATTCGCCGTCTTCGGCGCCGCCATGGTCGCTCGTCCCATCGGGGCCGTCGTGTTCGGCCACTTCGGCGACAAGTTCGGGCGCAAGGCCACCCTCGTCGCCTCGCTTCTCACGATGGGCATCGCAACGTTCCTGATCGGGCTGCTGCCCACCTACCAGGTGATCGGATGGTGGGCCGCGCTGCTGCTGCTGATCCTGCGACTCGCTCAGGGCTTCGCGCTCGGCGGCGAGTGGTCAGGGGCCGCACTGGTCGCCACCGAGAACGCCCCGAAGGGCAAGCGCGCCTGGTACGGCACCTTCCCGCAGCTCGGGGCGCCGCTCGGCTTCATCATCGCGAACTTCCTGTTCCTCGGCATCAACTGGGCTCTGCCGCACTCCGAGAACCCGGCGCTGAAGTCCGAAGCGTTCCTGTCGTGGGGCTGGCGCATCCCGTTCCTGTTCTCCGCCGTCATGGTCATCATCGGCCTGTGGGTGCGGTTGAAGCTCGTCGAATCCGACACGTTCAAGAAGGCCGAGCAGAAGGGCGCGATCCGCAAGCTGCCGCTCGCCACCGTGTTCCGTCACCACTGGAAGCAGCTGATCCTCGGCACGTTCATCATGCTGGCGACCTACGTGCTGTTCTACCTGATGACGAACTTCACGCTCGCTTACGGCACCAAGGCCGCATCGCTCGAGACGGCCTCCGCTGCCGCTCGGGCCGCAGCGGAAGCCACCGGCAAGGATTTCGACGCCACCGCGTTCGCGGCGCAGTTCTATCCAGGCCTCGGCTTCGGATACACCGACTTCGTGCTCATGCAGATCATCGGCGTGGTGTTCTTCGGCATCTTCACCCTGCTCTCGGGACCCATCGCCGACGCGATCGGCCGCCGCAAACTGCTGCTGTGGGTCACCGGGCTCATCATCGTGTTCGGCCTCTCGTTCAACGCCTTCCTCATGCCGGCGGTCGACCCGAAGTTCACCGGAGCGCTGACGCAGGCGTTCCTCGTGTTCGGCTTCATGCTGATGGGCGCGACGTTCGGCCCGATGGGCGCCCTGCTGCCCGAGCTGTTCCCGACGAACGTGCGGTACACCGGCTCGGCGATCTCGTACAACGTCTCGTCGATCCTCGGCGCGGCGGTGGCTCCGCTGATCGCGCTGAAGCTGTGGGAATGGGCCGGCGGCGCACCCTGGCTCGTCGGCCTGTACCTGTCGGTGATGGGCGTGCTCACGTTCGTGGCCCTCCTGCTGTCGACAGAGACGAAGGACCACGACTACGAAGAGGACCTGGGCCTCGCCGCTGCTGTGGAACTCTGACCCTCTCTGAGAGAAATGGCCGTGCCCGTCTCCGGGGCGCGGCCATTTCTCAGTAGTGGGCGGTGATCCTCCTGGCGCCGCCGTCGAGCACCATGGTGCCGCCGTAGGGCAGGATCCACTGCGGGCGGGTATGACCGAACGGCACACCGACACACACCACGGCATCCGGGTTGTACCGCGCGACGACGTCGAGCACCACGTCGCGTTGAGCATCACGCAGAGCCTTCGCCTCGGCCGGCGAAGGACGGAACTCGAAGTCGCTCACGGGCGGGCGGGCCACCATCACGCCCGCTGCCGCCTCGAGGATGCCGAGTTCTCCGAGCCCGCGCAGCCAGCGGGCCACCCAGCCGGCTGATGGGCGCTCCTCGCTCGTCTCCAGCAGAAGGATCGCTCCGTCGAGTTCCTGCGCGTGCGGCAACCGGCCCAGGAACGCCAGTCCGTCGATCGATTCGAGGCAACCTCCCCAGGTGCGCCCTGCCACGCGTCTCGGCGGCCCCGCCCACGTCCATGGTTCGGTGGGCACCCGATCACCGTACTCGGTGAGGGCGCGCGGGTCGGCCCAGCGCCTGCCGACGTCCTCCGACTCCCCCGGCTCGGTGATCTCGAGCGCGGCACCATCCATGAGCAGGGCGCGCAACGAGCGAGCGTGGATGTCGTCGACGGCGGGCCCCGGGCCGAGATGCACGGCGGTCGAGCCGCCGTAGTAGCCGCGGATGCCGTTGCCCCACAGCCAGTTGAGGATGTTCGTGTTGTCGCTGTACCCCACGAACGGCTTCGGGTCGGCGATCGCGAGCGCGGCATCGAGGTGCGGCACGACCATGAGCTGGTCGTCTCCGCCGATGGTGGCGAGGATCGCGCGGATGCCGGAATCGGCGAACGCCGCGTTGACGTCAGCCGCTCGCGCCTCCGGGCTCGCGCCGAGCTCACGCGTGGTCGGGTACTCGACGGGGATGAGCCCGGTCAGCTCGGTCAGTCGTTCTAGGGCCTGTTCGTGCAGCTCCGGGGCGACGGCCGGGGCAGCGAAGGCCGGAGAGAGGACGGCGATTCTGTCACCGGGCACGAGCTTGGGTGTGGACAGCATCCGTTCAGTGTGCCATCCGGATGGATGCATTCGGGAGATCGTGCGACTCGTCAAGGCATGTTGACAGATCGACCGAGCTCGTCAACAATGGTTGACGAAAGGAGAATCGAGATGACGACACCCGCGATCGCACAGCACGAAGGGGGCGAGCCGCTGTCAGAGCTGCACCGCCTCGCCGCCATACGCCAGGACATCGCTCGCGCCGAAGAGACCCAGGTGCGTCGAGCACGCAACCTCGGCTACTCGTGGCAGGCGATCGCGAGTGCACTCGGCGTCAGCAAGCAGGCGGCTCACCGGCGGTTCGGCCAGCGCTGACAGCACATCTCGGCCGCGCTCGGATGTGCAGAACGAAATACCCGCGCGCGGTGGAATCCGCGCCCAGTCAACGGATACCGTTGACGCCACGAGCATCGGAGGCGCCGATTGGACGGAATCGAAGAGCACGACGGACCGGAAGAGGCGGATCCGGTCATGTCGCCTGTGCTCACCGATGAGCAGTGGGGACGGCTGGTCGCGGCCGGCACCGCGGAGGACGTCGCCGCCGGCGACCATGTGTTCCGCGCCGGCGACGCGGACTACGACCTCATCGTCATCGAATCCGGTGAGATTCAGATCGTCCGCGGCGCCGCACGCTGGATCGAAGAGGCCGTCATCACCACGATGGGTCCGCGCTCCTTCGCCGGCGAACTCGGGCTGTTGAACGGGCAGAGCGCTTTTCTGACGGCCCGCGTGATGCAACCGGGACGGGTCCACCGCGTGAGCCGGGCGGCACTGCGTGCCCTCATGAACGAGGACGACGAACTGTGCGATCTGATCCTGCACGCTCTGTGGGCGCGCCGTGAATCGCTCCGCACGGGGCCTGCCGCCATGACCCTGAAGTTCGTGGGAACCGCGTCGTCGAACGACCTCCTGGCGTTGCGTCGTTTCGCCGAGCGCCTCGACCTGGTGCACAAGGCCGTGGCTCTCCCACCCGGCGAGCTGGGCTCGCTCGACTCGCATGACATCACGGTCGGTGACCTTCCGGTCGCCTTCATCCAGGGCGAACCGCTCAAGCGCGCGACTCCCGGCCTCGTCGCCGAGCGCCTCGGCCTCAGCTATCAGGCACAGGCGGATGAGGTCGTCGATCTCGTCGTGGTCGGCGGCGGCCCTGCCGGACTCGCGGCCGCCATCTACGGAGCCTCCGAGGGCCTGAGCACTGTTCTGCTGGATGCCGTCGCACCGGGCGGACAGGCCGCAGCCACGTCACGCATCGAGAACTTCCTGGGGTTTCCTTTCGGCGTCAGCGGCGGCGATCTGATCGGCCAGGCGATACTCCAGGCGCTGAAGTTCGGCGTGCGGGTCTATGCGCCGTGCGAAGCGGTCGGGCTGACTCGGGCCGGACCCGACCTGCTCGACATCGCCCTGTCGGACGGTCGTCTGATCCGCGCGCGCAGCGCGGTCGTCACCTCGGGAGCGGCGTATCGTCGACTCGACCTCGATCGTTGGGCGGACTTCGAGCGTTCCGGGGTGTACTACGCCGCCACTCCGCTCGAGCTGCGCCAGGTGCAGGGCAAGCCCGTGGTGGTGGTCGGCGGCGCGAACTCCGCTGGACAAGCCGCGCTCTACCTCGCAGCCCACGGCTCGCCCGTGCACCTCGTCGTGCGGGGCCACGACCTGGGCACGCGAATGTCGAGCTACCTGGCCGACCGTCTCGCCGACGACCCGCGTGTGCATGTCCACACATCCTCGAACGTCACCGGACTCGACGGGGACGGCACGCTGGAGTCGGTGCGCATCGACACCGTCGGCGAGGTCGACGCTCGGGGGCTGTTCTGCTTCATCGGAGCGACGCCCGCGACGTCCTGGCTGCCGACGCTCGACCGCGACGCCGAGGGGTTCATCCGCACCGGCACCGATGTGGGGATCCAGACCCTCGCGCAGTGGCAGGGGCTCGGTCGTGAGCCGTTGCCGTTCGAGACGTCGGCACCACGGGTGTTCGCGGCAGGAGACGTGCGGCGCGGATCGATGAAGCGGGTCGCGGCCGCTGTCGGCGAAGGATCGAGCGCGGTGGCATCCGTCCACCGCGCGCTGGCATTCTGAGAGAGGAAGAGATGATGATTTCCGACATCGACACGAACGCGGCGCCGTCCGGGACCGGATGCGTCGAGTGCGACGCGGACGGCGGGTTCTGGGTGCACCTGCGCCGCTGCGCCGCCTGCGGACACATCGGCTGCTGCGACACGTCACCCGGTCAGCACGCCAGCGCCCACTTCCGCGAAACGGGCCACCGGCTCATGCAGAGCTTCGAGCCGGGCGAGGAATGGTACTGGGATTATGCGGACGAGACCACGCTCGAGGGGCCGAGGCTCGCGGCGCCGAGGAGCCATCCCGCAGATCAGCCCGTACCGGGACCGGCAGGCCGCGTGCCGGAGAACTGGCAGGAGCTCATCCACCGCTGATGCGCCCCTCCGTCGACCACACAGCCCATCCACAGACTCGGATTCGGCACGAAGTACGGTCGAAGTACACATCTCCAGAACGAGGTTCCGCATGTCCAGCACGGCGACATCCCGCCGCCTGAGACGCGGCGCGCAGCAGGACGGTCCGCGCGCCACGTTCCGTCAGCTCCTCCCGTTCCTCTTCGAGCACAAGCGCACGTTGATCGTCGTCGCGATCCTCAGCGTCGCGGGAGCCGCGACCTCGCTCGTGCAGCCGCTGCTCGTCGGCCAGGTCATCGACGCCGTGCAGCGCAACCGCGGCCTCGGCCTGCTGATCTGGCTGCTCGTCGGCTTCGTGGTGGTCTCGTCGATCCTCTCGGGATATCAGCACTACCTGCTGCAGCGCACCGGCACCGCCGTCGTGCATTCGAGCCGGCGCAAGCTCATCGCCCGCATCCTGCATCTGCCGATCAGCGAGTTCGACGCACGGCGCACCGGTGACCTCGTGTCGCGCGTCGGCACCGACACGACGCTGCTCTACGCGGTGCTCACACAGGGGCTGGCTGATGCCGTCGGCAGCGCGATCCTGTTCCTCGGGGCCTTGATCGCGATGCTCGTGATCGACCCCCTGCTGCTCCTGCTCATCGTGGTGGTGATCGGAGCATCCGTGACCGTGGTCGTCGCCCTCAGCGGACGCATCCGCACCGCCTCGACCGCTCAGCAGGTCAAGGTCGGAGAACTCGCCTCCGGCGTCGAACGCGCCGTCGGATCGATCCGTACCGTCCGCGCCTCCGGCGCCACCGAGCGTGAGACGGCCGCAGTGTCGGATCTCGCCGCCGACGCATACGGCATCGGCGTGCAGATCGCGAAGATCTCCTCGCTGGTCGTCCCGATCGCAGGCATCGCGCTGCAGCTGTCGCTGCTCGTCGTTCTCGGTGTCGGCGGGTTCCGCGTCGCGGCGGGAACCATCACGATCGCCTCCCTGATCACGTTCATCATGTTCCTGTTCATGCTCGTGATGCCGCTGGCCACGACCTTCGGCGCGATCACCTCGGTGAACCAGGCCCTCGGCGCCCTGGGACGCATCCAGGAGGTCCTCGACCTCCCCACGGAAGATCAGGCGGATGCCGAGATCACGGCGTCGCTCCCCCGCGACCCCGCAGACCCCGATGCTCCGGCCCTGGAGTTCCGCGACGTGCGCTTCCGCTATCCGGAGAACGTGGTGGCCGCGCGGGAGAAGGCGGCGAGAGAAGCGCGCACCCTGCTCGCAGACGCGCACCTCGACCCGTCGAACGACCCGAATCCCGGCTCCGAGCGGGACGTGCTCCGAGGCGTCTCCTTCACGGTACCCCGGGGGTCTCGGGTGGCGCTCGTCGGTCCCAGCGGCGCGGGCAAGAGCACGATCCTCTCTTTGGTCGAGCGTTTCTACGACCCCACAGGCGGGTCCATCCGCCTGCACGGTCACGATGCGCGCACGTACCCGCGCGAAGAGCTGCGAGCACACTTCGGTTACGTGGAGCAGGATGCTCCCACGCTCGCCGGAACGCTCGCCGACAACCTGCGGCTCGCCTCACCCACCGCATCCGATGCCGACTGCGAGCGCGTGCTCCGCGCCGTGAATCTCGGCGAGGTGCTCGAACGCAACCCTCTCGGACTCGACGCCCCCGTCGGCGAAGACGGCGTGATGCTGTCGGGCGGCGAGCGTCAGCGTCTCGCGATCACCCGCGCACTGCTCACCGACGCTCCGATCCTGCTGCTCGACGAGTCGACCTCATCGCTCGACGGCGTGAACGAGCAGCGCATGCGCGAGGCGATCGACGCCGTGTCGGCCGACCGCACGCTCGTCGTGATCGCGCATCGGCTGTCGACCGTCGTCGACAGCGACCTCATCGTCGTGCTGCAGGACGGCGTCGTCGTCGGCAGCGGCACGCACGCCGAGCTCATCGAGTCGACTCCGCTCTACCGAGACCTCGCCCGCCACCAGCTCCTGGCCTGACCCGGCCTCTCGAAGAACGCGAAGGCGGGATGCTCGAGACCACTCAGCCATGGGTTCGTCTCGAGCATCCCGCCTCGCGGGGTGGAAGGGCGCCGTATCCCCCGATGCCGGCGCCCCGTCTGTGTCAGGCGTTCGCCAGGCGGTACCGCAGCGATGCCAGCTCGGCGCGCAGCGCGGCCGGGAGCTTGTCTCCGAAGGTGTCGTAGAACGCCTCGGTGAGATCGGCCTCGGTCTTCCACGCTTCGGCGTCGACCGAGAACAGCTCGTCGAGGTCTTCGGCGGGGATGTCGAGACCGTCGAGGTTGAGGTCGGAGGTGATCGGCAGACGGCCGATCGGGCTGTCGACCGCGCCCACCTCACCCGAGACCCGGCGGATGATCCAGTCGACGACGCGCGAGTTGTCGCCGAAGCCGGGCCACAGGAAGCGGCCGTCGTCGCCGCGACGGAACCAGTTGACCTGGAAGATCCGCGGTGCACGGTCGAAGCGCAGGGTGCGGCCGACCTTCAGCCAGTGCGCGAAGTAGTCTGCCATGTTGTACCCGCAGAACGGCAGCATCGCGAACGGATCGCGGCGCAGTTCACCGACCGTGCCCTCGGCCGCGGCCGTGCGCTCGGAGGAGATGTTGGAGCCGAGGAAGACGCCGTGGGTCCAGTCGGTCGCCTCGACGACGAGCGGAACGTTGCTCGCGCGGCGCCCGCCGAACAGGATGACATCGAGCGGAACCGCCGACTCCCAGTCCTCGGAGATCTGCGGGCACTGCGCCGCCGACACCGTGAAGCGCGAGTTCGGGTGCGCCGCGGGCCGTCCGGACTCCGGCGTCCACGGGTTGCCCTCCCAGTCGATGAGGTTCGCAGGCGCCTGGTCGGTCAGACCCTCCCACCAGACGTCACCGTCGGGTCGGAGCGCGACGTTCGTGAAGATCGTGTTGCCCCAGAGCGTCTCGACCGCCGTGACGTTCGTCGACTCGCCGGTTCCCGGCGCGACTCCGAAGAACCCGGCTTCCGGGTTGATGGCCCACATGCGGCCGTCTTCGCCCGGACGGATCCAGGCGATGTCGTCGCCGAGGGTCTCGACCTTCCACCCGGGGATCGTCGGGCGCAGCATCGCGAGGTTCGTCTTGCCGCAGGCCGAGGGGAACGCGGCAGCCACATGGTAGGCCTTGCCCTCCGGGGAGATCACGCGGATGAGCAGCATGTGCTCTGCGAGCCAGCCTTCGTCGCGGGCGATCACCGAGGCGATCCGCAGCGCGAAGCACTTCTTCGCCAGGATCGCGTTGCCGCCGTATCCCGAGCCGAAGGAGTAGACCTCGAGCGTCTCGGGGAAGTGCACGATGTACTTGTCGTCGTTGCACGGCCACTCGACATCGGGCTCTCCCTCGGCGAGCGGTGCGCCGACCGAGTGCACGGTCTTGACCCACGGGGCGCCGTCGGCGATCTGCCGGGTGACCGCGTCGCCGACTCGGGTCATGATGCCGATCGAGGTGACGGCGTAGGCGCTGTCGGTGACCTGGACGCCGATGTGCGACAGCGGACCGCCGACGGGCCCCATCGAGAACGGCACGACGTACATCGTCCGCCCGCGCATCGAGCCTTCGAAGATCTCGGTCATCTTCTGACGCATCTCGGCCGGCGGCGCCCAGTTGTTCGTGGGACCCGCATCTTCTTCGCGCTCGGAGGAGATGAACGTGCGGCCCTCGGTGCGGGCGACGTCGCTCGGGTGCGAGCGTGCGAGGTAGGAACCGGGGCGCCATTCGGGGTTGAGCTTGATGAGCTTGCCCTCGTCGACCAAGCCGCGCAGCAGCCAGTCGTTCTCGGCGCGCGAACCGTCGACCCAGTGGATGCGGGCGGGCTGCGTGAGCGCGGCGATCCCGTCGACCCATTCGGCCAGCTCGGTCATCGCGGGGGTGTCATAGGTCGGTGCCGTCCCGAACGTGCGCACGGGGGCGACGGATGCTGCGCGAGGGGTGAAGACTTCGGCGATCGCCATGACTGCTGCTCCTTTGAAGTGGGGGCCGTTGCATCCATCTTCTTCTGACTCTTCGATGACTTTCGGCGATTCGAGCCGATAAGAATCGTGATTCTTTCGCTAAGATCAAGGAATGTCTCCTACCGGCATCCATCTCACGACGCTCGGCCACCGCATCCGCCATCACCGGCTCGAGAACGGCTTCACGCTCGACGAACTCGGCGCACTGGTCGGCGTGGCCGGCTCGCAGCTCAGCCTGATCGAGAACGGCAAGCGCGAACCCAAGCTGTCGCTGCTCCAGGCGATCGCGCACGCGACGCACACCGAAGTCACCGATCTCATCTCGGGCGAGCCGCCGAACCGGCGAGCCGCTCTCGAGATCGAGCTCGAGCGAGCGCAGGAGAGCCCGGTGTTCCGTCAGCTCGGCATCGCGCCCGTCCGCGTCACGAAGGGCATGAGCGACGAGACGATCGAATCGCTGCTGGGCCTGCACCGCGAACTGCAGCGCCGGGAGCGCGAAGCCATCGCCACCCCCGAAGAAGCGCGACGGGCGAACACCGAGCTGCGGTTGCGCATGCGCTCGCAGCACAACTACCTCCCCGACATCGAGAAGCTGGCGGAGAAGCAGCTCCGCCAGGCCGGGCACGTGCAGGGGGCGCTCACCCACCGCACCGTGAACATCATGGCCGAGAAGCTCGGATTCGAGCTCATCTACGTCAGCGACCTGCCGCATTCCACGCGCTCGGTGACCGACCTCGAGAGCGGGCGCATCTACCTGCCGCCCGCGTCGATCCCCGGCGGCCACGGATTGCGATCGATGGCTTTGCAGGCGATGGCGCACCGTCTGCTCGGCCACCGTCCACCCACCTCCTACGCCGACTTCCTGCAGCAGCGGCTCGAGATCAACTACTTCGCCGCCTCGTGCCTTATGCCCGAGACCGCATCCGTCACCTTCCTGCAGCAGGCGAAGAAGGACCGCAACCTCGCGGTGGAGGATTTCCGCGACGCGTTCGGCGTGACGCACGAGGCCGCTGGCATGCGCATGACGAACCTGCTCACGCAGCACTTGGGGATGCCGCTGCACTTCCTCCGCGTGGATGAGACCGGCGCCATCACGCGCGTCTACGAGAACGACGATCTACCCCTGCCCATGGACGTCACGGGAGCCGTCGAAGGGCAGCGCGTGTGCCGCAAGTTCCAGGCGCGAGGAGCTTTCACCCAGCAGAACCGCACGACCGAGCACCATCAGTACACCGACACCCCGTCTGGCACCTTCTGGTGCTCGACCCAGACCGGTTCGTCGAGCGACGGCGAGTTCTCGGTGACGGTCGGTGTGCCCTTCGACGACGCGCGCTGGTGGCGAGGACGGGAGACCGCTGATCGAGCCGTGTCGACGTGCCCCGACGAGGCGTGCTGCCGGCGTCCTCCGGCGGATCTCGCCGAACGCTGGCAGGGAAAGGCATGGCCGAGCGCGCGCGTGCACACGCACATGTTCTCGCCGCTCCCCCGCGGCGCCTTCCCCGGCGTCGACGACAACGAGGTGTACAACTTCCTCCTGCGGCACGCCGACGAGTGAGGCGGGACCGCTCGACGCTCAGCCGCTGACGAAATCGCTGTAGCGCTGGAGCGCCGCGACGACCGCACCCGGGTCGAGCGAGGAGTCGAAGGGCTCGGCGACGGGTGCGTCGCGATGCTTGCCAACCGCCGCCGAATGCGTCCACGCGCCCACGACGCGTCCGTCGGCGAGCAGGCTCGCGCGGACCATGCCGTTCTTCCCGGGACCGATGCGCCTCATCGCCTCCACGTCGGCGACGGGCGCGCGATCGGCATACGAGATGTAGTACTCGTCGAACATCGGCAGAGCGCGCACCACGTCGCCGCCCGACGCCCGCCGAGGGCGCGAAGACGAGACGAAGAGCCCCTCGGACACCTCGTCGACACGCTGCCGGCCGCGTTCGACGGCCTCGCGCGCCACCCCCAGGGTGAGCCCCGACCACCAGGCGAAGTCGGCGGCGCCCGCCGGCCCGTGGCCGTCGATGTAGCGCACGAACATCTCGGCCAGCGGATCGTCGGGAAACGGCGCGTCTCGGATGTGCTCGTCGACGAGGACGAACAGCTGCTCCCGCCCCACGGCGCCGTCGCGCGCGACCACCGGCCCCTGCACGAGCACGGCATCCACGCACAGCGCCCCGATGATGTGCACGCCGCGCTGCGCTGCCGGGTCGATGCCGAGCTCGGCGATGTCGTCGAGCAGCTGGGCCCTGGTGCGCCCGCCATCTGCGAGTTTCGTGCGCAGCGCCTGTGCGACGCGGGCCAGGAGCTCCGCGTCGATGCCGAGTTCCCGGTGCCGGCCGGCGACTTGCTGTCGCTGGCGGGCACCGGTCACGGAGAGCACCCAGCGCAGATCGGCGGCGGGGATGATGTGCAGAGTGCCGCGCATGGTCCACGACCGGACGAGTTGCCCGTTCGCGAAGGCGCGGTCGACTGCGGACAGCGTCGGCGATCCGGAGGAGCGGATCCCGAGAGCCCATCTTCCGCCCAGGAACTCCTGGCTCTGCACCGCGAGCATGTGCGCCGCGGCATCTGTCACCGACCGGGCCGGAGCCGTCAGCCGATGCGATCGCAGCCGTTCGGAGAGCAGGGCGCTGGGCGTCATGACACCATGATGCCCTGCTCCGCCGACATCAGCTCTCGAGCGTCACCACGCGTCGTGCGGGCAGGACGACCGGGTGCGATCCCGCCATGGTCTCGAGCACGCGGATGACCTGGCAGGAGTAGCCGAACTCGTTGTCGTACCAGACGTAGAGGATGAGGGTGTCCTCGTCGGCGATCGTCGCGAGCCCATCGACGATGCCCGCGCGATGCGAGCCGACGAAGTCCGTCGAGACGACCTCGGGCGACTCCACGTAGTCGATCTGCTGGCGCAGCTTGGAGTGCAACGACACCCGGCGCAGGTAGTCGTTCACCTGCTCCTTGGTCGCAGGACGAGCGATGGTCAGGTGCAGAACGGCGAGCGAGACGTCGGGTGTGGGCACGCGGATGGAGCTGCCGGTGAGCCTGCCCTCGAGCTGCGGCAGCGCCTTGGACACCGCCTTCGCCGCGCCCGTCTCGGTGATGACCATGTTCAGCACGGCGGAACGTCCTCGTCGATCGCCCTTGTGGAAGTTGTCGATGAGGTTCTGGTCGTTCGTGAACGAGTGCACGGTCTCGACGTGGCCCTTGACGACGCCGTACGCCTCGTCGATCGCGGCGAGCACGGGTGTGATCGCGTTGGTCGTGCAGGATGCCGCAGACAGGATGCGGTCGGACGGCTCGATCGTGCCGTGGTTGATGCCGTGCACGATGTTCTTGAGCGGGCTCTTGCCCGGTGCCGTCAGCAGCACACGGGCGACGCCGTTCGCGCGCAGGTGCTGCGAGAGGCCGGCCTCGTCACGCCAGCGTCCGGTGTTGTCGACGACGATCGCATTGTGGATGCCGTGGGCGGCGTAGTCGATCGAGGCGGGGTCGTCGGAGTAGATGACCTGGATGCGCGTGCCGTTCGCGATGATCTGCTCGGCCTGTTCGTCGACGGTGACGGAGCCGGCGAAGCTGCCGTGCACCGAGTCGCGCTGCAGCAGCGAGGCGCGCTTGACGAGGTCGTTCTCCGAGCCGCGGCGAACGACGATGGCGCGCAGGCGCAGACCGCTGCCGCCACCAGTGTGGGCGATGAGGATGCGGGCGAGCAGACGCCCGATGCGACCGAAACCGTAGAGCACGACGTCCGTGGGGTCGGCCGCGACGGCACCGGACGCCGGGGCGAGCGCCTCGGCGAGGTACTCCTCGAGCGCGCCGATGCCGCGTCCTTCGACGAGCCGGGCGACGTCGATGGATGCCGCCCCGGGTGCGAGAGCGTGCACGGCTTCGAGCACTGCGAGCGTGTCCTCGAGCGCCAGCGGAGCGTGCCCCAGCCGCGCGACGCGGTCGTGCACCTCGACGATGCCGGTCGCCGACAGCCCGAGCAGGCGGTGCCCGTGCAGCGAGGTGATCACATCGCGTTCCCGTCGGAGGGAGCCGATGAGCGGGATCATCCGCTCGGCCAGTTCCTCGCGTGCCAGCCAGTCGTCGCCGTGTACGTCGGTCATCTGCATCCTTGCATCTGTGAGCGCGCGCCGAAGAGTGGCCGGCGCGCGGAATCGCCGGGTGGAGCATCGGGGGTGCTCTCAGGGTACGCGCGGTCGGCACAGGGCGACGAATCCTCTCGCGCTGCGGAATAGTCGATCCGCCCGACGGGAATCAGGAGAGCATCCCCCAGGTTCTCATCACGAGACGCAGAAAGGCGATCGATGACACGCACCCGCCCCTCGGCCTGGCCGCCGCTCCTGACCGCGATCGCCCTCGAAGTCACCGCCACCTTGTCGCTGCGCGCAGCCGAGGGCTTCAGGCACCCGCTCTGGCTCATCGCGGTCGTGATCGGCTATTCCGGATCCCTCTGGCTGCTCTCGGTCGTCCTCGACCGCGGGATGCCGGTGGGCGTCGCCTACGGCATCTGGTCGGCCATCGGCGTGGTGCTGACCGCCGTGATGGGAGCCGTGCTTTTCGGCGAGCTGCTCGGCGCGGTGCAGATCGTCGGCATCGCGGTGATCGTCGTCGGGGTGCTCCTCGTCGAACTCGGCTCGCGTGCAGGTCACCCGAAGGAGGCGACGTCGTGACCTGGGCTCTGCTCGCTCTGGCGATCGCGAGCGAGGTCACGGCGACCCTGAGCCTGCGCGCATCGGAGGGGCTGCGTCGCAAGCGCTGGATTCCCGTGATCGTGGTCGGCTACCTGGCGGCCTTCAGTCTTCTCGGAGCGATCCTCGCGATGGGGATGCCGGTCGGCGTCGCCTACGGCGTGTGGGCCGCGGCTGGAGTCGCGATCACAGCGGTCCTCGGCCGAGTGATCTTCAAAGACCACTTCTCGCTCGTGATGGCCGCGGGCGTCGCGTTGATCGCCGTCGGCGTCGGGCTGATCGAGTTCGGCGGGGCGCACTGATCAGCGACCTGCGGATCAGGCGGCGGCGTGCATCATCGCCATGCCGGCGGCCATCGCCCACGACTCCAGAGCGAGCAACCGACCGGCGCGACCGCGATGAACAGGTTCCATGAACCACTGCGTCACCACGGTCCAGACGACGATCCCGACGACGCCGACGGTTCCGAGCACGGCGAGGACTCCCGTGAGCCCGTGCCCGGCATGCGCCGTCGGCGCTGAGGCGGTCCCACCGGATGCGCCCTGGAAGACGCAGACCGCCATGACCAGAGAACCGACTGCTCGATGGCAGCAGGTCGCGGCCGCGGTCGTCCCGCGCACCCCCGCCGTCCCCAGCATCGCCGAGACGAGAAGAGCCGCCCCGAGGAGCAACCCGATCCCGGCAGGGACCTCGCCTGCGGCGAGGGCCAGCATGGCTGCCGCTGATGCGAGCGCGGATTGCCGCCCCTGCCACGGCACCGCACGCCACGCCGCGACGCAGGCGGCGGCCGAGGCGAGTGCCGCCCCCGCCGTCAGCCAGTGCGCCGCAGCCAGTGCGTGATCCACGCCTGAATTATATTGATCATTTGCTCAAAATAGCCACACTCTTCTCGGATGGGGCAGGATGGGCATGTGCCCCGCGTCGTCGATCACGATGAGCGCCGCCGGCAGATCGCCGAGGCGCTGCTCGCCGTCGCCGCGCGGGACGGCCACGAGAACGTGTCGTCGCGCGCCGTCGCGAAGGAGCTCGGCGTCGCCACCGGATCGCTCTGGCATTATTTCGACGGATTCGACGAGGTCATCCGCGCCGCGGCCGCCGAGGTGACCCGCCGCACCGACGAACGCATCACGATCGCCACGGCCGGCCTCAGAGGCCTCGCCCGCCTCGATGCGCTCATGCGCGAAGTACTGCCGGTCGACGACCGCACCCGCGCAGAAGCGCGTGTCGTCGTCGGGTTCTGGGGCCGCCTCGCCACACTCGCATCAGCACCCGACGCCGCGGCGCCGACGCTCGCGACCTGGCAGAGCGGAATCCGCAGCGCGCTCGACGAAGCGGTCGCCGACGGCGAACTCGCACCGGGCACCCCGACCGAGGCCGTGATGGCCCTGCTCCGCTCGATCACCTATGGCCAGCAGGTCGTCGAAGTGACCGAGCCGCAGGATGCCACCGCCCACATCGCGGTGCTCGACAGCATCCTCGCCCCCTGGCGCTCCTGACCGGCACGAACGCACTCCCCCGCATCCGCACGCAGCCCCCTCCCCGCGCGGCGGCGCGTTGGAAAAGTCGGACGGTCCGCGCGGCACGCCGTCGGCGGATGCCGGGAGGCGGCGCGGCGCGCGGCGACTCCGACGTTTCGCACGGCGCAGCCCGGCGGACAGCCGGATCACCGCGGGGCTTGTGCACGCCCGCAACCCCGGCGTAGCATCATCGCAACCCGTTTATTGAGCATTCGCTCGAAATAGTGAGGTAGGCCGATGTCCCACCAGCCCGTCACCATCGAGAAGTTCGCCGTCCCCCACCCGCTCGATCCGCTCACCGGAGCCGAGATCGCCGCAGCCCGCGCCGTGCTCGACGCGGCAGGCCTCCTGGGCGAGACCGTCCGGGTGCCGATGCTCCTTCCGGATGAGCCCACCAAGGCCGAACTCGCCGGTTGGACGCCTGGCGCACCGATCGATCGACGAGTCGACGCGACCCTGCTCGACATCACCACGGGCGTCGCCACCGAGGTCGTCGTCTCGATCACGCGCGGCGAGGTCGTGCGGGCCGAGCGGGTCCCGAACGACGCCCCACCGTACGGGCAGCCGCAGTACCTCTTCGAGGAGTACGAGCGCGCCGAAGTCATCGCGAAGGCGTCGCCGGAGTGGCGGGCCGCGATGACGCGCCGCGGTCTCGCCGATCACATCGACCTCGCATTCTGCGGCCCGCTCGCGCCGGGCTACACGGGCCGCGCCGACGAGGTCGGGCGCCGCGTCATCCGCTCGCTGACCTTCCTGCGATACGACGAGGACGACTCGCCCTGGGCTCACCCCGTCGAAGGCCTGATCGTGCACATCGATCTCACCTCGAACAGCGTCATCCGCGTCGAGGATGTGGGCGACGTCCCCGTTCCCGCCGGTCACGGCAACTACTATCCCGAGGTGCAGGGTGAGGCGCGCACCACCCTCAAGCCCATCGAGATCAGCCAGCCCGAAGGACCGAGCTTCGCGGTGAGCGGTTCGCTGGTCGAGTGGGAGAACTGGGCGATGCGGGTGAGCTTCAACGCGCGCGAGGGCCTCGTGCTCCATGACGTGACCTTCGACGGCCGCTCGGTGCTCAGCCGCGCCAGCGTGCCCGAGATGGTCGTGCCTTACGGCGACACCGCCCCTGGTCGCTTCTGGATCAGCTACTTCGACGCCGGCGAGTACCTCCTCGGCAAGAACGCCAACCACCTCGAGCTCGGCTGCGACTGCCTCGGTGTGATCCGCTACCTCGACGGTTACGTCGCCGACGACCACGGACATCCCGTGCGCATCCCGAACGTCGTCTGCATGCACGAGGAGGACTACGGCATCCTCTGGAAGCACACGAACCTCGATGGCCGGTCGGATGTGCGCCGCTCGCGTCGCTTCGTCGTCTCGTACTTCTCGACGATCGGCAACTACGACTACGGCTTCTACTGGCACTTCTACCTCGACGGATCCATCGAGGTCGTGGCGAAGGCCACGGGCATCGTGTTCGTCGGGGCGGGTGAGCCGGGCGTGCCTCAGAGACACGCCACCGAGCTCGCCCCCGGCGTGTTCGCCCCGGTGCACCAGCACCTGTTCAGCGCGCGCCTCGACGTCGCGATCGACGGCGAAGACAACCGTCTGGTCGAGATCGACGCGCAGCGCGTGCCGATGGGTCCGGAGAACCCCTTCGGCAACGCCTTCAGCTGGTCGGAGACGCCGCTGACCACTGAGAAGCAGGCGCAGCGAGACGCCGACACCTCGGTCGCACGGGTGTGGGAGGTGCAGAGCGCATCGCGCACGAACGCGGTCGGACGGCCGACCGCGTATCACCTGATTCCTGAGCCCACCGCGCTCCTGATGGCGGATCCGGCGTCATCCGTGGCCGCTAGAGCCGCGTTCGCGACCAGGCACCTGTGGGCGACACAGCACGAGCCGGGGCAGATCTGGCCGGCCGGACGCTACCCGAACGCGCATCAGGGAGGTGCGGGCCTGCCCGAGTACGCGGCCCGCGACCGGTCGCTGGACGGGGAGGACATCGTGCTCTGGCACACGTTCGGCCTCACGCACTTCCCTCGCCCCGAGGACTGGCCGATCATGCCCGTCGACTACGCAGGCTTCTGGCTCAAGCCCTACGGCTTCCTCGATCAGAACCCGGCGATGGACGTGCCGGAGTCGTCCCAGGCGCACGGCGGAGCGGATGGCGGATGCTGCGGCGGGGGCGCCGCCTGCACCTGCGGGCACTGAGTCGTCAGGCGAGCGAGGCGATCGCCTCACGCAGGATGCCATCGGCGGCGGCCAGTGCGGATGCCGCCGCGTCCGCATCCGCTCCGGTGGCGAGCATCAGCAGCGCGAGCTTGACCGAGCCGTCGGCTGCGGCGAGAGCGTCCGACGCCTCCTCTGTGCCGACGCCCGCGAGCTGAGACACGGTGCGGATCGATCGCGCCCGCAGCTTCTCGTTTGTCGCGACCAGGTCGACCATGACACCGCGGTACGTCTTGCCCAGCTTGATCATCGACAGCGTAGTGAGCATGTTCACGACGAGCTTCTGCGCTGTCCCGGACTTCAGCCGAGTGGAGCCCGAGATGAACTCGGGGCCCGTGGTCACCTCGATCGCGACATCAGCCTCTGCACCGATCGCCGAGTGATCGTTCGAGGCGATGGCGACGGTGAGCGCGCCGGTACGGCGCGCGTATCGCAGGCCGCCCACGACGTACGGGGTGCGACCCGACGCGGAGATCCCGACGACCACGTCGCGTTCAGCGAGGTCGAGGTCGCGCAACGACCTCTCGGCGGCGTCCGCGTCATCCTCCGCGTTCTCGACTGCGGACCGGATCGCCGTCTCGCCTCCGGCGATGAGTCCCACCACCATCGAGGGGTCGGTGCCGAAGGTCGGCGGGCACTCGCTCGCGTCGAGCACGCCCACCCGGCCGGCGGTGCCGGCGCCGATGTAGATGAGGCGGCCCCCTCGGCGGAACCGGGCGGTGATGCCGTCGACCGCGGCGGCGATCTCGGCGGCCCGGGCCGCCACGGCGTCGGGCACCCCGCGATCCTCGGCATTCATCGCGCGCACGAGGTCGACGGTTTCGAGCAGATCGAGATCTCCGCGTTCGGTCGTCGAATCCTCGGTGCTGAGGCGCGAGAGCTCGTCGAGCAGTTCGGTCAGGCGGAGATCGTCATTCGGCACGGTGCGCGAACCTTTCGTGGGGAAGATCAGTGCGGCGGGAGAGCAGGAGCGCGCCGTCGAGGGCGTCGCCCGCCGCGGGCACTACGGTCCGTCCCGCTGACATGAGCGATGCACCGAGCTTCGCGCGGAACCAGGGGTGATCCGTGAGGCCGCCGTGCACAGCCACCGCGACGGAAGACGAGGCGGCCGCGGCTGACGCCGTCAACAGCCGCACGGCCTCATCGGCGATGCCGAGGGCGACGACGTCACCGCTTTCCGCGGCATCGAGCACAGACGGCGCCAGAGTGGCGAGGCGGCGTGCGAGAGGCTCGTCGCGGGCGATCCACGAGGGGATGACGGATGCCGCGCCCACACGTTCCGTGACGACGCGCGTCAGCGCGGTCTCGGGGCCGAGACCGACGTCTGCGCGGACGACCGCACGCAGCATCTCGCGACCGAGCCACGAACCGCTGCCGAAGTCGCCGAGATCGGGCCCCCACCCGTCGACGAGGCGTGCGCCGCCGGCGTCGACGCCGAGCGCCGCAGCCCCCGTTCCGGCGATCAGCAGAGTCCCCGCCTCCCCGCCCAGCGCGCCGAGGTGCGCGGTCACGACGTCAGAGGCGACGACGACGGAGGCGCCCGTGCGTGCGGCCAGACGGTGAGCGAGCTTGCCCGCCTCTTCGGGCGCCACCCACGCCCCCGCGGCGCCGACGCCCAGATGCGCAAGAGTCGCGTCGACATGCCTGAGCAATGCGTCGATGGCCGCGACGACGGCGTCGACGCCCTGCGAGGAGGCGAGCCCTGGAGCGCCGTCACCGTCGATTCGGATTCTCTCGTCGCCGTCGGTCAGCAGAAGGCGGCAGCGCGTCTTGCCGAGATCGATGGCCGCGGAAGGAACGGACGAGGTCATGAAAATACTCTACGTGAATCGTGTATTGCATGAAACAATTGTTCAGACACGAATCAAGACGGAAGACAGGCATGAGCATCCAGACCACCATCGCGACAGCCGTCGAGACCCTGCCGCCGTCTCTGGCGCGCATCGCCCGCACGGTGAGGGACAACCCTTCGATCGTCGTCGACTGCACGATCAACGAACTGGCAGCGGCGTGCGACACGTCCGTGGCTTCCGTCGTGCGGTTCTGCCGGGCGATCGGGGCCGGCGGATACGCGGCGCTGCGCGTCTCGCTCGCCACCGAGCTCGGGCGCGAGTCCGTGCAGTTCAAGGAGCCGCGCGGATTCGGCTCCGAGATCTCCGCGGGCGACTCCCTGCGCGAGGCGACATCGAAGATCGCCGCACTCGAGCTGCTCGCGATCGAGGAGACGATCGGCAACCTCGACTACGACGTGCTCGAATCCGCGATCGACGCGATCGACGCCTCCGAACGGCTGCTGCTGTTCGGGATCGGCGCGAGCCGTCTCGCCGCCGACGATCTCGGCCACAAGCTGCTGCGCATCGGACGATCCGCGATCGTGCTCTCGGACGCTCACGAGGCGAGCGCCGCCGCCGCCCTCACGGCGACGAGGTCGGTGGCGATCGGCTTCTCCCACTCGGGCACCACGCTCGAGACCCTGCGCTTCCTGCAGACGGCTCGAGCCACCGGCACCGCGACGATCGCCATCGCGGGAGCGGCCGACTCCCCCATCGCCCGAGAAGCCGATCACATCCTGCTCACGCATGCCAGGGAGTCACGCTTCCGCGCCGGCGCCATGGTCAGCCGGATCGCTCAGCTCGCCCTCGTCGACGCGCTCTTCATCGGAGTCGCCCAGCGTCGGCACGCACACTCCGTGCATGCGCTGCAGCGCACCGCCGACGCCACTCGGCCGCTGCGCGTGGAGTGATTCCGACGTCGCCGATCGAGATCATTCCCGCATTCGGGAATACCCCCTGGGGGTATTAGCTTCACCTCTTCGAGGGATGCCGGCCGTCGGCGTCCACGATGGAGAGGATTTCCTGTGTCAACGACTCAGAGCGCTGGAGCCGACACGCTCCGGCACGCACCGCACCGTGGATTGGGGCTGGTGCTCATCGCAGCCGCCCAGTTCGTCGTCATCATGGACACCTCGATCATCGGCGTCGCTCTGAGCGACATCGCCCGAGATGTCGGCTTCACGTCCGAGAGCCTGTCGTGGGTGTTCAACGCCTACGTCGTGGCGTTCGGCGGCCTGCTGCTGCTCGGCGGCCGACTCTCCGATCTCCTCGGGGCACGACGCGTCTTCACGATCGGATGGGCCGTTCTGCTCCTCGGCTCCCTGGCCGCCGGCGCCGCCGGTGATGCCTGGGTCGAGATCGCCGCCCGGGCTGTACAGGGAGCGGGCGCGGCGCTGATCGCTCCCGCCGCGCTGTCCCTCCTGATGGCGCTGTTCGGTGGAACGCCCCAGCTTCCCCGCGCCTTCGCCGTCTACGGCGCGGCCGCACCGATCGGCGGAACCGCGGGAGTCTTCCTCGGCGGTGTCCTCACCGAGTACATCGGCTGGCCCTGGGTGTTCTACATCACTGTGCCGATCGCGGTCGTGATCCTCGCTCTCACGCCGATGGCGTTCCCCGCCGGGGCCCGCAGCTCCGGACGCGTCGACCTGACCGGCGCGTTCACGGGCACCGCGGGTCTGGCACTCACGGTGTACGGCATCGTCCGCGCCCCCGAAGCCGGCTGGGTCAGCGTCGAGGCGATCGGCGCACTGGCAGCAGGACTGCTGCTGCTCGGCCTCTTCGTCGCGCGACAGACTCGTGCGGCGCAGCCGTTGCTTCGCCTGGGGATGTTGCGTCTGCCCAACCTCGCCGGCGCCAACATCGCCCAGCTGCTGCTGGGAGCCGCGTGGATTCCGATGTGGTTCTTCCTGAATCTGTATCTGCAGAAGTCCCTGGGCGCCTCGGCCTTCGCCGCCGGTGCCGCACTGGTGCCGATGACCGTTCTGATCGTGATCGGGATGACTCTCGTCTCCCCGCGTCTCGCATCGACGCTGACGACGCGCACCATGGTCGTGTCCGGATTCGCCCTGCTCGGCGCCGGTGTGGCGTGGTTGGCCTTCGCGCCGGAGGACGGCGTGTACGTCCTGCACGTGCTGCCGGCCTCGCTGGTCGCCGCTTCCGGCATGGCACTCGCCTTCGTCCCGTCTCTGAGCACGGCGATCGCCAGCGCACCGCCCGACGAAGCCGGCGTCGCATCGGGCCTGGTGAACACGAGCTATCAGATCGGCTCGGCCGTCGGACTGGCCGTCCTCACCGCGGTGAGCGCAGGTGCGAGCACCAGCGCGGCAGATGGCTACAGCGCGGCCTTCCTCGGCGCGGCCGCGATCGCCGCGGCAGGACTCCTGACGGCCCTGTTCACGCTCAGAGCGCGTCGGGGCTGAATTCAGCCTGCGAGCAGATCGGGCGACCCGGCCCGCACCCGATCCGTTCGGGCCGAGGCCGGGTCGCCTCGGGAGCCCCCGGTCACCGAGCCCGCTGTGCGGAGGAACACGATGATCCAGCTGAAGATCAGCACTGCTGCGATCAGCTCGACCGCGGTGAGGTTGTAGTACCCCACGGCGAAGAAGACGCCGAGCATGACGATCACGAGAACGTACGCCCAGCCGAACAGGACGAACACGCGGGGTATCGACCTCAGGAACCACGGCAACCCCACCACGACGATGGCGAACACGACGGTCATCCCGGTCGCCACGGTGTTGTGCACCAGGAAGAACTCGTCGACCGGGAAGACTCCGACGCACGCCAGGAAGACGCCCATCAGGATGAGGCCCCCGCGCACGATGAAGCGTCCGCGACGGGCCCCGTCTTCGTCGACGGGGAGCCCCGCGGTGGCGTAGCGGGAGATCGTGGTGATCATCACTCCCGCGATGACCAGCGTGGCGTTGAAGGCGATCGACGCGCTGTTCGTGCTCATGCCGAGCGCGGACAGGTTGTTGCGCCACCAGTCGCGATCGCTCGAGGCGAGCATCGCGGCGAAGGCGCCGACCACGAGGAACACCGCGAGCACGAGGGAGAGCACCATCGGGGTGAGAGCGACCGCGCTGAGGAAGGCCACGTACGCCGTGAGCGCGAAAGCGACGCTCACGAGGATCGCCCCGGGAAAAGGGAAGACCGGCGCCCCGAGGAAGCTGCGCTCGAGAAGCTCAGCGACGCCGAGCCAGCCCAGATAGGCGATCGCCGCGTGCGCGAAGGCGATCGCGGCGAGGTCGTACCAGCGCAGCCGGTCACCCGGCACGCTGAACCCGTCGCGCACGGCGTCCTCACGGATCTCCTCCGGGCGCACGGCGAGGCGCCCGAGGACGAACGCGAGCACCGCCGTGATCGCACCGCCGTAGGAGGCGAAGCTGCCGATCGATCCCGTGCCGCTGATCGTGAGCTCGTGCCCGAAGAACACAGGGAAGCCGATCGCGAAGCCGAGAACGAGGAACACCGCCCCCACGATCAAGGCCGTCGCCTCGAACACCGAGTCCGATGTGTCGGGTCCGCGCAGCTGGCGCAGCACCTGCATGACCCTGTCGCCGACCGCCTTCATGCGCACCTCCGCTCCACATCCTAGAAGTCGTGCCGGCGTGGCACGGTCGGTGATAGCATCACGGAACGGATCGTATACAACGTCGTCGTTCCACCACCCGAGGTGATCTTTCATGAACGGTGCACCCATGGCCTCCGCCGAATCGGTGTCGACTCTCATCGCGCGCAACATCAGCGACTTCCGCGCCGCGGTGTCGGAGTCGTTCGTCCCTCTCCAGGTGTCCAGCAGCGGACCCGACCATTTCCGCGGCATGATCCGCGCAGCATCCGTCGACGAGGTCCACGTCACCGACCTGCGCGCGACCTCCCACGTCGTCGAGCGCACGCCCGAGCTCATCGCCCGAGGCGACCGCTCGTTCTTCAAGGTGAGCCTGATGCTCGCCGGAACCGGCATGCTCATCCAGGACGACCGCGAGGCGGTGCTGCGCCCGGGCGATCTCGCGGTGTACGACACCGATCGCCCGTATTCCCTGGTGTTCGACGAGGACTTCCGCACCATGGTCGTGATGTTCCCGAAGCACCTGATCAGCCTGCCTCCTGAGATGATCGGCCAGCTCACCGCCGTACGGATCTCAGGGCAGGAGGGGCTGGGGAGCATGGTGGTTCCCTACCTGACGCAACTGGCCGGCAACCTCGATCAGCTCGCAGGCACGACCGGGGCGCGCCTCGCCCACAGCGCCCTCGATCTGGTCTCGACGGTCTTCACCCGCGAGCTCGGACTCGACGAGGTGTCCGCCGACCCGCATCGCGCCCTGGTGCAGCGCATCCGCTCCTACATCGAGCGCAATCTCGCGTCGACCGACCTCGGCCCCGCGTCGATCGCGTCGGCGCACTACATCTCGACCCGCCATCTGCACGGCCTGTTCCAGGAGCAGGGCGTCACGGTGTCCACGTGGATCCGCACACGCCGCCTCGAGCAGTGCCGCCGCGACCTGCTCGACCCGATGCTGGCCGATCGCCCGGTCGCCGCGATCGCCGCACGGTGGGGCTTCGTGGATGCCGCGCACTTCAGCCGCGCGTTCAAGACCACCTTCGGCGTATCCCCCAGCGAGTACCGCGCCGCGCACTGACGCCCCCGGCATCCGCTCCGCCACCCGGATCCGGACACGCCACCACGATCCCGACGTCCACTCGATGGTGGCGCGCAGCGTCGATGGTGGCACGCGCGGGGACTTTGCTCTCCAGCCGACTTGCCCCGGAGGGCACGCCGTTTGACTCTCGGCGCGCGATGGTCGCGCACGCCTTGAGCGGATGCCCCTCTCGGATCGAGCATGAGGCAAGCGCATCGCGAAGCCGCGGTGCCCGGAGCGACGACGCTCCGCCGCGTGCGACGTCAGGACACCCATGGCCGACACCTCCACAGACCCGGCGCTCGATGAGTGGCGCACCTACGACGAGTTCGCCGCCGGAATCGACGCGTTCCGCCTGCCGAACACGACCCTCGCCGGCACGGCCCTCACGCTGACACTCGACGACGGCTCGATCCTCGCGCTCTCCTTCGATTCCGTGGCCGTCACCTGGACCGGATTCGAGGCGGCCGGAACCGACCCCTACGACGCGGTCGCCGTGCGAGATGACATCGTGTTCGTGAACATCCCTCTCGAGAGCCGTGAACGCGAAGCGATCACCGTCGTCTACTCGACCACGACCCACCGCGCGACCGTGGTCCGCTCCCGTATCGCCGCCGAGGCGGTGGAGGGCGTTCCGCAGGTCGGTCAGGACTTCTGGGCCGCGACCACCGACCGTGGTCCGGCGACGGGCGAGGTTCCAGGGCCGAGCCGCGATCTCATCGGCAAGCGCAACGTGTACCGCTACAGCCCGCACCATCTCTACGAGCACGTCTACGTCTCCAGCCTTCGCTACGCGTGGCAGTGCCTGGAAGGGGTGCAGCGCGGTCACGGCGACATGGACCTGTCGACCGTGTGGAAGTTCGCCGACGGCCTGTACCTCTTCTGCTTCCGCGAGTTCCGCATCGCTGTCGCCAGCGTCTGGCTGCACGACCTCGGCTATCAGCTCATGACCACGGGGATCTTCCTCGGCCTCAACGGCGACGGCGACGCCGAGCACTCCCGTGCAGGAGGCCACATCTACCCGCTCGGCTCCGTCGCCTACCCCGACGCCCAGCCGGTGTGACCCCTTCCACAGGCTCAGGGACCCAGAAGGAACAGAAGGAGATCACATGAGGAACGCAGACATCATCCTCGCCCACTACGCCGCCAGCGACCGGGGAGACCTCGAGGGGATGCTGGCGCCGCTGGCCGACGATGTGCAGTGGACGGAGGCTGCGGGATTCCCGTACGCAGGCACCTACGTCGGACCGGATGCCGTCGCCGCCAACGTGTTCCAGCGCATCCAGGAGGAGTGGGACGACTACACGCTCGCGATCGACGAGGTCATCGACGGCGGAGACGTCGTCGTCGGCATCGGCACGTACTCCGGCACCTACATCCGGACGGGGCGCTTCTTCGCCGCGCGCGTCGCGCACGTCTGGCGGCTGACCGACGGGCGGGTCGCCGCGTTCGAGCAGTTCACCGACACCGAGCTGGTCAATCGCGCACTGCGCGACTGAACGACACACAGCAACACCCGAGAACCGAGAGGCAACAACGCACATGAACAAGCGAGTAGCAGGCACCGCGGCCCTTTTCGCCGTGGCAGCCCTCATCCTGTCCGGCTGCGCCGATGACGGTGGATCCGGCAGCGGGGGCGGTTCGATCGTCGTCGGATCCGTCAACACGATCAGCGGCCCGGCGACATTCCCGGAGGCGTCGCAGGCGGCGGCAGCCGTGTTCGACGCCTTCAACGAAGAAGGTGGTCTGAACGGACAGAAGATCGACTACAAGGCGCTCGACGACAAGGGCGATCCCGCCACGGCGACGGCGTCGGCCCGAGAGCTGGTCGGCAGCGACGGAGCGGTCGCGCTCGTGGGCTCGGCCAGCCTCATCGAGTGCGAGATCAACGCCAAGTACTACGAGCAGGAGAGCATCCTCTCTATTCCCGGCATCGGCGTGGACACGGGATGCTTCGACAGCGAGAACATCTCGCCTGCGAACGTCGGACCGTTCAACGACATGACCCTGACGCTGCAGTACGGATCTGAGGTCCTCGGCCTCGACGACATCTGCGTGCTTCTCGAGATCGCCGGCTCCACCCGGCCGACCTACCAGGCCGCGATCGACAAGTGGACCGAGATCACAGGCAAGAAGCCGAAGTACGTCGACGACACCGTGCCCTACGGAGCATCCGACTACACGCCGTACATCGTGAAGGCGCGTGAGCAGGGCTGCAAGGCTCTCGCGATCAACCCCGTCGAGCCCGACGCGATCGGTCAGGTCAAGGCCGCCAACGCACAGGGTTGGGACGACGTGACCTGGCTCTACCTCACCAGCGTCTACAGCGAGAACTTCGCGAAGGCGGTCGACAACGCGGGCGCCGGCATCTACGTGCCTGCCGAGTTCTATCCGTTCACCGACGACAACGACATCAACAAGGACTGGCGGGCGCTGATGGAGAAGAACGACATCCCGCTCACGTCGTTCAGCCAGGGCGGCTACCTCGCCGCGACGTACTTCATCGAGGTGCTGAAGTCCATCAAGGGCGACATCACCCGCGAGAGCGTGACGAAGGCGCTGCAGGGCATGGACCCGATCGACAACCCGATGGTGGGAACGCCCTACGCGTTCGGCACGCAGAACACCGCCGGCTGGCCGATCATCTTGAAATCCGGCACGAACGCTTGGGAGAAGGTCTCCGAAGACTGGCTGCGCATCGGCGAATAGTCGCTCTTCGCTCCCGGTCGTTGAGCGAGGGAGCGGAGCGACCGAGACGAAACGCCTCACCCGGCGCCGAACGTCGGTCACTGCGTTTCGTCTCGCTTCGCTCGCTCAACGACCGGGTGCCTCGCTCAACGACCGGGGGTCTCCTCCCCCTCAGATCAGAAAGGACGCCTCATGCTGCAAGGCGCCATAGCCGGACTCGCCGCCGGCGGACTCTACGCCGTCCTCGGCGTGTGTCTGACGCTGATGAGCCGCCTCGTGCGGGTCGTCAACTTCGCTCAGGCCGCCACGGGGATGTTCGGCGCGTTCACGGCCGTGTGGTTCGTGAGCAGACTCGGCCTGCCGATCTGGCTCGGCTCGATCATCGGGATCCTCGTCGCCGGGCTCCTGTCGGCGGCGATCGGATGGATCGCCGCGACCTGGCTCTCGGAGGCGTCCACGACGACCCGCTCGGCGATGACCGTCGGACCTCTGCTCCTGCTGATCTCGCTGTCGTTCATCCTGTTCGGCAACAAACCGCAGCCGTTCACGCCGATCATCGCGGGACCGGCATTCTCGTTCGGCGGCGTCGTCGTCAGCCAGGTGACCGTCGCCACGGTGCTGATGGCGGTCGTGGCCGCGGTGGTCGTTCGCGTCGTCCTCCGCCGCACGAGGGTGGGCACGCAGCTGAGGGCGCTGTCCGAGCGTCCGACCACGGCGGAGCTGCTCGGCATCCGCTCCCGTCCGCTGTCGATCTCGGTGTGGTTCGTCACCGGAGTCATCAGCGCCATCGCGATCATCATCGTCGCGCCGACGCAGTCCAGCGACGCCACCGGACTCTCGATGCTCATCGTGCCCGCCGCTGCCGCCGCGCTGCTCGGCGGCTTCCGCCGGCTCGACCTCGCCGTCGTCGGCGGCATCGTGCTGGGCGTGCTCGGCGGCCTGGTCGCGCAGCTCGACGAGGTCGCCCTGGTGCGCAACTTCCTCCCGTTCCTGTTCATCGTGGTCCTGCTGCTGTGGACCCAGCGCAAGGAGGTGTGGGATGCCGCTCGCTGACCGCTCCTGGTTCAAGTCCACCTGGCCGTTCGCCGTCGCGGCAGCCGCCGTCGGCATCGGCATCGGCGCGATCCTCAGCGCCGCCCTGCCCGGCTATTTCGTCTTCCTGGCGATCAGCGCGGTCGTCGCGGCCATCGCCATCCTCGGACTCGGGATCGTCACCGGCTCGGCCGGGATGATCGCCCTGTGCCAGCTCACCTTCGCGGCCGTCGGCGCGTGGATCGTCTCGCTGTTGAACGTGATGCAGGCGCCGGGCGGGTTCGTCGTCTGGCTTGTGCTCGGCGGCATAGCCGCCGGTCTCGTGGGCATCATCGTCGGGCTGCCGGCGCTGCGCCTGCGCGGAGTGAATCTCGCGGTCGTCACCCTGGGATTCGCCGCCGCAGCCGACGTCACGCTCGTGCAGATCCAGTTCCCCGGTTCTGTCGACGGCACCTCGATCGAGCGCCCGGAGCTCTTCTCGAACGACCGGCAGTTCTTCTTCCTCTCCGTCGTCGTGCTCGCCGTCTGCGGTCTCGGCGTGTTCTTCCTCCAGCGAGGGCGCTGGGGCTCGTCGTGGAAGGCCGTCGCCTTCTCCGAGCGCGGCACCGCGGCGGCAGGACAGAGCGTGCAGGTCGCGAAGCTCACGGCGTTCGCCGTGTCGGCGGCCCTCGGCGGGATCGCCGGTGGTCTCCTCGCGGGCCAGGTGCAACTGCCCTTCGCCTCGAGCTTCACTCCGCTGCAGTCGCTCGCGCTCTATGTCCTGGCGATCATGTCGGGCGCGCACCTCATCGACATGGCGATCCTCGGCGGCATCCTCTGGGTGCTCGTGCCCGAGCTCCTCAAGCGGTGGGGCATCGACCAGAACTGGGGCTTCGTCGTCTTCGGCGTGCTCGGCGTGCAGGCTCTGACCAGCGGCACGAACCTGGGACAGACCGTCCGCGATCTGATCTGGCGCCGCGCGGACCGCAGGACCGCGGGCGCGGCGCTGACGGCGTTGCCTCCGGATGCCGAAGCCGATGCAGCGGTCATCACCACCACGACCACGGCGACCGTCGACGAGGCCGCTCTCGACGGCGCGCCCGTGCTCACCGTCGAAGGGCTCACGGTGCAGTTCGGGGCGCTGAAGGCCCTCGACGATGTGTCGTTCCAGGTGCCGAGCGCGTCGATCATGGGCCTCATCGGGCCGAACGGGGCCGGCAAGTCGACGTTCGTCGACGCGATCGGCGGATTCCTGCCGAAGCACGGCGGCCGCGTGCTTCTGGGCGGTCGCGACCTCGCCGGCCTCTCCCCCACGAGGCGCGCCCGCCTGGGTCTTCGGCGCACGTTCCAGCAGGATCGTGTGCCGCCGGCGCTCACCGTCGGAGCCTACGTGCGCTTCGTGGCGCGGCGGCGGCTCGCGGCATCCGACATCGACGAGGTCCTGGAGTTCTTCGGCTGCCCGCCGGCCAAGGCTCGCCTGTCGAGCGTCGACGTCGGCACCCGGAGGCTGGTCGAAGTCGCGGCGAACGTGATCGCGCGCCCCCGACTGCTCATCCTCGACGAGCCGGCAGCCGGCCTGTCGCACGAGGAGCATCTGGCACTCGCGGCACGGCTGCGGGAGCTCCCCGGGCGCTACGGCGTCGCACTGATCATCATCGAGCACGACCTCGATCTCGTGCGCTCGGTATGCCCGATGCTCACCGTGCTCGACTTCGGTCGAGTGCTGGCGAGCGGCCCGCAGGCCGAGGTGCTGGCGAACCCCGACGTCGTGAAGGCGTACATGGGAGAGACGGAGCTGCTGTCATGAGTGAACTCGTCCTGGACGGCGTGACCGTCAGCCGTGGAGCTGGGCCGGTGATCTCCGACGTGTCGCTCACCGTGCGCGGCGGAGAGGTGCTCGCGCTCGTCGGGCCGAACGGCGCGGGCAAGACCAGTCTGATCGAGTCCGTGTCGGGGGTGACTCCGCACTCCGCCGGCACGCTCACCCTCGACGGCGAGGCCATCGACAAGCTCTCGCGCGTCGCCCGTGCCCGCCGCGGGATCGTGCACATCGAGCAGGGGCGGGCGGTGTTCCCATCGCTGACGGTGCGCGAGAACATCTCGCTCACCGCGCGGACTCCGGCTGAGCTGGACGCCGCGCTCGAGCAGTTCCCCGAACTCGAGAAGCGGATCGACTCGCCGACAGCGCTGCTGTCGGGCGGTGAGCAGCAGATGGTGGTGCTCGCACGGGCCTTCGCGGCGAAACCACGTGTGCTGCTGATCGACGAGATGTCGCTGGGCCTTGCCCCCGTGGTCTTCATGCGGCTCATGCCGATCGTGAAGTCCATCGCCGAGTCGGGCGTCGGCGTGCTGCTGGTCGAGCAGTTCACCCAGCTCGCGCTGAGCCTCGCCCGCGAGGCCGTTGTCGTCGCCGGCGGTCAGGTCTCGTTCCAGGGGACGTCGGAGCAGATCAAGTCCGATCCCGAGCTGCTGCACCGCGCGTATCTCGGCGGCTGAACGGATCAGGATCCGTTCATGTCACGGGGATCGCCGTCCTGCGCAGCTCTCGGGGCGACGATTCTCGCACGGGAAGCTCCGCAGGGGCGCTCAGCCCGGGACGCTAGCCTGAGAGCATGACCGAGACCGTCCACGCCCGCGCCGTCCTCCTCGACATGGACGGGACCCTCGTCGATTCGACGGCCGCCGTCGAGCGCATCTGGCTGGCGTGGGCAGAGCCGCACGGACTCGATCCCGCGCACGTGCTCAGCGTCATCCACGGGCGCCAGGGTCACCAGAGCATGGCGATCATGCTGCCCGAGCGCGATCACGCCATCAACATCGCCGAGAACGCCTCGATGCTCGCGAACGAGGCGGAGGACGTCGACGGCGTCGTCGCGATCGCCGGAGCAGACGTGCTGCTCGAGGCGCTCCGGCCCCACCCGCACGCGATCGTGACGTCGGCCGACCTGCGGCTGATGAATGCCCGCATGGGCGCCGCGGATCTCGTCGTGCCGACGACCGCGGTGACCGCCGAGAACGTGACGCGCTCGAAGCCCGACCCCGAAGGGTTCCTGCTGGGTGCGAAGACGCTCGGCGTCGACCCGGCCGACTGCATCGTCTTCGAGGACTCGGGTGCCGGCATCCAGGCCGCCCACGCTGCGGGCATGCGTGTGATCGGCGTCGGTGCGCACGCGGTCGCACACTCTCCCGAACACCACGTCGACGACCTCACTCAGGTGGCCGTCGTCGCGACCGCCGACGGGTTCGAGCTCACGGTCGGCTGAGCCCGCCGCAAGCGCCCTGGCATTGGTCGCGGACATCTCGCGGCCCGGCCGAAGGCACCCCGGCAGCGGCCAGTTCCGCACCCCGGTCACACGTCTGGCGACTCAGCCCAGCGGAAGCCGCCTGAACCGTGACCGTCTCTGCGCTCCAGTCACACATCCGGCGGCCATGCCTCCACCGAACCCGCCCGACGCGTGACCGAACCCGCATCCGGACTGCCCAGGAGCCCGGGAACGCGACCTCGCGGCGCTACATCCCGGCGTGATCGAACGCGATGGTCGGAACGTCCACGACGTGCGAGCCGCCGTCGGCGACGATCACGGAGCCGGTGATGTACGACGACTCCCCCGAGCCCAGGAACCGCACGACCGAGGCGATC
The DNA here is from genome assembly GCF_030816295.1 of Microbacterium natoriense. NCBI lineage: Bacteria > Bacillati > Actinomycetota > Actinomycetes > Micrococcales > Microbacteriaceae > Microbacterium > Microbacterium natoriense. The sequence goes on along the minus strand of NZ_JAUSXV010000001.1, from coordinate 1,899,957 downwards.
TCGGCCGGGCGCGCCGGTCGTCGCAGCGGCACATCGGCGGTGACCGCCGCATACGCCTCTTCGCGGGAGGCGAGACCCGCGTGCGAGGCGAACTCGTCCATCTCCTCGTCGGCCATCGGCGTCTGCACCCACCCGGGGCAGACGGCGTTCACGCGCACGCCGTGCTTGCCGTAGTCGCGGGCGAGGGTGCGGGTGAGGCCGATCAGAGCGTGCTTGCCCACGGTGTAGCCGGCGACCGAGGGGCCAGCGAAGAGTCCCGCGAGAGACGACACGATCACGATCTGCCCCTTCGACTCCAAGAGCGCCGGCAGCGCCTCACGCGCCATGATGAAGGCGGTGGTGAGGTTGGCGCGGATCGCTGCTTCCCACCCCGCGTCATCCGTCTCGCCGACGGGCGAGAACCCGTGGCCTCCGGCGTTCGCGACCAGCACGTCGAGGCGCCCGAACGTCGCGAGAACCTCGGCGACGGCGGCCTTCGCAGAGGCCGTGTCCGCCGCATCCGCCACGATCGTCCTCGCCCCGACCGCCTTCGCGACCCGTTCTAGCGGCTCCGGTCGGCGACCCACCACGACGACGTGTGCGCCTTCGGCCGCATACCGCTCGGCGATCGCGGCGCCGATGCCGGTGCCCCCTCCGGTGATGACGACGACGCGTCCCGAGACCGTCGATCCCACTGCGAGTCCCATGTGCTGCTCCTGTCTGTTCGGCGCGTGCGCGCTAAGCGGGAAATCCCGACCGGGCGGTGTACCCGAAGTCGCTGAGAAGGGTGGTTCCGTTGACCGCGCGACTGCGCGGCGACACCAGATAGGCCACGTGGGCGGCCACCTCGTCTGCCGTCTGCACGGGGAAATCCGCCGCGTCGAACGCGGCGTCGCCGAGATCGCCTCGGCTCATCGGAGTGTCGACCACCGAAGGTGCGACGGTATTCACCCGGATGCCGGTGCCTGCGAGATCGACGGAGAGGGCTCGCGCGAACTGCACGAGCGCCGCCTTCGAGGCGCAGTACGGCGCCATCCCCGGCGAGGCGACGAAGGCGGAGTCGCTGGATACCAGGACGACGGATGCCGCGCCTGCCGCTCTCAGGGCAGGAAGCGCGTGGCGCAGCACGAGGAAGGGACCCGTGACGTTGACGGCGAAGACCGCGTTCCATTCCCCGAGCGAGATCTCCTCTATGCCCGAGCCGACGGGACCGGAGATACCGGCGCAGCAGACCACGGCATCCAGGCGCTCCAGAGAGGCGAGTTCTGAGGACGTCTGCTCCTCGTCGGTGACGTCGGCGACGAGGACGATCGAATCCGGGCACGTGCGGGCAGCATCGCGCACGGCGCTCTCGTCGCGGTCGAGGAGCACGACCCGCACGCCTTCCGCGGCGAGCGCCGACGCCACGGCGCGACCGATGCCGCTCCCGGCGCCCGTGACGAGGGCGCTCGTACCGCGCAGCTGCAGATCCATGCCGTCATCCTGCTACCCGGCATCCGCTCGCCCCTATCTCCGCGACGCTGCTGTGCACCCTGGCACCATCGTCCTTCGCTCAGCGTCAAGCGCGACGAGTGCCGTCGGAGCAGACTCGCTCTATCGACGATCCCCTCGTCGTCGATGCCGTGCGCAGGCTCTCCGAACCCACGGCCGTCACCGAACAAAGGAGTCGCCGTGGCTGATTCGATCGCACCGCCCACCGAGCACACCGCTCTTCGTCCCGGCGCCCTGGGCGTCGCCGGGATCGTCTTCCTCGTGCTGGCGGCCGTCGCACCGCTGACCGGCATCGTCGTCGTCGCCTCACTGGCTGTCGCACTCGGCAACGGCGGCGGCACTCCGATGTCCTTCTTCCTCGTCGCGGGGATCCTCCTGCTCTTCGCGATCGGCTACGCGCAGATGTCGAAGCAACTGGTCAACGCCGGCGGCTTCTACGCCTTCGTGGTGAAGGGCCTCGGCCGCACCGGCGGTCTCATCGCGGGACTCATCGCGACCCTCGGCTACAACTTCTTCGTCGTCGGCACGATCGGCACGAGCGGCTTCTTCATGCAGACGATCATCCGCGACCTCACCGGACTCGACGTGCACTGGCTGATCTGGGGGCTCGCGTCGATCGTCGTCTGCTTCGTGCTGGCACGCATCGGCGTCGACTTCTCGTCGAAGGTGCTCGGCGTGTGCCTCGTGCTCGAGACGTTGATGCTCGTCGTCTTCGATGTGTCGGTGCTGGTGCAGACCGGCTACGACGTGGCCGCGTTCAGCCCGGAGGCCGTGTTCTCGGGATCGCTGCCGATCGGCATGCTCCTCGCCGCGACCGGCTTCCTGGGGTTCGAGGCCACAGCGCTGTTCAGCGAAGAAGCCAAGCAGCCGCTGCGCACGATCCCGCGTGCCACCTACACCGCGATCATCGCGATCGGCGTCATCCTCGGTGTCACGACGTGGGCCGTCGTCAGCGCGACCGGCGTCGCCCAGGCGCAGGCCACGGCCCTGGAGCATCTGCCGACCGGCGACCTCATCTTCACGCTGTCGCAGCAGTACCTCGGAGGACCGCTCACGACGGTCATGATGATCCTGCTGCTGGTGAGCCTGTTCGCCGCGATGCTCGCCTTCCACAACTCGGCGAGCCGCTACCTGTACTCGCTCGGCCGCGCCCGGATTCTGCCCCAGGCTCTCGCCCGCACCCGCGCGAGCGGAGCCCCGCAGCTCGCCGGCATCGTGCAGGCGTCGTTCGCCGCCGTCGTCGCGATCATCTTCGCGATCGCGGGAGCCGATCCGATCGTCACGCTGGTCCCGGCGATGCTCGGATTCGGAACCCTGAGCGTGCTGATCCTGCAGGGCCTCGCCGCGATCTCGATCGTCGTGTACTTCCGCCGCAAGGGCGACCCGAGGTGGTGGAGCACCTTCATCGCCCCCGGAATCGGTTTCCTCGGCATCGCGGCGATCTCGATCCTCGCGGTCGTGAACTTCGACATCGTCGCCGGCTCGCAGGAGCTCGCCATCCGCCTCATGCCGCTGCTTCTGGTGCTCGCCGTGATCGGCGGCATCGTGTACGGCGTCTACCTGAAGAAGTCCCGGCCGGCCGTGTACGACGGCCTCGCCACCGACCTCGAGAAGTTCAGCACGCGCTGAGCGTCCTCGCCCCATCGTCCGAACCGCACAGCATCCGACCCCCACCCACGAAGGAACCCTCATGGCTGATGTAGTCAACCTGTCCGACACCTCCACCTGGCTGCCGCTCGACGGCCTCGCACCGGGCTTCGACGCCAGCAAGGCCGAGCTCAGCGACGCGCTCGACGGCCGCACGTTCACCGTGGTCGATGACCGCGGCACCCGAGTCACGCACACGTTCGGCCGCGGAACCGTCAGCTGGAAGTACGAACCCGGAACCGGTGACGAGACCGCCCCGGCAGAGGACACAGACGACTGCGAGGTGATCGAGGTCGCCGACGACCTGTTCTACGCGCAGTTCCACCACAAGTACCTGCCGAACGAGGCCGTCACCCTGATCCTCGACCTCGCCAGCGGCCACGCGCTCTCGGTCATCTCGATCCTCGGGCAGGCCTCTCCCGGTAAGACCGCCGTGCAGATGGTCTTCGTTCCCGGGTTGATCGAGGGCATCGAGACGCGCGGCGAAGCGCCGGCCCCGACCGAGGAGCTCATCGGCCGCCGCGTGCTGTGGGTGTACTCCAGCACCCACGCGTACGAGCACGTCTACCTGTCGCCGCACTGGTACACCTGGCAGTGCCTCGCCGGCCCCGAGCAGGGGCTCGCCGACACCGACGCGAACACCGTGTGGAAGGTCCGCCCCGGCATCTACGTCTTCACCTGGCGCGAGAAGGTCATTCCCTGCGGTTCGGTGACGATCGCCGACCACCGCGATCAGAAGGCGATCCGCTCGCACGGCGTGCTGTTCGGCTGGGACGAGTCGGGCACCGCCCCGACGCACTTCACCTTCGGCGCCCACGGACGCCTGCTGTCGAACACCGTCCACCCCGTCGAGTACGATCCGGCACGCGCCCTGGAGCGCTGAACATGACGATCATCGCCGACCTCATCCTCACAGGCGCGACCGTCCGCACGGTCGACCTCGAGAACCCTCTCGCCGAGGCGATCGCGGTCGGCGATGGTCGGATTCTCGCCGTCGGTACGGCGTCGGAGATCGAGGCGTTCCGCGGGCGGCGCACCGAGGTGCGCGATCTCGACGGTGCCGCCGTGTATCCCGGATTCGTCGATGTGCACAACCACCACGCGGTCGCCGGGGTGACCGATCTGTTCGAGCTCTCCTTCGGAACGTCTCTCGGTCTGGACGAGATCTTGGATCTCGTACGGGATCGCGCAGCGACGCTCCCCGAGGGCGCCTGGGTCACCGGCGGGTCCTGGGCCAGCACGCTCATGGACGAGCTGAACAGCTCAGCGGTGCGGCGGCGGCTGGACGAGGCGGCCGGCGTACGCCCGGTCATGCTCTCGGACGACAGCCATCACAACCGCTGGGCGAACAGCGAGGCGCTGCGACTCGCGGGCATCTCGAAGGAGACGATCCCGGCCGATGGCGTGACTCTGCTCGACGCCGTCGACGGCGAGCCGACCGGCGTGCTCCTCGAGGCCGCCGGAGTCCTGGTCGCGCAGGCGCACGCCCGCGCCGGCGGATTGTCCACCGAGCAGCATCGGCAGGCGTCGCGGCGCGGCGTGGAGCTGCTGAACGGCTTCGGCGTCACGGCGTTCCAGGATGCTGCGGCATCGCTCGAGATCCTCGGCGCCCTGAAGACGCTCGATGAGGCCGGCGAGCTGAACGCCTGGGTGGTCTCGAGCCTCACGATCAACGACGAGATCTTCGGATTCGACACGATCGGCGACGCGCTGATCGACCGCGGCGAGGAATTCCGAACCACGCATCACCGTCCGAATTTCGTGAAGATCTTCCTCGACGGCGTGCCCCCGGCTCGGACCGCGCTGTTCATCGACGCGTATCTTCCGGACGATGCGCACGGCGCGCACTTCCACGGCACCACGACGATGTCCTTCGACGAGCTCTACGACTGGCTCAGGCGGGTGGCCGAGCGCGGTCTCGGCGCCAAGGTGCACGCCACGGGCGACGGATCGGCGCGGCTGCTGCTCGATGTGATCGAGCGCCTCCGCTCTGAGGGCTTCACGGACGCTCCCTTCCAGATCGCGCACGGACAGTTCCTCGCCGACGACGACATCCGTCGCCTGGCCGACCTCCGTGTGAGCGCCGACATCTCGCCGTTCATCTGGTACCCGGGCGTCATCCCGGATGCCCTCGCCGCCGTGCTCGGCGACCGAGCAGAGCACTCGCAGCCCAACCGCTCGATCATCGACGCGGGTGGGCTCGTCGCCGGCGGATCCGACTGGCCGGTGAGCGAGTCCCCGAACCCGCTCGAGGGGATGCAGGGACTCGTGACCCGCGCCGACCCTCTCGGGCGCGCGCCGGGGACCCTGTGGCTCGAGCAGGCGATCACCGCGGAGGAGGCGCTCGCGGTGTTCACGATCAACGCCGCTCGGGCCATGGGCCTGGACACCGAGACCGGATCGATCACGGTGGGCAAGTCCGCCGACTTCGTCGTGCTGGACCGGGATGCCGTCGCGGGCCCCGCCGACCGCATCATCGACGCGCGTGTGCTGTCGACGTGGTTCGCCGGCCGCGAGGTGTACTCGGGCTGAGGTTCCCGCCCCCTCCCCCTCCCCCTCTGTCGAGACCCCCACCTGTTGTCGAGACCCCCACCTATTCACGCAAGTACGTGGGGGTATCGGCAACAAGTGGGGGTGTCGGCGATGCAACGGGCGAGCGCACTGCTCCTGCACAGATGAGTCGGTAGCGGAAAGCATCCACAGGATGCGGCTGACGGACACCGGCGACCGGTCGGATGCCGAATGATGTGCTGATGCGCACGCTCACCGTCCCCGCCGCACGCGGTCTGCTCCTCTCTCGCGATGAGCTGCGCGCGACCGGTCTGACGGATCGTGAGTTGAGTGCGCGCGTGGACTCCGGTGAGCTGCGCCGAGTGCGTCGAGGCCGCTACGTGCACGTACACGATTGGAACGACCTGTGGAGCGAGGGACGACACCTTCTCGAGGTCGTCGCCGTGGAGATGAACTCCGCACCGCCGGGCCCGTTGCTCATCGGGGTTTCCGCGGCTGTGCTGCATGGTCTCCCGTTGTACCGCACGGTGCCGCGACAGGTCCACGCGGCCATCGACGGACGACGTCACACGCGCAATCGCATGGGCATCCACTGGCACGACGTCACTGTGCCCGCCGAGGACATCACGGCCATCGACGGCATCCGTTGCACATCGCTCGACCGCACGGTTCTCGACATCACCGCGACGATGCACCGAGAGGCGGCGGTCGCCGCGGCCGATGCGGCCCTCCGTCGCGTCGCCGTCATCGACGGGCATCACCAGGATGCCGCGCTCGCCGGAACCTGGCGCGATGTGCTCTCCGGGCGCGCTCACGCCGTCTCCACTCGTGGCATCCGCCAGGCGAGGGAGGTGATCTCGTTCGCGGACGGCAGGGCGCAGCTCCCCGGCGAGAGCGTGAGCCGCCTGCAGCTGCACCGACTCGGTTTCCGGTCTGTGAGGCTGCAGGAGCACATCATCGGCCCGGACGGCGAGTCCTATTGGCTGGACTTCGCATTCGAGCGGTCACGATGCTTCGGAGAGTTCGACGGCAGGGGCAAGTACTCCGATCCGACCATGACCGGCGGCGCCGCGATCGAAGATATCGTGATGGCGGAGAAGCGACGGGAGGATGCCGTGCGCGGCGTCACCGGGTGGGGCTTCGGCCGCTGGGAGTCTTCGCACATCCGAACTCCTGACATCCTCAGCGCGCGACTTCGCGCCTTCGGCATCCGCCCTCCGTAGACCCTGCCACCGTGCCCACATCCTCGCGCGACCCTCTCCGCGCGGCACATCGAAACCCCCACTTGTTGCCGAGACCCCCACCTGTTGACGCGAATATGTGGGGGTTTCGGCAGTAAGTGGGGGTTTCGGGAGAGACGCGGGGTGAGAGACGCGGGGTGAGGTCACTCCTCCAGCAGGAACCTCGCGCCGCGCTCGGCGATCATCGCGGCCGGGGCGTTGGTGTTGCCGGTCGGCACGGTCGGCATCACCGAGGCGTCGATCACACGAAGCCCCTCGATGCCGCGCACGCGGAGCTGCGGATCGACGACCGCCCCGGGGTCGGTTCCCATCCGGCAGGTGCCGACCTGGTGGTGGTAGGTGATCGCGGTGCGGCGAACCCACTCCTCCACGTCGGAGTCGGCCACCTCGGGACCGGGGTACACCTCGCTCGCGCCCCATTCCTCCGCCAGCGCCGGTCGTGCGCCGATGCGGCGGCATTGGCGCACGGATGCGGCGAGCGCAGCGAGATCCCGGTCGTCGGCGAGCGCGGCCAGGTCGATCAGCGGCAGGTCCGCCACGCCGGGCCCCGACAGGGTCAGCGACCCCCGGCTGTGCGGCGTGACGAGACCGGCCATGAGCGTGAAACCGTCGTCCCCACGCGGTTCGAGCTCACCCCACATCGGCACCGAGAAGTGCAGCGGCTGCGTGTCGGGCTCGGTGAGTCCGGCACGACTGCGCCAGAACAGGTGCGTCTGCGTGGCCGACACCCCCGGTTGCGGCGGACCCACCGGGCGCTGCGTGGTGAAGATCACCGGTGAGAGCAGGTGGTCGTGCAGGTTCTTGCCGACCTGGGGCGAATCCTGCACCACAGCGATCCCCAGCGCCGTCAGCTCGTCCGCCGGGCCGATCCCCGAGCGCAGCAGGATCACCGGGGAGCCGAGAGCCCCCGCCGAGAGGATGACCTCGTCGGCCCGCAGCTCGTCGCCGTCCTCGAACCGGACTCCCCGCGCTCGTCCTTCCTCCACGATCACGGAGTGCACCTCGCGGCCCGTGACGATCGTGAGCCTGTCGGCCACCGGCTGCGCATAGGCCATCCAGGTGTTCACCCTGCGGCCGTCGCGCATCGTGACCTGCTCCTGCGAGACGCCGTCGAGGGTGCCGCCGTTGTAGTTCGCGTTGCGCAGCAGTCCCTCCTGCACTGCGGCATCGATGATCGACGCCTGGACCGGTGACAGCGGGTAATCGTCCGTGACCGGAAGCAGGTCGTTCTCGATCGCGTCGAAGACCGGCTCGACCTCGGACCAGCCCCAGCCTGTGGCGCCGTCGCGCTCCCAGCCGTCGTAGTCGGATGCCGCGCCCCGCACCCAGATCATGGCGTTCAGCGCGTGCGATCCGCCGGTGACCTTTCCGCGCGGCAGATGCAGGCGGCGCCCCGCAGAATGTTCCTGGGGAACGGTGAAGAAATCCCAGTCCTCCGCGGAGTGCCACAGCTCCCCCGCACGCGAGGGGTCGTGGATCGCCGGGTTCGTGTCATAGCCTCCCGCTTCGATCAGGGTGACGACCACACCGGCATCCACCAGACGCCGCGCGACGATCGCGCCCGAAGTGCCCGCTCCTACGACGATCGCAGAGCGCACGGCTCAGCCCTTCCGGCCGGGGCCGGACACGACCTGCGTGACAGCCACGGACTTGAGGCCCTCGACGCCGAACTCGAGACCGTAGCCCGAGCTCTTCACTCCACCGAACGGCACCATCGGATGCAGTCCGCCGTGCGAGTTGATCCAGACGGTTCCCGACTGCATGCGGGTCGCGGCCTCCCGTGCAGCGTCGGGGTCGCTCGACCAGACCGAGGCCCCGAGACCGACGTCGACGCCGTTCGCCCACTTGAACGCCTCGTCCACATCGGAGTACCGGATCACGGGCAGGGCAGGGCCGAACTGCTCCTCCTGCACGAGATCCGCGTCGTTGGAGATGTCGGCGACGATCGTCGGGCGGTAGAACAGCTCGCCCAGTTCGGGAGCGCTCTCGCCTCCGGTGACGACGCGGGCTCCCCGCGCCTTGGCGTCCTCGACCAGGCGGCTCACGATGTCGAACTGCGCCTTGTTCTGCAGCGGCCCGAGGACGTTGTCCTCGTCGAGTCCGTTGCCCATCGGAACGGATGCCGCGATCTCGCCGAGCGCGTTCACGACGTCGTCGTACACCGAGTCGTGCACGTAGAGCCGCTTCATCGCGGCGCACGTCTGGCCGGTGTTGATGAACGCGCCCCAGAACAGATCCTGTGCGATCGCGGCGGCATCCGTCCCCGGCAGCACGATACCCGCGTCGTTGCCGCCCAGTTCCAGGGTGAGGCGGGCGAGGTTGCCCGCCGAGCTCTCGATGATGCGGCGACCGGTCGCCGTCGAGCCGGTGAACATGATCTTGTCGACGTCGGGGTGCGAGGCCAGGCGGGCTCCGACTTCACGGTCGCCCGAGATGCCGATGAGGACATCGGGCGGCAGCACCTCGTTCATGACCGAGAGCATCGCGAGCACGCTGAGCGGCGTGTACTCGCTCGGCTTGGCGACGACCGTGTTGCCCATGCGCAGCGATGGGCCGATCTGCCAGATCGTGATCATGAGGGGCCAGTTCCACGGTCCGATCGCACCCACGACGCCGGCCGCCTTGTAGACGAGCTCGGCGTGCAGGTTCTCGTCGTCGACGAGCACCTGCGACTCGAGCGCGATCGCCGCACTCGTGCGCAGCCAGGCCGAGCAGGCGCCGAGTTCGAAACGGGCGTTCGGACCGTTCAGCGGCTTGCCCTGCTCGCGCGAGAGGATGTACGCAAGAGCCTCGGCGTTCGCGTCGATCGCGTCAGCAGCCGCGAGCAGCAGCTCGATGCGCTTCTCGTGACCCGAGCCCTCCCATGCAGGCTGAGCCGCCTTGGCACGGGCGATCGCCTCGTCGAGCTCGGCGACCGAATCGACGGGCGCACGGCCGATGATCTCGCGAGTCGCGGCATCCGGGATCTCCCGCCCCGAACCCTCGGGCGCCTGGATGCGGTCGAGCAGCACGGCGGCTGCGGATGCGGCGGAATCGGACATCAGGACTCTCCTTCGAGCGGGGCGCAGGCCGGGTCGTCGACCTCATCTCATTGTCGGATGCCCCCTTCATCCGCACTTGTCGAGGAGCGCGCCGCAGATGTCCGAGTGCGAAGGATCTGCGCCGGCAGGAGGCGAGCCTCGTCTTCCGGGTACCGGTCGATCCGCTGCCGTCAGCGGCTGAGAACAGCGGATGCCGCGGCCCGCGCCTCGTCGGCGGTCGCCGCGACGAGCACCGCCTCGGCGGCCTCACGGCACTGCTCCGAGGTGTTCTGCGCCAAGGCAGCTGCGACCCGCCCGAGCGCCCGTGGCGTCATAGACAGACTCGTGACGCCGAGCCCCACGAGAACGGGAGCCAGCGCCGGATCGCCGCCCGCTTCGCCGCACACGCCGACCGATCGGCCGGCCTGTCGGCCCGCCTTGCCCACCGCACCGATCAAGCGCAGCACGGCCGGTTGCCACGGGTCGTTGAGGTCGCCCAGCTCGCTCAGCAGCCGGTCGGCCGCGAGCGTGTACTGAGCGAGGTCGTTGGTTCCCAGGCTCACGAAGTCGACGATCTCGAACAGCTCCGCGGCGAGCAGCGCCGCGGCCGGCGTCTCGATCATGATCCCGACGCGCGGCAGCCCTGCCGCGCGGGCCCTGCTCGCGAAGTCGCGGGCCTCGTCGACGGTCGCGACCATCGGCGCCATCACGTCGACCAGAGCAGCCTCCTGCTCCGCGGCGAGCGCGAGCGCCCGCAACTGATCGTCGAGCAGCGCCGGCGATCTCCGTGCGATGCGCAGCCCGCGCACGCCGAGGGCCGGGTTGTCCTCGTGCTCGGAGTTCGCGAAGGGCAGCGGCTTGTCGCTACCGGCGTCGAGTGTGCGCACGACGACGCGACGGTCGGGGAATGCCGCGAGAACTCCGCGGTAGGCGGCGACCTGCTCGTCGACGGTCGGAGCCTCGGCTCGGTCAAGGAAGCAGAATTCGGTGCGGAACAGGCCTACGCCCTCGGCACCGGCGACTGCAGCGGCGACCGCATCCGCGGCACCGCCGACGTTCGCGAACAGGGGCAGCTCGGTGCCGTCGGCCAGGCTCCCTGTGCCGTCGAACGGCACCACGATGCCTGCAGCCTTCGCCGCATGGATCTTCGACGGGGAAGGGTCGACCTCGACCGTCCCGCGGTCTCCGTCGACCAGCACGGTCGCGCCGACCGCGATGCCGGTCGCGCCGATCACTCCGACCACGGCGGGGAGCCCGAGGGACCGCGCGATGATCGCCGTGTGCGAGGTGGGTCCGCCCTGCTCGGTGACGAGAGCCACGCAGCGTCCGCCTTCGAGGGCGGCGGTGTCTGCCGGGGCGAGATCGGACGCGACGAGCACGAAGGGCTCGTCGCGATCGGGCACGCCAGGCATCTCGACCTCGAGGATCTCGGCGATGATCCTGTCGCGCACGTCGCGGATGTCGGCCGCGCGCTCGGCCATGCGTCCCCCGAGCGCCGCCAGATTCTTCTCGTGCACGGCGGCGGTCTCCCACACCGCGCGTGCCGCGCTGCGCCCGTTCGTGCGCACGAGAGCCGATGCCTCGGAGACGAGCTCCGGGTCGGAGGCCAGCAGGCGGGAGGCGTCGAGGATGTCGCGGGCTTCCCCCGACGCACCGGCGGTGCGCGAGCGCAGTTCGTCGGCCACCGCCACAGCCGCCCATTCGATGGCTGAGACCTCGGACTCGCGGTCGGCCGGCGCGATCACGATGTCGGAGGGCGGCTCCGGCAGCGGCAGGGCCAGATGCACGACGGATGCCGCGGCTGCGCCCGCGCTCACACCGCGGCCGCGCAGCACGGCGCCGGCCGCGACGGGCACGCGCTCATCGGCGGGCTCCGCCTGACGCCTCGGCGCCACCGGAGCGGTGCCCTCGCCGAATCCGTCGTGGAACAGCGCCGCCAGGCGTGTCACCACCTGCTCGGCATCGTCGCCGGATGCGGAGAGTTCGATGTCGTCGCCCTGCCGCGCGCCCAGGACCAGCAAGCGGGAAAGGCTCGCGGCCGAGGCCTCCGGCCCGTCCGGCAGCTTGCGCAAGCGGACGTCCGCACCGGCGGATGCCTCCGCGATCAGGGCTGCGGGCCGAGCGTGGATGCCGAGCGGATTGCGCACCGTCACTGTGCGGAACGTGCGCTCCGCCCCTTGCGGGTCGTTGAGCGAGCGCAGCGAGACGGAACGCGGTGAAGACGAGTCCGACGTCGTGTCACCGCGTTTCGTCTCGTCGCTGCGCTCCTCGCTCAACGACCGGGTGGGTGCGCCCGGCTCCGGCTCTCCGAGCTGCCCGGTCTTCGCGGCGAGCGCGGCCGTGGCCTCCTCGGCGACGGCGTCGAGAGTTCCCCCTGCCGCCGCAGACACGACCGCGGCGAGAAGCCCTTCGACGAACGGCGCCGGCACGAGCCGCACCGGGACGTCGCTCATCCGGAACTCGAGCGCCATCTCGGCGCTCATCACGGCGGAACCCAGATCCATCAGCACGAGCACGCCGTCGCAGTCCGCCGCCAGTTCGTCGATCGCCGCGGCGACCGCTGCCGCATCCGTGCCCAGAATCGGCGCACCGTCGGCATCCGTTCCCGCCCCCGCCGCCACGCGCACCTGCACTCCTCCGCCCGGCACCATCTGCAGGGCGAGTTCGAGCGCCGCCTCCCCGAGCCGAGCGCTGTGAGAGACGGCGACGATGCCGATCATCAGGATGCGCCCGCGATCGCGTCGGCCAACGTCTCGAACAGGATCGCCGTCGACGCCGCGCCGGGGTCGAGGTGACCCGCGCTGCGCTCACCCAGATAGCTCGCCCGCCCCTTGCGCGCGACGAGCGGCAGGGTCGCGTCTCGGCCGGCTGCGGCTGCGTCGGCCGCAGCCCGAGCACCCTCGGCCACCGAGGCGCCCGAGGCCAACGTCTCGTCGAGCGCGTCGACCGCGGGTGCCATCGCATCGAACATGGTCTTGTCCCTCGCTTCGGGCTTGCCCCGGGCGACGATCCCCTCGAGCCCCGCCCGTAGCGCCGCGGCGAGCGCAGGTCCGTCAAGGGAGGCCACGGCGCCCGCGCTCATGCCCATGCGCAGGAAGAAGGTGCCGTACAGCGGTCCGCTCGCGCCACCGACCGAGCTGACCAACGTCATTCCCACGGTCTTCAGCAGATCGTCGATGCCCGTTGGCGCCCCCGCGCCGAGCTTCTCGCTCACCGCTGTCATGCCGCGCGCCATGTTCGCTCCGTGGTCAGCGTCGCCGATGGCCGAATCGAGTTCGGTGAGCCACTCGCGCTTCTCTGCGATCGCAGCGCCGAATCGCGAGATCCAGTCCTGCAGAGTGGTCGTCTCCACCGCTCCCATCAGGCGCCCCACCGCAGGCCCGGGGTGACGACCGGTGCGTCCCACAGGCGCAGGATCTCGTCGTCCGCCTTCAGAACCGTGACCGAGCATCCGGCCATGTCGAGAGAGGTGATGTAGTTGCCGACCAGGTTGCGCACGATCTGCACGCCCGCCGCTTCCAGCAAGGCGGCGACCTCGGCGTACATCAGGTACAACTCGATCTGCGGGGTCGCGCCCATGCCGTTCACCATCACGATCGCGGGGCCTGCGAAATCGAGGTCGGCGAGGATCGGCTCGACGAGTTGACGAGCGATCTCGGACGCCGGGGCGAGCGGTTCGCGATGGCGACCGGGTTCGCCGTGGATGCCGATGCCGATCTCCATCTGGTCCTCAGGGAGGTCGAAGGTGGGCTTCCCCGCCGCCGGGACCGTGCAGCTCGTCAAGGCCATGCCCATCGATCTGCCCTGCCCATTCACTCGCTGAGCGAGGGCGGTGACTGAGGCGAGATCCTGCCCCTCCTCCGCAGCGGCGCCGACGATCTTCTCGAGCAGCACCGTGAGGCCCACGCCGCGACGGCCGGCAGTGTAGAGCGAGTCCTGCACGGCGACATCGTCGTCCACGACGACCGTGCCCACCTCGATGCCCTCCATCTCGGCGAGTTCGGCCGCCATCTCGAAGTTCAGCACGTCTCCCGTGTAGTTCTTCACGATGTGCAGCACGCCGGCTCCGCGGTCCACGGCCTTCGTCGCAGCCTGCACGCGATCAGGCGTCGGCGAGGTGAACACCTCGCCGGCGACGGCCGCGTCGAGCATCCCGAGGCCGACGTATCCGCCGTGCAGCGGCTCGTGTCCCGATCCTCCGCCCGAGACGACGGCGACCTTCCCCTGGGCTTTCGGTTCGGCTCGAGTGATGACGCTGGTCTCCAGGTCGACCGACAGCTCGGGGTGCGCCGCAGCGACTCCTCTGAGCGATTCGATGAGCACGTCTGCCGGGTTGTTGATGAGTTTTTTCATCGTTCGATCTCCCTTGATCTCGGCCACGTCGAATTCGGTGAGAATTCGAAAGCTTTTCGTCAATGTCGAATATGCTCGGACTCGATCGGGTTGTCAACCCCCGATCCAGGAGCCCGGCTCGACGACGATCCGGACAGGAGGGACGCGCATGATCCAGGCCATCGACCGTGCCGCGAAGGTGCTCGAACTGCTGCAAGGAGCCCGTCATCTGGGCATCACAGATCTGGCTCTGGCGCTGGATCTTCCGCCGTCGACGGTGCACGGCATCGTGAAGTCCCTGCGCGAGCACGGACTCGTCGCGAAGGAGCGCGGAGGGCAGCGGTACATGCTCGGCCCTACCCTGCTGCGACTGAGCAACGTGTACCTCGACACGCTCGACGTGCGGGCGCGGGCGATGCGCTGGACGCAGGATCTCGCCAGGCGCACCGGTCTGTCGGTGCGCCTGGGTGCGCCGCACTTCGCCGACGTGCTCGTGATCCATCACAGTCTCCGCCCCGACGACAGCCAGCAGATGCTCGAGACCGGGGTCGCCATCCCCGCGCACGCCTCGGCGATGGGAAAGGTGCTGCTCGCCTACGACGTCGGTTTCCAGCAGACCGTCTTCGAACGCCCTCTGCGCAGCCTCACCGGCGACACGATCACCGACGTCGCCCGCCTCACGCTCGAGTTCCCCGCCATCACCGAGCGCGGCAGCGCGAGCGAGACCGACGAGGCCGTCCTGGGCGAATCGTCGGTCGCCGCCCCCGTCGCGGACGCTCGCGGCGACATCGTGGCCGCTCTTGCTGTCGTGCTGCCGACGTCTCAGGCGCCGGCATCCGACGACGTCCTCGGTGCGCTGCGCGAGACCGCGCGCAACATCTCGCGCGAGCTGGGCGCGGCCGTCTGGCCGCCCCGGGTCGCACCTGCGGAGGACTGAACCCGCAGCAGCAGC
Organism: Microbacterium natoriense; assembly: GCF_030816295.1. NCBI lineage: Bacteria > Bacillati > Actinomycetota > Actinomycetes > Micrococcales > Microbacteriaceae > Microbacterium > Microbacterium natoriense. The sequence continues at coordinate 1,884,784 of NZ_JAUSXV010000001.1, read as the reverse complement.
ATCCGCAGCCCTCCCCCACCGAGGTGGCACCCCGCGCCGGAATCACGCGCCCCATCTGACAGCAAGCGCCGCCCGACGCCCATGGCGATCGCTGGACCCTCCCGGAGAGCCGCGATCAGCGCGATTGCAGCCCGTCGAGGGTCACGCGCAGGATGTCCTCGCCGAGTTCGTCCGGGTCGACCGGTCCACCAGGGCGGTACCACTCGACGACCGAGTTGATCATGCCGAAGATCAGCCTCGTCGCGACGGCCGCATCGACGTCGTCGCGGATCAGCCCCTCGCTCTGCGCCTCGGCGAGGATCGCGGTGACCCGCTGGTCGAAGTCGCGGCGACGCCGCAGCGCGGTGGTCTCGACCTCGCTGTTGCCGCGTACGCGCAGCAGCAGCGTGACCGAGGGCAGCTTCGCGATGAGAACGTGCACGGCCCCGCGCACGATCGCGCGCAGCCGATCGGAGGCGAGCGGATGCCGCGCCTCGGCGTCGTCGACCACCTGCTCGAGACCGTCGAGAGCGTCGTTCAGAGCGAGTTCGAGGATCGCGGACTTGGAGTCGAAGTGATGGTACAGGGCCGACTTGGTGAGCCCGAGCGCCGCAGTGAGATCCGCCACGCTGGTCGCGTCGTAGCCGTGCTCGTTGAAGACCTTGACCGCGACCGCGAGCACCTGCTCACGGTCGTATCCGGGGCGTCCCCGCTTGGGCGTCGGCGCCCCGAGTTCGGTCTGTGACATGTCGTCCAGTCTGGCACCGCCGAGGAGTTGCCATTCCCGAGACGATCTGAGATCGTATTCCTGAACGATCGGTCTGGAAATACGCCAGCGTCGACGATCGAGAGGATGACGATGTCCGAGGCCTATCTCGTCGGCGGTGTGCGCACGCCGATCGGCCGGTACGGCGGAGCACTCGCGGGCGTCCGCCCCGACGATCTCGCGGCGCTCGTCGTCGGAGAAGCCATGGCACGGGCGGGGCTGCCGGTCGACGCGCTCGACGAGGTCATCCTCGGAGCGGCGAATCAGGCCGGCGAGGACAACCGCAACGTCGCCCGCATGGCCGTGCTTCTGGCGGGTCTGCCCGACACGGTCCCCGGGATGACGGTCAACCGACTGTGCGCGTCGGGCATGTCCGCGATCACGATCGCGGCTCAGGCGATCCGCGCGGGCGACGCCGACGCGATCATCGCGGGAGGCGTCGAGTCGATGACGAGGGCGCCCTGGGTTCAGGCCAAGCCCGCGCGCGCCTGGGCGAAACCCGGAGACGCCTTCGACACCTCCATCGGCTGGAGGTTCACGAATCCCCGACTGGCGGCGCGCGAGAAGGCCACGTTCTCGATGCCGGAGACCGCAGAAGAGGTGGCGCGCGTCGACGGGATCAGCAGAGCGGATGCCGACGCCTTCGCGCTGGCGAGCCACCGGCGCGCTGTCACGGCGATCGACGCCGGGCGATTCGCCGCCGAGATCGTCGCCGTCGAGACCCCACGCGGCTCCGTCGGGACCGACGAAGGGCCGCGCCGCGACACGTCTCTCGAGGCTCTGGAGGGGCTGCGGCCAGTGGTCGGCGGCGGCGCCGTGGTCACGGCGGGCAACTCGAGCTCGCTGAACGACGGGGCGTCGGCGATCGCGGTCGCGAGCGTGGACGCCGTGGAGCGACACGGGCTGCGCCCGCGCGCGCGGATCGTCGCATCGGCGACGGCCGCACTCGCGCCGGAGATCATGGGACTGGGCCCCGTACCCGCCACGGAGAAGGCCCTGCAGAAAGCCGGACTCACGGTCGCCGATCTCGGCGCGGTGGAGCTGAACGAAGCCTTCGCATCGCAGTCCCTCGCATGCATCCGCCGACTCGGCCTCGATCCCGCGATCGTGAACGCCGACGGCGGGGCGATCGCACTCGGCCACCCGCTGGGGTCGAGCGGGTCGCGACTGGTCGTCACCCTGCTCGGGCGGATGGAACGAGAGGGCGTCCGGTACGGTCTCGCCACGATGTGCGTGGGCGTGGGCCAGGGCACCGCGATGATCGTGGAGCGCGTGTGATGACCCTGCGCATCGAGGAGCATACCGACCGCGTCGTCGCGACGCTCGACCGCCCGGAGAAGCGCAACGCGATCGATCAGGACACCATCGACGCGCTGCACGCCCTGTGCTCCTCTCTCGAATCCCACCCTCGCACCCTGGTCGTCACGGGATCGGGCGGCGTGTTCGCCGCGGGAGCCGACATCGCGCAGCTGCGAGACCGTACGGCGGAGGATGCGCGGCGGGGCATCAACGCCACGGCGTTCATCCGGGTCAGCGAGCTCCCGATGCCGGTCATCGCCGCGATCGACGGCTACGCTCTCGGCGGCGGCGCCGAGCTCGCCTACGCCGCCGACATCCGCATCGCCACACCGGCTCTGCAGATCGGCAACCCCGAGACGGGCCTCGGCATCATGGCCGCCGGCGGGGCTGCCTGGCGGCTGCCCGAGATCGTCGGAGCGGCACGAGCGAGCGAGATGCTCCTGACCGGGCGGATGCTGGATGCCGAAGAGGCCCTGCAATTGGGACTCGTGTCGGCCGTGCATCCGGCGGTGGATCTGATGAGCGCCGCTCATGCGATCGCGGACCGGATCGCCGCGAACGACCCGCTCGCCACGCAGCACACCAAGCGCGCCCTGCGCACTCCTCGCGCGCAGCATCCGGCCATCGAGTTCGAGCTGCAGGCCGAGCTGTTCGAGTCGCCGGAGAAACATCGCCGGATGACCGCCTTCCTCGAACGAAAGGCGAATCGATGACCGGGCGAAGTGAGAGCGAGCCGACCTCGACGCAGGAGACGAGCGTTTCGTCTCGTCGCTCCGCTTCTCGCTCAACGACCGGAACTGAGGAAATCCACGGTTCGTTGAGCGAGACGAAACGCCGCGAGCCGATGGCTCCCGCGCAGGTCGGGGTGCTCGGCGGCGGGCGCATGGGCGCGGGCATCGCGCATGCCTTCCTGCTGGCCGGATCCCGCGTGAGCGTCGTCGAACGCGATGACGAGAGCGCAGCTGCCGCGGCCCACCGCGTCGGCGACAGCATCCGCCGGTCCGTCGAGCGCGACGGAGGTCTCGACGAGACCGAGATCCGCTCCCGCCTCGACACGGGCACCGACGCCACCGCTTTCGGTGAGTGCGATCTCGTGATCGAGGCGGTGCCCGAGGAACGCACGCTCAAGGAGACCGCTCTCTCTCGCGCCGAAGCCGCCATGCCCGCGTACGCGATTCTGGCGAGCAACACCTCCTCGATCTCGATCGACGACCTCGCCTCGCGGCGCCTGCGCCCCGAGCGATTCCTCGGGCTGCACTTCTTCAACCCGGTGCCCGCGTCGGCACTGGTCGAGGTCGTCCAGGGCTCGGCGACATCGCCAGACGTGATCGACAGCGCCCGCGTCTGGGTCAGCGCCCTCGGCAAGACGCCGATCGTCGTCCGCGACTCTCCCGGCTTCGCCTCATCGCGCCTCGGCGTCATGCTCGGCCTCGAGGCGATCAGGATGCTGGAGGACGGCGTCGCCTCCGCCGCGGACATCGATGCTGCGATGACGCTCGGCTACAGGCATCCGACCGGTCCGCTGCGCACGACCGACATCGTCGGTCTCGACGTGCGGCTCGGGATCGCCGAGGAGCTCGAGCGCGCCTTCGGCGAGCGCTTCGCCCCGCCTGAGCTGCTGCGCCGGATGGTCGCCGAGGGCAAGCTGGGCCGCAAGAGCGGTCAGGGATTCTACGAATGGAACGAGGAGAGATGACCGACTACCTGCCGAGCTACGTCCGGGGCGAGTGGTGGACGCCGTCGTCCCCCGACCGCGCAACCGACGTGCGGGATTCCTCGACAGGCGAGGTGATCACCCGTGTCTCCACCGAGGGGCTCGATCTCGCCGGCGCCCTCGACTACGCGAGGACCACCGGGCACGCAGCGCTCGCCGCTCTGACGTTTCACCAGCGCGCGGTACTACTCAAGCAGTTCGCGCTCGCGCTGACCGAGCGCAAGGACGAGTTGTACGCGCTCTCCGCGCGCACCGGCGCCACGAAGACCGACTCCTGGGTCGACATCGACGGCGGCATCGGCGTGCTGTTCTCATACTCGGGCAAGGGGCGGCGCGAGCTGCCGAACGGCACGGTGCACATCGACGGTCCTGTCGAGCCGCTGTCGAAGGACGGATCCTTCCTCGGCCGCCACATCTACACGACCCTCCCCGGCGTCGCGGTGCAGATCAACGCCTTCAACTTCCCCGTGTGGGGGTCTCTCGAGAAGTTCGCTCCCGCGTTCCTCGCCGGCATGCCCACGTTGGTGAAGCCCGCCACACCCACGGGCTACCTCGCCGAGGCGATGGTGCGCATCCTGATCGAGTCGGGGCTGCTTCCCGATGGTTCGCTGCAGCTCGTGAGCGGCAGCGTGCCCGGGCTCTTCGAGAACCTGCGCCTCGGAGACCTGGTGGGCTTCACGGGCAGCGCCTCGACCGCCGAGTCGCTGAAGGTCCATCCCGCGGTGCAGACGGGCGGCGTCCGGTTCACCGCCGAGACCGACTCGATCAACGCCTCGGTGCTGGGCACGGACGCGGCCGAAGGCACACCGGAGTTCGATGCCTACGTGCGTCAGCTCGTCACGGAGATGACCACCAAGGCCGGGCAGAAGTGCACGGCGATCCGACGTGCGATCGTGCCCACGGCGTCGGCGGATGCCGTGATCGCCGCCGTACGGGCTCGGATCGCCGAGAAGACCGTGCTGGGCGATCCACGGGCCGAGGGCGTGACGATGGGTCCGCTCGCGTCTCTGGCCCAGCGCGACGAGGTGCTCCGTCGGATCAGGGAGCTGCAGGAGGCCGGAGGCGAGATCGTCGTGGGCTCGACGGACACCCCCGAGGTGCGCCTCGCGGATGGCAGTACCGGACCTGCATCCAACGGCGCCTTCGTGTCTCCCGTGCTGCTGCGGTTCGCCGACCCGCAGACGGATGCCGTGCACTCCGTCGAGGCCTTCGGCCCCGTGTCCTCCCTGCTCACCTACGACACCACGGCCGAGGCGGCGACACTGGTCGCGCGCGGCGGCGGATCTCTCGTCACGAGCATCGCGACGCACGACCCGGCACAGGCGGTCGAACTCGCCGGGCGCATCGCGCCGTTCAACGGACGGATGCTGCTGCTCGACCGCGATGACGCCCGCTCCTCGACCGGCCACGGCTCGCCGTTGCCGAACCTGGTGCACGGCGGACCCGGCCGCGCCGGCGGCGGCGAGGAACTCGGCGGCATCCGCGCGGTGCACCATCACATGCAGCGCACCGCGGTGCAGGGCTCCCCCGAGATGCTGACGGCTCTGACAGGTGTCTGGCACGCGGGCGCCGCAGCGCACAGCGGCGGACGGCATCCATTCCGCAAGTCGTTGGCCGAGCTGCGCATCGGCGACCAGATCGCGTCCGCCTCGCGCGAGGTGACCCTCGACGACATCGAGACCTTCGCGCACTTCACCGGCGATACCTTCTACGCGCACATGGACGAAGAGGCCGCAGCGGCGAACCCGTTCTTCCCCGGGCGGGTGGCGCACGGCTATCTGCTCGTCTCGTGGGCGGCGGGCCTGTTCGTCGACCCGGAACCCGGACCGGTGCTCGCGAACTACGGGCTCGAGAACCTGCGCTTCGTCACTCCGGTCTCCCCCGGTGACGAGATCCGCGTCGACCTCACGGCCAAGCAGATCACGCCCCGTGAGACCGACGAGTACGGCGAGGTGCGCTGGGATGCCGTCATCCGCAACCAGAAGGACGAGATCGTCGCGACGTACGACGTGCTGACCCTGGTGAGCAAGTCGTGAGGCCGATGATGCAGCGCGACAACGCCTCGGCCATGCTCGGCATGGCCGTCGAACTCGACGAGCCGGGGCGCGCGGTCGTCTCGATGACCGTGCGCGACGACATGCTGAACGGGTTCGCGATCACGCACGGCGGACTCGTGTTCGCCCTCGCCGACACCGCCTTCGCGATCGCGTGCAATGAGGACGAGCGGGTCACGGTCGCAGGCGGCGCCGACATCACCTTCCTGAAGTCGACGCGCGCAGGCCAGACGCTGACGGCCACCGCCGTTCGCCGCGTCGTGAGCGGGCGCACCGGCCTCTACGACGTCACGGTGTCCGATGAGACCGGCGACCCCATCGCAGAGTTCCGCGGCCGCTCGATCATCACGAATCGTCCGCAGTCCGAGTGAACCCGCGACGAAGGAGTCGACGATGATCAGTGAGCGCCCCGATATCGGAACCGAGCTCGAGCTGCACTCCCGTGAGACGCTCGTCGAGCTTCAGCTGCAGCGCCTGCAGTGGACCGTGCACCATGCCTACGAGAATGTGCCGCTTTACCGCCGCAAGTTCGACGAGCACGGCGTGCATCCCGACGACATCCGCACCCTCGACGACGTGAGCCGGCTGCCGTTCACGACCAAGGCCGACCTGCGCGAGACCTACCCCTTCGGCATGTTCGCGGTGCCGATGGCGGATGTGCGCCGCATCCACGCCTCGTCCGGCACGACCGGACGGCCGACCGTCGTGGGATACACCGCAGGCGACCTCGACCACTGGGGCGACCTGGTCGCCCGCTCACTGCATGCGGCCGGCATCCGCGCAGGGATGAAGGTGCACAACGCCTACGGCTACGGCCTCTTCACCGGCGGGCTCGGCGCGCATGCCGGCATCGAGCGGCTCGGCGCCACCGTCATCCCCGTCTCGGGTGGACAGACGGCCCGCCAGGCGCAGCTGATCAACGACTTCCAGCCCGACGCGATCCTGTGCACCCCCAGCTATCTACTCACGATCGCAGACGCCCTGGAAGAGGCGGGCCTGGATCCGGCCGCTACATCGCTGAAGATCGCCGTCCTCGGCGCCGAGCCCTGGACGAACGAGATGCGCCGGGAGATCGAGCGGCGCCTGAACCTCGACGCCGTGGACATCTACGGCCTCAGTGAAGTCATGGGTCCGGGCGTCGCGAGCGAGAGCGTGCTGACGAAAGACGGCCCGCATATCTGGGAGGACCACTTCCTGCCGGAGACCATCGACGGCGACACCGGTGAGGCGGTATCGGACGGCGAACTGGGCGAGCTCGTGTTCACCTCGCTGACGAAGGAGGCTTTCCCCGTCATCCGCTATCGAACCCGCGACCTCACCCGGCTCCTTCCCGGCACGACGTATCCCGCCGTGCGCCGGATCGAGAAGATCACCGGACGCAACGACGACATGATCATCCTGCGCGGGGTGAACCTGTTCCCCACCCAGATCGAAGAGCTCGTGATGGGCATCGAGACGCTCACGCCGCATTTCGTGCTCGAGCTGCGCCACGTCGCCCGGCTCGACACTCTCACGGTGCGCATCGAGCGCCACCCGCAGCTGAGCGCCGGGGAGTGCGATGCTGCGGCGGCCGTGCTCCAGCACCGCATCAAGATGCACATCGGCACCAGCGTCGGCGTGCAGGTCGAGGAACCGGGAACGCTGCCGCGCAGCGAGGGCAAATACAAGCGGGTCTACGACCTGCGCTGAGGGAATGCCGGTCGCGCGGTGACCGTCGCCTCGTGTCGCGGTCGCCGTTCACTTTGTCGGGAGTTCTCCGGTCGGTCGGGAGTCTCGAGCACGACTCGCCGCGATCTCCTGCGTCGCTCCCGACAAAGCGACACCCAGGACGGATGCCGGCGTCTGCCCATTCCACGGCCAATCCAAAGTTCTGCAGGCCGCGAAAGCTCAGGAGCGGATGCTGCAGCTCACCCTCGCAGGGCGAGCACGAACGGCAGCACGTCGGTGGCTCCCGCCCGCCTGAGCGTGCGGGCTGCGATCGTCAGAGTCCAGCGACTGTCGGCCTGGTCGTCGACCAGCAGCACCGGGCCCGCCGGGACCTCGAGGCCCTCGGCAGTGAACTTCTCCCACAGGCCCGCGACGCGGAAGGCGCTGTTGCCGCCGGGCTGCCCGGTCGGCCCGCCGCCCATGAGTCCGAGCTCGCCGAGGTAGGGCAGCCGACCGATCTCTGCGATGCCGCGGGCGAGCGAATCGACGAGCAGCGGCCGCGAGCGGGACGGCACCGCGACGACGGCGACCGGCCTGTGCCCCCAGCCCCATCCGGCGAGCACGCGGACGCACCCCGCGAGCAACTGTGGGGACACCGCGGCATCCGCTGCCCCCGCTCCGAACAGCTCGCGCAGCGTGCCGCCCCAGCCGAGGTCTGTGAGGCGCGCGAGCGCGCGGCCCTCGGTCGCCTGCTCCTCAGCGGCGATCCGGCCCTTCACCGGCGCGCCCAGACGGTCGGCGCCCGTCGGCCAGGCACGGCGAGGCTCGATCGGCACGCCCACCCGGTCGAGCGACTCGGCGGCGCTTGCCGTCGCAGTCTCCTCGATGTCGCGAGGGAACCACGCTCCCGCACAGTTGTCGCACCGACCGCAGGGCACAGCAGTGTCGTCGTCGAGCGATCGCTGCAGGAATTCCATACGGCACCCGCGCGTGGTCTCGTAGTCGATCATGCTCTGCTGCTCGGCTACCCGCTCAGCGGCGATGCGCTCGTAACGCTCGGCGTCGTAGATCCACGGCTCTCCGGTGGCGACCCAGCCGCCCTGCACGCGGCGGACCGCACCGTCGACGTCGAGCACTTTGAGCAGCAGCTCGAGCGGTGTGCGGCGGATGTCGACCATCGCCTCAAGCGCCGGTGTCGACACCGGGCGGTCGCCGAGCGCCGTGATCACCCGCTCCGCGCGGTCACGGTCGGGCATCGACGCGGTCGCGAAGTAGTGCCAGATGTCGCGGTCTTCCACCCCCGGCAGCAGCAGCACGTCGGCGCTCTCGCTCGCGCGCCCCGCACGTCCGACTTGCTGGTAGTACGCGACGGGCGACGACGGCGCTCCGAGATGCAGGACAAACCCGAGGTCGGGCTTGTCGAAGCCCATCCCGAGGGCGCTGGTCGCGACGAGCGCCTTGACCTCGTTGCGCTTGAGCATCCCCTCGGATTCCTCCCGCTCATCGGTGTCGGTCTGCCCCGTATAGGCGCGCACCTCGTGGCCGCGCTCGCGCAGCAGTCGAGCAGTATCGACGGCGGCCGCCACGGTGAGCGTGTAGATGATGCCGGAGCCGGGGAGGTCGTCGAGATGACTGAGCAGCCACGCGAGCCGGCTCGCCGAGTCGGGCAGCCGCAGCACGCCGAGCCGAAGTGAGGTGCGGGCGAGAGGGCCGCGGATCGTGAGAACGTCGGCGTCGGATGCTGCGCCGAGCTGCTCGGCCACGTCGGCGACCACGCGGCTGTTCGCCGTTGCGGTGGTCGCGAGCACCGGGACATCGGCGGGCATCTGCCCGATGAGGTCGCGCAGTCGCCGGTAGTCGGGGCGGAAGTCATGGCCCCAGTCGCTGATGCAGTGCGCCTCGTCGACGACGAGCATGCCGATGCGGCGCACGAGTGCGGGCAGCTGCTCCTCGCGAAACGATGGATTGTTGAGGCGCTCGGGCGATACGAGCAGCACATCGACCTCGTCGCGGTCGAGCTGGGCGAGCACGTCAGACCATTCGTGGGCGTTGGTCGAGTTGATCGCCACGGCGCGCACCCCTGCGCGTTCGGCGGCAGCGATCTGATCGCGCATGAGCGCGAGCAGTGGAGACACCAGCACCGTGGGACCTGAGCCCTGCTTCCGCAGCAGCAGCGTGGCGACGAAGTACACCGCCGACTTGCCCCACCCCGTCCGCTGTACGACGAGCGCACGTCGGCGTTGCTCCACCAGCGCCTCGATCGCCTCGTACTGACCGTCGTGGAAGACGGCATCCGGGCGCCCGACGAGTTCGCGTAGCGCGGAGAGCGCCGCGTCGCGAGTGGCCGAGGAGAGCTGCGAAGTCATGTCCCCACTCTGCCCCACCCCGGCGACATCGCGCTCCGCGAGCTGAGGTTATCCACAGGCTGGCTCACCTTGCGAGCAGGGTGGTGGAGCGAACGATACGGTCGATGCATGGGTCTCTCCGTCACTGCGCTCCGTCTACCGCCGTCCGTCCACGATCGCGCCGCTTTCGTCACAGGCGATATCGCGGCAATGCCGTCTTTGGGAACGGTCGAGCAGGTTCGCACTGCCGTGAACGCAGCCTTCCGTCGTCGAGGGCTTTCCGGCGCGGAATCGCCCTCGACGGGACTCTTCGTCCCCGAGGACGTCACAGACATCTCGCTGGGCACCGACGACGGCGGGCAGGTGCGATTCATCATTGTCTCCCGGCCGGATGGCCCAGTCATCGACGTGCTCGCCGGTCTGGGGCTGCACGTGCTCGACAGCGGTGCATTCGACATCATCGCCGAACCCGCGGCGTCGCTGGGCGTGGATGCTGCGGTCTCCGCCGCGGCCTCGCAGTCGCTGACGTACAGCGCGCCGCCTGCATACAGCGCGCCGACCCAGTATGGCGCACCACCGGCATACGAGCAGACGCCCGCTCCGGGCCAACCAGTGGCGTCCTATGGGGCGCACGCGAGCTTTGGGCCGCCTGCGGGCTACGCGCCCGGCATGCCGACCGCATCCGTTCGTCCTGTGGCTGGGAGCATCACCGCGGCCTTGATCATCGAGACGGTCGCGGCGGCGCTGACGATCTTGCTCATCGTGGTGATCACCATGTCGGCGATCGCGGCCGGAAACCAGCCACCATCCAACTTCCTCCTGGCGATGTTCATCGTGAGTGTGACCGTCGTGCTGCGCGCGGCGTGCATGGTTCTCGTGCGCGGCGGATACGGCTGGGCACGCTGGGTGTATCTCGCCGTGGTGGTCATAGGAACTGGAGCGATGGCCGGGTTCCCCTCTCTGCCGATCGTGAATCTCCTCTTGATCCTGGCTGTGGTAACCACGGTTCTCGTGTTTCGCCGATCGGCGCGGGAGTGGCTCAAGTGGCGCGCAGCACAGAGGACGCAGGCGGCCTGATCGGCTCAGGGCTTTGCGAGCGGAAGGGACCGATGCCGTCTAGCCACCAGGCACCGACGCCAACGTGTTCAATCTCTCCGTGACCGAATCACCGGCACCTCCACGACTGTAGGGCCCAGTGCCCAGCATCCGGTCGGGGATCCTGGCGCCGCTCAAGTTCTGGTCCAGGTATTTGCTGACCTAATGTTCCTCAGCGCCGATGCCGTCTCAGTCGTTGTCAGGGAAGCGCCAGGAGCGGTAGAACCGCATTGGGATGCCGCATTGGCCGGCATAGTCGAACTCGCGCTCCTCAAGTGCGACCTGGCCGTTCCGGGGTGGACTGATGGCGTCTTCGGAGACCCGTCGTGGGTTTGGGACCCCTGGTCCTTCGGAAGGACAACCGTTGCAGAAGAGCTCGTCCCCCTACCACTTCGCAAAAGAGGGGTGAGCATCACCGAAGCCGAGATGACAACGGCATGATCGCGTGCAGGCCGGGGCGTCCCACGACCAGACCGAATTCGTGGTGCCCGAACTCTGATTCCTAGCCGCGACGGAGGCTGTCAGGCGCGGAACTGCGGCGGGACGAAGAACCGGTCGACCGGGATCTCCCTGTTCGTGGGAACGTCGATGACATGAATGCCAGCAGCGTCCTTGTGCAACATAAGATCGCTGCCCTCAGGGAAGTCCCAGATCCCGATCAGCGCAGGTTCGACCATGCAGACCGCGTTGAAATCCGCGATCACCAGGTTGCCCCGCGTGTTGAGATACTCCGGGGTATCAGCGATGCTGAGGATCTGCCACCCCGTATCGCCCCGACCCTGCGGCTTTCCCCGCGTCATCCACCGCACCGGGGCTTCACGATCCAGCACCTTCCGCGATACAAGACACAACCCCGCGTTCGGGACGAACTCAATCACGTCGCTGTCGCTCGACTCGCTACTCTTCTTGTTCCAGAACGCCATCACACCATCCTCCATCCAAGCACTGACACCAGCGTGTTCAACTGCTTCGGGACCGATTCTCCGATACCTCCGCGGCGGTAGGGTGCAGGATCTGCTCCGGATCGTATCCATGTGCGGTCAGATGCGCTCGAATGCGATCCTCGATCCCATCAGAACCACCGACCCGCAAGCTCCGATTCGCAGCCCAATAGACCAAGTACGCCCCATACGTGAGCCCCGTGTCTTTACGCCTACTCGCCAAATCAAGGTCATCGCGAGAGAACAACACGTCATAGAACGGCTGACGGTCCGCCGGACGAAGCCCAGACTGCTGCAGAAAGACGCTGAACGGGCGTCCGTGCTTCGGCACGGAGAGGTTCACATCAGCGCCTCCGTCTAGCAGACGGCGAAGCAGCGCCGCATCCCGAACAGGATCCAGATTCTTCTTACTGAGGAGGTTGTGGAGAACGCTACTGAACGGCTGATGTACAGCCGGGTTTGCGCCGTCATCCAACAGACGGTTGGCTATCGCGACTCGCGCAATCGGGTCGTTGTTTGCAACGGCACCAGCCAAAGCAGTCCGGCCATCTGGTTCGACGCTGGTAGCCCAACTCGGATCATAGACGGCCAAGAAATCCTCGTACGACTCGCCCTGGGCGGTGTACCACGGGTGGGGCTTGGTCATTACCATTCTTCCTCGACGCTCGTCGCCGAACCGGACTCATCTGTATGGGATCGATTGCGAAGGGGGTCTTCAACTTGGAAGCTCTTGGTACCAGTGGCCTCCTGAAGGAACTTCTCCAAGTCAATCCGGTGATTCAAGTAATCATCGCGCAACGTGGAGTACTTCTGTTCAGGGATGTGCCCCATGTCCCAGATCCCGTCCCGCGTTGGGAGGGGGCTGGTGTCGTTCAGAAACTGGTCCTCGAGTTCTTTGATTGCCGCTTCGTAGTCAACTTCGGTTATCTTTCCATCCGCGAACTCATCGATGCGCGTCTTCAATTGATCCAGGATGTCACGGTAGGACGAGTTGTTCTCCCAGCGCACGTCAACTTCTAGGTCGTTGATATCCGTCACACGGACTTCGGCGGCACCGTCGTCGATAACCCAGCGCTTAACGGCCTCCCACCAGACTTCCCGGACGGTGCGATCGGACACCGGCGGCCGATAGTTGGCGTACGGGAGGCGGTTGCCATTGTGGTCGTACCCATAGGGCGGGTCGATGGCCGGGTCAGTCTTGAGTGCGTCCTGGTACTCATTCCAGATACTCTCGGGCGCACGGGGCGGGAGGTATCCGGATTCTCCGGGGCCGAGGCCTGGGTTCTCGGCGACCCACCTTTCGGCGTTCGGATCCCACTTCATGTGCCAACCACGGCCGTTCTCGCCGTCCGGGTACAGCGGCTCTCCTGTGCGGTGATCGACGGGGACGCCTTGTTCGTTCACCGGCGCACGGTTGTACGCATCAATGATGTCCTGGTTCGAGTAGGACCCCTTGCCGCCGGGAGAGTCCGCCTGGTTGACGGTCTTGCTCACCGGCGCATCTGGGTCGTACTGCGGCTTCGTTCCTCCGCCGTCAACAGGCTCGGCCGGACGCACGGGCTCGGGCACATCAGGTTTGACGTCCACCGAAGAGTGCGGCTTCGTGTCTACGGGCGCGTCAGGCACATCAGGCTTTATCTTGACGGTCTCGAGTCCGAACGCATCGGAGACAGCCGTTCCGGGCTTCACGGGGGTATCGAGGTGGGTGATATCGAGGGTCGTGTTGAGGGTGCCCGGGACGGTGGTCGGTTTGACGGTGACGTTGATGTGGGTGTCGCGGATGGCGTCGATGAGGCCGCGGAATCCTGTCTTGACTCCGGTGGAGGTGAGTTCGACGACTTTGACAACTCCGGTGACGAGGTGGGATCCCGCAGGGATCACGAACTCTGCGACACCGGCAACACCGCGGACCACGAACGAGCCAACCTTCGTGCCGACCACGACGACCTTAACGGCAGCGGCGACAAGGGGACGCCGCCGGCTTGGACGTGCAGGCGCTGGTAGGGGTCGACATTCGTCTATCCGACTCTGGTACCTGAACTACTGCCCTGGAACCGGCCGCGATGCCAACTGATCCCACTGCCCCCACTCCGGGACAGGCGCATAGAGCAATGCAGCATCAAACTTCCGATCCGCCGTCGTCACCCGAGTGCTGCCCTTCTCGTGAATCGTAAGGCGCCCAGTGCCATCTTCCTTGTTCCGCGTGACGAAATGCATCAACGCATCACTCTGACGCAACCGCACGATCGGATTGTGCTCAGTCGGGTAATCCCAAAGTTCCGTGCGATGGGCGAACAGACGACCATCCTCAAGATCTTTCCACCAAACCCGGACGCTCGGCACTCCAGGAGGCTGCTGATAAGTCACCGTGAACGAAGGAAATTCCTTGGTCGTGACCGTGATGAACCAGGGAACGATACCCGTAGTAGCGTCCTCCTCCGGAACGACCGTCAACTCCTTCGCAGGATCGTGGTAGCGGCGACGAGCCTCAGCTTCATCGATCCACGAAAGCCCTGTGTCCTCCGGGAACGCATCCTGAACATTCTGGGAAAACCGACCACAAAAACGCCATTCGATCATGTTTCGGTCTCTCCTCAGAGTGCGGGGTGGGTGATCACAGTGCCATCGGCGTGGATCTCTACCACCGTAGCGATCTTCCGACACAACCCATCTAGTGCCCTCGACGTCCGAACGACGATGTCGAACTGGTCCGCCTTGAGCAGGAAGTCCAGAGGTTCTGATCGACAACGTGCAGCGATCGCATCGGTCTCAGTCGATCCGCCCTGCGATGGCGATCCGTGCCCGGCAACTGCGTGAAGAGGAGATCGACCAGCTGGCGGGTCGGTTCCAAGAGGTGCGCAGCGCCAAGGTGGTGGCGGACGATTTCCGGATCAGTCGACAGAGCGCGGGGAAGCACCTGGCCGCGCGGGGTATCGAGACGGTATGCAGGATGAGCGACGCTGACGCGGCGCACGCTGCGAAGCTCTACGCGAACGGCGAGTCTGCTATGACTATCGGGCGATGCCTGGAATATGCACCCCACACCATCCTCAGCGCGCTTCGAGATGCAGGTATCCCGATTCGACTCCGACCTGGCCGCGTGTAACTCCGACTTCATGCGCCCGTCGACATACTGGTCGAACAGCGCTGTTCCGGCAGGCTTGACTGCAAGGTCGTCACGGTACGCCGCGAGCGCCTCTGACGGATCCTCGGCGTCGATCGTGCCGGCCACGGCCTCGAGGTACCCCGTCCAGACGTCAAGGTCGTCTGCCAGATCGGCCGGCGCCTCGATCTTCTCGATCAGAGCGAGACGATTCTCGATCTGAGCCTTGTTCGTCTGACCCGGCACCGCGACGGAGAACACCGTCGCCGCTGTCTCCATGTCATCCAACGACGGCCCGCAGAACTGGTCCCCGCCACCTTCCTGGGAACCGCTGTCTCAGGGAACACCCAAGACAGACCAACCATGTACAGCGCGGAGACTGCATAGTAGGCGATGATCGCCCCAGTTCGCCGCGATCCGCGCATTCTGCGTCGCCAACGGCACTCCCTTCCGCCGCGTCGACGGATACACGCACACCATCACGATTGCCGCGATCAGCACGCTCACGAGCGGGAACGGAATGTACGCAAGGAACCCCAGAGCCCACGACTTCATCCCGGTCGGCGCTGGACGCGCAGCCTACTCATATCCAGGCGGCGGTACTACCGGAGGAACTTGTACGGACCCCGGAGCACCCGGAGGCGCATACGAGGGAGGGACGCTGCCGACATCATGAACACCCACTCCAGAACGCACAGACGGCGGCGGCGACAAGGGGACGCCGCCGGCTTGGACGTGCGGGCACTGGTAGGGGTTCGACATTCGTCTATCCGGCTGTGGTACCTGAACTACTGCCCTAGAACCGGACGAGATGCCAACTGATCCCACTGGTTCAAGTACTGAGCTCGCAGATCAGAGTACTTCTTGGTGGGAATGTGCCCCATGTTCCAGATCCCATCACGCGTTGGGAGAGGGCTGGTGTCGTTCAGGAGCTGGTCCTCGAGTTCTTTGATTGCCACTTGCGAATCCCGCGCTCCGACACTCTCAGTGCGGCAGAGTGTCCAGCCCATTCAGTACGCGGAACTCTTCGTGAAGGGCAACGACTTGCTCCCGTGCAACATCGTCGGGAACCGTATACAGCCACCCCTCGCCCACACGCTCCGACGTCATGCCGGCAGGAAGTGCCGCATCGACAAGGACATCGTGCCGCAGCCAGAGACGGTACGAAGGCACGACCTTCCAACCACCGCGCCGAGCCAGTTCAACGATTCCGACATCCACTTGGGAAGCCGTTTGTGGATCGAAGGCGACAACAATCGAGTGGACCAGCGTGCCCGCAACATCATCGGGGATCGCGAACCGGGCCGGCGCAACGAACTCGACGTGGACGGTGTGCCCCGGTGTCCGCTTACCCAAGCTCGAATCGCCTGCGCGCACACGCACCTTAACCGAGCACTCATCTGGAGTCTGCCCATACAGATGCAGCGCATATCCTTCGTCCAAGCTAGCCGACCTGAAGCTCGCGGATACCGGGCACTTGGCTACCAATGCGCGCTTGTCCCCTTCCCACGGCACACGACGAATGGGCGCATCGGGATCCTCGGATGCGCCCGAAGGAAGAGACAGTTCCCAGCCCGAGGCACCAACGCTCTTCGTCAAGCCTTGCAGTAGCTGGTCAGTTCGTGCGGCAATCCACTCAGTCGGCTCTGAAGTGGACACCCACGACCCCAGCGCAATCTTCTTGTCTACTGTTTCCATCGCTCTCAGCCTATCCGTGGCGTGTAAACCACTTCCACGTCAACGATCTGATTCTCGAGGAGAATACGGCGTATTGCTGCCGCACCCCACGGATCTGTGACATGCCATTCCAAGATCGCACCGTTGGGAAGCGAGTCGAGTTGTCGGCCGATCTGATCAACAATGCTCTCTGCTTGCGACAATGCACGCAGACTCTCCGGCGCCCAGTGAAGTATCGAGTAGCCGTCCTTGACCTCGAGGAAGACTTCGACGGGTGGGGGCCCTCCGCGCCATGTGTGCCCGTCGAATTCAACGATCCGACTGGTGTCGGGATCGACTTGGTGCCATTCGAGGAGGTGTCCGTTGTCGTCGCGGAGGATGCCGGAGATCTGCTCCTGTGCGTGCATCCAGGGCTTGTCGTCGCCGCGATTCACCGGAGCCCACCCGGACTCGTCCGAGCCTTTCGTGTAGGTCGCGTCTGGCGTGTGGGGTGGATACTCGCCCGGGTAGTGCACGTCGTTCGAGGCGTATTGGCTGGCGCGGGTGAGGTCGACGTCGAACTCTGGAGGGATCGGACGGGGTGTCGTGCCCCAGCCATCGCCCTTGTTGAAAGCGACCCATTCGTTCCACTCGGGAACCCAGCGCATCTCCCACCCAGCACCACCTGCGCGGTTGAACTCGACGAGAGGCGCGCCCGTTCGCGGATCGACGCGCACACCGTCCTCGTTCCGCCATGCGTTCTCCCATGCCTCGGCCCGCTGTTCGGAAGTGTACGACTCGGGGGCATGGCTGGGGCCGACGGTCTCCGGAACCGATACCGGGTCGCTCCCGTTGATGACACGGGGCGGCTTCACCTCATGGCTGGTAGTACCCGAACCGTCCCCACCCGTGAGCGGCTCCGGCCGCACCGTCTCGAGTCCGAGTGCGTCGGAGACAGCCGTTCCGGGCTTCACGGGGGTGTCGAGGTGGGTGATATCGAGGGTCGTGTTGAGGGTGCCCGGGACGGTGGTCGGTTTGACGGTGACGTTGATGTGGGTGTCGCGGATGGCGTCGATGAGGCCGCGGAATCCTGTCTTGACTCCGGTGGAGGTGAGTTCGACGACTTTGACAACTCCGGTGACGAGGTGGGATCCCGCAGGGATCACGAACTCTGCGACACCGGCAACACCGCGGACCACGAACGAGCCAACCTTCGTGCCGACCACGACGACCTTGCCGATGTTCGCTACGGGGATGAAGAACGTGCCCACGTTCGCGACGGACTCCGTCGCCGCCGCGATGCCGTCTTCTTCCCACTTGTGCCAGCCGTTCTCGCCGGCGAGGTGAGCCTGCTGGTCCCAGCCGACGATGCTGCCCCAGGATGACGCGACTGTGTTGATCCGGTCTGTGAAGAAGTCACGGAACGGGGAGTTCGTCCCCATCGACGCGATACCGGCGATCATGAACGGGACGTTGGTCACGGCGAGCGTCGAGCCAACAAAGTCGCCGAGCCCGCCTACGGTCTTCCAGAATGTGTCCCAGGATCGGACGCCCGTTTGCGCGTCGTAGCCGGTGATCAGTTCGCCACCGGTCCAGATGCCCTTCCCGAAGTTCGCCAGGCCAAACCCGATCGATTCGGTGACGTTACGTTGCTCGCTGACCGCAGCACCCCAGGTGGAGAACTCGGGAGAATTCGCCAGCGCTTCGGCCGTGATCGCGTCGAACGGGGCGGCGCACACGAGCTGCAGCTCCGCCTGGATTGCGTTCGCGCACGTTGTCGCCGCGGTCGACACGCGCGCGAGGATCGCTTCGAACCGATGAACGAGCTTCTCGTTCTTCGCCACCGCCGGGTCGTGCTCTCGCCACGAGATCGTCGTCGTCTCGTAGGAATCGTCCATCATCACCGGGTTGCCGTCGATGCCGGTCGTGAAGCTCCCCAGCCAGCCGCGGGCTTCGATGTTCGTGACCTCGTACCCGGCGAGGGCCTCCGAGCGGAAGTCCCACGCGTCCTGCTCGATATCCTCGAGATCGGGTTTGATGGCCTCCAGCTCCGCCGCATAGGTCTCCAGAGCGGAAGAGATGCGAGAGGTGACACCGTTCATGTCAGCCGCGCCCGCGACGGCCGGGTCCATCAGCGTGTACACGGCCCCGGCATCGGGGGTCTCGAAGACCCCCGGGGCCTTCACCGTCGTCCATGCAGTCGACACGGAATCCACTGCGCCGACGACACCCGTTCCGATTCCGGCGACGCCGCTTGCGGCTGCAGTGATCGTGCTGGTGTCCAGGTCACCCGCGCGGACGATGAACCCGGCGGGATTGATCAGCCCGTCGTCGGCTCCGCCAGAGTTCGATACCTCGTTCTCGAACATGCCCTACTCCCCCGTGTACCCGTGGTCGAAGAAGTAGGTGAAGTTGCCGTCACCGGCAGACTCGACCATCTCGGTCTGGAACGTCGCGGCCATGTCTTCCTGGCCTTCCTGCAAGGCGCGGGCGGCGTTCCCGACACCGTAGATCCCCGCGGCGACGTGGTTGGAGATCGTGGCCATGTTGATGTTCTGCTGTTCCGTGAGCACTTCGTTGAGCGCCTGAGAGACGCAGGCAGTGACCCCGCCGCCCCAGGTCAGACCACCGAAGATCGTGGTGACCTTCTCCTCGGTGAACACGGTCGACAGCGACTCGAACGCCGTGCTCGTGTCGGACAGCGCTGTCGACAGCAGCGCCGGATCCATCTTCCACTCCGTCATTTCCCCCACACCTTCCGGTCACACATCTAGAGCTTCTCCCGCACGGTTCCCTGCACGGCCCGGGCCAGCGCATCGATCAGCGGCCGGCCGGCGGTGCTGCCAGTGAACGGGAGGATGAACTCGGTCCACAACGCGAACGACATCGGTGGGTCCTTCAGCAGCGCCCGTGCGTCGGTAGGGTCGTGAACGACCGTGGTGTTGAACATGGTCAGCACCGGGTCGGCGTTCGTGTCGAGGAACTGCGTGATCTCACCATCGCGGAACGACAGGCCCGCGCCGTCGGGGATGACCTGCAGCGCGGTGGCGAGGACGAGTTCCTCGGTGAATGGGACGTCGCTGAGGACGACGAGTTCGGTGGCCATCAGATCACCCCTCGGAACTCGTTCGACAGGAGTGCGGCGAGGCGTTCCTGGTCGAGGTCGTACGCGAACGCCCGCAACTGCGTCCACAGGCCTTCCCGACCGGTCATCCGCACGAGGACGCTCGGTACCCGACCGGGGCCGAGGACCGTCACGTCATGTGAGGCTGTGAGGGCCGGGATGTCCAAGCGCAGGTCGCGGACCGTCCTCGCGCCGATCAGGACCGCAAGAGGCGCATCGACCGGATACCCGCCGACGGGATACCCGAACCGGCCGCCGGTCTGATGCACCATCCCGGCAGAGATCAGCGCGACGCGAGGAGTGAACTGAGTGGCGAGTCCGGTCAGGGTGGATGTGACGAACGGCAGCACCCGATCGCGGAGCAAGGCTTGCGGGGTGGTGCTGAGCATCGGCAGCGGCACACCGCCGTGCACGCGCTGCAAGATCCCGTCGCGGGTACGAGCGACCGCCAAAGACGCCCACGCTCCCGTGTCAGACGAGGCGAGCATCACGTCGCTGGCCGGCATCTTCCGCTGCGCGTCCCTGGTCACCGCGACGTGATCCCACCCTGAGGTGAGCGGCTCGTCACGCCCCCATCGAGCAGGGGCGCCGCCCGTGAGTCCACCCACGAGGAAGTCCACCAGCGGCCCCACCCGGGTGTCGTCGGAAGCACGGTCAGCCGCGTAGACGTCGAACAGCACCGCCGGCACCGGCGTCGACGCCGCGTCGACGCCAGGATGGCGTTCACTCGTGTCTCGCGGTGCCCACAGGTCAGAGATAGCGCGGATGCGGGTACCGGAACGTGCATCGTAGACGAGCCCGCCGTCCGTGAACGCCCAGTGCGCACCGCTCTGCGTCATCGCCGAATACAGGTGCGGGCTCAGCACCGCACCCGGCCCGGTGACCAGCACCGGACGAATCTCACTGGCTCGACAGTCCGCAAGGAAATGCCACAGCGGCCGGGAATACGCGACACGGTCGTGCTCGACCTTGAACAGCGCGTACTCATCCGTCCACTCGTCAGCCAGAGGATGGACGGCCGTCGCCATCAGATTGGCAGTGCGGCACGCCCTTGCGCGAGGGCGCGCAGGGCGATTTCGTCGTTCTGCTCGAGCGAACCACGGATCGCGGCGATCACACCACGCACCTGATCACCCGCCTGCGTCCACTGCTGCTCCAGAGCCCCGTACTCCTCAGAGACACCGTCAGCCTGATAGTCGGCGAGAGCCGCGCGAACATCCTGATCACGACGCTGCAACGCCGCCTCCAGGCGAGCCGCGACGTTCTCGAAATTGGACTGCACCGACTGAGACGCACCGACGTTGTAATCGTTGCGGTCGATCTGGTTACCGGTCATGACAAACCCTCCGTACCGTCGTTACGCGCGAGCCTCAGGCCGACGCCTGGCCCGAGATCCGTGCCAACACGGCCTCACCACTGAAATCCGCAGCACCCTGCGCCGCATCATGCGCGGCCGCACCATCCTCCGCCGCCGTGACGAACGCAAGATTCTGCCCCGAGATCGAATGCACGATGCCCGACAACGCGTTGTTCAACGCATTCGTGATCTGATCAGTGTTGGCCTTGAAATCGTTGAAACGAGCCTTCGCCGCACCATTGAACACACCCTCAAGCGGCTCCGCCGCATCGATCAGCTCGCGCACCAACGCCGTCAGATCCTCCGACTCGCTCTGCGACCGCTGCCCCAGCCGAACCAGCGTCTGCTCCTCCATAGCGAACTTCATATCGCCCCCCTGTCTACTCCGAACACACCAAGGCTAAGCCACCCGCACCAAAATGGCACCCCGTCACAACTTGTGTACGTGATTCCACGTACACCCGTGGCTGCACGACAACCTTGACCAGGCCCGGGTTGTCCAACCAGGCAGCGCAGCGATCCGTATGGAAAGAACGCCGTCAGGATTCACAACCTCGAAGCCCTGAAGGAGCCGCGACAGCCTCTCGGCGACGGAGTCGAACGCCCCAAACTGAACATGTACCCGTCATCCCCACACTGATCGGGACCTGTCACCGTACCCCTCGAGAGTCCACTCCCCCTCGAACAACTGCAGCTGCACATCCGCGACCGCAGCCTTGTAAGCGAAATTCACCTCGCGCGCCTGATCGAACAACTCTTCCCCCGTCACGGCGGGACCTCCACAACCCGTCAACGGTGCCAGCACGACCGCGATAGCCAGCACGGCGATCGACACCCTCCGCCGCCGTCTCGACGTCAACTCGCGTCACCGGGCCAGAACTTGCGCTTCTTCAACTGCGACCTCGGCTACCGCCGCCCGGTAATCCATGCACACGGCTCGCGCCCGCTCCAACAGCCCATCTCCAGCCACAGCGGAACCGCACCCGCCGATGCCCACCGTGGAGACGAGTATCGACGGGGCGGCCAACAGACGCTGAATCGGCTGGGTCACTGGCCTTCGTCGTCCCAGAAGCGAGGCATTCCTTCTGCCGTATACCCAAACGAGAGCGCATCTCCCGGGTGCTCCGTCGTTCGCTCATCCTGAACAGGTGGAGCTTCTCCGGTGCTGATGCCCGGCATCACCGATTCGATGAGGTTGTCCCAGTCGCCGGGTCCGCAAGTGGAATCGGCGTTGATGGTGATCATGTCCGAGCGCTGGCCGGGATTGAAGTCGATCGTGAGGAGCGCAACATGCGAGTCGGGTTTCTCGGCCTCTACGAGGACGTTGTCGACGTCGCCGGAGTAGGTGCGCGTCTTGATATCGGACCACCCGTTCTCGTCCAACCAGGCAGCGATCCGCTTACCCGCCTCCGCAGGAGTACCCTCAAACCGCCACTCAAACGGCGTCGACCGCCCCAACCGGAACATATACCCGTCATCCCCACACTGATCGGGACTGTCGCCGTACCCCTCGAGAGTCCACTCCCCCTCAAACAACTGCACCTGGACATCAGCGACCGCAGCCTTGTACGCGAAATTCACCTCACGCGCCTGATCGAACGACTCTTCACCCGACACGGCGGGTCCTCCGCATCCGGCCAGAACCGACAACGCAACGCACAGCGCACCAGCCCCGATGGCGGCGAGCCTATTTTGCGCGGATCTCGTCACTTGTCCTTGTCGTTCCAGTACCTTGGAGTGCCGTCATCGTTGCGGCCAAATGAGGGTTCATCACCTGGACGCTCCGCCGTGCGATCACCGTTGCTCTCCGCGCTCGTACCCGTGAGGACCCCTGGGCGCAGAAGCTCTGCTAACTCCTGCGAGTCACCAGGTTCGCAGGTCGAGTCGACATAGATCGTGGTTGAGTCGTAGAGCTCGCCCGGGCTGATGTCGACCGTCAGATGGCCGACGTGCGCGTCAGGACGTTCTGCCTCAACGACGACGTCGGCGATCCCGTCGCTGTAGGTCCGCTTTTTGATCTCCGACCACCCGTTCTCGTCCAACCACTTCGCCAGCCGATCCGCGGCCTCCGACGGCGTACCGTCGATCTTCCACCCCTCGGGCGTCGACCGCCCGAACGAGAACTGGTATCCGTCTGCACCACACGCATCCGGGGAGTCACCGTACTCGTCGATCACCCACTCACCATCAAAGATCTCCACCTGGACCTCGGCCACAGCCGACCGATAATCCAGATACACCGACCGCGCCTGATCGAACAACTCATCACCCGACGCCACAGAACTGCAGCCGCAGATAACCGCAATAGACAAAAGGCTTGACGCCCCGAGCAACTGGCGCTGATTCGACAAAATCAGTCGCCCTCGTCGCCCCAGAATCTCGGCGTTCCGTCATCGTTGTATCCGAACGAAGGTTTGTCGGTCGGCGCTTCAGTAGTGCGATCGTCCTTCGTCGGTACGCTTTCACCGGTACTGACGCCCGGCCTGAATGACTCGATGAGGTCAAGCCAGTCGCCGGGTTCGCAGGTGGAATCGGCGTTGATGGTGATCATGTCGGAACGCTGGCCCGGGTTGAAGTCGATCGTCAAGAGCGCAACATGCGAGTCGGGTTTCTCCGCCTCGACGAGGACGTTGTCGACGTCCCCGGAATACGTACGCGTCTTGATATCCGACCACCCGTTCTCATCCAACCAGGCAGCGATCCGCTCACCTGCCTCCGCAGGTGAGCCCTCAAACCGCCACTCGAACGGCGTCGAACGCCCCAACCGGAACATATACCCATCATCCCCACACTGATCGGGACTGTCGCCGTATCCCTCAAGAGTCCACTCCCCATCGAACAGCTGCAGCTGCACATCCGCAACCGCAGCCTTGTAGGCAAAATTCACCTTACGGGCCTGGTCGAACAGTTCGTCACCCAACAACGCCGGTTCCCCGCATCCTGTAAGCATGGACAGAACTCCCGCCATCATCACCGCAACGGCGGCTGTTCGTCGGCCGTGCGTCACCTCATCCGCCCGTCTTCGAGATCGAGTGCGGTTGCCAGATCCATCACCGTCTGCTTGAAGGACTGCGACCGCGGATCGACGTAGCCAACAGACTCATCGTCCATCACGGGAACGGGGTCGCCGGTCGGCGAACTTTCGAACCCATCGATGAGGTAGTACCACTCCGTGCTGGCTTGCGAATTGTGGCCCTCAGTGCGCTCCCCATACTCGCCGTCACCGCTCCCGTACCCCGAAACGAACCCCCCATCTGCAGAGAACTCTTGCACACCCAAGATGGTGCGCGGGTCGACAGGGTGCTCCGAGACTGGCCATCGTCCGATGGGTGCGATGAAGTCGTCTGAGGCGTGGGTGGCGTTGACGGTGACGAGATTGCGTCTGATCAGGTTCTCCAGGTCCGCAGCCGTCTGCTCCGTGACGCCGGCCGATCCGTAAAGCCAGACGTTGTCGACGAGGCCAGGATTGTCAATGATCATCTGCGTACCCGCGGTTGTGCCCAGCGAGTGCAGTTCGAGGTTGCGTTGGGCTGAGGGGTTGGTCGTCTGGAATCCTCCGAGCAGCTGAGCGATGCGTTCGGCACCGCTGTCGGGGCGTTCGATGTTCCACACGTTGCCAGTCCCGCCCGAGTCCCACTCCATGAACAGCACCATAGCCGTGCTCCCCGTGACACCCTGATCCGCCAGTTCCTTGTCCAACGCGCTCTTCATAGAGATCGCGCTATCAGACCACTCGCCGAGATTTCCCATGTCTGTCTCGATGCCATGGGTGAGCGTGGTGATCTGGCTGGCCGTGTCCACATCGCCGAAACCCACGCTCGCCCGAGGGCTGCTGTCATCTGTCTCAAGGAACAGAGACAAAAGGCTAGTGTCAGGCTGGCCCTTCTCCCCGGCGGAGTCCAGCAAGTTCTGCAACGCCGCGAGCTGCTTCCGCTGTTCGACCGAGAGGTCGCCGGCGAGGAGGTCTTTCAGTGTTTCCCGGTTGAACTGGTTCTTCACTGTGGCGGGGATGCCGTTGAGGTTGCCGATCGCAGCAGGAGCGACCGCGAACAGGGAAGCGAGCGGCCCGGTCGCCCAGGCGCCGTCCGCGTCGAGGGTGGACTGATCTTCAAGGTTCTCGAAGAGGTACACCGCGCGCTGCGGGTCGACGAAACCGACGGCAGATGCGAAGTCAGGGTGCGCAGCCATCCACTTCTCTGCCTTGGAGCCGCTCGCAGCGCTGAGCCAGGCGATACGGTCCGCCACGGCATCCGAGATCGACTCCCGCAGATGCTCGGCAAGACCCGAAGTGATAGTCGGACCGCCCGGATACACGGCTTCCGCCTCACCCCAGTACGTCTGCGAAACACGAACCTCTTCGCCCCGCGCACCGCGCACGACATCACCACCGGAAATCCGCCCGAGCTCCCCGGCGATCCACGCTTCTTCGGCCTCGATGTCAGATCGCAGCTGCTCGATATCCCGCTTCAGATCAGTGACCGCCGTGTCTGCTGCGTCCTCGGCATCCGATGCGGCGCTGCGCTCATCTGCCGCCGTCGACGTTGCATCCGAGTCAGGATCGTCACGGTACGCGATCCAGTACGCGGAATCCGCATCCGATGAGGCTGAGACCGCATCGGCGTGCTGCTGATTCACCGTCGTGATGCGTTCGAGCAGCTCTTCGCGTCTCTTCTTCAACGTTGGCAGCGTGTTCATCGTCGCGTCACTGAGGACACGGCGCGCCTCGATCATCGCCGTCACGAACTCGCTCACAGCACCTCGTGCAGGATCGAGCATCGCGACAGCACCCTCGGCGCCGGTGATGTCGAACACCTCCGGCAGGTGCTGCCAGCGATCATGCGCGCTCGCCATCGTGGTCTCGAGCAGGCTCGCCGACGTCACGACGCCGTCACCGAGACTCTCGACCAGCGATGCGTCGAGGACGTTCGGGACGGTGGATGGATCGATCGCACTCATAGTGCCCTCGCTACCCCATCGGTCAGATACGCAGACGGGAGCGCGATGCCCCAAGCGTCTTCAGCACGCGACTGCGCTGCCTGTGTATCGGCGGCCATCTCCTCATCACCCGCGATGATCGCCGTCGTCGCAGCTCCGACCCCGGATGCGGCCGCGCTGACCTCGTGCATGATCTTTCCCGGTACGAGCGACCGTGATTCCATGAACGCCGCCCACGCGCTCGACAGAACCGTCCGCCCGTCAACGGACAGCGTCGACGTGGCAGACGCCGCCTCGCTGATGCCGTTCTGCGCCGATTCGAAATCCGGACCGAGGTCGTCGATGCCTGCGAGCACTCCGAGAACCCCGTCAGGATCGACTCGCCACTGACTCATCAGATGGGCAGCGCGGCGCGGCCTTGGGCGAGGGCGCGCAGGGCGATGTCGTCGTTCTGCTCGAGCGAACCACGGATCGCGGCGATCACACCACGCACCTGGTCACCCGCCTGCGTCCACTGCTGCTCGAGTGCCCCGTACTCCTCAGAGACACCGTCAGCCTGATAGTCGGCGAGAGCCGCGCGAACATCCTGATCACGACGCTGCAGCGCCGCCTCCAGGCGAGCCGCGACGTTCTCGAAATTGGACTGCACCGACTGAGACGCACCGACGTTGTAATCGTTGCGGTCGATCTGGTTACCGGTCATGACAAACCCTCCGTACCGTCGTTACGCGCGAGCCTCAGGCCGACGCCTGGCCCGAGATCCGTGCCAACACGGCCTCACCACTGAAATCCGCAGCACCCTGCGCCGCATCATGCGCGGCCGCACCATCCTCCGCCGCCGTGACGAACGCAAGATTCTGCCCCGAGATCGACGTGACGATCCCCGACAGCGCATTGTTCAACGCATTCGTGATCTGATCAGTGTTGGCCTTGAAATCGTTGAAACGAGCCTTCGCCGCACCATTGAACACACCCTCGAGCGGCTCCGCCGCATCGATCAGCTCGCGCACCAACGCCGTCAGATCCTCCGACTCGCTCTGCGACCGCTGCCCCAGCCGAACCAGCGTCTGCTCCTCCATAGCGAACTTCATATCGCCCCCCTGTCTACTCCGAACACACCAAGGCTAAGCCACCCGCACCAAAATGGCACCCCGTCACAACTTGTGTACGTGATTCCACGTACACCCCAGCCGTTCTACGTAGTGCCCCCGCGTTGGTGGGCGTGGACGCCACGTGTACGTGCGGCTGTGTACCATGACCGACGTGTCCTCTGCCATCGTCGAACCGCCGCGTGCCGCTTCTGTCGGCTCGCTCGTCATCGACGTGCTGGCAGCCCTCTTCATCGCCCTCATCGCCGCGCTGCTCTCCCCGGAGAACGCCGCCGTGACGGCCCCCGTGGGGGCAGCCATCGCCCTGGTCGGTCTCGTGCTCTGGCGTGGGATCCTGGGCGGGGGCATAGGTCATTCGATCATGCGGCTGCGCAGCATCGACACGATCACAGGGTTGCCGTCGTTCCGCGTGATGCGCACTGCGACTGTGCGCCGGGGCGGTGACGGCGACCCGTTCGCGTTGCGCGCTCACCCGGTCGTCTTCGCGAAGCCGCTGCCGGAACCGCGACGCAGGGAATCAGAAGGGTCGCACCTGCGGCTGCTCATCGACGACGGCACCACCCATCTCGTGCAGAACACAGCGATCATCGGCCGCAATCCCACTACCAAGGATCCGGCGGTTGCACTGATCGCGATTCCCGATCTCACGCGCACCATCTCACGTACCCACCTGCAGGTCGAGATCGCCGAAGGCGGGGTGGTCGTCACCGACCTGGGATCCAGCGGAGGCACCCTGCTCGACACCGATGAGGAACTGCCCCGGCATGTGCCGACGCCGATCCCGTGGGGCACAGCTCTCGTTCTCGGAACACGCCGTATCGTGTTCGAGCAACGCCGGCGCAGCGGGGAGGCCGCATGATCGACTACGACCAGACGCTCCTCGAATCGACCCGCACGCACCGCGAACGGCTGACGGCCGCGTTCGTGCACGGCGAACAGCGCAACCGCCGCACCGTGAACTCCAATCTCCGTCGGCT
Source organism: Microbacterium natoriense (assembly GCF_030816295.1). Classification (NCBI taxonomy): domain Bacteria; kingdom Bacillati; phylum Actinomycetota; class Actinomycetes; order Micrococcales; family Microbacteriaceae; genus Microbacterium; species Microbacterium natoriense. Next base: position 1,856,683 of record NZ_JAUSXV010000001.1, on the reverse strand, counting down.
CACCGGGTCGATCGTGCTCGGCGCCGTGCTGTGCGCCGCATGCCTGGGCACCGGTTTCGTCCTCAACATCCTGCAGACCCAACGCGAAGACAAAGCCGTCGCCGCCTACCGTGCCGCGATCGCCGCGAGCCCGTTGGAACCCGGTGAGGGATTGGCCGAAGATCAGGACAGCGGCCTGCTGATCGACACGACGACGGGAACGCTCATCGACCCCCGCACCGGATTCGTGATCGATTCCGACACGGGCTGGGCGACCGACCCGCAAGGCCGGATCATCGATCCCCGCACCGGGTGGTTCGTCGACCCGGACACCGGCCTGCGCACCGACCCCGCCACCGGGGTGACCATCGACCCGGACACACTCGACGTCGTGGATTCCGAGTCAGACGGGAACAAATGATGGAGTACACACGCGTCACTGTGATCGGCACCCGCCAGAAAGCAGATCTCGTCCTCCCCGATGACCACCCCCTCGACGAACTCCTCCCGGAGATCGTCGATCTGCTGGACGAGCCGGTGGGCGACGGTTCACCGCTCGTCCTCACCTCGCTGCTCGGGCAGCCCGTAAGCTCTCGAGAGACTCTCGCCGCCCAGGGAATCGACCATGGTTCGATCCTGCGACTCGTCACCCACGACGAGGCCCCGCAGCCCCCGGACGTCGCCGATGTCACGGAGGCCGTCAGCGACGCCGCCAGCCGCCGGGCCGATCGGTGGACCCCCGCGCTCACCTCCCTCGCCCTCTCGGCCGTCGTCGCGGTCACGGCCGCGATCACCGGGCCACTCCTCCCCGCGACACCGGGCACCCTCACCGGCCTGCTCGTCACGTTCATCGGCGCGGTCGTAGGCTCCGCGCTTCTCGCACGTCGCGGCGTGATCGCGGGACGCAACGCGCTGCTCGGTCTCAGCCTGGGGCTGACGGTGCCCCTCAGCATGCTCGGCACACCCGCGGTCCTGCCCGCTGCGGCAGGCGAGTTGCTCGTCTCGGTCGCCGCCAGCGGGGTGCTTTTGTGGGTGGCTGTCGGGATCGTCATGGGCGCGGGTTCCCGACGCCGCGGCGTGGTCCCCGGCGCGGCGGTCGCCGTCGCGTTCGGCGCCGCGGTCGTCGTCGCTGCCGCCGGCGGGGCGCCAGTCATGGTCGCCGCCGCCGTGTGCGGGATCGTCGCGGTGATCGGTCTCGGCCTCGTCCCCGCACTCGCTCTCGCCGCCGCCGGCGTCGGGCGTCTCGACGACACCGCCATGTCCGGGTCGCCGGTGCGAGGTGGAGACATCGACGAGGCCATCGACGTCGCGTTCACCGCCCAGACGGCGCTGGTGCTCGCCCTCGCCGTCCCCGCAGCGGTCTCCATCGCTCTGCTCGGTGCGGGGGACGGATGGCAGGCGGGCCTCGCCGCCGCGCTGGCCCTGTTCCTCCTGACCCGCAGTCGGTTGTTCCCCCTAGCGATCGCCCGCGCCGCACTGCTGGCCGCCGCTTTGGTCCCGCTCGGTCTCACGCTCTTCAGCGGGACCGCCGACTCGACGACGCGCGCCGGCATCGGAGTCGTTGTCTGCGCGGTCCACGTGGTCGTCGCCCTGCTGAGCCCGTCTGCCGCCGCGCAGGCTCGCCTGCGTCGCCTGCTCGGTGTGCTCGAAGCGCTGACTGTGATCGCGATGATTCCGCTGCTGCTCGGCATCATGGGCGTGTTCGGCGACCTGCTGGGGACGTTCTCGTGACTCGGCTGCAGATGATCGCGCAGCTGTGGGATGGCGAGCATCACCGGCGCAGCATCGACGCGGAACGCACGCTACGTTCACCGCTGCCGGTGATCCGCCGTGTGGGATTCGCGTCCCTGCATGGCGGCACCGGCTGCACGACCGCCGCACACGCAGCGACGTCGATGCTCGCCGGCCGTCGTGACCGTGGCGTCCTCTTCGTCGATGCGACGGGCCGCACCACTCCGAGCGCAGCCCCCGTCCTTGGACCGGTGACGCTCCCCGCCCCGGTGTGGCCCGGCGGCGTCGACGCTTGGCGTGAACGGTGCGAACCCGAGTACCGCGAGAGGGAGATCACGATCACCGACTGGGGTGTGCTCGGCGCGCCTGAGCTGACCGCGGTCGCCGCACACTCCCATGTGCTGTGTCTGACGACCGGAGTAGAACGCCTCGCGGTGCAGCAGGCTGTGGATGTCGCCGCCGCCCTGATCGCCGCCGGAACCCCGACGCTGATCGTCGCGTCCGGACTCCGCGGACGGATCACTGCGGCGGCAAAGCGGATGCTGGCCTCGTCACCCATCCCCCAGGTCACGCTCCCCCACGACCGGCACGCCCACCCGTCCGGTGCGAGCACGCTCGCAGCGTCTGTTCTCGGAGCAGAGATCGTCCGCCTGTGCACCGCCCCGCGACACCTCGGGAGCGCCGCGTGACGAAATCGCTGTTCCACCGTCCCACTCGCATCACCGCCCCGCCGATGCCGCCGGACGCGGAGCTCATCCCCGCACCGCCGTCCCTGGAAGATCAGGGCGGAGCGATGCCCCTACAGTTCCTGCTGCCTCTGATCGGCGCCCTGTCATCGGTGATCATGATGGTCGTGCTCCGCAACGGCCAGCCGCTGTTCCTCGTGCTCGCCGCCGTGATCTTCGTCGTCGCCGTCGTCGGCGGGCTGGGATTCGCGCTGTCGTCGCGGGGCCGCGCCGCCCGCAAGGGCCGCACCCGCCGCGAGTTGTACCTCGACTATCTCGAGCGGCTCCGCACCGAGCTGCGCGAACGCGGAGACCGTGACCGTGCCGCCGCTCTCGCCGTGCACCCCGCCCCGGACGGCCTGGTCGAGATCATGCGGAATCCCGCTCGTCGGTGGGAACGGAGACGCACCGACGCCGACCACCTGTCCGCCCGGATCGGGCTCGCCGCGCGCCCCTGGTTCGCACTCAGCATCGCGACCCCGGAGTCTCCCCTGGAGCCCGCTGATCCGATCCTGCAACGGGAAGCCGAGATCGTCGCCCGCACCCTCGATGCTGTTCCCGAGATGCCGATCACCGCCGACCTCGACGACGCCTGGGTCGTGTCGGTCGTCGCCGAGCGCGACCGCGGCATGTCCGCTATCCGTTCCCTCATCGCCCAGCTCGCCACCGCCCACACCCCCGACGACCTCGCCCTCGCCGCCGCCTATTCGCCGGAGCACGCCGGCGACTGGGCCGGTTTCGACCTGCTTCCCCACGTCCAGGACACAGCGTTGTTCGACGGCCCCCTGCCCGCGCGTCGCATCGCCCCCGACCTCGCCCTTCTCGGCGACGTCCTCGCGGGCGAGCTGACCGCGCGCGCCGGTTCGGCCACCGGAGTCCAGCGTCGTGGCAGCGGCGAGATCCAGCGGGCGCGCCTGATCGTCGTCATCGATGATCACGGACGGGCGGCGTCCCGCCTGAGCAGCCCCGACCCGCACCTGCGGCTGCAGGACCTGAACGTCACCGTCGTCCACCTCCTCGCCGACCGGCTGCACGAACCCGACGATGTCGACGTGCGCATCACGATCGCAGAGAACGATGCGATCGTCACCCATCGCGCATCCTCTGCCGCCCCCGTGCCGGTGGCGTTCATCCCCGACGACACGCGCAGCGACACGCTGGTCGCGCTCGCCCGGTCGATGGCGGCGTTCCGCACCGTCCACGTCGCCGCCCGCGCCGACAGCGGCACCACGGATCCCCTGGACATCACCCGTCTCCTCGGCATCACCGACGTCGCCGACATCGACCCGACCGCGCTGTGGGCGCCCCGCTCCCCCAGCGCATTCCTGCGCGTGCCGTTCGGCACCGACGACAACGGGCGGCCCGTGTTCCTCGACCTGAAGGAGAGCGCTCAGGAAGGCATGGGCCCGCACGGGATCTGCGTCGGCGCGACCGGGTCGGGCAAATCGGAGATGCTCCGCACGCTTCTGCTGTCCCTCGCTCTCGTGCACCCGCCCGAGGATCTCAGCCTCCTCCTCGTCGACTACAAGGGCGGCGCAGCGTTCTCCCCGTTCCAGTCGCTGCCCCACGTCGCAGGACTCATCGACAACCTCGCCGCCGACCCGCAGCTGACCACGCGTGCACGTGCGTCTCTGCAGGGCGAGGTGCTCCGGCGCCAGCAGATGCTGAAAGACGCCGACTCCTCCCCCTCGATCACCCACTATCGCGAGCTGCGCAAGACCCGTCCCGACCTCGATCCGATGCCGCATCTGTTCATGGTGATCGACGAGTTCGGTGAGCTGCTGACCGCCGAACCGGAGTTCATCGACCTGTTCCTGCAGATCGGACGCATCGGACGCTCCATCGGCATCCACCTGCTACTGTCCAGCCAGCGCATCGAAGCCGGCAAGCTCCGCGGCCTCGACACCTACCTGTCTTACCGGCTGGGTCTGCGTACGTTCAGCGAGAGCGAATCCCACGTCGTCCTCGGCACCACCGACGCGTATCGCCTCCCAGCCCTCCCCGGCTACGGCATCCTCAAAGTCGACACATCGGTGTACCAGCGGTTCCGTGCTGGATTCGTCTCCGGACCGGTACCCGCCCGGTCCGCGCCCGTCACCACCGACGGCGAGCGGAATCGGGTCTTCCGTCTCCCGCTGTACAACGGCATCTCCCAGGACACGGATGACGGTCCGGTCCCGGCCCCCGCGCTCTCCGCACCGGAAATGGGTGAACTGTTCATCGACGAGGCCGTGACACGCCTGCGAGCCGACGACCGCACAGTCACCTCGGCGTGGTTGCCGCCGCTCCCGGAACGACTCGCCCTCGGACAGATCCTCGGCGAGCAGGATGCCGCGACGGATCTCGAGCTGCCCATCGGGCTGATCGACGACCCCGCGCATCAGACGCAGTCCCCGTGGATCCTCGATCTCACCCGCGGCGGCGGACACCTCGCCATCATCGGCAGCCCGCAATCGGGACGCGGCACGCTCCTGCGCACCATCGCCGTCTCCCTCGCTTTGACTCGCACGCCCAAGGACGTCGCCATCTATGGGATGGACCTCGCCGGTGGCGGTCTGCGCCGTCTGGAGCCGTTCCCGCACGTCGGCGGCGTCGCGACCCGCTCCGACCCCGCTCGGATGCGACGCCTGATCGAAGAACTCGAAGCGATGCTCACCACCCGCGAACAGATCTTCAAGGACACCGGGATCGATTCGGTCTCGCAGCTGCGGTCCCGGCACGCATCAGGACAGATCCCGCAGCTCGCGTCTGCCGAGATCGTCGTCCTCGTGAACGGGTACGGCGCCCTGCGTCAGGAGTTCGATGACTTGGATGCCGCGTTCACCGCGATCATGATCCGTGCCGCGAACTACGGGGTCCACATCGTCGTCGCCCTGTCCCGCTGGAGCGAACTGCGCATCGCTCATCAATCCCTGTTCGGCAGAAAGATCGAGATGCGCCTCAACGACGCCGGAGATTCCCAGGTCGACCGGAACCTCGCACGCACCATCCGCGCTGCGGCTCCCGGCCGCGCCCTCAGCGACAACGGACTCATCGGCCAGGTCGCCCTTCCGGTCCTGGAGGCCGCAGACGAAGGCGAACTCGGAGACGCCGTCGAGACGCTGGGGCACCGCGTCGCCGCTTCCTGGTCCGGCCCATCCGCGGCGCCCATCCGACTGCTCCCGCAGGACCTCGACCCGGACCAGCTCCCCGAGGCCGTCGACGAGCCGGACTCCGTCCCGTTCGGCCTCCGGCAGGACACCATGGAACCCGCGTTCTGGGAGTTCACCCGCTCCGACCAGCACCTCCTCGTGTTCGGCGACGCCCGCAGCGGCAAATCCAGCACGCTCCGCATGATCGTCGCTGGGCTCATCGAGCGGTTCACTCCGGACGAACTCGCCATCGCCGTCGTCGACTCCCGTGGGCATGTCGGAGAGACGATCCCCGACGCCTATCTCGCGGCGCACGCCCGCACCACCGCTCAAACGTCAGGGCTCGCATCCTCCATCGCCACCGAGCTCTCCCGCCGCCCGAGCCTCGACCCCGCCGCCCTCGCGGCCGCACCCCGCGTCGTCCTGATCGTCGACGACCACGACATCATGAGCGCCGGCGGCATCGAACACCTCACGGCCCTCGCCGCGCACCTGCCCACCGCCCGGGACACCCGTTTCCACATCATCCTGTCCCGCCCGGTGGCCGGATCCGTGAGAGCGATGTACAGCCCGTTCCTTCAGGGGATCCGAGACACCGGCGGGGCCCTCCTGCTCCTGTCTGGCGACCGCAGCGAGGGACAGATCCTTCCCCGCGTGCACGCCGAACGCTTCCCCCCAGGACGTGGCCGCTACGTCCGCCGCGGCGAGTCCCCGCACGTCGTCCAGGTCGCCCACATGCCCGGGAGAACCGAGCAGACACGATGACGACCGTGACCTTCCTCGGTGCGAGCGGCGGCACCGGCACCACCACGCTCGCCGCGCTCAGCCTGCACCTCCTCATCAGCCATGGCGTCCGCCTGCCCACCGTCATCGCAGAAGACTCGGCAGCGTTCGACCGACGATTCGGGCTCGCGCTCCCGCCTGCCCCGGCAAGCGCACACCAGCTCATCGACGGGGGACGCTACGACGAGCGCAAAGCCGCCTCCGCCCTCACGAACGGCTACCTCGTCCTGGTCGGCGCTCAATCGACCCACGGGGTGAACGCCCTCCATGAGCGGGTCACCGACGTCACTGCCCGCTTCGGCCTCGGAGCGGAGCCGCGCACCTTGCCCGTGATCACCTCTGCGTTCGGACGACGCAGGTCCTCCTCTCACGACGTACCCGTTCAGATGCGCCTGCCATACGACAGCGCACTCGCGGCGGGCGGACCCCTGTCGGCCGCCATGCCGCACCTGAGCGCCCGCGCGCGCGCAGCGCTGGCGCAACGATGGACACGATGGGTCCTGGAGACGTTCGCGCTTCGCTGACCGGGCGATGATCCCTCGCCCGTCGTCTAGCGTGGACGCATGATCACCCGTGAACTCGCCGTCGCCCTTCGCGACGCCGGGCTGGCCTGGCACCCCGCCGAGGGCGACCGCTTCCAGCTCGACCTCCCCGACGACGTCGAACTCGAAGCCGAGGCCGACGTGTTCACGGTCAGCGAGATGACGATCGAGGCGCGCCAGACGCCCAGCGGCACCGACCTCGCCTTCAACGGCACCACCGAGTGGGCGCTCGACGCGGTGACTCTGGCCGACGCCGTGTGGCTGCCGCGAGAGGATCAGCTCCGCGAACTCCTGCGGGGCACGTTCCGCCGCCTCAGCCGTCTCGACGACGCGTTCGAGGTCGTGGTCGAGATCGCCGGCGAGACGCTGCGGTACGAGCATCCCGACCCTTCGGAGGCCTACGGCCGAGCGCTCCTCGAGCTGATCTCGCGCTCGCACTGACCCCACCCCTTGCACGGCGCGGGCCCTCGTGTCAGAATTACCTAACGATCGGTCAGTAAACAGATCGAGAGTTGAGGAGTCGACGATGACGAGCCCCGCAGACCTGTCTCTCGTGGATGGCGAGCTCAGCGAAGAGGAGCGCCTGTTCGACGAACTCGTCGCGAACGAGCAGCGGATCGAGCCGCGTGACTGGATGCCCGACGCGTACCGCAAGACGCTCATCCGCCAGATCAGCCAGCACGCGCACTCGGAGATCATCGGCATGCAGCCGGAGGGCAACTGGATCACCCGAGCTCCGAGCCTCAAGCGCAAAGCGATCCTGATGGCGAAGGTGCAGGACGAAGCCGGTCACGGCTTGTACCTCTACTCCGCCGCGCAGACTCTGGGCATCACTCGCGACGAGATGATGGAGCAGCTCATCACCGGTCGTGCCAAGTACTCCTCGATCTTCCACTATCCGACCCCGACATGGGCCGACATGGGCGCAATCGGCTGGCTCGTCGATGGCGCAGCGATCTGCAACCAGGTGCCGCTGTGCCGCGCCTCCTACGGCCCCTACGGCCGGGCGATGGTGCGCGTCTGCAAGGAGGAGTCGTTCCACCAGCGGCAGGGTTTCGAGATCCTGCTCACTCTCATGCAAGGCACCGACGAACAGCGCCAGATGGCTCAGGATGCCGTGAACCGCTGGTACTGGCCGAGCCTCGCGATGTTCGGCCCTCCCGACGACCAGTCCCCGAACTCCGCCCAGTCGATGAAGTGGAAGATCAAGCGATTCTCGAACGATGAGCTGCGCCAGCGCTTCGTCGGCATGCTCGTGCCGCAGGCCGAGATCCTCGGCGTGACCCTTCCCGATCCCGAGCTGCGGTGGAACGAGGAGACGGGACGGTACGACATGGGCGAGATCGACTGGGACGAGTTCTTCGAGGTGCTCCGCGGCAACGGCCCCTGCAACGCCGAGCGCCTCGAGCGGCGCCGCACCGCGCATGAAGACGGCGCCTGGGTGCGCGAGGCCGCGGCCGCGTACGCCGACAAGCAGGCTGCCAAGGCGGTGGCGTGATGGCGACACCGGGTGCGGCCCCTTCGGCAGGCTCAGGGACCCGGAAAGAAGTGTGGCCGCTGTGGGAGGTGTTCGTGCGCGCGAACCGTGGACTCAGCCATGTGCACGTGGGGTCGCTGCACGCGCCGGATGCCGAGATGGCGATCCGCAACGCACGCGATCTGTACACGCGCCGCGGCGAAGGCGTGTCGATCTGGGTCGCTCCCGCCGACGCGATCACCACGAGCGATCCCGACGCCAAGGGCGCCTACTTCGAGAGCTCCGCGGGCAAGAACTACCGTCACGCGGTGTACTACACCGCGTCCGAGGGGGTGCCGCACCTGTGAACAGTGACGTGCACGGAGACGTCTCCGTCGACGAGCTGCAGCTCAGCGACGAGCTGACCGGAACCGGCGAGATCCCGGCATCCGCCGACGTCGCCGAGTACGCCCTCCGGCTGGGCGATGACGCGCTCATCCTCTCGCAGCAGCTCGGCGCCTGGATATCCCGTGCGCCCGAGCTGGAAGAGGACGTCGCCCTGGCCAACATCGCACTCGATCTGCTGGGGCATGCCCGCTCGCTGCTGCGCTACGCGGGTGCCTTCGACGGACGCACGGAGGATGATCTCGCCTACTTCCGCGACGAGCCGGAGTTCCGCAGCGCCTGGATCGTGGAGCAGCCCAACGGGGGCTTCGCGCAGACCATCGCGCGGCAGTTCGTCGTCTCGACCTACATGTTCGAGCTGTACTCCGCGCTGCGGATGAGTACCGATCGAACCTTCTCCGCCGTCGCGGAGAAGGCGCTCAAAGAGGTCGACTACCACCGCGACCATGCGGTGCAGTGGATGCTGCGCCTCGCGGGAGGTACGGAGGAATCGCGTGCCCGGATCATTCGGGCGACGACCGACGTCTGGCCTTACGTCGACGAGCTGTTCCGCGACGACGAACTGATCGAGCGTCTTGGCGATGCGGCGGCGCGGCCGTCGACACTGCGACCCGGGTTCGACGCCGTCGTGAACACCGTGTTCGTCGAAGCGCAGCTCGACATCCCCGCAGTCGCGGCCTCATCGGCCGGCGGCCGGCGCGGCGCGCACGCCACGCCCTTCGGACATCTCCTCGCGGAGATGCAGGTGCTCGCCCGACGGCATCCGGGGGCGACATGGTGACCCTTCGCCGGGCTCAGGGACTCACACAGGAGGATGCCTGGCGGATCGCCGCATCCGTCGCCGACCCTGAGGTGCCCGTGCTCACGATCGAGGATCTCGGCGTGCTGCGCGCCCTCGAGGTGAGCGGGGAGCGCGTCCGCGTCGAGATCACGCCGACGTACAGCGGGTGTCCGGCGATGGACACCATCCGCGACGACCTCGTGCTGGCGCTCACCGCCGCGGGTTGGGCCGATGTCGACGTGCGGTTGGTGCTCTCCCCCGCGTGGACTACGGACTGGATGTCGGATGCCGGCAAGCGCAAGCTCGAGGAGTACGGGATCGCGCCTCCTTCCGGGCGCGCAGCGCTCGGCTCTTCGAACGGCCCCATCCGTCTCGCGATCAGCGTTCGGTGTCCTCGGTGCGGCTCACTCGACACCCGCGAGGTCTCACGCTTCGGCTCCACCTCCTGCAAGGCTCTGTTCGAGTGCCGCGCCTGCCTCGAGCCCTTCGACCATTTCAAGGTGCACTGAGATGTCTCTGTTCACCTCGGTCACGGCATCCGCTCCGCTCCCCGAACCGACCAGGAGCGCGCCGCGTTCCCGCGCTCGCTTCCACACGCTCACGGTCGCCGCGGTGCGCCCGCTCACGGAGGACTCGATCGAGGTGACGTTCACGGTGCCTCCCGAGCTCGCCGACGAGTACGACCATCTGCCCGGGCAGCACGTCGCGCTGCGCATCGATCTCGAGGGCGTCGAGGTACGGCGCTCGTACTCGCTGTGCAGTCCACCCGCGCATCGCGCAGACGGCGAAGCCACGAGCTTCAGCGTCGCGGTCAAGCGCGACGAAGGCGGCGCGTTCTCGACCTGGGCGCAGACGGGCCTGCACCCGGGCTTCGAGATCGATGTGATGAGCCCTCAGGGCACGTTCACGTCGGTGCTCGACGAGCTCGACCACCGTCACATCGTCGGCGTCGCCGCCGGATCCGGCATCACTCCGCTGATGGCTCTGGCCCAGACCGTGCTGCGACGGTCCGACACCTCGCGGTTCACGCTGCTCTACACGAACCGATCGACGCTCGACGTGATGTTCCTCGAAGAGCTCGCCGACCTGAAGGACCGCTACCCCACGCGCCTCACCCTGCACCACGTCCTCTCCCGCGAGCAGCGCGCGGCGCCGGTGCTGTCGGGTCGGCTCGACGAGGACAGACTGCGGCTGATCTTCGGCGCGCTGATCCCCCCGGACGACGTCGACGAGTGGTTCCTGTGCGGGCCGCTGGCGCTCGTCGATGTATGCAGAGATGTGCTCGCCGACCTCGGCGTCGCCCGCGAGCACATCCGCTTCGAGCTCTTCACGACCGGCGAAGAACCGCTCAGAACCGCTCGCCCCGTGCAGGCTCGGGAGGGTGAGAAGACCGTCCGGATCGAGGTCACGCTCGACGGTGTCTCATCCACGGTGCAGAGCCCCGTCGGCGCCCACGAGTCGGTTCTGAACGCCGCGCTGCGGGTGCGCCCCGACGCCCCGTTCGCGTGCGCGGGCGGAGTCTGCGGCACCTGTCGTGCGCGGGTGATCGAGGGCAGCGTGACGATGACCGAGAACTACGCCCTCGAACCCGACGAGATCGCGCGCGGCTTCGTGCTCACCTGCCAGTCCCACCCCACCAGCGACCGCGTCGTGGTCGACTACGACGTCTGAGGAGCACCGTTGATCGATCTCGCCATCGCGGACGATGTCGCCACCGTCGTCCTGAACGCCCCCGCGAAGCTCAACGCGCTCGATGAGCAGGCTCTGCTCGAACTCGCAGCCGCGTACGACGACGCGGAGGCATCGGGCGTGCGCGCCCTCGTGCTGCGCGGCGAAGGGCGCGCGTTCTGCGCCGGCCGCGACATCTCGGGAGTGGATCCGCGGGATGACGATGTGATCGGCTTCCTCAGCGGGCTCGTGACCCCGTTGCTGCAGAGGATGTCGCGGTTCCCCGCCCCGACGTTCGCGGTCGCGCACGGCGCCTGCCTCGGTGTCGGATTGGGGCTGCTGATCGCGACAGACGTCGTCTATGTCGCGGAGTCGGCCAAGATCGGATCGCCCTTCGCTGCACTGGGCGCGACACTCGATTCGGGCGGGCACGCGTTCTTCCTCGACCGGCTCGGCGCCCACAAGACCCTCGATCTCATCTACACCGGCCGGCTCATGAGCGGCACGGAGGCGGTGGAGGCGGGGCTGTTCTCGCGGGTGCTCCCCGACGACCAGGTCGTGCAGGCGACGGTGGATGCTGCGTCCGCTGCCTCTCGCGGCGCCACTGCCGCCTTCCTGGCGAGTAAGCAGCTGATCTCACGCATCCGCGACGAGCGGCTCTCCCTCTGGGACTCGGTCGCGATCGAGAACGCCGCGCAAGCCGCTCTGTGCGACACCTCCGACTACCGCGAGGGCTTCGCCGCGTTCCAGGAGAAGCGACGGCCCGAGTTCCGCGGGCGCTGACGGCCGGGCCGCCCGAAAACCCATCCGCCGTTCGGTGGGTGGTCGAAAACGCATCGAAAGGCCCGTCTCAGAAGCGATTCTGACCGCCGACCGAAGCGGGGACGGGCGCGCGGCCCCGAGCGCACGCAGCGTGAACAGAAAAACGAGCACCGATGTCGGATGCCGGTGGGACAATGCGTGCATGAGGCTCTCCGAGGTGGTCGCCACGGCCGACGAGGTCGCGGCCACACCGTCACGACTCGCGAAGATCGACGCTCTCGCGCAGCTGCTGAAAAGAGCGGATGGCGACGAGATCCTGCCGCTCGTCGGCATCCTGCTCGCGGCTCCGCGCCAGGGCCGCCTCGGCGTGGGCTGGCGCGGACTCAGCGCTCTCGAGGTCGCGCCGGCCGACGACGACACGCTCGCAGTCGCCGACGTCGACGAGTTCTTCGAGGCGCTGGCCGCGGCATCCGGAACGGGCTCGACGGCCGCACGCACAGAGATCCTGACCGGATTCGCGGGCAGGGCGACCGCCGCCGAGTGGGACTTCGTGATGCGGGCGATGCTCGGAGAGCTGCGCACCGGCGCTCTCGCGGGAGTGCTGCTCGACGCGATCGCACGCGCATCCGACCGCCCGATCGCATCCGTGCGCCGCGCCGCCATGCTCTCCGGCGACCTCGGCGTCACGGCGGCGATCGCCCTCACCGGAAGCGCGGAGGAGCTCGAGGCGGTAGGGCTCGTCGTCGGCCGTCCGGTGCTGCCGATGCTGGCGTCGACCGCCGCCACGGCGAGCGCTGCGCTCGAGATCACGGGCCCTGCATCAGTCGAGTACAAGCTCGACGGCGCCCGCATCCAGGTGCACCGCCACGGCGACGAGGTGCACGTCTTCACGCGCAGCCTCGCCGACGTCACCCATCGCGTGCCGGAGATCGTCGAGATCGTGCGCGGGCTCCCGGTGCACGATGTGATCCTCGACGGCGAGACGCTGTCGCTCGATGAAGACGGCGGCCCGCGTCCGTTCCAGGAGACGATGTCGCGGTTCGGCGCCGATGTATCGCGCGAGCTCGTGCTGCGTCCGTGGTTCTTCGACGTGCTGCACGTCGACGGCCGCGATCTTCTCGACGAGCCGCTGGCCACGCGCCTCGCCGAACTCGATCGGTTCGCCTCAGAGTGGCGCATGCCCGGCATCGTGACGGACGACGCGACAGCCGCAGAGCGGCTCGCCCGCGACGCCCTCGCCGCAGGACACGAGGGGGTCGTGGTCAAGGGCGTCGACGCACCCTACGCTGCAGGCCGCCGGGGCAAGTCCTGGGTGAAGGTCAAGCCCGTGCTCACGTTCGACCTGGTCGTGCTCGGCGCCGAGTGGGGATCGGGCCGCCGCCGCGGCTGGCTCTCCAACCTCCACCTCGGCGCGCGCGACGCCGACGGAGAGTTCGTCGAGCCGGGCGGATTCGTGATGGTCGGCAAGACGTTCAAGGGCCTGACCGACGAGCTGCTGCGCTGGCAGACCGAGACGTTCCCCGACTACGAGGAGCGGCGCACCGCATCCGCTGTCTTCCTGCGGCCTGCCCTGGTCGTCGAGATCGCGATCGACGGCGTGCAGCGCTCGCCGCGCTACCCCGGCGGCATCGCCCTGCGCTTCGCCCGTGTCAAGGGCTACCGGCCCGACAAGACACCGGCCGATGCCGACACGATCCAGTCGCTGCGCGCGCTGCTGCGCGGCTGACACTCGCCCCGGACCCACCGTCGCGCCTGTGCGAAAAGTCGGAGTTCGCTGCCGACACGCCGCACGCGAGCGCGCAGAGGCGCCGTGTCGGGGTGAAAGTCCGACTTTTCACGCGCATCAGGATGCGGCGACAGTGGTCACGCAGTCGGCGGCAGCCCCAGGTCTTCTTCGCGCACAGTGCCCTGGAACGACCACGGGAAGTTGATCCAGAGGTCCGTGTCCTTCCAGGCGTAGTCGGGCTGGATGATCGTCGTGGGCTTCGTGTAGATCGTGACCGAGCGCACATTGGCGCCCTTGTCCTTCAGCAGCTGCACGGCCAGCGCGAGCGTCTTGCCCGAGTCGGCGACATCGTCGACGAGCAGCACCCGGCGACCGTCGAGGTATGCCATGTCGAGCTCAGGAGGCAGCACCTCGGGCGCATCGAGCACGGTGCCGATGCCCGTATAGAACTCGACATTGATCGCGCCGCAGTTCTTGGCGCCGAGTCCGTAGGCGATCGCGCCGGCAGGCAGCAGACCGCCCCGGGCGATCGCCACGACGACCTCGGGCTCGAAGCCACTGCTCAGGATGCTGCGCGCGAGATCTCTCGTCGCCATTCCGAAGCCGTCCCACGTGAGCGTCTCGCGCTCGTTCGATGCATCCGTCATCGTCCTATTCTCCTGCATCGACGAGTGCGGAAACGCCCGGGTCCGCCGATCAGTCGAGGCGGGTGACCTCGACCTCGACGAACAGCTCCGACGCGCTGGGCCCGGCGTACACGCCGCGCAGCGGCGCGACGTCTCCGTAGTCGCGGCCGTGTCCGACGTACACGTGCGATTCACCGATCTCGACGAGGTTCGTCGGGTCGTATCCGCGCCACTCCCCCGAGTACCACTCGACCCACGCGTGCGACTCCCCGATGACCGGCTGACCGATCGCCGCCGTCGGGTCGGGATGCAGGTAACCCGAGACGTAGCGGGCCGGGATGCCTGCGGCCCGGAGCACTCCGAGCGCGACATGAGCGATGTCCTGGCAGACGCCGGATCGCGCGGGCCAGGCATCCCGGGCCGTCGAGTTCACCCCCGTCACACCGCTTCGGTACTCCATCGCCTCGCCGACGACGCGGCAGATCTCGAAGGCGGTGTCGTCGACGTCGCCGCCCTCCGCCTCGATGCGCAGTGCGAGTTCGCGCATCTCCTCGTCCGGAGCGGTCGCGGGTGTCTGCGTGACGCATTCGGCCAGTGACAGCGAGAGCGGGATCCGCGCGGCGAGCTCGTCCCAGTCGATCGCGGTCGTGGTCTGCGGCACCGGGCGCACGTCCACGATGCTCGTCGCCGTCACCGAGAGCAGCTCGTGAGGTGTGAGCACCTCGAACGTCGACACCCTGGTGTCCCAGAAGTCGGCATAGGAGTGCTGGGTCGCCGGCGGTGAGATCTCGAGTGCCGCCTGCAGCACGAACTGCCCCTCCCGGGAGTGCGGCAGCATCCGCGCCTCGTTGTACGAGGCCGTCGCCGGCCGCTCGTACCGGAATCCCGTTCGGTGCACGACCCGCAGCCGGCTCACAGCGCCTCTCCGATCCACACCGGCATCGCGATCGACGGGAAGTACCGCTCTCTGATCGCATCGCTCGCCATCGACATGCCCACCTGCACCTCTTCCATGCTCTCCGACAGGCCGTGCACGATGTCTCCGATCGGCCGGTACTCCAGCTCTGAGCGCATCCGTCCCAGCACGCGATGCGCGCGGTCCGGCGCACCGAAGGCGCTCGCGGGATCGATGCCGCGGAGGCATTCCTCGGCCTGGAGGATGCTGGAGAGCACCGACCGCGGGAACAGCCGGTCGACAAGCAGGAACTCCACAGCGGATGCCGCAGACGGCATGGCGCGGTGGCTGCGCAGATGCGCCTCGTACGCGCCGCAGCTGCGCAGCAGAGTCGTCCAGCTGGGACCGGCGGCGTCGGTCAGCGAACGAGTCGCGAGCAGACGTGCCGTCATGTCCACCCGCTCGATCGAGCGCCCGAGCACGAAGAACTGCCACGCCTCGTCGCGGCTCATCGAGGAGTCGACGACGCCGAAAGCGAGCGCCGAACGGTCGCGCACCCATCGGAAGAACGGGTGCGTCTTGTCGAAGGGGATGCGTCGTGGCATCCGCGCGTTCGACTCGTTGAGCGTCTCCCACAGATCGGTCGAGATGATCTCCCTGGCGCGCCGGGCGTTCTCGCGCGCGGCGGCGATCGAATGCGCGATCGAGGCGGAGTGCTCACGGTCGAGCGCGAGCAGCCGCACGACGTCATCGCGTCCGAGCGCCGCGTCCGACTCCGCCGTCGTACCCATCACCGACAGCAGCGCGCGGCAGGCGGTGTCTTCGTCGACCCAGGGATCTTCGAGCAGGAGCTGCAGGTGCACATCGAGGATGCGCGCTGTGCCGTCGGCCCGCTCGACGTAGCGACCGATCCAGAACAGCGCCTCAGCGATGCGGCTCAGCATGATGCACCACCCTGCTGGTGTTGCTGCTGCTGTTGCTGTTGCTGCTGGTGACGGGCCTCGAGATCCTCGTCTTGCGGCGACGAGAGGAACGGCGGGTGCGGGTCCTCCCGAGGCGGCGCGACGACCGCGATCGCCCCTGTGGCGAGCGAGACCTCGTCGGCCGCGGCCTCCTCCGCGGCGATCGTGCTCGCCGGGCCTGTGAACAACGACGGGTCGAGTACCCAGGTGTCCTTGGAGCCGCCGCCCTGGCTGGAGTTCACCACGAGCTGACCTTCCGGAAGCGCGACCCTCGTCAGCCCGCCGGGGAGCACCCAGATGTCCTGGCCGTCGTTGACAGCGAACGGGCGGAGGTCGACGTGCCGCGGCCGGAATCCGTCTTCGACGAGCGTGGGGATGGTCGACAGCTGCACGACCGGCTGTGCGATCCAGCCGCGAGGGTCGGCCAGCAGCGCACGGCGCAGAGACTCGAGCGTCTCGCGAGAGGCGTCCGGGCCGACCACGAGGCCCTTGCCGCCGGAGCCGTCCACGGGCTTGATCACGAGCTCGTCGAGCCGGTCGAGCACCTCCTCCAGCGCAGCCGGCTCCTCCAATCGCCAGGTGTCGACGTTCGGGAGGATCGGCTCCTCGCCCAGGTAGTAGCGGATGAGTTCGGGCACGTAGGTGTAGACGAGCTTGTCGTCGGCCACGCCGTTGCCCACGGCGTTCGCGATCGTGACGTTCCCGAGGCGCGACGCGAGCATGAGCCCCGGAGCGCCGAGGACGGAGTCGGGGCGGAAGTGCTGCGGATCGAGGAATTCGTCGTCGACGCGCCGGTAGATCACGTCGACCTTGGTGGGGCCCGCGGTCGTGTGCATCCAGACCCGCCCTCCCGAGCAGAACAGGTCTCGCCCTTCGACCAGCTCGACCCCCATCATGCGGGCGAGCAGAGTGTGCTCGTAGTACGCCGAGTTGTGCACCCCCGGGGTGAGCACGACGACATTGGGGTCGCCGACGCCGTCGGGGGCTGCGGCGCGCAGCGCCTGCAGCAGGCGGCCCGGATAGTCGACCACGGGCCGCACGCGCAGGCTCGTGAACAGTTCGGGGAGCGTCTGCGCCATGACCCGGCGGTTCGCGAGCACGTAGCTCACGCCGCTCGGCACCCGGACGTTGTCCTCGAGCACGCGCCAGTCGCCGCGCTCGTCGCGGATGACGTCGATCCCGGCGACGTGGATGCGCACTCCGTTCGCTCCCACGATCCCGGCGGCCTGACGGTGGAAGTGCGAGGACGAGCTGATCAGGGATGCCGGGATGATCCCGTCGAGGACCGCGAGCTGCGGGCCGTAGACATCGGCGAGGAACGCCTCCAGTGCCCTGACCCGCTGCTTCACCCCCGACTCGACGTACCGCCAGTCATCCGCGGCGATCACCCGGGGCACCACGTCGAGCGGGAACGGCCGCTCCTCGCCGGCGAAGTCGAAAGTGACGCCCTGGGCGAGATACGAACTGGCCAGAGCATCCGTCCGTGCCCGAAGCTCGGCGCCGTCCATGCCGGCGAGCGCCGGGAACAGGTCGCGATACGGGGTGCGCACGTCCGCTTGGTCCGGCGTGGGCGTGCGGAACATCTCGTCCCAGGGCTGCGCCCCGGATCGCCCCGTGACTCGACGTGAGGTGTATCCGTTGAACAGCGGCTCCATGTCCGCATGCTTCCCTGTCGCGGTTTCGCGGGTGTTACGACCCCGCGACAGCCCCGCGACAAGCCCCGCCGCGGTAAGATGCTGGGGTCCGGTCTTCACACAGGCCGGTGCCTGAAAAAGAGGCACGAAGCCCCTCGCACGGTCGCGCGGGCGAGACACATACGGAATCCGCACCGTCTCCGTCCCTGTCTCGAAAGGCTTCTGCATGCCCACCGTCTCCGCACACGTCGCCCTCACGCTCGCCCAGCACATCGACGCCGTCTTCGGCGTGATGGGCAACGGGAACGCCTACTTCCTCGACGCGATCGAGAAGCAGACGGATGCGGTCTTCACCGCCGTCCGCCATGAACAGGGCGCCGTCGTCGCCGCTGACGCGCACTTCCGCGCCTCCGGGCGCATCGCCGCCGGCACGTCGACCTACGGCGCGGGCTTCACGAACACCATCACCGCGCTCGCCGAGGCCGTGCAGGCGCACGTGCCGCTCGTGCTCGTGGTCGGTGACGAGCCGACATCGGGCCCCCGCCCGTGGGACGTCGACCAGATCGCGCTGGCGTCGGCCGTCGGCGCCCGCACCTACACGGTCGGGCGAACGGACGCCGCCGCCACGACCGTCATCGCGATCGAGCACGCTCTCACTTATCGGGTTCCCGTCGTCCTGGCGATCCCCTACGACGTCGCCGCCCTTGAGGCGGGCGTCGTGCCCTCGGCTCCTTCGCCGCGGATCCCCGCTCCGCTCGCTCCTCGCGGCGAGTATGCCGAGGGGATGCTCGACGAGATCGCCGCCGCGCTGCGCGGGGCCTCCCGCCCGTTCCTCCTGGCCGGCCGCGGAGCCTGGCTCGCGGATGCCGGCTCGGCGCTGGGCGAACTCGCGGCCCTCACCGGCGCGCTGACCGCCTCGTCGGCGCTCGGTCGTGGAGTCTTCCCCGACAGCCGGTACGACCTCGGCGTGACGGGCGGCTTCGGCGCCGACGGCGCGATGGAGCTGATCCGCGAGGCTGACGTCGCCGTCGTCTTCGGCGCCTCGCTCAACCAGTTCACGATGCGCTTCGGAGAGCTGTTCGCGCCCGGCACTCGCGTGTTCCAGATCGACACCGCGCCGACGGCGACGCATCCGCACGTGGGCGGATACGTGCGGGCCGACGCGCGCGTCGCGGCCGAAGCGCTCGTCGAACGGCTCGGCCGCCCTTCGACGAGCGCAGAAGCCCGGACCACTGTCTCGGTCACTGAGGCTGCCGACGCGCGCGGGGCCCGAAACCTCCATCTGTCGCCGTGGCGGGAGACGGTCGACGTCGCCGGGTCGCGCGCCTACGAGACCGGTGACGACCTCGCCGCCGACGGGCGCCTCGACCCGCGCTCCGCCGCTCGAAGGATCGCCGAGCTGCTGCCGGAGGATCGGGTCGTCGTCTCGGACGGCGGGCACTTCATCGGGTGGGCGAACATGTACTGGCCGGTCGCTGCGCCCGACCGCATGATGATGGTCGGCACCGCATTCCAGTCGATCGGTCAGGGCTGGCCTAGCGTCGTCGGCGCCGCCCTCGCGCGGCGCGACTCGACCATCGTCCTCACCAGCGGCGACGGCGGCGGCCTCATGGCGATCGCCGACCTCGAGTCCGCGGTGCGTGCGGCCGGGGGGCGCGGCATCGCGGTGATCTGGAACGATGCCGCCTACGGCGCCGAGGTCAACCTGTACGGCTTGAAGGGCCTCGCCGAAGGCCCGATGCGCATCCCCGAGGTCGACTTCGCCGCGTTCGGTGCAGCCGTGGGCGCCGAAGGCGTCGTCGTGCGCACTCTGGCCGATCTCGACAGGCTCGGTGAGTGGGCGCAGGAGAATGCCGCGACCCGTCGGTTCCTGCTGCTCGACCTGCGCATCTCGGGCGATGTCATCGCCCCGTACCAGCAGGAGATCATCCGCGTGAACTCCTGAGGCGGCATCGGTTAGGCTCCTCGGCATGGCAGATGCTCCACAAGTCCTGCGTTACAGCGCGTTCGCGGCGACGCCGGACGGCGGTAACCCGGCGGGAGTGGTGCTGGAGGCCTCAGGCCTCGACGACGCGGATATGCAGCGCATCGCAGCGGATGTCGGCTACTCGGAGACGGCGTTCGTCGTCGGCCGCAGCGACGCCGACGGCGAGCAGCGCTTTCGAGTGAGGTACTGGTCGCCCGCCGCAGAGGTGCCGTTCTGTGGTCATGCCACGGTCGCCACGGCGATCGCTCTGGCCGAGCGCGACGGCGCGGGTGCCGTGGTCTTCGACACGAACACCGGCGCCGTCGCCCTCCGATCCTCCGCCGATGCGGCCGGGGGCTTCACTGTGTCGTTCACCAGCGTCGAACCCGAGGTGCGCGATCTGGACCCCGCGGTGCGCGACCGGCTGCTCGCACTGCTGGGCCTCGCCCACTCCGACGTCGACTCGCGCTTTCCCGTGCAGGAGGCGTTCGCGGGCAACTGGCATCCGATCGTCTTCCTCGCCGATCGCGAGCTGTTCCACCAGTTCCGATTCTCACCCGCCGAAGTGGCGGCATTGATGCGCGAACAGGGCTGGCTGGGCACGGTGACGGTGCTGCACGCGACGAGTCCCTCGGAGTACGAAGCCCGCAACCTGTTCCCGGTCGGACGCATCACCGAAGACCCTGCGACAGGCTCGGCGGCGGCCTCGACAGGCGCCTATCTGCGCGAGCGCGGCCTCGCAGGACAGACGATCCGCATCCGCCAGGGCGCGCACGTCGGACGCCCGAGCGAACTCGTCGTCGACATTCCGAAAACGGGCGGCATCGAGGTGTCGGGCGGGGCCACGCGCATCGTCTGACACGGGCGCCCCGCCCTGACCGCTTCAGGACTGCTGGTTCGCCGCCGCGTAATCGGGCAGCTCTTGCAGGGTCCAGGTGTTGCCGTCGGGGTCGTCGAACCACACGAACCGGCCCCAGCCGAGATCTTCGACGCCCTTCGTCGCCACGCCGACCGCCTCGAGCTGCGCCTTCGCCTCATCGGCGTTCGGCACCACCACCTGGATCGTCTTCTGCTGCCCCGGCTCGAGCGGGATGTCGAGCCCCGTTCCGAACGCGATCGAGCACGCCGAGCCGGGAGGGGTCATCTGCACGAACCGCAGACCCTCCTGCGGCGTCTGGTCGTGATCGGGGTTGAACCCGATCTTCGTGTAGAAATCCTTCGCCCGGTCGACATCGGTCACCGGGACGAAGATGAGTTCGATCTTCCACGTCATATCTCGCGCACCTCCATCGCGGGAGCCTCCCGCCTGGGTGACAGGGTACGCCGTGTCACCGACATCGCATCGGATCCGCCGCGAGCGTGCGAACCGCTCAGATCCACCCCTTGTCGAGGGCGATC
Source organism: Microbacterium natoriense (assembly GCF_030816295.1). Lineage (NCBI taxonomy): Bacteria > Bacillati > Actinomycetota > Actinomycetes > Micrococcales > Microbacteriaceae > Microbacterium > Microbacterium natoriense. Next base: position 1,835,513 of record NZ_JAUSXV010000001.1, on the reverse strand, counting down.
CGTACCGCCTGAGCCCTGTTGCCTGCACCGGTCTTGCCGATCGCGGCCGACAGATGGTTTCGCACGGTGCCTGCGGAGAGGAACACGTCGGCCGCGATCGCCGCCGCCGATCGGCCGTCCGCCGCCAGCCTCAGCACCTGCCGTTCGCGTTCGCTGAGCGGGTTCGCCCCGTCGAACAGGCTCTCCTCGGCGAGCGCCGGGTCGAGCACGCGCATGCCCGCGTGCACGCGGCGCACGGCATCCGCCAGCTTCTCGGCCGGGCTGTCCTTGACGATGAACCCGCTGGCGCCCGCGTCGAGCGCAGAGCGCAGATAGCCCGGCCGCGCGAACGTCGTGACGATCAGCACCCGCGTGCCCGGATTCGTCGCACGGAGAGCGCGCGTCGCCTCCACGCCCTCGAGGCCGGGCATCTGGATGTCCATCAGGCAGACATCGGGGGCGAGCTCATCCACGAGGCGCAGCGCCTGCGCGCCGTCGGCGGCGAGGCCGACCACCTCGAGATCGGCCTCGAGATCGAGCAGTGCGCCGAGCGCTCCGCGCACGAGGGCCTGGTCGTCGGCGATGACGAGGCGGATGCTGCCGCTCACCATGTCACCTCCACCCGGGTGCCGCCGGACTCTCCGGGGGCGACGACGAACGACGCCCCCGACGCCGACGCCCGTTCCCGCATGCCACGGATTCCGTTGCCTTCGCGCGTCCCCGGCCCTGGGCCGTCGTCGATCATCGCGAATCGTCCCGGCGCGATCTGCACCTCGACACGGCTTGCGCTGGCGTGCCGCAGCGTGTTCGTCGTGGCTTCGCGCAGGATCCAGGCCGCGGTGAGCGCCTGCGCCGCAGACAGCGCGCCTGGCGTCCCTTCGATCGTGAGCGCGACCTCCCCCGCCTGCAGGGCGTCGCGGCTCGACGCGAGCTGCTCGACGAGCGTCGTGGCCCGCGCGCCCGCGACCGTGGACCGCACACCGGCGATGGCCTCCGCCGTGAGCGCCTCGATATCGGCGAGTTCGGCCTTCGCACGCTCAGGATCGGTGTCCATCAGACGCCGCGCGAGCTGCGCTTCAGCCCGACGACCGTGAGCGAGTGGCCGATCAGGTCGTGCACGTCGCGGGCGACCGCCTCCCGCCCCTCGCTCGTGGCCAGTTCGAGTCCGAGCCGGTCGGCCTCGGACGAACGCAGGATCAGCCAGGTCGAGACCGTGTTCACCGTGCCCAGCAGTGCGACGATCGCGAGGACCGACAGATAGTTCATGCCGCCGGGAAGCAGGAACACGCACAGCGCGGTCACCGTGACGCACGCGATCACCGTGATCCAGTGCCAGAGGCGGGTGAGCCCGTACGACGCGAAGGACATGATGAAGGGGAGGAAGCTCAGCGCCGATCCGCCCTCCGCCGGCACGGATGCGAGCGTGCACACGATCAGGAGCGCGAAGGTGACCCACTGGCGGGGTGCCACCGGCCCCCCGAGCCGGCCGTGCCGCATGCCGTACATGAAGCCGGCCACGTACAGAACGACGAAGGTTCCGAGGGCGACCCAGCCGACCACGACCCACCCCGTCGACGCATCAGAGCCGATCAGAGCGAGGACGGGGTACGCCAGGAACACCAGCCAGATCACGGCCATCAGCCACCCGAACCGCGCCCACGGATCCTTCACGAATGCGGCTCGTGTGCCCGGCATCGCCCAGGCGGCCGGAGGCGCACCGCCCGCGGCGAACCTGGCGACGTCGTCTCGATGAGAGCTCATGCGTCCAACCTACTGACGCGCACGCGACCGCTTCGCCCCCGCCATGACGAGCACGGAGAACAGCGAGACCCACACCACGACGTTGAGCACCAGCATCCACGGCTGATCGGTCTGACCCGTCGTCAGATGCCCCTCCGTGAGCGGCCATCTGCTCAGCGCCACGAATCCATACAGCGGAGCGAAGCGCGCGATGTCGAGCATGAGTCCGTCGAGCGGCATGAACACGTTGCCGAAGAACGCGAAGAACGTCATCGAGATCGATGCGAGGGCTGTGGCGGAGTCGCCGTTGAAGTACAAGCCGACGCCGAGGCCCCACAGGCCGTAGATCAGTCCGAGCCCGAGGATGATCCCCGCCGTCGCGAGCCAGCGCCAGGCGTCGTCGACCTCGGCTCCGGTCAGCATGCCGGCGATGAACACACCGAGCACGGAGAACGCCGCGTAGGCGACGGCGGTGAGCAGCTTGGTGAGCGCGTAGCCCGTCGTCGTGAGCGGAGACATCGCGAGCTGGCGCCCCCAGCCCTGCTTTGCCTCGGTCGCCGCGAGGGATGTCAGTGAGCTCATGGCCACTGCGCATCCGTACGCGGCCATCGAGGTCATCACGTAGAACGCGACGTTGCCGTTCCCTGCCGACAGCGTGCCGTAGCTCGACGTGGCGCCGAACAGCAGGTACATCGCGATCGGCATCGCGAGCGTGAAGGCGAGCGTGTAGGGGTTGCGCAGCTGGCGCACGGCCTCGATGCGCAGCATGGTGGGTGAGAGAAGCATCGGTCAGTCCTCCGTGAGAGCGGTGAAAGCGGTTTCGAGAGTGGGCGCGGCGATCTCGAGGTCGTGCGCGCCGGCCTCGAGAAGGGCGCGCGCCGCGGTGTCGGAGTCGGCGGCCCGCAGACTGAGCCGATCAGCGTCGAGACGGATGCCGATGACCCCCGTGATCGCCGCCACGCGCGCGACGATCGAGTCGCGGTCTCCAGACGGCAGCGTCGCCGCGACCGTGCGCTCGCCCAGATTCGCTCGAAGCCGCGCGGTGGCTGCGTCGGCGACGATCGTGCCGCGGTGCATCACCACGGTGCGCCGCGCGAACTGCTCGGCCTCTTCGAGGTAGTGGGTGGCGAACACGATCGTGCGACCGGCATCCGCGTCGGCCCGCATCACGTCCCAGAAGTGGCGACGCGCGGTGACGTCCATGCCGGCGGTGGGCTCGTCGAGGACCAGGATGTCGGGATCTGGCACCATCGCGAGCGCGAACTTGACGCGCTGCTGCTCCCCGCCCGAGCACTTCGACACCTTTCGTGCGGCGAGGTGCGTGAGATCGGCGCGGCTCATGACGTCGGGAACCCTGCTGAGGGCCGCCCGTCCGTGCAGGGAGGCGATGAGTTCGACGGTCTCGCGCACGGTGAGGTCACCCAGCAGGCCGCCCGTCTGGAGCACCGCCGCGATGGATCCCGACTTCGCGGCCGCATCGGGGTGGCCTCCGAGCACTGCGACCGAGCCGGAGCTCGGTGCGGTGAGGCCGAGCAGCATGTCGAGGGTGGTCGTCTTCCCCGCGCCGTTCGGTCCGAGCAGGGCGACGACCTCGCCGCGCTCGACGCGGAGCGTCACTCCGTCGACCGCCTGGACCCGCCGGTCTCCGGAACCGAAATGGCGCCGCACGTCGATCAGTTCGATCACGGCGGATGCTGCACCTGATGTCTTCATGACTCCAGCATCCCGAGGTGGGCTTCGGTCCGCCTCGGGATGCTGTCACGTCTTCGCCATGACATCTGTCATGACCGTCGCCTAGGCCCGTCAGGATGCGGGAAGGAAAGCACCACCGAGGAACTCGGCCAGTCCGTCGACGTCCTCCAGCGGCAGGATCGCCGCGACGTACTGGTCTGGCCGCACGACGACGACCACACCGTCGCGAGACAGGTCTCGAGCCTCGAAGATGTCGGTCTCGGTCCATTTCGACGGGCCGGCCGCGTACACCTTCTCCCAGTCGGTGAGCCGCAGCGGCCCGGTCTTCGGCTGGAACAGCGCAGGGGCCGACGTGACCTCGAGCTCCTCGAACGGCCGCTGATACACGGCCTTGACGTCGAACACCGCGTCGACGTCGCCATCGGCCGGCGTGAACCGATCGAACACCGCAGCCGCGGCATCCGCCCAGGCTTCCAGCGACGAACCGTCACGGTCGCCGAATGCGTACACGCGCCAGCGGCCGTCGGCCCTGGCGTGATGGCCCAGGTGGATGACGTTGCCGTCACCGACCCGCACGACCTCGGCCGACTTGAACCGCTTGCCCAGCGGGAAGCCCGCGGCGAGATCCTGGTGCGCATCGGTGCCGGTGATCATCGACGAGGTGTACTGCGTCATGAACCCGGACGGGAACTCCGCGGTTCCGAGATAGAAGGTGGCGAGTTCGTTGGGGTCCGAGATCTCCTCGGGCTTGCGCGCCATCAGGCTCGACCACTCGCGGTCGAAGTCGATGAGCTGCTGCGCGACAGGGCGGCGCTCGGCTCCGTAGGTCGCCAGCAGCGACGCGGCGGCCCGGCCCGTCAGCACCGAACCCAGCTTCCAGCCGAGGTTGAAGCCGTCCTGCATCGAGACGTTCATGCCCTGTCCTGCTTTGGCGCTGTGCGTGTGGCAGGCGTCGCCGGTGAGGAACACGCGCGGGTTCCGATCCGTGCCCGTCGCGTCGTCGAAGCCGTCGGTGACGCGGTGCCCGACCTCGTACACGCTGTGCCAGGCGACCTGCTTCACGTCGATCGAGTACGGATGCAGGATCGCGTTCGCCTTGCGGATGATCTCCTCGACGGGAGTCTGCCTGACCCGATGATCGTCATCCTGCGCGACCTCGCCGAGGTCGATGTACATCCGGCTGAGGTATCCGCCCTCGCGCGGGATGTGCAGGATGTTGCCCGCTTCCGAGTTGATGGCGCACTTCGTGCGCCAGTCCGGGAAGTCGGTGTTCACGAGCACGTCCATGACACCCCACGCGTGCGCGGCGCTGCCGCCGACGTGGGTGCGGCCGATGGCCTGACGTACGCCGCTGCGTGCGCCGTCGCAGCCCACGACGTACCTGGCGTGGACGATGCGCTCGGCCCCGTTCTGACGAACGGCCACCTCGACCGGGTACTCCCCTTCTTCGTGGACCGTGAGACCGAGGAATTCCACCCCGTAGTCGGGCACGATGCGGCCTGGACCGTCGGCGGCCGCCTCGGCGAAGTAGTCGAGCACGCGCGCCTGGTTCACGATGAGGTGGGGAAACTCGCAGATGTCGTACGCGTAGTCGGCTGTGCGCGCAGTGCGGATGATCTCGTCGGGCCTCTCGGGGTTCGGTCCCCAGAAGTTCATCCAGCCGATGTTGTAGGCCTCGGCCATGATCCGCTCCGCGAAGCCGAAGGCCTGGAAGGTCTCCACGCTGCGAGGCTGGATGCCGTCGGCCTGACCCAGCACGAGTCGGCCCTCGCGCTTCTCGATGATGCGCGTGGTCACGCCAGGGAACTGCGACATCTGGGCCGCGAGCAGCATGCCCGCCGGGCCGGATCCGACGATGAGGACGTCGACCTCATCGGAAAGATCGACGGGGCGATCGGAGACGCCGGCAGGAAGCACACGGGGATCACCCGAGACATAACCGTGGTGGTGGAACTGCATCGTCGTCGATTCCTTCCGGACGTCACTGTCGAGGTCTTGCACTGCCGAACGTTCTGTTCTATATTCGAACAGGCTGTTCTACTATTGAACACAGCTTAGAGAGCGTCGCCGCCGAGCGCAAGGAAGCCCGCATGCCTGAAGCCAAGAACCCCGCCTCGCAGACGCTCAGCCGCGGCATCCGCATCCTCGAAGAGCTCGCGGATGCACGCACCTCGCTCACGATCGACGAGATCGCGGGCCGTCTGGGCGTGCACCGTTCGATCGCGTACCGGCTGCTGCGCACGCTGGAGGATCATCGACTCGTCAGCCGGGACACCACCGGCGCCGTTCTGCTCGGCGCCCGCATGGCCGCCCTCGCCGCCGGAGTCGCGCACGATCTCCAGGCAGAGGCCCTCCCCGAGATCACGGCGATCGCGAACGAACTCGGGATGACCTGCTTCCTCGCCGTTCTCGACGGCGACGACTGCATCACCCTCGCGAGCATCGAGCCGCGCCACGCGGTCGCGAGCGTCGCCCAGCGGCCCGGAGCCCGGCATCCGATCACGGTGGGCGCCCCGGGGAAGGCGATCCTGATGCAGTTGAGGGTCGCGGAATGGCCGTCGGATGCCGCAACCAGCCTGCACGCCGAGGTCGAAGCCGCCCGAGCCCGGGGCTACGCCACGAGTCACGACGAGGTCATCCCGACCGTGCAGTCGGTCGCGGTACCACTAGCCCTTCGTGGCCAGCGGCCCGCCGCGATCGCCGTCGTGCACGTCGCCACGAGCATCGACGACGCCGAGATCGCCGCCCGCCTGCAGCGCTCGGCGATCACGATCCGCGAAGCGCTCGAAGGCTGATCAGACCAGGCGGTAGTCGGGGATGCTGTCATCTGTCGCGAACGCATCGGTCATCCACATCATCGTCCGGAGCATCAGCGGGTTCCTGAAGGTCCAGTCCCTCATCCGGATGCGCGACACCGACGGCGGCGCGAGGAACGACCCCGCGTTGCCCGTCCGTGCGATCCTCGTGGGCTTGCGCATCCGGCGGTCGTAGGCGCTGAACGCCGCTTCGTGATCGCCGCGCGCCGCGACGAGTTCGCCGGCGAGCACATAGGCGCCGAGCAAGGCGAGACCGGTGCCGAAACCGCCGAGGGTGTTCGCGTATCCGGCGTCGCCGACGAGTGCCGCTCGACCCCGCGTGAACGCCGACATCCGCGTGCGGGTCAGTGCGTCGAGGTAGAAGTCCGGTGCGGTGCGCGCCGCCTCGAGGGCTGCGGCGGTGCGCCAGCCCTGTCCCTCGAAGGCCGCCTCGAGGAATGCGCGCTGCGACTCGAGGTCACGGCGATCGTAGTCGGCGCGCGGTGCCCGGAACACGAAGAGGGCTGGCGCCTTCTGGCCCCCGAGAAGCAGGAGCCGATTCGGCGTGGTGAATCCGTATGCCACGGCGCGGCCGTTCGGGAGGACGGTCTCCAGCCCGCCCAACGGCACCCGACCGCTCGCCACCGCGTAATAGTGGCCGCGCGCGTCGACGAACTCCTCCTCTGGCCCGAAGGCGAGGCGGCGCACGGCGGAGTGCACGCCGTCCGCACCGAGAACCAGATCGAACCGCTGGGCGGCCCGGCTCGCGAACGCCACCTCCACGCCGTCGGACTGCTCGGTCATCGAGACGATCTCATCGCCGAACACATACTCGGCGTCGCCCCCGGTCGAGCGATGAAGGATGCCTGCGAGATCGCCCCGGAGAATCTCGATGTCTCCGCCGATGAACTCACCAGGCACGACGGCGCGCACGCGATCATCCGCGTCGACCAGTCGCCAGTCGGTCTTCGCGGTCTGCTGAGCCCGGACGTCGTCGAGGATCCCCATACGTGTCAGAAGTTCGAGGTGCGTGCGCCCTTTGAAATCGACCGCCTGCCCGCCGGGCCGCACAGCCGACGACTTCTCCACGACGGTGACGTCGAAGCCGTTGCGGCCGAGCCAGCGCGCGAGCGCGGGACCGGCGATGCTCGCGCCGGATATGAGGATCCTGGGGGCGGTCATGTTGGACTCCTTCACGAATTAACTGCGTCCTACGGACACAATACATAATCGCGTACCATGGACGCAATTAATGGAGGAGTTCACACGTGACCGTCCCCGAAACGAACCAGGCACCGGCATCCGACGCCGGCGTGCTCTGGAACACACCCGCACCCGCTCGACGCGGGCCCAAACCACGGCACACGCGTGAGAGCATCACCGACGCAGCCGTCGCGCTCGCGAATGCCGAAGGGCTCGACGCGGTCACCATGCAGCGCGTGGCCGCAGACCTGGGCACGACGAAGATGGCGCTGTACCGCTACCTTCCGGCCCGCGCCGATCTCGACGCGGCGATGCTCGATCGGGCGCTCGGCGCACCTCCGTCACGCGTGCCAGAGGGCTGGGAGCAGTCGTTGACCGCCTGGACCCGTGCTCTCTTCGCCCGCGCGCTCGAACGCCCGTGGTCGGTCGAACTCGCGCAGCGCCCGCATGTGCCGGGTCCGCAGGAACTGACCTGGTACGAGGCCGGTCTCGAAGCGACGGTCGGCCTGCCGCTCACCGGCGGCGAGCGCCTCGACCTTCTCGCGCTGCTCTCGGGACACGCACTGTCGCTGGTTCGACAGCAGGCGGGCTCCGCCACGCCGGAGACGGATCTATCCACCCGCCTGACCCCACTGCTCGCGGCGCACGCCGACCGCTTTCCGCAGACGGCCGCGGCCTTCGCCGAGGCTGCGGAAGACGGCGGCAGCGGCCGCGACGAGGCCCTCGACTTCGGAGTGCAGCGCGTCCTCGCGGGCGTCGCGGCCCTCGCAGCGCAGCGCAGCGCCTGATCCCGGGCGTGCAGCCGGTCGAGAGCAGCTGCCCGCGTCATCTCGTCGGGAGCAGCAGCCGGCCTCCCGGCGCGTCGCGGCGAATCGGCCCGACGAACGGGAATCGACCCGACGAAACGCACGTTCCGCGAAAGCGCCGGCCCGGACACGCACGCCGTGCGCGTCCGGGCCGACCGCGATCGAATCAGGCCTTCGCGACTCCGTAGATCGGGCTCACCGACTGCTCGGCCTCGTGGTCGGGCCCCAGCGGAATTCCCGAGCGATCGCGCAGGAGCAGCGTCGCCACGAGTCCGATGAGCGTCATGCCGGCCAGGTACCACGTGACCGCCTGCGTCGAGCCGGTCGCCTGCACGATCGCCGTCGCGATCGTGGGCGCGAACGCGCCGCCGGCGATCGCACCGATCGCGTAGGAGATCGAGACGCCCGAGAAGCGGATGCTCGCCGGGAACAGCTCCGAGTACAGCGCCGCCTGCGGGCCGTACGTGAAGCCGAGGCCGATCGTCAGGATGGCGAGTCCCGCGAACAGCGCACCGATCTGGCCCGTGTTCACGAGCGGGAAGAGCGCGAACACGCCGATCAGCTGAAGGACCCAGCCGATGATGTAGGTCGTGCGGCGTCCGATCCGATCGGAGATCCACCCTGCGAAGAGCGTCGAGATCAGCCACGTCACGGCCGATCCGGCGACCGCCCAGAGCACGGGTCCCCGCTCGAGACCGATCGGCCCCTCCGGGTTCGTCGCGTACCCCTGGATGTATCCGCCCGTGGTCATGTAGCCCACGGCGTTGTTGCCTGCGAACACCAGCGCGGCGATGATCACGAGAAGCGAGTGCTTGGCGAAGAGCTGCACGATCGGCATCCTCGCCTTCTCCTTGCGCTCCGCCAGCTCCTGGAACACCGGGCTCTCCTCGACCTTGCGGCGCACGTAGTAGCCGACCAGGATCAGCACGACGCTGAGCAGGAACGGTACGCGCCACCCCCAGGCCATGAACTGGTCGCCCGGGGCGACGATCGTCATCAGCGCCATCACGCCCGACGCCAGCAGCAGGCCGAGCGGCACACCGATCTGCGGCGATGCGCCGAACACTCCTCGCCGGGTCTTGGGCGCGTGCTCGACCGCCATCAGCACGGCTCCGCCCCACTCCCCTCCTGCGGAGATGCCCTGCAGTATGCGCAGCAGCACCAGCAGAACAGGGGCCGTGATGCCGATCGCCTGATACGTCGGAAGGACGCCGATCAGGGCGGTCGCCGCTCCCATCAGGATCAGGGTCCACATGAGCACGGTCTTGCGCCCGAGCTTGTCGCCGAAATGACCGGCGAGGAACGCGCCGAGCGGACGGAACAGGAAGCTCACGCCGACCGTCGCGAAGGCGATCAGCCCGCTGTTCGCGCCGAGCGGTTCGAAGAACAGCTGTCCGAAGACCAGGCCGACGGCCGTGGCGTAGATGAAGAAGTCGTACCACTCGACCGTGGTGCCGACGACGGTAGCGAAGACGACGCGGCGGCGATCGGCCGCTGTCGCGATGGTGCCGGTGGGGGTGAACCCGCCGTATGACTGCCCTGTCATGGGTGTCTCCTTTGCTGGTGACTGCGTTGTCACGGCGCACTTCCGAAGGGGAAACGAGGTGCTTGCCGAGGGATGAAGCGATGATATATGATTTCGAATACGACGCACAAGGCATCGACGACGAGCGCGAGGAGGCGCATCCGTGACGGCATCCATCCCCCGCCCCGGCAAGATCATTGCGATCCATCTGAGCTACGCCTCCCGCGCCGACCAGCGCGGCCGGCGCCCCGCATTCCCCTCGTACTTCTTCAAGCCGACGAGTTCGCTCGGCACCTCCGGCGGCGTCGTCGAACGCCCTGCGGGCACCGAACTGCTGGCCTTCGAGGGCGAGATCGCCCTCGTGATCGGCACCACCGCCCGTCGTGTCGCCCTGGACGACGCCTGGTCGCATGTCGGCTGGGTCACCGCGTCGAACGACCTCGGCCTCTACGACCTTCGCGCGAACGACAAGGGGTCGAACGTCCGCTCCAAGGGCGGAGACGGCTACACGCCGCTCGGTCCCGAGTACATCGACGCGAGCACGGTCGATCCGGCGGCTCTGCGAGTGCGAGCCTGGGTCAACGGAGAGCTCCGCCAGGACGACATGACCGCGGGCCTCATCTTCCCGCTCGCGCAGCTCGTCGCAGACCTCTCTCAGCACTTCACGCTCGAACCCGGCGACGTGATCCTCACCGGCACCCCCGCCGGCTCATCGGTGATCGTGCCCGGCGACGTGGTCGAGATCGAGGTAGACGCTCCCACGGCGCCGGGCACCCCGTCCTCGGGAGCGCTCGTCACGACGGTGACACAGGGCGAGGTGCCCTTCGACGACCGGATCGGTTCGCTCCCGGCCGTCGACGACCTGCAGCGCACCGAGGCGTGGGGCTCACGCGAGGCCGCGGGGCTCCCGCCGGTCGATGATGAGCCCGCGCTCTCCCCCGAGCTGCGCGCCAAGCTGCTCGAGGCGCCCACCGCCGGGCTCTCCGCCCAGCTGCGCAAGCGCGGTCACCACTCCTGCTTCATCGACGGCGTCTCGGCGAACATCCCGGGCACGAAGATCGTCGGCACAGCCAAGACGCTGCGCTTCGTGCCTTTCCGCGAAGACCTGTTCGCACGTCACGGCGGCGGTTACAACGCGCAGAAGCGCGCCTTCGATGCGGTGAACGAGGGCGAGATCATCGTGATCGAGGCTCGCGGCGACGACAGCACCGGCACCCTCGGCGACATCCTCGCCCTGCGCGCGAAGGCTCGGGGCGCTGCCGGAGTCGTCACCGACGGCGGCGTCCGCGACTTCGACGCCGTCGCGGAGATCGGCCTGCCGGTGTTCTCGCAGGGCGCCCATCCCTCGGTGCTCGGGCGCAGACACGTGCCCTGGGACGTCGACGTCACGATCTCGTGCGGCGGCGCCACCGTGCAGCCCGGCGACATCATCGTGGGCGACGGCGACGGTGTGATCGTCATCCCTCCCGCCCTCGCCGAGGCGGTGGTCGAAGACGCCCTCGCACAGGAGATCGAGGATGCCTGGATCGCCGAGCAGGTGGCCGCGGGCCATCCGGTCGACGGCCTGTTCCCGATGAACGCCGAGTGGCGAGCGAAGTACGACGCGGCGACGGGCCCTTCGACGAGCTCAGGGACCCAGAAGTGACGGCCGTCGCGAACGCCAGCAAGTCGGAGCAGGCCTACGCCTGGATCCGCTCACGCATCTCGGCGCACGCCTTCGGGCCCGGCTACCGCCTCGTCCTCGGCTCGATCGCCGACGAACTGAACATGAGCGTCGTACCGGTCCGCGAGGCGATCCGGCGTCTCGAGGCCGAGGGCCTGGTCACCTTCGAACGCAACGTCGGCGCGCGCGTGACCCTGGTCGATGAGAGCGAATACGCCCACACGATGCAGACGCTCGGACTCGTCGAGGGCGCGGCGACCGCGCTGTCCGCTCCTTTCCTCAACGCGACGGCGCTCGCTCAGGCAGCGGAGGTGAACGAACGGATGACGCGGATGCTCGATCATCTCGACGCCCATGCCTTCACCGAGCTGAACCGCCAGTTCCACACCGTGCTGTTCGAGCCATGCCCGAACCCGCACCTGCTCGACCTCGTCCACCGCGGTTGGGCGCGGCTCTCCGGCATCCGCGACTCGACCTTCGCCTATGTGCCGGGGCGCGCCCGGCATTCGGTCGACGAGCACACCCACATCCTCGAGCTCATCCGCGAGGGCGCAGACCCCCTCGAGATCGAGCTCGCCGCCCGCAACCATCGCTGGCGCACGAGGGACGCTTTCCTCGACGCGCTGCACACCCGCATCGCCCACACTCCTGGAGAAGGCTCATGACCGATTCCCGCATCCCCGCAGACCTGCCCGACCACATCCAGCACTACATCGACGGCGCTTTCGTCGACTCGATCGACGGCGACACCTTCGACGTGCTCGACCCGGTGACGAATCAGACCTACACGACCGCGGCCGCCGGCAAGAAGGCCGACATCGAGGCGGCCGTCGCCGCAGCGAAGCGAGCGTTCGACGAGGGACCCTGGCCGCGGATGCTGCCGCGCGAACGCAGCCGCGTGCTGCACCGGATCGCCGACATCGTCGAGTCGCGCGACGCCCGCCTCGCCGAGCTCGAATCCTACGACTCCGGCCTTCCGATCACCCAGGCGCTCGGCCAGGCCCGCCGCGCCGCCGAGAACTTCCGCTTCTTCGCGGACCTGATCGTGGCCCAGTCCGATGACGCCTTCAAGGTACCCGGCAAGCAGATGAACTACGTCAACCGCAAACCGATCGGGGTCGCCGGCCTCATCACGCCGTGGAACACCCCGTTCATGCTCGAATCGTGGAAGCTCGGCCCCGCACTCGCGACCGGCAACACGGTCGTGCTGAAGCCCGCCGAGTTCACCCCGCTGTCGGCATCCCTGTGGGCTGGCATCTTCGAAGAGGCCGGTCTCCCGAAGGGCGTCTTCAACCTCGTGAACGGACTCGGCGAGGACGCCGGCGACGCGCTCGTGAAGCATCCCGACGTTCCGCTGATCTCGTTCACCGGTGAGAGCCGCACCGGGCAGATCATCTTCGGCAACGCCGCGCCCTTCCTCAAGGGCCTCTCGATGGAGCTCGGCGGCAAGTCGCCCGCCGTCGTCTTCGCCGACGCCGACATCGAGGCCGCGGTGGACGCCACGATCTTCGGCGTCTTCTCGCTCAACGGCGAACGCTGCACCGCCGGTTCGCGCATCATCGTCGAGCGCTCGATCTACGACGAGTTCGTCGAGCGATACGCCGCACAGGCGAAGCGCGTCAAGGTCGGCTACCCCCACGATCCGGCGACCGAGGTGGGAGCGCTCGTGCACCCCGAGCACTACGACAAGGTGATGAGCTACGTCGAGATCGGCAAGAGCGAGGGTCGCCTCGTCGCCGGCGGCGGGCGCCCTGAAGGTTTCGACGAGGGCAACTTCGTCGCCCCGACGGTCTTCGCCGACGTCTCCCCCGACGCGCGCATCTTCCAGGAGGAGATCTTCGGACCGGTCGTCGCGATCACTCCGTTCGACTCCGACGAGGAGGCTCTGGCGCTCGCGAACAACACCAAGTACGGACTCGCCGCCTACATCTGGACGAACGATCTCACCCGTGCGCACAACTTCGCGCAGTCGGTCGAGGCCGGCATGGTGTGGCTGAACTCGAACAACGTGCGCGACCTGCGTACCCCGTTCGGCGGTGTGAAGGCATCGGGTCTCGGCCACGAGGGCGGCTACCGCTCGATCGATTTCTACACCGACCAGCAGAGCGTGCACATCACGCTCGGCGGAGCCCACAACCCGACGTTCGGCAAGAACTGATCCATCTTCCCCCGTTCGTTGAGCGAGCGAAGCGAGACGAAACGCGTCGATCCTGCAGGAAACTGCGTTTCGTCTCGGTCGCAAGCTCCCTCGCTCAACGACCGGCATCCGACATCCACGCAAGGACGCTGACATGACCAACCGCGATGACATGACGCTGACCTCCTCAGGCTTCTACGTGAGCCAGGAGGCGCCCATCCATCCCGACAACCCGACGCCGACCCCGACGAGCACGCCTCCGGACGTGCTGCGCTGCGCGTACATGGAGCTCGTGGTCACCGACCTCGCCGCGTCTCGCGTGTTCTACGTCGACGTGCTCGGTCTCTACGTGACGGAGGAGGACGACGAGGCGATCTACCTGCGATCCACCGAGGAGTTCATCCACCACAACCTCGTGCTGCGCAAGGGACCTGTCGCGGCCGTCGCGGCGTTCTCGTACCGGGTCCGCTCGGCCGAGGACCTCGACCGCGCCGTCGAGTTCTACACGGAGCTCGGCTGCGACGTCCGCCGCAACCCCGACGGGTTCGTCAAGGGCATCGGCGACTCCGTGCGCGTGGTCGACCCGCTCGGCTTCCCCTACGAGTTCTTCCACGCGACCGATCACGTCGAGCGGATGTCGTGGCGCTACGACCTGCACATCCCCGGCGAGCTCGTGCGCCTCGACCATTTCAACCAGGTCACCCCCGACGTCCCCCGCGCGGTGAAGTTCATGCAGGACCTCGGATTCCGCGTCACGGAGGACATCCAGGACGAGGAGGGCACCGTCTACGCCGCGTGGATGCGTCGCAAGCCCACCGTGCACGACACCGCCATGACGGGCGGCGACGGGCCGCGCATGCACCACGTGTGCTTCGCCACGCATGAGAAGCACAACATCCTCGCGATCTGCGACAAGCTCGGGGCCCTCCGCCGTTCCGACGCCATCGAGCGGGGCCCCGGTCGCCACGGCGTGAGCAACGCCTTCTACCTGTACCTGCGAGACCCCGACGGTCACCGCGTCGAGGTCTACACGCAGGACTACTACACGGGCGACCCGGACAACCCGGTCATCACGTGGGACGTGCACGACAACCAGCGCCGCGACTGGTGGGGCAACCCGGTCGTCCCGAGCTGGTACACGGATGCATCGCTCGTGCTCGACCTCGACGGCAACCCTCAGCCGGTCGTCGCGCGCACCGACTCCTCCGAGATGGCCGTCACGATCGGCGCCGACGGGTTCAGCTACACCCGCGCGGACGAGCGTGAGGGAAAGCTCGGCAACCAGCTGTAGGACCACTGGTCGTTGAGCGAGCGGAGCGAGACGAAACGCGGTGAGGACCGGCACGACCTCGGGTCACGCGAACCATGAAGCGTTTCGTCTCGGTCGCTCCGCTCCCTCGCTCAACGACCGAAAAAGGACGAAGGAGGAACGGATGCTGTCAGCAGACACGATCGCGCAGATCGCGGCGGAGCTCGCCGAGGCCGACCGCACGCACGGTGTGATCCCGCGCATCACCGCCCGGTACCCCGAGGCCACGGTCGAGGACTCGTACGCGATCCAGGGTGTATGGCGGGATTCTCAGATCGACGCGGGACGCCGGCTCGTCGGACGCAAGATCGGGCTGACGTCGAAGGCGATGCAGCAGGCCACTGGGATCACCGAGCCCGACTACGGTGTGATGTTCGACGACACCGTGTACGAATCAGGCGCCGAGATCCCCGTCGACCACTTCTCGAACGTGCGCATCGAAGTCGAGCTGGCGTTCGTGCTCGAGCGTCCGCTCGAGGGCCCCGACTGCACTCTCGACGACGCGCTCGCGGCGATCGACTACGCCGTGCCCGCTCTCGAGGTGCTGAACTCGCACATCGAGCTCGAGGGCCGCACGATCGTCGACACGATCAGCGACAACGCGGCCTACGGCGCGATGGTGCTGGGCACCGTGCACAAGCGTCCTGACGAGATCGATCTGCGCTGGGTGCCCGGTCTGCTCTTCAAGAACGGCGAGATCGAAGAGACCGGAGTCGCCGCCGGGGTCCTCAATCATCCGGCCACCGGCGTCGCGTGGCTCGCGAACAAGTTCCATCAGCACGGCGCGCGTCTCGAGGCAGGGGAGATCATCCTGGCAGGATCGTTCACGCGCCCGATGTGGGTGACGCGCGGCGACGAGGTGCTGTGCGACTACGGACCGATGGGAACGATCGCATGCCGCTTCGTCTAGATTCCTCTTTCCGCGAGCAGATCGCGGCATCCGACCGCTCGCTGATCGGGGTGTGGGCCTGCTCGGGCAGCCCGCTCGTGACCGAGGTGGCGGCAGGATCCGGCGTCGACTGGTTGCTCATCGACATGGAGCACTCGGCGAACACCCTGGAGAGCACGCTGCTGCAGCTGCAGGTCGCGGCCGCATACCCGGTGGCCCCGCTCGTGCGGGTGCCGTCCAACGACGCCGTCGCGATCAAGCAGGTGCTCGATCTCGGTGCGCAGAATCTCATCGTGCCGATGGTGTCCTCGGCCGACGAGGCCCGCGCGGCGGTCGCCGCCACCCGCTATCCGCCGGAAGGCGTGCGCGGTGTCGGCAGCGCCCTCGCCCGCAGCGCCCGCTGGAATCGGGTCGAGCGCTACCTGCAGGAGTCGGCGCTGCACACCTCGCTGACCGTGCAGATCGAGACCGCGGCGGGCGTCGATGCCGCCGCCGAGATCGCCTCGGTCGACGGCGTCGACGCCGTGTTCGTCGGCCCGTCAGACCTGTCGGCGTCGATGGGGCTGCTGGGCCAGCAGACCCACCCCGAGGTCGTCGCAGCCGTCGAGAGCGTGTTCCGCGCGGTCAAGGGCGCCGGCAAACCGGTCGGCGTGAACGCCTTCGATCCGGTCGCCGCCGACGCGTACATCGCTGCGGGGGCGGACTTCGTCGCGGTCGGGGCGGACGTCGCGCTGCTCGCACGGGCGACCGAGGCTCTCGCCGCACGCTTCGTCCCGGCGTCCGACGACTCGCACCGCGCCAGCTACTGAGCCCACGACGGTTCGTGCCCGCGAGACCTCCGTCGTCCGCGCCGAGCCGTATGGCCGGCCCGTGCTCTCAGGCGCCGGCCGCCAGGCACCGCACGACCTCGAGCATGTCGTCGACGGACTGCGCCGGATCGGTCACAGGAGCCTGCACGTGCCGCACCACGCCCAGAGGGTCCACCAACAGCGTGACGCGCTTGAGCCGGTCGGCGCCGCCTGCGCGGAACACGGGCAGCCGCAGAGCGGATGCCGCGAGCCCGTCCTGGTCCGAGGCGAGCAGGTAGGGCAGCTCGGCATGGGCGGCGAAGGCCGCCTGCTGCTCGAGGTGCTGAGTGCTCACTCCGAGCACACGGGCCCCGGCCGCATCTAGGGCGGCATGGCGGCGACCGTAGGTGACGCACTCGAGGGTGCATCCGGCCGTGCCGGGCACTTCTCCCCAGCGCGGCGGGTATCCGTGTGTGCCTGGTGCGTACGCGCCGGGGAAGAAGAAGAGCACGGTCCACCGATCGGGGTCGACGAGCTGCACCGTGGAACCGTCGTGCGCCGAGAGAGAGATGTCGGGCACCCGGCCGCCCTCCAGCGCACGGGCGCGGGCGAGGTCACCGCCGCCGAGGGCGCCACTGACCTCGCCGTCGCCCTGGACGAACCGCGTGCCCCATTCCTGAAGCGCGAGCAGCACCGGCAGCAGGCCCTCTCCGGCCGCTGTGAGCCGGTAGTCGTGACGGGGCGGGTGCTCGGAGTACGGCACCTTCACCAGCACGTCGTGCTCGACGAGCTGACTCAACCGCTCTGCGAGGGCACGACGGGAGAGCCCGAGTTCGCGGGCGAACCCCTCGAATCGCGTGACGCCGGCGGCGGCCTCGCGCACGATCAGCAGACTCTGCCAGTCGCCGATGACGCCGAGCGACTGCGCGATGCCGCAGTCGCTGTCAGCAAGGTCCTCACGACGCATGAGGTCATCCTCTCGCAGAGCCCAGGGGTGCGTCCACCCCGGCTCGTGATGTAAGTTCCATTCTGGAACTTACATCACGACGACGCCTCTCCGACTATTCGCGGCGTCGTCACACCAGCGGAGGAGGTGGCCGGTGGCCACGAGCGCACACCCGTTCTGGACATACTGGGCTGCGAGCACCACGAGCGGCGTCGGCACCGCCGTCACGACGGTCGCGCTGCCGCTGGCGGCCGTGACCGTGCTGGACGTGGGTCCTATCGAGACCGGGCTGCTGGCCGCATCGTCATACCTCGCCTGGGCGCTGCTCGGTCTGCCCGCCGGAGCGATCGTGCACAGGTTGCCACTGCGCGCCACTCAGGTGGCCGCCGACCTGGTGCGGGCCGCAGCGATGCTCGCCGTCCCGCTCATCTGGTGGCTTGGAGAGCTGAAACTCGTCCACCTCGTAGTGGCTGCGCTCGTGGTCAACGTCGCGGAGGTGTTCTTCTTCACCGCCAACACCACCTTCCTGCCGTCCGTCGTGCCGAAGCACGAGCTGACGAATCGCAACAGCCTGGTGTCCGGAACCCAGGCCGCCACTCAGCTCGGCGGACCGTCCGTCGCCGGCCTGCTGGTGCAGGCCGTGGGCGCTGTCCCCGCGTTGCTGGTCGACGCTGTGTCGTACGTCGTGTCGGCCGTGCTGCTTCGACGACTCCCCGAACGTCGCGAGCCTGCTCTCGGTGACGCCGATGCTCGTCCGGGGATGGGGCAGATGATCGCAGAGGGCTGGCGGTTCGTGGTGCGGCACCCCGTGATGGCACCCGGTATGTGGTGGGCCTGCGTCGTCAACCTGGTGTGCGGCGTTCAGGCTGGACTGTTCGCCCTCTACCTGGTTCGCGACCTCGACGCCCCACCAGCCATGGTCGGTGTGCTGCTCGCGGCCGATGGCGTCGGCTCGCTGCTCGCGGCGGCGGCCACTCCGTGGTTGGTGCGTCGGTTCGGCTCCGCGAGAATACTGCTGTTCGGCGGCCTCGTCGGCTTCGTCGGAGCACTGCTCATCCCTGCTGGCGAGGGGGCGACGGGGTGGATGTGCTTCGCCGTCGGCACGATGGTCTTCGCAGCGTCGGTGGTACCGGGAAGCGTCGTGACACGCACCTACCGGCAGGTGGCCAGCCCTCCCGAACTGCTCTCCCGCGTCATGGCCACCGTGCGGTTCGCGTCGTGGAGCATGATCCCGCTCGGATCGCTCGCTGCCGGGATCCTCGCCGCACACGTGGGAAGTCGCGCCGTGCTGCTCGCCTCGGCGTTCGTGCTGCTGATCGGTCCCGTCGTCATCAGGTTCAGCGTCGTGCGTCGGTTGCGCGATCTAGAGGACTTCGATTCATCGGTGGAGATCGCGGCGGGTTGACCAGCGGGCTGGCGCCAGCGCGAGGTAGGCGTTCATCCCGCCCGCCAGGTTGCGCACCGGCAGCCCTGCCGGTGCGGACGCGGTGAGCGCGTCGATCGCACGCGCCGAGCGGATGCCGGCCTGGCAGGCGATGACGATGTCGCGTCCGTCGACGGCTCGTTCCGCCAGCACCTCGGCGACCGCCGCCCACCCACGGGCGAGGATCCGCTCGAGAGGCACGTGAAAGGATCCGTCGATGCGGGAGGCCTCACGCTCGGCGGTGCTGCGCACATCCACCACCACGAGCCCGGCAGACCCGCGCTCGAGCCGCGCTGCGACCTCTCCGGCGGAGATGTCGTCGGCTCTGCCGTGCGGCCACTGCGCCCGGCACGCGACCGCGACCTCCTCCAGATCGAGCACCGGTGGGCGGTCCGGGTCGGCGTGGAAGCGCAGTTCGTCCCACCGAGCTGAGAGCGCGTCGTAGCGGGCGAGCCGCCCGATGAGCGGCTCTCCGATTCCGCAGAGCAGCTTGAGCGCCTCCGCCGCCATGGCGGAGCCGACCGCACCGCACAGCACGCCGAACACGCCGCCGGTCGCGCACGACTCGATCGAATCGGCGTCAGGGATGTCGGGGAAGAGGTCTCGAAGCATCGGTCCGCGACCAGGCCAGAACACGCTGACCTGGCCGGCGAACTGATGGATGCTGCCCCACACGACCGGCGTGCCGGTGAGCTCGGCGGCGTCGTTGCTGAGATAGCGAGTGGCGAAGTTGTCGCTGCCGTCGAGCACGAGATCGTGCTCTCGGAAGAGCGCGAGGGCGTTGCTCGGATCCAGCCGCGCGGCCATGGCCGTGACGACGACTTCTGGGTCGCGCAGCGCGACTGCCGAGCGTGCCGATTGCGCCTTCGGGCGACCGAGATCGCCTTCGGTGTGCAGCACCTGTCGCTGCAGGTTCGAGAGCTCGACACGGTCGTCGTCGATCACGGTGAGCCGACCCACGCCCGCCGCCGCGAGGTATTGGATGGCGGGGGCGCCCAGGCCGCCGGCGCCGATAACGAGCACCCGAGCCGCTGCGAGGCGCCGCTGACCGTGATCCCCCACACCGGGGAGTGTGAGGTGGCGCGCGAACCGTGCCGCCCGGTGCGGTGCCAGAGGCGGGCCGGGGTCGACGAGCGCGGGCAGGCTCACAGGTCGGCCTCGGACGGCCGCGCGGAGATCAGTCCGTCGGCCGCCGACGAGGCGAGTGCCAGCGGACGCCGCGGGATGCGTCCCGCCGCACGAGCGAGACGGCCGGCGTCGACCGCGGCACGCATCGCTCGGGCCATTCTCGCCGGATCCTGCGCCCGTGTGACGGCGCTCGCGAGCAGCACGGCGTCCACTCCGAGCTCCATCGCCAAGGCAGCATCCGAGGCGGTGCCCACGCCTGCGTCGAGGATCACCGGCACCGCAGCGCGGGAGACGATCGTCTCGATGTTGTGCGGATTGAGGATGCCGAGACCGCTGCCGATCGGCGAACCGGCCGGCATGACGGCGGTCACGCCCACGTCCTCCAGGCGCCGGGCGAGGGCGGGATCGTCGTTCGTGTAGGCGAACACGCGGAAGCCGGAGGCCACCAGCTCTTCGGAGGCCCGGAAGAGCTCGACCGGATCGGGCAGCAACGTCTCCTCGTCCGCGATCACCTCGAGCTTGACCCAGTCGGTCTCGAGGGCCTCCCGCGCCAGCTGCGCGGTGAGAACCGCGTCTCGGGCCGTGTAGCAGCCGGCGGTGTTCGGCAGGGCACGGATGCCGAGCCGATCGAGCATCGCGAACACCGAGTCCCGCGCCTCCGGGGCGAAGCGGCGGATGGCGACCGTGGTGATCTCCGTCGCCGACTCGACCAGCGCGTTCTCCAGCAGCGAGAGGCTCGTGGCACCGCCGGTTCCCATGATCAGTCGCGAGGAGAACTGCTCCCCTGCGACGATGAACGGGTCGACGACGGCGGCCTGTGCGGTGAGGCTCATGATGTGCTCCGATTCGTGTGCGGGCGGCTCAGCCGCCTTGGACGGCCGTGACGATCTCGACCTCGTCGCCGTCGGCGACCGTGCAGACGGCCCACCGGCTGCGCGGGACCACGGCACCGCCGAGAGCTGCGGCGACACCCAGTCGGCCGCCGTCGACGCGAGAGCCGTCGTCTCGCAGCACGTGTCCGGTGAGGTCCGAGACGAGATCGCGCAGTGTGGAGCCCGCGGCCACCTCGCGGTCGGCGCCGTTCAGGCGAACGGTCTGCAGAGTCGTCATCATGAGCCTTTCGGTCGGGCGCCGACGAGGTCGACGACAGCGGGAGGTGTCCAGGCGGCGGCCTCTCGCGGTCCGCCCGCCGTGGCGGCCGTGAAGCGCCACGGGTTCATGGCGGACCGGAGGTTCTCGTCGATCGGGCGCCCCTCGGCCAGATCCGATGCGACCGCCGCCGCCAGAGGAGCGAGCAGCACTCCGTGCCGGTCGAACCCCGTGGCGACGAGCACGCCTTCCTCGACGACGCCGAGAAGCGGCACGGCATCGGGGCTCCCCGGGCGAGGACGTGCGAGCATCTCGACGATCTCGCACTCGCTCACGCCGGGGACGACCGTGTCGGCGTCGCGAAGCAGGGCGAGCACGGACCCCGCGTGCACTCCCTCGACGCCGCCCTCCCGCACGGAGGCTCCGAGCACGATCGTGCCGTCGTCCCGCGGGACGAGGTACACAGCACGCCTCCGCACCTGCGCACGGACGGTGCGCGTGATCAGCGGACGCAGCGCCGGCGGGACGCGCAGGCGGAGGACGTCGCCCCACACGGGCCGGAGCGGGAGCGCGGGGATGCCGCCGATCAGGGCCGCCCCGAGGCCGGCGGCCACGATGACGACGTCCGCGCGGTGATGCTCGCCGGATGCCGACAGCAGACCGCTGGCTCCCTCGAGCGTCCGGGTCACCGCGGTCACGGCCTCTCTGCGGACGCGGTCGCCGAGGAGGTCGAGGAGCGCCGCTGCGAGCTGCCGCGGATCGATCTGATGGTCGTCCGGAGTGAACACGGCAGAGGTGACGGCGGGGCCGAGCGCCGGTTCGAGGTCGCGAGCGGCCGTGCCCGTCAGCCGTTCAGCCCGGTGCCCCTGCGTGCGCTGAAGCTCGGCCGCGGCGCCGAGCGCCTCACGGTCCGCGCCATCCACGCCGACCGAGAGCGTCCCGTCCGTGCGGTGCCCGAGCGATCGCCCGCTCGTCGCCGACAGACGCTCGACGAAAGACGGGTACTTCTCGGCCGATGCCTGCATGAGCGGAGTCAGCGCGTCCTGCCCCCATGCCATCTCGGCGGCATGAGCGAGCATCCCGGCGGCGGCGAGGCTCGCGCCGCGGGCAGGTTCAGGGTCGAAGACCGTCACCTCGTGGCCCCGCACGACCAGTTCCTCGGCGGTCGCCAGACCGATGATCCCGGCGCCGATCACAGCGATGCGCATGCGTGCCCTTTCCTACGACGGCATTATCCGTTTCAGGTTCAGCGGTCGGCACGTGGCCCTCTCAGCCCCTGTGGGCTCCCGCGGACCCCTCTACTCTAGGGCTATGACCGCGCTTCTCCCCCTCGTCGACGCACCCCGCCCGACCCGCGAGGAGCGCCTCGCCCTGCTCGACGCAGCACGGCTGTACGTCTGCACGACCGCTCGCACGGCGACCGGCGACCTCGAGGAGTTCCTCGATGCGGCCTACGCGGGCGGGGTCGACATCATCCAGCTGCGTGACAAGGACCTCGAAGCCCGCGCCGAGATCGAGGCGCTCGAGATCCTCGCCGCCGTCGCGCGCAGACACGGAAAGCTGTTCTCGGTGAACGACCGCGCCGACGTCGCCGCTCTCGTCGGCGCCGACGTGTTCCACATCGGTCAGGGCGATCTGACCACCGCGCAGGCACGGCGGCTGCTCGGCGACGACGTGATCATCGGGCGGTCGACGCATTCGATCGCACAGGCCGCGGAGGCGGACGCCGACACCGCCCTCGACTACTTCTGCGTCGGCCCGGTGTGGGAGACGCCGACGAAGCCCGGACGCGCGGCGATCGGCACGGGTCCCCTGCGCGCGGTCGCCGCATCCGGGACGAGCCGGCCCTGGTTCGCTATCGGCGGCATCGACGAAGGTCCTCGCCTCGACGAGGTCGTCGAGGCCGGTTCGTCACGCATCGTCGTCGTGCGGGCGGTGACCGAGGCACTCGATCCCGCCGGGGCGGCCGCATCGCTGCGCGCGCGGCTGCGCTGACGCCCGCTCAGCGCGGGTGGTACTCGACGCGCGCGACACGGATGACGCTGTCGGTCTCCGCTGCGACGCTCGTGGCGTACGCGCCGAGCCACAGACCGAGGAATCCTCCGGACGAGAAGGAGTCGAGGCTCGTGCCGTCGACCGTCGCGACGCGCAACGGCTGTGATCCTTCGACGCCTGCGAGCAGTTCGTAGTCCTGTCCTCGTGCCCGGCACGTCAGCTCGACGCCCTCGGCCAGAGGACCCGTCAGCGTGATCGTCCCCTGCTCGGCCGACTCGCCTGCACGCACTAGGGTCGCCGTGATCCGTGCAGCATCCGCTTCTCCCCCGCCGAGTACAGCCAGGCGCACGTGATCGCGCTCGGATTGCCGGATCAGCAAGCCGGTCTCCTCGCCGGGGGCCAGCCGTCCGGACAGCCTCAGAGTGAAGTCGAGATCCGGATGCTGCTGCCTGACGCCGAGGAACGCGAACGGCTGCGGGTCCGTCGGCCCCTCCGGACGGATCGGCAGCAGCCACTCGCCGTCCACCGCATCGGCGACCTCACCCGGCAGCGCGCGCACCGAGGTCCAGCGTCCGTCGTCCGGGGCGATCGTCGCAGAGCGCTCCTGACGCCCCTCGCCCGCGAAAGGCACCTCGACCTGGTCCGGTACGCGCCCCTCTCCCGGCGCGAAGACCGGCCAGCCGTCTTCCCACTCGACCGGAACCAGGAACGTCTCGCGCCCGAGATTCGCATGGAGCCCGCCATACGGCCGCATGCCGAGAAGCACGGCCCACCAGCTGTCGTCAGCAGCCTGCACGAGATCGGCGTGGCCGACCGCGACGACGTCCGCCGTGCGACCGAGCTGGCGGTGGCTGAGCACCGGATTCGCCGGGTTCCCGACGTAAGGTCCGGTCACGGCATCCGCCCGCGCCACCGAGACCGCATGATGCATCTCCGTGCCGCCCTCCGCCGCGACGAGGTGATAACGCCCGTCGACCTTGTACAGGTGCGGCCCCTCGGCCCAGACGGCCCCGATCAGCGCGCCCCGCCAGATCACATGCTCGGGACCGGTGAGCGCCCTGGCCTCGGGATCGAACTCGCGCAGCCAGATCTCGGTCTGATCGTGCCACTGCGGACTTCGGGCGAGCCTTGTCCCCTGCACCCACGCCCTCCCGTCGTCGTCGAAGAAGAGCGAGGGGTCGATGCCGTCGGCGCCCAGCCACGTCGGCTCGCTCCAGGGACCTGCGGGGTCGGTCGCCGTGATCACGAAGTTCCCACCGCGTGCCGGATCGTTCTGGTCGACGAGCGTGCAGATCACCCAGAAGAGGCCGTCATGGTGGCGCAGCGTGGGCGCGTAGAGCCCGCTCGACGACGCCATGCCCGCCATGTCGAGCATCCCCGGCCTGTCGACGGCGTGACCGATCAACTCCCAGCGGGCGAGGTCGGTGCTCCGATGGATGGGGAGCCCTGGCAGGTACTCGAACGACGAGGTGACCACGAAGTACTCGCCGTCCACCCGGCAGATCGAGGGATCGGGATGGCAGCCCGGCAGGATCGGGTTGCGGACCAGGGTCATCCCGGGATGACCTCGGAGCTCACCGACCGCGGGTCCACGGGCGTCAGCGCATGGGCGGCCCCCGTGATCCGCACGGCCGCGCGGCGAGTGACATCCGTCGCGGCATCCGCACCGACCCACACCTGCACATCGCCGGGCTCGACGATGCGCACCATCGATCGGTCGCTGAACGCGAAACGCTGTGTCGGCACGCTGAACGCGACGTCGGCGGATTCGCCCGCGTCGAGCGTGAGACGGTGGAACGCGAGCAGCTGCGCGTCAGGGCGGGTGACGGATGCCACGACGTCGTGCCCGTACAGCTGGAGCACGTGATCAGCCGGCACGGAGCCGGTGTTGGTCACGCGCACGACCGCGCGGAAGGCATCGCCCGCAGAGACCTCTTCATCGACCGCGAGCAGGTCGTGGACGAACGTCGTGTAAGACA
This sequence comes from Microbacterium natoriense, assembly GCF_030816295.1. Classification (NCBI taxonomy): domain Bacteria; kingdom Bacillati; phylum Actinomycetota; class Actinomycetes; order Micrococcales; family Microbacteriaceae; genus Microbacterium; species Microbacterium natoriense. Next base: position 1,810,427 of record NZ_JAUSXV010000001.1, on the reverse strand, counting down.
GGCCGAAACCGAACGGGCGCACGGGTGTGGGATCGGTCGCGGTGACGTCCGAGGGCCCACCAAGGCGCGGATGCAGGTAGGAGTACGGCTGGGCGCCGGCGGAGCGCGGCAGCGAGACCGGGAGCCGGCCCGAAGGATTCACCCGGCCCGTGATGACTCCGGCGAGCGCGGACCCCCCTTCCTCGCCGGGGAAGAACGCCTGCAGCACGGCAGCGGCACGATGCTCGCCGTCGAGCGCCCATCCGATCGCATAAGGGCGGCCGGTGAGGGCGACCACGACGACCGGGGTGCCGGTGGCGATGAGCGTCTCGACCAGTTCGCGCTGCACGCCCGGCAGCTCGAGCGACTCGGAGTCGTTGCCCTCACCCACCGTGCCACGACCGAACAGTCCGGCCTGATCGCCCACGACGACGATCGCGACATCGGCGGCGCGGGCAGCATCCACGGCCTCCGCGAAACCCGACCGGTCGTCACCCTCGACGTCGCAGCCGCGGGCGCCGATCACTCGCGCGTCCGGCATCTCCGCGGTGAGGGCGTCGGCGACGGTTGGGATCTCGAAGCCGATCGGGTACTCCGGATGATGTGCGAGAACATGGTTCGCGAACGAGTAGCAGCCCATCAGCGCCTCGGCGCGATCGGCATTCGGTCCGATCACGGCGACGGTCGATGAGGTTCCCGTGAGCGGCAGCACGCCGTCGTTCGACAGCAGCACGACCGATTCCTCTGCGAGCCGTCGCGCGATATCGCGATGACGAGGCGAGTCGAGGTCGATCTCGGCGGGAGGGCCCTGCGCGAAGGCACCCGCCTCGAGGAGTCCGAGGTCCTCTTTCTGCGTGAGCACGCGCAGAACCGCGCGATCGATGAAGGCCTCGTCGAAGAGTCCTGCTCCGACCCGCTCGATCAGCGGCTCGAGATAGGCGTCCCCGGTGGGAAGTTCGACGTCGATGCCCGCCGTGAGCGCCGCCTGAGCCGCCTCACCCCGGTCGGAGGCGATGCGGTGCATGATCTCGAGGAAGGCGACGGCGAAGTAGTCGGCGACCACGACGCCGTCGAAGCCCCAGCGCTCCCGCAGCAGCTCGGTGAGGTACTCGGCGCTCGAGCCGAGCGGCACGCCGTCGATCTCCGCGTAAGAGTTCATGACGGAGCGCACTCCCCCGTCGATGACCGCCATCTCGAAGGGCGGCAGGAAGACATCGGCGACTTCGCGGGGTCCGGCCGAGACCGGGGCGTGGTTGCGCCCCGCACGCGAACCGGCGTAACCGACGAAGTGCTTGAGGGTCGCGTGCACGCCGGCCGCTTGGAGGCCCTTCACATAGGCCGTGCCGAGCACGCCGACCACGTAGGGATCTTCTGCGATGCACTCGTCGACGCGGCCCCAACGGGGATCGCGGATCACGTCGAGAACCGGGGCGAGCCCTTGGTGGATGCCGAGCTCGCGCATCGAGTCGCCGATCGAGAGCGCCATCTCCTCCACCAGGCCCGAGTCGAAGGAGGCGCCCCACGCGAGCGGTGTCGGGAAGGTCGCGGCCTTCCACGCCGCGAGACCCGTGAGGCACTCCTCGTGCACGAGGGCGGGGATGCCCAGACGCGTCTCGGTCTGCAGGCGTCGTTGCTCTGACCACAGCCATGCCGCGCGCTCGGCAGGGTCCACCGGCCTTGTGCCGTACACCCGCGTGAAGTGGCCGATGCCATGCCTGGTGATGTCGGCCAGCGCGCCCGAGGGGGCGGATCCGCTCATCTCGCTCTGCATGGGAGCGACGACCTCGCCGCCTTGGTCGAGCCAGTAGCCGACGAGCTGCGCGGCCTTCTCCTCGATCGTCATCTGCGCCAGGAGCGCCTGTACCCGAGCCGATGCCTGGGGGAAAGCGGGGATCACTGTCTTCTCCGTGTATGTCTGCATGGGTCAGCCCTTGACGGCTCCGGTCAGTCCGCCGACGATGCGTCGCTCGAACAGGCTGAAGAAGACCAGCGCGGGCAGCATCGACAGCGAGGTGTATGCGAGCACGCGCGCCGTGTCGACCGAGTACTGCGATGCGAAGTTCTGCACGCCCAGCGGCAGCGTGAGCAGGCTCTGGTCGTTCAGGATGAACAACGGCAGCATGTAGCCGTTCCACGCGCCGATGAACGCGAGGATTCCGACCGTGATCACACCTGGCAGGCTCAGCGGGATCACCATGCGCCAGAAGAACCCGAGGCGCGATGCGCCGTCGATCGAGGCCGCCTCTTCGAGCTCCTTCGGGATCGCCTTCAGGAACGGCACGAGGATGATGATCGTGGTCGGCAGCGCGAACGCGATCTGGGGCAGGATGATGCCGGCCAGATTGTTCACGAGTCCGAGATTGCGGATCAGCAGGTACAGCGGCGTGATGGCGACGGTCACAGGGAACATCAGTCCGGCCGCGAACAGCGAGTACATCACCGCCTTGCCGCTGAACTCGTAGCGGGCGATGACATAGCTCGCCATCACCCCGAGCACGACCGCGCCGAGCGTCGTGCCGACGCCGGAGATCACCGAGTTGCGCATCGCGTTCCAGAACGCCTCGCTGCCGAGCACGTCGGTGTAGTTCGCGATCACCCACGGCGACGGCCATGCCGAGGGGTCGGCGGTGATCTGCGAGTTGGTGCGGAAGCCTCCGACCACGATGTACAGCACGGGCGTGATGCAGATCGTGATGAGGACGAGAGCGAGCAGGTAGACGCCGGGGCTCCCCCAGCGGATGCCGGCGGCGTTGCGCCGCCCGCGGATCGTCGCGACCGGGATCGCGACCGAGGTCTTGAGGGTGTCGGTCATCGCCTGCGCGCCTTTCCGCTGTCGCCCGTGAGGGCGCCTTCGGTGTCTCGACGCAGCACGAACCGCTGGTACACCAGCGCCACGACGAGCGAGATGAGGAAGAGCATGACGGCGACGGCGTTTCCGTAGCCGTAGTTCCCCGCCAGGTGCCCGTTCTGATACATGTAGGTGGCCATGGTCGACGTTCCGGCGGTGGCCGCGATGTACTGACCCCAGATGATGTTGACGAGGTCGAACAGTTGCAGCGAGCCGATGACCGACAGGAACGCCCAGATCCGGATCGTGGGTCCGAGCAGCGGCATCGTGATGCTCCACTGGGTCTTCCAGAACCCGGCGCCGTCGATCGCGGCCGCCTCGTAGAGCTCCTCCGGAATCGACTGCATGCCCGCGAGCATGAGGATCACGGCGAAGCCGATGTACTTCCAGGTGATGATGATCATGAGCGACCAGATCGCGATCGACGGATCGGCGATCCACGAGTTCTGCAGGGCGCCGAGGCCCCACTTCTCGAGCAGGGAGTTCAGCGCGCCGGCATCCTGGAGCATCAGGCTCCACCCGGTGCCGACGACCACCTCGGCGATCACGTACGGGGTGAAGATCAGCACGCGGATCAGCGAGCGTCCGCGGATCTTCTGATTCAGCAGGAGCGCGAACAGGATGGCGATCGGCCCCTGCATGACCAGGGACAGCACGACGATCGCGAAGTTGTGCGCCACCGCGTCGCGGAAGGTCTGATCCTGCAGCATCAGTACGTAGTTGTCGAGTCCGACGAACTCGGTGGGCCAGCCGAAGCCGTTCCACTTGAAGAAGCCGTAGAACGCGGCCATCATCACCGGGAAGATGACGAAGCCGAGGAACACGAGAAGTGCGGGGCCTGAGAGGAGCGCGATCTCGCCGCGCTTGCGCCAGTCGGCCCGCGGCGGTCTCCGTACCGGAGCCGACGTGCGGTCGGCTCCGGTACGGGTGCTCTTCTCAGACGCGGAGGATTCCATCTGCGTCTGTGTGTCGATCATGTCGCGGATCAGCCTCGCGCTGCCGCGTTGGCGATGCCGTCGACGAGCTTCTGCGGGTCGCCCTGCCCTGCGAGCATCTCGACGACACCCGCGTTGAGCGCGTTGCCGACGTTCTGCCCGAGGGCGGTGTCGAGCCACAGCGACACGTACGGGGCGGAGCTGTACGCCTCCATCAGCGGGGTCAGCGACGGGTCGGTCACGGCGCCCTTCGCATCCTGGCTGGCCGGGATCGTCTGGAATGCGGTGGCGTAGTTCTCCTGCCACGTCTTCGACGAGATGAAGTTGAGGAACTCCTCGCACTCCTTCGGCGAATCGACCGCGCACGAGTAGCCGTCGACGCCGCCCATCATCGCCCCTGCGTCGCCGTCACCGCCGTCGACCTCTGGGAACGGGAACCAGCCGAGATCGGGCAGCGGCTTCTCGTCGGGGGTCAGGCTGGCGATCACGCCCACGTCCCACGCGCCCATGAGCTCCATGGCCGCCTGGTGGTTGGCGAGGAGGCCCGCGGAGGAGTTCGCGCCCTGCTGCGCCGTCGTGGTGAGGAAGCCGTCGTTGAACGGCTCGACCGCCGCGAAGTCGGCGAGGTTCTCGGCCGCGTCCAGCCAGCACGGGTCCGAGAAGTCGGGGTCGGTCGAGAGGCTCTGCACGATGTCCTGGCTGCAGGCGCGCACCGCGAAGAAGTAGAACCAGTGTGCTGCAGGCCAGGCGTCCTTCGCGCCGAGCGCGATGGGAGCGACGCCGGCGGCCTTGAGCTTGTCGACCGCGGCTTCGAGGTCGTCGAGCGTCTTCGGCTCCTCCGTGATGCCGGCCTGGGCGAACAGGTCCTTGCTGTAGAAGATCCCGCCCGGAAGGACGGCGCTCGGCATGCCATAGATCTTGCCGTCGATCGTGAACGCGCTGAACGGCGCGTCGCCGAACGCGGTCTTCACGTCGTCGTCGATGAGGTCGGTGAGGTCCTTGACCTTGCCTGCGCTCACGATGTCGGCGAGCTTGCCTCCGCCGCGCGCCATGAAGACGTCCGGCATGTCGCCGGAGTTGACGGCGGTCTGCAGCTTGCCGTCCATGTCCTCGTTCTGGATCGAGGTGACCTTCACGGTCACGTCCGGGTTCTCCTCGTGGAATGCCGCGGCCGCATCCTCCCAGAACTGCTTGCCGTCACCCGTCGTGGAGTTCTGCCAGACCGTCAACGTCACGGTGCCGTCATCTGCGGCGTCGGATCCGCCGGCGGTGCACCCGGTCAGGCCGAGCGACCCCAGTGCGACGACGCTCACGCCGGTCGCCCATGCTCTGCGCATCTTCATGCTGTGTTCTCCTCTTCGTCGAGTTCTCGCGCGGCATCCGCCTTGATTTGTTGCCGCCCACACCAAATGTGCTCCGCCCACTCTGACACTCCCCACCCGAGCGTGTCAAACGATATCGATAACGTTTTCCAAACGTAGACTGGATCCCATGAACCGCAGACCGACGATCACCGACGTCGCCCGTGCAGCCGGGGTCTCCGTCGCCACCGTGTCGAAGGCGATCAACGACCGCGACGGCGTCTCGGCATCGACCCATGCCCATGTGCTCAAGGTCGTCGCGGAGCTCGGCTACGAGAGCTCGCTGGTCGCCACTTCCATGCGACGGGGCCGCACACACGTGATCGGCGTGCTCGTCGCCGAGTTCGAGCCTTTCGCGCTGCAGCTGCTGCAGGGCGTCTCGACCGCGCTGCAGGACACGCCCTACGACGTGCTCGCCTATGCCGGCACCGTCTCGGCCGGAGAGCACGTCGGCTGGGAACGCCGCTCCCTGTCACGACTGGGCGGCACTCTGATAGACGGCGCGATCCTCGTGACACCGACCACGACGCCTGCGCATTCCCCCGTGCCCATCGTCGCCGTCGACCCGCACACGGGACCCGACGGGCCTGCGACCGTGGCCGTGCAGAACGTCGACGGCGCCCGAGCGGCCACAGAGCACCTGATCTCGCTGGGCCACCGCCGCATCGGCCATCTGCGAGGACGCACCGACCTCGAGTCGGCGCATCAGCGCGAGGCGGGCTACCGACGGGCCCTCGAGGATGCGGGGCTGCCCGTCGACCCTGCGCTCATCGCCGACGGCGGCTACCGCGCGGCCTCCGCGACAGCCGGCGCGAACGCTCTGCTCGAGCTGTCCGATCCCCCCACCGCGGTGTTCGCCGCGAACGATCTCAGCGCGATCGAGATGATCCGCGTCGCCGCCGAACGCGGTCTCACGACGCCCGGCGATCTGTCGGTCGTGGGGTTCGACGATGTGCCGCAAGCCGCCTCGAGCATCCCTCAGCTCACCACTGTGCGTCAGCCGCTCATCGAGATGGGCGCCTCCGCCGTCCGCGTGCTTCTCTCGATGCTCGACGGCGGCGACGCCGAGCACGTGCGGATGCCCGCCGAGCTCGTCGTCCGCTCCTCGACCGCGGCCCCGGCGTCCTGATTCCCTGCTTTCGAATCGGGTGACGGGCCGATCCACGTCCCGACGGCGGGTCTGCACGATTCGACCGAGCGCGCGGGCGTGGCAGGATGAACGGATGCACAGACGCGGAGCCAGCCGATGACTCGCGGCCTGGCGGCGATGCGCGACACCGGCTTCCGCTGGTTCTTCCTCTCGCGGGCGATCACGATGATCGCCGGTTCGATGTCGTCGATCGCCCTGGCCTTCGCCGTGCTGGGGATCGACAACGCCCCGGAGTCCCTCGCGATCGTGCTGACGGTGTTCACGTTGTCGAACGTCGTGTTCCTGATCTTCGGCGGCGTGGTCGCCGACCGACTGCCGCGCGCACTCGTGATCCAGAGCTGCTACGTGATCGACATCCTCTCGATCGGCACCACGGCGGCTCTCCTGTTCAGCGGCACCGCGACCATCCCGCTGCTCGCTGCGCTGTCGGCGGTGAACGGCGCGGCATCCGCCTTCGTGATGCCTGCCATGCAGGGCATCATCCCGCAGCTCACGACGCCGGAGCATCTGCAACAGGCGAACGCGATGCTCTCGTTCGTGCGCTCGGCGACGACGATCGGCGGCCCGATCATCGCCGGCGCCCTCGTCGCGTCAGCAGGGCCGGCCTGGGTCATGGTGATCCAGGCCGGGGCTTGGATCGTCGCGATCGTGCTCCTGGCGCTGGTGAAGCTGCCCGCGCCCGACCCGTCGAGGTCGAGCTTCTTCCGCGATCTGCGCACCGGGTGGCACGAGTTCTGGTCGCGCACCTGGATGTGGAGCATCTGCCTGGCGTTCATGGTGATGAACGCGTTCCACATCGGCGCATGGGGAGTCGCCGGTCCGTTCATCGCGAAGAACGACCCGCGCCTGGGTATCACGGGCTGGGGATGGGTGCTCAGCGCGGAAGGCGCCGGCATCCTCCTGATGACCCTGGTGATGATGTGGCTTCCGCTGCGCAGACCCCTGCGGTGGGGCATGCTGGCCGTCAGCGCCCTCGCGATCCCGCTGGCGGTGATGGGGCTCTATCCGCAGGCTCTCATCGTGGCGATCGCCGCTTTCGTCGCGGGCGCAGGCGTCGAGGTGTTCAACACAGGCTGGAACGTGACCGAGATGGAGCAGATCCCCGGTGACAAGCTGTCGCGTGTCGCGAGCTACGACATGCTGGCGAGCTTCGTCGCGATGCCCTTGGGCACTCTCGCCTTCGGCTGGCTGATCGGGCACGTCGACGTGTCGTCGCTGCTCATCGGCTCTGCGATCGTCTACGCGGCGATCGCGCTGGGCACGATGCTGGTGCCGAGCGTGTGGCGGATGGGCCGCATCGAGGGGGCGCTCACGAGCTGACGGAAGTGGCGGATTCATAGCATCCCCGATAAGACTGAGCGCATGACCTTCGCCGCCCTCCAGTCGCTCGCCGACCGCGCCGCCCTGTTCACCGCTCTCCGTCAGGATGCCCTGGTCAGCGCGACCGACGACCTCGGCGACCACCGCTGGGACGCCGACATGAACGCCGGCACGATCACCTTCACGGCGAATGCGGACCCCTCGCGACAGGTCGTCACGCGCGCCCAGCTGATCGCGACGATCGCACCGGGCCCGCGCTCGCTGCTGTGGGCATGGGCGCATCCTCAGGGCGACGCCCAGGGACTCGCGGCGCAGCTGCGCGCGCACGGACTCGAGCAGGGCATCGCCGAGCTGTTCGACCCTGAGCTTCCGTTCCCCGCCGATGCGCCCGGAGACGAATCCTGGATCGCTGCGGCCGCCCACACGGTCGGCGGAGCCGCGATCGAGATCACCGGGCGTTCACCGTATTACTCCGCACCGATCGGCGGCGGCACCCGCGCGGTCTTCCTGCTCGACGCGCCGATCCCCGATCTCACCGTGGCCGCGGCCGTCATCGCCCTCCCCCGCATCCTCTCGGGCCTGGCCCTGGCCGACGCACGGACCGCCGTGTGGGATCTCGCCCGCCTGGCCGGGTGGAGTCTGACCTGGGCGGACGAGAACTACACCGGGGCGTCCGTCGTCGACGCGTCGGGGTCGGCCACCTTCCGCTTCGACGAGCAGGCGCGCATCATCGGTTTCGAGGGATCGCTCGGCGCACAGGGGTGAACACGAACGGATGCCGCGCGCCGTGCGGATGTGGAATTCTGGACTTATGAAGAACGGAATCGTCCGGTTCGCAGCGCTCTACGTATTCAACGTCGTCGTGCTGCTGCTCATCGGCATCGTATTCAGCAGGGTCAGCGTCGGACTCCACGCGCTCTGGGCGGCCGTGATCCTCACACTCGCTGCGCTGTTCGTGAAACCGGCGCTCCGGGCCGCGTTCGCCCGCTCCGCGGCGAAGTCTGCGGCCGACCGCACCAGGGTCGGCGAGAAGACCGTGCAGTACGCGCTCGTCTATGTCGTGGAACTCATCATCTGGGTGCTCACGGTGTGGTTGAGCGCCGTGCGCGCGTCGGGATTCTGGGCCTTCGCCCTGCCGCCCCTGATCCTTCTCATCGGCTGGGTGATCTACGACCGGATCGATGATCGGCTGCACGCCAAGGCGTCAGAGGTCTACGACTCGGTATCGGCGAGGATCTCCAGGAAGCCGGATGCGGCGGCATCCTCCCCCGCGTCCGACTCTCCGGCCACCGCCGAGGCGCGCCGCGAGCTGAACGACGGTCTCACCGCAGAGCAGCGTCGCATGCTCGACGAACTCGGCTGATCTCCCCGACCCGACGAGGCTCGCTCAGACGAGCCGTTCTGCCGCCTCGACCACGTTCGTCATCAGCAGTGCGACGGTCATCGGGCCGACTCCGCCCGGATTCGGAGAGAGGAAGCCGGCGACCTCGGCGACGTCGGGGTGCACGTCTCCGAACACCCGGCTCTTGCCCGTCTCGGGGTCGGACTCGCGGGTCACGCCGACGTCGAGCACCGCAGCGCCGGGCTTGACGTCAGCCGCCGTGATGAGGTGCTTGACCCCGGCGCCGGCGACGATCACGTCGGCCTGACGCAGGTACGGCGACATGTCGGGCGTGCCAGTGTGCACCTGCGTGACCGTGGCGTTGATGTCGCGACGCGTCAGCAGCAGCCCCATGGGGCGTCCGATCGTGACGCCCCGCCCGACGACCACGACGTGCTTGCCCTTGAGGTCGTAGTCGTTACGCAGAAGCAGCTCGATGACCCCGCGCGGCGTGCACGGCAGCGGCGTCGTGATCGGGTTGTTCACGTTCAGCACGAGGCGTCCGAGGTTGGTCGGGTGCAGGCCGTCGGCATCCTTCGCCGGGTCGATCCGCTCGAGGATGGCGTCGGTGTCGAGGTGCTTGGGCAGCGGCAGCTGCACGATGTAGCCGTGGCAGTCGGGGTCGGCGTTGAGCTCGTCGATCAGCGCCTCGACCTGCTCCTGCGTGGCATCGGCCGGGAGCTCGCGCTGGATCGAGTTCATGCCGATCGCCTCGGACTGACGATGCTTCATGCCGACGTACAGCTGCGACGCCGGATCGGCGCCCACGAGCACCGTGGCGATGCCGGGCACGATCCCCTTGTCCTTGAGCACGGCGACGCGCTCGGTGAGCTCGGCCTTGATGGATGCTGCGGCGGTCTTGCCGTCGAGGATCTTCGCGGTCATGTCGTTTCTCTTCCTACTTGTCCTACGTGCATCGTCACTCGTCGAATGCACGGATTCGCACCGAGTGCACGGCTTCTTCACGTCGAGAAGCCGTGCACTCGCCGAGAGCCCGTGCACTCGACGCGGCGCGACGGCGGACGGGCTTACTGCTGCAGGTCGGGGTACAGCGGGAAGGCTGCGGCGAGCGCGTCGACGCGGGCGCGCAGGCCTTCGACGTCAGCACCCGGCAGAAGCGCGAGTGCGATCACGTCGGCGACCTCGGTGAACTCGGCGTCGCCGAAGCCGCGGGTGGCGAGAGCCGGGGTGCCGATGCGCAGGCCGGAGGTGACCATCGGCGGACGAGGGTCGTTCGGCACGGCGTTGCGGTTCACCGTGATGTGGATGTCGTGCAGCAGGTCTTCCGCCTGCTTGCCGTCGATCGCGGCGTCGCGCAGGTCGACGAGCACGAGGTGCACGTCGGTGCCTCCCGAACGCACGCCGATGCCGGCATCCTTCACGTCCTGCTTCGAGAGGCGCTCGGCGAGGATCGCGGCGCCGCGCAGCACGCGCTCCTGGCGCTCCTTGAACTCGGGGGTGCCCGCGAGCTTGAACGCGGTCGCCTTCGCCGCGATCACGTGCATGAGCGGCCCGCCCTGCTGGCCGGGGAAGACCGCGGAGTTGATCTTCTTCGCGATGTCGGCGTCGTTGGTGAGGATGAAGCCCGAGCGCGGGCCGCCGATCGTCTTGTGCACGGTCGAGGAGACCACGTGCGCGTGCGGCACCGGGTTCGGGTGCAGCCCCGCGGCGACCAGACCGGCGAAGTGCGCCATGTCGACCCACAGGAGCGCACCGACCTCGTCGGCGATCGCACGGAAGGCGGCGAAGTCGAGCGTGCGAGGGTAGGCCGACCAGCCGGCGATGATGACCTTCGGCTTGTGCTCGATCGCGAGACGGCGGACCTCATCCATGTCGATGGTCGAGGTCTCGGGGTTCACGCCATAGGCGACGATGTCGTAGAGACGGCCCGAGAAGTTGATCTTCATGCCGTGCGTGAGGTGACCGCCCTGGTCGAGCGAGAGGCCGAGCAGCGTGTCGCCGGGGCGGGCGATCGCATGCAGCACTGCGGCGTTCGCGGAGGCGCCCGAATGCGGCTGGACGTTGGCGAACTCGGCGCCGAAGAGATCCTTCGCGCGCTGGATCGCGAGCTCCTCAGCGACGTCGACCTCTTCGCAGCCGCCGTAGTAGCGGCGGCCGGGGTAGCCCTCGGCGTACTTGTTCGTGAGCACAGAGCCCTGCGACTGCAGCACGGAGACGGGCACGAAGTTCTCGGATGCGATCATCTCGAGGAACGTCTGCTGGCGCTTGAGTTCGCGGTCGAGGACCTGAGCGATCTCCGGATCGACTTCGGCGAGCGGGGCGTTGAAGTAACGGTCGGTCATGTGACGTGCTCCTCTGACAACGGATTCGAAAGGGGGTGCTTCCATCGGCCCAGGCGCGCGGTCGAATTCCGTGGTCAGTCGCTCCCCGGTGGTAGTCCACCCAGACGCCAGTCGCGACGGTTACGAGCATAGCGGATGCTGCAGCGCGAAGCGCCCTGGATGACATCCGCCCTGTTCAGGCCGTACACCCGCACGATAGGTTTTGTTCATGGTCTTTCCCCATCCCCTGCCGCTCGTGCCGGCACCCGTGTCCGCGACCGCAGGGGAAGGACGGATGCCGGTCACCCGGGCCCTCCGTGTCACCGGGCCGGCAGACGCAACCACGCAGTTGATCGATGCGGTCGAGCGGCGCAGCGGCATCCGCCTGCCGTCCACCGACGGCCCGGCGGAGATCACCCTTCGCATCGATCCGGCGAACGGCTCGCCCGAGGGATACTCCCTCGCGATCGCCGACTCCGCCGAGATCGTCGGCGCCGACGAGGCAGGGCTTTTCTATGGCGTGCAGACGCTCCTGCAGCTGCTGCGCGAAGACGAGGACGGCACCTGGGGATTCCTCCGCGTGCAGATCACGGACGCTCCACGGTTCCCCCGCCGCGGCGTGATGCTCGACGTGGCCCGCCATTTCTTCGGGGTCGACGATGTGAAGCGGTTCATCGACAGCACGAGCGCCCTCAAGTTCAACCACCTGCATCTGCACCTCAGCGACGACCAGGGATGGCGCATCCATATCGATTCCTGGCCCCGACTCACCGAACTGTCGTCGTCGACATCCGCCGACGGCGACCCCGGCGGCTTCTATTCGAAGGACGACTACCGCGAGATCGTCGCCTACGCGGCATCGCGCCACATGATCGTGATCCCCGAGATCGACCTGCCCGGTCACACGCACGCGATCGGCGTCGCCTATCCCGAGCTCGTGGAGGCGCCGGTGCTCAACGACGACCTGATCGCCGACTCCGCACGCCTCGGGCAGCCGCTGCCCGTCGCTGGCGAGACGTACACGGGGTGGGGCGTCGGCCACTCCAGCGTCCGCATCCACGAGGAGCGCACCTACGACTTCGTGCGCGACGTCGTACGAGAGCTCGCGGAGATGACTCCCGGACCGTACATCCATGTCGGCGGAGACGAATCGCTCGGCACACCCCAGGCGGACTTCGATCTGTTCGCGTCGCGAGCGACCGCGATCGTCGTCGAAGCGGGCAAGACACCCGTCGCCTGGCACGAGATGGGCTCCGCCGAGAACATCGCCCAGGGAACCGTCGGACAGTACTGGGGCTCGATCTCGCCGCAGGGCACGCATGCCGATGAGGCCGCCCGCTTCGTCGATCGTGGCGGCGCACTGATCATGTCGCCGTCCGACGCCGCCTATCTCGACATGAAGTACGCGCCCGACTTCCCCCTCGGCCTCGACTGGGCCGGGATCATCGATGTGCGGACCGCATACGAATGGGACCCGACCGCCGTCCTCGACGTGCCCGCCGCGGCGATCCTCGGAATCGAGACCCCGCTGTGGAGCGAGACGACCCCGAACTACTCCGATGTCGAGCAACTGGTCTTCCCGCGCGCCGCTGCGCACGCCGAGATCGGGTGGTCGCCGCGGGAGAGCCCTGCGCGCACCTGGGAGTCGTTCCGCTCGCGTCTGGGCACTCTCGCTCCCCTGTGGAATGCTGAGGGCATCGCCTTCCACCGCAGCGCCGAGGTCTCCTGGAGCGAACGATGACGGTTCACCGCACCACGACGGGCTCGCTCGTCATCCACTCCGCCCGCATCGTCGACCGCGGAGAGATCGTCGAAGACGGCTGGGTGCGCATCGAGAAGGGCGTCGTTGCCGCTCGCGGCACGGGCGCGACCTGGTCGCCTGCGGACGTGGTCGTCGATGCGCGGGAGCTCGCCGGAGCGGATGCCGTACTCACGCCCGGTTTCGTCGACATCCACGGACACGGCGGCGCCGGCGCCGCTTTCGACGACGGCGTCGACGCGATCCGCACCGGCCGCGAACTTCATCGCGCCCATGGCACGACGCGCGCGGTCGTCTCGCTGGTCACCGCGTCGCTCGACGATCTCGCCCGCAGCGTATCCGCCATCGCCGACCTGATGAAGACCGACTCCGACATCCTCGGTTCGCATCTCGAGGGGCCTTTCCTCGATCCGGGGCACCACGGCGCGCATGAGCCCTCGCTGCTGCGCGAACCGGCGGCGGCCGACGTCGCTCGCCTGCTCGAGGCCGGGCGCGGCACCGTGCGCCAGGTCACCGTCGCCCCCGAGCTGCCCGGCGGCCTCGACGCCGTCAGGCAGATCGTCGCCGCCGGAGCCGCCGCGGCTGTCGGGCACACGAACGCCGATGCCGCAACGGCGAACGCGGCCTTCGAAGCGGGTGCGTCGATTCTCACGCACGCCTTCAACGCGATGCCCGGCATCCATCACCGCGCACCCGGCCCTGTCCTGGCCGCGGCCGCAGACCACCGGGTTGTCCTCGAAGGCATCGCCGACGACGTCCACCTCGATCCGTTCGTGATCAAGCTTCTGTTCGACTCGGCACCGGGTCGGGTGGCCCTGATCACGGATGCGATGGCCGCCGCGGGCAGCTCCGACGGGCACTACGACCTGGGAGCGGTGAGCGTCACCGTCGAGAACGGCATCGCCCGCGCTGACGACACCGGGTCGATCGCCGGTTCGACCCTCACCCAGGACGTGGCGCTGCAGCGCGCCGTCGGCGCAGGTGTGGCACTGCCCCAGGTCGTACGCGCCCTGACGGAGACGCCGGCACGGGCGATCGGCGTCGGTGATGCGTTCGGATCGCTGCAGATCGGATGCTGCGGCGATGCCGTGCTCATGGATGCGGAGCTGCGCGTCGTGCACGTATGGGTGGGAGAGCGGCCGACTCTCTGAAACCACGCCTCGCGCAGCGACGCGCAGCTCTGCGCACTCCGATCATTCTGTTCTGCGGGAGTGGGAGGCCACCGGTCCCCAGATCGGCGGCCTCATCCCCACATCCCCGTTTTTCAGAGAGGGCGGCCGGGAACTCCTCCCCCGAGGCTCCCGACCCGCCCTGCCGGTGCTGTTACCCCTCGCACCAGCGCCTAGGAACCCCGCCCCCCGGTGGCGTTCCATCAGCTGTCTCTGCATGATGAGACGACGCGCCACTCGATTCATTACGCGAGTTCTCAGAAGTTTTTCGAGAATCTTCCGAACTCCAGCTCGCCGCCGGCTCAGTTTCCCTCGCGAACAGGGATTCTCCCGATCCTGCGGATTTCGGGTCAATTGGGTTGAGGGGTGGCCAGGCTGAGAATTTCGGGTGAGAATGGAAAGACGCGTGATGAAGACGACGCTTGCGCGTCTCTTCTTGTGAAGGCGCATCCGCCTTTCACGACAGATGGATGGCTGTGGACGACGAGAACACCCTGCACGACGACACGATCGCCGATGCCGAACTGGTTCTGCGCACCCGCTCGGGTGATGCGGAGGCGTTCGGCGAACTCTGGCGACGTCACTACCCCTCTGGCATGTCGGTCGCGCGATCGATCACCTCGTCGATCGACGCCGACGATCTCGTGCAGGAGTCGTACACCCGCATCTACCAGGCGATCATCAAGGGCGGCGGTCCGAACGGGTCCTTCCGCGCCTATCTGTTCACCAGCATCCGCAACACCGCTGCCGCCTGGGGTCGCTCGCGACGGGAATCCGCCATCGACGAGCTCGACTCGGTCGCCGATCCCGACAGCACCGAGCAGGCGTCGAACGAGGCGCTCGATCGCAGCCTGACTGCTCAGGCGTTCCGCAGTCTTCCCTCCCGCTGGCAGGAGGTGCTCTGGTACACCGAGATCGAGCAGATGAAGCCGAACGAGGTGGCGCCGCTGCTGGGCATGAAGGCCGGTGCCGTGTCTCAGCTCGCCTTCCGCGCACGTGAAGGTCTGCGCGAGGCATGGATCCAGGCTCATCTGCGCAGCGCGGAGCCCGGCTCAGAATGCCAGTGGACCATCGAGCACCTCGGCGCCTACTCTCGCGGCAACCTCGGCACGCGCGATCACAAGCGCCTGGAACAGCACCTCGACGAGTGCGCCCGCTGCATGATCGTCGCGGCCGAGGCGAAGGACGTCTCCACTCGTCTCGCCCTCGTACTGCTCCCCCTCGTCCTCGGGATCGCCGGCTCGGCCGGCTATCTCGCAACGCTGCAGGGCGGCGGCACGCCGATCGTCGCACTCGCCGCGATGCCGTCGAGCGTCATCCAGGGCGGCGTCGTCGCCGGCGGCGCGACGGTCGGCGGAGTCTCGGCCGGCAGCGGATCGACCGGAGGCAGCGGCGCCGGTTCCGCGGGGGCCGGCGGCTCCGCGGGAGCAGCCGGCAGCACGGCCGGTGGAGCGCTCACCGGAATCGGCGCCCTGGTGGGCGCCGGGTCGGCGGTTCTCATCGTGGCGGGCGTCGTCGCCGCGTCGACGATCCTGCCTGCGCTCTCGGGCGCCAGCCCGGCAACGTCGCTGCCGGATGCCGCGGCAGCCGACTCGTCATCGTCGATCTCGACCGACATCGCTCCCGACGACTCGATGACGACGGAATCGCCTCTCGTCATCGAGACGCCGCCTGCGGAGGAGCCGACTCCGCCTGCGACCGATCCCGCCGAGGAGCAGCCGCTCGTCGAGGAGGCGCCGGTCACGACCGCGCCGACCACTCCCCCGGTGGCGCCGGAGAAGCCGACCGATCCGGAGAAGCCCGTCGACCCGGAGAAGCCGGTGGACCCGGTGGATCCGGTAGATCCGGTGGACCCGGCACCCCCCGCAGGGACGCCGACTGTGGCCGACGCAGATGTGCGGTTCGAAGGCCTCGTCACGCACTACACCGTTCCCGTCTCGGGCACGCCGGGAATGACCGTGACGACGTTGATCGACGGCGGCACGGGGGGCAACGGCGAGACCGAGCTCGTCGAGACGGAAGCCGATCCCACCATCGGCTACGGCACCATCGATCTGCGACCCACTCTCGCGCAGATCTGCAGCAACGCGACCGTCGACTTCTTCTACACCGCCGACGGATTGAACGGCACCGCGGTCTCCACCACACTGCAGGACCTGAACAGCTTCTATCCAGGGGACCTGTTCTGCCTGTTGGCTGACGTCCCGGCAACCGCACCCGCCGAGCCGGTCGTTCCAGCAGTCACCGACCCGGCCCCCGTCGATAGCGTCGCCGACGACACCGCACCGATCGAGTCTGCACCCACCGAACCGGTACTCGTCGAGCCTGCACCCGCAGTCGAGACGGTCCCCGCCCCGACCGAGCCCGCCGCCCCCGAGCAGCAGGGCCCCGTCGAGCCGGTCGTCGACGCGACCACCGGCGTCCTCGACCCCGCTGCGACACCGACCGAGTAGCCTCCGGGCGGCGAATAGACTGGGAGCATGTCCCAGCAATCCGCACCCGTACCCGGCGTCGACCGTCCGAACGTCACCGTTCTCGACGTCATCCGCGCCATCGTCCTGGTGGTCGCGATCGGGACGCTGGCTCTCTGGGGCTTCGCCACATGGCCGATGCCGTGGAACATCGTCCTCGGCATCGGGGCGCCGGTCGTCGTGCTCCTCGTCTGGGCGCTCTTCCTCTCGCCGAAAGCGGTGCTGCGACTGCACCCGTTCCTGCGTGCGGCGGTCGAGTTGCTGATCTACGTCGGCGTGACGATCGCCTGGTGGCTCATGGACCAGCCCTTCATCGGCCTCGCATTCGCGATCGTCGCCGTCGGCGCAGGAGTCGTCAGCGGGCGTCGCAGCCTGTCATGACCGTGATCGAGCAGCTGCGTGCCGCTCTCGGCGACATCGTCGACACCGACTCCGCAGCGCTCGAGGCCTGCCGCGGCGACCGATCCGGTCACATGGCATCGGGAGCCCCGCTCGCAATCGTGCATGCACTGACCGTCGAACACGTGCAGCAGGTATGCCGTATCGCCACGGAGACCCGCACGCCGATCGTGGTCCGCGGAGCGGGGACAGGTCTCGCCGGGGGCGCGAACGCCGGATCCGGCGAGATCGTGCTGTCCACAGCCCGGATGACGGCGGTGCATGAGATCCGCACCGACGATCTGCTCGCGGTCGTCGAGCCGGGCATCCTCAACGCCGACCTCAACGACATGCTCGCTCCGCACGGCCTCTGGTGGGCGCCGGATCCCGCGAGCCGCAGCATCTCGACGGTCGGCGGCAACATCGCCACCGGCGCCGGCGGCTTGCTCTGCGCAAAGTACGGCGTCGTGCGAGACGCGGTGCTCGGCGTCGACCTCGTCCTCGCCGACGGACGGCTCCTGCATCTCGGCCATCGCAGCGTCAAAGGCGTGACCGGCCTCGACCTCACCTCGTTGGTGATCGGGTCGGAGGGCGTCCTGGGCGTGATCGTCGGTGCGACTCTGAAGCTGCGCCGTCTCGTCGAGGGCACGACGTGCACGATCGCGGCGACCTTTCCCGGTGTGCGGACAGCGGCCGCAGCATCCGCCGCGGTCACCGCCGCAGGCATCCAGCCCGCCATCATGGAGCTGATGGACGCGGCGAGCCTCGCCGCCGTCGCGTCGCTGCTCGGTCTTCCCTCTCCTCCGTCCGGCACCGCGCAGCTCACGATCCAGACCGACGGACCTGCGGCCGCCGCCGAAGCGGATGCCGTGGTCGCCGTGCTCACAGCCCACGACGGAGTCGTTCAGGTCTCGCACGATCGCGAGGAGGGCGAGCGGCTGCTGACGATCCGGCGCTCGATGCACCCCGCGATGGCCGCGCTCGGCACGACGCTGATCGAAGACGTGTCGGTCCCCCGCAGCGCGATGCCAGCCATGTTCGATGAGATCGCGCGAATCGAGCGCGAGTACGCGCTGACGATTCCCACGGTCGCACACGCGGGAGACGGCAATCTGCATCCGAACTTCATCTTCGAAGGTCCCGAGACCCCGCCGCACGTGTGGGCGGCGGCCGATGCGCTGTTCCGAGCGGCCATCGCGCTCGGTGGAACCCTCACCGGCGAGCACGGCATCGGCACCCTCAAGAGCCGCTGGCTGGCCGAGGAACTGGGGGCGGATCAATGGGAGATCCAGCGGCAGGTCGCTCGTGTGTTCGACCCGCTCGGCATCCTGAACCAGGGAAAGGTGTTCGCTGCACATGCCTGACATCCACGTGAGCGCGGCCGTGATCGTCGACGACGAAGGACGGGTCCTCGTCGTCCGGAAGAAGGACACCGTCAGGTTCATGCAGCCGGGAGGAAAGCCGGAGGTCGGGGAGACGGCCGCGCAGACGCTGATCCGGGAGCTGCACGAAGAGCTCGGCGTCGTGCTCGACGAAGCGGACCTCGAGCCGCTCGGCACCTTCATCTCGGAGGCGGCGAACGAACCCGGTCATCGCGTCGTCGCTCAGGCGTTCGCGACCTCGATCGCGCCCACCGCGGTGACCGTGCAGGCAGAGCTCGCCGAACTGCGCTGGATCACTCGCGCGGATGCCATCGACCTTCCGCTCGCTCCGTTGAGCACGGAGCATCTGCTGCCGATCGCCTGGTCCCGCTGATCTGAGGGCTCAGATGCCCTGCCACGACGGCTTGTTGGCGAACGTATAGCGGTAGTAGTCCGCGAGCTTCAGCTTCGATGCTGCAGCCTCATCGACGACGACGGTCGCATGCGGGTGCAGCTGGATCGCCGAGCCCGGCAGGATCGCCGACAGCGGCCCTTCCACAGCATCCGCCACGGCCTGCGCCTTGCCTTCGCCGAAGGCGAGGAGCACCAGATGCCGCGCCCGCAGGATCGTGCCGAGGCCCTGCGTGATGCAGTGCATGGGCACGTCGTCGATCGAGTCGAAGAAGCGCGCGTTGTCCTCGCGGGTCTGCTCGGTGAGCGTCTTGACACGGGTGATCGAGGCGAACGACGAGCCCGGCTCGTTGAAGCCGATGTGGCCGTCGGTGCCGATGCCGAGGATCTGCAGGTCGACTCCCCCAGCCTCGGCGATCGCCGCCTCATAGTCCTCACCGGCATGCTGGATCGTCGCCTCTGCCCCGTTGGGCACGTGGATGCGCTGCGGGTCGAGTCCCAGCGGTTCGACGACCTCGCGCGTGATCACCGAGCGGTAGCTCTCGGGATGCGCAGGATCGATTCCCACGTACTCGTCGAGCGCGAATCCGCGCACGCGGGAGACGTCGACTCCGGAGATCCGCGTGCGCAGCGCCTGGTAGACCGGCAGCGGGGTCGAGCCTGTGGCGAGCCCCAGAACAGCGTCCGGCCGGCTCTCGATCAGTGCGATGATCTCCTCGGCGACCAGCGCACCGGCGGCATCCTTGTTCTCGACGATGACGACTTCAGCCATGTGACACGATCTCCTTCGATGATTCGGAGGCGCCGACGAGCGCGGCCCCGAAAGCGGCCGCCGGGGATCCGGCGGGAAGCGCCTCGATTCTCTCATCGAGACGCAGCGAGCGCATGAACGCCGACGTCGCGGCATCCTGCCTGAGGGCCTCGCGGATCCCCGAGTCGAGGCGGTCGCCGAGTGCGGTGAGACCGCCCCCGATGACGACGCGTTCGACGTCGGCTGACAGCACGAGCGCGCGCGTCGCGGCAGCAGCACCGCGGAAGAGGTCGGCGCGCAGCGCCACGGCATCCGCGTCGCCGATTTCCGCAGCGTCGAGGATGTCGCGCACCGGCAGCGAACCGGGGCGACCCCAGGCTCTGGCGAGGGCTCCCCCGCCGCAGAGGGTCTCGATGCACCCGACTTGACCGCAGCCGCAGACACGACCGTTCGGATCGACGGAGAGATGCCCGATCTCGCCGGCCGTTCCGTGGGACCCGCGCCAGATGCGTCCGTCGACGACGATGCCCGCGGCGACGCCGGTACCGAGATTCAGATAGGCCATCGACCCCGTGATGCCGCGCAGGACCGCAGCGCCGAGCGCTGCCGCCTTGACGTCGTTCTCGACACGGAACGCGATGCCGAGCTGCGCGCGACCGAGATCGGCGAGATCGAGCGACTCCACCCCGAGATTCACGGCGTGGATCACCCGTCCGGCGTCGGCGTCCACGAGTCCGGGGATGCCGACTCCGACAGAGTCCACCTCGTCGATCTCGAACTCGGCTTCGTGCGCCAGCGCTCGCACGGCGGCGACGATGTTCGCGACGACCTCTCGCTCTCCCCAACCGCTCTCCCGACGCAGTCGCCCGACGATCTCGTCGGCGTCGTCGACCGCGACGGCGTCGATCTTGGTGCCGCCGACGTCGAGGCCGACGCGGATGCGTCGGCCGCTCACGAGACGCCGAGCTGGCTCGAGAGCACCATGACCGCAGCGCCGCGCAGCACGATGTCGTTCTGTCGCGTGAGACGGATCTGCACGTCTTCGAAGACCCCTTCCAGGGTGCGCGCGTGCAGCGTGGCGATGGCCGACTCGATGAGGATGCCGTCGAGCAGCTCCGCCGGCCCTGACAACACGACCTCGGACAGGTCGAGCGCCGCCACGATCGGTGCGATCCCGATGGCCATGCGAGTTCCGGCGTCGCGGAGGATCTCGTCTCGCGAATCGGGTGCGGCGTCGATCGAGGCGCTCAGACGGCTGACGCTCAGCCAGGCCTCGAGGCAGCCTTCCTTGCCGCAGGCGCAACGAGGCCCTCCGTCGGTGCCGACGACGACGTGACCGATCTCACCTGCAGCGAATCGGCTGCCGACGAGCGGCTGGCTGCCGGTGATGAGGCCGGCGCCGACACCTCGTCCGATCTTGATGAGCATGAAGTCGGCCTTCGCCTCGCCGAACGTGTACTCGGCGAGCACGGCCGCGTTGGCGTCGTTGCGCACCAGCACCGGAAGGTCGAGATCGACGGCGAGCTTCGCCTCGAGAGGCAGGTTGCTCCAGCCGAGGTTCGGCGAGCTGATCACGTAGCCGTCCGGCCGCACGACCCCGGGAGTGCCGAGGCCAACGCCGAGCACCGGCTGAGTCGCCGAGCCGACGAGCGTTCGCGCGAGCTCGAGCGTCGCGGCGTAGACGGCGTCGCCGTCGGCTGTGTCGGGTCTCGGCACCTCGCGCCGTTCGAGCACCTCCCCGTCGAGGCTCAGAACCGCGCCGACGAAGTCACGGGGTCCGGACAGGTCGATGCCCACGATCTGGTGGCCGACGCGGTCGATGTCGATGAGGATCGGCGGCTTGCCGGGGCCGACCGTCTCGCGTACTCCCATCTCGACGACGATGCCGTCGGCGATGAACTCGGCGACGAGATCCGAGATGGTCACTCGCGTGAGACCGGTCTCGCGTGAGAGGTCGGCTCGGCTCATCGCACCGGCGTGGTACAGGGTCTGCAGAACCAGCGCGCGGTTGTGCCCGCGTGCGTGCTCTGGGAGCACCTTGGCGCGCGAACGCAGATGACGTCCGGGCCCGAAGGCGTGCGTGTTCGCCCCGGCGTAATCTGGCGACGATGCGGTACGCGTTCCATCCGATGCGGACATGTTTGTTAGTAGACCTTACGAACAAAATTAATGCAACCCTCCGCGCGGAGACGGAGGGTCAGGGTTACCGAAACGTTATCTTACCTGCGACGCCACGACCCCGGCATCCGACCGCCGGAGAAGATGTTCGACGAGGCCGGCCACGATCTCCTCGCGCTGCTCGATCGTGAGCGGCTTGCCGGGGATCCCCGGCCTCCGCTGCGCGGGGGCAGGACCGTCGAGAGGACGATATCGCACGCCGGCCTCGGCCAGCCGACGAAGATGCGTCGGAAGGCGGCGCAGCAGATCCGCGACCACGCCGGGGCCTCCCCCGTCCCAGAGCCGCTCGGCGATCGCCGCGAGCCGAGGGAACATCGCGAAATCCACCCGGTCGCGTGTGGGCAGATGCTCCGTCCAGACGTTCGCCTGGCCTCCCAGCGCACCGGGCTCGACGCGCAGAGAATAGGCGCGTTCGATCGTCAGCGGTGGCCCCACCCTGATCGGCTCCTCCTCGGAATCCGACTGGGGGTAGTCCAGGTACGCCTCGAGATCGGGGCAGGCGATCACCGGGATGCCCCGCCGCAGCGCCTCGCGCATCGCGACCGGCCCCCTCCACGCGAGGATCTCGACGCCGTCGGGCACGTCTCCCTCGAGCACCTCGTCCCAGGCGAGCGCCGTGCGCCCATGGCTGCGCACCCGCTCGACGAACTTCCTCGTGAACCACGGCTGCACGTCTCGCGCCGTCGCGAGACCGAGAGCACGCATGCGTTCGCCCGCGGCGGCGCTCAGAGCCCATTCCGTCACGGGCACCTCATCCCCGCCGATTCCGATCCACGGAGAGTCGAAGATCTCGACCAGGGCGTCGATCGCGGCGCAGCCGAAGGCGAGCGACGCCTCGGTGGGCGCCAAGGTGCGCGGGTTCACCCCGAAGCGCTCCCACGGCCCCTCCGGCGCCTCGCCGACATCGACGTTTCCGAGCTCGGGGTACGCGGCCAGTGCCGCCTGCACGTGCCCCGGCAGCTCGACCTCCGGCACGATCGTCACGAAGCGGGCTCTCGCGTAGGCGACCAGCTCGCGCAGCTCTGCAGCGGTGTAGAAGCCCTCGTGCACCCCCGGCTCGACGGTCGAGAGAGGGCCGTGACCGAGCTGCGTCGCCGACCGTCGGGAGCCGATCTCGGTGAGCCGCGGATAGCCGGGGACCTCGAATCTCCAGCCCTGATCGTCGGTGAGATGCAGATGCAGAACGTTCAGCTGGTGGTCGGCGAGAAGATCGACGAGCCGGCGCAGGTCATCGGCCGGGTGGAAGTGCCGTGCGACGTCGAGCATCACCCCTCGCCAGGCGTACGCCGGTGCCCCCGCCCACGTGCCGGCGGGGACTCGGGACTCCACCGCCCCGGGCACCCTGAGCTGACGAAGAACGGTGGCGCCTCGGAACACGCCCGCGGCGCTCGCCCCTCGCACCTCGATGCCAGACGCTGCGACGGTCACCCGGAACGCCTCGTCGCCGACGCGCCCCGCGGCACGCGCTTCTGCGGCCAGCGACTCGTCGACCGTGAGACGGATGGGCGGCAGCGCGGGATCCGCGCGGCCGTCGGACAGCCGGCCGAAGGCCTCGCCCTCGCCGATGACCGGGGTCGACGCCCGCCAGAGGAACGGCTCGGCGCCCGGGTCGATCTCGCTTCGAACATGCGGAACGACCGCGCGGTGAGCAGGCGGCGGCTTGCGCAATGCGGCGCCCGGCGTGGAGCCCGTGACCATTCCGCCTGCCACGACGGGCACACCCGAGACGAGAACCTCCACGATGCCGATCGGCCGCTCGAAGGGCGACTCGAACGTGGCGCCCGCCGCGACCGTCTCCGGGTCGAACAGCACGAGATCGGCGGTCGCCCCCTCCCTGATCACCCCGCGGGGAGCATCGCCGAGATCCAGTCCCAGGCGCGCCGCCGGGTTGGCCGACAGATGACGCACGGCCTCTTCCAGGGACAGGATGCCGAGATCACGGGAGTAGTGGCCGAGGTAGCGCGCGAAGGTCCCCCGGCCGCGCGGGTGCGGGCGCGTGCCGACCAGGATGCCGTCGCTCCCGCCGCTGTGCCGCGGATGCCTCATGATCGCCCGAACGTTCTCCTCGTGGCCGATGTGCATGAGGACGCCGGTGGCCGCCGCATCCGCGACGATCGTGTCGAGCACCAGGTCGACCGCGCGGCGACCTGTGTCGGCTGCGATGTCGGCGATCGTTCTACCGACCAGACCCTCGAGCTGCGGGTTCGCGACCCCGGAGATCTGGATCGCACTCCAGTCGGCCTTCTCGCCGTGGAAGCCGTCGCAGCCGCGCTCCTCGAGCTCGATGCGCACACCCTCGCGTCCTTCGGCATCGAGCGCCGAGATCGCCGCGATCAGATCTCCCGTCTCCGCGAGCCGCGAGGGCAGGAGCGCGGCGAGCGTGGTGGCGCCCGGCAGGTAGGGATAGCTGTCGAGCGAGACGTCGACACCGGCGGCGAGCGCCTCATCGACGAGCGCGAGCAGTTCAGCGGCGCGGCCACGGTTCGGGGCGAAGTTCATGGTCGCGTGCGTGAGGTGCACGGCGCACCCGGTGCGCCGTCCGATCTCGATCGCCTCGCGATACGCGTCGAGGGCTGCCCCTCCGTAACCGCGCGTGTGCGGAGCCCAGTACCCGCCGCGCTCCGCGACGATCCGGCAGAGCGCTTCCGGTTCGGCCGTGTCGGCGTACATTCCGGGCGTGTAGGTGAGACCGCTCGACATCCCGAACGCGCCGGCGTCGAGGGCGGCCCCGAGCGACTCGCACATCTCGGCCATCTCGGCGGGAGTCGCCGCACGGTTCTCGTGACCGACCGCCATCATCCGCAGGTTCCCCTGAGGCACGAGCAGAGCCGCGTTCGCGACCGTCGCCGCATCGACGGCCGCCAGGAGGTCGTCCATCGTGCGCCACGGAACATCGGCGGGCGTGCCGTTCCAGCCCGCGATCTGAGCGGGGATCACGGATGCCGAAGCGTCATCGAGCGGTGCGTAGCCGAGGCCGTCCTGGCCGAGGACCTCGGTCGTGACGCCCTGCATGATCTTCGCGTCATGTGCAGCACCGGTGAGGACGGCGAGCTCGCTGTGGGCGTGCATGTCGATGAATCCGGGGGCCAGCACGAGCCCTGCCGCATCGATCTCCGCCGCTGCGGCGGGAAGTTCGAGCTCGGTGCGATCCGCCGCACGCAGGACGGCGACGATCCGCGCGCCTTCGACGGCCACGTCGGCGACGAACCTCTCGGCTCCCGTGCCGTCGACGACCGTCGCTCCGCGGTACACCCGGACGGGCTTCTCCGAGCTCAGTCGCACGAGCGCACCGCCCGCGTGTCGAGGGAATCTGCGGCATCCGCAATTAGTACAGGCACCTAACAACGCTACTAGGCTTGCCGCATGACTGTGAAGACCCGCGTATCGACCGACGCCGCCCCCGCTCCGGCCCACACCTTCTCGCAGGGCGTGCGCAAGGGGCCGTTCGTGCAGGTCTCCGGCCAGGGTCCGGTCGACCCGGTGACCGGCGAGTATCTGCACATCGGAGATGTCGCCGCCCAGACCATCAGAACGCTCGAGAACGTCAAGGCGATCGTCGAAGCATCGGGGGCCACCTTCGATGACGTCGTCATGCTGCGCGTGTATCTGACGGCGCGCGAGGATTTCGCGACCATGAACGAGGCTTACGGCGCCTTCGTGACCGCCCACACCCCCAGCGGAGTCCTGCCTTCGCGTACGACCGTGTTCACGGGTCTGCCCCGTGAGGAGATGCTCGTCGAGATCGACGGCATCGCCGTCGTCGACTGAGCCGGGGCCGACGCGCGGGGCAACTTCACTCCGTTGCCTCCTCGTTACCTGCTATCGCGTACGATTGATATACCAAACACGTTGATCGCCGGGGGGTGAAGTTCGTGACTGATCTGATTTCTGCACCGGACGCTGCGACCGAGAAGACCGCTGAGGCGTCGTCTCCGGCTGACGCGTCCGCGACTGCTGTGCTCGCGAACGACGCCGACACCGCGGCGATGCCGCCGGTCGACGGCGAGCAGCCCCTGGCGTGGGCCCCCATCGAGCCCGCACCCAAGAAGAAGCGATTGGGACTGTGGATCGGCCTGGGTCTCGGCGTCATCGCGCTCGGCGCGGGTGCCGCCTCGATGGTACTCATCGCACCGGGAACCACTGTCGCGGGCGTCCCGGTCGGCTGGATGACTCCCGGTGCCGCAGCCGACGCCATCAGCAACCACCTCGCAGGGACCACGGTCACACTCACGGGCGCCGGCGACGACGTCGTGCTGACCGGTGCCGATCTCGGCGCCTCGATCGACTCGCGCGCCCTGGCTGATGAGGCCTTCGCCTCGAACCCGATGTGGAACGTCAGCGCATGGGGAACAGCCCTGCCCGGTGGCATCACGCTCGACCCGGCGAAGGCCGATGAGGCATTGCGTGACGCCGTTCCCACAAGCTTCGACGACCCCGTCGATGCCGCCGTCACCTTCGACGCGGCGACCGGCGCCTATGTCGTCGTCCCCTCGGAGACCGGCACAGCGATCAACGTCGCCGAGCTGACCGACGCGATCACCGAGACCATCGCCGACGGCGGCAAGAGCCTCGAGTTCTCAGGGGACCCGAGTCCGGCCATCGCCTCGGTCTCCGACGAAGACGCCACGACCGTAGCGACCTCGCTCAACACGATGCTCGGCAGCATCGGCTTCTACATCGGCGACGAGCGCACCGTGCCCGTCGATGCCGCCACGGCCGCGGGTTGGCTCACGGTCGTCGACACCGACGGCGAGCTCGGCATCGTCGCCGACCAGGCCGCGATCCAGGCCACGGTCGATACCCTGCCCGCCCTGGTGGACCGCGCACCGGTGAACGCGGCGAACGTCGTCAACTCCTCCGGCAAGGTTCTCCGCGCCGAGACCGAGGGCGTCAACGGGCGGACGATCGGCGACACGTCGAACATCGCCGAGGACTTCGCCGCCCAGCTCGAGAACGGCGACGGCATCTACGACATCACCGTGACGGAGACGCCGTTCGCATCGGTCAACCTCGTCCGCACCGCCGATGTGAACCTCAGCACTCAGACCGCGAGCTTCTACGAGAACGGCCAGTTGGTCAACTCGTGGAAGATCTCGTCCGGTGCCGCCGGCCACGCGACCCAGACGGGCAACTTCACGATCCGCGCGCACGTGCGCATCCAGGACATGAAGGGCGCCGACTACATCACCAAGGACGTCCCGTGGGTGACGTACTTCAACGGCGACCAGGCCTTCCACGGCACGTACTGGCACAGCAACTTCGGTCATGTCATGAGCCACGGTTGCGTGAACATGCCGATCTCGGCCGCGAAGTGGGTCTACGACTGGGCGCCGGACGGCGTCGAGGTCTCCGTCCACTACTGATCCACGGATTCGCCGAAGGCGCCCGCCGACCTCGTGCCGGCGGGCGCCTTCGGCGTCTACCCAGACCCCGTACAACCGGACGCACGGAAAAGGGACCGGATGCCGTCGGCATCCGGTCCCTTCGTCACATCAGATCACGCGAGCGCGTCGATGATGCCGTTCAGCGTCGCCGAGGGGCGCATCACGGCGGTGACGAGAGCATCGTCCGGGCGGTAGTATCCGCCGATCTCCACCTTGTGACCCTGCACCGAGTTGAGCTCGGAGACGATCTTCTCCTCGTTCTCGGCGAGAGTCGCGGCCACCGGTGCGAAAGCTGCGGCGAGATCGGCGTCCTTCGTCTGCTTCGCCAGCTCCTGCGCCCAGTACAGGCTCAGATAGAAGTGGCTGCCGCGGTTGTCGATCATGCCGAGCGCGCGGCCGGGCGAACGATCCTCCTCGAGGAAGATGCCGGTCGCGGCGTCGAGCGTCTCCGCGAGGACTCGGGCCTTCTCGTTGCCGGTGCGGTCGGCGAAGTGCTCGAGCGAGGCTGCGAGCGCGAAGAACTCGCCGAGCGAGTCCCAGCGCAGGTAGTTCTCCTCGACGAGCTGCTGCACGTGCTTCGGCGCGGATCCGCCCGCGCCGGTCTCGAACAGGCCTCCGCCCGCGAGCAGCGGGACGATCGAGAGCATCTTCGCCGATGTGCCGACCTCGAGGATCGGGAACAGGTCGGTGAGGTAGTCACGCAGAACGTTGCCCGTCACCGAGATGGTGTCGAGGCCGTGTCGCATGCGCGCGAGCGTGTAGCGGGTGGCCTCCTCCGGCGCGAGGATCGTGATCGTGAGGCCCTTGGTGTCGAGGGTCGCGAGACCCTGGTGCACCTTGGCGATGATCTGCGCGTCGTGCGAGCGATTCGCATCGAGCCAGAACACTGCGGGGTCGCCGGTCGCACGGGCACGGCCGACCGCGAGCTTCACCCAGTCCATGACGGGGATGTGCTTGGTCTGCGTCGCGCGCCAGATGTCGCCTGCTCCGACCTCGTGCTCGATGAGCACGGTGCCTTCGCTGTCGAGCACCTGCACGGTGCCGGCCGATGCGATCTCGAAGGTCTTGTCGTGGCTGCCGTACTCTTCGGCGGCCTGCGCCATGAGCCCGACGTTCGGAACGGTGCCGATCGTGGCCGGGTCGAGTGGGCCGTTCGCGATCACGTCGTCGATCACAGCCTGATAGACGCCGGCATAGGACGAATCGGGGATGACGGCGAGCGTGTCAGCCTCTTCGCCCTCCTTGCCCCACAGCTTGCCGCCGTTGCGGACCAATGCGGGCATCGAGGCGTCGACGATCACGTCGCTGGGCACGTGCAGGTTCGTGGTTCCCTTGTCGGAGTTCACGTAGGAGAGGCGAGGCCCTGCAGCGATGGCCTTGTCGAAGGCCGCCGCGATCTCGGCGCCGCCGGTGACGTTGACGAGCCCCGCGAGGATCGAGCCGAGGCCGTCGTTCGCGCTGAGACCCGCCTCCGCGAGCTGGGCGCCGTACTGGTCGAAGACGTCTTTGAAGAACGCCTTCACCACGTGACCGAAGATGATCGGGTCGCTGACCTTCATCATCGTCGCCTTGAGGTGCACCGAGTACAGCACGTCGTCGGCCTTGGCGGTCTCGAGGGTCTCGGTGAGGAACGCGTCGAGCGCGGACGCCGACAGGAACGTGGCATCGATGATCTCGCGCGGCAGGACCTTCAGTCCCTCCTTGAGCACGGTGACGGTGCCGTCGGCCGCCGTGTGGCGGAAGCTCAGCACGTCGTCGTGGGCCGCGACCCATGAGCGCTCGTTGCTCTTGAAGTCGTCATGACCGAGAGTGGCGACGCGAGTCTTCGAGCCCTCGGCGAAGGCCTTGTTGCGGTGCGGGTGCTTGCGGGCGTAGTTCTTCACGGCGAGCGGAGCACGACGGTCGCTGTTGCCCTCGCGCAGCACCGGGTTCACGGCGGAACCCTTGATGCGGTCGTAGCGCGCACGGACATCCTTCTCCTCGAGCGAGTTCGGCTCGTCGGGGAAGTCGGGGATGTCGTAGCCCGCCGCCTGCAGCTCGGCGATCGCGCCCTTCAGCTGAGGGATGGATGCCGAGATGTTCGGCAGCTTGATGATGTTCGCCTCGGGAAGGGTGGCGAGACCGCCGAGTTCGGCGAGCGCGTCGCCGACCTGCTGCTCGGGCGTGAGCTTCTGCGGGAAGGCGGCGAGGATGCGGCCCGCGAGCGAGATGTCGCGCGTCTCCACCTCGATGCCCGCCTGGCCGGTGTAGGCCTGGATGATCGGGAGGAAGGAGGCGGTGGCGAGAGCCGGAGCCTCGTCGGTGTAGGTGTAGATGATGGCGTCGTCGGTCACCGGGAGGTTCTCCGTTCGCGGGGTGATTTGTCTCGATACCAAGATACCTGAGCGGCTCGACCCCCGCTGGGCCGGCGAGCCCCGTCGCGGTCCCCGGCATCGCCCCCGCGAATTATGTCGCTGCTGCGTGTGCAGGTGCTCGCAAGGGGTTAGCCTGGGATCATGTCCGAACTGCGCTTGGTCGAACTCTCCGCCGCGACGATCGTCGCCGTGAACAACCTGTCGCTCAAGCCCGGGCAGGAACAGTTCCTCGCTCCCGTGTCGTATGGCATCGCCGCGACCGTGGTGAACCCGAAGACCTCGTGGCAGCGCGTCATCCTCGATCGCAATGAGGTGGTCGGCTTCGTGAGCGCGAACTTCGACCCCGAGGCGCCGGAGGAGCACTTCCGCTCCGTGCTGTGGCGCATCAACGTCGATGCCGACGACCAGGGTCGTGGCGTGGGCCGTTTCGCGGTCGAGGCTCTCATCGCCGAGGCGCACGAACGCGGCGTCGAGCACGTCAACGTCATCTACGAGGCCGGCGATGGCGGCCCCGAGAACTTCTTCCGCCGCGTGGGATTCACGCCTGTCGGCGAGACCGCCTACGGCGAAGTCATCGCCGAGATCCGAGTCTCTTCCTAGACCGGCGGCGGGGTCTCGAATCCCCTCCCCCATCGAGACCTCGTCGCCCTCTCCGCTGGTCCACCCTCGGCAGTTGCACGCCGCCCGCCCGGTGATTTGTTGGAATGGACCACAAAAGCCTTGCGCTCGGCGTCGCCGTCGATCTATCATCACTGAAGAGGCGCAGGCGAAGCGCTTCGACGACCAGTGAGCGAAGCGACGACGGAGTCCCGATGACGACGATCCACGAGGTGGCCCAGGCCGCCGGCGTATCGATCAGCACCGTGTCGTACGCGCTGAGCGGCAAAAGGCCGATCTCCGAGAAGACGCGTCGCCGTATCGAAGAGGCTGCCCAGTCGCTGGGGTATCAGCCCGACGCGGGCGCGCGGATGCTGGCGGGCCGCCGCACGCACATCTTCGCCCTCACCGAGCCGCTGCGCGCCGACACGCACGCGCCGACGCACATGGCGTTCGTCCTCGCCACCGCGGTCGCCGCGCGCCGTCGCGGGTACGACATCCTGCTTCTCACGGACGAGCAGACCTCGGAGGGGATGAACAGAGTCACGGCGAGCAACCTCGTCGACGCCATCCTCGTGCTCGATGTGGCCCCCGACGATGAACGGGCCGCGATCGCTCGCACGATGCGCACCCCGACGATCTTCATCGGCATCCCCGACGACGCGCAGGGACTCACCTGCGTCGACCTGGACTTCGAGGCGGCGGGAAGCATCGCGGTCGACCGCCTCGCCGACGCCGGGCACGAGCGCATCACCCTGCTGGGCCAGACCGAGGTCGCGTACCGCAAGTCCAACTTCCCCCGCCGCCTCCTGCACGGAGTGGAGGATCGGGCCCTCGAGCGGGGCGTCGCTGTCGACTGGGTCACGACGGGCACGGCCGCAACCGACGTCGCCGCCGTCCGAGAGGCGGCGGCATCCGCTCTCGATCGCGGCCACCGCGCCTTCATCGTGCACGCCGTCGACGACGTGCACGAGGCGCTCCTGTCGGTCCTCGCCGAGCGGGAGCTGCGCGTCGGCCACGACGTGTCGATCGTCTCGGCGGCGGCGTCCTTCGACACGTCCACGCTGTCCGCCCCCATCGACACGATTCCGCTGATCCCGCAGCAGTCGTGCGAGCTCGCCGTCGAACTCGCCGTGCGGCACCTCGAGGACGGACCATCCTCGACCGGCATCCACCTTCTTCCGCCCGAGTACCGCACCGCCGGCTCTGTCGCTCCCCCGGGATAGACGGCGACTCCGCAACGGCGCATCGACGTCTGCGCTATCGAAACGCTTCGACAAAGACCAACTGAACACCCGAACCACAACGCAGTGTCCGGCCCCAGGGCCACCGAGAAAGGAGTGCCGACGATGGCACGCAACACACGCAGGACCAAGACGCTCGCCGCGCTGGCCGCGCTCACCGCGACAGGACTCGCCCTGGCCGGCTGCACGCCGGGAGGATCCGACGAGGGCGGCGACGGCCAGACCCTGAAGCTCTGGCACTACGAGAGCGAAGACAGCGCGATGGGCAAGGCCTGGACCGAGGCCATCAAGATCTTCGAGGAGGAGACCGGCGCCAAGGTCGAGTTCGAAGAGAAGTCCTTCGAGCAGATCCAGAAGACCGCGAGCCAGGTGCTCGACACAGACGCCGCCCCCGACCTCATGGAGTTCAACAAGGGCAACGCGACAGCGGGCTTCCTCGCCTCGACCGGCCTCATCACCGACATCTCCGACGCCGTCGACGAGTACGGCTGGGCCGACAAGCTGGCTCCGTCGCTGCAGACGACCGCCAAGTACTCCGACGACGGCGTGATGGGCGGCGACGCCTGGTACGGCATCCCGAACTACGGCGAGTTCGTCGGGGTGTACTACAACAAGGACGCCTTCGCCGCGGCCGGCCTCGAGATCCCCACGTCCTACGACGAGTTCGTCGACGTGCTCGACGCGTTCGTCGCGAAGGGCATCACTCCTCTGGCCGAAGCCGGCGCAGAGTATCCGCTAGGCCAGCTCTGGTACCAGCTCGCCCTGATGGAGGGCGACCGCGGCTTCGTCGACGACTACCAGCTGTACAAGGATCCGGTCGACTGGCAGGGCCCTGAGATCACCTCGGCCACCCAGACGCTCAAGGAGTACGTCGACAAGGGGTACATCGCCTCCGACGTCTCGTCGATCAAGGCGGAGGACGCCGGAGTCTCCTTCATCAACGGCACCTCGCCGATCTTCGTCTCGGGTTCATGGTGGTACGGCCGCTTCGTCAACGAGGCCACCGGCTTCGACTGGACCATGACGGCATTCCCTGGAGCGGACCTCTCGCTCGGGTCCTCCGGCAACCTCTGGGTCGTCCCCGAGAACGCCGCGAACAAGGAACTCGCCTACAAGTTCATCGACATCACGATGCGCCCCGAGATCCAGGCGATCATCGGCAACAACGGCGGCCTCCCGGTCGCGGCCGACCCCGCCGACATCACCGACCCGAAGAGCTCCGAGCTGATCGAGACGTTCAACGGCATCCTCGACCAGGACGGTCTGTCCTTCTATCCGGACTGGCCCGCACCGGGCTTCTACGACGTGATCGTGCAGGAGCTGCAGGGTCTCATCACCGGCAGCCAGGACGTGGAGACCACGGACGACAACCTCGGCAAGGCCTACGACGAAGGAACCGCGGACTTCCGCTGATCCGCTGATCGGGGGCGGTGTCCGACCGGATGCCGCCCCTTCCCCTCCTGGAGCATGAACATGTCATCTGCAACACGATCGGGCCGCACCGCGCTGCCGCCCGAAGAGCCGCTGATCCCGCAGCGCAGAGGCGGGACGGGGGCCTACTGGCTCTACCTGCTCCCCGGCTTCGCCCTGCTGCTGATCGTCGTGATCGTCCCCCTCCTCTGGAACGTGTACCTCACCTTCACCAAGTGGAAGGGCGTGCGCACCCCGGAGTTCATCGGCCTGGAGAACTGGCAGAAGCTGTTCACCGACGAGGACTTCTGGACGTCGTTCCAGAACTCGGTGTGGATGATCATCGCGATGGTCGTCGTGCCGACGATCGTCGGACTCATCGTCGCAGCGCTCCTGTTCGACGTGATCGGCCGCAAGTTCGGCGGCAAGGTCGGCAGCTTCCTGCGCGCCACGTACTACCTCCCGCAGATCCTGCCGATCGCGGTCGCCGGCATCGTGATCGGCTGGATCGTGCGCCCTGGCAAGGACGGCGCCCTGAACCAGATCCTCAGCTGGTTCGGCATGCCCGCCTACGACTGGCTCGGCCAGATGCCGTCGGCCCTGATCGTGCTGATGGTCGTCATGGTCTGGGTGCAGCTCGGCTATCCGGTCGTCGTGTTCATGGCGGCGCTCCAGCGGGTCGACCCCGAGCTGTACGAGGCGGCCGAGCTCGACGGCGCCAACTGGTTCCAGCGCTTCTCCGCCATCACGATGAGCATCATCCGCCCGGAGATCTTCGTCGTCACCCTGACCTGCACGATCGCGGCCCTCAAGGTGTTCGGCCCCGTCTACATCATCACCCGCGGCGGCCCCGCGGGCTCCACCCTGGTCCCCGCGTTCTACGCGTACCAGGAGTTCTTCACGAAGCGGAACGTCGGCTACGGCGCCACCATCGCCACCGTGCTCACGATCGTCGTGGTCATCGTGTCGATCGTGTTCATCCGCGTGCAGAACTCGATCGAACGCAAGGAAAGGGCGGGCCTGTGATGAGCGCCACCACTCTGATCGTCACCGGCAAGGCCAAGAGGGCCCGAGGCGGCATGACCAAGAAGCGCGGCATCGACTGGCTCATGCTCGCCCTCGTCGTCATCGGCGCCGTGCTGGTCGTCGCGCCCTTCTACCTGGTGATCGTGAACTCGTTCAAGTCGCCGACCGATTACGCGACCTCGGGCCCCCTGGCGCTGCCGCACGAACTCGACTTCACCGGCATCGTCAAGTTCTGGGAGCGGGTGGACTTCCCCCAGAAGGTGTGGAACTCGATCCTGATCTCGGGTGCGGTCGCGGTGCTCGCCGTGGTCATCTCGATGCTGAACGCCTTCGCGATCGGCATCGGACGCGTGCGCGGACGCACCTGGATCGTGCTGCTGTTCCTGCTCGCGAACCTGCTCCCGCAGGAGGCGCTGCTGTACCCGCTGTACTACATGTTCAAGTCGGTCGGACTGTACGACAACGTGCTCTCCGTGATCATCATCTTCACGGTGATCCAGGCCGCGTTCGGCACGTACCTGCTCTCCAGCGTGTACGGGACTTTCCCCAAGGAGGTCCTCGAGGCTGCGTCCCTCGACGGGGCGAGCCGCTGGCAGATCCTGTGGCGGGTCGTCTTCCCGATCAGCCGCCCGACCCTGTCGGTGCTGCTCATCTTCTTCTTCATCTGGACGTGGAACGAGTTCCTCATCCCGCTGACGTTCCTCGCGTCGAACGACAATCAGACCGTCCCCGTGGCCATCAGCGTGCTGCAGGGCGATCGGCTGATGGACGTCACGACGACGAGCGCCTCGGCTCTGCTGGGCATCATCCCGACGCTCATCTTCTTCCTCATCTTCCAGCGCACCCTCACGCGCGGCATCACCGCAGGAGCAGTCAAGTAATGAAGTTCACCGATGGTTTCTGGCAGCTCCGACCCGGCGTCGACGCGCTGTACGCGCAGGAGGCGTACGACATCGACCGGACGACGACGCCTGATGGAGACGGTCTCGTCATCACCGCTCCGACCAAGGTCATCTCAGGGCGCGGCGACACGCTCAACAGGGCGGTGCTGACCACGACGCTCTCCTCCCCCGCCGAGGGCGTCATCCGGGTGCGCATCGTGCACCACGAGGGGGCCGTCGGGCACGGCGGGTTCGATCTGCCCGGTGCGGGCTCGGCGACGGCATCCGCTTCGGTGTCGGATGCCGGAGGCGTACTGGATGCCGGCTCGCTGGTCGCCCGGATCGCACCCGGCGCACCGTGGAACCTCTCGTTCGAGGTCGACGGGCGCCGCGTCACCGGCAGCGGCCACCGCTCTCAGGGGTACGTGCGCCTCTCGGCGGACGCCGCGGTCGACGCGGGCGTCGTGAGCAACACGCAGTACGACGCCGGCATCCCCGCCGCGTCGACCTACGTGCACGAGCAGCTGGAGTTGGCAGTGGGCGAGCTCGTCTACGGTCTCGGCGAGCGCTTCGGTCCGCTGGTGAAGAACGGGCAGACCGTCGACATCTGGAACGCCGACGGCGGCACCTCGAGCGAACAGGCCTACAAGAGCGTGCCGTTCCACGTGTCGAGCCACGGCTACGGCGTGCTCGTGAACGACCCGGGTCACGTGTCGTACGAGATCGGCTCGGAGGCCGTCGAGCGCGTCCAGTTCTCGGTCACGGGCGAGGCGCTCGAGTACTTCGTCATCGCGGGCCCCACCCCGAAGGACGTGCTGCGCCGCTACACCGCGCTGACCGGTCGCCCTCCCGTCGTGCCCGCCTGGTCGTACGGCCTGTGGCTGTCGACCAGCTTCACGACCGACTACGACGAGCAGACCGTGAACTCGTTCATCGACGAGATGGCCGCCCGGGAACTCCCCGTCTCGGTGTTCCACTTCGACTGCTTCTGGATGCGCGAGTTCAACTGGAGCGACTTCGAGTGGGATTCCCGCGTGTTCCCGGATCCCGACGGCATGCTGGCGCGTCTGCACGACAAGGATCTGCGCGTGTGCGTGTGGATCAACCCCTACATCGCCCAGCGTTCGGCGCTGTTCCGCGAGGGAGCCGACCTAGGGTACCTGGTCACGCGCCCCGATGGCTCGGTGTGGCAGTGGGACCAGTGGCAGTCGGGCATGGGCCTTGTCGACTTCACGAATCCCGATGCCACGGCCTGGTACCAGTCGAAGCTCCGTGCGCTCGTGGATCAGGGCGTCGACTGCTTCAAGACCGACTTCGGCGAGCGCATCCCCACGGATGTCGAGTGGGCGGATGGCAGCGACCCCGAGCGCATGCACAACCTCTACACGCAGCTGTACAACCGGGCGGTGCACGACGTGCTCGTCGAGGCGAGGGGCGAGGGCGACGCGGTGCTGTTCGCACGATCGGCGACGGCCGGCGGCCAGAGCATGCCGGTGCACTGGGGCGGTGACTCGACCTCCACGTACGTGTCGATGGCCGAGACGTTGCGCGGAGGGCTCTCGCTCGCGCTGAGCGGTTTCGCGTTCTGGAGCCACGACATCGGCGGATTCGAGGGCACGCCGGATGCCGGGGTGTTCAAGCGCTGGACGGCCTTCGGCCTGCTCGGCTCGCACTCGCGGTTCCACGGTTCGAGCTCGTATCGGGTGCCGTGGGCGTTCGACGAGGAAGCCGTCGAGGTGACGCGTCGTTTCACTCACCTCAAGATGCGGCTGATGCCGTATCTCTACCAGCAGGGACTCGATGCCGTCGAGACGGGCATTCCGCTGATGCGTCCGATGGTGCTCGAGTTCCCCGACGATCCGGCCACCGGCTATCTCGACCGGCAGTACATGCTGGGCTCCTCGCTGCTCGTCGCCCCGGTCTTCAGCGCCGGCGGTGATGTGGAGTTCTACCTGCCGGCCGGCGAGTGGACGTCCCTTCTCAGCGGCGAGACCGTGACGGGCGGGGGCTGGCGACGCGAGACGCACGGGTTCGATTCGCTGCCGCTCTATGTGCGCGCGGGCACGCTCCTGCCCTGGGGAGCACGCACAGATCGCCCTGACTACGACTACCACGAGGGTCTCGTGCTGCGGGTGTTCCCCGGTGGGAGCGGCGACGCATCCGTCGTCGTGACCTCCCCCGACGGCGTGGCGCGCACCTACACGGCCGACCTGGAGACGCCCACGGAGTGATGCGGTTCTGAGGTCGCGATCGCCGAGACCCCCGCCCACTGGCGAGACCCCCTGCAGCAGCAGGGGGTCTCGCCGACAAGCGGGGGTCTCGGCGTCCGTCCCATCGGGTACTCGGATGCCGGCAGCCCTCAGCGGTCGTCGCGCGGGCGCTTGCGCGCGGACCAGGCGGCGAACGCCGCAGACACGGCCCCGGCGGCCTGGTCGATGGCCTCGGCAGACTTCGACAGGACGTCCTGTGCCGCCTCCTGCCATGCCGTCGGCGGCGCTTCACCCGCGAGCACCCGGGCCCGGTGCTCCGCCGTTTCGAGCGCGCCCTCGAGGTCCGCGACCGCGTCGCGGTACGCCGAGAACGCGGCCGGGGTCGGAGTGTGCTCGGCTTCCCGACGCAGGTCGTTGGCGCGACCGGCGGCCCGCAGATAGGCGGCGGTGGCCGGCTGACGCACGTCCGTCATCGCCGGGTAGGAGATCTGCAGAGCCGGGTCCGTCTCGTACCGCATCCACCGGGCGGTGATCGTCTCGTGCTCGGCCCGCAGACGCTCGAGCGGGCGCGGAGCGGATCCCTGAGGCAGGGCGGCCTTCGCTGCGCTGAGCCGCACTCTTCTGACCCGGACCTCGGCGTGCACCGCCTTCATGTCGCGCTCCCGCTCTCGCAGCATGCGGCGAGCTCCGGCGACGCGGTCCGCGCTCACCCTGCCCGCATCGCGCTCGGCCGCGATCCGCGCGAACTCGGCTCGGGCCACCTTGAGCTCCAGGCGGCGTTCGGCCACCGTCTGCTGCGCCGTCTTGAGGTCGTGGCGCGCGGCGTCGACAGCGAGGCGCCTCCCCGACCGCCGAGCGCGACGACGCAGCCCTGCCGCCCCGACGGCCCCCGCAGCGCCTGCCGCCGCAGCGGTCGGCGCGAGCCACCACCATTCGGCGACGATCAGCAGGGGGTCCATGTCTCGATGCTATCCAGTCGAGGCCGAGCGCGCCGAGACGAGCGGCGGCCGAGCTCCGGAGGGAGCGCCGGTCGCCGCTCGCGGCGTGCACGACGGATCAGACGAGCGTCTCCTGCCACGCGGCGTGCAGTTGGGCGAACTTGCCGCTGCCGCCGATCAGCGCGTCAGGCGAGTCGTCCTCGATGATGCGTCCGTGCTCCATCACCAGCACGCGGTCGGCGATCGCGACCGTCGAAAGCCGGTGCGCGATGATGATCGCGGTGCGGTCCTTCAGCAGCGTCTGCAGGGCGTCCTGGATCAACCGCTCGGACGGGATGTCGAGCGACGCCGTCGCCTC
Source organism: Microbacterium natoriense (assembly GCF_030816295.1). Lineage (NCBI taxonomy): Bacteria > Bacillati > Actinomycetota > Actinomycetes > Micrococcales > Microbacteriaceae > Microbacterium > Microbacterium natoriense. Next base: position 1,772,291 of record NZ_JAUSXV010000001.1, on the reverse strand, counting down.
ATCCAGGATCAGAACCGCCGGGTCGGCGAGGAACGCCCGGGCGAACGAGATCAGCTGTCGCTGCCCCGCCGACACTCGGCCGCCGCGCTTGTTCACATCGGTGCCGTAGCCGTCGGGCAGCGACTCGATGAACCCGTCGGCGCCCACCGCACGTGCGGCGGCCCTGATCTCGTCGAGCGTCGCGTCGGGCTTGCCGAGCGCGATGTTGTCCGCGACGGTGCCGCTGAACAGGTACGCCTCCTGCGTGACCATCACGATCGCGCGGCGCAGATCCTTCGGGTGCAGTCTGCGCAGGTCGACGCCATCCAGCGTGACGCGACCCTTCGAGGGATCGTAGAAGCGTGAGATGAGCTTCGCGAGAGTGGACTTGCCCGCGCCGGTGGTGCCGACCAGGGCGATCGTCTGACCGGCCGGGATGTCGAGCGAGAAGTTCGGCAGGATCGTCTTCTCGCCGTTGTACCCGAAGGTGACCTCGTCGAATTCGATGTGGCCGCGCGACTCCCAGAGGTCGACGGGCTTCTCGGGGTCGGGAACCGTCGGAACCTCCTCGAGCACGCCGGACACCTTCTCCAGAGCCGCAGTGGCGGACTGGTAGGAGTTCAGGAACATCGCGATCTCCTGCATCGGCGCGAAGAAGTTGCGCACGTACAGCACGGCCGACAGCAGCACGCCGACGCTGAGCACCTCCGTCGAGACGCGGATCCCGCCCCACAGCACGACGAGCCCCAAGGTGAGCGCGGCCACCCCCATGAGTCCGGGCTCGAACGTGCCGAACAGCAGCATGGAACGGCGGTTGACGTCGCGGTAGTCGCCTGCCACCTTCTGGAAGGCCTCGTCGTTGCGCGGCTCCTTGCGGAAGGCCTTGACCGCACGGATGCCCGTCATCGTCTCGACGAACTGCACGATCACCTTCGCGCTGATCACACGGGACTCGCGGTAGACCAGCTGCGACCGCGTGTAGAACCACCGCATCAGGAAGAACAGCGGCACGCCGGCGAGCGCGAGGATCACACCGGACTGCCAGTCCCACACGCACAGCGCGATGAAGGTGAACAGGCCGAACAGCACACCGGAGACGAGCTCGTTGAGCCCGCCGTCGAGCAGCTCCTTGATGGAGTCCAGGTCGCTGGTCTGACGCGAGATGATTCGGCCGGACGTGTACGACTCGTGGAATTCGAGGCTCAGCTTCTGGGTGTGCAGGAAGATGCGCTTGCGCAGGTCGAGCAGCACCGCCTGGGTGATTCGGGCGGCGATCATCACGTACCACGCGATGAGTGCGGCTGCCGCCGCGCCGGCGAACAGATACACGAAGCCGACCACGAGCGTCGGCATCCAGTTCGCGTGCTCGATCACCTCCGGCAGCGCCCTGTCCAGACCGATGCTGATGAGGATCGGGCCTGCCACCTGCAGCGCCGTGGACACCACGAGCACCACGGCCGCGAGGATGACCTGCGCCTTCAGCGGGCGCACCAGCGATCCCAGCAGACGCAGCGAGCGCTGCCTGATCTCGCGGCTCTCCTCACGGGTGTAGTTCGAGCGGTCCTCGTTCTGTGTTCCGGTGATCGCGGAGCTCATGCCTGCACCTCCTTCATGTCTTCGCGCATATCGTCTCGGTCGTCGTCGTCAGGATCCTCTCGGATCACCGGGATCGCGCCGGTGCGAGCAGCCTCCTCCGCCTCGAGGCTCGAGATGACGTGCCGGTAGTGCCGGCTGGACTTCAGCAGTTCGCTGTGCGTGCCGACCGCGGTGATCCGCCCTGCTTCGAGCAGGGCGACGCGGTCTGCGAGTGCGACGGTCGACGGACGGTGGGCGACGATCATCGCTGTCGTGTCGGCGAGCACATGACGCAGCGCCTCCTCGACGAGCGCCTCGGTGTCGACGTCGAGGGCCGACAGCGGGTCGTCGAGCACGAGCACCCTCGGATTCGCCGCCACGGCTCGGGCGAGAGCGAGTCGCTGACGCTGGCCACCGGAGAGGCTCAGGCCTTCCTCGCCGATGATCGTCTCCACGCCGTCGGGCAGCGAGTCGACGAACGCCGCCTGCGCGACGTCGAGTGCCTCGCGCAGCACCCGCTCGGCCTCCTCGCTGTGCACATCGAGATCGGCGCGACCCAGCAGGACGTTCTCCCGGACGGATGCCGAGAACAGCGTCGCATCCTCGAACGCCATGGCGATGTGCTGCCGCAGCTCGGAGAGCGTGAGGTCGCGCACGTCGACGCCGTCGAGCGTGACTCGCCCGCCGGTGACGTCGTACAACCGCGCCGGCAGCGTGGTCAGAGTGGTCTTGCCCGAACCGGTGAGTCCGACGAGCGCCATGGTCTCACCCGGACGCAGCACGAGATCGATGCCGTCGAGCAGGTCGCGCTCGGAAGCACCGGCGTCCTGATAGCGGAAGTGCGCATTCTCGAAGACGAGCTCGCCTCGGGGCGCGGCGATGCGCACCGGGTTCTCGGGGTCCGTGATCGTGTTCGTCTCGGAGAAGATGTCGAACACGCGGTCTGTGGCCGTACGCGCATCGAGCATGAACGAGAACAGGAACCCGATCGACTCGATCGGCCACCGCAGCACGACAGCCATCGCGAAGAACGCGAAGAGCTCCGGTACCTCGATCGCGCCCTGGGAGATCAGCCAGATGCCCGACATCAGGCTCAGCCCGAAGGCGATCTGCGGCATCAGGTCGAGCCAGAACCAGATCGACGCGATCGCGCCGGCCTTGCTCATCTCGGTCTCGCGCAGAGTCTCGGCCTGACGGCTGAAGCGGCTGAGCGCGTGCTTGCCGCGGCCGAACGCCTTGAGCACGCGGATGCCGTGCACGCTCTCCTCGACGCTGGTGGCGAGGTCGCCGGCCTGATCCTGGCTGCGCCGGGTGAGCGCGCCATAGCGCTTCTCGAACAGGTAGCCGCGGATCCAGAGGGGAATCGCGGTGACGAGGAAGATCGCACCCAGCAGCCAGTGCCAGCGGAACAGCAGAACCGATCCGATGATGATCGTGAGGATGTTCACGACGAGCAGCACGAGGCCGAACGCGAGCCAGCGGCGGATGAGGCCGATGTCCTGCATCATGCGGCTGAGCAGCTGGCCGGATTGCCAGCGGTCGTGGAAGGCGACCGGAAGGGTCTGCAGTCGCGCATAGAGCTGCGTGCGCATCTGGTACTCGACCTCGGTCGCGGGGTTGAGCACGAACTGACGCCGCAGCCACACCATCACCGCCTCGCCGACCGCGAGCCCGAAGACGGCCAGAGCGCCCCAGGCGATGGCGCCGAACTCACCGGACTTCACCGGACCGCGGATGATCTGCTCGAGCACGAGCGGGATCATCAGCGCGATGATCGCCGCGACGAGCGCGCTCGCGGCGCCCCCGGCGAGACGCCAGATGACCGGTTTCACGAAGGGCTTGAGCCGCCACAGAGCGGCGGGGGTGGAGAGCGAGGAGGAGGAATCGGAGTTCTGCGATGAGGGCGAGGAAGACATGTCTCTCAGACGAGTTTCGTATGGAAAGCGGTTGCTGAACGAGGCGGATGCGAGAGCGGGCTCTGAGAGCCCGGCATCCGATGCGGATGAGGCGGGTGGCTCTAGAAGAAGAGCGGGCGCGCCGGGGTCGAGCCGAGAGCTGCGATCCGCGCGGTGGCGATCGTGGTCATGGTGTCCTCCTCAGGGGCTCGGTGGTGTCGACCGGTCGGCGCGACAGCCCTCCAGCCTATTCCTGTGAACCAGCTGAAGGCAAGAGGAATTCCCGAACGAGAAGAAGCGGATGCCACGGGCATCCGCTTCTTGTCTCGTCGAGAGACCGGCTCACACCGGCGCGGCCTCCCGTGCCAACAGGCTCTCCTTGACGCCGAGCCCCCAGGCGAAGCCGCCGAGGGTGCCGTCGGTGCGGAGCACGCGGTGGCACGGCACGAACAGGGCCGGTGCGTTGCGAGCGCAGATCGAGGCGGCCGCCCGCACCGCCCTCGGGTTGTCGAGCCGCGCCGCGAACGACGTGTACGTGAGCGGCTCCCCCGGTTCGATGCGGCGCAGCGCCGCCCAGCCCGAGAGCTGCAGCGCCGTGCCGGTCTGCGTCACGGCGACGTCGTCGATGGCCGAGAGCTCTCCGGCGTAGTACGCCAGGGCGGATGCCGCGGCATCCGTCTCCCGCTCGACGACCGACTCGGGGCGCCGCCCGACGGCGAGGCGGTTCAGGATCGCCTCGTGGTCGTCGGTCCATCCGGACGCCAGCACCCGCTGACGGTCGTCGGCGAGGATCGTGAAGGCGCCGTCTGGGGTGTCGATGGTCTGGATGATGGCGTTCATGATTTCTCCTTCGTGATTCGTGAGGGCCGGAGGGGCGCGGCGCGCCACAGATGGGCGCTGAGATAACTGCGCCATGGCGCCGTGCGTGCGGCCCATTCGGTGAGAGGCCGTGCGTCGCCTGGTAGACCGGATGCCGCCGCTCCCGCACGCAGCGCCACGTCGCCCGGGAGCAGGATGTCGGGGTCTCCGAGCACGCGCATGCGCACGTAGTCGGCCGTCCACGGACCGATGCCGGGCATGGCGAGCAGAGCTTCGCGCTGCGCCATGCCGTCATCGCCGACCGTGAGCGTCAGCGACCCGTCGGCGAGCGCCGCGGCGGCGCCGGTGATGGCCCGGATGCGCGCCGCCGGCCCCCGGAGCACCTCGGCCCCGCGCTCGGCGATGGCCGACATCGTCGGGAACAGCAGGCCACCCTCGGAGAGGCCCTCTCCGAGGTGCGGGGGCATGGCGAGGCGCTCCCCCAGCGCCTCGGTGAGCGAGGTCAACGCCGTGCGCGCGGCCACCACGGTGATCTGCTGTCCGACCATCGCGCGGATGAGCATCTCATGCGGGTCGGCGGAGCCGGGTACGCGGATGCCGGGAGTCTTGGCCACGAGAGGGACGAGTTCCGGGTGCATGCTCAGCGCGGCGTCGATCGCGAGAGGATCGGCGTCGAGATCGAAGATGCGACGAACGATCGCCACGAGCGGGGCGAGGTCGCCGAGGGCGGTGACGGTGGCGCGCAGGTGCAGGCGCGACGCGGCGTCCTGGCTCACCTCGAACCAGACAGGCCCCCCGGGCATCCGCAGATGACGCGAGAACGACGTCGTCGTGGCATGCTCCACCCCGGGCACGGCGCGCCCCGCCATCCACGCGAAGATCCCGTCGGCGTCGAGCGGGCCCCGGTACGGCAGCACCAGATCGATCGTCCCCGGGACGGTCGGCGCGGGGCCCCTGGCCCCCGCGCCGGTCGAGGAACGACGCAGCCTCAGCTCGCCGGGGGCCATGCCGAAGACCTCACGGACCGTGTCGTTGCACTGGCGGATGCTGGAGAATCCTGCCGAGAACGCGACATCGGAGACGGCCAGGTCGGTGCCGACCAGGAGCATCCGGGCCGTGTGCGCGCGGTGCGCTCTGGCGAGGGCGAGCGGACCCGCGCCCAACTCAGCGGTGAGAAGCCGGGTCAGGTGCCTGCTCGAGTAACCGAGCCGCGCGGCCAGGCCCGGTACGCCTTCGCGCTCGACGACGCCGTTCGCGATCAATCGCATCGCTCGCGCCGCGGTGTCACTGCGCAGATCCCACGCAGGCGAGCCGGGCGCCGCTTCCGGAAGACACCGCTTGCACGCGCGGTACCCGGCCTCGTGCGCGGCCGCGCTGGTCGGGAAGAACGTGACGTTCTCTGGCTTGGGCGTGCGAGCGGGGCAGCTCGGCCGGCAATAGATCCTGGTCGAGCGGACGGCGGTGACGAACTGCCCGTCGAAGCGGGTGTCGCGTGCGCTGATCGCGCGATAGCGCTCGTCGAAGTCGATCACGGGGAAGCTCATGACTCCACTCTGCCACCAGGCGCCGACACCGGCTGGCGGAAATCGGACACGGCTGTGACCGCGAATCCGTTCGTTGTCGCCGGACTCAGCGGCGGCGCCGGAGCAGGCGGCCCATGGCGCGCAGCGGGGCCGTGAGCGTCCAGCTCGAGCTGTTGCGCACGGACTCGACGAGCGCGTCGCGGGCGACGATCTCTTGCGTCAAACGCGCCCTCTCCGCTTGCAGCATGTCCACGACCTCGTGCAGCGAACGGACCTCGGCTTCGAAATGCGGGATACGCGCCAAGTCCGCGATGACCCCGCCCAACCGCTCGAAATCGGCACGGATACGGTTCGCGACCGCTTCATCCGCCTCGAACAGCACGCGAAGCGGCTCTCGCGCGACATCACCGACCGCGAGCACCCCCAGCCCGTGGCCGTGCTCGAAGGCGAAGGAGCGCCCCGGTTCAGCGACTTCGTTCCAGAGACGCCAGACGCCGAAGCCCTCGCTGCGCTCCGCGATGTCGTGAAAGAGGATCACTCCCCCGTCGCGCACCGTGTCACGCCACTGCTCGTAGTCCTCGCGAGCATCGTCGTAGCCATGACGTCCGTCGATGTGAAGGAGATCGACGGATGCCGGTGAGAAATCAGCACGCGTGTTCGTGAAGTATCCACGATGCAGGACGACCGACGAGCTGTAGTCTCGAGCCGCGATGTCGCGGACGGACTCGTACACGGCATCCCCGTAGAACCCCGCCTGATCGTCGCCCTCCCAGCTGTCGAGGGCGTTGATCGTGAGCGAGTGCCCGAGGCGCTGGGCCGCCTCGGCGAAGGCGAAGCACGAGAATCCGTTGTGCGTGCCGAGCTCCACGACATCACGCGGACGAAGCACGTCGATGATCCACGCTGCGAATGATCCGTGGGTCAGCCAGGCCGAGTCAACGAGATGCGTCGGCAGCCAGTACGCCGTAGGGCTCAACCACGAGGCCACAGGCGTGTCATCGCCCGGCCCCACACTCGTCCGCGTCATGCCTTCGCTCCATCGCCCCAGATTCCGTCAAGTATAGGTATCCGTGGCGAGGCATGATGCGAATGGCCGAGGCGCGGCGAACTCAGTGGAAGAAGTGGCGCTCTCCGGTGAAGAACATGGTGACGCCCGCCTTACGCGCAGCATCCACCACTTCCTCGTCCCGCACCGACCCGCCGGGCTGCACGATCGCCTTGACGCCGGCGTCGATGAGAACCTGGGCGCCGTCCGCGAACGGGAAGAAGGCGTCGGATGCCGCGACCGACCCGGCCGCCCGCTCTCCGGCGCGCTCCACGGCGAGGCGGCACGAGTCGACACGATTGACCTGGCCCATGCCGACGCCGACCGTCGCGTTGTCCTTCGCGAGCACGATGGCGTTCGACTTCACGGCGCGGCAGGCCTTCCAGGCGAAGATGAGGTTCGTCATCTCCTCCTCGCTGGGGCGGTCGCCCGAGACGAGCTCCCAGTTCTTCGCGACGGATTCGATGTCGTCGGGGAAGCGGTCGGCATCCTGCAGCAGCAGTCCGCCCGAGACCAGGCGCACGTCCATCCGCTCCTGCTGCCAGTCCTCGGGCAGCTGCAGCAGACGCAGGTTCTTCTTGGCTTTGAAGACCTCGAGCGCCGCCGGCTCGAAGGCGGGGGCGACGATGACCTCGGTGAAGATGTCCTTGAGGTTCTCAGCCATCTTGAGCGTGACCGTGCCGTTCGCGGCGATCACGCCACCGTAGGCCGACACCGGGTCGCACTCGTGCGCGCGCAGGTGAGCGCTGGCGATCGGGTCGAGTGCGTTCGGCGCCGTCGTCGCGATGCCGCACGGGTTCGCGTGCTTGATGATCGCGACGGCCGGCAGCACCATGTCGTAGGCGGCACGCAGGGCGGCGTCGGCGTCGACGTAGTTGTTGTACGACATCTCCTTGCCCTGCAGCTGCGTGGCCTGAGCGATGCCGTGCCCGCCGGCGCGCGTGTAGATCGCGCCGCGCTGGTGGGAGTTCTCGCCGTAGCGCAGCGTGGCAAGACGCTCGGCCTGGATGGTGAGATGCGCGGGCAGATCGCCCTCGTCGATCAGGGTGCCCTCGGCGAACCACGACGCGACGGCCGCATCGTAGGCTGCGGTGTGCGCGAATGCGCGGGCTGCCAGTTCACGGCGCTGCGACAGCGTGGTCCCGCCCTCGCGCACGGCGCTGATGATCGACGGGTAGGACTCGGGAGAGACGACGATCGCCACGTTCGCGTGGTTCTTCGCAGCGGCGCGCACCATGGCGGGGCCACCGATGTCGATCTGCTCGACGACATCGTCGCCGAGGGCGCCCGAGGCGACGGTCTCGACGAAGGGGTACAGGTTCACGACGACGAGCTCGAACGGCTCGATGCCGAGGTGCTCGAGCTGGCCCTCGTGGTCCTCGAGCCGCAGGTCGGCCAGCAGACCGCCGTGGATCTTCGGGTGCAGGGTCTTCACACGACCGTCGAGCATCTCGGCGACGCCCGTCACGGTCGCGACGTCGGTCACGGCGAAGCCCGCGTCGCGGATGGTGGCCGCCGTCGACCCCGTCGAGACGATCTCCGCCCCGGCGTCGGCGAGGGCTGCGGCGAGTTCGAGCAGGCCGGTCTTGTCGCTCACCGAGACGAGCGCGCGACGGACGGGGACCGAGTCGCGATCGCGGTACAGGGAGGGGTCGTGGCGGGGGCCGGCCATGGTGGGCTCCTTCGTGGCGGGGTTTGGTTCAGGATGCGGCGGACAGCTCGAGCTCGCCGGTCGCGATGCGGCGCACCACGTCGATGAGCAGACGGCGTTCGACGGGCTTGATGCGGTCGTGCAGGCTGTGCTCGGTGTCGCCCTCGACGATCGGCACCCGCTCCTGCGCGAGAACCGGCCCGGTGTCGACGCCGTCGTCGACCACGATCACGCTGGCGCCGGTCTGCGACGCGCCCGCGGCGAGCGCATCGCGAACGCCGTGTGCGCCGGGGAACTCGGGAAGGTACGCGGGGTGGGTGTTGATGAGCCGCGGCGAGTACTCCGCGACGAGCGCCGGCGGCAGCAGCCGCATGAGACCGCTGAGCACGACGAGGTCGGGCTTCCAGACGGCGAGCTGCGCGCTCACCTCTTCGCCCCACGTCTCGCGGCTCTCGTGCAGATGCCACGGCACTGTGAAGCTCGGGATTCCGAACTCCTCGGCATGCGCGAGGCCGTCCGCGTCGCGGTCGGCGCCGACCACGACGACCCGCGCGGGGAAATCGGGATGGCGAGCTGCCTCGAGGAGGGCACGAAGATTCGAGCCGGTGCCCGAGATGAGAACGGCGACCGTGAGCACGCGCCCAGTCTACCGGGGAGGAAAGGCCGACCTGAGCCGCATGTCAGGCGCCACGGCCCCGCGGCGGAAGGTCCTCGAGCGGTGCCGTGTCATTCGTGTCCCCACCTGTGGGGAAGGCCGCAGGTGCATCGATCAGCGGGAGATCGGATGCCGCCATCTCGGCGATCCAGCGGTCGGTGCGCTCCTCCGCCAGTTCGTCGCGATGCCGAGGAGACAGCAGCAGGATCGCGGCCCCGAGCAGGACCTCCCCGCCGAGAGCGAGAGCGAACGGCAGGACGGAGGGTCCGGCATCCGCCAACCGGCCCGGGCCGATCGATCCGCTCACGAGGACGGCGGCGATCGCGGCCACCGCCGCTGTGAGCACGCCGATGCCGAGTGCGATCACGGCACGGGCGGCGACGCCGAGCGGTGTGCCTTCCCAGACCAGCCGCGAACGGACGGTCCAGCCGGCGAACGCTCCGGCTGCGATGGGCAGGAGCACGACGATCAGCATCCAGATCGAGGCGTGTTCCGGCAGAAGTCCGAACACGGGAAGCCCAGGCACGACGCCCAATTGAGTTCCCGCCGGTGAGACGGCGGTGCCGGCGCCTACCGCGAAGCCGGGACCGGCTATCCAGGACGCCGCCCACACGATGAGCGTGGGAAGGTACGCGAGATGTCCCAGGGTGATCATGGCGCCGCCCAGCACGTCCACGCGCGCCGCCTCGAAGAGGGCCACTGCTTCGCCCGCGCGCAGCGCCACCATCACGGCGACGGCGACCGCGGAGACCGCGATCACTCCGACGAGGGCGACGGCCGCACCACGCACAGCGGACGCCGGCACAGGGCCCCAGTCGCCCCAGCCGTCGACCACGTCGTGCAGGCGGTCGAGGAGCCCGCCGTCGCCGTCCTCCCAGGCCACGCGCACCGCTCCGCAGAGGGATCCGACGAGGTAGACCGCCGCGGGAAGCGCGATGGAGAGCGGCAGGGAGGTCTGTGCCGCCTCGATGCGGGACGTGAGCGCGATTCCGACCGCGATCAGCGCGAAGGACCCGGCTCCCACGAGCGGTCCGAGCAGCCAGGCCCCGGCGCGCGCAGCGCGGGCACCCGAACGCGCCGCGAACAGCAGCGTGAACACGAGGAAGGCGAGCGGGGTCACCGAGAGTGTGAAGACGGCGGCTTCCGGCGCCAGGCCGACCGTCGAGAGCGTCTCGGTGGGCAGCGAGATGTCGATCGGGACGCCGTGGCCGAACTGCCAGAGCGTGCCGGTGAGCGGCCAGAGCGCACCCCAGTCCGCCGTGACGCCGAAGGCGAGCATCCACAGCAGGGTGAGGGGCGCGAGCAGCACGGCGAGTCCGACCGCAGCCGCGATGGCGGCGTCGAAGGCCGCGAGGAGCGCGACGAGGAGGCGTTGCATATCGAATCGAGACTACGACCTGGGGCGGCGGCTTTCCTGGGGACGCGCGCGGCACGCGCGACACGATATCGTCTCCTGCGGAGGTTCCCCCGATGACAACTGCCCCGTCCCCCGCTCCCGCACCGACTGCCGAGCCCGTGAACGCCCTGGATCGCTTCTTCGAGATCAGCCGCCGCGGGTCCACGATCGGCACCGAGATCCGCGGTGGCGTGGTGACCTTCGTCACCATGGCCTACATCGTGATCCTGAACCCGATCATCCTCTCCACCCCCGACGTCGCAGGCGACGTGCTGCCGGGCGGGGCCGTCGCCGCGGCGACAGCCCTCACCGCCGGCGTCATGACGATCCTGTTCGGCCTCACGACGCGCCTGCCGTTCGCGTTCGCAGCGGGTCTCGGCATCAACGCGTTCCTCGCGTTCACCGTGGTCGGCTCCGTCACCTGGCCCGAGGCCATGGCGCTCGTCATGATCAACGGCGTCATCATCGTGCTGCTCGCCGCGACCGGTCTGCGCAAGCTCATCTTCGACGCGGTCCCCGTGCAGCTGAAGCTCGCGATCACCGTGGGAATCGGCCTGTTCATCGCCTTCATCGGCTTCGTGAACGCGGGATTCGTCACCTCGACGAAGAACGCCTCTCCCCCGGTCGATCTCGGCATCGGCGGATCCGTCGCATCCCTCACGACCCTGATGTTCGTCGTCACGCTGATGATCGGAGGCGTGCTCATCGCCCTGCGGGTGAAGGGCGCGATCCTCATCGCGCTCGTCGGAGGGACCTTGCTGGCCGCGATCGCGAATCTGATCTGGCCGTCCGAGGGCCTGGGCTTCGCCTTCTCGGGCAGCATCGTGAGCGTGCCCGACCTCAGCCTGATCGGCCAGGTCGACTTCGGCTTCGACTTCGCGAAGGTCGGCGGAGTGACGCTCGTGATGTTCGTCTTCACCCTGCTGTTCTCGAACTTCTTCGACGCCATGGGCACGATGACCGGTCTCGCCAAAGAGGCGGACCTCGCCGACGAGAAGGGGGACTTCCCCCGCATCAAGTCGGCGCTGGTCGTCGAGGGCGTCGGAGCGATCGTCGGAGGAGGCACCTCGTCATCCTCCGCGACCGTGTTCGTCGAATCGGGCTCGGGCATCGGCGAGGGCGCGCGCACCGGGTTCGCGACCACGATCACCGGCGTGCTGTTCCTGCTCGCGATGTTCTTCACCCCGCTCACCTCGCTCGTGCCGAGCGCCGTCGCCGCCGCGGCGCTCGTGCTCGTCGGCGCCATGATGCTGTCGCAGATCAAGAACATCGATCTCAGCGACTTCCGGGTGCTGCTGCCCGTGTTCCTCACGGTCACCGTGATGCCGATGACGTACTCGATCGCGAACGGCATCGGTGCGGGCTTCGTCAGCTGGATCGTCGTGAACGCGCTCTCGGGCAAGGCCAAGACGATCCACCCGCTGCTGTGGGTCGTCGGCGCAGGATTCGTGCTGTTCTTCGCCCGGGGACCGATCGAGGCGCTGCTCGGCGCCTGATCCTCGCACGTCGGTCGACCCAGAATACGGATGTCGGCCGGAAACACGGATGTCGGCTCGGAACGAGGTTCCGGGCCGACATCCGTATTCTGAGCCGACGAACGCAGGGGTCTGCCGCGCTGACGTGAAGATCCTGTCCTCCCGGGCATGAAAGAAGGCCCCGGGGTGGAGCCCAGGGCCTTCCGTTCAAGCGTAGCTCAGATCAGAGCGCCTCGATGATCGCACGCATCAGGTCTGCCGTCTCGGATGGCGTCTTGCCGACCTTGACGCCGGCGGCCTCGAGGGCCTCCTTCTTCGCCTGCGCGGTGCCCGCAGAGCCGGAGACGATGGCGCCGGCGTGACCCATGGTCTTGCCCTCGGGAGCCGTGAAGCCCGCGACGTAGCCGACGACCGGCTTGGTGACGTGCGCCTTGATGTAGTCGGCCGCGCGCTCTTCGGCGTCGCCGCCGATCTCGCCGATCATGACGATCGCCTTGGTCTCGGGATCTGCCTCGAACGCAGCCAGCGCGTCGATGTGCGTCGTGCCGATGACCGGGTCGCCGCCGATGCCGATGGCGGTCGAGAAGCCCAGGTCGCGCAGCTCGAACATCATCTGGTAGGTCAGGGTGCCCGACTTCGACACGAGACCGATCGGGCCCTTGCCGGTGATGTTCGCCGGGGTGATGCCGACGAGCGCCTCACCGGGGGTGATGATGCCGGGGCAGTTCGGGCCGATGATGCGCGTCTTGTTGCCCTTGCTCTGGGCGTAGGCCCATGCCTCGGCCGAGTCGCCGACGGGGACGCCCTCGGTGATGACCACGAGCAGCGGGATCTCGGCGTCGATGGCCTCGATCATCGCGTCCTTCGTGAAGGCGCCGGGGACGAAGGCGATCGACACGTCGGCGCCGGTCTCCTTCATGGCCTCGGCGACCGAGGCGAAGACGGGGAGCTCGACGGCGTTGCCGTCCTTGTCGGTGTGCGACACCGTGGTGCCGGCCTTGCGGGCGTTCACGCCGCCGACGACCTGGGTGCCGGCCTTCAGCATGAGAGCGGTGTGCTTGGTGCCCTCGCCGCCGGTGATGCCCTGGACGATGACCTTGGAGTCCTTGTTGAGGTAGATCGACATTTTCTTCTCTAGTCCTTGTGTCGAAGCGGGCGTCAGGCGTTGGCGAGTTCGGCGGCCTTGTCGGCGCCCTCGTCCATGGTGGCGGCGAGCGTGACGAGCGGGTGCGCGTACTCGGCGAGGATCGCACGACCCTCGTCGACGCGGTTGCCGTCGAGGCGGACGACGAGCGGCTTGGATGCCGTCGCGCCGAGCGTCTCGAGGGCGCCCTTGATGCCGTTCGCGACGGCGTCGCACGCGGTGATGCCGCCGAAGACGTTGACGAAGACGCTCTTGACCTGCGGGTCTCCGAGGATGACGTCGAGCCCTGCGGCCATGACCTCAGCCGAGGCGCCGCCGCCGATGTCGAGGAAGTTCGCGGGCTTCACGCCGTTGTGGTTCTCACCGGCGTATGCCACCACGTCGAGAGTCGACATGACGAGGCCCGCGCCGTTGCCGATGATGCCGACCTCGCCGTCGAGCTTCACGTAGTTGAGGCCGCTCTGCTTGGCCTTCGCCTCGAGCGGGTCTGCGGCGTCCTTGTCCTCGAGCGCCTCGTGCTCGGGGTGGCGGATCTCCGACGCGTTGTCGTCGAGCGTGACCTTGCCGTCGAGAGCGATGATGTCGCCGGACTCGGTGCGCACCAGCGGGTTCACCTCGACGAGCGTGGCATCCTCGCCCTTGTAGACGTCGAAGAGCTTCACGAACACGTCGGAGACCTTCTCGACGAGGTCCTCCGGGAAGTTCGCGGCGCGGGCGATCTCGACGGCCTTGGCCTTGTCGATGCCCGTCAGCGGGTTCACCTCGACGCGGGCGAGAGCCTCGGGCTTCTCGACGGCGAGCTGCTCGATCTCCATGCCGCCCTCGACGGAGCAGAGGGAGAGGTAGGAGCGGTTGGCGCGGTCCAGCAGCACGGAGAAGTAGAACTCCTCGGCGATCGCCGCGCCCTGGGCGACCATCACACGCTTGACGATGTGGCCCTTGATGTCGAGACCGAGGATCGCCTTGGCAGCCTCATATGCCTCATCGGGGGTCTTCGCGACCTTGACGCCGCCCGCCTTGCCACGACCACCGGTCTTGACCTGCGCCTTGACGACGACCACGCCGCCGATCTTCTCGGCTGCCGCTTTCACCTCCTCGGGGGTGTCCGCGACGATGCCGGCGAGGACCGGCACTCCGTACTTCTCGAAAACGTCTCGTGCCTGGTACTCGTACAGATCCACTGTGGTTCCTTCACTGGGATTCGGCCTGGTAATTCTCTCGATGTCGAGACATCGACCAGTCCCCCAGCTTACTACCCCCTGCTGACCGGCCCTTGAGGAGCGGGCGTCACCGGCTCCCGGACGGACGCGGTCGATGACGACACTCGCCGTCATGTCGCGGCGCCGAGGTTCTAGGCTCTTCTCATGCACGAATCCGCATCGCCGCGCTCCGCCGTCGTCGCCGCCGCGCTCGAACTGTTCCAGAGCCAGGGCTTCGACCAGACGTCCGTGGAGCAGATCGCGAAGGCGGCGGGGGTCTCGCGCTCGACCTTCTTCCGGCAGTTCGGCGGCAAGGAGGATGTGGTCTTCGCGGATCACGAAGTGCTGATCGAGCAGCTCCGCGGTTTCCTCGCCGAAGGGCACGACGACCCCTGGGGCGCGGTGTGCGCAGCATCCGAGTCGGTCTATTCCTACTTCGCGCACGACCCCGAACTCGCCCGACGCCGCTACCAGATCGTGCGGCAGGTGCCGGTGCTGCGCGAGCGCGAGATCATCACGGTGTTCCGCTACGAGCGGCTGTTCGACGAGTATCTGCGCAGTTCGCTTCCCGGCATCGACCCGTTGGATGCCGTCGGCTTCGCCGCTCTCGTCACCGCGGTGCACAACCACGTGCTGCGGCAGCTGCTCCGCGGCAAGAAGAAGATCCCGTTGTCGACTCTGCAGTCCGCCCTGACCGACGTGCGCCGTCGCTACGGAGTGCTCGCCGAGACGCCCGCCGAGGCGCCCGATGACGTCGTGGTCGCAGTGTTCCCTCGTTCGATGCCGATCGCCGAGATCACGCGTCGCCTGCGGACCCAGCTCGACTGACCCGCTCCCGACACAGACCACCTCCGGTTCGCCCGCGCGCGGGTCTCCCGGTGCCGCCCGGTGCCGCCTCCCGCTCCCGCCTCCCCGTCCGGGCCTTCCGGTGCGAAAAGTCGGAGTCTTGTTGCGACACGCCGAGCGGTCGGTCCGCGCGTCGGCGCGTCGCCCGCGACCTCCGACTTTTCGCACGGAGGAGTGCGCCCTTCGCACCAGAGAAGGGACCTTTCACACCCGGGCGACCGCGTCGCGCACCCAGGCTCGTGAAACCGAGTGTCGCGCTGTACGATACTTAGTGCCACGAAGGAGCCCCCATGAGCATCGAAGCTTCCCCCTTCCCCGGCGAGCGCGTCTCGTCGTACGACATCACGGGCCGGCAGGACAGCGACTACTACGCTGTCTTCGTCGACATCCCCGCCGCCGATCGCACAGCCTGGGACCGAGCGAAGGCGTACATCGACGAGGTGGGACCGCAGATGGCGGATGCCTGGGACCGCGCCGAGTACCCGCTCGACGCCGCCCGGCGCATGGGCGAGATGGATCTCGTGGTCGACGGCATCGAGCATCCGTCGCTCACCCGCCTGTCGCCGTTGGCTGCCGGGCTCGTGAACATGGAGATCTCACGGGGCGACGGCTCGCTCGGCACGGTTCTCGCCGTCCAGGGCGGACTCGCCCTGCGCACGCTCGCGCTCTTCGGATCGGAAGCTCAGCAGGAGAAGTGGCTGACGGCTCTCGCCGACGGCTCGGTCTTCGGATCGTTCGCACTCACGGAGCCCGACCACGGCTCAGACTCGGTCTCCCTCGAGACGGTCGCACGCCGCGAGGGCGAGGAGTGGGTCATCCGCGGCGCCAAGAAGTGGATCGGCAACGGCGCGTCCGGCGGCATCACTTTCGTGTGGGCACGCGTCGACGACGAGACGGCACCCGAGCACGGTGCGGTGCGGTGCTTCCTCGTCGAACAGGACGCTCCCGGTTACAAGGGAACGGCGATCCGCGGCAAGGCCTCACTGCGCGCGATCCATCAGGCGCACATCGTCCTCGACGACGTGCGCGTGCCGCTGGACGCCGTGCTCCCCGGCACTCACAGCTTCAAGGACGCCTCGACGGTGCTCTACGCGACCCGCTCCGGGGTCGCCTGGTCGGCGCTGGGCCATGCGACGGCGTGCTACGAGGCCGCGCTCGCCTACTCCACCCAGCGCGTGCAGTTCGGCAAGCCGCTGGCGAAGTTCCAGATGGTGCAGGAGCGCCTGACGCACATGCTCGAGGACCTCACCGCGATGCAGCTGTACTGCCGCCGCCTCGCGGATCTCGAGACCGCAGGAGAACTGCGCCCGACGCAGGCCTCACTCGCGAAGTTCCACAACACGCGGGCAGCACGCCGGGTCGCATCCACCGCCCGCGACCTGCTCGGCGGCAACGGAATCCTGCTCGAGAACGGCGTCATGCAGCACCTGGCCGATATCGAGGCGATCCACACCTACGAAGGCACCGAGAGCGTGCAGGCGCTGCTCCTCGGACGCGACATCACGGGGATGAGCGCGTTCGTCTGAGCGTCAGTCGCAGGCGCAGCCGCCAGCGGCGGTCTTCACCATGAAGCACACGTCGCACACGCCGTAGTCGCGCTCGATGGGCTTCGCGTTCCGCGTCGTCGTCGCCGTCCGCGATGCTCCGGCGCCGGGGACCTTGGGCGCCCGCGGAGTGCTCGGACGCATCGAGCGGGCTGTCGTCGCTGCCGGCGGATACTCGCTCGGGTGCGTGACGAAGAAGTACGGCTCGCGCCCCTCGCTGGGCTGAAGCCGCAGCGCAGTAGAGCCGATGGTCACGACCTCGTCCTGCGCGAAGCCGTTCGTGTAGGTGCGTCCGATGTGGAGGGCGGCGCCCTCGCCTCGACGGATCGCCTCGATGTAGCGTCCGCGATCGATGTAGCTCGAGATGCCGACGGCATCCGTGACCGCGGTGATGAACTCGTAGTTCTCCAGGGCGATGCGGTGCGCGCGGAGCGCCTCCGTGAGCGATCGATACGGGCGGGAAGTGCCGGTCGGTGTGGGTCCCTGTGGTTCAGTCATCTCTTCAATGATCTCACCTCAGGAGCAGCGCGAACACCGCCTCCCTCGTGGAAGACTGGGGGCATGACGCGCGCGACGATCATCGGGTCCGGCCCCAACGGACTGGCGGCCGCGGTGTCGCTCGCGCGGGCCGGCTACGAAGTGCGGGTGCTCGAGGCCGCAGACACGATCGGCGGCGGCGTGCGCTCCGCCGAGTCGACCCTCCCCGGCTTCGTGCACGACGTCTGCTCGGCCGCCCACCCCGCCGCCCTCGCCTCGCCGTTCTTTCAGGCCTTCGGTCTCGCCGAGCGGATCGACTGGATCGTCCCCGATATCTCCTACGCGCACCCGCTCGACGGCGGCCGCGCCGGCATCGCCTGGCGCGACATCGAGCGCACGGCATCCGCTCTCGGCGACGACGGAAAGGCATGGTTGTCGCTGCTGCGCCCGCTGAGCCGGCACATCGACGGCGTCGTCGACTTCACCGGCAACCAGATGCTGCGAATCCCCCAACAGCCGATCACCGCGATCAGGTACGCGATGCGGATGCTCGAAGAGGGAACGCCGCTCGCGAAGAGGACCTTCCACACGGAAGAAGCGGCCGGCCTGATCTCGGGCGTCCTCGCTCACGCGAATACGCCGCTCCCCTCGCTCGCGGGCGCCGCAGCCGGATTGCTGCTCGCCGCACAGGCCCACGCCGGAGGGTGGATGTACCCGCGTGGTGGTGCTCAGCGTATCGCCGACACCATGGTGGCCGACCTCGAGGCGCATGGCGGTTCGGTCGAGACCGGCGTGCACGTGACCGATCTCGGCGCGCTCGACTGGGGCGATGCGACGCGCGGCGACCTGCTGCTGCTGAACACCTCGCCGCGGCTCGCGCTCACGCACCCCGACATCCCGCACGGCTACGCACGCGCCCTGCGCTCGTACGCCTACGGCCCTGCCGCGGCGAAAGTCGATTTCGCGCTGGACGGGCCGATCCCGTGGGCGAACGATGACGTCGCGCAGTCTCCGACGGTGCACGTGGGCGGCACGCAGGCCGAGGTGTGGGCGAGCGAGAACGCCGTCGCCGCGGGACGGGTGAGCGACCGACCGTACGTCCTGACGGTGCAGCCCTCGGTGTTCGACCCGAGCCGCGCTCCGGCGGGCAAGGCCGTGCTGTGGGCTTACATCCACGTGCCTCAGGGATCCGATCTCGACGCGACCGAGCTCATCACGCAACAGGTCGAGCGCTTCGCTCCGGGTTTCCGCGACATGATCCTCGCTGCGCACGCCGTGCCGGCATCCGCTCGGGAGGCGATCAACCCGTCCGAGATCGGCGGCGACATCCTGGGCGGCGCGTTCACGATCCCTCAGGCCCTGCGGCGCCCCGTCCTCGGCACGAAGCCGTGGCGCACCCCGATGCGGGGCGTGTACCTCGCCTCGGCGTCGACTCCGCCAGGCCCCGGCGTGAACGGCATGGCCGGCTGGCACGCCGCCCGCACCGCCCTCGCCGACGCCGGGACTCCTGCGGCCCTCAGCGAGTTGTTCCGCTGACCCCGTCAAACCCGTCCCGCAGCATCCGCACTACCCCGCGGACCTGGCGCGCGCCAAGATGGACCTCATGCGCTACGACATCCCCGCTCCGATGCTGGCGAAGGCCGCAGCATCCGTCCCCGATCCGGCGAAGACGAGCGGCGGGCTGCTGTTCGAGCCGAAGTGGGACGGCTTCCGCGGGCTCGTCGCGTGGGACGGGGAGAACGTCGAGATCGGGTCGCGAGGCGCGAAGCCGCTGACGCGCTACTTCCCCGAGCTCGTCGAGGCGATCCCTCGGCTGCTGCCCGGCCCGTGCCTGCTCGACGGCGAGATCGTGGTCGCCACGGGACCTGCGGGGGCGCAGCGACTCGACTGGGAGTCCCTCAGCCAGCGCATCCATCCTGCAGCGTCGCGAGTGTCGAAGCTGTCGATCGAGACGCCGGCGATGTTCGTCGCCTTCGATCTGCTCGCAGAGGGCGACGACGATCTGCAGGCGACACCGTTCTCCGAGCGCCGCGAGCGTCTCGAGCTGTTGATGGCGGGCGTCGAGCATCCGCTGCACCTCACCCGCACCACGCGCGACCGCGACGCCGCCGTCCGGTGGCTCGCCGAATTCGAGGGGGCGGGCCTCGACGGCGTCGTCGCGAAGCCGCTCGACCAGCCATACGCGCCCAACAAGCGCACCCTCGTCAAGATCAAACACGCCCGCACCGCCGACGTCGTCGCTCTCGGCTACCGCATCCACAAGTCGGGCTCGGGAGTCGGATCGCTGCTCGTCGGGCTGTACGACTCCGACGGGATGCTGCGCCAGGTCGGCGGGGTCGCGGCCTGGAGCGACGCACGCCGCCAGGAGCTGGTGGAGGAGCTCGCTCCGCTCGTCGAGCGCGACGCATCCGGCGAGGCGGTGACCGGTGAGGGTGAGCGCTCGCGCTTCAGCGGGGCGAAGGACGTGTCGTTCGTGCGGCTGCGCCCCGAACGCGTGCTCGAGGTGCGCTACGACCAGCTCGAAGGTGCACGATTCCGCCACACCGTGCAGTTCGAGCGGTGGCGACCTGACCGTGACGCGCGGTCATGCACATACGAACAGCTCGACACGGTCGCGGGCTACGATCTCGCCGACGTGCTCAGCTGAGGTCAGTCGTCGACCGGATCGCCATTCTCGTCCCAGTTCGCGGCGACCTTCTTGCTCGGCTGCACGCGAGGAGGCTCGCCAGGCATCTTCGGGAACTCCGGCGGGAACGGAAGCTCGCCGAGACCGTTCGACTTGTCGCGCTCCCACCACTCCAGCAGCGTGTCGATGCGGCCGGGCGCGTCCTGCTTGCCGGCCCACGGATCGCCGACCTCGGCCAGCCTCTTCGGCACGCTGCGCACCGTGAACTGCGCGGGATCGAGCCCGTCGAGCTCGTCCCAGTGCACGGGCGTCGACACGGTCGCACCAGGAAGGGCGCGCGGACTGTAGGCGCCCGCCATCGTGCGGTCGCGGTTCGCCTGGTTGAAGTCGACGAAGATTCGCTCTCCCCTCTCCTCCTTCCACCAGTTGGTCGTCACCTGGTCCGGCATCCGCCGTTCGAGCTCGCGGCCGGCGGCGATCACCGCGTGGCGGACGTCGAGGAACTCGTGCGTCGGCTCGATCGGTGCGAACACGTGCAGTCCGCGGTTGCCGCTCGTCTTCACGAACGCCTCGAGTCCTGCCTCGCGCAGCACCTCGCGAAGCGCGTGGGCGGCGGGGATGGCATCTGCGAAGTCGGTGCCCGGCTGGGGGTCGAGGTCGATCCGCAGCTCGACCGGGTTGTCGGGGTCCGTCGCGAGCGACGCCCACGGGTGGAACACGATGGTGTTCATCTGCGCCGCCCAGACGATGGCACTCGGGCGGTTGAGCACGATCTGCGGATGCTGCCTCCCGCTGTTGTACGTCACCATGACCGCGTCGACGAACTCGGGCGTGCCGGCGGGCGGGTTCTTCGAGAAGAAGCCTGCACCGTCGCCGACGCCGTTGCGGAACCGCTCGAGCGACACCGGCCTGTTGCCGTTCGCCTCGAGGAACGGTCCGCTCACGACCTGGAAGTACTCGGCGAGTTCGGCCTTGGTGATACCGATGCCGGGCCAGACGACTTTGTTCGGGCTCGACAGCGCGACCTCGCGCTCTCCGTCAGGATCGGCGATGGTCAGGGTGACGCGCTCTGAGGCCATGACTCGACCCTAGAGGCAGCATCCGACGCGCGGAAGCCCCGCGATCACTCCTGGGCGTCGGCCGCCAGGACCACCACGGGGGCCAGGGCGTCGCGCTCGACGACCAGGGTCGGACCCGCCGGATCGACGATCACACCGGCCATCTCGGTGTGGCCGACGAGGACACTCGCCAGCTGCGCAGGCTCGAACGGCAGAGGGCGATCGCCGCGTCCGAGGGCGATGACCTCGAGCGGGTGCGAGAACAGCTGCAGGAACCTCTTCCCGTCAGGGGTCTGGGCTTCGGCGATGCCCACCGGGGCCCCCTCGACCCCGTCGTTCACGGCGACCCACATCCTCTTGGCGGCGAGCGCCTCGCCCACCTTGGCGGCGGTGTCCTGCTCACGGGGCGCGGCCAGGAGCGACTTCACCGTCATCTCGACGTCTCCCTGCTCGAGCGCCTTCTGCAGGAGCTCGGTGGGGAACACGACGCGGTGCGGAGCCGATGCGTTGTCGACGATGAGTCCGGCGAAGTCGCCGGCGACGACCTGCTGCATGACCGAGGTGACCGGCTGCGCGACGGCCGACGTCGCCGACGGGTCCTTCTCGAGCTGCACCGAGTCGCGCACGGCCGCTGCCGAGCTGAACGCGAGCATGAACTGCCGGTCTCCGTCGCGGACGACGGCGACCGACAGCGGCTTGCCCTCGGCGATCTGCGCCCGGGCGTCGCCGTTGACGCGGATGTACAGGTGCCCCTGCAGCGCCTGGCGCATCACGCCGAGCAGCTGGTCGTTGGAAGCGCCGGCCTCGATCTCCTTGAGCGCCTCGCGCAGAAGGACGTTGTCCTTCATTCCGGGCACGGTCTCGGTCTGCTCGGGCGGCATCGGCGGTGCGAGCGGAAGACGGCGTTCTTCGACGGCGGCGGGCTGAGCCGGTGCTGCCGGGGCGGGAGCGGATGCTGCAGGCGCGGGCGCCTGCTCGGGCTCCGCCAGGGAGACCTCGGGGCCGGCCTGCGCGCCGACGCCGCGGAACGCCTGGACCGAGATGCCGATCGTCGGAGCCTGTTCGGCCTCGACAGCGCCCTCGGATCCGGGCGCGTCCGCGTCTGATTCCGTGATCTCGGATTCGGCGATGTCGGATGCCGGGACAGCGGTGTCAGCGGACTTCTTGCGGCGGGAGAACAGAGCCATAATGTGCCAGCCTAACCGGCGACGGCGCGGTCTCTGCGCGCCACGAAGTCGCTCCGACTTTCGCCGGGGCCCCGCCAGGCCACCTCAACACGCACAAGTCGACCACCCGAGGCCCGGCCGCGGCGCGGACCCGCGAACGTGCGCTGCGCGAGAGCCCGTCGACGAGATGGGGCTCAGATCTTCTCGATCGGCGCGACCTTGATCAGCAGCTTCTTCTGCCCTGCCGAGTCGAAGCGCACGTGAGCGATGCGCTTCGCGCCCTCGCCGGTGACGGCATCCACTCGCCCGTCGCCGAAGTCCGTGTGACGGATGCGGTCGCCCGGGGCCAGCTCGAGGTCGCCGTTGTCGCGCATCTTGGCCGTGACCCGGTTCGGGAACTTGTCCATGGCCGTCGACAGAGGCTTCAGAGAGTCGCGCCCCGGAAGCGGCGTGACGGCGAATCGATCGCCAGAACCCGAGCCGCCTGTGCCGCCGAATCCGCCGGCGCGCCGGGCGTTGAGTGCTCGGGACTGCATGCCGCCGCGGGAGTTCACGTCGCCCGGCGACTGGCGCCAGTCGATGAGGCCTGCCGGAATCTCCTGCAGGAAGCGGCTGGGCATCGCGACCGACACCTCGCCGAACTGGGCCCGAGTCATGGCGAGCGACAGGTGCAGACGCTTTCGCGCTCGCGTGATGCCGACGTAGAACAGCCGTCGTTCCTCCTGCGGGCCGCCCGGCTCTCCTGCCGAGATGCGGTGCGGAATGAGGTCTTCCTCGACCCCCGTGACGAAGACCGCGTCGTACTCGAGACCCTTCGCCGTGTGCATGGTCATGAGCGACACCGAGCCCGACTCGTCGTCGAGATCGTCGGCGTCGGACACCAGCGCGACCTCGGTGAGGAAGTCGACGATGGTGCCCTCGGGGTTGTTGCGCGCGAAGTCACGAGCGACCGCCACGAACTCGTCGAGGTTCTCGACGCGGGCTTCGTCCTGCGGGTCGCGGCTGGCTCGAAGGGCGTCGAGATACCCGCTCTTCGAGAGCAGCACGCTCAGACCGTCGGCGACCGTCGTGGGTGCGGGTACCTCGCCCGTCGCGGGGAGCATGATCTCGGTGGCCTCGGCGAGCACCGCATCGAGCTGAGCGATCGCCGCCTGGATCTTGGGCCCGAAGCCGAGTTCGGTCGGAACCGACAGCGCCTGCCGGAAGGTGATGCCGTGCGCTTCCGCGAAGCGGGCGATCGCCGTCGCGGTGACGTCGCCGATGCCGCGGCGCGGCTTGTTGAGGATTCGCCGCACGGCCATCTCGTCTGCCGGGTTCGCCACGGCGACGAGGTAGGCCAGCGCGTCCTTGATCTCGGCTCGTTCGTAGAACTTGGTGCCGCCCATGATCTTGTACGGCACCGCAGAGCGGATGAAGATCTCCTCGAGCGCGCGGGACTGCGAGTTGGTGCGGTAGAAGACCGCCATCTCCGAGTACGGGTAGCCGGCGCGACGAAGCGACTCGATCTCGTCGGCCACGAACTGGGCCTCGTCGTGCTGCGAGTAGCCGGTGAACCCGATGATCTTGTCGCCGTCGCCCTTGTCGCTCCAGAGCTTCTTGTCCTTGCGATCGAAGTTGTTGCCGATCACGGCGTTCGCGGCGGACAGGATGTTCTGGGTCGAGCGGTAGTTCTGCTCGAGCAGCACGACCCTGGCCCCGGGGAAGTCGCGCTCGAACTCGCTGATGTTGCGGATGTCCGCCCCACGGAACGCGTAGATCGACTGGTCGGAGTCGCCGACGACGGTGAGCGAGGCCCCCTCGAGCGCGGGCGTCGTCTCGGGTTCGAAGATCATCATGCCGCTCGAGGCATACGGGTCGGGAGCGTCGGCGGAGGCCGGCCGCGTGAGCTCGTGGATCAGTGCGTACTGCGCATGATTGGTGTCCTGATACTCGTCGACCAGGATGTGCCGGAACCGCCGACGATAGGTGTTCGCGACGTCGGGGAAGGCGCGGAATAGATAGACGGTTTGCCCGATGAGGTCGTCGAAGTCGAACGCGTTCGCCTTCTGCAGCTGACGCTGGTAGTCGGCGAACAGCTCGACGAAGATCCGCTCGGCGGGGTCGGACATGTTCGCCTGGCGGGCGTAGGCCTCGGCGTCGGACAGCTCGTTCTTGAGTTTCGAGATGCGCGACTGGACGGATGCCGGGGTGAGACCGTACGCGTCAGCCTCGTGCTCCTTGACCAGACGCTTGATGAGAGCTCGCGAGTCACCGGAGTCGTAGATCGTGAACGACTTGGTGAAGCCGAACTGCTCGGCCTCTCGGCGGAGGATCCGCACGCAGGCGGAGTGGAACGTCGAGATCCACATGCCGCGAGCCGCGTCCCCGACGAGCTGCTCCACGCGCTCGCGCATCTCGCCCGCAGCCTTGTTGGTGAAGGTGATCGCGAGGATCTGGCTGGGCCAGGCCTCGCGGGCGCGCAGCAGCGAGGCGATGCGCCGGGTCAGCACGCTCGTCTTGCCCGAGCCGGCGCCGGCGACGATGAGCAGAGCCGGGCCGCGATAGGTCACCGCCTCGAGCTGCTGCGGATTGA
Source organism: Microbacterium natoriense (assembly GCF_030816295.1). NCBI lineage: Bacteria > Bacillati > Actinomycetota > Actinomycetes > Micrococcales > Microbacteriaceae > Microbacterium > Microbacterium natoriense. The sequence goes on along the minus strand of NZ_JAUSXV010000001.1, from coordinate 1,747,646 downwards.
GGCCGGCGAGGAGGTCGTCGTGCCCCTGCTCCGACGTGGAGCGAGGGCCGACGGATCCGGGGACGATGAGGGGGGCTTCGGTCATGGCCTTACGAGTCTAGGCGTCGCCGGGGACACTGCGGATGGCGGACAGGACGGCTCGACGGCCACACGCTGAAGCGCACGCCCAGGCGGCAGTGCAAGAATCGAGACGTGCGCACGATCCTCAACATCATCTGGTTGATCTTCGCCGGTCTCGGCCTGTGGTTCGGCTACGTCCTGGCCGGCATCCTGCTGTGCATCCCGATCGTGACGATTCCGTGGGCGATCGCCTCGTTCCGCATCGCCGGCTACGCGATCTGGCCGTTCGGCCGCGAGGTCGTCGCGAAGCCCACGGCTGGCGTTGGCTCGGCGATCGGCAACGTGATCTGGGTCGTCCTCGCCGGCTGGTGGCTGGCGATCGGGCACATCGTCTCGGGCGTCGCCCTGTGCATCACGATCATCGGCATCCCGATGGGCATCGCCGATTTCAAGATGATCCCCGTGTCGCTGATGCCGTTGGGCAAGGAGATCGTCTCGACCAGAGACGGCGCTTTCGACCGCCGGCTCTGAGCTGCGCTTAGACTCGGACAGATGGAAGCCGACCGCCTGATCGCCTGGGACGCAGAGCTCCGCGCCGCGCACACCCGGCTCCGGGCCGCTCTCGCCGCGACGCGTGAAGCACTCGGCTCAGGAGAGGCCGCGCCGGACGCGGCATCCGATCTGGCCCTCTTCTGCATCGGCTTCTGCACCGCGCTCGACGGACACCACCGCAGCGAAGATCAGGCTCTGTTCCCCGCGCTGCGCGCCGAACACCCCGAGCTGGGCGACAAGATCGACAAGCTCATGCAGGACCACTCGATGCTCTCGCACCTGCTGGGCGCGCTGCGTGGTGCCGTGGAGAGCGGCGCGGATGCCCAGACCATCGAGGGCCACCTCGACGGTGTGAACGCGATCATGGAATCGCACTTCCGCTTCGAGGAGCGCGAGATCCTGCAGCCCCTGCGCACGCTCGCACTCGACGCGGACGTGCACGAGGTTCTCGGCCCGCTCTGAGGCTCAGCCGCGGAAGAACGCGACCCCTAGGTCGGGCTGGTCGACGAAGACGCCGTCGACACCGGTCGCGGCGATCACGCCCCACTCCGATTCGTAGTCTCCGTAGGCCGCTTTGCCTCCGCCGCCCCGGAACTCGGGCGAGAGGAAGCCGTTCTCCGGACGGCATGTCCAGGTGAACACCGTCAGACCCCGGGCGTGTGCGTCGCCCACGATCGTGTTGCCGGTCGTCAACAGCATCTTCTTGCTCACGCTGATGCCGTCGACGTGGCCGACCAGACCGTCGAGCCCTGCGGGCGTGACGGTCGCTTTGTACGACAGCGCCTTCGCGCCTTGGGCGACGAGCAGATCGTACGGCTTGCCCGCGGCCTCGATCAGATACACGTAGGAAGCCGAGACGCCCAGTTCGCGCAGCTGGCCGAGAACGGTCGACTCGAAGCTCTCGACGATCAGCGGAAGCTCTCCATCGGCCCAGCGCGTGGCGCGGAGATCGCGCGCGATGAGCGGAGCGAGTTCGAGCCCGATCGAGGAGAAGTACGTGGCGTGCTTGATCTCGAGGACGACGCCGATCTCACGTCCGTGCTCGGTGGAGCCGCGGCGCACGAGGTCGAGCAGATCGGTGAGCCGCAGGATGGGCTGGGCGTCGTCGAAGGTCGCACTCGAGGTGCGCAGCTCGGGAAGGCGCTCGCGACAGCGGAGGGTCGAGAGCTCGGCCCACGTGAAGTCCTCGGTGAACCATCCGGTCAGCGCCTGACCGTCGACCCGCTTGGTGGTCTTGCGGTCGGCGAACTCCGGATGCCGTGCGATATCGGTCGTGCCGGAGATCTCGTTCTCGTGGCGGACGACGAGAACCCCGTCTTTCGTTGCCACGACGTCGGGCTCGACGGCATCCACACCCATCGCGAAGGCCAGTTCATAGGACGAGCGGCTGTGCTCCGGACGATAGCCGGGAGCACCCCGATGCCCGATCACGAGCGGTGTTTTCCTGGGCACGCTCTCAGCGTAGAACACCCACCGACGTCCCCCTCCCCGGTATCGTGGAAGAAAGCGACCTACAACCACTTTGGAGTGAGGCCCACCATGAGCAACTTCGCATTCAACAATCCGGCGTTCCAGCAGCAGGATCCGCGGAACGTCGCGACCTACCCTGGCGCACCGCAGGCGGCTCAGGGTGCACAGGCCGCATCGTTCCAGCACGCCGGCGTCGACGCGGCCGTGAACGCACAGCTGGAGGGCATGTACGCCGCTCCCCCGGCCGGCGCGATCGAGACCGACCGGATGTCCGTCGAAGACACGGTCTGGAAGACGGCCGCCCTCTTCGGCATCATGCTCGTCACCGCGGCGATCGCCTGGGTGTTCACGCTCGGCGGCGTCGCCGTCCCCGAACGCGACCCCTACAACGAGTTCGCTCCGAACATGCTTCCCTGGATCGTCGGCGCACTCGGCGCCTTCATCCTGGCGATGGTCGTCTCGTTCACCTCGCGCAAGAAGGTGCGCCCGGCGCTGATCTTCACCTACGCGGTGTTCGAGGGCCTGTTCATCGGCGGCATCTCGGCGTTCTTCGAGGTGCTGTGGCCCGGCATCGTGATGCAGGCCACGCTCGCGACCATCTCGGTCGTCGCCGTCACCCTCGCGCTCTTCGCGAGCGGCAAAGTCCGCGCCACTGCGAAGATGACCAAGATCTTCATGATCGCGATGGGCGGCTACCTCGTCTTCTCGCTGCTGAACGTCGTGCTGATGTGGACCAACGTTTCCCAGGGAGCGTTCGGCCTCCTCAGCGACGCCAAGATCGCCGGCATCCCGCTCGGGCTGATCATCGGCGTCCTCGTCGTCTTCATGGCCGCATACTCGCTGGTCATGGACTTCGATCAGATCCAGCAGGGCGTGCGCAACGGCGCTCCGCGCAAGTACGGCTGGCTCGGCGCCTTCGGCATCATGGTTACCGTCGTGTGGCTGTACGTCGAGATCCTGCGCATGATCGCGATCGCCCGCAGCAACTGACGTCTCGGAACAACGCCGCGACCCGGCAAGCCGGTCGTTGAGCGAGCGAAGCGAGACGAAACGCAGAGTCGAAATCTCAGCACAAGAGGCCCGTCTCCCTTGGGAGGCGGGCCTCTTGGCATATCCGGGCGAGAGATGCAAGGGGGTGTTCAACACGAACCGACTGGCGGAAAGTGGATCACACGAAGCCCCGGTATCCCCGGGGCTCCCGACATAAAGGAGCTGACCATGAGCTTTCTCGGCTTTCTTCTTCTTGGCCTCATCGCCGGGGCCATCGCGAAGTTGATCCTTCCCGGCCGTCAGGGCGGAGGGTGGTTCATCACACTTCTGCTCGGCGTGGTGGGCGCGCTGCTCGGTGGATGGCTCGGCAGCCTGATCCTGAACCGTCCTCTCACCGAGTTCTGGGACCTGGGCACCTGGCTCCTCGCCATCGTCGGCTCGATCATCGTGCTGCTGATCTACGGCCTCATTGCCGGCCGCGGTCAGCGCGTGCGCGACTGACCGACGACCTGAGCACGCCCGTCCCCTTCGAACGCCACGGCGGTCGAAGGGGGCGGGTTTTTCAGTGCCCGGCGGCCTTCGCTTCGAGCAGCATCCGCTCGCGATCGTTGCCCGCCAGCGCAGCCGCCGTCGCAAATTCGCTGCGCGCCTCCTCGATCCTGCCGAGCCTCAGCAGCAGTTCCCCCCGGGTCGCCGGCAGCAGGTGATAGCCCCGCAGCGCTCCCGAGGCGCTCAGCGCGTCGATGATCAGCAGGGCGGATGCCGGTCCCGTCGCCATCGCGACGGCCGCCGCCCGGTTCAGCTCGACGACGGGTGACGGCGCGATACGCCCCAGCGCTTCATACAACAGCACGATGCGTTCCCAATCGGTCTGCTCCACCGAAGGCGCGATCGCATGGCATTCGGCGATCGCCGCTTGCAGTCCGAATGCGCTGCGCCCGCCCCCGAGCCCGTCGGCTGTCGCGAGCGCCGCACGTCCGCGGGAGATGCGGCTTCGCTCCCAGCGCCGTCGATCCTGGTCGCCGAGCAGCACCGGGTCGCCGTGCGCGTCGAGACGAGCCGGGAACCGAGCCGCCGTCAGCTCCATGAGAGCCAGCAGGCTGTGCACGTCACGCTCACGAGGCATGAGGGCTGCGAGCACACGGCACAGCCTGATGGCCTCGATGCTGAGTTCCGGGCGCATCCAGTCCGAGCCGCTCGACGCCGAGTGACCCTCGTTGAAGATCAGGTACAGGACGCCGAGGATCGCGCCGAGCCGGACCGCATGCTCTTCACGACCAGGCATCTCGAACGGCACGTGCGCGGCCGCGAGCGTCTTCTTGGCGCGCACGATGCGCTGCTGCACCGTCGCGGTGGGCACCAGGAACGCCCTCGCGATCTCCTCGCTCGACAGGCCGCCGACCACACGCAGCGTCAGCGCCACCTGCGCCTCCCGCGAGAGCACGGGGTGGCACGAGATGAAGATCAGACGGAGGACATCGTCGTCGACGGCATCCGGGTCCCAGGGCAGGGCATCGGCAGCCTCGTCCTGCTGCCGCTCGAGATCGTGTGCGAGGAGGGCCATGCGCTCATCGAGGCGCTCCCGCCGCCGCCAACCGTCTATCGCCTTGCGCTTCGCGACGGCCGTGAGCCACGCCGCGCCGTTGCGCGGCACGCCGTCGACGGACCACTGCGCCAGCGCGTCGATCAGCGACTCCTGCGCGAGGTCCTCTGCGAGCCCGAAGTCTCCGACCAGCCGCGTCAGCGTGGCGACGATCTTCGCCGACTCGATGCGCCACACCGCGGCGACGGCACGCTCCGCAGCTCCCGTGTCGGGGGCGGAGCGCGCCGTCTCGCTGAGGGGTGAGTCGGTCATCTCACTGCTGGGCGCGTTGCGCCTGCTCCTCGCGCCAGCCGGCTTCCTTCTCGATCCACTCGTTGTCAGCCGGGAAGTCCGACGCGTCGGTCACCCGACGCACTTCGAGGAAGGAACCCTTCCCGAGCGGTGCACGACTCGCCCACTCGGCGGCCTCTTCACGAGAGGACACCTCGATGATCCAGAAGCCGTTGAACAGCTCCTTGGTCTCACCATAAGGGCCGTCGGTGATGAGGGGCGTCTCGGCGCTGAAGTCGACGACGAAGCCCTCGGCGGCATCCGTCAGTCCCTCGCCTGCGGCGAGGACGCCCGCCTTGATCATGGACTCGTTGTACTGGCCCATGGCCTCGATGACCTGCTCGAACGGCATCTCCTTGTAGGCCTCCACAGCCTCGTCGGTCGCGCGCATGATGAGCATGTACTTCATGATGATCTCCTTGATCGGTGGGCCGTGTCTCGACCCTCTCATTGAAGACGTCGAACGGGAATGCCGCCGATCGACATCCGCTCGAAAAACTTCTCGGAATTCTCTTGCACCCCGCTCTAGACTCGCGGGGTGACCGCGGCTGAACTCGTCGACAGCATCCGCCTCGCCCTGCGCGATGCCGCCGATCCGGCCCTGGCACCCGGGCAGCAGGCCTACATGAAGTCCGCGATGCCGTACCTCGGGGTGACGCTGCCCCTCACCCGCCGTCTGACGAAGCAGGCTGCGCGCGAGGTCGACGACCCGGCGCAGCTGCGGCACGCTGCGACGCTGCTCTGGCGTGAGGCGACGCACCGCGAGGAGCGCTACGCCGCGACGACGCTGATCGGCCTTCGTGCGCTGAGGGCGCGGATCGAGATGCTCGACCTGCACGAGGAGATGATCCGCACCGGCGCCTGGTGGGATCATGTCGATGAAGTCGCCGGGCGCATCGCAGAGGTGCTCGACGCGTACCCGCTCGAGGTCACGCAGTTGATGCTGCGGTGGACCGCCGACGACGACATGTGGATCCGACGTGTCAGCATCATCTCCCAACTGCGCCGGAAGCACGCCACCGACCGTCAGCTGCTCACGATCGCCATCGAGTCCAACATCCACGACACCGACTTCTTCATCCGCAAGGCGATCGGCTGGGCGCTGCGCGAATACGCCAAGTCAGATCCGGAGTGGGTGCGCGCCTTCGTCCGCGCGCACGAGGCGGAGCTCAGCGGTCTGTCGAAACGCGAGGCGCTGAAGCACCTCGCCTGAAGAGGCACCCGTGTCATGATGTTCGGGAACCGCATTCCGAGCGAGGGGGCGCGATGAGGAACCGGATGCTGCGAGCAGCGACGACAGCGGGGCTGCTGGCGGTGCTCGCCGGACTCGCCTGGGGGTCCGCAGCGAGTGCGGACACTCCGCCGTCGCTCGGCCCCGGGTACATCAGCGATCGCTCCGACGTGCTCAGCGACGCGGACGAGGCGCAGCTCGAACAGCAACTCGACGAACTGGCATCCGCCGACGGCGCTCCTGAGCTCTTCGTCGTCCTCGTGCCCGATTTCGAGAGCCCCGGCAACGCCCTCGCCTGGGCGGACGACACCGCACTGCGCAACAATCTCGCCCCCGACCAGTATCTTCTCGCGATCGCCACCGACGGCCGCAGCCTTGCCATCTCGGCCGAGTACGGCGGCGACGGCGTCGAGGCTGGCCCGCTCTCCGAGTCCAGGATCCTCGAGATCGAGGATCGGCTGGGATCCGAGTATCTGTCGGGCGACGACTGGGCGGGCGGGATCGGATACGTGGCGGACGAGTTCTCGAAGACCCCCTGGCCGTGGTGGGTATGGGTGCTCGGCCTGGTCGTGCTCGCTCTGATCGTGTTCGCGGTCACGCGTCTGGTGGTCTTCCTGCGCCGTCGCGCGGCGCTGGCCGCCGAGCTGCGGACACTCGACGGGCAGAAGAAGCGCACGGCGCAACGACTCGTCCAGGCCGATGAGGCGGTTCGCACCAGCGAGCAGGAGCTCGGGTTCGTGACCGCGGAGTTCGGCGAAGAGACGACGGCCGAGTTCGCCGACGTGCTCGCCGAGAACCGAGCGCGCCTGCAGCGAGGATTCCAGATCCTGGAGAAGCTCCAGGACGCCGATGAGGACACGCCCCAGGAGACCCGGTCATGGACCGATGAGATCCTTCAGCTCTGCGCACAGATCGATGCCGACCTCGACGCGCGCACGCAGAAGATCGCATCGCTGCGTTCTCTTGCCGACGGTGCTGCGGACAACCTCGCCCGGCTGAGGTCGGCGCGTGCGGATGCTGCGCTCCTCCAGACGGAAGCCGCCGAACGACTCGCAGTCCTCGCCGCCGCTTTCCCGCCCGCGGATCTCGTCGGTGTCGCAGACAATGCCGACGAAATCGGAGCGCGGTTGCTGGAGGCCGACGCGCAGCTCGACGTGATGCAGAAGGCCACGGACGGCCGGAAGCCCCGAGCCGTGGCTCAGGCCGTGCACGAGATCGAGCGGCTCCTCGCCGAAGCGAAGGACCTGCACGACGCCGTCGCCGCTCAGGCCGACGCCCTCGCCGCGCGTTCGACGGTGCCGGCCGATGCGGATACGACGGTGCAGGCAGATGCGGGCACCGCATCGCAGCCTGGCGAGTCGACTGCCGGCGCGACCGCTTCGATCCTGGATCAGGCGACTGCGGCCGTACAGGCGGCGGAGAAGTCGGTGCAGGCGCGTCCAGGCCAGGTGGGTTCGTTCCTCCTGACGCGACTGAGCTCCGCACAACGGCAACTCACCCTGGCGCGTGACGCCGCGGGCACCGAGAACGGAGACTTGCACGCGAAGGCCGCACTCACCGCGGCAGAGCAGGTGCAGTCGCTGGTCGGCGCGCCGATCGCACCCGAGAGCCGTCGATTCGTCAGACCGTCTCGCGCCGCTGCGGACGAGGCCGTCATGTACGACTCCGCAGACGCGGCTGAAGCGTCGGAGTGGCGCCGCTCATACTCCTCGACGGATTCCGACGACGGCATGGCCGGGAAGGCCGCGGTCGGCGGACTCAGCGGCGGAGCGGTCGGGTTCTTCGGCGGCCTGGGCGTGGCGGCCGACGAACCGGGGGTCATCGTGTTGTTCGTGCTCGGTGGCGCCGTGCTCGGCGCCCTCTCCGGCGCATTCGGCAACGGGAGCAGCGGCGGGAGCGGAAGCTCCTCGGGGTGGGGCGGATCGTCGCGCTCGTCCGGCGGATGGTCCTCCGGTGGAAGCCGTTCGGGAAGCCGTTCGAGCGGTCGTTCGGGCGGCGGATCGTTCGGCGGTGGAAGCCGGTCGTCCGGCCGCTCCGGGGGTCGACGGTTCTAGGCCCGGTCCCCGCGCACGACCGCGAGACCCGTGTGCGCGCTTCCCGCGTCGAGGGTACGCAGAAGGGCGCGGACCGAAGTCCGCGCCCTTCGCGCGATTCACCCGAGCGGGAGCGACCGCATCACTCCCACTCGATCGTCCCCGGGGGCTTGGAGGTCACGTCGAGCACCACGCGGTTGACGTCGCGGACGCCGTTGGTGATGCGGTTCGAGATCTTCGACAGCACGTCGTAGGGCAGGCGTGTCCAGTCGGCCGTCATGGCGTCTTCGCTGGAGACCGGACGCAGCACGATCGGGTGACCGTACGTGCGGCCGTCGCCCTGCACGCCCACCGAGCGGACATCGGCGAGCAGCACGACCGGGCACTGCCAGATCTCCTGGTCGAGGCCTGCCTTGGTCAACTCCTCGCGGGCGATGGCGTCGGCCTCACGCAGAATCTCGAGACGGTCAGCGGTGACCTCACCGATGATCCGGATGCCGAGACCGGGCCCCGGAAAGGGCTGGCGTCCGACGATCGCCTCGGGGATGCCGAGCTCGCGGCCGATCGCACGGACCTCGTCCTTGAACAGGGCGCGCAGCGGTTCGATCAACTCGAAGTCGAGGTCGTCGGGCAGCCCGCCCACGTTGTGGTGCGACTTGATGTTCGCGGTGCCCGCACCGCCGCCGGACTCGACCACGTCGGGGTACAGGGTGCCCTGCACGAGGAACTTCACGGCAGCTCCGCCGGATGCCTTGGCCTCGGCGACGAGATCGAGCTGCACCTTCTCGAAGGCGCGGATGAACTCGCGCCCGATGATCTTGCGCTTCTCTTCGGGGTCGGTGACACCGGCGAGGTGGCCGAGGAAGGTGTCAGCTGCGTCGACCGTGATGAGACGGACGCCGGTCGATTCGACGTAGTCCTTCTCGACCTGCTCGCGCTCGCCCTTGCGGAGAAGGCCGTGGTCGACGAAGACGGCGGTCAGCTGGTCGCCGATGGCCTTGTGCACGAGAGCCGTCGAGACGGCGGAGTCGACGCCGCCGGACAGGGCGGAGATGACGCGGGCATCGCCCACCTGCTCGCGGATGCGCTCGATCTGCTCGGCGATCACATTGCCGCTGTTCCAGTCGGATGCGAGCCCGGCGCCCTTGTGCAGGAAGTTCTCCAGCACGCGCTGGCCGTGGTCTGAGTGCTTCACCTCGGGGTGCCACTGCACGCCGTAGAAGCCGCGCTCCTCGTTCGCGAACGCGGCGACCTTCGTCGCCTCAGTCGTCGCGAGGACCTCGAAGCCTTCAGGAGCCTTCGCGACCTGGTCGCCATGGCTCATCCACACGTTCTGCTCGACCGGCTGCCCGCCGAGCAGCGTTCCGCCGTCGCCGGTGACGACGGCATCCGTCGCGCCGTATTCGCGCAGGCCCGTGTTCGCGACCTCGCCGCCGAGGGTCTGGGCCATGTACTGGAAGCCGTAGCAGATGCCCAGCGTCGGCACGCCCAGGTCGAAGACCGCGGGGTCCAGGCGCGGGGCGCCCTCTTCGTAGACCGACGACGGTCCGCCGGAGAGGATGATCGCGACCGGGTTCTTCGCGGCGATCTCCTCGGCTGTCGCGGTGTGCGGCACGATCTCGCTGTACACACCCGCTTCGCGGACGCGACGTGCGATCAGCTGCGCGTACTGCGCGCCGAAATCGACGACGAGCGCAGGGCGCTGCTGGGTCTCGGACTGTTCGGTCACCGGACACCTTCCGTGGCAGTGGCGGGAGCCTCAGCGGCCTCCCTGGTGGCGAGATAGGCCTTCACTTCGCGGGCGACGATCGCCTCCATGAAGAACGACAGCAGCGGCACGACACCGCCGAGGGCGAGCATGATGAAACGCAGGAACGGCCAGCGCATCAGGCTCCACACGCGGAAGCACGCGAACAGGTACACGACGTAGAACCAGCCGTGCGCGACGAGGATGCCGAGCGACAGGTTGAGTCCGTCGCCGGTCGACACGAGGCCTTCCGGTCCCTGGACGACCTGAGCGAACCAGAGGAAGCCTCCGGATCCGCCGAGGAAGAGCTCGAGGTGGATCGGCGTGTACTTGAGCACCATCTCGGCGACCAGCAGGAGCAGCATGACTCCGGTGATGATCGAGGCGATCTGGTAGAACTTCAGCGCACCGCGGATCGCCGGAAAACTGGCGACTTTCGGTTCGGGCATGAGTCCATTCTAGACGGCCGCGACTCGTGCCCGATCCGGGGTCACGGTGCCGGCGGGCGCGCCACCAGGAGCTCGCCCTCCCCCGTCACGTCGAGCGCGCCGGCCGCATGGGGCACCAACAGGGTGCTGCCGCGGGAGCTGCTCTCTCCATCGATCGAGACCTCGCCGTCGTCGACCAGAACGACCGAGAAGCCGCGTTCGACGACGGCGGCGCCCTCCACCGGAATCCGCTCGAGCCGGAAGTACTCGTCGGCCGCCGGAGGGAAGACCGAGCCTGATGCCGGTGCGGCCGCCACGAGCCCCGAGAGCCCGGCGCTCGACCGTGCCCGCCGGTTCACCGCGGCGAGCGCGGTCTCGAATCCGAGCCCGAGATGACCGAGCGCAGGCCCATCGATATCGAATCCCTCCCACTCCAGGAGGATCGACAGGTCCTCCGGTTGCTGCAGCTCGAGCAGCAGGACGCCGGCGCCGATCGCGTGCAGCTCCCCCGGCGGAACCCAGACGACGTCTCCCGCTGCGACGTCGACCTCGTGCAGAAGGCCGAGAAGGGTCGGGACGTCCTGGCGGGCGACGAGCCCGAGGAGCTCCGTCGCGGCGACGTCCTCTCGGAGGCCGATGTGCACTGTTCCGCCCTGCAGGATGTACCACGCCTCGGCCTTGCCATGAGCGGCTCCGAGGTGCGTCGCTGCGAAGTCGTCGTGCGGATGCGCGTGCACCGGCAGTCGCTGACCCGCGTCGAGCAGCTTGACGAGCAGGCGCGTATCGGAGCCCCAGCGGACGACGTGCTCGTCACCGAGCCAGGTGACCGGGTCCTGGGCGATCGCGTCGCGCAGCAGCCGTTCGTCCGGCAACCGGGAGAGACCGAGCAGCGGCTCGCCGCGGACCGTGGTCGCGGACGCGATCCAGTCCTCTGGCTCACGGGGCGCCGACGTCCCCTCGCCGCGGAAGGCGCTGATGCGAGCACCACCGCGGTAGAAGCGCTCCGCGGGGCGGTTCGAACCGAGACGCACGGGTTTCATGCTCGCTCCGCGGATCGCGCGACGCCGGCGAGGAAGCCGCCGACGAAGGTGTCGCCGAGGCCGACCGTGGTCGGCCTCGGGACGTCGAGTGAGAACGCCGCGATGCCGACGGCGCCCGCAAGCGCGCTCCCGACGGCGGCGACGACGGCCTCGCCACCATCGTGTCGCCGCATCGTCGCCGTGTCGTCGACGTCTGCGAGTCGGAGGGCGTCGCCGACGCGATAGCGGGTCGCCGCCACACGAACGGCGCTCTCGAGCGCAGCGCTGTGACGTGCGGCATCCGGTCCGACGGCGATCGCCCAATAGCGCGTGTGCACGACAAGTGCACGGGCGGGGATGATCGCGTGCGCCTCTCGCAGGGCGCGGATGACGTCGTCCGCGTCGAGGAGGTTCACCGAGCGGCCGAGATACTCCTGCAGCTCGTCCTCGTTCATGCCATACACGTCGATCTGCGGCAGCAGATGTGCGCGAACGGTGTCGGCGAAGTCGCGAGCGTAGAAGCCCGCGTCCTCGTAGTAGACGAGCGCATCGTCGGGCAGGCTCCGCATCGCCCGCTGCAGCTCGGACAGGCGCACCTCGAGGAGGTCATGATCCTGCATCGTGTTGAAACCGGAGACGAGGAAGATCGACGCATCGACGAGCGACCTCGCAAGATCGGGGGACAGCAGCATCCGCCGATTCGGAGGGTCGTTGGCGAAGATCAGGCGGTTGGATGCCGGCGAGAGCACCTCGCCGTCGACCACCTGCACCCGTGCGCCGACCGGATACTGCACGATGAGGTGCGGATCGAGGGTGTCCTCTTCGGCCGAGGAGATGTACGAGACCGATGCGGGCAGCAGTCGACGCACGTTGTCGTCGATGCTCACCAGATGCTGAACGCTGGGGATGCCGAGGGCGTCGAGCACGAGTCCTGCCCGCACCCCCGTGCCCCCGAGCGTGATCCGGTGGGCGAAATGCGAGACGAAGGACTCGATGACCTCTGACGACGTCACGAACCGTTCGGCCCCCGCGCCCGATGCCACGTAGGCGAGAACCGCCACCAGCAGCGAGCGCTCGTCGGTGATCGGCGCCGTTGTGGTGAGCTCGTGCCGCCGCACACCGTGATCGAGAGCGAGCCTGTCGATCACCGACGGATCCCACACCAGCTCGTAGTCGACGGTGCCGCCGAGTCCGAGCACGAAGGTTCTGCCCACGTCGCCCCTCTCCTCCCGATGCTCCTGCTCAGTACAGTGCGGCCTTGCCGTCCGCCCCGAACAGGTCGATCTTCTCCGCAGCGGTGATCTTCATGGCCTCGAGCGCGGCCGGCTGGATCGCGTTCGGCTCGCGCAGACGCTCGTCGGTGCCGAGGATCTGGCGCATCCGGTTGTGGTACGAGACCTTGATATCACTCGAGATGTTGATCTTGTTGACACCCAGCTCGACCGCACGGCGAAGCTCGGAATCCGGGTTCGAGGAACCTCCATGCAGCACGAGAGGGATCCCGACGGCGGCTTTGATCTCCTCGAGAAGATCGTGCCGCAGTTCGGGGTTCTTGTCGCTCGGGTACAGGCCGTGAGAGGTGCCGATCGCGATCGCGAGACTGTCGACGCCGGTCTCCTCGACGAAGCGCACGGCATCCGCCGGATTCGTGTAGATGATCTCCGCCGCCCCCGATTCGCCGTAGCTGTCGTTCGCGCCGATCGTGCCGAGCTCCCCTTCGACCTGGATGCCCACCGCGTGGGCGGCGTCGACGACCTTGCGGGTGAGGGCGACGTTCTCGTCGAACGGCAGCAGCGAGGCGTCGATCATCACGGAGGTGAAGCCGGCCTTGATGGCCGTGATGATCTGCTCGTAGCTGCCGCCGTGATCCCAGTGGATCGCCACCGGCACGCTCGAGCGGTGCGCGCGGGAATGCATCGCGGCGACCAGATCTGTGGTGATGTGCGAGACCTCGTCCGGGTGGATCGCGATGATGACCGGGGCGGACTTCTCCTCGCTGATGTCCATGATCCCGTTGAACATCGCCCAGTCGCTGATGTTGAACGCGGGGATGGCGAAGTTGTTCGCGTTCGCGACGTCGAGGATGGATTTTCCGGTGTAGAGCACGTGATTCTCCTGTTTCGTGGTGGTGTGTGGGCGTCAGCGGGCGACGTCAGCTCTTCACGGACCCCGCCGTGAGGCCGCTGATGAAGTACCGCTGGAAGAAGAGGAAGAGGATGAGCACGGGGATCGACCCGAGCACGCTCATCGCCATGATCTGATTCCACTCGTACGAGTGCTGGCCCATGAGCAGCTGGATGCCGATCGGAACCGTGCGCATGTCGATCGTGCGGGTGAGCGTGAGTGCGAAGAGATACTCGTTCCACGCGATCATGAACGTGTAGATCCCGATCGAGACGATGCCGGGGATCGAGATCGGCACCAGCACGCGCCAGAGGGCGGTCATCGACCCGGCGCCGTCGACCCGGACGGCCTCGTCGAGCTCCTTCGGGAGGGTGTTGAAGTAGCCGGTCATCATGATGATCGCGTACGGGAGCGTGAACACCATGTAGGTCAGGATGAGTCCCGGGTACGAGTTGTACAGCCCGAGCGCCACCATCAGCCCGAAATACGGGATCAGAAGCGTGATCGGCGGGACCGCCTGCACGCTGACGATGATGACGTTCAGAATCCGTTTGCCGCGGAAGTCGAAGCGGCTGAACGCGTATGCCGCCTGGATGGCGACGAGCAGAGTGAGGACGGTCACGGCTCCGGCGACGATGTAGCTGTTCAGGAAGAACCGCATCGTCTCGGGGTTGGTGAAGATCGCGATGTACGCGTCGAACGAGAACGTGTCGGTGAGCAGCCGCGGCGGCAGCTCGAAGATCTGCGTGTTCGACTTGAACGAGCTCGACAGCATCCACAGCACGGGGCCCGCTGCGAACACGGCCCCGAGGATCAGGCCGATCATCAGGCCGGCCTTTGCGGCGCGACGCTGACTCTGCACGGTGAGAGCCATGGTCAGTCCCTCGCTTTCTGGTGACGGACGTAGAAGACGGCGAGGACCATCGACATGGCGAGGACCAACACGGCGGACGTCGCCGCGAGCGAGAAGTCGTACTTGGCGAAGGCGAGCTTGTAGGTGAAGGTGCTGAGCACTTCGGTGACGTCGATCGGGCCCCCGCCCGTGGTCATCCAGATGAGCGCGAACTGCTGAGAGGTCCAGATGAGGTCGAGCAGCACGAGGCTGACGATGATCGGCCGCAGCTGCGGGATGGTCACATTCCAGAACCGCTGGATCGCCCCCGCACCGTCGACCGTCGCCGCCTCGTTCAGCTCGTTGGGGATGCCCTGAAGACCGGCGAGGAGACTCACCATGAAGAAGGGGTAGCCCGCCCAGATGTTGATGAAGATGATGGTCCCCAACGCGAGCTGCGGGGAGGCGAGCCATTCGATATCGGTGTTGAGCAAGAAGTTCACGACACCGTTCGGCGCGAGGAGCATGCGCCACAGGACGGCGATCACGGCGACGGTGAACAGCCACGGGAGGATGTACAGCGCCCGGAAGAACGAACGCGAGAAGCGTCCGAGGAGCGGGCTGTTCAGCATCATCGCGAAGCCGAGACCGAGGACGAGATGCGCGATCACGCTCGCGACCGTGAAGAGGATCGTGTTGCCGGTGGCCTTCCAGAAGCCGGGGTCCGAGAGGATCTCGACATAGTTCGCGACGCCGACGAAATGCGGCGACTTGTTCAGGATCACGTTGTCCTGGAACGAGTAGCCGATCACCATGACGATCGGAACGATCATCAGCACGAACAGCAGGATGAGGGTCGGCGAGAGGAAGGCGTACGACTCGGTGGTCTTGCGCAGCTGGCGGCGTCTGCGGGACAACGAGACTCCGGTGACGATCACCTCGGTGTCGTCCGTGGTTCTGAGGCTCATGGGGAACCGATGCTCCTTGGTTGGTCGGGTGCCGCATCGCATCTCGCGATGCGGCACCCCGTTCATGCGGCGAGGAGGAGGATCAGAACTCCGCCTTCCACGCCTCCTGCGCCTTCTTCAGGGCGTCGTCGACCGACTGCTGGCCGTCGAACGCCGCCTGCAGCTGCTCTCCGAGCTGCCGCATGAGCTCTTCCGCGACGGGCAGTCCGGTGAACTCGTTGGCGGGGTAGCCGGCCTGATAGATCTCGAAGGCCTTCTTGAACAGCTCGTCGTCGTTCACGAAGTCGGGAACCGACTTCGAGTTGCCGGGGAACGCCTTCGCCATGGTCGACAGCTCGGAGTTCGTGTCCTCGCTCATCAGGAACTCGACCAGCTTGAAGGCCGCTTCCTTGTGCTCGGAGTTCTCGGCGACGCCGATGCCCCAGGACGCGTAGGGGATGCCGCGCTCGCCGTCGTATCCGTCGTCGGCGGGAAGCGCCGAGATCGAGAACTTCAGATCGGGGTTGGTCTCGCGGATCAGGTTGATGTGCGCCAACGAGTCGATCATCATGCCCACGCGGCCGTTGGTGAACTCCTCGACCTTGTCCTGCTCTTTCATGGTGAAGGAACCGGAGGCGATCGAGCCGTCGTTCCAGAGGTCGCTGATGAAGTCGACCGCGGAGGTGACGTCGTCGTTGGTCAGGTCGGGCTGACCGTCTTTCAGCATCGAGCCGCCGGATGCCCAGACCCAGGACATGACGTCGTTCTGCACGCCGTTGGGGGCCTCGAGCGACAGCGGGAGCACCCAGCCGGAGGCGTCGCCGCCGAGGGCGGAGACCTTGGCCGCGGCGTCTGCGAACTCGGTGCGAGTGGTCGGCGGCGCCGTGACGCCGGCTTCGGCGAGCAGAGTGTCGTTCGTGAACATCGGGTAGACGAAGTTCACGACCGGGATCATGTAGGTGCTGCCGTCGACCTGGATCTGACTCGCGAGTTCGCTGTCGTCGTGGTCGTATTCCTTCATCAGCGCGCTGAGATCGGCGATGACGCCCTGAGACGCGAAATCGTTCACCCATGCACCGTCGAGACCGACCACGTCCGGCATCGTGCCCGATGCGGCACCCGCGAACAGCTGCTCCTTGGTGGAGGCGTACGGGCCGCTGACGAGCTCGACCTTGATGCCCGGGTTCTCCTCTTCGAACTTGTCGATCAGAGCACGGAACTCGCCGTCGGGGAGCTCAGGCTCCCACCACTGCGCGAACTCGATCGTGACGTCTCCCCCGTCTCCGCCCTCGGTGCCGGCGTCTCCACCGGAGCAACCGGAGATCGCCAGGACCGAGACGACTGCAGTGGCAGCGCCGGCCAGCGTGAGAATGCGTCGGCGTGCTCGCCCCATTGTGATCATCACTTCTCCTCTTCGAGATCGTGCCGCATCACGCGCTTCGGGTGCTCGTTCATGCGGTTTTACGCCATGTTATGCCGTGCTTTGCAAGAACGTCAAGAGGGAGTTGCAGAACAATCCGGCTGCAGCTGGCATCCGGGGTGGACCAGAAACGCGGCCCACATACGTCGATCTGCTGTTTTATGCCGGAGTACGCTTGTTATCGGCCACGGATGTGCTAGAGATATCTGCATGGAAGCACCGGGAACATCCGCCAGACGTCGACTCCCCGCGGGACGGAAGGCGGACCTCGCCGCCTACGTCGAGCAGGCGGGAGAGGTGACCGTGGGCGATCTGGCCGAGCATTTCGGCGTGTCGATCGACACGATCCGCCGCGATCTGGATCAGCTCGATCGCGAGGGCGTCGTGATACGCACGCACGGCGGCGCGGTGAGCGCAGCGGACGGACAGCCGAAGGATCGCGCTCTCGACGTGCGCCTGCGCATGCAGACCGAGGAGAAGGACAAGATCGCCCGGCTCGCCGCGGGGCTGATCGACGACGGCGCCGTCATCATGCTGAACGCGGGGACCACGACCCTCGCCCTCGCGAGGGCCCTCCGCAACCATCACGACCTCACGATCGCCACGAACAATCTCAGGATCCCTGCGGAGATCGCCCCCTCCGCCTTCCGGGATCTCTACGTCTTCGGCGGCGCCGTGCGCGCGATCACACAGGCGACGACGGGGCCGGTGGCGTTCCGCATGACAGCCGGCGGACCGGAAGTCGACATCCGCTGCGATCTGGCGCTGATCGCCGTCGGCGCCGTCGATCAGAACGGCTACTCGACATCGAACCTCGGCGACGCCGCCATGATGGGCGAGATGATCCAGAGAGCGGAGCGGGTCGCCGTTCTGGCCGACTCTTCGAAGTTCGACCGGCGCCTGTTCGCGCAGGTGACTCCACTCGACCGGGCGGACTTCCTCGTCACCGACACTCCCCCGGGCGGCGAGCTCGCCGCGGCTCTCGCGCAGGCGAAAGTCGATGTCGTCAGCTCGTGAGCCCTATCGGTCAGGAATCGAGAAGTCCTGACCCGGCCGCCGGCAATACCGTCTGAGACATGAACAGCACGATCGATTCCCTCACCCTCGACGTTCCGAATGTCACCGCAGCCCGGGCCTTCTACGACGAGGCCTTCGACCTCGGCGGGCGGCTGCGACTGCGCACAGCGGATACCGCCTCCTCAGGATTCCGCGGATACACGCTCTCGCTCATCGTCGCGCAGCCCGCTGATGCGCGTCTCCTGTTCGATGCCTCTGTGGCGGCCGGGGCTTCGGTGCGCAAACCCGCGGCGAAGTCGCTCTGGGGCTTCGGGGGCGTGGTCGAGGCGCCCGACGGAGCGCTCTGGAACATCGCGACCTCGTCGAAGAAGGACTCCGCTCCGGCGACGAAGAGCTTCGACGACCTCGTGCTGCTGATCGGAGCCGCCGATGTCCGCGCCAGTCGCGCGTTCTACACCGAGCAGGGGTTCGAGGTGCGCAAGAGCTTCGGCAGCTACGTCGACTTCGATACCCCGAAGGGCACGATCGGCCTCGGACTGTACAGACGCGCGGCCCTCGCGAAGTCCGCAGGAGTGTCCGCGGAAGGCAGCGGCTCGCACCGGATCACCGTACATGGCACGCCGGGTTCGGCCGAGGATCCTGACGGATTCGTCTGGTCGCCCGTGGAGGTGTAAGGCGCGGCATCCGCACCGCCTGGCTGCTTCCCGTCGGTGTGGGTGCCGGATGCCGGCCTCCGCCCGTCCGAGGTGCGCCGCGATGCCGCCTTCTCTCAAGAAGAGGACCACACCGCGCACCTCGACGCAGCGACCGCCGCTGCCCGCCGCGCCGGGGACGACACGCGCATGCGCGCCCAACCGAGGTGCGCTCCAATGCCGCCTTCTCCCAAAGAGAGCGACCGCAACACGCACCTCGACGCAACGGTCAGGACGCGGCATCCAAAGCATCCCTGCCCTGCATCCGGTCGCACCACCGAACTTGGTGCGCTCAGGAGCCGAGGTGCGCCTCGATGCCACCTTCTCTCACGAAGGCGACCGTACCGCGCACCTCGACGCAACGGCCGCTGCCCGGCCCCGCTCCGCGCATCGTGTCAGGGAGTCGGGGCCCACGCACATGACGAAGGCCGCCGGGTCTCCCCGGCGGCCTTCGTGCGTCGTCACTCCGCGTCGAGGTCCGTCTCGAGCAGGGCGACGAGCTCGTCGAGAGCCTGGTCCGCGCCGTCGGCGTCGGACCGCAGAGTAACGACCGATCCCTTCGCCGCTCCGAGGCCCATCAGCGCGAGGATGCTGCCGGCGTTGAGCTCGGCACCGCCCTCGACCGAGATCGTGATCGGGATGCCCTTCTCCTTCACCGCTGACACGAAGAGCTTCGCGGGGCGGGCGTGCAGTCCGGAGCTGCTGGCGATGGTGGCCTGGCGTTCGGTCATTTCTGTTCTCCTTTGAGTGGTGTCGATGGTCAGGCTGCGACGGCTTCGGCGGCCGGCGTCTTCGCGCCCACGAAGCGCTTCAGTGCGACGACGGCGAGTGCACTCACGATCGTGCCCGCTGCGAGGGCGATAAGGAAGCCCCAGACGGGATTGATCGCGAAGAAGACGAAGATGCCGCCGTGCGGGGCCAGCGACTGGACCGCGAACATCATGCTGAGGGCGCCGGTGAGCGCACCGCCGAGCATCGACGCGGGGATCACGCGCAGTGGGTCGGCCGCCGCGAACGGGATCGCGCCCTCGCTGATGAACGAGGCCCCGAGCAGCCATGCAGCGACGCCGTTCTCGCGCTCCACGGTGGTGAAACGGCGGCGGTCGAGCACGGTCGATGCGAGCGCCATGGCCAGAGGCGGCACCATGCCGGAGCACATCACGGCAGCCATGATGAGGTACGGCGCCGGGTTGTCGGCGGTGGCCGAGGCGAGCCCCGCGGTCGCGAACGCGTAGGCGACCTTGTTCACCGGCCCGCCGAGGTCGAAGCACATCATGAGGCCCAGGATCACGCCGACGAGGACGATGCCCGAAGTGCCGGCGAGACCGGTCAGCCACTCGTTCATGACCTGCATGAGCCAGGCGATCGGGCGGCCGAGGAACAGCAGCATCAGTCCGGACGCGACGATCGACGCCAGCAGCGGGATGATCACGACAGGCATCAGGCCGCGGAGCCACCGCGGCGCCTCGATGCGCCCGATCGCGGCAGCGATGAAACCGGCGAGCAGACCGCCCACGATGCCGCCGATGAAGCCCGCGTTCATGAGCACGGCCACGGCACCGGCGACGAAGCCGGGCGCGAGGCCCGGACGGTCGGCGATCGCGAAGGCGATGTAGCCCGCGAGCGCCGAGACCAGGAAGCCCATCGACGTCGATCCGATCATGAAGAAGACCGAGCCGAGGTACTGGCCGAGGCCGCCGTCGGGCAGAGCCCACAAGGCATTGTTCAGCACGACGTCCTTCGCGTGCTCCGTGACGTTGTAGCCGCCGAACAGGAAGCCGAGCGCGATCAGCAGTCCGCCGCCGGCGACGAACGGGATCATGTAGCTGACACCCGTGAGCAGGATCCGCTGGATGCGGCGGCCGAGCGACTGCGAGCCCGCAGGAGTCGCAGCGGACGAGGTGGCCGCGGTCCCGGAGACTCGAGGAGCTGCGGGATCCTTCGACGCGGCGATCGCCTCGGCGATCATCTGCTTCGGCTCCTCGATCCCTCGCTTGACGCCCGAGCGCACGACCGGTTTGCCGGCGAAGCGCTCCGGCTGGCGCACGTCGACGTCGACCGCGAAGATCACGGCATCCGCCTCGTCGATGACGCTCTGCGGCAGCGGCTTGTATCCGCTCGAGCCCTGAGGCTCGACGATGAGGTCCACGCCCTCGGACTTGCCCGCAGCCGTGAGCGCATCCGCAGCCATGAACGTGTGCGCGATGCCGGTGGCGCAGGCCGTGACGGCGACGATGCGAGCCCGGGGCGCGGCGTCGGATGCCGGAACCGGTGCACTCTCAGCGGGAGCGGCGGCTGGCGTCGCAGCAGGCCCCTCCCCGATCGCCGCGTCGACGATCGCGACGATCTCGTCAGGGGTGTCGGCCGCGCGCAGCGCGCCCGTGAACTCGTCCTGCATGAGGCTGCGCGCGAGCTTCGAGAGAATCGCGAGGTGCGCTTCGGCCGCCGTGTCGGGCGCGGCGATGAGGAACACCACGTCGGCGGGACCGTCGGGAGCTCCGAAGTCGACGCCCGGCGCGAGACGCGCGAAGGCGAGCGTGGGTGTGGTCACCGAAGCGCTCTTCGCGTGCGGGATCGCGATGCCGCCGGGCAGTCCGGTCTCGTCCTTCTGCTCGCGTGCCCAGGCGTCGTCGAACAGGGCTTGACCGCTGTCGGCTCTGCCCTGTGCCGCGACGCGGTCGGCGAGTGCGCGGATGACCGCCGCCTTGTCTGCACCGAGGTCAGCATCGATGCTGACGAGCTCGGCGGTGATGGTGTCGGACACGATGACCTCCAGTGGTCGTGGGATTACAGGGAACGGACGGCGATGTCGCCGGTGCCGAGATCGGCGGGGGTGGGCGCCTGGGTTCCAGGCAGGGATGCCGCGGCGGCGCCGTAGCGGATGGCCGACTGCAGTCGAACTGCCGGTGCGAGGCCGGCGTGCTCGGCGAGCAGGTAACCGGCGAGCGAGCTGTCTCCGGCGCCGACGGTGCTCGCCACCTTGATGCGAGGAGCTTCGGCGAACCATGTCCCCTCAGCGGTGACCAGCACGGCCCCGGCGCCACCCAGAGTCACCAGAGCGGATGCTGCGCGCACGGGGACGATGCGACGGGCGACGCGATGGACCGCATCCGCGAGCGCCCCCTCATCGAGCGCGAGGCCGGTGAGCTCGACGAGTTCCTCGTCGTTCGGCTTGATGAGATCGGCGGCACCGCGCTCGACGACCTCGCGCAGCGCCGGCCCCGAGGTGTCGACGGCGATGCGCGGCGCATCCCCGCCCCAACGCGTACGGACGGCCTCCGCGATATCGACGTAGAACGAGTCGGCCACGCCTCCCGGCAGAGAGCCCGCGAGCACGAGCCAGCGGGCGCCTTCGCAGGCTTCCACGACCGCCGCGGTGACGGCCACCGCATCAGCATCGGCCAGAGGCTCACCCGACAGGTTGATCTTCGTGGTGACGCCCTCGTGGTCGGCGATCGTGAGGTTCGTGCGGACGTGGCGCGCAACGGGGACGGCCCTCATCGGAACACCGGCCGCGGCGACGATGGCGCCGTAGGGATCGTCGACAGCGACGGGCAGAACCGCGATGGTCTCGACGCCTGCGACCGCGACCACGCGCGAGACGTTGACGCCTTTGCCTCCGGCGTCCTCGCGAACCGAGTCGGCGGTCTGCACCTCTCCGGGTCGCAGCGCGGCGCCCAGCGTGATGGTGCGATCCAGTGCGGGGTTCGCGGTGAAGGTGACGATCATGCGATCCAGACCTCCACTCCTGCGTCGGCGAGAGCCGCGCCGAGGGCGGCGGGCGGTTCTGCATCCGTGACGAGGACGTCGATGTCCTCCAGCGAGGCGAACGTCATGAGCAGTTCCCGGTCGTGCTTGCTCGCATCGGCGACGACGATCACACGACGCGCGGACTGCACGATCGCGGTCTTGACAGATGCCTCGTCGGGATCGGGCGTGCTGAGCCCGAAGTCGGCGGAGACCCCGTTGGTGCCGATGAACGCGACGTCAGGACGGAGCCGGCGGATGGCGCTCACCGTCTCGACGCCGACGGCCGCGGCGGTGATGCCGCGGATGCGTCCGCCGACCACCGTGAGAGAGACGTCGTCGGTCGCCGCGAGAGCCGGTGCGATCGTGAGCGAGTGAGTGACCGCTTCGATGGGCCGGCTGCCCTGCTGCACCGCGCTCAGGCGCTCGGCGAGTCCCGCCGCGACAGCGGCGGTGGTCGTGCCCGCGTCGATGAAGACAGAACCGTGAAACCCGGGGCCGAGAGCCGTGAGCGCCCGTTCGGCGATCGCGTTCTTGGCGGCGCCGTGGCGGCTCGCACGCTCGACGACGGTCGGTTCGCTCGTGCTGTCGGCGTCTTTCGCGACCGCTCCGCCGTGCACTCGCACGAGAGATCCGGCCTCTTCCAAGACGGCGAGGTCACGACGCACGGTCTCGGTCGTCACGTCGAAACGGTGGGCCAGGTCGACCACGGCCACGCGGCCCTCTTCGACCAGGATCCGTTCGATGCGCTGCTGGCGCTCCACTGCGTACATGCCGACTCCGTTGACGGGGATTTGTTTCCCACACATTACAACAAAGAACAACACAAACACAAGAAGTCTTCGGAGCCATCCCCACAACGACGAAGGCCGCCGGGATCACTCCCGACGGCCTTCGTCTCTCCCCCCGAGGGGGTCTCAGATCATCGTGGTCAGAACCAGCCGGTCAGCAGATCCCAGAGCCAGTCGATGATGTCCTTGATGATGCCGCCCGAACGGTTGACGGTGACCGTGGCGGTCGCCTCGTCTCCATCGGCTTGCGCCACTGCGACGGTGTACTTGCCGGGCTGCGTGCCCTTCGGAACAGTGACGGATGCCGTGAACGAGCCCTCGACGCCCACCTGGATGGTGCCGACCGAGATGGGTTCGCCCTTCTTCGGCCGCAGCTGCACGGTCACCGTCTCCCCCGGCTGGTAGCCGGTTCCGGAGATCGTGAGCTTCTTGCCCGCGGCCACCTTCGACGAGTCGAGCGTGATCGCGCCGTTGAACTCCGGCTCAGGCTCGCCCGTGATGGTGAACGGCACGTGTGCCGTGGTTCCGGTGCCCGCGACCGAGACGGTGAGCGACTGCTCTCCGTACACGCCCTCGGGAACCGCGAACGTCAGCACTGCGCGACCGACCTCATCCGTGGCCGTGACCACCGTGGGATCGACGGCGCCGGTCGCGAGAACCGTGTCGCCCAGCGTCAGCGAGACCTCGCCGGGGGCCGGCTCGCCGGCGCTGAACGCGAGAGAGGACAGCGAGACGGTCACCTGGTCACCGGCGCTGTAGCCGTCGGCGTCCGCTGCACTGACCGTGACGCCGACGGCACGCTGCGCGTAGTCGGGCGTGGCCGTCTTGTTCGCGTCGAACCAGTCGACCATCGACTGCAGGTCGATCTTGCCGGTGTCGCGCTTGCCCGCGCCGAGCTTGAAGGAGGCGAAGTTGTCGCCACCCCCGGCCAGGAACGAGTTCGCGGCCACCGTGTAGTTCGCGGCCGGGTCGACCGGAGCGCCGTTGAGCGTGATCGACGTGATGTGCGATCCCTGTGCTGCGGCCGGGTCGTAGGTGTAGCTGAGCTCCTTCGACACGCCGAGTTTCAGGAACGGACGCGCGGAGCCGGCGGGCTGCCACTGCTCCTCGAGAACGCTCTTCAACTGGGCACCGGTCAAGGTCAACGTCACCAGCGTGTTGGCGAACGGCTGCACGGTCGCCGCCTCGCGGTAGGTGACGTTGCCGTCGGGGTCGCTCGCGCCGGTCGAGGCGAACGTGAGGTTCGCGCGGATGCCGCCGGGGTTCATCAGCGCCAGGTCGGCACCGGTGGACCACTTCTGCACGTCGGCGACGAAGTTGCCGATGGTGGACTCGCCACCACGGTTCTCCGTCTTGCCGTCGCTCTGGCGGGCCCGGTTGAAGTCGCCCGTGATGTCTCCGACCTTGACGGCGCCGAGCACGTCGGCTTCGGCCTTCGCCTTCGCGACGATGTCGGCGACCGCGGGGTCCGCCGGATACTGAGCCACGCCGCCCACGACGAGAGGCTTGATCTCATTGGTGATCGAGATCAGGTCCTTCGTCTTCGGGTCGACCTGGAGGTTCATCAGCCCCAGGTTCTCGCCGTACTGACCCGCCGAGACGACCGGGCGGCCGTCGATGACGTGGTTGTACGCGAGGTGCGTGTGCGCCGAGACGATCGCGTCTACGTCGTCGTCCACCCCGTAGACGATCTCACCGAGAGGCGAGTCGGGGGTGATGCTGGCGACGTCAGTGGTCGTCGCGCCCTCGTGAACGAGGAGGATGACGACATCCGCCTCGCCGTTGGCGTCGTCCCCGTCGCGCAGATCGTCGGCCACGGCGTTCACCGAGTCCACGATGCTGCGCACCTCGAGATCCTTGATCCCTTCAGGTGACACGAGGGAGTCGAGATCCTCCGTGACGGCTCCGACAAAACCGACGCGCACGCCGTCGAGCTCCTTGACCCAGGCCGGGGCGAGCGCGGGCTCTCCCGTCTCGGTGAGGAACACGTTGGAGGAGATGTACTCCCAGTTCGCCCTGTCCTGGACGCGATCGCGCAGATCGGCCCAGCCCTGGTCGAACTCGTGGTTGCCCGCAGCGCTGACATCGAGACCGGCCGCGTTCAGCGCGTCGATCGTCGGGTTGTCGTCGTTGATGAAGGAGGTGAACGTCGACGCGCCGATCAGGTCGCCGGCTCCGGCGAAGATCGTGTTCGGGTTCTCCGCACGGAACTGCTTCACCGCACCAGCGAGGACAGCGGCGCCGGCAGCGGCCCCGTCAGCCTCGATGCGGCCGTGGAAGTCGTTCACCGTGACGACGTCGATGCTCACCGGAGGAGTGGTCGCCGAGACGCCGATGAGAATCGGGTCGTGGTCGCTGGAGCGGAACGGCGTGCCTGCCTCGGTGGCGCCGAACGCGTAGCCGCGGTCACTCCACTCGGGCGAGTTGATGCTCCAGACTCCGGCGCCGGTGATCGACGACACGAGCGAGGGCGACGCGATGACGTGGTCGAGCGATCCGACCTCGCCGTCGAACGAGTAGGTGTGCTCCTCTGGGGCCTTCTCGCGCGCGACGTCGCTCCAGCCTGCATCCGTGAACACCCGGATCGGGTCTTCCTTGGCATAGGCGTTGAAGTCGCCGATCAGCAGGATGTCACTGCTGCCCGTCTTCTCTTCGATCGTCTGGGTGAACGAGAGGATCGAGTTCGCCTGCGCCACACGTGCGGAGTTGAAGAAGCCCTGCTCGTCGGCGGGCACGGGCGTGCCGTCCTTCGGGTCGGACTTCGACTTCAGATGGTTCGAGACGACGGTGACGATACGGCCGTCGACGTCGAACGCCTGAGCGATCGGCTCGCGGGCATTGCCCCAGACGGTCTCGTCGACGACGGTCATGGCATCGCCCACAGGCGAGACCGCGCCCTTCTTGTAGATGATCGCGCTCGTGATGTAGTCGGTGATCGCGGCGTTGTTCAGCGCATCCGGCGTGTGCACGTAGGCCCACACCTCGCTGCCCGCATCGGCGTTGAGGCCGTCGACGAGGTCGGCGAGCGCCGAGTCGAGCGTGCCGCCGAGTTTGATCGAGTTCTCGATCTCCATCAGCGAGACGATGTCGGCGCCCAGACCGTTGATCGCCGAGACGATCTTCGACTTCTGGATCGCGAACTGCGCGGCATTCGCGGCACCGCGCGCATTGGAGTTCTCGCTCGACAGCGTCGTGAAGTAGTTGTAGACGTTGAACGATGCGACCTGCACGTCTCCGCCGACGGTCGGAGCGGATGCCGGACGAGGGTTGGTCGCGGTGAAGCCCACCTTGAGATCGGACGACGACGTGTTGTCGATCGGCACGACCGGCTGCAGACGCCAGTCGTCGAAGCTCCACTGCAGCACGTAGCCGTTGTCGCCGAAGTCGACGGTGTCGCCGTTGCGGACCACCACGTCCTTCGTGAAGTACGGCTGCTCGTTCGGGTGGTTCTTGTTCGTGACCTGGATGGACCAGCCGTCGTCGAGCAGGATGCGGTTCGCGCGATTGCCTGCGGTGATCGCGGCGGCGTCGGCGCCGGGCAGTGCGGCCTCGGTGCTCTTCTGGGCGAGACCCCCGCCGACGTTCAGCCACAGCGCGCCGTAGTTGTACAGCTGGTGGCTGGATGCCACGCGGTAGGTGCCCGTGGGAGCGACGTACATGCTCTCGTACTGCTCCCGCGCGGCGCCGAGCACGGTGTCGGCGAGCGGGGTCGCGGCGGGGACGCCGGCGCCCGGCTGCACGACCGTGATGGCGGAGAGGGCGGCCGGGTTGATCTGCGTCTGCCCGAAGTACTCGCTCACGGAGCCGGTCACGGAGACGAGGTCGCCGATCGCCAATGTCGGCGCGAGCGCG
This sequence comes from Microbacterium natoriense, assembly GCF_030816295.1. Taxonomy (NCBI): domain Bacteria; kingdom Bacillati; phylum Actinomycetota; class Actinomycetes; order Micrococcales; family Microbacteriaceae; genus Microbacterium; species Microbacterium natoriense. Next base: position 1,720,821 of record NZ_JAUSXV010000001.1, on the reverse strand, counting down.
TTCAGGTACACGAAGAGACCGTCTGAGGCGCCGGGGGTCGCGTCAGCGGCTCCGCCGGATCCGGCGGTCTGGATGGTGACGCCCGCGTAGCCGCCGGTGCGGTAATCGGCGGTGACGACACCCTCGACGGTGACGGTCTTGCCGTTCAGCGGCGAGACGTCGGTCGTGCCCTGCACCTCGGCGATGGTCGCCTTGGTCGGCTCCGTCCCGGGATCGGTGCCCGGGTCGGTACCGGGATCGGTGCTGCCCGACGCCGTGGGGGTGATGGTGGCCGACAGGGTGAAGTCCGCCGCGTTGCTGTCGGTGTCGACACCGCTCGTGCGGTTCAAGGACTTCACGTCGGTGTTGCCGGTGGGCGGGGTCGCCGCAGCGCCCTCGAACGTGTTGGAGGTGCCGTAGCCGAGCACGTCGATGACGCCGGCCTGACCCACGACGGAGCCGGGCGTGAGCGTCACGGCCGCCGTGCCGTCGACGAGGGCGAGCGTGCCGTTGGTGCCGCTCGGATTGAGAGTGCTGACGGCATCCGCCTTGGGAAGAGCCGCGCCGTTCGCGCCGTTGCTTCCCGCCTGCACGAGGTAGTGACCGCCGGCCGGGATCGAACCCGAGAGCGCGGCGACGCCGTTCGATGCGCCCGTGCCCGTCGACGAGCGGTACTGCAGCGACTTGCCGTCGAGCGAGATGGCCTGGGTTGTCGGGTTGTACAGCTCGACGAACTTGTTGACGTAGGCGGCACCGGCGCTGCCGCCGGAGAGATAGGCCTCGTTGATGACCACGCCGGTTCCGTCGGGGCTGGCGTAGGCGGGCGCGGCGACCAGTGAGCCGAAGCCGAGAGCTGCGACACAGGTCACGGCGAGGACGCCGATGCGCCCGCGCCTTCTGGGTACTGACGCGACGCCCTTGCGGGCGTCGTCGTCGGGAGCGGGAATCATACGGCTGGTCTCCTCGGCGTTTCGGACTCGGGTCACGGTGAACTCTTGTGGGGTTCTGCCGTGGTGCACACCGGTCTCCCAGGGTGCACATATGTCTGTGAGCATACGGACGGCACCCGACATCATCAACGCTGTTTGCCGATTCGTCACCGAGTGCTCACCGGTCCGACAAACCGCTCGGAGGGAGCGCACAAAAGCGCCGCTCAGTTGCGCATTCTCCTCTGCGCGGATGCGCAGCTTCCCCGCGTGATCACTCCGTTCGCAACCGTGGCACGACGTTGCGGCGAGCCAGTCCGCCGAGCCACGAGAGGCTCGGCTTGGGCGAGCGTGCGAACGTCTCCCGATCGACCGCGACGAGTCCGAAGGTCGGCCGGAACGAGCCCCATTCGTAGTTGTCGAGCAGAGACCAGTGCAGGTAGCCGCGCACATCGCAGCCGTCCTCCATCGCGTCGGCCATCGCCGAGAGCGCACCCGTGGTGTAGTCGACCCGCCGCGTGTCGTCTGAGGTGGCCATGCCGTTCTCGGTGACCACCATGGGGATGCCGCCGGTGACCTCGTGCGTGTGCCGCAGCGCATGGCCGAGCGCTTCGGGATAGTACTCCCAGCCCGTCAGCGTGCGTTCGGTGCCTTCCGGCCAGGGCTGCGGCCCGAAGCCCTCGGCGTCGTCGGACGGGCCGATGATCGTGCGCAGATAAGACTGCACCCCGATGAAGTCGTCCTGCCGCGCCTGCTCGAGGAAGAAGTCCTCGCGCCAGTACTGCCATTCGTCGCGCTGTGTCTCCCACCCGGGGACCGCCTGGAACACCTGATTCGCGACCGACCACCCCGACTTCACCCCTCCGAACCCGCGCAGCACCTCGGTCGAGGCGTGGTGCGCGCTCGCGATCGCGCGGGCGAGGTACGGCGAGGGACCGGGGAAGTTCACGCCGTTCTCGGTGTCGATCCGCGCCTCGGTCTGGTTGACCATCATGTTCGGCTCGTTGATCGTGATCACCCAGTCGACATCGTCGAGGAGCGCGGTGCAGACCTCCGTGAACCTGCGGAACCGGTCGGTGCTCCGCTCGGAGTACCAGCCGCCGCTGTGCTCCCACCAGCGAGGGAACGTGAAGTGATGCAGCGTGACGACGGGTTCGACGCCGCGGTCCCGGCACGCATCGATCATGCGCCGGTAGTGGTCCAGCTGGGCGCGCGACACCACGCCTTCCTCGGGTTCGATACGAGCCCACTCGACTGAGAAGCGGTACGCCGTGAGTCCGGCATCCGCGAGGAGGGCGATGTCCTCCGGAAAGCGGTGGTAGGAATCGCAGGCGTCGCCCGACGGCTCGGGGATGGTCGATCCCGGCGCGTACTCGAGCTCCCAGTGCCCCGTGTTGACGTTGCCGCCTTCGATCTGGTGCGCGGCGGTCGCCGCCCCCCAGAGGAAACCCCGAGGTGCGGGGGTGTGTCCGGTCATGTGAGATGAATCCCTTTCTCGTGCTCTCGACGTGGTGCCTCATTTGATGCCCGTCATCGTGATGCCCTGGACGAAGTGCTTCTGCATCGCGATGAAGAGCACGAGCACGGGGATCACGATCAGGAACGAGCCGGCCATCTGCAGACCGTAGTCGGCGCCGTGCCCGCCCGCCTCGGACGAGAACAGCGCCAGGGACACGGGGAGCGTGTACATCGAATCGTCCTGGGAGATGATCAGCGGCCAGAGGAAGCTGTTCCACGACCCCATGAACGTGAAGATCGCCAGCGTCGCGAGAGGCGCCTTGCACAGAGGCAGCACGATCTGGAAGAAGGTGCGGAATTCTCCGGCCCCGTCGATGCGCGCGGCATCCAGGAGCGAGTCGGGGATCTCGAGCATGAACTGCCGCATCAGGAACACACCGAAGGCCCCGACCATCCCCGGGAGGATCAGCCCCCAGTAGGTGTTCACCATCCCGAGGTTCGCGATCAGCACGAACTGCGGGATCAGTGTGACGATGCCCGGTACGAACATCGTCGACAGGACGACCACGATGATCGCGTTCTTCCCCGGGAACGTCATCTTCGCGAGCGCCCAGCCCACCATCGACGAGAAGAGCAGAGTCGTGGCGACGGTGGCGCCCGCGAGGATCACCGAGTTGAGGAACGGCCGGACGATGTCGAACTCGAACAGCCACGCCCTGAAGTTGTCGAGCGTCGGATGCTGCGGCCACCAGGTGACCGGCCGCGACATGATCTCCGCGTTCGTCTTGAATGCGCCGAGGACCATCCAGACGAACGGCAGGATGGTCGCGGCGAGCCCTACCGAGAGGACGACCAGGACGATGAGGTTGCCCCAGCGGAAGGCGGGGCGGTGCGTGCGTGCGAGTGTCATGGTCAGGTCCTCTGCCGGAAGAAGCGGAACTGGATGATCGCCAGGATGCCGACGAGGGCGAACAGGATGTAGGCGCCCGCCGCTCCGACCGAGTAGTTCCCGTATTTGAACTGGTTGTAGACCTGCAGCGCGATCGACGTGGTCGACTCCAACGGTCCTCCGTTGGTCATGACGAACGGCTCGTCGAAGAACTGCATGTAGCCCGTCGTGATCAGGATCGTATTGAGGAGGATCGTCGGCATCATCATCGGGATCGTCACTCGGAAGAACTTCTGCCAGGCGTTGGCGCCGTCGATCGATGCGGCCTCGTTGACCTCGGACGGGATGCTCTGCAGCCCCGCGAGGAAGATGACCATCGATCCGCCGATGTTGCGCCAGACCGCCATCACCGTGATCGCCACGAGAGCCGTGTTCGGATCGCTGAGCCAGTTGGGCCCGTCGATGCCGATCACGCCGAGGATCGTGTTGATGACTCCCGAGTCCTGGTACATGAGGCGCCAGACGACGGCGACCGCGACGATCGTGGTGATCACCGGGATGTAGTAGCCGACGCGGAAGAAGGTCGCCACGCGGCGGCTCACCGAGTTGAGCAGGACGGCGAGCACCAGCGCGATGAACAGAGTGACCGGCACTCCGAGAACCACGAAGAACAGGGTGTTGCGCAGCGCGCGGAGGAAGGACTCGTCGGTGAGCACGGTCACGAAGTTCGCGAATCCGACGAAGTCGACGTTGAACGGCGTCCTGATGTCGCGTGCGCGGAGATCGGTGAACGCCATGGCGAGCGAGCTCACCAGCGGGATCAGTCCGAACGTCCCGAACGTCAGGACGAAGGGGGCGACGAACACCCAGGCGATGAAGGCGGAACGCCGCCGCTGGGCGGCCAGGGAAGTCACCTTCCCCGGCCGTTGCGGACGGGCGGCGCTCACCATCCGAAGCCGATCGAATCGGCCTGGGACTGGATCTCCTTCGCCGCCTCTTCGCTCGTGATCTGGCCGCTGGCGACCTGCTCCGAGTACTTGCCGAGCAGGTCGGAGATCTGCGACCACGCGGGATAGTTCGGCATCGCGACCGTGTCCTTCATCTGCTCCATGAGCGTCTGCGTGACCGGATTCTCCTGAATCGCCGGGAGGTCACCGGCCGCGATGTTCGCCGGGAGCTCGTTCTGCAGTGTGAACCACTGCTCCTGCTGCTCCTGCTCGCCCACCCAAGACAGGAACGACCACGCGGATGCCTTGTTGTCGGATGCCGAGAAGACGCCCAGATTGCCTCCGCCGATGTACTGGTCATTGCTGCCGCCAGGACCGGTCGGGAAGACGCTGTATCCGACCGAGTCGAGCGTGAAGTCCGCCGGCGCGGTTCCCGCCTCGATCGCCTCGCTGAACACGTCGAGCATCCACGGCCCCGAGATGAACATGGGTGTACCGCCGTTCTCAAACGTGGCGTCGGTCTTCTCGAGAGGGGCTTCGCCACGCTGGAAGAAGCCGGCGTAGAAGTCGAGCGCGGACACCAGCTCCGGAGTGTCGATGGTCCACTTCTCGCCGTCCGTCAGCGAGCCGCCGGCCTGGGCGTCGAAGGGCACGAGGACCTGAGCAGGCTGCTCGACCGGACGAGGCAGGTTGATGCCGTAGGTCCCCCCGGGACGCGCCTGGAACGCGGCGGACATGGTCTCGACGTCCTCCCAGGTCTTCGGCGCCGAGAGGCCGAGCTCGGCGGCGATGTCCTTGCGATAGAAGAGGAAGCGGGTCTCCACGTACCAGGGCATCGCGTACACCCCGTCCTCGCCGGTGGCCGAGTCGATGGCGGCAGGATAGAAGTCATCGGTGTCATACACGCCGTCGGGCACCTCGTCGACCGCACCCATGCCGATGATCGTGGCGGTCTGGTCGCTGCCGGTCATGATGATGTCGGGTCCGGTTCCCGCCGCGGTCGCCGTCTGCACCTTCGTGATGACCTGGTCCCAGGGAACGTCCGTGACCTTCAACGTGGCGTCGGGATTCGCCTTGAGCCAGGGCTCCGCGAGAACCTCGAGGTTCTCGGCGTGGCCTCCGGCCGTCCAGACCTCGATCACGCCGTCGGCCTCGCCCTCCGCGGCCGGGGCGACGGATCCGTTCTCCCCCGCGCCGTCTTCGGCTCCGCGGCCGCATCCGGAGAGGACCAACGCGGCTCCGAGAGCGATCGCGGTGACTGTGGTGACTCGCAAACTGCGCATGCGCACTCCTTCGTGTTTCCGACATGCCGGTCCGAAATTTCGAACCTCATTATCGAAACTATAGGGCTGAGTCTGAGATCCGTCTACCCCGAATAGTCGCGCCATTTATGGTGTGACAATGCGCTAGAGTTTTCGGAAAGCCCCTTGGAGGAGCATGGCTGTCCATCTTGACCTGATCGCCGCCGAGGCGGGTGTCTCCGTGCCCACCGTCTCCAAGGTCCTGAATTCACGGCCGGATGTGGCAGCGCGCACCCGTGCGCGGGTCACGGAGGCGCTCGAGCGGCATGGCTACGCGATCAGGACCCGCGCGACCGCGGATACCGGGTTCCTCCACGTACGTGTGGTCGATCTCGACGGCGCCTGGTCCGAGGCCGTCGTGCGTGGCGCCGTGGAGGCTGCGCGGGCACAGGGCAAGGATGTCGTCCTCACGGTCGACCCTGCTCCCGACGACTGCGACGATTGGGTGCGTCACGCGCTGTCACGCGGGACCGACGGCCTGCTCAGCGTGGTCGCGGTTCCCAGCGAGCACGCACGCCGCGCCCTGGCCGACGCCGGGGTGCCGCTCGTCGTGGTCGACCCGCTGCACCAGGTTCCCGACGGCACGCTGTCGGTCGCGGCGACCAACTTCAAGGGCGCCTTCGACGCTGCCCAGCATCTGATCTCGCTCGGGCACCGCCGCATCGCGACCATCACCGGCCCGATCGACCAGGACAACGCGATCGCTCGACTGGCCGGATTCCAGGCCGCGATGCTGCAGGCTGCGGTCCCCGTCGACGACGATCTGATCATCCGCGCGCACTACGGCGTCGACCAGGGATACGAGGCGACACGCCTCCTGCTCACACGGGCCAGCCGCCCCACGGCCATCTTCGGGGCGAGCGACGACACGGCGCTGGGCGCGATCCATGCACTGCGCGAGCTCGGCCTGCGAGTGCCCGAAGACATCTCCGTGATCGGATTCGACGACCTGACCGCCGCCGCCTGGGCTGATCCCCCGTTGACGACGATCCGTCAACCCCTTGCCCAGATGGGAAGCGCTGCCGTCGACGCACTCGTCCAATCGCGACTGGGCCGCGCGCCGGCCGCGCACACCGAGCTGTCCACCACGCTGATCGTCCGTTCATCGACAGCACCGCCGCGGGAGCCTCAGGACTGACAAGGGTCTGCGCGGAGGATCAGGCGGACGCCGCGTCCTCGAACTCCTCGACCTCGCGCTCCCACGCGTCCTTCGCGAGGCGGTACCAGAGGTAGAACGCGAAGCCGGCGAAGATCGCCCACTCCACGGCGTAGAAGATGTTGAGCCAGTTCACCGACGACCCTTCTTCGGGCGCGGGCGAGGAGATGTCTACCAGGCCCGCCGTCGCCGTGGTCGAGGCGAGATACGGGCGGTACACGTCGAGCTGCTCGACATCGTGCCAGCGGCTGAGCAGCGCGGCGGTCGACATGCGGTCGAGGCGGTCGGGATCGTCGCGTGTCGGAAGCACCGGCCCCTCGTCCGAGATGATGCGCCCGCTCACGGTGATCACCTCGCCATCGGAGTCGGCGTCGAGGCGTTCCGCCGCGGCATCCGCGCTTTCGCGGTCCGGCGCCCAGCCGACCGCGACCGCGATCGAGGTGCGATCGTCGACGCGAAGCTGGCCGGTGACCCAGTAGCCCTGCAGGCCGTCGTTGAAGCGGGAGGACACGATGATGAAGTCGCCGGGGATCCAGTGGCCCTCGGTCTCGACCTTCTGCCCGACGAGCGGCTCCGCGAGATACTCGCCGGGCTGGAGCACGTCGTCGAGGGGTCGCACCTGCTCTGTGGCACCGGGCTCCTGTGGCGCCGTGTCGACCGCGCGGCCGAGCTGCCACTGCCCGAGCCAGGCGAAGACACCGGCGACGAGCAGGCACAGCAGCAGCATGGCGATCCAGCGCCCGCGGAGCATCACCTCACGCAGGGTGGGCGGGAACAGCGCAGGGGTGGTCACGGTGAGGCGGACGGCTCTCAGGCCTCGTACGGTGCGAGGACGACCTCGACCCGCTGGAACTCCTTGAGGTCGGAGTATCCGGTCGTCGCCATCGACTTGCGAAGCGCCCCGATGAGGTTCGCCGTGCCATCGGCCACGGGGGCCGGACCGTACAGGATCTCCTCGAGCGTTCCGATGCCGCCCACCTCGACGCGGCGACCGCGCGGAAGCTTGGGGTGGTGCGCCTCCGGCCCCCAGTGGAAGCCGCGGCCGGGTGCGTCGGTGGCGCGAGCGAGCGCGACGCCGAGCATGACGGCATCCGCCCCCATCGCGAGAGCCTTGACGATGTCTCCCGAGGTGCCGACGCCGCCGTCGGCGATCACGTGCACGTAGCGGCCGCCGGACTCGTCGAGGTAGTCGCGACGCGCGGCGGCGACATCGGAGACGGCGGTGGCCATGGGAGCGTGGATGCCGAGGGTCGCGCGCGTGGTCGACGCCGCTCCCCCGCCGAAGCCGACGAGAACACCCGCGGCCCCCGTGCGCATGAGGTGCAGAGCCGCCGTGTACGTCGCGGCGCCGCCGACGATCACGGGCACGTCGAGGTCGTAGATGAACTTCTTCAGGTTCAGCGGCTGGGCGACGCTCGAGACGTGCTCAGCCGAGACCGTGGTGCCGCGGATGACGAACAGATCGACGCCCGCGCGCGCGACGGTGTCGTAGAACTCCTGCGTGCGCTGCGGAGTCAGGGACCCGGCGACGGTGACGCCGGCGTCGCGGATCTCCGCGAGGCGGCTCGTGATCAGCTCGGGCTTGATCGGCTCCGAGTAGAGCTCCTGCATCCGCGTGGTCGCGAGCTCGTCGCTCAGCCCCGCGATCTCCGCGAGCAGAGGCTCGGGGTTCTCGTAGCGGGTCCACAGGCCCTCGAGATCGAGGACCCCGAGTCCGCCGAGTTGACCGAGCATGATCGCGGTCTGCGGGCTCACCACCGAGTCCATCGGGGCGCCGAGCACGGGGATCTCGAAGCCGAAGGCGTCGATCGTCCATGCGGTCGACACGTCTTCCGGATTGCGGGTGCGCCGTGAGGGCACCACCGCGATGTCGTCGAACGTGTACGCGCGGCGCGCGCGCTTTCCTCGGCCCAGCTCGATCTCTGTGGTCACCCATCAAGACTACCCGGTGCGATGAGGGGCCCCGTGGCTGGGAGACTGGGGGCATGCGAGCGGATGCTGTGGAGGTCGCCGTCGTCGGCGGCGGTGCGATGGGCCTGGCGACGGCCTGGGAGCTGACGCGGAGGGGCATGCGACCGACCGTTTTCGAGCGGTTCTCGCGCGGTCACCACGAGGGCGCGTCGCACGGCGCCACCCGCAACTTCAACAACGCCTACGACCAGGAGCACTACCTCGATCTGCTCGTGCGCGCCCGCGAGGGCTGGGATCGCCTCGGGGTCGTCGACGGCGAGCCGCTGCTGCGTCTGCACGGACTGATCACGCACGGCGCTGTCCAACTCTCCTCGATCGCCCGGCGTCTCACCGATCGCGGCATCCACGCCGAGATGATGTCCGCCGCCGACGCCGCGTCGAGGTGGATCGGCATGCGCTTCGACGGCGACGTGCTGTTCTCGCGCGACGCCGGAGTCGCCCGAGCCTCCTCCGCCCTGATCGAGTGGGAGCGGAGGATCGTGGAGAGCGGAGGATCGGTGCACTGGGAGACCCCGGTCCTCGGCATCGAGGAGACGGATGCCGGAGTCGAGCTGACGCTGCCCGACTCCGTGGTGCGCGCCGACGTCGCCGTGATGACGGTCGGAGCGTGGAGCGAGCGGATGCTCCCCTCGATCGGCCTTCCGCGGTTGACCGTCACCGAGGAGTCTCCTGCGCACTTCTCGCCGACCGGCCCTGCGCAGTGGCCGTCGTTCAACCACTACACCGACCCCGAGCGCTACCCCGCCACCGTGTACGGCATGCCGACTCCCGGTGAGGGCGTCAAGGTCGGATTCCATCGGGTCGGCGAGGAGGTCGATCCGGATGCTCGCCCGCACCGCTCGGCGCACGCCGACGCTCTCACGGACTACGTGCGGGAGTGGATGCCGGGGTTGGAACCGGCATCCGCTGTTCCCGTGAGCTGCACGTACACCTCGACCGACGACGGCACGTTCGTGCTGGACCGCCGCGGGCGCCTCGTCGTCGGCGCAGGCTTCTCGGGTCACGGCTTCAAGTTCGCCCCCGGTATCGGAGCCGTGCTCGCCGACCTCGCGCTCGATCCCTCAGCTCGCGCCGCCGAGCCCTTCCGTCTGCCCTCACCCGCCGGTCGTTGAGCGAGAGAGCGCAGCGAACGAGACGAAACGCTACGTCAACACGGAACAGCAGCCCCGATGACGCTCAGCGCGCTCGCGCGACCCGCTTCTCGTCCCAGACGGGGGCGTCGGCCTCGTAGACCTCGCCCTCGGAGCCGAAGACGAGGAATCTGTCGAAGGAGCGGGCGAACCAGCGGTCGTGCGTGACCGCTAAGACCGTGCCCTCGAAGCGCACGAGGGCGTCTTCCAAGGCCTCGGCGGACTCGAGGTCGAGGTTGTCGGTCGGTTCGTCGAGCAGCAGCAGAGTCGCACCCGAGAGCTCGAGCAGCAGCACCTGGAACCGCGCCTGCTGCCCGCCAGACAGCGAGTCGAAGCTCTGTTGCGCCTGCCGCACGAGGCCGTAGCGGTCGAGTGCGCTGCTCGCGGCGTCGCGCGGCAGGCCGGTGCGCCGCTCGTCCCCGCGGTGCAGGATGTCGAGCAGAGTGCGTCCGAGGAACTCCGGATGCGCATGCGTCTGTGCGAACAGTCCCGGAACGACACGCGCGCCGAGCACCGCACTCCCGGCGTGGGCGACTTCGCTCAGCTGCTCACCGGTGGATGTGACATGGCCGAGGGTCGGATCAGGATCGCTGCCGCCTCGAGCCAGCAGCCGCAGGAAGTGCGATTTGCCCGATCCGTTCGAACCGAGCACGGCGACCCGGTCGCCGTACCAGATCTCGGCGTCGAACGGGCTCATCAGTCCGGTGAGCTCCAATGCTGTCGCGACGACTGCACGTTTGCCGGTCCGCGCTCCGCGCAAGCGCATGTCGAAGTCCTGCACAGGCGGACGCTCTTCGGGCGGGCCGGCCTCTTCGAACTTGCGCAGACGGGTCTGCGCCGCCTGATATCGCGACGCGAAGCCGTCGTTGGCCGAGGCTTTCACCTTCAGATTCGCCACGAGGATCCGCAGTTTCTCGTGCTGCTCATCCCATCGCCGGCGCAGTTCGTCGAGCCGGTCCATCCGGTCGCTCCGCGCCTGGTGATATGTGGCGAACCCGCCGCCGTGCACCCACGCGGTCGCCCCCGCTCCGCCCGGCTCGAGAGTGATGATGCGATCGGCGGCCCGTGCGAGCAGTTCTCGATCGTGCGAGACCAGCAGCACGGTCTTCGAAGTCTGCCGCAACTGCTCTTCGAGCCAGCGCTTCGCCGGCACATCGAGGTAGTTGTCGGGCTCGTCGAGCAGCAGCACCTCGTCGGGTCCGCGAAGCAGAGCCTCCAGCGCGAGGCGTTTCTGCTCTCCCCCGGAGAGCGTCGTGAGCTCGCGGTACCTCGCCCGCTCGAACGGCACGCCCAGAGCCGCGACCGTGCACTGGTCCCATACGGTCTCGTGCTCGTATCCACCGGCATCCGCATACTCCGCGATCGCCGTCGCGTACGCCATCTGCGTGTCGTGCTCGTCGCGCTCGATGAGCGCGTTCTCCGCCGCCTCCAGGGCGTCGGCCGCCGCACGGATGCGCCCGGGCGCGACGCGCACCAGCAGCTCATGCACCGTCTGGCCCGCCTCGCCGTGACCGACGAACTGATCCATGACGCCGAGTCCGCCGTCGATCGTGACGACGCCCGCATCTGCCGCCTGATCGCCGCGGATGATCCGCAGCATCGTCGTCTTGCCTGCGCCGTTCGGTCCGATCAACGCGCTCGTCGAACCGGAACCGACGCGGAACGTCGCTTCATCGAGAAGCGGTCTGCCATCTGGGAGCGTCAATGAGACGCCGGAGACATCGATATACCCCACCGTGCGTGGCCGTCCTTCCGCCCGCATGGCGAGCCGACCAGGCTATCAGGCTTTCGATGTGCACCGCTTCGCCGTGCTCCGGTCGGGATTCGGGCCGCCCGCCCGCAGCCTCAAGCCTTGTTCCGGTCGCCGTCCGCGCCGTCTCCTCAGCCTCAAGCCTTGTTCCGGTCGCAGATTGTGCCGTCGACGAGCGATTCAGACGGCACGAATCGCGACCGGAACGCCGAGATCACGGTCGCAGCGGCACCGGATCGCGGCCGAGGATCGGACAGCCACAGACGCAGACGAACGGATGCTCAGACCAGCACCCCAGAGGTGGGCACCGGATTCGCGAACAGGTCGAGCACCGGGCAGTGCGCATCGACGACCCGGCGCAGCTCCTCGTACTGCTCGGCCGTGTCGGGTCCGGTGATGTCGACCCGCACGCGCACGTCGTGGAATCCCGCGCGACCGGATTCGTCGATGCCGAACAGCTTGCGCACGTCGAGGTCGCCCTCTGCTGTGATCTCGATCTCATCGATCGTGAGGCCCAGCGCCTGTGCATACAGGCGGAACACGACGACCTGACAGGAGACGAGCGCGCCCAGCGCGTACTCGACGGGGCTCGCCGCCGCGTCATCGCCGGCGAGGGCGCCCGGCTCGTCGACGAGGAAGAGGTGCTTGCCCGCACGGATCTCGGTCGCCACGGATCCGACGCCGCGACCGATGACCCGGTAGGTGAGGGCGGCCGCACCCGCGTCGGCGGTGATGCGCTCATTCCACGCGGTGCCCGCGGAGGTGAGACGCCGCGCACGCTCCTCGGCGGTGACGTCGGCGACGAGCGAGAGCTGTTCCTGGAGAAGAGTCATGCGGCGAAGGTATCCGGGCGACCTACGGTGACGTGCGGGCGACGTCACCCGCGGTCACCCGCCGTCACAGCGCGACACACGAGGTGTGCGGCCGGCTCATCTCTGACGCAGTCCCTCGGTTCGTGGGACGAAGAACGTGCCCTGCATGTCTCTGCCCTGCATGTCTCCGGAGATGCAGACGCTGGTCACCGCGACCGAGAGCCGAATCACGTCGTTCTCACCGCGGTCACCAGCGTTCGGCGCCACGCGGGAGCACGTCGAGCACGTGCGGCAACTCGCTCGGGAAGCAGGAGCGGAAAAGCTCGGTGATCTGCGGGTCGGAGCCGTAGTCGTCGACGATGCGGAGCCCGATCAAGGTGCTGATGAGCATGCCCTCCGCGAAGAAAGCCCGCGCCTCGTCGGCATCCATCCCGACCTCGTCTCGGAAGAAGCGCCAGACCTGCGCGAAGCCTCGGCGGGCGGCGGGGCCGATCACGGGGTGGCTGCCGAGCAGGTAGGAGTGCGCGAGCGTCTGGTGCAGTCCGCGCACCTCGATGAGGTCGACGTACGCCTCGCCGATGCGCTTGCCCACAGGGAGGTCGTCGTCGCGGGCGAGCGCCGCTCGGAACGACGTCAGCAGTCGAGCGAGCGCCTCGTCCACCGCGGCGAGGAAGAGGTTCTCCTTCGAGCCGAAGAGGCGGACGACGTAGGGCTGACTCACGCCGGCCGCTCTGGCGACCTCGTCGGTCTTCGCGCCCTCGTACCCGCGCGCGCCGAACACCGCGAGCGCAGCCTGGACGATCTGCGCGCGCCGCTCGTCCGAAGAGAGTCGCCTGCCCGACTCGTCGGAGAGGACGCCGGATGCCGCAGCTGAGCTCATGCCGAAAGGTTATCAGCGAATCACTTGACTTTGTAATCATTCGATTACTACATTGCTTCAAGACAAGTAATCATTCAATTACAACTGGAGCATCATGTCTCAGCCCACCCCCGTGATCAGCCGCCGCCCGGTCGCGCTCGTCATCGCCGCGGCGTCCCTCCCGATGTTCATGGCCACACTCGACAACCTCGTCATGACCAACGCTCTGCCGGTGCTGCACCAGGAGATGGGCGCGAGCGTCGAGGAGCTGCAATGGTTCGTCAATGCCTACGCTCTCGCTTTCGCTGGAGCGATCCTGATCGCCTCCGCGCTCGGCGACCGATTCGGCCGCCGCACGGTCTTCGCGATCGGCATCGCCCTCTTCGGCGCCGGCTCCCTGTTCGCCGCCCTCAGCACCGACCCAGGTCAGCTGATCTCCGCACGCGCCGTCCAGGGCCTCGGCGCGGCAGCCGTGATGCCCCTCTCCCTCGCTCTCCTGACCGGAGCGGTCCCCGCATCCCGCCGCCCGCTCGCCATCGGCATCTGGGGCGGCGTCTCAGGACTCGGGGTCGCGGTCGGGCCGCTCGTCGGCGGCGCGATCATGGAAGGCTGGAACTGGCAGGCGATCTTCTGGATCAACATCCCCGTCGCGATCGTCGCCATCCCCCTCGCTCTGCTCGTGCTCCGTAACGACTTCGGCGCCCGCTCTCGTATCGACATCCCCGGAGCCGTGCTCGCGGCATCCGGCGTCCTCGCTCTCGTCCACGCGATCGTTCGAGGCAACGACGACGGCTGGGACTCGCTCGGCGTGATCCTCGAGCTGGCGCTCGGCACCGTGCTGCTCGCGGCATTCGTGATCTGGCAGAAGCGCGCGAAGGCGCCGCTGGTGCCGTTGCGACTGTTCCGAGACCGCTCCTTCTCGATCACGAACGTAGTCGGCTTCGCCTTCAGCTTCGGCACCTTCGGCTCGGTGTTCATCCTGATCCAGTACCTGCAGGTCGTGCAGGGATCGACTCCCCTCGAGGCCGCGGTGCAGACCACTCCATGGACCCTCGCTCCGATGTTCGTCGCGCCGCTCGCCGGCATGATCGCGCCGCGCATCGGCACACGCGCGCTGCTCGTGCCCGGCCTGCTGCTGCAGGGCATCGCCCTCGCGTGGATAGCGCAGATCACCGCTCCCGACCTGCCCTACCCGAACCTGATCGCCCCGTTCATCATCGCGGGCGTCGGCATGGGACTTGTGTTCGCCCCGTCGGCGACGGCGCTGCTCGCGACCCTCGGGCTCGTCGACCACGCAAAGGCGGCGGGCGTCAACTCGACCGTCCGCGAACTCGGCGTCGCGCTCGGCACCGCGGTGATGACCGCGATCTTCGTCGGCGCTGGTGGCCAGCTCACCCCCGACCTCTACGTGGACGCGGCAAAGCCCGCCGTGTTCACGGGCGCCGCCGTGCTGCTCGCCGCGACCGTCGTCGCGCTGTGGCTGCCGTCAGGGAAGTCGACCGCCCCCGTCCCCGTCCAGGCCGTAGAGGAAGAACCGGCTCTCGCCGCCCGCTGATCCGGGACGCAGAAGGAGGGGACGGATGCCGCAGCATCCGTCCCCTCCTTCACTGTCTGTCTCAGCGCTTGTAGTTCGGCGCCTCGACGACGATCTGCACGTCGTGCGGGTGCGACTCCTTGAGCCCTGCCGAGGTGATGCGCACGAACTTGCCGCGCTGCTTGAGCTCTTCGATGGTGCGGGCGCCGACGTAGAACATCGACTGACGAAGGCCACCGACCAGCTGATAAGCGACGGCCGAGAGCGGGCCGCGGTACGGCACCTGACCTTCGATGCCTTCAGGGATGAGCTTGTCGTCGCTGGGCACGTCTGCCTGGAAGTAGCGGTCCTTCGAGTACGAGGTCTGCTTGCCGCGGGTCTGCATCGCGCCGAGCGAGCCCATGCCACGGTACTGCTTGAACTGCTTGCCCGACTGGAAGACGATCTCACCCGGCGACTCATCGGTGCCGGCGAGCAGCGAGCCGAGCATCACAGCATCCGCCCCGGCGACGAGCGCCTTGGCGATGTCGCCCGAGTACTGCAGGCCGCCGTCGGCGATCACCGGCACGCCGGCGGGGCGAGCGGCGAGCGACGCCTCATACACGGCGGTGACCTGCGGCACACCGACTCCGGCGACGACGCGCGTGGTGCAGATCGAGCCCGGGCCCACGCCGACCTTGACGGCGTCGACTCCGGCGTCGATGAGCGCCTGGGCGCCCTCGCGGGTCGCGACGTTGCCGCCGATGACGTCGATGTGAGCGAAAGACTCGTCGGCCTTCAGGCGCTTGACGAGGTCGATGACCCCCTGCGACTGGCCGTTGGCGGTGTCGACGACGAGCACGTCGACCCCCGCGTCGCGCAGCGCCTCTGCCCGCTCCCAGGCGTCGCCGAAGAAGCCGATGGCCGCACCGACGCGCAGACGGCCCTGATCGTCCTTGGTGGCGAGCGGGTACTTCTCGCTCTTGTCGAAGTCCTTGATCGTGATGAGTCCGGCGAGCTTGCCGTCGCCGTCGATCAGCGGCAGCTTCTCGACACGGTGCTTCGCGAACAGCGCGATGACCTCTCCGGCGGCGACACCGACGGGCGCCGTCACGAGGCCCTCGGATGTCATGACGTCCTTGACGAAGGTGGTCTGACGCTCGAAGCCCGAGACGAAACGCATGTCGCGGTTGGTGATGATGCCGACCAGGCGTCCGTCGGGGTCGACCACCGGCAGGCCCGAGATGCGGTACTTCGCGCACAGCGCGTCGACCTCTTCGACCGTGGCATCGGGCGTGGTGGTGATCGGGTCGGTGATCATGCCCGATTCGCTGCGCTTCACCCGGTCGACGTGCGCCGCCTGATCGGCGATCGAGAGATTGCGGTGCAGGATGCCGATGCCGCCCTCACGCGCCATCGCGATCGCCATGCGAGACTCGGTCACCGTGTCCATCGCGCTGGAGAGCAGCGGGGTCGCGACCGAGATCCGGCGCGTGATGCGAGAGGAGGTGTCGGCCTCGCTCGGGATCACGTCGGTGTGCCCCGGCAGGAGCAGCACGTCGTCGTAGGTGAGTCCGACGAATCCGAACGGGTCGTGCTGTTCCATGGGTGTCCTCCTGCGAGCGCGAGTGTGGCGACGGTGTACCAATTCTAAGCGCGAGGACCCTGCGTAAATTCCCTGTGCCGCAGTCGTTCAGCGGGCAGGTTCCCCATGATGCGCACGATCGTGTCTTGGTCGAAACAGAATCGACACACTACGCTCATAGCGTCGTACATCAAGGCTGATGAACACCCTGTCATGGCCTGTGTACTGGACTGGGAGGTTCTGTGAGTCCGACGATCTCGGCGAAACGGAGCGGCAGCCGGTGGGTCAGCGCCCTCCTCGGCACGCTCTTCGCCTTCGTGCTCCTGCTGATACCCGCGACGGCCGCGTCAGCCGATACGACGGATGACGGACAGGAAGTCACCGACTTCTACTTCGCCGGCGTCATCACCTTCGATGACGAGCCGGTTCCCGACGTCGTCATGACCATCAAGGGCAACGGCTTCGAGGGCGAGACCAAGACCGACGCCGACGGCAAGTGGCGCCTGTACGTCCCTGAGAAGGAGACGTACACCCTGACCGTCGACGAGGAGACCCTCCCCGACGGCGTCATCGTCGACGCGGCGCAGCTGCCCGAGGGCACGCAGCCGATCGCGGGCACCACGGCATCGTTCGAGGTCGAGTTCGGACTCACCGGCACGAAGATCATGAACCTCTTCCTCGGCGAGGGCGAGCGCATCACGGTCTCGTTCTGGGATCAGCTGTTCTCGCGCCTCGTCGGCGGGCTGAACTTCGGACTGCTCCTGGCTCTCGCATCGATGGGCGCGGCGCTCATCTACGGCACCACGCGCCTGTCGAACTTCGCCCACGCCGAGATGGTCACCTGGGGCGGCATGCTCGCGCTGGTGACCACCACCTTCTGGCACCTTCCCCTGTGGGCGGGCATCGCCGCGGCCGTGATCGGCGGCGGTCTCTTCGGCTGGGGAATGGATGCCGGCATCTGGCGCCCCCTGCGCCGGAAGGGCCTCGGCACTGTGCAGTTGATGATCGTCAGCATCGGTCTCTCGCTCGCGCTGCGCTATGTGTTCCAGTACTTCATCGGCGGCGGCACCTACCAGTTGCCGGGCGCCAGCCCCACGCCTATCCAGTTCGGCCCGATCTCCCTGTCGTACATCGACCTGATCGCGATGGGCGTGAGCATCGTCGTGATCCTCATCGTCGCGTGGTTCCTCACCCGCACGCGCATCGGCAAGGCGACCAGGGCGATCTCCGACAACCCGCAGCTCGCCGCCGCTTCCGGCATCGACGTCGACAGGGTGATCCGCATCGTCTGGATCCTGGCCGGCGTGCTGGCCGCGATCTCGGGCATCCTGTGGGCGTACTTCCGCCCTGGTGTGAAGTGGGACATGGGCGGGCAGATGCTGCTGCTCATGTTCGCGGCGATCACGCTCGGAGGACTCGGCACGGCATTCGGCGCCCTCGTCGGATCGCTGATCGTGGGCATGGCCGTCGAGATCTCGACCCTGTGGATCCCCTCCGACCTGAAGTACGCGAGTGCGCTCGTCGTCCTCATCATCATCCTGCTGGTCAGGCCCCAGGGCCTGCTGGGGCGCAAGGAAAGGCTGGGCTGATCATGGACTTCGGAAGCATCCTCTCCAACACCGCCGTCTATCTGTTCAGCCCGGTCACCATCGCATATGCGCTGGCCGCCACGGGCCTCGCGATGCACTTCGGCTACGCCGGGCTGCTGAACTTCGGCATGGCCGCGTTCATGGCGGTGGGCGGCTACGGCTACGCGATCTCCGTGCTCTCGTTCGGCCTGCCCTGGTGGCTCGGCATGCTCATCGGCCTCGCAGGCGGCGCGCTGTTCGCTGTGCTCCTCGGCATCCCGACTCTGCGACTGCGCGCCGACTACCTCGCCATCGCGACCATCGCCGCGGGTGAGATCGTGCGACTGCTGTTCACGACTCAGCTGTTCGACGAGTGGACGAACTCCGCCGACGGGCTCGCTCAGTACAACGGCGGCTTCCGCGACGCGAACCCGTTCCCGCAGGGCACCTACGGCTTCGGTCCGTGGGTGTACTCGGCCGACGATCTGTGGAACCGGGTGTTCGGCGTGCTCCTGCTCGCCCTGTCGGTGCTGCTGGTCTGGTCGCTGATGCGCAGCCCCTGGGGCCGCGTGCTCAAGGGAATCCGCGAGGATGAGGATGCGGTCCGCTCGCTCGGCAAGAACGTGTTCGCCTACAAGATGCAGGCGCTCGTGGTCGGCGGTGTGATCGGCGCAGCCGGCGGGATCGTCTTCGTGCTCCCCTCGGCCGTGGTGCCCGGCAGCTACACGACCTCGCTGACATTCTTCTTGTGGACGATCCTCCTCCTCGGCGGTGCCGCGACTGTGTTCGGCCCGACGCTCGGCGCGATCCTGTTCTGGGTGGTGTTCGCCTTCCTGGCGAACCTCCTGCCCAGTTTGGCGAAGGCCGGATACCTGCCCATGTCCGACAGCCAGGCGTCGACGCTCGTGTTCGTGTTCGTCGGCGTCGCCCTGATGCTGCTCGTGATCTTCCGCCCGCAGGGCATTCTCGGAGACAAGAGGGAGATGACCTTTGTCAAGTGAACTGACCCCTGACGCCGACGCGCCTGCGGAGACGCCCACCGGCAGCATCCGCCGCCCGAAGACCACCGGACTCGCCAAGGGGCCCGCGGCTCCCGGTGTCGCGAAGGTCGACCCGATCCTCGTGGTCGATGCCGTGCAGCGCCGCTTCGGCGGACTCGTCGCGGTCGACGTCGATCACCTCGAGATCCCGCGCGGAGCGATCACCGCCCTGATCGGACCGAACGGCGCTGGCAAGACGACCCTGTTCAACCTGCTCTGCGGTTTCGACCGTCCCAACAGCGGAACCTGGTCCTTCGATGGCAGGAGCCTCTCCGGAGTCCCCTCCTTCAAGGTGGCGAGGATGGGTCAGGTGCGCACCTTCCAGCTGACGAAAGCGCTCTCCCTGCTCACGGTCCTCGAGAACATGAAGCTCGGTGCGCCCGGTCAGAAGGGCGAGGGCTTCTGGGCCTCGCTGTTCCCCTTCCTGTGGCGACGGCAGGACGGCGAGATCGAAGTCAAGGCGCGTGAACTGCTCAAGCGCTTCAAGCTCGACGCCAAGGAGAAGGACTTCGCCGCTGCGCTCTCGGGCGGTCAGCGCAAGCTGCTCGAGATGGCGCGCGCACTTATGAGCGATCCCCATCTCGTCATGCTCGACGAGCCGATGGCTGGCGTCAACCCGGCCCTCACGCAGTCGCTGCTCGACCACATCCTCGATCTCAAGGAACAGGGCATGACCGTGCTCTTCGTCGAGCACGACATGCACATGGTGCGGCACATCGCCGACTGGGTCGTCGTGATGGCCGAGGGCCGGGTCGTCGCCGAGGGCCCGCCCGAGGAGGTCATGGAGGACCCGGCTGTCATCGACGCCTATCTCGGCGCCCACCAGGATCTCGATCTGGGCGCGGTGACCGGCCGCATCGCCGTTTTGGAGGATGCCGCGGCCGCGAGACTGCGCGAGAAGATCGAAGCAGAGGCCGAAGCCGAACTCGCTGCGCGCTCGACTGCAGACCCGGCATCCGAAATCCACGCACCCGAGGAGGGCAAGGCATGAGCGACGACACCGTCATCGTCGAGCTGAAAGACGTCCATGCCGGCTATCTGCCGGGGGTGAACATCCTCAACGGCGCGAATCTCGTGGCCAGGCAGGGCGAGCTGATCGGCATCATCGGGCCGAACGGCGCCGGCAAGTCGACACTGCTGAAGGCGATCTTCGGCATGGTCAACGTCCGATCGGGAGAGATCACCGTGAACGGCGAGAGCATCGTCGGCCTCAAGGCCGACAAGCTCGTCCGCCGCGGCGTGGCATTCGTCCCCCAGACGAACAACGTCTTCCCCTCGCTGTCGATCGAAGAGAACCTGCAGATGGGGCTCTTCCAGAACCCGAAGATCTACGCCGAGCGGCTCGAGTTCGTGACGGGCATCTTCGCCGAGCTCGGCAAGCGCCTCAAGCAACGAGCCGGTTCGCTCTCCGGCGGTGAGCGTCAGATGGTGGCGATGTCGCGCGCGCTGATGATGGACCCGTCCGTGCTGCTGCTCGACGAGCCGTCGGCGGGGCTCTCCCCTGTCCGACAGGACGACGCGTTCATCCGCGTCTCCGACATCAACAAGGCCGGCGTCACGACGATCATGGTCGAGCAGAACGCCCGCCGCTGCCTGCAGATCTGCGACCGCGGCTACGTGCTCGATCAGGGCAAGGACGCCTACGAAGGCTCCGGCCGTGACCTGCTGAACGATCCGAAGGTCATCGGTCTGTACCTCGGCACGCTGGGAACCGACGCCGCCTGAGCGCGCGGCGGACCCTCGGCCGTTGAGCGAGCGCAGCGAGACGACGCCCTCCCCCGGCCGTTGAGCGAGCGCAGCGAGACGAAACGCAGCGAGGCTCGCACGAGCTCCAGCCGTTCCTCGGAGCACGCGTTTCGCCTCGGTCGCTGGCGCTCCCTCGCTCAACGACCGGTTGCTCGTCGTTGACCGCGGCCGCGTTCCGGTTGCAGTTCACGCCGCCACCGGCATCCACCCCCGCCTTCCGGGCGCAGTTAGCGCCGTCGCCGCGCACGACAAGCGGCGCCAACTGCACCCGGAAAGCCCAGCCCCGAGCGAGAAGCGGCATCAACTGCGACCGGAACTCCGAGGCGATCGCGCGGCAGGCATGACGAAGGCCCCGGATGCTCGCATCCGGGGCCTTCGCTCTACTCACATCAGTTGGTGCGAGTGATGGTGTTGTCCGCGCCGTACTTGTAGATGCCGATGGTGGCGCCCTGAGGGTCGCCATTCTCGTCGAACGTCACATCGCCGGAGTAGCCGTTGTAGTCGGCGACCTTTCCGTCGTTGATGATCTTCGCGCAGTCGGCGAACGTGGTGCACGCCTCACCGTCGCCAGAACCGCCCGAGACCTCTTCCATCTTGGCCGCGATGTCCGCGCCCTTGGTCGAGCCCGCAGCCAGCGAGGCCAGTGCGACGAGGACGACCGCGTCGTAGGCCTCACCCGCGTAGGTGAAGTCCTTGACCTCGGCGTTGCCCTCGCCGGTCCAGTACGTCTGCAGACGCTCGGTGAAGTCGTCGGCGAGCGCCGGGCCGGCCTTCGTGCCCTGAGCTCCTTCGAGGGAGACAGGGATGTCGGTTCCGTAGTCGGACAGGTTGCCGTCGACCATGTAGAACTTGTCGGCCGAGATGCCGGCGTTCACCAGCAGCGGGGCGATGGTCTTGAACTGCTCGAACGACACGATCGCGATGGCATCCGGGTTCTGCGCCTTGATGGTCTCGACCTGGGCGTCGAACTGCGCGTCGCCGACGTTGTAAGACGCCTCGGCGACGACCTCGCCGCCGGTGCCCTCGAACGTGCTCTTGATCGCCGCGTCGAGGCCAGTGCCGTAGGCGTCGTTCTGGTAGATGATGCCGAGCGTCTTGTGGCCGTCCTCGGCGATCAGGTTGCCGAGGACCTCGCCCTGAAGCAGGTCGCTGGGGGCGGTGCGGAAGTAGAGGCCCTTGTCGTCCCAGCTGGTGAAGTCGGGCGAGGTGTTCGACGCCGAGATCTGCAGGATGCCCGCGGCGACATTGCCGTCGAGGATCAGCTTGGAGACGCCGGATGCCGCGGCGCCGACGATCGCCGACACGCCTGCGCCCTGGAGCTTGGTGATCGAGGTCTCGTACGCCTTGGTGTCGGTGTCGCCCTCGTCTTCGGCCGTCAGGTCGATCGTGATACCGGCCTTGGCGTCGTTGATCTCCTGCACTGCGAGTCCGACACCGGACTCCATGGGCGGGCCGAGGAAGGCGAGCGATCCGGTCTGCGGAAGCAGCGATCCCAGCTTGAGGGTGAGGTCGGTGGCGGGCTTGCCGCCATCGTCACCGGAATCGGACGGCGTGCTGCTCGCGCAGCCCGACATGACGAGTGCGGATGCGCTGACCAGCGCGATGCCGGCGAGGACCTTCGCTGTGCGCGAGCCCTTCAGTGCGTTCATGATGCTCCCTTGCGTAACTGAGCGTGGATCGTGACCACGATCGGGTGCTCTAACCCTAGAACGCGAGGTGCGCGCGCAGGGGTCGCAAGTGTTTCGGTGCGTTAACGATCCGGTACCGGGTTTCACGCGATGTGCGTCCCGGAATCAGACGAGTTCGGGGCGTTCCACTCGGCGTCCGCGGCGGGAGGCGAGGAGCATGTCGACCACGAATACGGCGATCGCGATCCACACGAGGGTGAATCCGGCCCAGCGAGCGGGCGGCATGGCTTCGCCGAGCACGACGACGCCGAGCAGGAACTGCATGATCGGGGTGATGAACTGGATCATCCCGATCAGGGTGAGATCGATCCGACGGGTGCCTGCCGCGAACAGCAGCAGCGGAACCGCGGTGGCGACGCCCGCGAACGCGAGGAGCACGGCGTGCCAGGCGCCGTTCTGCCCCATCGTGATGCCCTCAGGCGTGGTGGCGACGAGAATGAGCTGCACGACGGCGATCGGGATCAGCCAGAAGGACTCGAGGGTCAGCCCGCTGACGGCATCCACCGCTGGTCCGATCTTCTTCTTGATCAACCCGTACACCCCGAACGACGCCGTGAGCGACAGGGCGATCCACGGAAACGACCCGTAGACGACGATGATCACCACGACGGCTATAGCGGCGATGCCGATCGCGACCCACTGTGCGACCCGTATGCGCTCACGCAGCACGAACACGCCGAGGAGCACGGTGGTGATCGGGTTGATGAAGTAACCGAGACTCGTCTCGACGACATGACCGTTGAGAGTGCCGATCACGAAGACCTGCCAGTTGACGTAGATCAGCACGCCCGCGAGCGCGGTGAGGGCGAGAAGCTGGGGCCGGCGGATGATCGCGCCGAGCGCCTTCCACCCGCGGGTGACCGTGAGCAGGACCACGCAGAACACCAGCGAGAGCACGACGCGCCATGCGACGAGCTCCCAGGGTCCGGTCGGTGTCAGAAGCAGGAAGTACAGCGGCAGCAGACCCCAGAGGAGGTATGCGGCGATCGCGTACAGTGCCCCCGTGGTCCGGGTGGCGCTGGTCGCTTCTGAGGTCACCACGCAACCCTATGCCCGGGCAACGAAGAAGGCCCGGATGCCGAAGCATCCGAGCCTTCTCGTCTTGTACGCCGTATCAGCGGACGACGACAGCCAGCACGTCGCGAGCCGACAGGACGAGGAACTCGTCTGCGCCGAACTTCACCTCGGTGCCGCCGTACTTGCTGTAGAGCACACGGTCGCCCACGGCGACATCGAGCGGGACGCGGTTGCCATTGTCATCGATGCGGCCGGGGCCCACGGCCACGACCTCGCCCTCCTGGGGCTTCTCCTTGGCGGTGTCAGGGATGACCAGGCCACTCGCGGTGGTCTGCTCGGCCTCGACCTGCTTGATGACGATGCGGTCCTCGAGCGGCTTGATGGAAACCGACACGGTCTACCTCTTCTTTCTTGACGATGACACGAAAGACTCGTTCGCACTCTCAACCCGAGAGTGCTAATCCAGTCTAGGCGGTCGGCTGGCACTCACGCAATGCGAGTGCCAGCCACCCGCCGCCTAAGCTGAGCAGGTGGAGATGTCCGAGCTGCGCGCCCTGCTCACCCCCGACGGTCTGGAGCTGCTCGACGCCCTGGGCCCGATCGAGTCGACGGGCGAGGTCGCGAAAGCGGTGTCGCGGCTTCGCGCCGCCGGGCACTCGCCTGATCTGGTGTCGGCGGTCGTCGGTCAGGCGCATCTGCGCGCGAAGGCGACCGCGAAGTTCGGCGAGTTCGCCCAGCGGATGCTGTTCACCCGCGCGGGCCTCGAGCAGGCCACGAGACTCGGAGTCGGCGCCCGCCACGCCCAGCGACTCCGCGCGGCCGGCATCACGGCGGTGGCCGACCTCGGCTGCGGCATCGGAGGAGATGCGCTCGCGTTCGCGGGGGCCGGCCTCGAGGTGCTCGCCGTCGACGCCGACGAGGTCACCGCGGCCATCGCCGCCTACAACCTCGCCCCGTTCGGCTCGGAGGTGCGACACGGTACGGCCGAAGACGCGTACGCCGCGCTCGGAGATGTTCCCCTCCCTCGGTCGGATGCTTCGGATTCCGCCGAGGCAGGCGCACAAGACCGAGGGAAGCGCGCGGCGCAGAGCGGTGCTCGAGCGATCTGGATGGATCCGGCCCGCCGCACCTCGGGGCACAGCGAGACTCGGCGCGTCTCGGCCGAGGACTACTCCCCCTCGCTCGACTGGGCGTTCGACGTGGCCTCGCAGGTTCCGACCGGCATCAAACTCGGCCCCGCGCACGACCGCGATGCGCTCCCCGCCGACTGCGAAGCTCAGTGGGTGAGCGCCGATGGCAGCGTGGTCGAGCTCGTCGTCTGGACGGGCGTCCTCGCGCGCCCCGGCATCCGTCGCTCCGCCCTGGTCATCCGGGGCGACCGCTCGTACGAACTCACCTCTGGCGCCGACGCCGAAGACGCACCTGTGCGCGAGCTCGGCGCGTACCTGCACGAGCCCGACGGAGCCGTGATCCGCGCCCGCCTGATCGGCGACGTCGCCCGGAGCCTCGACGCGGGCATGCTCGACGAGCACATCGCCTATCTCACGTCGGATGCCGCGTTCACGAGCCCCTTCGTGCAGTCCTTCCGTGTACGCGAGACGATGCCGGCGAATCCCAAGGCGATCAGCGACGCGCTCAAGCGCCACGACATCGGCACGATCGAGATCAAGAAGCGCGGGATGGATGTCGATCCGGCGGCGTTCCGCAAGAAGCTCACCCTCAAGGGCGCCGAGACGGCGACGCTCATCCTCACGCGCGTGGGCTCCCGGAGGCTCGCGATCCTCGCCGATCGGGTGCCCGCCGCGTCGTAGGTCATCCGTCGGGGTCTGTCACCTCGATCGGGTCGCCGGTCTCGGTATCGATCACGATCGTCGACGCGCCGCCGGCGTTCTCGGTGATCGTCAGATAGGGCGTTCCCCAGTTCGTGAACTGTGCGGACACTTCGATGCGCCCGTTCTCGTCTTCGGCCGTGAGGGTGAGCCCGTCTTGGAGGGTGTCGGATTCGAGGCCGCAGGCGGTCGCATCGAGTGCGTCGACGATGAGGCAGCGCTCGTTCTGGTCGGAGTCCGTGAAGCGGTAGGCGATCCAGGCCGGCTGCTCGCGGACGTACCCGACGACCGAGACGCCCGCGAGGTACCCTTCGTCGATGAGCGCCTGCGCGCGCGTGCGCTCGTCCCCCTCGAACTGGTCGAGCATCGAGGCGTCGTTGTCCCAGCGCTGGATGGCGACCATAGGCTCTCCCGCGGTCGAGAGCATCCCGTAGGCGTTGATCGAGGCTCCGAAATCGCCCTCGGCCGCGTCCTCCTCTGGCGGGAGGGAGATGGTGGCGTTCAGGCCGTAGGCGAGGTTGACGTCGTCGGCCCGCGCGCATCCGATCTGACTCTGTCCGGCGGCCTCGAGCACGAGGCAGTTCTGATCGCCGTCGCTCTGTGTGCCGAACCACACCAGCGCATCGTCGTCTCGCGCGACCGCGCGCAACGTGCCCTCATCGAACTCGTACTTCTCGTCGAGTTCGAGCTTGTGCTGCACCTCGTCTTCCGTCAGGGCGACGGCATCACGCACGCGGGGTGCGAACAGCGCCCAGCCTGCCCCGAGCCCGAAGATGAGCAGAAGAGCGGATGCCGCGGCCACGGCCTTCCAGTGACGGCGGAGGGTCGGGCGCCAGGAGAGTTCTTCGGTCGTCGGACGAGCGCCGCGAGACGTGGATTCCGATGGCTCCTCGGCTGCCTCGCGAGCGTCGGTCGTCGAGCGCGCCGCAGTCGAGTCGAAAAGCCGAGACGAGACGTCTGTTCCCTGAGGCCGAGAGATGAGAACGTGTTTCGCCTCGGTCGCTTCGCTCCCACGCTCAACCGCCGGGAGCTCGTCGGTCGATGAACGAGGGTCGGGCCTCGAGTGCGCATCGGGCGAGTCGACTCGCGGAGGCTCAGGCTGCTCCAGCTCACGCAGACGCGCCGCCTCGGCATCCGTCAGTCCGCCTCCTCGGCCATAGGCCTTGTGCTGCAGCGCGCGCAGCTCGTCGGGCTCAGGAATCGGCGTCATCGGAACTCCTCGTGATCAGCGAATGCGAGGTCAGCGCCGCCGGATCGCCTTCGGCGTCGAACAGGATCTGCGCCTCGACCAGCCCCTCTCCGCCATCGACCTCTCGCCTCAGGCTGGTCTGGAGGCCTCGCATGATCGCCACATCCCGCTCACGGCAGGCGGGTGCGGTCGTCTCACCGTCACTGATGATCGCGCAGACGATGTCTCCGCCGTCGCGTGTCGCGAACCACACGATCGTGCCGTCCTCCTCGGCGATCGGGCGCAGGGAGCCCGAGTCGTAGACCGCGGACACGAGTATCTCGTTCTGCCAGGACTGCTGCTCCGCACTCAACGGAACCGCCTGCGCGCGCGCGCGGAGAGAACAGCGCCCAACCGACCAGCACGCCGACGAGGATGGCGACGACCAAGGCTGCCAACGCCGCGCCTCGGGCACGAAGGCCACTTCGCAGCCGGGGCGTCGAGCGCGCCTCGGTCGTCGAGCGACCGGACGGAGACGAGTCGCCCGTGCCCTGAAATCGATGCAAAGAACCGCGTTTCGTCTCGGTCGCTTCGCTCCCTCGCTCAACGACCCGGGGCTCCTCAGCCGTCGCACTGCCTCGCTCGATGGCCCGCAGCCCCTCCAGCTCCCTCAGCCGTGCGGCATCCGCAACGGACAGACCTCCGCCACGACCGTACGCGCGCTCCTGCAGCGAGCGCAGCTCGACGATGGCCTCGGCGTCCGGCATCCGCTCAGCCGAACCGCTCGAACTGCAGACCGGCCCAGACCAGCCAGCCCAGGCTGTAGGCGGTGGCGGTGAGGCCCAGCACGAGCGCCCAGCGCGCCATCGCGTGGTTCTCGAGGGGGCGTCGCAGTGACATGATCGCCGCGATCACCGCGACGATCGCCACAGGGACCCCCCATCCGACGAAGAACGAGGCGCACAGTGCGACGATCGACGCCAGCAGCGCCCACGGCGCGAGGCGCGCGTCGTCGGCCCGTGCGGGAGCGTCGCTCGGCGACCATTCCTCGTCGCCGTCATCCGCTTCGAGATGAGGGCCGGTCGCGACCACCGGCTCGATGCCGACCGGCCCGGTGGGCAGCTTCGTGTAGCCCTCCCGACGAGCGCCGGGCAGCCGAGCGGCCCCGGCGGGGCGTTCGACCTCGCCGCTGGGTTTGTCGATGCTGGCGTGCAGCCCGTCGTCGGACATGGTCATGATCGCTCGGCCACCTGGATCTCGGTCACGGGCAGCGTCGAGTCCGCCCCGAACGAGAGCGTCGAGGGACGACGCCCCGATGAGATCAGCTCGGCGGCGAGGGCCGCGATCATGGCTCCGTTGTCGGTACAGAGCGACAGAGGGGGGATGCGCACGGTCACCCCGGCGGCCTCGGCGCGGGCCAGCGCGACCTCGCGCAGGCGGCGGTTGGCGATCACTCCCCCGCCGAGCAACAAGCGTGGAACACCGAGGTCCTCGCAGGCGGCCAGCGCCTTCGTCACGAGCACATCCACGACGGCTTCACGGAAGCTCGCGGCGACATCGGCCACCGGCACGTCGATGCCCTCGGCATCGCATCGCTCGATCCATCGTGCGACCGCGGTCTTGAGACCCGAGAACGAGAAGTCGTAGCGGTGCTTCGCGAGGTCCGACGCCTTCGACAGGCCACGAGGGAAGCGGATCGCCTTCGGGTCGCCGTCGAGCGCCGCCCGGTCGATCTCGGGCCCGCCGGGGTAGGGCAGGGAGAGAAGCCGCGCAACCTTGTCGAACGCCTCGCCGGCCGCGTCGTCGACGGTCTCACCGAGCAGTTCGACGTCGGTCGTGAGATCTCGCACATGCAGCAACGACGTGTGCCCGCCGGAAACGAGCAGCGCGATCGTCGGATACTCGAGCGGCTCGGCATCAGGAGTGAGGATGTCTGCGGCGATGTGCCCGACCAGATGATTCACGGCGTACAGGGGCTTGTCGATCGAGACGGCGAGGCCCTTCGCGGCGCCGACCCCGACCATCAGGGCGCCAGCGAGGCCGGGTCCGCTCGTGACGGCCACGGCGTCGAGGTCGTCGAGAGCGACGCCCGCCTCTGTCAGCGCCGCGTCGATCGACGGCTGCAGCGCTTCGAGATGCGCGCGCGCGGCCACCTCCGGCACGACGCCGCCGTAGCGGGCGTGCTCGTCCATGCTCGACGCGATCGTGTTCGACAGCAACGTGCGGCCGCGGACGATGCCGATGCCGGTCTCGTCGCAACTCGTCTCGATGCCGAGGACAAGAGGTCCAGTCATCCCTGCACCCCGCTCTCGTCATCCACCGCGCGCGTCGTCACGTCGACTCGCTCCGCTCGCTCGACGACCGGGAGCGCCCGACGCCGAAGATCGAGCCTCATCACGATCGCGTCCACATCATCCGGCTGATAGTAGCCGGGGCGCCGCCCGATCTCCGCGAACCCCTCCGACAGGTACAGGCCCTCGGCTGCGGGGTTGTCCGCGCGCACCTCGAGGAAGACTTCGCGCGCCCCGCGTTCCGACGCCGCTTCGAGGAGTGCCCGCAGCAGCGCCCGCCCGAGACCCCTTCCCCGCTGTGCGGCGTCGAAAGCGATGGTCTGGATGTCGGCATCCGCCCCTCCCTTCAGAGCGCGCACACCTCCGTAGCCGATCACCAAGCCGTCTGCCTCATCGACGAGATAACTGTTGTGGGCAGAGGCGAGTTCAGCGGCCATCGCCTCGGCGCTCCACGCATCGGTCGGGAAAGACGCCTTCTCGATAGCCATGATGCCGTCGAGATCGTCAGGAGTCGCCGCTCTGAGCGTCACAGCCCCACCTTCTTCGGCGCTCCGGGAACGACCACGTCGGGGTGGCGCATGTACAGCGGCTCATCGTCGGTCAGCGTGCGCTGTGCGGCGAGCGCCAGCGCGCCGACGCGCGCGAGATCGGCACCCGAGAGAGTGACGACGTCGATGCGTCGGATGCCCGCGAGATGCGCGTCCGCGTCGACGGCGCGGACGAGCGTCGTCTCTGCGACGACCGCGGGGAGGCCATCAGCATCCATCCTGTCGAACACGGTGATCGCGACCTCGCGGCGGCGGGCGTCCGTGACGATCGCGAAGCGACCGTCACCTGTGTGCGTGAGGGCGGCGGCGAGATGGCTGGGCACAGGGATCACAGGAACTCCGCGGCCCATCGCGAAGGAACGAGCAGCCGCGATGCCGATGCGGAGCCCCGTGAACGGACCAGGGCCCATACCGGAGACGACGTGCGTGATCTCACCGGCGCCTGCCTCGGCGAGCACGTCGGCGAGCAGGTCACCGATTACCTCGGCATGGCCGAGCGGGTCGGTCGTCGCCGCCTCGGCGCGGAGCGTTCCGTCGTCGTCGACGAGGGCGACGGCGGTACCGAGAGAGGTGTCGACGGCGAGAATCACGCTTCCAGGTTAGCCGGGGAAGCTGAGGCCGGTCGTTCCGCGCGCACCCAGCGGTCACCTCCTGCGGCGCGCGCGGCATCCGCCGCTCGATGCGCGGCGGCCACGAGCATGTCGTAGTCGAACCCGAAGGTCGTCGCCGTCGCCCATCCGACGCTCGCCGAGACGCGGATGCCGGGCATCGCCGTCCCCTCGCCCATCGACGATATCCGGCTCAACAGTGCGGGAACATGGTGCCTCATCGCCTCTTCCCCTGCGCCTATCACGACGATGACCCGGCCGTCGTCGATGCAATGGATGTCTGCCGCCGCGGGAACGGAGCGCTCGACATCGGCGTGGAAGCGATCGCGGACCTCCGCGAAGACCGTCGCCGAGAGGGCCTCGCGCAGATCGACCTGATCATCCAGATGCACATCCAGCACTGACCACGCGTCATCGCCCTGGGCCTCTGCTCGGGCCAGACGCCGACGGGACCGTTCGATCTGCTCGTCCCAGCCGCCCCGGCTCGGCGCATCCGTGCGGACCAGCAGGATCAGAGTGAACGCCGCGCATGTGCTCATCACCATGGCGCCCGTGCTGTTCGTGCCGCGGAGGATTCCAAGCTGCTGCTCGGCCGTCAGCCCGTCGACCGCGAACGCCGAGATCACCGCGACGACGGCGAGCAGAACGAACGTCACCGAGGCGAGGATCAGCGGCATCGTGATGTCGCGGTCGACGTTCTTCATTCGGATCAGTTCGTAGACGATGAGCCCCGCGAACACGCTCGCGGTGAGGAAAAGGGCACGGAACGCGACCTGATATGCCGGGTGCCCCGCGGTGCCAAGCAGCAGCACGGGACCGAGCGCGATGAACGCGATCACCGGCCACCAGATCGGGCGTCTTCCCGCGAAAGCACGCAGCCCCCACCAGACGAGCGGTTCGAAGCTGAACAGGATCGCCGAGGCTCCCGCGCGCATCACGGGATCGTCGAGCTGGTATCCGCCGAGCCAGAGGTACGCGCCGAAGATGCCGATCGCGTACGCCGTGCCCCACGCGATCGTGGCACGACTCGGCTTGGCGAGCGTGGCGAGGCCCGATACCAAGACCGCCAGCACGGTGACGACGGCGACCATGCTGGTCGTCACGTCGACGTTCAACGGCGCGAGGGCTGCGCTGATCACAGGACTCCTTCTGAAGGGCCGACTGAAGAGTCGGCGCCGGCTGGGGTGGGCGGAATCGGGAAACGCAGGGTGACGCGCGTACCATCGCCTTCGACGCTGTGCACGTCTATGGTGCCGCCGTGCATGGCGACGATGTCTCTGGCGATGCCCATGCCGAGGCCCGTCCCGGGGATCGAGGCGCGAATCGCCGAATCGGTGCGGAAGAAGGGTTCGAACAGTCTGCCGAGTTCAGCCTCGGCGATGCCCATGCCGGTGTCGACGACCACGACTTCGGCCGCCTCACCGGCGACCAGCGCGACGGTGATACTGCCCGTGGCAGGTGTGTACTTCACCGCATTGCTGAGAACGTTGTCGATGACCTGGCGCAGCCGGAAAGCATCACCGAGGATCACGAGCTCGGTCGCTCCCTGGATGCCGATATCGAGCCCGGCGGCAGCAGCCATCGGCGCGTAGGAGGCGGCGGAGGCTTCGACGATCTCGCGCAGGTCGACACGCTGGTGCTCCGCCTCACCGCCGCGCGGATCGTCGAGCGCACCCGTGACGAGTCGCTGCATCCGCTCGGCCGCGTTCACGATCACCCCGACCTGCCCGATCACGCGCTCGGGCAGATCGTCGCGCTCGAGCAGCAGGTCGGCATGGCCGATGATCGCGGTGAGGGGATTGCGCAGTTCGTGCGAGACCATCGCCGTGAGCGCTCGGCGCTCCACATCAGCGTCGATCAGGGCGGTGATGTCATCGATGATCACGAGAGTCAGCTGATCGGCGTCACCGGCCATCGCGTGCGTGCTCACATCGAGGGCGTGCCAGGACCCGCCGCTGTCGAACAGCCAGACCCGCTCGCTCTGCAGCCGCTCACCCGCCGCGGCGCGAACGAGGGTCGTGCGCTCGGGAGGGACTGGGCTTCCCCGTCGGTCGTCGTACTCGACGGACGCCGACGGCAGAACGGCTCCGTACCTGTCGCGTCCGTACAGTGTGCGGTAGGCCCCGTTCATCCTGACGATCCGCTGGTCCTCGGCGACGACGACGAGGGCGATGTCGAGAGCGTCGATGATCTGAATGACCCTCATCTGCTGCATCTCCGCGCGCTCGGCCGCTCTCGCCGCCTGCTCCGATTGCCGCTTCAGGAGGCGGCGAGATGCGCGGGACCGATGCGCGCCCAGGCGCACCGTCGTTCCGAGGAAGCTCAGCGTGAACACCACGCTGAGAATGCGCAGCACGATGTCGGCCTGCGTGCCGCTGTGGTCTGCGAAGAGGGCGAGGCACAGTGCGACGAACGCGATGCCCCCGAACACCCAGGGCAGCGTGAAGAACGTCGCGAGCCACGTGATCGGGAAGACCCACAGGAACCCGAGCCGGCTGTCCGGAGCGTTCGTCGTGAATCCGATCGCGAGAGCGTCGAGGAAGGGCACCGCCGCCACCGCAGAACGCGGCAGCTTCTGCCACGGCACGGCGAGGGTCACGATCGTCGTCGCCAGGATCATCCCGAGACCCGCGACAACGAGGGGGTTGCCGAACGAGGCCGGTTTGAAGGCCGCGATCGCGACCGTGATCGCGATCATGCTGCCGGTGAAGATCAGCTGCCATCGCCATATGGAGAGCGTGCGGGTCATGATCCCCTCGCTTCCTCAAGGTTGACGCAAGATTGGTGAAAGAACGTCTTGAGCAGACGTACTCGAAAGCTCGAGAGCCCTAGCATGCTGGGTGGGGCCGGTCCGCGTTCTGGGGAGAAGCGGATGCCGAGGCTGCGGTTTCTGGGGAGCCGCGGCCTCGTCGGCTACCGATCATCCGCTCTCCTCCCCCGTGGTGAGCCGGTACCCCACCCCCCGCACCGTCTCGATGTAGCGCGGACTCGTCGGGGTGTCGCCGATCTTGCGGCGCAGATTCGTCATGTGCACCTCCACTGCACGCTTGTCTGAGGCCGCGATGTAGTCAGAGGCCGCACCCGATGCGGTGCGCACCAGCCGGGCCAGGTCGGCCTTGCTCTGCACGCGCCGCTGCGACTCGAGAAGTGCCGAGAGCAGCACGAACTCCGTCGGGGTGAGCACGACCTCGCCCGTCCCGGCCTGCACCGTGTGAGTGTCGGGATCGACGATGAGATCGAGATGCCGCATGGATCTGCGCGAAGAAGCCGTGGTCTGCGACGTGCTCGACTGCCGCGCAGCCTGGACTTCCGCGGTGGCGGCACTATGCGGGCGCCTCATGAACGCCTCGATCCGCGCACGCAGTTCGCGTGGCCGGAATGGCTTGACGAGATAGTCGTCGGCACCGCTGGTGAGCCCCAGCACCACGTCGGATTCATCGCCGAGTGCCGAGATCATGATTATGTGAGTGCTGCTCATCGTGCGGATGCGGCGAGCGACCTCAAGCCCGTCGATGCCGGGCAGGTTCACGTCGAGTGTGGTGATCGCAGGCTCGTGCCGCGTGATCGCCGCGAGTCCTGACGGGCCATCGCTCCTGAGCACGGTCTCGAAACCGGCCGCGAGAAAGACCTCATCGAGCAGGCTCCGCACATCCGGGTCGTCTTCGATGATGACCGCGACACGCGCACGTGCACTGTGCTCGACCATGTCTCCCCCACGCTGAGAGCGCCCACGCGCCATGGGTCGCGCGAATCCGTGTCTCGCATTCTAGCGATCGGGGGTCGATTCCGTCCCGAGACGTCGAGGGGCGCGTTCACGCCGCTCCCGTGCGAACGTCCGACCAGAAGGCGCACCGCCGCAGTCTGCGGCAGGGGCCCGACATCCGCTCGGTGCGGTCACGCGGCGGAAGCGGTCACCCGGGTGATCGTCACGACGCGCGGTGCATCGGCATCGAGCTCGGATGGGTCGAGGTCGTCGTCGCTCCCGACCGGGCGCTCCAGCTCGACGTCCCACCACGAGTCCGCCAGGTCCTCGGCCATGCCGCGTCCCCACTCGATCACGACGACCGAGCGTGTGAGATCCAGGTCGAGATCGTCGAGTTCTGCGCCGGAGCCAAGACGGTAGGCGTCGACATGCACGAGCGGCGCACGTCCGACGAGACTGGGGTGCGTGCGAGCGATCACGAAGGTCGGGCTCTGCACGGGGCCGCGCACGCCGAGTCCCTCGGCGAGCCCCCGCGTGAAGGTCGTCTTGCCCGCACCGAGGGGGCCGGTCAGGATCAGCAGGTCACCCGGCTCGAGGGTCTCGCCAAGGGCGAAGCCGAGCCTCTCCATCTCCTCGCTCGTGGCGACGTCACGCCGGCCGAGCAGAGAAGGATCGACGCTCACGACGCCCTCCGGGGCACCCGCCCGCCGATACGGGTGACGATCTCGTAATTGATCGTGTCCGCGGCATCCGCCCATTCCGTGGCCGAGGGCATGCCGAGGGTGGGGTCGCCGAACAGCACCACCTCGTCGCCGATCGACACTGCCGTGTCTCCGACGTCGACGACGAACTGATCCATCGCGATGCGGCCGACGTTGACGAACCGACGGCCCGCGATCGAGACGGGCAGCCTGCCGGAGGCGCTGCGCGGCACTCCGTCGGCGTACCCCAGGGGCACGAGCACGAGGGTCGTGTCCCGGTCGGTGCGGTGATCGTATCCGTAGGAGACGCCCGTGCCGGCAGGCACCCGGCGCACAGCCGCGATCGATCCGCGCAGCGTCATCGCGGGCCGCAGTCCGAGTTCGGCTGACGAGCGGTCGTCGAAGGGCGAGAGACCGTAGAGGCCGATGCCGATGCGCACGGCGTCGAGGCGCGTCTCGGGGAGGTCGATCGCGGCCGCGGTGGCGGCGATGTGCCGGATCTCGGGACGGATGCCGAATCCCTCGGCGGTCGCGAGACCCTGCTGGAACTTCGCGAGCGCTGCGCGGTCGTCGTCGGGCGAGGCGTTGGACAGGTGGCTGAAGAGACCGACGATGCGCAATCGGCCGATGCGCTCGAGACGCGCGGCCTCGGCGAGCACACGGTTCCAGTCGGCCGGCGGGATGCCGTTGCGCGAGAGACCGGTCTCGAGCTTCAGATGCACGCCGACGGGGCGATCGACCTCAGCGGCTTTCGCAGCCGCCTCGAGCTGGTCGAACGAGGAGATGCCCACCTCGATGTTCTGTGCCGCGGCGGACTCGAACCTCTCCCCAGGGGCGTGCAGCCACGCGACGATCGGCGCCGTGATGCCCTGACGGCGCAGTTCGAGCGCCTCGGGGATCTCTGCGACACCGAGTCGGGTGGCGCCCCCGGCGAGTGCAGCTACCGCGGTCGCGGCGGCACCGTGACCGTAAGCGTTGGCCTTCACGACGGCTATCACCTGCACACCGGTGAGACGCCGGAAGTGGCGGACGTTGTCGCTGATCGCGTCGAGGTCGATCGTCGCCTCTCGGAAAAGGGTCACAGTGGCTCTCCTTCGGCGACGACGAACGCGGCTGCCAATCCGGCGTCGTGGGTCAGAGTCAGATGCAGCTTCGTGATCCGCCTGTCCTGCACGACCTGAGCCGTGCTGCCGCTGAGGACGAAATGGGGCGCGCCGGAGGCCGCCGAGGCGATCTCGATCTCGGCCCAGTGCACGCCGTCGGAGCCCCCGAGAGTCTTGATCAGGGCTTCTTTCGCGGCGTAGCGCGCCGCGAGCGACGGCAGGCGCAGAGTCTGCTCTGCGGGGGTGAACAGCCGCTGGAGCAGCTTCGGGGTCCGCGTGACGGTCCGCTCGAACCGCGGGATGTCCACGAGGTCGATGCCGGTCCCGATGATCACCCGTTCAGCCTACCCGTGGGCCCGGCGATCCCGCCGTACGGTCCGGCCCCTCCGACTCCTGGCCTCCCCGTCCCTGTCCCTGGTCCCGTCCCTGTCCCTACCCTGTCCCTGATCCCGTCCCGTCTGCAGGCTCAGATTCCGTCTGCAGGCCAAAAACCGGCTTCTGGGCCTGCAGACGGAATCTGAGCCGACCAACGGGACAGCCACTACTCCTCCACAATCGCCCATCCGCTGAATCCATCCACAATCACGTGCTCCGGCATCCGGATGACCAAGCGGATGTCGGATGCTGGTGCGATGCTCACTCCGGCCGGACTCCTCACGAACACCGACGGCGTCGCCCGCACCGCGTGGCTCATGCGCCACGGGTGCACCAAGCGAGAACTGGCGGATGCCGTCACCGCCGGCGCCGTCGCGCGGCTTCGCCGCGGAGTTCTCGCCCTGCCCGACGCCGACCCGAAACTCATCATCGCCGCGCGGCACGGCGGCGCGCTGAGTTGCGCCGATGCCTTGCGCCATCACGGAATCTGGACGCTGCCTCGACCCGATCAGAAGGTGCATGTCTGGCTCGGTGATTCCGGCCGCCTGCATGCGCATCCTCAATGCAAGGCCTTCTGCACGACGCACTTCTCTCCCGGCACGGCGAGACTCGGCTACGCTCCAGTCGTCGTCGCACTCATCCACGCCTTTCGCTGCCTCGATCGCGAAGCGTTCTTCGCCGCGTACGAGTCGGCCTGGAATCAACGAAAGATCTCAGCATCCGATCGCCGCCGGATCCGCAAAGAGCTCCCTGATTCCGCGGGCTGGATGCTGGACCTGGCGCGCCCGGACGCGCAGAGCGGGCTGGAATCGCTGCTGCGGTTCCGGCTGCATCTACTGGGTCTCACGCTCGAGTCACAGGTCAGGATCCCCGGTGTCGGGACTGTGGATTTCGTGATCGACCGGGTGATCCTCGAAGTCGACGGACGCGAGAATCACGCGGGCGCCGAGCGGCGCCACAACGACCTGACTCGCGATGCGAAGTCGTCGGTCCTGGGCTACGAAACGCTGCGTTTCGACTACGCGATGGTTATCTACGAGTGGGATCGCGTAGTCGCGGCGATCCTGGCCGCGCTGGCGCGCTCGATGGCATGACAGCCGTGTCCCGTTTGCAAGCTCAGATTCCGTCTGCAGGCCGAAAACCGGGTTCTGGGCTTGCAGATGGAATCTGAGCCGACCGACGGGACCAGAGGAGCCGGAATGTCCAGTCCAACGGAGACGATTCCTACTCGACCGTGACCGACTTCGCGAGGTTGCGGGGCTGGTCGACGTCGAGCCCCTTCGCAGTGGCGAGCGCCATCGCGAAGATCTGCAGCGGCACGACCGACAGCAGCGGCTCGAACATCGCACCCGCGAGAGGGATGCGGATGACCTCGTCGGCGAACGGCAGAACCGCCACATCGCCCTCTTCGGCCACCACGATCACCCGGGCGCCGCGAGCGCGGATCTCCTGGATGTTCGAGACGACCTTCGAGTGGATCAGCGCGGAGTGCCGCGGCGACGGCAGCAGCACGAACACGGGCTGGCCGGGCTCGATGAGCGCGATCGGACCGTGCTTCAACTCTCCCGCTGCGAAGCCCTCGGCATGGATATACGAGATCTCCTTGAGCTTGAGCGCACCCTCGAGCGCGATCGGGAAGCCGACGTGGCGTCCGAGGAACAGCACCGAGCGGGTGTCGGCCATCCAGCCGGCGAGCTGCTCGACGTGCTCCTGCTCGGAGGCGAGCACCTTGGCGATCTTCTCGGGCAGCGCCTGCAGTTCGGCGACATCGACGGACGCATCGGCCACCGTGCCTCGGACGCGTCCCATGTGCAGGCCCAGCAGCAGCAGCGCCGTGATCTGCGCCGAGAACGCCTTGGTCGAGGCGACGGCCACCTCGGGGCCCGCGTGCGTGTAGACGACGGCATCCGACTCACGGGGAATCGTGGCACCCTGGGTGTTGCAGATCGAGAGCGTGCGTGCGCCGCGCTCGCGTGCGTACTTCACGGCCATCAGCGTGTCCATGGTCTCGCCCGACTGGCTGATCGAGACGACGAGGGTGTCCGCGCCGATCACCGGGTCGCGGTAGCGGAACTCGTGCGCGAGCTCGACGTCGACCGCGACGCGAGCCCACTGCTCGATCGCGTACTTGCCGACGAGGGCGGCGTAGGATGCCGTGCCGCACGCCGTGATGATGATGCGGTTGATGCCGATGAAGAGCTCGTCGAGACCGTCGAGCTCGGGGATCACGACCTGGCCGTCGTGCACGCGGCCGAGGATCGTCTTCGCGACGGCTTCGGGCTGCTCGGCGACCTCCTTGGCCATGAACGACGACCATCCGCCTTTCTCGGCGGCTGCGGCGTCCCACGAGACGTCGAAAGGCTCGGCCTCGACGGGGGTGCCGGCGAAGTCGGTGACAGTGACGGCCTCGGGGGTGATCGATACGATCTGGTCCTGGCCGATCGCGAGAGCCTTGCGGGTGTGCTCGACGAACGCGGCCACGTCGGAACCGAGGAAGTTCTCGCCCTCGCCGAGGCCGATCACGAGCGGCGAGTTGCGTCGGGCTCCGACGACGAGGCCTGGGTGATCCTGGTGCATGGCGAGCAGGGTGAACGCACCCTCGAGGCGGTTCACGACACCGCGGAACGCGAGCTGCAGATCGCCGCCGTTCTCGCGGTACTCGCGGCCGAGGAGGGCCGCAGCCACCTCGGTGTCGGTCTCGCTGCGGAAGCTCACGCCGGAGGCGAGGAGCTCATCGCGCAGTTCGGCGAAGTTCTCGATGATCCCGTTGTGGATCAGGGCGAGCTTGTCGTCGTCCGCCAGATGCGGATGCGCGTTGACGTCGGTAGGGCCGCCGTGCGTGGCCCAACGGGTGTGCCCGATGCCGGTGCTCCCGTCGGGCAGAGCCGCCTCGGCGAGCGAATCGCGCAGCATGCTGAGCTTCCCCGCCTTCTTGCGCATACCGAGAGTGCCGTCGCCATCGATGACGGCGACGCCAGCGGAGTCATAGCCGCGGTACTCGAGGCGGGCGAGCCCTGCGAGCAGGATGTCCTGGCTGGGGCGCGGGCCCACGTATCCGACGATTCCACACATAGGATCAAGGGTAAGCGCGAAGTTTTGGCAGGAGCCCGTACGAATAGTGGATGCCGTGGCACCACCGACTTGAGGACGCGCACCCCCCAGTGCATTTCGACTCTGTGTTTCGTCTCGCTTCGCCCACTCAACGACCATCGCCCGCTCAACATCGACCGCCGACAGAGCAACGCGCGCCGCGCATTAATCCGTCGCGTGTCAGAGCTTGCGCAGCAGCACGCTCTCAACAGCGTGGTCGGCGCC
Source organism: Microbacterium natoriense (assembly GCF_030816295.1). NCBI lineage: Bacteria > Bacillati > Actinomycetota > Actinomycetes > Micrococcales > Microbacteriaceae > Microbacterium > Microbacterium natoriense. Next base: position 1,681,845 of record NZ_JAUSXV010000001.1, on the reverse strand, counting down.
CTTGTTGAGCACGAGGCGCGCGCGGTGCTTCGTCGGCATCACGTTCTCGACGAGGTTCGGCATGTTGATCTCGTTCCAGTAGCCCAGCGCCGTCGTGATGGCCTCGGCATCCGTCAGGTGCGCGAACACGTTGAAGTACGACGTGGGGTTCGAGAACGCGCCCTGCCGCAGCGCGAGGAAGCGATCGACGTACCACTTCTCGATGTGCGCGGTGTCGGCGTCGACGAAGATCGAGAAGTCGAAGAGGTCGCTCACTGCCACGTCGTTCGGCGCCGCCGGCGGCTGCAGCACGTTGAGCCCTTCGACGATCACGACGTCGGGCCGCCGCACGACGACGTGCGCGTCGGGCACGATGTCGTAGCGCATGTGCGAATAGAAGGGCGCTCGCACCTCGGGCGCACCGCTCTTCACCTCGGTGAGGAACTGGATGAGCGATCGTCGGTCGTACGATTCCGGAAAGCCCTTGCGCTCCATGAGGCCGCGGCGCTCGAGCTCGGCGTTCGGGTACAGGAAGCCGTCGGTGGTGACGAGCTCGACGCGAGGCGTGCCGGGCCAGCGGCTCATCAGCTCGCGCAGCAGACGAGCGATGGTCGATTTGCCCACGGCCACAGACCCGGCGACGCCGACGACGAAGGGAGTGGTCGAATCGTCCTCCTGCAGGAATGACGATGTGGCGGCCCCGAGTCTCTTGGTCGAGGTGGCGTACAGCGAGAGCAGGCGACTCAGCGGCAGATACACCTCGCGCACCTCGGTGAGATCGAGCCGGTCTCCGATGCCACGGAGCTCGACGACCTCGGTCTCGGTGAGCGGTTGGTCCAGCCCTGCTGCGAGCCGTGCCCATTCCGCCCGACCGATCTCCCGATAGGGAGACAGCGGGAGCGTGGGGTCGACAGTCGTCACGACTCAATGGTATCCGCGGCGCAGGTAGTCTCTTTCCCGTGCGTCTGGGAATTCTCGACATCGGCTCGAACACCGTCCACCTCCTGGCCGCGGATGCCCGCCCGGGAGGCCGTCCTCTGGCGACGACTAGCGATCGCACGGTCGTGCGGATCATGCGCTACCTCACGCCGGAAGGCGCCATCAGCGAAGAAGGCGTGCAGGCGCTGGTCGCAGCGGTCGCCCGCGCACGATCGATGGCGGAGGCCGAGCGCGTGGACACCCTGCTCGCCACGGCGACGAGCGCGGTGCGCGAAGCCCTCAACGGCGACGACGTGATCGCCCGCATCGAGGCGGCGCTCGGCCAGCCGCTGCAAGTGCTGACCGGCGAGCAGGAGGCCGAGTTGACGTTCCTCGCGGTGCGGCGGTGGTTCGGATGGGATGCCGGCCGCATCCTGCTCTTCGACATCGGCGGCGGCTCGTTCGAGTTCGCGGCGGGAGCCGACGAGGTGCCCGAGGTCGCGGCATCCGTGCCTCTGGGTGCCGGACGCATGACGGTGCAGTTCATGCCGGACGACCCGCCCGGCGAGGATGCCGCAGCTCAGCTCCGCGCGCATGCCGAGACGGTGCTCGCTCCCGTGGCCGAGAGGATCATGGCCCTCCCCCGCCCCGACCACGTCATCGGGTCGTCGAAGGCGATCCGCTCGCTCGCGAACCTCGCCGGCCGCGAGGTGACGGGTCTCGGCTTCGACCGCACCGTGTTGTCGCGCTCGTCGCTCGGGTCGTGGATTCCGCGGCTCGCGCGGATTCCGGCATCCGCTCGTCAGGAGCTGCCCGGAATCACCGCCGACCGGGCGCTGCAGATCGTCGCGGCGGCCGTCTCGCTGCACACCGCCATGACGATGCTGAAGATCGACGAACTCGAGGTGTCGCCGTGGGCGCTGCGCGAGGGTGTGCTGCTGCGCTACACAGAGCAGCTCAGCTGGAGCGGTCGGGCCTGACCCGGCTGCCGAACGCTCAGCGCCACCACTCCGCGAGCGACTCCGCCAGTACGCGTCCCTGATCGAACCCGGCTCGGGCCGCCTCTGCGCGCAACGAGAGGTCCATGGCGGTGGCGCCCAGCATCCGCTCGATCCCCTCACCCGGGAAGACCGTCTCGATCCTGCTGCCGGCGGCCCGCAGCTCGGCCACCTGGGCCGCAAGATCGGTGCCCCACGAGAGCGGATGCCGGGTGCGCCCGCCGAACGGCGACAGCACCAGCACCCGGTCGGCCCCGGCAGCCAGATCGGCGTTCTCGTTGCGCCGGTATCCGCCGTCGATGTACCGTTCGTCGCCGATCGCGTAGGCGAAGCCGCTCGAGCAGCTCGCGGCGACGGCGTCGACGAGATCCACGCCGCTGTCGCGATCGAAGACGACCGGCTCGCCGCTGCGTGCATCCACCGCCGCGATCTGCAGCCGGCGCTCCGGCCACGCTGCGTCTGGCAGCCGGCGTGCGACGATGCCGCGCCAGTGCGCGGACTTCTCCCCGTCGGGGTCGAGAGCGACCGCCGCGGCGCCCATCCGACGGCGCATGTCGCCGGCATCCGTCGCTTCGGCGATGATCGCCGCTGTTCGGGCCATGTTGTCGGCTGCGGCCTGGGTATGCACGGGTCCGACCCGCGCGGGAACCGGGGCCAGCGACGCCTCGAACAGTTCAGCGGGCCGCATCGAAGCGAGTTGCGCGGCTGTCGTCGCTCCGGCGGACGTGCCGATCAGCAGGTCGGCGTCTGCCACGACGAGACCCCCGTCGAGCAGTCCCGCCGTCAGGCCGATCATCCACGCGTTGCCGGTAGATCCTCCGCCGGCCAGGACGAGTGCGGTGCGAGTCATGTCGACATCCTCCCGTATCCGGAACCGAGAAAGCGGGCGGATGCCGTGACAGCATCCGCCCGCTTCGAACGATCTCTCAGAGCGCCAGGCGCTCGCGCACGACGTCGGCCAGACGAGTGGCATAGGTCTGCACCGACTCGGCATCCGCCGCTTCGACCATGACCCGCACCAGGGGTTCGGTGCCCGACTTGCGGAGCAGCACGCGTCCGGTGTCGCCCAGTTCGGCCTCCACCTCGCGCACCGCGGACTGCACGACCTCGTCGCCTTCGAGCGCGTCTCTGTCGACACCGCGGACGTTGATCAGCACCTGAGGGTAGACCGTCATGACGCTCGCGAGCTCGGCGGCGGTCTTCTTCTGCCGCGCCATCTCGCTCACCAGGTGCAGGCCGGTCAGCAGACCGTCGCCGGTGGTGGCGAACTCGCTCATGATCACGTGACCCGACTGCTCGCCGCCGAGCGCGTAGCCGCCGGCATTCATGTCTTCGAGCACGTAGCGGTCGCCGACAGCGGTCTGCCGAACAGTGATGCCGTGCTCGCGCATCGCGACATGCAGGCCGAGGTTGCTCATGACGGTGGCGACGAGGGTGTCGTCGGTCAGGTGACCGCGCTCCTTCATCGACACGGCGAGGATCGCCATGATCTGATCGCCGTCGATGATCTTGCCCTCTGCGTCGACTGCCAGGCAGCGGTCGGCGTCGCCGTCGTGGGCGATGCCGATGTCCGCGCCGAGGCGCACGACCGCTTCGGCCAGCTTGTCGAGATGGGTCGAGCCGACGCCGTCGTTGATGTTCCAGCCGTCGGGATCGGCGCCGATCACGGTGACGTCGGCTCCCGCGTCCTTGAACGTCTCGGGAGAGACACCGGACGCCGCGCCGTTCGCGCAGTCGAGGACGACCTTGATGCCGTCGAGCGGATGCGGAATCGAGCCGAGCAGATGCACGACGTAGCGGTCTTCGGCGTCGGCGAAGCGGATGATCCGGCCCACGCTGGCGCCGGTCGGGCGGAGCTTCTCGCCGGCCATCGCGGCCTCGATGCGCTCTTCGACGACGTCGGGCAGCTTGACTCCGCCGCGGGCGAAGATCTTGATGCCGTTGTCGGGAGCAGCGTTGTGCGATGCGGAGATCATGACACCGAAGTCGGCATCACGATCGGCGATGAGGAAGGCGAGCGCCGGCGTCGGGATGACGCCGGCTTCGAGCACGTCCACACCGGAGGAGGCGAGTCCCGCCGCGACGGCTGCTTCGAGGAAGTGGCCGGAGACGCGAGGGTCTCGTGCCACGACTGCGGTGAGTCGCTTGCCAGCGGCTTTGCGAGCCTCCGCAGTACGGCCCTGGCCCAGGACGACAGCAGTCGCCTGGGCCAGGGTGAGCGCCAGATCGGCGGTGAGGGTGCCATTGGCAAGCCCTCGCACGCCGTCCGTGCCAAAGATCGGCATCGGTCGGTGAGACCTTAGCGCTTCGAGTACTGAGGCGCCTTACGGGCCTTCTTGAGACCGGCCTTCTTGCGCTCCTTGACGCGAGCGTCGCGCGACAGGAAGCCGGCCTTCTTCAGGGTCGGACGGTTGTTCTCCGCGTCGATCTCGTTCAGCGCGCGAGCGATGCCGAGACGCAGTGCGCCGGCCTGACCCGAGGGGCCGCCACCGGAGATACGCGCGATGACGTCGTAGCCGCCGGCGAGGTTGAGCACCGTGAACGGGTCGTTGATCAGCTGCTGGTGCAGCTTGTTCGGGAAGTAGTCCTCGAGCGTGCGGCCGTTGACCGTGATGGTGCCCGAGCCGGGGATCAGACGCACGCGGGCGATGGCCTGCTTGCGACGGCCCACAGCGGCGCCCGGGACGCTGAGCACGGGGCGGGGAGCCACCTCGACTGCTTCGGTCTCGGGAGTCGACGTCGAGAAGTTCTGGGGGGTTTCGGTGGTGTCCTGGATGTCAGCCACGAGTATGTCCTTAAGTCCTTTAGGTCCGGCGCTTACTGGGCGACCTGGTCGAGGGTGTACGTCTGCGGCTGCTGAGCGGCGTGCGGGTGCTCGGCACCGACGTACACCTTGAGCTTCGTCAGCTGCTGGCGGCCGATGCTGTTCTTGGGGAGCATGCCACGGATGGCCTTCTCCACAGCGCGGACCGGGTTCTTCTCGAGGAGCTCGGCGTAGGTGACCGACTTCAGACCGCCCGGGTAACCCGAGTGGCGGTAGGCCAGCTTCTTCTGGAGCTTCTGACCGGTGAGCGCGACCTTGTCGGCGTTCACGATGATGACGAAGTCACCCGAGTCGATGTGGTTGGCGAAGGTCGGCTTGTGCTTGCCACGCAGGAGCGCGGCGGCGTGCGAAGCGAGACGGCCGAGAACGACGTCGGTTGCGTCGATGACGACCCAGTCACGCTGGACCTCGCCGGCCTTCGGGGTGTAAGTGCGCGTCACGATAGTGCTGCTTTCTTGTTCGAACGGAGAAGTTCGTGAATCCCACTCCGGGGTGGTTCCCTGTGGCCTGCGGACAGGACTTCGGGGAACACGCCAGTGGAGGGCTCACGTTCGCGGCACTCGGCAGTCGAGTACCAAAGTGACAGCTTACGCCATGGGAGCAGGGTTTTGCGAATCGGGGCGGACGCTCTCTGCGGCATCCGCCCCGGGCGGGACTCAGCCGATGTCCGCTCGCTCCCCGGGCTCGAGCACCTGCAGGCGATCCGCACGATCGGCGTGCGCGAACATGCCGATCAGGCGCTCGCGCGTCTCCGAGAAGTGGAACCACCCTTCGGCGTGAACCGGGACGATGACGGCATCCCCCAGCACCTCTGCAGCCTCGAGCGCCGTGCGCGCGTTGAGGGTCAGGTCGCTGTCACCGAAGCGTCCGACGTTGGCCGCACCCGCGAACAGCACCGCGATGTCGATGTCGGGGAACCGATCGGCGATCTCGCGGACCAGGTCGACCGAGGCGTTGTCTCCCGAGACGTACACGGTCGGATGCGCGTCGGCTTCGAGGACGAACCCCGTCACGTCGCCGCTCAGCGCCTCGGCACCCTCCGGGCCGTGCAACGCGGGGACGGCGGTGATGACCGCATCTCCGACTCGATGCCGCTGCCACGGCACGAGTCCGGTCGCATGTGCGATCCTCTCGGCGGAATCGATCGTCGTCAGCACCTGCGGCACGACGGCGAGCAGCGCACGACCGGAGTCGTCGAGGTTGTCGGCATGCTGTTCGTGCGACAGGAGGACGACGTCGATCTCTCCTAGTGCGGATGCGGGGACGGCCGGTCCGGCCAGCTTGTAGAGCGTCGCGCCGCCGGGGTAGACGCCGGGCTCGTCGAAGGTGGGGTCGGTGAGGATCGACAGTCCGGCGTACGTGAAGTGGAGCGTCGGGCCGCCGACGAGAAGTGCGGAGATGCGTGTCATGGCTTCAGTCTTCGGCATCCGTCGTTCACGATCCAGTGGCCTGAAGGCATCTATTCGATAAGATCAGGCCATGAGTCGTTCGCACCCTGGCGGGAGGGTCGCCGTTCTGGCCTTCCCGCACATCAGCCCCTTCCACCTGTCGGTGCCGACGCTCGTGTTCGGCGGGGCGGGACTCGACAGCGTCGACGGGCTCTACGACGTCACGGTGTGCGCCGAGCATCCGGGTTCGATGCCCACCGGCGCCGGCTACTCGATTCAGGTGGATGCCGGGCTCGACGCGATGACGACCGCGGACCTCGTCGTGATCCCGAGCTGGCGGAACGGCATGACGCCCTCCGAACCGCTGCTCGACGCGGTTCGCACCGCGCACGCCCGCGGTGCCCGGATCGTCGGCCTGTGTCTCGGAACGTTCGTCGTCTCGGCATCCGGAGTGGCTGACGGACGCGAGGTCTCCACCCACTGGGCCGCCGCATCGCGACTGGCATCCGAGCAGCCGCAGGTCGGTGTGCGCGACGACGTGCTGTGGACCGACCTCGGCGATGTGATCACGTCCGCCGGAGCGGCGGCCGCACTCGACTGCTGCCTGCACATCGTCCGCTCCGATCACGGCAGCGTCGCCGCCGCGGCACTCGCCCGCGCGCTCGTGCTCGCTCCGCATCGCACCGGCTCACAGGCGCAGTACATCCCGGCGCCGGTGGTCGCCGCATCCGCTGACGATCCGATCGGGCGTGCGATGCTCTGGGCCCGCGCCGACCTCGCGGGCTCCTTCGACGTCGACGACTGGGCGGGATCGGTTCATCTGTCGCGCCGCACCTTCACTCGACGGTTCCGCGAGCGCACCGGGACCAGTCCGCAGCAGTGGCTGCTGGACCAGCGGGTCGAGGCCGCTCGCGCGATGCTCGAGAGCTCCGACGCGTCGGTCGAGCGCATCGCAGAACTCGCGGGTTTCGGCAGCGCGGTGTCGCTGCGACTGCACTTCCGGCAGCGTCTGGGCGTGAGCCCCGCCGCGCACCGCGCGGCGTTCCGTGTAGGCGCCGCATGACGAAGGCGCCGCCCGACGTCCGTACGGCAGCTGACCGGGTCAGTCGAACCTGGCCGTGACGAGGATCGGCCGGTGATCACTCGATCCCTGCGGAAGAGTGGTCACCCGCTCGATCTCGAACCCGGTCGACGTCGCGAAGTCGTAGTGTCCGCGGAAGACCCGATACCGCGTGTAGGTGTGATCGTCGCTGAGGGTGAGCGCGTACCCGTGCTCCCTGATCGCGTGGCCGAGGTTCTCCTTGAAGACCGGATAGTTGTAGTCCCCCACCATGAGCTGGGGCAGTCCTGGCCCGAGCGCCGACAGCTGTGTGAGCGCGGCGCGGATCTGGTGCCGACGCAGTGAGTTCAGTGCGGTGAGCGGGGCGGCGTGGAAAGAGGCCACGATGAGTTCGCGCCCCTCGTCGATGTCGTGCAGTCGGGCTCCGAGGACGCGCTCATGCGCCGGTTTCGCGATGCGATCGTGAAGCGACTTCTTCAGTTCGATGGCCTTGACTGCGAGCACCCGGTAGGTGCTCGCACGGTAGTACAGCGCCAGTCCGAGTCGATTGCCCTGCGTGGCCTCGGCGAGAGCGAGGTCGCCGATCTGCTCGGGGAGCCCCGCCACGTCGCACTCCTGCAGGCACAGGAGATCGGGGTCGTGCGCGCGGACCAGTTCGACGAGCTCTCCGGCCGCGCGGTGCTTCTGCAGGTTGTAGGAGATGACCTTCATGACGGTTTCACGCTACTCGCGGATGCTGTGCGACGGCGTGGAATCATTCGTCATATCCCCAGCGGATGCCGAGCACGCCAGGGCCGAATCCGTGTCTGGCGAGGTGGACCGCTCCGCTCTTCACCGACAGCATCGTCGAGACGTAGTCCTCTTCGGTCTCGGCGTACGACTCGCACCACGCCGGGAGCGCGTCGGGATGGAAATGCACCCAGATCAGCGATTCCCGCGCGGCGCGGGCGGTCCCGTGCCATGCGGACTGTTTCCGTGGATAGCCCCGGGGGAAGGTCTCGGTGAACTCGAACAGCGCCGTTCCGCCGGTCGAGATCGGCTCATCGAGCGCGATCACGACCCCCGAGAGAAGTCTGCCCGGATGCAGGTACTCGCGATCGAGCCGCCCGCCCTTGACCTCGGAGATCACCGGCATCTCGTCCGTCTCGACGGGCGCAGCATCGATCAGAGGCACCTCGCTCAGCACCCCTTTTGTCGACTGCACGAGCGCCCTCGTCACGACGCGTTCGACCGTGCCGCCGATCCCGACGTGCACGGTCATCTGCGTCGACAGATCTCGCAGCGCGTCCTGCGGAGCAGCCCTCAGCGCGGCCAGCGTCTCGTCGGCCTCGCGCTGCACGCGCTCCTCGTCGAAAGGCAGCCGCGGCGGCGCGACGGTCCCGAGCCGCGACGAAGGACCGAGCTGGCTCGTCAGATGCCCCCGGTCGAGTCCGAGGCGATCCTCGATACCCTCGACGACGCTGAGCGAGTGCGCTCCCTCGGGATGCCGGTCGCCCGAGCGCCAGTAGCTCAGAGTCGCCATCGACACGGGGTTGCCGTCTTCCTTGAGCTGGCTGTGCAGCCGGGAGAGACTGACGCCGCGCTCCGAGATCGCCATCCGCAGCGCGGCCGCGAAAGCAGACGAACCGCCCATCACAGTTCTCCCTCCCGCTCCGTGAACACGCACTCGTTAGAGTCAGCATACGGATCGCCGATGCCTCCCCCTATGGCGAATCGCACCGCCGTAACGACTGGGGTCGCGTCGCGGATCACGTCGGGGTCGCTCTTGTGGGGAGAGCGACCGCGACGAACCTTCGGGCGCAGGTCATGCCCGAGGCGCTCCCGCCCAGGAGCCCCGGATCTCCGGCAGCAGCGGGCTAAGACCGCCGCCTGCGCCGATGGATCTTCCCCTCCGGGCGCTTCGCCCTGTCCCCCGCCCGAGCGACGTCACCGGGCGCCAGCACGTCGCGGATCGCCTGGCGCTCCCGTCTGCTGCGCGGAGCGTCCGTCCATGCGACCAAGAAGCCGATGAGCAGCAGCACTCCGCCGATCCCGAGAAGCGCCCGGCCGTCGACGATCTCGGCATCCGCCCAGAGCACACCCCACCCGAATATCAACACGATCGTTCCCGTGCCGCAGAGCCCGCGCCCGGCGCGCACCGCGGCACGCCGTTCGGCGAGCAGAGGAGCGACGCACGAGACATCGATCCGCCGCGGCACCCTGTCGCTCACCCATCGGGACAGCGCGATCTCGCGCACGAACTGCACTGCGATGCTGCCCATCCACGCGACGGCCCCGACGGTCGCGCACGCCAGGATCGCGATGCCGCTGGCCAGGCTCAGCACGTCGATCCCGGTCTCCACCGGATCGCTCCAGTACACGGGTTCGCAGTTTCGGCACTGCTGGCGCAGGAACACAGACAGCATGAAGGCACCCAGAGAAGCAAGCGTCGCACTGAGCAAGACCATAGCCAGGCGGTTCATCAGTTTCGCGCTCGGAGAGGTCAGCCACCGTGGCACCAGCACCTCGGGCGCCGCCTCGCGCCGCATCCGATCGGATCGATCGGCCAGCGAAACGTCTCTCTGCCAGCCCGACCGCATCGCGGCGACGCGATCGTGAGCGCGGTCGACTCCGCGTCGGCCGGCCACACGCAGTGCATAGGCGACCAGCGCGAGCGCCGCACAGCCGCCGATCGCGATCCAGGTCTCGACGTCACCGCGCAGGTCTTCGTCGAAGGCTGCGGCGAGCGCGAAGAACGCACCCACCCCCGCAACGCACCAGAAGATCACCGTCCCTGTCGTCTTCATGAGCGCGAACGGCGACGTCGTCAACTTGAGTCGGAACTGACTCGGCGGGACGGCATCGCTCGGCAGCCGTTCCACGGCGCGCAGCGCCGCGATCCTCTCGGCGACGAAGACCAGCGGCACGCCGACGCCGAGCACCGCCGCGACCACGAGGAACACGCCCATGCCGGCCCGGAAGATCGGGTCGAGGTCGAGTCCCGCATAGAGAGACCAGAGCGCCTCTTCCCCCACGATGCCCGCGATCAGGATGCCGAGAAAGGCGTACAGGGCACCCGCGCTGGCGCCGGTGCACGCATCGGCGAGCGCGCGCCAGAACGCCCAACCTGGCGAGGACACTTCGACGAAGGACGCGCCCATCAGCCGTCGATCGACCGCCGCGCGCGAGTCTGCTCAGCCCGCGCCGAGAGCAGTTCGTCGGCCGGATACCCCACCTCGGTGAGGGTGAGCCCTCGCGCGGCGAGCACCTTGAACTCGCTCGTCCTCGTGAGCGCATCGCGCAGCGTCACGACATCGGCGACATCGAGCCGCCCCTCGCCGACCGCGACGCAGGCGCCGACGAGAGCGCGCACCATGCTGTGGCAGAAGGCGTCGGCCTTGAGCTCCGCGACGAGGATCCCCTCGGCGTCGCGCTCCCAGCGGTACTCGAGAAGAGTGCGGATGGTCGTTGCCTCTTCACGGGGCTTGCAGTAGGCGGCGAAGTCGTGGAGTCCGATGAGCGTCTGCGCGGCGGCATCCATCCTCGCGACGTCCAGAGCGCCGCGATGCGTCGTCGTGTTCGCGCGTCGCAGCGGGTCGTAGCCTGCGACATCGTCGGCGAGCCGATAGCGATACCTACGCCACACGGCCGAGAAGCGGGCGTCGAACCCTTCGGGAGCGATCGATGTGCGGGCGACCGTCGCGTCCTGGTATGCGCCGAGCACCCCGCGCATGCGACCGGCGAGGGAGCCTGCCGGATCGTGAGCGGCGCGACCGTGCCGCGCCTCGACACGACCCCACTGCTCCTCGTCGAGATCGACATGAGCGACCTGGCCCGCAGCGTGCACGCCGGCATCCGTTCTCCCCGCCACCACGAGCTGCACATCAGAACCGACGATGCGGGCGAGCGCCTCTTCGAGCGTCCCCTGCACGGTGCGCAGCCCCGGCTGCTTCGCCCATCCGCGGAAATGGGTGCCGTCATAAGCGATGTCGAGCCGGATGCGCACGCATCAAGACTAGGACAGTCGCTCGACCAGGATGCCGTCCTCATCGCTGTACAGGTGGGCGCCCACCGCGAAGTCGACTCCGCCAAACGACACCGTGACGTCGGCCTCCCCCGTGGCGAGCTTCGTGCTCTTGCGCGGGTTGGTCCCCAGCGCTTTCACGCCGAGATCGAGCCCGTCGATCGCGACGCTGTCGCGGATCGCCCCGTTGATGACCACGCCGGCCCAGCCGTTCTCGACCGCGAGGGCGGCGATCATGTCGCCCATGAGCGCACGGTTCAACGAGCCTCCCCCGTCGACGACCAGCACGGCGCCCTCCCCCGGTGTCGACAGCACCGACTTCAACAGTGCGTTGTCCTCGTGGCAGCGCACGGTGCGGATCTTCCCGTCGAAGGCCCGGCGCAGCCCGAATGAACGCAATTGCAGCGGCAGCGACTGGAGGCTCTCTTCGAGTTCGTCGTACAGATCGGCAGTGGCTATCGCCATCAGATGCCACCGTCGATCGAACGGGGGAATTCGGATACGTCTTCGGGCACCATGACCTCCGTGTCCATGTTCAGGCTCTCCCCGGCGAAGAACCGCTTCGACCGCGGGAAAAGGTACCAGAGGAACATCAGCACCAGGCCGACGGCGAGCGATCCGATCCCCACGACGAACGTGCCGCCGATGCCGAACAGCACGGTGTAGCCGTAGTCGACGTCCCACATGTCGATCGCCGACTGCACGAAGGCCCCCGCGAGCATGAGCCCGCCCAGCAGCGGGAAGATGCCCTTGAAGAACAGGTCGCGAGCCGACTTCGCGAGGTCCTTGCGGAAGTACCAGACGCAGGCGAAACCGGTGATGGAGTAGTAGAAGGCGATGGCCAGGCCCAGCGACAGGATCGAGTCCTGCAGGATGTTGTCGCTGATCAAGGTCATGCCGACGTAGTACGCGACCGCGACGACGCCCATCACGATGGTGGAGAACGACGGCGTCTTGTACACGGGGTGCACGTCTTTGAACTTCGCCGGGAGCGCGCGGTAGACGCCCATGGCGAGCGTGCCGCGCGCAGTCGGCAGGATCGTGGTCTGCGTCGACGAGACCGCAGAGATGATGACGGCGACCACGAGTACCCAGCCGAACGGGCCGAGCAGCCCGTCTTTGATGGCGAGGAAGAAGTCGTCCGCGTGCTCTTCGTTGCCGAGGCCCGTTCCGGTCTCGCCGAGACCGGCGTACATCATCGCCGCGATCGTCACTGCGACATACGTGAACAGCAGGATGACGCAGGTCAGCAGCGCCGCACGACCCGGAATGCGCTTGGGGTCCTTGGTCTCCTCGTTCAGCGCGAGACAGGTGTCCCAGCCCCAGTAGATGAACAGAGCCAGCAGGATCGCCTCGGTGAACCCCGACCACGAGGTGAAGGCGAACGGGTTCATCCACTCCCACGAGAACTCGATGGAGTTCGGGGCGTTGCCGCTCGCGATCTGCCAGAACACCGCCACGATGAACACGACCAGGGCGAGGTACTGGATGCCGAGCAGGACGTTCTGGATGCGCTCGCCGATCTCGACGCCGCGCCAGCTCACCCAGGTCATCGCGGCGATGAAGACGACGGCGACGAGGATGACGCGCCAGTCGTTGTTCTCGAGATCCTGCCCGATCAGCGACCAGAAGTACACCGAGGCGATCTGCGCGAGGTTGGCCAGGACGACCATGCCGGCGACGGCGACTCCCCAGCCACCCATCCAGCCGACCCACGGACCGAAGGCTTTGGTGCCCCAGGTGAAGGTGGTGCCGCAGTCAGGCACCGCATTGTTGAGTTCGCGATAGGCGAAGGCGATCAGGAGCATCGGCACGAAGGCGAGGACGAACGCGATCGGCGCCTGCGCCCCGACCGCGATGACCACCCAGCCGAGGGATGCGACCAGCGAGTACACGGGTGCGGTGGACGCCAATCCGATGACGGTCGATCCCCAGAGCCCCAGTGTTCCAGTTGCCAGCCCCTTGCCGTCGGGTCGTTCAAGGTGAATTGGCGTCGTTGACATGAACAGAACAGTATGCCGACCACGTTTCTCGCGTCAAGAGGCCGGAGACAACAACGGATTACATATCTGTTACGAGCGAATGACGATGGATTCCGCAGATGATCAGGACCTGACGACCATCGCGTCGGCGTGGTCGGCGACCCAGCCGATCAGCGGCAGCATCCGTTCCATCAGATCGCGTCCGAGCGGAGTGAGGCTGTATTCGACGTGCGGCGGAACGGTCGGGAACGACTCGCGGTGCACGATGCCGTCATCGACCAGGGTGCGCAGCGTCGTCGCGAGCATCTTCTCGCTGATGCCATCGACCTCACGGCGCAGCTCGCCCCATCGCCTGGTGCCGTCGGAGAGAGCCGCGAGGACGAGCACTCCCCACTTGCTCATGATGTGGTCGAGGATGACCCGGGTCGAGCATCCGGACTCGAACACCATCGGCATCGAGGCCTTGATCTCTGCAAAACTCACCGTCATGTAGGTACCTTACTTCAAAGTGGGTACCCTCCGGCTGGAATGTTCCCGAGGGGTCAGGAGGTTGTCGCAGAGGTCACCTACGAAAGGACACCCCATGACCATCCTCGTCACCGGCGCCACCGGCCAGCTCGGCCGCCTCATCGTCGCGAGCCTGCTCGAGCGCGGCGCGTCAGCGGACCAGATCGTCGCCGGCGCCCGCGACGTGTCGAAGGCCGCCGACCTCGGCGTGCGGGCCGTGCACCTCGACTACACCGACCCGGCGTCGATCACCGCCGCGCTCCAGGGCGTCGACTCCGTCGTCCTCGTGTCGGGCTCGGAGGTCGGACAGCGCGTGCCGCAGCACCAGGCCGTCATCGATGCCGCCGCGGCGGCAGGCGTGTCGAAGTTCGTGTACACCAGCGCGCCGAAGGCGACGACGAGCGACCTCGTGCTGGCCCCCGAGCACAAGGCAACGGAAGAGGCGATCGCCGCGGCCGGACTGCCCGCCGTGATCCTGCGCAACAACTGGTACACCGAGAACTACCTGGGAGACCTCGCCACGGCCGCCGAGACCGGCGTGCTGTCGTCGGGCGCGGGAGACGGACGGGTCGCCTCGGCGAGCCGCAAGGACTATGCGGAAGCTGTGGCCGTGGTCCTGCTCGAAGACGGGCACATCGGCAAGGTCTACGAGCTCGGCGGCGACGTCGCGTGGAACTACGGCGATCTGGCCGCAGCGTTCTCGGAGATCTCGGGTCGCGAGGTGACCTACGCGCCGCTGAGCTTCGACGAGCAGGTCGCGGCCCTTCGCGGCTTCGGTCTCGACGAGGGCACCGTGGGCTTCGTGTCGGCCTTGGATGCCGGCATCCGCAACGGCGCACTGGCCGACACCGACGGCACCCTCTCGCGCCTGATCGGCCGCCCGACCACTCCGCTCGTCGAGGGTCTGCGCGCCGCCGCCTGAGGCGGTCGGCCCGGGCCGTCGTGAGAGATCGACCCCCACGAGGTCGGCCGCGGGAGTAGCGTCAGCACCGGAGGCATCATGCCCAGTGCACGCGATCTCGCGGCCGACGTCGAAGCTCTGGCGGGACTCCCGCCGGGCCCGACGGAGCGGTTCCTGGGCTACGCCCTGATGAGCCTGCCGTTCGCCTCCGGCCAGGTGCTGGGGCTACGCCGGTTCCCCGTGACCTCGGTGGGGCCCGGGTACACCTCTGTGTGGTCGCGCACCCCCGACGGCGCCTGGCGCATCTACACGACCATCGACGCGAGCCTCTCGTGCCCTCGCTACTTCGGCAGCGCGCTGGAGGCGACCTCGGTGCACGACATCGCCGTCGAATGGAGCGACGATCGCCGGTTCTCCGTGCGCATCGACGACGACATCGATCTGCGCTGGGACGTCGTCCTCACCACCACTCCGATGTCGCGGATGATGTCAGCCATGGCGGGCGGGCTCCCCCATGCCGCCTGGCAGAGCGAGCGCTTTCTCTCGATGCTCGGCGGCATGGCCGGACCCGCGCTCGGAGCGGGACGGATCGGCATGACCGGCGACACCCCGAACCGGCAGCGCTTCCGAGCGAGACTCGACCGGATGTGGGTGGTCGAGTCCTCACTCGCCTCACTGCACGGTGAGAGTCTGGGCCCGGTCGCCCCGCTCGCCGAGCAGACCAGGCTCGGCGGATTCTGGATGCCTCAGCGTGGCATCTTCATGATCGGCGGCGCCGAGTTCGACCCTCGCGACGCCGGCGAACATCCGCCGACGACGAGAGCCGCAGCCTGAGCGCCCATCTGTCGCACCGCGGCGGTCAGGGCTCCTGCACATGCACGACGGTGAGCCGGATCTCTGACGTCTCCACACCGGCTGCGCCGAGCACACGCTCGACCACGATCTGCGCCGATCGCACCGTCTCGGTTGTGCTCTGGGCGCCGTCGACAGCGATCGATGCCTCCACGCTGGCGCTCTCGCCATCGCGCATCACGGCGACGAGAGGTTCATCGCCGTCGCCCAGACCGAGAGCGGCCGCGCCGCGGCCGATCAAGTTCGACACCAATGATCCGGACCGATAGACGCTCCGCACGCCCGGCGCCGATCGCAGCGCGGACTCGATCTGCGCCGCGAGAGACGGTTGCTGTAGTTCTGTCATCCGCGGTCCTCCTCACTCCACGACGACGGATCCCTGACATCACGGATCACGATGTCGATGCCGGTCACGTTCAGCTCCGTGTGGGCACGAAGCCGCACGCCCACCTCCGCGCGCAGCCGCTGGACCACGTCAGAGATGGGATCTCCGTAGGGAACGCTGGCATCGAGAAGCACGCGCACCGGCGCCCCCGGCTGTTCGATGTCGCCGTCGAGCCGGCAACGCCCGACGAGAACTCCGGGGATGCTGTTCTCCGCGGCCCGGACGAGGCCGCGGACAGCCCCCTCCGTGATCCCGAGGTCGGCGGTCGGGGATGAGGATGCGATCGGGACGCGGCGTCCGGATCGCGCGTCCAGGACGATGCCGCTGAGGACGCGATCCACCCAGCTCTCGTCCGCCTCTGCTTCGGCGGCCTCGTCGTCGGCCATCAGCCGACCGGTGACGGCGTGCAGCCGCTCGAGGGCGTCCAACGCGAGCCGGCATCCGGCCGAGTCGTCGATCGTGGGATCGGCCGGCACCCGCCCCGCATCGAGGTAGTCCGTGAGCTGCTCGATCGTGTGCCCGTCGAGGTCAGCAGGTTCGAGCCCGAGCCGGCGCAGCTCAGGTGCGTCTCGTTCGTCGGTCATCGCCACTCCTCCATCCGCACGATGATGTACTTCCTGGCGCGAGCGAGAAGTCCGCGCGCCGTACTCACGGGAATGTCGAGCTCCTCGGCGATCTCGTCGTAGGAGTATCCGCCGATCTCGCGCAGCACCCAGCACTCGCGCTGCCCTTCGGGCAGTTCGTTCAGTGCCGCACCGAGCGCTTGGACCTCGGCTTTCGCCTCGGCGACCCGTGACGGTGAGGCATGCGAGGGAGCCGGCTGTTCAAGGTCGTCGATGTCCACCGCCGGGCGCGTCGCCCGCAACCGGTCGACCGCCCTTCGGCTGACGATCCGCATCAGCCAGCTCTTCACCTTCGCCGGGTCGTCGAGCTCCGGCAGGCGTTGCCATGCGGTCACGAACGCCTCCTGCACGATGTCGTCGACGTCGGCGGATGCGTTCAGCATCCGGTGCGTGTAGGCCCGCATCATCGGCGTGTACCTCCGCACCAGCACAGCGAACGCCGCGACATCTCCGTCCATCGCCCGCCCGGCGACGATCGCATCGTCCGCGCGCTCAAGCGCATTGCTCGAACGTCTGACGTCCATCCCCCACCCTTTCGCCCCGGTACCCTCGGTCGGGTCGGGGCATCGTCGCCGATGCCCCGACCCCAGCATTGCGCAGCGCGCATCCGATGCCGCCGAGTTCTGTCTGCTTCCTCACGCCTTCGCGCGTCGACCCGCGATCGATCCGTAGATGAGCAACACGATCAGCGAACCGCCGATGGCGAGAACCCACGTCCCGAGCGAGAAGAACGACTCCAGGCTGACGTTGAAGAGCAGGCCGCCCAGCCAACCTCCGAGCATCGCGCCCACGACACCGAGCAGCAGTGTGACGAACCACCCTCCCGCCTGCTTGCCGGGGATCAGGAGTTTGGCGATCGCGCCGGCGATCAGGCCTAGGAGAAGGAATCCGAAGAAGCTCATTGGTGCTTGTCCTTTCGATGTGAGATGGATGCGTCTGAGTCCGCTACTTCTTGAACACGTCCTTGACGTCCTCCGCGGTCTTCCTGATGCTGCCCTGCGCCTGCTTTGCCTTACCCTCGGCGACGAGCCCGTCGTCACCGGTGACGGTCCCGACCGTCTCCTCGACCTTGCCTGCGACCTTCTCCGCTGCCGCCTTGATCTTGTCCTGAGCGCTCATGGCGTCTCCTTTCCCTGCTCGGTCGCGGATCTCGCGACCGAATCCTGTCGATGATGGATCTCGTGGTTCAGCGCGTGGCTGTCCACAGCTTCCGCCCCGCGTGCTGGATCGAGCGACATGCCTTGTTCGCCCTGTCCGTCTCGCCTCAACGCACCCTCGTGCGTGGTCTCAGCGCGTCCCGCCAACTGCGATCGGCGAGGTGCACCATGATCGGGGCGCGCTCTCCGAGCAGGGTGTCCCACGCGCGCACCGCGTCCTCTGCGGCGGCGAGCACCCGGTCGAGAGATGCTCCGCGCTGCACGGTCACGGCCAGTTCGACGGCACGCGTTCCCCGCACCAGATACGCGCCGGTGCGGGCTGACAGGACGTCGGGCCGCTCGGCGAGAGAGCCTGCGAGGACCGTCTCGGCGACGTTGCGATCGACGACGGTTCGCCCACGCTCCGCATCGACCTTCAGCACGCTCTTCGTCTTCCCGCGCCCCCGCGTGAAGACGAAGACGACGAGCAGCAAGGCGGCCAGCACCGCTGCCCCCAGACCCGCGAGTGCCGCGATCGAGACGGCGCCCCCGCTACCCATCTCGATGCTCGGCTCTCCGATTCGAGAGGCCGCCTCGACCGCGCGCTCCTGCCACGGCTGGAACCACATTGGCTGGAGTCCGACCGCCACGCACGTCGCCCCAGCGACGAGCAGGACGACACCGGACACGAGCAGCAGAGCACGATTGAGGACCCGATTGGTCGAGTTCATGCCACCACACCCGTCGAAGCGACGTGCACGCGGGGTGTCACAGTGAAGCCGAGGGCGGACACCGCCTCGGATGCCGCGGCCTCCGCTGCGCTCTCATCGACACGGATGCCGCTGGTCGGGGTGATCCGGACGGACACCCGCGAACGCCCCAGCGTCGTCGCCACCTGCCGGCGATCGATTCCGCAGCGGAGGGCGACGGCATCCGCCACCGCGTCCGCCAGGACTCCGTCGTCGACCAGCAGTGCGAGGCGCTCCGTGGTGCGAGCCCGCCGGGCGCGCCGGCCAGGGAGCACGGCGAGAGCGAGAAGGACGAGCCCGATCACCGAAGCGACCGCACCCGCGATGACGAGCGCTTCGGGTCGGTTGCGCGGCGGAACCGCCCGATCCAGCCAGGCACCCGCTGTGCCGCGGATGCTCGGATCGAGGAGTCCCCACACTCCACCGACCGCAAGCACCAGCAGGATCACGATCGCGACGACGGCCGTCACGACGGCCGGTGCGGTTCGAGACGAGTGCGTCTCACGCCGCAGCACACGCCGGTAGGCCGATCGTTCGCTCGTCATCACACCCTCCTCTCGCTGATCTTCCGCACGCCCGAATAGCGCACATCCACTGTTCCGACTGCCCGCCCTGCGAGCTCACGCATCCCGCCGATCACGGCCGACCGCAGCCCCTCGGCGCTCGCGACGAGAGATCGACCGCCGTCGTCGGCGAGTGCGACCGGCACCGTGACCGACACACGCAGCTGGCCACGTTCGTCGGAGAGGGCGACCGCGACGTCGCGACGCGGCACACGGGCCGCGTCGCGCGCCAAGCCAGTCGCCAGGTGCTGCAGCGCACGGGCACTGACGGTCGTCCGCCCCGGTGTCCTCCCCACAGGGTCGACGAGCGTCATGATGACGAGCGCCTGCCTCGGAAGACCTCCGCCAGCGCTCGCACGTCGAGACGTCCGTCGACGATGCGCCCGATGATCGCGCCGACGAGCATCGCGACGGCGACCAGGACGAATGCCCAGAAGCCGAGCACGACCCAGGTCAGCGCGAGCGCCGCCCCGGCGGCGGCGCCGATCACCGAGGCGTTCACTGGACTCGCGCCTCCTGGCTGCGGTCGGCGTCATCGTCGTCGGACGGGATGTGCACGTCGTTGACGGTGACGTTGACCTCGGCCACCTCCATGCCGACCAGTTCGACCATCGCGTGGACGATCGCGGAGCGCACGTCATCGGCGACCTTCTGCAGCGACACCGGATACTCGGCGACGATCGTGACATCGACCGCGACCTGCGTCTCCCCCACCTCGACGCTGATCCCCTGTGCGAGGTCGGTCGTGTTCAGCGCGTCGCGAATGGCCCCCACCACACGCGCGGCGCCCCCGCCGAGCGCGTACACGCCGCTGACGTCCCGTGCGGCGATTCCCGCGATCTTCGCGACCACGCCGTCCTCGATCGTGGTCTTCCCCGCTGCCGCCCCCTGCGGCGCCGAGACGACCTGAGCCTTGGGCTGGGTGCCACCAGTCACATTCGCCATCTTGAGCTCCTATCCGTGTGTCCGTGTCCGGTGAGGACGCGGGTCGCGATCGTGCGACACCACTAAGACGGATGGGAGCGGAGAAACGTCACAAACTTCTCGGAGAAGCATTGTCGGCGGGCGTTTTCTCCTGCCAGCAAGCTCCTGGAGCTACGCCCACGCGCGCGACGCGGCGACTCATCCGAGCGTCGTGATGCCCATCTCGCGCAGCCGGCGGGTCGCCGACTCGTCGATGCTGACGCGCACCTCTCCGATGTCCGTGACCTCACCCAGGGCGACCCAGAAGATGAACGGCAGCAACAGGGTGCGGATCAGCATCGCCCAGCGTGCCTTCCCGACACCGATCCGTCCACCGTCAGCCACTCGAACCGAGCGCGTGCCCGCGAGGCGTGCGCCGAGCGCCCGCCCGTCGGCGTAGCACCAGCCGTACAGAAGAGGCAGCACGATCATCAGCACGGCCGCGATCACGACTGCGACCGTCCCCCTGTCGACGGCGGACGACGACACGAAATACGTCACGCCCAGACCGACCGCGACTCCGTTGACGAGCAGACTGTCGACGAACCACGACCACAGCGCGGCGCCGACGGTCGAGTCCACATACAGATCGCCGTTGCGGAATGCCTTCACACGGCTGGACACCGACTTTCCCAGCACGGGTTCGAGGCGGTTCCTCAGCTCGGCCAGCGCGGCGACGCGCTCTTGCGCTTTCTGCGTCACGATCTTCTCTCTCGGGGTCGGAAGGGGCGGCTCGACGGATCGACGGCGCCCCGCAAGGACATGGCCGTGGCTCGAGGAAACGAACTAGGCGAGCTGATCGAGGACGAGTTCGCCGCTGGCGTTCAGCTGCTTCATCATTCGTTCGATCCGTTTCATGTCGACGGCGGGCATCGCCACGTCGTCGAAGGCGAGCGCCAGCGGGATGCTCGGATGCATCCAGATCGTGAGGCGCCCCGGATGCTCTTTCTCGTCAGGCAACCACGACATCATGAAACTCTCGTGACGGCGAAGCTTGGTCCCGATCACGATCTTCAGATGCGCGAGCGTCACATCATCGACGTCGATCACCGGGCGGGCGCTGTTGTACTCGAGAGTCCCCATGATGTGCACACTACCTTGAGCACGACCGTGCAGGAGGGGAGAACGGGTGCCGCGGGTTCGCGTGCCGCGCTCCGCGGCCTCCTGATACGACAAAACCCCCGGCTGCACCGGGGGTTTGAATCTGTAGCAGGAGCGGGGCTTGAACCCGCGACCTCACGACAGGGGTTCGACTACCTCCGCACCCGCTGCTCCCTTGATATTACTGGCCTCTCCGGCCAAACGCTACGGGAATCTACCGACCCATGCTGGCCATTTCAGTGGCCCACACGACCAAAGTGGCCACCAAAGTGGCCAGCTCCTAGCGGACGTTGATTCGCCTCTCGGGCGAAGGCTGTGCCTGACGGAGCCGACGGCACCATGCGCGGTGTCCCCACTTCTCCGCGTAGGCGCGTCGCAAGGCTGCCGACAACCGCCTCAAGTCCCAGCATCGCGAACTCTGCTGCTGTCTCGCGTAGCGCGCGCAGACCACGTAGCCGTCCGATGACCGAGGTTGACGAATCCAGTGCGATCGCGTGCGCGAGTGCGGCCCACTCTTGCGGAGACATCGCGGATGCTCCATCGACTCGGTGCGACGCAGCAACGCGCGCCATCTGCAGCGCTCCTTCGACGGTGAGCACATTACCTGACAGATCAGCGCCTTTCATCCCGAGGATATCGACGACGCCCTGGTGGACGCCGTCTTCGTCGTGCAGCACTACGTGGAGTGACTCCGTGTCGTCAGGCAACACCCGGGCGAGAGCGTAGCCGGCATGTATGAACTGAGTGGTCGTCGCCCGAGCGGACATCCTGCACACCGGCAGTAGCTCGGTGACCTGGACCTCTTTCCATCCGATCGCGGATGCGATGGCGATGATCGCAGTACGACGGTCGGAGTTAGAGGTGTGGCGAGATGCCGGCAGGCCGATGTCCAGCTCAGCGCATGCTCGGACGATTCCCACCTGGAGCATGATTGATAGTTCGAAGTACACCAGGACATCATTGAGGAACTCCGAAACAGGGAGAGTGACGAGCACGCCGTTATCTCGAACGGTCACTCCGGAGTCGTCAACGTTGAAGTCCGAGTGACCTGCGGCGTTGCGTAGCACTCTGTTCAGTCCCCCCAACTGGAGTTCGGGGAATCGTGATTCTGCCTCCTTGAAGATCGCGCCCGTGGGCTTCTTCCGGAGCGCCGCGTAGCTGCCGCCCCGCAGGTGCAACATCGTTGCCAGAAGATGCCGGACATGCCCTTCCTTCAATTTGAGTACGACGTCGAGAAGTCTGTCCGCGGTCTGCAGATCGGAGCGCTCCTCGAGATCGACGAACGCGGTCGTGAGTGCCATGGAGAGTAGCGCGGTGACCCGCCCATGTTCTTCCGCCCATTCAGCATTCGCAACCATGCCGATCATGAGTTCGCTCGTGAACGCCCGCTCAACGGAGGGCACGACGAGGTCAACTCGTTCTTCGTCCAGCGCGAGCACGATTGCCGGACGGTAGAGGTCGAGTTCTATGCCGGCGCCGGATGAGGCCGTCGTGCTGAGCCGATGTCGCTGCCGCAGCGCCGCGTCGAGTTCGGTCAAAGTCGGATCGTGCAACTCGTCCCGAGTCGACTCCATGATCTTCGTGATGAGGCTACCGGCGTCGTTGGCATCGAACGCCGTGTACTTGTTGTACTCCGACAACCGCCCCAAGTGCTCAGAGGCAGCGGCGAAGGCTTCCTGCCCGCGACGCGCGAGTTCTTGCGCAAGGTGCGCAGTCGGTGCAGTCAGCGCTTCCGTGAACGTCTCGCTCGCATCACGTAGACGTTCGAGGGCGCGGCCGATGGTTCGCGCCCGGTTTCGGCGCGGTCTCGGATGAGGCTGTGACCAGGCAGCGACGGTTTTGTCGAGGTCATAGAAGGCCTCGATAAGTGGGGCAGGATCTTCCCCGCCATTCGCCACTCCTTCGAGAGCGACAGCCAGCGTGTCGATCATCGTTCCCGCATCCCGGAGCAGTTGCTCGGCGTCCTCCCATGAGGCCTCGACCGTGTCGCGTTGTTCACGGAACAGCTGAACGGTGCGGTGACGACGTTGCACCTGAGGTTGCGTCTCAGCGAAGTGGGGCTTGCGACCGCATGCCGTGCACTGCTCGCTGTAGAGTCGGTCTCCGCCGCATCGGTCGCACGTCGTCTTCTGGAAAGCCAGTGTTAACTCGAACCTGCCGGTCATGTGCACACGATAGTAGGCGCCGCCGACATCTTCGGTCGGCCGCGTCAGCCCTTCACGGCGATCGCGACTCCTCCCCCGACGTACATCTCAGCGGTCGGCACCCCCGATATCGATCGACGGAAAGCACGGCGAGGCGGTCGCCCTGTAGATCAGCGGCCTGTCCGTGTCCGATTAATGTCGTGGGGGCTCGGTATCGTCAAGCGCATGACGGTTGACGCCATTGTTTCTGCCGCCTTCGGCGCCCTTCTCGGTGGCGCGGTGGCGTTCTTCGGTGGCTACATCCAGCGCCGCCTTGCTGACCGACGGGCCATCCGATCGATGATCTACACGACGTACCTACGCGACGCGCTCAAGGAGGTGGAGCGGTACGACAAGCGCCCGTACCGCTCAGGGGAGCTTGCGTATCTGAGAACGGCCCGGCTGTCGGCGGCCCTGAAGGAGGTGCACCGACAGGCGCTTGTCGCATCTCGCGGCGATGAGTTTCAGACGCGATCCCTGTGGCGTGCCGCTATCGATCTCGACGCCACTCACCGGCGGGTTGAGTCAGATGAGCATATTAGCCGTGCTCGCGAAGGCGGGTGGGGAAAGCTGATGTACGACACCGTCGCTCAGGCAAAACGTGTCCTCCTCGACTATGAGGGCTGGCTGCACCGTCGGCTGCTCACTGGACCGCGCCGTCGCCATCCAGGCAACTACGAACGCCTCGAGATCGACCGTGATGCGCAGGATCCAGACTCGTCGCGGTTCGATCAGCCCGACATGCTGACGGCAGAGGCGCTCGAACGACTCATAGAGTGCCGTCCCGTTTCCTGGCGCCTTCGCACTGACGTTCCGATCTACGGCCTGGTCGTCGACGTGTGGGTTCGAGAGGACGAAGCGCAGCGAACAGGGTAGCGAATGTTCGAGACCACAGATCAGTGGCTGCACCCGCTCGGCATCTTCAAGGACGAGGACCGGCCGGGCCTCTGTATCGTGTCCGCTGCGATGCATGCAGAGGGATGCGAGGTTGAGCGAGGGCGAACGTCCTCCGTTCCCGAACTAGGCCCGGCAGCGCGACGCCGCGTCCCCAAAACGGTCCGAGCCGAACTTGATGCCTTCTCCGACTAGAGGGAAACATGGAGCTACGCGCCCGACGCGAGGAGAATCTCGACTAGCCGATCGGTCGAATGAGGTCGGCGGGATCGACTCCGAGTCTCTCTGCGAGTTGTGAGAGCGTCTTCAAGGTGACGTTCTGCTCGGCGCGTTCGATCGATCCCAGGTACGCGCGATGCATGTCTAGTTCATGGGCGAGGTTCTCCTGAGAGACCCCGCGCTCGAGCCGAATGCGATGGATGTGCACGGCAAGGCGGCGGAGGATTTCGTCGGAAGCGGGCACCCTTCAACGTTTCCGGCTGACCGATTCTCAGTCCACCAGCCAAGAGCGTCATATGCTAGCGATAACCAGCAAGTGCAATTTGTTGATGGCGGGGGGCATGGATGCCAGAGACCGAACACCAGCGGAACATCCGTAAGACGCGGGAAGCGGCAGAGGCCACGGCCGTCGAGGCGGCTCGCTCGGCTGTCTGGCAGGCCGAGTCCGCCTACCAGTCCCAGCGGGCCGCTGATGCCGCGGAAGCAGCGGCGGCAGCGCAACGGCAGACGCAGTTCCTGCAGGCGCAGGCACTCGATGAGCAGCGACGCGCGGCGTTCGCCCTGTGGCGGCAGAGCCCCGACGGTCAAGCTTTCGACCGCTGGTCACGGAGCGCACACGCACTTATCGCACAGTACGACGCGAACACTGCAGCGTTCGACGCCGCCTGGCAGCGCGAACGCAAGACCGCGATCGATGCGATCACGGCCGGGGAACGCGAGCAGTTCTCGAGCGGGATCTATGTTGACGGCAGGCCACAGCCCGTCAGCCACGCGAACGCCAACCTGTACGCACTTTGTGTACTGTTTGCCGCCGGCTCCATCGTCCTCTTCGCCATCATGGGCGTCAGCGCCCTCTTCATGGGCGGGCACTCGATCTTCGGCGCGGAATGGCCCCTTGCTGCCCTCGGCGCCAGCGCGGCAACATTCGTCTGGGGCCTCGCCCTGTCCGCACATCACCCGGAATGGAAGGATGAACGCGCACGAGGCGAGGCCGCAGCCGCAGACTGGACAGAAAGGAACACACAAGCTCGCAACAAGGCGTCCGCAGACAGGCGCGCCCGCTTTGACTTTGACCCGCTCGAGGACCTCGACTGGCAACCCCGGCCGTGGACGAGCACGCCGCATCCCGGGCGCGATATCACTGACTTCACCGCAATCGCCTACACCGGCTTCCCTCGTGCCGATCAACTACCGGCGCTGCCCGTCATCGCCGTGCGGGACCCGGACAGCGAGCCCCTCCTCGGGCTCCGCGAAGTTCTCCGGAACATGACCACCCAATGACGAGTCAATCCACATGCCCAGAGAAGGCGGGGCGTCGTTGCCAGCGTCAGCGTCAGCAAGGACAACGATCGCATCGGTTCGCTCTAAGACCTGCTCTCCGCCTGCACGTTCGCTGGCCAATGCGCTTGTGGTCTAGCATCACGACATGATTAAAACAGTTATGAGTAGTTTTTTAGAATCTGACTAACTATAGTTAGTCAGACTATGGACCCGCTTGAGAACCCCTACACCCCGAACGCCGGCGCTACGCCACCGGTGCTTCTGGGTCGCGATGATCAATTGGCGAAGTTTGAACTGTTGCTTGCTCGCTTGGAGCGCGGACGCACAGAACAGTCGATGATCATCACCGGACTTCGCGGCGTCGGGAAGACGTCATTGCTCAGTGAGTTCCGGAAGAAGGCGGAGTCTCGGGAATGGGCGGTCGTCGAGATCGAGGTCAGCAAGCATTCCGACCTTGACTTCAGGAAGCAGCTCACGCATCAGATGCGTCGAGCTTTGCTTTCCCTCTCACCGAAGGCACGTTGGGGAGACCGGGCGCGCAATGCCGCCGGTGTACTGAAGTCATTTTCCGTGTCGTTCGATCCGACCGGAGCGATCACCGCAGGCTTCGATGTAGACCCCGTCGAAGGGCGCGGGGATTCTGGGGCGCTTGACATCGACCTCACCGATCTGTTCGTTGCCGTTGGGGAGGCAGCACAGGAGAAGCGGAAGGGTGTGCTTCTCCTGCTCGATGAAGTGCAGTTCCTCAGCCGCCCACAGCTCGAGGCGCTCGTCATGGCCCTGCACAAGACGGTGCAGCGCGCTCTTCCCATCACGATGGTGGCAGCGGGCCTTCCCCAGATCGCTGAGCTTACCGGCGAAGCGAAGTCGTACTCTGAGCGGCTCTTCACCTTCCCCGCAATCGACCGCCTCTCTGAGGCAGACGCTGCCGCCGCACTGACCGAACCTGCGGAAGAACAATCGCTGAAGTACGAAGAGGCTGCAGTGAACGCCGCCTACGACCTAACCGGCGGATACCCGTTCTTCATTCAAGAGCTCGGCTACGCCATCTGGCCACTTGCAGAGATCCAAGGCGTCACCCAAGCAGACGTCGACAACGCTGAAGGCATCTTCATCGAGAAACTTGATAGCAGCTTCTTCCGAGTGAGGCTCGATCGAACCACCGAGCTCGAGCAGGCTTACCTACGGGCGATGGCGCAGCTCGGTCCTGATCCTCAACCCGCTGCCCAAGTAGCTGCTCTGCTCGGCCGCACTTCTGAGCAGTGCGGCCCTGCCCGCTCGACTCTCATCGAGAAGGGGCTCCTATATACGCCGAACTACGGGTTCGCTGCCTTCACCGTGCCGCACTTTGATCGATATATGCTGCGCGCAGTCCCTGAACTAGTAGTACCGCCCATCCGAGCTCGAAGGGCGAAGAAGAAATGACTAGCCACTGCTCGGAGCAACTACAGCCTTGGAACTCGCCGATCCCGAAGGCGCACGCTCGATGAGTCCATCAGCCTTCGGTCCTGCCGCTGACCGCAGCAAGACCGCACCCCACGGATATTTGGGCGATGGATGGTCGATGGATGCGATGGAGGAGAACTTCCGGAAGTGGAAATTGAAAGAGGAAGGGCGGGAACCGTTGAGAGGCGAGTTTTTCGAAAGCTACATCAGGTACATGTACGATTCCCTCCTCGCTCAGCAGGCTGAGGAAGTGACCGTCCAACGTAGGGTCAAAGTCGAGGACACACACGGATCCTCCTTCGAGATTGACGTCCTCTACGAGTTCAGCGTTGCCGGAGTCCGCCATCGGGTCGCAATCGAATGCAAAGACACCCGCCGCCCCATCGGGAGGGATGACGTGATTGCTTTCGTGGGGAAGGTCAAAGGCCTTTCCCATACGATCGGCGTCTTCATCTCCCGTCGAGGATTCCAGGCGGGGGCGTTGAAGTACCTAGACGACCACGGGATCGAGCACTTTGACGGAACGCAGATCCCCCATTTCGGACAGCTACTCGCAAACCGAATTGCCGCGGTCGCTTTACCCGGCGCACAAACACATGGAGCTCCGTTCTGGGGACTCGCGGAAACCACGGACGACAAGGTCACAGGAAACTGGCTTCTGGTCCCGGATCCGGACTCGAGCAGGCGCCGATGGCCTCGCGTCAGGACGCCTCCGATGCTGTTTCCGCTCTTCCTCTCCAAGCCCGCTGCAGAACAGTTCCGACGACGAATCGGCGCAGAAGACTATGCAGTCCGGGGGATCTCCCAACCAACATTGCGCCTCCTAACTTCCGCGCCGGCGAGCATCCCGCACCGGTTCGGGCTCTTCCGAAACCTGCAGACCGATGACGGACCGGTCTTCGAATACGATTCCCTTGCCGCGGCAGATATCCACGCAGAGTACGTCGTCTTGGACTAGCGATGACGGACGTAACTGCGAAGGGGAATCCGGTTCCCACCTCCAGCCCCTCCCACCGTCCGCAACATGCGGAACCGTCTCAGTAACTGCCGAGCGGTATTCGCCTCGCCGAAGCGGATGAGCGCTCCAGTTGCTGAATTTCGAGTGACGCGCACGGCATCGAAACACTCCTCCATGCCGTGCGCCTCAATACTGGCGATCCGATCGACAGGTATTCGATCAGATTCACCTTCCTGGCAGCACGCCGGCACCGCTCCTCCGCCTAAGCCGTGAGAGAGCAGTGTTGACCAGTGCGTGAGCCGCTGACTCCGCCTCTCGCGCGGTTGACGGCTCATCGCGGCCATCGCACAGGGGATAGATCCGGATCCCCATATCGCGATAGCCCAAGCGATACTCCGAGAATTCATCCACCCGCGATCCACAAAGCGGGGACCGCTACCTCCCAGCCACCAGCACCGCTGGGCGACCGCAGGCGGTGAGGCGATCGAGGTGCGATGGAAAATGAGCCCTCGCGCTCCGCCCTACCGCCCGAGCGAGCTGTGCTGGGCCTTCCAGCCAGTGACGGGGGCAGGTGACCCACCGAAAGTACAGGTTGGATCGCTACTGATCGGCGCCTTGCGGGCCTCGCTTCTAACCGGGGATCAGGATCGTGACGATGGAGATAACGATCGCGAGTGCCGGGAATCCCGTCCCGATGATTGCCGACCACAATGAACGCCCGTACGAGGGCTGCAAGTATGCGCGCATCTCTGCGCTCATCGGCTCGTCGATGTCCACAAGAACGCCCGATGGCACCGCTGCCGCGAGACGCTCGAGCTGGTCGAGCCTGCCGACGATGACCAACCCGAGCATCACGCGCAGGAACTCCAGGTAGCGCTGCAGGTCTCCTATTCGTTTCCCGCGAAAGCTGTCTAACCCTTTCGGTGGCACGTTGAGCATGATGCGGTATACGAGGTGGACAATGTTCTCTGCGACGTCCGGCCTCAGATCGGCCGCGAAGTATCGGCGACGGGACAGGACGAAGACCAGGCTTCGGGCGAGCGCGCCTGATCCTTGAAGTGTCAGTATCGCGTCAACGCGCGAGAAGCTCCGCCCGACCGTTGGCGAGCACTGCCGTTCGAGTTGACGGATGCGACGTGCGATTGTCGTGCTGGGGGCGAGCATTCCGACAAGCCAGTACAAGTAAAGCCATCCGGTAGTCAACCAGAAGAACCAGTTCGCGGGAACGAGACTTGCAGACGCCGCTGAGGCCAGGGACCGGCCGTCCATTGCCTCTAAGAACACGACGATCGTGAGAAGAGCCGCGAATCCTGCGATGACACCGGCACAGGTTCCGAGCGTTCGCGACATGGTGGCGATGTAGTAGAAACCGATTCGGACGCGTATCTTCCTCTGATCAGGCGATCTTGGAGGGATCTTCAAGACGCGCTCTAGACCCCCTCGGTCAACACGCGCGAAGAGTTCGAAGGGCGTCGACAACGTGTACTGGTCGACTGTCTCGCGTCGCCGAAGATCGTGTTTCACACTCATCGATAGATCCTTCCTGTCGGGCCTTTCGCCGCGCGCGAGGGCCGCGCTCTTCGTCCATAGTGCGCACAGACGCTACTCATCACTAGTTGAAGGTTGCATGCTGTTTCAGCGAATATGGTACGCATTCGCACGCATGACCACCTGAACACGCCTCTTGGGGAACACATGAACGACGACAATCGTCAGGGCCAGCTCCCAATAGACCTGCCTGGTCTCCCGAGGCTCTTCACAATCCCGCAGCTGGCGGAGTACTTCGGCGTGTCCGTCCGTACGGTGGAAGGCTGGAACTCACGCGGTGGTGGACCGCGTTCTGTGAAGATTGGCCGGCACGTCCGCTACACAGAGGACAGCATCCGGGAGTATCTGGCCTCTCGTTCCGTCACCTGACGGCTCTCAGAACGATGTGAACGGGAACTGCCTCTCAAGGATGTCTGCGGTCTGCGACGGCACGACCCTGTTCGGTTTCGCGTAGTGATCACGAGTTGTCTTGCTGTCGGCGTGCCCGAGAAGGCTCGCGGCAAGGTCCATGCCGGCATGGTCAGCGATCGTCATCGCCGCCATCTTCCGGAACGCACGACACGTCACATCGGACGGCTCGACCCCGATCCCGAGCAGGATCTCCGCATGCGCGGCTCGGAAGCTCCGCAACATCCGGTTGACGTTGTGAGTCCCCCGCGGTTTCCCGGTCCGGGTCGGGAATAGCAGCGCATGCTCGTTGTGGCGATAGTTGGCCATGCGCCGTCGAAGGACCTCTGCCGCGAAGGCCGGCACGGTGATCGCCCGCTGCTGACTCTTCCGCTTCGGCGTGCTCTTCCAGATGGTGCCGTGCTTCTTCGTTGTCGACACTGTCCCCTGCAAGTTCAGGAGAGCCCGATCGCCGAGAAAAGTAACGTCCTGACGTCGGATGCCTAGAGCTTCGGCCGGACGCAGGGACGTGCCCAGCATGATGAGGATCAGATCTATGACGAGGTCCACGTCGGGCACTCCCCCGCCACGACGTTCCGGGTTCACGCCAGTCCATTGCTTCAGCAGACGGAGCATCATATCCACCTGTTCGAAATCCCACTCGATGTAATGCGGCTCCGGGTCATGCATGCGCGGCGTGTCAGGGAGCGGGTTGCGCTCGAGCGCCCGGTGGACGACAGCGAATTTGAGGAGCACGGACATCACCCGTCGAACGTTACGGGCGTAGCTGATCGTGTGGTTGCGCCTCATCTTCTTGAGCAGGGCATGACAGAGCCCCGCATCGACGCGTCTGATGGGTACGGCTCCGATGTACTCGGTGATCTTCCCGCGCCCCACCTGCGCGTAGCTCTCCTTGGTGCTCTGTTGAATGTCGCCCCTCTCTTCGACGTCGGCCAGCCACAGCTCGACGACTTCTGCGACGGTGCTGTCCGGGCTGATGTTGACGAACATCCCTTCCCAGACAGCGTCGGCCTTGTTCATGAGGCGATCCAACGCCTGCTTCTGGGTCTTTCCTGTGGCGGAGAGCCGGAACGCCTTCCCGGCGCCGTTGCGCACCATGCCGCGCGCTTCGATCATGTCTCTCCGCGGGTAGTAGCTGACCTTTCCGAGCTCGCCGGGCTCCTTCCTCGGCCTAGGCACGACCCATCACATCCTTGTTGAGCGGGGGCACGCTCAGCGCTCGTTGAAGGCCCTCACCTGGCACTCGAGGGCGTACCAAGAGTAGGTGAGAGCGTATCCATCGCGTAGCTATGCGTAGTAACACTGCGTAATGCGGGCAAGATTCTGAAATCGGTCGTTTGGGGGCCTTCAGAACGAAGTTAACTAGTATTCTGCAACTTTTGAGAATGGGGTCAGGTGCCCCGTTTTGCCGCGGAATTACGCGGAAGTTGAGGAGGGGGCGGAAATGGGCGCTGGAATGTCGTTGGGTTCTGGTTCTTACATAAGGTGTCGGCTGTTCGGGGGGTCGCGTCTTGTCTTCCATGCCGTTCATCTGCTAGGTCTCCAGGGGTTCGGGGTTCTTGCCCCACCACCCCTGCGGCAAGTCCCCGTAGGCTCGAGCGGTTTAGGGGTCGGCTGGTGAGCCGGCTGCGCGCGCTGCTTGACAGGTTGAGTGGCCGTGAGTCTCGGGGCTTGCGGGAGCAGCTGCTCGTTGTTTCGTCGCGGGCTCGCGAGCTTGAGCGCGAGCTCGACGAAGCTCAGGAGTCGCTTTCGGGCCGTGAGGTCGCGGAAGAATCACCGTCTGGTGCTGATCCAATGAGCCGCCGGTGGATGGGGCGCGCGCGGCGTTGGTTACCATCCGCCGTGATAGCGGTCACGTTGGCGGTGCTCTTCAACGCTGGGCGGACGCGCTTTCGGGGTCTTCGCGGATGAGGTTGACACTGCCCCCGCAGCGGACTTAGGTTCGTTCAACGTGCGCGTAGAGACCGCTCCCGGCGTCGACCATCCACCGTTGCTGGTGACCCGGAACACGCATTGGCAGGGCGCGAACTCTTTTCAGGTGCAGTTCGATGTCAACGGACCATCATGGTCCTTCGGACGCACGATTGAAGCCTCGCGGGTGATCGTTGCGGCTCCCGCCGAGATGCTGAACTGGGTGTGTGCACCCATGGTGACTGCGACCGCCGAGGATGGAGGCTCGGCGTACTCGTCTACGGAGTGGTCGCGCGGCTCGACGCTCGCAGACGGGGAGGAGATGACGGCTGCGCTGCGGGCGGGACTCAACGCGCCTTCTGCACCGGACGACGGTGACTTGACCAAGGTTCTGTCGTGGGACGGTGTTGAGCTACATCGCACGGTCAGTCCATCTGAGTACATACAGGGCAGTACGGGCACGCAACGACTTGTTGGCGTGGAGTGCATGGAAACGAGACAAGGGGCGAGACTTGAGCCCGGCCAGTCGAACAACGCCTGGGCGGAGTGGGCGAGTCAGAACCTCGCCCGCATCGATCCCCCACTCGAGGAAGGTTCGCTCCAGCGATGGCGCATACCGGGCATGAAGGCTACAACGATCGATTCGTATGCGTCTCGGTATGAGACGTCGTTCGCCTTTCCTATCAGCTGGAGCCTGCTGTCAGGGGACACTGGCGACCTGTCTGTGTCCGCAACAGCGATCTCCTGGTGCGCCACGGAAACATCGTGTCGCGACAAATACTCAGGAACGGCATACTCGTGGGTCTTCCAGGACACCATCGCCCTGCAGGCGGAGCAGCAACGCACGAACGGCGCCTCACTCGTGTTCAGTGTCCTCGCGGGGTTCATCCTGTCCGAAGCGGCAGCCCGACTCAGGAAATGCGGGAAGAACCGCCACCTGTCCTGAGCTCCTCCCCGCCGCGCATGTGGAGGGCATGACAAAGAAGCGCAACGAGCTCGCCGAGTTGGGTAGCTACCTCATGAGAATATCCGGGACGAGCCTGCTGCTCACCGTACCGGTGTATCTCGCAACGCTGTTAGTACGGGCGCCGCTCCCGGAGGCGATCGCCAGCGTGGGAGTGATGGGGACCATGACCGGGATCATCCTGGTTGCCGGAGTGGCGCTGTTCGTAGTTGCACAGCGCACCAACGGCACGGCCGAATGCGAGAAGCGTGTGACCGGCGTGCGCTAACGCCGCTCTCCAAGGGATCCATCCGCATGGTCGCCGTGGTGGCGCCGCGCCCCCTAGTGGGTCGCGGAAGTTGGGGCATTGCGCGCTCGATCGGGTTGAGGGCGGAGGTTCTTGTGTCTGGCCCGACGGCTGCGCAGCGCATTCGGTGCCTATCTGTCGATGACGCGCGCAGGCTGCGCGGGCGAGAGTTCCGTCTTGTTCACCGCCAGCCATCGGGCCTTCACGTTGCTGTGACTGTGCACTTTGGCCCCTAACGGCAACCGGACGGATGACCGCTCGCCGCGTGATCGCGGCGCGGCACACCCGTGCGCTCGGGTCACCTCGCTCGAACTCTCACGACCGACGTCGGATCCCCCACATCGGGCCTCTCTGCAGTGCGCCACGTCAGGTTGGACCCGACGTTCGAGAAGTGACGCTGACCTCTAATGCGGCGGAACCAACGACTACATCAGGACCAGATGCGATGGTCAGGAAGAGCCTTCTGAAGGCGAGTGTGATGGGAACTCACGCCTGGACGGCGCCGCATGCAGTGCGACAAGAACATCCGAAGGGCGAGGATCGGTTAGTCACCGGGCGAGCTTCCGAGAGTAGCCTTCTCATGACGCTCTGAAGAGTGTCTCCGCCGCCATCTACGCAGGGGGACAGGAAGAGATGAGTGAGCAAATGAGGCGTCGTCTAGTACGTAGTGACGCGCGTCACAACCGTGAGCACATCGCCCTTATCGCACGGAAAGCGATATCAGACGATCCTCACGTATCGTACAACGTCATCGCGCAAAAGGCTGGGGTGGGAGCAGGAACTCTATATAGACACTTTCCCAGCCGGACGGATCTGTTGCGTCATGTCTATCGAGACGACATCGCGCAGCTCCGCGCACATGCGGAACGCGCCCTCATGCGTTCCGGACGCTCCGACGCACTTCGAAATTGGGTACTGGAGATCGGTGATCTTGTGCGGAGGGTCCCCGGCCTGGGAGACGTGATTGTCGCGGACACAAGAGGCGGGCGCACCGGCCCCATGTGCGACGAGATCATGTTGACAATTGACATGCTACTTAACAGGCACAACGGGAATCACCGTCCGGCCGTTCAGGGCGGTGTCTTCCTTCTGCTGTTGAGTAGAGCTTGGAACGCAAGAGATGCCATGGGAGGAACAGCTCAAGCTAACCGTCTCCTCGAAACGCTCCTTGGACTGGTCAGTGACTAAGTGCCATGTCAAGGTGTCACCATCAGTCCCCTCAGTGATTGGGAACACATGAAACGGCGAATCGAAAGGGAGCGGGTCGAGGCATGGGCATAACTGACGAGTCCTGTTGCCAAGGAGTGAGACGTCCGCCTGTTTGGTGCATGGTCGCCTACAGGGAGAGACGATGAGTGCGATTGCTCCGCTCCAGGGCAACGCCCTGCGGAACTACGGCAAGATTCGGCAGGCCGCGCGAACTGAGTTCGCGCGAGACCCTTACGCCTCTGTCCTCTCGATAGCCCGGGTCGCCGGAGTAGGCGCATCCTGCGTCTATCGACACTTTCCAGTGCCTGAAGATATGGTTCTTGACGTCTATCGAGAGGACGTTGAAGAGATCGGCGATGCCATCAGCCGAATGTTGACTCGCGACCCGGCCAACACCTTTCGAGCCTGGGGCCAAGAACTTGCGGTGCTGATGAGCAGGCACCCCAGACTGGGCGCGATCTGCGAGGCGCCTTCCGCGAGAACAGCGGCTAATGAGACTTACCTCGCTCTCGTCGGGATCACGAGGGGGATCCTCGAGCTTGCCAGTAGGCGAAACCATCTCTCCGAGAAGCTATCCGCGGAGGATGTCCTGATGCTCCTGAGTGCAACATGGGGCCTCGAGAGCGGAGACAAAAGGAAAGAGGAAGAAGCTAGCGTTCTCCAGGTCATCGTCGAGCTGGTCTTCGATGTATCGGCGTGAGATCCACAGCAATACCCACGCAAACCGGAAGACCGAACATGGTGTGTCCTCCGCAACGCTGGCAGTTGCGATCCTCCTACTGTCAGGCACTTATGGTCCTAGCTTCGATTGGGTCGGTCTGACCGGTTCGCATAGGTCGGACCGCGCCGCGGTCCTCACTCCTAGCGCGAATCGGACGGATCAGGGCCGACGGCGTCTAGACGTGCACGCTGTCGGCAGCCGCCGCAATCGCCCATCCGTCGTACGCGGCCTCCAGACGCTCAACGAGGGCGCGGTGAGTTGCCGGGTCGTCCCATTCCGATGCAGCCTCGTGTGCAGCTGCTCGGCCGACACCGCCGCGGTGTCCTCGGCCGGAGCCGTACCAGCGGTTCGCGCGCCCGAGGTAGGGCGGATCTGCGATCGCAAGGCGCATGGAGATAGGAAACGGACCACCGTCGTTGAGCGCCTTCGTGTACATGCCTCGGCTGCAGTTGACACGCCGTCAGAGTGCGCTTCGCGCATATGCACGCTGCGGTGTTGTCCACCGTTTGGAGGATAGACAGGCCTGGTGACGCGTAGATAGGTTTGCCTAACCACAGTGCCGGATCGTCCAGCACCGGTCATTTCCAGGGGGACATGTGACGCACAACAATCAGTCCACGGCTCTGCGAGCACATCGACTCAGCGGGCTCCCGGTGCTCGCGATCGTCACTTCAGTCGTGACGATCGCCGCCAGCATCGCGTTCGCCGGCCCGTCTGCCCAGGCCGATACGCAGGCCGGCGACGGGCTTATCACCACGCAGGACGTGGCCGAGGCCCTGCAGAACGTCCAGGGCGGCCTGCTGCAAGACGCCGTCCCGACCTCTCCGATTTCCACACCGGATGGGACCGCCGCAGAGTCCGCGGCGCTCGACATTACGATTCCCGGAGACGCGAGTAGCGGGGTCACACTGTCTGCCGGCGGCTTCACGATGGACATCAGCCTGCCGAACGCCGACCAGGCCGGGCAGAGCGAGACCCTCGCCGACGGCAGCACGGCCTACCCCTCGAACGGCGCGAGCGCCAACGCCGTGATCCCCACCGCCAACAGTGTCCAGTTGCTGTCGATCATCGACAACAACACCGCGTCAGAGAACTACTCCTACGACCTGACCTTGCCCGCGGGAAATCGGCTTGAGGCGACTGCTGATGGTGGCGCTCGCGTCGTGGATGAGCAGGACACGGTGAAGGTGGAGTTCGAACCGGCGTGGGCTCAGGACGCCGCAGGAAAGAGCGTGCCAACGCGCTACACCGTGGAGGGCAACACCCTCACGCAGATCGTCGAGCACCAGAACCTCACGGGTGTCACGTACCCGATCGTCGCCGACCCCCTCCCGGTGGTCGTGATCGTCATCACGGCTCTCGCCATGGTTGCCGTGGCGGCGCTTGCACTCGGTGTGGCGACGTGGCTCGTGGTGAGCTGGTGGAACACTTGCCGCGCTCAGAACAAGTGGCCACAATTATCGACGAAGAACGGGTTCACCGCCCGCTGCGTGAAGTAACGGAGGACGAAGCCATGTCGCAACGAGAGCCACTGAAGATCGATCGCGTGTTCGTCATGATCGCCTCCGCTGTTACCGCGGTCGGAATCGTGGCGATCGCGACCATGCTTCTTGCGGCCGCGGCCTTTACGAATGGGACGAGCATCGGCATCCCGCTCGTTGCCACGTTCGATGGCCTCCGCGAAGTGAGCAGCTCGCCCACCGTCACAATCACCGGCTCCTGGATCTCAGCCGTCGTCGTGACGATCATCCTCGCTCTCCCGCTCTGGATCGTCGCTGTCCGCTACCGACGCGCCCCAGTAACCGAGAGCTGACACCGTCGAAGGGGCCGTGGTGTGACGCACCACGGGCCCCGCTTGGTGTTCTTCCTGGCCGGTGTGGGCGGTGCGGTTGACGTATTCGTGTCCGGTGCCGGCCTCGAGGGCGAGGACCGCTGCGCTGTGCCCGTCGATGAACACGTGCCGCAGTAACCGCCCGTACTTGTCGACGTCGGCTTGAGTCGGGTCAGATCGCACCTCCACCGTCCGCCCGTAGACCAGGTCATCAAGGAACGTGCGTGCTTCTTCGGCGTAGCATTCGCTGGTCTCTCCCCCACGCCCGATCTCCGGGGTATCGATCCCGATCAGCCGCACACGCACTGTCCCGCCGTCGGTGGCGACGTCGATCGTGTGGCCGTCGACGACCGCAACGACTTCGACTGTCTCCCTGACCGGCTTGGCCGTCGCGGTGTTGACCATGGGCGTGCAGCCTGCGAGGGCCACGGCGGCGAGGAGGGCGGCCGCTCCCCCCTGCTGACGGTTCATGCGACGGCGGCCTGTTGGTCGGCGGCAGGCCATTCGCCGGTGAGTTCGTCGGCGCCGCGGGAGCGCCGGCGGTGCATGACCTGGCGTTCGAGGTCGGTGTAGGTGGCCTTCATGGACCAGTGGTTGACGTCGGCCTGCAGCTGCACGGTGGTGGCTTCGAGCTCAGCGATCCGCTGCCGCATGTATTCGTAGGTGACCCAGGAGATGTGCGGCCGCTCAACGATCGGTGCCGGCGCCGTGGTGGTTGTCGTATTCATGATCGTGCTCAGCCGACGCGGGAGGCGAGCTCGTCGATCTTGTCGGGACGGAAGCCACCCCCGCGATGACGACGGGGGACTGCAGGTAGCCGAGGGCTTTGACCTGCTCGAGCGCTGACGGGTCCTGGGTGAGATCACGGATCTCGTAGGCGAGGATGGATGGAGACCGCACCGAACGCGCACCTTGCCTACGTCACAGACGTGAACCGATCGCCCTCGGATGGCACTAAGGGTCTCGCTCAGCTCATGAAAGCCTGGAAGTACGCCAACTCGAAGAGCGCCAGGATCTCGTCCTTCTATCTAGAGAAGCGAGCGGCGCAACGGATGGCGACTGAATCGTCTTTTTATCCCCTACCTCGACTTCGCCTACATGATGGGCGGCCTGGCTAGAAACAACCTCGCCGATATGAACGACCCGACGGGCCTCACTGTCCACTTCCGGGCCGCATCGACGGAGAGAGCTACCACTCGCTCGCCGTGGCGAGCATCGCCGCCGATGCGAAGCGCGTTGCAGACGCCATCGAGCTCGAGAAAGCCGGCAGGCGATCGGAGGCGTTCGCGAAACTCGACTACGTCTTCGTGGGCACGACATTCCCGGCACAGTTCTATTGACAGGTCTCCCCGGCGCCGAGTGGTCAGGGCCCCTATCCTGACGTCATGACGAGCACATTCCCGGAAGCATCGAGCGGCGCCAAGGATTACGGTCGCTCGACCTCCGGAGTGCGACGCGGACGCAGGGTGACCAAGTCGTACATCAAGGCTTGGGCAGACGAGCGCAACGTCGTCGACGTGCTCGACGTGGACGAAGGCCGCGGATATCCGTCCGCGATCGGAGATGCCTCCGTCGTCAGTTACGATTACGACCCCAACGCGTTCCGGCACGATCTCGAAGGCGCGTTCAGCGTCATCGAGGGCAGCGGTATCGCGGCGATTCGCAAGCTCCGTGCGGGCGAGGAAATGAGCCGGCCCGACTTGACGGCCGTGATCGCGTTCCTCGATATGCATCTTCACCGCGGCCGCTACGCCAACCGCGTCAGCGCCCGGCAACCGGCGCTGCTGTTCATCGATGACGAGAGCGTCCAGGAAGCGGAGCTGAACTACGGAGATCTGCTGTCGCTCGCCCACGATCATCCCGACACGCTGCGCCTAACGTCTCTCGAACTCGAGCAGCGAGCGTGGAAAATCTACCCCTT
Organism: Microbacterium natoriense; assembly: GCF_030816295.1. Taxonomy (NCBI): domain Bacteria; kingdom Bacillati; phylum Actinomycetota; class Actinomycetes; order Micrococcales; family Microbacteriaceae; genus Microbacterium; species Microbacterium natoriense. The sequence continues at coordinate 1,643,133 of NZ_JAUSXV010000001.1, read as the reverse complement.
CGAGGGACTATGGACCGGCGACGGGGCGGTGCTTCTCTTTGCTCTCGGCGGCGGCCAAGAGCCCACCTCCATCGCGTTTCCGCTGTCCCCCACACAACTCCTCGTGATCGGCGACGATCTCCCCGAGGACGTCAACATGAACCGTCTCATCGGGCTCAGATCTCGTCGATGGGTCGTCGGGCAGCGGGGCACGCTCCCCATCGAGGCGGTGAAGCGAATCAAGGCGCAGTGCGACGCTGAGGCCGGGCCCGCGCAGTAGGTTGACGCGGTCCTAATCGCTGACCGGCTGGAGCAGGTGTGGCCCGTCGTCCGTCGTGCCGAACGGGCGCACCTGGTCGATCCGCAACTGCTCGGCTTCCGCGACGCCGCGCGCGCGGCCTCATCGACGAGCGCCTGGTCACTGACCACGCTGGGATCGATCCACTGCAACCACATGCGCTCCGGCATGATCACCCGGGTTGCGGTCGTGGAGGCCGGCGAGGGCCGGCACGACGCCAGGAGGATTAGTCCTCAAAGCGATAAGCTTCATATCCAGACAGGTTGACGCGGGGGGCTCTTCGATCGCCTATGGGCTTAGCTGTTCGTGCGCGACTGCGGCGAAAGAAACTGACGGCTTCCCACCATCCAGGAGGAGAAACCGGGTCGCCGGCGCCGTCGTGCAACACGACTTCACTGCCGAGGACGACGGTCAGGTGGTCCGGCATGATCCGGATCTCGGCCCCATAGTCCTCGGTCGGTCTTCCGGCATAGGGAGCCCACCCGCACGTATGGAGTTGGTCAACGACAACCGATCCCTCGGGCACGGTGATAAAAAGCATGGAGATAGGAAACGGACCACCGTCGTTGAGCGCCTTCGTGTACATGCCTCGGCTGCAGTTGACACGCCGTCAGAGTGCGCTTCGCGCATATGCACGCTGCGGTGTTGTCCACCGTTTGGAGGATAGACAGGCCTGGTGACGCGTAGATAGGTTTGCCTAACCACAGTGCCGGATCGTCCAGCACCGGTCATTTCCAGGGGGACATGTGACGCACAACAATCAGTCCACGGCTCTGCGAGCACATCGACTCAGCGGGCTCCCGGTGCTCGCGATCGTCACTTCAGTCGTGACGATCGCCGCCAGCATCGCGTTCGCCGGCCCGTCTGCCCGGGCAGACACGCAGGCCGGCGACGGGCTTGTTACCACGCCGGACGTCACCGAGGCCCTGCAGAACGTCCAGGGGGGCCTGCTGCAAGACGCCGTCCCGACCTCTCCGATTTCCACACCAGATGGGACCGCCGCAGTTGGCGGCACTCCTGCATCAGCTGAAGAGGTAGCGCAGCAAGCTGATCTCGTCGATGAGATCGTCCTGGATGCCGCCGCAGGAGAAGACGGGAGCGGCGATGCAACTATCGCTCAGATCGATGAGGTGACCGCGGTCATTCCCGCGGATCTGTCAAGGCCGGTGACCGTCGAGTCGGAGGCAGGGACAACCATCGAGCTCATCCTGCCCCAAGGCGACGGCTCGACAAGGACCGTCCCGGACATCGCGACCATCACCCACGATCTCAACGACGGATCGAGCATTGTTCCCGTTGTCCGAAGCAACGGAGTTCTTCAGGTGTTGAGCGTCATCAATGACGCCTCGTCCCCCACTTCGTTTGTCTACGGCGTGACCGCGGACTCAGGAGGTTCGATGTCCCCGCTCCCTGACGGCGGAGTCGGCGTGCTGAGCGCCGCGGGCAAGGAAGTCGCTATCGTGGCGCCACCTTGGGCGAAAGACGCCAACGGACAGGACATCCCGACTCGTTTCGAGCTCGACGGTAACAAACTCACCCAAATCGTCGACACGGCGTCCGTGCCATCGGCCACCTATCCGGTAGTGGCAGACCCGGCAGTAAGCGTGAAGTACACGAAGTACACAGTCATCGACCTGGTCCCGACAAAGAACTGGACCAACAAGGCAAGACAGCTCGGCATCTGCAAGATTCAAGCGGGTGCCGGCGGTGGCACCTGCTCCAACTCCTACTCCGTCTCCACGTCGATCCAGACGAGCCTGGGAGCCACCGTGGGAGACGTCAGCGCAGGTATCGGGTTCAACGCGTCAAAGTCCGTCACCGGGACTGTAACTTGGACATCAGGCAAGGCAGCTGCGGGAACAACATACAAAGCTTGGGCAGTCGGAACCCGCGTCACCTACAAGGTACAAAAGTGGACCGGATACAAGACACTCGGCATGAAGACTCCAAACTGGCGAATCGACTCCACATCCGGCACCTTGACCGCGTTCAGCCCCGTCGTCGGATTCGCGGTCAGTAAATGAACGCTCGGACCTTGGCCTGGATGCTGGCATGGGGAATCCCCAGCGCTTCCCTGATACTAGGGATCGTGCTGACCGTCATGGCACAAGTAGATGTGTGGGCGGAATTCGGCGCTCACACATACGAAGCGTCAAGAATCGTCGTGTGGCCGGCAGGCGTTGCCCTGCTCGCAACGGGAGTCCTCGGCCTCACCGCCGTATCGCTCGCAACAGCGCTCACAGTAAGGCCCGATCGAAGTAGATAATCTGACGCCCCAAAATGCGTCTCTCTTGGGGACGCTTCCGCCTCTGCGCGGCGTCCCCATGATCGCCGTCACTCGTGCGCACCGCTAGGGCGTGTTGCTAAAGCTGATGCTGAAAGGCCGGATCGCAGCCCGTGATAGACGTCCATTTTCGAGAGGTCCAACCATGGGCGATTCTTCCCGAGCCTCCGGAACTTGGTTTCGGGGTTCGGGAAGAGCGAGACCTGTACGCGGAGCAGTTCAAGCACAAAAGGATCGCTCGGCTCGACGTCGTCTGCCCTCCTACCTGCCGCGCTCAGAACGAGTGGTCTGAGCTGTCGACGAAGAACGGGTTCACTGCCCGCTGCGTGTTCGATCGCGTGTTCGTCATGATCGCCTCCGCTGTTATCGCGGTCGAATCGATGGATCGATTGGTACAACGTGAGACGCCTGCACTCGACCATCGACGGCATACCATCCCGCCCGGTGATGACACCCGCATAGGAGCGACAAAGTACCGGGAACGGTTCAGGTACCATCGAATATGGCCAATCCGTACTTCTTCTCGAATGAGCGACACAAGATCGACCGACCGCTTGTGCACCAGTGGCTGTCTGAGGCCTCATATTGGGCGGTGGGCCGGCCGCGATCCGTGCAGGACGCCGCCATTGACGCGTCGCGCAATTATGGGGTGTGGCGCGAGGACTCCGGGGAGCAAGTCGCGTACGCCCGAGTCGTCACCGATGGCGTCACGTTCGCGTGGCTCTGCGATGTGTTCGTGGTCCCAGAAGTACGAGGCGCCGGCGTCGGAAAGATGCTGATGGCTGGCGTCATCAGCGATTTGGAGCCGTTAGGGTTGCGCCGAACGCTCCTTGCGACGGCGGATGCTCACGGACTTTATGAGCAGTACGGCTTCTCGGAACTACCCGTTCCTTCTCAGTTCATGGCCAGAATGCGTTCGTGACGCTGCACTCTGGAGGCGCTGCGTCTTCCGACGTTCGTGAGCACTCGCGCTTCGGTCCTGGCCTTGGGATGAATATCGAAGCCGGGGCATCGTTTCGCGCGTTTGCAGACCTGAGCGATATGTCGACTATGCGCGGAAATCCAGGGGCGTGCCGTAGCCCAAGGCGCGAGCTCGGTGGTACACGTGCCAGGCGGCGACGCAATCTTGGAGCGGGAGTCTTACGGCGATGTAGATGCTCGGCGCAGCTGCCGAGTCATGATCTCTCAGCGCTGCGCTAGTGGGAAGCGCTGTCGGGTGGATGATCGGGTGGACAAGGCGGCGCACCGCGTCTTGAATCGCCCCGGGTTAGTGGAGGGCGAGTTCTCCCGGCGTCGGCTGGCGAAGGGAGTTCGTCTCACGGTAGTACTCGTTCTCCTTCTCGATGGGTGTGCGGTATCCGATCGAGGAGTGCAGCTGGTTCTCGTTGAACCAATGCGCCCAGGAGAGCGTGGCGAGTTCGAGGTCGTCGGCGCCGCGGAACGGGCCGTCGATCTTCACGCGCTCAGTCTTGTAGAGGCCGACGACGCTCTCTGCGAGGGCGTTGTCGTAGCTGTCGCCGACGGTCCCGATCGACGCGATCGCACCGACGTCCGCGTACCGCTCGGTGTAACGCAACGCCGTGTATTCAGGTCCCGCGTTCGAGTATTGATTGACGCCGGTGATTTCCTCGCGGGCCGATCCCGAACCCAGAGTACCCTCTCGAACGCGTCCAGCGGCAGGTCGGTCGGCATCTTCGACATTGTTCTCCAGCCGACGATACGGCGTGCGGACGCGTCGGTGACGAACGCGGTGAAAGCCATCCCCGACCACGTCGGCACATACGTGGAGTCGACCACCCAGAGCTCGTTTGGTCAGTCAGCGTGGAACTCGCGCTTGACGTGATCCTCTGCCCGCGGCGCGGAGGAGTCAGGGCGGGTGGTGATGAACTGCTTGCCTCTGCGGATGCCACGCAAACTCTGCTGACGCAGGAGGCGCTCCACCTTGCACCGGGCGACGATGATGCCCTCGCGACGCAGCGAGCAGAATCTCGTTCTCCAGCTTCAGCTCACGCGCTTCCGCCTCAAGCTGCTTAATCCCCTGCCCATCGTTGGTCGCCCCGGGACGCTCTCCCGCGTCTATCTGAGCCTGCTTGAACCAACCCGCAACGTGTCAGGACTCACCCCGACGCGCTGCCCGACCCGGATCACTGCCTGGTTCCCAGACAACTCCGGATCTTCCTTCCACGCTTCCTGCACGAGCCTCGCCGCTCGCTCCCGCAACTCCGGCGGATACTCCCTCAAAGCTGGCACAGTCAGTCACGACAGGGCGACCATCGTAAACCCCCGCTGCGGACACGTCGATGTTCTCCGGAGGGATCTATGGGAGATGAGACACATGCACGCGCAAATCAGTACTCGATCAACACGAACGCCCCTACGGTCAGAACCTGCGACTGGCGAGGCGACGCCGACAAGCGTCGGTACCGTGCCCTGACCACCCAGCCGCCGCACTCTGCCTCGAGCTGTGCGATCAGTGCCTGGTGCGTGGTCGCGCTGCGGCTTCGCGTGCAGTTGGTGGGCCGATGCCGCCACGGGGACCTCGCCCGGATCGATACCAGCGGCTCGCGCCCGAGATAGGACGGGCCAGCGATCGCGAGCGGCATGAACGCTCCCCTTCCTGTGCGAGTTTCGTGACATCCGTGGAACGATCTCATCACCCGATACCGAGACATCACGAGCACGCTCCCCAGGGGCCGGCCATGATCAGAATGTGCCGAATCATGTCGATACTCATCTGCGAGGCTCCCGCTGTGACCGGGGTCGTCGCAATACGCCCGTCGATGATGGCACTCGCTATTCAGTCAAGTTGACTCCATCCGGTGCTCACCCCGGCACGCGAGGGCCTCCGATTTCATCCAAAAGATGGCAGACAGAGGCACCGCTCGAACTTTAGAGTGAGGCCACCCAGGCAGATTGCCCGGACCAGAACGGGTGCGAAATGTTGCGAAGAAAGCTCCTCCGGCTCATCGGCTCGCTCACGGCCGTTGCGGCTCTCACGGCGACGATGGTTTCCCCCGCTTATGCGGACGATAGCTCCGTGAGTAATGTCGAACGGGTGGCCGCGGCGATCGAAGCCGCGACACCAGCAACGGACCTGTCCAGTCCTGGTGAGATTTCCGCTGGTCAGCTTGTAACGAGCGTCGGTGATATCGAGTCTGCTGTCCCGCTGTCATCAGACAGTGCCATCGTCGTCACGAGACCGACTGCGGAGGGAGAACAGGCTGCGAGGATCGAGCTCCCTGATGAGGTTTCGGTTGGCGATGGTGTTGTTGCCAACGACGGGACAGTCGTCTACGCAGCCAACGACGATTCGGGCGATGCCGTCGCCGTTCAGACACTCGCAGACGGATCAACTCGTATCCAGACGGTGATCGGGACCGCGGACAGCGCTCACGAGTTCGGATACCAAATGGACGGTTACCACCCCTACCAGAGTGATACCGGCGAGGTCGTGTTCGTCGATGACTCCGGCAACGTTGTTCCAGTCGGTGCCCCCTGGGCAAGGGACGTTAGCGGACAACCCGTTCAAACCGGTTACGAGATCCGAGGGGACGAATTATTCCAGGTTGTGACTCCGGACGCATCAACTGTGTACCCGGTAGTCGCCGATCCCACTTGGATGTGGGCTGGTCCTGCGTGGGGAATGAAACTCACCCGCGCCGAGACCTCTCGCGTTCGCGACTACGCAGCAGCACTGGGCATGTGTGCCACCTTCACGAACAAGCTTCCGAAGGTGGCGATCGCGTGCGCCGTCTTTGGATCCTACATCGTGGCTCAGGCAAATATCGCCCAGGGCGACAGCCCCAAGACATGCCTCTTCTTCACCGCTGCTCCGATTCCCGGCGTAATCTGGAGGCTTCCTTGCTAAAGACGGAGTCGTACTGATGGATCTTGGAAGCAACGTTGAGATTCTCGCCTACGTGCTCACCGCGGGGCTGGCCGGCAGTGCCGGCTTGATCCTAGGAATCACGCGCTCGAACCGACACAAGGCAATCGGTCTGATAGCAGCTCTCCTCATCGTTGCATCAGTAATTGTTGCGGGCATCGTAGCTGGGGCCCGCGCCCCGTGGATCGGTCCCATCTTCGCAATCGTCGCAGTCCTAACCACGCTCCTCACCACGGCAGGAGCAAGCACCGACGACCCCGCGTTGAGGAACGAGCGCTTCGGACGTCGCCTAGTTCTGGCGTTCTTCCCCAAGCGGCATCACCGGCTCTTCATAGATGAGGAACAGTAAAATCAGTCAACGATGAAGGGCGACCGAATAACATCCGGTCGCCCCTTCGTCGTATCATCCGGCTAGGCTCTCGCGGTCTGGGGAACCACAAAGTGCAACTGAATTCGCCTTTCCCCACGCGCTTCACCAACCATTCGATGACACGATCCGCCATGCCATCTGATCCGACATCGCCTCCCCGCCCTCTGCGCGGGCTTCGTCGGCGAGGAGCCGATACCCGAACTCGGGATCGTCGCGATGCGCGTCGAAAGCGCATTCGCGCGATACGCCTCGTCTAGCTCCCGCTGAATCTCACGGTGTTGCGCAGCCAGCGGTAATGCTGCGAGCGTGCTTCGATACCCGGCACCACACCTCCATTGGAATCCAGTCCGAGGCGAGCTCGCTCACGAGCGGGTAGAGCCTTTTCCCGGCAGATGAGCCTGAGACAGATACGCGGTCGCGCGTCGCAGAACCTCGGCCTCTGCTCGAGGAGACGGTCACGCTTGCGGAGCTCACGAAGCTCCGCGGACTCCGACTTCGTCTCGCCGAGCTGCTCGCCAGTCTCGATCCGCGCTTGACGCACCCACTTGTCGAGAATGCCGACATGGATGCCGAAGTTCTTCGCGCTCTGCGCGAGCGTGACCTCCGGATCGCGATTCCCCGCGACACGGATCGGACGCTGCCACCCCTGCAACCAAACGTCCGCGTAATTCTCGGGCCGGATGTCTGCTTTCAGACGCGATGTCCGATGGCACGCAGTACGACTTGGAGCCGGTCTCTCGCATCCCATTTGGTCATCACACGGCCAAGATGAGATTTCACCGTGGCCTCTGATATCCCGAGCGCCCCGGCAATTTCACGGTTTGTCATTCCGGAGGTCAAGAGATGAACGACTTCTCGTTCTCGTGGAGCCAGCGACATCTCCCATGCAGGGGACGCCTCCATGTAGCTGTGGCACTCGACAACGTGATCGAGGAGTTCAGCCAACACGGATTGAGACACGAAGGCGCGCCCTGAAGCGACCTCATGCACCGCACGACGTAGTTCCTCCGGAGGTTCGTCACGCGCCACGAGACCCTGCACTCCAATGTTGAGCAGCGGACCGAGGGTTTTGCGTTCCCCGTCGGGCACTATCGCCACGATGGAGCGCGCCGAGGGCTTGCCTCCCATGTCGTAGTCTCCACCCTCGATAGGAGACGTCGCAATATCGACAACGAATACCGAGCACTCATCAGGAGCGCGGCCCAGGCGTGAGGCACGGTCGCCTCGAAGATCCATCGACACGTTAAGGCAAGCGTCTTCGGCGAGCAGATGAGCGAGGGCAACCGCAACAGAAAACTCCTCCGAGACAACAAACACGTCGTGGAATTTCTCTCGCATGGGTTGGCCTCGCTCCTCGTTGGTTCCGTCGTACTACCGCCCATCAGAGCGCGCCCCGGCACCAGCGTGCGTCGTATGCCACGTTTCCACGCGTTCTCGAGCTAATTTGAGTGGCTACATCCGAGCACGGTGAGTGAGGATGCCGTGAGTGCAGGGCGAGCTCCACTCATATTCGACCCGACTAAACACTCAGTTGGCCGCCCCGAGTACTCACGAGCCTCCTACGCTCATTAGATTCGTTTGTGACGCAACAGCCCAGCTTCCCTGGCTGGCGGTCGACACGAGTTGTCTCCCCAACTCCCCACCGTGTCGACGACGGCGTCACATCGCAGGGCTGCGGCGGGCGTCTCCCCTCCCCGGGTGGGCCGCCGCAGCCCTCTTCTCGCCCAGCAGCGGCACTACTTACATCGTCGACCTCTTTGCTCACCAGTAGCCTTCCAACCGCTGCGATGAGCATAGGTGCACTGGAAGGACTTGCCATGTTCACCACCACCGTCCACTCCGTTGTGGAAGCGATCCGTTCAGCTCGGCATGTGCGCCTCGTTGGCGCCCGACTGAGCGGCAAGAGCACAGTGGTCCGTGCGGTCGCTCAACAATTAGAAGCGTCTGGGATTCCCGCGATCGCGCTCAAGGGGGACCCTATTGCTTCCGGGCAACCTGGTTACGGGCTCGAACAGTTCGCCGGAGCGCTCGGGCTCGCGCTGCGTAGCCGCACTGTCACCGGCATGGTCGATCAGCTCAGCGTCGGCGTGGATCCACGCACCGTTCTACTACTCGACGACATTCATCTCATGGACACGCTTTCGCTTCAGGCGTTGGCTCTGCTCCGCGATCGGCTCGGTCTGCGCTTCGTCGCTGTCGAGCCTGCCGGAGTTAATCGGCACAGAGACTTCCCCCCGTGTTGGCCTGAGACGCTGGTGAAGCTGTCGGAGCTGAGTTTTGCGGAGTGTACGATGCTGGTGCACTCCGCACTTGGCGGACCAGCGAACCTCGCAGCGGTGACGAGTATCTACGCACTCACGGGCGGCGCTGTCGGCATGGTCGCAGCCGTCGCCGATAGCGCCCGCCTCACTGGGGCACTGCAGCTCGAGGGCGGCGTATGGCACTTGACCGGTGCGGACCTCTGGAGCGCCCACCTTGCGCCCTTGATCGACGGAACTCTGAGCGAGCTGGAACCTGATCAGTACAAGTTCGTCCAGTGGCTCGCTTTGCAAGGCCCCGTGCACACTTCGTCGATTCCTCTGAGCACCTTTCCGCCGGCGCTCGTGCGCCGCGTCCTAGAGCTTCGGTTTGCGAGCGTCGTCTCTGGTGCCGAGAATGGCCTGTTGCAAGCCTGGCCGCCAATCCTGGCCCGACGAATCAAAGCCGCCATCTCTCCAGATTTCAGAGCCCTCCACGAAATGGCACAGCCCACAGACGGCACTACAGAACCAGCAACCATGGCCTCCCCCGCTGCCGCCGACGCTGTCCAGCTCGCCCGCGAGTTTGCAGCACATGACGAGCACAAGAGCGATCAGACCTATCGACGCTGGCGGATCTCGCCGACCTCGGCCACAGCTCTTGCCTTCGTCTACGCGGCGTCAGGACTGGGCCAGCAGCGCGAGCGCCTCCGTCAGGTGTTCGCCGACACCCCCCTCCCGACGACGCAACCGTCGAGGGAGGATATGCTGCTCGGATTTCAACACGTGCAGTGGTTGCTCTTCGAAGCGAGGGATCGTCGTACCGCCCTCCAACGTCTCGACACTCTCATCGCCTCCGCCCCCCAAGACGCTCCGGCGATTCGTTTCATCTTTGATGTCACAACTACCTTCGCTGGCTGCCCTGCGCCGAGGCTGCGCCCCGATGAACCCGCATCAAGTGAGAACGTCCTCACCTGGCGGATCGTGGCCGCGCTCATTCGTGGCGATATGGCATTCTTGCGGGCTCTGCTTAGCGCCCCGCCCGCTCACTCCAAATGGCCGCTGATCTCTTCCTTTGTCAAAACAGCGATCTTGTTGATGGAAGGGCAGGCCCGGGCATCGCTGGACATGGCGCTAGCTCAGCGAGAAGCAGCTCGCGTAGCACTCAACCGTGATGCGTACTGCGTCTTCTCTTACGTCGGCACGCTCGCAGCGTCGCACCTCGGCGACATGAAGCTGTCTGAACGTCTCCTCAACGAGGCGAGTGTGATCGGTCGCCCTGGTCTGGGTCTGGGCACCATTCAGGGAGCGGTGCTCGTGATGCAAGCCATGACCGCACATTTCAGCGGTCGGAGCGCCTTACGGGATGACCTCTTGCGGGAAGCTTCGGAGTCCTCTCCCGACACAGGGCCTTTCCTCGCGATGGGCATGGACATGCCGCTCCTCTTCCTCGAGAGCACCGCCGATACCACCGCACTCGTTAACCGCATGGTCGCGCTCATCGACGACCGTCTCGACCGCGGCTTCAATGTCGGCGCCGCGCAATCCGCAGCGATCCTCCTCACAATCTCGTGGGGAGACGGCCTCGTTGATGGGTTGCAACGCGCGCTAGAACACTCGCCACTTCCCATCTACAAGAACACCCTGGAATTGGCCCGGCTGTTGCGGCAGAAGGACATGGAAGCGATCTCGACCTGGTTGACTCGCCTCACCATCGGCGACGATCATGACCTTCTGATGAGAGTCGTGGGATCCCGTGCACGCGAAGCGACCCGCGACGGTGAGGTGTCCTTCGCAACGTTCCTGCATACAGTTCTCCACGAGTTCTTCGAAGCCACCAGCCTCCAGTCGACGATCGCATCAACTCCGCCGGCAACAATCAGTACCCGGGAACGTGAGGTCGGGCTCCTAGTCGGAGAGCTATCCAATCCTGAGATCGCGGAACGGCTGGGGATCAGCCGCCGCACGGTCGAGAATCACGTCGCGAATGCCCTGCGGAAAACCCACACTGCCAATCGGGTCGAACTGGCTGAGTATCTTCGTCGCACTAAAGCGTAAGCCTTCCCTTTAACTGCGGCCGCGCCGCCCCCGGGGCGGAGGTCGACCTCACTGTGCGTTCGGGAGCCGTGATGGTCTATCCGCTCACGCCTACTCGGGAAGGACGCGCCGACTCCACTCGAATCGTCCCGCTCCTGGCCAAGTAACAGACCCTCGCAGATCGATGACCGGTTGTTCGCCGGTCCGTCAGGACGATCGGGCAGTCCCCGGCTCACTCGGGATCGGCGTCAGATGCGAGTTTGGGCCAGGCGAGATTCGCGAGGGCGGCAGTCTGATCGCCGAGCACCGCATCATCGAAGTACACACGTGGCGAGTGGCTGAATTCGGTGGTGTCGGCGTCGATATCGGGAGGTGTGGTCGCAAGCATCACGAAAGTACCGGGGACTTCGTTGAGCACGAAGGAGAAGTCCTCCGACCCCATACCGGGGTTGGGCAGCGTCTGGACGCGCTGCCCGCCGAACTGCTCGCCCAGCCAGGCCAGTGTCTCGGCCGTCGTGTGATCGTCGTTGATCGTGACCGGGTATACAGCCTGAGCGGTGCAGCCACGGGCCGCGGTGTATGTCGTGGTCGCCGTCTGATCCTGCGTCGCAACATTCACGCTCGCGGACGGCCAGTTCCTCGCCCCCCCCCCCCCCCCCCCCCCGGGGCACCACCCGGCGAATTCTGATGATCGTTGCAACACGACCCGCATTGAACAGTACGCGGCCTCTTCCCCGAGTTCGGGAAGAGGCCGCGTATTTGTCGTTGAGCGGCTGCTAGTCGCGATCGCTTCGATCGAAAGAGAGCTGTCGTTCGTTGGTGTGGATGGTGAGGAAGCCCTGGTCGTACTCCCACCTGCTGGCGGGATCAGAGAAGATCATCTCGGTCCATTCCCGCGCTTCCGCTGATACGTCGGCGCAACTGGCGTCACTTGACGAGCTTGCAACAGAAACTGTTCGATCCTCACCGCGGGTGAGAATCACCCGGAGCTCGCCACATACGTTCCCCTCTAGCACCCAGTCGGGCTCGTTCTTGACGAGAGTCCAGCTATGAGAAGCTTTGTCGGTCCATTCGACACGTGCCGTTCCCTCGCTGGCATCTGCGAGGATCATCTCCTCGCCGGCGGGCGCGCAACTGGTGATCGCGAGCGCGGAGAGGAGCAGCGGGGCAACATGACGTCTCCTCAAGCCTGCGGCCCAACCGTTGTGCTGACGGAGAGGATCTCGAACCCGAGCACTCGCCCATCGCTATCGATATCCACGAGGACTGGCAGCTGGAGCGCAACCTGTTCGAGATCAACGGTGTGGTCGATCGGAGCCGAACGGAGCCGAATGTACGCCGCGTCGGACTCGGGGTCATACTCGAAATTGAGTGCTCTTGTCATCGCCCACCGCTCGATCCGCCCGATGTGTTCTTGATAACTGTAATCACATTCCCGGTTGAGGAGTTGACCCTCGCCTCCCACTGACCGAAACGAATCTTGGTGACACCGCCACCCTGCCCGACGACTCTGCCTTCGTTGAGGATCTGCTGCAGCAGCCTGTCCGAGATGCCGTACTGCCGCATGCGATCGCTCGCGTGCTTGGAGATCGTAATGAAGAGACGCAAGATAGCGGACCAGAACTGCTTGACCATGATCGGCCCACGAGACATCTTCGCCTCCGTTGCCACGGCGGTGGGTGCCGCAGACGCGTAAGCCGCCTGGGAAGCAAGCGGAAAGACTCCCCCCACAACGATCCCCACTGTCGCCACTGCAGTCATCTTCTTGATCTTCTGGAACATTCATGCCTCCGGTTCTAATGATCCCTATCGGGACTTCGAGATTATTAAACCGAGTACAAGAAGCGATACTAGACCTTCGTCTACGCTGCAACGGCCGAGTCTTCCAGCAGCGACGCCAGCCGTTGCGCGGGAGTGTGCCAGTGAAGGGTCTTGCGTGGCCGGGTGTTGAGCTCGTGCGCGACGAGTTCGAGGGTTTCGGGTGTGTGCTGGGTGAGGTCGGTGCCCTTCGGGAAGTACTGGCGGAGCAGCCCGTTGGTGTTCTCGTTCGACCCGCGTTGCCAGGGAGATGCCGGGTCGCAGAAGTAGACAGGCATACCGGTGGCGAGGGTTAACGCGCGGTGCTTGCCCATCTCGCTGCCCTGGTCCCAGGTGAGCGAGCGACGCAGTGTCGCCGGCAGGGTGTGCATGACGCGGACGAGGGCGGCGCTGACGGTCAGGGCGCCGCGATCTTCGGGCAGGTGGACGAGCATCGTGTATCGGCTGGCCCGTTCGACGAGTGTCGCGATCGCGGACTTCCCGTTCCGTCCAATGATGAGGTCGCCTTCCCAGTGGCCCGGGACGGCCCTGTCGGCTGCTTCTGCGGGGCGTTCGGAGATCATCACCATCGGGTCGCGGTAGCGAGGCTGGCGCTGCTGTGCTTGTTTGCGGTTCTTGCGCCTGGCCCGCCCGGTGCGTAGCTCCTTGTGCAGCTCGCGGCGCAGCTCCCCACGGCCTTGGACGTAGAGGGCGAGGTAGATCGTCTCGTGGGACACGCGCATCTCCGGCCGGTCAGGGAACTCTCGGCGCAGCGCGTTCGCAATCTGCTCGGGGCTCCATCGGATCTCTAGTCTGCGCTGGATGAACTCGCGCAGCTCCGGGTTGCCTGCGATCTTCCCGCGTTTCGGACGCGGCAGCCTGGACATCGCACGATCGTGGGCCGCGTATGGCCGGTAGTCACCCGAACGAGGATGCGCGTTGCGGGCCACCTCCCGACTGATCGTCGACGCCGGCCTGCCCAACTCGCGGGCGATCCGCCGCAACGACCACTTCGCGCGCAGGCTATCCGCGATGAAGATCCGATCGGCCTCCGACAAGAACCGGGACGACAAAGAAGCCCGGTACGACCGCTGTCTCATGGGGAGACGCGCAGCCGCACCGGGCTCATACTTTCGTTGCTCACCGTTGCGCCACCGCTTCGTCGTGCGATACCCCACACCGACGATTCTCGCAGCCTCACGGAAACCCACACCGTGCGACACGAGATCAAAGTACGCGGCGCGCTCCGCGTGCAGCTTCTTCCGACCCTGCGGCGACTTGTCAGTCCTGATCTCGAACTCCACTGCGACTCCTGAACATCTCAGGTGTTGCAACGATCACAAAAATTCAAGCCCAATCGGAGGGGCATATAGACGAAGTACGGGGATGCCCCTTCTCGCCACTGCGGAGACCGGTCAGGAGTTGCCGGGCACCCGCGGGCCCCGGGGCGTACGCGGGGCCCGCTTTGCGTTATACCGAGCGTACTCAGATGGGGAGAGCGAGGTCGTCCATCTCGATGACGGTCCCCCCCTGCTGGAGGACGGCCTCATACGCCCGCAGTCGCGCTTCATCGATGGCCGTGTTGCTGACGCCGCGTTTCCAGTACCCGTAGACGGCGACATCGGCCTTATCGAGCCCGACCGTGGTGCGGAAGTGCGTTCGCACCGCTCGCATCTCATCGCGTTCGCCGGCACCCCACACGACAATGTTTGCTCTGGGGCCGTACGAGGCAAACTGTGCAGCATAGCCGGCTCCGGGGGTAAGCCGTGTCAAGCTGACGCCGTCAACGGTGGGCAGTTCCGCGAAGGCAGTCTCGTCGGTCGTTGCGACCCACACGTGTCCGCGCAGGCCTGGGGGCGCTTGCTCGAGCAGGGAAAAGAGGGCGGGGATCGCGGTCGCGTCGGCGAAGGCTAGTAGCTCGCGATCGCGTAGGTCGGGGAACTGGAAGTGCGGGCGTGGGCCAACCAGGCTGATGTAGTCGCCGAGGCGCAGCCGGTCCAGCCACCGCATCATCGGGCTTGATTCTCCGTGGCGTACAACATCGACCTCGATCGTTTCCTCCGCGATATCGGCCCGTCGAACAGTGTAGACGCGAGAGAGGGTCGAGTCGCCATCTGTGAGGTGCAGACGCAAGGAGACGTTGGGGCGTTCCCACTGCGGGTCTCCGGCAAGCCCCGCGATGTACATCACAACGCGCACCAGCTCCGGTGTGACCTCGTTGATTTCGCGGACGACGCCGTGTGTGTGGTGCAATCCCCTGTTGTGATCCTTTGATAAGACGGCCTCTTGTTCGTGGAGAGGGAGGGTGCGATCCACGAGCGGTGCAGTGTTCTTGTTCATACGGACTCCTTTTGTGGGGGAAGGTGGGATTTCAGGGGCAGGGTGGCGGGTGACGCGGCGGTTCCGTGGCACGACGAGTGGGCGACCGGTTTCGGGGTCCGGGAACACGAGCGCGTCCAGATCGAATACTGTGCGCAAGAGGTCGGTGGTGAAGATCTGGTCAGGTGGCCCTTGAGCGATCACGACCCCGTCGCGCATAGCGACCACGTGTGATGCGTAACGGGCTGCGAGATTGAGGTCGTGGAGCACGGCGATCAGGGTTCGTCCGCCCTCGTGCAGCTCGGCGCACAGGTCGAGGACGTCGATTTGATGGGCGATATCGAGGTAGGTCGTCGGCTCGTCTAGGAGAAGAACGGGGGTCTGTTGAGCGAGAGCCATGGCAATCCAGACCCGCTGCCGTTGCCCACCGCTGAGTTGCTCGACCAGCCGATCGGTGTGTCCGCGCAGCTGCACCTGGCGCAGCGCGTCATCCACCACAGTTTCATCTTCTTCTGACCACTGCCGAAGGAAGCTCTGGTGGGGATTGCGGCCGCGTGCGACGAGCTCACCGACAGTGATCGCCCCGGGCGCAATTGGGGCTTGTGGAAGGAGCGCAAGTTGTTGGGCTACCTGCCGAGTAGGCATCGAGGAGAGATTTACACCATCGAGGGTCACGGATCCCGCACGGGGCTGGATGACGCGGCCGAGTGCTCGCAGCAGTGTCGACTTCCCACAGCCGTTCGGGCCGACGATGACGGTGAACCCTCCGACAGGTAGGTCTAGCGTCAGGCCATCGATGATCGTGCGCTTGGCGTAGCCAAGGCGCAGGCCATGGGCGGAGAGCGTAGAAGGATTCATGGGTTCCTTATCAGATGCGTCGGGCGAGTAGGCACAGTAAGTACAGACCTCCGAGCAGGCTTGTGACCAGCCCTACGGGCGTACGAAGGCCGATCTCAAGGTTTTGGGCGAGGAGATCGGCGAGCAGCAGAAGCAGGCTGCCGGTCAGTGCGGAGACACCGAGCTGCACTCCGGGGGCCGGAGCGAGGCGTCGCGCGATCTGCGGTGCAGCGAAAGCGACGAACGCGATCGGTCCTGCGGCGGCGACAGCCACGGCGGCGGCGGCCACGCCGAGTATCAGGGCGACGACGCGGTTACGTTCGGCGCTTACGCCCAACGACCGTGCGGCATCATCGCCCATCTCGAGGAATGACACTGTGCGTGCGCAGCTGATGAGCATGGGGACGAGCAGGAGCAGCACGAACAAAAGTATGGTGACGTGTGGCCAGCCGCGGCCGGTGAGAGAGCCAGCGGACCAGAGCTGCGCAACCGTCGCATCGTTGATGTCCGCGCGCACCATCAGGAGAGCAGTGATGGCCCCCATCGCAGCGCCTACGCCCATGCCGACCAGGACTAGTCGGACTCCGCCGCTGATCCCGTCGCGGCGAGCGAGTACGTAAACCAGGCTGGCGGTGACGAGCCCGCCAGCCATCGCGGCGATGGATGTCTCGAGAACGCCGCCGTGGAACAGGATGATCTGAGCGACAGCTCCAGTGGCCGCTCCAGTGGTGAAACCGATAATGTCGGGCGAGCCGAGAGGGTTGCGTGAGAGTGACTGGAAGATGGCGCCGCTCATCGCGAGACCCGCACCCACGAGAAGAGCCGTGAGCGCGCGTGGCATCCTTCGTGCCCATACGGATCGCACAGTGGCGGGAAATACGTCCCCGATGACGGTGTCGATGAGATCGCCCGGGGAGAGCATGATCGTTCCGATACACAGGCTTGAGATCAGTGCGATGAGCACGGCGGCGGACAGGACACCCGTTGTGCGGGCAGCGCGCCGGTTTACCCGTATCGACCAGGACCCGATCCGCACGATGTCGTCGGCGGAGAGTATGCCGCTCACAGCGAACCCGCCTGCCGTGAGCGGACGAGAGCGATGAACAGCGGACTTCCCAGCAGCGCAGCGGCGATTCCGCTTTGGAGCTCGCCCGGGGCGGCCAGTGCACGCCCTACGGTGTCGGCCCCTATCAGCAGCGCCGCCCCCACCGCGATCGAGCACGGGAGTAGCCATCGGTGGGTATCACCGGTGACGCGGCGCACAATATGGGCGGCGGCCAAGCCGATGAAACCGATTGGACCGGCAGCCGCGGTCGCTCCCCCGGCGAGTAGCACGACCGCGATGGCGGCGGCGATGCGGGTCGCGGTCACTCTGGTGCCGAGAGAGCGGGCGGATCCGTCGCCGAGTGCGATCGTATCGAGCGGATGGCTCAGCAGGAGAGCGATGACCACGCCGACGACGATGAACGGCGTCACCGGGAGCATGATGTCAAAACCTCGCCCCTGGAGAGACCCCACGGCCCAAAAACGGAAGTACTGGAATGCGGTTTCATTGCTCATGAGGATCATCTGTGTCACACCAGAGATGGCGATCGCAACGGCCGTACCCGCCAAGGTAATGCGTACCGGGGTCGTCGCGCTGTGGTGAGCCGCGCCGAGCGAGTAGACCAGTGCTGCGGCGAGGGCGGCCCCAGCGAACGCCAACCATATGTAGCCGCCCACCGACGCGACGCCGAAGTAGGCGATACCGATCACGACGAGCAAAGACGCCCCCGCGTTCACTCCGAGGACGCCCGCATCGGCGAGGGAGTTGCGCGTGAGAGATTGCATGAGTGCCCCGGAGATCCCGAGCGCGGCGCCCACAACGACGCCCAGCACAGTGCGGGGCAGCCGTGAGGCGACCACGACGAGGTGCTCATTGTTGGCCGGATCGTACGAAGTGAGCGCGTCAACAACTCCCGACGGGACGAGAGGATGCGAGCCGACGCCCAAGCTCGCGATCGCCGTGGCGATAGTGAGAGCCGTAGCACCGACGAGCAGCATCGCACTACGGCGCGAGCGAGAACGTGGGCGTGAGACAGAGCCGCTCTGCCACTGCATTGCCTTTGTCGGCATGGTCACTGGGAAAAGGTGTCAACGATCAGCTTCACGGTGCTCCGCGCACTGTAGTAGTCGAGACGGAACGCCTCGGTGCCCAGCGAGTGCACACGTTCAGCCGCGACTGCAGGCTGATTCGCAAGGAGGGGGTCCCCCGTGAACTGTGCCACGGGATCGCCGCCACCCATCGCAACCAGGAACAGTGTTTGAGATCCTGCGAGACCACTCGCAGCATTCTCCGCGGTGAGGACGTCGATACCATTCGCGCCGCCCTTCTCGCTGCGGAACTTCTCTGCGGCTTCCTCATAGGTGAATCCCAGGTCCGTCAGCAACTGTGCCTGGGGGCTGTCGGCACCGAACGCCCACATGCCTTCGGCGCCCATGTATACCGCCGCTGTCACCGGCTGTTTCGGCAGGCTGAAACCGTTCGCTTGCTCGTCCACCCACGCGTCATACTCGGTGATCGTCGTGGCGGACTCCTTCTCAAGCCCGGTGATGTCACCAAGCTCCGTGGTGAGTTCCTGCCAGGTGGCTGTCCCATAGTCCAACAGCACCGTCGGCGCGATCTCACTGAGTTGGTCGTAAGCCTCGAGGCTGGCATCGCCCCCGTTAACGGATCCGATGATGAGGTCGGGCTCAAACAGGTCGATGGCGTCGAGGTCGAGTTCAAGATCGCTGTACAGCACCTCAACGTCACGGCTGTCAGCGATCGAGGCCCACTGCGTAAAGAACCCCTTATCGTCGGTCAGAGGCGAAACAGTGGCAGCGGCTGTGGCGGCGATCGGAGCCCCGAGGGCGAGCAAGCTTCCCGTGATTGATGGCGAGACGGAGACAATGCGCGCCGGCTTCTCGTCGATCGTCGTCACCCCCGAATCGTGCTGGACTGTTCGCGGCCACAGCCCAGCAGCAGTGGACGATACTTCGATTTTCTGGGCAGGCGCGACAGTTGCGCACCCGCCCAGGGCGGTCGCCGAAAGGGCGGTGACTGTGGCGATGGCGAGTAGGCCTGAGCGCATGAGAGTGATTCCTATGTTCGGGGAGTGGGGAGATGATCCAACCAAACGATGGCGGCGACACATCCCATAAACTCGAAGTTAGCTAAGCCTTACCTGATCGGCCTTTCCGAAAGTGTCATCGTGTTACCAGTTCCCGTCGCTGCCTCAAACCGCCTAGC
Organism: Microbacterium natoriense; assembly: GCF_030816295.1. NCBI lineage: Bacteria > Bacillati > Actinomycetota > Actinomycetes > Micrococcales > Microbacteriaceae > Microbacterium > Microbacterium natoriense. The sequence goes on along the minus strand of NZ_JAUSXV010000001.1, from coordinate 1,623,818 downwards.
GGAGCCCGTGTTGCATTGTTGCTTGCGGGGCAGTGCGCAGATCCTCGTCGAGGAGATCGCGTACGCGATCGTCGAGGGCGAAGGCCTCTGGGTGTCCGCGGGGAGCCGCGTACATGTAAGCCTGGGACGTCGCGATGTTGTTGTACCGGTTCCGGGGGTCACGGTCAGTGAAGCGGCAGGTGCCTTCATGGTGGTGCTACCGCAGTCCTGGCAGCCCTGGATCCTGCACGCGTTTGGGGAAGCGCTCGGCCACCTGGAGGGAGGTGTGAGCCGCGCATGTCTGCAAGCGGAGCTCGATGCGGTCGGCCCCCGTGGAGGCGTCCTCAACGAGCCCCGTTTTCCCACCTCTGAGGATCTGATTGGTGTTGCCGCAGCGTTGAAGGCGTCTCCCGCGATATCGATCTCAGGTGTTGTGGGGGCTGGGGCAGGATGGAGCTCCCGCACCCTCCGGCGCCGGTTTGTGACTGAGACAGGTCAGACGCCGCAGCAGTGGGCGAGGACCCACCGCATGATGCTCGCTGCGGACCTCCTCTCCGCAGGGCACGAGGTTGCGACCGTTGCGCAACTAAGCGGGTACTGCACGGCGAGCGGATTCGCTCGCAGGTTCCGTGCGCACACGGGCGTTACGCCGGGGGCCTGGCATCGACGCCAGGGGGCGGGCAACGGCAGCATCAGGTTGGGCGCGCCGCCGGCAGCGTCGTTGGTGCCAGCCGACCGCACCTGGCTGCGCGTCAACGGTGTGCACGTGGCGGTCTGGGTCGCGCGCGGGGCTGCCGTAGTCAAGATAGGTGAGCGACAGCAGCGGATGATCGCGGGGCAGGCCATGGTGCTCCCGGCCGGTACGCCGAACAGTATCCAACTGTTTCCTGGTTCCTTGCTGCTTCCCGTTGGATACCGTCCGGTCCGGTCAAAGCGCACCGGAGCCCCGATCATTCCAGTCGTGATCGATCACGACGACGTTCTGGATCTAGTCCACGCTATGGTGTCCGCGTATACGACGGTTCACCCTTATGCGTCAGATAGCCATGCGGGCTTCGATCGCGTATGGAGACTCTCGACGTCGGAGGAGCCTCTCGGCGATGATGTATGCCTCTCCGTCCTCGCGGGCGCGATCTCAACGGGTGAGGTGCAGACCAGCCTCGCCGAGTGCGCTCACTGGGCGGGGCTACGTGAACGGGAGCTCAGCCGTATCGTGAACGAACGTGCCGGAATGAGCTTTGCACGCTGGATCCGCGCCGTGCGGATGTCCAGCGCGCGAGCCCAACTTCACCGTGGGGTAAGTGCGAGCACGGTGTCGCGGCAGCTGGGATACGCGCACCTCCCAGCGTTCTCCCGCGCATTCAGACAGACGCACGGTCTTACTCCGCAGTCAGTGCTGGCGAGCACGCCTCCGCGGAGCGAGGCAGGACGTTGGTATCGCGCATCCATGCGACACTCTGGTTTCGGCAGATCAGACTGACCTACACGGCAACGAATAGACAACGGCCATGTGAGAACGAGAAACCTAAAGCAGATGTAGCGCTCGGATCGGAAGACAGGTGTTCACCTTTCGCGATTCCGCTCAGGGAGCCAATGTCGAGATACCCAGTTCGCTGCTGTTCATCGCCTATCCACTGGTCGCGCACATAGCGCTTATGGTGACGCAGGTGCATATCTTCTCACCCTGTCGAGAAATCCTGCACGTCTGGGAATGTCAACTTCAATCAGGACTCCAGTCCTCGGCCACCGTGACAGCGACGGGAACGTGTGCCTGTCTGCCCGTCAGCCCCGCATCCCGGCCGCCCGCGAGGTTGGACGCCCCGCATCCTGTCAGCCTCGTCGATGTCGAGGCCGGACCGTCCAATCTCGCCTCTACTCCCCCGGGCACCAGGACGCGCCGCTGGACGGTCTACCCCGACTGTGAATTGAGATAGCAGGCGTCTCGACCCCATCTCACCGACTCAAAGGTAGCTCTTGGGTCCGATGCCCTGCCTCCTTGTTATCCGGCAACCAGGCTTGCGGTCACGACAAAGTTCATGGTTGATGCTCTCCCATCGATCTCCTGCAGACAGGTGATTAAGGTCAACGTCCCTGCGGGTTGATCCCATATTCCATCCGAGGGAAGCTCCTTCTTCAGTACGTTTCGCGTCTGGGTGATCCTGTACTCGACGCCATCCAAGTAGATCGCGGATCCCACCGCGACGAGCGCCTGCTGCGAATCTGCATCAAAGAGCGAGTTTCCTGGAGCGACGCCACCCCCTCGGAGAGAGTGCATGGCGATATACACAGAATCGCCGGGCCCAGACCCGCCAAGATCGCGAACGATGTAGGCGTTCGTGAAGTCCGGAGGTGTTACCTGCCCACCCACGCTGTGCATCTCCCCTACTCCGACTTCCAGTTCCACTTGGGGAACACGCAGGCGGAGCCCGTCGGCGGTCGGTTGCAGATCGGCCGGCGGCGGGGGATCCTCATCGAAGAGGACCAAATTGCCGTTTAGGTCCCTTGGCCCATCGGGCGTAGCTACAACCGACCAGCTAAGGACAGCTGCTCCCAGCAGCACCGCAACTCCGCCAATCACCATCATCGTGCTTGTGATCCAGCTTGTGGATCTGTCCTTGATCATGGTTCCCTTACTGGTCGCGCGACGCGTAATTGGGGGCCAGCTTTAGATGCTGGCCCCCAACGCAGTCGCTCAGCGATTCGACCGTCGACGTGCTGTCACGGCAAACCCGGCAGCTGCGGTTCCGAACAACATCAAGGCAATCGAGATCCAGATGAAGAACTGATCTGCAGGAACGGCCACGCCTCCCGTGTTCACGAGAGCCCCCGACGCGTTCGCGTTCGAATCCGCCGCAGCCGACGCCGACGCGTTCGTGTTCGCATCGTGGTTCACCGACGCATCCACCGACGCATCCGCGATCGCCGCCGCCTGAGCAGCCGACGACGCATCCGCGTTCGCCTGAGCCGACGCGGTCGCCGCTGTCTGCGACGACGCATCCGCCTGAGCCGACGCCACAGCCGCTGCCTGCGCAGAGGTCTCCGTCGTCGCATCCGTGGTCGCATCCGTCGACGCATCCGTCTTCGCCGCAGCCAACGCCGCCGCCGAAGCCGACACATCAGCAGCCGCCGACGCACTCGTGGTCGCATCCGCCATCGCCGCCGCCTGAGCAGCCGGGTTCGCGTTCGAATCCGCCGCAGCCGACGCCGACGCGTTCGTGTTCGCATCGTGGTTCACCGACGCATCCACCGACGCATCCGCGATCGCCGCCGCCTGAGCAGCCGACGACGCATCCGCGTTCGCCTGAGCCGACGCGGTCGCCGCTGTCTGCGACGACGCATCCGCCTGAGCCGACGCCACAGCCGCTGCCTGCGCAGAGGTCTCCGTCGTCGCATCCGTGGTCGCATCCGTCGACGCATCCGTCTTCGCCGCAGCCAACGCCGCCGCCGAAGCCGACACATCAGCAGCCGCCGACGCACTCGTGGTCGCATCCGCCATCGCCGCCGCCTGAGCAGCCGGGTTCGCGTTCGAATCCGCCGCAGCCGACGCCGACGCGTTCGTGTTCGCATCGTGGTTCACCGACGCATCCACCGACGCATCCGCGATCGCCGCCGCCTGAGCAGCCGACGACGCATCCGCGTTCGCCTGAGCCGACGCGGTCGCCGCTGTCTGCGACGACGCATCCGCCTGAGCCGACGCCACAGCCGCTGCCTGCGCAGAGGTCTCCGTCGTCGCATCCGTGGTCGCATCCGTCGACGCATCCGTCTTCGCCGCAGCCAACGCCGCCGCCGAAGCCGACACATCAGCAGCCGCCGACGCACTCGTGGTCGCATCCGCCATCGCCGCCGCCTGAGCAGCCGGGTTCGCGTTCGAATCCGCCGCAGCCGACGCCGACGCGTTCGTGTTCGCATCGTGGTTCACCGACGCATCCACCGACGCATCCGCGATCGCCGCCGCCTGAGCAGCCGACGACGCATCCGCGTTCGCCTGAGCCGACGCGGTCGCCGCTGTCTGCGACGACGCATCCGCCTGAGCCGACGCCACAGCCGCTGCCTGCGCAGAGGTCTCCGTCGTCGCATCCGTGGTCGCATCCGTCGACGCATCCGTCTTCGCCGCAGCCAACGCCGCCGCCGAAGCCGACACATCAGCAGCCGCCGACGCACTCGTGGTCGCATCCGCCATCGCCGCCGCCTGAGCAGCCGGGTTCGCGTTCGAATCCGCCGCAGCCGACGCCGACGCGTTCGTGTTCGCATCGTGGTTCACCGACGCATCCACCGACGCATCCGCGATCGCCGCCGCCTGAGCAGCCGACGACGCATCCGCGTTCGCCTGAGCCGACGCGGTCGCCGCTGTCTGCGACGACGCATCCGCCTGAGCCGACGCCACAGCCGCTGCCTGCGCAGAGGTCTCCGTCGTCGCATCCGTGGTCGCATCCGTCGACGCATCCGTCCGTCGAAGCCGACGCAGCATCCACTCGTGGTCGCATCCGCCATCGCCGCCGCCTGAGCAGCCGGGTTCGCGTTCGAATCCGCCGCAGCCGACGCCGACGCGTTCGTGTTCGCATCGTGGTTCACCGACGCATCCACCGACGCATCCGCGATCGCCGCCGCCTGAGCAGCCGACGACGCATCCGCGTTCGCCTGAGCCGACGCGGTCGCCGCTGTCTGCGACGACGCATCCGCCTGAGCCGACGCCACAGCCGCTGCCTGCGCAGAGGTCTCCGTCGTCGCATCCGTGGTCGCATCCGTCGACGCATCCGTCTTCGCCGCAGCCAACGCCGCCGCCGAAGCCGACACATCAGCAGCCGCCGACGCACTCGTGGTCGCATCCGCCATCGCCGCCGCCTGAGCAGCCGGGTTCGCGTTCGAATCCGCCGCAGCCGACGCCGACGCGTTCGTGTTCGCATCGTGGTTCACCGACGCATCCACCGACGCATCCGCGATCGCCGCCGCCTGAGCAGCCGACGACGCATCCGCGTTCGCCTGAGCCGACGCGGTCGCCGCTGTCTGCGACGACGCATCCGCCTGAGCCGACGCCACAGCCGCTGCCTGCGCAGAGGTCTCCGTCGTCGCATCCGTGGTCGCATCCGTCGACGCATCCGTCTTCGCCGCAGCCAACGCCGCCGCCGAAGCCGACACATCAGCAGCCGCCGACGCACTCGTGGTCGCATCCGCCATCGCCGCCGCCTGAGCAGCCGGGTTCGCGTTCGAATCCGCCGCAGCCGACGCCGACGCGTTCGTGTTCGCATCGTGGTTCACCGACGCATCCACCGACGCATCCGCGATCGCCGCCGCCTGAGCAGCCGACGACGCATCCGCGTTCGCCTGAGCCGACGCGGTCGCCGCTGTCTGCGACGACGCATCCGCCTGAGCCGACGCCACAGCCGCTGCCTGCGCAGAGGTCTCCGTCGTCGCATCCGTGGTCGCATCCGTCGACGCATCCGTCTTCGCCGCAGCCAACGCCGCCGCCGAAGCCGACACATCAGCAGCCGCCGACGCACTCGTGGTCGCATCCGCCATCGCCGCCGCCTGAGCAGCCGGGTTCGCGTTCGAATCCGCCGCAGCCGACGCCGACGCGTTCGTGTTCGCATCGTGGTTCACCGACGCATCCACCGACGCATCCGCGATCGCCGCCGCCTGAGCAGCCGACGACGCATCCGCGTTCGCCTGAGCCGACGCGGTCGCCGCTGTCTGCGACGACGCATCCGCCTGAGCCGACGCCACAGCCGCTGCCTGCGCAGAGGTCTCCGTCGTCGCATCCGTGGTCGCATCCGTCGACGCATCCGTCTTCGCCGCAGCCAACGCCGCCGCCGAAGCCGACACATCAGCAGCCGCCGACGCACTCGTGGTCGCATCCGCCATCGCCGCCGCCTGAGCAGCCGGGTTCGCGTTCGAATCCGCCGCAGCCGACGCCGACGCGTTCGTGTTCGCATCGTGGTTCACCGACGCATCCACCGACGCATCCGCGATCGCCGCCGCCTGAGCAGCCGACGACGCATCCGCGTTCGCCTGAGCCGACGCGGTCGCCGCTGTCTGCGACGACGCATCCGCCTGAGCCGACGCCACAGCCGCTGCCTGCGCAGAGGTCTCCGTCGTCGCATCCGTGGTCGCATCCGTCGACGCATCCGTCTTCGCCGCAGCCAACGCCGCCGCCGAAGCCGACACATCAGCAGCCGCCGACGCACTCGTGGTCGCATCCGCCATCGCCGCCGCCTGAGCAGCCGGGTTCGCGTTCGAATCCGCCGCAGCCGACGCCGACGCGTTCGTGTTCGCATCGTGGTTCACCGACGCATCCACCGACGCATCCGCGATCGCCGCCGCCTGAGCAGCCGACGACGCATCCGCGTTCGCCTGAGCCGACGCGGTCGCCGCTGTCTGCGACGACGCATCCGCCTGAGCCGACGCCACAGCCGCTGCCTGCGCAGAGGTCTCCGTCGTCGCATCCGTGGTCGCATCCGTCGACGCATCCGTCTTCGCCGCAGCCAACGCCGCCGCCGAAGCCGACACATCAGCAGCCGCCGACGCACTCGTGGTCGCATCCGCCATCGCCGCCGCCTGAGCAGCCGGGTTCGCGTTCGAATCCGCCGCAGCCGACGCCGACGCGTTCGTGTTCGCATCGTGGTTCACCGACGCATCCACCGACGCATCCGCGATCGCCGCCGCCTGAGCAGCCGACGACGCATCCGCGTTCGCCTGAGCCGACGCGGTCGCCGCTGTCTGCGACGACGCATCCGCCTGAGCCGACGCCACAGCCGCTGCCTGCGCAGAGGTCTCCGTCGTCGCATCCGTGGTCGCATCCGTCGACGCATCCGTCTTCGCCGCAGCCAACGCCGCCGCCGAAGCCGACACATCAGCAGCCGCCGACGCACTCGTGGTCGCATCCGCCATCGCCGCCGCCTGAGCAGCCGGGTTCGCGTTCGAATCCGCCGCAGCCGACGCCGACGCGTTCGTGTTCGCATCGTGGTTCACCGACGCATCCACCGACGCATCCGCGATCGCCGCCGCCTGAGCAGCCGACGACGCATCCGCGTTCGCCTGAGCCGACGCGGTCGCCGCTGTCTGCGACGACGCATCCGCCTGAGCCGACGCCACAGCCGCTGCCTGCGCAGAGGTCTCCGTCGTCGCATCCGTGGTCGCATCCGTCGACGCATCCGTCTTCGCCGCAGCCAACGCCGCCGCCGAAGCCGACACATCAGCAGCCGCCGACGCACTCGTGGTCGCATCCGCCATCGCCGCCGCCTGAGCAGCCGGGTTCGCGTTCGAATCCGCCGCAGCCGACGCCGACGCGTTCGTGTTCGCATCGTGGTTCACCGACGCATCCACCGACGCATCCGCGATCGCCGCCGCCTGAGCAGCCGACGACGCATCCGCGTTCGCCTGAGCCGACGCGGTCGCCGCTGTCTGCGACGACGCATCCGCCTGAGCCGACGCCACAGCCGCTGCCTGCGCAGAGGTCTCCGTCGTCGCATCCGTGGTCGCATCCGTCGACGCATCCGTCTTCGCCGCAGCCAACGCCGCCGCCGAAGCCGACACATCAGCAGCCGCCGACGCACTCGTGGTCGCATCCGCCATCGCCGCCGCCTGAGCAGCCGGGTTCGCGTTCGAATCCGCCGCAGCCGACGCCGACGCGTTCGTGTTCGCATCGTGGTTCACCGACGCATCCACCGACGCATCCGCGATCGCCGCCGCCTGAGCAGCCGACGACGCATCCGCGTTCGCCTGAGCCGACGCGGTCGCCGCTGTCTGCGACGACGCATCCGCCTGAGCCGACGCCACAGCCGCTGCCTGCGCAGAGGTCTCCGTCGTCGCATCCGTGGTCGCATCCGTCGACGCATCCGTCTTCGCCGCAGCCAACGCCGCCGCCGAAGCCGACACATCAGCAGCCGCCGACGCACTCGTGGTCGCATCCGCCATCGCCGCCGCCTGAGCAGCCGGGTTCGCGTTCGAATCCGCCGCAGCCGACGCCGACGCGTTCGTGTTCGCATCGTGGTTCACCGACGCATCCACCGACGCATCCGCGATCGCCGCCGCCTGAGCAGCCGACGACGCATCCGCGTTCGCCTGAGCCGACGCGGTCGCCGCTGTCTGCGACGACGCATCCGCCTGAGCCGACGCCACAGCCGCTGCCTGCGCAGAGGTCTCCGTCGTCGCATCCGTGGTCGCATCCGTCGACGCATCCGTCTTCGCCGCAGCCAACGCCGCCGCCGAAGCCGACACATCAGCAGCCGCCGACGCACTCGTGGTCGCATCCGCCATCGCCGCCGCCTGAGCAGCCGGGTTCGCGTTCGAATCCGCCGCAGCCGACGCCGACGCGTTCGTGTTCGCATCGTGGTTCACCGACGCATCCACCGACGCATCCGCGATCGCCGCCGCCTGAGCAGCCGACGACGCATCCGCGTTCGCCTGAGCCGACGCGGTCGCCGCTGTCTGCGACGACGCATCCGCCTGAGCCGACGCCACAGCCGCTGCCTGCGCAGAGGTCTCCGTCGTCGCATCCGTGGTCGCATCCGTCGACGCATCCGTCTTCGCCGCAGCCAACGCCGCCGCCGAAGCCGACACATCAGCAGCCGCCGACGCACTCGTGGTCGCATCCGCCATCGCCGCCGCCTGAGCAGCCGGGTTCGCGTTCGAATCCGCCGCAGCCGACGCCGACGCGTTCGTGTTCGCATCGTGGTTCACCGACGCATCCACCGACGCATCCGCGATCGCCGCCGCCTGAGCAGCCGACGACGCATCCGCGTTCGCCTGAGCCGACGCGGTCGCCGCTGTCTGCGACGACGCATCCGCCTGAGCCGACGCCACAGCCGCTGCCTGCGCAGAGGTCTCCGTCGTCGCATCCGTGGTCGCATCCGTCGACGCATCCGTCTTCGCCGCAGCCAACGCCGCCGCCGAAGCCGACACATCAGCAGCCGCCGACGCACTCGTGGTCGCATCCGCCATCGCCGCCGCCTGAGCAGCCGGGTTCGCGTTCGAATCCGCCGCAGCCGACGCCGACGCGTTCGTGTTCGCATCGTGGTTCACCGACGCATCCACCGACGCATCCGCGATCGCCGCCGCCTGAGCAGCCGACGACGCATCCGCGTTCGCCTGAGCCGACGCGGTCGCCGCTGTCTGCGACGACGCATCCGCCTGAGCCGACGCCACAGCCGCTGCCTGCGCAGAGGTCTCCGTCGTCGCATCCGTGGTCGCATCCGTCGACGCATCCGTCTTCGCCGCAGCCAACGCCGCCGCCGAAGCCGACACATCAGCAGCCGCCGACGCACTCGTGGTCGCATCCGCCATCGCCGCCGCCTGAGCAGCCGGGTTCGCGTTCGAATCCGCCGCAGCCGACGCCGACGCGTTCGTGTTCGCATCGTGGTTCACCGACGCATCCACCGACGCATCCGCGATCGCCGCCGCCTGAGCAGCCGACGACGCATCCGCGTTCGCCTGAGCCGACGCGGTCGCCGCTGTCTGCGACGACGCATCCGCCTGAGCCGACGCCACAGCCGCTGCCTGCGCAGAGGTCTCCGTCGTCGCATCCGTGGTCGCATCCGTCGACGCATCCGTCTTCGCCGCAGCCAACGCCGCCGCCGAAGCCGACACATCAGCAGCCGCCGACGCACTCGTGGTCGCATCCGCCATCGCCGCCGCCTGAGCAGCCGGGTTCGCGTTCGAATCCGCCGCAGCCGACGCCGACGCGTTCGTGTTCGCATCGTGGTTCACCGACGCATCCACCGACGCATCCGCGATCGCCGCCGCCTGAGCAGCCGACGACGCATCCGCGTTCGCCTGAGCCGACGCGGTCGCCGCTGTCTGCGACGACGCATCCGCCTGAGCCGACGCCACAGCCGCTGCCTGCGCAGAGGTCTCCGTCGTCGCATCCGTGGTCGCATCCGTCGACGCATCCGTCTTCGCCGCAGCCAACGCCGCCGCCGAAGCCGACACATCAGCAGCCGCCGACGCACTCGTGGTCGCATCCGCCATCGCCGCCGCCTGAGCAGCCGGGTTCGCGTTCGAATCCGCCGCAGCCGACGCCGACGCGTTCGTGTTCGCATCGTGGTTCACCGACGCATCCACCGACGCATCCGCGATCGCCGCCGCCTGAGCAGCCGACGACGCATCCGCGTTCGCCTGAGCCGACGCGGTCGCCGCTGTCTGCGACGACGCATCCGCCTGAGCCGACGCCACAGCCGCTGCCTGCGCAGAGGTCTCCGTCGTCGCATCCGTGGTCGCATCCGTCGACGCATCCGTCTTCGCCGCAGCCAACGCCGCCGCCGAAGCCGACACATCAGCAGCCGCCGACGCACTCGTGGTCGCATCCGCCATCGCCGCCGCCTGAGCAGCCGGGTTCGCGTTCGAATCCGCCGCAGCCGACGCCGACGCGTTCGTGTTCGCATCGTGGTTCACCGACGCATCCACCGACGCATCCGCGATCGCCGCCGCCTGAGCAGCCGACGACGCATCCGCGTTCGCCTGAGCCGACGCGGTCGCCGCTGTCTGCGACGACGCATCCGCCTGAGCCGACGCCACAGCCGCTGCCTGCGCAGAGGTCTCCGTCGTCGCATCCGTGGTCGCATCCGTCGACGCATCCGTCTTCGCCGCAGCCAACGCCGCCGCCGAAGCCGACACATCAGCAGCCGCCGACGCACTCGTGGTCGCATCCGCCATCGCCGCCGCCTGAGCAGCCGGGTTCGCGTTCGAATCCGCCGCAGCCGACGCCGACGCGTTCGTGTTCGCATCGTGGTTCACCGACGCATCCACCGACGCATCCGCGATCGCCGCCGCCTGAGCAGCCGACGACGCATCCGCGTTCGCCTGAGCCGACGCGGTCGCCGCTGTCTGCGACGACGCATCCGCCTGAGCCGACGCCACAGCCGCTGCCTGCGCAGAGGTCTCCGTCGTCGCATCCGTGGTCGCATCCGTCGACGCATCCGTCTTCGCCGCAGCCAACGCCGCCGCCGAAGCCGACACATCAGCAGCCGCCGACGCACTCGTGGTCGCATCCGCCATCGCCGCCGCCTGAGCAGCCGGGTTCGCGTTCGAATCCGCCGCAGCCGACGCCGACGCGTTCGTGTTCGCATCGTGGTTCACCGACGCATCCACCGACGCATCCGCGATCGCCGCCGCCTGAGCAGCCGACGACGCATCCGCGTTCGCCTGAGCCGACGCGGTCGCCGCTGTCTGCGACGACGCATCCGCCTGAGCCGACGCCACAGCCGCTGCCTGCGCAGAGGTCTCCGTCGTCGCATCCGTGGTCGCATCCGTCGACGCATCCGTCTTCGCCGCAGCCAACGCCGCCGCCGAAGCCGACACATCAGCAGCCGCCGACGCACTCGTGGTCGCATCCGCCATCGCCGCCGCCTGAGCAGCCGGGTTCGCGTTCGAATCCGCCGCAGCCGACGCCGACGCGTTCGTGTTCGCATCGTGGTTCACCGACGCATCCACCGACGCATCCGCGATCGCCGCCGCCTGAGCAGCCGACGACGCATCCGCGTTCGCCTGAGCCGACGCGGTCGCCGCTGTCTGCGACGACGCATCCGCCTGAGCCGACGCCACAGCCGCTGCCTGCGCAGAGGTCTCCGTCGTCGCATCCGTGGTCGCATCCGTCGACGCATCCGTCTTCGCCGCAGCCAACGCCGCCGCCGAAGCCGACACATCAGCAGCCGCCGACGCACTCGTGGTCGCATCCGCCATCGCCGCCGCCTGAGCAGCCGGGTTCGCGTTCGAATCCGCCGCAGCCGACGCCGACGCGTTCGTGTTCGCATCGTGGTTCACCGACGCATCCACCGACGCATCCGCGATCGCCGCCGCCTGAGCAGCCGACGACGCATCCGCGTTCGCCTGAGCCGACGCGGTCGCCGCTGTCTGCGACGACGCATCCGCCTGAGCCGACGCCACAGCCGCTGCCTGCGCAGAGGTCTCCGTCGTCGCATCCGTGGTCGCATCCGTCGACGCATCCGTCTTCGCCGCAGCCAACGCCGCCGCCGAAGCCGACACATCAGCAGCCGCCGACGCACTCGTGGTCGCATCCGCCATCGCCGCCGCCTGAGCAGCCGGGTTCGCGTTCGAATCCGCCGCAGCCGACGCCGACGCGTTCGTGTTCGCATCGTGGTTCACCGACGCATCCACCGACGCATCCGCGATCGCCGCCGCCTGAGCAGCCGACGACGCATCCGCGTTCGCCTGAGCCGACGCGGTCGCCGCTGTCTGCGACGACGCATCCGCCTGAGCCGACGCCACAGCCGCTGCCTGCGCAGAGGTCTCCGTCGTCGCATCCGTGGTCGCATCCGTCGACGCATCCGTCTTCGCCGCAGCCAACGCCGCCGCCGAAGCCGACACATCAGCAGCCGCCGACGCACTCGTGGTCGCATCCGCCATCGCCGCCGCCTGAGCAGCCGGGTTCGCGTTCGAATCCGCCGCAGCCGACGCCGACGCGTTCGTGTTCGCATCGTGGTTCACCGACGCATCCACCGACGCATCCGCGATCGCCGCCGCCTGAGCAGCCGACGACGCATCCGCGTTCGCCTGAGCCGACGCGGTCGCCGCTGTCTGCGACGACGCATCCGCCTGAGCCGACGCCACAGCCGCTGCCTGCGCAGAGGTCTCCGTCGTCGCATCCGTGGTCGCATCCGTCGACGCATCCGTCTTCGCCGCAGCCAACGCCGCCGCCGAAGCCGACACATCAGCAGCCGCCGACGCACTCGTGGTCGCATCCGCCATCGCCGCCGCCTGAGCAGCCGGGTTCGCGTTCGAATCCGCCGCAGCCGACGCCGACGCGTTCGTGTTCGCATCGTGGTTCACCGACGCATCCACCGACGCATCCGCGATCGCCGCCGCCTGAGCAGCCGACGACGCATCCGCGTTCGCCTGAGCCGACGCGGTCGCCGCTGTCTGCGACGACGCATCCGCCTGAGCCGACGCCACAGCCGCTGCCTGCGCAGAGGTCTCCGTCGTCGCATCCGTGGTCGCATCCGTCGACGCATCCGTCTTCGCCGCAGCCAACGCCGCCGCCGAAGCCGACACATCAGCAGCCGCCGACGCACTCGTGGTCGCATCCGCCATCGCCGCCGCCTGAGCAGCCGGGTTCGCGTTCGAATCCGCCGCAGCCGACGCCGACGCGTTCGTGTTCGCATCGTTATCGACGACTTCAGTGACTAGAGTCGCCGTGTTGTTCGTGGTGTCAACGTCAGCATCGACACCCGAGACCTTGGCCGTATTTACGATTGTCGCCCCAGCAGCCTCTGGTGCAGTCGCCGTCAGCGTCACCGTGAACTGCTGCTCTGCCCGAAGCACCGAAGCAGGAGAACCTACCCCACCTACTGAGGTGAGCGCCGCCACAAAGTTGTCATCCCCAGTTGACACTGAGAATCCGCTGGGCTCGCGCTTGCATACCAGATCCCTGCCGACCAAGGAGCACTCCGGGTCTGTAGACGTAAGCCGCGCGTTTGCGACATTCTCGGGAATCACATGCTCGAGGACAAGTCCATGCGACGGTGAGCTCGCAGGAAGGTTCCTAACGCGAACATCCCAGCTGAACTCAGCGCCTGGCTGAACAGTTTCTGGCCCTAGGACTGCAACATCAAGATCAGCCGCCGGTATCGCCGTCCCGACTCTCCCATGCCGGGGGCCTTTGAAAGTTCCATCGCTCTTGCCAAGTTCAGTTCTGTACGCATAGAAATCTGAAGACAGAGTAAGACTGGACACGAGGCCGTGAATCTTGATGGACGCGTAGGGAGCATCCGTAAGTGTCGCCAGGTACGGCTTGGTGCTCAAAGTTGGCTGATCCCACGACCCCGATGGGTCGCCAACTACCGAGACCTCAGCATTCTGGGGTGCGCTCCCGTTAACACCAGTGAGCCTAAAACTCGGCACAATGCCACCGAGGACGCGAGAAGTCCCCGGCTCCGTAGCGTCGAAAATGGCCGTCACAAGGCCAACGTGGAGAGGTATAACCGGATCAATAACAGGCGTACTGAACTCAATACGATGGTCCGGTCCTCGAGCGTCCCCCTCGCAGGGGAAGAGGACACCGGCGGTTCCGGTCGGAATCACGCAGGGAAGATCTCCCGTGCTTGCTGTATAGACGAATCCCGCCCGTGCGGACACCGCAGTTCCGGCACTGACCGCACCTGGCGACGAGTAGGCCACTGATGAGGCACCCAGATTACCCGGTAATGGCACGCTGACGGACGTACCCGACCATTCCGGTAGGCCATCGCTCGAGCGGTACCCTGCTGGAAAGAGAGACCCGTCGAGAGCCAGCGCCGGCGCCGCTCCTGCCAAGAGACTGGCGGTTGTGAGCGCGGACACGAGGAGCGCGGCACCCAAACGTCGAAGACTACTTCGTGGTGCAGAGGCTTGCATGAGCGGTTGTGGTTGTTCAGGGTTCATTTCAATTGACCATTCGGTGTACAGGCATGATCTGGAGGGAGTGAATTGATTGCGATATGCGCGATTGACTTCTCACGGCGAAGCGATCACCTTCTCTTCAATGCATAGGTGCTATATCAAGGGCAGTTCCGGGGCCTACCTACATCAGGATCCGCGTAAGCTCATTCCACCTCGACGGTGATCCCCGTGGAGCACGTAACCTCTGTCGCCTTAATTTCGCCTTCGAGCGTCGCTTCCGCAGACCAATCCGAATCTTCCTGATCCGTATCCGCCTCGAGCGTCACCGTGCTTTGCACATTGGGGCCTCCGACCACATCCCATCGCACCGTCAGATGGATATCAGAATCGAAGTCCGCGGGCGGACTGAATGCACCCGATGCGGTGAGGTGGTCACCACTGAGTTCGCACGTCTCAAGGGTGATCGCATCCCGTGCAGCCCGAATCTCCTCAAGTTGGCTCACGCTTCCGTTATCACTACCGTCTGCCACTTTCAGATCTGTCGGCTCCTTCTCGACGGATCCACATCCAGCCAGCGTTCCGATCAACGCGGCGATCATCAAAAGGCTGACGCATGTCTTCTTCATTGGAGTTCCTCAATCAGGTCTAGGGTCATCTGTCTGTCAAATAGGTCCGAAAGGCAAGTGCGGGCCGCATGCCACCCCGCCATGCCGTGTGTGCCCGGTCCGGGAAAGGTCCCCGCGGAACCTAAGTAGGTTCCAGAGACCGGCCCCCGCCATGGGTTGAAGGCCACAACCGGTCGGCCAACAAGTTGCCGCAAGGAGATCTCTCCGGTGCAAATGTCACCGTCGACATAGTTCAGATTTTGATGCGCGAGTTGTCTCGGCTCCGTAATTCGCCATCGGCGGACAAGACTGCGAAACCCTGGCGCATGGGACTCCAGTAACCCGGCGATACGGTCGCTTACCTCGACCGGTTTGGCGCTTGAGGAGACATGCGCATACGCATAGAACACGCCTTTTCCTAGTGGTGCACGCCACGGATCGAAGTTTGAGGCTTGGGTGACCAGCACGAAAGGTTCCTCAGAATCTTGCCCCTGCGCGACACCTTGCTCGCTGGCGACGATCTGCGGGCCGGTGCCGCCGAGGTGAACCGTGCCAGCTTCTCTAAGTCGCTTGTCGGTCCATGGGATTGCGCCGTCTAAGGTTGCGTCGATCTTGACGACGGAGGGACCGTAGCGGAATCGCTCAAACCTCTTTCGTGACTTCGCGGGCATCTGCGCGCCCGCTGCCTGGACGTACCCCCGAGGAGAACCGCAGTAGATCACTGCCCGGCTGGACAGCTCGCGGAAGTCTGTGATGGTGTGCCCCAGAGCGAAGGTGACGGACAATTCCGTCAGTCTCTTCACAAGCGCGTCAGTGAGTTGCGCGCTGCCGCCTGAGATGAAAGGCCAACCCTTTTGGTGGGCGAGCGTCCCCAAGGACACCGCGACGAGCGCAGATGCGATGGAGCGCGGCGCCCCCGGGGCGTGAGCTCGAAGCCCCGTCCAGAGTGCGTCAGCTTCAATAGTTCTAAACGGTTGGGCGGCGCGGGCGGCAGCGCCCAGGGCGAGCCGAAGTTTGTCCGGAATACCGACAGGACCGAGAGGAGGCGTCAAGAATGAGGCCCTCACCACGCTATCCCCGAACCCCGAGCCAGCGTCAAACGTTTGTCGCCAGCGCCGGGCATCCCCACTCATCTCGGCGGTTGTGTCGCGAAGCGATCTGTATGCCAACGCGGCACGTCCTTCGTCCAGCACATGAGCGTACGATGCGCGCGGATACACATACTTGATGTCTTGTTCTAGACGCATAGCGTTGAAGATCGGCGACGCAGCAGCAGTGGGGTGCACAGATGAGCATTTATCGTGGACGAATCCGGTCTCAAGATCGGAGTGGGAACGCGCTCCCCCGCCCAGTTCTTCATCGCTTTCAACTACTCGTACTCGAAGTCCTGCTAGCGCACAGACGTAGGCCGCGACGAGCCCGTTGGGCCCCGACCCCACTACTGTGACATCCATCAGATGCTGAGCTCGCTTCGGGTCTCGCTCGCTCGAGATGGATTGCTCTGGCTCCGCTTCTTGGATCGAGCTTCCCGCCATGCGTGCTTCAGACTATAAGCAACCCGGCGATAGGTGCCGTCCGTGATAAATACTGCGTCCATAGCAACCATTGCGAGCGAGAACCACGGCAGCCCCATGACTACAGCAATCGCGAGATGAAAAGACAAAATCACGATGAGAGCGATTCGCCTAGTCCAAGAGTTGACGAGCATTACGGGGAACGCCGCCTGGAAGAGAACCGTACCGATCGTGCCTATGGCGACGACTGGGCCCCAAACGGAGATCAGAGCGGAAATCTCGGGCCAGGTTCCAAACTGCGGAACATTGATTGCGTTGTAAATTGCGTACCCGTTGTACCAGGGCGCTCCTTGGGCTTTATAGAGCCCGCCCGAGGCGTAAACCATGCAGAGCTGCGCGCCGATCACCACAACCGCACAGTTGTGCATGCAGTTGGACAGCCACTCGGGGACGAACCCTTGTCCAGCGGAGGTTCGTGACAGCGCTCCTGCATGCTCGCCAGTTCGACGCCGTCGCCTCCTTCGCGCATCAAGCGACCAGACTTCCGCCGGGGAAGCGAAGAGTAGAGAAGTCATCGCGATGCGTGTGAGGTTGTCGCTCTGGTCCTGAACCGTCGGATTTATGGCGAGCAGGCCTACCCAAAACACCATCAGAACAACGAGAGTTAGCCGAGTGCGATAGCCAACTATCAATAGGAGCGCCAACACCACAACAACGAGGAAGACCGAGGTGAGCGCGATCCCATTCGGAGCTGCTTCAACAATCCATGAGAACGGTGGGAACTTAGCGAAATCGCTGCTCGGGAACTCAATCTGCCCGGTCCAAGCCATACCGCCACCGAACGTGTATTGACGCGTTCCGAAGTTTGTCAGCGTCCAACCGAGGACCGTCACCCCTAGAAGCATGCGCGTAACAGACAGGCCATAGCGCGCGTGCTTTCGGTCCAAAAGCAGCGCCACCGCGGCAGTCGCAATGCTCTTCGCATTGCGCATGACCAGTCGCAGCGTGTTGGTGATGACACTCAGAACGAAGTGCCAGGAGGTGATCAGAGTGGTGAGGGCCATCACTTGCTGGCCTCCTTCTGCCGCTCGCCGGCGAAGATTTCGTCAAACGGTGCCGAATCCTGCTGGTCTCGAATCAACAGCCCTCGCCACCCGGTACTGGCGATTTGTGGAGCCGGACGCTTCGCGTCTTCGTCATTCCTCTGCGCGAAGGGGACTATGTTCTGACGTGTCGCTTTGAACTGCACCTGTACGACCTCGTCGCCCCAAACGGCAACGGCCACCTGGGTTGCGTAGCCCGCTGCCACTTGCTCCGCGACGATGTAATCGATCACCGCATCTTCGTTGTCAGCGGACTGCGCCAAGAGATCGTCGCGCAACCGCCCAAGCCATGCGTCTCCCTCGAAGTAGTTGAGACTAGTAATCTCCTGCTGCTCCGCGGTCAGCCGACTCCAACGATCTTTGACCCCGCTGGATGCGTGATAGCCAAGATTTGCCGCTCGTGGCGGGAAGAGATTGTGGTGCGCGAGTCCATACTCGACGTCCGTCGGCGTAACCCAGTCAGTCTCTTCAACTTCCCCTACCTCGTTGAGCACCTTTGCGCGAACGGCGAACGTGTACGCCCCATTGATGGGCTCCGGGGCGAACACACTCCAGCTCTGCCCAAACCAGGGCAGCATGTAGGCCGACAACATGTTTCCAGGCACGATTTGGCGCAGCGGTGTGGGGGGAGAGATCCAAAGGAACGACGCGAACAGATGCCATACCGTAATGGCGGCGATGGTGCTCACCGTCACGCCCTTGAGAATTCTGCCGAACCTGACAGGTGGACGTCGTAACAGCATTAGCTCTCTCATCGGTCTTCACAGAAGGTGACCTGCGTGGGATCTGTGTCCACTACGCAGTTGTTGCTCGTAAGAGACTGAACGCAGTACGAGACCGCTAGGTACTTGACTGCCGCTACTGAGTGTCCAAGTGCGCGCCCCACCTTTTTACTGGGTGCGGGGTAGGCGGATCTAGGTGATTGAAAACGTCGCGTTGAGCGCCACCCGCAACCCCCTGGCGTCGACACCGCGCCGCGTCTCGTGACTGGACCCAGTGAGAGTGCCCGCAAGACGCCATGCACGACCCCAGACGTTCGAACCGCGATTAGTGGAGTACTCGTCCATACCCCGGAGGCCAGCCCGACAACGGCTGCACGGTTGTTCGCTTTGACCACCGCCGCACCCGTGGACGCCTTGGTGATCTTCCAGGGAGCGCGGTCAGCGCAGCTGCGCTCAGCCCGACCGTGCTCTCACCGAGCATGCCTGCGTACGACCAGGCGCGTTGCTCAGTAGTAGCGAGCGTCATGGTCGCCACGATGTAGAGCCGATGAACGCTAGCTCTGCCACTGCGCCAACGGACTAGATCCCAACTGGCGAGCAGTCTGCGAGCAGGCGAAACCTGCCCCGCTGCCCACCGCGTTCAAGAGCGGAACCATGGTGATCAACGCGGCAACGCTCAGGGTGCTGAACAACACTGTAAGTGGTGCCACGGTCCACGTCCGGCGTTGCGCCGAGAGCGGCCCGTTGCGGTCTCGAGCCCTATGCGCGCGAGCGCGTTTCCCGCGAGCAAGAAGCCGACGACAACAGATTCCGCTGCGGACAGAATGGTCCGACCCGCGCCATCCGCATCCTCCAAGCTTCGCCGCCGCACATGTGAACGCGAAGGCGACGATCGCGGTCGCTCGGCTCCAACCACGCTGGTGTGCTGCGCCATTTCTCGGGGAAGGACGCGATCGCGATCGGTTTGACAGAACGCGAAATGGCTGACGCGTTCTCTGGCTTCGCCCCGTGCGGAACGCTGGGAAGAGATTTTGTCCGGGCTTGCGCGGCGGATCCGTGGATTCCGCCATCTGCACCGCTCGGTCGCGCCTCTCATAACGACAGACGTGACACGCAGCCCCGCAGAGTTCGCGGCGCATGGACCGAAGCGGGCTTCGCTATCTGTGAAGCGGCACTGATCTATCGGACAGTGACAGAGCTCGCCTTCACCGTCGGATCGTACGAAGCGAGCGGCCTCCTACTCGACGAGTCGGGCTGATGCGGCAACCGCGCCATCTACAGTCACGATCACCTGCGCGCGCCGGCTGCACGCTTTCCGCATTCGGTGACCATCGCGTCTCTGTTCGCCGAAATCGATGAGGATGAGCAGTTCGAACCACGCTCGCGCTGATGACCAACTGGATCACGCATCACCGAAGCCGTCGACGAGACTGATTCCGACTCCGATGCCAGATGTTCCGGTCATCATCACGTTTGTGTGCCAGAGACACGACGACTTATCCCCGGATTCCTTCTTGAGAGCAAAGCACTCCCCGCCGTGCCGAAAGTTCGATGACGAGGCCCCAGGGCCGCTGAATCCGTGGATTTTGGATCCAGCGTGGCGTTCTATGGAGCCGCAATAACCCCGACGTACGGGGGAAGGTCGGTCGAGCTTGTAGACCCTTGAGGGTTGTCCGGGTCCGCGGCGACAGTCCCAGAGATCTCTGATGCCGGACGTTCGTACCTGTTGAGGCTCCCATCGGGCTGTTCAACGTACTCATGACTCCATGAGTCGTACTGATAAGTCAACTCGATCTGGAAAAAGTTGGTCGATCCGGCAGTCGGCGGCGATGAGAAAGTGACAGTCGTGAAGTCGGGCCCACTGACAATGACTGCTGACGCGTCCACAGAGCCATCAGCGAGCATGATATTCGAGATGACCCAGTACCCATTGGGTTCGTTCGGTATCGTGATCGACACTGCGCCCGTAGGCGCGTCTGATGTCGCGTTGGCCAATGACCCTGGAACGAGTTGAGGGAAGTTACTGCCGTCTCGCGGGGGTGCCTCGGTCCAACTCACGGGTCCCAAGATGAGATCGTAAGCCGGCGTCTGGGCAGGCTCAACTGGCTCTGTCGGCGTGGGAGTAGGAACCGGCACCGGCGGAGAGCTCGGGACCGCACAGCCGTCCGAGGCTGCGTGCGCGGTCGTTGCCGGCGCCATCACTAACGTGCCACTTCCTATGAGCAAAGCAACAAACACGGCGACGCCGAACCTACGCTTCTTCCTCCCCATGCAGAGAAAAGTAAGGCCGACGGTCAGGAGCAGCAGCGCGATAACGATCGGCACAAGTGGGTCAGCCCCGGTAGGTGCAAGGCAATCGGGAGATTCCATCGTTCCTCCTGTGGGCTTCGGGCGAGGGCACTTAGCCGACGCCATCGCTGTGGATGAACACTATCTCTGGTGCCATACCGGCGCAACGTATCTACGATACCGATGGTTGAGCTTTCAGCTCTATCTCCGCTGGTCCTGCGAATTGTGAGGCTGCTGATATGGGGCAGGAGGGGCGGGTCCAGCCGGCCCGCCCCTCTGGGCGTTACTCGGTGGGGAGGTGACGTGCGGGAGTGCGGCGCCACAGGAAGAGTCCGAGCATCAGCAGGACCGCAGCGGCGGCCAGGGGAAGAAGCGGCGAGGCGCCGGTGAGCGCGAGAGCAGGGGCTCCCGGGTGGCTCGGTCCCGTTACCGGCTGCGTCTCTACGTGTTCAAGCACAGTGCTCACTGAAGCTGTCTCGCGCAGAGCCGTGCCATCGCTCGACGTGGCCACGGCGGCTGCGGAATTGATCACCGTATAGCTAACGAAGTCTGTTGCCTGGACGGCATACGTCGTGACCACACGAACAGATTCGCCCGGTGCGAGCACTCCCACGGCACCCGGCCAAGTGAAGGTGAGTTCTGTCAGCCCAGGCAGCTCGTCGGTGATTGCCACCTCTGTCAGTGTCTGCGTTCCCGTGTTCGTGGCCGTAATTTCATAGTGAATTTCATCTCCGATCTGCGTCGGCGACTGCAGCGCGGATGCATCGGCGGTTTTCGAGAGGCGCAGCAAGGGAACGCTATCCAGCTTCGTTTTCGCTACAGCCTCGTCCGACACGACATCCCCACCGTTCGGGTCGGTTCCGTGCGCGAGAGCCTTGTTTTGCACACTGCCCTCATCAATGTCTTCCTGTGTGATGGAGTATGTTGCACTTCCGCTCGCAGTCTGACCAGGGAGAAGATGCCCTTCCGCGTCGGGCCAGGTGATGGACACCTCGGAGAGGTTAGGGAGCTCATCCTGGATCCACGAGCCGGAGATGCTCACGTTTCCTGTGTTTTCAATCACGAACGCGTACTCGATGTTGTCTCCAGGCCTTGCAGGGCTTGCAACAGAAGACACATCCGCCTCTTTCGTGAGGCTCAGGACGGCGGCCTGCTCAAGCACCAGATCCGTGCTCGCTGGCTCCGAAGCAATCGGGGTTCCGGCGACGGACTTTGCCGTCGCGAGGGCCGTGTTTGTGATCCGCCCCGCATCGATGTCCGACTGCTTAAGGGTATATGTGGCGGTAGCGGCAGCGGTCTGCCCCGGCTCGAGCACTCGTGCAGCACCCGGCCACGAGTAGGACAAGATAGACAGATCAGGCATGTTGTCTACGATCTCAGCTTCAGTCACTGTCGTATTCCCGGCGTTGGTGATCTCGAACCGGTACGCCACCTTGTCGCCAGCTCGGGGGATACCGTTCGCCTCCTGGAGCCTGCTTGTTTTCGTCAACTCGAGAACAGCGGATTCGGCTACCGACTTCTGACTGATTGATCCTGAGAAGACGGAATAGCTACCGATTCCGAGGTCGGGCGACTCCCAGTTGAGAGTGTTGTTGCCGACTGCAGCGAATGTCCAGCTGACTGCATTCGGGTCGTAGTCCGCGGTGCGCGATGTCACAGGAAGCGGGCTCCCATCAAGCGTCCGCACTGGGTTGGGTTGCGGCTGCCCGACGACGATCTCGGGCAGCGTGATGTCTTGCCCGTTTAGGACGACGTAGTTGGGTGCTTCCAGCGTCTTGATGGGCTCAATAGAGACGATCCTGTTGCGAGAAAGATCAAGGTGGTCTATGAAGACAAGGTCATGAAGAGGCGCGACGTCCTCAACAAGGTTGCGGCTCACTGTCAGCGTCTCGAGCCCTGACATGGGGATGAACGAATCGAGCTCCGCGATCTTGTTGTTGTCAAGGGCAATATCGGTGACTCTCGTCAGGTTCGACCAGGAGGAGACATCCGAGATCCCGTTGGACTGTAGGTTCACGGTTCGCAGCTGGACGAGCCCGCGCAAAGGAGTGACGTCTGCGATGTTGTTGGTGTGCATGTTGAGGTGACGGAGAGAGGTCCATCCAGACAGCGGCGACACGTCCCCGATCTGATTCGAGGTGGCCTCGAAAAACTGCATCTTCGTCAGCCCTTTCAACGGCCTCAGGTCAGTGACCTCGCTAGCGTTCAGTTGCAAGGACGTCAGATTCACGAGGTTCTGAAGTGGCGTGATGTTCCCGTTCTGGACGCGGTTTAGCGACAGGGAGGTCAGTTGAGTCATTGCCGAAAGCGGCGTGAGGTCAGCAACTTGGGTACGTTGCACGCTCAGTTCCGTGAGACTTTCCAAGTCCGCAAGGGGTGCGATGTCGAGGCTCTGCGCGTCACTAACTGACAGTTTCCTCAGACCACTCAGTTCAGCGAGCGGTCCCAAGCCACCTGAAAGCGGGGCCTTGAGCAGGTTCAGGTCGCTCAGGTTTGAGAGTGCCCCGATCCCTTCGAGCGATTCCACTTCGTTCTCGTTGCACGTGAGCTGCTTCAGCGTCGCTGCCTGCTCGACAGTAATGGGATCGTTCTGCCCCAGTCCGAGGGCTGACGCCACGCACCTATCCAACGCGCGGTCGGGGAACGTGACTTCCGTGGTGGACGCTGCGGTAGCGGGAGAGGCGATCAGGAACGGCAGGACAAGGGTGGCGGCCGCAGAGGCAGCCATGGCGGTAAGTCTTCGAGCGCGCATTACGCGTTGGGTCCAATCGATCAGGGTGTTCAGGTCAACCGGCCGGGGCGGCGACGGCCAGACCGCATCAAGTATTTGTTCTGTGGAACTCACGTAGGTGAGGAATGTGGCGGACTACGTATCCGTGTCAGGATGGTGGCCGTCCGGTTCGTTCGTCCCTAGCGCAGGCAGCAGGTTGCTCGCTTCCAGCCCTGGGGATCTATTGACGAGAGGGTCCACTGAGTTTGCAGAGGCTGCCGACGAAGTACCGTCCCTGCAATGGATCGGGATCCTTCGAGTGAGCGCATGCCGCGAGAGAATTGCGATCTGGCGACTCCACGAGTTCCATCGCTCGGCGATTGCCCGGGCGTTCGAGTGCCGACTCAGCGGCAACCGAGCGTGCATATCCCCCACCTCGAACAGCAGAGCTCCCGCAGCGAGAACCGTGCATACCCCAAGCTCCGACACGCTGCTGTTGAAGTAGCTTTGCGCGGCCGCACACCTCAGACACGAGGAGGCATGCTGCGCCTGGACGGCCTCGCACACCATGCCTGACGGTGTGATTTGAGTGGTCGCGCTCATCACCCAATCGCGACAGCGCTTCGGAGCCCCATTCCCCAGCGCTATCTGCAGGGTCGCTGCTCGCAAACGACCCTTCGCAGTGAGACCCAAGGCCTCGACTTCAGATAGGGAGAGGTTCAGATACTCCGCGAGTTCTGAAGGCTTCCGCCCCTCAACGACGGCGGCTCGTAGATACTGTTGCTGGTTCTCGGGGAGTGTGGTGAGCGCGAGGGAAACGAGCTCGTAGACGCCGCGAAGATCGGTTTCACTTGTGGCTTGTCCCCGCTGGACTTGGTCGTCGGGAAGCGGGCGTTGATGCAGCAGCTGCGGGGGCACGATTCGGGGACCTCATTCCGTCTCTTGTTCTGAACCACGGTGTCCGCGGAAACGCCGCAGTCCGAGTCCGGTTGCGAGCAGCGCGCAAGCAAGTACGATCGCCGTCAGCGGAAGCAGTCCCCCGGTTGTCGCTAGTGACCCCTCGGGGAGTGCTTCGTCTGTCCCCCGCGGATCGGCGGCAAGAGCGTCCCCTCGAAACGTCGCCGCTGTTGTGCCTCCGGTCTCCTCTGCGAGGTACACAATTTCGGCGCTCAGGGCGATCGGCTTCCGGGGAGTCCAGGAGATGGACTGGGTGATTTCGGAGTGGGCCGGGATGACCACCGTCATAGCATCCGTCGTCAACGCGTTGGCATCGAGACTCGTCGGGTCGGTTGCGGTCAGTGTGATGTCCTGTCCGCTGAGGTTTGTGAACACAAGAGTTCTCTCGACCTGCTCGCCGACTCGCACCGTTCCGAAATCGACAGGTGCAACGGTCACTGCCTGCGAGGGAACACTAGTGCCGCTGAGGGCCACGGAGAGCGGGTTGAGGGGGCCAGTTGCGCCTGTGGGATCAGTGAACGGGGTGTGGGCGATCTCAATTGAGGGGCTAACGGCCTCACCGGGTCCGTTTGGCGTCCAGGTGACCGATGTCGTGACGTCCTCTCCTGCAGCGAGAGGAGCCCCGTCAATAAGGTCCACCCTCACCCCCGCCTCGGAAAGCTCTGAGCGGTTGCCAACCGATAGGGCAGTGTCGGTTGCGCCAGTGTTGGAGATGGTGAGAGGCCGCGACACGGATGCACCTACAGGCACTTCCCCGAAGTCAACCGCGGGGGCTTCGAGGGAAATGGTGGGCGCCGTGCCGGTACCGACGAGAAGCCCATAAGGGTCAACGATGAGATGCCCTGTGTTCATGGGAGTGAATGCTGGGGTGATCGCGCCGCGTGTCGTACCGAGGCTCGACGGAGTGAATGCAACTTCGACGTCCACGGATGCGCCTGGTTTGAGATGCCCGTAAGTGGGAGCCCCCGGTGCGAGGGAGAATGGGGAGTCGATTTGCCGGACATCGAAGCTGTTCTCCGACTGCGAGAAGCTGTTCGTTATCCGAACGACACGGGAGACGGACTCCCCGACCTGCACCTCACCGAAGTCGGTCGCAGAGACAGTGAACGGGTTGGGGTAGAACGCGAGAGTCTCGGTGGCAGGCGTCGCGATACCCCCTGGCAAAGGCGCACCCGCGTGGTCGGCCGGCACCGAGCGGTACTCGAGTTGGTTGTAGGAGATGTTGAACTCTGGAGCTACGTCGAAGGCGAGCCGGACGATGACATCGCAGCTCTCGCCTTCGTTCAGAAAGGTCTCTTGGTCAGCAGGGCAGGTCGAGGAGTCCGTCACCGACCACCCGTCTTCGAAGTCCCAGAGCTGATCCACTGTGACAAGTGCGGGGGCATGCGCGCTCAGCGTGAAGAGCGTCTGCACTTCGGCGCCTAGATGCGTTGTCAGGTACGTAATACCCGTAGGGCTCGCGCCGTGCGTGTCGATGGTGACCAGCGGCCGCTGCCCCGCCTGTGCAGGCGGGGCAGCCGTCACTCCAACGGCGGCGCTGATTGCGATCGCGCCGAGCAAGGCAGCTGTCTTCGAGAATCGCAGAGTGTGCATAATGAGTCCTCAGTTGTTCGGGTTCTCTTATCATCTGCGGCTGCTCCTGCGCTAGGTGCTCTCGTATCGGTCGCTAAGTACCAAGGTGAGGGCCCTCCTCTCCTGCCCCTGCTCCAGCTCCAGCTCCATCGCACGTGCAGGAGGGGCGAGCCACTGCAGCAGAGCCACCACAACCGATTTCCCTCCCCGAGCCTGCGCGGAGCGAGCCGCACACAGGCTTGTCCACGGGGGCAGAGGAGACCGATTGCTACCGCGAAGGACTTCGCACCGGGACAGCCTGGGCAACGATGTGAGGCATGGCCTTGCTGGCATGTTCGTAGCCTTCTCGGTCTTCCTTGACCGCGCGAAACGATTGCACCATGAGTGCCCGATGGGCGATCGGCATACACTTGCTAGGTGATGTCCGGCAGTGTCCGTGAGTGCACATCCGGTAGCCCTAAGTGCGAAAGCAGGAATGCCACGGTGATTCTCTTCGAGCAACAGCTTGCGGACGCTAGGCGTCACGCTCTGGCGGGGTACAACGTCCGCTTCACAGGTGCCCGTCAAAGCGGAAGAAGCCGGATTCTGCGCGCGCTCGTGGAGACGATCGAAGCGGCCGGAGTGCCGATCTTTAGCGTCGCAGGTGATCCCGTTGCAGTTCTGCAACCAGGTTATGTTCTCGAACAGCTGCGTGCAGAACTAGGTTTGCCGGCACGTCCGAGAGATCTTGCAGGTGTGGTCGACGAGATCGCTGCGGCTTTGCCTGAAAAAGCGGTCATCGCCGTCGACGACGTGCACGAGATCGATGCCCTGAGCCTGCGCGTGCTGAGCGCAGTGCGCCGCAGGCTCGGTGTGCGGTTCCTCGTAACGGAGTTGATCGGCCGTCACCGCGATACCGACTTCGCGGCGGAATGGCCCGAAGCAATCGTTGAGGTGCCCTCCCTGGACCTACCTGGCACCGGCCTGTTGCTGCGTGAGGTCCTGGGCGCTCCCGCAGACGCGGCGGTCGTCGCGCGAGTATTCGGAAAATCTGGAGGCATTGCGGGTTTGGTTGTTGCCATCGGTGAGAGTGCCCGCGATCGAGGCAAGCTTCGCATGACAAACGGGGTATGGGCGTCCGCTGGAGGATCGCTGTGGACTTTCGATCTTGCCGGGTACCTTGACTCGCTGTTGGCGGACACTCCACCGGAGATCGAGGCTGTCGTACGTTGGCTGAGCGAGGGCGGAGCATCCGAGCTCGCTGTCGCCACGAGTCGCTTTGGGCGAGACGCCGTCGGCGCGGCACTAGACCAGCGACTCATCGCCGCGTCGACAAGTCCTCGCGGCGTATTTGTGCAGGCATGGCCACCTGCGCTTTCGGAAAGGTACAAAGAGAAACGCTCTTACGTTCTTCGGCAGTTGGAGACAGCTGCTGACGGGGACAGTAGCCAGGCAACGGTCATCGCCGGGGACACGAGCGAAAGCAACAGCGCGATCCTTGCCCGCTCGTTCACCGAGCACACCCAGCGAGCGATCGCTGCAAGTTTTGCAGCCTGGCGTGAATCGCCAACGCTGAACAACGCCCTCGCCTACTTGGCCGAGGCTCTTGGCGCGCGATCCGAAGATGCACGCATCAGCGCCGTCTTTGCAGAGACCACCCTCCCCCGACGCGGCGCTGGTGCCGCCGAGCTTCAGTTTGTCGTGAGGCTCAGCCAACATCTACTTTTCCAAGTAGGTGACGTCGACGCCGCTCAGCAGACATTGAACGACTTCGCCGCAGAAAACCCCTATTGGGCGGATAGCGCCCGTACGACAGTCCAGCTCATGGCGCTGATCAACGGACAGGGCGTTACCCAGGACGTTCCCACCCATGATGATCCAGCGGATGTGAACGGCATCCTTCGACTATGCGTGGCCCTCGCTCAAGGAAAGGTGGCGGTTGCGCGCGATGAGGTCGAGCATTTGGCGGGGAGAGGTGCGTGGCCATCGCTACTCCCCCAGATGACTGTGCTGCTCTCAGTCTTGGAAGGCGATCCGTTGGGAGCGGTTGCAGCCGCGGAGAGTCTGAGGAAGAAGGCTCTCGAGCAGTTCGACAAACCAGCTTTTGCCACTCTTTCTTACTGGGCAGCGCTCGCCCACGACTATCTTGATGACGCTGTCTCCGCAGCTCGCGTCTTGGAGGAAGGGGTTGTCGGCGGGCGCCCACGCCTCACGATGGGCTTCGTCTACAGCGCGATGCTCAACATGCAAGCAACCTCCGCCCACCTCCACGGGCAAGGCACTGTCCGTGATGACCTCGTCCGCGAGTCAAGCACAGTGTCCCCGCAAGTGGGGCCCTTTCTCGGAATGGGTCTCGATGTGTTGGACGGCCTCACCCGAAGCCAAGGAGAGCGAAAAGAGGAAGGCATCGCTGAGCTCGTCGGCGCACTGAAAGCCCGTCGCAGCCTGGGGTACACCGTCGGCGCGGTCCAAACGGCGCTGTTCCTTCTGACATTGACCTTCGAACCGCGTATCGTCAGTGAGCTTCAGGCCGCTGAAGCTCAAATGCCAGGTTCCGGTTATGCGAGGTCGAGCACCCTCGCTGGATTGTTGGCCACCGCGCCTCTCACCGAAGTGCGCCTCTGGATAGAGTCTGCCCCCCGCGGCCAGGACGATGCACTCATGGCCAGACTGATTTCCGCTGCAGCCCGGCGAGCCGATGACGATCACGATGTCGAGCGCAGCGCAGGTCTGCACGCACTCGCTGACTCGATCGCAAGGCCCCTGGGAGAGGGCGCTCAGCTTTCGGGGGCGAGTAGCGAGCGAGTGGCACTCCTGAGTGAACGCGAACGCCAAGTGGCGCTTCTCGCCGAGACCCTGACCAACAACGAGATTGCCGAACGGCTGAGCATCAGCCGACGCACCGTGGAAAACCACGTTGCCAATGCGCTCCGCAAATCTGGGACCAGCAACCGCACCCAGCTTGCCGCGCTCGTCGCAGGCAACAGGAGCACCATCTGACGCGCGCGCCCAAGCAGTACGGAGTACTACGCTCCGCGCCAGTCGCAGAGCGACCTGCGCCAGGGCGCTTATCGAGGGGGCATCCAGAAGGGAAGAGGATGCATCCACGGCCCTCCTTCAGGCCTCTCTTGCAATGACCGCCACCATCGTTCGCACTGTGTTCCGCCCCAGCCGATGGTCTGGTGGCGGGCAATGACACGAACACGGCTGGTCGCTTGTCCGCGTCACTCCGTGCATAGCGGCAGGTTGCGTGCCACCTTGTTCAGGCAGTCGCGAATAGCGCTCCCCGAGCTAAGCCTTCGTGAGCTTCGAACTGCGTCGAGCGAGGAGCAAGGACGCCGCGCCTACCGGAGAGGGGAACCGCCGCGCAGACTCCCGCCATCAGTGGAGCCGCCCCGCCGGTGGTGGCGAGTGGATCTCCGGAACTGCGGAGCCGGGCAGGCTGCTAGCCCGCCCGACACCCGGCGCTTGGGATCCGGCAGAGTCAGCCGTCCGTCCGCCGCCGTCGGCGTGCCACGAGGACCGCGCCGATAAGTGTGGCGAGTACGGCCGCCGTGAGGAGGACAGCCGGCACGTTGTTTCCTGTGGCTGCAAGGCCGCCAGGCGCTGCAGTTCCGCTCCCAGGAGCCGGAGTCTCCGTGCCCGTCGTCGGCGGGATCGTCGGAGGCGTCACAACCGACCCGGCCCCCACCCTCAGCATGTACTCGTGATCCAGGGTGTTACCGTGCCGGTCTGTCCCTCGCACCTCGAAAACGTAGGCGCCCTCTGCTAAGGGGGTGCCGGCGAGTACTCCAGCGGCACTGAGCGTGAGGCCCGGCACGGCGCCCTCTGCCATCGAATACCCCGGCGTGGCGGCCTGCACGTTTGCTGTCGCCGTGAAGCCGTCCGTGATGGAGAAGGCGAACTGGTATTTTTCCCCCACCGTTCCGGGCTGGGGATCCCCGCTGAGATAGACCGCACGAGCCACCGGATAGGTCACAGTTGCAGAAAACTCCGGGCCGCCGGCCACGACAGACTTAGAAACATAGACGGAGAGTTCGGTCGCGTCCTGCGCGATGCCGCTCCATATTGCGCCTTCGCTGTCAGAGGTTGCTGTCGCACCAGCCGTGACCGCTTGCCGGTTTCCGTACGGCATCGAGAAGATGTCGACAACATCGATCTTGGTGTAGTGGTCAGCGCCGGAGGGGACAAGGACTTCGCCCGCGGACACTGTCTGCTTGTTGAAGCCGATGCGCGCGATGGAGGGCCATGACTCAAAGACGGAGATGTCGGCCACATGGTTCGAGTTGACGTTCACGAGGCTCAGTCTGGGGAGCCCCCGCAGTGGTTCCAGATCCGAGATGTTCGCAGAAGGTGCGGATAGAGCGGACAACTTCATCAGCCCGCGGAGCGGTGAGAGGTCGGAGACGGCTGTGTTCTGGAAGTAAACCTCGGTCAGGGTGCCAACGCTACTCAGAGGCTCCAGGGATGTGATGTTGGTGTACGCGACTTGCAGCCTCCACAGTGCCGTGTTGCCCCGGAGCGGTTCAAGCGAGGAAATGTTTGTCCAGTTCAACTCGAGGAAGTCGATCCCCGGGATTGTCGACAGCGGAGCTATGTCAGTGATTGGGTTTCTACTAGCCGTGATCTGCCGCAGTTCCGGTAGCCCTCGCAACGGTTCCAGCGACGTGATCTTGTTGTTGTCTACGTACAGCAATGACAGGTTCTCCGCGATCTCTAGCCCCGTGAGGTCGGTGATCCCCGCGTCCGGGGCATCGATAAACTGCAACCCCCTAACATTGCGTTTGGTCAACCTGCTGGGATCGCTCACGTTCTGAACTCGCGCGATGGCTGCACGCAGGGCAGGGTCAGGAATCACGGCCAGTTCCTGATCATCGGCTGCCAAAGGCTGCACCCGATAAGCAATGCTGCGTGTCTCCAGGCTGCCCTCGTCGCGGTCGTAGCTCGGCAGAGATTCCGCTCCGAGGGGGATATCTTCGAGCGCCGGAGGTCCTTCGGCATGCGCGGGGACCACGGCGAGCAGGCCCGGCATCGACAGCACAAAGGCTGTAATAACTGTGGCGAGCTTGGTCCTCCGCGTGGAAGCCAAAGGTGCAGTGGACGTCGCGGTAGAACTCATACGCGCCTCACTTTCGAACGAACTCATGTGTGCCCCCGTGGTCATGCTGACGCCGCAGGCGGCGTCAGCGCGTAGCAATCGCTTCAGCTCTAATGCTTGCGGCGGGTCCACAGCTCTAGGTGGCGACAGGCGCCAATCTCGCGCGCACCCAGCAAAGCTAGGTGGTGATATCTGACGTGTTGAGTGTGGAGCGTCAGCAACGCGCACAGCCCCGAGCCTTTGATCGCCGAAATGGGTGAAGCCTTCGCCCTCAAGAGAATGACATTGACGCCGAACGTCGTTGCTCGATCCGCTCTGGATCTAATCCAGGCCCTTCCCGCAGTCGCACGCGCCGGCGACTGTCGACCTCCACAGGCAGCGAGTTATGGTGCAGTATACCCTTGAGCCATGCTTAGAACTGCTGCCATGCTGGTCGCCGCCGCGCTTACCGTTGGGGCTCCCACGGCCTCCTGGGCCGCCGCGACGAACCCCACCCCGGACAAGGGCTCCACCATCGGCGGCACTGAGGTCACGATCCCCGCGCCCGCGGGCGTTACCTTCGTCCAGGTCGCCGCTGGTGTCGACCACACATTGGCCATAGGTTCTGATCAGAACACTTACGCGTGGGGATTCAACTCCCGGGGGCAACTCGGTACCGGCAACAACACGACTAGCAACCTCCCGGTCCTCGTCCACGCTCCGGCTGGCGTCACCTTCACGCAGGTCAGTGCTGGCGCCGGTCACTCGCTGGCGCTGGGATCGGACGGCAACGCGTATGCCTGGGGCAACAACGAATCTGGTCAACTAGGAGATGGCGGCACCACCAATACTGTCACTCCCGTGCGAGTTAGTACCCCCGCAGGCCTCACCTTCACACACCTGGAAGCCGGAGACCAACACTCACTAGCGCTGGGATTCGACGGGAAGGCCTACGCCTGGGGGGACAACCGGTACGGGCAGCTGGGCGATGGCTCGCGGGTCAACACCAGTGTCCCAGTCCAGACGAACACGCCTGCGGGGGTGAGCGTTACGCGAATCGGTGGAGGGAGTACCCATTCGCTCGCCCTTGGGTCTGATGGCAACGCCTACGGTTGGGGCGACAACTTCTTCGGACAGCTCGGCACAGGTACCAATGACTCCACCGATCTACCTGTCCGCGTTCTTTCCCCTCCCGGAGTGTCCTTCACGCAGTTCAGCCTCGGAAGCTCCTACACGATGGCCGTGGGCTCTGATGGAAACACCTACGGTTGGGGCCGTAACGCTTTCGGCCAGCAAGGGAACGGGACTCTCGACAACAGCAACGTTCCGACGCTAGTGAGCGCGCCCACCGGCGTCACGTTTACGCACGTAAGTGCCGACAAAAGCTCTTCTACTCTGGCGATCGGATCCGATGGCAACACATACGCCTGGGGGAGCAACTTCTTCGGCCAGTTGGGCAACGGAACCCACACCGATAGCAGCATCCCGGTGATGGTACATGTCCCGGATCGCCTTGGTTTCACCCAGCTCAGCGGCGGAGCCGGCATGTCCATGGCGCTCGGAGACGACGGCAATACGTACGCATGGGGGTTTAACGGAGGCGGCCAACTCGGCAACGGCAGCACTGAAGAGCGCACTGAGCCTGTCCGGGTAAGCGCACCCTCCGCTGTGGTAACCGGAGTTACGTTTGGCGGTATTCCCGGGACGAGCCTTTCGACGCAAGGCGACCTCGTGCTTGTGAGCACCCCTCCGCATGAGGGCGGGCCCGTCGACATCGCGATCGAGTGGGCTCTCGGCGGAGTCCCTCAGGAGCCGATCATCTACCCGGGCGGTTTTACCTACGTCGACAAACCCACCCTCACAAACCCTGAGGACGAAGCAGTAGAGGAGGGAGGCATTGCGGTGTTTGCTGTGGTCGCCACAGGAGCGCCTTTGCCATCGATCTCATGGGAAGTATCGAACGATGGTGGGAGAACATGGCTCCCCGTCAGCGGCGATCCCAGTGCGACCGTTTCCGCGGACGGCCGGGAAGTCACGATCAGGGATGCGAGCACGGCACACAACGCGTACCAGTATCGCGCGAGCGCAACCAACAGTGAAGGCACCGTGACAAGCGTCGCGGCAACACTCACAGTCACGAAGGCATCGCCCGGCGACGGCGGCGCCGCTGGAACCGGAAGCTCAGGGACAGGTCCGTCAGGGCTTGCCACCACGGGAGGCGAACCGCCTCGCTGGATAGCGCTGGGCGCTGCTGCGCTGCTCGTGGTTGGAGCAGCGGCGATTGTTTTCGGACGCCGTGGCCGAAGGTCACAACCGGAGTAGCACGCTGCGCAGGATACAACGAGACGAGCTAATGTCTTCTTCCGCCGCCCGGACCGCGTTCGATGCACAGCGCACGTACCCGCTGAACCGTCGCTTCGGGCACTAACTCAATGCTTCGTCGCGTAGACACGTGAGGACCTGTTTGAAGGCGACCGCATGCATCTCGGGCATGTGGCCCGCGCAGTAGGCAATCCAGTGGGAGCACGCACCGGCGCGCACGGCAGGAGATCAGTCGCTCTGTTCGAGGAAGCCCCCAACTTCATTCGAGCGAGCGATCCATGAATCTTCTCGTGGCACCCATGACCGCCCGGGGAGGGCTGTTCGTGCGTCCTGTTGCACCGCCGTCAGACCGTCGGCACCGATGCGCCCAAGCGCCGCCCGCGTTCCGGTTGGTTAGTCAGGTCTACGACATGCGCAGCGGGTTCGCGGGTTGCCGCTATCACCGCCAAGTGTCCGTCAGTGTGCCGAATAGCGAAACATCGGCACACCACGTCGGCTGCGCAATGTGCACCGGTCTCCTGTACTCCGGCGAAACACCGATGCTAGGGGCAGAGTGCGATTTCGCGTCGCGCGGGCAGCGATGCCAAAATGCCGCTATGAGTGATAAGCAAGAGTCCGCGGTCCACAACGAGGTTCCCGAGGAGGCGGTTCCTGCCAACCGCTACGCGTCTGCCCCCGCGTGGCGATCCGTCGACAGGTACTTCGCCGCGGCGCTGGTCAACGAGGATGCCGCGCTGGTCGAGGCGCGAGAATCCGGCGCTCGGACGACGATGCCCAATGCTGAGGTGGCCGCCAATCAGGGAGCTCTCTTGGGTCTGCTGGCACAGATCGGCGGAGCTCGGCGAGTTCTCGAGTTCGGTACTCTGGCCGGGTACTCGACGGTCTGGTTCGCGCGAGCGGTGGGCGACGGAGGCCGTGTGGTGACGTTCGAGCTCGAGGAACAGAACGCGGTCGTGGCGAGGGAGAACCTCGATCGCGCCGGAGTGGGTGATCGAGTGGATGTGATCGTCGGTTCAGCTGCCGAGTCCGCACAGGCTCTGATCGACCATGGGGTCGAGCCCTTCGATCTGGTGTTCATCGACGCAGACAAGCCAAGCAATCCGACCTACCTCGCAGCGACACTCAAGCTCACCAGGCCGGGTTCCGTGATCGTGATCGACAACGTCGTCCGTGACGGGGCTGTGTCCGACGAGAAGAGCGAAGACCCGCGCGTGCAGGGCGTGCGTGCGGTTGTCGACGCGATCGCCGCGAACCATGACCTCGACGCGACGGCGTTGCAAACGGTCGGCGAGAAGGGGTGGGACGGACTGATCATCGCCCGTCGTCGGTAGAGGTGCCGACTCCCGAACAGACCTCTCGGACGGCGACGACTGAGATCGCTGCCATCAGGAGCATCTGCGCGAATCCTGCGATCGCCATCGCCCACCCGCCGATGCGTCGCAGGTTGCGAAGAAGAGGAGGGTCATCAGCAGCCCACGCCACACGGCCGGCGCACGCAGCACGCTCGGTGGCATAACCGGCAGGATCCCGTCCTGTTCGGCGCGTCGCTGACGCTCCCAGAAGCAGCCGAGCACGACCACCGAACCTACGATCGCGAGGACGCTCCATTCGATAGACGTTCGTCTAGGATCTTCAAGCTTCGGCAGAGTGAGATTGATTGACTGTGTCGCCTTTTTGCTGGACGTATCCCCGTGAACACAGTGGGTGACCTGCACAGTTCAGGACCCTAGACCTTCGTCTATCCTCCGGAAGACCGACAGACGACGAGGAACTCGTTGCACTACCGTCACCCGTACTGGCTCGAACACGTCGCAGTGCCAGCCCACCGAAAGGGACGGACGATGAAACTGAGAATTCGCATTTCGGGTGCGATCGCAGCAGCGTTACTGCTCGGCAGCCTTTTGCCGACGGTAGCGCAGGCAGCCACGGACCCGCCGACGCTAGATGATCTCAGCGCGGAGCAGCAGCAGGCTATTGCGGCATGGGAGTCTGGGGGCACCAACATGTCGACCGCGAGCGGAGACGCAAATGTCACGTCGCGCACAGCAGTCGCATCCGTAGCTGCCACCTCTGGAACAAACTCGATGAAGCTCTACCGTGGTTCATGGCTGATGTGGGCCGAAGAGAACGTGAGCTTCGGCTACGGTGGCGGTAGCGTGACTTGGAGTGACGCGTTCCAGCAGTCGGGGTGGGTGATTCCAAATACTGTCAAACAGAACGGCACGAAGCGCATCTACACCACGTCGGCACGGCATGATTGGCGGGGCAGCTACACCGTCGGTGCGGGGGTACCCACTCCCTGGGGGAACGCGAACGTCTATAGCGCTACGTCGAATGCGTTCTCGCGCGTATTGAACGTCGGCTCCTACCAGAAGTGGGAAGATTGACTTCACAGCTTGACGTGGTCTGGCTCCGGAAGTCATTCGGAGCCAGACCGATCCTCGACGTCGCCCTAAGCCTCGATGCGGGAGACTTCTGTCTGATTCTTGGCGAGAACGGTGCAGGTAAATCAACTTTTTTCCGCTGTCTCCTAGAACTGGACAACCATGACGGCGTAGTTGAGGTCAATGGGAAGCGCCCGCGACGTCACATCCTCGGCATCCTCGATCACCCCATGCTGTACCCAAGGTGGAGTGCGGCCGCGAACCTCCGTTACGTGCTCAACGACTCGCACGCCGACAAGATTCCTGTCGTGCAGGACCTTCTCGGCGATCTCTTGCGCCGCCCGTACGGGAAGATGTCAACTGGTCAGCGGAAGCTGGTGCTTCTTGCCACGCTTCTCGCGAGCGACGCAGATGTTCTCCTTCTCGATGAGTTCTCTAACGGACTCGATCAATCTACTCGATCTCGGTTTCGAGAAGCTGTGCACCGCGACCTGAAGGAACGCGGGCGAACAATCATCGCCACCGGGCATGATCTCTACGCTTTCGAGTCTTTGCCCACGCGAGTGATGGTACTTCGCGACACGCAACTGACCGATATCACCGCCGACTATTTCTCAGACAGGGACCTTACGAGGGCATATGCGCAACATGTTGCAAGAAATTCGGCGTGAGTTTCGATGGGTCATCAACAGTGGACTTGCGCTTGCGCTGGTCGGAGCCGCGATCGCAATCGTCATCAGCGGCGCCGCGGCAGGCACCTCATCGACATTCTCACTCGTGTCACAGTTCGAGCACACCTTGAGCGTGTTTCAAGAGAACGGCGAAGACATCGCCAAGGCGCTCTCGACCCCTGCTGAGGTGACAGGCGCCGCGACGCAGCAGAACATCTCGAACCCGCTTCGATACGACCTGGATCGCGCAACGGAGGCTCTGACCCAAACGACAGGGCTCGGAGCAATCGCGTCGACCCTGAGCCTGAGCACATTCATCTTCTTTCCCCTCATTGGGTTTGCACTGGGGATCTTCACGGCTACGCACGACACGAAATCCGGATCGATCGCGTTTCGGTGGCCGCAAAGCGGTATCCGGGGCGTTGCTGGGACAAAACCGGTCGCTCTTTTCGCAATCATCGCGGCACTCGTTGTCTTATCGGCAGCCGGAAGCGGGATAGCGTCGCTCATCACTGGTCCACTTGCCGAAGAAGAGGCCTCCACGCTGGGAGCGTTTATCCCGCCGGGTCCTTCGGTTGCGCGGACCTTGACCATCGGGATGCTCGCTGTCCTGATCGGAACCGTATCGGCATGGTTCGGGCTGTTCGTCGGCGTTGCGACAAGAAACCGTGCGTTTACGCTAGTCGCCTTCGCACTGGCCTACTACCTGCTCCCAATGCTTGGGCCGTGGGACCTGCGCAACATGATCCCCCTTGCAGGAACCGACATTTTCTACTTCGTCGGGCAGTTCACTCCGTTTGCCCTTGGCGAGCTTGATCCTGCGCTAGGGTTAGGCATTCTGATTGGCTTCGCTCTGTTCTGCGCCGGTACGGCGGTGCTCATATGGCACTACCGAGCGCGGCTGCCAAACACCGCGCAGTAGGCCGAATCTCAATCGCGTAGCGCCCTCCGGTCGTCAATAGAAGAAGCCTTCTCGTACTCACTGCTTTAGCCCCTTGAGCCGTAAGCTCGACGTTGCCCGGCCATGCGCGGCCTTCTTCGAAACTCGATCTAATTATCCAGGCCGTCTACGAAGTCCTGGATAATAGCCAAGCCATCGGGATCAGGCGGCAGGCCGGCAAACTGAACGATTCCCGGTTCTTTGTCGTTCCTATGCGGGTGTCATCACCGGGCGGGATGGTGTTGCGAGGCCAGCATAGTACGCGGCCTCGGGTTCGTCGGGTGGGATGTCGCCGATGGTCGAGTGCAGGCGTCTCACGTTGCACCAATCGATCCATCAGTGGTGATCCATTCGACGTCGTCGATCGTGCGCAGCGGTCCCGTCTGGAACGGAGAATCATCCCGGATCGCTTCGTTCTTGAACAGCTCAATCGTGGATTCAGCGAGGGCGTTGTCGTAGATGTCGCCAATCGATCCGATCGATGCCGCGATGCCGCGATGCCTTCGAGAGAGAGGGGCTCAGCGAATGACACACTCGTGAATTGCGAACCGGTGTCACTGTGATGGATCAGCCCGTCTGCCGCGGGGCGGCCCGCGCGGTCACGTCGCCACGGGCCCATCCGCAGCGCGGCGGTCGATCCCGGCCCACGTCCGCACATACGTGAAGTCCGCGACCCAGCACCGATTCGGCGCGACGGCGGCGAGGTCCCGATCCAACAGGTCAGGCGCACGAGCGGCGTTAAGGTCCGGGACCATGGTCCACACGCCCTTGCCGCGCACGAGACCATTGAACCCGAGCTCACGCATCAACCGGTCGACCTGCCGCTTTGACACCGGGAGGTCATGGCGGCGCAGCAACGCGGTCATCTTCCATCGCTCACACATCGACTCCGGGGTTGCCTCGCCCTTCTCATCGATCCGGACAGCTCGGATCGCGTCGATGACGACCGCTGCTGGGCTGGGCGTGCTGCCACGCCCGATACGTCCGCTCGGCGACCAGCACGCCCAGCTCCCGCAGGACCTTGCCGATCGACCCGACCAAGCGGTGCTTGACGCGCTGCTCCTCGACAAACGCGAGGATCAGCGGCGCCGCGGGTCGAGTTCCCCGGCGAAGAATACCGCCGCGTCCCGACGGACCGCGTTCGCCTGACGCAGCTCACGGCCGTCACGTTTGGATGCTCATCGAGATGATCGAGCACAAGCCGAATTGCTCGACGCTTCGACTCCTCCGGGATCATCTTCGGCATGATCAATGTCCTCCTTCCATATTCGAGAGGAAACGGCAACAAACTGGGGAAGTTTCAAGGTGCCCACGAGCACATGCGATTGACCTTCCTTGGCACAATCCCAGTACGCGGGTGGGACCCCACAGTCCCATCACGGAGCGGATAGGCCAGTTTCACAACCCGAGCAGTTCTTCAAGCGTTTCGGCAGATCCTACGATCCGGAATGCGGCTCCCGCGTAGCTGTCTCGCGTCGTCCTCTGATCCGAGTGGCCAAGTAGACGTTGTGCGCTGGTCAGGTCCTCGTCGGCGACGGCAACCAGTGTGGCCGCTGTCCGACGCAGCAGATGCGGGACTAGGTCGCTCGCGGAGAGCCCTGTTTCCGCCAGCGCGGCTATCAGCTCGGCGTCCTCTCGCAGGTCTCGGAGCTGTCTTCGGAGGTTACGAGCGGCAATCGACGTTCCGTTCCGCGATTGCAGTGCGGGAGCGTTTGCCAACAGCGAGGGAACATCGCACGCCCCCCGAGCTTCCTCTAGCGCGGCGACAGCGAACCGGGGCAGTCTGATCCGTCGGGCCTGCGCTCTGCTCTTCAGCTCCTCCTGGCGGACGAGCTCCCAGTTCTCACCATCGATCTGCGTGCCTGTAACGGAGATGATCCCGGCAGCGAGGTCCACGTCGCAGTGACGAAGCGCAAGCACCTCGCCGATTCTCAGCCCGGACCCTAATTGCACTTCGATGACCCACCGCAAGTATGGGCGTGCATCCGTCAATTGACGCGCGATACGTTCTTCCCTTCGGGTTACCGCGCGGCGCAATGCGTGGACCTGGTCTACGTTCAGCGCGCGTGGCAGGCCGTCTTCGCTTCGAGCGCGTCGTTGACGCGGCATTGCTGAGACCGGGTGCCGGCTGATGACGTCGCTTTCCAGTGCAAGGTCCAGCGCACCTCGGAGAGCGACACGAGCCTGCTTCGCCGCATGCGAGCTTGATCCGACGAATCCGCTGTCGTTCAAGAGTTTCTTACACCGTCCAGGAGTCAGCTGCTCGAGGGCGAGCGCTCCCCCAATGCGACGCAGTCGTTGGGCAGAGGACCGATAGACACGCATTGTCTGGGGGCGCACATCGGCAGCGCGCGCGTGGAGCCACTGGTCGAGAAGCTCTGAGAGAGTTGTGGAAAGCGTGATCTCACTGTCGCCGAACGCTAGGCGCTGGGCTTCGAGGCGCACGCCGCTGACAGCATCATCTTCGTGGTCCGCGGTGAATGACACGCGCACCAGTAAACCGGCGGCATCTCTCGTGCGCGCTCGCGCTTGAACACGACCGCCGATGCGGGAGATGGAGATGGATCCGATCTCCCCGGGATTGAGGCGTCGCCTTGACATCAGGACGGGCCTTTCATGCCGGCCGCCACCCATGCTTCAAACCCGTCCTGCGGATAGCGCACGTGCTTCCCCACGGGAAGGAACGGCGGGCCGTAGCCGCGCAGTCGCCAGTCTTCGAGTGTCCTGATCGAGATCTGCAGGCACTCAGCCAGTTGCGTGGGCGTGAAGAAAACGGGAGTCGCTATCGCATCCATACCCACCACATGCGCGGCTCCGAGCGAAATGTGTGCGCAGTCGGGATACCCCGTAGCTTCAGGTGCCCCCCGGTGGCTACGGCGGCGGATCGTCAATCCTCGCCCTAAGAAGGGAATATATGGCCGCAATCTGGCCAAGTTGCTGTCGCCGGACATGACAACACCTCCACAGAATCCGCGTGATCACGCGGGTGTGGAGGTGATTTCTGTAGCAGGAGCGGGGCTTGAACCCGCGACCTCACGATTATGAGTCGTGCGCTCTGACCAGCTGAGCTACCCTGCCGCACGGCATCCGCATAGCAGATGCGAACACTGTGAGCCCCGAGTCAGGATTGAACTGACGACCCCTTCCTTACCATGGAAGTGCTCTGCCACTGAGCTATCGGGGCGTGCTGCCCCTCGCGGAGCAACCAGACGAGCCTATCATCCGAGAGGCTCGCTCGCGAAATCGAGACGCGAGTCGAGAAGTCAGTCGAGAGACGCTCGACCGGCGTTCGTCCGCAGCCAGGGAAGCGGGTCGATCGTCTTGCCGTTGACGATGATCTCGAAGTGCAGGTGGGCGCCGAAAGAGTGCCCGGTGTTGCCGGTGTCACCCACGATGTCGCCGACCTTGACCGTGTCGCCGGCCTTCACCTTCAGCGAGCCGTACTGCATGTGCGAGTAGTGGCTCGTGATGACCTGACCGTCGATCACGTGGTCGATGTAGACCGTGACGCCGTAGCCGCCGCCCTGCTCGGTCGCGATGCGCACTGTGCCGTCGGCGATGGCCTGGATCGGCGCCCCCTCACCCGGGGTGAAGTCGATGCCCTCGTGCATGCGTCCCCAGCGAGGGCCGTAGCCCGAGCTCATGCTGACGCCGACGAGGAACGGCCACTGGATGGCCGCATCGGGGTCGTTCGTGAACACGGAGTCGGAGAACTTGATGCCCTGCTCGGATGCCAGGTCGACGAGGGACACGGTCGAGAAGTCCTCTGCACGTGCGAGCGTCTCGTTCTGCACGTCGGAGGAGGTGACGAACGCCTGGATCTGTCCGTCGGTCTTCGCGGACGAGGTGGAGGATGCTGCGACAAGCGACATCGTGGCAGTGCCGTCGGAACCGGTGGCGGCGATGGCCTCTGCCGGCATGGTCATCGAGACGGCGAGCAGGCCTGCGAGCCCCATCACGCCGACGGTCGCACCGAAGGTGACGACCTTGCGGAACTGAGGGCGGCGGCGCGCGACGTGCTCGGCGACCGGAGCGTCGCCCACGGTCCCTTCAGCGGGTGCGTCATCGGCTGCGGCGTTGTCGTCAACCTTGTCGCCGTCGAGGACGACGGAGCGGAACGTGAGCGACGCCTGCACGAAGGGGTCGGCGGCAGCGGTGTCGAGGGGAACCTCCGGCGCAGCGGGCGCCTCGT
The DNA here is from genome assembly GCF_030816295.1 of Microbacterium natoriense. Classification (NCBI taxonomy): domain Bacteria; kingdom Bacillati; phylum Actinomycetota; class Actinomycetes; order Micrococcales; family Microbacteriaceae; genus Microbacterium; species Microbacterium natoriense. The sequence goes on along the minus strand of NZ_JAUSXV010000001.1, from coordinate 1,582,474 downwards.
CGGCGACCGGCGTGGCGACAACGGACTCGGCGATGACGGGCTCGACAGCGACAGGCTCAGCAGTGGGTTCCGCAGCGGCGACTTCGGCGACGCCGGGCTCGACGACATCCGGACGCTGTCGCGCAGCGCGGCGCGAGACCGGAGCGGTGGCCGCGGCGGCAGCGACAGCGGCGACTTCGGCGGCAACGGTCACTGCGGGGGTCTCGAAGACCGCGGTGCGGTGCCGGCTGGAGCGGCGCGTCGGCACAGCGGCAGCCTGGGGGTTGTCGAAGGGCAAAGCGTTTCTCTCGGGTCAGTCTTCAAGCTGGGGGGGGCGCTTGAAACCCTCATCGTTTCGGGCGATGAAAGTAACGATCGGATAAAACCCTACCGTGACCCGCCTGAGAAAGCCATGAATTCATCAGGCTTCCTCGTCGAGGAGCGCGGCGAGGCGCGCATGGACTTCAGGGCCGGCGGCGATCAACAAGGGTCGCGCGGATGCCGTGTCGACACGGGTGACCACTCCCCCTGCTTCGGCGACGAGGAGCGCTCCTGCGGCGAAATCCCAGGGCTTCAACCCTCGCTCGAAGTAGCCGTCGAGCCGGCCCGCCGCGACGTAGGCGAGGTCGAGCGAGGCCGCTCCCGCCCGTCGCAGATCGCGCGCCATCGGCATCACACGGCGCACGGTGGCGATGTCTCCGTCGTGGGTCGCCGGGTCGTACCCGAAACCCGTCGCGAGCAAGGCACCCGCCGGTGTCGCCGACGCGACGGCCAGCCGCACAGAGCCTCGCCAGGCTCCTTCACCGCGGGCAGCCGTGAACAGTTCATCGTGAGCGGGCGCGAAGACGGCGGCTGCCAGCGCCTCCCACCGCCCCGGCACCGCCTCACCCCGCACGGCGGCGATGCTGACGGCGTACGCGGGGATGCCGTAGGCGTAGTTCACGGTGCCGTCGATGGGGTCGACCACCCAGGTGATCCCGGTCACGCCGGCATCGGCATCCGACTCCTCACCGAGGAACCCGTCTCCGGGCCTCGCCTCACGCAGCCGGGCGCGGATGAGCGCTTCGACCTCGCGATCGGCGTCTGTGACGATGTCGGCCAGGCTCGACTTCGTGGCTGCGAGATGCACGCCTTCTTCGCGGCGCCGCAGCGCCAGCTCACCGGCCTCGCGCGCGATGCCCGCGGCGAGGTCTGTCAGCTCGGTCTCCGCGGTCACTGCGGAGGCAGGGGCGGCGCGGGCGGGTACGGCTCTGCCGGCGGGCCCGCGGGGGCGGGAGGGACCGCGTGCCCCCCGGGCTCCTCCGGCGCGGGAGCGGGCGCGGGCTGCTCGGTCGGGGCAGGCTCCGCCACGGGTGCGAAGTCGGCCGCGGCCGGAGCCGCGTACTGAGGCGCAGCGGGCTCCTGTGGCGCGACGGGCACGGGAAGCGCGGGAAGCGGCTGCGCTTGATACTGCGGGGCGGGCTGTTGCGCAGCGCTCTGGCCCGGATACGTGCCCTGGCCCTGGTAGTAGGTGCCGCCGACGGGCGCTGCGAGCTGCGGGGCCGAGGGGAATCCCGTGTAGTAGGCGTTCCAGTCCGGGCTGCCGTCGGGCATCACCGGCAGCGGTGTCGCGCCGTCGGCGTACGTCGGCCAGGTGGCGAGCGCGGGAGCGGCCTGGTGCACGGGAGCAGTCTGCTTCTTCGGGGCGAACAGCGTGTTCAGCAACGGGATGAGCGTGGTGCCGACGGCCGTGAGGATCGTGAGGGCCACGAGGATGCGGCCGAACAGATCGCCGAACTCGAAGTTGTGGGTGAACGTCAGGAAGAACAGCAGCATGCCGACGAGTCCGACCAGGAACACGATCGTGGCGATGTAGATGATGCGCGTGAAGACCGTGACGTAGCGCTGAGCGGCGGGCGTGAACAGCCGCACGTGCAGCAGAGCGAGCTGCAGGATGCCGATCACGAGCAGCAGCTGGAAGAACCGCTCGCCCCCGCTGAAGAACTGACCGTCTTCGGGGAGCCAGATCTTGAACGCGCCGACGATGAGCGCGATGATCCACGACACCATGCTCGCCAGCGCGAGCCAGTCGGGGCGGTTGGGCGCGAGACCCGCCTCGAGGATCGCGATGCCGGCGAAGCCTGCCAGAAGAAGGATCGTGAGGAACGCGCGTCCGATCAGCCCGTCCTGATCTCCGATGAGCACCCACACGACGCAGACGAGAGCAGCGGCGATCAGCGCGCCGATCGCGATCCAGATCGAGCCGCGGATGAGGAGCGAGGTGTTCTTCGGCTCAGGTGTCACTGTTCCGGGTTGAGACATGGCGGTCCTCTCGACGAGTGAGCTGTGGGTTCATCCTCGCATGCCTGATGACCGGATCAGGGGTGATCCGGACATGTGTGGAAAGCTCAGCCGGTCTTCCTGGCGGATGCGGCGGCGAAGGCCGCGACGCGGGCCTGAGCATCCGGGGTCTCCAGCGCCGCACCGATCGAACGCGCCTCTTCGCTGAGCTGCTCGACGAAGGATCGCTCGGGGCGCGAGCGCACGAGGCGCTTGGCCTGCCCGTACGCGTCGGCGGCGCCCGCAAGCCAGAAACGCGCGATCTCCTCCGCGCGTGCACGGACGAGCTCGGCTTCGGCCGCGGCATCCGCTCCTTCGACCGCCTCGGCGACCAGCCCCCATTCGACGGCCTCCGTCGCCGAGAGCAGGCGATCCTGCAGCACGAGCTGCAGTGCACGCCGCTGGCCCACGGCCTGAGCGAGCTGCGCCGACACCGACAGGTCGGGGGTGAGGCCGATGTTCGCGTACAGGCTGCCGAGCTTCGAACGCGAGCCGACCACCGCGTAGTCGCTGCTCAGCAGGATGCCGAGTCCGCCGCCGGCCGTGGTGCCGTGGGCGGCGACCACGACGGGGATCGACGATTCGGTGAGCGAGCGGATGCCGGAGTTGATCACCTCGGCGAGGGCAGTGATGTCGGTGCCGGAGCCCATCGACGTCGACATCTCGATGACGTCGCCGCCGGCGCAGAACGCCGGCCCTGCGGCGTCGAGCAGGATCGCCTTGACGTCACTGCGACCGGCCGCCTCGGCGGTCGCATCCCGCCAAGCGTGCGCGAGATCGGCGTTGAAGGCGTTCAGCCGGCCCGGGCGGTTCAGCGTGAGCCGAGCCATTCCCTCATCGACCGAGAACAGGATGGCATCGCTCATGGCTTCTCCTTCGAGCACAGGACGTATCGCTCCAGCGTAACCGCGCTCAGACGTGCTCCCAGACCCTGGCGACGAAGGCCTCCATCCGACGGCGCGTTCCGTCGAGGCGATAGTCGGCCTGCCCCGGGGCTCGCACCTCGTTCGGAGCCAGCGGATGCGCCAGGCGCACATTGTCATGACAGGAGAGATCGGCGCAGATGTACGTGCCGACCGAGTCACCGCGCTCCCCTGCCGCCCCTGCGCGGCGGGCCGAGAACAGCGCGACCTGATTGCCCGGCTGCATCAGGTGGCAGATGTTGCACATGCCGTTGCGAGCGCGTCCGGAGTCGGACACCCGCAGCACGACGCCCTTGATCTCCCGGTCGTGCTGGATCAACACGTACCCCCGCTTGCCCGCGCTCGGATCCCGCCAGGCGAAGAAGTCGAGATAGTCCCAGTCGACGAGTACGAAATCGTGCGGCAACTGCATGATCCGCAGGTCGTCGGCATCCGCGTTGACGAACGAGGATCGGACCTCGGCCTCTGTGAGCGCGCGCATCGCTCCAGTCTAGGCAGAGCTTTCCGCGCCTATGCCTGCGCCCGCCTCAGCGACCGAGCCGCGCGAGCTCGGCCTGACGCAGCACCCGCAGCAGGTCGCGTGGCAGGCGGGTTCCATCGAGCGACGACGGCCGCAGCACGGCGGAGATGCCGGCGACGGTCGCGTGGACGATGCGGCCCTCCCGACGGATGAGGTTCATGCCCGAGAGCGCATCAAGCCGGCGTCGGCAGCGCCGTCTGCTGATGAGACGGTGCGAGCGGAGCGCATCGAAGATGTCGTCCTCCACGAGGGACTCCTCCTGCTTGAGCTCTTGCTGGACGACCACTGCGAGGGCCGTGCGCAGCGGCTCGTCGAGGGTGGCTCCGCGGAGATCCCCTCTGACGATCTCCTCATCGATGCTGAGGTCGAGCAGCGCGCGACGCTGCAAGCGGGTTCCGGGCCCGGGCGCGACGGGGGCGGGTTCGTGGAACAGGCGCGACTCGACGATGCTCATACCCATGAGACGGGGGTAGGGGGCGTTTCATTACGCGACTCGAGGATCATGAGCCTGTGGGGTGGTCGATAGGCACGTCCCCGCCGCGCTTAGCCCACGCTCCCGCGGCGGGCAAGCCCCTACGGCGAACGGCCGCCTGCCGCCTATCGTGGCCTTCCCACTGCGCGGACCCCATCTGCTCCGGAGGTAGCGATATGCACGCGGAGGACGCACCGCCGACCGAAGCGCTTCTCAACGGCCGGTATCGGCTGCTCGACCGCCTGGGCCGTGGCGGCATGGCGACCGTCTACCGGGCAGAGGACGCGATCCTGGAACGGACGGTCGCGATCAAGCTGATCCGCCATGACCCCGAGGCCCCGTTCGCCGCCGACCGGGTGCACACCGAGAAAGCACTGCTCGCTGCGGTGAACCATCCCGCGCTCGTGACGCTGTTCGACGCCCACCTCGACCCGGGAACGCCTCAGTACCTCGTCATGGAACTCGTCGACGGGCCGAGCCTGGCCAGGCGGATGACACACGGCCCGCTTTCATCAGCAGACGCCGCGCAGATCGGGGAAGACCTCGCGAACGCGCTCGAGGCCGTCCATGCGGCCGGCATCATCCACCGCGACGTGAAGCCGTCGAACGTGCTGCTGGCTCCACCGGCGACAGCATCCGGCCGCTGGACCGCGAAGCTCGCGGACTTCGGAATCGCCTGCACTCCAGAGACCTCGAAGGTGCGCACGGGCGTCGTCCTCGGTACCGCCGCGTACATGGCGCCCGAGCAGCTACGAGATCTTCCGCTCACCCCCGCCGCCGACATCTACGCTCTCGGCCTCGTGCTGCTCGAGGCGCTCACGGGCCGTCACGGCTACCCGATCGGCGCCAGTCTCGAATCCGCCCGGGTGCGGCTGACCGAGCCGCCAGACATCCCCGACGCGGTGAGCCCGGGGTGGAGGCAGCTCATCCTCTGGATGACCCAGGTCGATCCCGAGGAGCGGCCGTCGGCCGAAGAGGTCGCCGCCGAGATCAGAGGCTTTCGCGGTGGCGACCGGTCGGAGTCGTCCGGCCCGTCGAGCGCCGCCGTCACCGAACAGCTGCCGCAGACCCGCCTCCTGCGCGGCGACACGGACCGCCGCCCACGTCGCGTGATCACCGCTCTGATCGCCGGAGCCGCAGCCATGGGGCTGCTCGCCGCGATCGGGGCATGGACCTCGTCGGCGGCCGACATCGTGACGGCCCGCGCGGTCACCGGAGTCACGACACCCCGCTCCGCACCCGCCACGACCTCCGACTCGGACTCGTCGACCACACCGGTGACGGTGACGGTCAATGACGGCGATCCAGGCCCGTCGGCCTTGAACGACGACAAGAAGGTCGAGCACGCGGCAGAGACGGCGGACAAGAAGGCCGAGCACGGGGCGGAGGTGGCCGAGAAGAAGACCGAGCACGCCTCCCAGGGCAACAACGGCAAGGGCAAGTGAGCGTCCCGCCGACCGCCGCTGCTCGTTCCACCGGGTTCGAGGTCTGATCAGCGGCGTGATCAGGGAAAAGCGAAGGGCCCCGCATAGCGAGGCCCTTCAGTCATACGGTGGGGTGTTCTCGGTTCTGCGGAAGGCCTTGAGGCTACAGGGGTCATACGCACCATGTACTCGGGCGAATCCTCCGACGCGAGAACGCTATTCCTCCCGACCATCGCGCGCCCTGGAGAAATTGTAATGTGATCTGGCCTTTCCAAGCTTGTGAGGCCCCACGCGATGCGCTGGCACCGACATCTCCCCGAACGTCCCCCTCAACGCCTTGCGCGACACATCGCGACAAGCACGAGACCGAGCAGCTTCCGCAGTGGCCCGCAGACTCTCCTAGCGAGCGAACACCACCGCGTCATCCAGTCCATACCCCCGCTGAACTGAGCGGATGAACGCGGGGCCACTCCCCCAACCCGTCCTCTCCGCGTCGGGGAAAGGTGTCGTCGCCCATGGGGCGGATGCGATGAGCGAGTCGGAGAGCGCCGCACATCTGACGATGAGCTCGTCGATGAGCGGGATGGGACGCAGCACGACGCCGAATCCAAGATCAGGGACCGCGGACTTGGTCTCGAACAACGTCCACCGGTCCGTTGCCTTCAGTTGAGCAGCGAGCGCACGGAACTTCTCGCCGGGTTCTCCCTCCACTGTCGCGAGGCGTTCCACTTCTCCGCCTTTCTCGTGCGCTGCGATGCCGAAAGGCTGATTGTGGATGGTGTTGCGTAGCACGGAGATGATCTCCCGTGTCGCACGGTTGTCTGAGTCTTCAACCAGTTTTCTGGTGGCTGGCGGTAGCTGCGCTCGGAATGACTTTCTGGAGAAGGATGCTTCCGATGCGGGAACTGGGGAGGTGAGCTGAGCGTTGAGTGCTCGGGCCGCGGCATCGAGCACACCTTGAAGTGCAACGACAGCTCGTTCGACAAGCTCGTCGGGAGCTTCGAACCCAATCAGTCCGTTCGGGTGCAACGAGGTGACGAGCAGACGGTCCCGCGCAGCGAGCGCGCGTTCCAGCCGGATGAGCATGGCGCGCAGCATCGAGAGAGCCCCGTCTCCGGCCCGCGTCTCCATCACGTCGTTGAACTGGGCGTCGACGCGGGGAAGCATGGCTGTAACCTGAATCCGCTCCGCCATCCAGCTAGTGATGAACTGAGCATCCTCCGGCCCGACCAACACACGGCTACGCAGCCGCTGATGCAACCCGATGACTGCGAGGGCATCCGACACCGTGCACGCGCTGCGCATCGTTTTGCGGTGGAGTGCGAACTCGTTGTCGGTGACGTAAAGGTCGGCCTCCAGAGATATTGCAGCTTGCGCGTCGAGCTCGCGGGCGCGCGCCGCGACGGGATCCAGGCCGTAGTGTTTGGCCCAGTTGAATGCCGACTCGGTGTTCTTCTGTGCGAACGGGATCGCGCGGTGCACCACTCCGTTCTCGTGCTTCTCGATGACCCCACCCCAGCCGCTGTCTGCTGGCGTCTCCGCCGGTGTCACGACGGCGTAGTCTCCGGACGCGAGAACCTGGTTCTGCTCTCGGCGTCGGAGTATGAGGATGCTCGCGTCAGCACGGCGGAGGAGATCGAAGTAACCGTCGACTTCGGGAGTCAGTGCGAGGAGGGGGTCGATGACGACGCGCAAGGTCGGCAAGTCCGCGTGCAGGTCGAATGCGCGTCGCTCGTTCCGAAGTGGTCGCGCCGGTTTCCGTAGCCGTTCCCAGACGTTCATGCTCGACGCAAGATGCAATCGGGGAGCGCTGCGGGATGGGACCGTTGCGCGATCTCCTCTCTCAGTACCCACTCGAGTATGCGGCGCAGCGCGGTGAACTCCAGAGGCGAGGTGTTGCTAATGGGTGCGCCGGCTCGCGAGAGGAGTGGTGAGTCCGCGTCCATGGCCTTGGTGCCCGCGTGCACGAATGTGCTGCGCGCGTCGTAACAAGCAAGGAGTCGGCGTCGCAGCACAGCGGATTCTCGGGGCACAATCACGTCCATCGGGGTGGGTGTCCTCACTTCCTCCATCCCCAGAAACGAGGACGACTGGGGCGCGAAACTGTACGAGGGCGTGAAGTCTCTCACTGCATATCGCCAGAAACCCGGCGTGAGCATGCGGAGGGTGTACGTCGCGAATCGTTGCCGAAGTCTGACGTGCTTGTCGATGAGGAGCTCGTCCCGCATCGCCTGGGACTGTGTAGCGTCAAGGCCGAGTCGGTCGAACACCGCGTCCCAGTGTGGTGCATCGTTGTACGTTTCCCATGTGGGAGGCTGCGCCTCGAAATGCCCAGCGAGGGTCTCCAGGCCAGCTACAACCAGTGTGAATGCAGTGTGCAGATCGACATCGAAGAGCTGCGTGGCGGCGTAGTGCAGCTCACTGGCGGCGAGGATCGGAGTAGCGTCATCGTCACTGAGACCAGCGATACGGGTGAGCATTGTTTCAACGAGTCGTTTCGGATTGCCGCTAATCGGGCCGTAGAGGTCACGGCCGTTCACGCCCGATGGGATGAAGTTCACGTGATCCGCGCCATCCAGGCGGGCCACAATCTCATCCGAGGCCACGCGGACGCGTCGCCCGAGTGCGAGAGTAATCACGGCGCCGATCTGTGTTGCAAGAGCTTGGCTACGGCGTACGTTCGTGGCATCTCCCCCATCGAGAAAATGCATCACACTCATCCGCGCGGGCATCGAACCGAACGGCTCCACCAGGCGATCTGTGGGATCGACACGAATGATAGATCCGTTGATGTCGAGCGCCGAGGTAGCGAGAACACGGAACGCCAACTCGTGGGCTGCGTCCTCACGGCTCTCATCTAGCTCGTTGAGACGTCGGAACCATTCCTGAATATGTGTCATGGCTGCCCTGATGACTTATGCATGCTGCATTTCTATCGTGAGAGTCACACGTGGACCTCCGCGGACGGCCAGCCAACGCATGTCGAGCTCGGCGACCAAGTTCCAGCAAGGCCTAGAGCACAGACTGAGAGCGGAGCTGCCCACCGCAGCCATACGCTCACATCCAACCGTCGATGATTGCCTGCTCCTCAGCAGTCGGAGGCGACGCGGGCGGAACGTGAGACGGCCACCAGCGGGAGACCACGCGGCGCGGCGCATCATCTCGCCCTTCCCACCGGCTCGGCGCCCAGAAGCGGAACAGCACGTTCCCAGACTCGGGGTCTGTGAAGTGTTCCGACCCGTAACCCGCAGGCTCTTCCGGCAGGAACAACCTTTCCGCAAGCTTGTCCCCAGGCTTCGACACGGCGAAGGCATGAGCGTTCGCAAGGATCGCGGCGTTGAGCTCAAGAGTCTCCTGCGTGTCCAGTGTCGAGCCGACGTCACGTGGTTCGATGTCACGCCTGTACAGGGCCAAGACTTTGTGCGGGTCGATGGGGAAAGCAAAGATTGGAGCACCCCACACTCCCCCATACAACGCTGGTCTCGCCTGTTCTCGTGAAGCTCCACCACAGGTTCGTCGGACGTAATGAGCGCCCGACGCGTCCGGTATAACGCGAGGTGACGAGTGGTCAGAAGCCCAGCTACGTGGGTGGCCAACGTCGCCAACGCTTCGAGATCGTTCTCGCGAGTGATGGGGAGTATCTCGGGGTCTGCGAACACTCGGTCGACCTCAGCCATGATGGTTGGGACATCGTCTGCATCTGCGAAGTTGAAGATGCTGCCCTTGCGCAGTTCCTCCGCGAGGCTTTCATCGCCGTTCGCGGCCCGCACCTGGGCGAGTTCTGCGGCGAATAGGGCACGGTGCCCACGACGAGCTTTTCGCCCCCGCATCATCTGGGTGGCGAGGAAGAGGCACAACCATTGTTGTGACTCATCGCTGAGCATCCTTTCGGCGTCGATCTCTCGTAACGCGGTTGCGGCATGACCTTCAACCTCAGACAGCCAGGCCTCCCAGTACACCGGTGAGATCCCGTTCGCTTCTTGGAGTCGGTAGAAATCGGTCTCGAGTGCGGCGCTTCTTGGTGCCGTCTCGTACGCGTTCCGGTTTCGCAGAAGATCGGTCACGCGGACACGGTTGCCATCCGCCCATCGATCCAGATAGAACGCCGGCAGGAGATGATGTCGCCTGGGTTCAATCCCGGCGGCCGTCATGCCGTCGGCCTTGCGGCGCGCCGCTTCCCACAGGTTGTAAGGCGGGTCCCCGGTCATCCTTTGAGCGTATCGACTACCCCTGACGCCCGCGGGCCTCGCGAAGCGCGCCCGAGCAGGCGAGATCCTTTACAAAGATCCAACCTCATTTCTGATTCACAAACGGCCACCGCTTCCGCGGTGAGGCAGCCATAGGACGCGAGTAGGCGGTAAGCCACGCCTTGGCCACGCTGGAACTTCGTTCGGTCAGCCGCCCACCACGTGGCCGCAATGGTGAGAAGGCCCAGGAACAGGAGCGCGAGCGGAATCGCCTCGGCGAGCCCGAACCCGAGCGACAGCGACTCGACTGCGAGCTCACGAGCTTCAAGTGCGAGCGAGAACTGCCCGCGCTCATCCGCGAGTTCAGCCAGTTCCACAGCAGAACTGCGCTGCATCGCAATGTTCTGAGCGTGAAGCCCAAGCGCAGAAGCGAAGGCTCCCACAAGGCCCACCCCGGCCGCGATGACCAGCGCAGCGATTGTCGCAGCCGACGTGCTGGAATGCTGTGCCTGGCGCTTTATGAGCTCCGTGATGGCGCTGAGTTGCTCAGATTCGGGAGCACTACGGAAATGACGTACCCGTTCAGGGACGTATGCAAGGTCGAGGTACACGTGCGGGATTTCGCGGGACACCTCGCCAGGCTAGCGAGCAATTGAGCACCCCGAACCCGTTGTCCGTTCCGTGGTCTTGCGCACGGACCCCACACCCCAGGGAACGAGCGGATGGCGTTACAGCCGCTCCTCCGCGCCGTGGGATATGAGCAAGTAGCACCCCACCGCCGACCTTGCCCCACTCGTTGAATAGCAGCAGACAACAGCGTCTACCAAGACGGACTGCGCAGTGTTGCGCTTCCGAATGAGCAGGAGACCCGATGATGACGTCCTTCAGCGCGCCCGAAAACCAGTACGAACTCGTGGAGAAGTTGGCCCGCGACACCGAACGCCACCGCGCCGATAGCCAGGGCAGCGAACAACGTGCGGTACGTGGCCGCGGCGACGCGTGAAGTCATGCCCTGACGCTAGCGGTCTGTCACCGACGCACGTGTCACATCATCGCTGTCGCTTCTCATGTTCATGTTCATGTTCATAGAACCGCTGCCTCGCTCGTCGGTGCTGCACAATGAGGTCGTGACCGCAGATGTGAACTGGCTCCTGACCTCCGTTGCCCAGGGCTCCGCCGCCATGATTGCTATCGTGGGCGGCCTGCTCGTCTCGCGCTACGTCGGTTTACATACGGAGCAAGAGGCGGCGGGGCGGCGGGTGGTTGAGCTTGACGCACGCGCGAAGGACGCTGAGCAAAGGATCGCGAGCGCCCAGGATGAACTGGCCGAGTTCGAAGCCGACGTGGTTCTTCACGACACTCGCGTTCTTGAGGCGCTGCTCGGCGGACCAATCTCTGTTGACGAGGCTCTCGCGCGTGCGGGGCTGGCGAGGGAGGGTTTCGACCAGACGATCTTCGCCGGACGCATCACGGTGGTTGCCGCGGAGTTGTCGAAGGCGGTGAGATCGATGCGGGGTCTGATTGGAGAGGCCGATTCGTATCCACGGTGGGCGACGTTCTGGGCCGAACACCTGGAACTTCCCGTCGCGGACGCATTTGTATGGGAGTGGGCCTACGAAACGACATGCACCTCAATCGTCACGCGCCGCACAGAAGCCGCCGACACATACGCTCGCCAAGTGCTGCTGCCAAAGCTGCTCGAGCGGCAGCAAATCATGGCTACGGTGAGGCCGAACGCTGACGTCATCCACCACGGCCGTCTCCGCGAGCAGCTTCACACCGCGACCGCGGACTCCGCAGCTCTCCGTGCCGAAGCATCGCTCGCCCGCGAGACGCTCGATGCGAGCCGTCAGCCGTCAGCCGTCAGCCGTCAGCCGTCAGCCGTCAGCCGTCAGCCGGAGGGATTCTCGCTCGCGCTCCAGGTTCTCAGCGTCCTCGCCATCACAGGCGTCGCATTCCCCGTTGTTGTGATGGCATTCGAGGTGACCAGTCTCACGTGGGGGATGCGCGCGACAGTAGTCGTGGCCTTCTTCGCCAGCGTCGGGCTACTGCTACGTTTCTTGTTCGCGTACGCGAGCTTCCTCAGGGCGGGCGGCCGACGGCGGCTCCCGCGAACCGTGCTCGGTCTGCTGTGGCGCGAAAGACACGATCCCGGTGGCGCGTAGCCACCACCACGACCTGACCCCGACATCGACAACGACAACGACAACGACAACGACGGAGGCTTTTCGGAAAGCGATGTCGCTTGGCGATGTCCCCCGCTGTCCCACCCGTCGGAGTCGGTGACTGGGCCACTCGACTGACAAAATGCATGCATGAGCAACCCCCCGACGGCACCGCGTACGGCTGTTCTTCTGGGCGCGGGCGCCTCGGTTGACGCCGGTCTCCCCACGACATTCACATTCGCGCGTCAGCTCGTCGAGGACATCACCGAGAAGCTCGGCCGCGAAAGAACAATCGTCAAGACGCTGAACTTCGTGTACGGCGCGATGGTGAACCACCGGACGGAACGAGGCGGTGATCCTTTCGATGCCGTGAACGTCGAGACGATGATTAGCGCGATCCGCTTACTGCGCGACCGTGGAACACACGAGGTCGCCCCATTCATCCAGGACTGGAAGCCTGGCGTCGGACGCTACGCGTCCTCATCCCGAGGTTGGCAAGGCGACGCTCTCATCAAAGCGCTTGAGGGCGACAGGCGGTTCTCCCCGGGGCGAGAGGTCGAGGCCGCAGTGCGGGCAATCGTCGCCGACAGCGATGCCCCGTCCAACGGCGACCTCTATGACGAGCTAGAGAAGCTCATCCGAACCCGCGTGCGCCGGCTGCTTCTCCGGCATGGGGACGTGAACTACCTCGCACCGCTCATCGAACTTGGCGCAACGCAACCGGGCGGGCTAGATGTCGCGACGCTCAACTACGACCTGACGGTCGAGGCCTGCGCCGACTCCCTCGGTGTGGTGCTCAGCCGGGGCACGGAGATCGCGAGTCTCGGCTCACCCTCGGATTTCGACCCGAGTGCTGCGATCCGGCTGTACAAGATCCATGGATCGATTGACCTCCGCGCCCACGATTCGGTCCGCTCGCTGGCCCGCAAGCCCGCCGTGGTCGTCGATACCAGTGACGACGATTTCGCTCCCGACATCGTGATTGGCGACAGGGACAAGTTGGGGTCGGGTGGGCGCACTCTCGCTCTTCTGGTCGCGTTCGCTACCGCACTTCAGAACGCGAACAAGCTCGTTGTCGTCGGCTACGCTTTCGCCGATCCGCACGTCAACGAGATCATTCTCGATTGGCTCCACGCGGATGAGTCACGGACGTTGACCGCTCTTGACCCGTCTTGGCCGCACTCACATTCGTATCGTGAAGGTATTCGCGCGGAGCTCACATCCGAGCTGGACGATACGACGTTGCCCAGGATTCACGTCGTGCGCGCCACAACAGCCACCGCTCTCCACCGCGCCCTGCACGAAGGTCCGCCTGCGATCCCCTCCCCGCGACTCCAGGTCGACGTCAGCTGGGAGGGGGCGGTGGCGACCGTGACGTTCACCAATCATGGCGAAGTAATCGAAAGGTTCGGCGTCAGTCCCGGCGGGTACAGCACCCCGCATCCGAACGCGCTCTCCATCGAACGCGAAGACGCAATCCAAGATCGGATGGTGTACCGACAGCAGTCGGTTCCGGTCTTCGCGCATGGCGAATCCCTCAACGTCACCGTGTCGTGGGACAGCCGGCCAGTCGAAGCGGCGCTGCGAACCTTCGGCAACGAAAGCGCCAGGAGCCATAGCGGCGCGTGGCCCATCATCGAACCGGACAGCGCCCCTGCCACTGGCAATGTCGCGGGCGCCCAATAGGGTGCGACCATGAGCGACGAGTGGGCGGAGGCCGTGGCCCGCGCGGCCAGTGGCGGCTTCCTTCTTCCCGAGGGCGTGCGTCCTGAGGCGCCCGACGATGAGCGAGTCAACGAGGTGACCGTTCTCGTTGATGCCGTTCGGGAACTGATGACTCACCCAGATGGGGGCGAGGAGTCCTATATTCCTTTTCGTCCTCGACCGGACGGGCGCTGGGTCTCGACACACACCCTGGAAGACCACGAGATTGACATCCTCCGCCACGTGGCGGACTACGACCTCGACGCACCGACTCGATTAAGAGTGCTTGAGCTCGTCGCTGCTCGCACCAAGGGTCTGGAGAAGGTAGAGACGTCAGCCAAGATCATCGAACACGTCATCACTGAGTTCGCTGGCCGTCCGTTCGATCACGACGTGTCGTTTGCGGTGGGACGTGCGTTCGCTCTCGCGCCGCGATTTGGTCCGCGCACCATGGAGCCTGGCGACAGGCTCGAGCAGTTCTTGTTGGATCGCTTGCTCGCATGCACGAACGCGAGCGAATCGCTCCGCCTCGCTGAGAACTTGCGCGAGAAGCGACGACCCCGGACCCGAGCAGCCGAGGTCGCCGCCCACCTGCGTTCCGTGGCGTCCTCATCGAGCGATCTGTACATGCCACGGTTACTTCGCGAGGAGGCGGGCGCATGGCACCTTCTGGCCGGCGACCGTCAGGCACACTTCGATGACGTTGCCGCCGCGGTGCTGATGCTTCGCGACCAGGCCGCTGCGTTACTCGCCGAGCATCGTACGGACTCCGCGGCGCGTGCGGGAAAGGATCTGGAGCTGGCCCTCGACCGCCTCGCAACGATTCCCCGCGCCGAACGGCCGTCGCGAGGTGTGGATCAGCTACACGGCGAACTCACCCGGATGATTCGTCGCGCCGGGACCGCCACGTTGTCATTCATGAAATCGATTCGCCGCGAAGTCCCCCTGCCGAAGGAGATGCCCAACCTCGCGGAAGCACTCGACGGGCAAGACCTCGGCGACGCTCTGCACCTGTTTCTGCAGTGGCTGCCATTGACGGACTTCGCCACGAACAAGTCCAACAACCAGGCCCTCGTGAAGAAGTACCCGTTGTCGCACCTGTTCACCCACGTGCAGTTCTCGAAGGATGGACGCACGGTCGCGCGCTCGTCCAGCGACGAGGACGACGTGATCTATGGCATGCCATCCCACCTGTGGCGCGTGATGACGCGAGAGTTCGGGATGCGCGTGAACCTCTATGTCCATCGCTTCCTCGCATCGTCGTGGATGATCTTGTCTGCACAGCACCCGTTGAACATCGCGGACTTCACTTTCCTCGCCCGCGAAAGTTCGCTGGTTCCATCCGGACGAGAATCCCTCGTCGCTCGTGGGCTTCACTACGGCTACGGTGGCGACTTCCTGACCGCCGCGCACCTACTGATCCCACAGCTGGAGAACATCATCCGGGTGAAGCTCCAGGACGCCGGCGTGAGTACCAGCACGATTGAGGACGGCATCGAAACAGAGAAGGGTCTCAGCGCGCTGATGAAAGGTGACGACGTCGAACGCGTGTTCGGGCTGGACATCGTGTTCGAGATCCGCGCACTGTTCTGCAGTTCCCACGGCCCGAACCTCCGCAACGAGATCGCCCACGGCCTCGTCGATGACGACCACATCAACTCCAGTACCGCGTTCTACGCCTGGTGGTTCATCTGGCGCCTCATCCACTCAGCGTTCTTCAATGCGGAACGGGACGAAGAAGCCTCAGATCGCGGCGGACCGGTCGTTCCCGAGGATGACGACGACGCCTAGACCTGGTGCCCCCTGCACCCTCCTCGCCTTCCAGCCGATGAGCCCCCACTTCAACTTCGGCCCCAAGATCTAGGATCGTTACTCTCGGCCGGAGGAAGGATCACCGAAGGCAATGGGATCCAGCAAGCAGCTCGCCCCGCTTTACGACCGGTGCGCACAACACCGGGAGATACTCGCAGCCGCACAGCACGGACCCTTGCAATCGCTCACCGAGCGAGAACCCGTCGAACTAGTAGCTGAGGGACGTTGTTCCCCACGACACGACGGTCCCGTCGGTCGTGCGGGCGACCGCACTTGCCGTCCAGTCTTTCTCGTTGAAGGGCAGGACGCGCATGTCTGCGATGGTCTTGCCGTCGAGGTCGCTGCCTGCGGTGTTCAGCTGGACGGGGGTGTCGAAGCTGCGAGTGTTTGAGGTGGGATCGAGGATGGTGGCGTTGATGCCCCATCCGTAGACGTCTCCGGACGCGGTCTGCACCATTGCGCCGTCAGCCGTTGAGAACAGTCCCGTGATGTCCTGCCCGTCCAGTGGAGTGCCCGTGACGGGCACTCGAGTGGGACGGAACACGTCATCGCGTGCACCGTTGCCGATCTGCCCTTCGGATCCTTCGCCCCAGGCGAAGACCGATCCATCGCTTGTCAGTGCGTAGGCGGTCTGAGAGCTAATCGCGACGGTCGTGACGACCTTGCCGTCAAGCTCGGAGCCGGTGGTGTCGAGAGCTGTCGCTGTCGGCTTGGCGTCGGTCCCGCCGTTGCCCGCGATTCCCGTGCTGTTCTCTCCCCACGTGATGACGGTGCCGTTCTTGGTGAGAGCGATGCCGTCTCCCCCATCTTTGCCACCCGATTCGAGGTGCACGATGTCAGCGCGGTAGAGATCGGAGTGAGCAAGGTCGAACTTGGACCCCAGCTGCTCGGGTCCCTTGGTCGCGCCCGACCCGATGTGGTCGTATCCCAGTCCAAAGGCGATGGCATCGATCTCACCGTTGAATTCTGCAGCGTCCGCTGCGACGCTCACGCCGGCTGTCAGGAGGGTTGCACCCAGCGTCGCAGCTGCGCCCGCAGCCCACCGGCGGTGTCGCCGTGTTGTGCCGTTCATTCTTGTCCTCCGCGTATCCGCGGGCGCGGTGGCGCCCACGGATATGATTCGGGAGAACGGCCAGGCGTGGTGATGTATGAGCGTTACCAGTCGCGTCGATAGCGGGAGAGTCGCGCACGATGAGCGACGAGGTGGCTCGTGGCATCGAGACCGTGTGAGGCGAAGAGGTTTCGCCATGGGCGCCCCGCTTCGTGTTCGAGGGTCTTCGTGAAGCGGATTTCTGCCTTCGGGACCTCATCTACCCAGTTCCCATCGCTGACATACTCGCCCGAGATCGCGTTGCGCCCTGCGGTAAGCGATTGCAGAAGTCCGAGGCGATATTCGAAACCGGCGTATGCGACCGCGAAGTCGGCGTCGCTCTGGAACCGTTCGGTGAAGTATCGCCGCAGCTCCTTACCGAACAGACGACTCGCAGGGTACAGAAAGTGACCTGCACCGTTCCACCGCGGTAGCTCTTTCACCCAGTCGTCCTCAGCGATGCCGCGATAGTGAAGATGCTGCGCGGCCGGGGTCGGGTCGTCCCCACCACGAGACCGGTCCACGGCTTCGACTCGTGTCCCGAGAGACACCATGAGGCCTTCGTTACCTCGAGCGATGGCCGTCATCGACATGACGGCGAAGGCGACGAATGCAGGGATGAGTCGTGCGCCTCGGTACGCCCGGTTCCACCGGTCCGGTGCCGGCAACGCGGCGTCGAGCAGGCGTTGCAGCACATCGGACCACAGCTGCGTGTGTTCGGGGCCAGATGAATGCCACACCCCATCGATGAGGAGGGGCGTCACACGCTCCATGGCGACAAACATGTCCTCGTACAATCGGTCCAGGTCGGCGTAGTTCGCATCCCCGGTGATGGGACTTGCCTCGATCTTTCGGACGACGTCTTCAACGAAACTCATCACCAGGTCGTGAAGGTCGATGCGCCGCACCGGATCCGGCAAGTACTTTTTCAGTCGAGCAACGGCAAGCGCTGTCGACAGTGGCGGCGTGCTCATCCGGTCGAGCGCGTCCAGCGCTTCCGCCATTTCGGAGAACAGGTCGTCGGCGGATGCCGCGGGAATGACGGTTCCGGCACGGAACGCCAGCAACCGTGTCGCGTTGTCGTGCCGGGCACTTCTTGCGTCCCAGTACAACGGGTAACGGCGACTCGTCGCGCCTTCCAGTGCGGCGACGAGGGCGCTGTCCCATTCCGCGGACCAGCCGGAGACCACGAGCCCGTATTCGTCGAAGACCTGACCGAGCAGTGTCGTCCACTCGGGGGCGTACGCCGACAACTCCGTTGGCGTGTTCAGCGTGCCGAGGTCCTTGTAGTCCCCGTGGAGTTTGATGATGGTGGCCTTCGAGTGCGCAAGCGGCGCCATCCCGTTGACTGCTTCCGGGCGGGAGATCACCTGCGGTTCGATGCCGCGTTCTTGCAGCGCTCGCTCCATGAGACGGTCGAAATTCGTGGTGACAATCACCCGCACCACGCCTCGGTCGACGAGTTCAGCGATAGCTCGATGCGCTCGGCTGGGCACGACGGGCTCGTCGTCGTCATCCTTGCCTTCAAAGAACTCGGCGAGCAGACCATGACGCGCGGCAGCCGTCGGGGCGAGAGCCTCCAAGAGCGTGGAGTATCCAAGCTCACCGCTGCCGTTCTCTACCCACCACGATTCTGGGTTCGCTCGCGCCGCCGCGGATGCGTCCTCGCCGCCCGCGACGTGAGCGATGCGGCTCACGAGTTCCCCAACAATTCCCCAGCCGGTCGGCACGCCCGCTCCTGTGGAGACGCCGGACCCGAGCAGTAGCGCGTAGACGCCTGGTTGGGCGTGCATGCTGGTAGCCAGCGAAACGAGCGGCGAGAGTCCTGCGGGCACGACGGGCCTTTCGACGGTGGGCGGTGACGCCATGATTCTGCCAGTCGCGACGCCCCTACAGGGCGAGCGCCCCGTGCTCACGGGGCGCTCGCACCTCAATCGTTGCCCACGACCGTTCGACGACGCATCAGAGTGAGCGACACCAGAATCGCGAGGAGGGCGAGCGCAACCGGAAACGATATCGCGGCGAGATCCCAGCCAGTCGCGGCGAGTTGCCCCTTCGCGTCATTGGCCTCTCCTCGTTCGCCGGCGCCGGGCTTGCTTCCGTCCGCCGGGTCGACGGGACCGGGGGTGTCCGGCGCTCGCACGGCGAGCTTGACCGCAGCCGAAGAACCATCCACGTCTTGGATTACGGTGACGGTGCGTTCGCCTTCTTCAAGTTCGTGGAGTGCGAGCGCCCACACACCCTCCACATCGACGGTTGCCTGTGCCCGCGCGGACCGCATCGACGGCTTCGCCTCGGCGTCGGCGATTGTCACCAGGGCGCCGGGTTCTCCCGTCCCGTGGAGAATGTCACCGTGCGTGAAGTCATCGCCGTCGTTGTGCGACGCGATTGCGACGGGCTCGGCGGGGACAGCAACCTTGAGGTCGACGCTGTCGACTGAGCCATCGACGTCTTGGGTAGCGACCACCGTGATGTCGCCTTCCGGCAGCGGGGCGGCCGGGGTGAACCTCCACGTCCCGTCGCGCGCGACCGTCGCGGATCCGAGATCGCGGTCGCTACCGGTGAAGACAATCGTCGCGTCCCTGTCGCCTGTGCCGTGGAATTCTGGTGTGGGATCGACCTCCGCGCCTGCTTCCGGCCCCTCCACGTCCACAGGGGTGAGCGGTCTCGGCTCGGCGAACGCCAGCACTCCCGAGTAGAACCCGACCAGTCGGACCGAGTCTGGAGTGGATTCCCGACCTGCTGCACGGGGGTTGGAGTCGTTACGTAACCGGGCCGGCCGCCGTCGCCGAGAATCCCGCCGGAGACAGCTCCCCAGCCGTACGCCGAGTACAAGGTTAAGCGGTGGTACGCGACCCCCATCGGCGAGACCATCCCCGAAATCAGCACCGAACAGCGCGCCTTCGACCCCGACGGCACTCAGATTTACTGCGGCCTGGCGTAGAAGACGACCGGGGCGCGAGCGAACTTTCACTCGCGCCCCTCACATGCACCATGCTGAGAGTCATGAGAGACGAACGCTCCGCCCGCCAGCGTGCGAAAGACGGCTGGCTCAGATTCTGGGGACACGAAGTCAGCGAGGACCCCCATGACGATGGCGCCTCCGTTGCGTCGACCTCGAAGTCTTTCATCACGGACGAGTCGAACGCCGCTATCGCGCCCCGGTTCGGACGCGCAGATTTTCTCCGACGGGCTTGGGAGATCATCGATGAAGCACGGACCGAAGAGGACTCTTCGGTCTTCGGTCTCGTGGGCCCCTGGGGATCCGGGAAGACCTCGATGCTCGACTGGTTGCGCGCCAAGGCCACCGAAGAACCCGCCGACGCAGACACGACCCCCTGGACCGTCCTCACTTTCAACCCGTGGGACTATCCCGACGCCGGGACCCTGCAACTCGGGTTCTTCGGCTCACTCAACGCGAGTTTCGGCTCCTCGAAGTTCGACGCTGCCCGTGACCTGCTCAGCGATTTCGGCGTTGCTGTCGCTCCACTGACAGCTGTCGCCTCCGCATGGGGGATCTTCGACGCCAGCAAAGTCGTGGAGGGCGCCGCGAAGCTTCTCGGCAGCAACCGTAGCGCGGACGCCGCGCGCCGAAAGCTCGTGGACACGCTCAAGAAGGCGAAGACTCCTGTCCTCATCGTCATCGACGATCTCGACCGGATTTCCGCGGATGAGCTCCTCCTCACGCTGAAGCTCGTTCGCCAGCTCGGCAGACTCCCCTACGTCCACTACCTCCTGTCTTACGACGAGTCGACAATCCTGGACGTTCTCACTCGCACCAATCTCATCGGCGACGGGCAGCTAGGTCGCGCGCGGGACTACATGGAGAAGGTGGTGCAGATCCGATTCGATGTCCCGCAACTCCGTCCGAGTGACGTCTCTGAACTGACCAACGAGGCCCTCATGGACTTGGAGGCGGACACCGGGCACGTTATCGACGATCTCGCCCGCCCGAGATTCCAGGAGGCGTACGAGCGCTTCATCTCACGGCGCCTCACAACCCCTCGAGCCCTCCTCCGCTACTTCGCTCAGGCGCGGATCCTCAGCCAACGTTTCGCAGGTGAGGTCGACCTCGTCGACTTCCTCATCCTCACCTGGATCCGCACGTTCGAGCCAGGCGTGTACGCACTCTTGCAGACTCGACGTGATGAGCTCATCGGTAGTGTGGCAGCTCATGTCGACCCTCAGGAGCGCCGAAGCCCCGACACCATCCGAGCGGACTGGGCACAAGCCTTCGTCGATGCCGGCACGCGGGAGTCAGAGACTGCGGGAGTCATCAGCGCTGTCGCATCGCTCTTCCCTCGTTTCGCTCAATCAACAGGGTCACCAAGCGGCGGCAGCTCCCACCTTGGTCCGCACATCGCGTCCGAAGACTATTTCGACCGCTACTTCACCGCGGGCGTGCCCGACGGCGACCTCCGCGATTCCGTTGTCCGTCAAGCGATCCAGGACTTTGAGGACGGGGTCGGCGAGACTTCGGAGGCCGCCAAGAGTTGCGTCTCAGGACTCGAGACCAACCCGAATCGCACTGCGCCGAAGATCGCCGCCGCTGCAGGCGACGCGAACATCAAGTCCCCCGCAACGTTCAGATGGCTGGCAGACATGGTCATCCAGGACTTCGACAGGGCCAAGACGCTGGACTGGACGCTGCGAATTCACCGCGAGATCGCGCGGCAGTTGAAGAACCTTCCACGAGATGACGTCGAAGCGGTGCTTCGTGCGATGTCAGGTGGACGCCGGGGAGCCGTGGTCGCTACCAGCGCGCGCTGGGCCACAGAGATGGAACCCGATGACGTCCCGCCGCTTGAGTTCAGCTCCGGTGCGCGACGAGCGGTGACCGACGCGCTCCGCGACCTGCTTGCCACCGAGGACGCGAGCGTCGTGAACATGCGATGGCGTGTTCGCGAGGCCCTGACCGACTGGGACCAGATCGATCCAGACGGATTCGCAGCGTGGGTCGACGAGCAGAAACGAACTCACGGCCAACTGGAGACTCTGTCATGGTTTGCACGGTTGTCAGTGTCGTTCCCCGGCGGAATCGAACGCACCCGCATCGAAGGCTTCCGCACCGACGACGCCAGGAAGCACTTCGACTTCGAGGAGATCGCGAGCAAGTACGCCGACGAACTGCCTGACGGTTACCTCAAGATGGATGACACGCCAGAGAATCGGCGCACCGCGGCGCTCGGGGCAGTCGCCGAAGCTCAGGCGAGGCCATAGATCGCCCATCTGACATCCTGATGGCTGATGTACGACCACGCGGCGCTCGTACTTTCTATCCTCGGAACGTGGCGGCGGCTCGTTGGGACGCTTCGTACACCTGCTCGTACGTCACTGTCGTGCCCCACAGCCAGCACACCCCATGCGCTGCCCGGCCTCAGGTCCGTCGCGCACACTCGAGTGCCCGCTAAAGCCTGCGCAGAAGCCGTTGAAGAACGGTGCGGTGGCCCTGCCCGTTCTGCACCCGCCGAAAGCGCCAGGGCCCTGCTGCACCAACTCCACCTCCGTGCAGTTCCACGTCAACGACGGCGGCAAGTACGAACAGCACCACCGGTACAACTCACCCGAATGGCAGCGCATCCACAGTTACGGCCGCCAGGTCATCGAGTCGTTCAATTACAGCCTCAAGCACGCGGACAACGGGCTCGCCGACTCCACCTCACGCCGCAAGCGTGGCGAGGCCGGCCAGACTTTCCTCGTGCTCCTCGGGGTCATTGCGACGAACGCCGCGCGCATCCTCGACTGGGAGCAGCAGTACTTCGACGGAACTCCAGCGCCGGACGCGCTCTCCCGCCATGCGCGCAGCACGCGGCCAGTGAGCGCGCGTCCACGCCCCTCAAGGAAAGGCATGTCGGCGAGCCGCAAGGCGCAGTTGGGACTGAGCGTCGCGTAGAGGACTTCATCGACGCAGACATGTACGGGTGCGAGGAGGATGACGTGTTGGCGGCGGCGCCGGAGGAAGGGGTGCTGGTCGCGGCGAAGGCGACTATCCACCCGACGTGAGTGTGGCGATACTCGTAATGGGAGAACGAAGAAGGCCTGCCAGTCGTCCGGCAGGCCTTCTTCGTAGGTGTTTAGATCCGAGAACATGTGAGTTCTAGATCCGAGAACACCCCACGGTGGCGAGTGAGGGATTCGAACCCCCGAAGTCGAAGACGGCTGATTTACAGTCAGATCCCTTTGGCCGCTTGGGTAACTCGCCATTGTGCGCCCGCCCGACTTGGACAGCCAACCAGGGGCACGAGTATCAATCATACCTGTCGGCAGCGGTCGCGAGAAATCGAGCCGTCAGCTGCCGTACACCCCGCGCTCGGCGTCGGCCAACGACTCCGGCGTGCGCAGCAGACCGCCCTCAGCGCGGCACGTCGCGGCCGCCACATCCATCGCTCGCTGCAGCAGAGCCTGCATGTCGGTCTCCCCCGCTACGAGCCCGGCGGCGACGGCGGCGAGAGTCGCGTCGCCCGCCCCGACCGTGTCAACGATCCGCCCAGGCAGCGCCGAGATCGGCGCCCGCACGACGCCGGCATCCGATTCCAGCACCGCGCCGTCTGCGCCTGCAGTCGCGAGCACGGCATCCGCTCCCGATCCGCGCAGCCGCGCGCGCAGCGCGTCGAGGTCTCCGTCGTACAGCAGGTCGGCGTCGTCCGCTCCGACCTTCACGATCACGGCATCCGCTGCCACGCTCTCGAAGCCCCGCACGAACTCCTCCCGATCGCGAAGCATGCCCGACCGCGGATTCGGATCCACCGCGACGCGCGCATCGGCGACGGCGTCGGCCAGCGCATCGACCTCGGCCGGGACGTCGAAGGGGAAGCAGCTCACGGCGACGAGGCCGGCATCGGCGATCGCCTGCCGGGCTTCATCGGAATAGCGGATGCTGCGCGCCCGCGCCGCCTCGTTGAACTCGTACTGCGGTTCGCCGCTCTGCGACCACGTCACGATCGCACGCGAAGAGCCGTGCGGAGCGGCACTCGCGATCAGCCGGACATCGTGGTCGACGAGGTATCCGCGAATATGCGCGCCCGCCTCGTCATCGCCGACCATCGCGATCAGCGTCGTCGGCACGCCGAGGCGGCGGAGGCCGACAGCCACGTTCAGGGCCGCTCCCCCGACGAGCTCCCTGACGCCACCGGCGTCTCTGATCTCGTCGATCAGCGCGTCGCCGATGACGACCGCGCTCCCCATCGCTGCAGATTCGGTGCTCATTCTGCCGACAGTACCTCAGGACTCCGGATCGACGACACGCGATCGCGCCCCTATCGCCGGGAGAAGCCGGGACGATACGTTGTGCGCATGAACGCTCGACTCGCCGCCGGCGCCGCCGCTCTGCTGCTCACCGCCGTGCTGACGGGCTGCGGCCCGTCGGATGCCGGCGGATCGAACGGCACGCCGAAGCCGACATCCGATGAGACGATCGCCTCACCCGGAGCATCCGACTCTCCCACGGCGTCTCCGTCTCCCACCGCCACGACCAAGGGCATCGCGCTGCCGACCGACTGCCGGGCGATCCTGTCAGAGGACGTGCTCTCGCAGCTCGGCGACACTCCGCTCAACGACGCCGCCTTCGGCCCGTCCGGCGTGGGCGCCGACGGCACGCTCACCTGCATCTGGGCCGACCCTCGTGCCGACACCACACGGCTGGTCACCACCATCTCGAAGATGAACCGCGGCCCGGCGCTCGACATGCTCAACGCGCTCGTGACCAACGAGGGCTTCGCGTGCTTCACCCCCGACGGCGGCACGCGCTGCGAGAAGACCTGGCAGAACGAGCAGTACCCCGTCACCGACGGCCGCACGCTGTTCTGGCGCGATGACGTGCTCATCGACACGCGCTACTCGAACCTCGCGCCCAGCGGATACACCTCGGCCATCATCGCGCACCTGTTCGACTAGGAGCGTCCGCGTCGCGGCGCGGATTCGCGGCCTCCGCTCTTCTGTTCGGGAGGAGATCTCGCGCTCGGGCTGAGGAATCTCCGCGAAACCTCAGCCCGAACCTGCGTTCTCCTCCCGAACGAGCGCGCGGGCACAGGGCTTGCGCACACGAAGAAGGCCCCGGGGCGAACCCCGGGGCCTTCTCAGTCACTCAGATCAGTTGTGTCGCGACTTCGTCGCTCGACAACCTCAATCGGCCGGACGAGCAAGCTCGCCGGCTCTCGCCTCAATCAGTTGTAGGTACCCGGCGTGATGTCGTCGGTCGAGAACGCGTCGAAGTCGACGTAACCGAAGTCGCCCTCGGCGTACGCCCCGTCGGATGCGAAGATCCGGTTCGGGTAGCGCTCGCTCTTCGCCTCTTCCGTAGCCTCGACGGTGACGTCGCGGTACTTCGAGAGTCCCGTTCCGGCGGGGATGAGCTTACCGATGATGACGTTCTCCTTGAGACCGACCAGCGGGTCGCGCTTGCCCTCCATGGCGGCCTGCGTGAGCACGCGGGTCGTCTCCTGGAACGATGCAGCCGACAGCCACGACTCGGTCGCGAGCGACGCCTTCGTGATACCCATCAGCTCCGGGCGACCCGACGCGGGGCGCTTGCCCTCGGCCACGGCCTCGCGGTTGATCGCCTGGTAGCGCTTGAGGTCGACCATCTCACCCGGCAGCAGGGTCGTGTCGGCGTGATCGACGACGGTGACCTTGCGGAGCATCTGACGGACGATGACCTCGATGTGCTTGTCGTGGATCGGCACACCCTGCGAGCGGTAGACGCCCTGAACGCCGTTGACGAGGTAACGCTGCACCTCGCGGGCGCCCATGACACGCATGACCTCCTTGGGGTCGAGCGTGCCCACCAGGATCGGCTGACCGACCGTGACGTGCTGGCCGTCCTCGACGAGGAGGGTCGCACGGCGCAGGACCGGGTAGACCACCGGCTCGTCGCCGTTGTCGGGCGTGAGGATGACCTTCTTGGCCTTGTCGGTCTCGTCGATCGTGATCCGGCCGTCGGCCTCTGCGATCGGCGACGCACCCTTGGGGGTACGAGCCTCGAAGAGCTCCTGGACGCGGGGCAGACCCTGGGTGATGTCATCCGCCGATGCCGAACCACCGGTGTGGAACGTACGCATCGTCAGCTGGGTACCGGGCTCACCGATCGACTGAGCGGCGATGATGCCCACGGCCTCGCCGATGTCGACGGTCTTGCCGGTCGCGAGCGAACGGCCGTAGCACTGTGCGCAGACTCCGACAGCCGAGTCGCAGGTGAGGACCGAGCGCACCTTGATGGTCTCGACACCCGCCTCGACCAGCTTGTCGATGAGCACGTCGCCCACATCGTCACCCGCGGAGGCGAGGACCTCGCCCTTGCTGTCGACGACGTCGGACGCCAGGGTACGGGCGAACACCGAGTTCTCGACGTTCGCGTCGCGCACCAGCTGACCCTGCGAGTCGGCGGCGGCGATCGGGAGCTCGAGGCCCTTCGACGTGCCGCAGTCCTCTTCGCGGATGATGACGTCCTGCGAGACGTCGACCAGACGACGGGTCAGGTAACCCGAGTCGGCGGTACGCAGAGCGGTGTCGGCCAGACCCTTACGGGTACCGTGCGTCGCGATGAAGTACTCCGCCACCGACAGACCCTCGCGGTACGAGGAGATGATCGGACGCGGGATGATCTCACCCTTGGGGTTGTTCACCAGGCCTCGCATACCCGCGATGTTGCGGATCTGCAGCCAGTTACCACGGGCGCCCGAGGACACCATGCGGTTGATGGTGTTGTCCTCAGGGAAGTTCGCCTTCATCGCGGCCTGGACCTCGTCGGTCGCCTCGGTCCAGATCTTGATGAGCTCCTGGCGACGCTCGACGTCGGTCGTGAGGCCCTTCTCGTACTGGGACTGGACCTTCGCGGCCTGCTTCTCGTAGCCGGCGACGATCTCGGCCTTGTTCGGCGGGGTGAGGATGTCGCTGAGCGCGACGGTCACACCGGAACGAGTGGCCCAGTAGAAGCCCGCGTCCTTGATGCGGTCGAGCGATGCGGCCGTCTCGGTCTTCGGGTACTCCTCGGCCAGCTTGTTGACGATCTGCGACAGCTTGTTCTTGTCTGCCTGCTCGCGGACGAACGGGTAGCCCTTCGGCAGCGTGTCGTTGAAGATCGCCTGGCCCAGCGAGGCGTCGACGAGTCCGTGACGCTCGTAGCCCTCGGGAGCGTCGCCCTCGAGGAACGTCAGACCCGGGATGCGGATGCGGACCTTGGCCTGCAGGTCGAGGGTGCCCTCGTCCTTGGCCAGGATCGCCTCGCCCACCGAACCGAACGCGCGACCTTCACCGGCCGCTCCCGCCTTGACCGTGGTCAGGTGGTGCAGACCGATGATCATGTCCTGCGAAGGCAGGGTCACCGGACGGCCGTCGGACGGCTTCAGGATGTTGTTCGACGCGAGCATCAGCACGCGGGCCTCGGCCTGAGCCTCGACCGACAGCGGCAGGTGCACAGCCATCTGGTCACCGTCGAAGTCGGCGTTGAACGCCGCGCAGACGAGCGGGTGCAACTGGATGGCCTTGCCCTCGACGAGCTGAGGCTCGAAGGCCTGGATGCCGAGACGGTGCAGCGTGGGCGCACGGTTCAGCAGCACCGGACGCTCGCGGATGATCTCCTCGAGCACGTCCCAGACCTCGGGACGGGTGCGCTCGACGGCGCGCTTGGCCGCCTTGATGTTCTGCGAGTGACCCAGGTCGATCAGGCGCTTGATGACGAACGGCTTGAAGAGCTCCAGGGCCATCTGCTTGGGCAGACCGCACTGGTGCAGCTTCAGCTGCGGGCCGACGATGATGACCGAACGGCCGGAGTAGTCGACGCGCTTGCCGAGCAGGTTCTGGCGGAAACGACCCTGCTTGCCCTTCAGCATGTCGCTGAGGGACTTCAGGGCGCGGTTGCCGGTACCGGTGACGGGGCGACCACGGCGGCCGTTGTCGAACAGTGCGTCGACGGCCTCCTGCAGCATGCGCTTCTCGTTGTTGACGATGATCTCGGGGGCGCCGAGGTCGATCAGACGACGAAGACGGTTGTTGCGGTTGATCACACGACGGTAGAGGTCGTTGAGGTCGGAGGTCGCGAAGCGGCCACCGTCGAGCTGCACCATCGGGCGCAGCTCCGGCGGGATCACCGGAACCACATCGAGGACCATGGCGGCCGGGCTCATGCCGGTCTCCAGGAACGAGTTGACGACCTTCAGGCGCTTGATCGCGCGGATCTTGCGCTGACCCTTGCCCTCGGAGATCTGCAGGTGCAGGTTGTCAGCCTCGGCCGCGAGGTCGAAGGCCGCCAGGCGACGCTGGATGGCCTCGGCGCCCATGTGGGCCTCGAAGTACTGACCGAAGCGGTCCTGCAGCTCGTGGAAGACGTCGTCCTCGGGGCGGAGTGCGCCGACCTCGAGCGTGCGGAAGTCCTCCCACACGCGCTCGAGCTTGGCGATCGCCTCGTCGGCACCCTTGCGGATGAGCGACATCTCCTTCTCGGCGGCGTCCTTGACCTTCTTCTTCTGGTCGGCCTTGGCACCCTCGGCCTCGAGAGCCGCGAGCTCCTCCTCCAGCTTGGCCAGGCGCTCCGCGATCTTGGAATCGCGGCGGTCGCCGAGCGTCTTCAGCTCGAGGCGGATGTTGTTCTCCTGCGTGCCCAGGTCGCGGTGACGAGCATCCTCGTCGACCGAGATGACCATGTAGGCGGCGAAGTAGATGACCTTCTCGAGGTCCTTCGGCGCCATGTCGAGCAGGTAGCCGAGGCGCGAGGGAACGCCCTTGAAGTACCAGATGTGGGTGACGGGAGCGGCGAGCTCGATGTGGCCCATGCGCTCACGACGGACGGAGCTCTTGGTGACCTCCACGCCGCAGCGCTCGCAGACGATGCCCTTGAAGCGGACCCGCTTGTACTTGCCGCAGGCGCACTCCCAGTCGCGGGAGGGGCCGAAGATCTGCTCACCGAAGAGCCCATCCTTCTCGGGCTTCAGGGTGCGGTAGTTGATGGTTTCGGGCTTCTTGACCTCGCCGTAGGACCACGCGCGGATGTGGTCTGCGGTCGCCAGGCCGATGCGAAGCTCATCGAAGGTTGTTGCGTCGAGCACTAGTTCTCCTGTGTCGGAATTCTTTGTGAGAAGTCTGGGTGGTGGGCCGCCGCCTCAGGCGGCGGCCCAGACCTTAGATCTCGTCGATCGAGGCGGCCTCGAAGCGGCTGGAGATGTTGATTCCGAGCTCCTCCGCTGCGCGGAAGGCCTCGTCGTCGGTGTCACGCAGGTTGACAGCCGTGCCGTCGGCCGAGAGGACCTCGACGTTCAGGCAGAGGGACTGCATCTCCTTCATGAGCACCTTGAAGGACTCGGGGATGCCGGGCTCCTGGATGTTCTCGCCCTTGACGATCGCCTCGTACACCTTGACGCGGCCGAGGATGTCGTCGGACTTGATCGTGAGGAGCTCCTGGAGCGCGTACGCGGCGCCGTAGGCCTCGAGGGCCCACACCTCCATCTCACCGAAGCGCTGTCCACCGAACTGCGCCTTACCACCGAGCGGCTGCTGGGTGATCATCGAGTACGGACCCGTCGAACGCGCGTGGATCTTGTCGTCGACCAGGTGGTGGAGCTTCAGGATGTACATGTAGCCCACCGAGATCGGCGCCGGGAACGGCTCGCCGGAGCGGCCGTCGAACAGCTGCGTCTTGCCGCTCGAGTCGATCAGGCGCACGCCGTCACGGGTCGGGGTGGTCGCGTCGAGAAGACCTGCGATCTCCTCCTCGCTCGCACCATCGAACACCGGGGTGGCGACCTTGGTGCCGGGGGCGGCCTCGAACGCGTCCTTCGGGAGCTTCGCAGCCCACTCCGGAGTGCCCTCGACCTTCCAGCCCTGCTTGGCGATCCAGCCGAGGTGCGTCTCGAGGACCTGGCCGAAGTTCATTCGACCGGGGATTCCGAGCGGGTTCAGGACGATGTCGACCGGGGTTCCGTCCGCGAGGAACGGCATGTCCTCGATCGGAAGGATCTTCGCGATGACGCCCTTGTTGCCGTGACGGCCGGCGAGCTTGTCGCCCTCGGTGATCTTGCGCTTCTGGGCGATGTAGACCACGACGCGGCGGTTGACGCCCGAGCCGAGCTCGTCATCGCCGTCCTCGGCGTTGAACTCCTTGACCGCGATGATCGTGCCCTGCTCGCCGTGGGGCACCTTCAGAGAGGTGTCACGGACTTCGCGGCTCTTCTCGTTGAAGATCGCGCGGAGCAGGCGCTCCTCGGCCGACAGCTCGGTCTCGCCCTTCGGCGTGACCTTGCCGACGAGGATGTCGCCGGGGCGGACCTCGGCGCCGATGCGGATGATGCCGCGCTCGTCGAGATCCTTCAGCAGCTCGGGGCTGACGTTGGGGAGGTCACGGGTGATCTCCTCCTTGCCCAGCTTCGTGTCGCGGGCGTCGACCTCGTACTCCTCGATGTGGATCGAGGAGAGGGTGTCGTCCTTCACCAGGTCCTGGCTCAGGATGATCGCGTCCTCGAAGTTGTAGCCCTCCCACGTCATGAACGCGACGAGGAGGTTCTTTCCGAGGGCCAGCTCGCCGTTCTCGGTGGCGGGGCCATCAGCGATGACCTCTCCGACCTCGACGCGCTCACCGGCCGAGACGACGACCTTCTGGTTGTAGGACGTGCCCTGGTTCGAGCGGTCGAACTTGCGCAGGTGGTACTCCTGCGTGCCACCCTCGTCGAGCATGACGATGACGCGGTCGGCAGAGACCTCGGTGACGACACCGGCCTTCTCGGCGGTGAGCACGTCACCTGCGTCGATGGCGGTGTAGCCCTCCATACCGGTTCCGACCAGCGGCGAGTCGCTGCGCAGCAGCGGCACGGCCTGACGCTGCATGTTGGCGCCCATGAGCGCGCGCTGCGCGTCGTCGTGCTCGAGGAACGGCACGAGCGAGGTCGCGACCGACACCATCTGGCGCGGCGAGACGTCGATGTAACCGATCTCCTCGGGGAGGAACAGGTCGACCTCACCGCTTCCGCCCTTCGGGCGTGCGAGCACGTGGCTCTCGCGGAAGCGGCCGTTCTTGTCGAGCGGGGCGTTGGCCTGCGCGATGTTGAAATCGACCTCTTCGGATGCCGTCAGGTAGTCGATGTGCTCGGTGACGACACCGTTCTCGACCTTGCGGTACGGGGTCTCGATGAAACCGAACGAGTTGATCCGCGCGAAGGTCGCGAGAGCACCGATCAGACCGATGTTCGGGCCTTCAGGGGTCTCGATCGGGCACATGCGGCCGTAGTGCGAGGGGTGGACGTCACGGACCTCGACGCCTGCGCGGTCACGGCTCAGACCACCGGGGCCGAGAGCCGAGAGGCGGCGCTTGTTGGTCAGACCCGCGAGCGGGTTGTTCTGGTCCATGAACTGCGACAGCTGAGAGGTTCCGAAGAACTCCTTGATCGCGGCGACGACGGGGCGCACGTTGATCAGGGTCTGCGGCGTGATCGCCTCGATGTCCTGCGTGGTCATGCGCTCGCGGACGACGCGCTCCATGCGCGACAGGCCCGTGCGGACCTGGTTCTGGATCAGCTCGCCGACCGCGCGGATGCGACGGTTGCCGAAGTTGTCGATGTCGTCGGTGGCGATGCGGATCTCGGCCTGCTTGCCGCCGCGGATGCCGTCGAACGTCTCGACGCCTGCGTGGATGCGCACCAGGTACTTGATCGTGGCCACGATGTCGGCGACGGTCAGCACCGAGTCGGTGAGAGGCGCGTCGAGTCCGAGCTTGTGGTTGATCTTGTAGCGGCCGACCTTGGCGAGGTCGTAGCGCTTCGGGTTGAAGTAGAAGTTGTCCAGCAGCGCACGGGCGGCCTCGGCGGCGACCTGCTCGCCCGGACGGAGCTTGCGGTAGATGTCGCGGAGCGCATCTTCCTTCGTGACGATGGTGTCCTTCGCGAGGGTCTCCTCGATGGAGGGGAAGCCGGCGAACTCGGTGAGGATCTCTTCGCTGGTCAGGCCCAGGGCCTTGAGGAAGACGGTGACGGACTGCTTGCGCTTGCGATCGATGCGCACGCCGACCTGGTCGCGCTTGTCGATCTCGAACTCGAGCCATGCACCACGGCTCGGGATGACGCGAGCGGAGACGATGTCCTTGTCGGAGGTCTTGTCGGGAGTCTTGTCGAAGTAGACACCCGGCGAGCGCACGAGCTGCGAGACGACGACGCGCTCGGAGCCGTTGATGATGAACGTGCCCTTGTCGGTCTGCAGCGGGAAGTCGCCCATGAAGACCGTCTGGGTCTTGATCTCACCCGTGAGGTGGTTCATGAACTCGGCCTCGACGTACAGCGGAGCCGCGTAGGTCTTGCCCCGCTCCTTGCACTCCTCGATGGAGTACTTCTCCGGCTCGAGGTAGGGGTTCGTGAACGAGAGCTGCATCGTCTCGCCGAGGTCCTCGATCGGAGAGATCTCCTCGAAGATCTCGCCGAGACCGGAGATCTCGTTGACGTCGGTGCGGCCCTGTTCCTTGGCCTCTGCGACACGAGCCTTCCAGGCGTCGTTTCCGACGAGCCAGCCGAAGGACTCGGTCTGCAGAGCCAGCAGGTCAGGGACCGTCAGCGTGTCGGAGATCTTGGCGAACGAAAGACGGGATGCTCCGCGTCCGTTCTTGGTGGTGGTGGATGTGGATGCGTTGGGAGCAGCAGCCAAGGGAATAACCTCCGTGAGCCCCGCAGGGCTTCTCGATTCCTTTGTCGTCAGGTGGAGTAGCGCTCAGAGCTCAACGTATGCCGACCACCATATGAGGGCACGGAGAAAGGAGCGCAACTACCAACTATAGACACGAATCTGCGACATGGCAAGTCAAATCCTTGACCAATTCCGGATGCTGCGGTAAAAGCACTCGGGCGATGGGCGGACGCCGCTCACTCCTGCGGTGTCCGTCGTCGCTGCGCCGCCGCATCGTGCGTGAGCTGCAGCGGGATCGTCACGGGGGCGCCGCTGTGCTGGACGACCCGCACGAACAGGATGTCGACGAGCACGAGCTGCGCGATGCGGCTGGTCATCGCCGCCATGCGGAACGGCGATTCGTGCGCGTGCGTGAGCAGCACCACGTCGGCCACCAGCGCCAGTTCCGACTCGGCGGCGCTCGTCACCGCGACTGCGAGCGCACCCGCATCGCGGGCCACCTCGACCGCCCTCAGCACCTCGGCGGTCTGCCCGCTGTGCGAGAACGCGATCACGACGTCGGACGAGGTGCGCAGCGACGCGGTGGTGAGCGCCAGATGCGGATCGGCCGAGTGCGACACGGAGAATCCGATGCGCGCGAGCTTCTGCTGCAGATCCTGCGCCGTCAGAGACGACGCCGCCTGGCCGAACAGATCGATGTGTCTGGCCGCGACGAGAGCGCGCGCGACCCGGTCGAGGGCTTCGGCGTCGAGCCCGCGGGCGGTCGTCTCGATCGCGTCGATCTCCTGCGCCGCGAGCTTCGCTGCGATTGCCTCGGGACCGTCATGCGAGTCGATCGCCGTCGTGTCGAGCCCGAACCGCGCCCGTTGCGCCTGTGCGAGCGTGATCGTGCGTGCGGCGGCCACCCTCAGCTCGCGATAGCCGCTGAACCCCAGCGTCTGCGCGAAGCGCGCGACGGTGGAGACCGAGGTGCGGCACAGCTTCGCGAGATCGTTGATGGCGAGGTCGACGACGAGCGTCGGGTCGGCGAGGATCGTGTCGGCGACGCGCGCCTCTGCCGCGCTCAGTCGGGGAAGTGATCTGCGAACCAGGGCGAGAACGTCGACGTCCACGGGGGCCTCCGGCGCTCAGCCTACGCGGCCGAGCAGCCGCTCCCTGGCCATCAGCGCGCCGATCCGACTGGCCGCCCCGACCTCGACGACCGGGAGAGGCAGGGCCGACCGCGCCGAGAGCCCGACGTTGACGACGACCGCATCAGGATCGCGCCGCGCCGCGCGCTCGACCAGCTCTCGCTGGCCCGCGTCGGAATCGGGTCGATCGATGAGGATCGCCGTGATGCCGTCTTCAGACACGGCGGCGTCGAGCACCGCATCCTGTTCCGCCGCAGACGTGCGGGCGACGTCGAGACGCACGCACTGGCCGCCGGCGGCGAGGGCCGATGCGACATAGGCCGCCGCACTGTCGACGGCGAGAGTCGATCGGCGGCGCGCGTCGACGACCGACAGGGCGGAGGCCGGCGGCGTCGGCCCGCCCTGGATCGCCCGGCGCACGATGTCGGCAGCGTCGAACGCGATCGGTTCTTCCGCATCCGTCTTCTGGAGCTTCTCGGCGAGCGCCGCGACCCGAGCGGCCGCCTCCTGCACGCGATCACGCGAGAGCGAGCCGTCACGAAGGGCTGAGACGATGCCGTCGCGCGCGCTGAGGAAGTCCCGCCGGTCCTGGTCGGGGTGCGCGGCGTCGCCGGGATTGGTGGGGTTGCCGATGCACAGCAGGTCGGCGCCCGCGGCGAGCGCGAGTGCCGCTCCCCCGCCGATGCCGACGGTCTCCCTGACCGCCGCCATGTCGAGTGCGTCGGTTATGATCACCCCGTCGAAGCCCATGTCGCGGAGCCTGCCGAGCACGCGCGGGTTCAGCGTGGCGGGCTGTTCCCCCCAGGCGGGGACGACGATGTGCGCCGTCATGATGGTGTCGACGCCTGCGGCGATCGCGGCACGGAAAGGTTCGAGGTGCACGCGCTCGAACTGGTCGACGGGCAGCATGATCTCAGGCAGTGCGTGGTGGGAGTCGAGGTGCGTGTCGCCGTGACCGGGAAAGTGCTTGACGCAGGCGGCTGAGCCGCCGCTCTGGATGCCGCGAACCTCGGCGACCACGTGGCGAGCCACCAGCCGCTCGTCGTCGCCGAAGGAGCGGACGCCGATCACGGGGTTGCGGGGATCGGTGTTCACGTCGGCGACAGGTCCGAGGACGACGTTGGCGCCGACCGCGCGCACCCGCCGGGCGAGCTCGGCGCCGGTGGCTCGGGTCGCCGCGAGGTCGTCGAGTCGCCCCAACTGGGCGGCACCGGGGAGGGTCGAGCCCTCTGCCGTCTCCAGCCGGGTGACGCTGCCGCCCTCCTCGTCGATGCCGATCAGCGCAGCGGGGTTCGCCTCGAGGATCTGCGCGCTGAGCGTGCCGAGGTCGTCGCCGACGTTCTGGCCGAAGTAGACGACTCCGGCCAGACCGTCGCGCAGTTCGTCGAGCAGCCAGTCCGGAGAGGTCGTTCCCAGGAAACCCGGCCAGAGCACGCCGTTCGCGAGCCGGGCGAGCTCCTCGCTCATCCCTTCACCGCCCCTGCCACCATGCCGGCCGACAACCGACGCTGCACGATCACGAAGAAGATCATGACCGGGATCGTGATGATCGTGGACGCGGCCATGATGCTGCCCCAGTCGTTCGAGTGCAGACCGAAGAACGACTTCAGTCCGATCGACACGGTGTACTGGTCGGTGGCGCTGCCGAGGATGGTCATGGCGAAGATGAACTCGTTCCACGCGGTGATGAAGCTGAAGATGCTCGTCGCGACGAGACCGGGCATCACGAGCGGCAGCAGGATCGAGCGGAACATCCGCCACCAGCTGGCGCCGTCGATGTAGGCGGCCTCCTCGAGCTCGACGGGCACGGCCGCCACGAAGCCGCGCAGCATCCAGATGCCGAACGCCAGCGACAGTGCGACGTAGACGACCATCAGCCCCAGGATGCTGTTGAGCAGCCCCAGGCTCTTCACCTGCAGGAACAGAGGGATGACGAGCGCCTCGAGCGGCACCATCTGCACGACGAGGATGAGCATCAGGATCGTCGTGCGGAACCTGAAGCGGAAGCGCGCGACCGCGACGGCGGCGAGCAGGCACACGATCGCGCTGATCAGAACCGTGACGAGGGCGACGATCGCCGAGTTGCGCAGGAACGTGCCGAAGCCGCCGTCGGTGAGGACGAACGCGAAGTTGTCGAACGTGAGCTCCTGCGGCAGCAGCGACTGCCCTCCGCTGGAGGCCTTCTTGTCGAGCGCGCTGGAGACCATCCAGTACACGGGGAAGAGCGTGAAGATCAGGACTGCGGCGACCGCGACGCCGGTGCCGATCCTCGATGCGGCAGAGCGACGCGGGTTCACAGCTCGTCCTCCTTCATGAGCGAGCGGATGTAGACGATCGTGATGGCGATGAGCACGAGGGTCAGCAGCACCGCGAGCGCTGCGCCGAAGCCGTATTTGTTCTGGCCGAACGACTCCACGTACGACCACACGCCGAGGTTCAGCACCGAGCGGTTGCCGCCGTTGCCGCCGGGCATGAGATACACCTGCGCGAACACCTTGAAGTCCCAGATCGTCGACAGGATGATGACGACGGAGAAGACCGGCCTGAGCGTGGGGAAGATGATCTTCCAGAAACGGCGCCATGCGCCCGCGCCGTCGAGCGCCGCGGCCTCGAGCATCTCCTTCGAGACGCCCAGCAGGCCCGCGAGCACGGTGATCGCGACGAACGGGAAGCCGTGGTGCACGACGTTGATCAGCACGATCGCGTAGAACGACCACTGGTTGGTGAACCAGTTGTAGCTCTCGTCCATCAGGCCCAGGTTCTGCAGCACGGCATTGAAGACGCCGCGATCTGCATCGAAGATGAACGTCCACACGTAGGTGCCGGTCACCGCGGGCATCGCCCACGCGACCATGATGCAGCTCGAGACGATGGTGCGCCACACGGGGCCGAGCTTGGCGAGCAGCAGGGCGACGAGAGTCCCCACCGCGACGGTCACGAACACCGCGACGGCCGCGAAGCCGACGGTGTTCGGCAGCACGACGGTCCACAGCTGGGGGTCGCTCAGAGCCTTCGCGTAGTTCTCGAGACCGATCCAGTTCTGCTCTCCCGTGTTGATCTCGCGCAGCCCGTAGTCCTGCAGCGAGTACAGGAACACCTGCACGAGCGGCCACAGCATGAGCGTCGCGAGGATGAACAGTCCGGGGGCGAGGAGGAGCCAGGGCCGGGCCTTCACGAGGGAGAACCCCCGCGGCCTGCCGGCCACGGAAGCGGAGGAGGACTCCGCCTCCGTGGCCGGTAGAGGTGCGTGCACCATCGTCATGGAGGGAGACTTCCTACTGGTTGAGGAGCTCGGTCATCTCAGCGGCAGCATCCTTCGTCGCCGTGGCGACGTCCTTCTGCCCGCTGAGGATCGCCTGGATCATCGAGTTCGTCGTCTTCTTCGCCTGCACCGCGCCGAAGTTCGGCGTCACCGGCACGGATGCACCACCCTCGACCATCTGCTGGGCGAACGGGGCGACCAGGGGGTCGGTCGAGGCGAGGGACTCTTCCATCGCCGACTGCACGCCCGGGAAGTACCCGGTCTCATCGGCCCACTTCTCGGCGAACTCACCGGTGGTCATGAGCTTGACGAACTGCCACGCGAGATCGGCGTTCTTGGTGGTGTTGAAGATCGACAGGTGGGATCCACCGAGCACGGAGGGAGGCGATTCCGCCGTCCTTGCCGGGGATCACGGCGGCGCCGATCTTGCCCTCGAGGTCGGGGTTGGCCTCGATCAGCGCCTTCGGCGTCCACGAGCCCGAGAGCATCATCGCGACGTTCCCCTGTGTGAAGGCGTCACGAAGATCCGTCTCCTTCCAGGTGGTCGCGCCGGCGGACGAGAATCCGTGCTCGGTGGCGAGACCCGTGTAGAACTCGATGCCCTCCTGCGACTCCTCGCTGTCGAGCTCGCTGGTCCACTCCTTGCCGTCGAGGGTCGCGACCTCGCCGCCTGCACCCCAGACCCAGGGGTAGACCTGGAACTCGGCGTCGCCTGCGACGGGGAAGGGCAGCATGTCGGGCTTCGCCGCCTTGATCGCCTCGCCGGCAGCGACGATGTCGTCCCAGGTCTTCGGAGCATCCAGACCGAGTTCCTCGAAGACGTCGGTGCGGTAGACGATCGAACGGACGCCCGCGTACCACGGCATGCCGTAGAGCTCGTCGTCGTAGGTGCCGGCGACTTCGAGCCCCTCGACCAGATCGTCGCGCAGGCCCTTCTCCTCGTCGACGTAGTCGTCGAGGGGCAGCAGCGCGCCGGCATCGGCGAACTCGGCAGTCCACGTGGTGCCGGTCTCGGCGATGTCCGGAGTCGTGGCTCCGGCGATCGAGGTCACGAAGCGATCGTGCGCGTCGGCCCACTGGACCTCTTCGATCTTGACGGTCGCACCGGTCTCGTCCTCGAAGGCCTTCGAGACGGCGTCGTAGAACGCGGTCGAGTCCGGGTTCGTGCCCTTCATGATCCAGACGGTGAGCTCCTGGCCCTTGCCGTCGACGGATCCGCCGTCGCCGGCGTCGCTGCCGCCGGTCGAGCAGGCGGCCAGGCTCAGCGTGGCCACGGCGCCCAGCGCGACAGCCGAGAGTATGCGCTTGTGCATCAGGGATCTCCTCTTCGAAACGTCCTGGCGGCATCGGGTGCTCACCAACTTCGATAAGTATCCACGACTAACTAATTAGCTGCAAGCAATTCTCACGATTGTCATCCGGTTGTGACAAAAGTTTCCAGAGGTAGGCTCACGGCATGCGCCGCCCCTTCGACAAGGCCGACCGGACGACAGTCGCGCGCCATGCTCACCTGCTCTCCCCCTCGCCCGGATCCGTCGCGCTCAAGCTGCTCGGGGCTGCGCTCGCCGTGCTCCTCGTGTCGGCTGCGTCCATCGCCGCGTTCGTCGCGATCGACCTCGCCAACCGGGTGAGCGATGGGGCGGTCGCGTTGGAGGGCGACGACGACGTCGCGCCTCCCGCGCTGGGGGCCTACCCCGACGACAAGGCCTTCAACCTCCTCATCGTCGGCACGGACGAATGCGGGGAGATCACGAGTCAGTACATGGGGAAGCGCTGCAGCGACGCGGACGGAGGCATCCGCAACGACGTGAACCTGCTCGTTCACGTGTCGGCAGCACCGCGCAACGTCACCGTGGTGTCCTTCCCCCGCGATCTCATGGTCGAGGTGCCCGAGTGCACTCGTGACGACGGCTCGACCGCCCCCGCCATGGAGAAGGCGTCGTTCAACTCCCTGTTCGATCACGGCGGCGTCTCATGCATCGCGACGACCGTCACCGAGCTCAGCGGCCTCCCTGTCGAGTTCGCGGCGAAGATCAGCTTCGACGGCGTGATCGAGATCACCAACGCGATCGGCGGGGTCGAGGTCTGCGTCGCCGGCGAGGGCATCCACGACTCCCAGGCGGGAATCGACCTGCCGCCCGGCACTCACACGATCTCGGGCGCGGATGCCCTGGCGTTCATCCGCACACGCCACGGCGTGGGCGACGAGAGCGACCTCGCGCGCATCTCGAACCAGCAGCAGTACATGTCGCGCCTCGCGAAGAAGATCCTCAGCGCCGAGACTCTGACCGACCCGTCCACCGTGCTGAAGCTCGCGAACACCGTCGCCGACAACATCGTGCCCAGCGAGAAGCTCAGCAACCCGCTCACGCTGGCCCAGCTGGCCCTCGCTCTCAAGGGCGTCGACTTCGCCGACTTCGTGTTCGTGCAGTTCCCGAACACTCCCGACCCCGACAACCCGAAGAGCAAGGTGGTCCCCATCGACGATGCCGCCGAGGCGCTCTGGGCAGCCCTCATCGCAGGGCAGCCGATCTCCCTCTCCGGGGACGTCAACGGCCACTCCGGCATCGTCGTGCCCACGCCGCCTCCGGGCGAGACGCCGGCCGATCCGGTGACGCCCCCCGCCACCCAGACGCCCGAGGTGCGCACGACGCTGCCGCCGGAGATCTCCGGACAGAGCGTCGAGCAGGACACGTGCTCCAACGGCAACCAGGCGAAGTGACCGCGTAGTCTCGGAGCATGGGCAGGACGCGCGCACGAGACACCGAGCACCCGCAGGCCCGACTCGATCACGGCGGCGTCGCCCGCATCGTGCCGAGCGCGTTCACCAGCGGCTTCGAGCTGATCGTCGACGACACCCCGCAATCCCACGTCGACCTCGACGATCCCACTCACCTGCACTTCGAGTACGTGGTGCGCATGGGCGCCGTGATCGATCAGCTGCCGCCCGGTCCGCTGACCGCCGTGCATCTGGGCGCGGGCGCCCTGACCCTGCCGCGTTACGTCGAAGCCAGCCGACCCGGATCCCGCCAGCAGGTCATCGAGCTCGAGGCCCCGCTCGCGGCGCTCGTGCGCGAACACCTTCCGCTGCCGCGAGGAGCCGCGATCCGCGTGCGGATCGGCGATGCGCGCGCCGGAGTGCACAAGCTCCCCCCGGCCCTCACCGGCACCTGCGATCTGGTCATCTCCGATGTCTACTCCGGGGCGCAGACGCCCGCGCACCTCACGAGCGTCGAGTTCTACCGTGAATTGAGGGCGCTGCTGAAACCGACAGGAGTGCTCCTCGTGAACGTCGCCGACGGGCCCGGTCTCGCGTTCGCCCGCCGGCAGGCCGCGACGATCGCCGAGGTCCTGCCCGAAGTCGGAGTCCTCGCCGACACGCAGGTTCTCAAGGGGCGCCGATTCGGCAACCTCGTGATCGCGGCATCCGCCTCTCCCCTGCCCACCGACTGGCTTCCGCGCGTGCTCGCCGCGGGTCCCCATCCCGCCAAGATCGCTCAGGGCGCCGAGGTCCTCTCCTTCATCCAGGGCGCCCGCGTGGTGACCGATTCGGATGCCACGGCGTCCCCTCGCCCCGACGATTCGCTCTTCCTCCGCTGAGCCCGGGCCGGCGCCGAACGGAACACGCCGGGCAAGGTCATGCCTCCTCGGCGTGTTCCCCGTCTCGGCGGAAACGGGAATGCAGACTGGAGCGAGGGATGCTGCGAGAGGAGAGCCGAGAGCATGAGTTTCATCCGGGGCTACGACCAGGAGACCCTCCGCGAACTGGTCGATCTCGATGAATGCGCGATGAGGCTGGCCGAGATCGAGAGCCAGCGCAGCCTTCCCGCTCTGCTGGAACGCGTGTGGCTCCTGAAGGTGCTCGGGCGCCTCGACGAGGCGCTCGCCCTCGCCGACGAGACCGTGCGTCAGGCCCGCATGGCCGGCACCCGCAAGGACGTGCTCCGCGCTCGCGTTCTGCACGCGACGATCCTGCAGTACCGCGGCGCGTTCGCGGCGGCCGAGCAAGAGCTCACGACGTGCGCAGCCGAGGCCGAGGGACAGGGGTGGGCGTCGATCGCGGCGTTCGCCCATCAGCACCACGGCAAGAACGCGTACGAAGCGGGAGACTTCGAGACCGCCCGCGACAGCTTCAAACGCTCCCTGTTCCTCCGCCGAGAGGCCGGTGCCGAGGACCGGGAGCTCGAGGTCGCGCTCCTCGCGATCGAAGCCGCGGAGCGCCGTCGGCCATCTCAGCTCGTCGCCGGCTGAGCAGACGCCTCACCGGTTCAACTACCGGCCCGACCACCGCGACGAGGTGCGCCGTGCAGGTCGCAATGTCGGCGGCATGGCTTAGCCTTGGCGCATGGCGGAACTCGACCGTGTGCGCATCTGGGGCGAAGCGCTGATCAGGTTGCATCTCGACGACAGCTGGTCCTTCGGCTTCGACAACGCGAAACGCCGCGCGGGTCAGTGCGACTACACGAAGAAGCGCATCACGGTGTCGCGCTACCTCGCTGCGCGCTTCGAAGACGACGAGATCCACCAGGTGCTGCTGCACGAGGTGGCGCACGCGCTCGCGGGCCACAAGGCCGCACACGGTGCCTCGTGGAAGCGGATCGCACGCGACCTCGGCTACGACGGCGGGGTCACGCATCGGGGCGAGACCGCGGTAGAACTCGCACCGTGGGTCGGCACCTGTCCGGCGGGTCACGTCACCTACCGGCACCGCCGCCCGACCAGGGCCACGTCGTGCGCGAAATGCTCACGCACCTACGACGCGCGCCACCAGTTCACCTGGACCAGGCGCGAGATCACCCCGGCCACGCGTCTCGCCGCGCAGATGGCACGCTGAGATCAGTCCGTAGACGAGCGCTGTTCGGGAGCGGCGCCATCCTCCGCAGAATCGGATGCCGCGGCATCCGTCTCCTTGGTGCTCTGACGCCTGCGCAGCGTTCCTGCGAGAGCGCGCCATCCGACGAGGAACACGCCGAGCACGACCGTCGCGACGATGATGAACGCGAGCTGCGCCGTGTCGCCGGCGATGATGCGCAGCAGCATGCCGCCCGCGACCGTCACGACCCACACGGTGACACCCCACAGCAGCGACCAGGGCTTGCGCGGCCCCGATCCCATGAGCGCGGCGAGCGCGTGCCCGACCAGGAGCGCGACGAGGAACGGCCAGGCGGTCAGGAGGAATCCGCCCGGATCCTCCTGGTGCGATGCGCGCCCGATCACGGCGAAGATCAGCACGAGCACGGCATCGACGATGAGAGCGGGGAGGTATCTCATGCCCCGACCATACGGCCCCGCGGCCCGATTCCGCGGCGAGCGCGCGGCTTGTTGACGAGTGAACGGTCTGTCGACGTCGCCGCGCCGTGCGTTCGGCGGGCGCCCGTCCGCTCGAGGGGCTACACGAAGGGCGCGAACCTGCCGTCGCGCAGCTCGGGGACCATGTCGGAGGAATCGAGCGACGCGGCCTCGGCGACGGATGCCGGCACGATCCCCGACTCCGCCATGCGCGCGGTCGAGGCGACGCCGATCTCGAGCTCGCGTGCCGAGCCGCTGGCGCTGAGCAGGTGCCGCAGGGCGCCCTTGAGCGCTCGGAACCCCTCGGCGGCGACAGCCGCGTCGGGCGCGGTGTGGTCGATGCCGAGATCGGTGAGAGCGGCGATGACGGCTCCGGCGCCGAGCTGATCTTCGACGGCGAAACGCAGAGCGCCGTCAGGAGCCTTCTCCCCTGCGGCGATCACCGCCACCGAGGTGCGCTGCTGACGGCGCTCCTGCACGGCCTGCACCGCGCGGGCGACGGCCGCAGCATTGCGCAGCCCCCCGACCAGCACGAGAGCGCCCTCGGCGGACGCCGCCACGGCCGCACCGTTGCTCGACCACTCGCGCGCGTCGTCGAGGGTGACGACGACGCCCGAGGCGACGGCATCCGGCACCGTCGAGGAGAAGCGCAGCACATCGACGACCACGACGATGTCGGCGGGGGCGAGGCGTGCGAGGCCGGCGGCTCCCCATTCGAAGCGGACCTGATACGTGGACTGGTCGAAGGGCGATGCCATCTCTCCAGCCTAGGCTCGCTCGGATGCTTCTCGAGGTGCGTGCTGTGGTCGCCGCGGGCGGAAAGCGCGACCACAACGCGCACCTCGACACCGACATCGGCTACAGGCGCCCGCCCGCGTCAGTCCGCCGCGAGCGCCTCGACGGGCGCGACGCGTGTCGCGAGCCGGGTGGGAGTCGCGGCCGCGACGAGCGTGAGCACCGCAGTGGCCACGACGATCACCACGACGGGGATCCACGGCACCTGAGGAGCGATCAGACCCGCCGGTGTGAAGTCGGGCAGCGTCGGCACCGAGCCGAGCAGCGACTGCGCGGCGATCCATCCGTAGGCGATGCCGAGCACGAGACCGGTGACGGTGGCAGCCACGGTGATGTGCGTGGCCTCCAGCAGCACCATCCGGCGCACCTGCGCGTTCGAGAGGCCGATCGAGCGCAGCAGCCCGAGCTCGCGCCGGCGCTGCACGACGCCGATCGTGAGCAGGTTCACGAGTCCGACCGCCGCGATGACCGCCGAGACCGCGACGAGAACCATCATGATCGTCCCGAACGCATCGAAGGGCGCGAAGAAGTCGGGCGGGATCTCTCCGGTCACCTGACTCGTCATCAGACGCTTGGCGGACTCGAGCGCCACGGCGAACATCGT
This sequence comes from Microbacterium natoriense, assembly GCF_030816295.1. NCBI lineage: Bacteria > Bacillati > Actinomycetota > Actinomycetes > Micrococcales > Microbacteriaceae > Microbacterium > Microbacterium natoriense. The sequence continues at coordinate 1,539,208 of NZ_JAUSXV010000001.1, read as the reverse complement.
GACCAGCGTGACTCCCATCACGACGCCGATCGCCATGCGCGCGGAGCGCTCCGGATAGCGCAGCGCGTTCTCGGCTGCGAGGCGCGCGGTGGCGCTCGATCCGAACAGCCGCCCGACGAGACGCAGCACGGGCGGCATGAAGATGACAGATCCGAGCGCGAGCCCGGTGAACGAGAGGATGCCCCCGAAGAACGCGACCACCACTCCGAGCGGCGTGATCAGACCGAGGACCACCCCCGCCGCCAGAAGAGCCGCACCCGAGATCAGCAGCACCCAGGCGCCGACGTGGCGGCCCGGTTTGCCGGCGACCTCGTCATGCGCACGCTCGACCGAGCCGCCGATGGCCTGCAGCGGTGTGACCGCCAGAACTCGCCGGGAGCCCGCCCATGCGGCGATCCACGTGGTGAGGGCGACGCCGACCGCGGGCAGCACGATGAACGGCTGCGCGATCGTGAAGTCCCGCGGGACGTTGTCGATGAACTGGGCGCCGATCTGCACGCCGACTGCGGCCAGCAGCAGACCCGCTGCCGCGCCGAGGAGTGCGCCGATGATCCCGACCACGAGCCCCTGCCGGCCCACCTCGCCGCGCTGCGACCGAGCGGTGGCGCCGATCAGCCGCATCAGCGCGATCTGGCGTGTGCGCCCCGCGATGATCGTCGAGAACGTGTTGGCGGTCACGATCGCCGCGACGTACATCGCGACCGCCGTCAACAGGACAGAGAGGATCGCCACGACGACGGCGAGCGTTCCGCTGTCTCCGATGAACGGATCCGCCTGCAGCACCGCGCCGATGTACGCGGTCGTCTCGACGAGCACGACGCCGAAGGCGGCCGACAGCGTCGCGACGAGGACGCTCGCGCCCATGCCTCGGTCGCGCAGCCAGGCCAGGCGGGGGCCGGTCGCCGCGGTCTGCGGGACGACGGTGGCGATCGCGCTCATGCCGAGACCTCCGCCGCGAGCATGTACGCCGAGATCTCCTCGGCGCTCTGGCGAGGATGGTCGGCGACGATGCGACCGTCGCCGAGGAACAGCACCCGATCGGCATGGCTCGCGGCGATCGCGTCGTGCGTGACCATCGCGATCGACTGTCCGTGGTCGCGACTCGCCTCCGCGAGCAGGCGCAGCACTTCGCGTCCGGTCTTCGAGTCGAGGTTGCCCGTGGGCTCGTCGGCGAAGACGAGGTCGGGAGCCGTAGCCAGCGCGCGGGCGATCGCGACGCGCTGCTGCTGGCCGCCGGACAGCTGGTGGGGGCGGTGCTCGAGGCGCGAGCCGAGGCCGAGCGATTCGATGAGGCCGTCGATGCGGGCCTTCTCGATCGCGCTCGGGCGACGGCCGTCGAGTTCGAAGGGCAGCATGATGTTGCCCAGCGCCGTGAGCGTGGGCACCAGGTTGAAGGCCTGGAAGATGAAGCCGACGCGACGACGGCGCAGGATCGTCAGATCGAGATCGTCCAGCCCGGTGATCTCGGTGTCGCCGATCCAGGCGCGCCCCTCACTCGGGGTGTCGAGCCCCGCCATGATGTGCATGAGCGTCGACTTGCCCGAGCCGGACGGCCCCATGATCGCCGTGAACTGTCCGCGACGGATGCCGACGCTCACGTCGTCGAGCGCGCGCACGGTGCCCTCGCCCGTGCCGTAGGTCTTCTTCAGGTGCTGGACGCGGGCGGCGAGCCCGAGGTCGGTGGTCGTGATCTCCATGCCATCGACGCTACGGAGAGCGGATGCCGCGGCGCGTCGCTCTGGCGGAGCATCCGGGTACATCGCAAGGATGATCCGGCGGGCGCGGCATCCGCTCCCGTCACAGCAGCGGGCGCGGATCGAAAACGACGCGGATGCTCGTGATCAGCCCCTCTTCGACATGGCTCCAGTTGACCGTCGGCACGATCGCGCCGTTGCGGGCGACGAGATCGAACCACGTCATCGCATCGTTTCCTTCGACGACCCGCCGGGTCAGGCGCAAGGTGTCCATCACGGAGCCGGCCATCCCCTCCAGACCCGCGATGCATTCGTCGACGCCTGCGGCGTCTCCGAAGACACCCGAGAACTGCACGTCCTCGGCGAGGACCCTCCGAAGCAGGCCGAAGTCACGATCACGCCAGGCGTCGAAGTAGATCGTCGCGGCGCGGCGGGTGGCGTCCTGCTGCGAGGTCATGGCTTCACCTTCTCGGCTCACAGCGACACCGTCCAGGCGCGGGTGGAGACGCCGACTGCGTTCCAGGCGTTGATCACGACGATGAGCGACACCAGGGCGCCGAGCTCCTCGGGCGAGAACATCGCGGATGCGGCCTTCCAGTCCGCATCCGGCACATGGGTCTCGGAAGCCCGGGTGATGCTCTCGGTCAGCGAGAGGGCGGCCCGCTCCCTCGCCGTGAACAAAGGCGATTCACGCCATACGGCGACCGCGGCGAGCCTGCGCGCGTTCTCGCCGGCCTTCAATGCGTCACCGGTGTGCAGGTCGACGCAGTAGCTGCAGCCGTTCAGCTGGGACGCTCGGATGCGGACGAGCTCGCGCAGCAGGCGATCGATGCCCGCCTGGTCGAGCTCGCCGGTGGCGGCGTTATCGAGGTGCGCGAGCGCCTTGGCGAATCGAGGTGCGGTGGCATCGAAGTCCAGGCGGACGAGCACGGGGACGGTCGGAGTCGGATCGGTGGGTGCGGAGTTCATGACTCCTCCTTTCGTCTTCTCCAGCGTCGCCGCCGAGCAGCAATCTGTCCAACAGCTGGCTCAGATGGATATCATCGTTCTCAGATATGGAACTCCATCAGCTGCGCTACTTCCTCGCCGTGGTCGACGCGGGATCGTTCACCGCGGCGGCAGACAGGGTGCACGTCAGTCAGTCGGGCGTGAGCGCCCAGGTGCAGAAGCTCGAACGCGAACTCGGGGTCACGCTGTTCGACCGCAGTGCACGGCGCGCCGCACTCACGGCCGACGGCGAGAGGCTGCTCCCGATCGTCCGTGCTGCGTTGTCGGCGGTCGGCGAAGTGCGGGCCGCGGCAGACGACCTGCGCGGACTCGTCGTCGGCTCGTTGCGGGTGGGCACCGTGTCGGGGCTCGCCTGGCCGCCGCTGTTCGACGCGCTCGCGTCGCTGCACGAGACGCATCCCGGCCTCGACATCCGCCTGCACGAAGGCACCTCGGAAGAGCTCCTGTCGGCGCTGTCGCGAGGCGAGAGCGATGTCGCCGTCGCCGCGTGGACCGCCGGTGTCCGAGAGGGACTCGAGACGAGCGTCGTGTTCGATGACGCGCTCGTCGCCGTGGTCGCGCCGGACCACCCGTGGGCGGCACGGCGCAGCATCCGCCCCCGCGAGCTGCTCGACGCCGACCTCATCGTGCTGCCACCCGGCACCGGGGCGCGCACTGCGCTGGATGCCCTGCTCACCGCGTCCGGGCGGACGGCTGCACCCCGGTGGGAGGTGTCGACGCCCTCCTTCGTGGAGATGCTCGCGACCCGCGGCCTCGGCGTCGGCATCGTCAGCGAGACGACCTGCGCCGGCTGGGCCGGCGTGCGAATCGTGCCCATCGGAGCGCCGACGGCCCGCTCGCGCCTGGGAATCGCCTGGCGCACTGAGCCCACGCACGCGACGCGCGCTCTGCTCGAGCTGCTGCGGGCGTCCCCCTCGACGACCTGATCGGGAACGGGTGTCCGGCCTCAGGCCAGTCCGTGCTCGAAGGCGAAGACGACCAGCTGCACGCGATCACGGAGGGCGAGCTTGGTGAGGATGCGGCTGATGTGCGTCTTCACGGTCGCCTCGCTGAGATACTCGCGCGCCGCGATCTCGGAATTCGACAGGCCGCGCGCGGCCAGCGCGAAGATCTCGCGTTCGCGATCGGTGAGGGCCGAGTACTGGACGGGCACCGGCTTCGGCGCCTCGGCGAAGTGCTGGAAGAGATCACGCGTGGCGGATGCCGCGATCACGCTCGAGCCCGAGTTCACCGTGCGGATGGCCGCGAGGAGGAACTCGGGGTCCGCGTCCTTGAGCAGGAAGCCGCTCGCTCCCTGTCGGATCGCCCGGGCGGCGGCCTCGTCGAGGTCGAAGGTCGTCAGCATCACGATCCGCGGCGGGTCGGGCTGCGCGAGGATCTCGGTGGTGGCCGTCAGGCCGTCCATGACCGGCATCCGGATGTCCATCAAGACGACGTCCGGCCGCGTCGCGCGCACGACATCGATCGCCTCGCGCCCGTCGCCGGCCTCGCCGACGACGTCGAGGTCGGGCTGCGACGCGACCAGCATGCGGATGCCGGCGCGGAAGAGCGCCTGGTCGTCGACGAGCACGACTCTGATCACGAATTCCCCCCGATGGGCAGCGAGGCGCGAACGAGGAACAGTTCGCCCTCCAGCCCCGCATGAAGGCTACCGCCCACGAGCTGTGCGCGTTCGCGCATGCCGATCAGCCCGTGCCCCGATGAGGGCGACGAGGCGACGACCCCGATGCGGTTGCCGATCTCGATGTCGACGCGTTCGGGCAGCCATGACAGTCGCACGTCGACCGAGCCGTCCCCGTGGCGGATCGCGTTGGTCAGAGCTTCCTGCAGGATCCGGTAGACGGCCAGCTGGATCGCCCCCGGCGGTTCGCCGGGCGGCATCGGATCGACCGTGATGCGCGGTTCGATCCCCGCCTGCCTCACCTGTGCGAACAGCGTCTCGAGATCGGCGAGCGTCGGCTGCGGACCGTCGCCCTGGCGATGTCTGAGCTGGGTGAGCAGCAGCCGCACGTCGGACAGCGCGCCGCGGGCCGTCTGTGCGATCGTCGTGAGCGCTTCGGTCGCCATCTCCGGCTCAGCCGCGGCCACGTAGCGCGCGCCGTCGGCCTGCGCGATCACGACCGCGAGCGAGTGCGCGACGATGTCGTGCATGTCACGGGCGATGCGCACGCGCTCCTGCTCCTCGGCGGCGAGGGATTCGGCCTGCAGCTGAGCAGCCCTCGTGCGACGAGCGCGCAGCACGACTCGCCACAGCAGCCCGCTCACCCACGCGAAGCCGAGCGCCAGGATCGAGACGATCAGCAGCAGCACTCCCGCGCTCAGCTGCTCCCAGCCCGTGCTCGCGACGAACGAGACGCCGTTCACGAGGACCATGTACGCCGCGGCGATGAGTCCGCCCAGCAGGGTCGACCCGAATCCCCACCAGAGCACGGCCCTCGAGCCCCACGCCGCCGTCGCATAAAGCACGAGCAGGATGGCGAGGTCGATCGGCACCGGTCCGAAGCCCGACAGCATCTGAAGCACGGCGCCTGCCCAGGCTGCCGCGAGGGCGATACCGGGCGCGAGGCGGCCGATCGCGACGCCGCCGATCATGAGCACGCCCGCCACGATGAGCCCGGCGAGGGCGAGACCGTGGACCTCCGGGCCGCCCGTCACCGGACCGTAGAAGACGACCGACATGGGCGTGAGCACGACGAAGAGCAGCACCGCGCCGAGGATGTCGAGCACGAGCGCCGTACGGGAGAGCGGCCGGATCACTCCCCCACGCTACGCGAGCGCGAAAGCTGCGGCATCCGCCTCGAGATGTATCCGGCCGACGGGTCAGGCGCGCGCGATGATCTCGCCGTGCGGCACGAGGAACCAGCCGTCGCCGTCGTCGGCCCAGCGCTTCCACGCATCGCTGATGTCGCGCAGCTCGGCCTCGCTCGCCATGCGGCTGTCGAGCAGCTGCCGGGTGAGAGCGGACTCGAGTATGCGGTCGGCCCACATGCCTCCCCACCAGCTGCGCTCCTCGGGTGTCGCGTAGCACCAAGTGGATGCCGTGACCGTGACGTCGTCGAACCCGGCGGCTCGGGCCCACGACAGCAGCCGGCGACCGGCATCCGGCTCTCCTCCGTTGGCCCTCGCCGCCCGGCGGTACAGATCGAGCCAGCGATCGAGCTCGGGCAGCACAGGGAACCAGATGAATCCGGCGTAGTCGGCGTCGCGCGCCGCGACGACCCCACCAGGCACGGCGACCCGGCGCATCTCGCGCAACGCCTGCACCGGATCGCCGACGTGCTGCAGCACCTGATGCGCGTGCACGACGTCGAAGCTGTCGTCGGCGAAGCTCAGCACGTGCACGTCCTCGACCGAGAAGTCGATGTTGGTCGCGCGGCGCGACTCGGCGAGACCACGAGACAGCGACAGCGCGTTCTCATCGATCTCGGTCGCGGTGACGTGCGCGACGACGCTCGCGAAGTCGACGGTGATGGAGCCTGGCCCCGCTCCCACATCGAGGAGCTTCGTCGATCCCGTGAGGTGCGCACGGAGATACTCGGCGGAGTTCGAGATGTCGCGGACGTTGTGCGAGCGGAGGACGGATTCGTGGTGTCCGTGCGTGTACGAGGCCATGTTCCATCCTGGCACCCCGCGGAACGCCGTCGAGCCAGTCAGTGCAGCTCGGCCACCGCTCGCCGGATCGACTCGCGATCGGGTTTGCCCGAGGACAGCGTGTCGAGCTCGTCGACGAGGATCAGCCGAGCGGGGCGGGCATGCTTGCCCAGTTCTTCCGCGACGGCGTCGCGAGCGTGCGCGAGCTGTTCGGCTTCGCTGCGCCGCAGCGCCTCACCGCGGGGCGCCACGATGACGGAGGCCTCCCCCCAGCGCGCGTCGTCGACGGCGACCACGACGGCGCCACTGAGACCGGGGATGCGCCGCACGATCCGCTCGACCCGGTCGAGAGAGATGTTGATGCCTCCCGAGACGATCACGTTGTCCGCACGGCCGTGGACCCGCACGATCCCGTCCTCGATCAGGCCGAGGTCGCCGGTGCGGTACCAGCGGATGCCGTGCTCGTCGCGGGTGAAGGTGCGGGCGGTGAGCTCGTCGTCGCCGAGATAGCCGTCGGCGAGCATGGGGCCCGCAATGCGCAGCTCCCCGTCGACGACGCGCACGGCGACCGTGTCGAGCGGTACGCCGTCGTACACGCAGCCGCCGCTCGTCTCGCTCGAGCCGTAGGTGCGCACGAGCCGCGCGCCGAGTGCGGCCGCGCGATCGCGCAACGGCTCGGGCAGCGCCTGGCCGCCGACAAGGATCGCGCGGTACGCCTGCAACGCGGCGCGGACCGCGACACTGTCCTCAGCCTCCAGCAGCGTGGCCAGCTGTGCGGGAACCAGGGAGGTGTACAGGTCAGGGATGCCGGCGCCTGCCACCGCGGAAGGGCGCAGCATCGACAGGGTCGCCGCGGCGAAGGCCTCTGCGGAGAAACGCCCTTCGAGGATCGCGGGTTCCGTGCCTGCGACGACCGAGCGCACCAGAACCTGGAGCCCCGCCACGTAGGTCGCCGGCAGCGCGAGAAGCCAGCGACCGCTGCCGATGCGCGCGGCCGTCGCTTCGGCGCCCGCGCGCAGCGCCTCGCCGCTCAGCACGACGCGCTTCGGGATGCCGGTCGATCCGGAGGTCGCGATGACGACGGCGGTCCCGTCCGGCACAGCCTCGGGTTCCCCACCTACCATGCCGAATCCGAGCGCGGGTCCGCCCTCGAGCGCGTGCCGCAGTGCTTCGAGCAGCGCCTTCGGGTCTTCGGCGTCAGTCGGCCTCAGCTCAGTCGGCATGAGCGTCAGAAGTGGTAGGGGAACGCCGACCAGTCGGGGGCGCGCTTCTCGAGGAAGGAGTCGCGACCCTCGACGGCCTCGTCGGTGCCGTAGGCGAGGCGGGTCGCCTCTCCTGCGAAGACCTGCTGGCCGACCATGCCGTCGTCGACGGCGTTGAAGGCGAACTTGAGCATGCGGATCGCCGTGGGCGATTTCGTGAGCACGGTGCGCGCCATCTTCAGGGCCTCGCGCTCGAGCTCCTCGTGCGGGACGACGCGGTTCACGGCGCCCATCTCGTACGCGCGCTGCGCCGAGTACTCCTCGGCGAGGAAGAACACCTCGCGGGCGATCTTCTGCCCGGTCTGGCGGGCCATGTATGCCGAGCCGTAGCCGGCGTCGAAGCTGCCGACGTCGGCATCGGTCTGCTTGAAGCGCGCCTCTTCCGCCGAGGCGATCGACAGGTCGCACACCACGTGCAGCGAGTGGCCGCCGCCGGCCGCCCACCCGGGGATCACCGCGATGACGACCTTGGGCATGAATCGGATCAGGCGCTGCACCTCGAGGATGTGCAGGCGGCCGGCGCGTGCAGGATCGGCGACCGCGTCGACGTCGTCGGAGTACTTGTAACCGTCGCGCCCGCGGATGCGCTGGTCGCCGCCCGAGCAGAACGCCCAGCCGCCGTCCTTCGGGCTCGGCCCGTTGCCGGTCAGCAGCACGGCGCCGATGCGCGGATCCTGTCGGGCGATGTCGAGAGCTCGATACAGCTCGTCGACGGTGTGCGGGCGGAAGGCGTTGCGCACCTCGGGCCGGTCGAACGCGATGCGCGCGACGCCGCCGTCGGGCGTGACGTGGGCGGTGATGTCGGTGTAGTCCTCGGCACCGGGCGCGAGCACCCACTCCTCGGGGTCGAACAGGTCGGAGACGGATGCTGTGGTCACGGCGTCCAGCCTATTCCTCGGCGGGCGCAGGCGAGAGAGCGCCGCCCGTCGTGGGCGGCGCTCTCTCGGAGGCGGTGTCAGGGCCGGCGCCGACGGACGGTCTTGATCCACCCGTCGACGATGTCCCACACGACGCCGGCCGCGACGCCGAACCCGAGGACGACCGCGAGGATGCGGATGATCCCACCCTCGCCGGACGCCTCGGCATCACCCGCGGCGAAGCCGTCACCGCCTGCCGTGACGACGTGGGCGAGGAAGTCGGGGTTGACGAGCTCGCCGCGCAGCAGCAGGACGAGCACCCACGCGAGGAACGCCAGCGCGAGGACGGTGTTCACGACCGCAGCCCCCACCGTCCAGCCGCCCCGACGGAAGATGATGATCGCGAAGACCGCCTCCGCCGCGACGAGCAGGAGCAGCAGTCCCATGCCCCACGGCCACAGGTCAGGGTTCAGGATCGGCAGCGCCTCCCCCGGGATGAAACCCCGGAAACGGTCCCACAGAACAGCGCCGACGGCGATCCCGAGGAAGACGAGCGAGGCGATCAGCTCGTTGCGCCCGGCGCCGTTCTCGGTGATCTCAAGCAGCTGGTCGACGTCCCACTCGTCGATCGACGTCGAGCTGCCGGTGCGCTCCAGCACGACGAAGACGAGTGTGGTCCAGAAGCAGATGTGGATGATCGCCCCGCCCGTGGCGACGATCGCCGAGGCGATGATCTCGCCGACGGGAGCGCCTGCGATCGTCTGCCCCAGTGCGGCTCCGCCGAGCACGCAGACGGGCACGATGATCAGCAGCAGCTTCAGCAGGCGCCACCAGGTGAGGTAGAAGCGCGGACCGATCAGGTGCAAGGGGCGATCGGCGTAGCCCGCGGCGAGGATGCCGGGGTCGCCGAGTTCCGCGAGCACGGCCCGCTCGGCATCCGTCGGCGACTCACCGGCCTCGAGCCTCGCTTCGATCGCATCGGCGATCGAAGCCTCGAGCTCGGCGCGGACGTCGTCCTGCGCATCGGGTTTCAGGCTTCTGACCGTCGCGGCGATGTAGCGCTCGGTGAGAGTGGCTGTCGTGGTCATGTCAGTTCTCCTCTGCGGTGAGGGCGGTGATCGCCGCGGTGAGCGAGCGCCATTCGACGGTGAGGGTGTCGGCGAGGCGGATGCCGGCATCCGAGGTGCGGTAGAACTTGCGGGGCCGGGCCTCGTCGGTGTTCCACTCACTGGTGAGGTGCTCCTGCTTCTCCAGTCGGCGCAGCAGGGGGTAGAGCGTGTTCGCGTCCGTGGCGAAGCCGCGGTTCTCGAGCTCTTCGAGCAGTCCGTACCCGTAGCCGGGTGTGCGCAGCAGCTGCAGGCACGCCAGCACGACCGTGCCTCGGCGCAGCTCCTGCAGGTGCGTGTCGAGCGTCTCGTTCATGTCGATCACATTACTGTGCGTCACACACTATAGTCAAGCACACATTGATATTGAGGGGTGCGGTCGCTGTTCGCGACGTACGGTGGTGACATGTCCTTCGAGATCAGCCCTGTCGATCCCTTCGACGACGACGCCGTCGACGCCTGGTGGGATGCCTACGCCGCAGCCCGGCGCGTCGACATGGGCGAGAATGCCGTGATCTGGTCACGCGAGGAGAGCCGCGCCGAGTTGCAGCAGCCGTCGGCCACCACGCATCGACGCGCCTTCTCGGCGCGCGAGGGCGGCGAGGTCGTCGGCTCGGCATCCCTCGCCCTGTCCCTCAAGGACAACGTGCACATCGCCGCGATCGGGATCAACGTGCCCGCAGCTCATCGTCGGCGCGGCGTCGGATCGGCGCTCCTCGCGCACCTCGAACGCGAAGCCGCAGCTGCCGGTCGCACGACCCTGCGGGTCGACATCTTCTGGCCGGCGTCCGCCCCGGCCGACGGCACAGGCGAACCCGGACGCGAGTTCGCCCGGCGCCACGGGTACGACATCGCTCTGGGCGACCTGCAGAGCCGCCTGGATCTGCCGGTTCCGGAGGCCACGATCGACGCCCTCCTCGCGGAGGCTCCTACGGCCGGATACACCGTGCGCAGCTGGACGGGGCCGGTGCCCGAAGATCTCGTCGTCGAATGGGCCGCGCTGGACGCGATGCTCGACACCGAGGCCCCCACCGGCGACCTCGACATCGAGGCGGCGTCCGCCGATGTCGCCGACTTCCGGGCCGACGAACAGCTCGTCGCGCGCCAGGGGCGCACGTCGTTCGGCACCGCGGCGCTCACCGCCGACGGCCACATCGCCGCCTACACGCAGATCGTCGTGTCGCTCGACGACGGCAACGCCTACCAATGGGGAACGCTGGTGCGGCGTGAGGATCGCGGGCAGCGCCTGGGCCTGCGCGTGAAGCTCGAGAATCTTCGGCTGTTGCAGCGCCTCTCACCCGGGACCACCCGCGTCTACACCTTCAACGCCGAGAGCAACGTCCACATGCTCGCCGTGAACACGCGCCTCGGGTTCCGGATGACGGCACGGATGGGCGAGCTGCAGAAGCGTCTCCTGTGAGGCGAAGCGCCGCCTGATTGTGACGACACAGGCACGGGGTGCGGCATCCGATTCCGTACTGTAGAACGGTGACCCCGAAGACCCGAAACCTCGCTCTCACCCTGTCCGCGGCAGCCGTCCTCGCGCTGTCCCTCACCGCGTGCTCTCCCACCGCCCCGACATCGACTCCGACGCCGTCGGCCGCCGCCGCCGATGACGGCGCCTGCGCCGGCGTGACCGTCGTCGTCGACACCGGCGATCTGGAGATCTCCGACGACCCGTCCGCCTCGGTGTGCGTCGAGACCGACGAGACGATCCTCGGCACGGATGCGGTGACCGAGGCCGGATTCACCACGGTGGGCACCACGACCTACCCCGACGACGTCATCTGCCGCGTGAACGGCGTGCCCTCGGAGGATACGGAGCTCACCGGCGACGACGGCGCCGCCTATCACGAGACCTGCGCCGACATGCCCCCGGCCGCCGCTTACTGGGGCCTGTGGGTCAAGCCCGCCGATGGCGAATGGGACTACGCGCAGACCGGACTCTCCGCCCTCGAGCTGAACCCCGGCGACAGCGTCGAGCTGCTGTTCACCGTCAACGGCGCTCCCGCCGCTCCCACGTCGTGACCAGAGCGGGCCGGCTCCGACTGAGACCCGGCCCGCTGCGCGCGGCGGCGGGGCTGGCGGCGATCTTCGTCGTCGCCCGCGTCGTCTACCGCGTGCTGTTCCACGGTGCCGACGGCAGCGGTGTCGTGCTGCTGCCGCTGGCCGCCGTGCGGCTGCCCGCCCCCTTCTCCTGGGTGACGCTGCTCGGCCCCGTCACCATCGACGGGCTCTGGGATGCCATACTCTCGGCCCTGCCCATCGCCGCGGTCATCCTGCTGTGCGGACTGCTGAACGCCCTGTTCGACATCTCGCGGGCGTTCGGCCTGCTCGCTCGTCGCGGCCCGCTGCGCGGGATCGCCCGGGCGCTGGCGGTGGCGTGGTCGACCCTGCCGGGCCTCGGCCAGGCCGTTCGCACCGTGCACACCGCGCAGCGCCTCCGGGGAGAGAAGGCGGGACCGCGGATGCTGGTCCCGGTGCTCGAGCGCACGCTCGAGCGCGCGGCGGCGGTCGCGAACGGGTTGGAGCTGCGCGGCTTCGGCGGCGCACCGGTCGACGGCGAATGTCTGACCCCCGTGACCGTGCGCGATGCCGCCTTCGGGTTCGGCGATGCGCCGGTGCTGTCCGTGCCACAGCTCTCCCTCGGTACGGGAGTGCTCGCCGTCGCCACCGGACCGACCGGATCGGGCAAGTCGACGATGCTGCGCGGTCTGGCCGGGCTCGTCGACCACGTCGACGGCGGCTGGTCGACGGGCGTCGTCGAGGTGGCGGGACACGCGCGCCGGCGGACGCCGCCGCGCGATTCCTCCCGGCTCGTCGGCGTCGTGCTGCAGAACCCGCGCGAAGGGTTCTGCAGCGAACTGGTCCGCGACGAGATCGGACTGTCGCTGCAGCTGCGCGGAGTGGCATCGACGATCGTGACCGCTCGCGTCGATGAGGTCGCCGAGCGTCTGGGCATCGCCCATCTGCGGGATCGAGCGGTGCACGCGCTGTCGGCCGGGGAGGCGACCATGGTCGCGATCGCCGCCGCAGTGGTCGAGCGTCCGATCCTGCTGCTGGTCGACGAACCGCTCGCAGACCTGGATGCCGATGCACGTGCGCGCGTGGTCGCGGCGCTGGAGTCGCTGGCTCACGAAGGCGGCGTGTGCGTGCTGGTCGCGGAGCATCGCGCAGCCGCCTTCGAGGACGTCGCCGACGAGTGGTGGACGATCGAGGCCGGGTCGTTGAGCGAGCAAAGCGAGACGAAACGCCTCAGTCGACCGGCGCTTCCTCCGCTCGACTCTCACCGCGTTTCGGCTCCGTCGCTGCGCTCCCCCGCTCGACGAACGGAGGTCGCGAGTCCTTCAGCCCTTTCGGCGTCGCATGTCCGCATCGCGCTCGACGACACGATCGCTGTGACCGACGCGACTCTCTCGCTCGCCCGCGGTGAGATCGCGGCGGTGATCGGGCCCAACGGCGCGGGGAAGTCCTCTCTCCTGATGGCGCTCGCGCTGCCGCCGCGCGATCTCGTGGTCACGGGGCGCCCGGTGCTCGTCCCCGACGCCTCCGACGATCTGTTCACCCGCGACACGGTGGCAGCCGAGTGCGCTCGGGCCGACCGCAGGGCGCGCAGGGCCGACATCTCCTCGCAGACGGCGACCGCCGAGAGGTTCGCGGCATTCCTCGATCTCGACACCGGAGGGCTCCGCGAGCGGATGACGCGGCATCCGCTCGACCTCTCACTCGGCGAACGACGCTGCCTGGCGATCGCTCTGCAGCTCGCGCGTGCCCCCGAGGCCCTGCTGATCGACGAACCCACCCGAGGACTCGACGCGCGCGCCCGCGATCAGGTGCGCGAGGCTCTGAGCCGGGCGGCCGATGCCGGCACCGCGGTACTGGTGGCGACTCACGATGTCGACTTCGCGCACAGTCTCGGTGCACGGATCCTGCCGATGAGCGATGGCGTGGTGCCGGCTGCGGTGACCGACGAACCTCACCGGTCGGTCGATCATCTCCCGCACATCGATCTCCCGTCGCCTGTGGAGCGAGCAACCGATTCGACGAGCGTGCGGGCGCAGTCGGCTGATGTTCCGGAAGACTCACGCGTTTCGTCTCGCTTCGCTCGCTCAACGAACGGAGGGGAAGCAGCATCTCGCTCCGCTCGCTCGACGAACGGGTCGGAAGGAGCTTCTCCTCGCTCGACGAACGGGTGGCACGGAGGGCGGCTCGCACTCCTCGCGGCGAATCTCGTAGCCCTCGCCGCCTTCACATGGCCTTTCGTCGCCGTGGCCGTACCCTCGCAGGCGACCGCTGCGGTGCCCTGGGTCGCCCTCGCACTCGCGCCCGTGGCCGTGATCGTCGCGATCGCGGCGCTCGATCAGACCGTGCGCTCCGCGCACACCCTCGCCTACCTCGGTGTGCTCGCGGCGATCGGCACTGCTCTGCGCATCGCGAGCACCGGCGTGGGAGGCGTCGAGGCGGTGTTCATCCTGCTCGTGCTCGCCGGCCGCGCCTTCGGCGCCCGGTTCGGCATGCTGCTCGGCGTCGCCACGATCCTGCTGTCGTCCACGGTGTTCGGAGGCTTCGGCCCGTGGACGCCGTTCCAGATGTTCGCGTGCGCGTGGGTGGGCGGCGGCGCCGGGCTCCTTCCCCGTCGGGTGCGGGGCTGGGGCGAGATCGTCATGCTCTGCGCCTACGGCGCCGTCGCGTCCTATCTCTTCGGCCTGCTGCTCAACCTCTGGTTCTGGCCGTTCGCGATCGGCTCGGGCACCACGATCTCCTACGCGCCCGGCGCTCCTCTCGTCGAGAACCTCGGCAGCTTCCTGCTCTACTCCCTCGTCACGTCGACCGCCGGATGGGACACGCTGCGCGCGATCACGACGATCGCCGGAGTAGTTCTGATCGGGCGTCCCGTGCTCGCGGCACTCCGCCGCGCGAAGCCGGTTGCGCTGCGGGCGCCCGCGCCCCCATCCACGCGCGACGTCTCCGACTCCTGACGCCGCTGCTGAGTCAGACCCTCGCCGACTTCCTGACGCCCGCTCCCCTGCTGAATTGCGACTTCGGCCCGGCTGCACTCGCAGCGTCGCCGGCCCGAACTCACACCGAGAAGTACTTCGCCTCCGGGTGGTGGAACACGAAGGCGTCCGTCGACTGCTCGGGGTGCAGCTGCAGCTCGTCGCTGAGCTCGACCCCCATGCGTTCCGGTCGCAGCAGCTCGACCACCTTGCGGCGGTCCTCCATGTCGGGGCACGCGGGGTAGCCCAGCGAGAAGCGCGCACCCCGGTACTCGAGCTTGAAGAGGCCGGCCGTGTCGCTCGGGTCTTCGGCCGAGAACCCGAGCTCTGAGCGGATGCGGGCGTGCCAGAACTCGGCGAGCGCTTCGGTGAGCTGCATGACGAGTCCGTTGAGCTCGTAGTAGTCGCGGTACCGGTTCTCGGCGAAGAGCTTCGCGGTGACTTTGTCGATCGCGGCTCCGGCGGTGACGAGCTGCACGGGCAGCACGTCGACCTGACCCGATTCCCGCGAACGGACGAAGTCGGCCAGGTCGAGGTGCCGGTCGCGGCGCTGCCGCGGGAACGTGAAGCGCAGGCGGTCCATACCCAACTGGGGCCCTGAGCCTGTCGAAGGGCCGGATCCTCCGTCCGGAGCCAGCAGTCCCGGAACGCCCAGGATGCCGGTCGGGTCGTCGCCGTGGTGCAGGACCACGACGTCGTCGCCCTCAGACACCACGGGGAAGTACCCGTAGGCGACGGATGCATCCAGCATCCCCTCGCCGAGGATCCGATCGAGCCAGTAGCGCAGCCGGGGGCGCCCCTCGGATTCGACGAGCTGCTCGTACGAGGCGCCGTCCTCGCCGCGGCCCGGTTTGAGTCCCCACTGCCCCATGAAGGTCGCTCGCTCGTCGAGATACGCCGCGTAGTCGGCGAGCGCGATGCCGCGCACGATGCGGGTTCCCCAGAACGGCGGGGCCGGAACCTCGTTGTCGGATGCCACGTCGGAGCGGGCCGGCAGGTCCTCCGGCTCCGTCAGGGTGAGCTGCGCGCCGCGAGCATGGATGCGCTTCTTGAGCGCCGGCAGACCGACTTCGGCCGGGTCCTCCCCACGGGCGACCCGTACGAGCGGCTCCATCAGGGCGAGACCCTCGAAGGCGTCCTTCGCGTATCGCACCTCGCCGTCGAACATGCCTGCCAGGTCGTCCTCCACGTAGGCGCGGGTGAGCGCCGCGCCGCCGAGGATCACCGGCCACTTCTTCGCAAGCCCTCTGGCCTGCAGTTCGAGCAGGTTCTCCTTCATCACGACCGTCGACTTCACGAGCAGACCCGACATGCCGATCACGTCGGCGTCGTGCTCTTCGGCCGCCGCGATGATGTCGGCGATCGGCTGCTTGATGCCGAGGTTGATCACCTTGTAGCCGTTGTTCGTGAGGATGATGTCGACGAGGTTCTTGCCGATGTCGTGCACGTCTCCGCGCACCGTGGCGATGACCATCGTGCCCTTGCCCGAGGCGTCCGACTTCTCCATGTGCGGCTCGAGCAGCGCGACGGCGTTCTTCATGACCTCGGCAGACTGCAGCACGAACGGCAGCTGCATCTCGCCGGCGCCGAAGCGTTCGCCGACCACCTTCATACCCTCGAGCAGATGGTCGTTGATGATGCCGAGCGCGGTCTTGCCCTCGGCACGCGCGAGATCGAGGTCGGCCTCGAGTCCCTTGCCCTCGCCGTCGATGATCCGGCGCTCGAGGCGCTCTCCGACGGGGAGAGCCGCGAGTTCCGCCGCGCGCTGGTCGCGCAGGGCCGCGGTGTCGACACCGGCGAACAGGTCGAGCATGGTCGACAGCGGGTCGTAGGTGACGTTGCCGTCGGCATCGTACTCGCGGCGGTCCCAGACGAGATCCAGGGCGACCTTGCGCTGCTCCTCGGGAAGGGATGCCAGGGGCACGATCTTCGCGGCGTCGATGATGCCGCTGGAGAGACCGGCCTCCGACGCTTCGTGCAGGAACACCGAGTTCAGCGCCATGCGGGCGGCCGGATTGAGCCCGAACGACACGTTCGAGACTCCGAGGGTGGTGTGGACGCCGGGGTACTTCCGCGTGATCTGCCGGATCGCTTCGATGGTCTCGATGCCGTCGCGGCGGGTCTCCTCCTGGCCGGTGGCGATCGGGAAGGTCAAGGCGTCGACGATGATGTCCTCGACGCGCATGCCCCACTCTCCGACGAGCGAGTCGATCAGCCGCGAGGCGATCGCGACCTTGCCCTCCGTGGTGCGCGCCTGACCGTCCTCGTCGATCGTGAGCGCGACGACCGCCGTGCCGTGCTCCTTGACGAGCGGCATGATCCTGCCGAACCGGGAGTCGGGGCCGTCGCCGTCTTCGTAGTTGACGGAGTTCACGACGGGTCGGCCGCCGATGAGCTCGAGACCTGCCTGGATGACCGGCGGCTCGGTCGAGTCGATCACGAGCGGCAGGGTGGACTGCGAGGCGAACCGCGAAACCACCTCGCGGATGTCGGCGACCCCGTCTCGCCCGACGTAGTCGACGCATACGTCGAGCAGATGCGCCCCGACGCGGATCTGGTTGCGCGCGATCTCGACGCAGTCGTCCCAGCGCTCATCGAGCATCGCCTCACGGAACGCCTTCGAGCCGTTCGCGTTGGTGCGCTCGCCGATCGCGAGATACGAGGCGTCCTGATCGAAGGCGACGTGCTGGTAGAGAGAGGCCACGCCCGACTCGATCTCGGGCGTCCGAGCGGGCAGATCGCGGGTGCGGTACGGCTCCAGCCGCTCGACGACGGCCGCCAGGTGCTCGGGCGTGGTGCCGCAGCATCCGCCCACCAGCCCCAGACCGAACTCGCGCACGAACTGCTCGTGAGCGGTGGCGAGCTCGGCAGGCGTCAGCGGATAGTGGGCGCCGTTCGCGCCGAGCACGGGCAGTCCGGCGTTCGGCATGCAGGCGATCGGCACGGTGGAGTGCTTCGACAGGTGCCGCAGGTGCTCGCTCATCTCGGCGGGGCCGGTGGCGCAGTTCAGGCCGATCGCGTCGACGCCCAGCGGCTCCAGCGCGGTGAGAGCGGCGCCGATCTCGGAGCCCATCAGCATGGTCCCCGTGGTCTCGACGGTCACCTCGACGAAGATCGGCAGGCGGATGCCGCGCGCGACGATGGCTTGCCGGCATCCGTTCACAGCCGCCTTCGTCTGCAGCAGATCCTGACTCGTCTCGATGAGGAACGCATCCGCTCCCCCGTCGATGAGTCCCTCCGCCTGCAGCGCGAAGGTCTGCTTGAGGTGGTCGTATGTCGTGTGGCCGAGGCTCGGCAGCTTC
The DNA here is from genome assembly GCF_030816295.1 of Microbacterium natoriense. NCBI lineage: Bacteria > Bacillati > Actinomycetota > Actinomycetes > Micrococcales > Microbacteriaceae > Microbacterium > Microbacterium natoriense. The sequence continues at coordinate 1,521,391 of NZ_JAUSXV010000001.1, read as the reverse complement.
GTTCCGGGTCCCATCGATCCGAGCACCCAGCGCATGCGGCCGTCTGCGGCCTCCGCGGCCTCCGCGCGCTCGCGGGCTATGCGGGCGCCGATCTCGGCCAGTTCGTGGATCCGGTCGTCGATGCCGTAGTCCGACAGGTTCGACCAGTTCGCGCCGAAGGTGTTCGTCTCGACGGCGTCGATGCCGGTCGCGAAGTAGGCGTCGTGGATGCCGCCGATCACGTCGGGGCGGGTGACGTTGAGGATCTCATTGCAGCCCTCCAGCCCCTGGAAGTCGCCTTCGATCGAGAGCTCGTGCTGCTGAAGCATGGTGCCCATCGCGCCATCGGCGATGACCACGCGCGAGTGCACGGCATCCAGCAGCGCCTGCGAGCGGGCCGGGCGGTCGAAGGCCTCGATATCGAGGGCGTGGCGGGGAGTCGGCATCTCCCCAGCCTATTGCCGCGATGAGCCGTGTTTCGCGGGGTTTCGGGGCCAGAATGGGGGCATGCTCCCCGCACTCGCAGACCTGATCGGCTCAGCCCGGGTCGTCTCCCTCCCGATGGCTACGCGATTCCGCGGCGTCGACACGAGAGAGGCGCTGCTGTTCGAAGGCCCGGAGGGATGGGCGGAGTTCTCGCCGTTCGTCGAGTACGAGGACGCTGAGGCGGCGACCTGGCTGGCCGCGGCGATCGACTTCGCCTTCCGCACTCAGCCCGCGCCGCTGCGCGACCGCATTCCCGTGAACGCGACGGTTCCTGCGATCGAGGCGGCGAGGGTGCCCGAGGTTCTCGCGCGGTTCGCCGGATGCCGCACCGCGAAGGTCAAGGTCGCAGAACCCGGGCAGACTCTCGCCGACGACATCGCCCGTGTGCGAGCGGTACGTGAGGCCATGGGCGCGGAGGGGCGCATCCGCATCGACGCCAACGGGCTGTGGAACGTCGATGAGGCAGAGCATGCCGTGCACGCGCTGAACGAGTTCGACCTCGAGTACGTCGAGCAGCCCTGCGCGAGCGTCGAGGAGCTCGCCGATCTGCGCAGGCGTGTGAAGTACATGGGCATCCCGGTCGCGGCAGACGAGAGCGTGCGGAAGTCGTCCGATCCGCTGGCCGTCGCGCGGGCGAAGGCCGCCGATCTGCTGGTGATCAAGGCCCAGCCACTCGGCGGCGTCACGCACGCGCTGCAGATCGTCACGGCGGCCGGTCTCCCCGTCGTGGTCTCCAGCGCCCTCGACACAGCTGTGGGCCTCTCGCAGGGCGCCGCGCTGGCGGCGGCGCTGCCCTCGCTCGAGTACGACTGCGGGCTCGGCACCTCGTCGCTGTTCCTCGACGACGTCGCCGAGCTGCGGCCGGTCGACGGATCGATCTCGGCGGATCGGGTGACGCCGGATGCCGCGGCTCTCGAACGTCTCGCCGCCTCGGACGAGCGGCGCGACTGGTGGCTCGAACGCCTCACCCGCTGCCACCAGGTGCTTGGCCTCGGCGGCGATGCGGCTTAGCCTGTCGGCATGTGCCGCAACATCGTCCCTCTGAACAACCTCGCACCGGCCGCGACCGACGACGAGTGCCACGACGCCGCACTCCAGTTCGTGCGCAAGATCGCGGGCACCACCAAGCCCTCGCGCGTCAATCAGGCCGTCTTCGATCGCGCCGTCGCCGAGATCGCGCACGCCACGCGCCATCTCCTCGACGACCTGGTCACGACCGCGCCCCCGAAAGACCGCAACGAGGAGGCCGCGAAGCGACAGGCGCGATCGGCCGAACGCTACGAGGCGATCAGGGTGTTCCAGCAGGAGAAACGCGCAGCGCGCACCGCATCCTGACGCCCGCCGTCGCGGCGGGCGAGCTCACTCGATGAGCATCGAGACGAGGCGCCCGAGCTCCTCGCCTCCCGTGCGGCGCAGCTGCGAGGCATCCTGCCCGTCCATCGCGCCGCGCACGGTCATGCCCTCCCACACGATCATCAGCATGCGGGCGGCAGCCTCGGCCGGCTCGCGCAGCCTGAGGTGGCCGGCGGCCACGATGTCGCTGATGATCTGGGCGATGCTGGCGACCATCTCGCGCTCCTGCGCGAGGTAGGCGGCGCCGAAGACCTCATCGCGAAGCGCCCTGATGCGGATCTCGCTCATGAGCATGACGCCGAGCCTGTCGTCACCGCCTGAATCCATGATGTCCTGCACCAGCTCGATCGGGTCGCAGCCATCTGCCAACGCTCCGTCGGCCGCCATCTCCTCGACGCGTGCACGCACGGCGCTGACGCGTACCTCTCCGACGCTCGCTGCGAGCGTGAGGAACAGTTCGTCTTTCGACTCGAAGTTCGAGTAGAACGCGCCACGGGTGAACCCGGCGCGTTCGCACACGGCCTCGACCGATGCTCCGTCGAGACCGACCTCGGCGAAGACCTGGGCTGCGGCGTCGAGCAGACGCGCCCTCGTGTTCTCGCGACTGCGCGTAGCGGGTGTCGTCATCGATTCATCTTCCCACTGGGTCCCTGAGCCTGTCGAAGGGTTCTCACCCGACGCACAGACTTTCGGGTGGAGATCCCTTTACGATACATCTATGTATTGGATACACCTGTGTATCCAATAGTGGGAATCCCGAAGGAGCCTCGTGTCCACTCTCCTGTCCTCGCTCGGCCGCTGGTCGTTCCGGCACCCCTGGCGCGTACTCGTCTCCTGGCTCATCGTCTTGGGCATCGCGGGCGCGGGCGCGCTCACGCTGGGAGCGGGCACGGACAACTCGTTCTCCATTCCCGGAACCGAGTCCCAGGCGGGCCTCGAGCAGCTCAACCGCTCGTTCCCCGCTGTCAGCGGCACCAGCGCCCAGATCATCGTCGTCGCCGCAGACGGCGACTCGATCACGGATGACCCTTACCGGAAAGACATCGAGAACGCGGTCGATCACCTCGCCGATCTCGACGACTCCGTGCTGTCGGCCACCTCTCCGTACGACGAGAACGTCAGCGGCATGATCAACGACGACAAGACCGCCGGAATCATCCGTCTGCAGTTCGACGGCCAGTCGACAGATGTCTCGGAGAAGACGAAAGACGGCCTGCGCAGCGTGGTCGCCGATCTCAGCGACGAGTTGCCGAGCGGTTCGCAGACCGCCCTCGGTGGGGATCTGTTCGCCACCTCGATCCCCGGAGTCACGCTCACCGAGGCGATCGGCCTCCTGATCGCCCTGCTCGTGCTGATCGTGACGTTCCGCTCCTTCGTCGTCGCCGGGCTGCCGCTGCTCACTGCCGTGCTGGGAGTCGGGATCTCCATGGCCGGAATCTTCGCGGCGACGGCCTTCGCCTCCGTCTCCTCGACCACTCCCCTCCTCGCTCTCATGCTCGGGTTGGCCGTCGGCATCGACTACGCGCTCTTCATCATGGCCAGACATCAAGATCAGGTCCGCGAAGGAGTCGACCCCGAAGAGTCGGCGTCGCGCGCCGTCGGCACGGCGGGCTCGGCCGTGGTCTTCGCCGGCATCACGGTGCTGATCGCCCTGATCGGACTCGGCTTCGCCGGCATCCCGTTCCTGACGACCATGGGCATCGCCGCATCGGCAGCCGTCGCGGTCGCCGTCGCGATCGCGGTGACGCTGACCCCCGCCCTGCTCGGCTTCATGAAAGGCCGGGTCGCCGGCCGTCCGCGCAAGGCGCCGACCCTTCGACGGGCTCAGGGGCCCAAGACGCGCGACTCTCAGCCCGAGAACGAGGGGAAGGCGACGCCTGCCCCGGCTGCACGTCGACGGTTCAGCGATCGTTGGGTGACGGGCGTCACGAAGCATCCGATCCTCGTCTCGCTCGCCGTGGTGATCGGCCTCGGCATCGTCGCCGTGCCCGCTCTCAGCCTGAACCTCGCCCTGCCGAACGCGGGCGTGCTGCCCAAGGATTCCGAGGCGCGACAGAGTTACGATCTCGTCGGCGAGCAGTTCGGACCCGGCTTCAACGGGCCGCTGATCCTGACCGGCTCGATCGTCACCTCCACGGATCCCCTGGGGCTCATGGAGGATCTGGGCGACGCCGTGGCCAAGATCGACGGCGTGAAGGAGGTCGCCCTCTCCACCCCGAACGAGACCGCCGACACCGGCATCGTGCAGATCATCCCGGAGACCGCCCCTGACGACCCGGCGACCGCGGATCTCGTGCGCGAGCTGCGCTCGCATCACGACGAGTGGCTGAAGGAGTTCGGCATCGATCTGAAGGTCACGGGGTTCACTGCGGTCGGCATCGACATCTCCGACCAGCTGGGCAACGCGCTGCTGCCGTTCGGGATCTTCGTGATCGGCCTGTCGCTGATCCTCCTGACCGTCGTCTTCCGCTCCATCTGGGTGCCGGTCACGGCCGCCGCCGGGTACCTGCTGTCGATCGTCGCCGGATTCGGCATCGTCGGCGCGGTGTTCGAATGGGGTTGGTTCTCCGACGCCCTGCATGTCGCGAAGGTCGGACCGATCATCAGCTTCATGCCGATCATCCTGATGGGTGTGCTGTTCGGCCTTGCGATGGACTACCAGGTGTTCCTGGTGTCGCGCATGCGCGAGGACTACGTGCACGACCCCGACGGGAAGAGCCCCGATCGCGCCACGCGACGAGCCGCCGCCCTGCGTGCCGTGCGCAGCGGCTTCACGGGGTCGGCGAAGGTCGTCACCGCGGCGGGACTCATCATGTTCGCGGTGTTCGTGGCGTTCGTGCCCGAGGGCGACTCCTCGCTCAAGCCGATCGCCCTGGGTCTGGCCGCCGGCATCGCGATCGACGCGTTCCTCGTGCGGATGACACTGATCCCCGCGCTCATGGCGATCCTCGGCGAGCGCGCCTGGCAGATCCCGTCGTGGCTCGAGAAGATCCTCCCGAGCGTCGACATCGAGGGCGAGGCGGTCGAGCGTGAGCGTCATCTGTCGGCGTGGCCGGGCGACGACTCGGTGGTCGCCGCCGACGACCTCGCACTGGCGGATGCCGGAATCGAGGCGTTGCATCTGCGCGTCGCTCAGGGCGGCACAGCGGTGCTCACAGGTGGCGCGCCCGGCGCGCTGCGTGTGCTCGCGCTCACGCTCGCCGGTCGCGTCACCCCCGATTCCGGTCGCCTGCGCGTGGCGAGTCACCTGCTGCCCGGTCGTGCGGCCTGGGTGCGCGCGCATGTGGGAGTGGTGCTCGTGTCGGATGCCGGCGCCGCAGCATCCGATCTCTCCGAAGCTCTGCGGGGTCGCACAGCGCTCGTCGTGATCGACGGCGTCGACAGCCTCCCCGCAGCCGAGCGCGATCAGCTCGCGGCCCGCCTGCGAGACGCGGATGCCGCCACCGCCGTCGTGCTCACGGCTGCATCCCCCGTATCGGCTCTCGAGATCCTGGCGCAGGCGGGCCGCCCGACTCCCGACGTGATCGACGTCTTCCCATCCGCCGATACCCCGGCTTCCCGCCGACACCCCGCCGTGCTGGCGTCGCCAGCCGGGGGTCTCGACGACAACCCGGGGTCAGCGCACTCCGACGAATCCTCTGAGGTGACCGCATGACCCTCCCCATCGAGCGCGCACGTTCGCGCAAACCCATCACCTGGCTGACGATCCTCGGCGTGCTGCTGCTTCCCGCAGCCGTCGGCGGGATCCTCGTCGCGGCCCTGCAGAACCCGACGGAGCGGCTCGACTCGATGACCGCGGCGATCGTCAACCTCGACGAACCCGTCACGATCGACGGTCAGCTCACACCGCTCGGCCGCCAGCTGGCGTCCGGTCTGGTCGAGGGATCGGACGATCTCGACTCGAACCTCACCTGGGTCATCTCCAACGAGGACGATGCGAAGGAGGGCCTCGCCGACGGCACCTACCAGGCCGTCATCACGATCCCCGAGGACTTCTCGAAGGCGGCGACCTCAGCCGGCACCGCGATCGCCGACGGCGGGGGCTCCGCATCCGACGATGCGGAGAAGGCGACCATCCAGGTCACCACTCCTCCCGATGGACTCGTCGCCGACGACCTCATCACCGGGCAGATCGCCTCGGTGGCGGCCTCGAGCATGGGCTCGATGCTCAGCGAAGCCACCATGGGCAATGTGCTGGTCGGCTACACCACGCTCGGCGATCAGATCGGCGAGGCCGCGGACGGCGCAGTGAAGCTCGCATCGGGAGCCCGGGATGCCGCCACCGGCGCCGCGGCGATCCCCGACGGGGCGACCAAACTCGCCACCGGGGCGACCGGGCTGAGCACCGGGGCATCGGAGCTGTCCACCGGGATCACGACGATGGCTGGCAGCACGCGGCAGCTCGCCGGCGGGGCGACGCAGCTGGGCTCCGGGCTGCTCTCGGGGGCGACGCAGCTCGAGCAGAACACGACGGGCGTTACGGCGCTCGTCGGTGGCATCCAGACGGCCGCGGGATCAGCGAAGACGGCGTCGACCGGCTCTGCGACGCTCGCGGGAGATCTCGGCGCTCTCGCAGTCGACTGCGCGAAGCCAGACTCGGGAGTGCCCACGGCTGTATGCGATCGGATCACAGCGGCAGCCACGTCTGCCGGCGACGTCGTGACCTCCGCAGGCACGGCATCCGCCATCCTGAACGACCCTCAGACCGCGGGCGGCGTCGCCGCCCTTCCCGGCACGTTCTCCACGCTCGCGACCCAGATGCGCACCGCCGGCACCGGCGCCTCATCGATCGCCGCCGGCCTCAACCAGCTCGCCACCGACGGCCTCGACAAGTCCGCCGCTGGTGCTACTCAGCTCTCCGACGGCGCGTCGCAGCTGTCTGACGGGGCCACCCAGCTCGCCAGCGGCGCGGGCGAGCTGGCGACGGGCCTCGACACCCTGGCGACCGGCACCGGCGATCTCGCCGGCGGTCTGCGCACCGCATCCGACTCCCTCCCCTCGTTCAGCGACGGAGAGTCGAAGTCGCTCGCCACCGTCATGGTTGACCCCGTGAAGACGAACGCCGAGGCGACCACGATCTTCGGTCCGACGGCGATCCCGCTGCTCGCCGCAGTGGTGCTCTGGTTCGGCGGCCTCGCCTCGTTCATCGTGATGCGGGCGCACACCGCGCGCACCCTGACCTCGCGACGCTCCTCGGCGGCCCTGGCGCTGCGATCGTTCGCACCCGCCGCCCTGATCGGGGCAGGACAGGGCGTTCTCGTCGCGCTCATCGTGCAGATCGTCGCGAGCTACGACGCGGGCACCTGGTGGGCGTTCGCCGGCACCGCTGTGCTCGCGGGCGTCGCGTTCGCCGCAGTGAACCAGGCGCTCGTCGCCGTGTTCGGCGGCATCGGGCGCTGGGTGGGTGCTCTGATCGGCGTCCTCGCCGTGGCGACGGGTCTCATCTCGACCGTTCCGGACTGGCTCGCCTCGATCGGCGCCGCGCTGCCCACAGCCCCGGCCTTCACCGGACTCATCGCCGCGAACGGCTCTGCCGCTGCCGGGCTCATCGTATGGGGTGTGCTGTCGCTGGTCGTCACGACCCTCGTGATCACGCTGCGGCGTACGACCTCGGCGAAGACGGTGCTGGCCACCGCCTGATGCCGAGCGCGGTCGGACGCGCATCTCCGAGTCCCCTCGGAGGTGCGTTTCCGGCCGGGGACGAGTGCAGCGGCCCGGACCGATGACGACGGATGCCGTGAGAAGACGTACGCTCGGGAGATGCGCCGTCCGTTCATGAGCACCCCCGAGCAGCTCGCCTCGCTCGAGGGTCAGCAGTATCTCGTGCTCCGTCCGACGTCCGTCGTCGCCGACCGCTACCGCGCGGAACAGCGCACCGCGCTCGCACGTGCGGACGTACCGCACCCGCACACCGGGCACGTCACGCTGCGAGGCTTCTTCGAGCCCGAGCGGCGTGAGCAGCTGGCAGCGCTCGTGCGCAGGTGGGCAGCGGCTCAGCCGCCGATCGAGGTCGTCGCCGAGGCGGTCGACGCCTTTCCCGCGCCCTGGCAGATCCTCATCATCCGGTTGTCGCGCACGCCGAGCCTGCTCGCAGCGTACGCGCGCCTGACCGAAGCGCTCGACCGCACCGACCTCCGTCGGCTCGGCGAACTGCCTCTCGAGGAGTGGACGTTCCACATGTCACTCGTCTATGCGAAGACCCTCGCGCCCGCACCGTGGACGACGCTCTCGCACATGTCACGTCGCTCGATCGGCGGGCGGCCCGCTGAGACCATCGGCGAGGCCGAACTCGTCTGGTACGAGAACGGCGAGGAGCACTCCGAGATCATCCCCTTCACCGGCTGACCCCCGGACGCACCGCGGCCGACGGGCGTCATGACAGCCCGCCGAGGGCTCAGCTCAGGCCGGAGTACGCGTGCAGGCCCTTGAAGAAGACGTTCACGATCGTGAAGTTGAACATCACGGCGGCGAAGCCGACGATCGACAGCCAGGCCGAGGGATTGCCGCGCCAGCCGCGCGTCGCACGCGCGTGGATGTAGCCGGCGTAGATGACCCAGATCACGAAGGTCCAGGTCTCCTTGACGTCGAAGCCCCAGTAGCGACCCCAGGCGTCCTGCGCCCAGATCGCTCCGGCGATGAGCGTGAAGGTCCACAGGATGAACCCGATGATCGAGAAGCGATACGCGAGGCTCTCGAGGCGGTCGGACAGGGGAAGCGTGCGCAGGAATCCGGGACCCGTCTTCGCCGCGCCTTCGCGAACCAGACGCTCTCGTCGTGACTGCATGAGCTGCAGCGCCGACAGCGCGAACGCCAAGGCGAAGAAGGCCGTTCCGAGCGAAGCGACGAACACGTGGATGATCAGCCAGATGCTCTTGAGGGGATCCATCAGCGGGGTGACGGCGACGTAGAAGTTCGTCGCCGCGAGTCCGAGCAGGATCACCACGAGTCCGGTGATGAAGGTGCCGAGGTAACGCAGGTCGATGCGGGTGAGGACGATGAGGTAGACGAGCACGATCAGCAGCGTGCCGATCATCGCGAACTCGTACAGGTTGGCCCAGGGCACACGGCCGGCGGCGATGCTGCGGGTGACGACCGCGGCGAGGTGGAACACCCACGCCAGGACCATCAGCGAGGTGCCGATGCGCGCCATCACGAACCGCTGCGGTGCCGGATCGACGGGGGCTCCGGTAGGCGTGACCGCGCCGGAGCCGCTGCGAGCGCCGGCGCCGACCAGTTCGCGCTCGCGAACCGTCTGCGCATCCGCGGTCGCCTGCGAGCGGCGGGCGAGGTCGAAGGCGTAGGCCACGAACGACGCCGCGTAGATCGCGATCGCGGTCCACAGCAGGACCGGCGAGATCACGGAGAGATCGAACATGCTGTCAGTCTACTTTCGGGGTGTCGGATGCCGGGGGCTCGAGTTCTTCGGCAGATGCTGCGGAATCGGGCGCTTCGTCTCGGTCGGCGTCGCCGTCCTCGCTCGACGATCGGGGCACGGCCGACGTGACGCCGGCGGCGTCGAGCAGTCGGGCGTGACCGGCGACGAGGTCGTCGACCGCCGCCGCGAGCGTCGGATCCTCGCCACGGGCGAGGGCGGCGTACTCGAGGGTCACGCCATCGCCGGCAGCGACAGCCTTGACCCACACGCGCCGGCGCGGAACGAACAGGGCGAGCATCAGACCTCCGAGCGCGAGGAGCGCGAAGACGAGCACCCACACCGACGACGAGTCGTGATGGATCTGCAACGACGCGAACCTCTTCACCGACTGGGTGAGGTCGGTCGCTCCGGCGGGAGACTCGTCTTCGAAGGTCACGGTGCCGAGGCCGTTCGGCAGATCGGCGGTCTTTCCGGGGGTGAGCTCGATCGACTCCTCCCCGATCGCTCGACCGGTGAGCTGGGTGAGATCCGTGGTGTCGAGCACGTAGACCGATCGCGGCGTGCCGTCGTCGATGCCCAGATCGCCCTCGAACACGTCGAGCGTGAGCGTGGGGTTGAACAGGTCGCCGTAGGCGGAGGCGATCGCGCCGTCCTTGCCCGCCGCCGCCGTCGGATAGAACAGCCCGCGCCCGCGGATTCCGAGCTGCTCCGGCATCCCATCGGTCACCTTGACGATGCCCACGGAGAACAGGTTGTTGTCCTGCGGGAGGAACGGCACGCTGTTCGTGAAGACGACCTTCCCCTCGGCGTCGCGGACCGTGATGGTGGGCGCGTAGCCGTTGCCGAGCAGATATACCCGGTCCCCGCCCACCTCCAGCGGATGGTTGACCTTCACCGAGCCTGTGCGCTTGTGCCCGTCTTCCTTGACCGTCATGTTCGCCGAGAAGTCGCCGGCCTGACCCGAACCGGGCTCACCGTACGGCTGGTACGTCACATCGAAGGTATCGAGTCGCATCGAGTAGGGCGTCAGCGCGCCGTCGCCGACGAAGCGCCCTCGATTCATAGAGTCGTAGTCGAGCAGCGTGTTCGCGAACGTCTCCCCCTCGACGAGCACGCGCTGGCCGGTGTAGGCGAAGCCGCCGCCCACGCCGACCGTGATGAGCACGCCGACCAGGGCGATGTGGAAGATGAGGTTGCCGGTCTCGCGCCAGTACCCGCGCTCGGCCGATACCGAGAACGCGCGTTTGTCGTCGTAGCGCTCCACGCGGTAGCCGAGCGCCTTCAGCTGCTTCTGCGCGATGTCGATCGTCGCAGCGGCGTCGGCCGCGGCATCCGCCCCCTGGGTCGCTGAGCCCGTCGAAGCGCGGGTCACGTCGCGGAAGTCGGCCAGCCTCTTCAGCCGGGCCGGAGTGCGGGGCGGCCGGGCCTGCAGCGCCTTCGCATGATGCTTGATGCGCGGGATCACGCAGCCGACGAGCGAGGTGAACAGCAGCAGGTAGATCGCCGAGAACCACGGCGACAGGTACACGTCGAACATCTTCAGCGCGTCGAGCACCGGGAAGAGATCGGGATTGTCGCGCTGCCACTGCGTGACGCCGTTCGGATCCGCCATGCGCTGCGGGAAGATCGAGCCGGGGATCGCGGCGATCGCGAGCACCAGCAGCAAGATGAGTGCCGTGCGCATCGAGGTGAGCTGACGCCATCCCCACCGCAGCCAGCCGACGAAACCGAGCCTCGGCTGGGTGATCGTGTCGTCGCCGTCGATGTGATCCGACGGGCGCAGAGGGTCGGTTTCCACGGAGTCCTTCTGGTCGTTCTGGTCAGTGAGGTCAGAGCGGGAGGATGACACTGCCCATCACCGCCGTCAGTCGCGACATGATGTCGGTCCACAGCCCGGACACCATCAGGACGCCGAGCACGATGAGCAGGACGCCGCCGATGATGTTCACGATGCGGATGTGGCGTCGGAGGAACCCGACGGTCCTGGTCGCCCAGCCGAAGCCGAGGGCGACGAGCAGGAACGGGATGCCGAGACCCAGCGAGTACGCGAGACCCAGGAAGCTCGCTCGGACCGGGTCGCCCGAGTTGAACGAGAGCGCGACGATCGCGCTGAGAGTCGGCCCCATGCAGGGCGCCCAGCCGATGCCGAGTGCGATCCCCAGCAGCGGGGCGCCGATCATCCCCGCCTTGGAATCGACGTGGAAGCGGAGCTCGCGCTGCGCGAAGCCGAAGAATCCGAGGAAGACGAGTCCCATCAGGATGATCACCGCGCCGAGGACGCGCGTGATCAGGTCGCCCCAGCGCAGCAGGAAGACGCCGACCGTGCCGCTGAGCGCGGTGATGCCGATGAAGACGACGCTGAAGCCCAGGATGAACAGCAGCACGCCGAGCACGAGCTGGCGGCGGACGGGAGTCGCACCTGCCTGGGTCCCTGAGCCTGTAGAAGGGGCGGAGCGAGACGAAACGCCTCCGCCCGCCACGGCCCCGCCGAGGAATCCGAGGTACCCCGGCACGAGCGGCAGAACGCACGGCGACAGGAACGACAGGAGTCCGGCGAGCATCGCGACCGGGACCGCGATCCACAGTGCACCCGAGCCGATGATGGCGTCGGGGTTCACGACTTCTCCGCGAGTGCGTCCTTGACGAGCGTGGAGAGGATGGAGGGGCTGTCGATCGGGCCGATGATGCGGGCCGCGACGCGGCCCTGCTTGTCGAGCACGAGCGTCGTCGGGGTGGCCTGGATCGGCACGGCCTCGGCGAAGGCGAGCTTCGCCTCGGCGGTGTCGACGTCGATCAGGCTCGGGTACGTGATGCTGTACTCCTCCGAGAAGGCCTTGGCCGTGTCGGCCTGATCACGTGTGTTGACGCCGATGAAAGAGACGCCCTCGCCGTCGAACTTCTGCCAGACGGTCTCGAGGAAGTCCGCCTCGACCCGGCAGGGCGCGCAGCCCGCGTACCAGAAGTTGACGACCGTGACCTGGCCCGCGATGTCGGCGCTGGAGAACTTCTCGCCGTTCTCGGTGACGCCTCCGAAATCGACCGGTTCGCCTCGGTCTGCCACGGGGATCTCGACGATCGCGCCGTCCGCTGCGACATAGCCGTTGTTGTCTCCGCTGAGGAAGGAATCGCTCACCGGATCGGGAGCGCACGCGCTCAGACCGACGACGACGATCGCGGCGAGCGCGGCTCCGACCGCACCACGGACGAAGCGGATGCGGGAGCGGCGGCCGCTGCGCATCGGGGTGTTCACAGGCGCGACAGGCACGAATCCCAGTGTACGCAGGGGTTCCTATGCGTGGGCCGGATGCAGGCCGTCGTCAGAAGCGCGCGAGGACGTCCGCGACGCCCTGCCGGAACTTGGGGCACATGGCGATGTCGTGGGCGCTGCACTGCATCGCGTGCTCGGTCATCGCCTTCGAGCGACGCATCTCGTCCATGCGCCGATCGAGGTCGTCGAGATGCGCCTGCAGCACTTGGTGGCGACCCGCACTGCCGTCGTCCAGCAGCACCCCGATCTGCTCGAGGCTCATCCCTGCGGCCTTGCTGCGCTGGATCACGGCGATGCGCACGACGTCATCCTCGCCGTACCGGCGCCGGCCGGCGGCATCCCGCTCCGGCCGTAGCAGGCCCACCGTCTCCCAGTGCCGGAGCACGTTGGTCGGCAGATCGAAGCGAGCCGCCACGTCGCCTACGGACCACGGATGCTCAGCACTTGACTTCATGTTGACATGAAGTCACAGACTGAGCTCGAAAGCAAGACGAGAGGACCCACTCATGTACGACGTGATCGTGATCGGCGCCGGCCCTGCCGGCCTGCAGGCGGCGTTGACGCTCGGGCGGATGCACCGTTCGACCCTGCTCCTGGACTCCGGCGAGTACCGCAACGGCACCGTGCTGCACATGCACAACGTCGTGGCCAACGACGGCACTCCTCCCTCGGAGTTCCGCGCCACCGCCCGAGGGCAGCTCGCCGAGTACCCCGACGTGGAGATCCGCGACGTGGGCGCCTCGCACATCTCGGGCCGTGAGGGCGACTTCACGGTGCGACTCGTCGGCGGGACCGAGGTGTCCGCCCGCCGGATCGTCCTGGCGACAGGCGTCGCCGACGATCTGCCGGAGGTCCCGGGACTGGCCGCGCTCTGGGGGACGCGCGCCTTCAGCTGCCCGTTCTGCGACGGCCACGAACACGCAGGCAGGCCCATCGCGATCCTGGGCGCCGCGGCCCGCGCCGAGCACCTGATCAGTCTGCTCGGGCGCTTCGTCGGAGCCATCTCGGTGTTCCCCGTCGGCGGTGACTTCTCGAAAGAAGAACGGCGGATGCTGGAGGAGCGCGGAGCCCGCGTGAGCGCCATGCCTGTAGACGGGGTCGAAGGCGACGGCGCCGATGTGATCGTCACGGCGGGCGGCTCGTCGATGTCGGTCGCCGGAGTCTTCGTCGCCTCGGTCGAGATGCGCCAGCGCGCCCCGTTCGCCGAGCAGCTGGGTCTGGCCATGCTGCCCTCGGGCGCGATCGAGATCGACGACTTCGGCGCCACCTCCGTGCCCGGCGTCTCGGCGGCGGGTGACCTTGCCCACCGCGCGGCTCTCCCGGGGGCGATGGCGTCGGTGCTGCTCGCGGCTGCGGCCGGTCAGCTGGCCGCGACCGGCATCGTCAAGGCGCTGAGCGCCGGTCAGTGAGCGTCGAACGACGGGGTCAGACCGCGCCGAGATCGATTCCGTCGGCGGCGGGCTCCGCGTACTCGACCTCGCGCCACACATCGCCGACGCGCTCGAACGAGGTCACGCTCGACAGCGCGCAGCGCCGCGTGCGCGGGTCGTGCCGAAGCGGGAGACCCGCGACCCGGAGATGCGTGATCCAGATCGGCGCCTGGTGCGACACGACGACCACGTCGCCGTCCGGGGCCGCGTGCCAGGCCTCATCCATCGCAGACAGCATCCGCTCTGCGATGGATGAGTACGGCTCACCCCAGCTCGGCACCGAGGGGCGCCGAAGGTGCCACCAGTTCCTGGGGTCCATCAGCGAGCGGCGCATCCGCGTGCCCTCGAACACGTTGGCAGGCTCGATCACGCGCTCATCGAGCACGGGCGTGAGCCCGAAGATCTCGGTGAACGGTTCGGCCGACTCCTGAGTGCGCTGCAGAGGCGAGGCGATCAGCGACGTCACCGGTCGATCGAAGTCGCGCACGTGCTCGGCGGCGGCCCACGTCATCCGCCGTCCTGCCTCGCTCAGGCCGTACCCGGGCAGCCTCCCGTACAGCACGCGTCCGGGATTGTGCACCTCGCCGTGCCTGACCAGATGCAGTCGCGACGCCGTCATGCCCGTCGACGCCCTGCGGCGAGCGGGACGATGCGGGTCGCTGCAGCGAAGAGATCGCCGTCGCAGAAGACATCAGAGGCGAGACGCATGACGGCCTTTCATGAGAGGAACGGGGTCAGCGCTGGCGAGTCTACTGAAAGCGTCCCCGGTAGACTTGCCGGGTTCACCATTTCCCAGATCAGGAGGAATCCTCCGTGCTTCGCACTCACTCCGCAGGCTCCCTGCGAGCAGAGAACATCGGTCAGACCGTCACCCTCACGGGCTGGGTCGATCGTCGTCGTGATCACGGAGGAGTCGCGTTCATCGATCTGCGGGATGCATCGGGCATCGCCCAGGTCGTCATCCGCGACGAAGAGGTGGCCCACCCGCTGCGCAACGAGTTCGTCCTCAAAGTCACCGGCGAGGTGTCCCGTCGCCCCGACGGCAACGAGAACCCCAACCTGCCGACCGGCGAGATCGAGCTCATCGCGAGCGACGTCGTGGTGCTGAACGAATCCGCGCCGCTGCCCTTCCAGGTCTCCACGGCGCTCGCCGAGACCGAGAACGTGGGCGAGGAGGCGCGGCTGAAGTACCGTTACCTCGACCTGCGGCGTCCGGCGACGGCATCCGCTCTTCGCCTGCGCTCGAACGTCTACAAGGCTGTGCGCGACGTGCTGCATGCCGAGGACTTCACCGAGGTCGAGACGCCGACGCTCACCCGCTCCACCCCGGAGGGCGCCCGTGACTTCGTCGTGCCCGCTCGCCTGCACCCCGGCAGCTGGTACGCCCTGCCGCAATCGCCTCAGCTGTTCAAGCAGCTGCTCATGGTCGGCGGCGTCGAGAAGTACTTCCAGATCGCGCGCTGCTACCGCGACGAGGACTTCCGGGCCGACCGCCAGCCGGAGTTCACCCAGCTCGACATCGAGATGAGCTTCGTCGACCAGGAAGACGTCATCGCTCTGATGGAGTCGCTCGTCGTCGCGATGTGGAAGACGATCGGCGTCGAGGTGCAGACGCCGCTGCCGCGCATGACCTATGCCGAGGCCATGGCGAAGTACGGCTCGGACAAGCCCGACCTGCGCTTCGGACTCGAACTAGTCGAAGCGACCGAGTACTTCAAGGAGACGCCGTTCCGCGTGTTCCAGGCCGAGTACGTCGGTGCGGTGCGGATGCCCGGTGGTGCCTCGCAGCCGCGCAAGACGCTCGACGCCTGGCAGGACTGGGCCAAGCAGCGTGGCGCCCGCGGCCTCGCCTACGTGCTCTTCAACGAAGACGGATCCCTCGGGGGCCCCGCTGCGAAGAACCTCTCCGAGGCCGAGCAGGCAGGCCTCGCCGCGTTCGTCGGCGCCGAACCCGGCGACTGCGTGTTCTTCGCCGCCGGCTCGACCAAGGAGTCGCGTGCACTCCTCGGCGCCGCGCGCGTCGAGATCGGCCGTCGCCTCGGCTACCTGAACCCCGATGAATTCGCGTTCACCTGGGTGGTCGACGCACCGATGTTCGAGCCCGCAGCGGATGCCGTGGCATCCGGCGACGTCGCCGTGGGCGCCGGCGCCTGGACGGCCGTGCACCACGCCTTCACCGGCCCGAAGCCCGAGTTCCAGGACACCTTCGACACCGACCCCGGGTCTGCGCTCGCCTACGCGTACGACATCGTGTGCAACGGCTCGGAGCTCGGCGGCGGCTCGATCCGCATCCACCGCGAAGACGTGCAGAAGCGCGTCTTCGAGGTCATGGGCATCAGCGACGAGGTCGCGCAGGAGCAGTTCGGCTTCCTGCTCGACGCGTTCAAGTTCGGCGCCCCGCCGCACGGCGGCATCGCGCTGGGCATGGACCGCGTGCTGCAGCACCTGTCGAAGAGCGAATCGATCCGCGACGTGATCGCCTTCCCGAAGTCGGGTGGCGGCTTCGACCCGCTCACCTCCGCACCTGCGCCGATCAGCGACGCGCAGCGCAAGGAGGCCGGAGTCGACTTCGTGCCGGAGGATGCCGAGGCCTGAGCTTCGCACCACCGGTCGTTGAGCGAGGAGCGCAGCGACGAGAAGAAACGCCTCATGTTCTACGGAGCATGAGGCGTTTCGTCTCGCTGCGCTCGCTCAACGACCGGCGGCTCAGCCCGCAGGTCGAAGCCTCCCTCAACGACCGGTGACTCAGCCCGCGGGTCGAAACGTCCCTCAACGAACGGTGACTCAGCCCGCGGGTCGTTGAGCGAGCGAGCGCCAGCGAGCGAGACGAAACGCGTGAGGTGAAGCGGTGCGTCAGAGAGCAGCGAGTCCCGGCGCGATGTTCTCGTTCCACACGTCGACGCCGAGCTTCGCGATGAGCGCGATGACGACGACGAGGAAGACCACGCGGATGAACGTCGTCCCGCGAGAGATCGCCATCCGCGAGCCCAGATAGCTTCCGGCCACGTTGGCCACGGCGAGGATGCCGCCGAGCAGCCACAACACGGCGCCGTGCGGGATGAACAGGATGAGCGCGCCGGCGTTGGTCGCGAAGTTCACGATCTTCGCCTTCGCACTCGCCTGCAGGAAGTCGTAGCCGAGCAGCGCGACCAGCGTGATCACGAGGAACGTGCCCGTTCCCGGGCCGATCATGCCGTCGTAGAAGCCGATGCCGAGGCCCGCGGCCCCCGCCGCGATGTGATGCTTGTGCCCGTGGAACCGCAGCTGCGTCGCGGCGCCCAGCTGCGGCTTGAACGCCGTGAACAGAGCGACGGCCAGCAGGGCGACGACGATGATCGGCTTGAACGCGGATGACGGGAGCACGGTCGCGACCGCCGCTCCTCCGAAGGATCCGGCTAAGGCGATCGCTGCCATCGGAAGGGCTGTTCGAATGTCTGGCTTCGCCCGCCGGTAGTAGGTGACGCTGCTCGTGGCCGTGCCGAAGACCGAGCCGAGCTTGTTCGTGGCGAGCGCCTGCACGGGTGTGATGCCGGGGATCAGCAGCAGTGCGGGCAGCTGCAGCAGCCCTCCGCCGCCGACGACGGCATCGATCCACCCCGCGCAGAACGCGGCCACGACGACGAGGATCAGCGTGCCCCACGTGAGCTGCTCGAGCCCGAGCACAGCGCCGATGTCCATCCGTCCAGGATGTCAGACTGGCTGCATGCTCGATGTCCTCCCGCTGCCTCGCCCGCTCGACTCCCGTGCCGGAAGCGCCACCCTGCGCCGGGCGACGGTGCACGACGCGGATGCCGTCATCGCTCTGCTCGCCGACGACCCGATCAGTGCTTCGCGCGGCGACGTCGCGTCTGTCGAAGACCGCCCTGCGTACCAGGCCGGACTGGCCGACGTCCTCGGAGATCCCTCGAACGATCTCGTGGTCGTCGAGCTCGACGGGCAGATCGTCGCGACGCTTCAGCTCACATCGATTCCCGGCATGGCACGGCGCGGCGCCCGGCGCCTGCTCGTGGAGGCGGTGCGTGTGCGCAGCGACCTTCGCTCGTCAGGAATCGGCTCCGCGATGATGCGCTGGGTGTCGGATGCCGCGGCGCCCGCACTGGGAGCCGCGATGATCCAGCTCACCTCGGATGCCGCGCGCGTCGAGGCGCATCGCTTCTACGAACGGCTCGGCTACGTCGGCTCTCATCTCGGCTTCAAGTACGCCGTCTCACGCTGACCCGGCATCCGAGGGCTCCACCCCCGAAGGACGACCGCGCTACCGAAGGACGAAGCCGGAGCGTTCGTCCTTCCGAGGCGCAGTCGTCCTTCCTTGGCGCCGTCGGGGCGACGGCATCCGATCCGGCCACCGCCCGGACACCCGCCATTCACCCGTCGCCGACTCACCGGTCACCTCCGTCCCGTAGCGTCCACTCGCAACCCGAACCGGCGTACCCGCGCCGGTCACCGAGAGGACCCTCATGGCACACTTCCCCCGCCGCGCCCGCTTCGGCGCCGGCATCGCCCTCGCCGCCACGGCCGCGCTCGCACTGACCGGCTGCGCAAGCGGCGGCGACACTCCGGCAGCCGGCTCCGACAAGGTCGACGCGGCATCCGCCACCACCGTCGCCGACTTCGGCACATTCGCCGACCTCGAGGCGGCAGCGAAGGCCGAGGGCGCGCTGAACGTCATCGCGCTCCCCCGTGACTGGGCGAACTACGGCGAGATCCTCGACCTGTTCGCCGAGAAGTACCCCGAGATCACGATCAACGAGGCCTCCCCTGACGTCTCGAGCGCCGAAGAGATCCAGGCCGCGGAGACCAACAAGGGCCTCGACACCGCTCCCGACGTCTTCGACCTCGGCCTCGCCGTCGCGCTGCAGAACACCGACCAGTTCGCGCCCTACAAGGTGCAGACGTTCGACGACATTCCGGACGCGCTGAAGGAGCCGACCGGCCTGTTCGTCGGCGACTACGGCGGGTACATGTCGATCGGATACGACTCCTCGAAGTTCGACGCGCCGAAGACCCTCGACGACCTGCTCGGAGCCGACTACAAGGGCGCCGTCGCGATCAACGGCGACCCCACGCAGGCCGGCGCGGCCTTCGCGGCCGTGGGCCTCGCCACGGTGCAGTCCGACGGCACGCTCGACGACTTCCAGCCCGGCATCGACTTCTTCAGCGAGCTGCAGAAGGCCGGCAATCTGCTCAAGGTCGATGTCACCACCGCGACCGTCGCGAGCGGCGAGACCCCGGTCGTCTTCGACTGGGACTACCTGAACGCGGCCCACGCTCAGGGCGAGAACGGCAACAAGAACTGGAAGGTCGTGGTCCTCGACGGCACCGGCTACGCGGGCTACTACAACCAGGCCATCAACATCGACGCCCCGCATCCTGCAGCCGCCCGTCTGTGGCAGGAGTTCCTGTACAGCGACGAGGTGCAGAACCTGTGGCTGAAGGGTGGCGCGCGTCCGGCCCGCATGGAGGCGATGACGGATGCCGGCACGATCGACGCCGAGCTCGCAGCCGCTCTCCCCGAGGCCCCGTCGGACACGGTCGTCCCGACCGAACAGCAGTCCACCGATGCCGGAAAGCTGCTCGGCGAGAAGTGGGCAGCGGCGGTTCAGTGACCACCCTCACGCAGACGGGGGCGGATGCTGCGGCATCCGCCCCCTCCGCCGGGCTCGCGCCGCGCGCGCGGGCCCGGCGGTTCGCCCCTTCCCTCTCCTGGCTCGGTCTCGTCCCCTTCGCCGCCTACGTCATCCTGTTCCTCGCCGTTCCGACGATCCTCGCCATCGGGTCGGGTTTCTTCACCAAGGACGGCACCTTCACGTGGACCAACGTCGCCGCTCTCGGCGACCCCGTAGTCCTGAACACCTTCGCCAATTCGGCCTGGGTCTCACTGCTGACCGCGCTCGTCGGCGCGCTCGTCGGCGCGCTGGTCTGCTACGCGCTGCTCGGCATGAATCCGGAGGGACTCGTCCGGCAGACCGTCGATGCAGCGGCAGGCGTGCTCGCCCAGTTCGGCGGCGTCATGCTCGCGTTCGTCTTCATCGCCACGATCGGCATCCAAGGCGTCGTGAAGGTGTTCCTCCAGGAGAGCTTCGGCATCGACATCTTCGCGAACGGCACCTGGCTCTACGAGTTGCCGGGGCTGATCCTGCCCTACATCTACTTCCAGATCCCGCTCATGGTCATCACGTTCATGCCCGCACTCGCCGCCCTCAAGCCGCAGTGGTCCGAGGCGAACCTCACCCTCGGAGGCACCCGGTCGAGCTTCTGGCTGCGCATCGGCATTCCGGTCCTCGCCCCCTCGTTCCTCGCGAGCCTGCTGCTGCTGTTCGCGAACGCGTTCTCGTCGTACGCGACTGCCGCGGCGCTCGCCAGTCAGGGTTCGCAGATCGTCCCTCTCCAGATCCGCGCCGCGCTCACCAGCGAGACCGTGCTCGGCCGAGAGAACCTCGCCGGCGCCCTGGCGCTCGGCATGATCGTCGTCGTGGGAGTCGTCATGGGCCTGTACTCGCTCGTCCAGCGCCGGGCAGCGAGGTGGCAGGCATGAATCCGCTCGCCCCTTCACGCCCGACCCGCTGGATCATAGGCATCCTGGTCGGTGCGTTCTTCGCGATCCCGCTGCTGGCGACCTTCCTGTACACCGTGAAGATGGCTGACGGCTCGTACTCGCTGAAGCGCTGGGCGAGCCTCTTCGACCCCGCGATGGCGGCGACGCTCAAGCCGATCTGGACGGGGCTCGGCAACTCGCTGCTGCTCGCCGTGATCACGGTCGCGATCGTGCTGTTCGTCCTGGCGCCCACCATGATCCTCGTGAACCTGCGCTTCGCGAAGATGCGTCCGGCGTTCGAGTTCGCGGCTCTGCTGCCGATCTCGATCCCGGCCATCGTGCTCGTCGTCGGCCTCGCGCCGATCTACCTGCAGATCGGTCGAACGCTCGGCACCGGCGCCTGGACTCTCGCCCTCGCCTACGGCATCACCGTGCTGCCGTTCGCCTACCGATCGATCCAGGCATCCATCGACGCGGTCGACATCCGCACGCTCACCGAGGCCGCTCGCTCCCTCGGCGCGTCGTGGACCACAGTGGTGTTCCAGGTGCTCGCCCCGAACCTCCGTCAGGGACTGCTCGCCGCGTCGCTCATCTCGGTCGCCGTCGTGCTCGGCGAGTTCACGATCGCGTCGCTCCTGAACCGCCCCGTGTTCCAGACCGCCATGGTCGTCGTGCAGAAGCAGGACGGCTACCTGCCTGCGATCTTCACCCTGCTGGCCCTGCTGTTCTGCTTCGTCCTGCTCCTCGTCATCGGTCGCGTCGCCCGCGGCACCGGAAAGGCCCGCTCATGACCCTCCCCCGTACCGCCGACAACATGCTGCTCGCCGATGCCGGTGAGGGCACCCGCGTGCAGCTGCAGGGGATCGTGAAGAGCTACGCGGGCACCACCGTTCTGCACGGCGTCGACCTCGACATCGCGCCCGGCGAGTTCGTGTCTCTGCTCGGCCCCTCCGGCTGCGGCAAGACCACCCTGCTGCGGGTGCTCGCCGGGCTCGAGATCGCCGACCAGGGCGCGGTGCTGCTGGGCGGTGGAGACGTCTCTCGGGTGCCGACCAACAAGCGCGACATCGGGATGGTCTTCCAGTCGTACTCGCTGTTCCCGCACCTGCGAGTGGTCGACAACACGGCCTTCGGCCTGCGTCGTCGCGGTGTGAACCGGGCGGATGCGGCGAAGCGATCGCTCGATGCCCTCGCCCTGGTCGGCCTCGCGGATTTCGCGGACCGGTTCCCCCACCAGCTCTCTGGCGGCCAGCAGCAGCGCGTGGCCCTGGCGCGCGCCCTCGTCACGGAGCCCAAGGTGCTGCTGCTCGACGAGCCGCTCTCGGCCCTCGATGCGAAGGTCCGCGTGCAGCTGCGCGACGAGATCCGCCGTATCCAGCTGCGTCTGGGCATCACGACCGTGTTCGTCACCCATGATCAGGAAGAGGCCCTGGCCGTCTCTGACCGCATCGCTGTGATGAACTCGGGCCGCATCGAGCAGATCGGCTCTCCCGAGCAGCTGTACACGACACCTGCGACCGCGGGCGTCGCAGCCTTCGTGGGCCTCTCCAGCGTCGTCTCCGGAGTCGCCGAGGGCGACCACGTGACGGTGTGGGGTCAGCGACTGCCGCTGCAGACCCCGGCCGACGGCCCGGTCGACGTGTACATCCGCCCTGAGAACGTGCACTTCGCCGGAGAGGCGGATGCCGCCACCGACGCTTTCGTGGAGGAGAGCACCTTTCTCGGAAGCATGCGCCGCACCCTGGTTCGCACCGAGTCGGGAGAGCTCATCCGGCTGCAGCACGCGCCAGGCATCCAGCCCGCCTTCGGCGACCGTGTGCGGATCGCCCTCGCACCCGAACCGGTCGCGGTTCATCCGCGCGGATGAATCCCGCTCTTCCGTCCCCGTGCCCGCAACGATAGTTTGAGCCGCGAGGGCGTCGCCCTCGACCCGGAGAGAAAGGACGCCTCATGGCAGGCAAATTCGAGCTGTATCAGGACAAGGGCGGGGACTACCGATTCCGCCTGAAGGCCGGCAATGGCGAAGTCATCGCGACCGGCCAGGGCTACGCCTCGAAGTCCGGTGCCCTGAACGGCATCGACTCGGTCAAGCGCAACGCCGCCGATGCCGAGGTCGTCGAGGTCGAGAGCTGACGCCGACACCCCTGTCTCACGACGAAACCCCCAGCTGCGGCTGGGGGTTTCGTCGTGAAACAGGGAGTGCGGGCTAGAGCACGCGGGAGAGGAAGTCCTTCGTGCGCTGGTGCTGCGGGTTGCCGAGCACCTCACGCGGGTCGCCCTCCTCCACGATGTGGCCGCCGTCCATGAAGATCAGGCGCGAGCCGACCTCGCGCGCGAAGCCCATCTCGTGCGTGACGACGAGCATCGTCATCCCCTCGTCGGCCAGCGAGCGCATGACCTGCAGAACCTCGCCGACGAGTTCGGGATCGAGCGCCGACGTCGGCTCGTCGAACAGCATCATGTCGGGGTTCATGCACAGAGCGCGCGCAATCGCCACACGCTGCTGCTGGCCGCCGGAGAGCTGCGTCGGATAGGCATCGGCCTTGTGGGCCATGCCGACCCTGGCGAGCATCTCGTGAGCGATCTTCTCGGATTCGGCCTTGCCGCGCTTCTTCACACGCCGCTGAGCGATGGTGAGATTGCCCACAACGCTCATGTGCGGGAACAGATTGAAGCTCTGGAACACCATGCCGATGCGTGTGCGCACACCGTCGATGTCGATGTCGGGGTCGGTGATGTCGATCCCCTCGATGAGGATCTTTCCGCCGGTCGGCTCCTCGAGGAGGTTCACCGAGCGCAGCAGCGTCGATTTACCCGAGCCCGAGGGCCCGATCACGCAGACGACCTCACCAGCGGTGACGGTGAGGTCGATGCCCTTGAGCACCTCGTTGTCGCCGAACGTCTTCACGAGCCCCTGCACGTCGATCGCGGGGGCGTGGACATCGATCAGGTCGGTGATCATCGCTGGTTCCCCATCCGTCGCTCGAGGTAGGCGGTGAACCGCGTGAGCGGGATCGTCACGATCAGGTAGAGGATCGCGGCCATCACCAGAGGCGTCGCATTCTGGTTCTGCGTCGTCGCGTCCTTGGCGAAGTTCGTGAGCTCCTTCGACCAGATGAACGAGCCCGCCACGAAGAGCAGCGAGGTGTCCTTCAGCAGCAGCACGAACTCGTTCGTCAGCGGCGGGATGATGATGCGGAAGCCCTGCGGCACCACGATCCAGAAGGTCGTCTTGAACGGCGACATGCCCAGCGAGCGCGCGGCCTCGGTCTGCCCCTTGGGGACGGCCTGGAGCCCGGCGCGGATCGTCTCCGCCATATACGCCGAAGCGACGAGGACCAGGCCGATCAGACCGAGCACAACGGGACCGCCGAGCTTCTGACCGGAGATCCCGGTCGCGATCGGAAGGACCTGCGAGATCGCGAAGATCGTCATGATCGCGGGCAGGCCGCGGAACAGCTCGATCCAGGCGGTCGCGATCCACCGGAACGGACCGATGCTCGACATCTTGAGCAGTGCGAGGAGGATGCCCAGCAGCAGTCCGCCCGCGAAGGCGACGGCCGTGAACCACAGCGTGTTGACGAGTGCGGTCGTGATGATCCCGGGGAACATCTTTGCCGCGATCTCGGGGTCGAAGAACAGAGGTCCGATCCGGCTCCAGTCCGTCGTGACGATCGCCCAGAGGACTACGGCGATCAGCACGGCATAGACGACGTACCGGTACAGCTTCTGTCTTTGAGTGCGCCTCAACGCCATTGTCAAGGTCCTCCTGTATTCCTGCTCGCCGCTCAGTTCGCGGTGAAGTAGGTGTCGTAGATCGTCTGGTAGTCGCCGCTGTCGCGGAGGTCCTTCAGAGCGCCGTTGACCGCGTCGAGCAGCTCGGTCTTCTTGCCCTTCTCGAAGGCGAAGCCGTAGGACTCCTCGGTGTCGTAGGTCTCGACGATCTTGTACGCGCTGTCGGCCTTCTCGTGCTCGAGGTTCACCGGCTGATCCTGCAGGATCGCGTCGATCTGGCCGGCCTGGATCGCGGGCCACAGCTCGCCGTCCGACGGGTACTGCACGAGCTGCGCACCCTTCGCGTTCTCCGTCGCGTAGGACTCGCCGGTGGTGCCCTGCTGCACGCCGACGTTCTTGCCGTCGAGGTCGTCGATGCTCTTGATGCCCGAGTCGGTGCGCACGAGCAGCGACTGCAGCGAGTCGTAGTACGGCTCGGAGAAGTCGATGTTCTTCTTGCGCTCGTCGGTGATGGTCATAGCCGATGCACCCAGGTCGCAGGTGCCGTTGGCCAGAGTGGTTCCGGACTGCAGCGCCTCGAAGCCGACGTCCTGCACCGAGAGCTTCAGGTCGAGCTTCTTCGCGATCGCGTCGAGCAGATCGATGTCGAAGCCCGTGTATCCCGTGCCGTTGTCGCCGCCCTCGAACTCGAAGGGCGGGTAGGGGATGTCGGAGCAGACCGTGAGCGTACCGGCCTCGACGAGGCCGTACGGGTCGTCCGCCGAGCCGCCGGAACCCGCACCTGATCCGCTGGCGCAGCCGGCGAGGGCGAGAGTGGCGGTCGCCGCGAGGGCGATTCCGGCGAAGATGTTGCGACGCTGCATGTCAGCTCCTGGGGAGTCGGGGGCGGATCGCGCCCGCGAACGGGTAGGTGTTCATCTTGACATGCGCTCGAGGGCCGTCACGGCCGAACAGCGTTTCCCCGGGTTACGTTTTTGTTGCAAGTGCTTTTCGTCAGACCTCGAAGTCGACGGCCGCTCGCGAGGCGACGACCGAACGCACGTAGGCGACGACCTCTTCGTGCGCCGGGTGCACCTGGTACTGCTCGAGCGCCTCGATCGAGTCGAAGTCGGCGATCAGCGTCACGTCCCAGTTGGAGTCGGGGTAGGCCACGTTGGCGCCGGCCGATATCGACAGCAGCTGCGGCACGACGCCGTCGAGGGCGTTGAGCCGGCGCGCCACTTCGGCGGCCTGCTCGGCGCGGGCGGCGGGATCGGATGCGGCGAGCTTCCAGCTCACGACATGGCGGATGCTCATCTCGTCTCCTTCAGGTCGTTCACCACGGCCTCTTCGAGTGCGGAACGCAGCCGGTCGGCCGACAAGCGCCAGTGCGCATGCAGTTCTCCGTCGATCAGCACGACGGGGATCTTCTCCCACCACAGGTCGTACAGCGCCGGGTCGTCCTGGATGGAAGCCTCGACGACCTCGATGCTCTCCGCCGCAGCATCCGGAAGATCGGCGATCACGGTGTCGATGATCTCGGAAGCCACATCGCAGAGGTGGCAGTCGGGCTTGCCGATCAGAGTCAGCGTGGTCACGCCGACGGCACCTCGACCTCACGGCCCTCGGCGATCCACTCGGCGGTGCCGCCCTCGACGTTGGTGACGTCGTATCCTCGCCCCTCGAGCGCCTCGACCACACGGGCCGAACGTCCGCCCATCTGGCAGATCACGTCGAACGCCTCGGCAGGGAGCTCTTCGAGGCGGTTGCCGATCTCGGACATCGGGATGTTCACGGCGCCCGGGATGTGCCCCGATGAGAACTCGTTCGCCTCGCGCACATCGATGAGCGGCGTGTTCTCACGAGCGGCGAGCTCTGCGACGGTGATCGACTTCATGCGTCCTCCTGCGGTGGATCGGAACTGCGGGCGGAGACACAAAGCGCCCGTCCGGAGACAGGCGCTCGGTGTCTGGCCGCTTACTTCTTGTTGCGACGCTGGTGGCGAGTCTTGCGAAGCAGCTTGCGGTGCTTCTTCTTCGCCATGCGCTTGCGGCGCTTCTTGATGACAGAACCCACGGAAACCTCACTAAGTCAGGGGCTGGGCGTCGCACGTGGCGGACACCCGGGTACGGGCACGGAAAAATGCCTCGGAACAGTCTAGCAAATCGCGGGGGCCCGCTCGTACGCACTC
Organism: Microbacterium natoriense; assembly: GCF_030816295.1. Classification (NCBI taxonomy): domain Bacteria; kingdom Bacillati; phylum Actinomycetota; class Actinomycetes; order Micrococcales; family Microbacteriaceae; genus Microbacterium; species Microbacterium natoriense. Next base: position 1,495,060 of record NZ_JAUSXV010000001.1, on the reverse strand, counting down.
ACTCCTCACCGCTGTGCAGGGCATGATCAGCCACCATGAAACGCCAGACGAGGGCGTGACCGAGCGCGACCAAGACGATCAGAAGCAGTGCTCCGACCTGGATGCCGGTGAGGCCCAGCGGTGCGGCCAACTGCGGTGCGACGCCGATGACGGCGATCGCCGCGTACACGACGACGGTGCCGGCTTGAGTCCAACGCACCGCTCGTGGCGTGCCGTCGCCGCGCGCCTGGGAGACGAGTCGCAGCATCGACACCCCGCCGACGACGGCGATCACGACGAAGGAGAGCCGCCAGATCAGCGGGCTCTCGGTCCCGCCGACCTGGGCGAACAGCCCCATCAGCGCGGGGAGCAGGAACGACAGGTAGACGCCGCCGATCGTGCGTCGGATCGAGCGATCGGCCGTCCAGTCGCTGCGGGCACGGACCACGTTCCACCAGAGCCCGGTCAGCGTGAAGCAGGTGGCGGAGAACAGTGCGTAGAAAGTGCTGGCGTCCACGGTGCCTCCTGCGGCGATCCTGCTCGCGGATCAGCCCACGTCGGCGATCGGGCGCTGCAACGCCTCAGCCACGGCGGATTCGGGGACACGGAAGCTGCGACCGAAGCGGATCGCAGGCAGCTCGCCGGAGTGCACGAGCCGATAGACGGTCATCTTCGACACGCGCATGAGTTCGGCGACCTCAGCCACCGTCAGGAACCGGACGTCAGGAACCTCGGGCATCCCACGTACCCCTTTCTCGATGTGCACACTCTATGGGTCGCTGGGACGCATGTAAACCCATGTGACCCCTGTGATCAGTGGGACTCCGACGTCGTGGCGAACGCGCGCACCGGGAAGGTCCCGAATCCGCGCACGGCGGGCGGGGCCGCGGTGAACCGTGCCCCGTGCGCCGGGACCGTATCGAGATTCGTCAGATGCTCGACCACGTGCACCCCCGCCGCGAGCAGGATGCTGTGCGCCGGGCGCGCCCCTCCGCTCTCGGTGTCGTCGATGTTCAGGGAGTCGATGCCCACGATCCGCACGCCGACATCGACGAGGAAGCGCGCCCCGCCTTCGGTGAGGAAGGGCGCGCCCGCCGCGTACTCCGGTGTGCCGAAGCGACTGCTCCACCCGGTGTCGAGCAGGACGGCGCTGCCTGCGAGTTCGCGATCCGCGAGTGTCACCGCTTCGATCCCCCGACGATCCGCGCTCCACGAGTCGCGCAGATGGAACACCTCCGCGGGTATCCCCACGAGCGTGTTCAGATCGAGTGAGGCGAGGTCACCGCCGTCTGCGTAGCGGTGGTACGGGGCGTCGAGGTACGTGCCGGTGTTGCCGATCATCGTGATGATGTCCATCGCGAACTCGGTTCCCGGTGCGTACTTCTCCCGAGAGTCCTCACGGGTCAGATGCGGAGTGATCGCCGGTGCCGGCAGGCCGGGGTACGTGATCATTCCCGCTTCGATCGGATGACTGAGGTCGATCACCCGGTCGACTCCGGGGGCCGCGGCATCCGCTCCCCTGCTGCCGCGATGCGTCTCCTCGACGATGCGCAGCCCGCGCAGGTCCACGTCGCGCACGAGCGCGAGGCCGAGATGCCGCACGAGAAGCACGCCGATCTCTTCGGCGCTCAGGTCGGGGCGAGGCAGGTCGAGACGGAAGCCCTCGCCGCTCATCCCGCCGCCGTTCGCGAAGGAGATCGAGAAGTCGAAGTGCGCGCGGTGCTGCGCCGATGCCTGTGTCATCACCACATCATGACAAAGACGGCTGGGCGCCGAGCGCGCTCAGCCCTGCCCCTTCGTCTTCGCGAACCGCTCCTTCGCCTCGCGCAGGGCCTGTCGCTCGGCCTTGCGGGCGGCGCGCAGCATCCTCTCCGCTTCGCGGACCGTCTTCTGGGCTTCTTTCAGCCGCCGATCGCCCGCGAGTTCGACGGGGTCGATCGCGATCCACTCGTCGACCGGAGCGCGAGACTCGCCACGATCCCGCGCGTCGAGGTACGCCGCGACGCCGTCGAGGATGCGTTCGACGCCGAAGCGGAAAGGATCGGCAGGAGAGGTGAACACGCCCTCGTCCACCGCGCGACGCAGGGCGGGGAACTCGTCCTGGGTGATGACCCTGTCGTACAGGTCGGCCTCCCTGACGGCGACTTCGTCTGGCGAGAGTCCGATGCCGCGCGCCTGCGCGGTGTAGCCGGCCTGCACGATGCCGCACCAGCGCGCCTGGCCGGTCACCGCCAGGGCGGTCGCGATCCTCTCGTCGGCCGTGAGAACGGTCTGTTCGAGAGCTGCGAGCGAGGCGTCGAGCCATGCCGAGCTGTTCGGGGTGATCGGCGATCCGGTGATCGGAACCGAGAGCATCCACGGATGCCGCAGATACAGCAGCACCTGTTCCTCGTAGAGAGCGAGCAGCCGATCGCGCCAGCCCTCGTGCTCGAGGTGCGACTCCGGAGGAACGCCTGTCGCCTGCTCCTGCATGAGCAGCAGCAGGTCGTCTTTCGCGGTGACGTAGCGGTAGAGGGACATCGGCGTGAAGCCGAGCTTCGCGGCGACCGCTGCCATCGAAACGGCGCCGATGCCCTCGGCATCCGCCAGTTCCACTGCCGCGTCGACGATGCGCTCCACACTCATCTCGCGCTTCGGGCCGCGCTGCGGAGTGGCCGCGACGCCCCAGGCGAGAGCGATACCCCGCGGCAGCTCCGGTGGCTCGTTCTCGGTCATGCCGCCATCCTACTTCTGTTTATTAAATAAACAGTGTGTTATGGTCATACACACTTGCGTAGCTCATACACAGTTTCGACATGCAGACCCCACGTCAGGGAGGAAGGGACATCATGAGACCCGCCATCGAGATGCGCCGCGTGCGCAAGAAGTTCGGAGACAGGCTCGTCATAGACGACCTCGACATCACGGTCGCGTCCGGCGAGGTGTTCGCCCTTCTCGGCCCGAACGGCGCCGGGAAGACGACCACCATCAACGTCCTCACGACTCTCATAGAGCCCGATGCGGGGATCGCGACGGTCTCCGGCTTCGACGTACGCACGCAGCCGCGGGAAGTGCAGCGACGGATCAGCCTCACCGGTCAATCCGCTGCGGTGGACGACGTGCTCACCGCGATCGAGAACGTCATCATGTTCGCCCGGCTCGCGGGACTCGACCGCGGCGCGGCGCGGCACCGAGCCGAAGAGCTGATCGCGCAGTTCGACCTCGCCGAAGCGGCGCGTCGTCCGGTGAAGACCTTCTCCGGGGGCATGCGGCGGCGCCTCGATCTCGCGTTGAGCTTCGTCGTGACGCCGGAGGTGCTGTTCCTCGATGAGCCGACGACGGGCTTGGACACCCGCAGCCGGAGGGATCTGTGGGACATCATCCGCTCACTCGCCGCGGCGGGGACCACCGTCTTCCTCACCACGCAGTACCTGGAAGAGGCGGATCAGCTCGCGGATCGGATCGCGGTCCTCCACGGTGGCCGTATCGCCGCGCTCGGAACACCGGCCGAACTGAAGTCTCGTATCGGCGGTGACACCGTCGAGCTGCATGACGATCGTGGTGATCTCCTCAGCGAGATGTCGACAGACGGCAGCGTCGCGGGACTCCGGCGAGCGCTCGACCTGCTCGACGAAGAGGGCCGAGAGGGGATCATCACGCTGCGTCGTCCCTCCCTCGACGACGTCTTCCTCGCCGTCACCTCCGATGAACTCCCCCAGAAGGAGCACGCATGAACGCCGCCGCGGCATCCGTCGCCCTCCGCCCTCGCCTCCGCGGATTCGCCGCGGAATCCGTCTTCGTCACCCGCAGCCTGAAGCACTCGCTGCGCGACGGGGAGTCACTCGTCATGGCGATCGCCCTGCCCGTCATGCTGATGCTGATGTTCACATGGGTGTTCGGCGGCGCGATCGATCCATCCGGCGCCTACGTCGACTACGTCGTGCCGGGCATCATCCTCACGTGCGCCGGATTCGGTGCGGCATCGACCGCCGTCTACGTCGCGAACGACATGCGCAGCGGCATCATCGATCGCTTCCGCACGATGCCGCTGCGGGCGAGCGCTGTGCTCACGGGGCACGTCGTCGCCAGCCTGCTGCGCAATCTCCTCGCCACAGGCGTGGTCATCGGCGTCGGCGTCCTCGTGGGGTTCCAGCCGGAGGCGAGCTTCATGGACTGGGTCGGCGTGGCCGCGCTCATCGCCCTGTACATCCTGGCGATCACGTACCTGTTCGCAGCGATCGGCCTCGCCGCCGGCAGCCCTGAGGGCGCGAACGGCTACGGTTTCGCCCTGCTCTTCCTGCCATACCTGTCGAGCGCGTTCGTCCCTGTCGAGAGCATGCCGCACTGGCTGCAGCCGGTCGCCGCTCACCAGCCGATCACGCCGATCGTCGACACGATCCGGAGTCTGCTGAGCGACACGTCCCTCGGCGCGGAGCTCTGGTGGGCTATCGGCTGGTGCCTCGTGATCCTCGTGATCGCCGTGGCTTGGGGTGCGTGGCTGTTCCGTCGCAAGTCCGGTCGTCGATGACCTCTCACGTTGCGAGCCGCTGGAGCACAACGCCCCCGATGACGCCCGATGCCAGCGGAGGCGCCGGTCAGCCGCCGAGCCGCTTGATGGCGTTCGCGACCACGTGCTTCGCAGAGGCGGCTGCACGGCCGACCACCTCGGCCGCGTGGGCCGCTCCGTCGGGAAGCGGCTGGAAGGGGTAGTCGATGTCGGGCGCGTCGTCTCCGTAGGCGTCGACGAGGAACGGCACGAGCCAGTCGTCGACGACCGACAGCGGCTCGACCGCCAGGCTGTAGAACCGGCGCTGGCCGTCTTCGCGCACGTTGACGAGCTCTGCCTCGCGCAGAACCTTGAGGTGCTTCGAGACCGTCGGCTGGCTGATGCCGAGCTCGGCCACGATGTGGCCGACGCTGGTGCCCGCGTCGCCCTCTTCGGCCCGGCGCAGAAGGAGCTGGAGGATGTCGCGCCTCGTACCGTCTGCGATCACGTCGAAGATGTCCGTCATGTGATCAGGCTAGCCGCCCCCGGCACGGAGTACCATGACGAAGGCTCGCAGCGGCGGGCCGCGACCGCATGGCGCGGCAGGGAGCAGACGAAAGGGGCGGGATGTCGGGCATCGCATCGGCGTCTTCTCCGCGACGTCGGCTGGAAAGCTTCGCGGTGCGCGCGCGCCACATCGTCACCTCGTCCCCGTCACGGTTCGCGATCGTCGTCTTCGCGCTGCTGATCCTGATCTTCACGGTGCTGCTCGGGCTGCCGATCTCGTCTGCGACCGGCGAGTTCACCGATCTCAGCGATGCCCTGTTCACCGCCGTCTCCACGATCTGCGTGACGGGCCTCACCACCGTCGACATGGCCACGCACTGGTCGCCCTTCGGGCACGTGCTGGTCTTCGTCGGCGTGAACGTGGGCGCTCTGGGTGTGCTGACCCTGGCGTCGCTCATGGGCATGCTGATCTCCAAGCGCCTCGGACTGCGCGCCAAGCTGATGGCGGCGGGCGACACGAACCCGCTCCGCGCTCATGGCGGCGTCGTGAACGAGAGCCAGACCGTTCGGCTCGGCGAGGTCGGCCAGTTGCTGACGACCGTCGCGATCTCGGCCCTCGTGATCGAGGGCACCCTCGCGATCCTGCTCTACCCCGCACTCGTCATGGCGGAGGTCGATCCCATCGCGGCGCTGTGGGAGGCGCCGTACTACGCCGCCATGTCTTTCACGAACACGGGCTTCGCACCGAACGCCGGTGGCGTCGCGGTGTTCGAGGACGACTACCTGGTGCTCACGCTCCTCATGGCCGGGGTGTTCCTCGGCAGCATCGGCTTCCCCGTGATCTACACGCTGGCCAAGCACGTCTGGCACGTGAAGAAGTGGTCGCTGCACACCAAGCTCACGATCGTCACGACGGTGCTGCTGTTCTTCCTGGGCGCCGCGGTCTTCCTGATCCTCGAATACAACAACCCCAAGACCTTCGGATCGATGGATGCCGTCGACACCACGTTCCAGGCGTTCTTCCTGTCTGCGATGACCCGCTCCGGCGGCTTCAACGTGATCGACATGGCCGATCTGAACGGCTCGTCGCTGCTGGCGGCATCCATGCTGATGTTCGTCGGCGGCGGCTCGGCATCCACAGCCGGCGGCATCAAGGTCACGACCCTCGCTGTGCTCGCGATCGCCGTGTGGTCGGAGGCCAAGGGACGCCAGTCGGTCGAGGTCTTCGGGCGACGCATCCCCAGCGACGTGCAGCGCGTCGCCCTCAGCGTCGTCGCCTGGGGCGCCACCATCGTCGCCCTGTCGACGATCATCATCGCCCAGATCACCAAAGACGACATCAGCCATGTGCTGTTCGACGTGATCTCCGCCTTCGCCACGGTCGGGCTGTCCACAGGGCTCACCGAGTCCCTGCCCGATTCCGGCGCCTACGTGCTCGCGGCCACCATCTTCATGGGCCGCGTTGGTACAGTGACTCTCGCCGCGGCAGTCGCCGCGACATCACGGACGCAGTACTACTCGCTGCCGGTTGAAAGGCCGATCGTTGGTTGAAGTCCTCCGCGGAGACGCCCCCGTCCTCGTCATCGGTCTCGGCCGTTTCGGCGCCGCCTGCGCCGGCGAGCTCGACCGGCTCGACCGCGAGGTGCTCGCGATCGACGACAACCTCGAGCTCGTCCAGAAGTGGTCGGACCGTGTCACGCACACCGTGCAGGCCGACGCCAAGAACATCGACGCGCTGCGCCAGGTCGGCGCTCAGGACTTCCAGGTCGCGGTCGTCGCAGTCGGATCGTCGATCGAGGCGTCCGTGCTCATCACGGCCAACCTCGTCGATTTGAAGGTGCCCCAGATCTGGGCGAAGGCCGTCTCCCAGTCGCACGGCAAGATCCTCGCCCGCGTGGGCGCGAACCACGTCATCTACCCCGAGCGCGAGGCCGGCGAACGCGTCGCGCACCTGGTCTCCGGGCGCATGCTGGACTTCATCCGCTTCGACGACGACTTCGTGCTCGCGAAGATGTACCCGCCGAAGTTCATCCGCGGCGTGCGGCTGAACGAGTCCGGCGTCCGCACCAAGTACAAGGTCACTGTGGTCGGGGTGAAGAGCCCGGGCAAGCCGTTCCGCTACGCCGAGGCGAACACGATCGTCACCAATCACGACCTCATCATCGTGTCGGGCACGAACAGCGACATCGAGCGCTTCGCCGCTCTCGACCGGTAACCCCGGCAGCCGTCGGTCCGCTGACGGCATCGGGGATATCCCCCGCAGGGCGGATGCCGCGGCATCCGCCGTCGTGATGAGATGAAGTCATGACCGACCAGACAGCGGCCCCTCCCGTCCTTGCCCTCCGCGGCCTTCGCAAGCAGTTCGGCCCGAAGGTCGCCGTCGACGACCTCTCTCTCGACGTTCCGGCGGGCACGATGCTGGGTCTGCTCGGTCCCAACGGCGCGGGGAAGACGACGACCCTGTCGATGACGACCGGGCTGCTCCGCCCCGACGCCGGCACCGCGTGGATCCTCGGCATCGACGTGTGGCAGAACCCCGCGGCGGCGAAAGCGCTCATGGGCGTGCTGCCCGACGGCATCCGCATGCTCGACCGCCTCACCGGTGCCGAGCTGCTCCGCTACACGGGCCTGCTGCGCGGAATGACCGAAGCCGATGTGGTCTCGCGCACGGGAGAGCTGCTCGAGGCGCTGGGGCTCGCGGACGCCGGCAGCACTCTTGTCGTCGACTACTCCGCAGGCATGCGCAAGAAGATCGGCCTGGCCTGCGCGCTCATCCACGCTCCGCGGCTGCTGATCCTCGACGAGCCGCTCGAAGCCGTCGACCCGGTCTCCGGCGAGACCATCAGACAGATCCTGCGGGCGTTCGTGAACGGCGGCGGCACCGTCGTGCTGTCCAGCCACGTGATGGAACTCGTGGAGTCGATGTGCGACCGGGTGGCGATCGTCGCAGAAGGCCGCCTGCTCGCGAACGGCACCCTCGACGAGGTACGCGCGGGCATGAGCCTGCAGCAGCGCTTCTTGTCGCTGGTCGGCGCCCACGACCTCGGAACGGAGACGCTGGCATGGTTGCGCTCCTCGTAAGCCTGCGCTGGCGGCAGCTCGGTCACCAGCTCGCCCGCAACCCGTGGATGATCGTCACCCTGATCATCACCGGGTTGATGGCGCTCGGATTCCTCGCCGTCCTCGCCGCCGGACTGTTCGCGATGCGTTTCGCCGCCCCCGAGGCCGCGGTCACGGTGCTGGTGCTGACGGGCGCGGTGATCACCGCCGGGTGGTGGATCGGATCGCTGCTCGTGAGCGCCGACGACACGCTGGCCGCCGAGCGCTTCTCGCTGCTGCCCGTGACCGCCCGCCAGCTGCTTCCCGGCATGGTCATCGCCGGAGCGACGACCATCGGCGGCCTCGGCACGACCCTGGCGCTTGCGCTCATGCTGCTCGGATGGTCCGTGAACGGACTCGCTCTCCTGGTCGGAGTGCTGATCATCCCTCTGGCGCTCGCGATCTGCGTCCTCGGGGCGCGCGTGATCAGCGGGCTGCTCGCGCGATGGCTGGCACGCCGCCGCAGCCGCGATCTCGTGATGACGATCGGCGTGCTGCTCGCTGCGAGCTCGGGCCTGTTGATCAACCTCGTGCTCGCCGCCGTGCGGGAGATGGGCGACGTCGGCTCGGTGTTCGCGGACGCCGCCGACGTGCTCGGGTGGACGCCGCTCGCGGCCGCCTTCGGCGTGCCCGCCTCGATCGTCGCCGGCGACATCGGCGCCGCAGGTCTTCGGCTGCTGATCGGGCTCGCGACGGTCGCCGTGCTCTGGTTCGCCTCGCAGGCGCTGCTCGCCGCCCGGCTGGTCGCTCCGATCCAGTCCAGCGGCGGCGGACGCGTGCGCTCGGGCGGGGTGATCGATCGGATGCTGCCCGCCACTGCTGTCGGCGCCATCGCCGCCCGCTCACTGCGGTACTTCCGCCGCGACCCCCGCCAGGTCGTCAACGTCGTCATGATGCTGTTCCTGCCCGCCATCCTCATCGGCGTCGTCTTCATGAACGGTCTGCAGGACGAGTCGATCGGGTTCGGTCCGGTCGTCACGCTCGTGCCGGCGATCGACGCTCTGCTCGCAGGCACGATCATGCAGATGGCGCTCGCCTACGACAACGACGCCCTCGCCCTGCACATCCACACCGGCGTGCGCGGGTCGGCAGACCGCTTCGGGCGCCTCCTCGGCTTCGGCATCATCGCGGTTCCGCTGCTCCTGGTGCTGTGCGTCGCGAGCTGCGTTCTGGCAGGGCGCCCCGACCTCATGCCCGGGAGCCTCGGCGCCGCCCTCGGACTGGGCGCGATATCGGCCGGCGCCGGCGCGTGGGTCGGCAGCTTCCTGCCCGGCCGTGCACCCGCACCCGAGGCCAATCCCTTCGGACGGGGATCGTCGGGCGGAGTGCAGTCGCTCATCGCGATGGCCGTCATGTCTCCGATCACCCTGATCCTCGGCGCTCCCGCGCTCGGATTCGCGATCGCCGCGTTCTGGACGCCGGCGCTCGGCTGGGCGAGCCTCGCCTGCGGTCTTGTGGTCGGGGCGGCGGCGATCTGGGGCGGCGCCGCGCTCGGCGGGCGCGTGCTCGACCGCCGCTGGCCGCAGGTGCTCGCGGAGGTCTCGAGCGAGGCCTAGACGCGCGGCACCCGGCATCCGGCATCCGGCATCCGGTCCGAGAATAGGTCAACCGCTCGAGAACAGGACGATACGGCCGAACGCTCCTGATCTCGCGCGGTTGACCTGTTTTCGAGTGGGAGACGGTGCTTCTCGCACCGGCAGTGGTTCTCGGGAACAGGCGCGGATGCTGCGCGGTCAGACTCCGGCGGCGAGCTCCTTGGCACGGACCAGGGCGGCGGCGGCGGCCTCCGCGAAGGTGCGGTCGAGGTGAGCGTCCTGCAGCACCGCGATCGCGCGCTCGGTCGTGCCCTTCGGGCTCGTGACTCGACGCCGCAGCTCGGCCGGATTCTCGCCCGAGGCGTCGAGCAGCGCCGTCGCGCCGATGAAGGTCTGCTCGGCCATGAGCCGCGCATCCGCCTCGGTGAACCCCATGCCGATCGCGGCCCGGGTGAACTCCTCGATGAGCAGGAAGACGTAGGCGGGGCCGGATCCTGAGATCGTCGACAGCGCGTCGATCTGCGACTCGGGCACCTCGATGACCGCGCCGACGGTCTCGAAGAGGCGTCGCACGACGGCGAGGTCATCGGCGCTGACGGATGCTCCGGCCGCCAGTCCCGTGACCGCCTTGCCGACCGTCGCCGGAGTGTTCGGCATGGACCGGACGACTCGGGCGCCGGCGCCGAGGACATCGGCGAAGGTCTGCAGCGTCACGCCGGCCGCGACGCTCACGACGATCGTCTCGGGTTTCAGGCGAGGGGCGATCTCGCGCAGCAGATCGGGCACCATGGCCGGCTTCACACCGACGAGGACCACTCCTGCCGCGGCCACCGCGTCGAGGTTGCCGTCGGGCTGCTCCTCGAGCGCGATGCTCTTCACACCGGGAACCTCGGCGAGCGCGGCCGCGCTGTCGGCCGAGCGGTTCGTGGCGGTGATCCCGCCGTCCACAGTGATGCCCGAAGCCACCACGCCGCGGAGGATCGCTCCCCCCATGGAACCGGCACCGAGAAAAGCGAGAGCGGGAAGAGAATCAGCCATGTCGTCATCCTACGGCGGGCTCCCCTCGCTCGATCGGGACGGAGATCTAGACTCGTTCCATGAGTGCATCCGGAGGCAGCAAGGCCATCGTCGCAGCGTTCCTGGCGAACATGGGCATCGCCCTCGCGAAGTTCATCGCTGCAGCTCTCTCGGGGTCGGCATCCATGCTCGCCGAGGCCATCCACTCGGTCGCCGATTCGGGCAATCAGCTGCTGCTGATGTTCGGCGGCAACCGCGCCAAGCGCGACGCCGACCGCGAGCATCCCTTCGGATACGGGCGCGAACGCTACGTATCGGCGTTCGTCGTCTCGATCATCCTGTTCTCGGTCGGTGGCGTGTTCGCGATCTACGAAGGTGTCGAGAAGATCCGCGAGCCGCACGCGCTCGACCCGGCGTGGTGGTGGCTGCCCCTCGTCGTGCTCGTGATCTCGATCGCGCTCGAGAGCTTCTCGCTGCGCACGGCCGTCAGGGAGAGCAACCACGTCCGTGAGAAGGGTCAGTCGTGGGTGTCGTTCGTCCGCCGCGCGAAGGCGCCCGAGTTGCCCGTCGTTCTGCTCGAAGACACGGGAGCGCTGATCGGACTCGCGTTCGCGCTGCTCGGCGTCGGGCTCACCGTGATCACCGGGAACCCGCTGTTCGATGCCCTCGGCACGATCATGATCGGTCTGCTGCTCGTGACGATCGCGATCGTGCTCGGCATCGAGACCAAGAGCCTCCTGGTCGGCGAAGGAGCGAACCAGGCTGACTACGACCGCATCGTCGACGCGATCAACGCGGGCGATGAGATCGAGAAGATCATCCACATGAAGACGCTCTACCTCGGCCCCGACGAGTTGATGGTCGCCGCCAAGATCGCGATGAGCGCGAACAAGCCCTTGCGGGAGGTCGCCGACGACATCGACGCGATCGAGGCGCGCATCCGCGATGCCGTGCCCGTCGCCCGCGTCGTCTACATCGAGCCCGACGTCTACCGTCCGGCGATCGACCCGCAGCCGTCGACGGACGTGTTCGTGCTCAAGTCTTCCGACTGAGCCGTGCTGCGCGATCTGCAGGCGGCCCTCGCACGCACCGATCTACCCGCGGCGACGCTCGCGAAGGCGCGCGCCGTGAAGAGCGTGCTCGACCGTGACTCGCAGGCACGGCTCGAGTCCTTCTGGATCGCCGGTGATCGCCCGTATGCGGTGATCGCCTTCGGCGACCCGGACAGGGCGGACCTCGTCGTCTACCTGATGCACGGCATCGAGACGGATCTCGAGGCGCTCCCCGGGTGGGCGGATGCTGCGCAGCGCGTGTGCGCGGACGTCATCCGCTCATGCGTGGTGCGCGGCACGCCGCGCTCGGTCGCGACCATCGCCTGGTTCGGGTGGGACTCCGGCACACAGACCAGCGTCCTCGCGACCAAGCACGCCACGATCGGGGCGGCCCGCCTCGCTGTCGACATCGACCGGCTGGCGGACCGCAACCCGGGCGCGCACATCGCGGTCGTGACCTACTCGTACTCGACGACGCTGCTCGGTGAGATGTTCGCACTGAACATCGCCGAGGAGGTGCACACGGCCTTCGCGATCGCCTCGGCCGGAGTCACGCACGCGGCGGGCGCGGCCATCGAGTCGGCGATCGCCGATGGAGAGGTCGTCTTCTACGCGACCGAGGGCGCGGGCGACGGCACCGCGCCGCTCGGGAGACTCGGCCACCACCCCGTCGACCCGCGCGATCTTCGTGGCGTCATCGTCTACGACTGCGACGGCGGTGAGGCGCCGGGGGTGGACGGAGACCTCGTGCTCGGCGTCGCGGTCGAGGGACACGCGTCGCAGACCGCCGTCGACGAGCGGGGGATCCGGCATCCCGGCTACTTCGACGAGCGCACTCAGGGGTATCTCACTCTGGTGGCGCGGCTGACGGATGCGGCGACGGGCTGAGCCGGAAGCTCGAACGGCTGCGACGACAGGGGCGCAGTCAGCGGCGCGAGGCGAAGAAGTCGCGGAGCAGAGCCGTGGCGGCATCCGCTTCGACTCCCCCGACGACCTCGGCGCGGTACGGCAGCCGGCGATCTCGCAACAGGTCGTACATCGAGCCGGCCGCTCCGGCCTTGTCATCCCATGCGCCGAACACGACGCGCGAGATTCGCGACTGCAGGATCGCGCCGGCGCACATCACGCAGGGCTCGAGGGTGACGACCAGCGTGCAGCCTTCGAGGTTCCAGGATCCGACGGATGCCGCGGCTCCTCGCAGGGCGTTCACCTCGGCGTGACCTGTCGGATCGTGGGAGATCTCTCGGCTGTTGCGCCCTTCGCCGATGATGCGGCCGTCGGCATCGAGCACCACGGCGCCGACCGGGATCTCGTCGACCGCGGCGGCTTCGGCCGCGAGCGCGAGCGAGCGCAGCATGCCCTCGCTGTCGCCTTGCCTCACGGTCACACCCTATCCCGCCCGATGAGCCGGCATCGGCGAAAGCGTGTGCGTCGGATAGCCTGGACTCATGCGCGTTCACGTGGCCGACCACCCTCTCATCACAGCCAAGCTGTCGGTCCTGCGCGATGAGCGCACATCGTCGCCGCTGTTCCGCCAGCTCACCGAGGAGCTCGTGACCCTGCTCGCCTACGAGGCGACCCGCAATGTCAAGGTCACCCCGATCGAGATCAAGACGCCGGTCACCACGACGACAGGGGTGAAGCTGTCGGAGCCGCGTCCGATCGTGGTCCCGATCCTCCGCGCCGGCCTCGGCATGCTCGAGGGCCTCGTCAAGCTGCTGCCGACCGCCGAGGTGGGATTCCTCGGCATGGTCCGCGACGAGGAGACGTTCGAGCCGACGACCTACGCCGAGCGCCTTCCCGCCGACCTCAGCGACCGTCAGTGCTTCGCGATCGACCCGATGCTCGCGACCGGCGGATCTCTCGCCGCCGCGATCCAGTTCCTGTTCGACCGCGGCGCCGAGGATGTCACGGCGATCTGCCTGCTCGGCACGCCCGAAGGAGTCGCGGCGATCGAGAAGCTTGTCGGCGACCGCAACGTCACCCTCGTGCTGGGCGCACTCGACGAGCGCCTGAACGAGAAGGGCTACATCGTGCCCGGTCTCGGCGACGCGGGAGACAGGCTCTACGGCACCGTCTGAGCGGATGGGATGCTGCAGCGCTCCGCTCCTGCGCCGCGCTCCTGCGCCGCACCGCTCCTGCTCCGCTCCACATTCCTGCGCCGCGCCGCTCCGCGCCGTACGAAACGTCGGACCCACGCACCGACACGCCGCGCAGGCGGCCGTCGGCAGCGGCGTGTCGACCGAAACACCGACTTTTCGTACCTGAGCGCGATCCGCAAGGACCGGTCCTGCGCACGGCGAGGCCCCGTCAGACCGCGAGCCGGTATCCGCGCTCGTCGCCGTAGTTGCGGAAACCCGCTCGGGCGAGGATCGGCGCTGACGTGGAGATCCGCCCCTTCACCAGCGCGGTACGGGCGCCGAGTTCAGCGCTCGCACGCAGCCGCTCCGCGAGCACCGCACGATAGGCCCCTCGTCCGCGTGCGTGCTCGAGTGTCGCTGCGCCCCACAGGCGGGTGAACCCGTCGACGATCGTGCAACCGCCGGTACTCACGGGTTCGCCGTCGATCCGCCCCAGCACTCGTAGACCGGTGCCCGCGGCGAGCACCGTCGAGATGTCGGAGAACTCTGTGCTCAGCCCCTCCTCGTCGAGGGGCGCCTGCGCCCACACCGCCACATTGATTGCGTCGACCTCTCGCACCTGCTCGATGCTCCGGACGACTTCGGCGCTCCTGCCGACCGGAATGTGGATCTCGATGGCCTCGATAGGGCTGGCGAACACGGTGACCGTGTCGAAAAGCTCGCCGCCGCGGCGCAGCAGTTCGTGCTCGAGGTCAGGCGAGTCCGAAGGACTGACCCACACTGTCAGCCGCGATTCACCCCATGCGCGGGTGCGCGCGATCGCATGGTCGACAACAGCCGCGGCATCGGCCGTCGAATCGACCTGCGAAGCGCGCACTCCCCCGCCGAACCGCGCCGGATAGCGCACCAGCTGCAGCTCGTCGTTCTGCTGCTCGCTGTCGCGCGGGAACCATACCCAGGCTGCCGCCGCCCGCATGATGTCGTCCGTCGTGTGCATCAGTTCGCCGCCCCCACGAGCCGGGCGAAGGCGCTGAGCCGTGTCACGCCGTCCGGCGTGTGCGGCAGGTCGTCGAGCAGCGCCGGGGAGTGGATGAGGTAAGCCGCGACCTGCGCGCGCGAGATTGCGACGTTCAGCCGGTTCTGCAGCAGCAGGAACTCGGGTCCGCGCGGGGCGTCACGGCCGCTCGACGCCGCGAGCGACGTGATCGAGACCACAGCCTCCTTGCCCTGGAAGTTGTCGACCGTGCCCACGGGCACCTCGCCGAAACCCGCCGCCGCCAGCGCGTCGAGAACGAGTTGGCGCTGCGCGTTGTACGGCGTGACGACGATGATGTCGCACTGCTCCAAGGGACGCACAGCGCCATCGTCGTCGGTGAAGGTACGGCCGACGATCTCGCGCACGATGCGCACCACCTCGGCTGCTTCCTCGGGCGATTCCGTCGCGTTGCCCCGGTGGCGCAGAGCGACGACGTGCAGCCCGGGCTCGACTCCGTCGAGCGACCTCTTCGCGGCGACGGGAGCCGATGCCAGTCTTCCGGCGTAGGAGAGCTTCGAGACGGGAGCGGCCACGGAGGGGTGCATGCGCCACGACCTCGCGAGGAAGTAGCCGTACTCGGGCCTGACCACCTCGTCACCGTCCATGACCCAGCCGAGGGCCGAGGTGTTGACCGGCTCGGGGTGCGCCCCCTGACTCACCTGCGGCAGCTGCTGCGGGTCTCCGAGCAGCAGGAGGCGCTGGGCACCGGCGGCCACGGCGATCGTCGACGCGAGCGAGAACTGCCCTGCCTCGTCGACCACGAGGAGGTCGAGACCAGCTCTGTCGACGCGCTGGGTGTTGCTGAAGTCCCACGCGGTACCGCCGACCACGACGCCGTGATCGGCGTGCTCTCCGAGGAATGCAGCCATGCCGCCCTTCGGGATAGGCGTGTAGGAGGGTTCGGCGGCGCCGTCCTTCGGCGCCTTGCCGACCTGGCCGGCGGGCACGCCGTCGGCGACGACGCGCTCGAGCAGGGTGTCGATGATCGCGTGCGACTGCGCGACGACGCCGACCTTGAAGCCGTGCTCCTTCACGAGCCGCGCGATCACGCGAGAACCCGTGAAGGTCTTGCCTGTGCCGGGAGGACCTTGCACCGCGAGGTAGCTGCGGTCGAGATCGAGAACGCCGCGCACGATGGCGTCGATCGTGTCCTCGCCCGCCTCAGGCAGCGGAGCGCCGGAGATCGTGCGCGGCGGGATCCGCCGCAGGATGTCGGTCGCCGCGTCGCGGGGAAAATCGGGGGCGGCGAGATGCACGGCATCCGCCCATTCGTCGATCGCCCCCTGCAGAGAGGCCACCCGCGGCGGTGCCGCGGGTGTCAGAGCGATCGGCAGCTCGTCCCAGGTCTGGCCGCGCACCGAGGCCTCGGTGATGAGATAGCCGTCGTCGAGCACCTCGGCGATCTTGACAGTCCGGGCCGCGTGCACGGCCCTGGACGGTGCGTCGATCTCGAACGGCGCCGGCATCTCGTACAGAGCGAACGGCTCGCCGCCCGCGCCGAGGGTCGTGCCGGGCGCGACCTCTCCCCGGATCTCGATGTCGCGCGACATCACGCGACGCCCTTCGCCGACGCTCCAGTCGCGGAGCACCGTCGACGCGAAACGGTCGATGCGGATGACGTCCCGCGTGGTCTCCCACATCGTCACAGGCTCACGGAGTCGTGCGAAGTGCGAGATCCAGAAGCTCTTCGCCTCGCGGGGGAAGTAGTCGATCGCGGCTGCGGCGATCCGGTGCACGAGTCCGTCGCCCCCTGAGTCGACGTCGTGCGCGGCGTCGGCGAGCAGCGACACCGACCGCGGAGACGGTTCGTAGACGATCTCGTCGGCCTGATCCGGCGGAGCGGGGCGCACGCCCTTCTCTCTGGCGATGTCGATCAGCCAGTTGCGCAATCGCCTCGTCGACACGCAGTCGTAGCGGTTGTAGTCGGCGAGATCGGCGAACACGGCATCGGCCTCGGCCTGCTCCCCCGCCGCCGCGAGCTCGCGCGCGGCGACGTACTGCACGATCGAGTCGTCGCCTTTCTGCACGTCCTGTGTGCGCACCTCGTCGCCCATGTACAGCGGCTCGAGCTTCTTGATCGAGTACGAGCGCGAGCCGACGCGCACTGTCCGCAGGACCAGCGGATACAGGTCGACGAAGACTCCTTCACGCAGCAGCTTGTCGACCTCACCCTCGCGCACGCCATGCCTCGCCGCCATCGCCACGAGGTGCGAGGTCTCGTACGGCGCGTAGTGATAGATGTGCATGCCGGGGTGCGCGGAGCGACGGGCGGCGACGAAATCGAGGAAGTCCTCGAGCGCCTGTTTCTCGGCCGCGAAGTCGTGCGCCCACAGCGCGCTGTACTGATCGGCGTTGTCGACCCAGCCGAACAGGTAGTCGAGCCCCCAATGGGCCTCGCCGTCGGGAGCAGGCTCGGTGTACAGAGGGTCGCCCTCGAAGTCGAAGAAGATGTCGCCGTGGCTCGGCACCGGCAGCGTGTGGATCGCCGCGGCGTAGTGCACCTCGAAGGTCGCTTCTCCCGCGACGTCGGCGCGCAGCTGCAACCGCGCCTGCGCGCGCAGGGTGTCGAAGGTGTCGGGGTTCATGCCCTCAGGGGCATCGGATGCGGTGGCCAGGGCGTCGATCGTCTCGATCCCGCCCACGCGCAGTCGGGCGCGCTGCACGGGCCGCATGCGGGCGACCATGAGCAGGTCGCGGTGCGCAAGGACCTGCTCTTCGCACGTGGCGCAGCGTCCACACGCCACGATCTCGAGATCTCCCCGGTCGTCGCCCCAGGCCAGCGGCGTGCCCGCAGCGCCGGACGCGATGGCACGATCGGCGATCAGGGCACGCAGACGCGCCCGGCGCACCTGGAACAGCGGCAGCAGATCGTCGACCCGGTGCGTGCTGCGGGTGCCGTCGCCGAGGATGAGGTCGACCTCGTCGGAGCGCGGCACGCCGAGGCGGTCGAGTTGATCGACATATGCCGCGAGCTGCATGAGGGCCGTCACCTTGGCTCGACGCGCGAGCTTCGAGTCTTCGACGCGCCAGCGCCCGTCGGGATCGCGGCGCAGGAAGTCGGCGAATCCGACGAACTCGTCTGTCTTGAACGCGGCCTGGAAGATCACCGTCGCGTCGGAGTTCAGCGCCTCGATCGTCTCTGCGACGGCCGCGGCGAGAGCCTCGGCATCGACCGACGACACCTTTTCGATGCGGTGCACACGATCATCGCCGAGGTCGTCGACGTAGCGCGCCAGAACCTTCTGCTCGTGCACGTCTCCGAGGAGCGCCGCGCGCTTCAGCGTGGCGTCTTCGGGTTCTTCGACGGCAGGGACTCTCCCGAGCTTCGCATCGATCGCCCGGCACCACGCGAACTCGCACTCGGCCGCCGCTTTGAGGTCGCTCGCGCTCCAGATGACGCGCTGAGATTCGGGATCGATCCGCATGCTTCGACACTAGCCGCGGCATCCGACAACGCCCGGCCGCGCAGCAGTCTGGGCGCCCCTCGCGCGACCGCCCTTCGGACGCCACCGATGGCCGCAATCGCGCGCGGATTCCGCCAACAGGTGCCAGGTGTGTGGCACAGGCGGAAGCGAGCAGAGCCGCACCACCCGCGACGCCGACGGCTCAGCGCCTCAGCGCCACCAGGTGTCGGCCGGTGTCGCGGGCAGGTGCCGCTTGTGCTGGGTGGCGAGGTACTTCGCCTCGATGCGGCCGGCGACCTCGGGATCGACCTGCTTGCCCTCGAGGAAGTCGTCGATCTGCTCATAGGTGAGACCGAGTTCGTCCTCGTCAGCGCGCCCGGGCGTGCCGTCGAGCAGATCGGCCGTCGGCACCTTCAGGTACAACCGCTCCGGCGCGCCGAGGCTCTTCAGCACGGCGCGTCCCTGACGCTTGCTGAGTCCCGAGAGAGGCAGCAGGTCGGCCGCTCCGTCTCCGAACTTCGTGTAGAAGCCCGTCACCGCCTCGGCGGCGTGGTCCGTGCCGATCACGAGCTTGCCCTCATGGCCGGCGAGCGCGTACTGCGTGACCATGCGCACGCGGGCCTTGATGTTGCCGCGGTTGAAGTCGCTGATGTCGCTCGTGACGGCGAACTCGATGTCCTCCTCGACGCCGTCGACCCCGTTCTGGATGTTCACCTCGACTGAGGAATCGGCCTGGATGAATGCCAGCGCGGCGTCGGCGTCGGCCGCGTCGTGCTGCACGCGGTACGGCAGGCGCACGGCCAGGAACGTCGCTTCGCCGCCCTCTTCGCGGACTCGTTCGACCGCGAGCTGCGCGAGACGCCCCGCCAGCGTGGAGTCCTGCCCGCCGGAGATCCCGAGCACGAACCCGCGCGCTCCGGAGGCGCGCAGATAGTCGGCGAGGAACTGCACCCGCCGCTCCGCTTCGGCATCGGGATCGATCTCGGCCTTCACGCCGAGGGCTTCAGAGATCTGCTGCTGCAGCGACACGGGGGCTCCTCACTCGTTGTGACACCAGTATCCCCCCTGACTGTTACGGCGGGATGACACATGTTTCTACCAGGTGCCGAGTGAAAAGATGAGGCAGTGAAACTTCTCGTCGCCGCACTCGCCTCCGAGCTCTCCGCCTTTCCCGACACCCTGCCCGGATTCGACCGTCTGGTCACGGGCCCCGGGAAGCTCCAGGCGACGTACGCGTTGACCCGGGCTCTCGACGCGAACACCTATGACGAGATCGTCGTGGTCGGCACGGCCGGGGCCATCGACCCCGATCTGGCCGAGGGCGTGCACGAGGTCGGAACCGCCTTCCAGCACGACGTCACCGACCTCGACGGCATCTCCGGTCAGCACGTCTCGCTTCCCGCCCGCGTGTCGACCGGACGCGACGGGGTCCTCATCGCAACGGGCGACCACTTCGTCGACGACGCCGAGGTCACGGCGGTCATCCGCCCCACCGGAGCCGCTCTCGTCGACATGGAGACCTACGCGTACATCTGGGTGGCCGGGCAGTTCGGCGTGCCCATCCGCGTGTACCGTGCGGTGTCGGACAGCGCCGAAGACGGTGCGCTGACGGATTGGCGGGATGCCGTCGCCCGATGCAGCGTGCAGCTTCGCGAGTTCGTCGCCTCGGCGTACGGCGTCTGAGGCGCGAGAAAACAATCCGACAGCGGATCATCTTGCTACAGTTGCAATATGACCGGCATCCGTCTCGACCTGGCATTCCTGCTCAATCAGTCGGCATATGCCTTCTCCGCGCAACTGGGCGCCGCCCTGCAGGAAGTCGGACTGGACGTGCGCGAGTTCTGCGTGCTCATGAAGGCCGCAGAGGCCGAGCGCACACAGAACGTCGTGGCAGAACTCGCCATGCTCGACAAGACCACGATGGTCACGACGCTTGATGGCCTGGAGAGGGCAGGACTCGCCGAGCGTCGCGTGTCGGACTCTGATCGTCGCGCCCGGATCGTCGTCGTCACGGATTCCGGCCTCGAAACGCTACGTCGCGCCTACGACGTGTACGACGCCGTCGTGGAAGAAGCCCTCGTGGCGATCGAGCCCACCGCGCGTGCGACCTTCCTCTCCACCCTGCAGACGCTGACCGAGTCGGTGTGGGCGACCCCTTCGCACACCGCCACCCTGCGACGTCGCGTGCCCGTCACGAAGTAGATCTACAAAGAATAGTTTTATACAAAACTATCTGTTACGGTCGGAATATGACTTCCACCGCGCGTCGACGCTCGCTCGCATTTCTGGCCCTCTCCGCCACCCAGTTGATGGTCATCCTCGACGGCACGGTCGTCACGGTCGCTCTCCCCGCGATCCGCTCCGGCCTCGGATTCTCCGACAGTTCGCTCTCCTGGGTGGTCAACGCCTTCTTCGCCGCGTTCGCCGTGGTCCTGCTGCCCGCCGGCAGGCTGGGCGACCGATGGGGCACCCGGCGCGTCTTCCTCACGGGCGTCGCTCTCTTCACCGCCGCATCCATCCTCTGCGGTCTGGCCTGGGATCCCGCTTCGCTCCTCATCGGCCGCGCGCTGCAGGGAGTCGGCGGCGGGCTCTCCACGGCGGTCTCGCTGGGCATGATCGCCGACCTCTTCCCCGAGCCTGCACCGCGAATGAGGGCCTTCGCGGTGCTCGCCTTCATCGGCTCTGCGGGCGGCGCCATCGGCATGGTCGCGGGCGGCATGATCACCGAGTTCGCGACGTGGCCGTGGGTCTTCCTCGTGAATGCACCGATCGGTGTGGCCGCACTCGCTCTCGGCGCAGCCACCATGGAGCGCGTGCCCGGCCACCCCGTCAGCGGGGGACTGGTTCCGCGTGCCCTCTTCAGCGCCCGTCGCTTCACCCTCGCAGGAGGCGTGCTGTTCACCATGGTGATCGCGGGGATGTCGTTCCAGTTCCTCTCGTCCCTATTCCTGCAGGACGCACTGGGCCTCAGCCCGCTCGCGACCGGGGCCGCGTTTCTGGCGGTGACGGTGCCGATCGCCATCACTTCTCTGGGGCTCTCCGTTCGACTCGCCGCCCGGTTCGGCAGTGAACGAGTGCTCATCGCCGCTCTGGCCTTCTTCGCGGCGGGCATGGTGCTGATGGCCCGTGTGCCGCACGATGGCAGCTTCTGGATGGATGTCGCTCCGGCCTTCGTCGTGATGGGAGCCGGATTCGGTCTTGCGATGCCGCAGGCCACCGACCTGGCGATGAGTGCGGCGCCACCTGAGCATGCGGGCGCCGCATCAGCCTTCCTCGCCGCCACTCAGCAAGCAGGCGGCGCCATCGGCGTCTTCGCCGTCGCGAGCCTCGCTGCTGCCACCGATCTCGGCATCGGCTACCTTCTGGGAGCCGGCGGCCTTCTGGTGGGCATCGGCTTGGCCGTGTCTCTGGGACGCGCGACCTCAGGCGGACCTGATCGCGAGACCGTCGATGACGCGGTCAGCGGGTCTCGATGATGCTCGGCCCCTCAGGCGTCGCCCGCACCCGCAGCTGAGCAGGGATCTGCTCCTGCATCGCCTCGACGTGACTGATCACGCCGACCGTGCGGCCGCCCTGACGCAGCTCGTCGAGTGTGCGCATGGCGACCTCGAGGGTGTCGCCGTCGAGGGATCCGAAGCCTTCGTCGATGAACAGGGTGTCGAGGCGGATGCCGCCCGCTCGGGACGTCACAACCTCTGCGAGTCCGAGGGCGAGGGCGAGGGAGCTCAGGAACGTCTCGCCGCCCGAGAGTGATTGGGCGGGACGAATCTGCCCAGTGAAAGCGTCGTAGACGACGATGCCCAGCCCGGATGCCGCGCCGCGCGCGGCCAGCGCGTCGGAGTGCTTCAACTGGTAGCGACCGGTCGACATGTCGTGCAGCCGTCGGTTCGCGGCTTGCACGATCTCTTCGAGTTCGGCGGCGAGCACGAAGGTCTCGAGAGTCATCTTGTGCGTGTTCGAACCGCGGCCCGCGATCGTGTCGGCGAGGCCGCGCAACACCTCGAACTCGGCAGCGTCTTCCGCGGTCGCCGCGTGCTCGGCGGTCGCCGACTCGATGAGTCCGGTCAGTTGCAGCGCCGCGTTCTCGGCCTTCGTGGCCACGTCGACCGCGGAGATCCAGCTCGCACGGGAGCTCGACGCCGCCTGTTCGGCCGGAGCGAGGTCGATGGGCTCCTCGGGCAGAGTGAGCAGTTCGAGCTCCAGCAGCGTCGCCTTCTCCTTGCCGAGCTGAGCGGCGTGCTCGTCGATCCGACGCTGCAGCGCATCCTGCTCCGCCGGCGATCGCAACGCCTGCTCGACCTCCTCTACCTCGGTGAAGTCCGACGCCTCAAGCGCGGCCTGCTGCTCTTCGTGGGCGTCGACGGCGGCCAGCGCACGGCGCTGACGGTCCTCGATCGCCCCGGCCAGCCGGCGAGCTGCATCGATCCGCACCTCGGTGTCGGCGATCCGTTCAGCCACGGTGGCGAACTCGCCTCGAGCGTCATCGATCTGCGTCGCAGCGTCCGTGCTGCGCTGCTGCAGCAGTGCGAGCTGCTCTCGGGCCGACGCGGATTCCGCGTCATCTGCCGCACGCTGTCCCTCGAGGTGCTCGAGGCGTGCGCGAAGCTCGGCGAGCTCCTCGTCGAGTCGGGCGAGTGCGTCCGCTGCGGTGACGCTCTTCGCGTACTCTTCCGTCGCAGCCGCCAGTTCGGTCTCGGCGGTGTCGACTGTGCGCCCATCGGCCCGGGAGGCCGCGGCGGCAGCCTCGGCGCGCAGTGCCGATGAAGTCTCTGCCGCCGCGCGCTCGCGCTCTGCCGCGTCGTCGCGCACGCGTTCGGCCGCGTCGATGTCATCGGCGGAGACGGGATCGCTGTGCGTCGCCGGTGCGGGATGCTCCGCCGAGCCGCAGACCGGGCAGGGCTCGCCGTCGACGAGAGTCGACGCCAGTTCACCCGCGAAGCCATCGAGGCGGCGCCTGCGCAATCCGGCGAGAGCAGCCTGCTCCGCGGCGAGCGCTGCGCTGGCGTCGGCCAGCGACTGCTCTGCGACCTCGTGCTCCGCGCTCAACCGCACGACCTCTCGAGCCGCCGCCACCCGCCCGGCCGCGAGGTCGCGGACTCGAGCGAGGTCGGCTGCACGGTCGGCCGTGCGCCGTGCGTCGTCGCGTGCGGTCGTCACGGCCGCCACCCGCTCGGGCAGAGTCGCTCGCTCAGCGGCACCGGCCTCGATGCGAGCGGATGCTGCTGCCACCCGATCCTGGGACGCCTGCAGTTCGGCGGTGAGAGCGGCAGCGCCTCGTTCGAGTTCGGCTGCGCGCCCCCACGACCCCATCGCTTTGATGCGCTCCCCCACCCAGGCGCGCATCGCCGCTGCTTCGTCTTCGGCATCCGTCGGCGACAGCTCGGCGCCGTCGAATGACTCCCACGCGATCCGTGCACCCCGCTCGAGCTCGACCGCGGCTTCGAGCGATGCGCTGGCCTTCGTCGCCGCGATGATCGTGGCTCGCAGAGCCTCAGCCGACCGAGCCTCACGGAGCTCGACAGCGACCGCTGAGATCTCCGTGGCCTCGCCCTCGAGCCGCGTGAGCGCGAGGCGGGCCCGATCGCGTTCAGCTTGCGCGCGGCGGTCTTCGCGCAAGGCCGACAATGCGGCGTCCGCCGCTGCCAGTCGCGCCTCGGCATCTTCACGATCGGCCGCGCGCCGCTCGCTGCGGTACTCGGCGCGGGACCGGGCACGGCGGAGATCGTCGAGCCGCTCCTCGGTCGTCGCATCGATCCGCGCAGCTGCGGCGGCTCGCGCTCCGCTCGCGGATTCGGGCGCGACCGCACCCTCCGCCTCCAAAGGGCCGACACCCGCGTCACCCCACAGCTGTGCATCCGTGGCCAGACGCTCGGCCTCCTCGACCCGCGCGGCCACTGTCGCGAGCCGGGTGCCCAGAGCCTGCTCCGCAGCCCGCCGCCGAGCGTCGAAACGAGCCTGCACGTCGTCGAACCGCTCGGTTCCGAACAGGCGCCGCAGCAGTGCCTGTCGATCTTTGCTGTTCGCGAGCAGGAATTCCGAGAACCGGTTCTGCGCGAGGAGTATCACCTGCAGGAACTGCTCGCGACTGAGCTGAAGGATCTCGTCGAGTTCGTTCCCGACATCGACGGCGCGGGCGGCTCGGCCGATCCATCCGGCATCCGTCCACTCGTCGAGTGAGACCCCCGCCGCCTGCTTCGTCATGCCTCCGCCGCGCTTGGCCGGTCGCAGATACTCCGGTGACCGGGTCACCCGGAACCTCCCGGCCGGTGTGCTGAACTCGACGACGACCTCTGAGATCTCGTCGGGGTCGCTGTGGTCGGAGCGCACCCGCTTCTCGCCGCCGTCGTATCGCGGCACACCGCCGTACAGGCCGAAACACACCGCATCGAGGATGCTCGACTTGCCCGCGCCCGTGCGCCCGGCGATCAAGAAGATCCCATCGTCGGCGAAGGCGTCGAAGTCCACGACCTGGCGCGCTCGGAACGGGCCGAACCCCTCGACCTCGAGGCGATGCAGTCGCATCAGAGCATCTTCGGGATCATACGAGGGCCTCGGCCCGCACCCGATCGTCGAGCACCTCGCGGATCAGCACCCGCTCGCGTTCGCTCGCTCCCTGCCCCGCGCGCACGTGCTCGAGGAACGCCTCGATGCGGTCGGTGTCGGTGACCGCGGTGCGCAGGCGCTCGGAGTACGTGCGCACCTCGGCTGCTCCGGTCACAGCGGGCTGGTGCTGCACCATCGCGCAGTATGGGAAGCGCTCACGCAGCCGGCGCATCGGCTCGGCCTGCGGCAGCGCGTCCGTGTAGACCGCGCACACCCAATGCTCTGCATGCGCGGCCACGTTGTCGGCCGACAGGATGTCGTCGAGCGTTCCGGTGAGGGTGACGAGTGCACGCGGCACCGGCAGCGCGAGCCAGGCGACGTTCGCGAGCCCATCGGCATCGAGGTCGATGAGCCAGGATCCGCGCGGCTTGTCCTGCTCGCCGAAGCTGTAGTGCAGGGGCGCACCCGCGTAGCGCACCCGCTCGCTGAGCTGCTGCCGACCGTGGATGTGCCCGAGCGCCACGTAGTCGGGCCCGTCGAAGACCTCGAGCGGGACCATGTCGAGACCGCCCTGGCGCACTTCGCGCTCGAGCCCGACCGTCGCATCGACGCCCGCGGCGAAGCAGTGCGCGATCGCGACCGAACGCCCTTCGTGCTCGGCCATCCCGGCCCGCACGAGGCTCATCGCGTGCGCCATGGTCTGGGCCTGGGTGCGAAGCTCGGCGCCTCCTTCTCCGGCGGCAGGGAAGTGCTGTCGGACGATGGCCGGCTCGAGATACGGGATGCCGAAGAAGTGCACCGGGCCGTCAGCATCTGCCACCGTCACCGGTGCGCCGATGGCGAGCGGATCGGTCAGCACGTGGATGCCGTCGCGCAGCAGCCGCGCCTGGAAACCGAGGCGTGCGGCGGAATCGTGATTGCCGCTTGTCACGATGATCCGAGCCCCGGAATCGGCGAGAGCGAGAAGGGTGTCGCTGAGGAGCGTGTACGCCGGCCCCGCCGGCGTCGCGGAGTCGAAGACGTCGCCCGCGACGATCACGACGTCGACCTCGTTGTCGCGCACCTGCACCGTGAGCGCGCCCAGCACCTCGGCCAGCGCATCCATGGTCGAGCTGCCATGGAACGTGCGGCCGATGTGCCAGTCGGAGGTGTGCAGGATTCGCATACTCACACGCTACGGACGGCCTCGGACATTCCCTCTGAGGCGTGCCGCTCGAGGGCACGAACCGGCAGAGGGACGGTGCCGCCTCCGTAACACAGTGTCACAGAGTTCAGATCATCGTGTACGCAGAAGTGAAGCGTGCTCCGGGTGCGCGTCGAACCAGTCCGCGACGTACCAGCAGACCGGGATCACATGCCGATCGCCGCGGGTCTCGAGGTCGGCGACAGCCCTCTCGACGACCTTCGCCGCGTAGCCCCTCCCGCGGAAAGTCGGGATCGTGAAGGCTCTCGTGAGCGAGATCGTCCGACCGTCGTCGCGATAGTCGAGCACGCTCACGAGCTGCCCGTCATGCATCAGGGTGTAGCGGGAGGCATCCTTCTCGTCCGTGAAGATGAAACCCTTTATCGCACTCTCGGTGGTCATTCCGGCAACGTTACGCCGGCCGGGTGGGGCGAGGGTCGTTTTGACACGCGGTGACTTCTTCAGACATAATCCCCCCATGACCACCAACGCACGCCCTTTGTCCGCCCAGGAGGCGAACAGGACTGCCGGGATGATGATGCCCGGTCGCGTTGGCATGTGTTGCCGAATGTGTCGCTGAACGAACAGCCACCCCGCCTGACCTGACCCCTCGCGATCTGCGGGGCAGGGTCTCCGAGCACCCACCCTTGCTCGATCTCTCCGGCTCCGCCCGGTCATTCATGCAACGCATCAGAGCCGCATCGGCTCACGTCCCCGAGGACTCATCATCATGTCGAACACTGCCCTTCTCGAGCGTCCCGCCGCCACCGCCGTCCGCCAGTCGGCCTCTTCCGCCGCGCAGCTCGCCGCAGACCTGCCCGCCGTCCGCTCACCGCGCGGCTTCGCCCTCTACGTCGGACTCGACGAGATCAAGGCGGCCGAGGCCGGAGTGAGCCTCCCCCTCCTCGTCGACGCGCTTCGTCGCACGCTCGCAGAACTCGCCCCCGGCGCCGAGACCCACGCCACCGTGGCGCTCGCACCGCACGGCTCCGGAGGCCGCGACCTCGACGTCGTCCGCCTCGCCCTGCAGGAGCCGGGGGCGATCGCCCGCACCAAGGCCGCAGCCGAAGAGGAGACCACCGACGAGGAAGGCGGCGTGGTCGTCGACATCTCGCGCAAGCGCGTGCTGATCGACGGCGAATCCGCCGCGTTCACCTACAAGGAGTTCGAGCTGTTGCAGTACCTGGTCCTCCGCGAGGGCCGCACCATCGAGCGCAGCGAGCTCGTCTCGGCGCTGTGGCAGGCGCAGGACGACGAGACTCCCGGCGAGCGCACCATCGACGTGCACGTGCGTCGCCTGCGCGCCAAGCTCGGCCGCTACGAGGACATCGTGCGCACCGTCCGTGGAATCGGCTACCGCTTCGACCGTCACGCCGACGTCGTCATCCGCTACGGCCACGGCACCCCCTCGCCCGACCGCTTCTGACCCGACTGCCGCACGCGGCTCTCATCTCGACGTCGGCAGCGCCGCGTAGGGTGTTCGCATGACGTTGACGGCGGGTGCGGAATCGGATGCTGTGGCATCCGCTGCCCCGCTCCAGTCCGTCTACCGCCCTGCGAGACCGGTCGACCTGCTGCGTACGGTCGGCGTGCTGCGCCGCGGTCCGAACGATCCGACGACCGTGATCGACGGACCGGTGCTCTGGCGCGCGGTACGGACGCCCTCTGGCGTGGCGACCCTGGCCCTGCGCGAGTCGTCGGGCGAGATCAGGGCGACGGCGTGGGGAGTCGGTGCGTCTCATGCGCTCGACACCGTGCCCGATCTCTGCGGAGCGAGCGACGATGACGACGGCTTCGACGCCTCGCTGCATCCGGTGATCGCCGACTCCGCCCGCAGGCACCCCTCGCTGCGCCTGACCAGGACGGGACAGGTCTTCGACGCGCTCGCCTGCGCGATCATCGAGCAGAAGGTCACGGGCCTGCAGGCCTTCGGCGCGTGGCGGCATCTCGTCTCACGTTTCGGCGAGCGCGCACCGGGGCCGACGCCCCGGCCGATGTTCGCGGCTCCACCCCCCGCCGTGTGGCGGAGCATTCCCTCGTGGGCGTGGCATCGAGCAGGAGTGGAGCCTTCGCAGTCGAAGACGATCGCACGATCGGCCGAGCGAGGGGCGAGCATCGAGCGCGCCCTGCTGGCTTCACCCGACGGCCCGGCCCGCGACAGGGTTCTGACGAGCCTTCCCGGCATCGGCATCTGGACATCCGCCGAGACCCGCATCCGGGCTCTCGGCGACGCCGATGCCGTGAGCATCGGCGACTATCACCTCGCCCACGAGGTGGGCTACGCCCTCGCCGGCGCGCGCACCGATGACGACGGCATGCTCGAACTGCTCGCGCCCTGGGCCGGGCAGCGCCAGCGGGTGATCCGGCTGATCCTCGCGAGCGGCATGCGCGAACCGCGCCGCGGTCCGCGCCTCGCACCCGAGGATCACCGGCGACGGTGAGACCCCTAGGCTGAATCGCATGAACTCCGCTCCGCGCACCGGCATCCGCGTCGCCGTCTCCGCCGGGCTCCTCGTGCTCGGCGTCATCATCGGGCTGATCTTCGAGAACGTGTGGCTGGGCGTGCTGCTCGCCGTGATCGTCTGGTTCGGGTGGTTCCTCGGCTTCGAATCCCGCCGTGGGCACCATGAAGGCGTGAACGACGAGGACAACGGCATCGAACTCTGAGCCGCCGCATGGCTGATCGGGATAGCCTCGCCTCATGAGCTTCTCCCTTGAGCGTCGTGGCCTCGAGCTGCGCTTCCGCATCGTCACCCTGGCCTCTCGCGACTGGCTCGCCCCCGATTTCGTGCGGGTGCGCCTGACCGGCAGCGATCTGGCCGGATTCGACTCTCTGGGCTCCGACGATCACATGCGCCTGTTCTTCCCGACAGGCCCGATCGGCTCTATCGAGGAGGTGCGCGCGTCCCCGAGCCGCGAGTACACGCCTCTCGCCTGGGAAGACGACTGGCTCGAAGTCGAGTTCGCGGTGCATGGAGATGAGGGGGTCGCTGCGCGCTGGGCGGCGACTGCTTCCTTGGGCTCATCCATCGGCGTCGGCGGGCCACGGGGTTCGGCCGTGCTCGAAGGAACGCCCGGATCGTGGCTGCTCGCGGGCGATGAGACGGCCATTCCCGCGATCCGGCGCTTCGCCGCCCTGATCCCCACGGGCTCTCCTGCCCGCATCCTCGTCGAGACGGTGGACGCCGACCACCAGGTGGACATCGACGCCCCCGTGGACATCGAGTGGGTGCACCGTGGCAGCGCAGCTGCCGGCTCGGCGCTGATCGCACGCCTCGACGCGCTCACCGAAGCGGATGCCGGCGCCGACCCGTTCGTGTTCATCGCCGCCGAGCAGTCGATCGTCAAGCCCGGCCGCGCCTTGCTCGAGCGCTGGGACGTCGACACCTCGCGCGCCGTCGTGAAGGGCTACTGGAAGCGCGGCGAGGCCGAGTACCACGCCCCACACTGATCTGCGCAGTGGTGCGGCGAGTGCACGGCATCCCGTCGAGTGCACGGCCGGTCAACGTGCGGATCCCGTGCACTCGGCGACATCATGTGCTCTCGGCGACGGTTCGCGCATCGGCCGCAGCATCCGCGAGACTGGATGCATGGCACTCGTCGATCATCTGGGCATCACCGTCGCCGACGTCGCGCGCGGCCGCGCCCAGTTCCACCCCGTGCTGACGGCGTTGGGCTACGAGCTCGGCACCGAGGAGGAGGGCGGGATCTCGTGGCACCACGGCGACGACACCGAGATCATCATCTTCGCGCCCCTCGAGGAGAGCACCGGGCCGCACGTGCACGGCCGCGTCGGCTGGCAGCACCTCGCCTTCTCGATCGACTCCCCTGAGGAGGTCGATCGTCTTCATGCCGTGGCGGTGGGCGCGGGCTGGACCGTCGTGCGCGAGCCGAAGCTCTTCCCGAGGTTCAACGAGCGCTACTACGCGTCGTTCGTCGAGGACGACAACGGCATCCGTCTCGAGTTCATATACAACCCGCCGCGGGAGTCTTGACACCGCCAGCCAGCCTCCCCTATCGTGGCAAAGCTGTGCCGACCGGCGCAGCACTCAGCCGAGGAGACGACGGAATGACCGCCATGCGCGTGCTTCCCACGGTCCTTGCCTTCGATCAGAAGCGCAATGACCGCTACGAGTCGTACCCTCCGGCGCGCGCCGTGTGACAGCATCCGCTGTCCCCTGCCCCGCACCGTCAGGTCCGGGGCTTTTTTCATGAGTTCCCGACCTGTGACTGAAACCGCAGAGAAGGAAAGGAACCATGGAGAGGCTCTCCGCACGGCTGCTGTCATGGGCTTCGCTGATCGACGAGAAGACGCTCGATCAGGCGAAGACCACGGCGCGCATGCCGTTCATCCACCCGCACCTGGCGCTGATGCCGGATGCGCACCTCGGCAAGGGGGCGACCGTCGGATCGGTCATCCCGACGCTCGGCGCGATCATTCCCGCGGCCGTCGGGGTCGACATCGGCTGCGGCATGATCGCCGTGCGCACGCAGTTCACGAAGGACGCGCTCGACGGACGCGACCTCACCCCGCTGCGGGAAGCCATCGAACGCGCCGTTCCACTGTCGGCGGGTCACCACAACCGCAAGGTCGTGGCCACCGCCGAGCCGCGGATCGCCGAGCTCGAGGCCCTCGCCGAGAAGGCCGGGTTCGACCCCGCGAAGTACGCGGGCAACTGGCGACTGCAGCTGGGATCGCTCGGCTCGGGGAACCACTTCATCGAGATCTCGACCGACGAGCTGGGCCGCATCTGGCTGTTCCTGCACTCGGGCTCACGAGGCGTCGGCAACAAGATCGCCATGCACCACATCGTCATCGCGCAGCGGCTGGCGAAGCGATGGTGGATCGACCTCCCCGACCCCGACCTGGCCTACCTGGTCGAGGGAACCCCGGAGTTCACGCAGTACATCAGGGAGCTCCGGTGGGCGCAGCACTTCGCGCTGCTGAACCGGGAGGAGATGATGGACCGGGTCGTGCGGCAGGTGTCGGACTTCCTCGGAGGCGCGGTCGACGAGCAGGAGCGGATCAACTGCCATCACAACTTCACCGAGTCCGAGAGGCACTTCGGAAAGCAGGTGTGGGTGTCTCGTAAGGGAGCGATCCAGGCGGATGCCGGTCGACCGGGGCTGATCCCCGGATCGATGGGAACCGCGTCGTACGTGGTCGAGGGGCTCGGCAACCCGCTGTCGCTGAACTCCTCGCCGCACGGCGCCGGGCGCGAGTACTCGCGGTCGGCGGCACGGCGGACGTTCACGCACGAGCAGCTGCGTGAGGCGATGGTCGGGATCGAGTTCCGAGACACCGACGCCTTCATCGACGAGATCCCGCAGGCGTACAAGCC
Source organism: Microbacterium natoriense (assembly GCF_030816295.1). Lineage (NCBI taxonomy): Bacteria > Bacillati > Actinomycetota > Actinomycetes > Micrococcales > Microbacteriaceae > Microbacterium > Microbacterium natoriense. The sequence goes on along the minus strand of NZ_JAUSXV010000001.1, from coordinate 1,463,817 downwards.
GATCGACCAGGTGATGGCGGATGCCGGTGACCTCGTGTCGATCCGGCACACGCTGCGCCAGCTGGTGAACGTCAAGGGGAACTGAGTCCCCCGAGCACGGCTTCGGAGACGGCGAGCGGCGTGCCGCGAGGAGAGCGGATGCTGCGGCACGCCGCATCCGCTCTCCGAAGCCGTGCCCGGGTCGACGGTGGGCGAGACTGGTCTCATGGCGACTTTCGATCACATCGGCATCAGCGTCGAGTCGGTGCCCGCGGCATCCGCTCAGTTCCACCCCGTCTTCGAGGCGCTCGGCTACGTCCGCGCGCACGACGCCGAAGACCTCGCCTATTGGCGGAAGGACGACGAACCGGAGGTGCTGCTGTACCCGGCCCGGGAGGACGGCGTGCACCGGCACGGCAAGGTGGGCTGGCAGCATCTCGCTTATGCGGTCGACTCGCGTGCCGACGTCGACAGGATGCACGACATCGCGATCGCGGCCGGCTGGAGCGCGGTGCGCGATCCCAAGGAGTATCCGCGCTTCAGCGAGCGCTACTACGCCTCGTTCGTGGAGGACGACAACGGCATCCGCCTGGAGTTCATGTACAACCCTCGCGACTGATCAGACGGCCACGACCTCACGGTCGGTGAACGACTCCTTCGGCACGAACACGAGCAGCGCAGCGGCGGCGAGCGCGGTGACGCCGCAGACGACCCATACCGTGACGTAGCCCGCGAACGATCCTGCGGTGCCCTCGGCCGCGGCTCCGCTCACCCCGTGCAACAGCGCGATGCCGAAGACGCACGACGCGATGGCGCCGCCGACGGTCTTGACCGAGTTCGTGAGGCCGGTCGCAACGCCGGTCTGGCTCGCCGGAGCCGCAGATGCCGCGGCCGCCGGGAGCGCGGCGACGAGGGCGCCAGAACCGACCCCGACGACCACCATGTTCGCGATGACCTGCGCGTAGGCGTCATGGAACGGCACGAACATCAGGAAGCCGACGCCGACGAGCACCGATGCGCCCATGAGGGTCAGTCTCGGGGTGACGGCGCGGGCGACCATCGGGAACAGCAGGGCGCCGCCGATCATGGCGATCAGGTAGATGCCGATGATGAGCGAGGTGGCGAAGCCCGTCGTGCCGAGACCATAGCCGTAGACCGACGGATCGGTGCGCGCGAACGTCGACAGCGGCGCCTGGGCGCCCAGCACGCTCACCCCGAAAAGGCCGGCGGTGAGGAAGACCGGACCGAGCGCCGGCGAGCGGAACATGCGCACGTCGATGAGCGGATCGGGGTGACGAAGCTCCCACAGCGCGAACGGGACCACGAGCACGACGCCGAGCACGACCACCGCCCACGACCACGGGTTCGTGAGCCCTCCTTCGAGCCGAAGGAGGGCGAGCCCTCCGGTGAAGCACAGCAGGGCGATCGAGATCAGCACCACTCCGACCGTGTCGAACACGCCGCCGGTCGGCTCGGGCGATTCCTTCACCCCGAGGAGCACGACGAAGAAGCAGATGATGACGAGGAGTGCGGGCACCAGCAGCACGACGGTCAGCGGCAGCACGTCGATCAGCGCACCGCCGACGAGGGCGCCGATGATCGCCCCGCCTTCGAGCGCGGCGACGAGCAGACCAGCCGCCTTCGCCGTGATCGACGAGCGCCCCTCCAGGCGCCGAGATCGCGACCAGATCAGGGCGATCTCCAGCGGCAGCCACACGACGTAGAAGCCCATCAGCGCCCACGCGATGAGGAACAGCTCGAACGAGTCGGTGAACGGCAGCACCAGAGCGGCCGCGGCGGTCAGCGCCGTCGAGATGAGCAGCATCCGCTTGTGGCCCACCATGTCGCCGAGCTTGGCGAAGGCGGGTACGACGAGGGCCGAGAGCATCAGCTGAGTGCCTTCGAGCCAGTTCACGTCTGCGTCGTGCACGCCCAGATGCCGGGCGATGTCGGTGAGCATGGGGGTGTAGTAGCCCTGCAGCACGCCGCTGGTGAACTCGACGAAGGCGAGGAAGCCGACGACGGTCGCGAGGGTGCCGAGAGTGCGGGTGCGGGTCATCGCTGCTCCTGTTCCGGGGCGGTGAGCGATTCGATGAGTGTCCGATGGAACAGCTCTCCTAGCTCCAACGCCGCGATCTCGACGTTCTCGTCGACTCCGTGGATGGACGCGCGCTGGGCATTCGACATGTCGAGCGGTGCGAAGCGGTACACCGCCGGCGCGAAGCGGTGGAAATGCCGAGAATCGGTGGCGGCCATCATCACGTAGGGCACGGGTGCGACGCCCGGATGCGAGACGGCCAGCGCCTCGGCGAGCAGGGCGAACTGGTCGTTGTCGGTGGGCGACTCGGGCGAGGGTTCGCTCGCCTCGACGACGGTGACCGACACGAGCGGGTCCCGGATGCGACGGCGGACCCGCAGCACGGTCTGCTGCGCGGTCTCCCCGAGAGCGATGCGCAGGTTGACAGTGGCGGATGCTGCGGACGGCAGCACGTTCGCAGCCGTCCCTCCGGACTGCATGGTCGCCGCCACCGTGGTCCGCACGAGTGCGGCCGGTTCGCCACCCAGCGCCGCGAAGACCTGGCCGGTGAGCAGCGGCGCTGATCCGAGCAGGCGCAGCAGGTGCCGTGCGGGACCCGGCGTCTGCGCGGCGAGCTGCGTCAGCATCCGACCGATCGCCTTCGACGCCCGCGGGCGAAACGTGCGAGGGCCCAGTCGGTCGACCGCTCTCGCGATCCGCCGCACCGCCGTCAGAGTGGGCGGCGCTGACGCGTGACCGCCGTCGCCGCGCGCCGACAACCGCACCGTCATCACACCCTTCTCCCCCACGCCGATCATCGCCGCACGGCCCGGCACGAACGGCAACGGCGCCTCGACGACCGCGCCGCCTTCGTCGACGACGAGCCACGGCGTGATCCCCCGCTCGCGGAGAACCCGCGCGATCTCCTCGGCTGCGTCGCCGAAGGTCTCCTCGTTACCGCCCAAGCTCAGATAGACGTCGCGCGCGGGCGTGAAGCCTGCGGCGAGCAGGTTCTCGACTGCCTCGAGCACGACGATCAGCGGGCCCTTGTCGTCGAGTGCTCCCCGGCCGTGGACGACGCCGTCGGCGATCACGCCGGCGAATGGCGGGTGAGTCCACTCGTCGCTCTCGTCGACCGGGACGACGTCGTAATGCGCCATGAGCACGAGCGGATCGCCGGCACCCGTTCCCATCCAGCGGAACAGCAGCCCGAACTCGGTGTGCCGCTCGAGCGCCAGGCTCTCGTGCAGGAGCGGGTACTGCTCGGCGATCAGCGCGACGAACGACTCGAAAGGCTCGAGGCCTCGCTCACCGAGCTCGGCCGACACGGTCGGAAGCCGGATCATCTGCGAGAGTCGCTCGGCGATGCCGGGGCGGGGTGCGGTCACGCCCGCCATCGTATCCCCCGCCTGCGAGGATGGAAGGGTGAGTCTGTTCGCCTTCGCCCCCTCGCGCGGTCCGCGCTGGCAGCTCGCGCTGCAGGCGGCGCTCGGCATCTCGGTGCCGATCGCCGTGATGACGATCGCGGGCCAGCCTGCACTCGGATATCTGGCGGCGTCCGGCGCGTTCACGGTGCTGCACTACGGCTCGCTGCCGGTGGTCGAGCGCGCACGCGTGCTGCCGATCGTCGGTGCGGCGCTCATCGCCGCGGCCGGGCTCGGCGCTCTCGCGTCCAGTGCGATCTGGCTCGCGAGCGCCGGTCTGGTCATCATCGCGATCGCGAGCGCTGCGCTCGCCTTCGGGTTCCGACTCGGACCCCCTGGCCCGCTCTTCTTCGTCCTGACCTTCGGTCTCGCGGCGCACATCGTCGGCTCCGGAGCCATCGGCGGTGGACTGTACGTCGCGGCGTTCGCCGCAGGATGCCTGTTCTCGTATCTCCTGTCGCTGACGCCGCTCGTGCTGCCTCGTGTGCGGAACAGGGCCTCGCGCACCCTTCGTGCGCTGTTCCCCGGCCCGACGCTGACACCCGACGGACGGATGCTGCTGCTCCGCGTCGCGCTGGTGGCCGCGATCGGTGTGCTGCTCGGTCTGGTGATCGACCCCACCCGCACGTACTGGGTCGTCGGCTCCGGTATCGCCGTGATCGGAGTGGCCGCCGCACGCAGGGCCGCTTTCGAGCGCGGGCTGCATCGGATGCTGGGCACCGTCGTCGGCGCGGGCGTGTACGCGCTGCTGGTGCTGCTGCACCCGTCCGGGCTGCTGCTGGCCCTTCTGCTGGGCGTCCTTCAGTTCACGATCGAGATCATCGTCGTGCGTCACTACGCACTCGCGCTCGTCTTCATCACGCCGATGGTGCTGCTGCTCGCGGGAGCCGCGACGGGCACGATCGGCTCGCTCGACATCGCGTTCGAGCGCATCGTCGACACCCTCGTCGGTGCGGCTCTCGGTGCGGCATCCGGCGTCCTGCATCCGCGGACCGCGCCCACCGAGCGTTGACCGGCACGCAGGCCTAGGGAACATCGGCGGACCGCGGCCGGTTGGAACAGACGGAGTCCTGCACGGACACGAAAGGCGACGATGGAACTCACCCTGATCAGCTCGTCGTTCTGCGGGGCGTGCTCACGCACGCGAGCGGTGCTCGCCGATGCGGCGCGGTTCCTGCCGGGGGCGACCGTGACGGAGATCGACGTGGCGCGAGATCCGGATGCCGCAGAGGCGCTGGACATCCGCTTCACTCCGACCGTCGTGATCCGCGACGACGCCGGCGCCGAAGTGTTCCGCGCTGAGGGTGTGCCCACCGTTCCTCAGGTGCTCACCGCCGCCGTCAAGGCGCTCCCCGGCTGATCCGGAGGCTCTTGCGGGGGCGACGCACCCGGCGCAGACTGGGCCTGCCCGCCTGGAACCCTCGCGTGCATCCACTCGACACCGGGAGCCGACATGGCCAATCTCAATCCGTATCTCTCCTTCCGCGACAACGCGCGTCAGGCCATGGAGTTCTACCAGGGCGTGCTCGGGGGCGATCTCGACGTCAACGTCTTCTCGGAATTCCCCGACATGATCCAGGACCCGAGCGAAGGCGACCTCGTCATGCACGCGCAGCTCACGACGCCGGACGGCTTGGTCCTGATGGCGTCGGATACCCCGAGCTCGATGCCGTACGTGGCACCGCAGGGGTTCTCGGTCTCGCTGAGCGGAACCTCCGCCGAGGCCACGCATGCCGTGTGGGACGGCCTGTCCGACGGCGCCACCGTGACGATGCCGCTGGCTGAGGCGCCCTGGGGCGGCCTGTTCGGCATGCTCGTGGACCGCTTCGGCGTGAACTGGATGCTCAACGGCGACCCGACCTGACCTGGCCTCGGCGACCGTTCGACGACGCCGAGACCCCCTGATACTGCCGAGACCCCCACGTATCGACACGAATACGTGGGGGTCTCGGCGCGAAACGGGGGTCTCGGCGACGTGCGCGCGGGGTCAGCGCAGCGCGTGCTCCTCGATGAAGGCGCGCAGTGCGGCCGCATCGTCGGGCAGTTCGGTGACCTGCTGAGGGGCGTCGAGCATGGTGCGCAGCTCGGGCGAGTAGTCGAGCTCGACGCCGATCGCCTCACGGATCGTCTCGGCGAACTTCTGGGGCTTCGCGGTCTCGAGCACGAGCATCGGCACGCCGGACTCGATGTACTCGCGTGCGACCTTGACGCCGTCGGCCGTGTGCGGGTCGATGATGTCATCCGATGCCTCGTGCACCGCGCGGATCGTCTCGAGCCGGTCGGCGTGGGTCGAGGTGCCGCTGACGATGCCGAACTCCTCTTCGAAGCGGGCGAGCTCGTCCGTGAAGTCGACGAAGCCCTGCTCGTCGAGATCGCGCCAGGCGCCGACGACACGAGCCGGGTCGCGGTCGACCAGCTCGAAGATGAAGCGCTCGAGGTTGGACGCCTTGGAGATGTCCATCGACGGGCTCGAGGTCGCCAGAGTCTGCTGGGCGCTGCGCGGGCGGTAGATGCCGGTGCGGAAGAACTCGTCGAGGACGTTGTTCTCGTTGGCCGCGAGCACCAGACGGCGCAGCGGCAGGCCCATCTGCTTGGCGTAGAAGCCCGACAGGATGTTGCCGAAGTTGCCGGACGGCACGGTGATGCTCAGCTCGGTCCAGCCGCCGGCATCCGTCGCCCGCAGCCAGGCCCAGAAGTAGTAGACGACCTGCGCGGTGATGCGCGCGAGGTTGATCGAGTTCACGGCGCCGAGGTGCTGCGTGCGCTTGAAGTCGAGGTCGCCGGCGAGCTCTTTCACGAGGTTCTGGCAGTCGTCGAAGACGCCGTCGACAGCGATGTTGTGGATGTTCTCGTCGTCGATCGAGAACATCTGCGCCCGCTGGAAGGCGCTCATGCGGCCCTGCGGCGAGAGCATGAACACCGAGATGCGCTCCTTGCCGCGCAGGGCGTGCTCGGCCGCGGAGCCGGTATCGCCCGAGGTCGCCCCGAGGACGTTCAGCACGGATCCCTTGCGCTCGAGCGCGTACTCGACGACCTGCCCGAGGAACTGCATCGCCATGTCCTTGAACGCCAGCGTCGGACCTTCGGAGAGGCCGACGAGCGTGATGCCGCCGTCGATCTCTCGCAGTGGGACGACCGATTCGGGGAACGGCGCGTACGCGGCCTCGGTCATGCGCGCGAGGTCTTCGCGCGGGATGTCGGTCGCGAACAGGCCGAGAACCTCGGTCGCGAGCTGCGGGTAGGTGAGTGCTCGCCAGCGCTCGAGGGTCTCGCCGTCGACCGTCGGCATGACCTCCGGGACGGCGAGTCCGCCGTCGGTCGCCAGGCCTTCGAGCAGGGTGTCGCAGTACGGCAGCGGCTGCATGCCGCCTCGGGTCGAGATGTACTGCACGGGGGCTCCTCAAGTCGGAATCGGCGCGGGGACTTCCATTCTCGCAGGTGCCGAGGAGCGGATGACACGGGGCGGATGCCGCGGCATCCGCCCCGTGTCGCATCACGGCTGCGGCGCCTCGTCGACGACACTGACCTCGATCGACCACGTCGTCCACGGGATGTCAGCCGGAACGACGCGCGTGGAGCGACCCGTCGGATACGAATCGCGGTAGCCGACGATGCGACCGGAGTCCGTGTCGATGTCGACCTGCTGCACGTGCTCCTCGCCGAGATCCGATCCCTCTCCGAGGCGGGTGCGCAGCTCGAGAGTCGTGACAGTGCCCGTCTGCCCCGCCACGTCGACGCCGCCGAGCAGCCCGAGCACGTGCAGCGTGGCCACGCGCAGATCCGCCGGCATGAGGTCTGTGCCCAGAGCGCGAGTGATGTAACTGAAGAGGTAGCCGCTGTCGTCCGATGTGGAGAGGTGCTGCCGGTACCAGGAGAGCAACCGATCCGGGTCACGTGGCATCTCGTCGTAGAACTCGCGGAACGGATCGAAGAACTGGTCATCGCTCGTCGTCTCCGGATCCCACGACTGCAGCCCCGCCGGCAGCCGCTCCAGTCCGCCCGGATCGGCGTCGCGCTCGGGGTAGGACTCGACCAACCGCTGATAGGCCGGAAGGGCGGCCTGATCGCCGTACACGTCGAGCACCTCGTTCACGAACCGGTCATCGAGGATCCAGTCCCCCGAGCGGTCGCTCGGCACATACAGGTCGCGCACTCCGCGAGCGCGCACAGCGCCCTCGGAATTCTCGAAGGTCGAGGTGTTGAATCCTGCGACGTACTCGTCGGAGGTCGCCGGATCCGCATCGGCGTCCCACAGCGACACCAGCTCGTAGGTCTCGCTGACCTTCAGGTACTGTCCCGGCCCGACGACGGGATCGGTCCCCGCCAGCACTTTTCCCGCGGCGTCGTTGAGAACCGCGACTGCGGCAGCGGACGCCGTCTCCGGTACGACCGGCGCGACGGTCCCCACGATCACGATGGTCGCGACGGCGGCGGCTGCGGATGCCGTACCCAACGCCCCTCCCCATACCCAACCACGGCGCACACGGCGCGGCGGTCGCTCCGCCATCGCGGCGACGAGGGTCCGACGTGAGGCGGCGATGCGGGTCGCCGCGGTGTCATCCGGCGTGTTCTCGATCTCACGCACCAGCTCCAAGACGTCCATCTTCCAGCTCCTTTCCGATCCAGGTGAGGCGTGTGAGCTGCGACCCCGGCGGGGCCAGCTTGCGACGGACGCGGTTCAGCCGCGACCACACGGTGCCGACGGGCACTCCGAGCGCCTGGGCGATCTCTTCGTGGCTCAGTCCGCCCCATGCGAGCAGCAGCAGCGTCTCGCGGTCTCTCGCCGACAGCGCGGCGATGCGCGGGGCGAGCGCGGCGATCGCCGCGGCGGCATCCATGCGCACCCCCGCCTCGTCGATGCCGCCCTCGGTCGTGTGCTCGCCGCCCATCGATGCCGTGATCGCTCGCCAATGCCGCGCCTCGGTCGCCCGGTGCCGCGCGGCGACCCGCGTGGCGATCCCGAGCAGCCAGGGCCGAGCGGAGTCCCACGCGCGATCGAACGAATCGCGTCTGCGAAAAGCGATCAGGAAGGTCTCGCTGAGGGCGTCTTCCGCAGCATCCGGTCCGAGCCTTCGTCGGAGGAAGGACTCGACCGACGTTGCGTGCCGGTCGAACACCTCGGCGAACGCCTGCGGTGTCCGCTCGGATCGGCGGAAGATGTCACTGTCTGTGCTCACACCAGGTATTCCTCGATCGCGCGATTCCGCTTCACGTTCTTCTTCGCAGCGGATGCTCAGAACAGAGAAGTCGGCAGCGCTCCCTCGTGCTCGAGCAGCCAGCGCTTGGTCTCGAGCCCCTGCCCCGGCTCGCCGCCCGAGTAACCGCCCAAGCCGTCGCCGGCCACCACACGATGGCAGGGAACGATCAGCGGAACGGGGTTCGCGCCCATGATCGCGCCGATCCCGCGGGCAGGGATCGTGGTGCCGCTGCGCACGGCCAGTTCTCCGTATGTGACGGTGTCTCCGGACGCGACCGTCTCGAACAGCGCCGTCAGCACGGCACGGGTCGCATCGGTCTGCGCGCCGAGATCGATCGGCAGGTCGAAATCGCGCCTCTCGCCGTCGAAGTACTCACGCAGCTGTGCGATCGCCTCATCGAGCAGGGCGTCCGGCCCGGCATCCGCTCCGACCGGCGCCGTCGACCGCCAGGTCACCTGGGTGATCGCCGCGCCCGAGCTGACGACGCCGATCACGCCGACGGGCGTCCGCAGGGTTCCGAATGAGGGCATGGGGTGAGACTACGCCCCACCGGCGACAGCCGGATCATGCGTGTGGCAGAGGGACCGACCGGCCGCATCGACGTGGCTGACGAGCACCGGCTGACCGCCGGCGGAGAAGATCTCGAAGAAAGTTTCCGGAACCCGCGTCATGATCCGTTCGTGAGCGCGTCTTGCTTGTGTGACGAAGATCGATTCTTGGGGATAATCCTTCGCATCGACGTCTGGGCCGCCTCTCCCCTCATGTGCGGCCCGCGGGTGGGGCCTCCTCCCATGGCCCCACCCGCCTTCTCTTCTCACGGGTCATGCAGACGTGCGGTCACCGCTCTGGGGTATTCTCGGCTCACCGGCACCCGAAGCCGGTCGCTCACCTTGAGGTCTGATGGACGAACCACGCGACGCCCCGGAGTCGGACAACGCCCTGCTGCTGCGCAGCCGCAGCGGTGACCGCCACGCGTTCTCCGAGCTCTGGCGCCGGCATTCGCCCGTCGCCGTCGCCTACGCCCGGAGCCTCGGCGCATCTCCCCCCGACCCGGAGGACGTCGTCTCCGATGCCTTCCTGAGCATCCTCCGGCAGCTCCGCAGCGGCAAGGGACCGCAGCGCAGCTTCCGTCCCTACCTGCTCACGACCGTCAAGAACACCTGGATGGGCCATGCTCGACGAGCGCCGATCACGATGCCTCTTGACGACGCCGAGCATCCGCCATCTCTGATCGGATCGATCGACGTCGAGGCGATGGTGAACTCGGCGGCCGTCGTCGAGGCGTTCGGGTCGCTCCCCGAGCGCTGGCAGCACGCCTTGTGGCTCAGCGAGGTCGAGCAGCTGCCTCCCCGGGAGATCGCGGAGGTCCTGCACATCCGCCCGAACTCGGCGGCCGCGCTCACCTACCGCGCCCGAGACGCCCTGCGCAAGGCGTGGATCCGCGCGCACCTGCGCACCGCACCGATCGGCAGCGACCACGCTCGCGTGATCGAGCTGCTCGGAGCCTACGCGCACGACGACCTCGCGCCGCGGTCGGAGCGCTTCGTCACCACGCACATCGACGAGTGCGAGACCTGCAGATCCGCCGCCGGCGAGGCCAGGCATCTGGCGCGCGCGATGTCGCTCGGCCCGCTGCTGGCCGGCGGCACCGGACTCGTGCTCCTTCCCGCCCTGTTCCCGACCGAGCAGGCCGCGGCCGCGGCGACCGGACTCGCCGGATGGGCCGGACTTCCTGCCCACGTGCAACCGGCCCTCGACGCGGCAGGGAACACCGCCCCCGTGCTCTGGCCGGTCGCCGCAGCCACCGCCGTCGCACTGTCGATCAGCGGCAGCCTGTTCGTGCGCCCTGTCGCCGAGCCGGATGCGACGGCCGCACTCGCCCCGGCTGCGTCGGCGCCTGCGCGTCCGGCTCCCGCGGTTCCCTCTTCGGCGCCCGCGCCGGCGGTCACCGCACCCGCGCCGGTCGCGGCGGCGCCCGTTCCCGTTCCGGTCGCACCGCCCGCGACCACGAACCCGACCCCCGTCGCGCCGGTCGTCGAAGAACCCGTCGAAGACGCGGTCGACAAGACCGTCACGATCCTCACGAAGACCGACCGCGGTCGGGATCACGACGACGAGGATCCTGGCGGCGACGAAGGCAACGCGTTCGGTCACGACAAGAAGGGCGACGTCACTGCGGAAGACGTCGGCGACATGATGTCCGCCCGAGGGTCCTCCTGGTGGACGACCGCGGTCATCGTCTACGTCACAGCAGACGACGAGAGCATCAGCGTGGCGGTGTGGGGCGCGGATGAGACCGAGGTCGCACTCGTCGTCGACGATCAGACGATCGGAACAGCGTCGGACGAGGCGGTCGACTTCGATCTCGCGCTGCCCGAGGGCGAGCACACGCTCGAGGTGTACTACGTCGACGACGAAGGCGCTGTGGGAGACCTCGCGGCCGAGACAGTCGTCACGACGGGCAAGGCGCCTTCTCGCGAAGACGGCTCCACCTCGAAGTAGAGGTGCGCATGCAGTGCGCAGCCGGGGTTGAAGCTCGACGCGCACGACGGGCAGGCGGTGACCTCGAGGTACTCGGCGATGGACAGTTCGTCGCCGCACACGCCGCACAGCACGGCGCGCGCGCTCCTCGCCTCGATCGGCCAGGGGGAGCTGTCATGTCCGGCGACCTCGGCGTGACACAGATGGCACGGATAGTAGTCGCCGCAGCACGCGAAGCGGATCGCGACGATGTCGAGCTCCGTGCGGTAGTGGACGCACCGCGTCTGCCCGTCGACCACCGGCCCGAGCACGGGTGGAGGCGTGGAGAGCGGATGCTGCGGCATCCGCTCATCCTGGCATGCGCGCCGCCGCGTCATTCGCGCAAGGCGGGCGCCGGGAGGTACACGGTTCCGCCCGCTTCCCGGAACGCGTCCGCCTGCTGCTGCATGCCGGCGATCGCCGTCTGCTCGTCGACGCCGCCGAAGCGGTCGCGGATGTCCTGTGAGATGCGCATCGAGCAGAACTTCGGACCGCACATCGAGCAGAAGTGCGCGGTCTTCGCCGGCTCTGCAGGCAGCGTCTCGTCGTGGAAGGCCTCGGCCGTCTCGGGATCGAGCGACAGCGCGAACTGGTCGCGCCAGCGGAACTCGAACCGCGCCCTCGACAGAGCATCGTCGCGGTCGCGTGCGCCCGCGTGACCTTTCGCGAGGTCGGCGGCGTGGGCCGCGATCTTGTAGGTGATCACGCCGGTCTTCACGTCGTCTTTGTTCGGCAGTCCCAGATGCTCCTTCGGCGTGACATAGCAGAGCATGGCGGTGCCGTAGCGAGCGATCTCGGTCGCCCCGATCGCCGACGTGATGTGGTCGTAGCCTGGCGCGACATCTGTGACGAGCGGTCCAAGGGTGTAGAACGGCGCGCCATGGCAGAGTTCCTGCTGACGTTCGACGTTTTCGCGCACGAGGTGGAAGGGCACGTGTCCCGGCCCCTCGACCATCACCTGGACCTCGAACGCCCACGCTCGCGCCGTGAGCTCGGCGAGCGTGTCGAGCTCGGCGAACTGCGCCGCGTCGTTGGCGTCGGCGATCGATCCCGGCCGCAGCCCGTCTCCGAGCGAGAACGCGACGTCGTAGCGCGCGAAGATCTCGCACAGCTCATCGAAGTGCGTATACAGGAAGTTCTCCTGATGATGCGCGAGGCACCAGTCGGCCATGATCGACCCGCCGCGCGAGACGATGCCGGTCACCCGGTTCGCGGTCAAGGGCACGTAGCGCAGCAGCACCCCGGCATGGATCGTCATGTAGTCGACGCCCTGCTCGCACTGCTCGATGATCGTGTCGCGGAAGATCTCCCAGCTCAGCTCGTGCGCCTTGCCGTCGACCTTCTCGAGCGCCTGGTAGATCGGCACTGTGCCGATCGGCACCGGCGAATTGCGCAGAATCCATTCGCGGGTGGTGTGGATGTCGTCTCCGGTGGACAGGTCCATGACGGTGTCGGCACCCCACTTCGTCGCCCAGCGCAGCTTGTCGACCTCCTCGGCGATCGAGCTCGTCACAGCCGAGTTGCCGATGTTCGCGTTGATCTTCACGAGGAAGGCGCGACCGATGATCATCGGCTCCGATTCCGGGTGATTGATGTTCGCGGGGATTATCGCCCGCCCGGCGGCGAGTTCCGCGCGCACGAGCTCGACGTCGCAGCCCTCACGGAGAGCGACGAATCGCATCTCGGGCGTGATCAGGCCACGGCGCGCGTAGTGCATCTGGGTGACCGTACGGCCGTTCAGGCTGCGCCGAGGCGGGCGGCGGGTGCCGCGCCATTCGTCTGACGCAGCTCCACGCCGCGCCGCCCCTCGTCCGTCGTCGTTCAGATCGCGAGCGCGCCCTTCGTACTGCCCTGTGTCACCCCGTTCAACTATCCACGTCTCGCGCAGCGACGGCAGGCCGTCCTCCGGCTCGCAGGCCGGCCCCTCGGTGCGGTACACGTCCACTGGAGGGTTGGTGGTTCCGCCCGGTGAATCAGACAGCGGGATGCGGGTGACGGGCACGAAGATGCCGTGTTCTTCGTCGTGATGGTGCGCGAGTTCGCGCACGCGGGAGAGCGTGCTCACAGGACTCCTACTTCCTACGCCGGCATTACCCGGACAGGTTCGACGGTCGCAGGCAGCATCAGCCAGATCTCAGCCCGTGCTCGGGCACCCGTGTGGTCGGGACGAGAGTAGCACGGCCTCGGAGCGCGTCATCACGCCGACTCGGCCAGCAACCGGCCGCTGATCGCGAGAGTCATGCGACGCGGCATGAGGCCGACGAGCTTGCTCGTCACGGCGTTCGCGGCACCCGACACGATGCTCGCGGGTGTGCGCCGACGATCGAGCGCTGCCATCGCCTGCGCGACCACGTCGGTCGCGGACTGGAAGCGGCCCACCGCTGCGGCCTCTGTGCCGACGACATCGAAGAACTCCGTGCGGGTCGCTCCGGGGCTCAGGGCGAGCACGCGCAGACCGGACGAGCGTGTCTCATGCGCGATCGACTCGGTGAAGCTCAGCACGAAGGCCTTGGATGCGCCGTACACCGCCATGCCGGGGCACGGCTGATAGGCCGCGACGCTCGCCACGTTGACGAGGGCGCCCCGGCCGTCGCGAGTCAGCTCGGGGAGGAACTCGCGCGTGATCCCGACGAGCGAGGCCACGTTGACCTGCACCATCTCGGCCATACGCGCAGCGTCCGCCTCGACGAAGTCCCCCTTCGCTCCGAAGCCGGCGTTGTTGATCAGCGTCTGGATGCGGATGCCTCGCTCGTCGAGCGCGGCGCGAAGACGTGCCGGGGCGCCGGCGTCGGCGAGATCGAGGGCGATCACGGTCGCCCGCACCCCGTGCTCCCGCTCCAGGCGGGCGGCGAGATCCTTCAAGCGGTCTTCGCGCCGGGCCACGAGCACGAGGTCGGCGCCGCGGCGGGCGAGCTGGGTGGCGAACTCGGCGCCGAGGCCCGAGCTGGCGCCGGTGACGAGGGCGGTGGTTCCGGTGTGGTGAATGGTCATGATCGCAAATGTAGACACTGACAGCATTGTTGTCAATGTCTACTTAGATCGATAGGGTTCAAGTGTGACCGAACGCTCGTACCATCACGGCAACCTTCGAGAGGCGCTCCTCGACCGCGCCTGGGAGTCGATCGACGCCGGGGGCGTCGACGCGCTGTCGCTGCGTCAGCTCGCACGCGACGTGGGCGTGAGTCACGGCGCATCCGCACGCCATTTCAGCGACCGCACCGCCCTCCTCGACGCGGTCGCGGTGGCCGGATTCACACGAATGAACGAGGCGCTGGCTGCGGCCGTGGAGCAGGCTGCCCCGTTCGGCGAGCGGCTGCGCGCCGCGGGTCTCGCGTACATCGGCTTCGCGGTCGCGCACCCGGCGATCCTCGAGGTGATGTACAAGGCGAAGCATCAATTCGATGCTTCGGGCGAGCTGCGCGAACGGAGCAGGGCCAGCATGTCGATGGTCGTAGCGTTCGTCGCCGCAGCTCAGGCGGCGGGTGAGATTCCCGAAGGAGACGCGGAGCGGCGCGCGCTCGTGATCTTCGCATCCGTGCACGGTGTCGCAGCCCTCGCCACGGCAGACCTGCTCGACGGCGTCCCGTGGCAGGACGCGGCGGAGGCCACGATCGAGGTCATCCTCGGATCTCTCGGGGTCGAGTGACGAGCGCGGCTGTGAGCACACCCAGCTTGGCGGCGTAACGTCAGCACATGAACGCACAATTGAAGATCGCGGGGCTGAGCCCCGAACTGCTGGGTCTGGAATCCGTCCTCATCGGCTCGCTTCCGGCGACATTGATGACCGACGACGCACCGGACCGTTACACCGTGGAAGCGGTGTTCACGCGCAAGACCGATCGCGACGAGGTCGCCGCGATCCAGGGCAGCGAAATGCGCGCCCACCTGTCCGCGAACGGGTTCCCGACGGTCGAGCTGCACGTCGCGGATCGCAGGCTCGAGATCGCGAACACAAACCTCGAGGAGCTTCGTGACGGCCTCGCCGCCGTCATCGCGGAAAGACTCGCCGAGATCAGCGCCACCCTCCTGGAGGAGCGCGCGATCGTGGCCCATCTCTTCCAGGACGCCTCCGATCGGGAGCAGCACCGGGCGGCCGCTGTGGCCGCTCTCGCCGAATCGGTGGCGTTCATCCCCCGCCGCGCATCGGGTCTCCCTGACGACGACGCGCGCATCGACGACTGGGTCGAAGAAGGAGGTGCCGTCCTCGCGTAGGGCGACGCCGGAGAAGAGGTCATCATGGGCGGCATCCGTCCGACCGTGCACACCCGCCCGCGCGACGACGCGGTCCGCGCGAACAGCGCTTTCACCGAACTGGCGCAGCAGATCCGCGGACTCGGTCTGCTGCGTCGTCGCTACGGCTACTACTGGACCAAACTCATCGCGGCTCCGCTCGCGGTGGCCGTCTGCCTCATCGCCTTCGTGTGGATCGGCGACACGTGGTGGCAGCTGTTCACCGCGGCCGTCCTCGCGATCGTCTTCACGCAGATCGCGTTCCTCGGACACGACGCCGCCCATCGGCAGATCTTCGTCTCGGGGCGCTGGAACGACTGGATCAGCCTCGTCTTGGGCGATCTCCTGGTCGGCATGAGCTACGGATGGTGGCAGCACAAGCACACCCGTCACCACGCGAATCCGAACAAGCTCGGATCCGATCCGGACATCGAGCTCCCCGTCATCGCGGTCACCGCAGAGACGGCGGCACGGCGTCACAGCCCGCCGGTCGCCTGGCTGCGGGCGCATCAGGGGCTCCTGTTCTTCCCCATCCTCCTCTTCGAGGGCCTCTCGCTGCACGCATCGAGCGTGCGTCGCGTGGTCGCGAAAGGGCGGCTCGAGCGCCGGTGGGCGGAGATCGTGTTCCTCAGCATCCGCATGATCGGCTATCTGGTGCTGGTGTTCATCGTGCTCTCGCCAGGCATCGCGTTCGTGTTCCTCGCCGTGCAGCTGGGACTCTTCGGGTTCTACATGGGCATCGCCTTCGCACCGAACCACAAGGGAATGCCCGTCGTGCCACGTGACATGACCCTGGACTTCCTGCGCCGCCAGGTGCTGATGAGCAGGAACATCCGAGGAAGCAGGTTCCTCGATGTCGCGATGGGCGGCCTGAACTACCAGGTCGAGCATCATCTGTTCCCGTCGATGCCGCGCCCGCAGCTGCGCAAGGCGGCACCCGTGGTCGCGGCGTACTGCGACGAGCACGATGTGCGGTACACGCAGGTCGGACTGTTCGCGTCCTACGCGATCGTGGTCCGCTACATCAATCGGGTGGGACTCGGCGAGCGCGACGTGTTCACGTGCCCGCTCATCGAGCAGAGGAGCCTTGCGGGAAACTCAGGCGGATGACCGCAGATGCGTCAGCTACTCCTGGGGCGTATCGAGAACTTCGTCGACGAGCATGATGCCCCCGGTCGAGTTCACCGAGTGCATGAGATCTTCGATCCACTTCGCGTTGAGCTTGGGCGGCTCCGGCTCGTCGAACGTGAAACGCAGCGGGATCGACGGGTGGATCCAGATGGTCGACCGCCCGCCGGGCTCGCCCACCGGGTGCTTCCACGACAGCGTGAAGCTCTCCTGGCGGCGGAGCTTCGTGGCGATGACGACTTTGAGGTGTGCGAGAGCACGATCCTCGATGTGGATCGGGACGTGCGCAGCGCCGTAGTGCAGAGTGGCCATAACGCAACCATAGCGGTCCTCTAGCTTCCGCGAGCACGAAGATCAAGCCCCTTCGGGGACGACCGGCGCACCTCATAACGTGGGGTCGCCGCATCGACGAAGGGAAGCGAAATGCCGCAGACGACTCTCGAATCTCCTCAGGACCTCCTGCGATTCCAGCTCCGCACGGCGCTGACGATGGAAGACGATTCTCTGGCCGCGCTCAAGGAGCTGGCCGGGGCCGCACGATCCGCCGACATCAAGAAGCTCTTCCGCCATCATCAGGACGAGACGAAGGAGCAGATCGAGAACCTCCGTCGTGTCTTCACCCTCCTCGAACTGCCGGAGTCGACGGCGCCGTCGCCCAGCACGAAGGGGATCTCCAAGCAGGCTCAGTCGCTCCTCAACCGGTCGGCCGCCTCGCTTCACGACCAGGTGGCGCTGTCGTGCGCCCTGGGCAATGAGCACTACGAGATCTCGGCCTATCAGAGCCTCATCACCGCCGTCACCCCCGTGCATGCAGAAGCCGCAGCGCTCCTGCGGGCCAACCTCGACCAGGAGACGCACACCAGCGAGGAGCTGCTCACCCGCCTGCAGGAGATGGCGGGATGAACCCTCCGCGCTCCGTTGAACATCGCCGCTCTTCTTCTTATAATGCTGGTGAAACTCTGGCGGGCAGAGGACGCCCGTCGACCGGCGGTGACGTTCTCCCGCTCGGACGCGGTGCGCTCCTCCGGCCGGCCGACTCTGGCTACGACCGATGGGAGTGTTGAGATGTCTGCGATGCCCGATCCCCGGTTCCAACTCCGGAAGGTCACAGACACCGAGTGGCTGATCCTCGACCACAAGTACGGCCCGCACGATGCGCGCAGGACCGTCGCGTGCATCTACAAGCTGGATGCCGTGGAATACGAGGTCCTCTGGTTGCGTGACCTGCCGCTGGCGAGCTACTACATGTCTGCCGAGGAGGTTCTCGGCGACGTGCAGCGGTTCCACAACCCGCCGAGCCGGTCCGCCGCGCCGATCAAGATCCCTCACCTGCCGCCCCTCGCCGCATCCGCCTGACGGCAACAGGTCGGCTCGGGCGCGGCCCCGGTACCACCGGCATCCCGTTTCTCCGGGCTGAGCGACGACGGAAGGCGCGACGCCCGACGGCGACTACGCTGTCCGGATGGACGACCGACGGCCTGCATCGCTCGGGATTCTCGGCGCGGGGCGCGTGGGCACGGTGCTCGCGCGCCTCGCGGTCTCTGCGGGATATCGCGTGCGCATCGCCGGATCGGGTGATCCCTCCCGGGTCGGTGCGGGTGCTCTCGCGACGACCGCGACGGCGCAGTGGGCGGGCGACGTCGCGCAGGAATCGGATGCTGTGATCCTCGCGATACCGCTGGGGCGGTATCGGGAGCTCCCTGTGGCGCAGCTGCAGGGCCGACTCGTGATCGACGCGATGAACCACTGGTGGGAACTCGACGGCCTTCGACCAGATCTCGCGGACCTGCGCACCTCGACGAGTGAGACCGTGCAGAAGTTCCTCGGCCGAGCGCGAGTCGTGAAAGCGTTCAACCACATGAGCGCCCGCGACCTGGAGGAGGAGGCCCGCACTCCCGGAGCGCCCGGCAGGAAGGCGATCGCGATCGCCGGCGACGATCCGGCCGATGTCGAGACGGTCGCCGGGATCGTGGACGACCTGGGCTTCGACCCGGTCGTGGCGGGTCGCCTCGCTGCGGGCGCGATGCTCGAGCCCGGCACCGACGTGTTCGGAGCGGCCGCGTCGGCCGAGCACCTGCGCGAGCTCCTCGCCGGATTCGCCACCTCACAGCGGGGAATCATGCAGGCGCGCGCCCGAAGGTCGTGATGCAGGGGCCGCGAGACGCTCGCGACCCCTGCCCACAGCGCGGCCCCGGCCGTCGGGACCGCGCCTGCGACGTTCGCCTCAGTTCTCGAGCGCCGCCTTGAGGAAGGCGACAGCCTGCGCGATCGCGGACTTCGCCGCGTGGGTGTCGTGCATCGAGTTCACCATCACGAAGTCGTGGACGATGCCCTGATAGCGGACGGCGGTGACCGGGACCCCGGCTCGGCGCAGCTTGGCCGCGTACGCCTCGCCTTCGTCCCGGAGCACGTCGGCCTCGCCCGTGATGACCAGGGCCTGCGGAAGACCGGCGAGCTGCTCGATCGTCGCACGAAGCGGGGATGCCGTGATCTCTGCTCGTTCCGCGGCATCGGTGGTGTACTGATCCCAGAACCACTTCATGCCTTCGAGCGTCAGGAAATAGCCTTCGGCGAACTCCTCGTATGACGCGGTGTCGAAAGAAGCGTCCGTGACGGGGTAGAACAGCGCCTGGGCGCGGAACACCACATCTCCTCGCTGCGCGGCCATGATCGTGAGCACCGTGGCCATGTTGCCGCCCACCGAGTCGCCCGCGACGACGAGGCGACTTCCGTCGAGACCCTTCTGCGAGCCGTCGTTCGCGACCCAGCGCGCGACGGCGTAGGACTGCTCGTTCTGCGTGGGGTATTGCGCTTCAGGGGCTCGGTCGTACTCCGGGAACACGACCGCCGCTCCCGTGCCGACCGCGAGGTCCCTCACCAGCCGGTCGTGCGTGTGCGCGTCTCCGAAGACCCAGCCTGCGCCGTGCGTGTACAGGATGACGGGGAGGGCGCCTTCTGCGCCCGCGGGTCGGACGATACGTACGGGAACGGTCCCGGTGGGGCCACCGTCGACCGTGATCCACTCCTCGTCGACCTGCGGCTTCCAGATGGGTTCGTCCTGCACCCCGTCCACGGCCTTTCGGCCGTCTTCCGGGGTGAGCTGGTAGAGGTAGGGCGGGTTCGCGGTGGCTTCCACGAAGGACTGGGCGGCGGGTTCGAGGGCGATGTCGTGGGGGTTGGCGCTCATGGCGGTCTCCTGTTCGAGAGGGTCAGTCGAGTTCGGCGATCGCGTCGGTGATGACCTTCGCGACCTCGACGGGGTGGGTCTGCATGACGAGGTGAGGAGCGTCGATCTCGACGACGGCGCGCACGCCTGCGCGCTGATAGCCGAACCGCTCGACCTCGGGGTTGATGGTGTGGTCGGAGGACGAGACGATGCCCCACGCGGGCTTCGTGCGCCACGCTGCCACCGAAGCCGCCTCGCCGAAGGCGAGCGCGGAGAGCGGGCGCTGCGACACCGCGAAGACCTCGGCGGTGCGAACGTCCACGCCGGCGGCGAAGACGGCCGGGAAGGCGTCGATCTTCACGGACACGTCGGTGCCGTCCGAGCCATCGGGCAGGGTGTACGGCTGATACACGAGGTTCGCCGCGAGGTCGGAGTCGGGGAATCCGCCCTGCAGTTGGCCGAGGCTCTCGCCCTCGACGAGCGCGTACCCCGAGACGTAGACGAGACCGACCACGTTCTCGTCTGCGCCTGCGACGGTGATGACGGCGCCGCCGTAGGAGTGCCCCGCGAGCAGCACAGGACCTTCGATCTGCTCGACGAAGCGTCGGATGTACTCCGCGTCGCCGGACAGCGATCGGTTCGGAACAGGAGGAACGAGAACCGCGTGCCCCTGGTCGAGCAGCTGGCGCGTCACCGGCGCCCAACTGCCGGCGTCGGCGAATGCGCCGTGGACGAGGACGATGGTCGGCGTGGTCATGATTGCCTCTTTCGAATGGTCGAGGCGCCGTGTCCCGCCGCGAACGGCTTGATGCGGCGCCGTTGCGAGAGGAGCGGATCCGTGATCCTGCTCCTCTTAGACGCTATGCGCCGGGTGCGTTCGGCGGACCGCCCGGGCGTACCTAGATCACGGGAATCGATGACCTAACTTGTCGGCCCGACGCCGGTTACGCGATCGGGCTCGATGCAGTGCATCATGTTCTGGTGCCTGAGTCCCCCCGCATCGTCGGCCGCAGCGATGAAGTCAGCGCCCTGCAGCGCTTGGTCGCGGACCTTCACCGTTCCGGCGGATCGGTCCTCATCACCGGCCCCGCGGGCATCGGCAAGACGACCCTGATCGGGGACGTCGCCGAGCACGCCAGGGCGGCGGGCGTGCGCGTGCTCGAGTTGACGGCGGCCGAGGCGGAGTCCCAGCTGCCGTTCGCTGCGCTGCACCAGCTCCTCTTCGCGTTCCGCCACTCCATCGCAGAGCTCCCCCCGCCGCAGCAGCAGGCGCTGCGGCAGGCCTTCGGCGAGGCCGACGGGGAGACGCCGAGCGTCTACCTGGTGGCGCTCGGCGCACTGACCGTGCTGTCGAACGCCGCATCCGCCGAGGGGCTGCTCATCACGGTCGACGACGCGCAGTGGCTCGATCCCGGCTCGCAGCAGGTGATGGCGTTCATCGCACGCCGTCTGTCATCCGAATCGATCGCGCTCGTCGTCGCGGAGCGTGCCGCCGAGGCGACGGGAGTCTTCCCGGCCGGTGTCCATATCGCGCTGCACCCCCTGGACGACTCCGATTCACTGCAGGTGCTCGCCGACGCAGGCGGCCGTCTCACGCCCCGGCAGCGCCGCGACGTGCTCGCCTACGCCGGGGGCAATCCGCTCGCATTGACCGAACTTGCCACGCGACCGGAGCTCGCCGCACCCGGTGACCACGCGCTCCCCCTGTCAGAACGGCTCACCGCCGCTTTCGCCGCTCGTGTGAACCATCTCGATGAGGCCGCGCGGTCGCTGCTGCACGTGGCGGCATTGAGCGCCGACGGCGCCGCGAGCGAGATCCTGGACGCGACCTCGCGCCTCACGGGCGTGCACGATCTCCAAACGGCGCTGGACGCGATCATCACCGAGCATCTGCTGCACTCCGACGGCTCGACCATCCGATTCCCGCATCCGCTGGTACGGGCAGCCGTGCTGTCGGCAGCGACGCCCGGCCAACGCAGCAGAGCCCACCTGGCGATCGCCGCCGCGTTGCGCCCCGGAAGCGACCAGCGGACCTGGCATCTGGCCAACGCCTCCACGGGACCTGACGAGCATCTCGCCGCGACGCTCGAGGAAGGCGCAGAGCGGGCACGCCGCACCGGCGACGTCTCTGCCGCGATCTCGTCGCTCGAACGCGCAGCCGATCTGAGCGTCGACAGATCCGCACGCGTGCGGCGCAGCACGCGCGCCGCGGAGATCGCACTCGACGCCGGACGGCTCGACGCCGCTTCGGCGATCATCGATCCACTGGAATCCGGCGACGCCGACGACACGGTCCGCGCGCGACTGGCGTGGGTGAGGCATCTGCTCCCCGGCGCCGGGCGAGACGGCCAGGTGGAGACCGGCCTCGAGATCGTCGACGACATGGCTCGCGCCGGCGACGTCGAACGAGCCATCGACACCCTCCTCACCATGGCGTTCCACTTCTGGGGGTCGACGCCGACGGGTCTGCCCTGGCATCGGTTCATCGAGCAGGCGTCCCGCTACGGCGTCGAAGACGCAGACCCGCGGATGCTGTTCCTGATGTCGTGGGGAAGTCCGGAGGAGCACGCGGGCCGGGTACGGCGGGCGGCGCTGGCGATCGATCCGTCAGAGCTCGCCTCGACCGAGCGCAGGCGTCTCCTCGGTCTCGCGCTGGGCGCCGCCGGCATGCAGACCGACGCTGAGAGAGTCCTGTCGGGTGTGGCCGACGAACTCCGTGAGCAGGGCGAGCTGTCGCTCCTCGCGATCACCCTCACCAGCTTGATCGGCAGCCGCTTCATCATGGGGGACCTTCGAGGCTCCCTGATGGCCGGGCTGGAGGCGCGCCAGATCTCGGAGGAGACGGGCGAGTCGTTCATCGGTCTGACTGCGGCGGTCCTGCAGGGCTTCGCAGAGGGAGTGATGAGCGGGAGCTTCGACGGCGCGGCGCTCGCCCGTGAATTCCCGTCCGCGGCCTTCGCCCTCCCGCACAACCCCTTCCTCGTCCAGACCCTCATCGCGGAGGGGATCAGTCTCAGCGCTGCCGGACGGTTCGCCGACGCCGACCAGCGCTTCTCTCGGGTCGTCGATCCGGAGGATGCCGCGCACCATAGATCGTGGGCGATGCTCGCGCTGCCGTTCTACGTGTTCGCCGCGGCCAGGTCAGGACGAGCGGAGGACGCGGCCGTCGTCGTCGAACGGATGCGTGATCTGGGCAGCCTCGTCGAGGGCGACCTGCTGGCGTGGGGACTCGCGTTCTCGGACAGCATCCTGGCTGCAGACGAGGATGTGGAGCGCCGCTTGCTCGCGCTCACGCGAGAAGGACGGAATGCTCCTGCGCTGCTCGTGGCACTCGCGGTGCTCGATCGCGGCGAACGGCTGAGCAGGATCGGCCGAACCGCGGACGCGGCGACGGCGCTGCAGGAGGCGCGCGCACGTCTCGACGCCTTGGGAGCGCGCGCCTGGGCCGACCAGTCGCGTCGCCTCCTGCAGTCCCTCGGCGAGCGTTCGCCTCGTGCGCGCCCCGACCTCGGCCAGGCGCTCACACCACAGGAGCAGAGGATCTCGGCGCTCGTCGCAGAGGGACTCACCAACAAGCAGATCGCCGCTCAGTTGTATCTCTCGCCGAAGACGATCGCCGCCCATCTGCACGCGGTGTTCCGCAAGCTCGGCGTCTCCTCGCGTGCCGAGCTCGCGATGATCGACAAGGGCGGGAGCCTCCCGATGCCCTTCCCGACGACGGGAACCGCGAACCGACGTTGACCACCGCTCGCCGTCCTCCATCACGAGGACAGGGGCCGCAGGGCGCGCCCCGAACATGGACTCGGTGACGTCAGCGCCCGAGCCATCCTCCGTCGACCGGCAGGATCACTCCCGACACGTAGTCGGATGCCGGTGCGGCGAGGAACACCGCGGCCCCGCCGATGTCGGATGCCGCACCCCATCGCCCTGCCGGGATGCGCTCGAGGATCGCCCGAGAGCGCTCCGGGTCGTCCTGCAGCGCCTGGGTGTTGTCGGTGGCGATATAGCCGGGAGCGATCGCGTTGACGGTGACGCCGTGTGCCGCCCACTCGTTCGACAATGCTTTCGTGAGGCCGGCGATCGCAGACTTCGCCGCTGCGTAACCGGGCACGTTGATGCCTCCCTGGAAGGCGAGCAGGGAGGCGGTGAAGATGATCTTTCCCCGCCGACGCTCCAGCATGCCGCGCGCGAGGGCCTGGGTGAAGGCGAACTGGCTCGACAGATCGACCTGGATGACCTCGTCCCACCATTCGAGCGGGTGCTCGGCAGCGGGGGCGCGACGGATCATGCCTGCGTTGTTGACGAGGATGTCCACAGGCCGGTCCCGGAGCCGGGCGCCGAGTGCGGCGACTGAGGAGGGGTCCGCGAAGTCGCAGGCAAATGCCTCGAACGCGCGTCCGCGTGCGGTCACGGCATCCCCCACCGCGCTTCGGGTCGGGTCGATGGACGCGCTCACCGCGATGATGTCAGCCCCCGCTTCGGCGAGCGACTCGGCGATCGCGCGGCCGATGCCTCGGGATGCTCCCGTCACGACGGCGAGCCGTCCAGTGAGGTCGAACGGGCCGCTCACTCGCCGGCCCCCACGTCGACGAGGATCTTCAGCGCATTCCCCTGCTCCAGGTCGTCGAACGCCGACTGCACCTGCGAGAGCGGGACGATCTTCGTGATCAGCAACTCTGTCGGGATCGCTCCCTCCGCGAGCAGTCCGACTGCCGTATCGAAGTCGCGACGCTCGTAGACGCGTGCGCCGAGCAGGCGCAGCTCGCGCCAGAACACCCGCTGCAGGTCTATCGGGCGCGGAGTCGGGTGGATCGCGACCACCACGACCGTTCCGCGGACCTTGGCCAGCGACGTCGCTCCCAGCACCGCGGCGGCCGCACCGGAGACCTCGAAGACGACATCCGCCCCTGCGCCCCCGGTCCATCGCTCCACCCAGGCGTCTTGATTCGTCACGCGCGGATCGAGCGTCTCGAAGCCCAGCTCTGCGATCTGCGCACGCCGGGCGGGCGCGAGCTCGATCACGACGACCTCGGCGCCGAGATGACGAGCGATGCTCGCGATGAGCAGTCCGATCGGTCCGCCGCCGATCACGACGACCTTGTCGCCTGGGCGGAGTTCGGATCGGCGCACATCGTGCACGGCGACCGCGGTCGGCTCGGCGAGGGCCGCGATGTCCAGGGGCATGTCGTCGGGCAGACGGATCAGCCACTCGGCTCTGACGTTCCAGCGCTGCTGCAGAGAACCCGGCCAGTCGATCCCCACGAAGTCGAGGTTCTGGCAGATGTGTCGATGCCCGGCAAGGCACGCGGGGCAGCTGTCGTCCCATTGCAGCGGCATGACCGTGACCCGGTCACCGACCGACCATCCCTCGACACCCGCCCCGATCTGCTCGACGATGCCGCTCATCTCGTGCCCGAACACCAGAGGTGTCGTCACCCGAGCGTCCATGGATCCGTGGATGATGTGCATGTCGGTGCCGCAGAGGCCCGTGAACGCCACGGACAGCTGCACCTCTCCCGCGGCGGGGACAGCCGCCGGCTGTTCTGAGACCTCGACCCGACCTGATCCGATGTACGACACGCTACGCATGGCAACTCCTGCGGCATTGAAAGATATGATGAATTCACTGTAGCGCGAACGGAGGATCATGAACGGTCGACTTTCGCCCGCGGGGCTCTCACTCCCCCGGCTCGGTCTCGGCGGCAGCGCGTTCGGCAACCTGTACAGGGCGACGAGCGACGAGGACTGCGCCGCCGCCGTGGATGCCGCATGGGACGCGGGCGTGCGCTACTTCGACACCGCGCCCCACTACGGACTCGGACTGTCCGAACGGCGGGTGGGTGCACTTCTGGCCGATCGCCCTCGCTCGGAGTGGATCCTGTCGACCAAGGTCGGACGCCTCCTCGAGCCCACCCCCGAGCACGCCGACCGTCTCGACGACGACTTCGCGGTGGCAGCCACGCACCGCCGCGTCTGGGACTTCTCTCGCGACGGGATCCTGCGCTCTCTTGAAGCGAGCCTGAAGCGACTCGCGCTGGACCGGATCGACGTCGTCTATCTCCACGACCCCGACGATCACTGGGAGCAGGCGTCCACAGAGGCGGTCGACGCTCTCGTGGAACTGCGGGATCAGGGCGTTGTCAGGGCGATCGGCGCGGGCATGAACCAATCGGCGATGCTGGCGGAGTTCGTGCGCCGCTGCGACATCGACGTCGTCATGCTCGCCGGCCGCTACACGCTGCTGGATCGCTCCGCGGAAGCGGATCTGCTCCCTCTGGCGCAGGAGCGAGGCGTCGCTGTCGTCGCCGCCGGCGTGTACAACTCCGGCCTGCTGAGTCGCGCGCACGTCGACGCGGCCTCGCGGTTCGACTACCGGACGACGCCGGATCATCTCGTCAGGCGGGCGATGCGTCTCGCCGAGATCTGCCGAACGCACGGAGTGACGCTGCCCGACGCCGCCGTCCAGTTTCCCCTGCGGCATCCTGCGGTCGCGTCGGTCGTGATCGGCGCGCGAGATCGACCGCAGGCCGAACAGGGCATCGAGCGCGCATCCGCACCGATCCCGGAGGCCCTGTGGGACGAGATCGATGCGTGGCGAGAAGCTGCGGATGTAACGTGAAGGCGAATTCATTCGATGATTCTCGATAGGCTGTGATCGCGTAGCCGTTGCAATGTCCGCAGGGAAGGAATCACGCCGTGTCCGACAGAACCGGGTTCTGGAGCTCATCCGCTGCTCTCGATTGGGAGCACGGTCTCGTCGCGGGCACAGGCTCGCTCGGCGCGGTGCTGTCCGGCACCCCAGCGCGTCACGTCGTCCACGTCTGCCACGAGGAGTTCTTCCTGCCCGTGAACTCGGCGATCGCCGCGCCCCGCATCAGCACGGCGATCGCTGACGTCCGCGCCGCCGTCGTCGCCGCCGATACGGATGCCGCGGCGGAGATCACCTCCCGCACCGCTGCGGAGGACGGATACGACGGACGGCTGATCTGGACCGACCCGTTCGTGCCGGTCGCGGCGCTCTCATGGGCGCCCGACGGCCCGATCGAGGAGTCGACCTACCGCCGGGTCGGAGACTTCACGACGGGTCGCGTCGAGGTGGAATGGTCCGCCTCTTCCGGCGAACGGAACAGCATCGCCCTGGTTCCCGACCGCGCGGCGGGGAGCCTGGCGATCGAGCTCTTCTCCACCGAGGATGTGATGGGCGTGCTGTCTCTCGATTTCGGCGCCGACGAGCCGGGCGACGGAGACTACCCCTCCACGGACTACGGCGTCTTCCTGGCCCCTTCCGAGCCCGTGTTCGAGGGCGGTCGCCTGCTGATCGAGGTGGACGTCGATGCGGAGAAGCTGTCCCCGTTCGTCCGCGAGCACGCGCCGAGCCCCTGGCAGCCCACGGGTGCGCGGGTCGAGGTCGACGTACCCGCCGATCTCGATCCGCACCCTGCGGACGGCGGCGTGCGAGTGCGGATCCCGGCCGGCGTGGCCGTGAGCCTGCCGATCCGCGTAGAGCTGTCCGGCGGACTCGTCGGTGCGGCTGCGCCCGAGACGGCCTCGCACGCGTCCTTGTTCGCGGCCTCCGCCCTCGATCTGCACAGCGGCGTGGCCGACTCGGTCTCGTACGACGCCGTGCTCGAGAGCGCACGGGCAGGGGAACCGGACGGCGTCCTCGCGGCGCTCGAGCTCGCCTTCGCAGCGGGTCGGCACACGATCATCTCGTCCACCGGCGTGCTGCCGCCCACGCTGGTCGGCATCTGGCAGGGAACCCGACGGCCGGCGTGGTCGGGCGACTGGACCCAGAACGGCAACGTGCAGCACGGCGGTGTCGCCTCCCTGGTCGCATCCGGCACCCCCGAGCTGTTCACGTCCTATCTGCGGGCGATCTTCCGCCACCTCGAGGATTACGCCGAGAACGCAGAGCGGGTGTTCGGCGCCGAGGGATGGCTGCTCCCCGCCCGCTTCGATTCGCACGGCCGCAGCAATCACTTCGCCACGGCGTATCCGCACCTCTACTGGATGGCCGGGGGCGCGTGGGTGCTGCGCCTCGCGTGGGATCAGTTCTGCGCAACCGGCGACCTCGAGACGCTGCGCGAGTACGCGTGGCCGCTCGCCCGGAACGTCATGGCGTTCGCGACATCGGTCGCGTTCACGGACGACGCGGGCACCCTCCATCTCGCACCGTCGTACTCACCCGAGAACACTCCGGCCAACCGCAACAATCCGCTCGCGGTCGACGCGACCATGGATGTCGCCGCGTTCCGGGACGCCGCTCGCCTCAGCATCCGGATCGCCGATCTGCTGGGCGAGGACGCCGACCTCGCCGCATGGAGATCTTTCGCCGATCGACTTCCGCCGTACCGTGTCGCGGATGACGGCACGTTCGCCGAGTGGCTGGATCCGGCCTTCGACGAACAGCTCGCGCACCGTCACGTCTCGCAGCTGTACCCGTTCTGGTACGAGGAGGATCCAGTGGCTCAGACACCCGAGCTCCGCGCGGCGGCGCTCGAGACGATCCGCAGGAAGCTGGACTGGCGAGACGAGAGGCCCTGGGCCGGGCCCGACGGCCGCCAGGAGATGGCGTTCGGTCTGGTCGGACTGGGGCTCGCGGCAGCCCGTCTCGGAGATGCGGATGCCGCGTTGAGGTGCGTCGAGTCCCTCGCCCGCGACTTCTGGCGGCCCAATGCCGTGTCCACGCACGATGGCGACTCGATCTTCAACGTCGACGCGAGCGGCGGGCTGCCCGCCGTCGTGATCGAGATGCTGGTCCAGTCGCAGCCGGGATCGTTGACGGTTCTCCCGGCGCTGCCGGCGTCGTGGCGGTCCGGCTCGATCCGCGGCGTGCGAGCACGCGGCGGCATCGTGATCGACCAGTTGACCTGGGACGCCGACGGCGCGACGGTCTCGCTCGCGCTCGTGCCCGGCTCGGATGCCGCCCGCCACGGCGACGTCGTCTCGGTGAGCGGTCTGGGGAGCACCCGGTCGGTCGATCTGTCGCACGGACCGCGCACCATCAGACTCGAGCGCCTCCCCGAAGCCGCACCGGCTGCGGGGTACTGAAACGAAAGCCCACATCATGACACAGAAGAAACAGGCCCTCATCGTACGCGGCGGATGGGATGGACACGAACCGGTGCAGACCACCGACTCGATGATCCCCTTCCTCGAAGGAGAGGGATTCGAGGTCAGAGTCGAGGAGGGGACGGCCGTATACGCCGACGCCGCGATCATGGCCGCCGTCGACCTCGTGGTGCAGGTGAACACCATGAACACCATCGCCGACGACGAGCTCTCGGGGCTGATCGCTGCCGTCGTCGCCGGCACGGGTCTTGCCGGATGGCACGGCGGGATCGCAGATTCGTATCGCAACAGCGCCGACTACCTTCAGCTGATCGGCGGGCAGTTCGCCCATCACGCCGCGGTGCCGAGGGAGGAACGGACGGGCGAGCAGTCCGACAACTACCTCGACTTCACCGTGAACATCGTGCCCGAGCGTCGCGATCACCCGATCGTGTCGGGTGTCGAGGACTTCCGCCTCCACACGGAGCAGTACTGGGTGCTGTCCGACGCCTACAACGACGTCCTGGCGACGACCGAGATCGTGCACCGCGACTTCGACGCCTGGCATCGCCCGTTCACGACGCCGGTGGTGTGGACGCGGCTGTGGGGCGCAGGACGGATCTTCGTCTGCACCGCCGGTCACAAGCTCGACGTGCTGGATGAGCCGCCGGTGCGGACGATCGTCGAAAGGGGGCTTCTGTGGGCCAGCCGCTGAACGGGGATCTGACGCTCCGCTGATGCGGGCCGGCTTCTCAGCCGGCCCGCACCTCCACGTACGCGGACGGCAGGCCCGGCGTCGAGGCCGTCACCACGATGCGGCCCGACCCGGTCGCGCGGATGACGGCGAGGGCACGCCCGTCATAGAGGCGGTGGCGGGAGTCCACGAACGACTCCTCGGTCTCGGGACGTGCACTGCCGAACCCCTGGAGCACTCCCGGACCGTCGATGTCGACCTCGACCTCGAGGTCGCCATCGGTCGCCCGCACCCCGGCGTCGTCCACGAGCTCGACGACGACGAATGCGAGCCGGTGGCCCCCGGCATCCTGATCTGAGAGCTCTGCGCTCAGCGCGAGACGACGGTCGGTTCCGGCCGTCCGCAGCACCGTCCGCTCGGTCGGCACTCCGTCGCGCACGGCGAGGGCCTCCAACCTGCCCGGGGCGTACGGCACCTCGAACAGCGCGCGGTATCCGTGCGCGACGCCAGCGGGCTGTCGTCCGAGCGAGGATCCTGCGGCGAACAGCTCGACCTCTGCCGCGTCGCTGTAGACCTCCACCTCGAGCGGGTCCGAGCCGGCATCCGGCCACGTCCAGGAGGGGATGCTGTCCGTCCACGACCACGGAGCGGCCTTCATCTCACGGCCGCGGGTGTGCGGTCTCCGCACAGCGATGAAAGGTTCGGAGCGCAGGCCGAAGACGATCTCACGAAAGTAGGACGCGGGGCGTCGTTCGCCCGTGATGTCGATGTCGCCGGCGAACGAGATGAGGAAGGGGTAGGCGCCGAGCGCTCCCCCGCCTGGCTCGCCGTCCCGGTAGTGCATGCGTCCCAGGCCCGGCTCGCCGAGATAGTCCCAGCCGGTCCACGTGAAATCGCCGATGACGTGCGGGTTGGCAAGGACCAGTCCCCACAGACGGTCGATCCGAGTCGGGAAGGTCTCCGATCCGACGATGACCCGATTCGGATACCGCTCGTGATCGAGCACGTAACGGGCCTCCTGGTAGTTCATCCCGGCGATGTCGAGCGCTCCGTAGGCCTCTTCCGTGAGTTCGGCGACGGCATCCGTGAGAGCCAGAGCGCTCATCCGGTCCTCGAGGCTCATCGAGCGGGTGTTGATCTCGGCCACCGCCTCCAGCGACGCGCCGCCCAGCCGCTCGGGATCGACATCGACCGCGCCATCCATCACGAAGAGCGCGCCGTTGACGGCCGCCGTCACGTAGCGCGTCGGGTCCAGCGCGCGGGTCGCCGCCGCCATCGCTCTGGTCAGTTCGCTGCCCGATCGCGTCGCCGCCTCGGGGATCTCATTGCCGATCGAGTACATGATGACGCTGGGATGGTTTCTGTCCTTGCGGATCATCGCCTCGAGTTCTGACGGCCAGCGGTCGAGGAACGCGTCGGAGCCGTCCTCGGGCGACTTCGCCTTCGTCCACACGTCGGTGAGCTCGTCCATCACGAGCATCCCGATCCGATCGCAGGCGTCCAGCATGGCCCTGCTCATGGGCTGGTGGGCGCTGCGGATCGCATTGAACCCGGCGGACTTGAGGATCGCGACCCGACGCTCCTCTGCGGCGTCGAACGTCGCCCCGCCGATGACCCCGTTGTCGGCGTGCACGCAGGCGCCGCGCAGCTTCACCGGCTGACCGTTCACCCGTAGGCCGCGTCGGGGGTCCAGATGAAGTGAGCGGATGCCGAAGACGACGTCGCTCCGATCCGCCTGGGTCTCGTCCCCCGCACCCGAGGTGAGAAGCGATGTCGCGCGGTACAGCTCCGGGGTGTCCACTGACCAGCGCCGAGGCGCGTCCACCAGAATGCGCTGACTGACTTGCGCCTCACCGCATGCGGGCACGCTGACTCTGGCCCTGTCCACGCCGACCACGTCACCCGACGGGCTCGAGAGGCTCGTCTCCAGCCACCGCACGACGGGGACGGGTGCGAGATTGCGCACGGTCGTCATGATCTGCACGAGGGACGACTCCGCATCGTGCTCCGGAGTGGTCACCACGACGCCGTCGAGCGGAATGTGCGCCCGGGGAGCCACGACGATGTGCACGGGTCGGATGATCCCGCCTCCCGTGTACCATCGCGCGTCGCGGTCGGCACGAGTCTCGACGACGACCTCGTTCTCGACGCCGTATCGCAGGAACGCGTCGAGCTCCACCACGAGAGAAGTGCTTCCGGACGGCTGGCGCCCGGCGAGGTCTCCGTTCACGAAGACCACGGCTGAGCGGTGTACGGCTTCGAACTCGAGGACGACGTGCCGGTCTCGCCAGTGCGCGGGAGCGAAGATTCGGGTGCGGTACTCCCACTTCCCACCAGGGAAGTATCCCGAGGCCATCTGACGGGGGTCCGCGACGCGCGGCAATGCGAGCACGGCGTCGTGAGGGACGACCACCGGGCGGAGATCCCCTGGTGTTCCCGTGGTGAGATCCCGGTACTCCCACGGCTGCGAATAGACCTCACGGTGCATCCCGGTCTCCTTCTCCGTCGACGAGACGCCACGCTAGCATCGCGGCGAGATTGTGTAAACATCTGATGTTTATAGGCCGAATGCCGCTAGCATTGGAGCAGTCGCACTCGTGGTGGCGGGGAACCGGAAGGCTCCAAGACGGCGAAACATCGACGAAATCAAATGAGAACGCGGTTCGAGCGTTCGGACGACGCTCCGTTCGCCGTGGAGAGAAACTCTCCGCGAAACAAGGATAGATCGAATGATGTTTGCTCTATCGCCAGCAAGAAGGGACGACTGATGGCGGTCATCACCGGCGTGCGCGTGCACGACATACGCTTCCCCACTTCGCTTGAGGCCGACGGCTCCGACGCGATGAACAAAGACGGCGACTACTCCGCCGCCTACGTCATCCTGGAAACCGACGGCGACCTGCGCGGTCACGGCTTCACCTTCACGATCGGGCGCGGGAACGACCTGTGCGCCGAGGCGGCCAGGCAGCGCGCCCAGCCGCTGATCGGCCGAGATGTGGACTCGCTGCTGGACGACCTCGGCGGGATCTACCGCGAGCTCGCATCCGACTCGCAGCTGCGATGGCTCGGGCCCGAGAAGGGCGTCGTCCATCTTGCGATGGCGGCGGTCATGAACGCCCTCTGGGACATGGCCGCCCGGCGTGCCGAGGTGCCGCTGTGGCGGCTCCTCGTCGAGATGACCCCGGAGCAGCTCGTGGATGCCGCGGATCTGCGGTATCTCTCCGACGCCTTGACCCGCGCAGAGGCCCTCGACCTCCTGCGCGCCTCGGCGCCCCTGCGCCAGCAGCGCATCGCTGAGCTGGCCGACCGCGGGGGCTACCCCTGCTACACGACAAGCGCCGGCTGGCTCGGCTACTCCGACGACAAGCTGCGCGCACTCCTGCAGGAGGCGGTGGACGACGGCTACCGTCACTTCAAGCTCAAGGTCGGCGCCGACCTCGAGGAGGACCGTCGGCGACTGCGTGTGGCCCGCGAGATCGTCGGATGGGACGCCGAGCTCATGATCGACGCCAATCAGGTCTGGGACGTTCCGCAGGCGATCGACTGGATCAACGAGCTGGCGGAGTTCCGGCCCCTGTGGATCGAGGAGCCCACGAGCCCCGACGATGTTCTCGGGCACGCCGCGATCCGCAAGGCGGTGAGCCCGGTCGGGGTCGCGAGCGGTGAGCACGGCATGAATCGCGTGCTGTTCAAGCAGATGTTCCAGGCCGAGGCGATCGACTTCTGCCAGCTGGACTCGGCCCGCCTGGCCAGCGTGAACGAGATCCTGTCCGTGTACCTCATGGCTCACAAATTCGGCGTCCCGGTGTGCCCGCACGCGGGTGGTGTCGGGCTGTGCGAACTCGTGCAGCATCTGTCGATCTTCGACTTCGTCGCCGTATCCGGATCGCTCGACAAGCGCCTCACCGAGTACGTCGATCACCTGCACGAGCACTTCGTCGATCCCGCAGTCGTCGTCGCCGGGCACTACGTGCTGCCCTCGAAGCCGGGCTACAGCGCAGAGATGCTCGAGCAGAGCATCCAGCGCTACGAGTTCCCGACCGGGAGCTACTGGGTGGATTCGAGGGCCGAAGAAGTACTCGTCGGCTCGCGGCCGCTCAGCCCTGCGGTGCTGGAGGCTCGTCGCTCTTGACGGGGTGATCGGCGGCGAACACCTCGACGCCGAGCAGATGCGCAGCCATGCGGATGCGAGCACGCTCAGCATCGCGTGTGCGGAGGGCGGCCAGGATCGCCCGGTGGTCGGCGTGCGCCTCCCCGAGAGAGTCCCGTTCAGTGATCGCGCGCCACAGTCGCCCCCGCAATGTGCGAGTCATGAGGCTGTCGATGAGTGCAGCCAGCGCGGCGTTGCCGCTGGCGACGGCGATCCGGCGATGGAACGCGGCATCGGCGTCGATGAAGGACTCCGGCTCGAGCTGGCCGGTGACCAGTCCCGCATCGATTTCGGCGAGGATGCTCTCGAGTTCGTCGAACTCCTCCTCGGTGAGCCGTACTGCCGCAAGACCTGCCGACTCGGTCTCGAGCACGCGTCGGACCGCGAGGAGGTCGACCGACTGGTTCGCCTCCTGCAGGCCCGCCCAGAACTCGAGGTGTCTCAGGAGAGAGCTCGCGTCGAGCTGCGTGACGTACGTGCCGTCGCCCTGTCGCGTCTCGAGCACGCCGAGCGTCGCCAGCGAGCGCACGGCTTCCCGAAGCGAACCGCGGGAGACCCCCAGCTGCGCGGCGAGCTCCTTCTCGATCGGCAGCCGATCCCCCGCTCGCAGCTCGCCCGAGGCGATCATCCGCTTCACATGGTCGATGACGTGATCCGATCGAGAGAGGGAACCCGTCGGAAGGTCTTCGGTCTCAGCACTCACGTGGCCAGTGTATGCGGCAAGACGGGAATAGGTACGACCTAGAGGCTCGCCGAAGCCCGGATTCACGGGGTGCCGCGCACCGGGCATGCGATTTCATCGAAAGATAGAATCAATTTGGTACTCGGTGACTCGGAATCAAGATCCCGCAGGGAGCCCGTCGGCGAGAACGAAGCGGATGCCGCACGGCACAGAGCAGACGGAATTTGCGATAAAAATAAGGAAATCGGGCACACAGAACCGTTCTTCGCCGCCTCGACCTTACTCCGCCCCGGCACAGGCTGGCACTCGACCCCGCGAAGCGATTGACACATATTGATCTGACGTTTATCGTGAAGTGTGCCTGCATCGAAGCAGAGAGGAGACCTGATGAACACCCGCCCCAGGTTGATCGCCGGTTCCACTCCCCCTCCTACGAACTCGTCCCTCAGACTCGCGAGGTCCGCGTGGTGAGCCCGCCCGGTGTCGGCCTGGATGTCGGCGGCGTCACCCGCAGACTCCGGGACCGGGGCAACCCCCGCGGGTTGCGTGGCCTGAAGCGCAGCTGGCGTCGACATTGGCAGCTCTATCTGCTGATACTGGTCCCGATCGCCTACTTCGTCATCTTCAAGTACATCCCGATGGCGAACGCCATCATCGCGTTCAAGGACTACAACGTCGTCGACGGCGTCTGGGGAAGCGACTGGGCCGGGACGAAGCACTTCGAGCGCTTCTTCAACAATCCGATGTTCTGGCCGGTGCTCCGCAACACCTTCGTGCTCTCCGCCTACGTCGTCCTGGCGAGCTTCCCGATCCCGATCATCCTCGCGCTCGCACTGAACGAAGTCCGCCTGAGGTTCTTCAAGAACACCGTGCAGATGGTCACGTACGCCCCCTATTTCATCTCGACGGTGGTGGTGGTCTCGATGACCATCCTCTTCTTGTCGCCGCGGTTGGGCATCGCCGGACATGTGACGCAGTTCTTCGGCCTGGGATCCATCGACTTCCTGAGCGACCCGGACTTCTTCCGGCACATCTACGTCTTCAGCGATATCTGGCAGACGATGGGATACTCCGCCGTCATCTATCTGGCCGCGCTGGCGGGGATCGACCCCACCCTCTACGAAGCTGCGCGAGTCGACGGCGCGAGCCGCTGGCAGAAGATCCGCAATGTCGATCTGCCGGGCATTCTGCCCACCGCGATGATCGTCCTCGTCCTCGGCGTCGGCAACGTCATGGCGATCGGCTTCGAGAAGGCGTACCTGCTGCAGAACAGCCTCAACATCTCGCAGTCGGAGATCATCGCGACGTACACGTACAAGGTCGGCCTGCTCAGCGCCGACTTCAGCCAGGCCGCGGCGATCGGATTGTTCAACGGAGTCATCAACCTCGGGCTGCTGCTCGGCGTGAACGCGATCGTGAAACGACTGACGGGAAACGGACTGTGGTGAGCTCGATGCTGAAAGAAGCCCCCGGCAAGAAAAGATCACGACTCCCGGAGCCGCGAGGAGGGCTGAAGCCCACGCGCATAAAGGAGCCGGTGGTCGACCGGTGGTTCATGGCCGGCGTCTACATCCTGCTCACGACCTTCCTGCTCGTCGTGCTGCTGCCGCTCGTCTACATCGTCGCCAGCTCCTTCAGCGATCCGCTCGCGGTGTCATCGGGTCGGGTCACGTTCTGGCCGATCGACTTCACCCTCGAGGGCTACCAGCGGGCGCTCAGCGACAGTTCGATCCTCACCGGATTCGGCAACTCCCTGTTCTACACGATCGCCGGTACGGCGATCAGCCTCGTGCTCACGGTCGCGATCGCCTATCCGCTGTCACGACAGGACTTCTGGGGCCGACGCGGCATCACGGTCTTCGTGGTGTTCACGATGCTCTTCGCCGGCGGCATCATCCCGATGTATCTCGTCGTCCAGAACCTCGGTCTCCTCGACACCCGGTGGGCGATCATCCTCCCGCAGGCGATCGGCGTCTGGCAGGTGATCATCGCTGTCGCGTTCTTCCGGTCATCGATCCCCGACGAGCTCTACGAAGCGGCTCAGCTGGACGGCGCGAGCGATCTGCGCTTCCTCTTCTCGACCGTGCTGCCGCTGTCCAAGCCGCTCCTCGCGGTGATCGCGCTCATGTACGCCATCTTCCAGTGGAACTCCTACTTCGACGCGTTGCTCTATCTGCGCAACCCGGATCTCTTCCCCCTTCAGCTGGTGCTCCGCAACGTGCTGATCCTCAACCAGGCGGCCCCCGGGCTGGACGCGGCCGCAGCCATGGAGCGGCAGCAGCTCGCCGACCTGATGAAGTACTCGCTCATCGTCATCTCGACGGTGCCCGTGATGCTCGTGTACCCGTTCGTGGCCCGCTTCTTCAACAAGGGGATCCTGATCGGGGCAGTCAAGGGGTGAGCGTAGGTGAACTCATCACCTGGCGCCCCGGTGCCATCGAACTCGACATCTCGTCATCCGCTGACAGGCCGCCGATGGTCCAGCGGTTCACGCGGGTCGGCGACGAGAGCGTCCCCGAACCCGCATCCGCTCTGCCGATCGCCGAGATCCACCTCGGCGGGGAGGGCTCGGGCTTCTCGTCGTCGGAACGCCTCATGGGCAGCGCTGTGGGACGCCGGCTGCGCTTCGTCGACCACCGGGACTGGCACCAGGACGGGATGGCTCATCTCGAGGTGACCGCGCAGGACCCGGTGACGCAGATCGTCGTGATCTCGCGCTGGTCGAGCTGGCCTGACCTTCCCGTCGTCCGATGCGAGACCGAGGTCTGCGCGGGAACGGATGCCGTCGAGCTCCGCGCAGTCTCCTCCGTCGCGCTCGGCGGCATCTCGTCGCCGGGCGCGCACTGGTGGCTCGATCACGAGGTCGGATTCGCGCACAACACGTGGTTCCGCGAGATGGTCTGGCAGCGTCGCACCCCGGCCGAGCTCGGACTCGACGACGCGGGACTGGACTCGTGGGGCATCACCAGCTCCCGCGCGTCGTTCGCCATCGGACAGCGCGGAAGCTGGTCGACCGGCGGTCATCTGCCGATGGGCGTCCTGCGGGCCGGAGATCAGCCGCGATCCCTGCTGTGGCAGGTCGAGCACAACGGCGCATGGCGCTGGGAGCTCGGAGACCAGGCCGGTGCGCTGTACCTCGTGACGAGCGGACCGACGGACCAGAGCTCGGCGTGGATGCGGCGGCTCTCGCCCGGCGAGCGGTTCTGCTCCGTCCCGACGACCCTCGTCCTCGCGGGCGATGACGATGAGCTGTTCGGCGCGCTCACCCGCGCCAGGCGCCGCGTGCGTCGCCCCCACCCGGACAACGACGCGCTGCCGGTGATCGTGAACGACTACATGAACGCTCTGATGGGAGATCCCACGAGCGAGAACATCCCGCCGTTCATCGACGCCGCCGAGCGAGCCGGCGCGGAGATCTACTGCATGGACTCGGGCTGGTACACAGACGGGGCGACGTGGTGGAACGACCTCGGCTCGTGGGAGCCGTCGCTGCGCCGATTCCCCGAAGGCCTCCGCGCGATGACGAACCGGATGCGGGACGCCGGGATGATCGCGGGGCTCTGGCTCGAACCCGAGGTCGTCTCGGTCTCGAGCCCGGTGGCGCACACCCTGCCCCCGGAGGCCTTCTTCCAGCGGGACGGGAAGCCGGTCATCGAGTCCGGCCGACTGCAGCTGGACTTCCGGCATCCGGCCGCACTCGCCCATGTCGACGGCGCGGTCGAACGACTCGTCGTCGGTCTGGATCTCGGATACCTGAAGTTCGACTACAACATGGACGTCACGCAGGGCACCGACGTGGATGCCGACAGTCCCGGTGACGGGCAGCTGGGCCACCAGCGGGCGCTGCTGGACTGGGTGCGCGACCTCATGGACCGTCACCCGGGACTCGTCATCGAGAACTGTGCGAGCGGCGGACAGCGGATGGATGCGGCGACCCTCGCGGTGCACCCCGTCCAGTCGACGAGCGACAACCAGGATCCGCTGTTCACCGCGTCGATAGCGGCGGCTGCACCCACGGCGGTGACTCCTGAGCAGGGCGCCGTGTGGGCCTACCCCGACCCGTCCTGGTCGGCCGAGAGGATCGCGTTCTCGCTCGCGAGCACGCTGTTGGGACGCGTGCATCTCGGTGGTCGCCTCGACCTTCTCTCGTCACCGCAGATGGAGCTGGTCCGGGCAGGGCTGGCCGCGTACCGCGAGACGCGTGACAGACTTCCGGCGGCCGTGCCGTTCTGGCCCCTGGGCCTGCCCGGCTGGCACGATCCCGTCGTCGCCCTGGGCATGCGCGACGACGCGGGCGAGCTGCTCACCGTCTGGCGCCGTTCCGGTCCCACCACCGTGAGGATCCCGCTGGCACGGCACGTGGGGCGCGAACTCGATGTGGAGATCGTGTTCCCGAAGAACCTTCCCACCCGGGTGATGTGGCATGCCCCCGCAGGCGAACTCGTCGTCGAGCTGCCGGACGAGCCTGCGGCGCGCACGCTCCGCCTGCGGCACCCATAGTCATCCCACCCTGGATGCGCCTCTGGCGAACCGCCTCCGCTGAGGCGATCCGCCAGAGGTTCTCTGCCGTTCTGTCTACGCGTCGGCCACCGGGCTCGGCTGTGGGGCGACAGCAGGCGAATAAGGCAGCTCGGTCTCGACGAAGGCCCTCGCCGCCTCGCCGGGATCTTCACCTGCACGCAGCGGCAGCATCCGGTAGAGATGCTGATACGGGCCCTTGGCCGGTGCGTTGCTGTACTTGTCGGGGCGCGTCATGACGTCCCAGTTGCCGCCCTGCATGCCTTCCTGCGCAGCATCGACGCGGACCACGGTGCGATGCGAGATCGGGACGTCGTGCCAGTGGCGGCGGTCCGCGAGCTCAGCCGGACTGTGGGGCTGGGCGTTGAAGAACATGGTTCCGCCGGCGACGAACAGCACACCGGCACCGTCATGATCCACGACCGCCGCCCAGCGGGTATCCGCTTTGTTAGCCGAGTCCTGGGGGCGGCTGTAGCGAGTGACCTGATCCGCGACGGTGCCGGAGTACCGCCCGAAGAAAGCGGAGGAGCGACGATCGGCGGTCGACTCCAGCGGTCCGCGACCGTACCAGTGGATGGTGTCGAGCTCTTCGCGGAGTCCGAGCGTGGTGCCGATCACCTGAGCATTGGGCGTGCCCGTCACCGGCGCGAACGTCGACAGGACGTCGACCTGTCCGTTGCCATGGATCGTGTAGACGATCGACTGCGGCGAGGTGGTGATCTGATCGCTCGGGCGGAACGGCACCTTCGTGGTGACGGTGCCCTTGACGGTGACCCGCACAGCCCCGGTCATCGGTCGCACCTCGACCTCGTCGACGGCCCATTCCTCGCCGACGCCGCGCCACGGCTGCGACGGCTCTGGACGCTTCAGACGGATGTCAGGGATCGCCAGCTCCGGGTCGTTCGGCGTGCGCCAGAAGTTCGGCATCAGCTCGCTCGCGAGCAGTTCTCGTCCGTCGTACTCCAGCGATGTGAGGCGCCCCGTGTCGCGGGAGACCACGACTTCGAACCGGTCGCCGCTGACGTGGATCGAGCCGGCGTCATCGACCACGCGGACGCGCGGCAGATCCTCGGCGGCGACACGGGTGGCGTCGGGTGCAGCGACCGGGATGTCGAACTGTGCACGTGCGACGACGTGCCCCTGCTCGGCCCAGGGTGTGGCCGCTGCGAGGGCGAGAGAGATGTCCAGCCGGTACTCCGCCTCGGGGCGAGGGCTCCCGGGAATCTCGAAAGGAAGCGTGATCTCGGAGCTCTCACCGGGCCCGATGGCCAGTTCCGCGCCCGGAACGGCTCCCTCCTGTAGCGGGATTCCGTCCTCGGTCAGCGACCATTCGAGCGTGTGACCTTCGAGGCCCGTGAACAGGTGTTCATTGATGACCGTGACGGTCGGGGAGGGCAGGGCGTGAGCGGTGACGGTGATCGGCTGGTACGCGAGCTTCGCTTCGGCGAGCTTGGCCGTGGGGGTGCGATCGGAGAGGGTCAGGCCGCTCATGTGCGCGCCCTCCTCGTTCGGGTCGTCGCCCCAATCGCCGCCGTAGGCGATGAACTCGACCCCGGGACTCCCCGGCATCGGCCACCACAGCCCCTTGTCGGCCCAATCCCAGAGGAAGCCGCCGCACACCAACCCCGGGTGCTCTCGGATGGCGGCCCAGTATTCGTCGAGGTAGCCGGAGGTGTTCCCTTGGCTGAAGGCGTATTCGATGAGCAGGTACGGCCTGGGGTCGCGCTGCGCTCGGGTGATCAGTTGGCCGACGGGCGGATAGAAATCGCCGTCGAAGTCGGAGAGCTCCGTCGGGACGATCGGCGATCCTGAGCCGGTGGGGTCCTGGTAGCTGACCGGACGGGTCGGGTCGTGCTCCTTGGCCCAGTCGTACATGGCTCGGAGGTTGGATCCCACGCCGGATTCGTTGCCGATCGACCAGGAGATGACGCTCGCGTGATTCTTGTCGCGATCGACCACGTTCTTCATCCGCCACAGCAGTGCGTCCCGCAGTTCCGGTCGATCACCGGGAATGTGGGGCTTGCCTTCTGCGTCGACGCTGTTGATGTGGGACTCGTTGTTGGCCTCGTCGAAGATGTACAGCCCGTACGCGTCGGCGAACTCGTACCAACGGGGATCGTTCGGGTAGTGCGAGGTGCGCACGGCGTTGATGTTGGACTGCTTCATGAGGCGGATGTCGGCGATCATGTCCGCGCTCGAGAGGGTGCGCCCTGTTCGCGGGTTCCACTCGTGGCGGTTGACGCCTCGGATGGACAGCGGTCGGCCGTTGAGCAGGAGTGCGCCGTCGACGATCTCGACCCGTCGGAAGCCGACGCGTGTGGAGATGCGCTCGACGATCGATCCGGTCTCGTCGCACAGCTCGAGGACCAGCGTGTAGAGCTCCGGGCGCTCGGCCGACCACAGACGCGGCTGCCGGACGAGCGCCGACAGGCCGACGGAGGAATCGACCCCGACGCCGGCCGGCTGCACGCGGGAGGCCGCCGTCCACACCTCGGCTGCCGATGGAACTGTGCCGTCGAAGAGACGCGCCTTCACGCTGTGATCGAGGCCGGTGCTCTCACCGGCATAGTCGCGGATGTCAGCGGTGACCTCGAGCACGGCATCGGCGAACGCGTCGTCCAGCTGGGTGCGAACGGTGAAGTCGCGAATCAGCACCGGCGATCGGGAGATCAGGGACACGCTGCGGAAGATGCCGGACAGCCGCACGTTGTCCTGGTTCTCCAGGTAGGAACCGGTGCACCAGCGATAGACCTCTACCGCGATGAGGTTGCGTCCAGGGCGGAGGTGAGCGGTGATATCGAATTCGCCGGGCGTGTAACTGTCTTCGCGGTAGCCGATCTTCTGGCCGTTGATCCAGACGTAGTACGCGGATTCCACACCGTCGAACCGGATGAAGGTACGACGAGGCGCCCATTCCTCCGGAAGCTCGAAGGTCGTGCGGTACTGGCCGACCGGGTTGTACGCGGTCGGGGCGTGCGGGTAGTCGCCGCGCGGATCGGGCTGTTCGCCTTTCCCGTTGGCTCCGGTCCACGGCAGGACGGTGTTCGTCCCGATGGGGAAGTCGTAGCCGTGCAGCTGCCAGGAGGAAGGAACCGGGATCGTCGCCCAATCCGCGTCATCGACACGGTCGTCGGCGAAGTCGAGCACCCTCTCCGCCGGGTTCTCCGACCAGAGGAACTTCCACTCGCCGTCGAGGCTCAGGCGATACGGCGAGTCGAGCCGATCAGCGTGCAGGGCCTGCGCGTGCGTCTCATAAGGCATGAGCGAGGCGTGAGCGGGCTCGGTCCCCCATTCGTAGACGGCAGGGTCGTTCCACTCCGGTGTGTTCGTCATCTTGCGTCCTCTGCTGGTGTCGACGCGCCTCTGCCCGAGGCGTGAGTCATCAGATGTTTAGACTAGCGGACTGCGATCGATCACGCCATAATATGCATATTGACACCGAATGATCAGACGTTTAGCGTGAGGGCATGCCTGCAAAGCCGCAGCCATCCCCGGATGCCGCTGATGCTCCACTACCCCGTCGTCGCCCGATCATTCGGCCCGGGCACTCCCCGCAGACGTCGTCAAGGGATGACGCATCGCAACCCGCGCCGCGTCATCGACTCCACAGCACGCCCGTCCCACCACAGAGAGGCAAGACATTGTCCAGACAACACCTATCCGACACGATGCGACACAGCCGTCGCTCCGTCGCCGGCATCGCGGCGGTCGCGGTACTGGCCGCCGCGCTGGTCGGCTGTTCCCCCAGCGAAGAAGACGACCAGAAGGTCATCACCATCTTCGGAGAACAGAGCGGCCAGATGGATCTCAACACAAACTCGTTCACCCTCCTCATGGAGGAGAAGTTCGACGTCGACATCCAGTTCGAGACGACCGGCTATGAATCAGGGGCGGCGAACGAGGCTCGCCAGGTCTCCTTGGCGGGTGGCGACCTGCCCGAGGCGTACATGCTCGTCCCGTGGGCGTCGCAGTTCAACAAGGCCGAGCTGCAGCGCTACGGCGATCAGGGCGTGATCCTGCCCCTGAACGATCTCATCGACGAGTATGCGCCGAACATCGCCGACGCCCTCGCCGCCGAGCCCGGCTTCGAATCGCTCGCCACGGCACCCGACGGCAACATCTGGGGCCTTCCGCAGTGGAACGACTGCTACCACTGCTCCTACCCGTACAAGTTCTGGATCAACCAAGAGTGGCTGAAAGCGCTCGGACTCGATGCGCCGACGACACCCGACGAGTTCTTCGACGTCATGATGGCGTTCAAGACGGGCGACCCCAACGGCAACGGCGTCGCGGATGAGATCCCGATCACCGGCAGTTCGCAGTGGTCGATCGTGCCGTACATCATGAACGCGTTCGTCTCCAACTCCTTCAACACCGGAGCCGGTGCGAACGGCCAGCCTGTCTCGCTGGGACTCGACGGCGACACGGTGCAGATGCAGCCGATGCAGGACGGATGGCGGGAAGGCCTGAAGTTCCTCAACAAACTGTGGGCGGCAGGCCTCGTCGATCCCGCGGCGTTCTCGCAGGGTGACGACACCATGCAGGGCACGGGCAACAACGCCGACGCAGTGATCGTCGGCGGCGCCACGACCATCCATTCCGGGATCTTCGTGAGCGTCGGTCAGGAAGACGGTCGCGACAACCAGTACTTCCCGATTCCTCCGCTCGAGGGACCAGGGGGTGCGAATGCGACGTACCAGCTGCCGAGCATCCCCGGAGCCACCTTCGTCGTCACGAAGGCCGCCGACGAGACGGAGCAGAAGGTGATCATGGAGATGATGGATTATCTCTTCACCGAGGAAGGGCACATGCGCGGTGAGTTCGGCGAGGAGAACATCGGCTGGCGAGCTGCGGAGGAGGGAGAGGTCGCACTCGACTCCGAGCTCGACGCGACCTTCTT
This sequence comes from Microbacterium natoriense, assembly GCF_030816295.1. Classification (NCBI taxonomy): domain Bacteria; kingdom Bacillati; phylum Actinomycetota; class Actinomycetes; order Micrococcales; family Microbacteriaceae; genus Microbacterium; species Microbacterium natoriense. The sequence continues at coordinate 1,420,160 of NZ_JAUSXV010000001.1, read as the reverse complement.
CGACATCCTGGTGGATGAGGAGAACGAAGCCGACTACAACGGCAGCTGGGGTCCGATGGCTCAGGTGTTCGAGACGACGGAGTTCCGCAATGCGCAGGTGGCGCCGCTCGACATCAACACGCAGCCGGGCTACGAGCGTCGGCTCTTCGAGGCGACCGAGCTGTACGACGGCGAGGACTCCGACGCGATCTTCCCGTACTGGGACCTCTGGGTCCCCGTCGAAGACGGCAACGAGCTGTCCACGCTGACCGCCAACATCGAGAGCAACGTGGCGACATCGACCGCCGAGTTCGTCACCGGAGTGCGTGACCCGAACAGCGACGGCGACTGGAACGGCTACCTGGACGGCCTCAAAGGGCTGGGCGTCGACCGCTACCTGGAGATCTGGCAGGCGGCATACGACGCGAGCTGACCAAGAGCACTGATCGGGGGGCGAGGCGCAGGCCTCGTCCCCCGATTCGCTCACTCCCCCTCACCCCCCACCGAAGGATCTACCCATGCATACTCGTACAGTCGGCAACGACACCGTCGGCCGCATCGAAGTCGGAGCGATCGGGCTCGGCCTGATGACCTTCGACCAGACCGGTCACCAGCCCCGCCCGCAGCTGCTCGACACCGTCCGCGCCGCGCTCGACGCCGGCGTCACGCTCTTCGACACCGCCGACGCCTACGGACCCGGCGACGAGCTGGGTGCCGGAGCCCAGGGTGAGAACGAGAAGCTCGTCGCCTCGATACTCGACGAGCTGGGCGTCCGCGACCGCGTTCTCCTCGCTACCAAGGGCGGTGCCTTCCGCACCCAGGGTGGCGGCTGGGACCACGATGGCCGGCCCGAGCATCTGCACCGCGCGGTCGACGCCAGTCTGTCCCGGCTCGGAGTCGAGCAGATCGCGCTCTGGCAGCACCACCGCCCCGATCCCACGATCGACTATTCGGAGACGATCGGCGCGCTCACCGAGATCGCTGCCAGCGGCAAGGTGCGGATGATCGGGGTCTCCAACGTCGACCCTGCTCAGATCCGGGCGGCGCACGAGGCGCTGGGCGACAGCCTGGTCAGTGTTCAGAACCAGTTCAGTCCGAAGTTCCGCAGCAGCCGACCCGAGATCGACGTCTGCGCCGAATTGGGTCTGGCCTTCCTCGCCTGGAGCCCGCTCGGCGGCCTGTCGGATGCGAAGGAGCTGGCTGCCCGCCACCCGGCCTTCCAGCAGGTGGCCGAGGCCCGCGGCGTGAGCGCCCAGCAGGTCGCGCTGGCCTGGGAGCTGGCGCAGGCGCCGGTGGTCATCCCGATCCCGGGGGCCAAGCGGCCGCAGTCGGTCGTCGACTCCGCCGCCGCCGCCGACCTCGAGCTGACCCGGGACGAACTGGCCGCGCTCGATCAAGACTGAGGCTCTCGGCACCCCGGCCCACAGAGGACGCCCGCTCAGGGCTCAGCGGGCGTCCTCTGTCTTGGTCGAGAAAGCGGAGTCGAACGCAGCATCCGGCGGAGTGATCGCGGCGAGCTTCCGCACGAACGCGAGAGCCTCGGGGGCGCCGTGCAGCCGGTCCATGCCGGCATCCTCCCACTCGACGCTCGTCGGGCCGGTGTAGCCGATCGCGTTCAGAGCCCGGAACAGCGGCTCCCACTTCACGGCGCCGTGCCCGGTCGAGACGAACGTCCACCCTCGCCGCGGGTTGGCCCATGGCAGGTGCGACCCGAGGACTCCGTTGCGGCCGTCGAGGTTCGTGATCGACTCCTTCACGTGCACATGGAAGATGTGTTCGGCGAAGTCGAGGACGAACGCGACCGAATCCAGCTGCTGCCAGACGAAGTGCGAGGGGTCGAAGTTGAAGCCGAAGCTCTTGCGGCGCCCGATCGCGTCGAGCGTCGCCTTGGCCGTCCAGTAGTCGTACGCGATCTCGGACGGGTGCACTTCGAGCGCGAACCGCACCCCCACCTCCTCGAAGACGTCGAGGATCGGGTTCCACCGATCGGCGAAGTCCTGATACCCCGCCGCGATGAACTCATCCGACGCCGGCGGGAACATCGCGACGGCCTTCCAGATGCTCGACCCCGTGAAGCCGTTCACCGTCGTGACGCCGAGCTTCGCGGCGAAACGGGCCGTGTTCTTCAGGTCTTCCGCCGCCCGCAGCCTGACGCCCTCGGGTTCGCCATCGCCCCAGACCCGATCGGAGAGGATGTCCCGGTGGCGCGCGTCGATCGGGTCGTCGCACACCGCCTGTCCGGTGAGATGGTTCGAGATCGCCCACACCTGAAGGCCGTTGCGCTCCAGGATGTCGCAGCGCGACTGCACATACGCCTCATCATCCCAGCGGGACACATCGATGTGATCGCCCCAGCAGGCGATCTCCAGGCCGTCGTAGCCCCACTCCCCCGCAAGACGAGCGACGTCCTCGAACGGAAGATCGGCCCACTGACCGGTGAACAACGTGATCGGACGTGCCATGAACGACTCCTTCGTAGAAACGTGGCGGGTGTTGCGAATCAAGGGTGCGCGTCAGCGCACCCGGGTGTAGCGACCTTCGTCGCGGGCGCTCTCCTCGACTGCTGCGAGCACCCGCTGCACCTGGTACGCGTCGGCGAACGTCGGCGGTTCCGGCGTGCCGTCGATCGATCGCACGAAGTCGACGACCTGGTGAGTGAACGTGTGCTCGTAGCCGAGCCCGTGCCCGGTGGGCCACCACGCCTCGGCGTACGGGTGCGCGGGATCGGTGGCCTGGATCGTGCGGAATCCGCGGCGATCGTCGGCGTCGTCCTCGCTGTAGTACTCGAGCTCGTTCATCCTCTCGAAGTCGAACGCGATGGAGCCACGGTCGCCGTTGATCTCGATGCGGTTGGCATTGCGATGCCCGAGCGCCATGCGCGTCGCCTCGAACACCCCGAGCGCACCGCCGCTGAACCCGGCGATGAACGCCGCCGCGTCGTCGACGTCGACCGGCAGCCGCTCGGCGTCGAGGTCGCCCGTGCCACCGAGACCCACCTCGGCGCTGCGTCGGGGGCGCGAAGTCACGAACGTGCGGAGGTGCGCGGACACTCCCTCGATCCGTTCGCCGGTCAACCACTGCGCGGTGTCGATGCTGTGCGCACCGATGTCGCCGAGAGCACCGGAGCCTGCCGAGGCCCGGTCGAGACGCCAGGTGTGCGGGGCGTCCGCGTCGCTCAACCAGTCCTGCAGATACTGCGCCCGCACGTGCCGGATGGTGCCGAGGGCCCCCTCCGCGATGAGGCGGCGAGCCGAGGCGAGCGCGGGCGTGCGTCGATAGCTGTAGCCGCACATCGCGACGATGCCCTGCCGTGCGGCGGCATCCGCGGCGGCGACCATGTCGGCGGCATCGGCCGGGTCGTTCGCGAGCGGCTTCTCGCAGAGGACGTGCTTGCCGGCGCCGAGAGCCGCGATCGCGATCTCCGCGTGGGTGTCGCCTGGCGTGCAGATGTCGACGACATCGATGTCGTCACGTTCGATGACGGCCCGCCAGTCGTCCGACCAGCTGTCCCAGCCCCAGTCGTGCGCCGCCTTCTGCCCGCGCGCCTCTTCGCGCGACACCAGCACCGAGAGCCGCGGGTCCCGCGACAGGTCGAAGAAACGCGGTGCGGTGCGCCAGGCGTGCGAATGCGCCCGCGCCATGAAACCTGCACCGATCACTGCCACCCGCAGCGGACTCGTCGTCATGACGCCACTTCCTCTCGCTCGATCGCCGAGAATTCCGGCTCCAGTTCCAGTTCCACCGTCGCGAAGGAGTGCGGCGGCATGGTCACGGTCAGCATCCCGTCGCGCAGCACGGCGTCGAGCGCGCGCGGGGCCACCCGGTCGGGCGTCGCGGCGTCGTTGAAGGCCGAGGCGTCATCGCCGGTGAGCACCCGAGCGCGGGACACTGTCGCGCCCCGACCGCGCAGGTCGATGCTCACCGTGCAGTCGGCGTCGACCGCGAGATGGCTGAGCGAGATGAGCGCGGTCTCTTCGCGAGTCGACGCCGACATCGAGATCAGGGGCAGATCCTCACCGCGCACCCTCGTCGTCGGCAGATCCCGCACATGAGCGGTCAGCTGCAGGGCATCCTGGTGCCCCTTGTTCATCTCGAACACGTGATAGGTCGGCGTCAGCACGAGCCGATCGCCGTCGGTCAGCACCATCGCCTGCAGAACGTTGACCGTCTGGGCGATGTTCGCCATCGACAGACGCCGCGCATAGCGATGGAAGACGTCGAAGTGGAGTCCTGCCACGAGGGCGTCGCGCACGGTGTTCTGCTGGAACAGGAAGCCGAGGTTCGTGCCCTCCTCGACGTTCCACCAGGTTCCCCACTCATCGCAGACCAGCGAGACGCGGTTGTCGGGGTCGTAGGAATCCATCACGGCCACGTGTCCGCGCACGACCCGCTCGACGTCGGCGGCGTAGGCCATCGTCTCGTAGTACTTCTCGTCGCTGAAGGGGACGGCGTCCTCGGTGTTGATGCCCGATCCGGAGTGCGTGTAGTAGTGGAAGGAGATCGCCTGGTACGGGAGGTTGCCGTAGAGCGTGCAGCCGTGGCAGTCCATGAGCGACTTCATCAGCACACGGGTCCAATCGAGGTCGTCCTCGTTGGCGCCGGCCGCGATCCGGGTGAGGCGATTCTCTCCGTGGTTGTGGGTGAAGGTGGCGTATCGCCGTGCTTCCTCGGCGTAGTGGGCGGCGGACATGTTGCCGCCGCATCCCCACGCCTCGTTCCCGAGGCCCCAGAACGGCACCTTCCACGGCTCGTCCCGGCCGTTCTCGCGCCGCAACCGGGCCATCGGGCTGTCGTCCCCGCGGGTGAGGTACTCGACCCACTCGGCCATCTCCTGCACAGTGCCGCTGCCGATGTTGCCGTTGACGTAGGCGTCGGCGCCGAGAAGGTCGCACAGGTCCATGAACTCGTGAGTGCCGAAGTGGTTGTTCTCCACCACGTCGCCCCAGTTGGTGTTCGCGATCCGCGGCCTCTGCTCGCGCGGACCGATGCCGTCGCGCCAGTGATACGTGTCGGCGAAGCAGCCACCCGGCCAGCGGAGGTTCGGGATGTCGAGGGCCCGCAGAGCCTCGACGATGTCGAGTCTGATGCCGCGCACGTTCGGGATGGCCGAATCCTCACCCACCCAGAAGCCGTCGTAGATGCAGCGCCCCAGATGCTCGGCGAAGTGCCCGTAGATGTGCCGGTTGATGCGATGACCGGTCACATCGAGGTCGATGATCGCGCGGGCGGTGGTGGTGGTGCTCAACGCTGCCTCCAGGCGTTCTCGGGAGTGAAGGGGATGAGCGCGGGACGCTCCGGCGCAGTGGTCAGATCGATGCGGCGCCCGCTGCGCGCGGACTCCGTCAAGGCCGTCATGATCTCCAGCACGTGCAGGGCGATGTCGCCGCGTGCGCTCCCGGCCCCGGTGGCGAGTCGGTCGAGCACGCCGATCCCGCGGCCGGCGTTCTCGTAGCCGGCGCGCTCCGTCACCGTGCTCCAGGCGCCCTCTCCCGGCCGACGCACCCGCACGACACCCTCGAAGAGGTTCGGGTCGGGCACCGACAGCGTGCCGGTCTCGCCGTGGATCTCGAGCGGGGCAGCATCCGTCGCCGCTCCGTCGAAACTGAAGGTGACGGTCGACACCGCTCCGCCGACATGCTCGAGGATGCCGGTCACGTGCGTGTCGATCTCGACCGGGATCTTCTCTCCCGCACGGGGACCCGAGCCGATCGTGCGCACGGCCTTGGGGCGGGAAGACGCCCCGGAGACGCGGGCGACGGGCCCCAGCAGGTGGAACAGCGTGGTCAGGTAGTACGGACCCATGTCGAACAGCGGCCCCCCGCCCTCGCGGTAGTAGAAGTCGGGGTGCGGATGCCACGCCTCGTGCCCCGCGGAGACCCACGTCGCCACCGCGGCGACCGGCCTGCCGATCCCGCCGGCATCGACGACGGCGCGCGCCGTCTGGATGCCGGTGCCGAGCACTGTGTCCGGAGCACAGCCCACCCAGGAGGAGCCGGCCGCGGCCATGACCCGCCGGGCATCCGGCAGCGTCGCCGCCAGCGGCTTCTCGCCGAAGACGTTCTTGCCGCCGGCGAGCGCGGCGAGCGCGACATCTGCGTGCGCGGCCGGGATCGTGAGGTTGATCACGGTGTCGACCGCCGCGTCGGCGACGAGTTCATCGACGCTGAGCGCACGGCATCCGGGATACCGCGCCGCGACCGACTCGGCCCTGGCGGCGTCGAGGTCGGCGGTGGCGGCGATGCGCACACCAGGGTGCGCGCCGAGCGTGTCGAGGTACTGCGCCGAGATGACGCCGAGACCGATTATTCCGATGCCGTGCGGCTGGCCCACAGCATCCCCCTTTCGATGATGGTTCGCACACTCGTGTCCCGGAGGACGACGAGGCTGTGCCCTGGTGTGGCGACGAAGACGCGGCCCTTCCCCCACTGCCGCGTCCAGACGGCAGGCGAGGTGATCGGGCGGTGCCAAGGATGGAACGGCTGCACGGGATGAGTCGTCGTGGCGAGCACGTCGTTGAGGTCGTCGGTGAGCACCCAGTACTGCTCTGTGCGCAGGGTGAAGTCCTCGACGCCGGTCATGATCTCGTGCTCGCGCCCGAGGTCGGTGAGGTCGACGGTGTAGCAGAGGAAGTTGTCTGCCTCTCCGCCCTCCCGTGCGTCAGGATGCTTGGCCGGGTGCGTCGCGAACTGCCCGCCGACCAGCTGCAGGTAGTCCGAGCTGTTGCGGTAGGAATCGGCGATGCCGCCGTGCCATCCGGCGAGACCCGTGCCGCGTTCGACCGCACCACGAAGACCAGTCAGGGCCTCGTTCGAGATCTCCGACATCGTGACGCTCTGCACGATGAGGTCCGTGCGGTCCATCTCCTCGCGATCGGCGTAGATCTCGTTGGAGTCCTCGACCCGCACCTCGAAGCCGTTGTCCGCGAGGAAGGGCAGGAACAGGTCTGTGGCCTCGACCGGGCGGTGTCCGTCCCACCCCCCGCGCACCACGAGGGCTCTCCGCGCGGTCACGACCGCGTCTCCTGCCGGGCCGCCGGGGTCTCCCGGCACACCTCGGCTCCGCGCGCGATCAGCGCTGTCGGCAGCGTCGTCTTCATCGACTCGTCCCTCCGCATCGACGGGCATGTGCAACGTCCGACACGATGCCACCGCCGGGTGGCGAAGCGGATGCAATTTGCGCAAAATGGTCGGGTGCCCTCTCCTTCCCGCATCACGCTCACCGACGTCGCCAGCCGGGCGGGGGTGAGCGTGGCCACGGCATCGCGCGCCCTGCGAGCGCGCGGCGAGATGGCGGCAGATACCAGGTCCCGCGTGCTGCGGGCCGCGTCCGAGCTGGGCTACTCCACCACCGGACAGGTGCGGGGCCGCCCGCGACGCGGCACCTCGCTCATGTTCGACCTCGTGCTCGGGCACTTCCACGATCCGTACACCGAAGAGATCACCGCGGGCGCCCGCACGACGGCCTCCCGGCTCGGGTACGACCTCGTCCTCACCGCGGAGCGCGACGAACCGGCCGACGACTGGCCCGAACGGATCCGCTCGCGGGGCTCCGCCGGGGTGATCGTCGGCCTCATCGTGCCCACCAGCACCCAGATCGCCGCGATGCGCAGGGCAGGGATCCCGCTGGTGCTGATGGAACCGCCGTCCGAGGCGTCGAGCCCCCTGCCGAGCCTTCGGACGACGGACAGCGCGGGCGGCGCCGCCGCCGCCCGGCACCTGGTCGAGCGCGGTGCCCGACGGTTCGTCGTGATCGGAGGAGCACCGTCGTACCGCTATGGACGTGCACGCGTGGACGGCTTCGTCCGCACCGTCGACGAGATCGCGCCAGGGGCGCCGTGCGTGCGCACCAGCGCCGACTGGAGCGCATGGGACGCCAGACGTGCATGCGCGCGAGCGCTGGCAGAGCTCCCGGGTGACGGTCCGATCGGCGTGTTCGCCTGCTCCGACGAGATGGCGGCCGGCGCATACCGGGCGATCGCGGACAGCGGCCGCGCCATCCCCCGCGACGTCCTCGTCGTGGGGTTCGACGACGTCAGAGGGGCACGCTGGCTGCATCCCTCTCTGACCACGATCCGTCAGCCGATCCGCGAGATGGCATCGGAAGCCGTCCGCATACTCGCGCACGCCGCAGCAGGCGGCGAGGTCTCGACGGAGGCCATCGTCATGCCCACTGAGCTCGTCGAGCGCGGCTCGACCCGGGCACTCGTCAGGGACTGACGGCCGCGCGCACCGGGAAGTACACCGAGTACCGCTCGTCGGTCACCTCGTTGAGCGGGATGAAGCGGATGCCGGCGTCGCGCCCGACCGTGCGATACCGCACCAGCCACTGGGTCCACTGACGCTCATCGTCGGCAGCGAGGAGCGTGGACGGATCGGAGGGGTCGCCCTGCAGGGAGACCTCGCGGTCGACGAGGCCGGCCAGCACGATCGGGCCTTCGACGAAAGCGACTGTGCCCGGCTCGTCGAGGATCGGCACCGTGCGCAGCTCGTGCGGGAACTCGAGGTCGACGGTCGACTCCCCGCCGAGGTGAGCGAACTCGATGAACCGGCCGTCGCGCGTCCATGATGCGCTCGTGGTCACGACCGGCTCACCCGACGTCCATGCCGGGATCCGCAGCCGCACCCGCGTCGACGTGCCCTCGCCGGAAGTCACAGACACCTGCACGCGCAGCGCCCGCGGGCGGTGCATCTCGCCGCCAGGGCCGCCGTTCGCGTCGGGGCCGACGTAGCTCGCGTCGTCTCTCAGCCCGACGTCGATCGTCACCGGGCCGACAGCTGCGGTGACCTGGGCGCGCACCGGCACGTACTGCGCGACCGTGAGCGCCTCGTCGTCGGCGTACACCGCGAGCGGCGCCACTCTCGTATGCGCCTGCACGAGCGTGCCGTGGCAGCACCAGAAGTCCTCCGTGGGTGTGCCCCACTGTTTGCGGGCACCGCCTTCCAGCGGCAGGAAGTACGCGACCATCCCCGTCTCCGGATGCTGCTGCGCGAGCAGTCCGTTGTGCAGGTTCGCCTCGATGTAGTCGAGGTGTGCCGGGTCGCCGTTCCACCGGTACAGGACGTCGGCGAGGCGGATCATGTTGTAGACCGTGCAGTGCTCCTGGGTCTTCGAGCCCCGACGCGCGGCGAACGAGAACGGCGGCGTCCAGATCTCGCCCGACGTCTGGCCTCCGGTGCAGAAAGTGCCGCGGCGCGTGACCGCCCACTCCCAGTACTGCTCGACGACGAGCCGCCAGCGCTCCTCTCCCGTGACCTCATAGGCGCGGGCGGCGCCCAGCACCTCGGGGATCGTCGTGTTGGCGTGCATGTTGGTGAGCGCGTCCTCCCCCGCCAGCAGCGGATCGAACAGCGACGCATGCCAGTAGCGGTCGAGGAGATCGCGGTACAGATCGTCTCCGGTCGCATCGAGCAGATCCGCCCAGACCTCCAGCATCCCTCCGGTCTCCATATCGAGGATCTCCTGGAAGCGCTCCTGGTCGAAGTCGCGCGCCCAGGCGGCGATCGCTCCTGCCGCACGATGCGCGATCTGCAGAGCGCGCTCGTCGCCGAGGTCGCGGTGCACGTCGATGAGGCCCATGAAGGTCTTGTGGATCGCGTACTGCGGCGCCCAGACGTCACGGCCTTCCGCCAGCCGGCGCAGGAACGAGGGCGGTGTCGCGAAGACCCACTCGCCGCCGTTCTCCTCCTGGCATCGTGCGAGCAGATCGAGCACGCCGTCGAGCTTGGCGCGCAGCATCGCATCTCCGGTGGCAGCCGCCTCACGCGCAGCCGCCGACATCCAGTGCCCCAGGAAATGGCCGCGCAGCAGCGACCCCGGAGTCTCCCATCCCCAATGCCGGTCGAGGCCGCGATCCGCGGCGGACGCGCCCGACGGATGCAGGTGCCACGCCTGATCTCCGATGCCGGCCTCGATCAGGTGGTTCTGCACGAGATTTCGTTCGGAGAGCGAGAGGAGGTAGTCGCGGTTCCGACGCCGACGTCGGTCGAAAGTGCCCGCCGTCAGTCGGATGGCAGCGGGCGGAAGTGCGTGTGCGGACATGAATCCTCCTGATAGACGTGAGATCGATCTCTGACTGTACTGCAGCGCAGCGACCGTGCAGAATGGTCCCCATGCAATCCGTTCGCGTCATCCACCTCGCCGCCGACGACGTCTCCCTGGTGCTGGCGTGCTTCGCACACGACCTTCCGCTCGTCCTTCACTGGGGTGCGCGGATCACGGCGACCGACGACGATCTGCTCGCGTTCGCCCTCGCGGAGCAAAGGCCAGGTCTCGACGATGTTTCCGATCTCCCCTATCGACCTTCTGTGCTTCCAGAGCACAGCCGGGGGTGGTTCGGGCGCCCAGGGTTGAGCGCGCATCGAGCCGGCGCCGGATGGGCGTCGTCCTTCCGTGTCGACACGGTCGTCGTCGATGGAACGTCCGTGTCGGAGGGCGTCATCCAGACCGGAGCCGCGTCGGTCACCGTAGAGGCTCAGGACGAGCAATCCGCGATCCAGCTTCGAACAGAGATCGATCTCACAGCGACTGGGTTGCTGCGCATCCGCGCCGGGGTGCGCAACGAGGCGCGCGAGGGATCGCCGCTCGAGGTCGAGGACCTCTCGGTCGCGTTGCCCGTGCCGACCCGCGCGACCGAGATCGTCGACTTCTCCGGACGGTGGGCCCATGAGCGCCAGCCGCAACGGCACCCCGTGGTTCGCGGCATGCACGCCCGCCCCTCGCGGCGGGGACGGACCGGACTGGACGCCACGACGGTCATGCTCGCCGGCACGCCGGGCTTCTCCTCCGATGCGGGCGAGGTGTGGATGTTCCATGTCGGATTCAGCGGGGACCACGAGCATGCCCTCGAACGCGGCGATGGGACCCTGGCTTTCCGCGGCGGCGAGCTGCTGCTGCCGGGCGAGATCCGTCTCGCGCCCGGCGAGGAGTACACGGGTCCGTGGGTGTACGGCAGCCATGGCGAGGGCTGGGACTCCGCGTCTGCCCGATTCCACGCTTTTCTGCGCGGGGTCTCGCGGTCAGCGAAACGGGATCGACCGGTCACTCTGAACGTCTGGGAGGCGGTCTACTTCGCGCAGGATTCCGCCACCCTCATCGATCTGGCCGAGCGCGGCGCCGCACTCGGCGTCGAGAGGTTCGTGCTCGACGACGGCTGGTTCCGCGGGCGCAGCGACGATCGCGCCGGGCTCGGCGACTGGTCGCCCGACCCGGCGGCATGGCCGGAAGGGCTGCGGCCGCTCGCCGACCGGGTCAGGGAGCTCGGCATGGAGTTCGGGTTGTGGGTCGAACCCGAGATGATCAACGAGGACTCCGACCTCGCACGCGCCCATCCCGACTGGATCCTGCGAGCGAGGGAGGAGCTTCCCGCCCGATACCGCTTCCAGCAGGTGCTGGATCTCACGCAGCCCGAGGCGTTCACGCACATCCTGGAGACGCTCGACGCGCTGATCCGCGACATCGGCGTGAGCTATCTGAAATGGGACCACAACCGCGACCTCGTCGCAGCGGGCCACCCGGCGACGGGCGCCCCCGCGGTGCACGCTCAGACCCGCGCGCTCTACCGCCTGCTGGACGAGCTGCGCGCCCGCCACACCGACCTCGAGATCGAGAGCTGCGCCTCAGGGGGCGGACGCGTCGACCTCGGCATCCTCGAGCGCACCGATCGCATCCATCCCTCCGACAGCCATGATCCGATCGACCGTTTCGAGATCCTGCGCGGCACCGGACTGCTGGTCCCGCCGGAGATGATGGGATCGCACGTCGCCTCGGCGGTGTCGAGCGTGACCGGACGCTCGTCCGATCTGCACTTCCGTTGCGCCGTGGCGTTTCTCGGCCACTTCGGAATCGAGTGGGACATCCGCGACCTCAGCGACGCCGAGCAGACCGAGCTCGCCGCATGGATCGCCCGTTTCCGTCGTCACCGCCGACTCATCCAGACCGGGCGAACGGTCGGCGGCGGGGAGAGCGATCCGTGGGCGCCGTCGATGCGCGGCGTCGTCGCGGAGGATCGCAGCGAGGCGCTGTACACGATCGTCACACCGCGCTCGACCCCCGACACTCTTGCACGCATCCGCTTCGGCGGGGTCGACCCGGGTCGCCGGTACCGGCTGACCGCCAGCGTGCCGGACACGCTCGGACCGCCCTGGCAGATCCCGGACTGGCTGCGCGCGCCCCGATCTCGACGGCGACGACGGTCGTGCTCCGGTGTTCCCGGGCGGCCTGCTGTCGACGGCAGGGTTGGAGTTCCCCACCTTCCATCCGGAGCGAGCCGTGGTCGTTCACCTCCGCGCGGAGGACGCGTCGTGAACGGCGCTGCCGCCCGCCGTGACGCGGCGCTCCTGCCGCCGATGGGCTGGAACAGCTGGGACTGCTTCGGTTCCTCGGTCACCGAAGAGGAGGTCGTGCGGAACGCCGAGTTCCTGGCCGCGCACCTCGCAACGTACGGCTGGGACACCGTCGTGGTCGACATCCAGTGGTACGAGTCCGACCCGGGCCACCACGACTACCGCGAGGTGTCGCAGCCCGAGCTCGACGAATGGGGTCGCCCGCTGCCCGCGGTCAGCCGGTTCCCGTCGGCAGCGGGCGGTTCGTTCCGGCCGCTGGCCGACCGCATCCACGCGCTCGGCCTGCGCTTCGGCGTGCACATGATGCGCGGTGTGCCGCGTGCGGCGGCCCGAGCGGCAACTTCCCGTGCTCGGTGCGCCTGGGGCCACCTGCGCGAGCATCGCGGATCGCGGGAACGTGTGCCCATGGAACCCGGACAACTTCGGCGTGGACATGGATTCGGCAGGCGCTCAGGAGTACTACGACTCGCTCGCGGCGCAGTTCGCCGAGTGGGGCGTCGACTTCATCAAGCTCGACGACGTGCTGTATCCCCCGGTGCAGACGGCGGAGATCGCCGCGTTCTCGCGAGCGATCGATCGCAGCGGACGGCCGATGGTACTGAGCCTCTCGCCGGGAAAGCAGCTGTCGACCGAGCACGCGGAGTCCCTGCGCAGCCACGCGCAGCTGTGGCGGATCTCGGACGATTTCTGGGACGAGTGGCCGCAGGTGCTCGAGCAGTTCCAGCGCGCCGCGCGGTGGGCGCCGTTCCAGCGGCCCGGGGCGTGGGCGGATGCCGACATGCTGCCGTTCGGGCGGATCGGCATCCGCGGCCATGTCGGGCGTGACCGCCTGAGCCGACTCACGCTGGAGGAGCAGCGCACGGTGATGACGCTGTGGTGTCTGCTGCGCTCACCGCTCATGTTCGGCGGTCATCTGCCGGACACCCCGGACGACACCCTGGCGCTGCTGAAGCGCCTCGACGTCCTGGCGCTGCGCGAGGGCCAGGACGCACGGGAGATCGTGCGCGACGGCGATCTCGTCATCTGGAGCGCGCACGCCCGCGGTCGGGAGTACCGCGCTTTGTTCTGGCTGGGGAGTGAGCCGCGGATGCTGCGCGCCCATGTGGACGACCTGGGCGTGAAGGATCCGGCCGTGGCGGAGTGCGAAGACGCGTGGTCCGGTGAGGCGGTGCCGATCGACGGCGGCTGGGTCGAGGTCGACGTTCCCGCGCACGGCGTGCGGCTGCTCGTCTTCGGGTGAGTGACGATGGCGCGGCGGAAGTCCGCCACGCCATCGCACGAGAGTCGCCCCCGGATGAGTCAGCGCGGCGCACCACCCGCCCACTCCCGCAGCTGATCGATGATCGCAGTCTCCCCCGTCGCCTGAGCCTCGGCGAGCGCGGCAGCGCCCGCCCGCGCGAAGACCGCGTCGAGATCGACGCGGCTGCCGGTCGCCGCCGACTCTCCCGCCGCCTCGACCATGGCCAGGCTCCAGATGTTGCTCCTGATCTCTCCCGACGGGGCCTCGCCTCCGTCCAAGGCGGTCAAGAACTCCGTAAGCGCGGCGTCCAGCCCTTCGCTGCCTTCTCCCATCGGCACATCCCGTTCAGGACCATCTTGACCCTGCACGCGCACGGCGGTCTCACCATCCCACGTCGCTGAGCCATCAGGGGCGCTCGCCCGCCAGGATCCGTTCCACGACGTCGTCAGCCCGTCGGCGCACCAGCTTCCCGCGTAGCCGAAGCGGGAGCCGTCCGAGAACCGGAAGATCGCCTGTGCAGCCGCTGCCCCTCGGTACCAGCTCCACGAGGGCGAGAACTCTTCGCAGTAGACCGATACGGGTTCGCTGCCGAGCAGGAAGCGCGCCTGGTCGAACTGATGGATCGCCATGTCGACCAGCAGCGGCGAGGGCATCTCGTCCCGGAACCCGCCGAACCGCGGATTCTGGAAGAACTGCGTCTCGAGCTGCCCTGCGCCGCCCAGATCGCGCACCGCATCACGGAATGCGCTGATTCCCGACGAATGCCGACGCGATTGGCTCGTCGCCAGCAGCACCCCGCGCGAGACGCTCAGTGCGCTGAGCCACATCGCATCGGCCACCGTGGGCGTGACGGGCTTCTCGCTGAGCACCGGCACTCCGGCGCGGAGCGCCGCGTCGCTCACCGCGCGGTGCGCCTCGGGCACCGTGACGTTCAGCAGCAGATCGGCGGGTGCTTCGCGCAGCGCGGCGGCGACGTCGGAGAACACCGGCACGTCCCAGCCGCGTTCGGTCGCGGCGCGACGAGCGGCGGACACGTCGAGATCGACCACTGCAGAGGGGCGGACACCGTCCCGCGCCTGAACCACATCCATCCAGGCCCGGCCCATGCCGCCGGCGCCGACGACCACGACGTCCCGCACAGCATCCGTCATCGCAGAGATCCGTCCCACTCGCGCGGCGTCTCGAACTCGCCGACGTGATGCATCGTGATCTGCGGCGCCTGCCGCGGCCGGTCCTGGAACGCCCAGCCGACGGCGTTGGCGAGCACGCGGCGGATCTCCGGCTGATGATAGACCGGATAGTCCTGGTCGCCGGGCGAGAAGTAGAAGATGCGCCCGTGGCCGCGCGAGAACGTCATGCCCGAGCGGAAGACCTCGCCGCCGGAGAAGCTCGAGACGAACACCAGCTCGTCTGGTGCCGGCACGTCGAAGAACTCCCCGTACATCTCCTGCATCGGGATCACCAGCGGGTGCGGCACACCCTGAGCGATCGGATGGGTGGGGGCCACCGTCCATACGAGCTCGCGGTCGTCGCCCTGCCGCCAGCGCAGGCTGCACGTGGTGCCCATGAGACGGATGAACACCTTGGAGAAGTGAGCCGAATGGAGCGGTATGAAGCCCATGCCGCCGAGCACGTGTCGATGCACGCGTTCGACCACTTCATCGTCCACGGCGTCATGCCGCATGTGCCCCCACCACAGCAGCACGTCGGTGTCGGCCAGCCGTTCCTCACTGAGGCCGTGCTCGGGATCGTCGAGCGTGGCGGTCTCGACCACGGCTCCGTCTCCCAGGAGCTCCCTCAGGCCGGCCGCGATCGTGCCATGCATCGTGTCGGGATAGATCCGCTGCGGGATCTCATCGTGCTTCTCGTGGTGATTCTCGCCCCAGACGAGCACCCTCATCGGTCGTTGTGCAGTCATTCCTCGTCCTCTCCATGATCGATGTCCCATGCGGTCCTT
Source organism: Microbacterium natoriense (assembly GCF_030816295.1). NCBI lineage: Bacteria > Bacillati > Actinomycetota > Actinomycetes > Micrococcales > Microbacteriaceae > Microbacterium > Microbacterium natoriense. The sequence goes on along the minus strand of NZ_JAUSXV010000001.1, from coordinate 1,404,643 downwards.
CCAGCGCGGGCCAGAACCAGGTGCCGTGCACCCGTGATCCGCACAGCGGTGGCGCATGCGCGGTTCGCGACCGAGGGCCCGGCGGCGAGCATCACGGTACCCGGGTCCACGCTCAGCCGCCCGTCGATCCCCGTCGCGGCCAAGCGCGCCGCCTCGAGCGTGAAGCGCACCGTCTTTCGCGCCCCCGCGGGGACGCGGATGCGGGCGAACCCGATGAGCTGCGCCTCCGGACGGACGACAGAACCCGCGGGGAAGGAGGCGTACAACTGCACCACTTCGACCGCCGACGCCCCGCTGTTGCGAACGGTGACGGCGATCTCGGCAGCGCCGTCGGTGCGGAACTCGGCGGGCGCCTCGATCGTCTCGTACTCGATGCGGCCGCGGGTCAGACCATACCCGAACGGGTAGAGCGGCGTCGGGTCGGCCACGGTGATACCGGCGTTGTGCCGGCCGAGCGGCGGCTCGAGATAGGTCGTCGTCGCTGTGGGCCAACGCGGGATCTGCACAGGCAGCCGCCCGCTCGGCGCCACACGACCCGACAGGATGCCGGCGATCGCACGGGCGCCCTCGGCGCCGGGGAAGAAGGCCTGCACGATCGCGCGGGCGCCGCGGTACTCCCCCAGCGCATACGGGCGCCCCGAGACCACCACGAGCACGGTCGGCACTCCCGTCGCGAGCACCGCCAGGACGAGCTCATGCTGGCGTCCTGGCAGCCGCAGATCGGCGGCGTCGCATCCCTCGCCGGAGGTGCCCGCGCCGAACAGTCCGGCGACATCGCCCACGACGACGACCGCGACATCGCTCTCGCGCGCAGCCTGCACAGCCGTCGCGATGTCGTCGCTGTCGTCGCTGTCGTCGACGATCTCGCAGCCGCGGACGAACCGGATCTCTCCGATCCCCTGCTCGCTGCGCAGTGCCGCCTCGATCGTCGGAATGGAGATGCCCGGTTCGTGACCCGGGTACTTCGTGAGCACGTGATTGGGGAACGCGTAGCATCCGAGCAGGCTCCGATACTCGGCGGCGGCCGGCCCGATCACCGCGACTCGGGAGTGCGCGGTGATCGGCAGGATGCCGTCGTCCTCGAGGAGAACGACCGACTCCTCGGCGATGCGGGCGGACAGCGCCCGGTTTCGGTCGCTGTCGAGCTCGACCTCCTCCGCACCCTCCGGCACGACGGAGGCCTGATCGAGCAGACCCGCCTCGATCTTGTGCCTGAGGTGGCGCACGACCGCACGATCGATGTCGCTCTCGTCGACGACGCCCTCACGGACCAGACGCGGAAGTGCGGCGTACGCGACGGTCGAGGGCAGCTCCACGTCGACGCCGGCGCGCAGGGCGAGCGCCCCCGCCTCGGCGGCATCCACCGCCACCCGGTGCATCGACACGAGGAACGGGATCGCCCAGTAGTCTGCGACGACCGTGCCGTCGAAACCCCACTCGGTGCGGAGAGTGCCGTCGAGCAGCGCACGATTCGCCGTGCTCGGGATGCCGTCGACATCCGTGTACGAGGTCATCACGCTGCGCGCGCCGCCCTGCCGCAGCGCGGTCTCGAACGGCGGCAGCACGGTGTCGGCGAACTCACGCGGCCCCATGCTGACCGGCCCGTGGTTGCGTGCGCCGCGAGAGCCCGCGTATCCGGCGAAGTGCTTCAGCGTGGCGATGATGCCGGCGCTCTCGAGCCCTGCCACGTACGCCGCGCCCAGCTGTCCCACGAGATAAGGGTCTTCGCCGAGGGTCTCCTCGACGCGCCCCCACCGGTAGTCCCGCACGACGTCGAGCACGGGCGCCAGCCCTTGATGCACGCCGATCGCACGCATGTCCTCCCCGATCGCGCGCGCCATCTCGCGGACGAGATCGTCGTCGAACGTCGACGCCCACGCCAGCGGGGCCGGGTACGCCGTCGCACCGAACGCGGCCAGCCCCGTCAGGCACTCCTCGTGCACGAGAGCGGGGATCCCCAGACGCTGGTTCTCGATCACGCGGCGCTGCAGGCGCCGCAGGGTCTCCACACCCTCCTGGAGAGTGATCGGCGCGGTTCCGTAGACCCGCGTGAGCTGGCCGAGTCCGTGCTCGAACGGATCGACGACAGCGTCGGCGGAGTCGTCCGACAGACGCGGCGCGAAATCGTCGGCGCTGTCGGTGAGCCACACGGAGCCGAGCTGGGCCACCTTCTCCTCGAGAGTCAGCTCATCGACCAGCGCCTGCGCCCGCTCGCGCGCGCTCAACGTGGGGTCGCGCCATCGATCCTGGTCGACGGCGCTCAGCTCGGCGGTCATCCCTTGAACGCCCCGTCCATGATTCCCGCGACCATGCGGCGTCCGACGAAGAAGAAGACGATCAGCAGCGGGAGGGTCGCCATGAACGATCCGCCCATGGTCAGTGCCAGGTCGATCGTCCGGTTCGCCTGCAGCTGCTTCAGCGCGATCTGCACCGTGAACAGCTCGGGAGACTTCAACACGATGAACGGCCACATGAAGTCGTTCCACACCCCCGTGAACGTGATGAGTCCCAGCACGAACGCAGCCGGCCGAACGACGGGGAATCCGATGCGCCAGAAGATCTGCCAGCTGTTGGCGCCGTCGATGCGCGCCGCGGCCATCAGCTCGTCGTTCAGGGTGGTCGAGAGGTGCTGACGCATCCAGAAGATGCCGAACGCGCTCGCGAGCCCCGGCAGGATGATCGCCTGAAGCGTGTCGACCCAGTCGAGCCACGAGATGATCAGGTACTGCGGGATCACGCTGAGCTGCGCCGGCACCGTCATCGTCAGCAGGACGATGAGGAAGAGCGCGTTGCGGCCCGGGAACTGCAGCTTCGCGAACGCGAACCCTGCGAGTGCGCACAGCAGCGACGTCACGACGGCGACCACCAGCGACACGATCACGCTGTTCAGCAGCGACTGCAGGAACGGCACGGTCTCGAAGACCTTCGCGGCGATGTCGAAGAAGTTGAGACCGGGGTACAGCCGCGGTGGGATCGATGTGACGGCCGATGCACCGACCGAGGCGATCACGAACATGTAGTACAGCGGGAAGACGCTGATCACGACGGCGATGATCAGGAGCGCGTACACGGGCCACGACACCTTGCCGACGCGGCGGGAACGGGCGCGTCGGCGACGAGTGGACGCTTCCGGCTTCACCGGCGACGCCGTGGTCGCCTCCTGGGTCACGTGGGTCATGCGCGTGCCTTCCTGGTGCGGGTGGTGAGATAGAAGTTGATCAAAGACACGACCACGACGATCACGAACAGCGCCACCCCGATCGCGGAGCCGTAGCCGAACTCGAACTGGCCGAAGCCCTGCTCGTAGAGGAAGAGGGCGAGAGTCTGACACTGTCGTCCACCGCCGCAGGTCAGCCCGGACTCCGGAGCGACCAGCAGCGGTTCGGTGAAGATCTGCAATCCGCCGATGGTCGACATGATCACGGTGAAGATGATGATCGGCCGCAGCGACGGGATCGTGAGGTGGATGAACTGCTGCCACCCCGATGCGCCGTCGACGGATGCCGCTTCGTACATCTCCCGCGGCAGGGCCTGCAGTCCTGCGAGGTAGAGCAGAGTGTTGTAGCCGAACCAGCGCCACATGACCATCGACGAGATCACGATCCAGGAGCCGAGCTGCGACGACAGGAAGTTCACCGCGGGCGCCCCGACGAGATCCAGGATCCAGTTGATGAGCCCGAAGTTCTTGTCGAAGATCTGCGAGAACACCAGCGCGGTCGCCGCGACCGAGGTGATGTACGGGACGAGCAGCGCCATGCGGAAGAAGTTCGCCATCTTCAACGTGGCGTGATTCAGCAGATGCGCGAGCCCCAGGGCGAGCAGCAGCTGCGGGATCGTCGAGATCAGGAAGATCCCGAATGTGTTCACGAAGGCGTTCCAGAATCGCGGATCCTGGAAGAGCCGCTCGAAGTTCGCCAGCCCGACGAAGGTCTGCTCTCCGATCGGATTCCAGTCGAAAAGCGCCACGTAGAACGTGAACAGCAACGGGAACAGGCCGAAGACGGCGAAGATCACGAAGAACGGCGCGACGTAGAGGTACGGCGCGATGCGTTCGGCGAACGGCTGACGGATCTTCTGGGTCGGCGGCCGGTCGCGCCGGCGGATCTTCTGGACGGGGATTGCGGTCGCTGTCGCGGTCATGGTCCTACCTCGGTGAGGATGGTGGCCCGCCCCTCCCCGGCACGGGCCACCATCGATCGATACGGTGAGTCAGCCGCCGATCGCGGCTTTGGCGCTGTCCAGGCCGGTCTTCCACGCATCAGCCGGCTTGACGTTGCCGGCCTCCATGTCGACGAGGGCGTTCAGCAGCGCGGCACCGATCGCACTGGTGTCGGGGCCGTTGTAGAACGAGCTGAACTGCAGCACGGATTCGCTCATGGTCGCCCCCACGGGGGAATCGCCGAAGAAGGGGTCGGTGTAGCTGCGCACCTCGTCGCTCTCGAGCGCGTCCTTCGCGGCGGGGAAGGTGCCGGTCGTCGCGAAGTGCTCGGTCTGCCCCTCGGGCGAGAGCATCGTCTTGATGTACTGCCACGCCGCCTCGGGGTTGTCGGCGCGGGCGGGGATCGCGATGACGCTGCCGCCCCAGTTGCCGCCCACACCCGGGATCGACGCGATCCGCCACAGTCCTTCGGTGTCCGGTGCGTCGGTCTTGAATCCGGACAGCATCCACGACGGAGCGGTCGTCACGGCGAAGGCGCCGTTCGCCTTGCCCGGCGCCCACCCGGACGACCACGCGGGGATGCTGGCGCTGATCCCGGCCTCGTAGGTGCGCACGGCGACGTCGAACGCCTCTTCGACCTCAGGGTTCTCGTCGTAGATCAGCTCGCCGTCCGGCGAGTAGTACTTCTCGCTGACCTGGTTGACGGTGGAGAAGAACACGCTCGTCTCGACGTTGTCGACGAAGGGCTCGCCGGTCGCCGCCGTGTACTTCTTGCCCATCTCGATGAACTTGTCCCACGTCGACCACATCTCAGCCACCTCGGCTGGGTCGGTGGGCAGACCAGCCGCCTCGAAGAGGTCGGCACGGTACGCGAAAGTCAGTCCGCCCACGTCGGTCGGGATGCCGATGACCGAGCCGTTCTCGGCGGTCGCGCCGTCGATTGCCCAATCGAGGTAGTCGTCGCCGATGTCGTCACCGCCGAGCGTGCGCAGATCGACGAAGTTGCCGGGGTTCTCGACGAACTTCGGCAGATCGTCGTTCTGGATCATGACGAGGTCGGGAACCCGTCCGCCCGCGAGAGCGGCGGTGAGGGCGGTGGCCGTCTCGGTCGTGCTGCCGACCTCGCTCAGCTTCACCTTCGCGTCGGGGTTCTCCTCGAGGTAGCGAGCGACGGAGTCCTTCTGTCCGATGCCGGTGAACGACCAGAACTCGAACTCGGCATTCGGATCACCGGATCCGGATTCCGAACCTGAGCCGCCGGACGAGCATCCGGAGATCAGCAGCGCGAATGCGCCGACTGCGGCGATGGGCAGGGCCAGTTTGCGACGGTTCACAACAGCTCCTCTTCTTCGGGGACATGTGAGTGCTGACGACTCGATTGATTCGCTGAGAGATCGATCTCTCGTTCGGGTCACAGTAGCCAAGATCCCTGGAGAGGGCAACCCCTGCGAGGAGGGGGACGCGAGGCTTGAGCCGATGCACGACCCCCAGAAGATTGCGACGAGCCTGCGCGAAAATGGGCAGAATCCGTGCAATGATCTCTTCATTGAGAGATCGATCTTCGACCTACTACGAACTTCGCGGAGAGAGCCATGGTCAGACCCACCATCGTCGACGTCGCGCAGGCCGCGGGAGTCTCGCGGGCCACCGCGGCGCGTGTCCTGGCCGGTGCGACGAACGTCGACCCCGCGATGACCCTGTCCGTCGAGCGGGAAGCGCAGCGCCTCGGGTACGAGACGAACTTCGCCGCGCGCGTCCTCCGTGGCGGCCGCGCCGGCGCAGTCGGCCTCGTCATCGCCTTCGACGAGCTCGGCAGTCACAGCGGCACCTTCTTCACCGCGGTGCTCAAGGGCGCGGCGAAGGGCCTGTCGGCCGGCGCGGTGCAGCCCGTGCTGCTTCCCGCCGACGAGGAGGACCTCGACCGCATCCCGCGCTTCCTCCGATCAGGAGCCCTCGACGGCGCGATCGTGATCCTGCAGCACGAGATCACGCATCTCGTGGAGAGTCTGGCCGACTCCCCCGTTCCCATCGCGTGGGTGGGACGCCCGCACGCCGACATCGGCCCCGACCCGATCGTGATCGACTCGGACAACTACGGCGGCGGAGTGCTCGCTGCACGCGCGCTCGTGGAGGCCGGGCGCCGGTCGATCGGGATCATCACCGGACCCCTCGACCTCGAACAGGCGAGGGATCGGACGCGCGGATGGACGGACGAGCTCGCACGCCACGGCATCGCTCCCGGTCCGATCGTCCACGGAGACTTCACGCTCGACAGCGGAACCGCGGCGATGGCTCGTCTGCTGCAGCGTGCACCCGACCTCGACGGGATCTTCGCCTCCTCCGATCTGATGGCCGCGGGGGCGCTGCGCGTGCTCCAGGCCGCCGGGCGCCGGGTGCCGACCGACGTCTCGGTCGTCGGCTTCGATGACATCCTGATCGCCAGCACGTCCGACCCGCCGTTGACCACCGTGCGCCAGCCGCTGGAAGAGATGGGCAGAGCGGCCGCTGACACACTCCTCGCCACCATCCGCGGACTCCCCGCCGAGAAGGTGCAGCTGCTGCCGACATCCCTCATCCACCGCGAATCGCTCTGAGCCGCACCGACGTCGGCGCAGGCGCGTCGTCTATCGCGATTCCCAGCCCGCTGCGGCGATGACCACCGGCGGATCGGCGCCTCAGAGAGGAAGGATCGCCGTGAGCTGCTCGGTGATCTCGGCGACCAGCTGATCGATCGACTGCTGCGCGTTCACGGTAGCGGCCATCGTGAGGAACATGACGGCGGAGACGATCCGCGCGAGAGCGCGGGCCTGGTCGACCGAGACCCCCTCCCGCCGCGCGATCACCTCGGCGACGAGCTCTTCGGTCCTCACGGTGAGGTCGAGAGCGTCTCGGTGATGCGGTTCCCCCGGGTCGCCGAACACGATCTCGCGGAGATAGGTGCGGCCGTTGTCGATCTGCTTGCGGTTGCATTCGACGACGGGCCGGACGACAGCCAGCACGCCTTCGAGAACGCCGTCAGCGTCTTCGGCTGCTGCACGACCGCGGTCGAGAGCCTCCGCGTACATCGAGTTCTGCACGAGCAGAAGCAGCTCGCCCTTGGTCTTGGCGTACAGGAACAGGGTTCCCGTGCCGATGTCGGCCTTGTCGGCGATCTCCTGAGTCGTGACGTCGTCGACGCCGCGCTCGGCGAACAGCTCGCCCGCCGCCGCGGTGATCCGCGCGAGCTTGTCGAGCTTGTTGCGTTCGCGCCGACCGATGGGGTGGGTGTCAGCAGTCATGGCATCCTCCGGAAACGAGCTCGATCGTGAGCGAAATCGCCAGCGCGGGCTCGGGAACATCTGGCCACATTCTCCCATGCGCCCGCGCGAGCACCCGCGTCACGGATTGCTGATGACGGCCTTCCCACGGATGCCGCCCTTCGCCAAGGATTCCATTCCGGCGACCGTCTCATCGAACGGGAAGACGCGTCCGACGATGGGGCGGATGGCACCGGCATCGACCAGACCGGCGATGTCGCGGAGCTGATCGCCGCTGGCGCGCATGAAGAGGAACGTGTAGTCGACGCCGAGGCGCTTCGCCTGCGTGCGGATGCGGCGGCTCAGCCCCGCTGTGGCGAGCCTGAGGATCAGGCTGAGGCCGGCGGCGCGCGCGAACTCGGGAGTAGGCGGACCGGAGATGCCGATCGCCTTGCCCCCGGGGCGAAGGATGCGCAGCGACTTCTCGAGGTTCTCCCCTCCCAAGCTGTCCAGGACCACGTCGTATCCGCTGAGCACCTCCTCGAAGTCCTCGGTGCGGTAGTCGACGACTCGATCTGCGCCGAGCAACCGCACGAAGTCGGCGTTCGCGGCACTTGCGGTCGTGGCGACCTCCGCCCCGAGGTGCTTCGCGAGCTGGATCGCGATCGAGCCGACGCCGCCGGCTCCGGCATGGATGAGGACCTTCTGCCCCGGGCGGACGTCGGCGATCTCGACCAGGGCCTGCCACGCCGTCAAGGCGACGAGCGGAAGCGAACCGGCCTCGTCCATCGCGATCGAGCTCGGTTTGAGCGCGACGTCGCGTTCGTCGATCACGATGCGCTCGGCGAAGGTGCCGATGCGGTGGTCGCGCGGGCGTGCGTAGACCTCGTCGCCGGGTTTGAAGGCGCTCACGCGGGCCCCGACGCGGATGACCGTGCCGGCGACGTCGTGCCCGAGGATGATCGGCAGACGATACGGGAGGATCGCCTTGAACTCTCCGACACGGAGCTTCTCGTCGAGCTGGTTGAGGCCGGCAGCCTGGACGCGCACGAGGACATCGCGCTCGCCGACCACGGGCTCGGGCACGTCTGCCTCGTGCACGGCGGTCTTGTATTTCGAAAGGACGAATGCCTTCATGGTCTTGCTCCTTGGATCAGGTCATGCGGGGCGATGTCGCGCGCGTCACCGGTGCAGGAACGCCCGCACGGCGACGACGACATCGAGATGGTTCTGGAAGACGACGCCGTGCCCGGCATCCGGGAAGACCGTCACCGTCGCAGTGGGGAACACGCCGGCGAGCGCGCTCGCATTGCCGACGGGGACCATGCGATCACTGTCGCCGTGCAGGATCAGCACCGGCCGGTCGAAGGACGAGAGGCCCGTGGGCGGCTGCCCGCCCCAGCGATGGACGGCGGCGAGCTGCGCGCGCAGGACGCGGAGGGCGACGCGGCCGTCTCGATCGGCGCGGCGTTCGCGGAGGCGCCCGAGGTAATCGCGACCCGCACTCTTCCCCGCGGCGCTGCGGGTGAAGAAGAGCCGTGCCTTCGGATCGGCGAGTGCGAGCGATGCACGCACCGCTCCCCCGACCATCACCCTGGTCATCTCGGTGAGAGCCGGGCCACCGGCTGGACCGCTGCTGATCAGGATCAGTCGATCGACGAGCTCGGGGGCCCGCCGCACGACATCCTGCGCCACCATCCCGCCCATCGACAGGCCGAGAAGATCGACGCGGGGCAGATCGAGCACGCGCAGTGCGGCGACCACGTCATCCGCCATCTCCTCGATCGCGTCGCGCGCCCGTCCCCCGGATCTGCCGACGCCGCGATAGCCGAGCAGTATGAGCCGGCGGTCCAGCGCGAGCCCGTCGGCGAGACGGGGATCCCAGTCGTCGAGGTTGGCGCCGAGGTGGTTGAGAGCGACGAGGGGGATGCCGGTTGCCGGACCGAGCTCGCGATAGACCAGCTCGACGCCGTCGACGAGAAGCACGCGCGTCTCGGCGCTCTGAAACCGCCCGGGACGTGTCGCGGAAGCGGTCATGGCCGCGGCGCAGGCTCGTCGGCGGTGAGGAATCTCACCGCGACAGGGGCGAACTTCTCCCAGTACTGGAAGATGCCGCCGTGTCCGGAGTCGGGGTAGATGGTCAGCTCACTGCCCGGAATGCGCGCGTGCAGGTCGTGCGACAGGACGGAGGGGACCATGCGGTCGTTGTCGCCGTTGGCGATCAGCGTGGGTCCGGTGATGACGGAGAGGTCGGATGGCGCGGACCGGCCGAACCGTGCGATCGCCGTCAGCTGAGTCTGGAAAGCGGAGAGCCTGATGTCCTTGTCGCGATCGACGGAGCGCTCCTTGAGTCTGTTGATGAACGCCTTACCCGCCTTCTTCCCGGCGGCATCGCGGTTGAAGAACAGGAACTCCTTCGGGTCCGAGCGCGTGAGAGTCGCACGCAGCACGTCCCAGTAGGTGGTGCCGATGACCTTGTCCATGTCCTTCCCGCCGCGCGGACCGGTGCCCGTGAGCACGAGTTTGCGCACGAGATCCGGGTGCTTCACGATGAGGTCCTGAGCGATCATGCCGCCCATCGAGAACGAGAAGACGTCGATCTTCGAGTAGCCGAGGGCGGTGATGAACGCGTAGGCGTCGTCAGCCGCTTCTTCGAGCGTGCGCGGCACCGTGCCGGAGGACCCGCCCACGCCCTGCTGATCGAAGGCGATCACGTGCCGATGCTGGGCGATCGCATCCACGATCCGCGGGTCCCAGTTGTCGAGCGTGCCCGCGAGGTGCACGAAGAACACCACCGGGACCTCTTCTTCGGGACCGAGCTCGCGGTAGGCGAAGGTGATGCCGCCCGCAGTCAGGGCTTTGTTGGGAGCTTTCGCGTACGAGGTGTTGACGGGTGCGCTGCCGGTACCGCTCATGAGATCCTCCAGTGTTCGTCGTCGAAAAACGACTACACTTTATTATGAGCGTACTCAGTTTTATTGTCAAGCGATGCTGCCTCCGGGATCAGCGGGCCCACGACACGGGAAGCGGTCCTACATCACGCTTCTCACGATGCGTACGGACCCCGCACGCCCTTCTCTGGTCGGCGTGAGCGGATACACGTGCACCGCGCCTGGACATACCGTCAGTTCGAAGGGCACGTCTTCTGCGGCCGCCCGGTCGCGCAGCAGCAGGACGTCCGGGAGCAAGATGTCCCGAGTGCCGATGTAGACGTCGATCGGGGCGAGGCCTGCCAGGGGTCCGCGGATCGGACTCAGCTGCGGGAGTTCGAGGTCGTCTCCGTCTGCCCAGACTCGTCCGCATTCGCGCGCTCCCGGAACCGCGAGCCAAGGATCCTTTCGGGAGAGACTCGCGATGTCGGGGTTCCGGAGTGAAATGTCGACCCACGGGGAGATGAGCACGACGCGACCCGGTTGCGGCAGGTCGGCGTTGAGGAGCGTCTGGGCGAATCCGAGCGCGAGGCCCCCGCCCGCGGAGTCCCCTGCGAAGACGACGTCGGACGGGGCCGTCGACTCCAGAGTCTCGCGGTAGACGGCGATGAGCAGGCGGTAGGCCTCTTTGTAGCCGTGCTGCGGGGCGAGGCCGTACGCGGGGACGATCACCCGAGCGCCCGCGTCGGCGATCTGCTCGATGAGTTTCCAGTGCTGCGGGGAGATCTCGTTGACGTAGGCGCCGCCGTGCAGGTAGATCACCGTCCGCCCACTCCGCGACTTCCGAGGGGTGACGGTCCAGCATCCGAACCCTTCTCGCACCCCGAAACCCACCGCATGTCGAGTCCGGAGCCTCTCCGGCGGTGTCGCTGCGGTCTTCTCCCGCGCCAGCATCCGGCGAGCGCCGTGAACGGTGGCGAAGTGCCGCTTGCTCCTCACCCGCAGATACAGGCTCACCAGCCGCATCGACAGGCTCACGAGCACCCCCGCGAAATCATCTGGCGAACCTCCGCGATGGTTACAGCTGCGGACGGTGTTCGGCGGTATACGCCCAGGGGCGCAGGGTCTCGATGGCCCTTCCGAGACGGAACACCATGGCGTCGTCATAGGTGTGACCGACGATCTGCACGCCAGTGGGCATCCCGTTCCCCGCGTGGCCGCTGGGCACGGCGAGGACGGGGCAGCGATTGCTGATGTTGAACGGGAGGGTGAGGGTGCCTTCGAGTCCGGAAACGGTGCGGCCGTCGATGTCGATCCCGCCGATCAGCGTGTCGGCCGCGGGGAGCCCGATGGCCGCCGTGGTCGGGCAGAGCAGGGCGTCGTATCCCGACATCACGCGCGCGAGCTCACGCTGGACCGCATACTCGGCTTTCGCCGCATCGAACATCGACGCCCCCGCACGGACGACGCGGGTCTGCTCGACGAAATCGCGCGCGTAGTCGCTGAGTTCCGCTGTCTTCCCGCCGATCGCGTCGTTCACCATCGAACCCATCATGTGACCGAAATGCGGCATCGCCGCGGCGACGATCAGTTCACGCGTCCAGGCGAAATCGACTTCCACGACCTCCGCCCCGGCCTTGGCCAGTTCCTCCGCGACGCGGCGGGTGTTCTCTCTGATCTCCTCCGCGACGTGGAAGCCGCCGAGATCGAGACTGAGAGCGACCCGAAGGCCCTCTACCCCTGCGAGATCAGATGGGATGACGACTTTCGGTCGCAGTGCGACGTGGTCACGCGGGTCTGGCCCGCTGATCGTGTTCGTGAAGAGCAGGACGTCGTCGACGGTGCGTCCCATCGGTCCGTCACCGCGGTAGTAGTCCACACTCATGGGGCCGACTCCCGGAATCCGTCCATACGGCGCCTTGTAGCCGACGGTGCCGGTGAATGCCGCCGGCCCGCGAGTGGACCCGCCGATGTCGGATGCCGTGGCGAGTGTCGTCATTCCGGCCGCGAGGGCCGCCGCGGACCCTCCGGAAGACCCGCCCGGCGAGAATGCGGTGTTCCACGGATTGCGTGTGACTCCCCAGCGATCGGAATGGGTGAAGGCGGCGATGGAGAACTCGGGGGTCGCGGTTCGCGCATGGATGATGGCGCCCGCATCCAGAAGCCTGTCGATGATGGGCGCGTTCTCGAGTGCGGTGTATCCGTCCCAGGCATTCGAAGCCTCGACCACTTCCATACCCGCGATCTGGTGCTTCTCCTTCGCGGCGACGGTGACACCCTCGAGCGGTCGCGCCGTACCGTCGCGGTAGCGCCGCTCCGATTCCTGCGCGCGCTCTCGTGCCGCATCGGCCATCGTCTCGGTGAAGGCGTTCAACGAGTCGTCGACGAGTGCCGCTCGGGCGAGCTGGGCGTCGAGGACGTCTACGGGTGAAAGGGAGCCGGTGCGGTACCGCTCGATGCATTCAGTGGCGGAAAGGTAGATGAGGTCGTTCATCGGTGTGTCCTTACGTGAGGAGTCAGGTTGTGCCGCGCATCAGTTGCCGGGAGCTCGATGGCGTCTCACGAAGCCTGAAGCCAGTGCAGTGCGGCAGTGCTCATGGCGTGGATGCCTGCGGGGAGGGCCCAATCCAGGTCCGGGAGGTACTCGGGCGAGTGGTTCATGGGAATGTGCGCGGGAAGACGTCCCTCGGTCAGAAGCGACGAGAGTTCCTGCGGACTGTATCTGTCGGGTGCCGTCCCACCCCAGTGCCAGAAGACGCTCGGACAGCCGAGGGCGTCGCCGATGACCCCGAAGTCCTCACTGCCGGTCATCGGCTGGGTGACGATGTGGGCATCCAGTCCGGATTCGCCGATCGCGCCGAAGGTGCGGTGTGTGGCGTGCGGATCGTTCAGGAGCAGCGGAGCTCCACTGATGCGCTCGACGCTCGGGCTTTGTTCCATTCCCGCTGCCGCGGCCTCGGCCTCGACTATGCGACGCACGGCGTTGATGAGGCGGTGCCGGGTCGAGGCGTTGAAGCTCCTCAGGTTCACGGTGAGCTCTGCCTCGTCGGGGATGGCGTTCTCGGCGTGACCGGCGTGTATCGAGGAGACAGTGAGCACCGCAGGTTCGTGGGCTGCGGTCTCGCGTGAGATCACGGTTTGGAGCCGCATGACGATCGCCGCGGCCACGATGATGGGATCGACCGCGGCTTCCGGGCTCGAGGCATGACCGCCGACTCCGTGGATGCGGATGCGGAAGTTGTCCGAGGCGGCGCCGTACACGCCTTCTGCGGTCACGACCGCACCCGCCGGCACCGGCGACACGTGTTGACCCAGCGCGACGGTCGGTGTGCCCACGATGCCGGCGAGTCCGTCCGCGACCATGGCGAGAGCGCCCTCGCCGGTCTCCTCCGCTGGTTGGAACACGACAGCCACGGTTCCTGCCCACCGGTCGCCACACGCCTGCAGCACGTCGATCGCGCCGATGAGCGCTGCGGCGTGCAGGTCGTGGCCACAGGCGTGCATGACGGGGACGGTGGTGCCGTCCCTGTCCACGCCGGTGGCGGCTGAGGCGTAAGGCGCCCCCGTTGCTTCGCGGATCGGAAGACCGTCGATGTCTGCCCGAAGCAGCACCGTGGGACCATCTCCGTTTCTCAGCATCCCCACGACACCGGTTCCGCCGACACCATGCGTGACGTCGAACTGCCGGAGAGAGAGCTCGCTCGCCAAGCGTGCCGCCGTGCGCGTCTCTCGACCGCTGAGTTCGGGATGACGGTGCAGGTCGCGATAGAGGTCCGTCACGGAGGGGGACGGCGAGGACCACCGCTTCATGTCAGGCGCCATGGACGGCCACCGTCTGGCGACGAGCGAAGCTGGCGAAGAACTCGTCCGGCCCCCGAGGCACGAGCGCCGCGGCGATGATGCAGATGACGCAGCCGGCGATGAGGACGCCGAAAGCGGCCTCCCAGCTGACGTTCTCGACCACGACGCCCATGAGGGTCGGGGTGAGGATGCCGGCGACCTGACTGCCGGTGCTGATCGTGGCGTAGGCGGTTCCGACGACGGCTGTGGGCAGGCCGCGGACGGGACCTGCGAACACGGGCATGTAGCACATCCCGCTGAAGAACGAGAGCAGCCCGATCAGTGTGATGAACAGCGGCACGGGGAGTTCCTGAGTCATCATCGCAAGGGTGAGTATGCAGGCGAGCATTCCCGGGATGACGATGAGCCGGTGCCGACCGCCGAGGCGGTCGACGAGCCGGCCGCCCAGCACAGAAGCCACACCGCCGACGGCCACCGGAATGACTGCGGCAGCTGCGACCACGCCGAGGGGGATGCCGCGTGCGTCCACGAGATAGCTCGGCACCCAGGCGCTCATGCCCCACGCGACGACGCCGTAGCCGAAGAACATCGCGACGTGCCCCCACAGCGCTGCGGATCGGAACAGATCCTTCGCGGTGATCGTCGATGTCGGCGACTCTTGCACCTCGAGGGTCTGAGCCGCTGAGGCGTCCGCCTTCGGGAGGAAGATCCCGATCGCCAGAGCCACGAGCAGACCGACGGCTCCGAGGATGAAGAAGGCTCCCTGCCAGCCGATGGTGGCGATGAGCGCCGCTCCCGCAAGAGCGGCGACGATGGTGCCGACCGCGTTCGAGCTGTACATCCACCCCGTCGCCGTCATACGCTGCGCGGCGCTGGTCCGCTCGGCGACCGCTTTCACCGAGGCAGCCGGATACACCCCTTCACCGATGCCGAACAGCGCACGGATGGCGAGCATCACGGCGAAGGAGCCCGCGGTTCCCGTCGCCACGGTGAACACCGACCAGGCGAGCACTCCGGCCACAGCCGTGCGTTTGGCGCCCAGCTTGTCGACGAGCATGCCACCGGGGATCTGCACGATCGCATAGGTGACGAAGAAGGCCGAGATGAGCATGCCCTGCTGCGTGGGGCTGAGCGAGAGATCCTTCCCGATGTAGGGCAGGGCGAGGGTGATGAGCTGCCGGTCGGCGTAGCTCATCACCCACCCGAGGAAGAAGAGGAAGACGGCGAGTCTCGCGTCACGGCTCAGCCGCACTCGTGGCGTCTTCTGAACCTGGTTGAGCGCGGGCTGTGACGAGGTGTTGCTCACGATGCTCCCTGGTGACGATGGACGCGGCGCGTGTTGCACCGCGTGAGGTCTGTCTCGAAGTCCGAAGATTCCCCGAATCGTATGCAGGAGCCCGACGATCTGTTCGCTGAGATCGACTATCGATCCGGATATGGGCTAAATTCAGACTCATGCTGCAGGAAACAGTCATCGATCTCGTCGACAGGCAGCTGGTGAACGCTCTGCAGATCTTTCCCCGGATCAGTTGGATGCAACTGGGCAAGATCCTCGGATACGACGCCACGACGCTGGCCCGCCGCTGGGCACGTCTGCGCAACGAGGGTCTGGTGTGGACAGTGTGCTACCAGCAGCCGGAGCATCTCGAGGTGGAGCTTCCCGCAATGGCTCTCATCGAGGTCGATGTTCGAGCCGGTCAACGCGAACAGGTCGTCGCCGCGCTCGCACCGCTCGACGAGGTCATCGAGATCGATCGCACATCGGGCTCACGCGATCTGCTGCTCACCGTGGTGCACTCGAGCATCGCGACCGCCGACGCGTTCGTGGCGCGCAGCATCGCGAGCATTCCCGGCATCCGCGCGACGCGGACCCGGTTCGCACACACCCTCTACAAGGATGGGGCGCGATCGCATCTGGACGCTCTCTCTGCCGATGTCCTGCTGGCGCTGAGGCGCGCCGCAGAAGGCTTCGCCGGTGAACCGTCCGTCCCCACGCCGCTGCTCGTCGACGTGATGCGGAGCATGCTCCCAGACGCACGCCGTCCCGCGCCCGAGATCGCCGCTGAGCTCGGGATCTCGACAACCAGCGTGACCAGGGCGATCCATCGCCTGTTCGGTTCACCGTGGTTCACGGCGAAGACGGACTTCGCCCATCACGCGCTCGGATACACGACCGCCGCATCCCTTTGGTATCGCGTCCCCACACCCGAACTGGCCGCCGTCGGCATCGACGTCGCGGGGGTCCCTGGAGTGCGCATGTCCGCTGCCATCCTCGACAGGATGAACCTCGCCATCACCGTGTGGCTCCGCCATACGCACGACCTCGAGTCTCTGCTGACCCGGATCGAACACGCCCATCCGAGGATCGAGCTCTGCGAGACCTGGCTCATCCCGTCCGTTGCGAAGCGTTCGGGGGCGGTGCTCACCGATGACGGCAGGTTCTCCCACCAGATCTCGACATCTCACGCGCTGGCGCCGATCGGAGCACAACGACGGGAGCGTTGAGAACGCGGACAGTCGTGCAGCGCACGCGATGCTCGGAGAACATTCGTTGCCATCGGGCGCACTCGGGCCGCTGTCGTTTCGTCAGGCGAGGCGGCCCTCGCAGTGGCCCACCCTCTCGACGCCGGAACGGTGCGGATCAACCAGCACGGCGCTCTCAACCCTCAGGTTCCGTTCGGAGGAACCAAGGCCTCGGGCTATGGACAGGAGTTCCGCGTCGCCGGTGTGAAGGCAGTCGCCGCACCCAAGGTCATCAGCCGGTGACGTCCGCCGGTGCCGAGGACGACTGCTCCCAGGTCGCCGCATCCGGATCGATGCCGTGGTGGCGCGCTGACTCGTCGACGCTCCACGGTTCTTCGCGGCTTCGACAGCATCGTCGGCCTTTGACGTCTAGTACTTTGAATTCGATCATGGCTGGTCTTCATGACCGTGGTTGCGTGATCGGGAAGGCGCACGGCAGGGGGAACATGGGCACGTCGATTGGTGAGCTGCTTCTCCGAGCACGAGGTCTTGTCGAGGAAGGCGAGCAGGGGGCTGCACGCTTCGCGCTTGCTACGTGGTTTTCTCAGGCCGTCCCTGCGCACAATGCGGAGGAAGCGCGGATGATCGCAGAGGCGACCCGAATTCTGGTGAGCCTCGACGTCGGCGTGGAGCCGTCGGCGGTCGTCGACGAGCATCTCGAGCGGATGTCTGCTCTGACACGGGGTTTCGAGGATGAGGGCTCCGCAGAGGCGCGCGCCTTTGCCGAACTTGAGCGGATCGAGTTCATTCATGACGTCGAGGACCTTGACCCGGTTCTTCACGTCGAGATCCTGCAGCGCGCGACAGCTTTCGACGAACGGTTGCGCGATGCACCGCAGGCCGGAGTCCGCAGAGCTGCGGCGGAGGCTGCTCTGACTGCGCAGATGATTCGGCGTTGGTTGAGTCAGGACGAGGCGTCCATCGCGGTCGCGCTGGAGTCCCTGGCGCTGCGTCTCAATGGAGAGAGCGATGACAGGCTCCGCGCTATCCGTCTTGACGCCTTGGTGAGGTCGTCACGACTCCGTGTGGAGAATGGCCTCGACAGCGACGGCGTCCGCGGGATCCTGCTGAGGGTGCTGCACGACGTCGACCACGTTCGTGGAGCGGCGGGCCTGGGGCTGGCCGCGTCCCTGCTGCTGGTGGATCTTGATCTCGCGGAGCGTCTGGATCCCTCAGATTCGCTGGCCCGCGCTCGTTCGATGGTGACCGCCCCTGATGCCGCTGATCATGACGCGTGGCGCGTCCGCTTGGCTGTTCGGCATCTTGAGGGGATTCTCGCGCGGCTCGATGATACCCAGCGCGTCGACGCCGAGGTGGAGGAATGGAGACGGCTCCTTGACGCGTACTCCACGGCACGGGATCCGCTCGCGCGGCTGACCGTATTGTCGGATCTGCTGCACGCTGCAGGCAGTGCGCCGCAGATGTCAGCAAAGATGCTCGCCGTGCTCACGTACGCTGACTCGCTGTATCGGCAGGATCTCGACCCACGCAGTGAGATCTCACGTTTCGCCGTCGCCGCGCGGATTTCCGCGGTCCTAGGGCACCCGGACGATCCGCAGTCGCGAGCGCCTGAGTCACCCCGGCGCGACCCCAACGAGGCGGTGCGCTTCTCGGTGGAGACAGAAGAGCGATTCGGCGCCTTGTGGGGTCGTCGCGACACCGTGTCGTCGATGGCTGCGCTGCTCTTGGAACGGGCCTTGCGCCTGTCCGATCTCGGACGGCGGGAGGAGGCGCTGTCCACGCTGACTGCGCTGTCGGAGAGAGTTCGAGCTTCGGGCTTCGACGAGGCCAGGGAGGAGCGCGCGCAGGCGACCTATTGGACTGCGAGGCTTCGTCTGGAGGCAGGCCAGATCCAGAAGGGACGAGACGCGATCAGGGCTGGTCTGCAGGAGTTCGGCAACGACCCAGACGGCCGAGTACGTCTGTGGGCGGCCAACGGACTCTGGTCTGCATGGCGATCCGGTCGCTTCGAGGCGGCCGACGCCCGGCAGTTGAGAGAGGAGTTCGCCACGTGGTTCGGGGAGGACCCTGACCCGGCGATCCGCCGGCTCGATGCCTCGAGGCGGCTCAGCGACGCGATCGCCACGCACGAGGCCGGGAGGACGGAGGATGCGATCCTCCTCTTCCGTGAGATCGATGAGCGCTTCGGAGCGATCGATGACGATGACATCGCCGACACAGTGCGGCTGGCGCGGGAGAACACCCGCATCCTGACGACCACGACGACCACAGGCAGTCCAGGCAGCGCACTGTACCGGTCGCTGCACAATCGCCTCTACGCGGCAGACGACCTTGCGGGAAAAGGACAGTTGGCTGAGGCCGAGACGCACTGGGCGTCGATCATCGACGCGACGGCGCAGTCGGACGACGTGGACCTGGCGATGTTGCGGCTCGCCGCGCTCGACGCCTGGGCGGGGCACGCCCAGGACGCCGGCCGTTGGGAGCAGGTCGCAGATCTGTCCGGTCAGGCGACCGTGCTGCATCCCGGGGCAGACACGCGGGCCGAACGGGTGCAGGCGCGTGCGTACTTCCGTCTCGGTGTCGCGCTCACCCGTCTGGGAAGCCCAGGAGGCGCCATCGCCGCATACGAGGCTCTCGATGCCCTGGGATCTGGTTCTCACGACCACGACGTGCGGGTCGCCCGGCAGCAGGCGGCATACAACCGTGCCGTGGCGATCGACGACCTCGGTGACAGCCACGCGGCCATCGCCGCCTACGATCATGTGGTCGTCGTCCACAACGAGTCGGTCGACACCCCGACGGGACGCCTGCGTATCGCGAAGGCCCTTCGCAACCAGGCTGTGCTGTTCACGAGCCTCGGACGCCCCGCGGAGGCGGCCGCGGCTCATCGCCGGGTGCTCGACCTCGCGGCGGGAGCCTTGGAGCCGGAGCTCCTCGCCCGTGTGAAGGATTCGGCCTTCGAGCTCGCCGCTGCCTTCTCCGCGCTCGGCGAACATTCATCTGCAGCCGCCACGTACGAGTGGATTCGTGCGACGCCCCAGTTGGCGTTGAGTCCGGCAGAGAGTCGGGATCTCACCCGACGTGAGAAGAGCGCGAAGCGGGGGAGATCACGATGAGGACTCGACGAATCGTGCGCGCTGCTCATCGACGCCAGAGCCGCGCGCTCGCGGTTCTGGCCGTTCTCTCGCTGCCGCTCTCACTCGGGGCGTGCTCTTCTCCGTTGGACGTCGCTGAGGCGGAGCGGGCGGCAGACGCGACCTGCGAGATCCTCGAACCGCTTTCCGGCGTCGCTTCGGCAGACTGCGGCGTCGACGACGGCGGATTCGACGCCGGCATCTCGCGGGAGACGAACGTCGAACTGGAGCGCGAGGTGACGGCCGAGCAGGCTCACCGGGTCATCACAACCTGGCTGTCGTCGAAGGACGGGGGTTTCGACGAGTACGGGGTCAGTGGCTCCCGTGCGACGTCGTTGCACGTCACCCTCGCCACCGTCACGGATGTCTCGTTCTCTGTTGCACCTGGTTCTTCGCCCACCGGAGTCGCGTTCGTCCAGGAGTGGCTGAGTCGTGCAGGGCAGGGGATGCCGATCTCGGCCTCTGTCGGCGACGGCCGCACCATCCGAGTGGCCGAAGAGGGACTCTCCCCCGCAGAGCATGCGGCACTCCTCGATGAGTTCTCGATGCAGACGCGGACCGACCTCCTCACCCTCGCAATCGGGTCGGAATCCACCATCGAGTCGCCCGTTCCCCCGTCGCTGGGCGCGATACTCCGCGGCTTCGACCCTGCCTACCTCGGTTTCACTGAGAACGACCCTGATCACGAGCTCGAATTCAGGATCGACGTGTTCGCGGGCGGGCCGCCGAGGCTCTGGCTGAGGATACCGACTGCGGTCGCACCCGCGCTCCCCTCGGATCTGGCTCTCGCCGACGCCCCCGGGTGGGCAGCGATCCGCACTGTGCTCGAGACCGCTGAGCCTGGCGGAGACGTCTACGCCGTCACCATCACCGCTCGGCCCGGACAGGTGCTCGGAAGGTTCAGCACCTCGGGATGCGAACCACCGCTCTCCGGCCCCGCGTCCCAATTCGGCGACGAACTGCAGACGCAGTGGGCCTCGATCCACGGCGTCACCTCTGCGGAGACGTGCCAGTAAGCCCGCAGAATCTACGCCGGTGCCTAGGTCACCCCGCAGCTCGACGCGGAGGGCTTTCGACGAGCGCTGCGACCACTCTCTGCAGCTGGTCCCTCGTGGTCGCCTCCTGGCCGAGGGTCGTGCGGTAGAGCACGAGCCCTGCCAGCAGTTGCAAGACGAGCTGCATGTCCGTGTCCTCCGGAAGCTCGGAGCGTCGCACGCCTTTCTCGAGGATCTCGATGCCGATGCGTCGGCGTTTGTCGAGGAAGTCGGTCGAGTAGAGCTCGTACACCTCCGGCTGCACCATCGCCGACCGGATTCGAGACGTTTCGGCGTCGGTCCCGGAGAACGTCTGGTTCTGCACATTCTGCCAGGCGTGCTCGACGAGATCATCGACGACGGAACCCGTGTCAGGAACCGACCCGGTCTGTTGGCGGCTCGCAAGCAGAGCCGCGACGAGTTCGGGCTTACCTGGCCACCGGCGGTAGATCGCTGTCTTCCCGCTGCCGATGGCGGAGGCGATGTGCTCGATTCTGAGTGCGGAATAGCCGCGTTCGCCCAGTTGCCGCGCAGTCTCGTCCAGGATTCTCGCCGTGAGGTCCGGGTCACGAGTGCGCCCGGCCTGCATCTCGGCACTATCGCTCGTCATGTCTCCATGGAATCACAATACGGTTCGGCAACAATCCGAAACGGATCGTTGCGTTTCGATGAATTCTGAGCCTAGTATTCCGACAAGTTCACACCACTGCTGCCGGAGCATCCCCATCCCCCGGCAGACGACGACAGGATCACAATGCAACGTGCGGTTCCTCCTCCCACCCGCCGAGCGCCGTCTCTCCTCGGAATCATCGGCTTCCTCGTCTTCGTCGAGTTCGTCAGCGGATTCCTCCAGGGGTTCTACGATCCGTTGCAGAAGCTCTTCGCAACGCATCACGGCGTGAGCGACGCGGACATCACGTGGTTCCAGACGATCCAGGGACTCTCCGCCGCGATCTCCGTGCCGTTGCTGGCCAAGTTCGGCGACATGTTCGGTCACCGGCGGATTCTGCGGATCACCATGGTCCTCGTCACGGCGGGTGCGCTGCTGTCGGCTCTGGCGCCCACCTTCGAGCTGCTGCTCGCCTCGAGGGTGATGATGGGGCCGCTCGCGGTGTGGCTGCCGCTGGAGATCGCCATCATCCATCACCGCCTGAACCGTGACGATGCGCGGCGCTCGATCGGCATCCTCGTCTCGATACTCACCATCGGTGCGATCGTGGGCACCATCGCCGGAGGCGTCGCGACAAGTCTGGTCGGCTTCACCACGGCCCTGTTCGTTCCCGTCGTCCTGCTGCTCCTCGCGTGCTATGCGGTGTTCTTCCGCATTCCGGCGTCGTCAGGCGGCGTCCGGACGCGCATCGACGGGCTCGGCCTCGCCGGCCTCGCCGTGATCATGGTCCTGCTGTTGAGCGGGATGAACGTCCTCGCGAAGAGCGGCCTCGCCGACATCCGGGCCTGGCTGCTGATCGGGGCATCGGCCGCAGTGCTCGTGCCGTGGATCGTGTGGGAGCGCCGGATCGAAAGCCCTGCCGTGAACCTTCGCCTGCTCGCAAGCCGGTCACTCGCTCCGCTGTACGTGAGCGGATTCATGTTCGGCTTCGTCATGTTCGGATTCCAGACGCCGTTCATCACGTTCTCGGCGTCAGATCCCTCTAAGGATGGCTACGGTCTGGGCATGCCGACCCTCACCGTCTCGCTCGCGGTCGCGTTCTTCACGCTCCTCACGGCGATCGGCGCCATCACGTTCACAGCCGCGAGCCACCGCATGAGCATGAAGGCGACGCTCGTCTGCGGAGCAGGCCTCGCCGCCTCGGGGTTCATCTTCTTCGCGATGGTCCACGATGCGCCGTGGACGGTGTTCGCCTTCGCCATCCCGACGGGACTCGGGATGGGTCTGCTCATGGGAGCTCTCCCCGCTCTCATCGCGGAGTATGCGCCGGACACCGACACGGGAATCGCGGCGGGAGTCTACAACTCTCTACGTACGCTCGGCGGATCGATCGCAGGCGCCCTGTTCGCGATCATCCTCTCCATCGCCCTCACGAGCAACGAAGGGACCGAAGCGGGATACACGATCATCTGGTCCGTGTGCGCTGTGCTCTTCCTCGCCTCGACCGCCGCTCTGGCATTCGGGAAGTACTCCCTCAGCACCTCCCCTGAGTTCGGATCGACCCCGACCGGAACCGTGCCGCAAGCCCCCACCTCGATCACTCTGAATGAAGGACACACATCATGACCGGAACCGCGATCGCCGCATCACTTCTCGAAGATCTGCGCATGGATTCGCAGGCGCTGCTGCCCGACCTCGTCGAGCTGCGGCGAGCTCTCCACCAGGACCCCGAAACGGGCATCGACCTTCCGCGCACCCAGCAGCGGCTCCTCGATGCCCTCAGCGGGCTCCCTCTCGAGATCACGCTGGGGCGCGATCTGAGTTCCATCGTCGCGGTGCTGCGAGGGGGCAAACCGGGCCCCGTCGTGCTGCTGCGCGGAGACATGGACGGACTCCCCCTGGTCGAGGAGACCGGGCTCCCGTACAGCTCGACAGGTGCAGCGATGCACGCATGCGGACATGACCTTCACATGGCCGGTCTGGTGGGCGCGGCCAAGCTGCTCTCGGCGCGGCAGGACGAGCTGCCGGGCAGCGTGATCTTCATGTTCCAGCCCGGGGAAGAAGTCCTCCAAGGCGCCAAGATGATGCTCGACGAGGGATTGCTCGAGGCGGCCGGCGAGCGCCCGGTCGCGGCGTACGGCATCCATGTCTCTCCAGGACCGTCCGGACACTTCGGCCTGGCCCCCGGGGCGTCGACCGCTGGATCGAACACTGTCTCGATCACGGTGCACGGTGAAGGCGGGCATGGATCCCGCCCATTCGAGGCAATCGATCCGGTGCCGATCCTCGCCGAGATCATCCTGGCGGCACAGAGCCTCGTCACTCGTCAGATGGACGCTCAGGACCCGATCATCCTCACGCTGACCACGCTCCGTGCGGGGAGCGCACGGAACGTCATCCCTGCCGAGGCGACCGCCGAAGGAACTCTCCGGAACCTCAGCACCGCCGCCCTTGAGCGGGTGAAGCAGCGGCTCTCGCGTCTCGTACCCGCGATCGCGGAGGCCCACGGTGCGACAGCGAGCGTCGAGATCACCGAGGGCTGCCCGCCGCTCGTCAACGATGACCATCTCACGACGCAGTCCGCCGACGTCCTCTCGGAGATGTTCGGCGCAGACCGCGTCACAAAGCTCGATGCGGCGACCGCCGTCATGGGCTCGGAGGACTTCGCCTTCGTCTCCAACGAGGTGCCGAGCAGTTTCTTCCGACTCCTTGCGACGCCCGCAGACCTCGCGCCCGACGCCGTCTCCTACAATCACTCGCCCTTCGTGCAGTTCGATGACGGCGTGTTGGGTGATCAGGCGGCCGCGCTCGCTGCACTCGCCTTCGACCGGCTGCGGTCACACGGCTGAGACGTCGGATTCGAGTGCACCCGGCAGCCGCGGAGCCGAATCCAGCAGCTGCCGGGTGTACTCGTGCTGCGGGTCGGCGATGACCCGTTCGGTCTCACCGCTCTCGACGATCCGTCCCTCGCAGAGCACCGAGACGGAATCGGCGATCATCCGCACCACGGCGAGGTCGTGAGAGATGAAGAGCAGGCTGAGACCGGCCTCTTCGCGGAGATCGGCGAGCAGATTCAGCACCCTGGCCTGCACTGAGACGTCCAGCGATGACACCGGCTCGTCGCAGAGCAGCAGAGCCGGTTCCGCGACCAGGGCTCTGGCGATGGCAACCCGCTGCGCCTGCCCGCCCGACAGAGTGCCGGGGCGGGCCTCGGCGAAGAGCTCAGGATTCAGTCCGACCCGATGAAGCAGCTCGCGGGCACGTTCCCGGCGCTGCCGCTTCGTGCCCACTCCTCGGATGGTCAGCGGTTCAGCGACGATATCGATCGCCGCACGGTGGGGATTCAACGACGAGATCGGATCCTGGAACACCATCTGCACCGGATGGTCAGGGTCACCTCCGATTCCCGCTACTCGACGCTCCCGGATCGGGCCGTCTGAAGCCCCAGGATGGTCCGCGCGAGAGTCGACTTGCCCGAACCGGACTCGCCGACCAGGCCGACGCTCCCGCCTGGGGGGACCCGCAGGCTCACACCGTCGAGAACGACGCGGTCGCCGTATCCGACGACCAGATCAGTCACTGTGAGGACGTCGGTCACGAGAGCGCTCCTTCAGATGTCGTGCGCAACCGGAGTGGGCGGGGACCGTCCAGCCGGGGGATGCTGTCCAGCAGCGCACGCGTATAGGGAGCACGCGTCCGTGCAGTTCCTCCCCGAACTGGTCGGCGGACTGATTCAGACGATGACGCTGACGCACATCGAGAACGGCGAGACCCACCACTTCTCCGTCGATGCCGAGGCATGGCGCACGGCGTTGCGGGCGCTTGAGCACAGCTTCGATCCGGTCGAGTTCGATCAGCGATCGGAGCGAGACAGCCCGTCGGCGACCTGAAGGTTCTCTGCGAGCGCAGCCAGCGCCGTCGTCGGCGCGCGGTTGCTGCTGCGCCCCGAAAGACGCCCGGCTACTTCTTTTCCGCCCCCGTTCGATCAACCGCGAGAAGCTCCTTGAGACTCGTCACGACGGCTCCGCCTGTCCGTCGTCGGCGTGCGCGAGCGAGAATGCGATCGCATCGAGCATCACTCGAAGCTCGTCGGCCTGCACAGTTCCGAGAAGGTCTTCGACTCGTTGCTCGATGCGTTGTACGACGTCATCGGCCCTGCTGAGCGAACGACGGCCTTCGTCGGTCAGGTGCAGTTCTCGGACGTTGGGGTGTCGCGGGTGAGGGCGACGCTCGATGAAACCCCGCTCGACGAGCCGCGCTACAAGGGAGGCGATCGCTTGCGGTGTGATGTTCAGCCGGCGCGCCAGGGTCGCGCCGGCCAAGCCCGGCTCGGAGTCGATCGATACGAGGAGGGCATAGTGCGAGGCAGTGATCCCGACAGGTCGAAGCTGCCGCTCCTTCAGACCCTGGACTGCCAATTCGGCTCGTCGCAACGCCCAGACTGTGCGCGCGCGCGGATCGGAGCTGTTCGAAGAATCGTTCACAGATCGAGTTTACTGTTGTATAGTCATCAAGATCTTGATATCTATAAAGAAGTTGGACCTACTATGACTCGACCGATCGCCTTCATCACCGGAGCAAGCTCCGGCATCGGTGCCGCAACCGCCACCTTGCTTGCGCACGAGGGCTACGACCTCGTCCTGGTCGCACGTCGCGAAGACCGCCTATCGGCTCTCGCGAACGAGTTCGCCGGCATCGGAGCGACATCCGAGATCGTGGCCGCAGACCTCTCAGACCGCCAGGGACTCCAGCGCGCCGTCGAACGTGCCGGCGCGGGAGATGTCGACCTGCTGGTTTCGAACGCCGGCGTCAGCGCTTACGGCCCGTTCTCCGAGATCGATCCGCACGACCTGGAGCGCGCGTGGACGCTCAACGCCGACGCCACACCCGCGCTGACCAGAGCTGTCCTCCCCTCCATGCTGGATCGCGGGCATGGAGGGGTGATCACCGTCGCCTCGAATCTCGCCTTCAGCGCGGGGGTGTCCGCACCTCCTGAGGGCGTCGGCCGCACATTGCCGAAGCGTGCGCTGTACGTCGGCGCGAAGGCGGGGACGGTCGCGTTCACCCGGGTTCTGGCGACGGAGCTGGCAGGCACCGGCGTGCACGCGACCGTGGTCTGCCCAGGCCTCGTGTCATCCGAGTGGAACGGCGGAGCCTCGCAGCTGCCGAACGCGATGACTCCGCAAGATGTCGCTCGGGCAGCATGGGCGGCCTTCTCCCATGGCGAGATCCTCTGCCTCCCCGGACTGGAGGCGATCGATCCTCTCGATCAGCTCGCCAGCGCCGAGCGCCTCATCATGAGCGGAAACCTGGGCGCCGACCTCGCCACGCGCTATCAGGCGTGAAGCAGCCGCTTCCCTGGCCGGGTGCGTCAAGGATGGCGAATGCCGAGTAGCTCCAGCACGAGAGCCGCTTCGCCTGGGTCGAGCGCGCGGAGCTAGTGGCCCTCGCCGGTGGTTCGGGCGCGCATCCGCCCCGTCTGATGTGCCCAGATGGCGATCTCGACGCGGTTGCGAGCGCCGAGCTTGGTCATCAGGCTCGCGACGTGCGTCTTCACCGTACTGAGGGTGATGTACAACTCTCTCGCGATCTCGCTGTTGCTCAGTCCGCCCGCGACCTTCGCGAGCACCTGTTCCTCGCGTTCGGTGAGCGGCTCGACCGGCTGCGGCGGAGGGGCTGCGGGCCCCGCCCCGGCGAACGCCTCGAGCAGCCGCACCGTGACATCGGGGGCGATCAGAGCATCCCCGCGGGCCGCAGCGCGGATCGCCTGGGCGAGCAGCTCCGGTCCGGCATCCTTGAGCAGAAAGCCCTTGGCGCCCGCCCGCAGCGCCGCGAAGACGTACTCGTCGAGGTCGAAGGTCGTGATGACGACGACCGCCATCGGGTCGTCCGCACCTGGGCCGGCGAGCACACGAGTGGCCTCGATACCGTCGAGGTCGGGCATGCGGATGTCGAACAGGCAGACGTCGGGTCGCAGACTGCGGGCGAGGGCGACGGCTTCGTTGCCGTCGACGGCCTGACCCACGACCTCGATGTCCGGCTGCGCGCCGAGGATCATGCTCAGCCCCGTGCGCACGAGTTCCTGGTCGTCGGCGACGAGCACGCGGATGGTCATGCTGCCCATCCAACACGAGGGAGCACTGCGGTGACGACCCATCCGCCGCCCGGCGCGGGTCCCGCCTGGCAGGTGCCGCCGAGCAGGGCGGCGCGCTCCATCATGCCGATGATCCCGAATCCGGGCGTGGGAGACGCGGCGACCTCTCCGTCATTCGTCACGCTCAACGTCAGCTTGCCTGCATCCGCCTGCACGAGCACATCCACTCGCGTGACCTGCCGGGCGTGACGGAGGGCGTTGGTCACGGACTCCTGCGCGAGGCGGAAGACAGCGGCTGCGACGGGCGGCGGGATGCTGCCGTCATCGCCCGTGACCTTCACGACGACTGCCACACCGCCCGGCCTCGTTCCGGCGAGCTGCTCGATGTCGCCCAGCCTCGGACTGGGTGCGAGCTCCGCCGTATCGCCCTGTCTCAGCACCCGCACCATGGACCGCAGTTCGCTCAGAGTCTTGGCCGCCTCCGCTTCGATCACGCCGAGCGCGTCCTCCGCCGCTCGGGGGTCTCGCGTCGCCACCGCCAGGCCCGCCTGGGCCCGGATTGCGATGGCCGAGACGTGGTGGGCGACGGTGTCATGCAGATCACGGGCAAGATGCTCGCGCTCCAGCATCCTGATGCGATCGAGACGACGCTGCCGGGATCCGGCCCGATAACGGAACGCGATCCCGAGCAGCACCATCGTCAGCAGCAGCGCGAACCCGCCGATGAGATCATCGAGGCCTTCCCCGCGGACGAACGTGAGGCCGAGGCTCGCAAGGAGGATGACCGACCCGATCACGAGGTCGCGACCTGATCCCCAGCGGAAGAGTGCGTAGACCATCACCATGACGAAGAGGCTCGTGTAGAGGGTCGAATCGGGCAGGAGCAGCCCGAGCGGCACCATCACGATGACGAGCATCACCAGCGGCCTGGTGCGACGCCACAGCACGGTCGGCAGCACGGCGAGGAGCACGAGCACCGAGACCAACGGCTGCTGCAGGTCGGTTCGGAGGCTGCCCTCGACCACCGCCAGCACGGCGACGAGGGCCAGCAGAACCCAATCCCGCCAGACCCGGCGCGGCGGAGGGGGCACGGCGCTCGGCGCCCTCCACGCGGAACGCAGAAGCCCGGTCACTCCGTCAGGATACAAGCGCACCTCGATCCGACACGCGGCGCACCCGCCGGCCGGTCCGTCGACGGATGAGCAGCTCCGCCACGATGCTGTTGACCACGAACGCCGTCGCGACCAGCCAGGCCTCACCGAAAGCGTCCACTTCGCCGAGGGGGATCGTCCACAGCGCGAAGACCAGCGCCTGGGTTCCGCCGGAGACGGCGATCGCGTAGGCGCGTGTCATCCATGCACCGTGTGCAGCGAAGTCGCGGCGCGTGATCGCGATCACCGCCCGCACGAGGAACACCGTCATCGCTGTCGCGAAAACCAGGCGGACCATCGCGAGTGCGAGCTCATCGAGGTGGCCGCCGAAGAACACCGCAAGCCAGATGGCGGACAGCGCCGCGATGAAGGCGGCGGGGATCAGGACGCGGCCGGCGGCGCGGTGCCAGCGATGCCGGATACGCAGTGCCGGCGAGAACTGGAAGGCGCCGAGAACGCAGTACACGGTCATCGCCACGATGTGCGCGACCAATACCACCGCTGAGGGCAGGAGGCCTGCGCCCTCGGGGTTCGTGCTCACCTCCGTCAGCCGAAGCGCCCCTCCGAACACCGGGAGTGCGCTGAGCAGCAGGAGGCCGGCAATCGCCGGCCATCCGCTCTTCGAACGCCGCTGCGGTTGTCCGGCAGGCGGGTGGGAGACCTTCATGTGTTCCGACATGTCTCGATGCTGGCGTGAGCGAGGACGGCGGACATCGGCCTTCCGCACGGACTCGGAGTCGTACTTTCGGCCGGACGGATCCTGGTCTGCCGGCCGATGACGCGCGAACCCGAGGCGGCGAGCATCGAGTCATGACAACCGACACGACCATGACCGCGGCCGTCTATCGCCGCTTCGGCGGCCCCGAGCAAGTGCACCTCGAGCAGCGCCCCACCCCTTCGCCGAGGCCCGGCGAAGTGCTGATCCGGGTGCACGCGAGCACGGTGAGCATCGCCGACCATCGGTCCCGCGCTCGCGACATCCCGGCCGGCCTCGGTCTGCTCGCGGCCGCCGGGCTCGGCGTGTTCCGGCCGAAGCATCCGATTCTGGGCATGGATGCCGCCGGCGTCGTCGAAGCCGTCGGCTCGGGTGTCACCGCTTTCACCGCCGGCGACCGTGTCATCGCGGCGATGGGCGGAGCGTTCGGCGGCCACGCTGAGTACGTGTGTGTGCCGGCCGACGGGGCGATCACCCGTGCTCCTGCGAGCATGACGCTCGAGGAAGCCGTGACCCTCGTGTTCGGCGGCATCACCGCGCTGGGCTTCTTCGGACAGATCACGATCGGGCCGGGCACCTCGGTGCTCGTGAACGGAGCATCCGGCGCGGTCGGGACTGCGGCGATCCAGCTGGCGAAGCATCTCGGCGCCGACGTCACCGCCGTGACGAGCGAGGGCAACGCCTCGCTCGTCACCTCACTCGGCGCCGACCGGGTCGTCGACTACACCCGCCAGGACTTCGCCGCGGGAGGCGGCACGTACGACGTGATCGTCGACTGCGTCGGCAACGCCCCGTTCAGCCGGGTACAGGCATCCATCAACCCCGGCGGGGCGCTCCTGCTCGTCATCAGCGACCTGTGGTCGATGCTGCGCAGCCGCGGGCAGAGCCGCCGCTCAGGAAAGCTCGTCACCTGGAACGTCGGCACGCCCGGCGCTGACGAGCTCGCGCACCTCGTCAGCCTCGCGGACGCCGGCCGCTTCCAGGCCGTCATCGACAGGTCCTTCGATCTGGCCGACATCGTCGAAGCGCACCGCTACGTCGACACCGGACGCAAGCGGGGCAACGTGGTGCTGGTCACTCGACGATGACGGCTCCCTGTCGCTGCAGCCAGTTCAAGATCGCCTCGTTGAGCTCGGTGGGCTTCTCCTGCTGGATCCAGTGCCCGCAGTCGAGGCTGACGACGTCCACGTTCGGCACGAAGTCCGCAAGCGTCTCGGATCTCTGGACCATGTCTCTGTCGGCGTAGATCATGAGTGCGGGCTGGTGGATGATCGGGGCCACGTCGGCGAGCAGGTGCCAGTTGCGGTCAAGGTTCCTGTACCAGTTCACACCGCCCGTGAATCCCGAGGTTTCGAAGGCGGAGACGAGAACGGCGAGTTCGTCGTCGCTCATGACGGGCTCGCCGAGTGGTGCCTCTGCTCGGGCGAGATCGATGAACTCCATCCCGGGCTGAGGCGGACGTGGCGGTACGTTCTTCCGGTACAGGTTACGAAGGAACTGGAACGCGTTCTCATCGAACACGGCGTCCGCGACGCCGGGCTGTCGATTGAAGTGGACGAAGTAGAAGTCACCGCCGAGCACGGCTTCCATGAGTTCGATCCACGGAACCTCTCCGCGCTCCTGGTAGGGCAGGCTCAAGTTGATCACCTTGTCCACACGGTTGGGGTGCAGCAGAGTCAGCCCCCAGACGACGCTTGCGCCCCAGTCGTGACCGACGAAGATCGCCTTGTCGTATCCGTAGTGATCGAGAAGTGCGACAAGATCGCCCGAGAGGTGTTCGATGTCGTAGGCCGTCACGTCAGTCGGCCGCGAGGAGTTGCCGTAGCCACGCTGGTTCGGCACGATGACGTGGTACCCCGCAGCGACGAGGGCAGGCACCTGATACCGCCAGACGGAGGCATGGCCCGGCCATCCGTGGCACAGCACTACGGGATTCCCCGCGTTCTCTCGTCCTGCCTCGAAGACTTCGAGTTCGATGCCGTTGACGGGGATGAGGGTGGGGTCGGGGAAATCGGACAGGTTCACGGATGCTCCTTTGAGATTGGCGCCAGATCGCGTCACGGATCGGCTGCGCTCCGAACGTAGGACGCATTCTGGACACCGGATGTCCTAGATCTTCGGCAAGCTGAGATCATGCGAACTGATTCCACGAGCAGAGCTCTGCAACTGCTGTCGCTTCTGCAGACTCACCGCTTCTGGCCCTGTGCGGAACTTGCGGCTCGGCTCGGGGTGGCCGAGCGAACGGTGCGCCGAGACCTCGACCGCCTACGCGATCTCGGTTATCCGGTCGATTCCACTTCGGGGAGGTACGGCGGCTACCGGCTCGCGGCGGGAGCGCACGTGCCTCCATTGATCCTCGACGACGAAGAGGCCGTCGCGGTGTCCATCGGATTGCGCTACGCGGCCGAAGCAGCCGTCAGCGGGATCGAGGAGACGTCGCTGCGGGCGCTGGCGAAGATCGAAGCGCTCCTGCCTCATCGGCTGCGCCGCCGCGTGTCGGCGCTGCATTCGAGTGTCGCCTCACTGCGTCGGACAGTGGATGACAACGTCATCCATCCGGAGTCGCTGAGTGTGTTCGCTGCGGCCTGTCGCGACCATGAGCACGTGCGGTTCGACTACCTGCGAAGCGACGGTGAAAGCAGCAGGCGGAACGTCGAGCCGCACCAGCTCGTCACAGCCGGACGACGGTGGTATCTCGTCGCGTGGGATGGAGACCGTCGCGATTGGAGAACGTTCCGACTGGACCGGATCCGGGAGCCGCGGCCGGTCGGCAGTCATTTCACGCCCCGTGAGGTTCCGGGCGGAGACGCGGCCGAGTTCGTCGCGAACTCGATCGGCCGCACGCGGCGCCATCACGATGCGACCCTCGTCATCCACACACCTTTCACCGAAGTCGAGGGCGTGCTTCAGTGGGCCGACCACACTGTGGAAGAGGCGCAGGCAGAGCATTGCGTCGTCGGAATCCGCAGCGAAGATCTCGGACGGCTCGCGATGACGGTTGCAGAGATAGCACTCACCGCTCCGGTGACTGTCATCGAGCCAGCCGAGCTCGCGGGCGCTATCGAGCGGCTCGCCGCTCACCTCAGAGACCCGTCACCGTATGCGCGACTCGCGTGAGACGCTCGCCACGTTCGCGAACGGATTGACACCGAAGTGAGAGATCTCCGCTTCCGACGGGACAGCAGACCTGTCCGATCTCACGAGACCTGTCATGAGATGAGACGAACGATCACCGGAATCACGCGAAATCTCTAGCGCGACCCGCCGCTGACTTGTCTCACCCGAGTTGTCAGAATCTGCGACGAAGCGTGTCTCGGTGTTTCGGTCAGGCGAGATCCGAGGCGTCCTACCCAGCCAAGATAGAGCAGAGGATCATCGCCTGTCGGATTGCGTTTCTGGCGTCGTCTGCGGTCACGACGATGCGCTGACCCACCTTCAGCGATGAGTAGTTCACGATTTGCAGATACTTCGTATCGACAAGCCCGCCGGCGTGCACGTGTGCGTGACGTGTTGCCCAAAGCTTCGTGAGGAGAACCCAGTCGACATCTGGAACGAGTCGCGGATCGATATCCAGGTGAGCGGAGTAGAGGTCGGCCAGGTCATCCAGCCTCTGAAAGACGTTGCCTTTTCCTTTTAGGATTTGACCCGCAGGTTCGACGCGGCGTTCGAACTCAGCCCGCGCCAATCGCTCAACGACGCCCACGACTCTGCTGAGCGTGTCGACTGCAATACGGTCGAACACTCCTTGCTCTCTCAAGGCGGCTCGTTGGGGGCCGGGAATGCTGTCGAGCGCGCTCAGCTTCGAGGCTTCCGCTCCCAGCGCATCGCGGGCGACCTCGCCTGCATCGAGAGCTCCGCTGACGGGGCAGAAGGAGTGCTCGCCAAAGACGGCATAGCGGATACCGCACGTCACGCACGTTCGCTCCCTGACAAGCTGCTCCTCGTCGATATCTGGGAGAGGCTGTGGATAGAAGGGCATCGACCTGTAGGTGATCTTCACGAACTTGTTGCTTCGACCCGATCGTCCGAGACCTCCGAGAGCCTCGGATATGAGTTGCATCGCGGCGTCCTGAGCAACGCGCATCACGCGTTCTTGCTGCTGCGAGGTCACGAAGCTTGTGTGCTCCTCTTGATGTCCGCAGTACGGACAGGTCAGGATCAGATCGTCGGGAAGCGCCTTGTAGTCGTCTAGATGCATCCTGAAGATCTGCTGGCATACTGGGCACTCGCGTCCGAAGTAGCCGTGCTCGTCAGACGGTATAGAGACGCGAAACGTCTCATTCCCTGATTCGTCACGTCCCTCATAGCTTGCGCCATCAGCGGTGCGAAAGGTCATAAGGGAAAGTCTCTCAGCTTGCATCGACACTGGCCACGCACGCGTACTAGGACGCCGGTAGGCTCTCTGCTCCGCTGGTCGCGATCAGAGCCACCTGATCCGCATCGAGATAGCGGAAGCTCTGAGGCGGCTCAAGGCCAAGGAGAGTCCGCAAGGACGCCAACGAGACAGGCCGTGCCCACGTTTGTGGGTCCTCCACTTCAAGCAGAGTGGAGGCTTCGGCGCCATCAAGGTACTCGCCGAGCGCGTCTTCGGCGATGCCGATCGCGTCGGAGTGCATCTCCCAGACGCGGTCGGAAGGAACTGTGCTTGTTTGTTTGAGGCGCACAGTGCCCAGAACCGCTCTCTCGGGGGAGCTGGAGTACAGAACGACTGTGGTGCCGGGTGGCACCTCTGGGAATCGCCGTCGCACTTCGACGGTTTTTCGTCCTTCGAGAATCGCGCGCGCGTACCGTGGTTTCACTGAGATGAGCAGCGCCCTTTTCATCTGGCTTCCCATCCTGGCTGTGTGCGGATGAGGTCGTCGAAAAGACCGGGAGCGCCGGTACGTGTTGTGAGTAGCGACGTCGTGGTTCCGTGCTTGCGGAGCAGCGCGTCGAACGAGCGCTTGCCGACGGGCTGGTCAAGCACCTGCGTGTCTTCGAACCTCAGCACAAGCACCTTTCCGTCAATCGCATGACCTTGGATCTCGCCTCGGTGCAGGACGCCGAGTGATCGATACTTCTCAGCCGCGTCCTGGACGTCCAGTACTTCAGCATCGAGTACGCGGGAGTGTGCCACCACAGCTCGGACGGCGCTACTCTCTCGCGCCCTGGGATCTTTGGTCACGTACCAAAGCACGCGAGTCGGGATGTCCCAGTGTCTCATCTTCGGTGCAGCGAAGTAGACGAACTCGCGGGCGAGCCCCAGCGCAGGGCGTTCGCGCAGCTGGATCAGCGTGTCATTGAACCCGAGGAGCTCGCGCGCATACCGCGGTTGAATAGGCACGATGCGCACTGGAACAGCTTTGTCGAGCACGATCTGGGGCCAGTTCTTTCGCTCGTAGTCAGCGACCGCGCCTGGGGTCTCTAGCGACTCAGTCTGGGCCGCGCGAGGGTGACGACCTAGTTTCACCGCGAGGGGCGCCCCCTCGAAGCCATCTGCGACCAGGGCGGCTCGAAGCACTTCATCGACCACGTCGTCGACGACCTCGACGGCCGTCGCGCCTCGTTCCAATGCCAACGCCCGAAGGTATCGTGTGAGCTGAAACGCGATGGTGCCGCCGAGTGATCCCCGCGCGACGCGGATCACCGCAACCGACAGCACGTCACCGCGGACCTCGGCCGAGAGCAGGGCACGTTTCCGCCCTCGCTCGTCAACCAGCAGGTCGATCCTCGCACTAGCAGGTCTCGCAAGAACGGCATGAAGCCGTTTCCGGAACTGCTTGCCTTTTTCGCCTTTGTGAACTTCGACGAACACCTCCTCGAGACCAGAGGATGATGCCGTCACTTCTTCCCAGCGAAGCCCGACCGACTCGAGTTGTCCTGAGCGGAACTCCGTTGGGGCGGACGGCGGAATGAATGTCCTAAGAAGATCAACTGGTCGGAGAACATCGATCGCGTACTCTTCGCGTGACCAGCTCGCGGTCGCGGCGAGGAAGGTCTCGTCCCGCGTCACGAAGTAGTCAGCCCCGGCGAGCACCGCATCCGCCAGATGCTTGGCGTCGCTACGAAGGCTGCGGTCTCGTGCAGTGAGCTCGGCCGGCATTCTTCGGAGGATGTCCGACGCGAGGGACCGCATGCCGTCTTGACGCCGCAAAGCAACCAGTCCGCTGAGGTTGCGCTGTACACGTTGCCGTTCGGACGCAGGCTCAAGATGGTTCACCTCAAAAGACACCTCGGGCGAAACGGCGAGGTCAACGACGTCAACTAGCCAGTCCGCCGCAAGTCCCTTGGATTCTTCACGATCCGGGCGATCCATCTGATCTGAGACGTACAGATCGATCACAACGTTCGAATCAAGGACAGCGATCGGTCGAGATGACTCGTAAAGCGCACTCTCCAGCAGGTCGAACTGCCCGATCTTCCTCATCCAAATCGTGAGCACCGAGCCCTTCGCCGCCCTGCCCGGGCGCTCACCCGTCGGCGCCATGTCAAGCGAATGCCAAAACCCATCGATCTCGTAGTCTGACCGGCAATGCGCCGTGATTAGTGCACGATCTGGATTCGCCGTGATCGCTGCATGGACCATTTTCTTTGCGAGACCAGTACCGCGGGCAGCCTCTCCGACGCAGACGTGGACGAGCTTCAGAGTCTGCTGTCGAGGCGTGCTGTACAGCACATATCCCTGCACCGTGCCATCAACGCTGCCCACAATCAACCGACCCCGGGACCGAGCCTCTTCGAACGCCGCATAGGGCAGATGCCCCAGCGTGGAGCGATGATCTCGGTGCAGTTCCAGCACGCGAGAATACTCAGAATCGGCCTGCGAGCGGTCAGCGCTCCAGGCGAATATCTGAACCCGCGCCATAGCGCCTAGCGTAGGGGCTGGTTGTACGCGATCTGTCAACGCCACAGCCCGGCATCGCAGCAGCCCCCTCTACCGTCACGATCGGTTGAGGGTATGCCCGAACACTGTTTCTGGCGAGAGGGCCTCCAGATCCCGGCGGTAACGCTCGATGATGTGGACGAACGCGCGTTCGTCGCGGCGACCGACCCCACTCAGGATCGCCGCCTCCGCCGCCTGCTGATCGACTGGTTCGTACCTCATCGTGTGATCGAAGTAGAAGTCCTCGTGGAGCCCGGCGTTCAGATGGAACTTTCCAGTATTTTGCACGTACGTATATAGGTGCTTCTCGTCGCTCTCGAACGCAACCCAGACAGGTACGCCTTCAGGGTTCCTCACGAGGTAGAGATTCATCGTCGTCGCCTCCCGTTTACATCTTGCGCCATCCGGGTGGATGCGAGAGGCGACAAACGCGCTATCCGTGAGTGATCACTGCGTGGGCGGCCAGCGGGTAGGTCACGATGTCGGTGGCAGGACCCAGTATGCGATTCATGCCTCAAACGTCCTTGAATCCACTGCGCGTCGAGCGCGGAAATCTGCAATTGGGTCGACACTCCAGCGTCCTCGGCGTGATCGCGAACTCGCTAGCCGTCGTTGCTCCGATCGTGAGCATCGCGCTCGGCGTATGGGTGACAAATCTGAACTCAGACGTTGCCCATCTCAACGCCACCATCAACGGGCTCCATCAAGATGTAGCGTCCGCGGAGGCGTTGCTCATCGATCGCGAAGAGATCATCGAGGACCTCCGCGCCGAGAACATCGAACTCATCGCGGCACTCCCGCCGAGCATCCCGCCCGAGCAGGTGCCCGACGCACGCAACATCGGCACCGTAACTTTGGCAGCCGGCGGCGATTCGATAGACCTGAACTCGACGCTGCCCAACTTCGGGAACGGCGCTGATCGGATCCAGAAGGACACCCTCCAATTCGCAAACGGAGTCCTCACTTCGCTGTGGGGTGTCGACGTGCTCCAACTTCCCGAAGGAGAGGCTGCCTACGAGACTTGCGCCGTCGCCACCGGGTACGCCCCTACGAACACTATTGAGCCTCATCGCCTGGATGGTCGCGTCTGCATCCGCCTTCAGTCCGGGAACTATGCCCGCATCACAGTGGATAAATTGGAGGAAGAACGCGTCGAGCTCACACTCACAACCTGGGATGCTCCGCTCTAATGGCCTGAGGAGGCTAACGGCGATGCGATCAGCAGAAGTTGCGGGGCAAGCCCTTCTCGTCCTTGATGTAGACGGGACGATCTCACGGATCCGCCGCGAGGAAGAGTACGCACTCCATCAGGACGAGCCAGGATGGCGTGCGTGGATGAGCGTGGACGACGAGGTGATCGATAGGCTCGCTGGTCTCGTGACCCATTCCAATCTCAGAGTCGCTTGGCTGACGACTTGGCCACACGATCAAGTCGCCTGGCTCATCGAAGGACCGCTCCGCGGCAAACTTGCAGGCCAATACGTTCCTTGGCGGAACTGGCCGAAGCGTGGCTGGCGGATGCAGAGCATGATCTCGTATGTCCGTTCGGCACAGCCCTCAGTGGTTGTGTGGGCCGATGATCGCGCGCAGGAAAGCGCGGCCCGGAGCATTACGGATATGACGGAGACTCCCGCGTTCGTTGTAAAACCGGACAAGTTCGTCGGCCTCACCTTGAGGACATCGGCAAGATCGAGGCCGTCCTCGCAGCGATGCACGGACGCTGAGGAGCGCGCCTGATTTTGCGCGGTCGAGACCCGGATCGCTGACAGGATATTCCTATGACCATCGACCCAGCACCGGCAGCGAGTTCGTCTTCCGATGCTCCTAGCACCGTCAGCCAAAGAGTGCTCGAGGGACCCCACGGCCCCCTCGACGTCCGCGTCTACCTGCCGAACGCTCGAAGAGGCGCAGGGATTGTCTGGGTGCACGGGGGTGGGTTCGCCAGCGGCGACCTCGACATGCCGGAATCCGACTGGGTCGCTAGGCAATTCGCCGAACACGGCATCGTCGTCGTCTGCGTCGAGTATCGACTTGCGCCGATCCCCAACGAGTGGGCGGCGCGGTCGGGTTCTTCAGGTCGAAGTGGTGTGCATTATCCGGTCGCGTCCGACGAGGTGGAGTATGCGTTCCGCTGGGCCTCGGAGTCAGGCCTGGCGACCGGAGAATGGGCTCTCGGGGGCGCGAGCGCTGGCGGAAATCTCGCAGCCGGTGCAAGCCTCCGCCTTGTCCACAATGAACGCACACGCCCAGCGCTAGTCGCACTCTCCTATCCGACCCTGCACTCCGTTCAGCCTGCACCAGATGCGGCTCTTCGTGCAGCGTTGGACCGGAACCCCGACGCCGATCGATTCGGCCCGGACGCCGTCCGTGCGATGTACGAGAACTACCTCGGAGCGTCGCTCTCCGGCGCAGACATCTTCGCCGTGCCGGGAACGGCTAGCGCAGACGATCTCGAAGGGTTTCCACCAGTCATCATGATCAATGCGGATGTCGACGAGCTACGCGTGTCCGGTGAAGCCTTCGCCGACACTCTTCGCGAGGCTGGCGTCGATGTCGAGCTGCATACCGAAATCGGCTCGCAGCACGGGTTCCTCAATATCCCAGAAGATCCTGCCGCGGCCGCGGCGATCGAAAGGTTCGCAGCACGCATTGTCGACACAATGCGGGACTCAACCGGGGTCCGGCGGGAGCGCGGCTGATACAGCGAGTGGCCCTGAGCGGGACGCCCAGGGCCACCCTTCGATCGGATCTCAGGTGAGGAGTTTCTCTCTGATCTGCCGAAGTTCATCATTGGCGAGGCCATTGGCGAGCAGGTACGCGGCGACCGTGCCGTGATCATGTCGGATGTTCGCAAGCACCTCCTCGATATAGGCGGCGGGCGATGACAGCATCTCCTCGATCACGCTGTCGGGAAGGGCCGTATTGGCCGATGCATCTCCCCGGAGCACATCGACGACTTCAGCGAGGAATCCGTCGCCGAGTCGCTCAGCGGACTCCGCGTATGTGCGGATGATGTCGTCGTCGCGCACGCCGAGCGCCGCGAGCAGGATGGCGATGAACACACCGGTGCGGTCCTTCCCTGCGGTGCAGTGAGCAAGCACCGCCCCGTTGGCGGAAGCCACTTCTCGAATGCCTGTCACAAGCGCAGGACCTCGTTCCTTCACGATCTCCGCATAGACGTTCCGTAGCGTGTAGCCGATCCCCGCGTCGGCTGCCGCACCGATAGCAGCGCCGGCGTCCGTGTTTCGCGGGCTGTGCAGGGGAAGGTGAACAACTCGCGCTTCGCCGACAAGATCCGGCGCACGGCGCACTTCATCGTCGCCTCGAAGGTCGAGAACTGTAGTGATGTCGAGTGCAGCCAACGCTTGCCGACCGGCGTCGTCGAGCCGGTGCAGGCTCGCGCTGCGGTACACCATCCCGTCCTTGAGCGTGCGCCCGTCGACGGTACGCAACCCGCCAAGACCCCGCGCGTTTCGCACCCCGGGGGATCTCGACGTCAGCATGATCGCCGGCGACACCCTCGACCGGCACGGGTGGCACCGTTCCCGTTCGCACTGCCTCCGCCAACCATCCGAACGATGCCTTGGGGGTGCGAGCCTGCGTGTGCGGGTCGACGTGGACCAGCCCGAAACGCTGCGCGAAGCCGGCCATCCACTGGAAGTTGTCGAAGCTCGTCCACACGTGGTACCCGCGAACTCGGGCGCCGTCGGCGATCGCGTCGCTCAGCTCTTCGAGAGCCCAGCCGAGGTACCGGATCCGGTCGTCATCCTGCACGAATCCCGCAGCATCCGCGGTTTCCGGATATCCGACACCGTTCTCGGTGATGACGATGTCAGGGTGATCGGGGTAGGTCTGGGCGACCCAGTCGAGCGCATGGCGGAGCCCCCCGGGCGTGAGCTGCCTGTGTGCGCCGCCCCACGGCAGCCCCGGGGCAGGTACCACGGCGAACCCCAGACCAGCTGTCGCCGGGGCGAGACCGGCGAACATCGCACCGCGTGGAGGAAGATCGGCGAGGTGCGCGGCAGCGCGCTCGACAGAAGCAGCGCTGTACAGCGAGTACCAGTTCAGTCCCAGCACGTCCATCGGCTGAGCGATGATCTCTTCGTCACCATCGCGGATGAGGTCGCCGAGAGTGGCGGCCATCTCCGGTAGGTGCCCGCGGCCTAGCATCGGATTGAGGAAGAGTCCGCCTTCGAAGTGCTCTGCGCGTTCGGCAGCGCGAACGTCATCGGGGTGCGACGTAGCGGGGGCCACACCGCTCTGGCTCAAGATCGTGCCGATCTCGCCCTTGACGCCGGCTGCGCGCAGCGCCTGGATCGAGCGGCCGTGCCCGAGCAGAAGGTTGTGCACCGTAACAAGGCCTGCCGAGCCCTCCTTGCGTGCGGGCGGTAGGAACCCGGCGACATAGCCGCCGAGCGATGGGTGGCTGGGTTCGTTCATCGTGAACCACCGGCCGACCCGGTCGCCGAGACGCGCACCCACGACGGTTGCGAGGTCGGCGAGCCACTCGGCGAAGTCGCGTTCCATCATCCCGCCGAGATCTTCGAGCCATTGCGGAGTATCCCAATGGTAGAGATTCAGGGCCGGTGCGATGCCACGTGCGAGAAGCCCGTCGACCATCCGCTCGTAGTAGTCGAGCCCAGCCTGGTTGATCGTGCCCTTGGCGTCGGTGATGATCCGCGGCCACGACACGGAGAAGCGGTGAGCACCCGCGCCAAGCTTCTGGAGGATATCGAGATCACCGTCGAGGCGGTGGTACTGATCGATCGCCGTGTCACCGGAGGTACCGTCGGGAGTCTTCAGCCAGGTGTGCATGGCGGTGTCCCACACCGACGGCACCTTGCCGTCGGCGTCCCATGCTCCTTCCACCTGGTAGGCGGCGGTCGCGGTGCCCCAGACGAATCCTTCGGGGAATGTGTGCGTCATCGATCTTCTTTCATGCGGCCGGCGGAGTCGCCGGCATGGTGGAGGGTGCCGCGGATGGCGCTGGGGTCGCCATCCGCGGCAGGCGTGGTGCTGCGTCGAGCAGCTGGCGGGTGTAGTCGTGCTGAGGGTGGGCGATCACCTGTTCGGTCTCGCCGCTTTCGACGATCCGCCCTTCGCTCAAGACCGAGACGGAATCGGCGATCATCCGCACGACGGCGAGGTCGTGCGAGATGAACAGCATGCTGAGCCCCGCCTCTTCGCGCAGATCGGCGAGGAGGTTCAGCACCCGGGCCTGCACGGAGACATCGAGAGAGGAGACCGGCTCGTCGCAGAGCAGGAGCGCGGGCTCGGCGACAAGCGCTCGCGCGATCGCCACGCGCTGGGCTTGTCCACCGGAAAGGGTGGTCGGTCGCGCGTCCGCGAATCGTGTCGGGTCCAAACCCACCCGGTCCAGTAGCTCGCGTGCCCGCTCTCGGCGCTGCCGTTTCGTGCCGATTCCGCGGATGGTCAACGGTTCGGCGACGATGTCGATCGTCGCGCGATGCGGTGCGAGCGAGGAGATCGGGTCCTGGAACACCATCTGCACTGGATGCTTGGGGTCACCTCCGACGCCGACGATGTCGACAGCGCCGGATCGTGGGCTCTGCAGCCCGAGGATTGTTCTGGCGAGAGTGGACTTGCCGGAACCGGACTCGCCGACGAGCCCGACGCATCCGCGCGCGGGGACAGTCAGGCTGACCCCGTCCAAGACGATCTTGTCGCCGTATCCAACCACAAGATCTCGGATGCTGAGAATGTCGGCGCTCATGACAGCGCTCCTTCCGCGGGAGTGGGCAGACGGTGCGGCCGAGGGCCGTCGAGGCGAGGGATGCTTTCGAGCAGGCTTCTCGTGTACGGATGCGTCGGCGCCGAGAGCATCGTCGTTGTCCGTCCTGCTTCGACGATCTTGCCGGCGCGCATCACGACGATCTCATCGCACCGCTCGGCGGCCACTCCCAGATCGTGCGTCACCAGCAGAAGGCTGGCGCCGGTGCGCTCGCGCATCTCATCCATGAGATCGAGCACACGCTTCTGCACGATGACGTCCAGCGCCGTGGTGGGCTCGTCACCGATGAGCAGAGCCGGCTCGGTGAGGGTGGCAGCGGAGATGCCGATGCGCTGGCGCTGCCCTCCGGAGAGTTCGTGCGGGTACCGGCGGGACTCGACGTCGGGGCTGCGGAACCCGACCTCGCGCATCGCGTCGATCGCCCGCGCGGTTCGGCCCCGCCGTCCTCCTCCGGACCCGGCGAAGGACAACGCCTCAGTGAGCTGTGTCCCGACCCGGAAAGTGGGGTTGAGTGAACGGAGAGGGTCTTGGTGGACCATACCGACGCTGCGGGCGAGTGCCCGTCGATGAGCTCGCCCTCGAAGAGACAGCATGTCGTGCCCGTCCAACATCACTCGGCCGCTCACACGCATCGATACGCCTGGGGGGTGGATGCCGAGGATCGATCGGATGAGCATCGACTTGCCGGCCCCCGATTCTCCGACGATCGCGAGTGATCCGCCGGCGGGAAGCGACAGGTTCACTCCGTCGACCACGGTGTTGTCCACACCGCGACGGGTTGCAATGGTGGTGAGGTTCTCCACGTGAAGGACGGGGTTCATCGCTTCGCCTCCCTGAAGTGCTCACCGAGCACGTTGATGGAAAGGATGGTCAGGCACAGCAGCAGTGCGGGGAACAGCGCCACCCACGGCGCATCGGCGAGTTGCGCGCGTCCGTCAGCGATCAGGCTTCCCCAGGACGGCTGCGGAGGGCGAAGTCCGAAGCCGAGGAAGCTGAGGGCGCCTTCGGCGACGATCGATCCTGCGACGGAGATCATCAGGAACGGGGTCATGCGCGGCAGCACGCTGGGCAGCACCTCTCGAGTGACGATGCGCCATCCGCTGGCCCCGAGGGTGCGTGCGACGACGACGTGGTTCTCCGTCGCGACCGCAAGCGTCGATGCCCGGCTCAGTCGCGCGAAGACCGGGATGGAGAAGCCTGCGATCGTGAGGGCGATGGTGGGAAGGCTGGGACCTGTGAGTGTGACGATGGTCGAGATGACGATCAGTCCAGGGAGGGCGATCGCGACGTCGGTGAAGAAGCCGATGATCGTCTCCACCACCCCACGCATGAGGCCGGCCCACACGCCGAGGAGGATGCCGATCCCGCCGCCCACGACGACTGTCGCGAGTGCGACGGTCGCGCTTGCTCCTGCACCGTGGAGTGAGCGTGCCAGCACATCTCGCCCCAGGTTGTCCGTGCCGAACAGATGCGCCCAGCTCGGCGGCTGGCTCAGGGCTGCGTAGTCGTTCGCGAGCGGATCCGCTCCGGCTCCCAGCACGAAGGCCACTGCGGCGATGAACAGGGCGATGAGCCACCCGGTGGAGAGAAGGAAGCCTATTCGGGGCACTCGGAGGGCGGACCGAGGCGAGCGAATCGCGGCGGTGGGTGCCGCGAGGTCAGGCGATACCACGAGAGCTCCTCGGGTCGATACGGTTCACGGCGATGTCCGCGAGGATGCCGAAGATGACGATGATGGTTGCTGCGAACAGCACCAGACCCTGAATCA
Source organism: Microbacterium natoriense (assembly GCF_030816295.1). Classification (NCBI taxonomy): domain Bacteria; kingdom Bacillati; phylum Actinomycetota; class Actinomycetes; order Micrococcales; family Microbacteriaceae; genus Microbacterium; species Microbacterium natoriense. The sequence continues at coordinate 1,360,973 of NZ_JAUSXV010000001.1, read as the reverse complement.
GTGGAAGATCGCGAGCGCCGAGTGCGGCGATGGTCAGCCTCCCGAGCCCGGGAATCGCGAAAAGGCTCTCCACGAGCAGGGTGCCGCCGAGTGCGACGGCGACGTTGATGCCGACGAGGGCCGTCAGAGTCGGTGCGGCGGGGCGCAGGATGCGCCGCCACAGCAGCTGCGTGTCTGTCGCTCCTCGTACCAGCGACGCATACGCGAACGGAGAGCGCAGGGCGTCGACGGCCGACCCGCGTAGAGTGCGGAGGTACACGGCCGATTCCGCGATTGCGAGGGTGAGCACGGGCAACACCATCCGATACAGGTTGTCCAACGGGTCTTCGACGAGTGGGACATACCCCGAGGCCGGGAACCAGCCGAGCTGAACGGCGAAGATGTAGATGAGCAGGACGCCGACGACGAACGACGGGATCGCGACGACGAGGAACGTCCCTCCCGACACGAAGCGGTCCAGAGTCCCGCCCGGTGTTCGAGCGCTGTGCAGGGCGAGGGGGATCGTCACTGCAAGAGCGATGATCTGACTGAGGATGACGAGCTCGGCCGTGGCCGGCACCCGCTCGATGATCTCCGTCAGCACAGGCCGGTCGGAAGTGAACGAGGTTCCCCAGTCTCCGGTCACGACGCCTCCCGCCCAACTCAGGAACCTCGTGAAGAAGTCCTGGTCGAGGCCCAGCGCGCTGCGCAGAGCAGCACGCTGGGCCTCGGTGGATTCCTGACCGAGGAGGATGAGCGCCGGGTCGCCGGGCAGAAGGAACGCGAGCTGGCAGGTGAGAGCGGCGATGACGATCAGAACCAGGAGCGAACGTCCCGCACGCGACAACCAGGCGAGCTTCACTTGCCGGCCCAGCCGATCTCAGCAGGGTCGATGGAGATGAACGTCAATCCCGTCATGTCACGGACGCCCACCAGATCTGCCGACGAGATGTAGCCGAAGTTGCTCGCGGTCATCCACAGGGCCGGAAGATCTTCGGCGAGGATCGCGGAGACGTCTTCATAGCTCTTCGCCCGTTCAGCGGGGTCGGTCTCTGAGGCGATTGCAGCGAGTCCGGCATCCACCGACTTGTTGCTGTAGCCGGTGAGGTTGTACGGGGCACCAGTGGAGAAGACCAGCGCCGCACCGGAAGCGTCGCTGAAGATCGAGGTCACGAAGTCGGCGGCCTCGAACTGCTTGGAGGCCATGACTCCGGTGAAGGACGCGGCATCGACCGGAGCGATCGTCACGTCGACGCCGACCTTGGCGAACATGTCCTTCAGCGCGGTCGCGCGCTGAAGAGCACTGGGCAGGCTCGACACCGTCAGTGTGAAGCTGAGGTCGGCATCCTTGAGAACCTTTTCAGCTGCCTTGGGGTCGTACTTCGGATAGTCGACCGTCGGGGCGCTCTCGCCCAGCAGGCTGTAGGGGCTGTCGACGGGCTTGCCTTCTCCGAGGTTGACGACCGCGTTGAGGGCATCGCGATCGATCGCCTGAGCCAGAGCCCGGCGGATCTCAGGGTCCTGGAACTTCGGGGAGGTGAGGTTCAGAAGGAGCGACGTGACGGAGATTGCACCGGCGTGTACGGCAAGCTTGTCATCTTCACGAGCCTGCTTGAACTGGTTCGCCGTCTCGCTCACCATGATGCCGAGGTCACCGGACTGCAGGCTCTGGAAGCGCGAATCGGCGTCGGGCATCATTTTGAACACGATCGTGTCCAGGTTCGCGGGCTTGCCCCAGTACTTCTCGTTCCGGGCGACGGTCACCGAGTCTCCGGCAACGAAGTCGTCGACGACGTAGGGGCCCGCTCCCAGCGGGAATCCAAACGCGTCCTTCGCCGTGGTGGAGGCGATCATGCCGAGCGAGCGCTGAAAGAGGGATGCGAAGTCTGCGTTGGCGATCGCGAGGGTGAACACCATCGTCGTATCGTCGACGATCTCCATGCCGGCGATCTGTCGCGCCTGGCCTGCCGCCGATGAACCGTTCGCCGGGTCGGAGAGCCGTTTGACGTGGGCCTGAATCGACTCAGTGGTGAGAGGAGACCCGTCGGAGAACGTCAGGTCGGCGGGGATCTTGAGGGTCCAGGTCTTCGCCGTGTCGTCGGGAGTGAACGACTCGGCCAGCCCGGGAGCGACCGTTCCCGCTTCGCCCGCGATCATCAGAGGCGGGTACAGCGCCTCCGCGAGCATCAAAGCGGGGGCAGCGGAAATCGTGCCTGCCAGTGGGTCGAGGGAGGGAAGCTCTCGGTCAAGGCCGACGACGAGCTCACCTCCCTTTGTGGGTGTGCCAGCATCGCCCGAACCCGTTCCGGGGCTGGCTGGGGTGCTGCATGCTGTGAGTGCGAGCACACCGATGACGGTGGCTGCGATGAGAGCGCGGGTCACTCTGCGAGGCATGGGGTGTCCTTCTGATCCGGTGGCCGGGCGGCCACATCAACGACATTGTCGACGTAAGGTGAATGATGGCACCGGTGCCACTTTCCATTCGATGAACGCAATCTGAACACTAGTGGCACTAGTGCCACTTTCGCTACCTGGTGTATCCATATCGATACACTTACGAACGGAACAAGCTCATGAAGACGAATGCCAAGACGAAGAGCCGACCCACGCGTGCCGAACAGAAGGACCGCACGCGTGAGGAGATCCGGCGCGCCGCGCTGGATCTGTTCGAGACGCGGGGATTTCATGGCACCACCATCGATGACATCACCGCCCTCGCCTCGGTCGGGCGTCGCACCTTCTTCCGTTACTTCCTCTGCAAAGAAGCCGTGCTGTTCGATGGTGGCGTTCTTCCCCACCTCGGGGCCGACATGGAACCACTGCTCGAGTCGGGAACACCGCCGGTGCGCGCACTATTCATGGCACTCGAGAATCGCAGCGCGCGCACGTCGCGGACTCCGGACGAAGCGACGCTCCGCAGACGCAAGATTCGCGCAGAGCTCTTGCACGAGCCGTCGGTGGCCGAGTTCTACCGCCTTCAGGTTGCGCTCGTCGCACAGATGGTGACGGACGTCGTACGCCAGCATCCGGAGCACGCAGCTGTGCCTTATCTGCCGGAACTCGTCGGCGGCCTCCTGCAGATCATGACGATCGAACACCTCGAGAGCGGCGAGACTCTCAATCTGTCGCTCGACGCGAGCCCGTGGCGCGAGGCCGTACGCGCGCTTGAGCGCAGTTTCGACGACAAGAAGGCCTAATCTTCTTCTGCGACGGTGCGCACGGACGCCACACCCCGCATACCCATGATGCGCTCGAGGAGCGGCTCGATTGACTTCCCTCTGCCTACGACGCGAATGCGCACCTCGACGCGCGGCTTCCCGTCCGACTTCGTGACGTCCTGAGAGCTCTCCAGTCGTACGTCGTAGCCCGACGCCGCCGCCTGTTCCAACAGGACACGAAGGATGCCCCGTCCGCCCCGATACACGACGGCAACGATGCCCTCGTCGTCGCGAGCCAGCGAAACACGCCGGCCCCAGATGGTGAGCACGTACATCGCCAGCAGATCGAGCACGGTCGCGAAGATGGCGACCGTCGGCATTCCCGCCCCGCACGCCATCCCCACCGCCGCGCTGATCCAGATGGAGGCGGCGGTGGTCAACCCACTGACCGAACCCCGCTTGACGAAGATCACTCCACCACCGAGGAAGCCGATTCCCGAGACGATCTGCGCCGCGATGCGGGAGGGATCCAGCCGCCCGTCTGCGTTCAAGGCAGGGTCGAACCCGTACGCCGACACGATGGTGAACAGCGCCGACCCCATACCGACCAGCGCGTGAGTGCGTAGTCCCGCGCTCTTCTGGCGCCGCTGCCGCTCATAGCCGATGATCGTGCACAGCACGAAAGCGAGCGCAAGCGTCGCCAGCTGGGTGGCCAACGTGGGTGAGAACCATTGCATCGCCAAGTCCTTTCTACGATGTCCTGGCTGGATGCCGATTCCGACGTCCGACAGTGCACGCGAATACTCGATGCGTTCATCCCCCCGACTCGACGCCTGTCCGATGCCGGTGGTTCGGCGGCCAACACGGGCCGGATCAGTGAACGCTTTTCGAACATTAGTGGCACTAGTGCCACTTTCGCCAATTCTGGCGCTACACTGCCAAAGCAGACCGGGAACGATTCCGGTGAGGCCCAGCCTGACGCGCGCGGAGAACGGACAAAGAGTGTGATCGTATCGGGAGTCGAATGGGAGGCGCTGGTCCACGGCGCAGCGAGCCTCGAAGCGCATACGGCTGGCGGCGTGGAAGCGCATCGCGTGCCTGCCTGGGCGCGTGCGCAGTTTGAAGATCCGCTTTTCAGTCTCGCCGAGGCATGCCCCGCGGGTGTGATCGTTCGCTTCGAGACGGACTCGTCTTTCGTGACTCTCACTGCTGCAGCTACGACGGCCGCACTCGTCGGAACCGAGCCGACACCCGTCACTCTCGCCGTGCGACAGGACGGCACCGAGATCCTCGCCCCCCTCTCGGCTCCCAGCGTGATCTTCTTCGGCGCCGATACGCAGATCGTCGAGACGCAGCTTCGTGAGCCGGAGACGATTGACATCTCGACGGCGGGCAACGGTCCTGTGGAGATCTTCCTTCCTCACAACGCACGAATCAGGTTGATCTCGCTGCAGGCGACAGAGAACATCACACCCGCACAGGCCCAGGGAATTCGCTGGACCCACTACGGCAGCTCGATCAGTCATGGGATGAACGCGCTCACCGCGACTCGCACCTGGCCTGTTGCGGCTGCGATCCGCCTGGGCTGGAACCTGCAGAACCTCTCGTACGCGGGAAACGCTCAGCTCGACGGCTTCATGGCACGGATGATAAGGGACAGTCCTGCCGATCTCATCACGCTGAAAGTCGGCATCAACCTGATCAATTCGGACAGCATGCGCGAGCGCACGTTCCGTCCAGCCGTTCACGCGTTCCTCGACACCATCCGCGAAGGCCAGCCGACCACGCCCATCGTCCTGATCACTGCCGTCGCGTGCCCGATCCACGAAGACTCCCCCGGGCCGGTGACCCGAGATCCTGAGGGCATGGCACGTGCGGCGAATCGCACGGTCGAGCGCGATACCGGCGCCCTCACGCTTTCACGCACTCGCGAGATCCTCGAGCAGGTGACGGTCAGCCGCGACGACGATCGCCTGCACCTGCTCGACGGGCGCGAACTGTTCGGCATCGACGATGTCGACATGCTGTACGACCGCCTGCACCCTGATCAGAACGGCCTTGACCTCATCGCGCAACGCTTCGCCGACAAAGCGTGCACCCTCGCTGAAGAATGGGGCAGCACTTTGACTACCCCGGCCCCGAACTCGGAGCGTCCAGCGTGACCCGCGCCGAACAGACGACTTCCTGGTGGCCGTACCTTCGGCTTGCGATAGCGACCCTCGGCTTCGTCGCCATCGGAAATCAACTGCTCGTCAACATCGACCTGGCAAAGGAGGCCACCACCCCGTGGGGATCACACATCCCCACGATCGTGACGAACTACTTCAGCTTCTTCACCGTCCAGTCGAACTTCTGGACGGCAATGACGTTCGCAGCCGCCGGCATCTGGGCGCTCACAAAGGGCCGAGGCGCGGCGCGCGAACCGCGCTGGCTCGCCGTGTCCCTCCTGTGCGTCTCCACCTACATGATCCTGACCGGAATCATCTACAACCTGCTGCTTCGCAGCAACCCTCTGACCGAGGCCGCCGCCGTGCCGTGGTCGAACGAGGTGATGCACATCGTCATCCCCCTGCTGGTGCTGATCGACGTCATCCTCGCCCCGAAACGTCGCTCCCTCTCATTGCGCGAGGCCTGGGCGGTGGTCGTGTTCCCTATCGTCTTCGCCGTCTTCAGCATGCTGCGGGCCAACACAGTCGTCTCGCCGGTCACGGGAGATCCGTATTGGTACCCGCTCCCGTTCCTCAACCCTCACACCACCCCCGGCGGATACTTCGGAGTCGCAGGCTACCTCGTCGGGATCGCCGCGCTGCTCCTCATAGTGAGCATGGGCATGGTGTGGGCGTGGCGAAGGCGGAGTTGACGTCCGATGGCAGCAATCTTCCGTGACCAAACCGTTGCATTCGTTACCGCGCCGTTATAGAGTGATCGCACGGTGAATGTTTGCTGTGGCATCCACCTCATGTGATTGCAGGACACTCTTGGTGCAAGGGACAAGGGCCGGTCGGGAGCCTCTCCGACCGGCCCTTTACTTGTGCCGTCGACGGACCCCTCGACCGGACAGCATCCGCTGATTCAGCGCTCGATCAGCGCCGCGAGCCCGTCGAGGACCCGTTCGAGACCGAACTCCCACGCGCCATCAGCAGACCACGCGGCCCCTTGCGCCTCCCCTGCCGCTGCACCGATGCGCACCGCCCGCGGATAGACCTCCGGATCGAAAGCCCGCGCGAGGATCGGCTGATTCGCCTCCCACCATTGCGCATCGCTCATCGCCGTGTCGGTCGTCGCGCGTTCGGCATCGTGCGCCGCGCGGCAGTGCGACTGCACGAAACCGATAAGGAACGTCAACGCGGCATCGACGTCGACGTCATCGAGACCCGCGTCGTCGAATGCCGCGAGTTCGTGCTCGTACTTCACCATCACTCCCGGCCCGAGCGGAGGACGACTGAGCGCCGCAACCTCTGTCATCCACGGATGGGTTTCCAGCAGCGAGCGGTTGCTCTCGGCCACAGCCACGGCACGATCCCGCCAACGCTCGTCGCGCCACGGCATCCGCTCCATCCCGAGGTACAGCGCATCGACCATGAGATCGAGCAGTTCCGGCTTGCCGGGAACGTAGGTGTACACCGACATGGTCGACACCCCGACCCGCTCGGCGACCGCCCTCATGGTGACGGCGCCCAGTCCGCTCTCGTCGGCGATCGAGAGGGCGGCGTGGACGATCTGCGTCACGGTGATCGATCGAGCGGGCCCTTTACGCGGCGCGAGCGGCTCACCCCACAGCAGCGCGAGGGTTCTGCTGGGCTCGCCGGATCCGGTGCGTTCGGAGCTCACGGGAATGATCTTGTCACAGTTGCGTTGTACGCATTACATTGTACGTCGTACAGAATAGCAAGGAGAGCCATGAACATCATCGCATCCGCCGTCTCCCTCAACGTCCCCGATGTCGAAGCGTCCAGCCGATGGGTTGAGCAGCACCTCGGCTTCACCATCGCCATGGCCGCCGACGGGTTCAGTTCGCTGACCCGCGCGGACGCCGGAATCAACCTGATCTACCTGCGGACGGGACTGGCGAGCTTCAAGCCGCAGTCGCAGGCAGGCGCCGCATCCGGCCTGCTCGTCGTGTTCACAGTGGATGACATCGACACCGAGTACAGCCGCCTGCAGGCGCAGGGCGTCGACATCGCGACCCCTATCGAGACCGAGCCGTGGGGCGAGCGCTACTTCCAGATGCGCGACCCCAACGGCGTGATCTACCAACTCGTGCAGTGGATGACGACCGCGCACGACCAGGGCTGATCATCCGGGGCCGGCGGCCTTCCCGCCGGCCCCGCCGACCACCCCCGAACCCGACCCGAGGGACGTCGCGGCGACCGCCCGCGCGGTGTCCGCGAGTGCCAGTACGCTGTTCTCCATGACCGATCGCAAGCTCGCCCTCGAGGCGTGGGAGAGCCTCTTCCGCGCGCAGCACGAGCTGTTCGACGAGATGGTGAAGGACTTCGACGACGCCCACCTCTCGCAGGCAGAGTACGACGTCCTGCTCACGGCGACGCGCTCCCCCGGCATGACTGCGCGGCTCCGTGACGTCACCAGCAACATGCTGATCAGCCAGCCCAGCGTCTCCCGCCTGATCGACCGCATGGTCTCTCGCGGCCTCATCGCGAAATGCCCTGATCCCGAAGACGGTCGCGGTGCCCTGGTCAGAGCGACGGATGCCGGCGCGCGGGCCTTCCGCACACTCGCCACCGTGCACGGCCGCTCGATCGCCGAGCGCATGTCGCACCTCGACGACGAGGAGCTGCGAACACTGCGCGACCTCACGGAGAAGCTGCGCAACCATTCGTGATGATCTTCGCGAAAGGCGATGTAAGTAGTTTCCACATATTCGAAACTACATTCGAATAGTCGCTCTGCTCGAGCGTACGCTGGATGCATGTCCTCGCACCTCACTCCACTGCACGAGGCGGTCGCCCGCCTCGATTCACTGTGGTCGGATGCCGGTGAGACAGAGGATTTCACCCGCGCGCAGCTCGTGGAGGCCAATGACGCGCTCGGCGCGATGCGTCGGCTCATCGACGCACTTCACGTCGAGATCGCGGCGGGCATCGCGCGCGAATCCCGGCCCGAGCTCGGCCCCGAGTCGCTCGCGAAGCAGCAGGGGTTCCGCGGTGCCGCCCAGCTGATCGCGACGACCAGCGGCACGTCTGCCGGAGACGCCACCCGACTGGTGAAAGTCGGCGAGGCGACCGCGCCACGCCGCGACCTGCTGGGCGAGCGGCTGCCCGCGAAGTACCCCGCCATTCAGAAGGCGATCGCCGCCGGCGGGCTCCACACGACCGCGGCAGCGCTCATCATCGCGCTGCTCGACCGGGCGCGACTCACGAGCGACATCTCTCGCATCGACGAGGCCGAGCGACTCCTCGTCGACAAGGCCGGCTCTCTGTCTCTGGATGACGTCCGCAAGCTGATCGCCCGCGCGGAAGCATGGCTCGATCCCGACGGCGTGGCGCCACGCGATGCCGAGGCACGAGCGCGGCGGTCGCTGACGATGTTCGAGCGCGACGGAGCCCTGCACCTCAACGCGGTCTTCGACATCGAGTCGGCAGCGCCGATCCGCGCGGCCATCACCGGGTGGGTCTCCTCCGCCTTCGGTGCACGCAAAGACGCTGTCGACCCCGATGCCCCTGACGCCGATCACCGCTCGGTCGCGATGCTGCAGGCCGACGCGCTGAGCTCGATCTGCGCTCACACGCTCGGATGCGACAACCGCGCGCCCGCCCTCGCCGGGGCGACGGTCGTCGTGCGTGTGAACCTCGAAGACCTGATGGCCGGCACGGGTTCCGGCACTGTCGACGGCGCCGACCGCCCGATCAGCATCGCGGCCGTCCGACGGATGGCCGCTTCGGGAGGCGTCATCCCCTGCGTCCTCGACTCCGCCGGCGAGATCCTCGACTGGGGTCGCGAGAAGCGGCTGTTCACGAAAGCGCAGCGCATGGCTCTCGCCGAACGCGACGGAGGATGCGCGATGTGCGGTCTGCCGCCAGAGATGACGAAGGCTCACCACATCGCCTGGTGGCAACGGGATGCCGGCCCGACCGATCTGAGCAACGGGGTGCTGTTGTGCGAGAGCTGCCACCATCGCATCCACGACAACGGATGGGAGATCCGCATCGACGGAGCCGGCGCCGCCTCCAGAGTGTGGTTCATCCCTCCGCCCTATGTCGATCCGGCGCGCACGCCGCGACTCGGAGGGCTTGCCCGGTACACCCTCGCGGCGTGAAGCCGGGCGGCGGCGGGCCCTCGGCGGGCCGAACTCATCCGGTGGGCAGCAGTGCCCATGCAGCGATGCATCGGATCTGGCAGGGTGGAGCCTGTACGTCTGCGCGACCGCGCAGCACACTCGACCGCCCCCTCGGGGGGAACCAGGGAGGTCATCCATGGAGATCGCCGGAGCAATCGGCACTCTCGTCATCGTCGGGATCGCGATCGTCGTCGCGATCGTCGTCCTTCTCATCCTGCTGCTGTTCGCACGCAGCTGGATCAAGGTCGCCCGCGCCGACGAGGCCCTCGTCATCTCGGGTCGCAAGCAGAAGGTGCAGCGCACCGTCGTCGCCGCAGACGGCACCAGCCGCGGCGAGACCGAAGAGTCTCCCGTCACGGTGATCGTGAACGGCAAGTCGCTCGTCAACCCGATCACCCAGCGCCACGAGATCATCTCGCTGCGCTCGCGTCAGGTCTCGCTGAACGCCGAGGCGCAGTCGCTCGACAGCGTCACCCTCAACGTCGACGGCGTCGCGATCGTCAAGATCGGGTCCGACCCGATCCTCGTGCGCCGAGCTGCAGAGCGCTTCGCCTCGCAGGACAAGGCGATCGAGCAGTTCACCACCGAGCAGCTCGAAGGAGCGCTTCGAGGCATCGTCGCCACCCTGTCGGTCGTCGAACTCATGCGCGAGCGCAAGAAGTTCTCCGACCAGATCGCCGCCGACGTCTCGCAGGAGCTCGCCGAGCAGGGTCTCATCCTCGACTCGTTCCAGATCAAGGGGATCACCGACAAGGTCGGATACATCCAGTCCCTCGGCGCCCCCGAGATCCAGGCGAAGCGTCAGTCCGCCGAGATCTCGCAGACGAACGCCGACCGCGCGATCAACCAGAAGAACATCGCGAACCAGGAAGCCAACCTCGTCGAGCAGACCGCTCTCGACACCAACACCGCCAACGCCAACGCCGGAATCGGTCGCGCACGCGCCGAGGCCGAGCAGGCCGAGAACCTCGCCCGCGAGCAGACTCAGCAGGCGGTTCTGCAGCAACAGGCCGAGAACAAGCAGGCCCAGCTCGACGCCGACGTCAAGCGTGTCGCCGACGCGCAGCGGTACGAAGCGGAGACTCGCGCCCAGGCCGAACTCTACACGCGAGAGAGGGCGGCAGAGGCCGCGGCAATCGAGCAGGTCAAGCAGGCTGAGGCCCGCACACGCATCGCCGAGCAGCAGGCCGAGGCCGACAAGGCCAAGGCGAACGGTGAGGCCGCAGCCGCAGTCGCCCGCGCGACCGGTGAAGCCAACGCACTCCGCTCCCAGGCCGAGGCCGAAGCAGAGGCACGGCGTCTGCGCGCCAACGCCGAGGCCGACGCGATCCGCGCCGAAGGTGAGGCACGCGCAGCTGCGGTCGAGGCAGAAGCCAAGGCCATCGCCTCCAACCAGGACGCGTTCCTCTCCCAGCGCGTGCTCGACGTGCTGCCGTCGATCATGGCTGAGTTCGCCAAGGGCTACTCGACGATCGGCAACGTGTCGATCATCGGCGGATCCGGCGACGGCGCCTCCGACCTCGTCGGCGCCGACAGCGCCAAGGCGCTGAAGTCGGTGTTCGACAGCGTCAGCGCAGCCACGGGAGTCGACCTCGCCTCGATCATCCAGGGCCAGGCCGTCGGCCGCGGCATCGGCGAGAGCATGGCCACAGCATCCGCGTCTGCCCCGGTGGTCCGCCACCCGAAGCCGACCACACCCCCGCCGCCCGCGGCCCCCACCGCAGAGTGACGACCAGGAGGGCCGTCCCGCATCCACGCGGGGCGGCCTTCCTCGTGCTCGCCGGCTCTGCCGGTTTCGTAGACTCGAGCCATGACGATGCCGATTCAGCCGCCGTACGCCGTGTTCGCAGGATCTCTCGGCGACAACGCCACCGGAAACTGGTACCCCGCACAGGCGGAGGTCAGCAACGGCTTCGTCACGCTCTGGGTCGGCTCTCCGGCCGGATGGACGCAGTACTTCAGCGTGCCCGCGACGGAGGTCACCGTGAAGTCGGCCGCTCAGCGCATCACTCTCGTGGTCCGCGGACAGAGCTACCCGATCCTCGCGAAGCCGCGCGCCGTGGGCCGCGCGATCGGCTACGGCGTGGCGGGAACCGCAGCCAGCGTGCTCGACAAGCCGGTCTTCGGGGCAGGAGTCGACGTCGGGCGAGGCGTGAACCAGGCCGCAGCCGCCAGCGCGTGGAACACCGGGGGCGGACCCGAGTTCATCGTCGCCGCGCGGAACTCGGGAGCACAGGTCTCCCGTCTCGGCTACGGCCCGCTCATCGCCATCGGATGCGGGGGCGGCGTGGCCGTCGTGATCCTGGTCGTCGTCGTCACGCTGATCGCCATCAACCTCTAGTGCTGCGGATCCGCGTACGCACGAGGCCCGACGGATGACGGCCACCGGCTTCGACCTGACGAGGATCGGCGACGGGCTCGCCTTCGCCGCCGCGCTCGACGAGCTGCGGGGCGCGCTCGAGCAGAGCTCATCCGTCGTCGTGAGCGCGCCGCCCGGCACCGGCAAGACCACCCTCGTGCCGCCGCTGCTCGCATCGCGATCCCCCGGCCGCGTGATCGTCACGCAGCCGCGCCGTGTGGCCGCACGCGCCGCCGCCCGCCGCCTCGCGCAGCTCGACGGATCCGCGCTTGGAGCCAGGGTCGGATTCACGGTCCGCGGCGAGCGCCAGGTGTCGACATCGACGCGGATCGAGTTCGTCACCGCCGGCGTGCTCCTGCGACGGATGCTCGACGATCCCGGCCTCGACGGCATCGATGCGGTCGTCATCGACGAAGTGCATGAACGGGCGCTCGAGACCGACCTGCTCGTCGGGCTGCTCGGCGAGACCCGCCAGCTGCGCGACGACCTCGTGCTCGTCGCGATGTCGGCGACCATCGACGCCGACCGCATCGCCGCGGTGATCGGCAGCGACGGGTCGCCGGCCCCGATCGTCTCGCACGCCGTCCCCGCGCACACCCTCACCGAGCTGTGGGCCCCGAGTGCGTCGCCGCGCCTCGACGAGCGGGGCGTCACCCGGGCTTTCCTCGGACCACGTTGCCCGCACCGCGGCATCCGCCGGGCGCGAGCTCACCCGCGACATCCCATCCGCCGACGTCCTGGTGTTCGCCCCCGGTGCCCGCGAAGTCTCCGAGATCGCCCGCCTCATCCGTCAGGACGCGGCCGAGTTCGACGTCCGTGAACTGCACGGCCAGATCCCGGCCACCGAGCAGGATGCCGTCATCAGAGGCCGCGACAGCGGTCAACCGCCGCGCATCATCGTGACCACGTCTCTCGCCGAATCGTCGCTCACGGTCCCCGGCGTCCGTATCGTCGTCGACAGCTGCCTCTCACGGCATCCGCAGCGCGACGCCGCTCGCGGCATGAGCGGCCTGATCACGACGGGCTCGCCGCGCTCGTCCGCGGTGCAGCGCGCGGGGCGCGCCACGCGTCAGGGGCCGGGCACGGTGATCCGCTGCATCGACGAGCGCACGTATGCCGCAGCCCCGGCCAGACCCGCGCCGGAGATCGTCACGACCGACCTCGCCGATGCCGCCCTCCTGCTGGCCTGCTGGGGAACGCCCGGAGGGGTTGGTCTGCGGATGATCGACCCGCCACCCGCCGACAGCCTGCGCGAGGCGCTCGCCGTGCTGCGCGCCCTCGGCGCGATCGATGCAGAAGGCCGAGCGACACCTGCCGGCCGTGATCTCGCCCGCATCCCGGCAGATCCCCGCCTCGCCCGTGCGTTGCGTGACGGCGCACCGATCGTCGGCGCCCGACTCGCAGCCGAGGTCGTCGCGCTGCTCAGCGGCGACATCCGCATCGCCGAGGCCGACGTCGCGAGTGCGATAGCGGGCATGCGCGGCCGTCGCGGACCCGATGCGCAGCGCTGGACCCGCGAGGTCGACCGGCTTCTGCGCTACGCCCCGCCGGAGACGCCGGCAGCGCGCCGCCCCAGCCTCGACGACGCCGGGGTCGTCGTGGCTCTCGCGTTCCCCGAGCGGGTCGCCCACCGGGTCGAGCGATCAGCGGACGGCGCGACGTTCCTGCTCGCATCGGGCACCAGGGCCGGGGTGTCCGCGCCTCTGGCAGACACCGAATGGCTCGCCGTCGCCGAGGTGGCCAGGGCCGCCGGTCGTCTGGCCGCAGGCACGGGAGCCGTGATCCGCTCGGCCGCCGTCATCTCGGAGAGCCAGATGGAGCAGGCCGCCGGTCATCTGCTCACAGACCGCGTCGAAGCGGAGTTCGTCGGCGACCGCGTCGTCGCCCGGCGCGAGCGCCGAGTCGGTTCGATCGTGCGCTCCTCCGTTCCCGTACGCGTGACCGCGGAAGACGGCCACGACGCGGTGCGCAGAGCGATCCGTGATCGCGGTCTCGACGTGTTCACCTGGTCGGATGCCGCAGACGGTCTGCGCCGCCGACTGGGTCTGCTGCACCACGCGGTCGGTGCTCCCTGGCCGGACGTCTCCGACGCGGCCCTGCTCGACGGCCTCGACGACTGGCTCGGCCCGGAACTCGGCACCCTCGCGACGGGTACCAGGGCTGGGCGCATCGATCTCACCCCGGCTCTGCGCCGGCTGCTGCCATGGCCCGCGGCATCCGATCTCGACACCCTGGCGCCGGAGCGCCTCGAGGTGCCCAGCGGATCGCGGGTCCGCATCACCTACCCGCCGGTCGACGACCCGACGGCGCAACCCGTCGTCGCCGTAAAGCTGCAGGAGTGCTTCGGCTGGGCCGAGACGCCCCGCCTGGCCGGCGGCCGCGTTCCCGTGCTCTTCCACCTGCTCTCGCCTGCCGGGCGTCCTCTCGCCGTCACCAGCGACCTCGCGTCGTTCTGGTCCGGTCCCTACACGCAGGTCCGCGCCGAGATGCGTGGCCGCTATCCGAAGCATCCGTGGCCGGAAGACCCCTGGCAGACGCCGCCCACGCGCCACACCACTCGCCGCCCGCAACGATGATCCGGGCTACCGCGTGCGTCGTCTCAGCGTGAGCGAGGCGAGCACCAGCGCGCCGACCGCGAACGCGACCACCACGAGCAGCGGGCCGTACAGGTCCCATTCCTCATCCGCCGCCGTCACTGCGCCGATCGCGTCGATCGCGTAGCTCAGCGGCAGCCAGTCGGAGATCGCGTACAGCACGTCGGGCATCTGATCGCGCGGCATGAAGAGCCCGCCGAGGATGATCTGCGGAAACACCAGCAGCGGCATGAACTGCACCGCCTGGAACTCCGTCTGCGCGAAAGCGCTCGCGAGCAGGCCCAGCGCGGTGCCGAGCAGCGCGTCGACGACGGCCACCAGGCCGAGCTGCCAGAGCGGCCCTTCGACGTCGAGACCGCACACGCCCACCGCGAACGACACCGTGATCACGGCCTGCAGCAGCGCCATCAGCCCGAACGCGAGAGCGTAGCCGAGGATGAAGTCGGCTTTGCCGACCGGTGTCGTCATGAGCCGCTCGAGAGTGCCGGAGCGTCGCTCGCGGAGCGTCGTGATCGAGGTGATGAGGAACATCACGATGAAGGGGAACAGCGCGAGGATCGCCCCGCCGAAGCGGTCGAACACGCCGTCCTGATCGCTGAACAGCCAGGCGAACAGCCCCACGAGCAGGCTCGGAGCGACGAGCATCAGCGCGATCGAGCGGGGGTCGTGGCGAAGCTGCTCGAGCACGCGGCCCGCGGTGGCCAGCATCCGTCGTCCGTTCATTCCGACGCCTCCCGTCGCGTGCGACGAGTCACCCCGTGCGCCTGGCGATCCCTCTCGATCAGGGCGAGGAACGCGGCCTCCGGATCCCTCGTACCGGTGTCGTCGAGCAGCGCCCGAGGTGTGGTGTCGGCGATGATCCGCCCGTCGCGCATCAGCAGCAGACGGTCGCAGCGCAGCGCCTCGTCCATCACGTGGCTCGAGACCACCATCGTCACTCCCCGATCGGCGAGGCGGCGGAACAGGCCCCACAGCTCGGCGCGCAGCACGGGATCGAGTCCGACGGTCGGCTCGTCGAGCACGATCACCTCCGGCGTACCGATCAGCGCCATCGCCAGCGACACCCGCGTCGACTGTCCTCCGCTGAGCGACTCGACCAGTTGCCCGGCCTGCTCGCGCAGCCCGACCTCGTCGATCACCCGGTCCACGTCGCTGCGCGGAGCCTTCAGCAGACGCGCGAAGTACGCGAGGTTCTGCCGCACCGTGAGGTCGCCGTACGTCGCGGCTCCCTGCGTGCCGTACGCGACCCGCTGGCGGAGGGGCCTGCTTCCGCCCGGCTCTCCGAGCACGGTCACGGTGCCCCCCGAGATCTTCTGCACGCCGACGATCGAGCGTATGAGCGTCGTCTTGCCGCACCCCGAGGGCCCGAGCAGGCCGGTGATCTCACCGCGCGGGATCGCAAGGTCGATGCCGTCGAACACCTGCGTCCGTCCGCGTCGCACCCGCAGCTGCGAGATCTCCACCGCCGCTTTATTCATCATGTGATGAATTATGCGCCTGCGCGTCGGCGTGCACAAGGGCGGGTCGGCGCACGGGTGCGGTCGGCGCCCTCCCCGACGTGCGAAAAGTCGGAGTTCCGGGGCGACACGCCGGAGGCAGGCAGCCGCGGACGGCGTGTCAGGCCGCGGGTCCGACTTTTCGCACGCCGGAACGGCGAACGAACGGAGCCCGCCGCGGCATCCGCCTCAGTCGAAGAGGTAGCGCTGCACCGTCGGCCCGACGCGGGTGACGAGCTCGTCGACCGTCGCCGCGGCGATCGGCCCGAGCTTCAGCACGTACCGGGTGAGGAGCATCCCGGCGATCTGAGAGGCGACGAGCGTGGCCCGCAGCTCGGCGTCATCGACGGCAAGCCGCTTCGCGATGCGGCCGATCAGCTCCCGCGACAGGAAACCCGCCAGCAGCGGGGTGGTGAGCCGGCTGCCGATCGCCGTGCGCATGAGCATCACGCCGCGCCGCCGCACCTCGGGCTGCTCGAACGACTCCAGCACGTAGCGGACGAGGCGCTCTCCGACCTCGTCTCGGGGTCCGTCGAGAATGCCGGGCACGTCGACGTCCGGCCGCATCGGGATGCCCACGGCCTCCGCGAACAGGTCGGCCTTCGTGCCGAAGTAATGGTGGACGAGTGCCGAGTCGACGCCAGCGCGAGTCGCGATGGCCCGGATGGTCGACGCCTCGTAGCCCTGCTCACCGAACTCGTCGACCGCTGCCGCGATGATGCGCTCGCGCGAATCGGAGCCTCCTCGCGGTCGTCCGCGGCGCCGCGGCGCGGCCTGTTCGGTCATGCCCGACAGCCTACCCACGCCGCCGTCAGCCGAGGAGGTGGCGCAGATACCGCTCGGGAGAGTCGAGGAACGAGCGCCAATGACTCACGAGCTCGAGACCCTCCCATCGTGTCGGCCGGATGCCCCAATCCCCGATCTCGAGGATCCGCGCACCGGGAAGAGCTGCAAGCACCGGCGAGTGCGTCGCGCACAGCACCTGCCCTCCGTCGTCGGCGATCCGCTGCAGCACCGCGATGAGCGCGAGCGTCGACTGGAACGAGAGCGCGGCCTCGGGCTCGTCGAGGCAGTAGAAGCCCGGATCGTCGAACCGGCTTCCCAGCATGGCGAGGAACGACTCGCCGTGACTCATCTCGTGGAACGCGATGTCGGGTCCGCGCGTCGACGGATTCTCCTCCAGGTACGTGTAGAACGAGTGCATCGTCTCGGCCCGCAGGAAGAAACCCCACCTGCTCGCTCCGACCCCGCGCTGCAGGCGGATCCAGTCGGACAGCGGCGACTCGGTCGGGCGGGTGCTGTGCATCGCCTGCCGCGAGCCGCCCTCGGGCGAGAGACCGTAGGCGATCGCGACGCCCTCGACGATGGTCGATTTGCCGCTGCCGTTCTCGCCCACGAGGAACGTCACACCGGGCGAGAGGTCGATGCCCTCTCGAAGGACCTGAGCGACAGCGGGAATGCTGGTCGGCCACGCGCTGCTCGGCGTCGGCGCATCGTCGTTCGGGCGCACCGCCACGACGGGCTGCTCGCGTCGCCGGCGACTCCCGGACTTCCAGATCGACTCCATGATCCGACGCTAACCCGAGCCGCAGACGTCAGCACTCGATGACGTTGACCGCGAGGCCGCCCTCGCTGGTCTCCTTGTACTTCGTCGACATGTCCAGCCCGGTCTGGCGCATGGTCTCGACGACCGCGTCGAGCGACACGTAGTGGCTGCCGTCTCCGCGCAGCGCGAGGCGTGCCGCTGTCACGGCGGTCGAGGCCGCGATCGCGTTGCGCTCGATGCACGGGATCTGCACGAGCCCACCGATCGGGTCGCACGTGAGGCCGAGATGATGCTCCATGGCGATCTCTGCGGCGTTCTCGATCTGCCGATTCGTGCCGCCCATGACCGCGGTCAGTCCGCCCGCCGCCATGGCGCACGCCGAGCCGACCTCAGCCTGGCAGCCGCCCTCGGCTCCCGAGATCGAGGCGTTCGCCTTGAACAGCGACCCCAGAGCGGTCGCGGTGAGCAGGAACCGGCGGATGCCGCGGCGGCGGTTCGCCTCGGCGACGGCGACCGGGTCTTCGCCCTTCGACAGGCTCAGGGACCCAGCCCCGACCGCGACGAGCGAGGCCTCCGCCCCGAAGCCGAGCAGCGCGCTGCCGACCAGCTCGCCGTACGGCGTGACCGCGTTGCCAGCCCCGAGACCGGAGTCGGCGAGGAAGCGCCACCAGTACATGGCGACGGCGGGCAGGATGCCGGCCGCCCCGTTCGTCGGCGCCGTGACGACCCTGCCGCCCGCGGCGTTCTCCTCGTTGACGGCGAGCGCGAAGGCGCCCAGCCATTCGCCCGGCAGCTCCCGATGCCCGTCGGCTTCCGTCTCCTCTAGCTGGGCGCGGATCACGCCCGCGCGCCGCTTGACCTTGAGCATCCCCGGGAGGACGCCCTCTGCGGACAGCCCCGCCTCGACGCAGCTGGACATCGCGTCCCAGATCGCGTCGAGCCCGGCCGCGACCTCCTGCTCGCTGCGCATCGCGATCTCGTTGCGCTTGGCGAGTTCGGCGATCGTGATCCCGTGCTCGTCGCACAGCGCGAGCATCGATGCGGCATCCGCATAGGAGTACGGCAGCCCGCCCGTCGAGAGCGTCGCCTCCTCGCCGTCACGGCGGATGAAGCCGCCGCCGATCGAGTAGTACGTGTCGACCACGACGATCGCACCGTCGGCGTCCCACGCCGTGAGCGTCATCGCGTTCGGGTGGCCGGGCAGCCGGGTGCGCGGCGCGAAGTCGATGTCGTCCTTCGCGAAGCGGATGCTGTGCGTGCCGTTCAGGTCGAGAGTCGCCCCCTCGGGGAAGTCCGTCCATGCCGCGCGCACCTGGGCGGGGTCGCAGGTCTCGGGTGACAGCCCGCGGAGTCCGGCGACCACGGCATCCGGCGTCCCATGCCCGATGCCCGTGGCGCCGAGCGATCCGTACAGGGTGCTGCCGACCCGCGCGACGCGGTCGATGCCGCCGGTCGCGGACAGGCGTCGGATGAAGTCGAGTGCGGCCCGCATCGGCCCGACCGTGTGGGAGCTCGAGGGCCCCACTCCGATGGAGAAGAAGTCGAAGGCCGAGACGTACGCAGTCACTCCTCCAGCTTACGTCCGAAGTGATCTCGCCGGATCGGTCACACATCCGCTGCCTCGTTCGTCTCCTCTTCAGAACCATCGACGAAGGAGAACCGAAATGACCATCACCACCACCGCATCGTCCGAGGTCGTCACCCACAAGGCGCGGATGCCGCACCCGGCGTTCCTGCTCGAAGGCGGCATCGACGCGATCAGCGGCGTCAACCGCGCAGCCCAGGCCGCAGGCGTTCCCGAGGAGATCCTGCACCTCGTCTCACTGCGGGCGAGCCAGATCAACGGCTGCAGCTGGTGCGTCGTCGACCACTCGCGTCAGATCGTCGAGGACGGCGCCGCACCCGAGCGGCTGCACGCCGTCGCCGCGTGGCGCGACGCTCCGTACTTCACCGCGGCCGAGCGTGCCGCCCTCGAGCTCACCGAGGTGCTCACACGTCTCGCGGACAACCACGACCCCGTATCGGACGAGCTCTGGACCGAGCTGTCGACCCATTTCGACCGCAAGCAGCTCTCGGGACTGCTCTTCGAGATCGGCGCCATCAACGTCTGGAATCGTCTGAACGCGGCGATCCGGCAGCCAGCCGGATCGTTCTGACGGGTAGGTTGCCGAGCATGCAGTCGACACCGCTGGCCGAGGACTTCGAGAGCCACCGGCGCTACCTCACCGCCGTGGCGTATCGCATGCTCGGTTCCCACGCCGATGCCGAGGATGCCGTGCAGGAGGCCTGGCTCCGGGTCGCGCGGGCGACGCCGGACGCCGACGATCTGCGCGCCTGGCTGACGCGGGTCGTCAGCCGGATCTGCCTCGACCAGCTGCGCTCGCGCACACGACGCCGCGAGAGCCCACTCGATGTCATCCCCGACGCGGAGCGGGCTCCCGACGGCGACGATCCGGTCGTGCATGCCGAGAGCGCCGACCGCGTCGGGTATGCGCTCATGCTCGTGCTCGAGCAGCTGAGCCCCGACGAACGCCTCGCCTACGTGCTGCACGACGTGTTCGGCCTGTCCTTCGATGAGGTCGCGCCGCTCGTGGATCGCACCGCGCCTGCCGCCCGCAAGCTCGCGAGCCGCGCGCGCGACCGCGTACGCGGCGCGGCGCCGGAGGATCAGCTGCAGGCGGCGACTCGCGAGCAGCGCAGGCGCGTGGTCGACGCGTTCCTCGCGGCGGCGAAGGACGGCGACTTCGCCGGACTCCTCGCCCTCCTGCACCCCGACGTCGAGTTCCGGCAGGATCTGGGGGCCGACGGCGTCCGCATCCTCCGGGGTGCGGAGAAGGTCGCATCGAGCGCGGCCGCGTACCACCGCTACGCGAAGGGCTTCGACTTCGACGTCGTCGAGCTCGGCGACGGCTTCGCGGTGGTCGCGATCGAGGACGGGATGCCGGTGTCGCTGCTGTTCGTGACCTCGGAAGGCGACACGATCGTCGCGATGGAGACCCGCGAGATCGGCTGATGCCTGAATCGGGCTCCGTCAACCCCCTGCCTCGCGCGCGGTCGAGGCGGCATGCTGATCGCATCGACCCAGGCGAAAGGCACCATCATGACGAACAGCACACCCGCGCAGGATCCGGCCGGCCGCGACCCCGAAACCCAGACGCCCACCCCTTCCCCGTCTTCGGGAGCCGACGCCGGCGAGTTCACCCAGGGCACCGCCGAGAAGCCGGAGCAGGCGGAGTCGCCGGAGGATGCCGACCCCGCGCAGGTTCCGAGCAACGAGGAGCTCGAGGAACCGAGCACCGAGAAGGAGCCGGAGGAGGAGCCGAAGGCGCCGGCTCCCGATGACGCCGAGCCCGATCACCGGGCCGTCGGCATCGGCGTGATCGACGCCCCGGAGTCCGACACAGGGGAATGAGTTCCGGTCGCAGTTCGTGCCGCTTGGTCGATGGCGAAGCGGCACGAACTGCGACTGGAGGGGCCAGTCGGCTACTCGACGAGCTTTCCCGCCGTGTCGACCTCGCGCATGAGCTCGGCGATCTCGGCGGGGATGGGCGGGATCTCCTCTCGCGTGACGCCCGTGGTCGGCGACCAGACCAGGTTCACCTGCAGCGTGGGATCGGTGTCGGGGAAGTCGCTGCGGTTGTGGCATCCGCGCGTCTCGCGCCTCTCCCTCGCAGCCTCCAGCGTGGCCCGGGCAGCGAGCGCCGACGCTTTCAGATCGAAAGCGTGCGCGAGATCCTGGTAACCGGCGATGTCGGGGTGGATGCCGATGTCCTCCATGCGACCCTCGATGAGGTCGAGCTCGGCGAGGCCGGTGCGAAGGCCCTCTTCTGAGCGGACGACGCCGGCGTGCGCGGTCATGGTGTTGCGGATCGCCCGCTGCAGAGCGCGCACGTTCTCGCGCCCGTCGGCGGCCAGCAGGTCGTCGATCTCGGCGCGGGCCGCGGCCACGGCATCCGCTGACCGGCGCTGCGCATCGAGACCCGCGGCATGCGCCATTGCGGCCTGGCCGACCAGGCGTCCGTAGACGAGGAGCGTCGATGAGCGAGTTGCCGCCGAGGCGATTGGCGCCGTGCAGTCCGCTGGATGCCTCGCCGATCGCGTACAGCCCCTCGACGTCGGTGCGGTGGTCCTCCGGACGCACCCACACTCCGCCCATCGAGTAATGCGCGGTGGGCGCGATCTCGATCGGGTCGGTCGTGATGTCGAGCATCTGCAGCTCCATCATCGTCTGGTAGACGCGCGGCAGCCGGGTCATGATCGTCTCGCGCGGCAGGTGCGAGACGTCGAGCCACACTCCGCCGTTCTCGGTTCCGCGGCCCTCGGCGATCTCGGTGTACGCCGCGAGCGCGACGCGGTCACGGGTAGACAACTCCATGCGCTCGGGATCGTACTTCGCCATGAACCGCTCGCCGAGGGCGTTGGTGAGGAACCCGCCTTCGCCACGCGCGGCCTCGGAGATGAGAGTGCCCGCCGCGTTCTCGGGCTCGATGATGCCGGACGGATGGAACTGCACGAGTTCGGGGTCTCGCAGCCGCGCTCCCGCCTCGACGGCCAGCCGGAACGAGTCGCCGGTGTTCTCGTCTCGTCGGGAGGAGGTGCGGCGCCAGATGCGGTTGTGACCGCCCGCTGCGAGGATCACGGCATCCGCGTGGATCAGATAGCGTGTGCCGTCTGCCTGATCGAACCCGTAGGCGCCGAACACGATGTTGTCGCGCACGAGCAGGCGCGTGATGTAGATGCCGTCGAGGATCGGCACGTCGAGCTCTTCGGCGCGGCGCACGAGCGTGCGCTGGATCTCGAGTCCCGTGTAGTCGCCGGCGAAGGCGGTTCGGCGGAAGGTGTGCGCGCCGAAGAATCGCTGCGAGATGCGTCCGTCGTCTTCGCGGGCGAAGTCCATGCCCCAGCGCTCGAGATCCCGGATGCCGCGTTCCGCACCCTGCGTGACGATCTCGACCGTGTGCGGGTTTGCGAGCAGATAGCTCTCCTTGATGGTGTCGGCGGCGTGCTGCTGCCAGCTGTCGTCGGCGTCCATCGTGCCGAGCGCGGCGTTGATGCCGCCTGCGGCGAGCGAGGTGTGTGCGTCGCCCCGCGGGCGCTTGCCGACGGCGACGACGTCGATGCCGTGCTCGGCGACCTCGATCGCCGCTCGCAGCCCTGATCCGCCCGTTCCGATGACGAGGACGGTGGTGGAGATCTGACGTTCGTTCATGCTGTCCACGCTAAGAACCTCTCCGCGATAACTCCAATGCATAGTTTCGCTTGTCTCGATACACTCTGAACATGAATCTCGAGCAGCTGCGCAGCTTCGTGGAAGTGGCCCGTCTGGGGCACTTCACCCGTGCCTCCGAGAGCCTGCATCTCGCCCAGCCCTCGCTGAGCCGGCAGATCTCCACCCTCGAGCGCGAGCTCGGGGCGGAGCTGTTCCAGCGGGCACGGGGCAACATCTCGCTCACCGCCGCCGGCGAGACCCTGCTTCCCCGCGCGCAGCGGATGCTGGCCGAGGCCGAATCGATCCGCGAGGAGATGGGCGAGCTCGCCGGCCTCCGCCGCGGGCGCGTGCGCCTCGGCGCTCCGCCCACCCTGTGCATCAGCCTGGTCGCCGAAGCTCTCAGCGCTTTCCGCGCCCGGCATCCCGCTGTCGATCTGCACCTCACCGAGAGCGGCTCGCGCCTGCTCGTCGAGCAGCTCGCGGTGGGCGCCGTCGACATCGCCCTCATCACCGAGTCCGACGCGCAGCCCGTCTCCGGCGTCAGCCTGACCCGCACGCCCCTCCTCGCCGAGGAGCTCGTGGTCGTGTCATCCGCTTCGGCGCCCGCGCTGACGACCGACGAGGTGATCTCCCTCGAGCTCCTCGCCACGCTTCCGCTGATCGCCTTCGACGACAGTTACTCGCTGCGAGCGACGACGGATGCCGCGTTCCGCGCGGCAGGCCTGACGCCGACGATCGTGCTCGAGGGGGCGGAGATGGATGCCGTGCTCCGCTTCGCCGAACGCGGCGTCGGCGTGGCGGTCGTCCCCGCGATGGTGCTGCTGGATCGCCCCGAACTGCGCTCGGCGCGTCTCGCCCACCCGTCGATGACCCGCACGATCAGCCTGGCGCATCGCTCCGACGTGACGCCCGCTCTCGCCGTCGCCGAGATGCGGCGTGCGATCGTGTCGACGGCGGCCGAAGTCGCCCG
The DNA here is from genome assembly GCF_030816295.1 of Microbacterium natoriense. Lineage (NCBI taxonomy): Bacteria > Bacillati > Actinomycetota > Actinomycetes > Micrococcales > Microbacteriaceae > Microbacterium > Microbacterium natoriense. The sequence continues at coordinate 1,337,364 of NZ_JAUSXV010000001.1, read as the reverse complement.
GAGGGACCCGGCGATCACGAACCTGCGATAGCGCGGACCGGGTCGCCCCTAAGTCTCATCGGTCGAAACCCGTCGAGCGGGTCGCAGCTGGCATTCGCAGAAGAGACACAGCACGCGACGGACGCACATCCGACACTTTCGCTTAGACTCTCCGCAACACCTCGCTGCGCGCGCACGTCGGTCATCGGATCGGCAGGCGTGCAGCATCCGCGCTTCCCGAGGAGGGGACGATGAACGCGATCGGGCGGATCAGACGCAGAACGTCGATCATCGCGTCCACTGCCGCGGTGTCGGTCGCTGTCGTCGGATCGATCATGCTGACAACCATTCCTCTCGCGACGTCGACCAACCCTCCACTCACGCGCGTGACGGCGTCTGCCGTGACGACGAACCGCTCCGTCCCGCCATCTCTAAATGTCCACGGGTCGGTAATGCAATTGATCTCCCAGAATGATGGGATGAACCGCCTCGGCGCGAATCCGAACATTTCCGTCGATGAATCGGGCGCTACCGCGATCGTCGTACCGTGGGTCGGAACCGTACCGTCCTGGCTCGAATCGGGCATCAAGGCCATCGCGGCCGAGACGGGCTCGTCCGTCACCGTCGTATCCGCGCGGAACACCCAGTCCGAGATGATGCTCGCAGCCGCTGAGCTTCACAGCCTCTTTCCCGACGACGCGCGCGTTTCGACCTCTGTGGAGATCGGAATCGATTCCCTAGTCTTCCGTGGCCCCGCACTCCCTGACGTCGTCCACGCTTCGAGCTCCCCGGACGACGATGCCTGGGCGGCGTTCATGGAGGACGCCGCGGAGAGGATCGCCTTCGATGGCGTCGGCATCACGTTCGTCGAAGAGGAATCGGTTCCCGAGCCGGCGATGTGAGCCCGAGCCCCGTCGGGGACGTTTGCTCCCCTGCCGCCCAGCATCCGACAAACGAAAATCCCCGCCGCTTCCGCGACGGGGATCTTCAATACTGTCTCAACACAGTTCTGCCGGTTCCGAAGAACCTGTGCGCCACAAGGGACTCGAACCCCTAACCTTCTGATCCGTAGTCAGATGCTCTATCCATTGAGCTAGTGGCGCCCGGCCTGCTCAGCGGGCCGTGGAACAGCCTACAACAGTCTCTACGAGAAAGCGAAACGACGCCTCAGGTGCCCTTCGCAGACGACTTCTCGGCCTCTTTCTCCTGCTTCTTGCGTCGCTTCGCCTTGGCCCTCTGCTCGGACGACAGCGCCTGCAGATCGACCAGACGCAGCGCCTGCATCCGCGCCTCGCGCATGCGATCGTAATCGGGATCCTGGTCGGGTCGCATGCCCTCGACCCGGAGCCGGCGGTCGAGATTGTGCCTGACGTCGGCCCAGGCGGCCTGACGCGCCTCTTCGACGATGACCCCGAGTTCTTCGCGGTCGTCCATCATCTCGCGCAGTTTCGCGGCGACGCCATGCGACTGCCTCGCGCGTCGCTTGAGGTTGCGCACGTCGCGATCTCGATAGTCGTGCGTGCCCACAGGATCGGAGTGCCGCCCGCGCGCCCGCTTGCGCAACTCGGCCAGAGCCTTCTCGGACTGCTCGGCCTCTTCGGCCATCGCCCGAAGCGCCTCGCGCGTGTCGTCGATGTACTTCTCGGTGTCGAAGACTCCACCCTCGGCGATCGTGCCGACGAGGATGTGATTCTTCACGGCGAGGCGCGCGGCAGAAGTCGCGATCGCGACGCCCTCGGCGATGGCATCCGCAGTTCGTCCCACCGCTACCTCCTCTGAACGAGAGTACCGGTTCCCCCCGACGCTCCGGCAGGTCACAATGGATCGGGATCCGGTTCGGGTCCACGTCGCCGCGCACCAGAGACGGCGCGGGGAGGAGGATGCCGTGACACCGCTCGACCTCACCGGACGCACGACCGTCATCACCGGCGCCGCGAACGGCATGGGCGCCGAGATCGCACGACTGCTCGCGGCACAGGGCGCTCACCTCGCGCTGGTCGACCACGACTCGCAAGCACTCTCGTCCGTCGCTGCAGGCCTGACCGGCACCACCGTCACGACTCACGTCGTCGACCTGCGCGATGACGACGCCGTCTTCGCGGCATCCGCCGACATCTCGGCCGCCCACCCGCAGATCAACGCCCTCATCACGTGCGCCGGTTCATCGATGCTGGGCGACATCGAGCAGCTCACGATGGAGGAGATGCGCTGGCTCGTCGACGTGAACCTGTGGGGCACCGTCTCGATCACGAAGGCCCTGCTCCCTGCACTGAAGAGGGCGCCGGCCGCGCACATCACGCACCTCGCCAGCGTCTACGCCCTGGCGGCCCCCGCCGGGCGCATCCCCTACGCACTCAGCAAGTTCGCCGTGCGCGGCTTCTCCGAAGCCCTCCGCCACGAGCTCGAGGGCACCTCCGTCACGGTCGGCGCGGTGTATCCGGCGGGCGTCCGTACCGGGATCATCCTGCACGGACGGTACGCGGCGGCGATCGATCCGGCCGTCGCCGCGCGTGCCGCCGCCGCGCAAGCGGCGATGTACCACACGGAGCCTGCCGCCGCCGCGGCCCGCATCGTTCAGGCGACGCGCCGCAGGCAGGCGCGGACGATGGTCGGGCGCGAGGCGCGGCTCGTCGACGTGCTGACCCGGCTCTCCCCCGTCGGCTACTGGCGGATCATGCGCCGACCTCTGCGCGAGGCGATCGACACGACCACGCCCGCGGACTGACTCACTGCACCGCGCCGACCCAGATGCCGGACGCCCACGCCTGCTGGTCGCCGCTGCAGCCGACGGATCCGGGGAACCCGCGCACCACGGCCATGCAGTTCGCGAGGAACTCGGGGTCGCCGCCGAACATCGACTGATACGCCGCCGAGGAGGTCAGGGCGCCCCACACCTGGAACTGGTAGATGTGCGCGAGCTCGTGGGCCATCGCCCAGTTCAGCCGATCCGCATTCCAGGTGACGATGTCGGCGCGGTACTTGATGTATCCGTTGCTGTTGGCGCACGCGGCGGCGCTGCCTCCCGCGCACGATGCCGACTCGTACAGCCCGACGCCGCTGCCGCCCACGTGGTCGAGCGCGGCGCGCACGCGTGCGTAGCCGTCGGGCCCGCTCGACGACCATGCCGGACCTCCCGGGCCGCGTCGGGCCTGCTGCACGGCCTGCCAGGTCGAGATGTCTCCGTCGATCTTCGCGGTCATCGCGTGGATCGTGGCCGTCGCGTTGGTGACGACGACGGGGTCGACCCGCTCGGCGAGCACGGCTTGCTGGGCGGAGAGAGCGGATGCTCGATCCGCCGTCGTGTCTACCTTGCCCGCTGCTCTGTCGAACGCGGCCGTGAGTGCCGCGATCCCGGCGACGAACGCCGGGCGGACCGCGAGCACGGCGGCGCGATCGGCCACATCCTGCTCGGCGATGTCGATCGCACCTCGCAGATAGTCGCCGCGCTGGGCGGCCTCGTCAGCGGCGGTCGAGACCGTGCGCAGCTCGGCGATCATCGCGGCCCGCTCCTCGTCGAGGGAATGCGCGCGCTCGACGACGCCGGCGGCGAGGACGACGGCCAGGGCAGCGGTCACGACCAGCAGTCGCCTCACGGCAGAAGGCCCGTCGTGTCGGCGAGCTGCTTCTCCTGCTCGGCGATCTGCGAGCGCAGAGCGCTCAGGGCCTCGTCGAGTTCCGAGTTCGCCGACTCGAGCTCCTCGAGCTCCTGCCGGGTCTCTTCGACGGCAGCTCTCGCCGCCTCGAGCGCGGCGACGCGCTGCTGATCGGCGACGACGATGAGAGCCCCTCCGCCGACGAGCAGCAGAGCACCCACGATCACTGCGATGACCCGCATATCGCTCCCCAGAACGAACGACTACCTGACCCCCTGGGGACACCATACCGCCGAGCGGTCTACGACATGCCGGGTGCTGCGCTGCGGAACCGCCGCAGGCGCAGGCTGTTCAGCACGACGAACACGCTGGAGAATGCCATCGCCGCTCCGGCGAGCATCGGGTTGAGCAGTCCGAGCGCCGCCAGCGGAAGGGCGGCGACGTTGTAGGCGAGCGCCCAGAACAGGTTGCCCCTGATCGTTCCGAGAGTGCGTCGTGCGAGGCGGATCGCGTCGACCGCGCCCCAGAGATCGCCGCGGACCAGGGTCAGGTCGGAGGCTTCGATCGCGGCATCCGTCCCGGTGCCCATCGCGACGCCCAGGTCCGACTGCGCGAGAGCTGCGGCGTCGTTGACTCCGTCTCCGACCATGGCGACGACTCGACCCTGCTGCTGCAGGGCCGTGATCTCGGCGACCTTGCCCTCTGGGAGGACGCCGGCGCGCACCTGGTCGATGCCGACCGCCGCCGCCACCTGGCGCGCCGCCTGCTCGTTGTCTCCGGTGAGGAGCACCGGGGTGAGTCCGAGACCGCGCAGGGCGGCGATCGCGTCTGCGCTGCTGGGCTTGATCTGGTCGGCCACCACGAGCACGCCGCGCACCTCGCCGTCCCACGCGACGGCGATCGCCGTGCGGGCCTCGGATTCGGCGTGCTCGAACGCAGCCGTGAGCTCGGGTGAGAGATGCAGCGCCCAGTCGGCGAGCAGAGCCGGCCGCCCGGCGATCACGGCGTGCGCGTCGACGACGCCCGTGACGCCCCGGCCCTGCACGTTCTGGAAGTCCGAGACCTCGGGGATCTCGCCCAGTCGCTCGGTGGCGGCGCGCACGATCGCCTGCGCGATCGGATGCTCGGATGCCTCTTCGACCGCTGCCGCGAGCCGCAGCACCTCCTGGGGATCCTGTCCCTCCGCGGGGATCACGTCGAGCAGGGTCATCCGCCCGCTGGTGACCGTGCCGGTCTTGTCGAGCACGATCGTGTCGACGCGGCGCGTCGACTCGAGCACCTCCGGGCCTTTGATGAGCACCCCGAGCTGAGCTCCCCGCCCGGTACCGACGAGGAGCGCCATGGGCGTCGCGAGGCCGAGAGCACAGGGGCAGGCGATGATCAGCACCGCGACCGCGGCCGTGAACGCCGCAGCCGCCCCGCCCCCGGCGATCAGCCAGGCCGCGAGCGTCACGGCGGCGATCGCGAAGACGATGGGCACGAACACCGCCGACAGCCGATCGGCCAGTCGCTGCGCCTCTGCTTTGCCGGACTGCGCCTCCTCGACCAGCTGCGCCATACGCGCGAGCTGCGTGTCGGCGCCCACGCGCGTGGCCGTGACCAGCAGACGACCGCCGACGTTCACGGTGGCGCCGGTCACGGCGTCGCCTGCGGCGACCTCGACGGGCACGGACTCACCGGTGAGCATCGAGGCGTCGATCGCGGATGTGCCGTCGAGCACGACGCCGTCGGTCGCGATCTTCTCCCCGGGGCGGACGACGAAGACGTCGCCGACGAGCAGTTCGGCCAGCGGCATCCGCTGCTCCACCCCGTCGCGCAGGATCGCGACGTCCTTGGCTCCCAGTTCACCGAGGGCCCGCAGGGCGGCTCCGGCCCGGCGCTTGGACCGATGCTCGAGGAAACGCCCGAGCAGCAGGAACATTGTCACTCCTGCCGCGACCTCGAGGTAGATGCTGCCGAGACCGTCACCGCGCTCGATCGTGAAGCGGAACGGGTGCGTCATGCCCCACATGCCCGCGGTTCCGAAGAACAGCGCGTACAGCGACCAGAGGTATGCGGCCGTGACACCGACCGAGATCAGCGTGTCCATCGTGACCGCACGATGCCGGGCGTTCAGCCAGGCGGCCCGGTGGAACGGCCAGGCCGCCCACGTGACGACCGGGGTGGCGAGCACGAGCGAGGCCCACTGCCAGCCGGAGAACTGCAGCGGCTCGATCATGGAGAGCAGGATGACCGGGACGGCGAGGGCCGCCGCCACGATCAGGCGCAGGCGCAGGAGCCGGTAGTCGCCGTCGGACTCGACATCCTCTTCCGTCCGCGGAAGAGACGCGGTGTAGCCGGTGCGCACGACCTCGGAGATGAGGTCGTCGACGTCGATGCCGGAGTCGGCCTCGACGTGCGCCTTCTCCGTCGCGTAGTTGACGGATGCCGTGACCCCGTCGATGCGGTTGAGTCTCTTCTCGATGCGCGACGCGCACGACGCGCACGTCATGCCGCCGATCTCGAGATCGTACGTCGCTCCTGCGCCTGCCATGGCCGGGCCTCAGGCGCGGACGGCGCGGTAGCCGGCCTCGTCGACAGCGGCCAGCACGGCGGAATCGTCCAGCGCGGACTCGGAGGTGACGACGAGGCTCCCCGATGCGGCGCTGACCTCGATGCCGGTCACCCCGTCGATCTTCGCGACCTCGCTGCGGACGGATCCTTCGCAGTGTCCGCAGGTCATCCCGGTGACGGCGTAGGCGGTGGTGTTCATGGTTGTTCCTCTCGGCTCGCTCCGACCTTCGGAGGGATACCCCCAGGGGGTATCTGCCTATCGACAACGATACGCCCGTTCGCGCTATTCCCGCAAAGTTCAGATCGCGTAATCGCTCGCGAGACGGCGTTGCGCCGCCTGTTGCCCGCTCGCCAGATGAGCGGGCACGATGCGTCCGAGCGTCTCGATGTCGCGCGCAGCGAACGCGTCGAGGATCTCGCGGTGCTCCTGCGCCATCGCGATCAGGTCGTCGTGCTGCCCGAACAGCCACCGCAGGCGCGTGACGAAGACGCCGATCAGTTCCGCGAGCATCGCGTTGCCGGCGAGCTGAGCCGCGATCTCGTGGAAGTGACCTGCCGCAAGACGCGCGGTCTCGGTGTCACCGGCGTATGCCGCGGCGAGTTCGCGATCGCAGGCGTCTCGCATGCGGGCGAGCCCGGCGTCGTCGTGACGCTCGGCGGCGAGCATGAAGATCAGGGTCTCGACCGACGCGCGGACTTCGCCGAAGTCGTGGATGTCCTGCGGGGTGAACTCCCGCACGACGGCCCACGTGCGGGGGCGAGCGACCACGACGCCCTCGGCGACGAGCGTGCGGATGGCTTCGCGCACCGGCAGTCGCGAGACGTTCAGCTCCGCCGCGATGTCGCGCTCGACCAGCCGGGAGCCCGGCAGCCGACGACCGAGGATGATGTCGTCGCGCAGCACGCTCGCCACCCGCACAGACTCCAGCTCACCGGTTGCCCCCGCATCCCCCATGAACGGATTCTCTCATCATGCGGAAGCCCCGGCAATCTGGTATCCCAACCAGGCGGATATGTTACGGCGTCACGGCAGCCGGTTCGCGATCGCGAGATTCGCCTTCAGCTCGGCCGCGTTCTGTCGGACGACGTATGCCGGACGATCGCGCTCGACTCGCCACGATTCACTGAGGGGCCCGATGTCGACGGTGTCGAAGCCCGCCTGGTCGTAGAACCGGGTGACGAACTCCACCGCTTCTGGGGCGTCACCGGAGGTCGCCAGCGCGCGTCGGTCGGCGGCGCCGGCGGGAGCGCCGTCGGTCGTGATGTCCGCAGCACCGATGTGATTGAACGCCTTCGCAACCTTCGACGTCGGCAGATGCTGCTGCAGCAGCTGCGAAGTGGTGGTCTCGCCGCGGTCGAGCGCCTCGATGTGCCCATCGCGCTCGAAGTAGTAGTTGTTGGTGTCGAGCACGATCTTGCCGGCGAGCGGCTCGACCGGGATCTGATCGATCGCGCGCAGCGGGACCGTCACGACGATCACGTCGCCTGCGGTCCCGGCCTCTTCGGGCGTACCGGCCTTCGCGCGCGGACCGAGCTCCTCCACGAGGTCAGTGAGCGTCTGCGGTCCGCGGGAGTTGGCGATCACGACGTCGTAGCCGTTCGCCACCGCCACGCGGGCGATCTGAGAGCCGATGTGTCCTGCACCGATGATTCCGAGAGTTGTCATGCAAGGGGAAACCGTGCGCTCCGGCGCCTATTCCTCGATGACGCCGCATGACGCGGATCAGAGGTCGAGCAGGAAGGTCTCCTCGACCCGGCGGTACCCGAGCGACTCGTACAACTCGATCGCGCCGGTGTTGAAGCCGAACACGTGCAGCCCGAGGGAATCAGCGCCCAGCCGTCGCGCTTCGCGCTCCGCGGCGTGCATGAGCGCCCGGCCGTAGCCGAGTCGGCGCTGGTCCTCGGCGACCTCGATATCGAGGACGAACGCATGCGGCCGTCCGTCTCTGCGGCGCATCCCGAGCCAGAGGTAGCCGACTTCGGCGCCGTCGACGGATGCGGTGAACAGCTCCTGCCCCGGGGTCGCGAGGCCCTGCGGCAGCTCGAGCCTCATCTGCCGACGCGACTCGGCCGCCGCGTCTTCCCGCGCGTATCTGCCGGACGCGACGAGGTCATCGGCGAAAGCGGCTTCCGAGTGCTCGACGAAGCTCTGGAACCGCTCGTCGGTCATCGGCACGACCTCGACGAGCGGTGTGAGCTCTCGAACCGGCAGCGGCTCGAGCACCATCTGGATCGACGCGATCGAGAAGCCGCGGTCGCCGATGAGGGCGTGCCCCTCGGCATCCTGCGGGAACAGCGCGACGCTGATCCTCGCCACCTCGGCTTCGTCGGCGACGCGCCGCAGGGCCGAGAACAGCCCCTCGCGCTGCTCGGCCGTCGTCGCAGCGGCGATCCCGAGGTCGATGACGTAGACCCTGCCCGCGCTGACACCCAGCCAGATCGTGCCGAGCTCGGAGGAGCCGTCGACGATCGTGAAGACGCTCGTGGTCGTCGTCGCGTACCCCTGCGGCAGAAGCTCGTGCAGGAAGGTCTCGGCGAAGTCGATCGCATCGGCTCCGACCCGCATGCCGGACTCCTGGCTGCGGACGACGAGGCGCTGCTTGACGTCTTCGCGCCAGGCGTCGAAGCGGTCGGCCGGCAAGGGCTTCAGCTGGACGGTCATCGGGCGCCCCTTTCAGACGGTGCTCTTGGCCAGGGCGTCCTCCGCGGCCACCCACGCGAGCATGGCGCACTTCACCCGCGCGACGTACTTGGACACGCCTCCGAGGGCCGCGGCATCCCCGAGCAGCTCCTCGTCGGGCTGGATCCTGCCGCGAGAGCGCATGGCCTCGCGGAACGATGCGATGCGAGCCTCGAGGTCCTCGACCGTGAGCCCCTCGGCGAGATCGGCGAGCATCGAAGCGGATGCCTGCGAGATCGCGCATCCGTGCCCTTCCCAGGCGATCGCCTCGACGGTGCCGTCGGCGGCGCGATGCACCTGCACCGTCACCTCGTCGCCGCAGGTCGGATTCAGCTGATGCGACTGCGCGCGGATCTCGTCGCGCAGACCGAAGCCGTGCGGGGTGCGCGAGTGATCGAGCACGAGCTCCTGGTACAGATTCTGCAGATCGCTCATGCGCCCCTCCGGAAGAAGTCGATCGCACCGGCGACACCGGCGATGACGGCATCGACCTCGGCGTCCGTCGTGTACAGATAGGTGCTCGCCCGCGTGGACGAGGTGATGCCGAGCCGGCGGTGCAGCGGCTGCGCGCAGTGGTGCCCGACCCGCACGGCGATTCCGAGATCGTCGAGATACTGCCCGAGGTCGTGCGAATGGATGCCGTCGACGTCGAAGCTCGCCAGCCCCACGCGCGGCAGATCGATGCCGGCGCCGAGCACGCGCACACCGTCGATCGCGCTGAGCCCATCGACGAGGCGGGCGCCGAAGGCGGCTTCGTGCGCGGCGATGCGCGGCATGCCCACCGCAGTGAGATAGTCGACAGCTGCGGCGAGCGCGATCGCCTGCGACACGCGCTGCGTGCCGGCTTCGAAGCGCTGCGGCGGCGGGAGGTACTCGGCTGTAGTCGTCGTGACCGTGGTGATCATCGATCCGCCGGTGAGGAAGGGCGGCATGATCTCGAGCAGAGCGCGGCGACCGTACAGTGCGCCGATACCGGTCGGACCGAGCATCTTGTGTCCGGACAGCACCGCGAAATCGACGTCGAGCGCCTTCACGTCCAGCGGCAGATGCGGAGCCGATTGGCAGGCGTCGAGCAGGACGAGGGCGCCGGCCTTCCGCGCGAGGCCGACGAGCTCTGCCACCGGGTTGATCACGCCGAGCACGTTCGACACGTGCGTGAACGCCACGAGCCGCGTGCGCGCCGTGATGAGCTCTGCGGCGGCGTCGAGGCGCAGCGCCCCTTGGTCGTCGAGAGGGATCACCTTCAGGGTCGCCCCGGTGCGGGCGGCGAGCTCCTGCCAGGGGATGAGATTCGCGTGATGCTCCATCTCGGTCGTGACGATCTCGTCGCCTGGGCCCAGCCGCAGCGATTCGGATGCCGCGCCGCCGCGGCCCAGAGAGGCGTTCGACAGGGCGTAGGCCACGAGGTTGACGGCTTCGGTCGCGTTGGAGGTCCAGACGATCTCGTCGTCGTCCGCGCCGACGAAGCGCGCGACCGAGGCCCTGGCATCTTCGAACAGCTCGGTCGCCTCGGCGGCCAGGGTGTGCGCGCCACGATGCACGGCGGAGTTCATGCCGGTCGCGAATGCACGCTCGGCGTCGAGCACCGCGAGCGGACGCTGCGAGGTGGCCCCGGAGTCGAGATATGCGAGCGGATGCCCGTTCACCTCGGTGCGGAGGATCGGGAAGTCCTCGCGGATCCGCTGCACCTCGGCATCGGTCAGCGGGGCGATCAGGTCTGCCTCGATGGTGCTCATCGTTCCAGTTTCTCACCTGCCGCCCCGACGCGGGTCGCCGGCCCGGTGGCGACCCGCGCGACGAACGGTTCAGCGGCGCGCGGATCTCGCGCGCACGGCTGTGACGGCGAGCAGGCTCAACCAGGTGATCAGCAGCGCGGCCGTCAGCCAGATCCCCAGATCGTCGATCGCGAGCCCGGACAGCCAGGCGGTCGGACCCTGCCAGCCCCACAGCTCGCTCGCGACGCCCGACAGCTGCACGAGTGCGACGACCACGGCGACGGAGACCGAGATCAGAGCCATCCAGGTCGCGTATCCGCTGAGCGTGCGGCGCTCGCGATCGGGGAAGGAGTAGGCCCGATGTGCGACGGCGGCCTGCGCGGTGTCGAGGGCCGTCATGCCGGCCGCGAAGATCACGGGCAGCGCCAGCACGAGCCACCACGGAAGGGCGGTCGCCGCGGCGGTGCCGGCGAGCGCGAGAAGGCCGATCTCGGTGGCCGTGTCGAAGCCGAGACCGAAGAGCAGCCCGACGCCGAACATCCGGCTCGGGCGATCGACCGTGCCTTCCAGACTCGACAGCGCCCGCCACACCGGTCCGCCCGGAAGCCCGCCGCGGCGACGGGAGAGGAGAGCGCCGATGCCGAGCGCGGCCAGCAGCAGGAGGAAGGCGCTGGAGATCGAAGGGCCCCACACTCCGGTGATCTGATGCAGCAGCGAGGTGTCCTGGGCGAGGGCGCCCGCGACCGACGCCGCCCCCCAGGCGAGCACGACCGACAGGCCGAACACCACCGTCGAGTGACCGAGGGCGAACCAGGTGCCGACGTTCCGCGCGGGCAGGCCCCGCTCGAGCAGGCGACGGGTCGTGTTGTCGATCGCGGCGATGTGATCAGCGTCGAACGCGTGCCGCAGCCCGAGCGCGTACGCGGCGAGGCCGGTGGCGAGCAGGCCGTTCGCGGCGCCGTCGGGTGCGGCGACCGCCGCCGTGAGCAGAAGAGTCCCCCAGCCCAGGACATGCAGGGCCGCGACGAGCACGATCGCGGTCGACGGCCGAGCGAGCCGCGGCGTGCTCTCAACGGTGAGCAGGGTCATAGGTGTTCTCCTGTCGTGCGGCCCACGCTGCCGCGAGCTCGTCGGTCCAGCGGTGCGAAAGCGCTCCGAGCGGACTCTCATGGGTGTGCGAACCGAGATGCCTCGAGACCGCTCCCGGTCCCTCCAGCATCATCGTGCCCGGCGTCTGGACGACCGGACGGATTCCGGCGAGGACGACGGCGTCGAACACGCTGTGCGCGCCGAGCACTCCCGGCTGCGGTGCCGCGCCCGAAGCGTGCAGGCCTTCGGCGAGGAGCGGATGCCGGCCCCGATCCACCATGGTGCGCGAGCGGATCGTGCCGCCGCGCTCGCCGCTGCGTCCGAGCACGGTGGTCTCGCGGATGAGCAGAGCGGCGCTGTCGGCGATCCGGGCGCGCGTCGTGCGCACCACCTCTGCGCCGTCCGCGACGATCAGCGGCTTCGCCGCCCACACGAGCGCCGCGCCCTCTTCCAGCTCGATGTCGGCGACCCATCGAGAGCGCTCCGGCCGGCCGCCGTACGCCACCGTGCCGCCGATGTCCTCCAGCCGCAGCAGGCACCCGGCTCCCACACGGATGCGGATCGCGACCTGGTCTCCGGGGAGGAGCAGTGCGCCGGCTGCGACCAGTGCGACGCTCGCGGCGCGCGACGAGCGCGAGATCAGGCGCGGAGCGAGCTGCGCGGTGCTCAGGCGCACCGAGGCGCGATGCTCGGCGGCATCGACCTCGATCGTCGTGACGGCGGCGGACACGGGTGCACAGGCTCCCGGTCAGTGCGAGGCGTCGGCGTGGGTGTGCGTGTGCGTGTCTTCGTCGTGCGTGTGCACGAACCAGCCGCCCTCCTCGTCGGAGTGGCTGTGCGGTGCCATGGGACCGGGGTCGACCGGCGTGTGCGTCCCCGACCTGTGCGCAGCGAGGATGTCGAGCACCCACTGGCGGAGCGTGGAGATCGCCGAGGCATCCGTGCGCGACAGCGCGAGCACGGCCCTGCCCTCGCGGGCGCTCTCGGCATCCGCCACCATCTGCGGGACGTCGACGCCCACATAGGGGGCGAGATCGGTCTTGTTGACCACCAGCAGATCGGCGCGGGCGATGCCCGGCCCGCCCTTGCGTGCGACATCGCCGCCTCCGGCGACATCCAGGACGAAGAGCTGCGCGTCGACGAGCGCCGGTGAGAACGTCGCGGTGAGGTTGTCGCCGCCTGATTCGATGATCACCACGTCGAGCGGAGCGAAGTCGCGCTCGAGGTCCTCGGCAGCGAGGAGATTCGCGGTGACGTCATCGCGGATCGCGGTGTGCGGGCATGCGCCGGTCTCGACCGCGCGGATGCGTTCCGGCTCGAGCACTCCCTCGGAACGGAGGAAGCGTGCATCCTCGTCGGTGTAGATGTCGTTCGTGATGACGCCGAGGCGCAGATCTTCGCTCAGGGCGCGGCAGAGCGTCGCGATCAGCGAGGACTTGCCGGTGCCGACAGGGCCGGCGACGCCGAGTCGGAGGGCGCGGACGGGAGAATGCGTTTCAGGCACGGAACAACCTTTGCGTCAGGAGCGCGTGGGACTCGGCCCACTGCTCGGATTCGGGGGCACCGGCGACGGGGATGTCGCGGGGGTCTGTGAGCTCGGAGATCGGCCGGAGCGCGTCGTCGACCGCCGCGCAGGTGTGCGCGACCCATACGCTCGCGGCGGCCGGATCACCCGGTTCGAGTTTGAGCACGGCTGCGGCGGCGCTCGCCGCATCGTCGTAGACGACGGTTCGGCACAGGTCGAGCGGGTCCATGCCCGCCTCCGCGGCGATGACGCCGAGCACCACCGCTCGAGGCGCGGGGGTCGGGCGACGTCCGAGCGAGGCGAGGGGGTGCGATTCGGGCCAGAGGTGCGTGCCGAGGCGCAGCAGCCCGCGGCCGAGCACCCTGGCGGCGTCCCGTTGCGCAGGTGACGGCGTACGCGCAGCCCAGGCCGTCTCCGCGGCGGTGAGCGCGTCGGCGTCGGCCGTGAGCGCGAGATGGCGCGCGACCACCGCCGTGCCGGCATCCACCAGCGAGCCGGTCCATGCCCGGGTGTGCAGGAGAGCGGGGATCTGAGCCGGATCCATGCCGGCGCGCAGCGCCGGCTCGACGCCCGCCGAGTGGGCGTGTCCGCCGGAGGGCAGGCGCGCGTCGGCCAGCAGCATCGCGATGCTGGTCGAGGGCAGCGGGTACGGCAGCATGACGGCTCAGAACATCGAGTAGAGCTGCGCGAGCGGAAGGATCGACGCCGGCGCCGGGTGCACCTCTTCGCCGTCGATGTCGATGCGGAACGTGTCGGGATCGATGTCGATCCTCGGCAGCGCGTCGTTGTTGCGCATGTCGGCCTTGCCGATGCCGCGGGTCGGACGAACGCCCATCAGCCGACGTCGCAGGCCGAGCTCATCCGCCAGCCCGGCGTCGAGCGCGGCCGGCGACACGAAGGTCACCGAGTGCTCGGCTCCGGCCGCGGCGAGGAACGCCGGTCGCATGAGCACGGGCTGCGGTGTGGGGATCGACGCGTTCGGATCGCCGAGCGCGGCCCACACGATGCCGCCGCCCTTGATCACGACCGCAGGGCGGATGCCGAAGAAGGCGGGATCCCACAGCACCAGATCCGCGAGCTTGCCGGCCTCGATCGATCCGACCTCGTGGTCGATGCCGTGGGCGACCGCCGGATTGATGGTGTACTTCGCGACGTAGCGACGCGCGCGTTCGTTGTCGGCGGGGAGCGATGTGCCGAGCGACCCTCGGCGCGCCTTCATGACGTGCGCGACCTGCCAGGTGCGGGTGATGACCTCGCCGATGCGGCCCATCGCCTGCGCGTCGGAGGAGGTCACCGACAGCGCGCCCATGTCGTGCAGAATGTCTTCGGCGGCGATCGTCGTGCCGCGGATCCGCGATTCCGCGAAGGCGAGATCCTCGGGCACGGCGGGGTTGAGATGGTGGCAGACCATCAGCATGTCGAGGTGCTCCGCCACCGTGTTCACGGTGTGCGGCAGGGTCGGATTCGTCGAGCCGGGGATCACATACGGCAAAGACGCGATCGCGAGGATGTCGGGGGCGTGACCGCCGCCCGCGCCCTCGACGTGGAAGGCGTGGATCGAGCGCTCGGCGATCGCGGCCACGGTGGACTCGACGTATCCCGTCTCGTTGAGCGAGTCGGAGTGCAGCGCGACCTGGAGGCCCCAATCGTCGGCTGCTCTCAGAGCCGCATCGATCGCGGCCGGACTCGAGCCCCAGTCCTCGTGCACCTTGAAGCCCGCGGCCCCCGCCCGCGCCTGCTCGGCGAGCGCTTCGGCCGAGACCGTGTTGCCTTTGCCCAGCAGCAGGAAGTTGACGGGCAGAGCATCCAGCGACCGGTGCATCGTGGCGAGGTGCCACGCTCCGGGCGTGACCGTGGTCGCCTTCGAGCCCTCCGAGGGACCCGTGCCTCCGCCGACGATCGTGGTGATGCCGGTCGCGAGCGCCTCGTGCACCTGAGACGGCGAGAGCAGGTGCACGTGCGAGTCGATCGCCCCGGCGGTCAGGATGCGGCCCTCCCCCGCGATCACGTCGGTGGACGGCCCGATGATGAGGCGGGGATCCACCCCGTCGGCGATGTCGGGGTTCCCGGCGCGGCCGAGCGCGACGATCCGGCCGTCGCGGATCCCGACGTCGGCGCGGATGATGCCCCACCATTCCAGGATGATCACGTTCGTGATGACCGTGTCGAGAGCACCCTCCGCCCGCGTGCGCGTGGACTGCGCCATGGATTCGCGGATCGACTTGCCGCCGCCGAAGACGGCTTCCTCACCGCCCGCGGTCAGGTCTTCCTCGATCTCGATCCAGAGGTCGGTGTCGCCCAGCCGCACCTGATCGCCCGCGGTCGGACCGTAGATGGCGGCATAGCGCTCCCTGTCGATGTGCACCATCAGTCGGCCTCCGGGTCGTCGAGGAGCGGATGGGCTGCGCGCGCGAGCTGCAGACCGGGGACGCGCCGCGCACCGCGCAGCGCCACGGCGTCCAGCGCCCGCGACGCACCGGGTTCGAAGCGTTCGGACGTGCCGGACGGGATGTCGAGACGGAACCCGTGGGCGGCCTCTCTGTCGAAGGACAGCGCGGTGTTCGCGTCGGGGAGGTGCAGGTGCGAGCCGATCTGGATCGGGCGGTCTCCGGTGTTGACGAACACGAAGCTCCTGCGCTCCTCGGCGGTGCGATCCGCATTCAGCTCGATCGTGCCGGGGCGCACGCGCAGCCCACCGGGGCCTTCTGAGATGCCTGAGCTCATGGAGTCCGCCTTCAGTCGATCGGATGATGGATCGTCACGAGCTTGCGCCCGTCGGGGAACGTCGCCTCGACCTGCACGTCGTGCAGCATCTCGGGGACGCCGGGCATGACCTCGGCTCGGGTGAGGACCTTGCGCCCCTCGTCCATCAGCCCCGCCACGTCGGCGCCCTCTCTGGCGCGCTCGATGACCCAGGTCGAGAGCAGCGCGACCGTCTCGGGATGGTTCAAGAGCACCCCTCGCTCATGCCGGTCACGGGCGACCATGCCGGCGACCGCGAGGAGCAGCTTCTCCGTGTCAGCGGGTGTCAGATGCACCGCGGCTCCTTCCGTCTTCCCGGCGCCCGGCAGCGTGCGCCTGGAAGAAATCTGCCACACCGGAAACGGGGCGGCGACCGCCGCCGGATGCGGATCCGCGCGAACTGGCGGCAGGCCGAAGAAGAGTTAACGCGATCGCAACACCGGCGAAATCGCGGCGCGGGTGCGCGGGCCCACACTGGCAGCACGCCCTCACCGGTACGAGAGCGCGAACCACCCTCGGCGTCGAGGCCGCTCCCCGAGGTCGTTCGCCCGAGGGGTGCGGATCGCCGCCGATTCTCACCACGCCGTCGTGGGCAGCGCCCCGGCGTCCGCCCGCCCCGAGACGAACGGAGACCGGGCATGACCACGGAGATCACCCGTCCGACGACCGACGATGCGCCGCCGGCGCTTCCTCCCACCGACATCCACGACCGCGGTTCCGCCGACGCCAGGGCCGCGACGAAGGAGAGCCTCGAGGACTACACGCTGCGCTTCGCTCCGCGCTCGTACCGAAAGTGGGGTCCGGGGGTCGTCGCCACCAGCGCGTTGGGCGGCATCGCCTATCTCGCCGACTTCTCGATCGGTGCGAACATCGGCATCACGCACGGCACGATCAACGCCCTCCTGGGCATCGCGGTCGCCGCCGTCGTGATCTTCGTCACCGGCATCCCCCTCGCCTACTACGCCGCCCGCTACAACATCGACCTCGACCTGATCACCCGAGGCTCCGGCTTCGGCTACTACGGCTCGGTCATCACGAACGTGATCTTCGCCACCTTCACGTTCATCTTCTTCGCCCTCGAAGGATCGATCATGGCGCAGGGCCTCCAGCTCGGGCTGGGAATCCCGGTGTGGATCGGCTACGCGGTCTCGACGATCCTCGTGATCCCCCTCGTGATCTACGGCATGCGCGCGCTCTCGAAGCTGCAGGTGTGGACCACACCGCTGTGGCTGATCCTGATGGTGATCCCGTTCGCCTACCTGGTCATCGCCAACCCCTCGTCGGTCGGCGAGTTCTTCGACTTCAAGGGACAGGGCGACGGCTCGCTCTCGCTGTCCTCGGTCATGCTCGCCGCGGGCGTCTGCCTCTCGCTGATCGCCCAGATCGCCGAGCAGATCGACTACCTCCGGTTCATGCCTCCCAAGACCGAGGCGAACCGACGCCGGTGGTGGGGCGCGGTCATCCTCGCGGGTCCCGGCTGGGTGATCTTCGGCGCTCTCAAGCAGGCGATCGGCCTCTTCCTCGCGGTCTACCTCATCGCGAGTCTCGACCCCGAGGCCGCGGCGACGGCGAACGAACCCGTGCACCAGTTCCTCGGGATCTACGAGCAGATGATGCCCGGCTGGCTCGCGATGACGCTCGCGGTCATCCTCGTGGTGATCTCCCAGATCAAGATCAACGTCACGAACGCATATTCCGGGTCGCTCGCCTGGACCAACTCCTACACGCGCATCACCAAGACCTACCCCGGCCGCATGATCTTCGTCCTGGTGAACCTCGCGATCGCGCTGATCCTCATGGAATCGAACATGTTCGACTTCCTCAACACCATCCTGGGCTTCTACGCGAACCTCGGAATGGCGTGGATCGTGACGGTGGCGACCGACATCGCGATCAACAAATACCTGCTGAAGCTGTCGCCCAAGCAGCCCGAGTTCCGCCGCGGCATGCTCTATGCGTGGAACCCGGTCGGCGTCGTCTCGCTCGCTCTATCCGGCGGCATCTCGATCGCGATGTTCTTCGGAGCGTTCGGGCCGGGCGTCCAGCCCTTCTCGCCGATGTTCGCCGTGCTGATCGCGTTCGTCGCGACTCCCGTGATGGCGATCATCACGAAGGGCCGCTACTACCTGCGGCGCACCGACGACGGCATCGATCTGCCGATGCTCGACGATGACGGCAACCCCAGCGACGAACGCTTGATGGACCTCGCGACCGGCATCGAGTTCGAGCGGCCAGACATGATCGCGTCAGCCGTCCCCGGGCCCGACGGCGAGACGCAGTACATCTCGTCTCTGTCGCTCGCGACGGACAAGACCGGGGAGCACGTGCTGCCTGCGCAGAGATAGCCGCCCACCCGATCAGCGCCCTCGCCGTCGAGATGCCTGATCTCGACTCAGCGGCCGCCGAGCACCCGCTCGTCGGCCGCTTCGTCGTAGCTGTCCTGCGCGGCGAGAACGTCGTCCACGTGCGATTCGGCCCAGATGCGCAGCGCCTGCAGCGGCTCGTGCAGGGTCCGCCCCAGCGGGGTGAGCCGATATCGCACATGCCCGTCTTCGTCAGCGGCGCGCTCGAGCATCCCGTCGCGCTCCAGTGCTCGCAGCGTGTCGACGAGAACCTTCTTGGTGATGCCCTCCACCGAACCATGCAGCTCGCCGAACCGCAGCGGGTGTTCGTGCAGCAGGACCACGATCATCGCCGTCCACTTGTTCGCGATGCGTGCGAGCGAGGCCCTGGAGGGGCATCGCTCCGAGAAGACGGTCCAGTCCCTGGGCATCGGATGCTCCGTTCGGTGACGTTGAGGTGACCAGCCCGCGCTCGAGAGGCTGGGTGCCCAGAGTACCGAGTCGAAGGAGGATCATCATGTCGGCGATCGATGTGGTCGGACAGTACGGAGCGGCGTTGGCTGCCGGAGACATGGAGGCGCTGGCGGCGACCTTCGGAGCGGATGCGGTGTGGCACCAGCCCGGTGCGCACCAGGCGGTCGGGAGACCACGTCGGCCCGGCGGCGATCCTCGCCCATCTCGGCCGCCTCATGGAGCTCAGCGGCGGCACCTTCGTTCTGGAGACGGATTCCGCGACCGAGAGCGGCGACCTCGTCGCGGCCACGGTGCGTTTCCGCGCTCAGCGAGTCGGCGCGGAGGACCTCGATCAGCACGGAGTCGACGTCTTCCGGATCGCGGACGGCCGCATCGCCGAGGTGTGGCTCATCAGTGAGGACCAGGACGCGGAGGACCGCTTCTGGGGTTCGGTCTGAGACGCGATGAGGGCGGCCGTCGCGGTCGCCCTCATCCCCCGGCCGTGGCCTGAGCGCACCGAGGTGCCGTATGCTCGCCCCCATGTTCAGCGCGGAGACACTCACGACATTCGTGATCGCTGCCCTCGTCATGGTGGCCATCCCAGGGCCGACCGTGCTGTTCACGATCGGACGCGCCATGGCGTTGGGCCGGGTGGGCGGATTCCTCAGCATCCTCGGCACGGCGATCGGCTCGCTGGTGCTCGTGGCCGGTGTCGCGCTGGGCGTCGGCACGGTCATCGCGCAGTCCGTCGTGCTGTTCACGGTCGTCAAGGTGGTCGGGGCGGGGTACCTCGTCTTCCTCGGGATCCAGGCGATCAGGCATCGGAAGGATGCCGCCGGCTCCGTCACCGGCGCGCAGCCGCGCCGGTCGGGCGCACGGCTGCTGCGGGAGGGGTTCGTGGTCGGCGTGACGAATCCGAAGTCGATCGCGTTCTTCCTCGCGATACTTCCGCAGTTCGTCGATCTTCCGGCGGGGTCGGTGCCGATGCAGCTGTTCGTCCTCGGTGCCATCACCGTGACGATCGGCGTCGCGTGCGACGCGATCTGGGTGCTCCTCGCGAGCGCCGCCCGCGACTGGTTCGGTCGCTCGCCGCGGCGGCTCCAGACGATGAGCACCGTCGGCGGTTCTCTCATGATCGTCCTCGGCGCATTCCTGCTGCTGTGGAACGAGAAGCCGGCGCCAGCCTGATCCTCCCGCTTCGTCACATCCGGGCGAGGCGTGCCCGAGCGAAGCAGAACACGCCGTAGACCGCGAGGCCGGCCCCCGTCAGGAGCAGGGCGAGACGGCCCAGCGGCAGAGCCGCGAGGCTGTGCAGCGCGGCATCCAGACCCGCCGCCTTGTCCGGGTCCTGAGTCCAGGCCGCGACCACGAAGAGCGCTCCCGTCAGCGCGACGGCGACGCCCTTGGCGATGTACCCGATCACGCCGAGGGTCACCACGCCGTTGCGGGCTCCCCCGTCCGGCAGGTCCATGGTCTTCTCGAAGACCCGTCTGAGACCGCCGACGACGAAGCCGACGCCGACGCCGATCACCCCGATCCCGAGCAGCACGATCAGGACGAGCCCGCCAGGGGCCGACATCACCCGAGCGCTGAGCGTCTGCGTGGCCTCCTCCGAATCGGCGCTGCCGCCCACCGCATACACAGCGGCCATGCCGGCGATCACGAGGTAGGCGACTGCCGCGCCGAGCAGCGTGACGCGCCGTCCCCATCTCTTCGCCTCATCGGGAGCCGCGGCGACCACTGCCGCCGCGATCTGCCACACGGCGAGCGCGGCGAGTCCCGCGGCCACGCACCACAGCAGGGCGCCGCCGATCGGCGTGCTCCGGATCTGCTCCATCGCCCCGTCCTGATCGGCGTCGCCTCCCGCGCCGAGCGCGATCGACACGGCGAGCGCTCCGATGATGACGTGCACGACCCCCAGGACCACGTATCCGGCGCGCGCGGTCCTGCGGAAGAGCGTGGAACTTCTCGCTGCTCTCGCGGTGCTCTTTGCGGTGGTCACCCGGGCAGGATATCCGGCCCGGTCCGAGACGAGGAGGGGCTTGCTTCCGCGGGTCGACGCTCTCTCGACGACTCTGTGACGTCATCCATAGAGTCGATTATGTAGGCTAGGCAAACCTAACCTAAGGAGTCGAATCGGTGCCTGAGCTGCTCACCTCGTCCACGGCCGATCTCTATCGATCGCTCGTCGCCCAGACCACCTCCCGCGTCGCGACGCGCTTCGCGGAGACGACGCAGCCGACATCGGGCGCGTCGCGCGCCGAGCTGCAGAAGCAGGTCGACGCGGTCGACCTAGCCACCCCTGGAGTCGGCACGCAGGCCGCCATCCGCGAGATCGACGAGCTGTTCCTCGCGAACGCCGTCTGGTTCCACCACCCCGCGTACGCCGCCCATCTCAACTGCCCCGTCGCCCTCCCCGCGGTCGCCGCGGAGGCCGTTCTCGCGGCGGTCAACCCGTCGGTCGACACGTACGACCAGTCCACCGCAGGCACGCTGATGGAGCGACGGCTGATCGACGTCGCAACCGGCTGGGCCGGCTTCAGCGCGGGCGACGGCGTCTTCACCTCCGGCGGCACGCAGTCGAACCTGCACGCCCTGTTCCTGGCTCGCGAGGCGGCGATCGCCGACGCCCGCACAGAGCGGGCGCACGCGCTGCCTCGGCTCGTCGTGTTCGCGACGGCCTCGAGCCACTTCAGCGTCGGCAAGTCGGCGCTGCTGCTGGGACTCTCCGACGACGCGGTGATCACCGTCGCGGATGACGGCGAAGGACGGATGCTGCCTGCCGCCCTCGACGACGCGGTGGCCTCGACCCTGACATCCGGCCGTCTGCCGATGGCCGTCGTCGCGACCGCCGGCACCACCGACCGCGGGGTCATCGATCCCCTCGCCGCGGTGGCCGCCGTATGCGACGCCCACCGCGTCTGGCTCCACGTCGATGCCGCCTACGGCGGCGGGCTCCTCGTCTCGCGCCGACGCCGCGATCTGCTCGACGGGATCGAGCGGGCGAGGTCCGTGACCGTGGACTTCCACAAGAGCTTCTTCCAGCCTGTCTCGTCGAGCGCGATCCTCGTGCGCGAACCCCGAGATCTGGCGGCTGGAGCCTGGCACGCCGACTACCTGAACCCCCTGGAGAACGACGAGCCCAATCAGGTCGACAAGTCGCTGCAGACCACGCGGCGCTTCGACGCGCTCAAGCTGTGGGTGTCGCTCCGCGCGATCGGAGCCGACCGCATCGGCGAGATGTTCGACACCGTGATCGACCTGGCGGCGACCGTGGCCGATGCGGTGGACGCGGATGACGAACTCGAGCTCGTCGGGCGGTCTCAGCTCAGCACCGTGCTGTTCCGGCTGCGGACGGAAGGAACCTCGTCCGAAGAGCGAGACGCGCTCGTCGCCGGCGTGCGGCGCGTGCTGTTCGAGTCGGGTCGCGCGCTCGTCGCGAAGACCGTGATCGACGGACGTCCGTGCCTCAAGCTCACGCTGCTGAATCCCGAGACCACGCTCGCGGACGTGAGGGCGATCCTCGACATGGTGAAGGACGCAGCCACGACCCTCGCCGGCATCGGCTCCGAGCTGATCGGCGCCGACGCATGACCGGGCACGTGCACGATCTCATCGGCGTCGGCATCGGCCCCTTCAACCTCGGGCTCGCCTGCCTCGCGCATCCCACCGGGCTCGACGCCGTGTTCCTCGATCGGGCAGAGGAGTTCCGCTGGCACCACGGCATGATGATCGAGGGATCGACGATCCAGGTGCCGTTCCTCGCCGACCTCGTGACGATGGCCGACCCCACCTCCGAGTTCTCGTTCCTGAACTGGCTGAAGCACACCGGCCGGCTGTATCCCTTCTACATCCGCGAGAGCTTCTACGCGCTGCGCGCCGAGTACGACACCTACTGCCGCTGGGCGGCGAGCCGCCTGCCCGAGCTGCGATGGAATCACGAGGTCGTCCGGATCGAGCACGACGCCGCAGAGGACCTCTACGTGGTGCGAGCCATGCGCACCGACACCGGTGAGGAGCTCGAGCTGCGCGCCCGCCACGTCGTGATCGGCGTCGGGACCCGGCCGTCGGTGCCGCAGGAGCTGCGCGACGTCGCGGGCCGCGCCGTGCACAGCTCGGAGTACATGCAGCACCGCGACGAGCTGCGCGCGAGCGGATCCATCACGGTTGTAGGCAGCGGACAGTCGGCGGCGGAGATCTACCGCGACCTGCTCGAGGGCGCTCACGAGGGCGGGTACCGTCTGGACTGGGTCACGAGGTCGCCGCGGTTCTTCCCGATGGAGTACACCAAGCTCACTCTCGAGATGACCTCGCCCGAGTACACCGACCACTTCCACGCGCTGCCGATCGGGATGCGGCAGCACCTCGGCCGTGAGCAGCGGAGCCTGTACAAGGGCATCTCGGCCGACCTCATCGACGACATCTACGACACGCTCTACCGTCTCAGCGCCGACGGGCCCGTGCGCACGACGCTGCTCGCAGACACCGAGGTGAGCGCCGCGGAGTGGGACGGCGAGCGCTACCGGCTCCGACTCCGCCACGGTCAGCTGGCGGAAGAGCACGAGAGGCAGACCGAGTCGCTGGTCCTCGCCACCGGCTACGCGGCGGAGACGCCGCCGTTCCTCGCCGGCATCGCGGATCGCCTCGACTGGGACGCTCTCGGTCGGCTCGACGTCGCCCGCGACTACAGCATCGACGGCGGACGCGGCCGGATCTTCGTGCAGAACGGCGAGGAGCACACGCACGGCCTGACCGCACCCGATCTCGGCTTCGGAGCCTGGCGCAACTCGTCGATCCTCGCCTCGATCACCGGGAGCGAGATCTATCCGATCGAGCGGCGCATCGCGTTCCAGGAGTTCGGCGTCCCGCAGGGGGCGCTCGCGGCCGAGGCTGCCCGATGACCTCGTCGCCGGCGCCCTCCGTCACGCTCGTCGCCGCCGATCCGCAGCGCGACGCGCCGCTCCTGCAGGGCTGGCTCTCCGACCCGCATGCGACGTTCTGGGGCATGGGAGACCTGGATGGGGCCGCCGTCGAGGAGTACTTGAGCGGGATCACGAGGCACCCCGATCAGGATGCCTGGCTCGGCCTCGTCGACGGCATCCCCGCGTTCTACGCCGAGACCTACGATCCGGCGCGAGTGCTGTTGGCGGGCATCCACGATGCGCAGCCGCGCGACCTCGGCATGCACGTGCTGATCTCGCCTCCGGCGGACGAGCCGCGGCACGGCCTGACGGATGCCGTCTTCGCCGCCGTGATGGCGTGGTGCTTCGGCGAGCTCGGCGCGCACCGCGTGGTCGTGGAACCGGACGCGTCGAACGACCGCATCCGCCGCAAGAACGTGCGCGCCGGCTTCACCGAACTGCGCGAGGTGGCCGTCGACGACGGCGGACATCTCAAGACCGCGATGCTGTCGGTGTGCACGCGCGCCGACTTCGCGGCATCCGATATCGCCCGCGACCGAAAGGCCAGCGCATGAACCCCGCCACCCATCTGACCCCTGTCACGCTCGAGCGCGCGCAGCGCCACCTCGTCGCCAAGGCCATCGCCGAGTTCAGCCACGAGAGGCTGATCGCGCCCCAGCCGCACCCAGACGGCGGATGGCTGCTCAGCGCGCCTGCGGCCGATGTCGAGTACCGCTTCGACGCGCAGCGAGCCGAGCTCGAGCACTGGATCGTCGACGAGCCCAGCATCCGCCGCCTGCGCGGTGGCCGCGCACTGCCGCTCGACGCGCAGGAGCTCATCCTCGAGCTGCAGCCCGCGCTCGGCCTCTCCGACGAGCTGCTCCCGGTGTATCTGGAGGAGATCGCTTCGACCCTTGCCGGATCGATGTTCAAGATCGCACAGGGCGGGCCATCGGCGGATGCTCTCGCCGGAGCCGACTTCCAGACCGTCGAGGCGGCGATGACAGAGGGCCATCCCGGTTTCGTCGCCAACAACGGCCGCATCGGCTTCGGCGTCTCGGATCACGCCGCGTTCGCGCCAGAGGCCGGTCGTCCGTTCCGCATGACCTGGGTCGCCGCCCGCCGCGCCGTCTCGCATCTCGCGCTCGGCGCGGGCCTCGACGAGGAGACGCTGCTCGAGGGAGAACTGAGCGCCACCGAGCGCGAGAGCTTCGCCTCGCGTCTCAACGACCTCGGCGAAGACCCGGCGGACTTCCACCTGCTGCCCGTGCACCCGTGGCAGTGGGAGAACCGCGCAGCGATCACGTTCGCCCCCGACCTCGCACGGCGCGACCTCGTCGTGATCGGCGAGAGCGAGAGCGAGTACCGCGCGCAGCAGTCGGTGCGCACGATGTTCAATCTGTCGCACCCCGGGCGGCACTATGTGAAGACGGCGCTGGCCGTGCAGAACATGGGATTCCTGCGTGGCCTCTCCCCCGCCTACATGCGGGTCACGCCCGCGATCAACGACTGGGTCGCCGAGCTCGTCGCGGGTGACGCCACGCTGCGCGACGCCGGGTTCCGGGTGCTCCGCGAGCGCGCATCCATCGGATACACGGGCGACGTGTACCACCGCACCGCCGAGCCCTCGGCGCACCGGAAGATGCTCGCCGCGCTCTGGCGCGAGAGCCCGATTCCCCTGGTGAGCGGGCAGCAGCGGCTGGCGACGCTCGCCTCTCTGCTCCACCGCGACGGCGAGGGCGCATCGGTGGTCACGGCTCTGATCCGCGCGTCCGAGGTCTCGGCGCAGGACTGGGTGCGTGCGGCGCTGCGCGCCTACCTGCGCCCGGTCGTGCACTGCCTGCTCGCCCACGATCTCGCGTTCATGCCGCACGGCGAGAACCTCATCCTCGTCCTCGATGATCACGTGCCGACCGGGGTGTTCATGAAGGACATCGGCGAGGAGATCGCACTGCTCGCCGATCGCGCCGTACCGGAGGACGTGCGCCGCACGGTCTCCCCCGTGGACGACCAGGAGAAGGCTCTCGCGATCTTCACCGACGTGTTCGACGGTGTGCTGCGACACCTCGCCGGCATCCTGCACGTCGACGGCACGCTGACCGAATCCGAGTTCTGGCGGCTCGTGGCCGAGACGGTCGACGAGCACGCTCTGGACCACCCGGATCTCGAGTCGCGCGTCGATCTGCGTGCTGACGCGTTCGCGCACTCGTGCCTGAACCGGCTGCAGCTGCGCAACACGCTGCGGATGGTCGATCTGACGAACCAGTCCGCCTCGCTCCTGTACGCCGGCACCCTGGAGAACCCGATCGGCCGGGCACGTATCCCGCAGCCGGCTGCTGTGGGAGTCTGACGGGATGGCGGAGATCTTCCGTGACGGCCTGGGCATCCCGCACATCCGCGCGACGGATGTGCGGGATCTCGCCCATGCACAGGGCGAGGTCACCGCTCGCGACCGGGGCTGGCAGATCGAGGCCGACCGGCTTCGTGCGCAGGGCCGGCTGGCCGAGCTCATCGGCGACGCCGGCATCGCCTGGGACGTCTTCGCGCGACGGGCGCGGATCGACGACACCGTCCGGCGAGCATTCGCGGCTCTCGACGCGGAATCGCAGCGATTCATCAGCGACTACGCGGCCGGCGTGCGCGCCGGCATGAGCGATCTCGGCGGGCAGGCGGCAGAGTTCCGCATGCTCGACGCGAGATTCGACGACACCCGCCCGCTCGCGCCGTGGGACGACCACGACCCGCTCGGCGTGCTGCACGTCGCTCACGTGCTGTTCTCGACCTTCCCGCATGTGCTGTGGCGCGAGCACGTCGCGCGCACGATCGGCGACGACTGGGTCGACGTGTTCGCTGGGGACGAGCATGCCGACGAGACGCTGCCGACATCGGGGAGCAACGCCTGGGCTCTGCACGGCTCGCGGACGGCGAGCGGGTTGCCGCTGCTGGCCGGCGACCCGCATCGGCTGTTCGAGCTGCCCGGCGTGTACCAGCAGGTCCGCCTCGCGTGCGAGGAGTTCGACGTCGTCGGCTTCGCATTCCCCGGAGTGCCGGGGGTGCCGCATTTCGGCCACACCGGAGACTCCGCATGGGGCATCACGAACGCGATCGCGCACAGCGTCGACGTGTTCGAGGAGCGGCTTCGCCGCACGGGCAACGGATACCAGGCGTGGGGGCGGAACGGCTGGGAGCCGGTCGACGTTCTGCGGTCCACGATCCGGGTGCGCGGCGGAGCGGACATCGAGGTCGAGGCGCTGGAGAGCGTCCGCGGAAGCATCGTCACCGACCTGCACGAGCATGACGGCGAACTGCGCGGGTGGAGCATCCGCCACCCGGCCCGCGTCCACGTCGATCTGGGCGCCGCGGCGCTCCTGCCTCTCCTGCGCGCCCGCACCGCACGTCAGGTGATCGACGCGTTCGGATCCTGGGTCGACCCGGTCAATCGCGTGCTCGCCGCCGACCGATCGGGCACGGTGCTTTCGGCGACCGTCGGAGTCGTTCCCGAGCGCCCCCGCTCCCAGCGACGTCGAGCGCTGCAGAACGGCACCCCGGTGGCCGCTCGGACGCTGCCTGCCGCCATCCCCGTGGCGGATCTCGCGGTGGATGCGAACGAACGCCCCGCGAGAGCGGACATCGATCTCGGTTGGGCCTACCCCTCGCGCCATCGTGCGCAGCGCATCGCGCACCTGCTCAAGACCCGGCGCCCGCGCAGCACCGCCGGCTTCGCCGAGGTCTGGAGCGACACGCAGGGCGGTGTGCGCACCGGGCTGCTCGCTCTGCTGCCCGCAGGCGACCTCCCCTCGCCCGCGGCCGAGGCGCGTGACGCGCTCGCCCGGTGGGACGGGCGCATGGATGCCGGCTCTCCCGCGGCCGGGGTCTTCGCAGCCTGGCGAGGCGCTCTGGTGCGGGCCGTCGCACAGCATCCGATCCTGTCCCCCCTGCGCGATCCGCACCTCTTCGGCGCGGTCTTCGACCCGTGGATGGCCGTCGAGGGCCAGATCGCCTCGGCCCTGCCGCGCCTGCTGCAGCATCCGTCGCTCGCCGCGGAGGCGGCGAACCTGGTGCGGGCCGCGCTCGAGCGTGCCGCCTCGGCCTCCGCCTGGGGCGCGACGCACCGGATGCTGCCCCTGCACGTGCTCGCCGATGTCGTCGGGATCGCTGCGCCCGGCACCGAGTTCGACACCGTTCTGTCGGGCGACGGCGACACGGTGCGCTGCACGGGATCGACCCCCGGCGTCACCGATCGCAGCTGGCGTGGATCGGTCGCCCGCTGGGCGTGGGATCTCGAGGATCGTGAGCGGAGTCTGTGGAGCGTGCCCTTCGGCGCCTCGGGCGACCCCGCCTCACCGCACTTCGCCGATCAGCACGCGGATTGGGCCGAGGTCCGTCCGACCGCGGTCGTCACCGACTGGAGCGCCCTCACCATCGACCGTCCGACGGGAGCATCATGACCTCCATCCGCAATGCCCGCCTGGTGGCCGGCCCGGCCGGCGCCCTCGTGCACGTGAACGACTCGGCGGCTCTGGGCCGCATCGAGATCTCCGTGCTCGACCCCGTCGGCGATCTCGATCTGCTGCACGAGTGGGTGACGCGCCCGAGCTCGCGGTTCTGGGGTCTGGCCGAGCTGACCCCCGAGGAGCTCCGCGACCTCTACCTGTTCGTCGACGGCCTTGCGAGCCACCACGCCTTCCTCGTGCGTCGCGAGGGACTGCCGATCGTGCTGCTGCAGACGTACGAGCCCGAGAACGATCCGCTGGGCGATGCGTACGATGTGCTCCCCGGCGATGCGGGCCTGCACTTCTTCCTCGGCGACCGTGGCGAGCCTGTCCCGCGGTTCTCCTGGCACGTCTCCGACCTGATCGCCGAGTTCGTCTTCTCCCGCCCCGAGGTGGATCGCATCGTGAT
The DNA here is from genome assembly GCF_030816295.1 of Microbacterium natoriense. Classification (NCBI taxonomy): domain Bacteria; kingdom Bacillati; phylum Actinomycetota; class Actinomycetes; order Micrococcales; family Microbacteriaceae; genus Microbacterium; species Microbacterium natoriense. The sequence continues at coordinate 1,308,890 of NZ_JAUSXV010000001.1, read as the reverse complement.
CGAACCAGACGTCGGCAACGAGCGTGCAGTGGCTCGCGCGGTCAAGAGCGGCTTCGAACTCGGACCGCTCGTTCAGCTTCCCGACAAGACGGGCCGCCTCGCCTTCCTGACCCGCGAACGGTGGGAGCGGCAGCGGGCAGCGGTCAGCTGATCGATGCCACCGGCTGGCGGAGGATCGTGCGCAGCTTCGCCGCCTCCACCCGTCGGGCGTCGCTGAGGTAGATCTCGTGGTGACGGCCGCGCATCCGCAGCCCGTTCTCGGGGACGAAGCGATGGTGCAGATCGTCGAGCACCGGAGCCTCGTCGTCGTAAGAGCCGATGTGCAGGGTCTGCACGCACTGCCCCTCATCGAGCGTCTCCAGTCGCACGAGCGGCAGCGCGGGCAGGGGCTGCTTCTTCTTCACAGCCTTGTTCGCCACCGTGTCGACCGCCTCGGCGAACATCGCGACCGTGATCTGCTCCGGCACCATGATCATCATCGTCCAGAGCCATGCGGACTTGTCGCGCCGGGTGGTGAACGACTCCATGTCGCTCGCATGCCAGAGCCCCTCGAGCGGCATGACCACCGCATCGATTCCGGCCTGCTCACGCAGTGCGAACTTCAGCGTGTAGGCGACGGGGTACAGCGCCGCGAGGGCATCTGCATACTCCCCGGACGTGTTCGGGTCACCGGCGCCGTCGACCATGAGGTACTGCATGGCCGGCACCTCGAGGACGCGGAACTCCCCCCGCTTCGCCTGATACGCGTCGAGCGTCTTCTTCGGATCGATCGCCATGCGATCAGTGTCGCACCGGCCACGGACAGCGCTCGCGGGAGGCCCTGCCGCGGCGCGCGCGACAGGACCTCCCACGGAGTGATCTCAGGCGGCCTCGACGGCCAGCCAGAGCTCGCACGAGGCGTGCGTGCCGGTGAACTCGAGGTAGCGGACGATCGACGGCCCAGGGCGCAGCCGCCAGGGGTTCGAGGGGAACCACTCGGTCGCCGTCGCCGCCCACAGGTTCTGCAGGGTCTCCGGGAACGGCCCCTTCGCGGAGAACACCGCCCACGAGCCTGCGTCGACTCTGATCACGTCGAGATCGTCGGGCACAGGGGTGCCCGACTGCACGGCCACGCCGTGCAGATAGGTGAGTGTCGTGCCCTCAGGCGCATCGGGAGCGACGTCGGCCGTGACGGCGAGGATCCCGCCGGGTTCGGCATCGCTGAGTGCCTTGAGCCTCGCGTGCTCCTCCGGTGCGATCGCGGCGATGTGCTCCTGGATGCGCGGATTCACGCCTTCATGGATGAGCGGGACCTGTGCGGCATGGCCGACCAGGACGAGTTCGGGCAGTGCGGTGATGGTGACGTCCATCTGGGTGCTCCCTTCGACGCTCAGGCGGAACCGGAGCGTGGGTTGTGTGCGGAGAGGGCCCCCGTCACGGCGCGCATCCGTCGCGCTGATCCCGTGCACGGCACGGAAGGCGCGGCCGAACGCCTCGATCGAGCCGTATCCGTGTCGCACGGCCACATCGAGCACGTTCGGCGCACCCGCCGCGAGCTCGGCGCCCGCTAGAGTCATGCGCCGCCGCCGTACGTATTCCGAGAGCGGCATACCGGCGAGCGCCGAGAACATCCGGCGCAGGTGGTATTCCGTCGTGCCCTGTCCATGGGCGAAGGCGGCGATGTCGAGCTCTTCCCCGGCGCTGCGTTCGACCAGGTCGACCAGCGCGTTCAGCGTTCCGATCATGAGGTCCTCCTTTCCCCACCATCGTCGCGGGCGGGAGCATGCCCGCACCCGATCATCCTGGCCGGATGCGGTCAGCCGCGCTCGGCCGGATTCGCGATGAGGCCGGCGAAGGCGAGTTCGGCGGCGCCGATCAGCAGACGGTCGGCCCCGAGGGCGGCGGAGCGGATGCCGAGTCCCTCGGCGCTCTCCGCCATGGCGAGCTCCGTCACGGCATCCATGATCTCCTCCCGGCGCAGCTCTCCGAGGGTCGCGAGGAAGCCGCCGAGCACGATGACGGCGGGATTGAGCACGTTCACGGCGTTCGCGAGCGCGCCCGCGAGGACGCGCCCCTGACGGGACACCTCGGCTGCGGCGTCGGGACTGCCCGACGTGCTGAGCTCGGCTGCGAGGACGTCATCGTCGGCTGCCTCGAGCCCGACGACGTCGAGCAGCAGCCGGCGGCTCACCTCGGCTTCGAGCACGCCGTCGGCCGTGCGGCGATCGGCGTCGTCGGTGATGCGCGGCCGATTCTGCCCGAACTCTCCTGCGTAGCCGCCCGCGCCCGCGACCGGGACGCCTCGGATGATGAGCCCGCCGCCGATGCCGGAGGCGCCGCCGTTCAAGTAGACGATGTCATCGATTCCGTGTCCTGCACCGTAGCGGTGCTCCGCGATCGCGCCCAGACTGGCGTCGTTGTCGACGACCGTGGCGATGCCGCAGCCGTCGGCGACGAGGTCGGCGAGAGGCACGTCCCGCCATTCGAGGTGGGGGGCGTTGCGCACCACGCCGTCCGACGCGCGCACGAGACCGGGCACCGCGATGCCGATCGCGGTGATGCGGGCCTGCCTGAGCGGTCCGTCGCACCATTCCTGGAGCGTCTCGGCGAGCAGGGTCGTGAGACCCTGTGGCGTCGGAAGGGCCTCGTTCAGGACCCGCTTGCGCAGGCGGATGCTGCGGTCGAGCCCGATCGCAGCGATCTCGACGGCATCGACTTCCGGGTTCACGGCGATCGCGACGACATCGGAGGATGCCGCGACGACGGGCGAGGGGCGGCCGACCCGCCCCGGCGTCTCGGGAATCCTCTCGTCGACCAGCCCGAGCCTGATGAGTTCGCCCACCAGATCCGCGATGGTCGAGCGGTTCAGCCCCGTCGTCTCGGTGAGCGCGGCGCGGGACTGCGCACCCTCCTCGTGCACGAGTCGCAGGATGCGAGCGAGGTTGTGCGGACGGGTGCCCGGGGCCGGGCTCGACGGTGACGGCATCCCTTCACTGTAAGGGGTGGACAGCATCTCTGTCATGAGATATGTTGTCACTCACAACTTATTTCGACCTGCACAGGAGCAGTCATGACCACCCCCACCCGTGAAGACAAGTTCTCGTTCGGCCTCTGGACCGTCGGCTACAACGGCGCCGACCCCTTCGGCGGCCCGACCCGCCCCGCCCTCGACGTCGTGCACGCCGTCGAGAAGCTCGCCGAACTCGGCGCCTACGGTCTGACGTTCCACGACGACGACCTGTTCGCCTTCGGCTCGACCGAGGCCGAGCGCCAGACGCAGATCGACCGCCTCAAGGGCGCTCTCGCCGACACCGGCCTGATCGTGCCGATGGTCACAACCAACCTCTTCAGCGCCCCGGTCTTCAAAGACGGAGGCTTCACCTCGAACGACCGCGACGTGCGCCGCTACGCCCTGCGCAAGGTGTTCCGCCAGCTCGACCTCGGAGCCGAGCTCGGCGCCAAGACGTTCGTCATGTGGGGCGGCCGCGAGGGCGCGGAGTACGACTCCGCGAAGGACGTCCGCGCCGCTCTCGAGCGCTACCGCGAGGCCGTCAACCTGCTGGGCGACTACGTGACCGACAAGGGCTACGACATCCGCTTCGCGATCGAGCCGAAGCCGAACGAGCCCCGCGGCGACATCCTGCTGCCGACCCTCGGCCACGCGATCGCGTTCATCGACTCGCTCGAGCGCCCCGAGCTCGTCGGCGTGAACCCCGAGGTCGGGCACGAGCAGATGGCCGGGCTCAACTTCACGGCCGGCATCGCACAGGCGCTGTTCCACGGCAAGCTGTTCCACATCGACCTCAACGGCCAGCGCGGCATCAAGTACGACCAGGACCTCGTGTTCGGGCACGGCGATCTGCACAACGCGTTCTCGCTCGTCGACCTGCTCGAGAACGGCGGCCCCGGCGGCGTGCCCGCCTATGACGGCCCCCGTCACTTCGACTACAAGCCGAGCCGCACGGAAGACGAGAACGGCGTGTGGGAGTCGGCCGCTGCGAACATGCGCACCTACCTGCTGCTGAAGGAGCGCGCCGCGGCCTTCCGCGCCGACCCTGAGGTGCAGGAGGCGCTCGCCGCCGCTCGTGTCGACGAGCTGTCGACGCCGACCCTGGCCGAGGGCGAGACCTACGACGACTTCCTCGCCGACCGCTCGGCCTACGAGGACTTCGACGCGAACTCGTACTTCGGCGGCAAGGGCTTCGGCTTCGTCCGTCTGCAGCAACTCGCCACCGAGCACCTCCTCGGCGCTCGCTGACCGATCTCGCGCGGTTCCGGTCACGCTGCGGGTGGGAAGCCGCCCGCAAGCGTGACCGGACACCGGGCCGGTCACACAACCGGCGGGTTCGGCCTCAGAAGCCGACCACAGGCGTGACCGGACATCGTGTCGGTCACAGAACCGACGGGTTCAGCGACCGAAGCCGACCACAGGTGTGACCGGCCTGAATCCTGGACACACCCGAAGCAATCGAGAGGATGCCGGAATGGCACTCGTGATCGGGGTCGACTCGTCGACCCAGTCCTGCAAGGTCGTCGTCGTCGACACTTCGACCGGAGCCGTCGTGCGCTCTGGACGAGCGTCGCATCCTGATGGCACGGCTGTCGACCCCGAGGCCTGGTGGCAGGCGCTGAACTCCGCGCTCGCGGAGGCGGGAGGTCTCGACGGCGTCGAGGCCTGGTCGATCGGCGGCCAGCAGCACGGCATGGTCGCGATCGACGCCGAGGGCCGCGTCATCCGCGACGCCCTGCTCTGGAACGACACCCGCTCGGCGGGAGCCGCCGCCGATCTGATCGCGGAGTTCGGCGCCTCGGCTCTGGCCGAGCGCACCGGCCTGGTTCCTGTCGCGTCGTTCACGATCACCAAGCTGCGCTGGCTGCGCGACAACGAGCCGGAGAACGCCGCCCGCGTCGCCGCGGTCGCTCTGCCGCACGACTGGCTGACCTGGCGGCTGCGCGGATTCGGGCCCGAGAATCCGGCGCTCGACGAGCTCGTCAGCGACCGCTCGGATGCCTCGGGCACGGGCTACTGGAACCCGCGCACGGGCGAGTACGATCGCGAGCTGCTCATCGCGGCGCTCGGTCACGACGCGGTGCTGCCGCGCGTTCTCGGCCACGACGAGAGCGTGACGGATGCCGGTGGCCGCCGCGTCGCACCCGGCGCGGGTGACAACGCCGCCGCCGCCTTCGGCCTGGGCGCCGCGGTCGGCGACGTCGTCGTCTCGATCGGCACCTCGGGCACGGTCTGCGCGATCAGCGAGTCTCCCGTCTTCGACCCCGCGGGCACGGTCGCCGGCTTCGCCGATGCCTCCGGCAACTTCCTCCCCCTGGTCGCGACGTTGAACGCCGCTCGTGTGCTCGACGCCACGGCGTCGCTGCTCGGCGTCGGCCATGCCGAGTTCAGCGACCTCGCACTGCAGGCCGCTCCTGGGGCCGATGGTCTGACGCTCGTGCCCTACTTCGAGGGCGAGCGCACGCCGAACCTGCCGGATGCCACGGCATCCCTCACCGGGATGACGCTCGCGTCGACCACGCGACCCAATCTCGCCCGCGCCGCTGTCGAGGGCATGCTGCGAGGCCTCGGCGCGGGTCTCGACGCTCTGCGCGATCTCGGCATCCCTCTCGAGCGGGCCCTGCTCATCGGCGGCGGAGCGCAGTCCGAGGCCGTGCGCGTCATCGCGCCCGAGGTCCTCGGGCTGCCGGTCGAGGCGCCGGAGCCCGGCGAGTATGTGGCGCTCGGAGCCGCGCGGCAGGCCGCGCAGGCGCTCGGAGGCTGAGGCATCCGGGCAGACGCCTCGACGCTGCGCCCTCGCTACGAGGAGCTCGTGCGGTTCGCGTCCAGGCCCACCGGCTGAGCGGCGAGCTCCGGCCCGACCACGATGGCTGCATCGGGCGGGACCTCGAGAGAGCCCGCGTCGAGGCTCGCCGAGCGGGTCGACACCAGCAGCCGATCACCGGGTCGCACGTCGAACGCGACCGGTTCGCTCGTGAGGTTCACCAGCACCGACACCGCACCCCGCTCGATGCGGAACGCGCGGGCACGCGGCGGTCCGTCGTCGCGGATCGAGGTGACGGCGGTCTTCGCGGCGTCGGGATCGGTGAGCTCGGGCCGCTGGATGCGCAGCGCGAGCAGCCGCCGATGCAGATCGAGCAGGCGCGCGTGCTCGCCCTGCTGGCGTTCCTCCCAGTTCAGATGCGAGCGATCGAACGTCGCCGGGTCCTGCGGGTCGGGCACGAGGGACCGATTCCAGCCCATCTTCTCGAACTCGGCGATGCGCCCCTCCGCTGTGGCCTTCGCGAGTTCCGGCTCGGGATGCGAGGTGAAGAACTGCCACGGCGTGGATGCACCCCACTCCTCTCCCATGAAGAGCATGGGAGTGCCGGGTGCGGTGAGTGCGAGAACGGCGGCGACCGCGAGCCGGTCGGGCGTCAGGTTCGCGCCGAGCCGATCGCCGGCCGCTCTGTTGCCGATCTGATCGTGGTTCTGCATGTAGGTGACCAGTCGCCACGTCGGCACCGTCGGCGGTATCGGATGCCCGTGCGGCCGCCCACGGAAAGACGAGAACGTGCCGTCGTGGAAGAACCCGTGCTGCGTCACCTTGGCGACCGCCTCGGGGGCGGCGAAATCGGCGTAGTACCCCGTGGTCTCGCCGGTGAGGGCGACGTGCATCGCGTGGTGCCAGTCGTCCGACCACTGCGCCGTGAGACCGTAGCCGCCGGCCTCCCGCGGAAGGATGAGCGTCGGATCGTTGAGATCGGATTCGGCGATCAGGCTGAGCGGCCGGTTCTGCTGAGCGGAGAGCGCCTCGGTGCGCTCGGCGAGTTCGGCGAGGATGTGCGTGGGCCGGTCGTCGTTCAGCGCGTGCACGGCGTCGAGACGGAGGCCGTCGACGTGGAAGTCGCGCAGCCACATCAGCGCGTTGTCGATGATGTACTGGCGCACGGCTGGCTCGTCGAGGTTCACCTCGTCACCCCACGGGTTGCTCCGCCCCTCGCGCAGATACGGCCCGAACTCCGGCAGATAGTTGCCGCTCGGGCCGAAATGGTTGTAGACGACGTCCTGGATGACGCCCAGTCCGCGGGCGTGCGCGGCGTCGACGAAACGCTGATAGGCGCGCGGGCCGCCGTACTCCTCGTGCACGGCGTACCAGAGCACGCCGTCGTATCCCCAGTTCCGTCGCCCGTTGAAGGCGTTGACGGGGAGCATCTCGACGTGCGTGATGCCGAGGTCGACGAGGTGGTCGAGTCGGCCGATCAGAGCGTCGAGCGTCCCCTCGGGGGTGAAGGTGCCGATGTGCAGCTCGTAGATCGCGCCACCAGCGAGCTGCCGCCCTGTCCACGCCGCGTCGGTCCAGGCGAACGCCGCGGGGTCGAAGGCGGCCGAGGGTGCGTGCACGCCCTCGGGCTGCCGGCGCGATCGAGGGTCGGGCCGCACCTGATCTCCGTCGTCGAGCACGAAGCCGTAGCGGTCGCCGTCGGCCAGTTCGAGCTCTGCGCGCCACCACCCCTCCGCCTCAGAACGCCTGAGCTCGCGTTCGTCGATCGTCGCGCCCTGGTCGCCCAGAAGGCGCACCCGCACGCGGCGCGCCAGGGGCGCCCACACCTCGATCATCGGGCGTCCTCCAGCAGGGCCACCGGGTACTTCTCGAGCAGCTCGGCGAGCCGGACCGGCCCCGGTTCGATCCGCCGCCCGGTGAGCACGTCGGTCGCCGACAGCTCGGGGCGCATCAGAACAGTGTCCTGCCAGCCGCCGATCCGTGCGAGTCCCGCAGGCAGGCGGGTGGCGACCACCGTGACCCCGCCGCGATCGACCGCGACCGCGTGATCGGAGGCCCCGCCGGTGACGGCCAGCGGGCGATAGGCGCGGAACAGCTCGGGGTGGTCGCGTCGCAGGCGCAGCGCGCGCGAGGTCACGAGCATCTTCGCCCGACCCGAGACGTCGACCGGCGGAAGGATGCCACGGGCGACCTCGGCGTCCAGAGACTCGAGCATGCGAGCCCTGGCGACGAAGTCGACCGGGCGACGGTTGTCGGGGTCGACGAGCGACAGATCCCACAGCTCGGTGCCCTGGTAGACGTCCGGGACCCCCGGGCCGGTGAGCTGGAGCAGCTTGGCCGAGAGCGAGTTCGACCAGCCGAAGCCCGCGATCTCCTCGACGAACCGGGCGAGGATCTCGGCGGCGGCGCCGTTCGCGGCATCCGCCATCTTCGCCAGGCGCTCTTCGAATGCGGCATCCGGATGCTGCCACCCCGTCGCCTCCGCTCCCTCGCGTGCAGCCTTGACGGCGTAGGCGAGCAGCCGGTCCGTCGAGATCGGCCACGCGCCCACTGCCGCCTGCCAGAACAGGGAATCGATCGGCCCGTGCCCCGAACCCGCCACAGCGCGCAGTTCACCCAGCACCTCGGCCCAGCGCTCCGGCATCTCCGAGAGCACCGAGAGCCGCGCGCGGACGTCTTCCGAGCGCTTGGTGTCGTGCGTCGAGAGAGTCGTCATCGAGTGCGGCCAGGCCGAAAGCCGCGCCTGCTGCGCGGCGTGGAACTCCCGCGTCGAGAGGGCGGCCTGCGAGGGGTCTCCCCCGACCTCGGTCAGCGTCCCGAGCCGCGTGAACCGGTAGAACGCGGTGTCCTCCACTCCTTTGGCCATCACGGCGCCGCTCGTCTGCTGGAACCGCTCTGCGACCTCGAGCTCGGGGTCGGCGAGCAGGGGTTCGAGCTGCTCGATCGCCTCCGCGAGATCGGGACGCCGCCGGACCGCCTCGGCCACCGCATGCCGCAGGTGCTCGCGTCCGGCCGGAAGATATGAGCGGTACACGGGGAAGCAGGCGAGGATCTCGGCGAGCGCATCTGCCGCTCCCATGACGCCCATCGGGAGCACTCGCACCAGTCGTCGCACCTCCGACTGCAGCAGTTCGTCGGCGACCATCCGCTTGGTTTCGTGCACGAGATCGGGCCATGAGGCCGGCCTCGCCAATCCCGTCTCCGCGCGCAACCGCTCGTCGATCTCGGAGAGCGCCTGCACACCGTCGGAGTCGACGAAGATGCGGTCGAGAACCGCGAGCGCTTCGTAACCGGTGGTCCCGTCGGTGCGCCACCAGGACGGGAGCTCCTCGCCCGGTTCCAGGATCTTCTCGATGAGCGTGTAGGCGCCGCCCGTGCCGTCGGCGAGGCGTTCGAGGTATCCGCCGGGATCCGCGAGGCCGTCGGGGTGATCGACGCGCAGCCCGTCGGCGAGACCCTCGCGCAGCCAGCGCAGGATCTCCTGGTGGGAGTCCGCGAACACGTCGGGAAGCTCCACCCTGATACCGGCGAGCTCCGACACCGCGAAGAAGCGGCGGTAGTTGAGCTCAGCCGACTGGTCCTGCCAGAAGCGCAGCTCGTAGTGCTGGGCGGCGAGCAGCGCCGGGAGGTCGCCCACGAGTCGTGTTGTTCCCGGAGCGAGCGGCAGCACGTGCTCGAAGTAGCTCAGCGTGCCGTCCGGCGCGTCGGCGGCCGGCGTCGGGTCGACGGTGATGTCTCCCCTGGCGACCACCTCGTCCCGAGCGGCGCCGAGGATGGGCAGCCGCACCTTCCCGCCGCCGAGCCGTCCGTCGATGTCGAACGCACGGGCGTGCCGTGACTCCGCGCCGAGGCGCAGCACGTCCCACCACCAGGGGTTTTGCCGGGGCGCCGACACGCCCATGTGATTGGGCACGATGTCGATCAGGATGCCGAGGCCTGCAGCACGGGCGGCCGATGAGAAACGGCGCAGTCCCTCGGCCCCGCCGCGCTCGGCATCTACGCGCGAGTGATCGACGACGTCGTACCCGTGATCCGACCCCGACACGGCAGCGAGCAGAGGCGACAGATAGACCCAGTCGCCGCCGAGAGCCGCGACATACGCCGTGACGGCGGCGGCCTCGTCGAGCGGGAACCGGGACGTGATCTGCAGTCGGTACGTCGACAGCGGCTTCAGAGTCATGCGGTCACCGCGCCAGCATCCGTCTCTCCGGCATCCGCCTCTCCGGCGAGCGCTTCACCGTGTTCGCTCTGCGCCCTCAGCGACGCCTCCACCGAGTCGTCGACGGGACCCTCGTCGTCTCCCGCGGCCCGGAGCACGAGCAGCGACTTCGCCTCCATCGTGAACCCGCCGCCGGCCGAGAGCGGTTGCTCCTCGTCGGCCTCTCCCGCCGTGTCCACCACGACCTCCCAGCTGTCGCCGTGCCTGTCGTCGGGAAGAGTCACGTCGACGCGGTCATCGCCGCTGTTGAAGTAGACGATGAAGTTCAGATCGGTCACCGGGCGGCCGCGTTCGTCCTTCTCGCGGGTGCCGTGCCCGTTGAGGAACATCCCCACCGCGCGGCCGAACCCGGAGTCCCAGTCTTCGGGCTGCATCGTGGCGGCATCCGGCCGCAGCCAGACGACGTCGGGCACGCGCTCGCCGTCGGCGACCCGCACCGGGCGGCCGTTGAAGAACCGACTGCGGCGGAACGTCGGATGCGCGCTGCGCAGCCGCGCCAGCGCGGCAGTGAACTCGATCAACGGCGTGTCCGCAGCATCCCAGTCGATCCACGTCGTCTCGTTGTCCTGCGCGTAGCCGTTGTTGTTGCCGCCCTGCGTGCGGCCGAGCTCGTCTCCGTGCGAGATCATCGGCACGCCCTGCGAGAGCAGCAGCGTGGCGAGGAAGTTGCGCTGCTGGCGCGCCCGCCGCCGATTGATCGCGGGGTCGTCGATCGGCCCCTCCGCCCCCATGTTGTCGGAACGATTGTGAGATTCCCCGTCGGCGTTGCCCTCGCCGTTCGCGTCGTTGTGCTTGTCGTTGTACGACACGAGATCGCGCAGCGTGAAGCCGTCGTGGGCGGTGACGAAGTTGATGGATGCCACGGGGCGCCGCCCCGAGTGCTCGTACAGGTCGGCCGATCCGGTGAGGCGCGAGGCGAACTCGCCCAGCGCCTGCGGTTCACCCCGCCAGAAATCGCGGACGGTGTCGCGGTACTTGCCGTTCCATTCCGTCCATTGCGGCGGGAAGTTGCCGACCTGGTAGCCGCCGGGCCCGACGTCCCAGGGCTCGGCGATGAGCTTCACCTGCGACACGATCGGGTCCTGCTGCACGAGCTCGAAGAACGTCGACAGCCGGTCGACGTCGTAGAACTCTCTGGCGAGGGTCGAGGCGAGGTCGAACCGGAAGCCGTCGACGTGCATCTCGGTCACCCAGTACCGCAGCGAGTCCATGATCAACTGCAGCGCGTGCGGGTTGCCGGCGTTCAGGCTGTTCCCGGTGCCGGTGTAGTCGGTGTAGTACCGCTTGTCCTTCTCGAGCCGGTAATACGCCTCGTTGTCGATGCCACGCAACGACAACGTCGGTCCGAGGTGGTTCCCCTCGGCGGTGTGGTTGTAGACGACGTCGAGGATGACCTCGATCCCCGCCGCGTGTAGAGCCCGCACCATCGCCTTGAACTCCTGCACCTGCTGACCGCGTTCGCCGCTCGAGGAATAGGCGTTGTGCGGCGCGAAGAATGCGAGCGTGTTGTAGCCCCAGTAGTTCGACAGGCCCTTCTCCTCGAGCACGGCGTCGTCGAGGAACTGGTGCACCGGCATGAGCTCGATCGCCGTCACGCCGAGGCGGGTGAGGTGGTCGATGATCGCGGGGTGCGCGATGCCGGCGTACCGGCCGCGCAGGGAATCGGGGACACCCGGATGCCGCTCGGTGAGCCCCTTCACGTGGGCCTCGTAGATCACGGTCTGCGCGTAGGGGATCTTCGGCGGCCGGTCGCCCGCCCATTCGAAGAAGGGGTTCACGACCACGCCTTTGACCATGATCCCGGCCGAGTCGTCGTCGTTGCGGGAGTCGGGGTCGCCGAAGTCGTAGCCGAACGCCGGCTGCCCCCAGGCGATCTTCCCCGACACCGCTTTCGCGTAGGGATCGAGCAGCAGCTTGTTCGGGTTGAACCGCGTGCCCTGCGTCGGATCGTACGGCCCGTGCACGCGGTATCCGTAGAGCTGGCCGGGCTGCAGCGAGGGGAGATAGCCGTGCCACACGAACGCGTCGACCTCCGCGAGGTCGACGCGCTGCTCGCCGCCTTTGTCGTCGAACAGACACAGCTCGACGCGTTCGGCGCCTTCGCTGAACAGCGCGAAGTTCGTGCCCTGACCGTCGAACGTCGCCCCCAGCGGATATGCCGACCCTGGCCAGACCTCGAGCGTCATGCGGTGAGCCGAGCGCGTCGCGCCGGGGCGGCGTGCGCGATCACCGTCTGCACGGCGCTCTGGAAGTCGTGCTTCTGCGCGACCTCCTCGGCCTTCGCATAGGGGTGGCCCGCATAGCAGACGAAGACGGGGGGAACGACCTCTACATAGCCCACGGGACCATCATGCATGATCATGTAGCGATCCAGGTCGACGAGTTCGTACGCCGGCTCGGCTGGAGCCTGAACGTCTGTGACGGTCTGTGCGGATTCCCGCTGGATGGAGCCGTTCGCGGTTCTGATGGTGGCGGACATCTCGGCTCCTGACTCTGAGGTTGTGAATCCCCAAACTAAGAAGCCCGCTGCCTCGTGCCAACGGGATTGCCACGACCCGCGAGAAGAAGCTACTATCCCGCGCGTCGCTCGGCGGAGTCGCTACAGCTCGACCGGCGGCGACTCCGGCTCGGTCTCGGCCACCTCAGGGTGGCGGGCGAGGTTCACGATCGCCGCGATCAGGCCACCCCAGACGGTGACCATCGCGACGATCATCATGACGATCGCGGTGCCGGTCATGACGCCGTTCCTCTCTGCTCGCCGGAGGCGACGGGTATCGCGCTCGTCTCCGAGTCGGGTTCGTAATGCTCCTGGGCGAGGAAATCGTCGTAGTCGGCGTCGTCCTTCGCGTGCGAGCACGCGCTCCACGGCAGAAGCGACAGCAGCACCGCGAGGATCACGAGCGAGATCACCATCCCCCAGCCGAAGACCCCGAGGAACCAGTCGGGATAGCCGCCGTACGGTGTCGTGATCTTGGCGATCAGTTCGCTGACGAACAGGTAGCCGAGCACGAGCGGTGCGAGGACGCCGACCAGCAGCATCCAGATCCGACCGACGGAGAAGCTCGATCTCCGGTTCAGGTGCTCCTTGAGCGCAGGCAGCTTGTGCAGCAGCCAGGCGACGACGATCACGGCGACGAGGGCGACGGCCATGATCCCGAAGGCGTTCACGAACGCGTCGGCGGTGTCGAGCACCGACAGCGCTGTGGTCGTCGAGAACAGGGCCATCGAGATGACGGCGAGCGGGAGGGAGACCGTGAGGGTGGTGCGGATGCGGTTCCACCCGAGCTTGTCCTGGAGAGCTGCGACGATGACCTCGAGAATCGAGATGAGCGATGTGACTCCGGCGAAGACGAGAGCGCCGAAGAACAGGACTCCGATGATCGAACCTCCAGTCGCCTGCGAGACGATCGTCGGGAAGGCGATGAACGCGAGACCGATGCCGGAGGAGGCGACACCTGCGACTTCGGTGCCCTGCGCCTGCGCCATGAATCCGAGAGCCGCGAACACGCCGATGCCGGCGAGGATCTCGAAACCCGAGTTGGCGAAGGCGACGACCAGGCCGGAACCGGTGAGGTCGGTCTTGCGCTTGAGATACGACGCGTAGGTGACCATGATGCCGAAGGCGACCGACAGCGAGAAGAAGATGTGCCCGTAGGCCGATGCCCAGACGGCGGGGTCGGCGAGGGCCTCCCAGTTCGGCGTGAAGAAGGCGGTCAGCCCGTCGAGCGCACCCGGCAGGAAGAGCGACTGCACGACCAGCACGGCGAACATCACCGTCAGCAGCGGCATCAGGATCATGTTCGCCCGGCCGATGCCCTTCTTGACGCCCAGGCACATGATGACGATGACGGCGAGCCAGACCACGATCAGCGGGATGCCGACCTGGGGCACGAACTGGGTGGACACGCGCGGTCTCGGCGACGTCGGCCGACTGCAGGAAGTCGACGAAGAAGAAGTCGTTCTCGTTGCCCGGACCCCAGGTCAGCTGGGCGGAGAACCACGTGTACATCGCCGACCACGCGATGATCACGGCGTAGTAGACCGAGATCACGACGCAGATGAGGACCTGCCACCAGCCCAGCGTCTCGGCCGATCGGTGCATGCGCCGGAACGCGAGCGGGGCGGAACCCCGGAAGCGGTGCCCGATCGCGTAGTCGAAGAACAGCAGCGGGATGCCAGCGGTCAGAAGCGCGCACAGGTACGGGATCAGGAACGCCCCGCCACCGCCTTCGTAGGCGACGTAGGGGAAGCGCCAGATGTTGCCGAGACCGACGGCGGAGCCGATCGCCGAGAGGATGAAGACGTTCCGCGAGCCGAAGGCCTCGCGCTGGGTGGTCTGCGTCGTCGCTGTGGCCATGGCGGCGACAATACCCGAGAAGCGGGGCGGATGCCGAGGCGGACCCGCTTCCCCGGCGGTCAGGGCACCGATGGATACTATCGACGCGGCGGGTGCGCGATCTCGCCGTCGGCGGGGCGACGACCGCGAGCTTCAACCCTTCGGGCACGTGGGCCGCACCGGTCGCCTGAAGGAGAGACATGAAGATCCTGATCCCGAACACGATCGAGCTGAGCCTGGGCTCCGACGCCGATGTCGTCGTCTACGACGTGGACGCACCGGTGCCGGCGCCGCACCGCGACGCCGCGGTCCTCGTCGCCTGGCACAACTCCGCCGAGCAGCTGGCGGACGCTGCACGCACCCTGCCTGCGCTGAAGCTCGTTCAGGCGCTGGCGTCGGGAGCCGATGTCGTGCTGAACGCCGGGTTCGCGTCGGCGGTGCACATCTGCTCCGGGCGCTCGCTGCACGACGGGCCAGTCGCCGAGCACGCGCTGGCGCTGATCCTCAGCGCGGTCCGCCGACTCGATCGCCTGCACGAGGCGCAGCACGCCCACCGCTGGGACCAGGAGTTCATCGCCGCCCAGGCGGCTCCGGAGACCCGTGACCTCTACACGCTCGCCGGCGCGACGGTCACGATCTGGGGGTTCGGGTCGATCGCTGCCCGGCTCGCACCTCTGCTGCAGCTTCTCGGTGCAGAGGTGCACGGCATCGCGCGCTCCTCCGGCGAGCGCGCCGGGGTGCCGGTGGTCGCCGAGAGCGACGCGAGCGAGCTGCTCGGCCGAACCGACGTCCTCGTCTCATTGCTGCCCGCCAACGCCGAGACGGCCGAGCTGTTCGACTCGGCGGTGTTCACAGCCGTGAAGGCCGGCGCCGTGTTCGTGAACGTGGGCCGGGGAGCCACGGTCGACGAGAGCGCCCTGATCGACGCGCTCGCATCGGGGCGGCTGCGCGCTGCCGCGATCGATGTGACGCGGTCCGAGCCGCTGCCCGCCGACTCGCCTTTGTGGGACGCCCCGAACCTCGTGATCACACCGCATGTCGCAGGCAACCGCCCGGTCGGATCCGGTGCGCTGATCGACGAGAACGTGCGCCGGCTGCTCGCGGGCGAGGATCTCCTGAACCGCGTACGGTGACCGGGAGGCGGGCGAAGCCCGACCTCCCGCTCTCCACAGGACCCGAACGCCGCTCCCCTGCTCACCGCTAAAGTGGCGGGCATGTCTGCACCGACCTCGACGCACGTGAGCGCCCCGGCCTCTCCGACGCCGGCGCAGCGCCGGCTGATGCCGTGGCTGCTCCTCATCAACGCGGCGATGCTGACCGGGTTCTCGGGGTTCATCGTGATCTTCCTGCCGGATCAGATCCAGCAGATCGACGCCGCGAACAAAGTGGGGAACCTCGCGATCGTCTCGGCGGCCGCGTCGGTCGGCGCGATCATCGTGCATCCTCTGGTCGGCGCGCTCTCCGACCGCACCCGCAGCCGGTTCGGGCGCCGCACCCCGTGGCTGATCGTCGGCAGCGTGACGGCCGCCGTCTTCATGATCGCGATGTCGCTGGCCACCGAGCTGTGGAGCATCCTGCTCGTCTACGTGATCCTCACCGTGGGCCTCAACACGATCGGCACCGCCCAATCGGCGGTCGTGCCCGATCGGCTTCCGCGCGAGCAGTTCGGCGCGGCATCCGGCGCCCTCGCCGTCGGCGCCTTCATCGGCATGGGGCTCGGCGTCGGACTCGCGGGCGTCTTCGCGAACAGCGTCGGCATCGGCTACCCGGTGTTCGGAGCCCTGGTCCTCGGGGTCTGCGTGCTCTTCACGATCTTCAACCGCGACGAGTCATCGCTCGACCTGGCGCGCGAACCCTTCCGCTGGAAGCGATTCTTCGCGAGCTTCTGGGTGAGTCCTGCATCCTTCCCCGATTTCTGGTGGGCGTTCGGGGGCCGTTTCCTGCTGATCCTCGCCTACCAGAGCGTGCAGTCGTACCTGCTGTACATCCTGCGCGACTACGTCGGGCTGTCGGATGCCGAGTCCACAGCGCTGAGCATGCCACTCACCGCTGCCATGCTGGTCGGCGCGCTGCTCACCGCCTATGTGACCGGCAAGATGAGCGACCGTCTGAACCGGCGCAAGATCTTCGTGCTGATCGCGTCGGTGATCATGGCCGCGTCGCTCGTGATCCCGCTGGTCGCCCCGAGCGTCGTCGGCATGTTCGCCTTCGCCGGTCTCTTCGGGCTCGGCTACGGCGTCTATCTCAGCGTCGATTCCGCTCTCATGAACGAGGTGTTGCCGACAGCGGATGCCGCAGCGAAGGACCTCGGCATCCTCACGATCGCGACCACTCTGCCGCAGGCTCTCACTCCCCTGATCGTGTGGGCGCTGATCGCCCTCACCGGCAGCTACACCTCGGTCTTTCTCGCAGGAATCGTCTTCGCCTTGGCCGGCGCTCTCACGGTGCTGCCGATCCGCAGCGTGCGCTGAGGCTCAGGACTCAGGACACCGAGCCGCCGACGGGAGCCGCGAACTCGTCGAGCGCCGTGATCACGTCGCCGGACAGCGAGACCTGGCTGGCCGCCACGGCATCGTCGATCTGCGAGGTCCGCGAGGCGCCGATGATCGCCGTCGTGACCACGGGATCACGCAGCACCCACGCGATCGCGAGCTGCGGGATCGAGAGCCCTGCCTCCTGAGCGATGCGGTCGATGCCGCGGATCCGGTCCAGGTAGCCGTCGGTGAGTGCCGAGCCGTTCAGGAAGAAGCTGTTCGCGGCGCGCGAGTCGGCCGGCACGTCGCCGTCGATGTACTTGCGGGTGAGCAGCCCCTGAGCGAGCGGAGAGAAGACGGCGCTGCCGACGGCGAGTTCGCGCAGCAGCGGAAACAGTTCGGCCTCGGGAGTGCGGTCGAACAGCGAGTAGCGCGGCTGGTGCAGCAGCAGCTTCACGCCCTGTTCGGCGAGCAGGTCGTAGGCCCGCTTGGCGAGCGGAGCCGGATAGTTCGAGATGCCGACATAGAGAGCCTTGCCGCTGCGCACGATGTCGGCGAGCGCGGTCGTCGTCTCTTCAATCGGGGTATCCGGGTCGACCCGATGCGAGTAGAAGACGTCGACGTAGTCGGTCTTCATGCGCCGAAGACTCTGCTCGAGCGAGCGCACGAGGTATTTGCGCGATCCGCCGTCGCCGAACGGCCCCGGCCACATGTCGTAGCCCGCCTTGGTCGTCACGAACAGCTCATCGCGATAGCGGGCGAGGCCGCTGTCGAGAACCGCGCCGAATGTCGACTCCGCGGATCCGTACGGCGGGCCGTAGTTGTTCGCGAGGTCGATGTGCACGACCCCGCGGTCGAAGGCGTGCAGCACGATCTCGCGCTGGCTGTCGAACGAGCGGTCGCGACCGAAGTTCTGCCAGAGCCCGAGCGAGACCTTCGGCAGCTGCACGCCGCTGGCTCCCGCGCGCTGGAACGGCACGTCGGTGTAGCGGGTGGCCGCGGCCTCGAAAGGACGCGCGAGCCGGGAGTCGTCAGCGGCGATGGGCATGGTGCTCCTCGGGACGAGAACGGGGGTGCTTCAGGATAGCGTTTTCTCCCGCGGCTCCGCCGGGTGTGACACCACTGGACAGCCCGGCCCGATCGGCGGATGCTGATTCCATGACCGCCTTCCAGAGCACGCACGCCTTCAGCGGATTCAGCGTCGACGACATCGACGCCGCCCGCACGTTCTATGCCGAGACTCTCGGCCTCGAGGTCACCACCAACGCGATGGGGTTCCTCGACGTCCATCTCCCGTCCGGTGCATCGATCCTCGTCTACGCGAAGCCGAACCACACTCCGGCCAGCTTCACGATCCTGAACTTCCCCGTCGACGACGTCGACGCCGCGGTCGACGATCTCAACGCCCGCGGAGTCGTCACGAAGATCTACACCGACCCCGACTTCGGCACCGACGCCAAGGGCATCGCGCGCGGCGGCGGCCGAGGACCCGACATCGCGTGGTTCACCGATCCGGCCGGGAACGTCCTCTCCGTCCTCGCCGCCGCCTGAGCGCCGTCTGCCGGGCGCCCTCCGACGAGCCACCAGCACACTCGCACGCAATAACCTCCACCTGGAGGTTTTCCGCCCGGCTCGGTATCATCGGGACATGACCGACTCGCCTGAGGATGCGCCCGACGCAGAGGCGCGCCCGAAGGGGCGGTACCCGAAGGGCATCGCCCGGCGTCAGGAGATCCTCGACAAGGCGATCGAGGTGTTCGCGCGCCGCGGCTCTCAGAAGACGAGCCTGCGCGCGATCGCGCAGGAGGTGGGCGTCACGCATGCGGCCCTGACTCACTATTTCGGCTCCCTGGAAGAGCTGCTCGTCGAGGTGTACCGCGAATCGCAGCACAAACCGAGCAAGGAACGCCCGTTGCCCGCCGACGCGAGCCCCGCGATGGCGATGAGCATCGCGGCAGAGGCGAACCGCGAGATCCCTGGACTCGTGCAGTTGTACTCGACCCTCGTCTCGATGGCGCTCGAGGACAACCATCCGATCGCGCAGCGGTTCGCCACGGAGCGCTTCGGGCAGCTCCGCGCGGAGATCGCGGAACAGGTTGGACACCTGCAGGCATCGGGGCATGTGCGCGCCGATCTCGACCCCGTCCTCGTCGCCGCCCTCGTGATCGCGGCATCCGACGGCCTGCAGATCCAGTGGCTTCTCGACGACGAGGTCAATCACGAGGCGGCGCTGGAGATGCTCGACCGCCTGCTCCGGGGCATCGCTCCGGCATCCGACGGCTGAGCCGATCGCCGACGCCCGATCCCGACCGACGCCACCGACGAGGCCCGAACGCAGAAGACCGCGGGCCCGCCCTGAGGGCAGACCCGCGGTCTCGTTCTACGGCCGACCTCAGAGGGTTGCGGCGAAGGGGTCGAAGCCCTCCGGCAGCAGCGGCACCGGGGCCACGGTGCTCTCGACCACCACGGTCTGCCCCGTGGCCGCCGACTCCTGCGCGGAGAGCAGGATGTCGAGCACGTGGTATCCGAGTTCACCGGATGCGACGTGCGGACGCCCTTCGGCGATCGCACGGACCATGTCGAGAGCGCCGAGACCGCGACCGATCTTGACGTCCTCGTGCTCGATCTCGATCCACTCCTGCTCGAACGACATGCCGTCGCGGATGACACCCAGCGGTTTGACGTACGCGATGCGGCCGACGAACTGGTTCGGGTCGGGGATCACGATCGTGCCCTCGGTGCCATGGATCTCGACGATGCCGTGACGCTCCAGCGCGGAGTCGAAGCTCAGCAGGCTCTGCGCCTGGGCGCCCTGCTCGAACGCGGTCACGATCTGGATCGTCGAGGGCACCTCGACGGGGAACGTCGTTCCGGCGTTGGGTCCGGTGTGGATCTCGCGCTCCTCACGAGCCTTCGAGCCGACGGCCGCGATGCGGTCGACGGGGCCGAGCAGGCTCACGAGAGCCGAGAAGTAGTACGGCCCCATGTCGAGCAGCGGGCCGGCGCCCTTCGCGAACAGGAAGGCGGGGCTCGGGTGCCAGAGGTCGGGCCCCTGGGTCTGGAACGCGGTCTGCGCGAACAGCGGACGCCCGATGACACCGTTCTCGATCGCTCGACGAGCGGCCTGGAAGCCGGGTCCGAGCAGCGTGTCGGGAGCCGAGCCGACACGGAGACCGGCAGCATCCGCCTCACGGAGCAGCTCTGCGGCGCCCTCGCGGTCGAGGCCGAGCGGCTTCTCGGTCCACACGTGCTTGCCCGCGGCGATCGCCGCGCGCGAGACCTCGACGTGGACGGCCGGGATCGTCAGGTTGATGACGAGTCCGACGCCCGGGTGCGCGAGCACGTCTTCGGCGCTGCCGAATGCCGGGACCCCGTACTTCTCGGCCTGCGCCTGCGCGCGGTCGACGAGCAGGTCGCCGACGATGAGGACCTCGACGTCGGGGAACGCCGAGAGGTTCTCGAGGTAGGTGTCGCTGATGACCCCGACGCCGATGATGCCGATGCCGACCGTGCTCATCGGGAGAACCCGCCCTCGATGAGGAAGGAGTAGCTGGCAGCGATGTCGGCGAAGACGTCGCCCGGAGCCTTGTCGTACTCGATCACGGCGTACCGGAGAGCGGATGCTGCGCGCAGCGCGTCGGCGAGGGGCACATCGCCCGTGCCGGCGTGACGCTGGTCGAGGCTATCGGAGCCGAACTCCGCGGCACCGGGAGCGAACGGGTTGCTCGCGGGGGCGATGCCGTCCTTGACGTGCGCGGCGACGAGGCGGTCACCGAGGCGCGAGACGAGGGCAGGGACGTCCTGTCCACCAGTGAGGGCCCAGTAGAGGTCGAGCTCGAGCGCGACCCGGTCGTCGGTGAGCTCGACGAAGCGCTCGTAGGCCGTCTGGCCATCGAAGTCGGCGACGAACTCCTGCGCGTGGTTGTGGTAGCCGACCGTGAGGCCGAAGCCCGCGGCGGTGTCGACGAGCGCGTTCAGGCGGTCGGCGATGTCGGTCACGCCCTCGAGCGTGAACCAGCGCTCGGGTGCGACGAACGGGTCGATGACCGTCTTCAGCCCGACCTTCGCGGCTGCCTCGAACACGACCTCCGGAGCCGGCGTCGGGATCGAGCCGTCGGGCGTCCACAGCTCGTCGGAGAGCAGCGGGGCGTGGCCGGTCGGCGAGGCGAGGCCCGAGGCGTCGAGCGCCGCGCGGATCTCGTCGGGACGGCGGACGAAGTCGAAGGCCTCGACGTTGCGGAGGCCGATGGCGGCGAGCTTGTCGAGCGAGCCTTCCATGTCGGCGGAGAACTCCGCTGCGAGGGTGTACAGCTGAACCGAGGTTTCTGGCAGGGCCACGGTGACCTTCCTTGCTTGTGAGAACGAGGGGCATCTTCGCTGCCCTGCGGCCAGGCTAGCAGAAAACCTCCATGTGGAGGTATCTAAATCTCGGGCACGGATTCCGGGGGTCCCGCAGGCAAGAAGCGAGCGTCGCCTACAGCCCAGGTATGACTCGGATCTCATCCCGCGGCACGATGACACAGGACACCCCGAGCGACGACGCTGGAGTCATGCCAACCGCAGCCCCGAGGAAGACGCCCACGACCGCCCTGGTCTCCGCACACACGACAGCCCCTCACATCGGCCACCTGTCCTACGGCGCGCTCGCCTACGCCGCAGGAACACTGATCCAGGTCGGGACCACGTCGACGCCGTACGTCAGGACTCTCGATATCGCTGCCGGAGCCACCCTCGAAGGCCGGTCGCGATGACCGTCCTCCGATACGTCGGGGTCGGCGCGCTCGCCGTCGTGCTCGCGCTCGTCGAGGCATTAGCCCTCGCATTCACCGCGATCGTCATGGCCCTCATCGTCCTGGCCGCCTTCATCGTGCGAGCGTGCGTTGAGGCGGCGGAGCGCCGGCGGCTCCGCCGCAGGCGCCCCACGGGGATCGTCGCAGTCTGAGTCGGAAGCCCCATTGCGGGACGCCGTCGATGCCGACCCCGTGTCCGCGTACCGAGAGCACGCTCAACCGCGGCGCGGATGGGCTTTGAAGAACTCCCACATCGTCTGCGAGGCGTTGATCTCCTGCGTCGTGGCACCGAGGGCGGAGAGATCCACGTCGGTTCCCGGCCAGGTATGCCCGCCTTCCGCCACCTCGTAGACGACGACGTCTGCGTGCGCGGCGCAGTGCGACCAGGAGTACGCGGTGATGCCCTCACCGGCCGAGGCGACGGCCGGCCCCCGGCGGCACTCGTTGAGCGCGGCCCAGCGCTCGGCCGCCAGTTGGACGCTGTAGCCCCAGCGGGGATCGGAGTTGCCCGGATACGGGTTCACGAAGTCCGCCGTCCCGTGGAACGACACCACCGCAACAGGTCTCTCCGGCGTGCATGACGCGGCGACGGGCGCCGAGAGCGCTTCGGGATCAGGACGACCTGCCCGGAGCCCGGCCACCGGGGCGATCGCAGCGAACACATCCGATGCCTCGCACGCGAGTGCAGACGCCATGCGTCCGCCGCCGGAGAACCCGGTGGCGAAGACACGGCGCTCGTCGACGCAGCCGGCTGCGTCGACTGCGTCGACCACTGCGCGGAGGAACGCGACGTCATCGCGGGCGCCCTCGGGCGGATACGTGCCGGAGGTGAGTGGGACGCCCGGCACGTTCCAGGCCCAGTTACCGTCTGGGAGCGTCTGCGGGAACTCGAGATCACCCGTCGGATTGACGACGATGAAGCCGTTGGCGGCCCCCACCTGGCCGAGATCCGAGATCTCGGCCTGCACGCCTCCGTTGGCATTCGAGCCGTGAAGGTCGACGACGAGCGGGAGTTCGCGACGCAGCGGCGCCTCCGGCACTTGGACGAGAACGTCATACACCTCTCCCGCGAAGGTCACGTCGAGCGTGGACGCGCCGACCGGCAGTTCGCGTTCGCATGACCGACCAGGTCGGGCATCGGCGCTCGCGGGTGCCACGGAGATCACCCCACCTGCGGTCATCGCCACCACGAATCCCGCAGCCAGCAGCGTGCGGGCCCACGGACGTGTCACCTTGATCATCGGAGCTCCTTTGCTCTCGAAATACCGAGCGCCTGCTCGGTTTTGAGAACGTATCAGCGCAGAAATCGAGTTGTCAACCGTGGAGCCCGAGCCCCGGACCCGCGTTCGCGGGACTCCGGCGAACCCGCTCGGTCGATTCGCGTCCGTTCTGCACGATGTCGATCAGCGCCTCGCCGATGACGAGCACCTGCAGTGCGGAGCGGTCGTCGAGCGGGATCGTCGGCGTCGTGTCAGCGGGCGAGTGGTTCGACACGCAGGCTCCCGAACGGCTCGCTCGGGAACACCTGCTCGGTCATGGTGACGAGGCCGCCTCCGGCGTAGATCTCGACGATCATGCCGTCCACCACGATGAGCAGGTCGAGCGAATCGGTCGTCCCGTTCGGCAGGGGCGCCCAGTCCACAGACGGGAAGCTCTCGTGGAACGCGATCTGGCCGCTCGCCGTTCGGTCGCAGGAGATGCTGCGGTCGTCGCCGTCGATCGTGATCACCAGTCGCTCTTCGTCCACGCCGGACAAGACGACGGCGTGCCGATTCCCGACACCCGACGGCACCGAGAGTTCGAAGACCTGCAGACCTTCGACTTCCCTCGGCAGCACGGGACGCTGCGCGATGCGATGCACACCGTCGGTCGAAGCGATCAGTCGGATCTCCCGCACGAGGGACATCGACGAGCGCCAAGGGGATGTGGGGGTGACGTTCGCGTAGTCCCAGTTGCTCGCCCAGCCCACCATCAGCCGTCTTCCGTCAGGAGCATCGTTGAAGGAGACCGCCGCGTAGTAGTCCCGGCCGTAGTCGAGCCAGTCGAAGTCCGCGAGGTCGTTCGAATCGACGAGGCGCTCGGGGACGAACGAGGCTCCGTCGAAATCTCCGACGAAGTACTGGGTGCCCGATCCGCCCGCGATCCCTCCGGGATTCATACTGACGATCAGAACCCAGCGCGTGCGCGTCGTGCCCTCGACGATCAGCGGGAACAGGTCGGGGCATTCCCAGACGCCGCCCACGGCATGCGCCGGCCCGAAGTCGGACGCGAAGGTCCAGTGCCGCAGATCGGATGAGGTGTAGAGCACGACCTTCTTCGCGACGGCTTCGACCGCGACCATGACCCAGTGGCCGTCGTCGCCGCCGTACCAGAAGACCTTCGGGTCGCGGAACTCGGCCGAGCCGATGTCGAGCACCGGGTTTCCGGCATAGCGTGTCCACGTCTCCCCCTCGTCCAGGCTGAACGCCAGGGACTGGGACTGCGAACCGTCTTTCGCGCTCGTGTAGATCGCGACCAGGGCGGTCTCCCCCTCTTTCGCGAAGCCGGCTGTGTTCCGCGCATCCACGACGGCGCTGCCGGAGAACGCCATCTCGTCCTCGGTGAACGGGATGGCCAGATCCTGCTCGGTCCAGGTGACCAAATCGGTCGATGTCGCGTGCCCCCAGGAGATGTTCCCCCAGGTGGTGCCGTGCGGGTTGGTCTGGAAGAACAGGTGGTACGTGCCGTCGTGATGGAGCAGGCCGTTCGGGTCGTTGAGCCACGAATTCTTCGCGGTGAAGTGCGCGACGGGTCGCAGCGCGGCGGTATCGGTGGTGGGGATGCTTGTCACGGGCTTTCCTGTGGCTTCGAGGGCGGGTGGGAGTCGGGAATCGCTGAGAGCAGGGAGAAGGTGGGGCGACGGACGTCGCCCCACCTCGGCGAGGGCTACTCGCCGCCCTTCTGGAACCGGTCGTAGGCCTGCTGATAGGTGTCGATCACGTCATCCACGCCGAGCGTCTTCAGCTGCGAGACGTAGCCGTCCCATTCACCGTCGATGTTCCCGTTCACGATCCACGAGGCGAACTTCTCCTTGACGAGCGTGTTGATGTCGGCGGTGGCGAACGACACCCGGTCGAGCTCCTCGTTCGACAGCAGCACCGGCGGGTATCCCTCGTTGGCCTGGTAGGGGGCGTAGAACTCGTTGACGAGATCCTGTCGCTCCTTGGCTCGAGGTTCTGGCGCGACGACCGACTCGAAGTCGTCGGTGGTCGTGATCTTCGGCCCGCCCGGCGCGACGCGCTGCCTGCGCTCGCCTTCGGATTCACCGTCCGCGGCGGGGATCTGGACGAGGATGCCGTCGGCGTCCTCCTGCAGGGTGACGCCGATCGGGCCCCAGTTCGACTGTGCGGACATCACCGGATCGAACAGCCGATCGGCCCAGCGGATGGTCGCAGCCGGGTACTTGTTCGCCCGAGTAATCGCCATGGCGCCTCGGCTGATCTCCTGATTGTTCGAGACGCTGGCGAGCCGTTCGCCGTCCACGCCTTCGAGGATGCCGACCAGCGCGTAGTCGCTCATGCGGTCATCGCCGACCATCTCCTTCAGCTCCCACCAGAAGAAGGAGCCGAGGATCTCGGTACCCGACTTGCCCTTCGAGAGGTATGCCACATCGTCCTGTGAGAACGACTCGGGGTCGATGAGGCCTTCGGCGTACCAGTCCCCGAGGGCCGCGACTCCGGTGCGGTACTCGTCGGTGTCCGCCGTGAACTCCACCTTGCCGTCGCGCACGATGCGGTGGTCGTTGTTCTCCGGCTGGCCGCCGAGCGCGGCGATCAGGTCGTGCGGGTTGGCTGCAAACGAATCGGTGCGGAAGCTGAGGGGGATCTCGTCGGCGGCCCCGTTTCCGTTGGGGTCCTGCGTCGCGAACGCCTTCAGCGCGTCGTGGTACTCATCGATCGTCGTGGGCATCGGCAGCCCCAGGGCGTCGAGCCAGGACCTGTTGATGTACAGGAAGTTCGGATAGGCGACCAGGCCGAGTTCTTCGACCGAGGGCAGCGTGTAGATGTGGCCGTCCGAGGCCGTGATCGCAGCGCGGATATCGGGGCGCTCCTCGAGAATCGCGGTGAGCGTCGGCGCGTGCTCCTCGATCAGGTCCTCCAGCGGAAGCAGCGTCCCGTTGGTCCCGTTCTGCACGATCTCGGCATCCGACAGTCCGGTGTTGAAGAGAACGTCCGGCAGCTCGCCACTGGCCAGCATCAGGTTCTTCTTCTCCGCGTAGACCTGATCGGGGAGGTTCTCCCAATCGATCGCGATGTTCGTGTCGGCCTCCCACTGCTGCACGAGTTCCATCTCGGAGTACTCCGGGGCCAGAGCGGCCTTCGATCCGCCGAAGGTCAGCGTGAGCGTCTTGTCGACGATGGGGAGCCCCTCGGCGTTGAAGCCGAAGTCCTTCGAATGATCTTCGATCTCAGCAGGGCCGCCACCGGCGGTGCAGCCGGCGAGCAGCAGGGTGCCGGCGATCGCGGCGGATGAAGCGATGAGGAAACGGCGATGTCTCATGATGTGCTTTCTGTTCGGGGTGGGGGTCGGAGGGGGTCAGCTCTTGACGGCGCCGAGGAGCGCGCCCTTGGTGAAGTGCTTCTGCATGAACGGGAGGACGATCAGCAGCGGGATCGTGGAGACGACGATCATTCCGTACTTGATCAGCTCGCCCAGCCGCTGTGCGGCCGCGTACGAATCGAGCGCGCCGGTGCCGCCGGCAGACGAGACCTCGGACTGGATGAGGACGTTGCGGAGGACGAGCTGCAGCGGATACTTGCTCTCGTCGTCGAGGAAGATCAGAGCGTCGAAGAACGCGTTCCAGTTCGCGACGAGATGGATCATGATCATCAGGAAGATGAGCGGCTTCGACAACGGCAGCACGATGCGGAAGAAGAAGCGGAAGTCGTTGGCGCCGTCGAGCTGCGCGGCTTCGCGGAGCTCGCCCGGCACGTTGTTCTCGAAGAAGGCGCGAGCGATGATCAGGTTCCAGACCCCGACCGCGCCGGGGAGGACGATGGCCCAGATCGTGTCGAGCATCCCGAGATCGCGCACCACCAGGTACCGAGCGATGAGACCGCCGTCGATGAACATCGTGATGATGAACAGCAGCATGAAGAACGTGCGGCCGTAGAGATCTCTCCGTGAGAGCGCGTAAGCGGCGCACAGGATCGTCGCCACGCTGATCGCAGTGCCGACCACGGTGTACAGGACCGAGTTCGCGAAGCCTCTGAGAATGGTGGCGTCGGAGAAGATCCGCGTGTAGCCCTCCAAGGTGAAGCCCTGCGGCCAGAGCCAGACGTTGCCGTTCAAAATCTCCGAGGGCTCGCTCACCGAGGCGATCACGATGAAGTAGAGCGGGTAGAGGATGGCGATGATCGCCACGACCAGCATCCCCACTGCGACGATGTTGAAGACAGGATCGGCAGCGCGCTCCCGCCAACGGGCGCGCGGCGGCGGGGAGACGTGTCGGGAGGCGGACGGGTCACGACGGGTGGAACGAGCGGATGCCGTCGAAGCGGAGATCGTGTCAGTCATGGCGTCATCACCAAAGGGTCGATTGTCCGGCGCGCTTCGCGACCCAGTTGAAGGTCAGGAGCAGGACGAGGTTGATCAGGGAGTTGAACAGGCCGATCGCCGCGGAGTAGCTGAACTGCGCTTGCTGCAGGCCGATCTTGTAGACGTAGGTCTGGATGACCTCGGACGTCGGCAGGTTCAGGTCGGTCTGCATGAGCAGGACCTTCTCGAACCCGAGATTGAACAGGTTCCCGATGGCGAGGATGAAGAGGATCGTGATCACCGGCATGATGCCCGGGATGTCGATGTGCCTGATCCGCTGCCACTTGTTGGCCCCGTCGACTCGAGCCGCCTCGTGCAGGGCCGGGTCGATCGCGGTGAGCGCGGCGAGATAGACGATCATCGAGAAGCCTGCGTTCTGCCAGATGTCAGAGCCGATGTAGAGCGGTCGGAACCAGTCGGGCGACCCCATGAAGAACACCGGCTCTCCGCCGAACAGCGTGATCGCGTTGTTGACGATCCCGGACCGGGGGGAGAACAGCAGGAAGATCATGCCCACCACGACGACCACCGAGATGAAGGACGGCGCGTAGAGAACGGTCTGGGTGAACTTCTTGAACCGCGGACTCTGCAGCTGGTTCACGACCAACGCCAGGACGATCGGCACGGGGAACGCGATCAGCAGTCCGAGCGCGTTCACGGTCAAGGTGTTCTCGATGAGCCGTCCGAACTGGAACGAACCGACGAACCGGACGAAGTGCTCGAACCCCACCCAGGGGCTGCCCGCGAACCCGAGAGCCGGGTTGTAGTCGCGGAACGCGATCTGGGCCCCGTACATGGGCCAGTACTTGAACACGATGATGTAGAGGACCGCAGGGCCTAGTAGTACGTATAACTGCCACGATCGCACGGCACGCCGAGCATGCGAACGCAGTCGGCCCTTGCGCTTGGGGATCGCCGGAGTGGGTTCGGCGGGAGCGTGTGTAGTCATGCATGCACCTTCGCATCAGCGACCGATCCGCGCAGGATCGGGACGCACTCAATGGGATTCGACATCGACAGCTGCCCGCGACCGGAGAGGAGCAGTTCGATTCCGGTGCGCGCCATCTGCTCGTACGGAAGCTCCATGGTCGACAGACCGGGATCGAGGATCGGGGCGAGCGTCGCGTGGTTGTCGAAGCCCACGATCGAGCAGTCGTAGGGCACGCGCAGTCCCCGTGACTCGAGGGCCCGATAGGCGCCCCAGGCGGTCCGGTCGTTGCCGCAGAAGATTGCGGTCGGCGGATCGCCCGCATCCATGAGCTCGAGAGTGAGCGCGAGCCCGTCCTCGACGACGCCGCCGCCGTACTTGACGAACCCTGCGGGCTCTGCGATCCCCGCCTCCGCGAGCGCCCGGCGATAGCCGGCCAGTCGGCCGATGCCGGCGGGGAGGTCGCTGTCCTCAGGCTGGATGTTGATCATCGCGATGCGCGTGTGTCCGGCCTCGATCAGTTGCCGGGTGGCCGCGTAGCCGCCGCCCTCCTCGTCAGGGAAGACGCTGGCGACGAGCTGATTCCGTTCCTGTGCGTTCACCACCACCGTCGGGACCGACTGCAGCCCTTCGGGAAGATCGAGCACACGGTGATACATCGAGGCGTACACGACGCCCTTGACCCGGTACGACCGCATCATGTCGATCGCCGCAGCTTCGAGGTCGGGCTCGTTGTAGGTGTCGACGCTCAAGATCACATTGCCGGTCTCCCAGGCGAGCATCTGTGCACCCTTGAGAAGGTGCCCGGCGAAGGGCGAGCTGGCGACCTCGTCGGAGATGAATCCGATCATCCCAGATTCGCCGCTGCGCAGCGACTTCGCGAACGCGTTCGTCCGATACCCGAGCTCGTCGACCGTCTCGAGCACCCGCTGACGAGTGGTGTCGTTGACGCGGCTTCCGCCGACGTTGTTGAGCACGAGGGACACGGTGGCCTGGGACACGCCGGCACGTTCAGCGACCTGTCGCATCGTGACCGTCTCGCTCGTCCTACGCCCCATGTCCACCTCCTCGTGAATCAGTTAATCGTATGACTACGGGAGAACATATCCGCGGGGAGAGCGATGTGTCAAGCATGACCGCGAACATCGTGGCGACCGGCGACCATTCAAGAGGAGGGTCTCACCCGATCACACCAGACGGGAGGCACAGAGTCGGGAGGCTCACTTCGGAATGCGAACGAGGTGGGATTCAGAATGCGAGCAGGACTTCTACTGCGGAGACGAGGGGATTTTAACCCCTGGTTCCCGTAAGGGAACTCCACCTTAGCAGGGTGGTGATCCCCGCTGTGGACGGCGTCCCGCCCTTCTGCCGGCTTGGCCGAAGATCGCCTGGGATCCGCTGTAACACGCGGATTTTCCGCTGTTCGAGGTCGTCACTCGCAGATCTCGCCATACTCACAATGCACTCCGAAATCGCTGCACTCGGGATGCTCCGGACACTTTTGGGACACTCGGAGATCGCCAGCGCGCCGACCCCACATACGCCTCGAACGAGTTCTGCAACTCCGATCGTGCGCGCTCAATCGCCTCCCGACACTCGTGACGTCGCGAACCTCACCGACCTTGTCTCGGGAATCAGAACTCGTCGAAGCCGAACACCTGCGGGCACCCCGACGCGATCGCTCGTAGGCGACGACGTCGCTGACGTCGTCACTCAGAGCCGCGAGGGCCGCATCCACGCCGCCGCCGACGTGTTCGAAGACGACGTTCGTCGCGAGGTTGTCGCTCTCCCTGACGGATGCTTCGGCGAGTTGCCCAAGGGTCAGGCCACTGTCGACAAAGTGTATGCATAGGTTGACAGTCGTGAGCCCCGAACGTGCAGTAAACCAGCATTCTGGGATACCGACGAGGAGTGCCGCTTGCACTTGCGCGGCACGGCTGGTCGACACCCCAGGGAACGCCAGCCAGAAGGGCCTCGGCTGACGCCCCAGGAAAGCCGAGGCCCTTCGACGGGCGACACCGTCACCCGCCGACCCGACGTTGTTCGATTCGCCAATCTAGATGAAAATCCAGCACTCGACGATCGGTGGATGCCCGTGGCCGCGCCCGTTTCGTGCGGCACGCCCAAGCCGTCACGCCCTTCTCCGAGGTACGGAAAGTGTGGTGCCCTTCCCCGCAGTCAGAACCTGACGATGACGCCGGACGGCGCCAGGTTCTGTTACGGGCAGACATTGAGGCCACTTGCGGAGATGCGCCTGCCGCTCTGGAATGCGACGTACCCATACAGAGTGGCCACGACAACGATGACCAGCAGCACACCGACGTAATTCGGTTCGAAGTTCATCGCCGGCATTTCGTTCTCGGTGGTAGACCATGCCTTGAACACGCCGGGTAGCAGGACCGGACCAGCCGTCGCAAACGCGAAGGTGACCGCGGCACACAACCCCAGGAAGAGGACGGCAACTCCGAGAATTACGCCAATGAAGACGTGCAGTACGAACTTGATTGGCGTGGACATTATTACCTTGCCTTCTGCGCGATCTTGTCTGATTCTGTAGAAAGCGTCGAGCCTTGTCGATCTTGGCCATCAACCTTGAAGTCCCGTGACTGTCGGTGAACCTCTTCGACGATTCTGGGCCGGCGGATACTCTGTGACGAGCCCGTGTTCCCTTCACTGAGGATGGTCACGGAATCGCAGCCACGCTCAGCGCGAGAGCATGCTTCGGAGGACTCAGCCTCCTTCAACCGCCAGCTTGACCTCACCCTCGTGCGACGGGATGTCGTCCGACAACTGCGTACCGGATCTCAGACGTCTGCGATCCGGGAAGCCGACCCACAGCCTAGAGAACTCGCTTTCGTAGCGCCGCGTAAAGCGCAGTACCTCATTCGGGTCGCCGAAGCTTGCGGCGCGCATCAAGTACTGGGTCTTCGAAAGAGCGGGCAGCCCCATCCAGTCCAAAGTGGTCGGTCGAGAGAAGACGTGATCATAGCTTCGGGGGCCGGTGAATTCGTGGCGCGCGTGTCCCCAGCGATCACTCTGAACGGCGGAGGGCGAGAATGCAAGTCGGCAAAAGCCCAGGTTCTCGAGCCGCGTCACGCTCTGACGAGTCGCTTCAAGCGCCTTCTCTAGTTTTGCCACGTCAGGACCGTTGCGACGATAGTGCGCGTGGTCGTTACGGACCGAGAAGACTTCAGCATCGGTCATCAGCTTGGCAATTTCACGTAGACCGTTGACGATGCGCTCCTGGCTGGGCCGAGACAGATCCAAGAATGCAACAGTCGATCGCAGTACGAAGCGCTTCAGTTCGGTCTTGCCGTCGAAGTCTGGAAATTCACTGTTCGGGCGTGCATACGGCTCAGGGTGTTCTCGGCACTCGTCCAGATGGCGAGCGAGGATCCTGAAGCCCTCGATGAGATTCCGTAGTTCTACCTTCTCCGAAACGTAGTCAGGTCGATGAGGCGAGTCGGAGTCGCCAAGAACGGCAGTCTGAAGAAGCGTCAGCCCTGCTTCACGATCGCCCGCATCGTCGTAGGAGAACGGTTGATCACACCGAGGATGATCGGAGAGAAGCGCCCATGAGGTGTAGGCGAGCGCGTCAAGCAACAGACCTTCCAGACCCGGGAAGTATGCGCCAGCTACCTCCATGAAGGCTTCGGAAGTTCCGATCGTCGATGTCTGCGCAAGGGCCGCGAGACGCTCGTGACGCTTCCAGAAGGCGGCGTGTGGATCGTCATCGACATCGATCGGGAATCCGAGCTTCCAGAGCATGGCCTCGACAAGTTCTTCGTCCGAAAAGCCATCAGCGTTCTCAATACCCACTTCATGGCACGCCGTGATCACATTTGCACGGCGCGCGAGCGCCAACCGCTCAAGAGATTCCTGTGGCGTCCTCGATCGGAAATAGAACTCCAGCTTCTCCTCGAGATCTTCGACGTCGATGCCCCTGAGCTGCCATTCGAGCTCTTGGACATCATCCGCTTTCTCCCTCAAATAGAGCTTGTTGAGGAGTCGGCGTTCTCGGAGAATTGCTAGTCCCGGGTCGTCGGAGACAAATCGGAACCCGTGCCAACCGAGCTCAGCTCGAAGCCGAAAGGCCCCAGAGCGAACGTATCGATTGATTACAGGACGACGCACCTCTCCGCGAGGAATGACAATTGTTCTGGATCGCACAAGGTTGTCCAACGTAGAACCGATCGCGCGCTCATCAGCAAGGAGACAAATCTGAAGAAGTTGCGCTCTCGTCAGCGGACCAACAAAGTCGCGGGCGGAGGCCACTTCTACGAAAGGCAGCAGCAAGCGTCGCAACTGGCCATTCGTCTCGTCAAGCAAGGCGCACACCAAACTCTTGAGTTCGGAGTCCGACAGCGCATCACCCAGGAGGGGCAGCAGCACCCCGACTCGCTGATCTCCATATTGCGCGTCGATGGAACCACTCAGGCTGTCAGCGAACGCCCACCATTCCGCCGACTCTTTCCGCTCGTTTTGCAGGTACTGATCAAGCTTGTCGCGGTGCCGATTGATGGCCGCGTTCTGACCAGTCTGCAGGTAGACCGGGTGAACCGTCTGACAACTTGGCACCGCGCAATGATAGGCAGGGACTCTACGGTGCCCTTGGACGTTGCGGTGGCTGACCGAGCGCTTGAGCCCGTACGGACCGACTGTGAAGATGCCGTACTGCACCACGCCCAACGGCAACTTCTTGAGTAGACGCAATGTCTCCTCGTTCGTCAGGACGTCTTTCTCCTGCTCGTAGGTACTTGCATACGCGTCGTAAAGATCGCGGCCCCACACGAAGGGGAATTGTATCTCTCTGTCCAGAATCTCTTGATGCAGCACATCGACAAGACGCTCCACGTCGATGGCTTCGACGTCCACGAAGAGATCGGCATGCCCGAGCGTCAGGGCGCACATCAGACGGGCATCCTTCGCATTGACCTTGTCCTTGCGCGTCAGCCGATCCATCATCGCCTGTCCCGCGTCCGTGAGCTTGATGGCCGCGTTCAGCTCATCAGGGACTACATAGTCATCACTGATGATGCAGTCACCCAACAGCTCCATCAGATCGCAGATCTCGAGAAATCGACTCCGCCATTCGTTGTCGGCGAACTCCGCTTTGAGCTGCTCAACGGTTCTCCCAGTCATCTTGACCCCTCTCTGGCCGCGATCCTACCGATCGGACCGCTGTTCCGTAGTGCGCCGTTCCGCTCGGCTGAGGGGACTCGCCCCGGGGAAAGCCGGGCGGCATCAGGGGCGCGCTCAAGGGACCCGGTCCAGCACGTCGCCGACCGTCCCGCATGTTTCTGAAATGGAGTACTGGCCAACCCCACCGTGAACCATGAACAGTTCCTCGATCTCCGCGGCGCCGAGTCCCCGACTGTTCGCTTCAAGGATGAAATCCCAGTATGAAGAGCAACCGGCCTGAGCGAAGAAGATGCCGTAATGAGTCTCAAAGTTTCCAATTCCGATTGCAGCCACCACCAGGACAAAGATCACAATCAGCAACATGAACGTTGCGCTCAGAGCCCAGATCCATAGAACAACGCGACCAGGACTGAGTGGCCGATAGTCCTCGGGGAGCTTTGGGACGAGATCTGACGGTTTCGTTTCGGCTGCGGTCACGGCTCCTCCTTTGTCGGAAAACTGCTAGACGGCTGGACCCGGCTTACGCGATAGACCGCAAGACCCACCGACACCAGCACCGCGGTAATGAATGTCGCCGACCAGGGCCAGCCCAGCGCCGCCGGAACGAAAGAAGCTGCGATACCGATCAGTCCCCA
This sequence comes from Microbacterium natoriense, assembly GCF_030816295.1. Lineage (NCBI taxonomy): Bacteria > Bacillati > Actinomycetota > Actinomycetes > Micrococcales > Microbacteriaceae > Microbacterium > Microbacterium natoriense. Next base: position 1,275,036 of record NZ_JAUSXV010000001.1, on the reverse strand, counting down.
TGAAATCTCGGTTGCGACGCGGTGAGCTTGCCCGAGCACGCGAGCTAGATCCGCATGCCTCGCTTCGACGGTTCCTGCCTGGTAGATGCGGGCAAACGCCATCGCAATGATGCCACCCACAACACAGAACCCGACGAGCTGCCCGTACGACTCACGCTCACCGGTGATCAGCGGCACGTCCCCCAAGCGGAAGAGGAAGAGCAGGGATGCAAGTGCTATACCGGCCTGCAACCCACGCCTCCATGCGTTCGCACGAGGAAGGGCGTTGGCGATAACGGTGTTGGCGCGAACGCCCAGGCCATCCGAGAAGCCGAGAGTCACCCCGGCCGTAATCAGCCAGAGCGCCGCGAGCCACGCGGGGCTTGTACCCTCACGAACTGCGAAGTGCTGGAATGCAAACAGCGCAACTACTGAAACCAGAAGGCTCCGTGCGCGCACGGCCCAACGCATGAACCGCAGCACCAACGAAGATTCAACAGCGCTGAACGCGAAGTCGTTGAGTTCGCCACGAAAGCGTTGCGCGACCATGCCCATCGTGCCGGAAGCGGAGACGATGAAGAAGAGCACAAGTGCCCACCACACCTGGTCCGAACCGTCTGGGCTGGTGAGTCCTTCGACCATAAGACCAGCGCTGAGAGGAAGAAGTAGTGTCGCCACGAAAAGCCCGCCAGCAATCGACGTCCAGGCGCGGACAGCCAGGGCATGCACAAAATACGAGAAGGTGGCAAGGAGGCTGCCTATCGCCATGACTTCTCCGAAAGTACCTAACACGTCGCAACCTCAGCGGAGGCCTGGGGCGTCGTCGACGCGAGTGATAGTCCATCCGAGCAGTCGGAAAACCAGCCTGGGCTTCCTCTCCGAGGTCGGTGATGCAAGGTCGTCGAGAAGAGCTCGGAGTTGTTCCGTGTCGTCGTGAATGGATGACTGCAGGGATCGGATCATGTTGACGAGTGCGACCTCGTGCCACGACCACTTCCCCGTCCGGAGCCCGAGGACGGCGGAGGGGATGGCGAACAGCACGATCTCGATGACCATGACTCCGATCACGCTGTACGGCTGCGGGCCGGCGAGGAGGAGGACTCCCAGCGTGCCGGGAACGAACAGCGTCGCCATGAGCGCGAGGACTGTCATGCCGGTTTGGTTGGCCCTCCACCGCCGTGCGCTGATGCCATCGCGTTCGGGCCCTCCGACCATGGTCGAACGCAGCCCGAGGTATGCGAGGGACACGAAGTACGTGTGCACCGCTCCCGCAACGGCGCAACCGATCGCTAAGCCTCCCCAGCCGCTCGCGTCGCCGCCGTTGATGATCCGCCACCCGACCAGAAGCAACGTCGTGAGAGCGGCGGCGATGAAGGTGAGCCCCGCAGCGAACATGGAAGCAGACACGATCGTGCTCCACCGCGGTACCGGGGAATGACGGATCTTTCCCGCTTCGTCGACGATCTTCGCCAGGCGCACCGTGCGGTCGGAGATGCGCTGTTCGAACAGTGCCCGCTCGGCGTGGACCTGCTCCTCGTCGTTCGTCTCCCAGGTGCGAAGAGTGGCGTCGAGGCGCCGGCTCGCGCCCAACAAACCGACGGCGATGAACCCGATGAGAATCTGCCCCGACTGCAGCCGCATCGCCGCTCCGGCCTCAGCAGTGAGCATCGTGCTGTCGAACGCTCCCTGAGCGGCTCCGTCCACCCCCGACAAGGATCGCAGCATGGTACTCGGGATGACCGACAATAGAATCGCCGCGGCCGTGATGAGAGACACCGCCGTAGCGAGCACGATCAGGAACCCGGCCGCGTCGATGACCAGTTCTCGACGGCGACGGGAGGCGAAAGCCGCATCCCGCATCCCGACGAACGCCAGGATGGCGACGACCATGCCCAGCAGCGCCGCCGAGAACCCGATGGCCGGCCACCCGGCAAGATCGATCTGAGTTCCGAACTGCTCAACCGACAACGCCACCCACTTGCCCGCATCCGGACCCTCCAGGTGCCCCGACAGAGGAACCGCGACCGCCGCAAGCACGATCACGGCGCCGAAGACGATGCCCGCCACCCATCGTGACGCGGTGGGAGGCTGTCCAGACCGTGGTTGTGTACTCATACTTCCCTCTCACTCAGGACCGCCTGCGCAGCCAGCCGCTGGAGACGTCTCGCTTCCCGTCGAGCACGTCGTAGCGCGCGAATCGTCACGGCGTCCTCGCTTTCCGCGATCCATCCGATGCTCCTTCGCAGCTGTGGGACAAACCGAAACACCGCACACGCCACGAAGAGCACGGCAGCGATGCAGCCCAGGACATGCCAGTGAACGGGCGCGGCGGGGACGAGCACTGTGAGCAGCACGGATGCCACCATGCAAATCACGGTTATCGGCCCGAGAAAGATGATCGGCGGTATCACCGACGTCGCCTCGGCCGACCGGTCCCGTGCGCCGACCCAGGTGAGCGACAGCAGCCCCAGAGACAACGTAGGCAGGATTGCGTAAAACGTCAGCATCGGCGCCTGCCAAGGATCGGTTGCATCCCAGAAGATCGCTACGGTTGCCACCGTCACACATGCCCACAGCACCACGGGCGACAATGCGACGACCGCGACACGCGATCGCGATGTGCGAGGCGGTCGCGATCTGCGCTTGAGGCCGTAGCGGGCGGCGCGCTTCCGTGCCCGATGCCATCGGCGTCGTGCACGTTCTGCCTGCGCCGCATAGCTGGGAACGCCGAGAGCCACCCGACACGTCAAGCTCAAAACCCACGAGAGGACGAGTGCGATCGCCACTTCGGGCCACCTGGTGCTGTCGCCGAAAGCGACGTACACGACGCACAGTGCCATCGAAACCAAGAACAGACCGATCACTCCCAAAAGAGTCTCCAGCGTCCGACGGAGCTTCGCAGGCACGGTCGATGCATCCTGACCAAGACGAGTCCACACCGCCAAGGTCACCACGACCCCACCGACCACGCCAAGGACGGGAAGCGATTGATCCAGCACCGGCGTGAGGTACCGCCCTACCGCGACACGCAAAGACCACCCATCCACAAACACAACGGGAGGCGGTGTCAGAAGAAACGTGCCGAGCAGAAGAATGCCGAACATCGCCGGTTCGAACCAGAATGCCGTCCGGAACGGAAACAGATCAGGTACCGCCGGGGGCGAGCGCCGATGCGAGGTCTTCACGGGGGCAAGTGTACGGACCTCCTCGGACACTCGCCTCGTCGCGGCGAGGAGCCGCGGACACCGAGGCGCCGACGACCTCGCGGCGATGGAACCGAAGGATGAGCACCCCACTGATCCCTACGCGAGCAGCGCCGACGATGGCGCGGCGACCCGGCATTCTGGAATTTCCGTCGAGGTGCCGGTCGAACTTGCGCCGCACGGCGGGGTGACACCCCAGGCACGACCGCCAGAGGGGCCTCGGTGGACACCCCAGAAAACCGAGGCCCCCGACGGGGCGACACCTTCACGCCCCGGCCCGACGGCCGGCCTTTTGCTTGGCATTGGTTCTCGATAGGTCCGTCGATGAGCATCATAATAAGGGTGTGGTTCACCCTGGCAGCCTCTTCGCCAGCCATGACGCCTATTTCGACGAAATGGGACCGCCGATGCCGGAGTCCTCTATGAGGCAGGCGGCTGCCTAGGCTGGCGGCGGCGAAAGCAATAGAGATCCGCAGCCCTGTCGACGACGATCTGTTCGCCGTCGTGAGCATCGAGCTGACGATGACCTCAGCACCCGCCGAAGCATCGTAAACCGTGACGGCAAGCTCTGGGTTCGACCCCACAAGTTCGAGCGTCGACCCCACAAGCTTGGCGGTAACTGGCGGCGCGGTCTCCCCAGAGGATCGGAAAGGAATTGAGGTACTCGTGGCCGCTTCCGATCAGGCGGCGCAGTCCTTCGATATCGATGCGGCGGCGGCAAGCGGAGCCGAATCGAGCGCGATCGCGGATGACGCTCACGTGGTCCAAGCGAACGGGTGGTGAGTAGCGGGAAACACTCGCAGGGGGCGAGCCATCGTCCATCGCCCGTGAGGTTGCAACTGTCGCAGGGCGCACAGAGACAAGCAGATACACGGGCTTCTACCCGGCGTTCTGGCAGGTTGCGTTGAATTCCCGCCAATCGAGTGCACCGGTCCTTACATTCCGAGGAGTCGGCGGCGGCGTCGCAGCCATCTCCGGGCTCCTCGTGGCTACCGGCTTCCCACCGGCTGCTATCTCTGCAGCAGTCCCATATTTATTCGTGCAGCAGTCCCATATTCATTGCCCACGACGTTGCGTGCACACCGGTAGAGCCACGGTCGTCCGACCGTCTCTCCATGGGATAGCCGGGTCCACGCTAACTCGAACACGGCCATACCGAGGTCCTCCGCTTCCTCAAGGTCCGAAACTCGACCTCGGATCACTGTCACGACCAGCATGAAGTACTGGCGGTAGAGCGCGTCAAAGGCCTCGATGTCGAATCGATCCGGTCGTTCGTTGATGACGCCCCCTCAGGCCCAAACACACCACCTCCGCCATCTTGCGGCGCCCTGAAGCACGGGCTACTAGGTCTGTTTGCGATCTCAACTTGAAGGTAACAAGATTCTTTCGGACACCCAAGAACGACTGCACCGGGCACCGGCAAGAGCGGACTACTGCACCATCCTGCGACAGGTGAAGTGGACGTTGACGCCGAAGCCGACACGACGACCGAACTCGCCGAGCACAACTCGTGTGCCCAGCTCGCCGAAGCGAGCAACAAACCAGCATCCTGAGGCGCGCAGGAACTCTCTCGATCAACGAAGACGCGTTATGCGCTGCGTCGCTTACCGTGCCGCCGATGCCCGGGGGACGCTGAATAGCGGTGTCACTTCATGTTCGGGTTACCAGCTGTCGGCGACCGCGTCATCTAGCCGGTCCCAGTCCTGGCGGCAGCGCTTTGCCGCGACATCTCGAACGTCGCCGCCAGCTCATGGCCGGAGGCACGACGGGGAAGCCGGTGAGTCAATGCCGGACACTCTACGGACACCGAGCCGCGAGATCATCTCGACATCTCGTTCTAGTCACACAGAAACAAAAGCCGTATTCGGACTCTGATCAGGACTTCTACGGCGGAGACGAGGGGATTTGAACCCCTGGTTCCCGTAAGGGAACTCCACCTTAGCAGGGTGGTGCACTAGGCCGGACTATGCGACGTCTCCAGGCATCTGGACCCGAAGGTTCGGATGCACCCTGCAAGTGTAACGGTTCTCGGGGGCGGTCACGAATCGGGTGCCGACGACTCCCGAACGACCAGTTCGGGCTGGAACCGCACCCGCCGGTCGTGCTCGACGCCGTCGAGTTCCTTGAGCAGCAGGTCGACGCCCGTCCAGCCCAACAGCCGAGCGGGCTGGCGCACCGAGCTCAGCGGCACGACCGTGGCCGAGGCGAAGTCGATGTCGTCGTAGCCGACCATCGCGATGTCCTCCGGAACCCGCACTGCGGCACCGAAGCTGAACGCCTGCAGCAGCCCGACGGCGAGCAGATCATTCGCCGCGAACACGGCGTCCGGTCGCGCGGACGGCTCACGAGAAACGAGAGACTCCCCCGCGGCGCGGCCCTGCAGCACCGTGAGCGAGGGCTGCTCGATCACCTCGAGCTCGGCTCCCGGCACGGCGTGCACCGCGGCCTCCGCTCCGGCGAGCCGGTCGGCGACCTGCCGCACCGACCGCGGACCGCACACGTAGGCGATGCGGCGTCGGCCAGAGGCGAGCAGATGCTCCGCGGCCAGGCGCCCGCCTTCGACGTCATCCACCGAAACCGAGGGCAGCACGCCCTGCTCGACCTCCCGGTCGACGAGGATCACCGGCATCCCACCTGACACGAAGCGGTGCACGGCGGTGAGATCGTCGGATGCCGGCGTCAGCAGCACCCCGTTGACCCGCTGCTCCTGGAACAGCTCGAGATGCGCTTCCTGGCGCGCGTCCTGCTCGTCGCTGTTGCCGAGCAACACGGTCATGCCGGCATCCGCTGCCCTGCCTTCCGCGCCACGGGCGACCTCGGCGAAGAACGGGTTCCCGATGTCGGGGACGACGAGTCCGATGCTGCGACTGCGGCCCGCGCGCAGCTGCCGAGCGGCGTCGTTGCGCACGAAACCCAGTTCCTGGATGACGCGCTGCACCCGTTCCACGGTGCGCGCCGACACGCGCTCAGGCTGATTGAGCACGTTCGACACGGTGCCGACCGAGACGCCCGCCGCGGCTGCGACGTCCTTCACCCCAACGGCCATCGCCACCCTCTGTTCCGAAATCACCCCAATACTCTCACTGATCGCCGATCTCGGCGAGCGGATGCACCTGCGCGCTCGCACTGCGTCGACGACCTCCGCGCCGGCTCGATCATGACCGTCAGCCGGAGCGTTCGGCGAGCAGGCGAGCGGTCGCCGTGGCCATGTGCACGGCCATCGCGGATGCCGCGGCATCGCCGTCGCCCGCGGTGACGCCGGCGAGCACCGCGTCGTGTTCTGCCGTCGCGAGCTGCGCGTGCTCGCGGTCGTGCACGGCCCGGTCGGCGTAGACCTGCAGCAGGGAGCGGATCACGTGCAGGTGATCGGTGAGCGTCGCATTGCCCGCGGCTTCTGCGAGCGCGTGGTGGAAGTCGAGATCGGCACGCGCGAAGGCGTTGAGGTCGTCGTAGGACTCGCGCATGCGCGCAACATCCTTCTCCAGACGCGCGACGATCGCGGCATCCGCCCTGGTGGCCGCGAGGCGCGCCACGAAGATCTCGAGCCCTTCGCGGAGCTCGAGCAGCTCAGCCGTGTTGCGCTCGCCGATCAGCAGACCCCAGCGCAGCGTCTGCGGCAGCAGCTCGCTCGCCGCTCCCCGCAGATACGTGCCCGAACCGGGGCGCACATCGACGATGCCGAGGATCTCGAGCGCAGCGAGCGCTTCGCGCACCGCGGAACGCCCCACGCCGAGCGTCGTCGCCAGTTGCCGCTCAGGCGGAAGCCGAGTGCCGGCGGCGATGGAGCCGCCGGTGAACAGGTCGAGCATGCGCCTGGCGACCTCGGAGACCGGAGTGCCCGTGGGCAGCACGCCCAGCGCGGCCGTGATCTCGGCGGAGCGGTCGTCTGGAAACGCGGGCATGTCAACAACTTACGGCAGGGCATCGGAATACACGGCAGATTTTGGTCAACCGGTTCCTGAAAATCACTTGCAATTGGTCAACCGGTTTGTCACACTGGATCCGCACACCCCTCGATCACCGTCGATGAGCCAGGAGTCACCGTGGACCAGAACCCCCCGACCGAGAATCCGATCGCGAAGTCCGCGATCCGCAAGGTCGCCATCCGCCTCGTGCCCTTCGTGGCACTGATGTTCTTCATCAACTACCTCGACCGCACCGCGATCGGCTTCGCGTCGCCGAACGGCATGAACGACGACCTGGGTCTGAGCGCAGCTCAGTTCGGCTTCGCCTCAGGCGTCTTCTTCATCGGCTACATCCTTCTCGAGGTGCCGTCGAACCTCGCACTGCACCGCTTCGGCGCCCGCCGCTGGCTCGCCCGCATCATGGTGAGCTGGGGCATCGTCGCGCTGCTGTTCACGTGGGTGCAGAACTTCGAGCAGCTCATCGGGCTCCGCTTCCTCCTCGGAGTGGCCGAGGCCGGCTTCTTCCCCGGGGCGATCCTGTTCCTGAGCCTCTGGGTGCCCGCGCAGTACCGCGGCCGCATCCTCATGCTGTTCTACCTGGCACAGCCCCTGACCACCGTGATCGGCGCCCCGCTCGCCGGCGCGCTGATCCAGCAGCACGGCACGTTCTTCGGTCTCGAGGGCTGGCGTTTCATGTTCATGGGCGTCGCGCTCCCCGCGATCATCGTCGGCGTCATCGCGTGGTTCTACCTCAAGGACAAACCATCCGACGCCAAGTGGCTGACCGCCGAGGAGCAGACCTGGCTGACCGGCGCCCTCGAGGCCGAACGAGCCGCCACCGGCGCCGAGCAGAAGCACGTGTCCGCGCGCTTCGCGTTCTCGAGCGGACGCGTGTGGATGCTGTCGTTCATCTACTTCGGGTTCATCTACGGCCTCTACTCGCTGGCGTTCTTCCTGCCCACCATCATCGAGGGCTTCCAGGCCCAGTCGGGCGTCACGTACGACGTCGTGCAGAAGGGCCTGATCACCGCGATCCCGTATCTCCCCGCCGCCATCGTGATGTACTTCTGGTCGCGCGATGCCGGCAAGCGGGGCCTGAAGACCTGGCACATCGCGGCGCCGGCCATCGCGGGAGCCGTCTCGATCCCGCTCGCCCTGTTCGCCGGCTCCCCCGCCGCCACGATCGCCGTCATCACGATCACCGCCTGCGCGATCTTCGCGGCTCTGCCGAACTTCTGGACGCTGCCGACGCAGTTCCTCACCGGCGTCGCCGCGGCAGCCGGGGTGGCCCTGATCAACACGATCGGCAACCTGGCGGGCTTCAGCGCCCCGTACATCACCGGCGCCGTGCACGACTGGACCGGCGGCTACGAGATCCCGATGTTCATCGTCGGCGGGTTCATGCTGCTCTCGGCCGTCCTCATGGTCGTCCTCTCCCGCCAGCGCACGACCGCCCCGGCGCTCGTCGAAGAGGTCGCATCGTGACCCGCCTGTGGAACGATCCCGCCGACTTCGCCGACGAGATGATCGAGGGCTTCGTCGCCGCGAACGCTCGCTCCGTGCGGCGCGTGCCCGGCGGCGTCGTCCGAAGCACGGTCGTGCCCGAGGGGCAGGTGGTCGTGGTCGTCGGCGGCGGATCCGGTCACTACCCGGCCTTCGGCGGCCTGGTCGGGCAGGGCCTCGCCCACGGCGCCGCGATGGGCAACCTCTTCGCCTCGCCCTCGACGCAGCAGGTGTATGCGGTCGCGAAGGCCGCCGACCGCGGGGCCGGCGTGTTCTTCAGCTACGGCAACTACGCCGGCGACGTGCTGAACTTCGACGCGGCTCAGGAGAGGCTGCGCGCAGAGGGCATCCCCGCGCAGACCGTCACCGTGACCGATGACATCTTCAGCGCCGCGTCCGCCGAGAAGCATAAGCGCCGCGGGATCGCGGGCGATCTGACCGTGTTCCGCGCAGCCGCCGCCGCGGCCGAGGCCGGCTACGACCTCGACGAGGTGACCAGGGTCGCAGCGCTCGCGAACGAGCGGACCCGCTCATTCGGCGTCGCCTTCACGGGCTGCACGCTGCCCGGCGCCCCTGCCCCGCTGTTCACTGTGCCGGAGGGCCGCATGGCGATCGGCCTCGGCATCCACGGCGAGCCTGGCGTAGACGAGACCGGCATCCCCACGGCCGACGAGCTCGCAGCGCTCCTGGTCGACAGGCTCCTGGCCGAAGTACCAGACGGCGTCGCTGTCGCGGGTGCCCGCGTCGTTCCCATCCTCAACGGTCTCGGCTCACTGAAGTACGAGGAGATGTTCGTCGTCTACCGGCGCATCGCCGAACTGCTGACGGAGGCGGGGGCCGTGATCGTCGACCCGCACGTGGGCGAGTACTGCACGAGCTTCGACATGGCCGGCACCTCGCTGACCCTGTTCTGGCTCGACGAAGAGCTCGAGCGTCTCTGGGACACTCCTGTCGACGCGCCGGCCTACCGCCGCGGATCGGTCGTCGCGGCCGCCCAGGCGGTGGCCGTCGAGATCACCGCGGCCGAGGACCTGATCGTCCCCGGCGACGAGGAGTCGCAGTCGATCGCGCAACACGTGCGCGCGGCCCTTGAGGTCATCGTGCGGACGATCGACGACAACGTCGACGAACTCGGCCGCATCGACTCGATCGCCGGTGACGGCGACCACGGCATCGGCATGCAGCGCGGCTCGCACGCGGCTCTCGCCGCCGGCACGGCTGCAGTCGAGGCGGGTGCCGGCGCGCAGACCGCCCTGCAGCGTGCGGCAGACGCCTGGGCCGACAGGGCCGGCGGCACCTCGGGAGCGCTCTGGGGCGTCATCCTCAACGCCGTCGCCTCGCATCTGGGAGACTTGGGGAGCCCGGATGCCGCGGCCCTCGCCGCTGGTGTCGCCGACGGAGTGCGGGGCGTGCAGACCTACGGCAAGGCCGAGGTCGGCGACAAGACCATGGTCGACGCCCTCGTGCCGTTCACCACGACGCTGACCGCGGCTCTCGATGACGGCTCACGCCTCGTCGACGCATGGACGAGCGCCGCGGCCGCCGCCACCCGTGCGGCTCAGGCCAGCGCCGACCTTCTCCCGCGGATGGGTCGTGCACGCACGCACGGCGAGCACGCGATCGGCACCCCCGACCCCGGCGCGTTCTCCTTCGCGCTGATCACCACTGCTCTCGGCGACCTGCTCGCCGACGCTTCGACAAGCTCAGCGACCCAGGGCGCGGGCTCTGCGACCCCCGACAATCGATAGGACACCCCCATGACCGACCAGCTCCGCCTCGTGATCGGCTGCGATGACGCCGGATTCGACTACAAGGAGATCCTCAAGAAGGACCTCGAGAGCAGCGACGGCGTCGCATCCGTCATCGATGTGGGCGTTGATGCCGACGGCCACACCGCCTATCCCCGTGTGGCGATCGCCGCCGCCGAACTCGTCGCAGCCGGCGAGGCCGACCGCGCTCTGCTCATCTGCGGCACGGGCCTCGGCGTCGCGATCGCCGCGAACAAGGTGCCGGGCGTCCGCGCGGTCACCGCTCACGACTCGTTCTCGGTCGAGCGCGGAGTGCTCTCGAACAACGCGCAGATCCTCACGATGGGTCAGCGGGTCGTCGGCATCGAGCTCGCCCGCCGGCTCGTGCGCGAGTGGCTCACCTACCGCTTCGACACCTCGAGCGCGAGCGCCGACAAGGTGGCCGTGATCGACGCCTACGAGAGCACCGGATCCTGCTGATGTCGCAGGTCACCGTCGGCGTGAGCCTGAAGATGTACTTCGGGCACGAGCGGGCGCGCTCCTGGTTCGACGCGGTCGCCGCCAGGGTGCGCGATCACGCCGCCGTCCGCGGCGGCGCCGTCGAACTCTTCGTCACGCCCACGTACCTGCAGGTGCTCCCCGCCGTCAGCGCGTTCGCCGGGACCGCCGTGCGCATCGGCGGTCAGGACGTCTCGGCCGAGGACTCCGGCCCTTTCACGGGCGAGGTGTCCGCCGCCGAGCTGGCCGAGGTGGGCGCGACGATCGCCGAGATCGGTCACGCCGAACGCCGCCGCCTGTACGGCGAGACCGACGAGGTCACCGCGGCGAAGACCCGCGCCGCCCTGCGCGCGGGTATCACTCCGCTGCTCTGCATCGGAGAGACCGAGCGGCTGAGCCCCGCCGATGCCGCGGTCGTGGCCGTCGCTCAGCTGCGCTCCGCGCTCGAGGGGGCGGATGCCGGCGCCGTGATCGTCGCCTACGAGCCCGTGTGGGCGATCGGCGCCCCCAAGCCCGCAGGGCACGAACACATCCGAGTGGTCGCCGCGGCACTCCGTCAGACGGTGAACACGGATGCCGACCGCACCGGTTCCGCCGTGATCTACGGCGGGGCCGCAGGTCCCGGGCTGCTGACTTCGCTCGGCGACGCCGTCGACGGCGTGTTCCTCGGGCGCTTCGCCCACGAGCCGGACGCCCTCCTGCGTGTGGTCGACGAAGCAGCAGAACTGGCCGCCCTTCGACAGGCTCAGGGACCCAGCAGAGTTGCTCAGGGACCCAGCAGAGTTGCTCAGGGAGCCAGCAGAGTTGCTCAGGGAGCCAGCAGAGTTGCTCAGGAACCCCGCGGGCTCGCGGAGCCTGTCGACGCCCCCGACGGAGCCGACGCATGATCGGCCTCAGCACGTACTCGTACTTCTGGCAGCACTCCGACCGGGTGCCGGAACCGCTGACCCTGATCGGCGCCTTCGAAGACACTCGAGCGCAGGGCGTCGACCTGTTCCAGATCTGCGACTACGGCCCCCTCGAGTGGATGAGCGCGGCAGAGCTGCGCAACGCGGCCTCCGCCGCGAGCGCGCTCGGGCTCACGATCGAACTCGGCACCAAAGGGGTGGCGCCGGAGCATCTGCGGCACCTCCTGGAGCTCGCAGAGGTCTTCGACGCCCGTCTGGTGCGCAGCATGCTCTACGGCCCCGAGTCGCGACCGACGCTCGACGAGGCCGAGGACTGGCTGCGCGGCAGCATCCGCTCCTTCGAGTCCGCAGGGATCGACCTCGCGCTGGAGACGTACGAGCAGGTCGGCACCGCCGATCTCGTCGGTCTCGTGGAAAGAGTCGGCAGCGAACGGCTGGGCATCTGCCTCGACCCGGCGAACGTCGTCGCCCGCCTCGAGCAGCCGCGCACGTGCGTCGAGCTCGCCGCACCCTTCGTCAAGAACGTGCACGTCAAGGACTTCGCCTTCGCCCGGCAGGACGGCTGGGTGGGGTTCACGTACTCCGGCGCCGCCATGGGAACCGGGCTTCACGACTACCCCCATCTACTCACCACGATCAGACCTCGTGAACGCGAGATCAACGAGATCGTCGAGCACTGGCTGCCCTGGCAGGGCGACGCCGAGACCACCATCCGAACCGAGCGGGAATGGACCCGCATCACTCTCGAACATCTGAGGAGCACATCATGAGCGATACTTCGACAAGCTCGGCAACCCCTTCGACAGGCGCGGCAACGTACAAGATCGCCGTCATCGGCGCGGGCGGCAAGATGGGCATGCGCGTGTCCGACAACCTCGTGAAGACCGCGCACACGGTCTGGTACGTCGAGAACTCACCCGCGGGTCGGCAGCGCACGATCGACGCCGGTCGCGAGCTCACGGATGCCGCGACCGCGGTCGCCGACGCCGACATCGTCGTGCTCGCTGTGCCCGACCTGGCACTGGGTCCCGTGACGGCCGAACTCGTGCCGCAGCTGCGTTCCGGCGCGATCGTCCTGACCCTCGACCCCGCGGCGGCCTATGCGGGCCTGCTCACCACACGGGACGACGTCATCCAGGCCGTGGCGCACCCGTGCCACCCTTCGATCTTCCTGCAGCGCGAGACGCCGGAGCAGTGGGCCGACACCTTCGGCGGGATCGCCGCGCCGCAGGACGCGATCGCGGCGATCGAGTCCGACGACCAGGCGAAGAAGGCCATCGTCGAGGCGACCGTGCGCGCGATCTATGCTCCCGTGATCGACGTGCACTGGGTCACGATCAAGCAACTCGCCCAGCTCGAGCCGACGCTGGTCGAGACGGTCGCCTGCATGATCGGCGCGCTGCTCAACGAGGCGTTGCACGAGACCGTGAACACCATGGGCGTCCCCGAGGCGGCGGCCCGCAGCATCCTCTACGGGCACACCCAGGTCGCGCTCGCGAACGGGCTCCGCGGAGACAACCCGTTCTCGGACGCCTGCCTGATCGCGATGGACTACGGACGTGAGAGCATCATCAAGGAGGACTGGAAGAAGATCTTCCAGGATGACGAGCTCGACAAGAACCTCGCCCGGATGCTGCACCTGGACCACATCGAGCGCTGAGAGATGACACGACTTCACGGAAAGACCGCCCTCGTCACGGGCGGCGCCCTGGGCATCGGCCTGGCGGTCGCACAGCGTTTCGCGAACGAGGGCGCCCGCGTCATCCTCGCCGACCGCAACAGTGAAGGTGCGGCCGAGGCTGCAGCCGCGATCGGCGCGAGCGCACGCGCCGTCACGATGGACATCTCCGACGAGACCGCGGTCGCCGCGGCCTTCGCCGAGGTCGAAGAGGCCGGCTGGGCACCAGACGTCGTCGTCGCCAACGCCGGCGTGCAGCTGTTCGGCCAGGATGCGCCGATCGCCGACCTCGACCTGGACGTGTGGAAGCGCACGATCGACATCAACCTGACCGGCACCTTCCTGACCGTGAAGTACGCGGTGCGGACGATGCTGAAGCTCGGCGGAGGGTCGATCATCCTGACCGGCAGCCCCACGGCGGTCAACGGAGAAGGCAAGGACTTCACGGCCTACAGCTCGTCGAAGGCGGGGATGCACGGTCTCGGCCGGGCCGTCGCCGCCGCCTATGCCGATCGCGGCATACGGGTGAATACCGTGCAGCCGGCCTACACCGAGACGCCGCTCGTCGCCGCGATCAGCGAAGACCCCGAGTCCCGCGCGGCGATCATCAGCCGCATCCCGATCGGCCGCGCAGGCACCCCGGCCGACGTCGCGGGCATCATGGTCTACCTCGCGAGCGACGACGGCTCCTTCGCGACGGGCGCGACCTTCCAGGTCGACGGAGGCATGACGTCGCTGTGAACGCATCGTGGTGGCGGACCGACGCGATCGCGTGGTCGGCAGGCGAGTGGAGCCTCGAACTCCGCGGCGACGAGCTGGCCGAGATCCGCCATCACGACGCGATCGTCCTGCGCGGAGTGCGTGCCGCAGTTCGCGTTCGTGGCTGGCAGACGGTTCCGGTGCTGGTGACAGCGGTCACCGCCGAACCCGACGCGCTCACGGTGTCGCTGCGGCACGAGGGGCTCGGCACGCTCCTCGACTCGACACTGCGCGCGACGGTGCACGGCGGCGAGCTCATGATCGCCTGGGCGGGCGTGAACCAGATCGGCTTCGACGCCTGCCGCGTCGGTCTCGTCGCACTGCATCCAGCGTCCGACTCCGGACGCCCCGCCGTGGTCGTGCACACCGACGGTGCAGCCGAGGACGTCGTCTTCCCCGAAGCGATCAGCCCGCACCAGCCGATCCGAGACATCCGCGAACTGCGCCTCAACGACGTCGTGCTGGCCTTCCACGGCGATGTCTTCGAGATGGAGGACCAGCGCAACTGGACGGACGCCTCGTTCAAGACCTACAGTCGCCCGCTCGCTCTTGCGTACCCCTATCGGGTGGATGCCGGTGAAGCCGTGCGGCAGTCGATCACGATCCGCGCGAGCTGCGCGCAGAGGGGTACGCGCGCAATCGGCGCCGACGTGATCGAGCTGCGCCCCGCCGGCGCGTTCCCCGCGATCGGCGTCGAGGCGTCGACAGCGCCCGACCCCGTGGCAGCGGCGGATCTCGGGGCGTTCCGCGTGGTCGAGCTCGACCTCACGACGCCGACCTGGCCTGCCGCACTCGCACGCGCCGCCACCGACGGGCGACCACTCGACGTTCGGCTGGTCACGCGCGGAACCGCCCAGGAGCTCTCCGCAGCCGCAGCCGCGCTGTCCGAGGTCGAGGTGCTCCGCATCACGCCCTTCGACAGCGACGAGCACATCACGACGGCAGGCCTCCTCGGCGCGACGCGCGCCGCACTCGCCACCGCCCGCGTGCACGCACCGCTGCTCGCCGGCTCCCGCTCGCACTTCACCGAGCTAAATCGAGAGCAGGCGCGGATCCCTCGTGAGGTCGACGGCATCGTCGTGAACACGACTCCGCTGTTCCATGCGCTCGACACCGAGCAGCTCGTCGAGGCGGTCGCCGTGCAGCGTCTGATCGCAGAGCAGAGCGTGCGGATCGCCGACGGGCGGCCGGTGCACATCGGACCGGTCTCGCTGCGACCGCGATTCAACAACGTCGCGACGACGCCCGAGCCCGGCCCTGACAGGGCGGACCTGTCGAAGGGATACGGTGCACAGTTCACCGGCGCGGTGGACGAGAGGCAGACATCGGCGGAACTCGCCGCCTGGGTCGTCGCGAGCGCTGCCGCATCGGCCGTGCCGGGGGTCGCCACATTGTCTTGGTTCGAGACGACCGGTCCGCGCGGCCTCGAGGGCACGCCCGCCGCAGAGGCCATCGCCGCGCTCGAGGCCCTGGCCGGCGGAGAGCTGCTCACCGGTCCGAGCCCGGACGGACTCATCTGGGCCATCGGCTCGCGGCGCGATGATGCGGACACGGTGCTCGTCGCGAACCTGGACCGCATCGAGCGCGCGTTCTCGGTGGATGCGGCATCCGTCGCCCTCGCCCCTGGCACCTGGAGCCGCATCACCCGCCGATAGGTCAACCGCGCGAGAACAGGACGCACGCGCGAGAAACATCCTGTTCTCGCGCGGTTGACCTCTTCTCGGGAGGCCCAGGTTGCGCACGGCACTCGTCATCCGTATTCTTGAAACGATTCAAATCGTCCTTGGAGGATCGTCACCGATGTCAACCACGTCCCGCGTGTGCTTCCGACTGCAGGTGCGCCCCGAGCTACTCGACGAGTACCGTGCACGCCACTGCCCCGTCTGGCCCGAGATGCTCGCCGAGATCGCGGCGTCCGGTCGCCGCAACTACTCGCTGTTCCTCGGCGACGACGGCATGCTGGTCGGCTACTACGAGACAGACGACGATGCCGCCGCACAGGCGTACCTCGCTGCGTCCGAGACTGCCGCACGGTGGGAATCGGAGATGAGCCGCTTCTTCGTCGATCTCACCGGACGCCCCGATCAGGCCGCAGCACCCCTCATCGAAGTGTTCAACCTCGCGGCACAGCTGTCCGCAATCGACACCATCACAGAAAGCGAGTGACGATGTCCGTCCTCACCCCCGAGATCCAGTCCGCCCTCGCGGATCAGGCGATCGAGCTGCCCAGCTGGGCGTTCGGCAACTCCGGCACCCGCTTCAAGGTGTTCGGAACGCCGGGAACGCCGCGCGACCCCTTCGAGAAGATCGCGGATGCCGCGCAGGTGCACAGGTACACGGCTCTCGCCCCCTCGGTCGCGCTGCACATCCCGTGGGATCTCGTGGACTCCTTCGACGACCTGCGCCGTCATGCCGAGGACCTCGGCGTCTCGCTCGGCACGATCAACTCGAACACGTTCCAGGACGACGACTACA
The DNA here is from genome assembly GCF_030816295.1 of Microbacterium natoriense. Classification (NCBI taxonomy): domain Bacteria; kingdom Bacillati; phylum Actinomycetota; class Actinomycetes; order Micrococcales; family Microbacteriaceae; genus Microbacterium; species Microbacterium natoriense. Next base: position 1,258,380 of record NZ_JAUSXV010000001.1, on the reverse strand, counting down.
AGTTCGGCGCCCTCACCCATGAAGACGTCGCGGTGCGACGCAAGGCCATCGATCACCATCTCGCCTGCATCGACGTGATGGATGCGACGGGGTCGCGCGACCTGAAGATCTGGCTCGCCGAGGGGTCGAACTACCCCGGCCAGGCAGACATGCGCGGCCGTCAGGATCGACTGCACGAGTCGCTGCAGGAGATCTACGCGCGACTCGGAGACGAGCAGCGACTGGTTCTCGAGTACAAGTTCTTCGAACCGGCGTTCTACCACACCGACGTGCCGGACTGGGGCACGTCCTACGCGCAGGTCGCGGCCCTCGGCGACAAGGCGTCGGTCTGCCTCGACACGGGTCACCACGCGCCGGGCACGAACATCGAGTTCATCGTCATGCAGCTGCTGCGCCTCGGCAAGCTCGGATCGTTCGACTTCAACTCGCGCTTCTACGCGGATGACGACCTGATCGTCGGCGCGGCCGACCCGTTCCAGCTGTTCCGCATCATCGTCGAGGTCATCCGGGGCGGAGGGCTGAACAACCCCGACGTGGCCTTCATGCTCGACCAATGCCACAACGTCGAAGACAAGATCCCCGGGCAGATCCGCTCGGTGCTGAACGTGCAGGAGATGACGGCACGCGCACTGCTCCTCGACCGCGAGGCACTCGCCGTCGCACAGCGCTCCGGCGACGTGCTCGAGGCCCACCGCCTCTTCATGGACGCGTTCTACACCGACGTCCGCCCCGCCCTCGCAGAGTGGCGCGAGAGCCGCGGCCTCCCCGGCGACCCGATGAAGGCCTTCGCCGACTCCGGCTACCTCGCCGAGATCGCGACCGACCGCGTGGGCGGCGTGCAGGCCGGCTGGGGCGCCTGAGCGCGCCGATCTCGAACCTCGACTAAGGACGCATCTGATGACGAATCCCACCGCCGCCGCTCTCATCGAGCGGTCCAACCGCCTGGGCGCCGACCCGAAGAACACGAACTACGCCGGCGGCAACACCTCGGCCAAGGGCACCGAGACAGATCCGGTCACGGGGCAGCTGGTCGAGTTGCTCTGGGTCAAGGGCTCCGGTGGAGACCTGAGCACTCTCACGGAGCAGGGGCTGGCCGTGCTGCGCCTCGACCGCATGCGCGCGCTCGTCGACGTCTATCCCGGCGTCGAGCGCGAAGACGAGATGGTCGCGGCGTTCGACTACTGCCTGCACGGCAAGGGGGGAGCCGCCCCGTCGATCGACACGGCGATGCACGGGCTCGTCGACGCCGCGCACGTCGACCACCTGCACCCGGACTCCGGCATCGCGATCGCGACCGCCGCCGACGGCGAGGAGCTCACCGCCACGATCTTCGGCGACAAGGTCGTCTGGGTGCCGTGGCGCCGTCCCGGCTTCCAGCTCGGGCTCGACATCGCTGCGATCAAGGCCCGCAACCCGCAGGCGATCGGCACGATCCTCGGCGGTCACGGCATCACCGCCTGGGGAGACACCAGCAAAGAGGCCGAGGCCAACTCGCTTTGGATCATCGACACCGCGGCCGCCTACATCGCCGAGCACGGCACGGCACAGCCGTTTGGCGCCGTGCGCGCGGGATTCGAGGCTCTGCCCGAGATCGAGCGCCGTCAGCGCGCCGCCGCCCTCGCCCCGACGATCCGCGGCATCGCCTCACGCGACAAGCCGCAGGTCGGCCACTTCACCGACGCCGACGTCGTGCTCGACTTCCTTTCCTCCGAACGTGCGCCCGAACTCGCCGCGCTCGGCACGAGCTGCCCTGACCACTTCCTGCGCACCAAGGTCAAACCGTTGATCCTCGATCTTCCGGCCACTTCATCCGTCGAGGAGCAGATCGCGCGCCTGCACGAGCTGCACGAGGAGTACCGCGCCGACTACCAGGCCTACTACGACGCGCACGCGACCGCCGACTCCCCCGCGATCCGCGGGGCCGATCCGCTCATCGTCCTCATCCCCGGCGTGGGTATGTTCTCCTACGGCGCGAACAAGCAGACCGCCCGCGTCGCCGGCGAGTTCTACGTCAACGCGATCAACGTCATGCGCGGCGCCGAGGCGCTGTCGACCTACTCCCCCATCTCCGACGCCGAGAAGTTCCGCATCGAGTACTGGGCGCTCGAAGAGGCCAAGCTGCAGCGGATGCCGAAGCCGAAGTCGCACCAGGGACGCATCGCCTTCGTCACCGGCGCCGCATCGGGCATCGGCAAGGCGATCGCCGTGCGCCTCGCGGCCGAGGGCGCATGCGTCGTCGTCGCCGACCTCGACCTCGAGAAGGCGCAGGCCGCCGCCGCTGAGCTCGGAGGCACCGATGTCGCGATCGGCGTCGCCGCGAACGTGGCGGATGCGGATGCCGTGCAGGCTGCGATCGACGAGGCCCTGCTGGCGTTCGGCGGCGTCGACCTCGTCGTGAACAATGCTGGCCTGTCGTTGTCGAAGCCGCTGCTGGAGACCACCGAGAAGGACTGGGACCTGCAGCATGACGTCATGGCGAAGGGTTCGTTTCTCGTCTCGAAGGCTGCGGCCCGTGTGCTGATCGAGCAGCAGCTCGGCGGCGACATCATCTACATCTCTTCGAAGAACTCGGTCTTCGCCGGCCCGAGCAACATCGCGTACTCCGCGACGAAGGCCGACCAGGCGCACCAGGTGCGGCTGCTCGCGGTCGAGCTCGGCGAGTACGGCATCCGCGTCAACGGCATCAACCCCGACGGCGTGGTGCGCGGCTCGGGCATCTTCGCCTCCGGCTGGGGCGCCAACCGCGCCGCGACCTATGGTGTGGCAGAAGAGGACCTCGGCCAGTACTACGCGAACCGCACGATCCTCAAGCGCGAGGTCGTTCCCGAGAACGTGGCGGATGCCGTGTTCGTGCTCACCGGCCCGGAGCTCAGCCGCACCACCGGCCTGCACATCCCGGTCGACTCCGGCGTCGCCGCCGCGTTCCTGCGATGAGTACGCGCGCCGTCGCCGCCGTCGACCTCGGCGCCACCAGCGGACGGGTCATGATCGGCCGGATCGGCGAGGGCGTGCTCGACCTCGAACTCGTGTCGCGGTTCCCGAACGGCCCGGTCGAACGCGAAGACGGCCTGCACTGGGCCTTCGAGGCGCTGTACGAGCACGTCGTCGCGGGGCTGACCGAGGCCGTGCGCCGGGAACCGTCGATCGAGAGCATCGGCATCGACTCGTGGGCCGTCGACTACGGTCTGCTGCGCGACGGTGAACTGCTCGCCGAGCCGTTCCACTATCGCGACGGTCGCAGCGAACGCGGGGTGACCGAGGTGCACGCGCGCGTGCCGTTCGATGAGCTGTACAGCCGCAACGGTCTGCAGTTCCTGCCCTTCAACACGCTGTACCAGTACCGCGCCGACGGCAGGACGGCGGATGCCGACACGGCCCTGCTGATCCCCGACCTCATCGCCTTCCTGCTCACCGGCGTCGCTGTCGCCGAACACACGAACGCCTCGACGACCGGTCTGCTGAACGTGGAGACCTCGGCGTGGGACTTTGAACTCGCCGAGCGGATCGGCGTCCCGACCGGCATCCTCCCGCCTCTCGTCGACCCCGGCACCGTGATCGGCGCCCTGCGCCCAGATCTGGCCGAACGCATCGGCAAGGAACTGCCCGTGATCGCCGTCGGGTCGCACGACACGGCCTCCGCCGTCGTCGCCGTCCCGCTCTCGAGCGCCGGTTCTGCGTACATCTCGTGCGGCACCTGGGGACTCGTCGGCCTCGAGTTGCGTGAGCCGCAGGTGACGGATGCCGCGCGCGACGCGGATTTCACCCACGAGCTCGGCGTCGACGGGCGCTACCGCTTCCTCCACAACGTGTCAGGGCTCTGGCTGCTCAGCGAGAGCGTTCGCGCATGGGAGACCGAGGACGGCACGGCGATCGATCTGCCGGAACTGCTCGCGGCGGCATCCGCGGTGGCCGGCGATATCCCGCTCTTCGACGCGAACGACCCCTCGCTGAGTGCGCCGGGAGACATGCCCCGCCGCATCGCGGCACTCCTCGGCGACCGGACGCCCGATTCGCGTCCCGCCTTCGCGCGCAGCATCGTCGAATCGATCGCCGCGGCCTTCGCGGACGCGGTGCAGACGGCATCTGCCCTCGCCGGGCGCGACATCGACTGCATCCACGTCGTGGGCGGTGGATCGCTCAACCGGCTGCTCTGCCAGGCCACGGCCGACCGCGCGGATCTGCCCGTGCTCGCCGGCCCCGTCGAGGCCACCGCGCTCGGCAACGTGCTGGTTCAGGGCCGCGCGCTCGGCGCCGCTCCGGCGACCCTCGAGGAGCTGCGGGCCCTCGTCGCGGCGACGCACGAGCTGGTCCGCTACGAGCCGCGCGGCTGATCCGGGCCGCAGCGACCGACTGCGAACGACGGTGCCAACGCACGGATGCCCGGGATCTGCGCCCCGTCGTCCCGCATCCGGGTGCGCCCAACTGGCGCCTCACGCCGAGAACGCGACCACAACACGCACCCCGGCGCGCACAAGGCGCGACCAACCGAGGCATCCCACTGTTGCAGACAGCGAAGTGCGCCCAACTGCCGCCTCTCGCTGAAAGAGCCGACCACAACGCGCACCTCGCCCGCGCGGCCCGGCTACTCCACAGCGATGGCAGCGGATGCCGGAGCGAACCCCTCGGCGGTGACCGTCACCGTCGCCTCGGTCGCCGCCACATCCGCGCGCACGATCGCGAGCGCGCGGCCGTCACAGGTCGTCACGGAAGGTCCCGCGAAGGTCTCCTCGGTGCGCGCCCGCGCCGATCCGAGGCCCGCGAGCGAACCACCCGACACCGTCACCGTCACGAGCCGATCGGCATCGCACAGCAGCGTGCCGTCGGCATCCGCGATCGTGATCTCCACGTAGCCGAGGCCGTCCGCCGAGATCGACGGCGACTCGGCTCGCGCCGACAGCACGGGCGCGCCCGCAGTACGCAGGGAGGTCCTGGCCACCTCGGCACCGCCCGCGAAGGCGACCGCGGTGAGCTCTCCCCGGCGGTACTCCGTCTCGAAGCGCGCGATCAGCGGCCGCGGCTCGCCGACCGCGACCCGGTCGAGCATGACGCCGTCGAGCATCAGCTCGACCTCGTCGGCTTGCGCGTACACGTCGACCGTGACCGGAGAGCCGTCGGGCACTCCCCACGACCAGCTCGACACGACGTCGTCCCACGACCACGGCGTCTTGGCGACGGGGCGGCCGTGGTGCTGCGGACGGTGCACGGCGATCGCCGGCTCAGCCCGCAGCCCGTATGCGATCTCGCGGTAGTACGAGGCGGGCAGCCTGAGACCTGTGATGTCGATGTCACCGCAGTCGGCGAGCAGGTACGGGAAAGGGCCCGCCGTCCCGGTCGGCTCGTAGCCCTCGGCATCCGTGTAGTCGACGCGCCCGATCCCGGCCTCGCCGATGTAGTCCCAGCCGGTCCAGGTGAAGTCGCCGATGACGTGCGGCAGGCGCTTGACGTCGGCCCACAGCGAGGCGATGCGGTCGGGGAAGGTCTCGGATCCCACGATCACGCGGTTCGGGAAGAGGTCGGCGTCGAGGTCGTACCGGGAATCGGCGTAGTTGAACCCGACGACGTCGAGCACGGCGGCCGACTCCTCGGTCGAGTCCGTGATCAGCTGCGAGGCGTTCATGAGCGCCATCTGCTCGCCCATGTCGGCCATCATCGTGTTCGGGTCGGCCGCCTGCGCTTCGGCCATGGCTTCGGCCATGCGGTCAAGATTCGCGATGATGCCGTTGATGCCGTTCGTCACGAACCGCGTGGGGTCGAGGCGCCGGAACTCCTCAGCGAGGCGACGGCTCCACGTGGCGCCGTGCGGTGTGGCCAGCTCGAGGATCTCGTTGCCGATCGAGTACAGCACGACGCTCGGGTGGTTGCGGTCCTTCGCGACGAGAGCGGCGACGTCACGGGGCCAGCGCTCGTCGAAGCCGATCGAGCTGTCGAACACGGTCTTCGACCGGGTCCACACGTCGGTGAGCTCGTCCATCACGAGCATGCCGTACGCGTCGCACGCGTCGAGCAGGGCACGGCTCGCCGGGTTGTGCGCGCTGCGGATCGCGTTGAAGCCCGCGGCCTTGAGAAGGCGGATGCGGCGGTCCTCGGCATCCGCGATCGACACCGCACCCAGGGGACCGTTGTCGTGGTGGATGCACGCGCCGCGCAGGTCGACCGTCACGCCGTTGACGCGCAGTCCGTGCACGGTGTCGAGCTGCAGGCGGCGGATGCCGAAGGCAGTGGTCTCCTCATCCGTCACCTCGCCGGATGCATCCGTCAGCACCGTCCGCACGCGGTAGCGGTGCGGAGACTCCGGGCCCCACAGGCGCGGCGACGGCACAGCGAGCCGCACGCGGGCGGTGGCGGTCTCACCGGGCAGCACGGTGACAGGAGAGTCTCCGGATGCCGCGACCACGTCGTCGTCGGTGATCGTCCAGGCGATCCGACGGGTTGCGGTATGCCGGGTGCCGTTCTCGACGGTGGTCGCGATCTCGACGATCGCGCGCTCGGCCTCGATGTCGCTCGAGGTCGCGCTCGTTCCGTCGAGCGCGAGGTGCACGGGGTCGTCGACGATCAGGTGCACGGGTCGGTAGATGCCGCCTCCGGTGTACCACCGGCTGTCGCGGTGCACGCGGGCCTCGACCGTGATCGTGTTCGTCTCGCCGAAGCGCAGGAACGGGTCGGCGTCGATAACGAAGGCGGCGTAGCCGTTCGCCTCGTGCCCGGCGAAGTCGCCGTTGATGCAGACCGTGGCGTCGCGGTAGACGCCCTCGAACTCGATGCGCACGGTCTTGTCGCGCCAGTCGTCCGGCACGTCGAAGCTCTTCGCGTACACGAACACGCCGCCCGGGATGTACCCGCTGTGCACTCCCTGCCCGCCGTCGACCGAGCGGGGCAGGTCTCGCAGTGCGTCGTGCGGCACGTGCACCGCGACCGGAGCGCTGTCGGCGTCCTTCGCCTCGAAGGCGCCGAGCTTCGGACCCACCGTCCAGCCGTCGGCGAAAGGCAGGCGGGTCATCCGGCGTCCTCGTCACTGCCCGCGACCGCGTCGGAGGCCTCTCCCGGTTCGGTCCAGTCGACGTCTGCGAGCGCATCGATGCACTCGTGCAGCGCGTCGGCGATGTCGACGATGTCGCGGTCGAGCAGCCACTGCACTTGAAGCCCGTCCCACAGCGCGATGAGCACGATGGCCGCTCGCCGCGGTGTGACGCCCGGCCGCAGCCGCCCCTGGCTGCCGAGCGTGCTGAACGACTTGAGGAACGCGGCCCTGGTGGTCTCGTAGCGACGAGTGAAGTACGCGTGAGCGGGGTGGTCCGGGGCGGTGGCCTCGGCGGACAACGTGCAGTACAGCTCGACCACACCGGGAACCGTCGCGTTGTAGGCGGCCAGGGCGACGACTCCCCGCAGCGCGGCATGGGGGTCGTCCGAGTCGAGCGGCACCATCTCACGGGAGCGATCGTCGCGGCGCGAGAGCACGGCCTCGAGCAGTGCGACCTTGTTCGGGAAGTGGTGCAGCAGGCCGGCCTCGCTGATGCCGACCCGCTGAGCGACTTCTCGCAGGGATCCGGACCGATAGCCGCCCTCGGCGAACACCTCGAGAGCGGCGTCGAGGATCGCCTCGCGCCTCTTGCGCGTCTTGGCGTACTCGCCGCGTGCTCGGCGCGGTGCCTTCGTCGTCGTGGTGGTGTTCGTCATCGCTGTCACCGTATCCCAGTTCTCCGCCTCGTCGCGGTTCTCCTCTGGCCCCCTCAATGACCGTTCTATAACGAATTCCGAGTAAGCGCTAGGTTTTCTTCCAAAAACCTAGCGGACACTCGTTTTTGCTGCTAGCTTCGCTCGACAGAGGCGATCCGCAGGGGTATCGCCCACCCGATGAAGGGACCAATGATGTTCCGCTGGAAGGCCACAGCAGCCACCCTCGCCATCGCCGCTCTCGCTCTCACCGGTTGCTCAGGCGCAACCGACGGCGGCGGCACCGGAGAAGAAAGTGGCGGCACTCTCACTCTGGGTGCGATCACGCCCCCCACCACGTTCGACCCCGCGGGCTCCGAATGGGGCAACCGCGCACCGTACTACCAGGCCGTGTTCGACACGCTGCTCCTCGCCACCCCCGAGGGCACGATCGAACCCTGGCTCGCCACCGACTGGTCGTACAACGACGACAACACGGTGCTCACCCTCACCCTCCGCGACGACGTCACGTTCTCGGACGACTCGAAGCTCACAGCCCAGGTCGTCGTGGACAACTTGAATCGCTTCAAATCCGGCACCTCTCCCGACGCGAACTACTTCGCCGACGTCGCCAGCTTCGAGGCCCCTGACGACGCCACCGTCGTGATCACCCTGAACGCCCCCAACCCGGCGCTGCTGAACTACCTCACCCGCGACCCGGGGCTCGTCGGCAGCGGAGAGTCGCTCGACAACGACGATCTCGCCACCAACCCGATCGGCTCGGGCCCCTACGTGCTCGACACCGCGGCGACCGTCACGGGCACGAGCTACACCTACACGAAGAACCCGGACTACTGGAACCCGGACGTGCAGCACTACGACAAGCTCGTGATCAACGTGCTCGCCGACGCCACGGCATCGCTCAACGCCATCAAGGCAGGCGAGGCCAACGGCGTCAAGCTCGCCAGCAACGACAACCTCGCCGAGGTGGAAGGCGCCGGCTGGACCGTGAACGCCAACGAGCTCGACTTCCAGGGACTGCTGCTGCTCGACCGCGCGGGAACCATGAACCCGGCGCTCGCGGATGTGCGCGTCCGTCAGGCGCTCAACTACGCGTTCGACCGCGACGGGCTGCTGCAGGCGCTGCAGGCCGGCAACGGCACGGTGACCACACAGGTGTTCCCGAAGTCGTCTGCGGCGTACGACCCCGAGCTCGACGACTACTACACCTACGACCCGAAGAAGGCGAAGGAGCTGCTGGCCGAAGCAGGCTACGCCGACGGACTCACGCTGTCGATGCCGTCGTCCACGCTTCTGGGCGCCAGCACGTACACGCTCATCGAGCAGCAGTTGAACGACGTCGGCATCAAGGTCGAGTACACCGACCCCGGCAACAACTTCATCGCCGATCTGCTGGCCCCGAAGTACGCTGCGTCGTTCATGGCTCTCGAGCAGAACCCCGACTGGCAGCTGATCCAGTTCATGATCGCCCCGACCGCGATCTTCAACCCGTTCGGATACGACGACCCGAAGGTCGACGAGTACATCTCGCAGATCCAGTTCGGCGACGAGAAGACGCAGGAGTCCGTCGCCAAGGAGCTCAACAAGTACATCGTCGAGCAGGCGTGGTTCGCCCCGTTCTATCGAGTGCAGGGCAGCTTCGCGACCGACGCGAACACGACCGTCGAGATGCTCCCGACGAACGCCTATCCCGCGATCTACGACTTCACGCCGAAGTCCTGACCCGGTCCCTCCGGCCCGCCCGTCTCGCGGGCGGGCCGGATCCCGAATTCCTCTGAGACACAGGAGCGCAGCATGCTCATGTTCATCGTGCGCCGGGTACTCGCCGGCGTCGTCCTGCTCGCCGTCATATCCATCGTGACGTTCGGGCTCCTCTTCCTCGACAGCGCGAACATCGCGCGTCGCATCCTCGGCCAGAACGCCACCGACGAACTCGTCGCCCAGAAGTCGGCGGAGCTGGGACTCGATCGTCCCCTCGCCGTGCAGTACTGGGACTGGCTCACCTCCGCCCTCACCGGCGACCTCGGGCGCTCATGGTTCAACGGCCAGCTCGTCTCGGTGAGCCTGTCGGGCCGCCTCAGCGTCAGCCTCTCGCTCGTGATCGGCGCCACCCTCATCTCGGCCGTCCTCGCGATCGTGCTGGGCGTGCTCGCTGCCCGCCGCGGCGGCTGGGTCGACGCGCTGGTGCAGTTCATCTCGGTGATCGGCTTCGCGATCCCCGGCTTCCTCATCGCCCTGTACCTCGTGCTGCTCTTCGCGATCAACCTGCACTGGTTCAAGGCCACCGGCTACATCCCGATCACCGACTCGTTCGGCGGCTGGGTCACCTCGGTGACGCTGCCGATCGTCGCGTTGTCGATCGGGGCGATCGCGGCGGTCGCTCAGCAGGTGCGCGGCTCGGTGATCGACGCGATGTCCCGCGACTACGTGCGCACCCTCCGCGCCCGCGGCCTCTCCTCCGGCAGCGTCGTGTACAAGCACGTGCTGCGCAACGCCGGCGGCCCCGCCCTGGCCGTGCTCGCCGTGCAGTTCATCGGACTGCTCGGCGGCGCCGTCATCGTGGAGCAGGTGTTCGCCCTGCCCGGCATGGGTCAGCTCACGGTCACCGCGACCACCCAGGGCGACATCCCCGTGGTGATGGGCGTCGTGATCGCGTTCGCCCTGATCGTGCTCATCGTGAACCTCGTCATCGACCTCGCGCAGGCCGCTCTCAACCCGAAGGTGCGACTCTCATGACCGCCATCGAAGTACCCACGGCAGTGCCGACGCCGGCGATGAAGACCTCGCTCATGCGCCGCCTCGTCCGCCGCCCCGTCTCGCTCGCCTCGCTGATCTTCCTCGTGCTGGTCATCGTGGTCGCCGTCATCGGGCGCTGGATCGCCCCGTTCGATCCCAACGTCGCCTCGCTCAAGCTCGTGCTGGCGACCCCCAGCGCAGCTCACCCGCTCGGCGCCGACAGCGCGGGCCGCGACGTGCTGTCGCGGCTGCTCGCCGCCACGCAGATCACCCTGGCCGCCGCCCTCGTCGCGGTGGTCACCGCCCTCGTGATCGGCGTGATCTCGGGTCTGATCGCGGGCTACTACCGCGGATGGTTCGACTCTGTCGCGTCCTGGATCACCTCGCTGGTGATGGCTCTGCCCGGCATGGTCGTGCTGCTCGCGGCGCGCACCGTGCTCGGCCCGAGCGTGTGGCTCGCGATGTTCATCTTCGGCATCCTGCTCGCACCCGCCTATTACCGGCTGGTCTACGCAGCGGTCACCGGGGTGCGCGGCGAACTCTACGTCGACGCCGCCCGCGTCTCCGGCCTCTCCGACCTGCGCATCATCGGCCGCCACATCCTCTCGGTGGTCCGCGCGCCGATCATCATCCAGTCGGCCATCATCACCGGCATCGCGATCGCGATCCAGTCGGGACTCGAATTCCTCGGCCTCGGCGACATGAGCGTCCCCACCTGGGGCGGCATGCTGAACGACGGCTTCGCGAACATCTACAAGCAGCCCCTGCTGATGGTGTGGCCGTCGCTCGCGATCGCCCTCACCGCGATCGCTCTCACGCTGCTCGCCAACGGCATGCGCGACGTGCTCGAGCGCACCACGGTCGTGCGGCGCCGTCGCCGTCGTGCCGTGACCACGGCGACCGGCTCGATCGCCGCCGTGACGACGTCGCTCAGCCTCTCGGGCGGAGATCTCGACGCCCTCGAGGACTCGACGGAGCTGCCGGTGATCGGCGACACCATCGTGCACCCCGACGACGATCGCACCCGCGCGCTCGACGCCGCGCCGATCCTCACGATCTCCGACCTGCGGGTCGGGTACCAGCAGACGCAGGGCGAAGACATCGAAGTCGTGCACGGCGTCTCGTTGCAGATCCGCAAGGGCGAGGTGCACGGCCTGATCGGCGAATCGGGCTCGGGCAAGACCCAGACCGCGTTCGCGGTGCTGGGACTGCTTCCCCGCGGCGGGCAGGTCACCGCCGGCTCGATCGACTTCGAGGGCACGCAGCTGGCGGATGCCTCGGAGCGGGCTTACGCCGGCATCCGCGGCAAGCGCATCGGCTACATCCCGCAGGAGCCGATGAGCAACCTCGACCCCTCGTTCACGATCGGATACCAGCTGGTCGAACCTCTGCGCGCGCACCTTGGTCTGTCGAAGAAGGAGGCGACCGAGAAGGCGCTCGCGCTGCTCGACCGCGTCGGCATCCCGAACCCGAGGCGCACGTTCGAGGCGTACCCGTTCGAAGTCTCGGGCGGCATGGCGCAACGCGTACTGATCGCCGGCGCCGTGTCGACCGACCCCGACCTCATCATCGCCGACGAGCCCACCACGGCCCTCGACGTGACGGTGCAGGCCGAGGTGCTCGACCTCCTGCGCGACCTGCAGAGCGAACGCCAGATGGCGATGCTGCTGGTCACGCACAACTTCGGCGTCGTCGCCGATCTGTGCGATCGGGTGACCGTCATGCAGCAGGGTCTGTTCATCGAGCAGGGCCCCGTCCGCACGATCCTGCGCACCCCCTCGCACGCCTACACGCAGTCGCTGCTGGACGCGATCCTCGACGAGGGTCCGGCCCGCGGCCCGCTCATCACCGCGGGAGCCACCGCGGTGACCGCCGAAGGAGGCCGGTCATGACCAATCTGCTGGAGGTCGCCGACCTCGACGTCACCTATCCGGGCAAGGGGTTCCGCGCGCAGCCGTTCCACGCGCTCAAGGGCGTCTCGCTCGACATCCGTCCCGGCGAGACCGTGGGCCTGGTCGGCGAGTCCGGCTCGGGCAAGACGACGCTTGGCCGAGCGGTGCTGGGTCTGGCTCCCGTGACGGGTGGCTCGGTGAAGTACGACGGCCGCGAGATCGGGCACCTGAACCGCCGCGAGCGCCGCAGCCTCGCGAGCGAGATCCAGGTCGTGTTCCAGGACCCGTACTCCTCGCTGAACCCCTCGATGACGATCGCGCAGATCCTCGCCGAGCCCCTCACCGCGCGCGGCGTCGCCGCGAAAGAGGCCTTCGCGCGGGTCACCGACCTGCTCGACCGGGTGGGCCTGCCGGCGGATGCTGCCCGCCGGCTGCCCCGCGAGTTCTCGGGCGGGCAGCGCCAGCGCGTGGCGATCGCCCGCGCGCTGGCGCTGGATCCCAAGCTCATCGTGTGCGATGAGCCGGTGTCGGCCCTCGACCTGTCGACGCAGGCGCGTGTCCTCGACCTCTTCATCGAGATCCAGGAGCGCACCGGTGTCGCCTATCTCTTCATCTCGCACGACCTCGCGGTCGTCCGCCACATCAGCCACCGCGTGGCCGTGATGTTCCGGGGCGAGCTCGTCGAGACCGGCGACGGCGACCAGGTCACGGCACGCCCGCAGCATCCGTACACCCAGCGGCTGTTCCTCGCCGCTCCCGTACCCGATCCCGACGCGCAGCAGAAGCGCCGCGCCGACCGCCGTGCGCTCATCGACGCGCAGAAGGCCTCAGAAGGAGCCGCAGCATGACCGCCTCGACCGACCACCTCCGCCCCCTGCTCGAGAAGCTCACGCTCGAGCAGAAGGCGGCCCTCGTGCAGGGCGCCGACTTCTGGACGACGGTGCCGCTGCCCGAGATCGGGCTGCGTGCGCTCACGCTCTCCGACGGCCCCGCCGGGGTGCGCGGGCCGCGCTGGGACGAGCGAGAGCCCTCGCTCAACCTGCCCTCGGGCTCGGCGCTGGCAGCGTCCTGGGACACCGACCTCGCCTACCGGTATGGCGCGGCCGCAGCATCCGAGGCCCGCCGCAAAGGGGTCGACGTCGTGCTCGGCCCGACCATCAACCTGCACCGCTCTCCGCTGGGCGGCCGGCACTTCGAGTGTCTGAGCGAGGACCCGGAGCTCACGGCCGAGCTCGGCGCGGCCTACGTGCGCGGCATGCAGGAGAACGGCGTCGCCGCCACCCCGAAGCACTACGTCGCCAACGACTCCGAGACCGACCGCTTCACGGTCGACGTCGAGGTCGACGAGCGCACGTTGCGCGAGGTCTATCTCGCGCCGTTCGAGCGCGCCGTCGAGGCCGGTGCGTGGTCGGTCATGAGCGCCTACAACTCGGTCGACGGCGTGACGATGACCGAGAACGATCTGCTCGAGAACCCGCTGAACAGCGAATGGGGCTTCGACGGCGTCGTCGTCAGCGACTGGACGGCCGTCCGTTCGCTCGACTCCGCCGCCGCCGCGCAGGACCTCGCGATGCCGGGTCCTGCTCCGGCGTGGGCCGACCTGGTCGAGGCCGTTCGCGACGGCCGCGTGCAGGAGGCCGACGTCGACCGCAAGGTGCTGCGCATCCTGCTGCTCGCCGAGCGGGTGGGCGCCCTGGAGGGAACGGATGCCGTCACCCCCGCTCCGCTCGACGGGCCCGCCTTCGCGAAGGAGGCCGCGATCGAGGGCACCGTGCTGCTGCAGAACAGCGGCGTGCTGCCCCTGGATGCGTCCGCGCTGGCGAAGGTCGCGATCATCGGCCACAACGCGAAGGACGCCCGCACGCAGGGCGGCGGATCGGCGACGGTGCTGCCAGAGAAGGTCGTCTCGCCGCTCGACGCGATCCGCGCCGCTCTGCCCGGTGCCGAGGTGGGCTACGAGATCGGCGCGGTCGTGCAGGAGGGCGTCGCCGAGATCCCGCTCGAGTCGATCGTGAACCCCGCGACCGGGGAGCCGGGGCTGCGCGTCTCGTTCCACGACGCCGAGGGCACCGAGCTGTTCGCCGAGAACCGCCGGGCCACGGCGCTGGTGTGGTTCGGCGGAGATGCGCCGATCGGCGCGAGCCGCACGATCGTGCTGGAGACCCGGTTCACCCCGGCCGAGAGCGGCGAGATCCAGCTCGGCTTCGCCGGGGCCAACCCGGGTCGCGTCTTCGTCGACGGCGAGCTCGTGCTCGACGACGTCCCCGTGATCGAGGGCACGGATCTGGGCGCCGCGTTCCTGAACCCGCCGTCGATCACGGCCGCGGTGTCCGTCGAGGCGGGCCGCGCCGTCGACCTCCGCGCGGAGTTCACGCGCGAGTCGCGCGGCGCCCTCGACGGGGCTCTCAGCGTCACACTGGGCATCGCCCCCGAGCGCACCGATCCCGATGAGCTGATCGCCCGCGCGGCCGCCGCGGCGAGCGCGGCCGAGGTCGCGATCGTCGTGGTCGGCACGAACTCGAAGGTGGAGTCGGAGGGCTATGACCGCGTCGACCTCGACCTTCCCGGCCGACAGGACGATCTGGTGCGCGCTGTCGCCGCCACCGGCACGCCCACGATCGTGGTCGTGAACGCGGGCTCCCCCGTGGTGCTGCCCTGGGCGGGCGAGGTCGCCGCGATCGTGCAGGGCTACTTCGGCGGTCAGGAGTTCGGGCATGCGATCGCCGACGTGCTCACCGGCTCCGCCGAGCCGGGCGGACGCCTGCCGACCACGTGGCCGGCCGCGCTGGCCGACGTGCCGGTGACCGACGTCACCCCGGTCGAAGGACGTCTCGTCTACTCCGAGGGACTGCACATCGGCTATCGCGCGTGGCTCAGGAGCGGCGCCCGACCCGCGTTCCCGTTCGGTCACGGTCTCGGTTATACGACGTGGTCGTGGGGCACGGCGCAGCGCCACGGCGACAGCGTCGAGGTGACCCTCGCGAACACCGGCGCCCGCGCCGGCAAGCAGGTCGTGCAGGTGTACGCCGAGCGCACCGACTCGACGGTCGACCGTCCGGCACGCTGGCTCGTCGGGTTCGCCGTCGTGCATGCCGAGCCCGGCCGCACCGTCACCGCGGTCGTGCCGGTACCGGCACGACGTCTGGCGCACTGGGCCGGCGAGTGGGTGGTCGAGCCGGGCGCCTACACGCTGCGCGTGGGCTCCTCGGTCTCCGAGCTGCCGCTGAGCGTCGAGTGGGAGCAGGCATGACTCTCTCCGACCTGACCGGCGCTCTTCAGGGGCGCGCCGACGAGCGGCTCGCCGAGATCGTCGCACGTCTCGAGGGCTTCCTCGCCTCCGACGCCGACCTGTCGTTCCAGGTGGCCGCCTTCCTCGAGGGTGTTCCCGTACTCGATGCCTGGGGCGGCCCGCACCTCGGTGAGCACTCCGCCACCGTGCCGTACTCCGTCACGAAGAACACGCTCGGCCTGTCGGTCGGCCTTCTCGTCGAGCGCGGAGAGCTCGATCTCGACGAGACGGTGGCTCACTATTGGCCCGAGTTCGCCGCCAAGGGCAAGGGCTCGGTCACCGTGCGGCAGCTGCTCTCGCATCAGGCAGGCCTGCCGCAGGCGGCGCCCGCGCTGACCGCCGACGAGCTGCTGGATCATCACGCCGCCGCTGAACGTCTCGCCGCGAGCTGGCCGTTCTGGTATCCCGGCAGCGCGTTCGGCTATCACGCCCTGACGATCGGCAATCTCGGCGATGAGCTCGTCTACCGGGTGACCGGCCGCACGCTGCACGAGTTCTACGAGCAGGAGATCCGTGCCCCGCACGGCGTCGACTTCTACCTCGGCCTCCCCGCATCCGAAGAGGAGCGCCTGATTCCGCTGCTGCCGATGGTGCGACCGGTGTCGGACGCCACTGTGCCATCGTCCTCGGCTCTCGGCCCCGTCGTCTTCGCCTCGCGCAGCGGCGCCATCGACCTCGCCGGCGACCCGGTGAGCTGGCGATACGGACATCCCGGAACCTCGGGCACCGGGACCGCCCGGGGGCTCGCCCGGCTCTTCGCGGCCGCCGTGACCGGTGTCGACGGAGCCGCTCCCTTCCTCTCGGCCGACACCGTGTCGCAGGTCGGGCAGCAGCAGATCCGCGGCTACGACGAGGTGCTGCACCAGCACGACCGCGCGCACGCGATCGTGTTCCAGAAGCCCTCGCAGCAGCTCGCCTTCGGCGGCCCGCGCGCCTTCGGGCACGACGGAGCGATGGGCGCCCTCGCCTGCGTCGACCCCGACACCGGCCTCGCCTTCGCGTGGACCATCGCCCGCGGTCCGTGGCCCGGCGGCGCAGACCCGCGCGCCGTCGCGCTCGCCCGCGATCTCGGCCGCATCCTCTCCTGATCCTCTCCCGCCTCCGGAAGGCACCGCGCATGACCACGCTGCACAACCCCCTCATCAACGGCTTCCACCCCGACCCCTCGGTCGTCCGTGTGGGAGACGAGTGGTTCCTGGCCACGTCGACCTTCGAGTACCTGCCGGGCATCCCGATCCACCGCTCGACCGACTTCGAGAACTGGGAGCTCATCGGCCACGTCGCCACTCGGCCCGGTCAGCTCGCGGTCGAGGATGTGCCGACCGCGGGCGGGGCGTGGGCGCCGACGATCCGGCACCGCGACGGCGTGTTCCACCTCGTCATCACCGACGCGATGGGCCGGGGCATGCTGCACTTCACCGCCACCGACGCCGCGGGGGCGTGGAGCGACGGCGACCTGATCCTGAAGCACGACGGCTCTGGCTCCATCGACGGCATCGACCCCGACATCGCGTGGGGCGAGGACGGAACCGTCTACATCACGTTCTCGGGCCTGATCCTCGGCGGCGAGGGCGCGGGTCAGCACCTCGGCATCCAGCAGGTGCGCGTGGACCTCGAGAACCACGTCGCCCTTGAGGAGCCGCGTTCGGTCTGGTCGGGCACGGGCGGGCAGTTCCCCGAGGCTCCGCACCTCTACGCGGTCGACGGCCGTTGGTACCTCATGATCGCCGAGGGCGGCACCGAACGCGGGCACGGGGTGTCGATCGCCCGCGGCGACTCCCCGGAAGGCCCGTTCGAGACCGCTCCGCAGAATCCGCTGGTCTCGGCACGATCGACGATCCGGCCGATCCAGAACACCGGCCACGGCGACCTCGTGATCGGTCCGGACGGCGACTGGCTGTGCGTGCTGCTCGGCGTGCGCCCCCGGAGCATGACGCGCGCGTTCTCTGCTCTCGGGCGCGAGACCTTCGTGACGGCGGTGCGCTGGGAGGAGAACGGCTGGCCGGCCATCGACCCCGTGCAGCTGAACGTGCGTCCGGGTACCCGCGTCGACATCGACTTCGCCGAGACCCGCGAGCTCGACGGCGAGTGGATCGCGGTGCGCGCCACCCCGGCATCCCTCGTCGATCTCGATGCCCGTCCCGACGCGATCGTGCTGCACGGCGACGGCCGCACCATGAACGACCCCCGGCCCGTCTTCGTCGGCCGGCGGCAGGAGCATCTGACCTGCGCGACGACCGCGCGCATCGACGTCGGCGACGGCACAGGAGGCCTCGCCGTGCGCTACGACGAGCGCTTCCACGTCGAGATCGAGGCGGGGAACGGCGTGATCATCGCACGCGCCGTCGTCGCCGACCTCGTGCAGGAGTGGACGGCCCCGTTCTCCGGCGGCGTGGTCGACCTGCACATCGACTCGCGCCGCCCTGAGGGGAGCGGCGGATTCCCCCGCACGAGCGACGTGTTCCACCTCGCCGCCACGGTCGGCGGCGAGCGCATCGATCTCGCCCAGGTCGACGGACGGTTCCTCGCATCCGAGACCGCGGAGTCGTTCACCGGCCGCGTCATCGGCGTGTACGCCGTGACCGGCGCCGTCGCTCTGCTCAGCTGGAGCGCAGAAGGAGACGACGAATGACGGATGCTGCTCGCATCGCGACGCTGAAGGCGGAGCTGCGCGACGACACGACCTTCGTCGCGACGCCGACGCCTCGTCTGAGCTGGATCGTCACGACGACGGATGCCGGTTGGCTGCAGTCGTCGGCGGAGCTCACCGACGGGGTGCAGTCGGTCGTCGTCGACGGGGCGGACAGCGCACTCGTCGCGTGGCCGTTCGAGCCGCTCACGCCCGGCGACAGCCGGGACGTACGCGTGCGCGTCACCGCCTCGTCCGGTGCTCAGACCGACTGGAGCTCCCCGCTGACCGTGTCGGCAGGGTTCCTCGCCGACGGCGAGTGGATCGCCCAGCCGGTCGGCCTGGCAGACGCCGAGCGCGAGGCGCAGCCCGCCGAGGTGCGCACGGAGTTCACGCTCGACCGGCCCGTCGAACGCGCGCTGCTGTTCTGGTCGGCCCTCGGGGTCGCCGAGCCCGCGGTGAACGGCGCGCCGGTCTCGGACGACGTGCTCGCCCCCGGGTGGACGGCCTACCGTGATCGGCTCGTGCACGAGACCGTCGACGTCACCGCCCTCCTCCGCCAGGGGAGGAACGACCTGAGCGCCACGATCGCCGGCGCCTGGTACACCGAGAAGTACGGCTTCTTCACGTTCACTGACCGCCTCTACGGCACCCAGCCCTCGTTCCTCGCCCAGCTGCGCGTGACCTACGCAGACGGCGTCGTCGAGACTCTCGCCGCGACCGGCGCCGACTGGCAGGCCGCGGGCGACGGCCCTGTCGTCGACAGCGGCATCTACCCCGGGGAGCATCAGGACCTGCGCCGCGCCGCGACCGCGTGGACGCCGGCGCGCGTGGGCGCCGCCGCCCTGCCCGGATTCGAGCACGTCCCGGTGCCCGAGGCGCGCATCGCCCCGCCGGTCCGACGAATTCAGACGCTCCCCGTGGCCGAGGTGATCGCGACGCCATCGGGCGGCCGCATCCTCGACTTCGGCCAGAACCTGGTCGGACGCCTCCGCATCCGCGCCACGGCACCCGCCGGCACCCGCTTGGTCGTCCGGCACGCCGAAGTCCTCGAAGACGGCGAGCTCGCGCTGCGGCCGCTGCGCAACGCCGCAGCGACCGCGACCTTCGATCTGTCGGGCGACGACGACGTGCTGGAGTCGCACTTCTCCTTCTACGGCTTCCGCTACGCCGAGATCACCGGCCTCGACGTCTCCCCTGCCGACGTCGAGGCCGTGGTGCTGCACACCGACATGACCCGCACGGGCTGGTTCGAGGCATCCGACCCCCTGGTGAGCCGTCTGCACGAGAACGTCGTGTGGGGCATGCGCGGCAACTTCCTGTCGATCCCGACCGACTGCCCGCAGCGCGACGAGCGGCTGGGCTGGACCGGCGACATCCAGGTGTTCGCCCCGACCGCGAGCTTCCTGTACGACTGCGACGGCTTCCTCACCTCCTGGCTGCGCGACCTCGCGTTCGAGCAGGGGCGCAACCACGGAGCGGTGCCTCTCGTCGTCCCCGCCGCGCTCCCCGGGTTCGGCGCATCCGGCGGAGCGACTCCCGCCGCGTGGGGCGATGCCGCGACCGTCGTGCCCACGGTGCTGTTCGAGCGCTTCGGCGACCGCGCGGTGCTCGCCGCGCAGTACCCGAGCATGCGCGACTGGGTCGATGCGGTCCTCCGCGACGCCGGCGACAGCGGCCTGTGGGCTGGACGCATGCAGCTCGGCGACTGGCTCGATCCGGCCGCTCCGCCAGACCAGCCCGGCAAGGCGAAGGTCGATTCCGACATCGTCGCCTCGGCGTACCTCGCCCAGTCGCTGCGGCAGGTGGCGGATGCCGCACGCCTGCTCGGGAACGAGACGGATGCCGCGACATATGCCGCTCTCGCCGAGCGCAGCCGCGCGGCCTTCATCGCCGAGTACGTGACTCCGGCCGGGCGAATGATGAGCGACGCCGTCACCGCCTACGCTCTCGCCCTCGAGTTCGAGCTCGTGACGGATGCCGCGCAGCGCGCCGCTCTCGGCGACCGCCTCGCGGCGCTCGTCCGCGAAGGCGGCTACCGCATCGCCACGGGCTTCGTCGGCACCCCGCTCGTCGCCGACGCCCTCACGGACACCGGGCACCTCGCCACCGCCGAACGCCTGCTGCTGCAGACCGAGTGCCCCTCGTGGCTGTACCCGGTCACGCAGGGCGCGACCACCGTGTGGGAACGCTGGGACTCGCTGCTTCCCGACGGATCGGTCAACCCGGGTGAGATGACCTCGTTCAACCACTACGCGCTCGGCGCGGTCGCCGACTGGCTGCATCGCACGGTGGCCGGCCTCGCCCCCGCTGCCCCCGGTTACCGTCGGCTGCGAATAGCCCCTCGACCGCTCACGGCGCTCGACCATGCGTCCGCCCGGCACGAGACGCCCTACGGCACCGCCTCGGTCTCCTGGGTGCGCGACGGGGACGACGTCGTTGTCACCGCGGTCGTCCCCGCGAACACCACCGCCGAGGTGTCGGTGCCTGGCGCGCCCGAAGCGGTGCGATCCGGTACGCACGAGTGGCGGTATCGGGAGCCCGCGGCATCCGCTCTTCCCGCCCTGCCGGGCCTGCACGCCTCGCTCGCCGATGTGATCGACGACCCGCGGGCGTACCGTGCGCTGCTCGGCACTCTCGCCGAGATCGATCCCGACCGCGCCGAGGCCGTGCGCTCAGGGACCGTGTGGGGTGCGGGTCGACCGCTGTCGACCGCTCTCATGTTCACCCCGCCCGATGTGCTCGCCCGCGTCGACGACGCCGTGCGCGCCGCCACCGCCTGACGCCCCCGCCTGACGCCCCCGCCTGACAGAGGAGACCTGATGTTCGACCGCCGCTCCACCTTCGGAGAAGCCCTCGACAACCCCGCGGCCCGCGCCGTGCTCGAACGGCTGATGCCCGGCTTCGCCGCATCGCCCATGGCCGTGCAGTTCCGCGACGGGCGCCTCGGATCGCTCATCGCCCTCGTGCCCTCGCTCGAGACGCCGGAGGCGCGCGAGCGGCTGTGGGCCGAGCTCGCCGAGATCGGCGACGAGGTGCAGCGGCCTCCGTACGCGCCGGCGATCGCGCCCGATCCGGCGTACGAGGCCGACGACGTCACGCGCGGCTCGGCGGCGCTGTCGGTGCCGGAGACGGTCACGCAATGGGCTCCACTCGAGATCCGCATCGACGGACCCTCGCACGGCAACCCGTTCGTCGACGTCGAGCTCGAGGCGGTGTTCTCCCGCGCCGGCCAGGATGTGCGGGTCGGCGGGTTCTACGACGGCGACGGCGTCTACATCATCCGGGCGCTGGCGGATGCCGAGGGCGAATGGCGCTTCGTCACCCGCTCGACCGCCCGCTCGCTCGACGGTCTGACTGGATCCGTCACGGTCGGGTCTCCTGCCGAGGGCGCGCACGGACCGGTGCGCGTCGACGGCTTCCACTTCCGGCACGCCGACGGCACGAGGCACCGGCCGCTCGGCACCACCGCCTACGCGTGGACGCACCAGCCCGAAGAGCTGCAGGAGCAGACGCTGGCGACGCTCGCCGAGGCGCCGTTCACGAAGATGCGCATGTGCGTGTTCCCGAAGTCGTATCTGTACAACGCGAACGAGCCGGCCGACTTCCCGTTCGTCGGCTCACTCGATGACGGCTTCGACCTGGAGCGGTTCGACCCCGCCCACTTCCGCCGTCTGGAGCAGCGCATCGTGCAGCTGGCCGAGCTCGGCATCCAGGCCGACCTCATCCTGTTCCACGCGTACGACCGCTGGGGCTTCGCCGACCTCGGTCCGGCCGTCGACGACCGCTACCTGCGCTACGTCGTGCGGCGGCTGAGCGGGTTCGCGAACGTGTGGTGGTCGATGGCGAACGAGTACGACCTGCTGTGGGCGAAGGACACCGCCGACTGGGAACGCCTGGCCGCGATCGTCGGCGCGGAGGATCCGTTCGGGCATCTGAACTCGATCCACAACTGCCGCCCGTTCTACGACTACTCGATGCCGTGGATCACCCATGTGAGCGTGCAGCGCGTCGACGTGTACCGCACCGCCGAGAACACCGACGAGTGGCGCGAGCGCTGGGGCAAGCCCGTCGTGATCGACGAGTGCGCCTACGAGGGCGACATCGACCAGGGCTGGGGCAACATCACCGGGGAGGAGATGGTGCGGCGCTTCTGGGAGGGGGCGGTGCGCGGCGGCTACGTCGGCCACGGCGAGACCTACCTGCCGTCGGCGCTCGGGCTCGACGACGAGGTGCTGTGGTGGTCGAAGGGAGGGGTGCTGCACGGCTCGTCGCCCGACCGCATCCGCTTCCTCGAGCAGTTGCTCGCCGAGGCTCCCGATGGTGTCTGGGATCCGCTGCCCGGCGACTGGGACGTGCCGTGGGGCGGCGTCGCCGGCCGGGTGAAGATCGGCTACTTCGGCTTCAACCGGCCGCGCTTCCGCAACGTCATGCTCGAGGAGGGCGAATGGACGATCGACGTGATCGACACGTGGAACATGACGGTGGAGCGGATGTCGGGCACCTACCCGGCCGGATCCGCCCGGGTCGAGCTCCCCGGCCGGCAGTTCATGGCCGTGCGCCTCACCCGGGTCTGAGTCCGCGCACGGACCTCGCCGCTCCGATCGTCGGCAACTCTCGACGGGCGTCGCAGTCGGCCACTCGGAGCTAGAGCCCTGATGAGGCCCGGAGCGAGACGGCATCCTCGCTGGGCGACGCCCCGAACTCCCGTCGGTACTCGCGGCTGAACTGCGACGGGCTCTCGTAGCCGACCGCATACGCGGTCGCGCCGATGTCACCGGGGCTGGCGATCAGGCGCAGTCGGGCCTCCTGCAACCGGATGCTCTTCTGGTACTGGATGGGGCTCATCGACGTGACCGCGTGGAACGCACGATGGAACGCCGAAGGGCTCATCCTCGCGAGGTCGGCGAGGTCGTCGACGCGAAGCGCCTCGGCGAAGTGCTCCCGTATCCAGCGAACGACGTGGCGGACGCGACTGAGGCTGCTGTCGGCGAGCCCGAGCTGACGCACGGTCGCGCCCTGATCGCCCGACATGATCAGCCAGAGGATCTCCCTCTCGATCATCGGCGCGAGCACCGGAATGTCTCGGGGGTGGTCGAGCAGCCGCAGCATGCGGACGGTGGCGTCGAGCAGCCGCGGTGAGGTGTCGCCGACCGCGATCGCCGGCGGCGACGACTCGCCCCTCGACGGTCGGGGGAACTCTGCCGCAGCGGCGGTGAGCATCAGCTCGGCGATCGCCTCCGGACGCAGCTCCAGACCGAATCCCAGCGCCGGGTGCTCAGGGGTGGCATCGGTGAAGTGCCCGGAGACCGGGAGATCCACGGATGCGACCAGGTACTGTCCGGCCCCGTAGTCGTGGACCGTTCCTCCCACCGAGAGTCGCTTGGTGCCCTGAGCGACGATGGCGAGGATCGTGCCCGTCGTGGACTCGTCCTGCGAACCGCCATCGTCCATCCGCGACACGAGCACGCCGGGGATGGTCGTCGAACTGATACCACCCGGTGCATGTCGCGCCACGAGGGCGCGGAACTCGTCGAAGGACATGTGAAGAGTGAAGCATCAACCCTCGTGGAAGGCATCCATTTCTGTCGAGCACGGCAGCTTTGTGCAAGGAGTCGACGGGATTCCCCTAACTCGTCGCGTGCGGCTGACGGTTGTGTTGAAGCATGAACGAACAGACACCTGACCAGAAGATCGTCGTCGTCACCGGAGCGAGCTCCGGCATCGGACGCGGCGCCGCCATCGAGATCGCCGCCCGCGGAATGGGCGTCGTCATCACGTACAACGCACGCCCCGAGGGGGCCGAGAGGACTGTCGAGGAGATCCGGGAGAACGGCGGCACCGCCGTCGCGCTGCCGCTCGACATCAGCCGCTCCGACACCTTTCCCGACTTCGCGAATGCACTCGCCCGCGTGCTGAGGAGCGAGTGGGGCGCGGATCGCGTCCACGCACTGGTGAACAACGCGGGTTTCGGCGGCGGCATGAGCTTCGAGGAGATGACCGAGGACGCGTTCGACGCCTACTACCGGGTGCTCCTGCGCGGTCCGTACTTCCTCACCCAGGCCCTCCTGCCTCTGATCGATGACGGCGGTGCGATCGTGAACACCTCCAGCAGCTCCGTGCGGCCCGGTGACACGGAGCCCGGCTACTCCGGGTACGCCGCGATGAAGGGCGGCTTGGTCATCGCCACCCGCTTCCTCGCCAAGGAGCTCGCCGGCCGGTCGATCCGCGTGAACTCCATCGCCCCCGGCCCCACCCGGACCCGTCTGGGCGACAACGCCTTCGAGCGGTTCCCGGAGGTGATCGAAGGGCTCGCAGCGAAGACCGCCTTCGGCCGCATCGGCGAGCCGGCCGATGTCGGGAAGGTCATCGCGTTCCTCGTCTCCGATGACTCGGCGTGGATCACCGGCCAGGACATCCAGGCTTCAGGAGGGTACGCACTGTGAGCGTCCGCGGCAAGGTGCGGGTCGGGCCATGAAGGATCGCACGTTCGGCTCAGGCGGCTCGCTGATCCGAGCGGTCGCCAGTCGCGAAGGCCATCGCGTCACCACGCTGGAGCTCTTCTTCGACCTTGCGTTCGTGTTCGCGTTCACTCAACTCAGTCGCCTGATGGCGCAGCAGCATGACGCCCTCGGCATCCTGCAGGCGATGGTCGTCCTCGCGCTGCTGTGGTGGGCCTGGACCGCTTACGGATGGCTCACCAACATCGCCCACGCAGACCACGGCGTCGTGCGTGTGGCGATGATCATCGGCATGACCGCGATGTTCGTCGCCGGCCTCGTCGTCATGGAGGCCTACGACGATCTGCCAGGCGGTCTGTCCGGTCCCCTCGTGTTCGTCGGCGCCTATCTCGTCGCCCGGGTCGCTCATGCGATCGTCTTCGTGTGGCTCGCGGACCCTGCACTCCGTCGACGCACGCTGATCACCGTCGCCCTCTCCGTCGTTCCGTCCGGAGCACTCCTCGTCGTCGGTGCTCTGCTCGGCGGCCCGTGGCAGATCTGGTGCTCGATCGCCGCAGTCGCGATCGAGCCCATCGTGTCCTACCGCACGAGCATCGGCATCGCCTGGCCGGTACGCTCCACCGCTCATTTCACCGAGCGGCACGGACTGATCGTGATCCTCGCCCTCGGTGAGTCCATCCTCGGTATCGGCGCCGGGGCTGCGACTGAGCCGATCAGCGTCGGAATACTCAGCGGTGTGGTCTTGTCGATGCTCATCTGCATCGCGCTGTGGTGGGCCTATTTCACTCGGCTGGCAGGCGAGGCCGAGCACGCGCTCCAGGCCATCCACGCCTCAGCCCGGGGGCGCGCTGCGACCGGCGCCTACACCTACCTCCACCTGCTGCTGGTCGGCGGGATCGTTCTCGCCGCGCTCGGCCTCGAGGTCGCGATGGCACACATCGAATCCACCGAGAGTCTCGGGTTCTTCGGAGCCGCCTCGCTCGCGGGAGGAACCGCGTGCTACCTGGTGGGAGCCGCAGCATTCGCGCGACGCCTGCTCGGCACGTGGAACGCCGTACGCCTCACGATCGCCGCGATCTTCCTCGTGCTGGCGCCGGTGATCAGCATGCTCCCCGCTCTCTCGGCGTTGGCGAGCGTCGTGGGCCTGCTCATCGTGCTGTTCATCGCAGAACGAAACCTCCTGCCGAAGCCTGTCGCGAACCGTTCACGTTCAGTTGAGGAGTAGGTCTTCGGTGTGCCGCCACAGTTCCTTCTGGGTCGCCGGGTCGTCTCCGGGAGCTGCGGGCTCGATCGCACGGGGGCCGCGGACCGTCCAGTACTCGCCGTTTCGGGTTCGGTAGTCGGGGTGCGTGGCGAGTCGGACGATGAGTCCGGCGCCCCGGTCGGGGTCGCCGATGCGGAGAGATCTGAGGATCCGTTCGATGATGGCGGCGCCTCGGACTTCTCGTCCGAGGCCGGTGACGTTGAAGCCGGGATCGAGACAGAGCGCGGTGACGTTCGTAGTGGCGTTTCGCCGGGCTAGCTCTTTCGTGAACATGATGTCGAGGAGCTTGCTCTTGCCGTAGAGCACGGAGGACCCGCGAGCGCGGAAAGCGGGGGTGCCGGTGAGGTCCTCAGGCAGGCGGAGCGTGCCGTGTCGGCGTGAGGCCTCGGAGGCGACCGTGACGACTCGCGCGGAGGGCGCGGCTTCGAGTGCTGGCCGGAGTTCGTGGGTGAGCAGCCAGGGGGCGAGATAATTGACGGCGATCATCTCGGAGTAGCCGTCAACGGTGGTGCGCGCTTCGAAGGCATGGAGTCCGGCGTTGTTGACAAGAACGTCGACCTGGGCGTGGGCGTCGGCGATCTCCCGGCCCAGCCTGCGGACCTCGTCCATGCGGGAGAGATCCGCGATGGGTGTCTCGACCGTGGCGGTCGGTGCGACTCGCCTGATGAGCGATGCGGTTTCGGCTGCCCTCTGGGCGTTGCGAGCGGGGAGGACGAGGTGCGCCCCCTGCTCCGCGAGGCGCAGGGCGACGAGTTGTCCGAGGCCGCTCGTGGCGCCGGTGAGGACGATGACGGGTGGGGACATGGAGCTGCTCTGATTCGACATCGCATCCTTCGGAAGTGATTTGCAAATGTCCATCACTGTAGGTGCTATCGTTTGGATATGCAAACAACCGAGCAGGCGCGGTCTGCCGTGGAGCTGGCCCTGGGCGAGCGGATCAATGCTCTCCTGAGCGCGACCCGGGGTTTGAGCGAGCGCAGCGCCGCCCAGTTCCACGAGGGGCTTCAGCCGGCCGCCTTCCACATCGCGCGGTGGCTGCACGCCTTCGGCCCCGCACGGCCCAGCGTGATCGCCGAGTCGGTGGGGATGGATCGAAGCTCCACGAGCACGCTGCTCACCAAGATGCGAAGTCTCGGGTTGGTCGCGAACGCCCCGGACCCGCAGGACCGTCGCGGAGTGATCGTCCAGCTCACAGATCTGGGGGAGGCGCGGATCGCACGCACGCTGGAAGAGCGCGGCGTCGAGTTCTTCGGACGCATCAAGGACTGGTCGTTGGATGACCTCCGCGCGCTCGAACGCCTCCTCGGGAAACTGACGGCCGACCCCAGCACGCGCTGAGCGAGGAGCGCCGCACTCCCCCACCGGTCGTCGAGCGAGGAGCGCCGACGACGAGACGAAACGCGTGCCTCCTGCAGTCGACTGCGGGAGGCACGCGTTTCGTCTCGCTTCGCTCGCTCAGCGAGCGGGTGCCGAAGCCTAGCGACCGGGAATCGGCGCGGAGACTCCCGCGTTCGCGGCGGCGAGGAGCTGCTCGATCTGCTCGTGGGTGACGGGAACCCCGGGGAAGCCGACGAGGCGCCCGATCGGGAACGACGCCATCATCTTCTGCATCGCCTCGTCGTTCGGCATCATCGAGGCGGCCGCCGCGTCGACGCCGTCCAGGTCGCCCATGAAACCGGAGAGCGCGCCCTGCATGACCGGCCCGGCGACAGGATTCGCCATGACGTCGCCGATCGACGAGTTCATGTCGAGCGGCAGATGAACCTCGTCGCCCGAGATCGCGATCGTGACGGCCGAGCGGATGTCGCGGCTCGACGCCGCGACATCGAGCGTGTACTCGCCGCCCTCGACGACGTAGCGGTCGACTCTGACGTCCCAATACGCGAGATCCTCACGGCGGATGACGAGCTCGACCGCGCGGGTCTCCCCCGCAGCGAGGGCGACCGACGCGAACGCCTTGAGCTCGCGCGGCGCGCGCTGAACGACAGAGCCGGCGAGCGACGCGTACACCTGCACGACCTCACGTCCGTCACGATCGCCCGTGTTGCTCAGATCGAAGGAGACCGCGATGTCGCCGTCGTCGGTCACCGATGCCGTCGCCGGTCCATAGGCGAAGGTCGTGTACGAGAGGCCGAACCCGAACGGGAAGGTCACCTCGAGCCCCTTGGCGTCGTACCAGCGATATCCGACCAGCAGACCCTCGCCGTAGCGGACGTGCCCGAACTCGCCGGGGAAGTTGCCGTAGGAGGGGTTGTCCTCGAGCCGCGCCGGGACGGTCTCGGTGAGCTTGCCCGAGGGGTTGACCGCACCGTAGAGCACGTCGGCGACGGCGCTGCCGCCTGCCTGGCCGAGCAGCCAGCTCTCGATGATCGCGGGCACGCGATCGACGAACGGCAGGGCGACGACACCGCCGTTCGACAGCACGACGACGGTGCGCGGGTTCGCCTCGATCACGGCGTCGAGAAGCTCGAGCTGCACGGGCGGCAGATCGATGTGGTCGCGGTCGAAGCCCTCGGACTCCTCGGCCGCAGGCAGCCCCAGGAACACGACCGCGATCTCTGCGGCGGCCGCGGTCTCGACGGCCTCGGCGCGCAGTTCGTCGGCAGGGCGACCGGATGCCGCGACGGCTCCGCCCTCGACTCCGAAGCCCGGCGCGAAGGAGATGTCGTCGCCCGCGATGGCGCGCAGCGCGTCGACGGCGGTATCCACCCGGGTCGGGTTGATCAGCGAGGAACCGGCGCCCTGGAAGCGGGGCTCGGCGGCGAAGGCGCCGATCACGGCGATCTTCTGGCCGGGCGCGAGCGGCAGGATCGACCCCTCGTTCTTCAGCAGCACGATCGAACGACCGGCGGCCTCTCGCGCGAGGGCGTGGTGCGCGTCGACATCGAGCGGCCCCTCGACCCCCGGACGCTCTCCCGCCTTTCGGACGAGATCGATCACACGGGAAGCCGCGGTGTCGAGAACGCTCTCATCGAGGCGCCCCTCGCGCACCGCGGCGACGAGCTGAGCATCCGTCCGTCCGCCCGTGGCCGGCATCTCGAGATCGAGTCCCGCGGCGACGCCGGCCACCCGATCGTTCACGGCGCCCCAGTCCGAGACGACGAGCCCGTCGAAGCCCCATTCGTCGCGCAGCACGCTCGTGAGCAGCCACGGGTCCTCCGAGGTCCACACGCCGTTGAGACGGTTGTACGAGCACATGACCGTCCAGGGTGCGGCGTCCTTCACGACGCGCTCGAATCCGCGCAGGTAGATCTCGCGCAGCGGTCGAGGGTCGACGTCGGAGCTCGCGCGCATCCGGTCGAACTCCTGGTTGTTGGCGGCGAAGTGCTTGAGCGAGGTGCCGACGCCCTGCGACTGCACGCCGCGGACCGAGGCTGCGCCCAGCACGCCCGAGACGATCGGATCCTCCGAGAAGTACTCGAAGTTGCGACCGCACAGCGGCGATCGCTTGATGTTGATGCCTGGGCCGAGCACGACGGCGACGTCTTCGATCGCGGCCTCGACTCCGATCGCGGCGCCGACGCGTTCGATGAGCTCGGGATCCCATGACGAGCCGATGCCCACTGCCGGCGGGAAGCAGGTCGCGGGCACGCTGCTGGCGAGGCCCAGGTGGTCGGTTCCGCCTGCCTGCTTGCGGAGCCCGTGCGGGCCGTCGGTCATCATGATCGACGGGATGCCCGCGCGATCGACGGCTTTGGTCGTCCAGAAATCGGCGCCGCTGGTGAGCGAGGCCTTCTCTTCGAGGGTGAGATCGGATGCGGTGCTCACAGGTGTCCCTTTCGCGCTGACGGCAATGTCCTGCGAAAACTATACGACGGTAAGTATTAGATTCCAAACGATGTTCAGTATTACTCTGAAGACATGGCACAGCGCGGTTCGTATGCGAAAGGCGTCGCGCGGCGCGAGGAGATCCTCGAGAGTGCACTCGAGGTCATCGGGCGCGACGGCTACCAGAACGCCTCCCTCAAGCAGATCGCCCACATGGTCGGAGTGACGCCCGCTGCTCTGCTGCACTATTTCGGCAGCAAGGAGGAGCTGTTCACCGAGGTGCTGCGCAAACGCGACGAGCACGACGGGATGGACCCTCGTCTCGCCGACCTCGCCGATCCGCGCGAGGGGCTGATCGACGTCATCAGGCACAACGCCGAGGTTCCGGGTCTCGTCGAACTGTTCTCGCGCCTCGCAGTCGACGCCGTCGATCCCGAGCATCCGGCGCACTCGTACTTCCTCGAGCGCAGCGAGCGGCTGCGCTCGGCCGTCGCGGCAGGACTCCACCGCGACTCCACGCGTGAGCCCGCGCTCGACCCCGACACAATGGCCCGCGTCCTCCAGGCGGTGGCCGACGGCCTGCAGCTGCAGTGGATGATCGATCCCACCGTCGACATGGCCGACATCGTCGAACGGCTCATCGACGCGCTGGCCCCGCGGCGCGACTGAGTCGCGCACGCATCGATCACGCCCCCGGCTCGTTCGACCGAATCAGCTGCGGCGCGACAGCCGGACGACGCGGAGCGGATGCCACGGCATCCGCTCCGCGGTCAGCGGACGTTGCCGTTCGAGCAGGTGGTCTGCGCAGCCGACGTGCCCTTGATGGTGTCGGGCAGCGCCACCACGTTGTCGGGGGTCGCCGCCGGGTCAGGCGTGGCAGCCGGATCGGTCGACTCGGTGGGCGCCGTGGTTCCCGGATCGGTGACGACGACGCCGTCGTTCTTGGTGTTCTCGTAGGTGATCTGCAGCTGGGCGTTCGCGTTGATCGCGTCCCACATCTCCTGCGCCGCCGCCTTGCTCGGCACGACCTTGTTGGGGTTGTCGGGGTCGGTGGCCGTCGGGTACTGCAGGAACACGATGTCCTCGAACGGCACCGACTTCACGGCGAGGCCGATCTGCACGATCTTCATCGGGTCGGCCAGCGACGTGCTGGTCTCGAGGTTGTCGATCGCGGTCGTCGCGAGCTTCAGCATGACCGGCACGTTGCCGAGCGTGTCGCTGCTGATCAGCTTCTTGGCGAGGTTCGACATGTACTGCTGCTGGTTGCCGATGCGACCGAGGTCGCTGCCGTCGCCTACGCCGTGGCGGGTACGGAGGAACTGCAGCGCCTCGAGGCCCTGCAGGGTCTTGTTGCCGGCGGGCAGGTCGAGGCCCGTGTACTTGTCCTTGATCGGGTTCGCGAGGCACACGTCGACGCCGCCGATCGCATTCGTGATCTCGATCACGCCGCCGAAGGTGACGGATGCCGCGAACTGGATCTCCTGGCCGGTGAGCTTCGCGAGCGTCTGGACGACGCAGTTGAGCCCTCCGTCGGTGTATGAGGTGTTGAGCGGCTGCTTGCTCATCGCCGAGTGCCTCTCGCCCTCGGCGTCGGTGCATTCGGGGATCGGGAGCATCAGGTCGCGCGGGAAGCTGACCACGGTGATCCGGCGGGGCGCGTCGGAGACGTGCACGAGCAGGTTGACGTCGTTGAGGGTGCCCTCCGAGTCCTTGCCCGTGCAGCGCGCGCCGAAGTACTGCTTGTACGCGTCTTCACAGGTGTCGACGCCGGCGAGCACCATGTTGAAGCCGCCCTTGTACTCGCTGATGTCCGGCGGGAGCTCCTTCTGGCCCTCGATCTCGACGGCGTTCGCGGTCACCGTGCTCGTGAAGTCGTAGACGATGTAACCGACGACGGCCGCACCGCTGACCAGCACGACCGAGAGGCCGATCGCGATGAACTTGAGGAGCTGACTGACCGGACCCGGCGTGCGCAGCTGGCCGTGCCGCGCGATGGTACGGCGGCGTCGGGTGTTCTGACTCACTCGGGGCCTTTCGGTTCTCGGTGATGCGCCTCCCTCCCCGGCGACGCACCCCTCATGAAGCGGAGGGTAAGAGATTCGAACTCTTGAGACATTTCTGTCCACTGGTTTTCAAGACCAGCTCCATCGGCCGCTCGGACAACCCTCCCGACAGACGAATCTGCCGACAAGCCGTGAGTCTAGCCGAGTTCTATTCTCCCGCGCTGACCTGGGCGGGCGCTGGAAGCGTGTTGAGGGCGCGCGCGAGACCTCCTTCGAGCACGTCGTCCGTCACCTCACCCGCAGCATCCTTCACCTCCGCAGGAGCCTGCCCCATCGCCACCGCGCGGCCGCCCAGCGAACGCGACCAGCCGAACATCCCGATGTCGTTGCGTCCGTCTCCTGCGACGAGCACCCGCTCGCCGTCGACATCGAGCTCGGTGCGCACGCGTTCCAGCGCCGTGCCCTTGTCGACGCCGTTCGGCGCGATGTCCAGCCACGCCGTCCAGCCGATCGCGTACGAGACCTCGTTGAGTCCGGCATCCGCCACCAAGCGGTGGAAGTCCTCCTCGTCGTGGCCCGGCGAGACCACCACGATGCGCGACACGGGTTCGTCGGCGAGCTCGTCGAAGGACACCTGACGACCACCGTCGAGCGTCCAGTCGTCGAGCTGCTGCGTGTACAGACGCTGCCCGGAGCCGAGCTCGACCATGTACCGCGCGTCGGGCAGGCGCTCGCGGAGCAGCTCGAGCACGGGCGAGGGATCGAAGGTCTCGACGTTCCAGCGCACCCACTCGCCCTGAACCAGTCGCATGATCACGGCGCCGTTCGAGCACACCACGAATTCCGGTGCGAGACCGAGCTCCTCGACCCACCGCTGCGTGGCCATCCAGCTGCGTCCGGTCGCGATCGTGACCTGGTGACCGCCGTCGCGAAGGCGGGCCACCGCCTCGGGCACACCGGGGCTCATCGTCTCGTCCTGGAGCAGGATCGTGCCGTCGACGTCGAGGGCGATGAGCCACGGATTCCCTGAGCCTGCCGAAGCGTCGGTCATTTGGGTCCCTGAGCCTGTCGAAGGGTCGGCTCCAGCACGTCCATGCCGCCCAGGTATGGCCTGAGCACCTCGGGCACGCGGACCGATCCGTCGGCCTGCTGGTGCGTCTCGAGGAGCGCCACGATCCACCGCGTGGTCGCGAGGGTGCCGTTCAGCGTCGCGACCGGCTGCGTCTTGCCGCCGTCATCGGGGCGATAGCGCGTCTCGAGGCGGCGCGCCTGGTAGGTCGTGCAGTTCGAGGTCGAGGTGAGCTCGCGGAACGCGCCCTGAGTGGGCACCCACGCCTCGATGTCGTACTTGCGCGCGGCGCTCGATCCCAGATCGCCCGCGGCGACGTCGATCACGCGGTAGGCGAGACCGAGAGAGGTGAGCATCTCCTCCTGCAGGGCGACCAGCCGAAGGTGCTCGGCCTCGGCATCCTCGGGGTTCGTGTAGACGAACATCTCGAGCTTGTTGAACTGATGCACGCGGATGATCCCGCGGGTGTCCTTGCCGTGCGATCCGGCCTCGCTGCGGTAGCAGGTCGACCAGCCGGCGTACCGCAGGGCACCCGTCGACAGGTCGACGATCTCGTCCTTGTGGTACCCGGCGAGCGGGACCTCGCTCGTGCCCACGAGGTAGAGATCCTCCTTGTCGAGGTGGTAGACCTCGTCGGCGTGCTCGCCGAGGAACCCGGTGCCCTGCATGATCTCAGGCCGCACGAGAGTCGGAACGATCATCGGCGTGAAGCCGTTCTGCAGCGCCTTGTCGAGCGCGAGGTTCATCAGCGCGATCTCGAGGCGGGCGCCGATGCCCTTCAGGAAGTAGAAACGCGCTCCGGAGACCTTCGCCCCGCGCTCCATGTCTATCGCCCCGAGGATCTCGCCGATCTCGAGGTGGTCGCGAGGCTCGAAGGCGAACGCGGGCACGTCGCCGACCCGTCGCAGCTCGACGAAGTCGGCTTCACCGCCGGCCGGCACGCCGTCGATCACGACGTTCTCGATCAGCGCGAGAGCGGCGGATGCAGCATCCGAGGCTTCGTTCGCGGCCTGCTGCGCCTGCTTGACGCGGTCTGCGAGATCCTTCGCCTGCGCGACGAGGGCGGCCTTCTCCTCTTTCGGAGCCTTGGCGACCTGCTTGCCGAAGAGGTTCTGCTCGGCCCGCAGCTCCTCGAACACGGCGAGCGCAGCCCGGCGCGATCGGTCGGCCTCGAGGGCCGCATCGACGGTCGCCACGTCGTTTCCGCGGGCGGCCTGGGAGCGGCGGACGATCTCGGGATTGTCGCGAAGCAGAGCGAGGTCGATCATCCTCCGATTCTACGTGTGCACTCCGATGCTCCCCGTCCGTCACAAACCACGGCGGACGTCGTCTTTCCCTGCAGAGGTCGGCACTGCGCCGATCCCCCGCGAAAGGATCCATCGTGACCACTCCCGTCACCGCCCTCGACCAGCTCAACCTCGCCTTCGCCGCGCGTTTCAACGCGCGCGATCTCGACGGCCTCATGGCACTGAATCGACCCGATGTCGTGTTCGTGCCCGCACCGGGTCAGCCCGTCACCGGCGAAGCCGGCGTCCGGGGCGCGCTCGAGCAGTTCCTGGGGCTGAACCTGCCGATCACGATGACCGTGCGCCAGACGTTCGAATCCGAGGGCGTCGGGCTCGCGATCGCCGACTGGACGATCACGGGCACGGGACCCGACGGCTCCGAGATCTCGCTCGCGGGAACGACCGCCGACGTGGCCGTCTACAGCGAAGAGCACGGCTGGCGCTATGCAGTCGACAATCCCTTCGGCACGGCCTGAGGCGGGTTGAGGGGCCGGTCGTGACCGGTCCCTCAGTCCGCGTCCATACCTGATCTCCGGCAAGCGCTCATGGCCTTGCGCGCCCGCGAGATCCGTTGCCGAGCGGTTGCCGGCTCAATGCCCAGCCGCTCGGCGACCTGTGCCGTCGTGAGGCCGTCGACCACGGTGAGCAGCAGCGGCTCCCGCAGCGCCTCCGGCAGCGATCGCACCGCGGCGAGCGCCCCATCGAGGATCACCCGCACCTCGACCTGCTCGGCGACGCGTGTGCCGCTCGCCTGTTGCGGGTCGAGCTCACCGACCGGGCGCCTGGCTCGTCGTCGGGCCAGGTCGATCGCGACGTTCCGAGCGATCGTGTCGAGCCAGGAGCACATGGCCCCCTGCTCCGGCATCTCGAGCCTCTCGATCGAGCGCCAGGCTCTCAGCAGCGCGGTCTGCGCGACGTCGTCCGCATCGTCGAGGTCTACGCCCAGGGAGATGCTGCGACGTCGCAGGCGCTGCGGGTCTTCTGACACCATCGCCTCGAGCAGAGATCGCGGATCCTGCGTGTCGCTCACATGCCCTCCCGCACGAGGTCGGGGCGCCGCCCTCCGTCCGGATTAGAGTAGCGCCATGACGACCTACCCCGGAGCCCGACCGCAGGCAGCTCTCGTCTACAACCCGCTCAAGGTCGACGCGAAGCGCCTGCGCGCCCAGGTGGTCTCCCTGTCGAGGGATGCGGGATGGGAGCATCCGGCCTTCTATCCGACGACCGTGGCCGACGCGGGTCAGGGTCTCACCCGAGATGCTCTGGAACGGGGCGTCGCCGTCGTCCTCGTCGCGGGCGGCGACGGCACGGTACGCGCGGTGTCGGAGGCGATGGCCGGGACCGATGTACCTCTCGCCATCATCCCCAGCGGCACCGGCAACCTTCTCGCGCGAAACCTCGGCCTTCCCCTCGCCGAACCCGAAGCCATGATCCGCGCGGCTCTCGGCGACAACCGGCAAGCGATCGACGTCGGCTGGGCCGAGATCACGAGGCTGGGCGGTGAGAAGTCGACCCACGCCTTCGTCGTGCTGGCCGGCATCGGGCTGGATGCCGACATGATCGCGAACACGCGCTCCGACCTCAAGAAGACGGTCGGCTGGATCGCCTACGTCGATGGCGCCGCACGCTCGCTCGCGAAGGCTCAGGCCTTCCGCGCCGTGTACCAGGTCGACGAGGAGCGGCTGCATTCGGCGAAGGTGCACAGCATCCTCTTCGCCAACTGCGGCACGCTGCCCGCCGGCATCGAACTGGTACCCGAGGCGTCGATCGCCGACGGCACCCTCGACATCGCGGTCATCCAGCCCACGGGCGTCTTCGGCTGGTTGAACGTGTGGCGCAAGATCTGGTGGGACAACTCCGTGCTCCGCCGCAGCAAGGTGGGGCGCAAGGCCCTCGAGCACCATCGCCGGAACGCGGCCGTGCACTATTTCCGCGGCGAAGCCGCTGAAGCCGCCGCCACGGCGCCGACTCCCGTGCAGATCGACGGCGACGAGTTCGGCGAGGCCGTGCGCATGGTCTGCCGGGTGGATGCCGGAGCGCTGCTGCTCGCGCTTCCGGCCGGGCATCCGACCGATCGGCTGTGACCTCAGCCGCGAACGTCGACAGTCCCGTCGAGGCCGCCGCCGACCAGCGTCAGCGTGAAGCCGTCGTCGTCGACCTGATCATCGGCGAAGGCGATGATCGTCCCGCGCGGCGCCATGTCCATGGTGCACACCTCGCCGTCATCGGTGACGAAGGTCGCCGTCCCTGTCGCTCCCGCACCCTCCACCGACTCGACCACCGGCGGGCAGGTGGACGAACCCCAGGTGAGCAGCACGAGCGAACCGTCGTCGATCCATCCGGCGCTGGGCAGGTAATCGGTCGATGAACCGGGCTTCCCCGTGAACGCGGGGTCGCCGTCGAGATCGACGTCGTCGATGACCTCGCCGTAGGTGACGTTCAGCGTGATCTCCTTCGTCGGGTCGACGCCCTCCGGGAGCGCCCCGATGCTGGCCCGCGGCGCGTAGTCGGCGGTGCACATCACGGCGGGGTCGGTCTTGTCCTCGACGGTCACATCGACCACCTGGCCTTTCGCCGTGACCTGGGTGATCTGGGGAGTGCACGCCAGCGACGACGATCCCTGGGTGATGACCGCGAACATCCGTCCGTCGTCGAGCAGGGTGCCGTCGAGGTCGGTGTCGCCGCCGCCGGACGAGCTCGACGAGGGAGCAGGTGAGCTGCTCGGGGTGGTGGACCCGGGGCTCGACGAGGCGCATCCGGCGATCAGCAGGACGCCGGCGAGCGCGGAGAGAACGGGGAACAGACGCGTGGGGGAGGTCATGCCCCCACGGTACCCAGCCCTCGGAACAGCCGCTACTGCAGGGCGGACGTGAGCCGGGCGAGGTTGTCGAGGACGGTCGAGCGCAACGGCTGCTGCATCCACTCCTCGAGTGTGAGCTCACGGCTGAGCGCCCGGTACCGGGCCTCGACCTCGCGCATCTCCGAGACGAACTCCTCGCCGCGCACGAGCATCGACACCTCGAGGTTCAGACCGAACGAGCGCATGTCCATGTTGCTCGAGCCGATCACGGCCACCTCGTCGTCGATCGTGAGGCTCTTGGTGTGCAGGATGTACGGCTTTCGGTACATCCAGATGCGCACACCGGCCTTGAGCAGCACCTCGTAGTAGCTGCGCTGAGCGTGGTAGACCATCGCCTGATCGCCCTCTTCCGAGACGAACAGCTCGACGTCGACGCCGCGATCGACCGCCGCAGTCACGGCGAGCAGCAGTGCTTCGTCTGGTACGAAGTACGGGCTGACGATCATGATCTTCTCTTTGGCCGCGTACAGAAGACCGAGGAAGAGCCGCAGGTTGTTCTCGACCTCGAAGCCAGGGCCGGAGGGCACGACCTGGCAGTCGAGATCTCCCGTGCCCGGCTGCGCCGAGGTGATGTCGATCTCCTCGAGGATGTCGTCGGTCTCGCTGTACCAGTCGGCCACGAAGATCGCGTTGATGCTGAGCACGACCGGCCCGTCGATGTGCACCATCAGATCGACCCAGTGCAGGCCGCGCTTGATGTTCTTCGGCAGGTTGTAGGTGGAGTCGGTGACGTTCTGCGAGCCGAGGAACGCGACCTTGCCGTCGACCACGAGGAGCTTGCGGTGATTGCGCAGATCGGGGCGCTGCATCCGCCCCTTCAGAGGCTGCACGGGCAGCATCAGGTGCCAGTCCGCGCCCATGCCGTTCAGGCGCCTGACCGTCGCCCGGTAGCGGGGTTTCCAGCGGTTCGCCCAGTGGTCGAGCAGCACCCGGACGGTCACTCCCCGCGCGGAGACCTCTTCGAGGGCGCGGAAGAAGTTGTCGGTCGCGGCGTCGGCCTGCAGGATGTAGAACTCGACGTGGACGTACTCGGTGGCCTTGCGGATCTCCTCGGCCATCGCGTCGAGCGACTCCTGGTAGTCGGCGATCAGGTGCGCGCCGTTGTCGCCCGAGATCGGCAGAGCGCCGAGGCGCTGGTTCATCTCGACCAACGGCGGGAACCAGTTCGGCGCGTCGGGGCGAAGCGTGCCGAAGTGCAGCTGCTCGCTGGTCTCGTGGATGTACTCGTTGATCTGGTCCTGCTTGCGCCGGCGCGCGCGCGGCAGACGCGGGTTTCCGATCAGGAGGAAAAGGAAGACGCCGATGTAGGGGATGAAGAACACGGCGAGCAGCCACGCCATCGCGGCCGTCGGACGACGATTGCGCGGGATCACGATGATCGCCGTGATGCGGATCGAGATGTCGATCACGACGAGGACCGCGGCGAGCCACAGTCCCCACGCATCGGCACTCATCGGCGGAGCCTCTCAGCGAGTCGGTGCCGCGAGGATCGTCGCGGCGAGCGCAGAATCCTGCGCTCTCGCTAACAGTAACCGATGCCGGCGACCTCGCTCAGGCGCGCGGAGGCAGACCTCGAGCAGCGCGCTCCTCGGCCTCGATCTTGGCGTGCACGCGCCGCTCGGTGCGGTCGAAGCGAAGGATGCTGCGGATCACGAAGTAGAAGACCGTGCACACGGCGAGGGTCGGCAGGATCGACCAGGCAGCCGTGAGCCAGAAGTTCTCCATGCCTCCATGGTACGCGAGCCACTCTTCCTGCACATTCGGCGCTTCCCCGCCTTTTGCACGGTTCCGTCTGTGGAAGGGCCCCACGGCGATCCCGGATCTCGCACACTCTCGGAATGACCACACTTCTCCGAGCATCCGACTCCGCCGAGTTCCTCGGCCTGGTACCCGCCCTCGCCGGCTTCGCCCCTTCGCAGAGCCTCGTCCTGCTCCCCTTTCACGGGTCTCGGGCCCACGGCGCCATGCGCCTGGATCTGCCGCGCGACGACGTCTCGCCCGAAGACTATGCGAATGCGGCCATCGGCCTCATCGCGAAGGTCGAGGGGGCGGATGCCGTCGCGATCGTCGTGTACTGCGACGACATCCCGTGCCGCACCCCCGACGGTCTCGTGCTGCCGCTGATCGTGCAGGTCGATGAACTGCTCGGGTGCGCCGAAGACGCAGGGCTGCGCATCGTCGACGCCCTGTGCGTGACGCCGGCCGGCTGGTCGAGCTATCTGGAAGACGACCCGGAGCTCGCCGCGCTTCCCGCATCGGACCCGCTCGCGGGCGACCAGCATGCCGGCGCCGAGCTGCCGGTAGCCGATCTCGTCGAGAAGGAGCACGTCGGGCGAGCGCTGCGTGACATCGGCGCGATGCTCGATCGCGAGGCGCACAGTCGTCTCGACGGCTCGGAGAACCCGCTGGCGATCGCGACGCTCGTCATGCTCGAAGACATCCCCGAGTTCTTCGAGACCCTGCTGGACTCGCCCGACGAGCAGCCGCCGTTCGCCACGGCCGCCCTGCTGTGGTGTCTTGACCGGCCGCTCCTGCGGGACGTCGCGCTCGTGCAATGGGCGACGTCCTTCGACGACGGCGTCCGCACGCTCGAGGCGCAGTACGCGTTCGCCGACACGGGCTCAGCGATCCCCGACGACCTGGGCGGCGTCTTCCTCGGGCACGGCCCCTCCCCCGATGTCGACCGGCTTCGGCACGCGCTCACCGTGGCGAGGCTCGCTGCAGCCCGCGCGCCCCGCGGGCTGCGCCCCGCCCCACTGACGATCGCGGCGTGGCTGTCATGGGCTCTCGGGCACGCGACGCACGCGGAGCACCACCTGCAGCTCGTGCGCGAGATCGACCCGGAGTATGGCCTGGCCGAGCTGCTGGGCACGATCGTCGGCGCCGGGATGCTGCCCGAGTGGGCGTTCCGGCGCGGACCGCGAGACGCGGCGTGAACTACTTGACGAGCGGGAAGAGGATCGTCTCGCGGATGCCGAGGCCGGTGATCGCCATGAGCAGCCGATCGATGCCCATGCCCATGCCCCCGGATGGCGGCATAGCGTGCTCGAGAGCACGCAGGAACTCTTCGTCCACCGGCATCGCCTCGACGTCGCCGCGCGCCGCGAGCTTGGCCTGCTCCACGAAGCGCTCGCGCTGGATCACCGGGTCGACCAGCTCGGAGTATCCGGTGGCGAGCTCGAAGCCGCGGATGTACAGGTCCCACTTCTCCACGACGCCCTCGACCGAACGGTGCTCGCGCACGAGCGGAGAGGTGTCGACGGGGAAGTCCATCACGAAGGTCGGACGCACGAGGTCGCCCTTCACGAAGTGCTCCCAGAGCTCCTCGATGAGCTTGCCGTGGGTGGCCTGCGGCGGAAGGTCGACGCCGTTCGCCTCGGCGAACGCGATGAGATCTTCGACCGGATCCTGCGGGGTGAATTCGCGACCGGCCGCGGCCGAGAGCGACTCGTACATCGAGACACGGTCCCACTCGCCGCCGAGGTCGTACTCGGTGCCGTCGGCCCAGGTCACGGTCGTGGAACCTGACACCGCCACTGCCGCGTTCTGCACGAGCTCCTGCGTGAGCGCCGCCATCTGGTTGTAGTCGCCGTACGCCTGATACGCCTCGAGCATCGCGAACTCGGGGCTGTGCGTGGAGTCGGCGCCCTCGTTGCGGAAATTGCGGTTGATCTCATAGACCCGCTCGATGCCGCCGACGACGGCGCGCTTCAGATACAGCTCGGGCGCGATGCGCAGGAACAGCTCGGTGTCGAAGGCGTTCGAGTGGGTGATGAAGGGACGAGCGGATGCTCCGCCGTGCTGCACCTGCAGCATCGGCGTCTCCACCTCGAGGTAGTCGTGGCTCGTGAACGTCGCACGCAGGCTCGCGTTCACGGCGGCGCGGGCGCGCACGGTGGTGCGGGCCTGCTCGCGCACGATGAGGTCGAGGTAGCGGCTGCGGACACGCCCCTCCTCGCTCAGCTCGGCGTAGGCGTTCGGCAGCGGCAGGATCGCCTTCGAGGCGATGGTCCAGTCGTCTGCCATGATCGACAGCTCGCCGCGGCGGCTGGAGATGACCTCGCCGTGGACGAACACGTGGTCGCCCAGGTCGACGTACTCCTTCCAGTCGGCGAGCGAGGACTCGCCGACGTTCGCGAGGGAGATCATCGCCTGGATGCGCGAGCCGTCGCCGGCCTGCAGCGTGGCGAAGCAGAGCTTGCCGGTGTTGCGGCTGAACACGACACGGCCGGCCACACCGACGACGACGCCCGTCTCCGCACCCGCCTCGAGCTCGCCGTATGCGGCACGCAGTGCGGGAATCGTGTGCGTCACGGGCACGCTCACCGGGAACGCGCCTCCCCCGGCATCCGCGCGCTTCGCGATCAGGCGCTCACGCTTGGCGAGGCGAACGGCCTTCTGCTCGTGGACGTCCTCTTCGGTGATCGCTGTCCCCTCCGTTTGGGTCGCTGAGCTTGTCGAAGTGGGCGCGGCGGACGCGTCAGTCATGTGCGGGGCTCCTTGGAAGTCTCATCCAGTTTACCGAGGCGAGGGCGGCTCATTCGGCCGCGGATGCTCGGTACCCTCTGACCATGCCCGCATCCCGCTTCCTCCGTGCCGCCGCCGTGATCGCGCTCGCCGTCGCGGGCCTGTCGATGCCCGCAGCGGCGTTCGCCTCGGCATCCGCGCCCTCCGCGACGGCATCCGCCCGTTCGTCCTCCGACGTCGATGCGGACGTCGACGACTTCTCCTACGCGTCCTGGGACGCACGCTTCGTACTCGGTGTCGACGCCGAGGGGAGGGCCACCATGCGGGTGACCGAGACTCTTGCGGCACAGTTCCCCGATTTCAATCAGAACCGCGGGATCGTGCGAGGGTTGCCGACCAGCTACGAGGGGTCGTCTCTGCATCTCGACGTGCTCTCGGTCACCGATCAGGGCGGTGCCGCCGTGCCGTACGACACCGATCAGGAAGACGGCGTGCTCTACATCAGCGTCGGCGACGACTCGTACGTGCACGGACTCACCACCTACGTGATCGAGTACGAGATGCGCGACGTGATCCTCGCCGCCGACCCCTCGACGCGATCGGGCCCCCAGGGTGTCGACGAGTTCTACTGGGACCTGCTGCCGCTCGAGAGCACGCAGCCGATCGACCGGTTCAGCGCCGAGATCGTGCTCGACGACGCTTTGGCCGCAGGGCTCAACGGCAACGCACGCT
Organism: Microbacterium natoriense; assembly: GCF_030816295.1. Lineage (NCBI taxonomy): Bacteria > Bacillati > Actinomycetota > Actinomycetes > Micrococcales > Microbacteriaceae > Microbacterium > Microbacterium natoriense. The sequence continues at coordinate 1,216,253 of NZ_JAUSXV010000001.1, read as the reverse complement.
GCTACGCCGGGTATGCGGGATCGACGACGGAGTGCGACCTCGCCCGCGACGGATCGGTCTTCCACGTACAGGGGGCCGAACTCGCAGCAGGCGAAGGCGTCACGGTCGCGATCGGGTTCGAATCCGGCACGGTCGCGCAGCCGTCTGCCCGGATGGACAATCCCGTCACCGACACCGTCCCGGCCCTGGCCGCGCTCGGCGCAGTCGCCGCATCGCTCGCAGGTTGGATCGCCGTATCCGTGTTCAAGGGTTCGCGGCGCAAGGCGACGGGCATCATCGTCGCACAGTACGACGTGCCCGATTCACTTCCCCCGCTGGTGGCGGCCGCGGTCATCCCCCGGCCGAAGGACGTGATGCCGGCGGAGATCGTGCACCTGGCTGTCCGCGGCACGCTGCGCATCGAGGAGAGCACGCCCCGCCCCCGACTGCGGCGGCTCCCCGGCGCCCGCATCCCCGATCAGCTCGACGTGACCGCGCTCGATGCGCTGTTCCTCGGAACGGATGCCGACGGCGTGGTCGAGCTTCCCGAGGCCAGCGAGTCCTTCGCCGCCCGGATGAACCTGGTCACAGCCGCCGGCGTCGACGCGGCCGGCGCGCGCGGCCTGACGTCTAAGGCCCGCAGCCGAATCGCTGTCGTGCTGCAGTCGATCGGCATCGCGATCGCCGTGATCGGTGTCGGCCTCAGCATCTTCGGCGCGATCAGCGGACGCGAATCGGCGATTCCCGGTCTCGTCGCCTCGGTGTTCGGACTGTTCCTCGTCGGGTTCTCCTGCTTCTACAGTTTCGCGAAGCACGTCGTGCTGACTCCGGCGGGCGCGGCCACCTACGAGTATCTGCAGGGGGTGCGGGAGTTCATCCGCGTCGCGGAGGCCGACCGCCTGCGCATGCTGCAGTCGTACACCGGCGCCGAACGTCGTCAGGACGGATCCGCGAACGTGATCGTGGTGTACGAGCGCCTGCTCCCCTACGCGATGCTGTTCGGCATGGAGAAGGAGTGGGGCGAGGTGCTCGAGTTCGTCTACGCACAGGAACGGCGCGGAGCGGGGTGGATCGGCGACCCGAGCCGTCCGTTCGTCTATTCGCAGCTGTCGGCCTTCCGGTCGTCGTCCGGCGCGGCCACCTCGTACACGGCCGCCAGCAGCTCGTCGAGTTCCGGCGGATCCTTCGGCGGTGGATTCTCGGGCGGGGGCGGCGGGGGCGGATTCTCCGGCGGGCGCTGAGGCCCGGCGCGCACCTCCGGCGCCTCGCCCTGCAGTACGAGACGGGAGCGTCAGATCAGGGGCGGAGGGTCGGATTCTTCGCGCAGCGCGCGCTCGACGGTCGACTGCACGAGGGCCGAGAGGTATCCGCCGGGGTTCTCCACGCCGATTTCGCGAAGCTGCGCCGTCGACTGGCCGATGATCGAGCGGGAGAACGCGGTGACGGCCTCGATCGCGTCGGCGTATGCTGCGCGGTCGGCCTCGGCGACGACGATCGGCTCGCATCCGATCTCCACGGCGAGCGCCTGCGCGATCGGCAGCACGGCCGGCGGCGCGGTCACCGCGGCGTACCCCGCCTGGAGCTGACGCAGATCGATCGATGTTCCCGTGAAGGTGATCGCCGGATGCACGGCCAGCGGGATGGCGCCGCGCTCTGCGGCCGGGCGCAGCACCTCGATGCCGAACGCGGGATCGGTGTGCAGCACGAGCTGCCCGAGCTGCCATCCGCCGATCTCGGCGATGCCAGCGACGAGTCCTGGGAGCTGCTCGTGCGGCACCGCGACGATCACGAGCTCGCTGCGACGCACCACGTCGAGCGCATCCAGCACGGGCACGTCCGGAAGCACGGCCGAGGCCCGCTCGTCGTCGGACCCGGAGGTGATCCCGACGACGGCGTGGCCCGCTCCGGCGAGCGCGGCTCCGATCACGGGTCCGACGCGACCCGCGCCGATGATGCCCACGCCGAGGCGACCATCGCGGCGCTGAACGTCACTCACCGTTCGACTCGGTCGTCGGCGGCGGTACCGCGGCCGGCGCAGGCGGTGCCGCCGGCGCAGGCGGTGCAGGGTATGCCGGCGGCGCACCATACGCAGGCGGTGCCGGGTAGGCAGGTGGTGCAGTCGGCACACCATACGCAGGCGGTGCGGGCGGCACACCATACGCAGGCGGTGCGGAGACCGGCGCCCCCACGGGCTGGGCTGGTGCAGCCGGGTATGCGGGCGGCGGCGCTGCAGCTGTCTGCACGTGCTCGCCCCAGCGGTGCGTCTGATCGCGGGCGGCTGCGAGCACGGCGGCCCGGCTGACGCCGTTGATCAGCTCGAGCGCGTCTGCACGCTCCAGCCCAGACAGCGTTCCGGTGATCGGCCCCTGTACCGAGTGCACCTGGGCGCCCGAGACGCGCTGGGCACGATCGATCGGTCCCTGCGACAGCGACACTCCCTGCAGGCGCGCGAGCGGGAAGATCGCGAGCTTGCGCCAGATCGTTCCTCGTCGCAGAAGCAGCCCGAATTCGGTGAGCGCATAGCCGTGGCGCTTCCACGAGACCGGGCGACGCCACCATGCTCGGCCGGGCATCGTGCGGTACGGGTCGCCTGCGACGGGGCCGAGAATGCCGTGCTCCCACACGAGCGGGATGTCGGACGCGGGCGCATCGGGCAGGATCAGCCCGAGCACGCGCTCGACGTCGGCACGCTTGCCGACGGGCAGCACGATGTTGAACTGCTGTGCGCTGCCGGACTGCTGCTGCGCGGCGCTCTTGCCGCCCATGCGGTTGATCTTTATCGTCCACCATCCGAACGGGCGCCACAGCAGCGACTGCGAGACCTCGACGGCGAAGATGCGCCCCGGCGGCAGCGTCTCGGTGACCGTCGTGAGCAGACCATACGTGATGCGCACGCCGTCAGGGGTCGGCGCGATCGAGTAGCGCAGCGACTTCGAGATGCGCGCCCAGGTGATGCCGACGATCGCGAGCACCATGGGCACGCCGATGCCGAGGCTGAATCCGATGGTGAGCGCCCCACCGAGCGGGTCGCCATCCAGCACCGTGCCGATGAGCACCCCGCCCATCGAGATGAGGAAGATCAGTCCGAAGAAGATCACCCACGCCAGCGTTCCGATGAGCTCGGCGCCGATGAGGCGCCCGGTGGGGATCCTGACGACGCTGTGCGGGGCGACGTCGGCGAGGTCGACGCCGTTGATCATGCCCGTGACGCCGTTGTTGACCTCTCCTCGCAGCTGAGCGCGAGCAGAGACGGATGAGGGAGCGGATGCTGACGCCTCACCCTGTCGCGCGGCCCGCGCGCCGGAGGCGAGGCGCAGGATGTCGGCCCGCACCGCTTCAGCCGTCGACGTCGCGAGGTAGTCGAGCTCGACGTTCGCGTCGTTGCCGGCGCCGACGACCTCGAGCTTGGCAAGGCCGATGATGCGCGCGGGGAAGGGCCGGGTCAGGTTCACGCCCTGCACGCGGTCGAGCGGCGCACGGCGGTGCGAACGGAACACGATGCCCTTGCGCACCTCGACGTGGTCGCCGGTGATCCGGAACTGCTGGAACCGCCAGATCACCCAGAACACCGCGATCAGCACGACCACGACGCCCAGCACCGACAGCAGCGCGACGATGGCGAGGTTGTTCGACAGCACCCAGTCGACGGGGTCGCCACCGTACTGGTCGTAGTGGGCGTCGGGCTCGAACAGGTCGACGACCCAGCCGATCAAGCGCTCGCGCAGGTTCGCAATCACGAAACCGCCGATGACGATCAGCGCCAGCCCGCCCTTGAACAGCGGGGTGAGCGGGTGCATCCGGTGCCACTCGCCGTCGGCGAGCGACGACGACGCACCGACCTTCGACGGAATCGGCGGCTGCGTGCTCACAGGCCGGTCCGGCGCGTCTCGGCCACCTGGATGAGGGTGTCGCGGAGAGCCTCCGCAGCATCCTGCGTGAGCCCGGGGATCTGCACACCGGTGGTCGCGGCGGCGGTCACCATCTTCAACTGCGACACCCCGAAGGCGCGATCGAGCGGGCCCTGGGTGATGTCGACGAGCTGCATGCGGCCGTAGGGCACGGCGATCATGCGCTGCCACAGGATGCCCTTGCGGAACACGATGTCGTCGGCGCGAAGCATGTATCCGATCGCCCGCGCCTGGCGGGGCAGGATGATCAGGGTGGCCAGCGTGAGCACGACGATGACGCCGCCGGGGATCAGCACCCATGTCTGCTCGAAGCCCAAGAACGCCACGAGGGCCACGACAACGACCACCGCGATGAAGATCACGTTCTGCACGATCTGCGAGGCGACGTAGCGCGGCGAGATCTGGTGCCAGACGCCGTCGAGCTCGAGCCTCGATTCGTTGCGAGCCGTGCGCAGCTGAGAGTAGGTTCCCTGGTCGAGAGCCGACGCGTCAGTGACTGCCGCCGAATTCAGCGGGGCCGGGATCGGCATGGGGCTCTCGGGGTTCTGAGTCATCAGGATCCTTCGGAAGGGTGCAGAACTGTTCGGCGACCAGTGCCGCGACCACGAGCACGACCGCGCTCACGATCAGGACGACCATCGCCACAGTCGACCCTACCTGCGGATCGATCGGACGTGACAGGAGGAACACGAGCAGGCCCGCGCCGAAGCCGCCCATGATCGCGCCGAGCAGGCTCGACGCTCGCGCGAGGGTCACGGCTCGCATGGCACGGAAGGGATCGATGCGGACGCCGGTGCGCACGCTTCTGCGCACGGGCCACGCGAGAGCGAGGGCGGCGCCGCCGATGATCACGAGCAGCACGGGCAGCAGCAGCGACGGGGTGAAGGTCGCGCGGCCCATCGTCGTGAGCACCTGGTCGAGAACGAACCCCGCCGCCGCCCCGATCAGGGCGAGGAGCACGAGGAGGCCGGCCGAGGTGCGCTTCATCCGCGCTCCCGTCGACGCAGCTCCGCGGCGAGCGCGGCGACCCGGCCGTGCCCGGGGAGCACCGCGTCCGGATCCAGATCGAGCCACGGCTCGAGCACGAACAGCCGCTCGAACGCGCGCGGGTGCGGCAGCATCACGTGCGGGTCGGTCGAGGTCTCCTCGCCGTAGGCGATGAGATCGAGGTCGAGCGTGCGGTCGCCCCATCGCTCATGCCGCTCGCGACCGTTCTCGTCTTCGATAGCGTGCAGCATGCCGAGCAGGATGCTGGGGGCGAGCCGGGTCGTGATCAGCGCGACGGCGTTCACGTAGCCGGGCGCATCGGGGTCGGGGCCGTCTACGGTGAGCGCGACCGTCTCGTGCAGCGGGGAGAGCCGGACATCGCTGACGAGCGGAAGCCGAGCGATGCGCTCGGCCGCCGCGCGGATCGTGCCGTCGCGGTCGCCGAGGTTGGCGCCGAGGGCCACGACCGCGACGGTCTCGGGGCGGCCTTCGCGGGGTCCGGGGACGTGCGGCGGGTTCGCGAGATTGCGGCTCATTCCGATGCCTCCTCTCGGGCACGGCGCACCGTCACCGAGACATCGGCGAAGGTCAGCGGAATCGGCGCGTGCGGCTTGTGGACGGTGACGGTCGCGAACTGCACGCGAGCATCTGCGAGGGCGACGTCGGCGATGCGCTCGGCGAGCGTCTCGATGAGGTTCACCGGATCGCCCGCCACCACCGCGGCGATCTTCTCGGCGAGTTCGCCGTAGTGCACGGTGTCGGCGACGTCATCGGATGCCGCCGCCTGGCTCAAGGGCATGGTCAGGCGCACGTCGATCGTGAACTCCTGACCGTTCTCGCGCTCGTGCTCGTAGACGCCGTGACGGCCGAACACGGTGAGCCCGGTGAGCACTATCTCGTCGAGGGGGAACATTCTCATCCTTCCCAGGCGTGCGCGATCGTGAGCGCGTCGCGCGTGGACGCGACGTCGTGCACGCGAACCGCCCAGACTCCGGCGCGCGCGGCGAGCGCGCTCGTGACGGCGGTCGCGAGGTCGCGACGGGCCTCGGACACCTGCACATCGGCAACAGCCAGCGTCTCGGCCAGGAACCGCTTGCGAGAGGTGCCGATCAGCACTCGATGGCCGAGGGCGACGATCTCGTCGAGGCCTCGCAGCACGTCCCAGTTCTGCGCACCGGTCTTCGCGAACCCGATGCCCGGATCGACGATCACGCGAGACGGGGCGATGCCGGCCGCTGCCGCTGCCTCGACACGCGCTCGCAACTCGCCCGCGACTTCACGCGCGGCGCGGCCGTAACTCGCCTTCGCGTACATGTCGTCGGACGGTCCACGCCAATGGCCGAGCACGATGTCCGCTCCAGTCTCGGCGACCGCTTCCAGCATCCGCTCGTCGGCGAGACCGCCGGAGACGTCGTTGACGATCCGCGCGCCGGCGCGCACGGCGGCCACTGCCGTGTCCGCGTTGAGGGTGTCGATCGACACCGGGATGCCGCCCTCCGTGAGCGCTTCGATGACGGGCAGGACTCGGGCCTGCTCCTCGGCGACCGGCACACGTTCGGCCCCGGGCCTGGTCGACTCTCCGCCGACGTCGATCACGGTTGCGCCCGCGAGGCGCAGACGGCCGGCGTGTTGCAGCGCCATCCCGGTGTCCCGGTAGCGTCCGCCGTCGCTGAACGAGTCCGGCGTGACGTTCACGATGCCCCAGATGCCGGTCATGGGCGCGGGATCCCCTGCGTTTCGTCTCGCTCCGCTCGCTCAACGACCGGCGTGCGTGCGCCGATCAGGGCGATGAGTTCGGCGCGAGCCGCGGCATCCGTGTACTCCCCGCGTGCCGCGATCGTGAGCGTCGACGCCTCGGGCTGACGGCCCCCGCGCATCGTGACGCAGCCGTGGCTCGCGTCGAGCACGACGAGCACGCCGCGGGTGTCGAGATGCTCGGCGATCGTGTCGGCGATCTGCTCGCCCAGCCGCTCCTGCACCTGCGGGCGGGCGGCGAGGATCTCGACGACCTTCACCAGGGCGCCGAGTCCGACCACCTGCTCCCCGGGGAGATAGGCGATGTGCGCATGACCCGCGAACGGCAGCAGGTGGTGCTCGCACACCGAGCGGAAGAGGATGTCGCGCAGCAGCACGGCGCCCGACGGCAGCGTGTCGGGCGCAGGGCCCCGCGTCACGCTGATCGTGCGCGCGAGGGGTGCCGCGGCATCCGCCCCCACGCCCGAGAAGAACTCGGAGTACAGCTCGGCCATCCGCGCGGGTGTCTGCTTGAGCCCCGGGCGATCGGGATCCTCGCCGATCGCCTCGAGCAGCTCATGCGTGAGGCGTTCGACGCGTTCCCGGTCGACGGCCACGGTCACGCCGTCGCAGGTCGTGCGTGACCGGCACCTGCCGATCCCGACTGCGTGCGAGGAGCCGCAGCGGGGGCCTCGACGGATGCTGCGAGCGACACGTCCTTCTTCGGCACCTCGATCGGAGGCCGCTCGGACACGGGACGCTCGTTGCTCGAGAGCCACAGCGGGCGCTCGGGCAGCTTGCGCACCTCGGTGAAGATCTCGGCGATCCGGTTGTGGTCGAGGGTCTCCTCCTCGAGCAGGGCCAGAGCCAGCTTGTCGAGGATGTCGCGGTTGTCGCTGATCACCTGGTAGGCCTCGTTGTGCGCCTGCTCGATGAGCGCGCGCACCTCCGCGTCGACGCGCTCGGCGATCGTCTCGGAGTACTCGCGACCGCGACCCATGTCGCGCCCGGCGAACGGTTCTCCGCTCTCGGAGCCCAGCTTCACCGGGCCGAGCTCGGTCGTCATGCCGTACTCGATCACCATCTTGCGGGCGATCGAGGTCGCCTTCTCGATGTCGTTCGAGGCGCCGGTCGTCGGGTCGTGGAAGACGATCTCCTCGGCGACACGGCCGCCCATGGCGTAGGTCAGCTGATCCTGCAGCTCGTTGCGGGTCACCGAGTACTTGTCGTCGAGCGGCAACACCATCGTGTAGCCGAGAGCCTTGCCTCGGGGCAGGATCGTGATCTTCGTGACGGGGTCGGTGTAGTTCATCGCCGCCGCGGCGAGAGCGTGACCGCCCTCGTGGTACGCCGTGATGAGCTTCTCCTTGTCCTTCATCACGCGCGTGCGGCGCTGCGGGCCGGCGATCACGCGGTCGATGGCCTCGTCGAGCGCGCGGTTGTCGACGAGCTGCGCGTTCGAGCGGGCCGTGAGCAGCGCGGCCTCGTTCAGCACGTTCGCGAGGTCGGCGCCGGTGAAGCCCGGCGTCTTGCGCGCGACGACCTCGAGGTCGACGCTCTTCGCGAGGGGCTTGCCCTTGGCGTGCACTTCGAGGATGCGCTGGCGACCCTTGAGATCGGGGGCGTCGACGCCGATCTGGCGGTCGAAGCGGCCGGGGCGCAGCAGCGCGGGGTCGAGGATGTCGGGGCGGTTGGTCGCCGCGATCACGATGACGTTCGCGTTCGGGTCGAAGCCGTCCATCTCGACGAGCATCTGGTTCAGGGTCTGCTCGCGCTCGTCGTTGCCGCCGCCGAGACCGGCGCCGCGGTGACGGCCGACCGCGTCGATCTCGTCGATGAAGATGATCGCCGGGGAGTTCTCCTTGGCGACGTTGAACAGGTCGCGCACGCGAGAGGCGCCGACGCCGACGAACATCTCGACGAAATCCGACCCGGAGATCGAGTAGAAGGGAGCCCCTGCTTCGCCGGCGACGGCGCGGGCGAGCAGCGTCTTGCCGGTTCCTGGAGGGCCGTACAGCAGCACGCCCTTCGGGATGCGGGCGCCGATCGCCTGGAACTTGGCCGGGTCCTGCAGGAACTCCTTGATCTCGTGGAGCTCTTCGATGGCCTCATCGGCACCGGCGACGTCGGCGAAGGTGACCGTCGGGGTCTCCTTGTTGACGAGCTTGGCCTTGGACTTGCCGAACTGCATGACCTTGCCGCCGCCGCCCTGCATCGAGGAGAGCAGCCACCAGAACAGCAGGCCGAGCAGGAGCATCGGGATCAGGAGCGAGAGGAAGCCGTCGAACCAGCTCGCGCGCGGCACGGCGTCGTCGAAGCCCTTCTTGGGGGCGGCCTCGTCGATCGCCGCGACCACGTCGGCCGCACGGGCCTGGACGTAGTAGAACTGCACGGTCTTCGACCCCTCGAACTCCTTCGACAGGGTCATGTCGACGCGCTGGTCGCCGTCGGTGTTGACGACCTCGCTGACCGTCTCACCGGAGAGCAGCTTCAGGCCCTCCTGCGTGGTGATCTGCTTGGGACCGGCGAGGTTCGAGATCAGCAGGAACCCGCCGACGAACAGCAGACCGATCAGCGCAACGTAGATCAGCGGATTCCGGCTGAGCTTCTTCACATCCATGATCGAATCAGAGTATCGCGCGCGTCCTTGCGGTCGGCTGTGCGTTCACCCACGGCGTACCCCTCGAATCGTCAGGCGTACACGTGCGGCGCGAGCACCGCGACGTCGCGGAGGTTGCGGTAGCGCTCGGCGTAGTCGAGGCCGTAGCCCACGACGAACTCGTTGGGGATGTCGAAGCCCACGTACTTGCAGTCGATCTCGACCTTCGCGGCCTCGGGCTTGCGCAGCAGCGCGAGCACCTCGATCGACTCTGCTCCGCGGGAGCCGAAGTTCTCCAGCAGCCAGCTGAGGGTCAGGCCGGAGTCGATGATGTCCTCGACGATCAGCACGTGCTTGCCGTTCAGGTCGCTGTCGAGGTCTTTGCGGATCTGCACCACGCCGCTGGACTTCGTGCTCGTGCCGTAGCTCGACACCGCCATCCAGTCCATCGGGGCGTGGAACGGCAGCGCGCGTGCGAAGTCGGCCATCACCATGACGGCGCCCTTCAGGACGCCGACGAGCAGGAGCTCCTTGCCCTCGTAGTCGGCGGCGACCTGCGTCGCGAGCTCGTCGAGCTTCGCGATGATCTCCTCCTCGGTGACGAGGATCTGGGAAAGGTCGTCCTGGATGTCCGCGGCGCGCATGGATCGATTTTAGGTGATGGAATCGGATGCCGCGGCACGCGGCATCCGGTCCTCTCGGCCGCCGAGACGGTGCTGCATGTCGGCGTACGAGGCCACCCCGTCGAGGAAGCCCAGCGTGCCCGACTCGCGCAGCTCTCGACCCGCACGCTCGACGGCGTCGTAAGCGGCCCGCGCGATGCTGCCCCCGACGCTGACCCGCGCGACTCCGAGGGAGTAGAGAGCAGGCGCGTCGAGCACCGGGGGAGTGAGACCCGCGACCATGTTCACCGGCGCGGCGATCTCGACCGCGAGCCGGCGGATCGCTTCGGCGTCCCTGACGCCGGGCACGAAGATGCAGTCGGCTCCCGCCGCGATGAACCGCTCGGCCCGCGCGATGGTCTCGGCGAAGGGATCGCCGTCGAAGCGCGAGAAGTAGGCGTCGGTGCGGGCGTTGAGGACGAATGTCCCCGCGGGCGCCGCCGCCCGAGCCGCTGCGACGCGCTCGGCCGCCTCCTCGATCGGAATCAGAGCGCCGCCGACGGCATCCTCGATGTTCCCTCCCGCGATGCCGAGCGATGCCGCCCGTGCGACGGTCTCCCCCACCTCGGCCGCGGTGGCGCCGTAGCCCGCCTCGAGATCCGCCGAGACCGGTACGTCGACGGCCGTCACGATCTCCGCCACGGTCTCGAACATCAGATCCGCGCTGAGCGGCCCGCCGTCCGGCAGTCCCCGTGACCAGGCGATCCCGGCGCTCGTGGTCGCGATGGCGGGGAAGCCGAGCTGCGCCAGGAGGCGAGCGGAACCGGCGTCCCAGGCGTTGGGGATGAGAAACCCCCGGCCCCTGTGCAGCGCGAGCAGAGTCTCGGCTCCGAGGTTCCCGGCCATGCGCGTTCTCCATCCGTCGACTTCTCCGGTGGCGAGGTGTCGCCGCAGGTCGCGCCCCGGTACTGTGAGCGGAAAGAGGCGCAGACGCCTGACAACCGGAAGGATCCACCATGGCCCTTGACGACATCCTCTCGCAGGTTCCGATCGACGACATCGCCAAGAAGCTGGGGGTCTCCCACGATGTCGCGAAGGAAGCCGTGGCGCAGGGCGGCGCTGTGCTTCTCGGCGGCCTCGCGAAGAACGCCTCGACCGATGAGGGGTCCTCGGCGATCGAGAACGCCCTCAAGCGCCATGAGGGCACGACGGGCGTGACCTCGGTCGACGAGGTCGACGAGGCCGACGGCGGCAAGATCGTCTCGCACATCCTCGGCTCCGAGAAGCAGGACGTGACTGAGAAGCTCACCAAGTCCGACAAGACTGCGGGCATCGACTTCGGAAAGCTCCTGCCGATCCTCGCGCCCATCATCATGGGCCTGATCGCGAACGCGAACAAGAGCAAGTCATCGGATGCCGGATCCGGCGGCGGCGGAATCGGCGACATCATCGGGGGCCTCCTGGGCGGCGGCTCGAGCAGCGGGTCCGGCGGATCTTCTGGCGGCGGACTCGGCGACATCCTCGGCGGCCTCCTGGGCGGCGGCTCGAGCAGCGGGTCCGGCGGCGGACTCGGCGACATCCTCGGGGGTCTTCTCGGCGGCAAGAAGTAACCACGACGCGGATCGGCGGCCGGGGCGGATGCCCCGGCCGCCGTCGCGTGCGCGGAAGGTGTGTGCGTCAGGCGTCGTCGCCGAGCAGCTGGCGCGCGGCCGCGAGGGTGAGCCGCTCGAGATCGGCGCCGGGCAGCGCCCCGGAGAGCATCAGGTCGGCCAGTCCGTGCACGAGCGCCCAGGACGCCTGTCGGGCGTCCTCCCTTCCGATGCGGATGCGGTCGTCCGGCACGGAATCGAATCCCGCCTGCAGCAGACCGGCCGCACGCGCCTGAGCCTCGTGCAGCACGGCATCGTCGGGGTCGAGCAGCGAGGGTCGGAACATGACGGCGAAGTGCCCCGGGTGCGCGGTGGCGAACTCGACGTAGGCGACGGCCGTGCGGGCGAAGTCGCGCGCGTCGACCGACGGCTGCAGCGCATCGCCGAGCAGCTCGAACCCCTCGGCGGCGAGCGCCGTGAACAGACCCCGCCGGTCGCCGAAGTGGTGAGCGGGGGCGGCGTGCGACACCCCGGCCCGTCGCGCCAGATCGCGAAGCGACAGCGCCTCGGGCCCCTCGTCCGCGACGATCTCCGCGGCGACGCGCAGCGCCTGGGCCCTCAGGCTCCCGTGGTGATAGCGATCGGCCATTCCCTTACTCTACCCACTATCTAGTCATTGACAAGTTCTCCATGGCAGGTCTAACTTGTCATTGACTAGATCGGAGACTCCATGGCCCCCTTCCTCGCACTGGTGGCGGTGACGCTCACGTGCCGCCTGCTGGGCGCACTCGGCGTCGGCTACGTGCAGACCTGGCCCGACGCTCTCGCGGTCGGGCTCGCCGCGATGTTCCTGCTGACCGCGAGCGCGCACTTCCTGCAGCCGCGGCGCGACGGTCTCATCGCCATCGTGCCGGCCCGGCTGCCCCAGCCCGGCCTGATCATCACGGCCACCGGCATCCTCGAGATCCTCGGTGCGGTCGGCCTGCTGATCCCCAGCACAGCGGCGCCCGGCATCCGGACGGCTGCGGCAGTCTGCCTCGCCGCGCTCATGATCGCGATGTTCCCCGCCAACGTGCGCGCAGCGACCGGGCAGCGGCATCCCGCGGCGCCGCACACGCCGCTCGTGCCCCGCACGCTGCTGCAGATCGTGTTCATCGCGAGCGCCGTGTTCGTCGCCGTCGCCGCCTGAGCGGCGACCCGATGCTCTGCTCAGCGAGCGGCGGGGGCGGACGCCGTGAACACGATGCGGCCACCGACACGCGCGGCGAAGCATCCGGGCAGCCCGATGGGCCCCTGACCGGACCAGTCCGTGACGAGTCGCGCGACTTCGAGCGTCTGCAGACGGGTCAGACTCGCTCCGAACTCGCTGCCGACGACGAGGCGGATGATGCGGTTGCGCAACGCCGCCGGGTTCGCCGCGAGCGCTGCGACGCTCACCGAGATTCCCGCCTCGGCGTGCTCGACGATGTCCTCGATCGTCTCGTGGATCATCTCATCGAACGCCTCTGCGTCTTCGCGCAGCTGCTCGGCTGTGCGCGCGAGCGCCTCTGCGATGCCCGGTCCGAGTTCGGCCTCGAGCACGGGCAGCACGCGTTCGCGGACGCGCACGCGAGCGAAGCGGTCGTCGACGTTGTGCGGGTCGTCCCAGAATTCCAGATCGGATGCCGCACAGAACGCCCGCGTCGCCTCGCGTCGCACACCGAGAAGAGGGCGCAGCCAGCGGATGCCGTCGTCGTCATCGCGCACAGGCGCCATGCCCTGCAGGCTCGCCGCTCCGGAGCCTCGCGCGAGGCCGAGCAGCACGGTCTCAGCCTGATCGTCGAGGGTGTGGCCCAGCAGCACCGCGGCCGCGCGGGTATCCAGGGCGGCATCTCGCAGCACCCCGTAGCGCGCCTCGCGGGCGGCGTTCTCCGGACCGCCTTCACCTCCGACCGCGACCTTCACGATCAGCGGATCGATGCCGAGACCGGCTGCGATCTGACCGGCGCGCACGGCGACGCCATCCGACCCGTCCTGCAGTGCATGATCGACCGTCACCGATGCGACGCGCAGACCCCGCTTCGGGGCCTCGAAGGCGACGGCTGCGGCGAGTGCGAGCGAGTCGGCACCGCCCGACAGCGCGACGATCACAGTCGCCCCCTCGGGGAGGTCGGCGAGCGAGGTGCGAACGGCGAGGCGGATCTCTGCGATGGCGGGTGAGAGCGACGGCACCCCTCAACGGTAGATCACACGCCCGCCCCCGCGCGCCCGGCTCGGGCGGAGTTCGTGCGAACACTAGTCTGGCGCCGTGACAGATCGCACCAGCACCCAGTCGTATCGAACCGAGCGGTTCAAGGCCTTCGTCGACGCGGTCGTCGCGATCGCGATGACGCTGCTGATCCTGCCCCTCATGGAGTCGGTGTCCGACGCAGGGGCGGCGAAGCTGACCACCTTCGAGTTCCTCGCGGAGCACACCGGTCAGCTGATGAGCTTCCTGCTGAGCTTCTTCCTCATCGCGAACTTCTGGATGGGCCACCATCGGCAGTACGACGAAGTCACCGCGATCACCCGGCCGCTGCTGCTGTGCAACGTGCTCTGGATGGCGACGATCGTCTGGCTGCCCGTCCCCACGGCCATGCTCGGGCAGATGGACACCGACCCCCTCCAGCAGGTGGTCTACATCGGCACGCTCATCCTCACGTCCGTGGCGACGCTCATCGCGCGGGCATATCTGCTGCGGCATCCCGAATTGACCACGGCCTCCGCCGACCGCATCCGCCACGGCGCGGCCGCCGACGTGGCGACGATCGTGCTGTTCGCGATCGCCCTCGGCCTGGGCATCGCGATCGGCCCGGTGGGGTACTTCGCATTGCTGCTGCTGCTGTTCACCGGCCCGCTGGCACGGTTGGTCCTGCGCCTGTGGCGTCGGCAGGCTGATGTCGGGTAAGACCGGCGACAGATCACGCACGGTTGCTTCCGCGCCGGGGAACCGGCGGAATCAGCGTGCCGACCAGCCGCCGTCCATCGTGTAGCTGGCCCCCGTCACCATGGCCGCCTCATCGCTCGCCAGCCAGGCGACCAGCGAGGCCACTTCCTCCGGCTCGATCAGTCGCTTGATGGCGCTCTCGGTGAGCATGATCTTCGCCAGCACGTCGGCCTCGGGGATGCCGTGCACCCGCGCCTGGTCGGTCAGCTGCTTCTCGACCAGGGGTGTGCGCACGTAGCCGGGGTTCACGCAGTTGCTGGTGACTCCGTGCGACCCGCCCTCGAGGGCGGTGACCTTCGACAGCCCCTCGAGTCCGTGCTTCGCGGCGACGTAGGCCGCCTTGAAGGGCGAGGCCCGCAGGCCGTGCACAGAGGAGACGTTCACGATCCGGCCGAAACCGCGCGCGTACATCCCCGGCAGTGCGGCTCTGACCAGCAGGAACGGCGCCTCCAGCATGAGCGCCATGATCTGCCGGAACTGCGCGGGGTCGAAGTCCTCGATCGGACTGACGTGCTGGATGCCCGCGTTGTTCACGAGGATGTCCGCTTCGGCGAGCGCCTCAGCCAGCCGGTCATCGGCCACGGATGCCGGGTCGAGGAGGTCGACGGTCCACGCCGTACCTCCCACCTCCGCCGCCGCGGCCTCGCAGGCGTCTCTGTCTCTGTCGGCGACGACGACGTGCGCGCCGCGGGCGGCCAGCGCCCGGACGACCGCCAAGCCGATGCCGCTCGCGCCGCCCGTCACCACCGCCCGACGGCCTGACAGGGCTGCGGCGTCCGTCGTCGGTGCGTGCAGGTCGATCATGAGGTCTCCTAGGGAGGGGGCGGGGATGGATGCCGGGCGGGGCGGTCGCTCAGCCGCCGACCCGCGCCGTGGTGAGGCCGTGGCGGCGGGCGTCGGCATCGTCGATGTCGTGCAGGGAGACTCCTCGCGTCTCCTTCAACGTGATCACCGCGACGGCGGTGACGGCGCAGGCCAGAGCGACGTAGACGGCCACCGGGAAGCCGGAACCGTACTGCTGCAGCAGCGCGGTCGCGATGATGGGCGCCAGGGAGCCGGCGATGATCGAGGTGACCTGATAGCCGAGCGAGACGCCCGAGTAGCGCATGCGGGTCGGGAACATCTCGGCCATGATCGCCGGCTGGCCCGCGTACATCAGAGCATGGAAGCACAGTCCGATCGTGACGGCGGCGATGATGACGATCGGGGTCTCCGTGTCGAACATCGGGAAGGCGAAGAACGCCCAGCTGGCTCCGAGCACGGCGCCGGCGAGGTAGACCGGCTTGCGCCCGACGGCATCCGACAGCCGGCCCACCTGCGGGATCACGAGGAAGTGGACGGCGTGCGCGACCAGCAGTGCGAGCAGCAGCTGGCTCGTGTCGTAGGCGTGCACGGTCTTCAGGTAGACGATCGAGAACGACACGATGATGTAATACAGGATGTTCTCCGCGAAGCGGAGCCCCATCGCGCCGAGGATGCCCTTCGGGTACTTGCGCACGACCTCCAGCACGCCGTAGCTGACGGCCTTCTCGGCCTCGACCTGCGCACGGGCCTCGAGGAAGATCGGAGCCTCGCTCACGTGGGTGCGGATGTAGTAGCCGATGATGACCACGATCGCGGAGACCCAGAACGCGACGCGCCACCCCCAGCCCAGGAACTGGTCGGACGGCAGTATCCAGGACATGCCGAGAAGAACGAGCGTGGCGAGCAGGTTCCCGACGGGCACGGCCGCCTGCGGCCAGCTCGACCAGAACCCGCGGGACTTCGACGGGCTGTGCTCAGCGACCAGCAGCACCGCGCCGCCCCACTCGCCGCCGACGGCGAAGCCCTGGACGAAGCGGAGGAGCACGAGCAGCACCGGCGCCCAGTATCCGATCGCGGTGAAGCCCGGAAGGCACCCCATCAGGAACGTGGCGACGCCGACGAGGATGATGGTGATCTGCAGCGTGTGCTTGCGGCCCAGCTTGTCGCCGATCTGGCCGAAGACGATGCCGCCGAGCGGGCGCGCGATGAAGCCCACGGCGTAGGTGAGGAAGGCGGCGATGATGCCGTCGAGCTCGGTGCCGGCATTCGGGAAGAAGTAGCTGCCGAAGACGAGCGAGGCCGCGGTGGCGTAGAGGAAGAACTCGTACCACTCGACCACCGTGCCGACCATCGAGGCCGCCACGATCTTCTTCAGCCCGGACGTCTCGGTCTCGGGCTTCACCTGCCTGCTGACGCTCATCAGTGCACTCCTTCGTGTTCTGGTTCGTTCCGGGTTCCGGCCCTGAGTCGACATCGTGCTCGGTGAGGCCTGAGCCAGTATGGGCATCCGCGCACCTGTGCAACAATGACCAGTCCAGCAGATGATGAGTGCAGAATTGCAGATATGACCCCTATCGCTGGCTCGTCCGCCCCGAACCCGCACGATCTCCTCATCCTGCTCGCGGTCGCGCGAACGGGCAGGTTCACGACGGCCGGCGAGAGCCTCGGTCTGAACCACACCACCGTCTCGCGGCGGATCGCGGCGCTCGACGCCGACCTCGGGGGACGCACGCTGGCGCGTACCGCGGGCGGCTGGGAGCTCACCGAACTGGGCCGTCGCGCGATGCGCGCCGCGGAGGACGTGGAGACCGCGGTGGGCGCGATCCACGGGAGCGAAGAGCAGAGCGATCAGGTCAGCGGCGTCGTGCGCATCTCGGCGACCGACGGATTCAGCGCCTTCGTGATCGCTCCCGCCGTCGCGCAGCTGCGGCGACGGCATCCGAAGCTCAGCGTCGAGATCGTGAACGTGACCCGCCGTGCCCTGCAGCATCGTTCGGGTCTCGACCTCGAGGTCGTCGTCGGACAGCCCCAGGTGCACCGGGCGGAGGCGATCCGACTGGGCGACTACACCCTCGGCATGTACGCGTCTCGCGACTATCTCGACGAGTTCGGCGCGCCCACGGGGATCGCCGAGCTGAGCGCGCATCCGCTCGTGTACTTCGTGGACTCGATGCTGCAGGTCGACGATCTCGACGCGCCTCGGCGGCTGGTGCCAGGGATGCTCGACTCGCTCAGCTCCACGAACGTGTTCGTGCACGTCGAGGCGACTCGCTCGGGCGCAGGGATCGGATTCCTGCCGTGCTTCCTCGCCGACCGGCATGCGGATCTCGTGCGACTGCTCCCCGAGGAGTTCGCCGAGCGCCTGCCGTACTGGATGGTGCTGCGCCCGGATTCCCTGCGTCAGCCCGCCGTGGCCGCTGTTGCGGACGCACTGCGCCGGCGCACCGCCGCCGTGCAGGACGCCCTGCGGGGAATCGAGCCGCGCGGAGGCGCCCGGCTGGACGACTCGGGTACTGCCTCGCCGCCCGAGTAGGCTGGTCGGCGGCATCCGACCGAAGTTTTCGGCATCCATCCGATATCAAGGAGCACACGCATGGGCGCACACGACGCCGTCATCGAGATCCCGCGCGGCAGCCGCGTGAAGTACGAGGTCGACCACGAGACCGGACGAGTGCACCTCGACCGCGTTCTCTACACGACCTTCGGCTACCCGGCCGACTACGGCTACTTCGACAACACGCTCGGCGAGGACGGCGACCCGCTCGACGTGCTCGTGCTCCTCGACCAGGCCATCTACCCCGGCGTCGTCGTCGAGGTGCGCCCGGTCGCCGTTCTGAAGATGAGTGACGAGGCCGGCGGAGACGACAAGCTCGTGGCCGTCCTGTCGAAGGACCCGCGGTGGGCCCACATCCAGGACATCGGCGATGTCGCCGAGTACACGAAGAAGGAGATCGAGCACTTCTTCGAGCACTACAAGGACCTCGAGCCCAACAAGTGGGTCAAGGTCGACGCGTGGGGCGACGCCGCCGAGGCGCAGCGCATCCTCGACGAGGCGATCGTCCGCTTCCAGGAGCAGGGCCACTGACGTCATCCGTCACTGACGACGAATCCCCCGGTCGCATCGCGGCCGGGGGATTCTCTTCGTTCGGGGGCTCTGACGAGCGGATGCTCAGACCGAGATGCCTCGCGCCGCGAGGAAGTCGATCGGGTTCGTCGTCTTGCCGTTGATGTAGACCTCGAAGTGCAGATGGCAGCCGTTGGACGACCCGGTCGTTCCGGCGTATGCGATGACCTGACCGGCACTCACCGACTGGCCGTTGCTCACCGCGAAGCCGCCAGGGCGGATGTGCCCGTACCCGGTGCCCACGCCACCACCGTGATCGATCTTGATGTAGTTGCCGTAGCCGGAGTGCAGGCTTCCGTTGATGCCTGCATACACGACGCGGCCCGAATTCGCGGCGTAGATCGCCGCCCCGCAGCCGTTGGCGAGGTCGACGCCGTAGTGGAAGGTGGAGCACCCGCTGCACGGTGCCGGGCGAGGGCCGTAGCCGGAGCTGCGATGGCCGCCCTGCGGGCGCACCCACCCGTCGCGTCCGACTGTGCCGCCTCCGCCACCGCCGCCGCCTCCGCCACCGTTGTTCGCTGCGGCGGCAGCAGCGGCAGCAGCCTCGGCTGCCCTGCGCTGCTCTTCGGCGACGCGCACGCCCTCTCGGTAGCCGGCGACCGTGGTCGCTGTGGCATCCTTCAGGGCGGCGAGCTGGGCCTGCATGGTGGCGAGGTTGGCGGTCTGCTCGGCGAGAGCAGCCTGCGCCGCATCCGCGGCAGCCTGCGCCTCGATCATCTTCTGCTCGGCGATCTTCTGCAGACGGTCGCGTTCGGTCTTGGCGACGACGGCCTGATCGCTCAGCGACTGCGCGGCGTCGCGCGAGGCGGTGGCCGTGTCGTAGATCTTCTGCGTATACGCGTAGACCTTGTCCATCGTGCCGAGACGCGAGAGCAGTTCGTCGGCGTTCTCGGATGAGCCCGAGAAGAACAGTTCGAGAGAGGCGTCGTCGCCACCGTCACGGTAGAGCTGAGTGGCGACCTGGGCGGCTTTGCGCTCGGCCTCGTCAGCAGTCGCCGCCTGGACGTCGGCCTTGGACTGCAGCATGTCGGCCCTGGCCGCGGCGTCGAAGAACGCCTGCTGCGCCTCGTAGAACGCCTGACCAGCCGCTTCCGATGCGGCCTGCGTCTCGGCGACCTTCTGGGTCAGACTGTCGATGAGGCCCTGAATGCGAGTGACCTCGGAGGCCTTGGCCGACTCGTTGGCCATGGCGTTCTGCACGTCGTCCCAGCTGGGGTACGACGCGGCGTATGCGGCGGAGACCCCGCTCGTCACGCCGAAAGCGCTGAGGGCCACGGCACTGAGCGCGCCGAGACCGAGGGCGTGACGGCGGCTGAGCGAACCGTTCTTCCAGAAGGCGCGACTCTCAGCAGGAGTGGGTGCGCATCCGCAGTCTTCGGATGCCGCCTCCGCGCTCTCTGCGATGGATGACTTGTCGTTCACACGGCCCCTTCCGCCGGTTTCACTCATGCCACACTAACAACAACTTTCACATCCGCAACAGGCTCTGCGATGCATCCGTGGGCACGGTGAACAGCACCCATGGTCCTCCGAAACACGCCCGGGCGTAAGCAGACTCGCCCTCGATTCGCGATTTGGTCAAAACATCCCTTATGCTTGAGCGTCGGCAAGGAAGTCCCCCGGGACTGACTCGGCCCCATCGTTTAGCGGCCTAGGACGCCGCCCTTTCACGGCGGTAGCACGGGTTCGAATCCCGTTGGGGTCACTCCATCCGATACAATTGAAAACAAGTATGGCCCTGTAGCGCAGTTGGTTAGCGTGCCGCCCTGTCACGGCGGAGGTCGCGGGTTCAAGTCCCGTCAGGGTCGCTCTGAGCGATGGGTCCTTTTTTCGGAGAGGGCCTTTCGTCTAGATGCGGCAGGTTCGCCGGTCGCACGGCTCTGTAGCTCAGTTGGTAGAGCGCACGACTGAAAATCGTGAGGTCACGGGATCGACGCCCGTCGGAGCCACACGGACCGTCGTTACAACGGTCCCAGAAACCCTCGCCTAGCTTCTACATGGCGGGGGTTTTGCTTTGCCCTGGCGAGACCCGGCCACGACCCCGGTCGTTGAGCGAGCGAAGCGAGACGCAACGCGCTCCCTCCCGGTCGTTGAGCGAGCGAAGCGAGACGAAGCGCGCAGACGCCGAAGCTCACGCCGCCCCTTCCCTCAGCACCTCCGGCCCCTGGCCCATACTGGTTGCATGGGTGCAGTCGCGCAGTACGCCGTCGATCTCCTCGATGCCGCTCGGGCGCCGGGTCTCCTCTCGGCCGCAGCCCGGCGCCGTGGAGCCGCGCGCCCGTGACCACTCTGTACGTCGGGAACGACCCGAGCCGGATCCCGATCGCGGTCGCGTTGACGCAGGCCGTTCCCGGCGATGTCATCTCGCTCGCCCCTGGCATCTACTCGATCGGCTCAGTCACGCTGAACGGCGTGACGATCACGGGTGAGGGCGGAGCCGAGGCGACGACGGTGATCGGCACGATCGCGCCCCATGGGAACTGCAGCGTCGCCTCGCTGACGCTCACCGCGCAACCCCGGGGCAGCGCGGTCGCCATGGTGCACGGTGCTGACGCGTATCTCAGCATCACCGACTGCCGCATCGCGGGCGACTCCACCGCGAGCACGCTCACCGTGGGAGTCGACCGCGGCACGCTGGTTCTCAACAGAGTCGTCATCGCGGACGATGCCGATCTCACCACCGTCAAGATCGCAGCCGGCGCGCGCCTTCATGCCACCGCCTCACGACTCGGTGGACTCGAGGTGAACGGAGGCTCGGCTGACCTCATCGGCTGCGCCGCTCATCTGGTGCTGGCGCGAGACGGGGCGCAGGTCCGCGGATACTCCCCTCTGGACCTCACACCGGTACCGGGAAAGCGGGCGCTGCGATCACTCAGCGGAGCGACTCTCGACCTGGAGTGCGTCCGCCTCAACGGAGATCAGGCGTTCGAGGCGCAGGCCAACGCGGCTGTGCTGCGCATCGCGCAGCTCGAATCTCCGAAGGGCGCACCGCTCCGAGTGGTCGCCGAGGCGGAGGCCGAAATCCACTGCGACAGCCCGCTGGCCGAGATCGTGCGGGCGACGCCGGTGCCCCGGAAGCCACCGAGGGCGAGAGCCGGGTCCGGCCCTCAGCGCGTGCTCTGGCCCGCGCATCAGGGCCGCAGTTTCGCGACCGACGTGCAGTCGCGGCTCAAGCCCGGCGACACGCTCGTGCTCGAAGAGGGCGAGTACTCGTTCGATGATCTGGCGAACGGCGACTTTTCGTGCGAGGTGAATCTCGACGGTGAGGGCCGACGCGACCGCATCGTGCTGCGCGTCCGCCTGACCCTTCCGCCCGGATCCCACGTGACCCTCACCAACCTCACGATCGAGCATCCGATCACGACCAACGCCGTGTACGTGTCGGCCGGCGCCGATCTCTCGATGCACGGCGTCACGATACGCAGCGACGCCGCGGCCGAGCTCCCCGCGCTGTACGCGCAGGGAGCCGTCACCGCGACCGCCTGCGAGCTGCGCGCCGGTGCAGCGGAGACGAGGGCCACCGTCACGCTCGCGGGCGGTGGCCGTCTCTCGGCCCTCATGTGCGAGCTCGGGTGGGCGGACTTCGCCGGCTCCTGCGTCGTCTCCCTCGAGTCGTGCTCGCTGTTCCGGCTCGCGACTCGAGAGCAGGCGCGCGTGACATCCGCGGGCCGGCTCACGGTGCATCCGAACGCACGCAATCAGTGCTCCGTGACCGCCAAGGGGCAGGCGTCCATCGACATCGATGTGCTCGACTGCCCGCCAGGTGACGAACTGAACATCCAAGATCAGTCGTCGCTCGCCATCGCCTCCTTCGCCTCCGGACGGATGCCGACGATCACGCGCGGCGGGGCCGCGCAGATGTCGCAGGGTGCCGCAGGCGGGTATCGCGAGGGCTCCCGTGGTGGCATGGTCACGTCTTCGCTTCCGGGACGAACCGCCGTCGCGGAGGAGCAGCACTCCGACGGGTCCGACGTCACGGGCGTGCGCGAGGACTCGCTGACAGCGCTGAACCACCTGGTCGGGCTCCGCACGGTGAAGGAGCAGGCTGGTCAGTTCGTGAAGAACGCGGTCATCAACCGCGAACGGTCGCAGCTCGGGCTGAAGTCCATGCAGCTGACGCTGCACAGTCTGTTCCTCGGCAATCCGGGCACCGGCAAGACCACCGTGGCACGGCTCCTCGGCAAGGCCCTTTTCGCAGAGGGCGTGGTCTCCTCCGATGTGTTCGTCGAGGTCGGACGCACCGATCTCGTCGGCACGCACATCGGAGATTCGGCGCCGATGACCGAGAAGGTGCTCGACAGCGCCCGCGGCGGCATCCTCTTCATCGACGAGGCCTACACCCTCGCACAGGGAGTCGACGAGGACTACGGCCAGGAGGTGATCGACACGATCATCGCCTATATGGAGAACCATCGGGACGACCTCATGATCATCTTCGCCGGATACACCGACAAGATGCAGCGGCTGCTCGAGATGAACGCCGGCCTGCAGTCGCGGACTCCCAATCGTTTCGATTTCGAGGACTACACAGGCGAGGAGCTCGCCACCATCGGCGTGAACGCCCTCCGCGACACGGACTACGAACTCGAGGACGAAGAGTTGTACCGCCGCATCCTCAGTCGCGGCTACACCCAGAGCGCCGACCGCAGCAACGCTCGCTGGGTGCGCAATTTCAATCAGGAGCTCATCAGCCGACAGGCCGATCGGGTGCACGAACTCCGCACCCGGAGCATCGCCGACTACCGACTGATCGCCGACGATGACCTCTACGCGGTCGCTGGTGTGGAGATGGATGCCGAGGGCGGCTCGGCCGCGGTGGCCGCTCTGCTCGCCGAGCTCGACGGCATGGTCGGTCTCGCCGAGGTCAAGGCCTGGGTCGCGAAGCTCGTCAACCGTGTGAAAGCCGATCAGCGCCGCATCCAGGCCGACGCCACCGTCTCGCGCCCCACTTATCACGTCACCTTCACCGGCAGCCCCGGCACGGGCAAGACCACGGTCGCCCGCATCGTCGCCCAGCTCTTCCACGAGCTCGGCGTGCTGTCCAAGCCGACCGTCAAAGAGGTGAATCGCGCGGCTCTCGTCGGCCCTTATGTCGGCCAGAGCGAGCAGCGCACATCGCTCGCGATCGACGAGGCGATGGGCGGCGTGATGTTCATCGACGAGGCATACGATCTCTTCCGCGATGGCGGCGACTCCGCCGACTACGGCCAGGCCGTGATCGCGACGCTGCTTCCGCGCCTCGAGAACGACCGCGACAAGTTCGTCGCGATCCTGGCCGGGTACGCGGCCGAGATGGACGTCTTCTTCTCCGCGAACCCCGGGCTCCGCTCCCGTGTGCCGCACACCGTGCGCTTCGCCGACTACTCCCCCGAGGAGGTCGCCGAGATCGTGGTGCGGATCATCACGAGCACCTGGACGGTCGACACGGCTCGGCTCACCGCACTGATCGCCGGGGTCTATCGCGCTCTTCCCGAGAAAGAACGGGCGAACGGCCGGAGCGCGCGCATCCTCGCAGAAGAGCTCGAGGGCCTGCAGGCGGATCACATCGCGATGGACGACGTGCCAGATGCCGAGCTCCACGTCATCCCGGCAACCGTGCTCGAGGCGTTCGCCCGCGCGCACGGCGTCGCTCAGGTCTGACGCGCTGCCCGCATCCCGGCCTCCCGTTCCGGTCGCACTTCGTGCCGTTCTCCAGAACCTGGCTGTCGTTCCGGTCGCGATTCGTGCCGCCCGAAGCGGTCGGCGGCGGCACCAATCGCGACCGGAACCATGAGAGCGGATGCCGAGACGACACGAATCGCAACCGGAAGCGCCAGAACCACAGCAGGCGGCGGGATCCCGCGACCCGGTGCCGATCGGAGCCCGCTCCGACGCCCGCGCGAGGGGGACCCGGCTCCCCCGATACGCTCGAACCATGCTCGAGACGCTCACCGGATTCGCCGTGGTGGCCGTCGCGATCGCCCTCGGGTACGTCATCGGGCGCATCGACCTGCTCGGACCGCATGCCCGCCATGTGCTCG
Source organism: Microbacterium natoriense (assembly GCF_030816295.1). Taxonomy (NCBI): domain Bacteria; kingdom Bacillati; phylum Actinomycetota; class Actinomycetes; order Micrococcales; family Microbacteriaceae; genus Microbacterium; species Microbacterium natoriense. Next base: position 1,191,942 of record NZ_JAUSXV010000001.1, on the reverse strand, counting down.
GGCGGCTCATCTTCTTCGTGCTGTCGCCATTCCTGCTGTTCAGCGTGCTGGCGCATGCCGACGCGAAGATGCTGTTCTCGGCCCTGCTGCCGGTCTCGGCGATCGCGGCCGTCGCCGTGATCGCGGCGTACGCCGTGATCGCGCGGCTCGTGTGGAAGCGTTCGATCGGCGAGACCGTGATCGGAGCGCTCTCGGCCGGCCAGGTGAACTCCAACAACATCGGCATCCCGCTGTCGATCTACCTGCTCGGCAGCGCGGCGTACCCGGCGCCGGTGATCCTCATGCAGCTGCTGATCTTCACGCCGATCTCCCTCACGATCCTCGACGCGGTGACGAGCGAGACGGTCTCGATCCGCCGCACGCTCGTGCGCACCGCGACGAACCCGATCATCATCGGCTCGCTGCTCGGCACCCTCGTGTCGGTGTTCGGCCTCACGGTCCCCGCCATCGTGATGGACCCGGTGCAGCTGATCGCGGATGCCGCGGTCCCCGTGCTCCTGATCAGCTACGGCATCTCCCTGCACGGCCAGCGCGTGCTCGGCACGCAGGGCCACCGGCGCGACGTGATCCTGGCCAGCATCCTGAAGCTGATCGCGATGCCGATCATCGCCTGGGGCGCTGCGCTGCTGTTCGGGTTGTCTGCGGCGCAGACGCTGATCGTGGTCGTGCTCGCGGCGCTGCCGACCGCGCAGAACGTGTTCAACTACTCGCAGCGCTACGACATCGGCGAGGCGATCTCGCGCGACACGGTCTTCCTCACGACGATCGGATGCCTGCCCGTTCTGCTCCTGGTCATGACGATGCTGGGCTGAATGCCACGATGCCCGGACCGCGATCGGCCCGGGCGTCGTGGTGCCAGGTCACATCTCCGGGCGGTTGGCTCTGAGCACCTCGAGGCGAGCGCGGTACTCGGTCTCGTCGATGTCGCCCTTCGCGAAGCGCTCGGCGAGCGTCTGCTCTGCGCTCCGCGCTCCCGCGATGTGGCCCTGCGCCCACGGCGGTCCATAGGCGCCGAAGCGCCGGCGGCGCACGACGAGGCTGATGATGAGGCCCACGACGAGCAGGAACATCAGCGGGAAGATGATGAAGAAGGGCCAGAACGGGGCTCCTCCGCCCCAATAGCCGACGTGCTGTGCGGTCATCGCCGCGACTGTGCTGAGCATGATGTGCATCCCTCGATTCGTCCGGCCGTGTCTCGACCGGTGCACATCAGCCTCCTCGCCGCAGGCTCCCCGCGAATCCGGCCGTAGACGTCTCTTCGACTGCTCCCCCGGGAGTACGCCGCTACTGCCAGCCCGGTGAGACGAGCCCGGTCTCATACGCCACGACGACGAGATGCACCCGATCGCGGGCATGCAGTTTGCTCATGATCCGCGACACGTGCGTCTTCGCGGTCAGCGGGCTGAGGAACAGGCGCTCTGCGATCTCATCGTTGGTCAGCCCCATCCCGACCAGTCGCAGCACCTCCCGTTCACGATCGGTGATCACCTCGAGCGACGAACGCGAAGGCCCCTCGCGCAACCCCGCTGCCATGCGTGACAGCAGCGTCTTCGTCACTCCCGGCGACAGCAGCGCATCGCCAGCAGCGACCGATCGCACCGCTCGCACGAGATCGGCGGGCTCGGTGTCCTTCACGAGGAATCCGGCCGCACCAGCGCGCACGGCGCGCACCACGTATTCATCGAGCTCGAAGGTCGTCACGATCACGACATGCACATCGGCGAGCGCGGGATCGGCGGCGATCTGCTCGGTCGCCCACAGCCCGTCGCCCTCCGGCATCCGGATGTCCATGAGCACGACGTCGACCTGCGCCTCCCTGATCCGCTGCAGCAGCTCCCGCCCGCCTGAGGCTTCGGCGACGACGTCGATGTCGGGCTCCGAATCGAGCAGCGCGCGGAACCCTGCCCGCACCAGCAGCTGGTCGTCGGCGAGTGCGACTCTGATCATCGGTTCCTCCCTGAATTCGGGGCGCCCGCCGCACCCGCTGCCGACCTCCACGGGAGCACGGCGACGACTTCGACGCCTCCGCCGGGCCGGTCAGTGATCGTCACCGATCCTCCCAGCAGCGCGGCACGCTCCTGCATGCCGAGAATCCCCCGGTGTCCGCCGTCGATCGTGTCGGGGGCGCTGAGGCCGCGCCCGTCGTCCACGACTCTGACTGTCAGCATCCGCTCCGAGGAGCGCTCGAGCACCACCTCCGCCCGGCGGGCGCGGGAATGGCGGATGACGTTGGTCAGCGCCTCCTGCACGATGCGGTAGGCGGCGAGCTGGGCCGACCGGTCTGGCAGTTCGCCGCCGAGCCGGTCGTCGAGCGTCGTCTCGAACCCCGGTCCGGCCGCTCCCGACACCAGGCCAGGGAGCTCTCCCAGCCCGGCTTCGGGGGTGAGGGGCGTCTCTCCGTCGCGCAGGACCCCGAGCACCCCGCGCACCTCGTCGAGCGCCCGCTTCGACGACTCCTTCACGTTCGCGAGCGCTGCCCTCGCCTGCTCCGGGTCGCGGTCGAACAGGTGAAGGCCCACCCCCGCCTGCACGGTGATCTGCGACAGCGCGTGCCCCAGGACGTCGTGCAGTTCGCGGGCGATGCGCACTCGCTCGCGCTCCTCGACGCTCTGCCGCTGCCGCGCCGACTCGGCGCGCATCGCGGCGAAGCGTGCGCGCCGAGTGCGCACGAAGGCCCCGATGCCGAAGCAGACGGCGAGTCCGATCGTCGCAGCGACGACCACGGGCGGCCGCCATTCGCGCCCGCTGAACGAGGCGACGAGCAGAACGATCGCCCAGGCGGTGGCGACGGATGCGGCGGCCCACACCGCCGCGCCCCGCACGACCGCTCCGATGATCGCGAAGGCGAGCGCGATGTACGGCGGTCCGAAGACGGGAGTCGTGAGCACGTCGAGGGCCGCGCACGCGCTCACGAGCGCGACGACGGGTCCGGGGAACCGGCGAGCCCCGAGCAGCGCGAGCGGCCCGGCGACGGCCAGCGCGACGTGCAGCGCGGCCTGCCCGCCCGGCGCACCGTGATGCAGGCGGACGGCACCCCAGACGGATGCCGGGACCTGCACGAGGAAAGCGATCACGACCGGCGCGATCAGTCGCGCTCTGCGCGTCGCCCAGGGCGGGCCCTCTCCCCATGGTCTGCGCCCCGCGTCCGGCATCCCCCGATGCTATCCCTCAGGGATCCGCCGGGCATCCGCTCTGTGGAGGCCCGCGACATGCTCCTTGGGGAGTACGTCACTGTCGCCTCGGAGGTCAGACAGCACGACGGGCAGGTCGCGCATCACGACGACGCTGTCGAACACCGCCGATCCCTCGGGGAGGGCGTCGAAGAACGACGAGCGCAGGCCGTGCAGGCGCGCCCCCTCCACGGCCCAGGCTCCGCTGGTGAGCGCGACGGGCTCCACGCCGCGCCCGTCGTGACCCAGGGACCATCCGATGCGTCCTGCCCGGTAGAACTCCGACGCCTCGTCGACCGATCCGAAGAACCCGCTCGACCACGCACCGCCGATCTCGACGTCGGCATCGAGGCTGTGCGCTCCGGCATCCATCGTGAGCGCGTAGCGTCCGCCCGATTCCCGCGTCGTGAATCGAGCCTTCCTATGGACGCCGGGGAACAGGCGACCTCCGAGGAGCACCGGATGCCACGCTGAGCTGTGCCGCTCGAAGATGAACACGCCCCGCTGCACCCCCTCCGCGGCATCCCATTCGACGGCCATCCGATGCGCGGCGTTCTCGGAGCGCAGTCCCCAGCCGGGGCGGAACCATCGAGGCCTGATGGCGTCGAGACCGAGAACGCAGACGCCCGCGAGCGCCGAACCGTCGATCAGCTGCGGACGGAATCCCGGCGGCAGCAACCCGGCTGCGACGGCGGGATCCACACGGTAGCTGATCAGGAGTCGCCGTCGCAGGTGGGCCTGCACCTCGGGAACCATCGCCTTCATATTCGCAATATAGCACTATGGCTAAATATCTACACAATGGAGCGTGCGTAGATTGGTGCCGTGGACAACCCCGTCATCTACGTCGCGATCATCGTCGCGGTGATCGTCGGCGCGATGTTCCTCAACCGCGGACTGCGCCGCAGCGTCTCGAAGTCGGGCAGCCGCTACGGGCGCCGGACGACGGACGACCGGGTGAACGGCATCCTCGCCGAACTCGCCGCGACGATCGTGATCCATGCACCGGAACCCGCAGCGAGGGAGGTCCTCGACCGCGTGGTGCTGCAGCAGCCCCGCAAGTTCTCCCTGCTCGACGACGGCGGGTACGGCATCCGCTTCGTCGAGGCCGACGACGCCGTCGTGCGCCTCGTCGACGACGCCGAGGGGACCCGGATGCAGGTGGTGCGAACGACCGAGCGGCTGGGGATGCCGCAGAACCTCGAGTTCTGGAGGGAACTGCGCTCGCGAGTGACCTCCGGCGCCGAAGCGCAGGCGATCTCGGTGGCCGACGGCCCGCAACACAGCTTCGTCCGTCATGACGGTAATCCCGTCTACTGGGAGATCACGCACGAAAGCTCCTGAACGCCCGCAGCCGCCCCGCGACCTCGCGCCGGAATCCACTGCACAACTCACAGCGAGCGCGGCTAGGCTGGACCCAGCGCCACCGCACGTCGTCGCGGTGCGTCAGCCCCTCCCCCTTCGGCCTGCGCGGCACCACGAACGGTCTGCGCCACGGCCCCGCCAGAAAGGCCGACCTCATGAGCGAGTCCCCCGCCGAGAACGACTTCTTCGACAAGTTGATCGACGAGACTCCGCGCGAACAGCCTGGCGGCTTCACCGCCTCGTTCCGCGGCTATGACAAGGCGGAAGTCGATTCCGCGCTGACCACGCTGCGCAACCAGCTGCAGCAGATGAAAGCCGATCTCGCCGATGCCGAGGCCCGCCATGAGGACACGCTCGAAGCGGTGCGCGCCGAGGAGCGCTCTGCGCGCGAACTGCTCGAGGCCGAGCTGACGGCGGCGAAGGCGCAGGCTTCGGATGCCGAGGACCGCGTCTCCACGCTGACGAACGAGCTCGTCGACGCTCCTCGCCCCGAGGGCAAGGACGCTCCGTCGCGCGAGCAGTTCGAGGCGATCCTGCGGGTCGCGGAGGAACAGGCGAACGTCCTCATCCAGAACGCCGCGGTGCAGGCCGACCGCCTGATGGCCGCGGCTCGCGAAGAGGTCGCGGCGCAGCGCGCCGAGGCTGACGCCGACGCGACGCGCATCATCGCGCACGCCCAGCACGACGCCGACCAGATCCGCCTGAAGGTCGACACCGAGTTCACCGCGCACGAAGCGCGCCTCGAGCGCGAGGCCGCGCACGCCGCCGAGAAGGTGCACCAGGCCTCGCAGGAGGCCACGGCCATCCGCACCGAGGCTGAGAAGGGCGCCGCCGCGCTGCGCGCTCTCGTCACCCGCGAGACCGAGCAGCTGCGGGCCGACGCCGAGCGCGAGGTCCGCGAGATGAACGCCCGCGTCCTGGAGTTCGAAGAGACCCTCACCCGTCGCCAGGACGACGCGCAGCAGGAGTTCCTTCTGCTGCACAACCAGGCCGTCGCCCACGCCGAGCGCATCACGACCGATGCGAACGAGCAGGTCGCCGCGTCTCTCGACCACGCCCAGCGGATCTCGGCGAAGGCAGACGACTACGAGCGCCTGATGCGCACCCAGGCCGCGGCCATCGAAGCCGACGCCCAGGTCCGCGCCCGCGACGCTCTCGAGCGCGCCCGCGTGAAGTCGCAGAAGATCGTCGAGTCGGTCACCGGCCACACCTCGACCGTGCTCCGCGACGCAGAGGACCACGCCCGCAAGCTCCGCTGGCAGCAGCAGCAGCTCGCGAGCTTCATGGCGGAGGTGCGAGAGCTCATCCGCCCCGACGGCGTCTTCAGCGACGAGACCCCCGCCGCCGCGCCGACGGCGAGTGCCGCGGCATCCGCCGCCACGAGCGCCGGCGTCGCCGACCTGGCCGATGCCGACGTCGATGACGACGACATCGAGACGTACGTGGCCGAGGTCGTCGAGGCCGACCCGTCTGACGTGTTCCTCGGCGATGAGGTTCTCGAGGACGAGCTCCTCGATGACGACGCCGCGACGATCGACGGCAAGATCACGATCGATGTGGTCGAGGTCGACGAGTCCGCTTCGCGCTGATCCGGCCACTCCCGAAAGGGGCGCGAGCGAATCGCTCGCGCCCCTTTCGCGTGTCAGGCCGCGACCAGCAGCACGACTGCGGCGAGCAGATAGAACAGGTTCACCGCGACGATGAACACCCGCTCGGATATGCCGAAAGTGCGGCTGCGCAACCCGGGGAGCACGAGCGAAGCGACGAGCACGATCAGACCGACCAGTGCGATCCAGCTGAGCACGATGAGCGTGAACGCGAGCACTCCTCCGACCGACGACTCGGCAAGGCGCACGAAGTCGCTCATGCACGAGTAGCTGATCGCGAACCAGGAGACGGCGGCGAGCATGTGCAGCCGCCCGATCACGGTCGCCTGCTCCCCTTCCAAGGTCGTCGGGACGAACGGCAGCACGAGGAAGATCACGGCGAGGACCAGGAGCCAAGCGGCGATGCCGCCTCGAGCGCTCCAGTTCGGAAGTCCTGACCAGACCGCAGCGGCGAGCGCGGCCCATGCCGCGGCTGTCGTCCACGTCATGATCGAGCTGAGCGTGCGAGTTCGCCCGACGGCGTAGTCGCTGACCGCATGCCTGACCGGAGAGTAGTCGCTGCGCACCAGGTGCAGCGCGACGAACATGACGAGGCGCACGACCCAGAGCAGAGCGGCCACGGCGGCGAAGATCATGATGGTTCCTCCGAGATGTCGGTGCGGACGATGCGGACTTCGTCGTGCAGGGTCCGTATCGTGAGCGCGAGCTGCGCCGGGTCGACGCCGATGGCGCGCGCATTGCGATCGAGCGAGTCGCCCAGCAGCTCTGCGCACTGCTGCTGCTTGTCATGACCGGCGACGGTGGCGTGAAGCCGGCGCATGTTGCCGTCACCCGGGCCCGCCGAGTTCTCGATGAGATCGTCGCGAAGCAGCGCTTTGATCAGTCCGCTGGCCGCCGGCTCGCTGACCCCGAGGCCGCGGGCGAGATCGCGCCCGGTGAGTCCGGGGTGCTCGCACACGATGACGAGCGCGACATAGCGGCTGTAGCTGAGCCCCTCTGGGCGAAGCATCCGCTCCGCCGCACGGTCGAGTGTGCGGACCAGGTCATGCAGTTCGTATGCGAGATCCATACTTAGTAACTTAAGTCCTTAAGTTACTACGCGCAAGCCACAGCGCACAGAGAAAGGGCGCAAGCGGTGTGAACCGCCTGCGCCCCTGCTGTCTGAAGCTGTTATGCGCGACCGAACTGCGCCACTGCGGGGCAGTCGAAAGGATCGGCGCCTGCGGCGAGACCCACGCGGTTGAGGTACGCGATCACGATGGCGTACGAACGGCCGAGACTCGTCTCGGTGTACGGCACGTCATTCGCCGCGCAGTAGTCGCGCACGATCTCGCGTGCCTTCGCGAGGTGCGGGCGAGGCATGCTCGGGAACAGGTGATGCTCGACCTGGTAGTTGAGGCCGCCCATGAGCGTCGTCGCCCACCAGCCGCCGCGGATGTTGCGCGAGGTGCGGACCTGCTTCGAGAAGAAGTCGAGGCGGGCGTTCGGATCGATGATCGGCATGCCCTTGTGGTTCGGGGCGAACGACGCTCCCATGTAGACGCCGAAGACGGCGAGCTGCACGCCCATGAACGCGAACGCCATTCCGAGCGGCAGCATCATGAAGACGGGGATCAGGATGATCGCGAAGCGCACGGCGATGATGCCGAGCTCGATCCAGCGACCCTTCACGTTCTTCTTGGTCATCAGGTGCTTCAGCCCGATGTAGTGCAGGTTGAGACCCTCGAGCGTGAGCAGCGGGAAGAACAGCCACCCCTGCTTGCGGGTGATCAGCCGGATCAGGCCGCGCGACTGCGCGGCATCCGTCTCGAGGAACGAGATCGTGTCGACCTGGATGTCGGGATCCTTGCCGACCTGATTCGGGTTGCCGTGGTGCTTGGTGTGCTTGGAGTCCCACCAGGAGTAGCTCATGCCGATGCTGCCGGCGAGGATGCGGGCGAGACGGAAGTTCGCGGGGCCCGAGCTGAGGATCTGCCGATGCGCGGCCTCATGGGAGAGGAAGGCGATCTGCGTGAAGATGATGCCGAGAGCCCCGGCGATCAGCAGCTGGAACCAGCTGTCGCCGAGGAGGATGAAGCCCGTGATGGCTCCGCCGAGCGCGAGGACGATGCCAGCGCCGACGACGGCGTAGAACCAGCCGGCGCGCTGCAGCAGCCCGGTCTCCTTGACGACCTGCGAGACCTGCTTGTAGGCCTGCGCCATAGGCGGGAAGTCGGCGTTGCCGGAGTACGTCTGGCGCACCGGCCCGAGAGTTGCGGCGGTCTTATCGACCTGTGTGATGGAGATGATGTTCTCCTGTCGATCGGGAGCCCTTGAGCTGTGGAAGCCAAGGGCGGATGCCGTTCGCTTACCTCAGGGTAGCCCGGGGCACATGCGCCGCAAGGCATACGAACAGCACTGCCAGGGCTCTGCCAGGTGGGCCCGGATCGTCAGGCGCGCACGCGCCGCGGACGACGCCGCAGGGCACGCGGAAGCGTCAACGGAAACGGGAGCGGACGACGCCGCTCCTCCTGGGCGTCTTCGAGCGCGATGCGCGCGTCGTCGAGGGTCTCGAACGACCCGAGGTCGGCGCCGCGCTGGTCGCGCACGAGGTGGACGGTGCCGTCGAATTCCACGAAGCCGGCGAACTCGCCGTCGCGGGTCGCGACGTGCACGTCCACATCGGCCTGCTTCCAGGACAACGGGTCGGACGGGGGGATGGTGGTCATGCTCATGGTGGTGCTCATTGCTGTGTGGCGGGCGCACGTCGGTGCGCCTCGCAAGATGTGAGACCGAGGGCGGATGCCGCGCGCGTCGATGCACGCGGTCCGGAATGGCCCTGATCAGTGGCGACGTGGGCGGCCGAGAGGGCTAGGCACACACGCTGCACCCCAACTCTAACAGATCACCCACGTTCAGCCAACATCGCGATTCTGCGGTGGTCGCGGGCGTTCACCCGGCCGGCGGTCGGCTGCTGCCTGCGGGCCCGCCCTGGCCGCCACTGCCGGGCGCCGACCCTGCACCCGAGGCGGTACTCGTGTCGACGCGTACGACGAGGGTCGCCTTGTAGCCGCTGCTCGCGTCACCCGTGATCGTCGCGAGCTGTGTCGCGCCCGAGTCGTCGCCGAAGACGCTGTCGCTCGCGAGCGTGACCTGAGCGAGGTTCTGCGCAGAGCCCGCGTAGGCCGACCCGGCGTACACCTCGGCGCTGGCCGGTTCCGGCATCGCCATCTGCGAGGTCGCGATCGCGTTCGCCGAGTCGCTGAGGGAGTCCACGTCGGGGTAGACCTCGAAGTGGATGTGGGGCCAGCGCCCCGAGTAGCACCCGGGGAAGACCGAGGTGAACGAGACCTTGCCCTGGGCATCCGCCACCTGCACACCTCGCAGGTACGTGACGTCCTCCAGACCTGCCGAGTACATCGAGTACTCCCCCTGCGCGCTGCAGTGCCAGGCGTACACCGCGACGCCCTCGAACGGTGCATCCTCGTTCGCCATGTCGAGCACCTGGAACTCGAAGATCAGCGGTACGCCGTCAGCTGTCGCCGAGCCGTCGATGGACGTGGTGATGTCGCTGCGGATGATCCCGGAGTCCTCGAGCACGTCGGGCCCGTTCGATCCGTCGCCCGGATAGGGGCCGGCGGTCTCATCCGGGATCTCCCCACCCGCTGCTGTGGATGCTGTGGCGCCGGCTCCCGAGGTCGGGTCCGTCGGGGCGCACGCGGCGAGGACGACCGCGCCGACGCCGATGCCGGCGAGACCGAGCACCCCGCGTCGGGTGAGCAGCGTGCGGATGTCGAAGGGGGCGCCCTGGTCGACCACCTCTTCATGCGGATGGTCCAGCAGGCGGCCCTCGTAGGCGGGGCCCTCAGGGGTCTGGGTCGGTTCCGGAACGCGGCTCATGATCTGGCTCCTCTCGAGAGAACGGCTGGTTCTGCTGCCATGCTCACGGAGTTGCCCCTCAGAGGGCTTTGGCTCCTCGATGCGCTTTCTATGAAGCCGAGGCACAGAGAAGAGCGGATGCCGGAGCATCCGCTCTTCTCTGTCCTGCTGCGGCCTCGCGATCGATGCGCGGCCGTGCTGCTGGGTTCGCGACTGGGGATCGCGAACGAAGCGCGTAGGTCGGCATTCTCGAACTGGGGACCCGAGCTCTCGACCTACACGTAGATTGCACCAGTATTTTGGACACTTGTCAAGAAAAGTCTGTACGACTGTCCAAGGTGGCGGCTAGGATCGCGACTGAACCGATATTTCAGTACGGGGGCGCGAACATGACGACAGCCGGCGAGCGAGCGGTGCGCGGCAGCGTCGACAAGTTCGCGCAGCGTCGGCGGATGCTCGCCCTTTCAGCCAGTGCCACCATCGCCGAGCGCGGTTTCGCCCACACCGGCCTGCGCGACATCGCCAAGCACTCCGCGCTGTCGCACGGCTCGCTGCACTACTACTTCACCGACAAGGACGACCTGATCGCTGAGGCCGTCTGGCTGTTCAAGTCCGAATGCGCCCGGCGGTACGACGGGATCGTCGCCACCTCTCAAAGCGGCGAAGAGCTCGCCGTCCGCGTCTCCGAGGAGATGACGAGGACGCTGCGAGACGAGGCGTCGATGCACCGGCTCTGGTACGACCTGCGCAACCAGGCTCTGTTCGAGACCGGCTTCGGCGACACGATCGTGCGCATCGACGGAGTGCTCGAGGAGATGGTGTGGGCGATCCTCACGCGGCACGCCGAGCTGGTCGGCCGCACGATCGCACTCACGCCTCCGTTCGCCTACGCCCTCGTCGACGGGATGTTCCAGCACGCCCTGATCCGCTTCATCCGCGGCGACGTCGATGCGATCGACCGTCTGCGTCGCGAGTGCGAGGGTCTCATCCTCGCGTCGGCCTGACGGCAGGATTCGGCCTACTCGGATCGGGTGACGTCTGCGTCCTCGCCGATGGGCGGCCGCACGACCAGCACGACCACGATGCCGACCATCACGAAGGCCGTGATGGCGATCGACGTGGGGATGAACGCGTCGAGCAGGACCAGCGCGGCGCCGAGCGGCACCACGACGTTCACGATGCGGTCGGCGTTGTCGCGGATGGCGATCCACCAGATGCCGAGCAGGAAGATCGCGATGGGCAGCGAGACCGTCAACGAGGCGGCGACCGGGCTGATGTGGCTCACATGCGTCAGCATGTCGAGCTGGACTTCGATGCCGGCGGAGAACGCCGCGGCCGCGGCGAAGACGAAGAAGTGGGTGTAGCCGTAGCGCAGCGATCTGCGGAAGCTCGTGATCGCGCGGTGGTGCGGCGGCCAGAAGTAGATCCACCACAGGGATGCGGTCACCACGAGCGTCAGCACCGAGATCCACACCAGCGGAGCGAGCGACTCGGCATCATCGATCGCTTCGATGATCGCGTTCGCCGAGGCGAGCAGGCTCTCACCGAGCACGATGAGCGTGAACAGACCGTACCTCTCGGTGATGTGGTGCGGATGCCACGGCGTCTGGTGCCGGTATTCGGCGAAGACGGGCACGGCGATCTCGATGAGGGCGAAGACGACGAAGAGCACGAGCTGCACGGGACCGCTGGGGACGAGGAGGAAGAGGATCCAGAGGACCTGAGCCGCCCCGATCCCGAGCGCGTAGCGGACGGTCGCAGACCGGAGCGGGCCGTCGGCCGCACGTGTCGCACGCAGCCACTGGGCGATCATCGCGAAGCGCATCACGATGTAGCCGATGACGGGAACCGTGAAGTTCCCCTCGAACGCCTGCGGAACGCCGGCCGCGAGCACGAGCACGCCGCCCATCTGGACGATCGTGGTGACGCGGTAGAGCCAGTCGTCGGTGTCGAACGAGGTCGCGAACCAGGTGAAGTTCATCCAGGCCCACCAGATCGCGAAGAACAGCATCCCGTACGACGTGATGCCGTGCACGAACTCGCCGTGGCTGAGCGCGTGGTGCAGCTGCGCGGACGCGGCGCTCACGGCCACCACGAACACCAGATCGAAGAAGAGCTCGAGCGTGCTGGCTGCGCGGTGAGGCTGCGCAGGGTCGCGCGGGTTCATCCGGCTGAGATGGAAGCGGGTCGTGGAAGTGGCGGTCACCGGGTCAGGATAGCGACCGCAGGGTCAGACACCCGCGGTGTTCTGGAATATCAATTCATCCATATGCGTGAGTAACCTTCCGTTCACCCGCCGTATGGGATATGGTGATCAGGTCTGCAGTTCCTGCTGCAAGCCCCGCCGTGTGGGACGGCGACGGCGAGTTGTGACGTGGGGTCACGAATAACTCAGCAGGACCCGAGGGGTCGGGTTGCAGGCAGAACGCCGTGAGCGTGGGGCTCTCGGTCTGGGGAACAAATCTGGGGAACACTATGTCGCACTGGGGATTTCTGCGTACATTGACGGCCTGTGAGGCGTCGGCATGACCTCCGTCGAAGATGCTGTCAGCATCGCACGCACGGGCTCGGTCTTCCTGCCGGTCTCTGCACCACGGGTCACCAGGGTGGCACCTCGCCCGGCCATCGCGCCGCGCGTGTCCGCCACTCTCGAGCGGCGCCGCCAGTGGGAGCGCCGCTACCGGATGCGACTGCGGGTCACGGATGCTGTCGTCATCCTGTTCGCGGTCGGTGTCACCGCAGCGATCCAGATGGTCGTCGGCGCGGCAGGGGAAGAGGCCCTGCGCGACGGCATCCTGCTGGGTGCGCTCTGGTATCTGACGCTCAGTGCGCTGCACACCCGGGATGCAGCGCTGTTCCGCGCCAGTGCCGCCGAGTACCGCAGCGTCGCGCACGCCAGCGGTCTCGCATTCGGGGCGACCGCGATGATCGGGGTGCTGCTCGACTGGCAGCATCTGCAGCTCGTGCTGCTCGTCGGCATGCCCGTCGGCCTGCTCGCGCTGCTGATCACGCGGTGGGCGTGGCGCAACTGGCTGGGTGCGCAGCGCGTGCACGGTCGATTCACGTCGCGCACGCTCGTCGTCGGCAACCGCGATGACGTCGAGTACGTGGTCCGCACGCTGCACCCGATCGGCGCCTCGGGCTACCAGGTCGTCGGCGCCACGCTCCTCGACGGGAACGCCCGTGACGTCGAGATCGACGGCACGCACTTCCCCGTGCTGGGCAACGTCAACACGGTCGCCGCGATCGCCGCCGAGCGGGGGGCCGACACGATCATCGTGGCGAGCCGGCCCGACGGCGATCCGGAGTTCATCAAGAAGCTGAGCTGGCAGCTGGAGGGCACGGCATCCGAGCTCGTGCTCTCCAGCCGCCTGACCGACGTCGCGGGTCCCCGGATCTCCTTCGCCCCGGTCGAGGGCCTGCCCCTGATCCAGGTGCAGATTCCGACTTACGAAGGCGGTCGTCACGTGCTCAAGCGGGCTCTCGACGTCGTCGTGGCGACGATCGCGCTGATCCCGATCGCCCTGGCGACGCCGTTCATCGCTCTGTTCGTGAAGCTCGACTCGCCGGGCCCGCTGTTCTTCTTCCAGGAGCGGGTCGGCCGCGACGGTCGCACGTTCAAGATGGTGAAGTTCCGCTCCATGAAGACGGATGCCGAGCAGCAGCTGTCTGCACTCAAGGCGCAGAACGAGGGCGCCGGACTCCTGTTCAAGATGAAGGACGACCCCCGGGTCACGCGTGTCGGAAGGATCCTGCGCAAGCTCTCGCTCGACGAGCTGCCGCAGTTCTGGAACGTGCTGACGGGCGACATGAGCGTGGTCGGTCCCCGTCCGCCCCTGCCCAGCGAGGTCACGGCCTACGACGGAACCGTGTTCCGCCGCCTGTACATCAAACCCGGCATCACCGGCCTCTGGCAGGTCTCCGGACGCAGCGACCTGTCATGGGACGAGAGCGTCCGCCTCGACCTGCGCTACGTCGAGAACTGGTCTGTCATGAACGATCTGCAGATCATGTGGCGCACCGCCAAGGTCATGGTGCAGCCGAGCGGGGCATACTGAGACGCATGAGCAAGGGGAACGTCCTCACCATCGCGATGGTGGGGACCCGAGGGGTGCCTGCGGCATACGGCGGATTCGAGACGGCAGTCGAAGAGGTGGGCAAGCGCTTGGCCGAGCGCGGCCATGACGTCGTCGTGTACACACGCGGTTCCGAGAGCCGTGACACGGAGTATCTCGGGATGCGGGTGGTGCATCTGCCCGCCATGCCCGTGAAGCAGATCGAGACCCTCAGCCACACCGGCCTCTCGGCGCTGCATCTGATGGCCCGACGTCGCCCGGATGCCGCGTTCGTCTTCAACGCGGCGAACTCGCCGTTCCTGCCATTGCTGCGCGCCCGCGGCATTCCGACGGCACTGCACATGGACGGCCTCGAGTGGAGGCGCTCCAAGTGGGGGCCGCGGGGAAAGGCGTACTACCGCTGGGCGGAGCAGTTCGGCGTCCGCACCGGCGACGCGCTGATCGCCGACGCACCCGGCATCGCCGACTACTACGCGCATCAATTCCAGGTTCCCACCGAGATGATCCGCTACGGGGCCCCGATCCTCGACGAGGTCGACGAGGGACGCATCGACGAGCTCGGTCTCACCGCCAAGGGGTATCACCTCGTCGTCGCCCGTTTCGAACCCGAGAACCACGTGCTCGAGATCGTCGACGGCTACAGACGCAGCACCGCCGCTCTTCCGCTCGTGGTCGTGGGCTCCGCTCCCTACAGCAGCGAGTACACCCAGCGGATCCAGCAGGCCGCAGCCGGAGACGAGCGCATCCGCCTGGTCGGCGGCGTCTACGATCAGGCGCTGCTCGACGCCCTCTACTTCCACGCCCTCACGTACGATCACGGCCACTCCGTCGGAGGCACGAACCCGTCCCTGCTGCGGGCGATGGGCGCCGGCGCCGCCGTGATCGCCTTCGACGTGCCGTTCAACCGGGAGGTGCTCGACGGCGACGGGTGGTTCTTCACGGGTCCCGACGACGTCGCGAGCGCCTTCGAAGCGGCCGAGGCGGATGCCGCGGTCACGCGGGCGAGGGGCGAACGCGCGAAGGATCGCGCTCGGGCGGCGTTCCGCTGGAACGACGTCACCGACGCGTATGAGAATCTGGCCAGACGCCTGGCCGCGGGCGAAAGCGTGCATCGCGTCGCGCGGAAGGCACGGCGGAGCCGCCACGAATGGTGATCGGGCCTGCTCAGAGCGCAGAGGCCGGATCGAGCGCCCGCAGCACACGGCGCGCGAGGAGCGCGGCATCCTCGGCCGCCGAGGTGAGACCCCGGTGGTGGGGGCGCGAACCGAATGTGTGGACGTCGACGACGTCCAGCGGGTTGCCCCTGTCACGACGCCACCGGAACGCAGGGGCGCGCGGCGGCTCGACGGTGCCCCGGCGAGCGTCCAGCGCCGCCGCATACTGCGGCAGGCCCTCAGCGACGATGGGTCCTCCACTGTCCAGCAGGAGCGCCTCACGCAACGTGAAGGCCCGTGTCCGCGCGGCGGGTCGCAATCGAGCGATCGCCGCGCGTTCGGCCAGCGAAGCGGCGATCACCAGGTCGGCGTCATCGAGCATGGTCGGGGTCAACAGGCTCGAGCGATGCCCCGCGACACCCGTCACGACCTCGGCGGCGACCCTGCACGCACGCCGCCCGGGATCCGCGTCGACGCCTGCGCTGTCGACGGACCAGTCGATCCGTCCCTCAACGGGCGATGCCGCGATCGCCTGTGAGAAGGCGGCTGCCATCAGCGGGGAGCGGCAGATGTTCTGCGCACACACGAACAGGACTCTCGCGACCATTCGGGTTCCCCTTCCCCGTGCTCCGTTCGGGACGATCCGGTTGTGGAAATGCCCTCGGCTCCCTGGCGCCGACCCTGCGAGAATGATCTCACACGCCGGTGCAGCGACGCTGCTGCGGACACCGCCGCGACGAAGGGAACGGTGACAGCCGTGCGCATCCTCGTCATCCATCCCGGGGCTGAGCTCTACGGCGCCGATCGGGTGATGCTCGAAACGGCCGCAGGCCTGTGCGCCGCCGGTCACGACGTGCTCGTGGCGCTGCCCGAGCACGGCCCGCTGGCCGCCGAGCTCAAGGCCCTGGGAGCGAAGATCGCGGTCGGTCCGATGTTCGTGCTCCGCAAGGAGCTGCTGCGGCCACGCAACTGGGTGCGTCTGCTCACGTCCGCGGTCACCGGATTCCGGGCCGGCTGGCAGCTCATCTCCCGCCACCGCCCGCAGGTGGCCTATGTCAGCACCATCGTCCTGCCGCAGTGGCCGCTGCTGCTGCGCCTGCGGCGCATCACGGTCGTGACGCATGTCCACGAGGCGGAGTCCGCATCGGCGTGGATCGTGCGGGCGACGCTGTACGCCCCTCAGCTGTGGTCGCACGCCATCATCGCGAACAGCCGCTTCACCGGCGATCTCATGACTCGCACGATCCGCTCGCTGCAGCGCCGGATCCGCGTGATCCACAACCCGGTCCCCGGCCCCCCGCACCCCACCGCTCCCCGTCCGAGCCTCGACGGCATCCGCATCGGCTATGTCGGACGCCTGTCGCCACGCAAGGGGCCGGCCGTCGTCGTGCAGGCGCTTGCGATACTGCGCGCGCGCGGGCTTGACGCGCGGCTGTCGATCGTGGGCGACGTGTTCCGCGGGTACGAGTGGTTCGCCGACGAGCTGGCGCAGCAGATCGATGAGCTCGGTCTGGCGGACGCCGTCACCCGGTACGGGTACGAGCCCGACGTCTGGCCGCACATCGCCGCGTCCGACGTGATGGTGGTTCCGTCGTTGACCGACGAGTCGTTCGGCAACACCGCCGTGGAGGCGGTGCTCGCGGAGCGTCCGGTCATCGTGAGCGACCTGCAAGGTCTCCGAGAGGCCGTGGAGCTGTATCCGACGACCCGGATCACGCCCGGCGGTGATGCTGTGAAGCTCGCCGATACGATCGAAGCCGTCGCCGATGCGTGGCCGGAGATCGTCGGCGCCGTACCCGCCGCAGCAGCGGACGCCAGGACGCATCACTCCGTCCAGAGGTATCGCGACGCACTCGTCGAGCTGATGGAGATCGCGGCCGCGCGTAGGAAACCTGGAACGCACGCAGATATCGGGCCCGTCTGAGGGGGAGAATGGCACCGGAGCGAGTCGCATCGTTCGGGGAGACGCGCACTCGCGGCCCATCGGGGAGGGAAACATGACACTGCAGGACTACGTCGACTCGTTGCGCAAGCACTGGCTCGTGATCATCGCACTGACGATCCTCGGGGCCGGAGCCGCGTTCGGGTACGCCCGCACCCTCCCGCCCGAGTACAGCTCGACCGCGGCCGTCATGGTGGTGCCCCAGCGCGGTGACAGCACCAACGAACTCGTCCAGGGCACGAGTTACGTGCAGAGCCTGGTGCAGACCTATGCCGTGCTCGCGTCGTCGCCGCTCGTTCTCAGCCCGGTGATCGACGAACTCGGCCTCGAAGGCACACCCACTCAACTCGCCAAACGCGTGTCTGTCGTCAACACCCTCAACACGGTCGTCATCGAGATCTCCGTGACGGACAGCAGCGCGGAGCAGGCGCAGCGCATCGCAGAAGCGATCACGGACTCGCTCATCGCGGCCGTTCCTGCCGTGTCCCCCAGCGACGCCGACAACCAGCCGGCCGTGCGCCTCGAGACGATCGCTCCAGCACGGATGCCACAGGCGCCCATCGGCCCCAACACCCGTCTACTCACCCTCATCGGAGCCGCGATCGGGCTCGCCCTCGGAGTGGCCTATGCGCTCTTCCGTCGCGTCCTGGGCACGCGCGTCACCGAGCGGGCCGACATCTCCGCGGTGACAGACGCTCCCGTGATCGGCGAGATCGTGGCATGGCGGCGGAACTACTCGATCTTGTCGACGATGCTCCGCAGCCGCGACAGCCGCTCCGCAGAGTCCTTCCGTGGACTCGCGGCCAACCTCAAGTACGTCGCCGTCGATCGCGACCTGCGGGTCGTGATGATGACCTCTTCAGCCCCTCACGAGGGGAAGTCGTCGGTGAGCATCGGTCTGGCCACCGCACTCGCAGAACCCGGACACAGTGTTCTCCTGATCGATGCCGATCTGCGCCGTTCGTCGATCGCGACTCAGCTGCAACTCGAAGGATCCGTCGGCGTGACCTCCGTGCTCGTCGGCGAGGCCACGTTCGAAGAAGCCGTGCAGCACTCCGAATCGATGAACATCGACATCATCGCCGGTGGCGCGCCGGCGCCCAACCCCGGGCAGCTGATCACTTCGCACCGCCTTCGCGAGCTGGTCGAAGAGGCGCGGGAGAAGTACGAGTACGTCATCATCGACAGCGCCCCCGCCCTCGTCGTGTCGGATGCGCTGCTGCTCGCCGATCTTGCCGACGGCGTGCTCGTCGTCGCGCGATCCGGTCGCACACGCCGCAAGCAGGTCATCAACGTCCTCGCCACGCTGAAGTCCACGCACAAGGACGTCGTCGGCATCGTCCTGAACGCCGTCAAGCGCAAGGAGCGCGGGCCCTACTACGTGCCCGACGACACTCCCGGTCGCCGCTGGTCTCTGCCGCTGCGCTCCGCGGCCGATGCCGCGAAGAAGCCGTCCCGCGACGCCCCGGTGTCGGAGACACTCGACGACGCCCCGGTGTCGGAGAAGCTCGACGACGCCCCCACGTCGAAGTCATGAGCGTCCTGCTCGCACTCGCTGCGAGGGCCGTCTCCATGGCCATCTCCCTCGTCTGCGGCGTGCTCACGGTGCGCTTGATCCTAGGGGGACCCGGCGTCGAGTACTACGCCCTCTACACCCTGGTGGCTTCCCTCCCCGGGCTGATCTCGTTCTCCGATCTGGGTTCGGGCGCTGTGCTCGTGAACAGCATCGCCGTCAGCGACACACCCCGCAAAGACCCGGTGATCAAGGCGCAGCTCACCACTGTGGGACGCATCATGGTCGGGTTCTCCGGCGCTGGCATGGTCATCAACGCCGTCCTCTACCTCACCGGTGCGTGGAGTCTCATCCTCGGCGATGCCGGCCGGATACCGGGAGCGGACCTCGCAGCGTTCGTCTCCCTGATGATCTTCTGCCTCGGCATCCCGTTCGGCATCTGGCAGCGAGTGCTGCTCGGCCTGCACAAGAACCATTGGATCATCCTCATCCAAGCCGCGCAGGGCCCTCTCAACCTGCTGCTGGTCTGGTTGCTGGTCTCCTTCGCTCCCCCGTCGGCCGGCACGTTTCTCGCGCTGTCGTCGATGGTGTCCGGCATCATGATCGCGATGGTCGGCTTCGGCTTCGCACTCACCGCACTCGCTCCGCTGCTGGGTCGGGCGATGCGCGATATTCCGAGTTTCCGCCGGGCACCCGGAGTGCAGGTCATGCATGTCGGCTGGCCCATGCTGGTGCAGCTCGTCTCCGCGCCGCTCTCCGTCGCGCTTCTGCGCTACATCCTCGCCCAGTCCGGCACGACTCATGACGTGGCCGAGTACGGCGCCGTCGGCCAGGTGTTCTTCGCCATCAACGGCGTGGTCGCGGCGGGTGGGCTCGCGCTGTGGCCGCTGTTCACCCGCGCGCGAGCCCGCGGCACTCTGAATCGGGGGCCCTACGCGATCGCGGCGCTCTTCGCCGTCGGAGCCGCGGTGATCTGCGCGCTCGTGTGGGCGGTATCCCCCTGGCTGTTCGACTTCATCACCGACGGCTCGCTGGAGGTGTCCGGCACGACAGTCCTGGCGTTCGGCCTCATGGTGGTGTGCCAGGCGGCGCTCTACCCGCTCGGGATGTTCCTGATGGACGAGGCCGGCATCCGCTTCCAGATGATCCCGGTCGCTCTGATGACGGTGTCGACCATCGTCCTCGCCCTCCTGGTCACGCCCGTTCTCGGCACAGCCGGACCGGTGCTCGCGAACGCGGCATCCGTGCTGGTGTTCCAGATCGTCCCGTTCGCGGTGTACACGGCACGCCACCGTGAACGGCTGATGGGCACGACTCCTCGCCCGGAAGAAGAAGTCGCCACATGAAAGCGCTCGCCGCCCTGGCCTGCGTCATCATCGCGGCACGCATCACGATCCAGCAGGGTGTCACCGCGGGAATCGTCCTGAGCGTCCTGCTGCTGCCGGTCTGGGTGGTCGCGCTCTGGCGACTCCGCGGCGGTTCCACCATCCTGTCTCTGGGGGTCCTCGCGGTCTTCAGCGGATTCGTGCTGACAGACTTCTTCGCCGCCGACCACCCGACCAGCGACTCGATGATGCAGCTGAACACGTTCTCGCTCGTGGGGCTGCTCGGCGGCATCGGAGTCGTGGTGTGGGCCCGCAGCATCCTCGGACCCGCGGCCACCGCGCTCTGTTACGGCTGCGGCCTGCTGGTCAGCGTCGTCACGCACGGCGTCAACACGGACAATCTGTGGAAGTTCGATCTGTCGGTTCCGGCCACGGTGATCGTGCTCGCGCTCTGCATGCTCAGCCGTCGCCTGTGGCTCGAGGTCGCCGCCCTCCTCCTGCTCGCAGTCGTCTCCGCGTTGAACGACTCGCGCTCCGCAGGGTCGATGCTGCTCGTGGCGGCCGCACTCGTGATGTGGCAGGCACTCGGCTCGAGACTCGCCAAGAGCTCCACCACCGTGCGCACGCTCGCCGTCTTCGGATTCGTCGCCGTGATCGGGTATGCCGCACTGCAGGCCTTCATCCTCGAAGGCTGGTTCGGCAAGGCTGCCGCGGTCCGTTCGGAGGCGCAGATCGCCCAGTCCGGCTCGCTCCTGCTCGGCGGGCGTCCGGAGATCGGGGCGTCCACCGAACTGCTCGCCGCGAATCCCTTCGGGCTCGGGTCGGGAACCGTCGCGAACGGAGTCGACCTGTTCATCGCCAAGTCGGGAATGGCGCGGCTCAACTACGACCCGAACAACGGCTACGTCGAGAAGTACATGTTCGGCGACGGCTACGAGGTCCATTCGATGCTCGGAGACCTCTGGATACGCTTCGGTCTCTTCGGCGCCGCGATGCTGATCGCGATGCTGGTGGTCGTCGCAGTCGGAACGGCAGGGCAGGTCGCTCAGCGGCAGGCGAGCGGCCTCACGATCTTCCTCACCATCCAGGTGTTCTGGGATTCGATGTTCGCCCCCTTCTTCTCGACCTCGATCTCGACCCTCATCCTGGGCGTCGCTCTCATGCTGGCCCCGCGCGCGCGGGATGCCGTGACCCGGTCTGCGAGCCCCGACTTCGTGAGCTTCGAACGCTGAGAATCCGCCCGGACCCGCCGTGCCGGAAGGCATCGCGGAAATCCGTAGTCTCACAATGCAGAAGAGGGGCGCCGGCAGCCGGCGCCCCTCTTCTGCATTGCTGTGTCTTACGGCTTGGTGACGCTCAGGTCGTCCCACTTGAAGACCATCGAGCTCAGCGTGGAGGCCGAGGACAGGGTGTTCATGAGGCCGACAGTGCCCGCGGCCTGCATGCCAGCGGTCGTGTCGGTCGCCGTGACCTGCCAGGCCGCCGGTTCCGGATCGGTGGACTTCCACACCTTGGCAGCCAGGGTCGTCGGGCTGGCGCCCGTCGTCGAGTACGCCACGTTCAGCACGGTCCCCGGCGTGTAGGTGAATCCGGGCATCAGGTAGGAACCGAGTGCGACCTCGTCGCGCAGCAGGTACAGCCGCACGCCTCCGCCCACCTCGAACCGCACGCGGGCGGAGTAGTTCGAGGCTCCCACCTGACGTCCGATGACCGTCGCCGTCGCGGCGCCGCCGGTCGCGACCGCGTCCGCGGAGATCGAGACCCGGATCACCGTGTCAGTAGCCGAGACGCCGAGTCGCGCGATCCTCGTGTTCGAGGGCGTGAGTGAGACCGTCCCAACGCCGTCAGCGACCGCGAAGGATGCCGAGCCCCCGGAGAGCGCCCAGGCCCCACCGAGATCGGCCGAGCCCCAGCCTCCGGCGGCGACCGTCCTCGCGAACGCGTCGGATGCGAGGAGGTTCGCCGCCGGCGGCGCTGTGACAGTCACCTGCTTCACGACGGAACCGGTCGCGCCGGCGTTGTCGGTCACGGTCAGGGTCACGGAGTAGGTCCCGGCGGCCGTGTAGACGTGCGTCGCCGTTGCCCCTGTGCCGGTCGTGCCGTCGCCGAACGCCCAAGCGTAGGACTGGATGGTGCCGTCGGCATCGGTCGATCCGGTGCTGTCCGTCGCGACGGACAACCCTGTCGCGTTCGCTGTGAACGCGGCGACCGGCGCCTGGTTCGGCGCGGGCGCCACCGTCACGTCGATGGTCTTCGTCGACACTCCGCCGCGGTCGTCGGTCACGGTCAGCTTGACAGGATAGGTGCCGGCTGCCGCGTAGGCGTGCGATGCGGTCGGCCCCGTGGCCGTCCCCCCGTCACCGAAGGTCCAGGCGTACGACTGGATGGTGCCGTCGGCATCGGTGGATGCTGACGCGTCCACGTTGACCACGAGCCCTGCGGGCGTCGGAGTGAACGCGGCCGTCGGCAGCTGGTTCGGCGCGGTCGGCGACGACGGATCGACGACGGACAGCGAGTTCAGGCTCATGGTGGCCGTCGGCGTCGTGGAGGAGCCGCCGAGGTAGGTCAGCACGCCCACCGATCCGGGCGCCTGCAGGGCGCTCGTGGTATCGGTGCCCGACAGCTGCCACGATGCCGGTTCGGCATCGGCCGAACGCCAGACCTTCGCCCGGACGGTCGTCGGCGAGGTGCCGGTGACCTGCAGCCTGACCGAGAGCTCGTCGCCGGGCACGTAGGTCCCGGGCAGCACGTAGGAGGCGCCGATCGCAGCTTCACCGTGAAGGATGTAGAGCCGCATCGTGTTGCCCGCTTCGAACCGCACTCGTGCCGAGTAGTTGTCCGAACCGATCTGACGGCCGATGAGGGTCCAGGAGTACCCCGCGCCGGTTCGATCTACCGCGAACTTCGCGGTGAGGTCGGCGTTCTTCGACGACACGGAGTTGAGCATCGCGCCACGGGTGTCGTAGATGTTGGAGACGATGCGACCGGCCGAACCATCGACCGAGAAGCTCGCGTTCCCACCCGATGTGGTCCAGGCTCCGCCCTTGTCGGCCGTGCCCCAGCCGGTGGCTGCGGTGCGCTGGAACTGGTCCTCGGCGACCACGGCGAACTTCGGCGGCTCCACGGCCGTGACCTGCTTCGTCGCCGTCGCCGTCCCGCCGCGGTTGTCGGTCACCGTCACGGTCACCGTGAACGCCCCGGCTGTCGCGTAGTCATGGGTCGTGGTCGGAGTGGTCGTCGTCTTCGTCGCCGCGTCGCCGAAGTTCCAGGCGTAGGAGACGATCTGGCCATCGGAATCCGTGGACGCGGACGCGTCCAGAGACGCCGTCAGGTTCTCGATCGTGGCCGAGAGCGCAGCGCTCGGCAGCACATTGGGTGCGAGAGCCGCGGTCACCTGCTTCGTCGCGATCGTGCTGCCCCCGCGGTCGTCCGTCACCGTCAACGTCACGGTGTAGTCTCCCGGCGTCGAATAGACGTGGGTCGCCGTGACGCCGCTGCCCACGGCGCCGTCACCGAACGACCAGGAGTAGGTCGCGATCGTGCCGTCGGAGTCGGTGGATGCCGTGGCGTCAGCCGAAACGCTCATGTGCGTCATCGTCGCGTCGAAAGCCGCAGTCGGGAGCACATTGGCCGCCTGCACCGTGACCGACTGCGTGATCGAATCGGTCGTGCCGCGGTCGTCGGTCACCGTGAGCTTCACCTGGTAGGTTCCACCGGCGGCGTAGGTGTGCGCTGCCGTCGGACCGGCCGTCGAGGTCCCGCCGTCGCCGAAGGTCCACTTGTACGAGGCGATCGTGCCGTCGAGGTCCGTCGAGGTCGACGCGTCGAATGCCACGTCGAGGTTCGTGGGGATCGCGCTGAACGCCGCGGTCGGGGCCTGGTTCACAGAACCGAACGCACCCAGCTGGTAGTGCTCGTTCACCTGGGACTGCGTCAGCGCGGTGCCGTAGACCGCGACCTCGTCGATAGTCCCGGTGAAGGTCGTGGCTCCGCCCCAACCGCTGTCGTTGCCCACACGCCAGTATCCGTTGTAGTTCTGTGCGGCGGTGTTCGGGTTCGTCCCGACGACCGCGCCGTCCACGTAGAACGCCATCCCGTTGCCGGAGAGCTCCCCGACAACGTGGTGCCACTGGCCGTCGTTGTAGGCGGACGACGTGCTGATCAGCGTCTGCCCGTTGTTGTAGACGCCGAAGTTGAGCGTCCCGTTCGGAGACATGTAGACGTGACGGTCGTTGCTGCTGCTGAGCCCGCTGTTGCTGTCACCGAATCCGACGATCTTGCCTCCGGCCGCGGTCGTGGTCTTGAACCACGCCTCCACCGAGAAGATCTGCGGGTTCACGTACTGCTTCGTGCCTGCGAGGCGCGCCGTGGTCGTCCCTGTCGTCGGCGCCCAGCGCACCGCCGTGCTGGAGACGCCCGAGAGCGCACCGGCCTGCCCCTTGACGAGGATGCTCGTGCTTCCCGTGTACGTACCCGTCGACTTGTTCATGCCCGCATCGACGGCCGTCGTCGCGGTGCCTGTCTCACCCAGACGCCAGTAGAGAGTCGGATCGAGACCGAACACCGCCTTGCCGTAGCTGTCCGCGGGCGCCTGCGTCATCGTGGTCGAGCGTCCGCTGGCGACCCAGTGCGCATCGATCTCGCCGCGCGTGAGCGCCTTGTCGTAGACCGCCACGTTCGAGATCGCGCCGCTCAGGTAGCCGCTGGTGCCGGCGTTGGGCCAGGAGCTGACCGAATCGCCGCCGATCCGCCAGTAACCGGTGTAGGCCTGAGCAGAGGTGGTGTCGGTACGCTCGCCGATCTTGACTCCGTCGACGTACAGCACCTGTCCCGCGGGGCTCAGCGAGGCCACGACCTGGTGCCACTTGTTGTCGTTGAAGCCGGTGCCGCTGGAGATCGTCCTGGCCGCTCCGGAGTACACCCCGAAGGTCACCCGACCGGAATTGTCCAGGTACACCTGCCGGTCGTAGCTCGACGAGTTGCCGGTCGCCGAGGACCCGAATCCGACGATCTTCCCACCGCGCAGGGAACTGGTCTTGAACCATGCCTCCACAGTGAACGTCTGCGGTCCGGGGATCGACGTGGACGTGCGCGCCCCCGAGCCGCTGCTGCCACTGAACGTGGTCGCGGTCGTCGCGGTCACGAGGTTCGGACCCGTGGCTCCGCGAGTGGCGCTCGCGACCACGAGGTCGTTGCTGCCGGCCCAGTCGAAGGCCGAGGCTCCGCTGGCCTCGTTCATGGGCCAGTAGTCCACCGCGCCGCTTGCCAGCACCGCGTCGTCGTAAGCGGTCGACACACCTGCCGCCGCTGTCGTCACGGGCACCCAATCGGTCTGCGTGCTGTTGCCGAACGCATCGATCGCACGCACGCGGTAGTTGTACGTGCTGCCGGGCACGGCGGAGGTGTCACGATACGACATCGCCGGGCGGGTCCAGAAATTCGAGAGCTGGTCGACCTCGTAGAGCGGTGTCGTCATGCCCTTGTCCTGGCGGAACACCTGGTAGTGCAGGCTCTGGTTGTCGCGGTCGTAGTTGGCGTTCCAGGAGACCCGGTTCACGCCGGTCTGGTTGGACGTCGCGCTGAGAGTCCAGGCGCCGCCCTGCACCTGAGGGCCCTGGGTGTTCGGGGCGACGTTCTTCTTCGCGAATCGGACGATGCCCTGCTGGGCCGTTCCGTTGACTTTCAGGAACTCGCCGCCGATGAGCAGATAGTCACCGGATGCCGAGACCTGCCACGGCCCCTGGGACTGTCCGGTGTAGCTGCCAGGAACGTACTCCGGGTACCACTGGAGCAGGGAAGGCGCCTGCTGGCCGGTGAAGCTCCGATAGCCCTGCGTGTCAGGGGTGATGACAGGTCCGGTGGGCGTCTTCGAGAACGCCAGGGAGTGGTGGTAGGAACGCGGATTCGTCTCGGGGAACGCGCCGATGTTGCCGCAGTAGTGCGGATGCCCGACGACGTAGATCGCGTCCGCCGTGGGTGCGACGTCATAGCTGTCGCCGTGGCAGTCCTCCATCCACGTGAGGCTGCCGTCGACCCAGCTGGCGCGGAACGAGCCTTCGAAGCCGTCCTGCGAGGTTCCGCCGTAGTCGAAGCCCGTCCCGTAGACGCTGTCTCCGTCGGATGAGAGCGAGTACATCGCTGCCACCGTGCCCGCATCGCGCAAGACGCTGTTCATCGCCCACGGCATCAGGGCGCCGGTGCTCGCGTCGAGCGCGGTGATGCCGCGGCCCGGGTTGGTCGAGCCGTTGACCGAGGTGAACGATCCGGCGACCACGACCTTGCTGCGGTCGGGCGAGACGACGACGCCCTTCGCGCCGTATCCGCCCTGCACGTCAGCCGTGAACCCGGTGACTGCGCCGGTCGACGCGGATACCGCGCCGACCTTCGTCCGCTGGGTCCCGTTGAGCGTCGTGAACTCTCCGGCGAGGTAGATGGTCGAGTCGGCGACGGCGATCGAGTCGATGCGTCCGTTCGCCTCAGGCGCCCAGTTCGTGATCAAGGCG
The DNA here is from genome assembly GCF_030816295.1 of Microbacterium natoriense. Lineage (NCBI taxonomy): Bacteria > Bacillati > Actinomycetota > Actinomycetes > Micrococcales > Microbacteriaceae > Microbacterium > Microbacterium natoriense. Next base: position 1,165,429 of record NZ_JAUSXV010000001.1, on the reverse strand, counting down.
CCCGTCGCCGTGTCGAAGGCGGCGACTCGGTAGCGCCAGGCGCCCGCAGCCTGCGAGAACATGCCCGCGACGTAGATGCGGCTACCGTCGGCCGACTTCTTGATGTCGAGGACCGTGCCGTTGGTGCCCGGGTTCCACGACGAGATCAGCGCCCCGGTGGTGAGGTCGTACGCGAGCAGGTTCGCGCGCGGGGTCTCGTTCGTTCCCGCCGGAGAGCCGGCCGGTCGCGCCTTGGCGAAGCTGCCGCCCACGTACACGGTGTTGCCGACGACCTCTTGCGCGTAGACCACGCCGTCGATCTGCACGGTGGGAAGGGCGTCGCCGGCGAATGTCTCGGGCGTCCCCGCCGCAGGAACCGTGTCGGCGACGGCGGCTGCCGGTACGACGAGAGCGCCGATGGTCAGAGCCAGCGCCGTGGCGATCGCCCCCAACAGCGATGCGCCGCGCGAACGGATGACGCGCTTCTCGGCCGCAACGAAACGGCCACCCCAATTGATGTGCACTTTTTCTCCCCAGAGTTCTGCACAGCGCACACCTGAGCGGCGCTTCATGAAGACCGTCTCCCACAGACGACCTTTTCCCCTGGGCTGAGCATAGAGCAAAGCCTGCATATCGGCAAGACTCAGGTCGATCCGATATGTGGACCTTCGTCCTCATCGGCGTCCGGCGGGACGCGGGACGGGGAGCCGGACGGGACGCGGGTCAGCCGACGGGTCCGCGGAACACGAAGGCGGGCTGACCGGCCCGGTAGTCGATCGTGAGCGTCACGTCACCGCGCTCATCCTCGGGAATCGTGTAGACGTAGACGCCCTCCGCGGAGTCTCCGGCTTTCAGCGTTCCCTCGAAAGGCGCTCCGCCTGGTCGCACGAGCCCGCCGGCGGGGGTGCGCGCTTCCCCGATGTAGGCGTTCACGGCGATGAGGCCCAGATCGATCGCCTCGTCGGTGTCGTTGGTGATCGAGAGCGTGAACTGCACGGCCGGTCCACCGATCTCACCGGCCTGCACGGCCTCTCCGTCGACGGCCTTCATCGCGGAGATCCGGGCGACGAGCCCTTCGCCGTTGTCGGCTGGCGCGTCCGGGGAGACGGGGGCGAGTTCGGGCATGGTTCCCGGAGTCGCGGCGGGGTCCGGAGTGGGCGGCGCGCTGGGATCCGCGTCACCGGACGGCGCGGTCGGCGTGGCCGACGACGACGGGCCCGCGCCCGGATCCGTCTCGTCTCCGTTTCCGGAGGTGAGGGCGACGTACACGATGATCGCGACGACGACCGCGAGCGCGAGCGCGATGCCGGCCCACAACCAGATCCTGCGCCGTGGGCTCCGACCCGATCCGTTCGATGCTTCGACCATGCTCACGCACTCCCCTGACCCGGCCGTCGCGCTCTCGACGGACGGGGCGATTCTATCCGAACCCCGCGCACGCCGACCGAGGGATCAGTTCGCCCGCCTGGCGATGCGCCGCGCATCGCGCCAGCCGCGCCACACGGCGCCCACGGGACGCCACGGCCGCAGCAGCTGACGCTTGCCGCCGCGGAGGAGTATCTCCCGCGCGGCCGCGGTCGATACGGCATCCCAACGCCGCACGGTCTCGGATTCGAAGAGCTTCTGTGCGAGCAGCATCCGGTTCCGGACGTTGTAGTAGTAGTACAGCGGCGACTTGGCATGGACGTCGGGGTCGCCGATGCCCTGCGTCCCGCCCTCGTCGTGCACGGCCTTCGCCTCCTCGACGAGGAGCAGCCGACCGCCGGCGTCCTCGACCCGCAGGGAGAAGTCCACGTCTTCCCAATAGAGGAAGTAGTCCTCATCGAACCCGCCCACGGCGTCCCATGCGGCGGAGTTGATCATGAGTGCAGCGCCGGTGAGCCAGCGCCGCACCTCCGCGTGCGGATTCCGCTCGGACCAGGCCCGCCCGTGCGTGGCGCCGTCGCGGAGATCGAGCACGTGCCCGGCCGACCAGACCCGCCCCGCGCCGTCTGTGATGACCGGCGCCGCGACGATCTTCTCGCTCGAATCGACCGCGTCGAGAAGCAGGCGCACGTCAGGCGCGCCGATCGACGCATCCGGATTGATGAGCAGGAAGCGGGTCCGCCCGTCTGCCCGCGCAGCATCCACTCCTCTGTTCACGCCGACTCCGAAACCGACGTTCTCGTCCTGCAGGAGAGCGACCCATCCCTCTCGCTCCGCGAGCGCGCGGATGACGCTCGCCTCGTCGCTCGTGGAGCGGTTGTCGACGACGTACACGGCGACGTCGTCGAGCGCGCGGCTGGTCGGAACGAGGTTGCGCTCGAGCAGATCCGACGAGCCGTAGTTCACGACGATGACGGCGAGCGTCGTGTCGTCAGTCATTCCCGCCGCCGTTGCCGAGGCTGCGCATGTTCCGGAACCAGCGCACTGCGGCCAGCAGACAGAAGGCGGCGGCGGCCGCGAAGAAGAAGGCGTACGCGAATGCGAAGATGCTCGGCCACCCCCACAGCACGTAGACGAGGCACACGATGCCGTAATCGACCGGAAGCAGGACGATAGAGCGCAGTGCGCCGCCACCGCCCTGTTGCGCCGAGGACGCGATCCCCTTCGACGCCTTCAGGAGGTCGTTCAGGATCATCCCGAAGAACGTCGCTGTCGCGCACACGGCGAAAGCCAGGGGCACCAGGACGTAGAGCGTGGGCAGGCCGCTGAAACGGTAGAGGCCGATCGCGGTCGCGATGGGGAGGGAGACGATCTTGATCGCGTCGATGAAGTGATCGAGCCACTCCCCCGCGAGCGAGCCGCCGCCGCGCAGCCGCGCGACCTGTCCGTCTGCAGAATCGAGGGCGTAGCCGATCGCCAGGAGCAGCCAGACGACGAGGCCGGTCCACCACGACGGGTCGACGAGGGCGAGCACGAGGATGCCGGAGAAGGTGAACACCGCGCTGACGGCGGTGACGCCGTTGGGCGAGAGCCCGATGCGGTACGCGACGGCGGCGAACACGCGTCCGACCGGCCGATTCACGTAGACGCTGTATGCGGGCGCGCCCTTCGCTCTGCCCTTCTGCGCGGACGACAGACGCCTCAGAGAATCCGCGAAGCTCTCGGTGGTCATTCGGCCCGTCCCCTCAGTCGAACCCCCGTGAGGGCCCTCATCCACCAGATAGAGTATGCCTTGCCGAGGGGGCCCGCATCTGGGGAGCGACGCCGACGCCTCGGCGAAGGGGAGGACTTGTCATGACCGTCGTCGACCCTCTGAGCAGAGCGCACAGGCCTCGGATCCTGATCAGCGCCTACGCGTGCGGCCCTGGGCAGGGCCCCGAGGCGTCAGCCGGGTGGGCCATCGCACGTGCGGCCGCCGAGACCGGGGACGTCTGGATCCTCACCCGCGAACGCTTCCGCGCTTCGCTCGAGGAAGCGCTGGCCGCATCGCCCGACCTCGCGGCCCGCGTGAACGTGGTGCACATCGACCTTCCGCAGCGGATCATGCGCTGGAAGCGGCGCGGCTGGGATCTGTACTGGTACTACGCGCTGTGGCAGCGGCTCGCCGGACGGACCGCCCGGCGCCTGCATGCGGAAGTCGGATTCGACCTCGCCCACCATGTCACCTTCGCGAACGATTGGATGCCGTGCGGCGTAGCAGGGCTCGACACCCCTGTGGTGTGGGGACCCGTCGGCGGTGCCAGCCGTGTGCCCGTCTCGAAACTGCGACGATGGCTCGGAGCACGCGGCACCGTGACCGAACTCGCGCGCATCGCCCTCACCGCTCTCCCTCGAGCCGTCTGGGGTGACTCGACGGCCCGGCGCGCTGCCCTGGTCGTGGCGCAGAACCCCGACGTCGCTCGACGATTCCGTCATGCGCGAAACGTCGTGGTCGAGCCGAACGCGGCCTTCGCCGAAGAGATCCCCGCCCACCGGGGAAGCGACTCCGGCCGGACGGCCGTGTTCGCTGGCCGCCTGCTCGCGTGGAAGGGCGCGGCTCTCGCCCTCGAGGCCATCTCCCGCCCGGCGGCGGAAGGATGGCGCCTCCAGATACTGGGCGAGGGGTACGAACTCGGTCGCCTGCGCCGGCTCGCACGAAAGCTCCGTATCGAAGACCGCGTCGACTTCCGCGGGCATCTCACACGCGAGGAGACGCTGGAGAGCCTGGCATCGTCGGACGCGCTCCTGTTCCCGTCCATGCACGACCAGGCCGGATGGATCGTCGGCGAAGCGAGCGCAATGGGCATGCCTGTGGTGTGCCTCGACCTCGGCGGGCCTCCGACGCTCGCCCACATCAATGCGCGCGTCGTCAGCGCCGACGCCCCCGGGTTGCCCGATCGTCTCGCCGAGGCGCTGCGCGATGCGCAGACGAATCCCGGTCGCCCGCACTCGCGGTGGTCCGAGGCCCGGCTGCCGTCGGTCGTCGGTCAGTGGTATTCCACGGCTCTGCACGCGCGGCGGCGTCCGCTCGTCGTGATGGAGTCGCTCACCCGCCTCCGCCCCACGACGAATCCGTACCTGGTGCAGTTGTGTACCGCGCTGGACGATACCCCGGGCATCGAGCTGTCGTTCTTCTCCTGGCGTCGAGCGCTGATCGGGCGACTCGACGTGTTCCACGTGCACTGGCCGGAGCTGCTGGTCGGCGGCCACAAGCTCGCCGGGCGGATGGCCCGAAGAGTGCTGACGATCGCCTTCCTGATCCGCGTGCGGCTGACTCGTGTGGCCGTAGTGCGGACGCTCCACAATCTCGACCGGCCATCCGACATGTCGCGACTCGATCTCGCGCTGCTCGACCGGCTCGATCGTCTGACGACGCTGACCATCACCCTCAACGACGACACACCGCTCCCCGACGGGCACGCACGCAGGACCATCCTGCACGGGCACTACCGCGACTGGTTCGCCCCTCATCCCGCTCCCGCCCCGACGAAGGGCCGCATCGGCTACGTCGGATTGATCCGCCGCTACAAAGGCGTCGAGCAGCTCATCGGGGCCTTCCGCTCGTTGGATGCCGAGGGCACGTCGCTGTCGATCGCAGGGCGCCCGTCGACCGACGACCTGAAGTCCGAGCTGATCTCGCTCGCCGGCGGCGATGAACGCGTCGAGTTCGATTTCCGCTTCCTCGACGATGCGGAGCTGGTGCGCCGGATCGCCGACGCGGAGTTCATCGTTCTCCCCTATCGGCACATGCACAACTCGGGGACGGCTCTCGCCGCGCTCTCCGTGACTCGACCGATCCTCGTGCCTGACAACGCGGTGAACCGCGCTCTGGCAGAGGAGGTCGGCGAACGATGGGTCCACCTGTTCGACGGGGAGCTCGCGGATGCCGACCTCGCCCGAGTAAGAGCAGCCATCGGCGAGGGAGTGAAGGGCGAGCCTGACCTGTCGCAGCGCGACTGGACCACGGTCGGCGCCGCGCACGCCGAAGCCTTCCGCGCAGCATCCATGCTCCGACGGGCCGGCTGATGGCGCAGGATCTTCGCATCGCGGTCGCCATCCCGACCTTCCGTCGACCTGAACGACTCGCGAGCCTGCTGGCCGCCCTGCCCGACCGCTTCGCCGAGCTGGAGGACGGTGTCAGCGTCGAGGTCTTCGTGATCGACAACGATCCGGATCGCAGCGCAGAGGCGCTCGCGACGTCCGACGACCTCCCCGTCGCGACGACCTACGCGCCTGAACCGACTCCGGGGATCGCGGCGGCGCGCCAGCACGCGCTCGACGTGACGACGGGGTTCGACCTTCTCGCATTCATCGACGACGACGAGGTGCCGCATCCGAACTGGCTTCGCGCCCTCGTCGACACCTGGCGTCGCACGGGCGCTGCGGCTGTGGCCGGACATGTGCGCACCGTGTTCCCGTCCGGGACCGACCCCTGGGTGCTGGCCTCCGGTCTGTTCGCGCGGCCGCTCCGCGAGGACGGCGAGTCCCTTCCCGCGGCCGGCGCCGGCAACCTCTTGCTGGATCTCGCCTGGATCCGGCGCGCGGGGATCTCCTTCGACGCGTCGCTCGGCCTCTCCGGCGGAGAGGACACGCTGTTCACCCGCGCCATCGTCCGTGCCGGCGGCCGCGTCGTCGCATGTCCGGCATCCGTCGCCGAAGACCTCTTGGAGGAGGGCAGGGCCACTCGACGATTCGCGCTCGCACGTGCACGCCATCACGGGCAGACCCAGTCCGTGATCGAGTTGCGTCTCGCCGACGGAGCCGTTGCGAGGGCGGTCTCGCGCGTGCGCAATCTGATCAAGGGCGCCGGATGGGCCGTCCGCGGCGCGCTGCGGCAGGCCTCCGGTGCTCTCACGCGCTCGCTGTCCCGACGCGCCGCCGGTTCACGGGAAGTGCAGCGCGGCATCGGCCTCGTGCAAGGCGCGCTGGGGGCCGCTGCACCCGAGTACGCGCGCGACAACGCTCCTCGCACCGGCGGCATCCGTGCGGTGCGAGCGGCGCTGTCCCGTCTCGCTCGCGCGATCTCGCCCTTCTTCCGCTCGGTCACGGGCGTGCACACATCGCAGCCCGTCGTGGTGCTCACACTCGACGATGGACCGGACTCCGAGTGGACCCCTCGCATCCTCGACGAGCTGGCGAAGCGAGGCGCCACCGCGACGTTCTTCGTGCTCCTCACCCGCACCCGCACCCACCCGGAGCTGGTCGAGCGCATCCTGTCGGAGGGTCACGAGATCGCCCTGCACGGCGCCGACCATCGCCGGCTGACGTCGTTCCCCCGGGCCGAGGGCTTTCGGATGCTGACGGAGTCGAAGGCCGAGCTCGAGGACCAGACCGGCCGCTCGATCCGCTGGTACCGCCCGCCGTACGGCGCGCTCTCGGTCTCGACCTGGTGGGCTGTTCGACGCGCGGGCATGACTTCGGTGCTGTGGACGACGAGCGCGCTCGACGGTCGTGACGCACCGCATGCGGAACGGCTGGCGAGGGCGACATCCGGCATCTCCTCGGGCGCGATCCTGCTCGCCCACGACTCACGGGCTGCAGCGCAGGATGGCGCGGACGACCCCGCGATCGCTCCCATCGACCGCGCGCAGCTGATCTCGGATGTGCTCGACGAGTACGACCGCCGCGGACTGAAAGCGGTCTCGCTCGATCAGGCTCTGCGTTCCGGGCGCCTCCGGCGCCGCATGGTCCTCGTCGGCTGAGTCGCCTGCGACAGCGGGCTCAGCCGACGAGGTCGGATCGGAAGCGGCTCAGCGAGCCGTCACCGGCGGCGTCAGAGCGCCTACGGTGCGCGTCTGAGCCGGAACGCCGAGAGTGTCCGCGATGTTCGACGGCAGCGCATATGCACCGGTCACGGGGCTGACCGCCGTCAGCTGCCAGGTACCGGGATCGATCACGGGCGCTCCCTGCACGAGCACCGACTTCGCGTCGCCGCCGGTGGAGGAGCGGAACTCCTCGATCGTGGTGAAGCCGCGCGTACCGCTCGAACCCGCCGCCCAGCACGCGAAGTTGGAGGGCGACGATGCCGAGGTCCGGTGGTACAGGTTCGCATCCTGCGAGACCCCGAAATCGTTGCCGAACCACTGGTTCGTCAGATCCTGCGTGAGCATCGGGCAGGCCTGCCCGCCGTACGACAGCACGTTGTTGCGCACCGCCACATCGCTGGTCACCCACGGGATCAGCGACCTCAGCCCCGACACCTCCTGGCGACGCTCGTCCTGCATGTAGGTGATCGTGCGGCCGTTACCCGCCATCGTGTTGTTCCAGATGTCGACGTCGCCGGAGTCGAAGACGAACACGCCGCTGTTGAGGTTGTCGACGATGTAGTTGTCGGCGACCAAGGCTGTCTGGCTCAACTCGATCTCCAGCCCCTCGCGACCGTTTCTCGCGAAGACGTTGCCGGTGATCGTCAGTTTCGAGCTCGACACGTCGAACCACAGCCCGGTGGCGGCGACGTTGTCGGAGATGATGCTGTCACGCACAGTCACATCCGTGCCTCGCGAGATCTTCACTCCGCCGGCGACGGGCGTGTAGTTGAACTTCGAGGCGTTGTTGCCGGTGACCACGGAGTTCTCGATCGTCAGGTTCTCGGCATCGTTCACTCCGATGCCCAGCAGCCCGTTGCCGGTGACCGTCAGATTGCGGAACGTCTTGTCGTCGTTCCAGGCGAACAGTCCGACCGTCGCATTGTCGCGGATCACCATGTTCTCCAGGGTGATCCCGTCGACCTCGGCGCTGACCGTGCCCAGGAGCGCGGTGGTGGTGGCGTAGCGCTGAACGCCGATCCCGCGGACGGTGGTGCCCGCGCCCTGGATCTTGATCGCCTTCGCGAGCGCGCTCGCTTCGACGCCGTGCCCGTCGGGGTTCGATCCGATGACCAGCTGACGCGCGGCCTGATCGACGAAGAACGTACCGGCGGTGACGGCCGAACGGCTGCCGACCTGAGTCAGGCGGCTGCCGTCGAACCAGACCTGATCCGGATATCCGGCCATCGGGTTCGCCTTGTTGACCCACCAGCTCGTCTCATCCTGGTTCGCGCTGAACGACACCCGCGGATCGAAGAACGTGCTCCACGGCGCGACCCAGGTCGCTCCGGACTGAGTCCATCCGGTGACGGGCCTCGAGCCGTCGAACCAGACGGCCTCGCCCGGTGCCGACTGGATCGTCAGCTTCTTGAAGAAGGGGACGCTGATGCTCTCCCGGTAGGTGCCCGCACGCAGAACCAGCGTGGAACCGCTGGGGGCGGCGTCGATCGCGTGCTGGACGCCGGCGACGGGGCTCGCCTTCGTCCCGGTCCCGCCGCTGCGCGAGCCCTCGGGAACGACGTAGATCGCATCGGCCGGCGCCGCGTACGCCGTCTGACCGACGGCGAGGGAACCGGCGCTCCCGTCGGCGGCGGGCGGTGTGACGGGAGGCGCAGGCGGCTCAGGATTCGTCGTCGGCGTCGGCTCGGGGGTCGGCTCCGCGGTGGGCTGCGGTGTCGGCTCGGCAGTCGGGGTCGGCGTCGGCTCGGGGGTCGGCTCTGCCGTCGGAGTCGGCTCCGCCGTCGGCGTCGGCTCGGCAGTCGGAGTCGGCTCTGCCGTCGGAGTCGGCTCCGCCGTCGGAGTCGGCGTGATCATCGGCTCCGGCACGGGGGTCGGCTCCGCGGTCGGCGTGGGCTCCGGCACCGGCTTCAGGTCCGGGGAATCGACCGTGAGATCGTCCACCCGCAGGTAGATCGAGCGGTTGCCGCGGGACATGTAGGTCTGAATCCCCGGGGTGCCCGGTGCGCTGACGGCCTCATCAGAGCTGTCGGTCGCGGAGATCTGCCAGTCGGGCTGAGGGGTGCCGATGACCCACGCGCGGGCGCGGATCACGACGTCGTCGACGCCTTCGGTGTCGATCTCCACTCGGACCGGCGCGTTCTGAGGTACCTCTCCGATGAGCAGACGGTCCTGTCGGAGCACGGTCTGCACGTCGTCCTCGTCGTAGCGGGCGATCGAGAGCACTCCGCGGGCCTGCGTGTCGAGGCGGAAGCGCACGCCGTACGACCCGGTGCCGTTGTTGCGCGACGTCACGATGGCGGTCGCGCCGTGTCCGTCGGTCGGCACAGCGGAGAAGCTGAGCGTGGCGCCCACCACGCCGTCCGTGGATTCCGCGACGGTGGACTCGTGCATGGTCCGCTCACCGCCGTTCACCCGGATGCGCCCCGCATCATCGGCGACAGAGGCGACCCGGGTGGGTGACGACTCGTACTGATCGCCCCACCCCCGCTCCGTCGTTCGATTGAAGGCGTCGGCCCAGCTGGTCTGCGGACTCTCAGCTGATGCCGTCGGCGACGACGACGAGGCGCTGGCGAGCTGCGGCGTCAGAACGAGAGCGGCGATCGCTAGGGCTGAGAGGGGTAGGAGGGCATGGCGATATCGGGGGTTGCGCATACGGGTACCTGTTCGGGAGGGGGCGGCCGTTTCGGGAGGGGGGTAACCGGATCCGAAATATATAGATTCGGTAACGACCGAGTTCATCCAACACAGCCCACAGCGCATCCACAAACCTCTGGCGGACTTCTTTCGGGAAGTTGCCAGGTTGCATACTGGTTTCGGGAACCGGTTCCCTACAGCTCCCCCGGCCGAACGGCCTCGGCGTCGATGGCCTTGATGACGCGGATCGCGGCGGTGTCCGGCTTCGGCTCGACGCCATCCGCCCGCCTCCGGCTCGGCGCGTACACCACGAGCGAGTGGAACAGGAACCGCGCGAAGAACGCGACGATGAGCGACAGCCCGGTCGCGAGCACGCTGGAGATGTGCCAGGTCTCGACCATGAGGGCCATCACCGGGATGCGCAGCGCCGCTTCGGCGTTGTTGAACGCGAAGGAGGTGAGGAAGCGGATGCCGATTCCTCGAGCATCCGTCCGCATGTCGGCGAAGACGAAGCGCTCCTGCAGCAGGAAGTTCCCGACGATCGTGGCCTCGGCGCCGATGATCGCCGCCCACACATAGGGGATTCCCGCTTCGACGAGCAGCCACATGATGCCGAGGTTGACGACCGCGCCGATCACGCCGATCAGTGCGAACAGCGACATCTTGCCGAAGCGCAACCTGGCGAGATGCGCGACGAACGTGGCGCCCTGACGCATGCTCGCCTTGGAGGTGCCGTGGCGCCTCTCGGCGAACTCCATCGGAACCTCGGCGATGCGCAGATCGGTGCGGGCGAGGATCTCGAGGAGGATCTTGAACCCCTGCGGCTTGAGCGTGGCGAGGTCGAGCCGGGAGCGATCGACGAGGAAGAAGCCGGTCATCGGGTCGGTGCTGCGCGCCAGGCGAATCGGGAACATCGCCTTGGTGAGCCAGGTGGCCGCTCGCGAGACGCCGAAGCGCACGGCGGTTCCGAGTCCGCTCGTGTCTCCGCCGCCGATGTAGCGCGAGGCGGCGACGACGTCCGCGTCGCCTTCGTCGTGTCGGTCGAGAAGAGCGGGGAGCAGCTCGGGCGGATGCTGGAGGTCGCCGTCCATGACGATGCAGATGTCGGATGCGGCCGCCTTGAGCCCTGCCACGACGGCCCCGCCCAGTCCGCCGGTGTTGTCATCTCGGTGGATCACCCGGACGGGGAGGGGAGCGTCGGCGGCGACCCTTCCGACCTCGAGTGCCGTGTCGTCGGTGCTGTCGTCGACGAAGAGGATCTCGGCGTCTCGTCCGGCCAATGCGGCGGCGGCGCGCGCGACGAGCTCGGCGACGTTGTCGCGCTCGTTGTACGTCGGCACGATGACCGTGACCTGTGCCACCACCTGCTCCCCCTCTTCGGCTTCGCACCTATCGTTTCATGCCTTGCTATGCGTTGAGAACCCGTCCCGACGATTTCGTAAAGATTCTTTCCTTGCTAGCGGTCTGCTGACATCGACGTCATCGTTCTGCTAGTCTGATCCGACGCGGCTGTGGGAGTCGCTGAGCGGATGGGGATCCGCTTCTGGGGAATACTGATCTGGGGAGATCATGGGGACGCGCATCGGCTATGCCGTTGGTGCCTTCGACCTGTTTCACGTCGGGCATCTGAACCTTCTTCGTCACGCCAAGCAGCACTGCGACATTCTGATCGCGGGCGTCGTCAGCGACGAGATGCTGCGCCAGGTGAAGGGCATCGAGCCCGTCATCCCTACGGCGGAACGTGCGGAGATCGTTCGACACATCTCGTTCGTCGACGAGGTCTACGTCGAGACCAGTCCATCCAAGATGGACTCGTGGCGCGACGTGCAGTTCACCCACTTCTTCAAGGGTGACGACTGGCGAGGCACCGAGAAGGGCCTGCGTCTCGAGCGCGAGTTCGCCGAGGTCGGGGTGGAGGTCGTGTACTTCCCGTACACCGCTCATACCTCGAGCTCATCGCTGCGTCGAGCGCTCGACGCGATCACCGCCGGCGCGACGCCGGTTGCGGCGGCCGGCCACTGACCCCCGCCCGTACCGCCTGTCTGCACCGCATGGCTGGGGGCCGGAATCTGGGGTTCCGGCATTCGTGCGTCGCTGCCGCAGGCGGTACGGAGTCGGGAACACGCCCGGCCCTCTCCTATCGCCGCCGCCGTAGGCTTGATGCATGACCACTCCTGCAGCATCCGAGATCACGATGTTCGGCGCCGACTGGTGCCGCGACTGCATCCGCACGAAGAAGCAGCTCGACGAGCTCGGCATCGAATACACCTATGTCGACCTGGTCGCCGACCCCGCCGCGGCAGACATCGCCAAGGAGATCTCGGGCCGCACCAACATCCCCGTCGTCGTGTATCCCGATTCCTCGCATCACGTCGAGCCCTCGAACGCCGACGTCGAAGCGAAGCTCCGCGAGCTCGCCCTGATCTGACGACTCATCGCGCCGCTACACTGGCGCGATGAGCACCGAGGCTCGACCCGAGCGAGCATCCGCCGCACGCCTCCCTGCGCGCACGATCGCGCTGTACGCGATCGGCTCGCTGGGAACCGGCGGCTATGCCACGCTGCCCGGGCTCGTGCTGACGTACTTCCTCACCGACAACCTCGGGGTCGCCGCCCTCGCGGCCGGCCTGATCGTCACCTCGGCCAAGATCTGGGACGTGGTGATCGACCCGCTCATCGGCGCCGCGTCCGATCGGCAGCTGGCGCGCACGGGATCGCGGCGCGGTTTCATGATCACCGGAGCGATGACGCTGCCGCTGTTCTTCGCTCTCACGTTCGCGGTGCCTCCGTCATGGGGGCCGACGGCCGGAGCGATCTGCGTGCTGCTCGCCTTCCTCGCGACGGCGACCTCGTTCAGCCTGTTCCAGGTGCCCTACGTCGCGCTCCCCGCCGAACTGACCGGCAGTTACGACGAGCGCACTCGTCTGCTCGGCTGGCGCGTGATCGTGCTCACCGCAGCCATCCTGCTGTTCGGCGCGGGCGGGCCCGAACTGCGCAGAGCGGGCCCGGATCAGGTGATCGGATACCTGCTGATGGGCATCGCGGCGGGTCTGGTGATCGGCATCGGCATGTACGTGGCGTCGAAGACGGCGGATGCGGCGGCGAGCCGCGTCGCGCCCGCCTCCCCCACGGAGCATCCGCCGAGCGTGAGGGAGCAGTACGCCTCGGGATTCCGGGCCCTGCGCCGCAGCCAGCCGTTCCGCGCTCTGCTCACGACCTTCCTGCTTCAGGCGCTCGCGACGGGAACCATGCTCGCCGGCGCGCAGTACGTGGCCACTTGGGTGCTGCGATCGGAGGACGCCGTGACGCTGGTGTTCCTCGCACTCGTCGGGCCCGCGCTGCTCGCGACACCGGGTTGGACCTCGATCGCACGCCGCATCGGCAAGGAACGCGCGTTCCGCATCGCCAGCGCCGTGTTCACGATCGCCGCCGCCTCCATCACGGCGGCCGTCTGGGCTCCCGGTGCGTGGATCTATGCATCCGTCGCCGTCGCCGGCATCGCCTACGCCGGTCTGCAGTCCCTGCCGATGGCGATGCTGCCCGACGTCATCTCGCACGACGAACGCACGAACGCGCCCGGGCAGGCCGGAACCTTCACCGGAGTCTGGACCGCAGGCGAGACCGTCGGCTTCGCCCTCGGTGCGACCTTCGTCTCGCTCACGCTCGCCGCGACCGGCTACGTGTCAACCGTCGCAGGCGCGACAGCGCAGCAGCCGGATGCCGCCGTCACCGGCATCGCGCTGAGCTTCAGCATCCTGCCCGCCGTGCTCATGGCCGCGAGCATCGTGGCTCTCTCTCGCTACCGTCTGCGCCGGAGCGACATCGAGGCCTGAGCCCGCAGCGGGACGAAACGCCTCTTCCGCACCCCGACCTCGTCCTCCGGCATAAGCTGGGATCCCGCTTTAAGGAGACGCCGATGACTTCTGCGACAACGCCCGCCACGAAGACGGATGCCGCCCCGCCTGTGATCGCCGAACTCAGTGATGGTCAGCGCGCGGATCTCGACACGGCGATCGGCGAGCTGCAGACCGGCACCTCGATCTGGTCGGCGCTGACGATCGCACAGCGTGTCACCCTGCTTCGAGCGGTGCGCACGAGCGTCGCATCCGCTGCCGAAGACTGGGCGAACACGGCATCGGCTTCGAAGGGTCTCGACGCCCGGCATCCGCTCCGCGGCGAGGAGTGGCTGAGCGGCCCGTACAGCGTGCTCGGCGCACTCGACGCGTACATCGAGACGCTGTCCCGACTCGCGAACGGCACCAACCCTCTCGACGGCATCAAGATCGACCGCGCGCCGGGCGGGCGCACGCGGGTCCACGCCTTTCCGCTGACCGGCATCGATCGATTCCTGTTGTCGGGTTTCACCGGCGAGGTATGGCTCGAGCCCGGCACCACCCCGAATCAGGCGCGCGCCGCCGCCGGGCTCGCCCAGCGCACACCGACCGAATCCGGCGGAGTCGGCCTGGTGCTCGGCGCAGGCAACATCACCTCGATTCCCGTGCTCGACGTGCTGTACGAGCTGCTCGCGCACAACCGCACCGCTCTGCTCAAGGTCAATCCCACGCAGGACGCTCTGGTGCCGGTCTACAAGCGCGCATTCGCGCCGCTCATCGAACCGGGGCTCCTCAGGATCGTCCGCGGCGGCCCCGCGGTCGGCGCCTACCTGACCGGGCACCCCGATCTCGTCCACGTGCACATCACGGGATCGGCGGCGACCTTCGACGCGATCGTCTGGGACACGGGCACGGCCGCCACACGCCGCCGACGCGAGACCCGCCCGCAGTTGAAGAAGCCGATCACCGCCGAGCTCGGCGGGGTGTCGCCGATCATCGTCGTCCCAGGCGACTGGACCGCCGCAGACCTCACGTACCAGGCTGAGCACATCGCCACGATGCGCCTGCAGAACAGCGGTCACAACTGCATCGCCGGCCAGGTCGTCATCCTGTCGAGCGACTGGGCGCAGGCCGACCAGTTCCGTGCCGAGCTCCGCCGCGCCTACGCGAACGCCCCCGAGCGACCGATCTGGTACCCCGGGGCGCCCTCTCGAATGGGGCTTGCGGCAGATGCATACCCTGACGCGCTCGTGCTCGGCGATCGTGTGCTGGTCGAGATCGGCGACGGCGACGACTCCGCCGCCCTGCGCAGCACCGAGTACTTCGCTCCCGTGCTCGGCGTCGTCACCGTGCCCGGTTCCGGACAGGCCTTCCTCGACGCGGCCGTCGCCTACGCGAACGACGAGCTGCAGGGCACGCTGGGTGCGAACCTGCTGATCGACCCCGCGACCGAGAAGTCGCTCGGCACGGGATTCGAGAGGGCGATCGCCGACCTGCGCTATGGCTCGATCGCGATCAACGGCTGGACCGCGTTCGGGTTCATCACTCCGACGCTCACGTGGGGCGCCTTCCCGGGCAGCACGATCGCCGACGTCGGCAGCGGGATCGGTGTCGTGCACAACGCCCTGCTGCTCGACGCAGTGGAGCGTTCGGTGATCCGCGGACCGTTCCGGCCGTTCCCGCGATCACTGCCCGGAGCCAACGGCGGCGGGCGGCTGACGATTCTGCCGAAGCCGCCCTGGTTCGTGTCGGCTCGCACCGGCGCCGACGTCAGCGAGGGGCTCACGAGGTTCCGGGCGAACGGCGGCGCGGCCCTGCTCCTGAAGACTCTGCTGAAGGCACTGCGCGCGTAGCGCTGCGCGTACCCGCCGGTCGTTGAGCGAGCGAAGCGAGACGAAACGTCGTGAGCCGATGTTGAAACCCGGAGAACGCGTTTCGTCTCGGTCGCGGCACTCCCTGGCTCAACGACCGGGATAAGCCGCCTGCCCCCGCGTCAGCGCGCCGCGAAGCGATCGGTCGCCGCGCGGAGGGCGCGCTGGATGCCGGGCTCGGCGGCTGAGTGCCCGGCGTCGTCGACGACCACGAACTCCGCTTCGGGCCAGGCCCGGTGCAGATCCCACGCGGTCATCATCGGCGTGCACACGTCGTGCCGCCCCTGCACGATCACGGCGGGGATGTGCCGGATGCCGTCGACCCCCGCGATCAGCTGCCCTTCCTCCCACCAGCCGCGATGGACGAAGAAGTGGTTCTCGATGCGTGCGAACGCGATGGCCCTGTGCGCATCAGACATCGAGGCGATCTGCTCGGCGTCCGGCACGAGCGTCACGGTCGAGGCCTCCCACGTCGTCCAGGCGACCGCGGCGGGTTCGTGCACGGCCGGATCGGGATCGAACAGCCGCCGATGGTATGCCTCGATCATGCGGGTGCGCTCGAGCACGGGGATGGGCGCGACGTACGCCTCCCACAGGTCGGGGTAGAGAGCTGCGGCACCGCCCTCGTAGAACCACTCGAGCTCCTCGCGGCGCAGCGTGAAGATGCCGCGGAGGACGAGCTCGGTGACGGCATCCGGGTGCGCCTGCGCGTAGGCGAGCGCGAGCGCGCTCCCCCACGAGCCGCCGAACACCTGCCAGGCGGCGATGCCGAGGTTCTTGCGCAGCAGCTCGATGTCGGCGATCAGATGCGCCGTGGTGACGTAGCGCAGGTCGGCGCCGGGATCGCTCGCGTGCGGCGTGCTGCGTCCGCAGCCGCGCTGATCGAGCAGCACGATGCGATACGACTCGGGGTCGAAGAACCGCCGCTGCCAGGGTGAGGTGCCGCTGCCCGGTCCGCCGTGCAGGAAGACGACCGGCTTGCCCTCGGGGTTGCCGCTGACCTCCCAGTACATGCGGTGGCCGTCGCCCACGAGCAGTTCGCCCGTCTCATACGGCTCGATCGGCGGATACAGCGCATCCAGATTCATCGTCATCGATCCTCCAGATCACAGACCTACCCCTGAACGCTACTGGGGTCCGAGCTGATCCCCTGGGAGCGTGAACGTCGCGGCGCACACATCGAGACCGTTGGCGTACCCGTTCGCGAACCAGAACTGCCGTTCCTCGCTGGTGCCGTGCGTGAAGCTCTCGGGGTTCACGAAGCCGCCGGACTGCTCCTGGATGTGGTCATCGCCGACCACGAGGGCGGCGTTGAGCGCATCGCGGCGCTGCTCCTCGGTGGACGGCTGCAGATAGGGGACGCCATCGGCGTCCTTCTCCTCGGACATGCGCGCGATCCACGCTCCCGCATAGCAGTCGGCCTGCAGCTCGGTGCGCACGCTGTTGCTGTCTGGTCCGGTGCCGTTGTTCGGATACTTGTCCATCGTGCCGGTGATGTACTGGATGTGGTGCCCCCACTCGTGCCCGACGATGTAGAGCTGCGCGAGCTCGTTGGCGGATGCTCCGAACTGCTGCTGCATGAGCTGGAAGAACGTCGGGTCGATGTAGACCGTCTGATCCGGCGGGCAGTAGAAGGGGCCCACCGCGTTGGATGCCGTGCCGCATGCGGTCGTGGCCGACCCGTCCACGACGACCATTCCCGGCTTCACGTAGCCCGTGACGTTGTCCTCCCAGAACGCGTTCAGTGCGACTTCGGCTCCCGCCATGCGGCAGTCGACCTTCTCATTCGCGTCCTGACCGGTCTTGCACTCCGTGAGACTCGACTCCTCGGGCGAACCCGCACCCCCACCGCCTCCGCCGCTGCCGTCGCCGGACGGGATCAGTCCCGTCAGGTCGATGCCCAGCAAAGGCCCCGCGATCAGCGCGATGATTCCGAGCAGACCGATGCCACCGGCGCCGGCGACGACGGCTCCCCGCCCGCGCCGACGTGTCGTGTTGGTCGAGATGTCGGCATCCGGATTGAACGTCATGGATCGAGGGTACTCCGGGGCGGCTGCCGTCGTAGGCTCTGAATATGACCACGACCATCACGATCACCGGTGCCGGCGGACAGATCGGCTACGCACTGCTGTTCCGCATCGCCGCAGGAGATCTCCTCGGTCCGGATGAGAAGGTGCGGCTGCGGCTGCTCGAGATCCCGCAGGGCCTCGGAGCCGCCGAAGGCGCGGCCCTCGAATTGCAGGACGGCGCGTTCGGGCTGCTGGAGGACGTGGAGGTGACGGATGCCGCGGCCACCGGTTTCGACGGCTGCGATCTCGCTCTGCTGGTGGGCGCGCGGCCCCGCGGGCCCGGTATGGAACGCGGCGATCTACTCGCGGCCAACGGTGGGATCTTCGGGCCGCAGGGCCGCGCGATCGCCGAGAACGCGGCGCCCGGAGTACGCGTGACGGTCGTGGGCAATCCGGCCAACACCAACGCGCTGATCGCCGCCGCATCGGCCGAGGGGGTTCCGGCCGAACGCTTCAGCGCGCTCACCCGGCTCGACGAGAACCGCGCACGGGCGCAGCTCGCGCAGACCCTGGGCATGCCGGTCGACACGGTGCGGCGAGTGCCGATCTGGGGCAACCACTCCGCCAGCCAGTTCCCCGACATCTCTCACGCCACGGTCGCGGGCCTTCCTGCATCCGAGGCGCTGGCGAAGATCGTCGGCGACGTGCCGACGTGGCTGGAGCAGACCTTCATCCCGCGCGTCGCGAAGCGCGGCGCCGAGATCATCCAGGTGCGCGGATCGTCATCCGTCGCGTCCGCGGCGAGCGCGACCATCGACCACGTGCGCGACTGGGCGCTCGGAACCGACGACTGGACCTCCGCTGCCGTGGTGTCGCACGGCGAGTACGGCGTTCCTGAGGGCCTCATCTCCTCGTTCCCCGTGCGGTCGATC
This sequence comes from Microbacterium natoriense, assembly GCF_030816295.1. Taxonomy (NCBI): domain Bacteria; kingdom Bacillati; phylum Actinomycetota; class Actinomycetes; order Micrococcales; family Microbacteriaceae; genus Microbacterium; species Microbacterium natoriense. Next base: position 1,147,002 of record NZ_JAUSXV010000001.1, on the reverse strand, counting down.
GACGGCGAGTGGCACGTCGTCGAGGGGCTCGAGATCGACGACTGGGCCCGAACGCGCATCGACGCCTCGGTGGCCGAACTCGTCGAGGAACGGGACGCGGTCCGGGCCCTCGGGCTCCTCTGATCCCGCTGCACCTCCGGCACGTCGAGACGGCGTATCCCGAGGCGCTCCGAGCAGGGCAGAATGGATGCCGGAGGTGCGCGATGAGCGAGACGAACGAGACGGCGAAGTCCACGGCATCCGTCGACGAAGCCCTGACCAGCCCTTTGCACCTGCCGCACGCCGCGGCCGAGTGCCCCAAGTGCTTCACCGAGCTGCAGCAGAACCGCGACTTCTGGTCGGCGCGCCCTGACGGGTCGCGTCTGGTCGGCCTCGTCGTGTCGCGCGAGGGGATGCCGTCGGTCGTCGAGCAGCGTGAAGACCTGACGCGCTTCGGAGTGCCGATCGAAGGGTTCCGGCATCCCGCCCCCGACATCCTCGAGAGCTGGAGCGACCGCATCGCCCGGCTGATCGCGACCCTGCGCACGGGCGACGTGCTGGTCGTGGCGAACATCAACGCCCTCGGCCGCGATGCGGAAGAAGGCAACCGCGCCGTGGCGGAACTGCGCCGCCACGGAATCATGGTGAAGGTGCTCAGCCACAACGCGCGGCACCTCGCCGACGCCTCCCGCTGAGCCGCAGACCGCGAGCATGCGAAAGCCGACTGCCACCCGAGAGGGTGACAGCCGGCTCAGACGCTGACCGCGTCAGTGACTCACAGTGTCACCAACGGTTGCGGTTGCGGTTCTCCGTGGACTGCGCGTCGGACGAGTCCTGCGAGACCTGACGTCCGATGTCGTTCAGCAGAACCTTCATCTCGGTGAGAGCCGAGTTCCACTGCGCCTTCGCCTGGACGTAAGCCTCGGAGGCCTCACCGGTCCAGTCCGCCTGGAGCGGCTTGAGCGCGTTCTCCATGTCGTTGAGCTTGTTCTCGATCTTTCCTGCGCCTGCGACGAGGTCGGAACCCGCCGTGTCGACGGCGCCGAACTGCATCTTGTAGCCGTTACCACCCATGATGTCTAATCCCTCCGGTCTCAGCCGAGACGGCCCATGAACTTGTTCTGCGCCTGCGCAGAGTCGTCGTCGGTCTGCGTGTACGTCGACTGCGAGTCGCGAAGGTTCTGTTCGAACCCGTCGAGCGCGCTGGTGATCTTGCGTGACTTCTCCTGCCACGCCTGGAAGGTCTGCTGGAAGGCGGCAGCCCCCGAGCCGGCCCACGATGCGCTGATGCCGGACAGCTGGTTCTGAATCGCGTTCAGTTCACCGATGATGTCCGTCTTCGAGCTGTTGACGATACTGGCACCCCGCTGCAGGGCACCATCCGCTGCGGAAACTTCTCCGGCCACGGTCACCTCCTGGTCATAAGGGCCTGTTCGCCCCGATTGGTTCAGCCCCTGGAAGGGCCGTGACGCCGATGCCCGGCGACAAATAACACCTTACGGCGCTCGGGCGGGGATGCCCATGGGTAGCTCTGCCCACCTTCGCTCCATCTGCCCCGAAGGCCTAGAGGTGCGATGACGGCGCGTATGCGAGCTGCATCGTCTGCACTCCGCGCTCCCGCGTGATCACCTTCGCCCGCCCGGGAACGGCCGGCGTCGCCTTCACGTTGCCGATCAGCGGCCCCTCGTCGGGGCTTCCCGACAGCAGGATGCCGGGCACCGCGAGGTCGCGGAGCGTCTGCATGACCGGCTCGAACGTCGCGCGCGACGCCCCTCCGGAACGGCGTGCGAGCACGAGGTGCAGGCCGACGTCCGTCGCCTGGGCGAGCAGAGGCTGCAGCACGGCGATGGGGTTGCCAGACTGCGTGTTGACGAGGTCGTAGTCGTCGACCAGCACGTAGACCTCGGCACCCGACCACCACGAGCGGTCGCGCAGCTGCTGCGGCGTGATGTCGGGGCCCGGCAGCCGGCTGCGCAGGTACTCCGCGAGTCCGGCCAGCTCCTCCGATACCTGCTGTGCGGTGGTGTAGTAGCCGGCGAGGTACTCATCGGGGATCTCCGAGAGCAGCGCGCGCCGGTAGTCGACCACGAAGATCTGCGCGGACTTCGGGGGGGTCGTGCGCATGACCTCGTGCGCGAACGTCCGCAGGAAGCTCGACTTGCCGGACTGGCTGTCGCCGAACACGTACAGGTGCGGGTTGCGGCGCACGTCGAAGGCGCTGGGAGCCAGCGCGGCCTCGTCGACACCCAGCAGAACCTGGTTCTGCAGGGGCGTGCCCGCCGCGAGCTGCTGCAGCTGCGAGAGCTCGAGCATCTCGGGCAGCAGGCGCAGCTTGGGCCCGCGCGGGCCCTTCCACGCGGAGTTCACCCTCTCGATCAGGTGCTCCACGCCCTCGCTGAGCGTGTCGGGGTCACCGGAGCCGTCCACGCGCGGCAGGGCGGTGAGCATGTGGTGCTTCGACGGCGCGAGTCCGCGCCCGGGGCGTCCGATCGGGACGTTCGCGGCCACCTTGCGGTCGATCTCGGAGTCGCTGGTGTCACCGAGTCGGAGTTCCAGCTTCGATCCGAAGGTGTCGCGGATCGCGGTGCGGAAGTCCATCCAGCGCGTCGTCGTCGCGATCAGGTGCACGCCGAACGTGAGCGCCCGACCCGCCAGCGCCTGGATCTCGAACTCCATGTCGTCGAACTCGGCGCGGATCGTGGGCCAGCCGTCGATCACCAGGAAGACATCGCCGTAGCCGTCATCCGCCCGTCCCTGAGCGCGCAAGCGCCGGTACGTCTCGATCGAATCGATGGCGTTCGCCGTGAAGTACCGCTCGCGGGCGTTGACGATGCCCACGACCTCCTGGAACATGCGCCGGAGCACGTCCGGCTGGTTCCTGCCTGCGACGCCGGCCACGTGCGCCATCTTGGAGAACGGCACGAAAGTGCCGCCGCCGAAGTCCATGACGTAGAACTGCACCTCCTGCGGCGTGTGGGTCAGTGCGATTCCGGTCACCACGCTGCGCGCCAGCGTGCTCTTGCCGCTGCGTGCGCCGCCGACGATCGCGAGGTGGCCTCCCGCGCCGGTCAGGCTCATCACGAGGCTGTCGCGACGCTGCTCGAGAGGGCGGTCGACGATGCCCAGCGGAATCGTCAGCGGACCCGCCTGACGCCAGCGGGGCGAGATCAGACCCAGCTGCGGATCCTCGATCAGATCGCCGAGCATCTCGTCGAAGGTGGCAGGCACGTCGAGAGGAGGCAGCCACACCTGATGGGCGGGCATGCTCCGGCCCTTCATGAGCGAGACGGCGATGTCGAAGGTGACGCGCTTCTCAGGCGCCTCCGGCCCTGCGAAGCCCTGCGCGGGCGTCTGCTCGTCGGTCGTCTCCTGCGCGAGGACGGGAGCCGCGGTGAACGCCCTGGCTTCGATCGCGCGGACCGGCTGCCCGCTGTCGGCGGACTCGGGTGCCGAGCCGGGCTTGCGTCGTCGCGTCTTCGGCGGTGCGGAGACATAGGCGGCCCGGAACTGGGTGAGCGTCTCGGCATCGGACTTCAGGATGCCGTGGCCGCCGCCACCGGGAAGCGTGAACGCGTCGGGCACACCGATGACCGCACGTGAGTCGGCGCCCGAGAAGGTCTTCAGACCGATCCGGTACGACAGGTGCGAGTCGAGGCCTCGGAGCTTGCCCTCTTCGAGACGCTGGGTCGACAGGAGCAGATGCACCTGCAGGGATCGACCGAGGCGGCCGATCGCGACGAACAGCTCGGTGAAGTCGGGTTTCGCCGAGAGCAACTCGGAGAACTCGTCTGCGACGATGAGCAGCGCGGGCAGCGGTTTGAGGTCGGTGCGTCCGCCCTTGCGCGCGGTCTCGTAGTCAGTCACATTGGCGAAGTTGCCCGCATCGCGCAGCAGCTCCTGCCTGCGCGTCATCTCTCCCTGAATCGCGTCCTGCATGCGATCGACGAGCGTGAGGTCGTCGCCGAGGTTCGTGATGACGGCTGACACGTGCGGCATGTCGGCCATGCCGGCGAAGGTCGCGCCGCCCTTGAAGTCGATCAGCACGAAGTTCAGCGCCTCTGACGAATGGGTCATCGCGAGCGACAGCACGAGCGTGCGGAGCACCTCGGACTTTCCCGAGCCGGTGGCGCCGATCAGCATGCCGTGCGGCCCCATGCCCTGCTGCGCGGACTCCTTGAGGTCGAGGACCATGGGCTGCCCGGTGGCGGTCAGTCCGATCGGCACCCGCAGCCGATCTCGCGCCGAACGCGGCTTCCACGCCAGCTCCGGATCGAAGTCGCGCACATCGGGCAGCGCCAGAAGGTCGGTCAGCTCTGCGCTGATCGTGCGGCTGCCGCCGGCGGCATCCTCGTCCTGCGCGCTCTCGCCCAGACCGGTGAGCCGTCGTGCGACGGCCTCGGCCGAGGCGATGCCGAGGAAGTCGGCGGATGCGGAGACGGTGCCGACTCCGCGTCGGGCGACGGTGAGCTTCGAGCCCTCCTCGCCGTCGAGGATGAGCCGGATCGTGAGCGGGTCTGCGAGCTGGTCCCACTCGCGGGCGATGTCGATGACGGTCACGCCGTCGACTCCGCCTTCTTCGGTCAGGAGGTTCCCCGGTGGCAGGTCGACGCCGTCGGTGATGACCACGACGTGGGGTACGGCTCCGCCACCACGTCCGCTCACCGGGCCGCGTGAGCGGATGTCGGCGATCAGGGACTCGACCTCAGCCCACGAGGAGCCGATGCGGCGCGCACCTCCGACGGCATCCGTCCTGCTGTCCGACTGCGCGTGCGGCAGCCATTTGATCCATTCCCAGTACGGCAGTTCGACGCCGGAGGCGACGACGGCGATCTGCAGGTCCTCCGGAGCGGCGAAGGTCACCAGGTGCGCGATCATCGCCCGGGTCAGGCCGCGGGCACGGGTCACGTCTCCGACCAGCTCGATGCGCGCGCAGGTGCCGATGTTGAGCCCGAACGGCAGGTCGGGAACCTGATCGTGCGTGAGGACGAAGCGGTGCGCTGCGGAGGCGCTGACGGGATCGAGCTGAGCGAGCGGCGGGATGGGCGCCTCGTCGAGCGTCATGGCGAGCGGCTGGGTCGCCGTGCCCACTCGCGTCACCAGGAACTGCGGGTCTCCGACGGGTCGCTCCCAGACGCGAGAACCCTCCTCGACGATGAACGGCAGTGTCTCGGGTGCGGGGAGGATCCACTCCTCGTACCGACGCTGTCGCGATGCGACCTCACGCACCGCGTCGCGCGTCTCGGCGAGGTAGGCGAGGTACTCGCGGCGGGTGTTCTCGACGTTCGTGGAGTGCTGCGACTTCTGCCGCCACATCTGGCCGCCCACCATCGACAGCGCCATGAAGAGGAACAGACCGCCCATGATGTAGGTCCGGGTCGCGTCGCCGCCCTGGGTGAGGGAGAGCACTGCCACCGATCCGAGGCTGCCGACCATCGGCAGGGCCATCATGAGCGTGTTCGACGCGCCTTCGGGCTTCGGGAGTTCCGGTGCCTGCTGCAGAGTGAGTTGGCCGCCGGCCGGGGGTTTCGGCGCACGGCGATTACTGGTGATGCTCACGACTGGCCCTCCTCGAGTCGCTTACTATTGTGTCAGGATGCCGAGATGAACCGGTATGGGAGCTGCGGAACTTCGAGGGGCGGGGATGTCAGCGAAGACGATTCGCCTCACCGTCGCCGACGCGAACGGGCGACACGATCTGGTCGTCGCCGCTGACTCGACCGTGTCGGAGCTGCTCGCGGTAGGCGGAGTCGACCTGCGGCGATACGTCGGGATCACCACATCCGGCGCGGCGATCGATCTCGACAGCGAGGTGTCCGTCAGTCCTGGCGACGGCGGGGTGATCTGGCTGTTCGACCGCACCCAGACCGCGACGCGCACGGATCCGACGTCGAAGAGCGGCTCTCCTGTCGCCCGTCAGCACCACCCGCTGCTGCTCGCCCTGCTTCTGGTGGTCACCGCCGTCCTCGTCCTGTGCGCCGTGATCGCGCCGACACCGCTGATCGTGTCGGCGGGTGCGGTGCTGCTGCTCGCGGGCGCCGTGGCCCTCCTCGCCCAACCGGTGGCGGACTCGACGATCTACGTCGCCTTCGTCGCTCCTCTGCTCGGCTGCGCCGCCGGCGCCGTGGCGCTCGCACCGTTCCGAGACGCCGGCGGCATGATCGCGGCTGGGGCCGTGGCGGGCGCTGCGCTCGCGTGCATGCGTCACGCCCAGGCGCGGGTGAGCGGGCCCGTGCCCATGGCGACGACGGCCGTCATCGCCATGCTGTGGTCGGTCCTCGCCGTCGTCGACACCGCGGCGTTCCTCGCAGGCGTTCCGGCGGCGACGATCACAGCTGTGCAGCTGGCCTGCGCCGTGCCGGTCTTCCACTACATCCGCGCCGCCGCGCTCGACGTCGACGCGCACGACCTGATCGATACGCCGTTCGTCATCCGCGACGCGCAGGGTCTCCGATTCGAGACTCCGGTCGAGCCGTCTCCTGTGCACGCCGACGAGGCCGCCAGGCAGTTCCTGCTCGCCCGTCGCCGCTCGGAGGCGGGGATCATCTCGGCCTGCGCGCTCGCCCTGCTGTCGGCGCTGTACACCGTTCCGGCTGCGGTCGGCCCCTCCATCGAGACGTGGTGCGTGCTGGGCGGGGCTCTGGGAGCCGGCTGCTACTTCCTGCTCACGTCGCGCATGCTGCGAAACGGTCTCGCGCGCGCTGCCGCGCTCGCCACGGGCACCGTCATCGCCGCGCTCGCGGCGGGCGCCCTGGTCATCACGTTGCAGCTCAGCGCCCTGCTGGTCGCACTGATCCTTGTGCTCGCAGGAGCCGTCGTGGGGTGCCTGACGGTGCCCCTCGCTCGCGACTGGCGCTCCTTGGGCTGGTCGCGCACCGGAGACATCATCGAAGGCGTGCTCCTCGCCCTGGCTCCGGCGGCGCTGCTGTACGGTTCCGGGATCGCCGGACAGATTCTGGAGGTCTTCTCGTGACCATCTCTCCACCGGCAGCACCGCTGCGGTCGCAGGCACGGTCGGCGGCTCCCCGCGCGGTGACAGCGGCGGGGGTGCGTGCCACGGCGGGACAGCGCGCCGGCGCGTACCTGATCGACATCGCGATCATCGCGCTCATCGGCACCCTGGTGGGACTCGCCACGGGTTCGCTCCTGCTGGTCGCCGTCGCCGTGATCGAACTGTGGGCGATCGGCTGGATCTGGGAGGGCCACACCGGCGCGACACCGGGGAACCTGATCTGCGGCATCCGAACGGTGCAGAAGAACGCGGATGTCAGCGTCGGCGCTCGTGGCCTCTTCTTCCGCAGCCTCGTGCTCGGCGTCTCGCACGTCGTACCGGTGCTGCTGCCGGTGGGTCTCACCGCCTCAGGGCTGCTCGACGGCCTCGCCGGGGCGCGCGTGATCGACGTGCGCAAGACCCGCCAGTCGGCGGCGAGCGGAGTGGGCCGTGACCTCGACCTCGAAGCGCGGGTGACCGGCGGCGGTTCCTCGACGAGTGTCATCGCAGCTCAGCCGGGAGTCATCACGCAGACTCCTCTCACACCACCACCCGCGCCGGGCGTCATCACGCACGCCCCCGGCACGCCGGCGCCCCCTGCTCCGACGTCTGCCGGCCAGGCGCCGATCGCACAGCCGCCGGCACCCGCGTCGGCGCCGCTCGTCGACGTCGGGGGCGTCCCGGTGTTCCAACTCGTCGACGGCACTGTGATCCAGGCGACGGGCTTCGGGTTCATCGGTCGGGCGCCGCGCGCCCCGGAGTCGATCCCCGACCCGATCCTCATCCGGGTACCCGACGGCACGAGGTCGCTGTCACGGACCCACGCGGCGTTCGGCATCGAAGACGAACAGGTCTGGGTGCAGGATCTCGGTTCGGCCAACGGCGCGTCGGTGCGTCATCTCGGCGGCAGTGTCACCGAGCTCTCGCCGCACGTGCCCAGCTTCCTCGTGCCCGGCGACGTTCTCGTGCTCGGAGGTGACGCCGAGCTGGCCTTCCAGCGTGTGGCCGCGCGCGGGGCCCGGCCCGCGGCTGCGTCATCGGCCGCAGTCCCTGCACCCGCCACAGCCGCCCCTCCCCAGGAGAACGCACCCCCCGCACCGCCGGTTCCGGAACCGGCACCCGCACCTGCACCTGCACCTGCACTGGTGATCGCCATGCAGTTCCCGGATGGGACGACCGTCCCCATCCGGGGCCTGGGCTACATCGGGCGCGCTCCGCGTCTGCCCGAGGGGGAGCACCCGGAGGCTGCGCTGGTCGCCGTTCCCGGCGGCGACCGCTCGGTCTCGCGGACGCACGGACGTTTCGGCATCGTCGACGGGCAGACCTGGTTCGAGGACCTCGGTTCGGGCAACGGCTCGTCGCTGCGCACGCCCGACGGCCGTTCCGGTCCGATGACCCCCCACCAGCGCTTCGGTCTGCTTCCCGGCATGGTGCTGCAGATCGGCGACTGCGTCATCCGGGTCGTCACCGTCTGAGCCCGGCGGGAGGAACCGCTCCCGAGGCAGACGAAAGCCGCTCCACCCGCCTGGGCAGGGGAGCGGCTTTCTCGTATGGAGAGCGAAGGGCTACCAGCCGAGCTCTTCGCGTCCTTCGGACGTCGAACGTCCCGCGGCGCCGGCGGCTCCGATGTCGGGCACGGCCTCATCATCGGCTTCGACCTCGAAAGCCATCAGATCCTGGCCACGTCGACGCTTGCGCTTGTCACCACGTCCTCCGGCGCCAGCGCCGCCGGCGGCGCCTCCCGCCATGACTCCGCCGCGGCCGCCGTTCGCCGCACCGGACTGCGCGACGACTCCGGATGCCCCGGCGCCGCCCGCACCGCCCACGCCACCTGGTGCGCCGACCCCGCCCACCAGGCCTGCGCCGCCGCTCAGGCGGTTCGCGAGACCGGCGCCGCCGGCGAGACTCGCCCCTCCGGAGAGGCCGCTCAGGCCACCGCCGACCGATGCAGAGCCGCCTCCGCCAGTGCTTCCGCCGGGAAAGCCTCCGTTGCCGCCAGGTCCCACACCGGGCACTTCGCCCCCGATGTTGCCGTCGATGCGTGGATCGTCGGGGTTGTTCGGGTCGGGGAATCGCGGGTCGTCGATACGAGGAGGATCCACGACATGCGGAGGATCCACGACACGCGGCGGATCGTAGATGATCGGCGGGCGCCTGATGGTTCCGTCGCCGTCGCCGTTTCCACCGGTGACTCCCGATCCGGTGCCGCCGCCCGTGACGCCTCCACCTGTTCCGCCGCCGGTCGTTCCGGAGCCGCCGACCTGCCCGTTTCCACCGGTCTCGTCGTCGTCTGAAGGATCCGGCTGGGGCTCCGGCTCGTCGTACTCGGTCGTCGGCATCCCGTCGATGATCTCCTGGAGGCGCGCGTCGAGAGCGGCGGCCATCTTCGCCGCCTGCTCCTCCTGTGCAGCAGCCGCCTGGTCCAGGTAGTACTGCTGAGCCTCGGATGCCGTCATCGTGACGCCGGGCGACACCTGCACGGGGCTGTCGGTCTTGGCCGCCATGTCGACGGTGCTCTGCTGTGCGGGGGTGAGTCCGGAATCGGGCAATCCCGCCGTGCCGCTCGCGGTGTCCGCGAGGGCTTGGTTCGCCTGCTCGAACGCCGCGCTCACCGCGCTCTGGTAGTCCACGAACTTGTCCAGGTCGGCGCGGATCAGCGACAGCGCCTCGGCGACCGTCACGCCGTAGTCGCCTCCGAAGCCTTCTGTGCGTGCAGCCTTCTGGACGCTGGTCGTCGCCTCAGTCGTGGCCGTCTGCGCGGCGGCCTGCATCATCGCCTGTCCGGATTGGACACCGAGCACTGCGATGCTCGTTCGGTTGGCCTTCAGCCTTCCCAACCGCTCAAGGTTCTTTCCCATGTTCGCCCCCTCAGGCCTCGATCGTACGGGTGCCGAGAATCTTCTCGAGCTGTGCGGAGTACCCGTCCTTCTGGGACTCGTTCAGCTGGGTCGTCTCCTTGATGGCGAGAGCGATGTTCTCGGCTGCCGCTCTCAGGTTCGCCTCGATCGCATCCAGCCACTTGAGCGCAGAGGCGTACCTCGTCGTCAGCGCTGCGGCGAGTGCGACGGAGTTGCCGTCCGCGGTCCACAACGAGGTGGTCTGGCCTTCGGCGAGATTCGCCAATGTCGTCCGCGAGGAGACGATCGAATCGTACGCGTTCACCACCAGATCGACCTGGGTCTCGGCGGTTTCCAGATCCATCTCCAAGAACCGCTGCATCTTGATCACCATTGCGTTTCCCTCCGACGTTGCGCACGACGATACTAGTCCGCGCACGCGGTACGTCTCCATGGGTAGCAGTCCCCATTGAGGAGCCCGTTCGGAGACGGCTTCGGGTCTGCGAACTACTACTGCGTGCTGCAGGACACCGTCGCTTCCGCGCTGACGCTTCCCATCAGCTCCCGTTCCTCCCCCTGAACGTCCATGGTGGTGACGTACTCCTGGAGAGCCTCGTCCGACAGGTCCGAGTCGTACACGTACTGCCCCCAGCAGGCGACCCACTCCGGGTCGTCATCGTATTGGTGCATGCCGGAACGCTGAAGGTCGGCAAGGATCGTCTCCCCCAGCTGATCCGGCGAGGGCCGGGCATCGCTCGCGTCCGTCGTGGGCGAGTCCGACGGTTGCGTCGTCGAGGTCGACGACGTGCCGGTCGGCGCGGGGCCCACCGGATCAGTCGCGTTCGCGAGCAGCGACGCGATCAGCACGATGGCGCCGATCGCCCCGCCCACGACGGACAGGATCATCCCGATGATCGACGGCCACTTCGGCGCTCCCTTCCGGAACAGCCCGATCAGCGACACCACGAAGGCCGCGACCAGCACGAACGCCCCAACGCCGAACGTCGCCGGAATACACGCCAGCACCGTGCCCAGTACCGCGAGGCCGAGGCCGACGAAACCCAGAACCGGCGACACCCGGGCAGCAGGCGCGGGCGTCACGGGGGCGGCCTGCGGGCCAGCCGCGGCGTGGGCGGGAGCGTAGTCATCCGTCCACCGCGCACCGTCCCACCAGCGCTGCCGCCCTGAACCATCGTCGTACCAACCCGCCGGCATGCTCATCCGTGCACCCTCCTCAACGCCTCAGCTTTCACCACGCGAACACTCATCCTACGACCGCGACCACTCGCGACGACGACGGGCATCGGGGCTGCGGGCGGACTCAGGACGCTGCGCCGACGAACGCGTCCCGCGCGAACGCCTCGAGAAGATCGAGATCCTCGGTCGTGACGATTCGCGCCCCGACCGCGTGTTCGACGAGGCGCGAGCGCGCGGAGTCGGGCAGCTCGCCCGCCCCGTTGCGCTCCAGACCGCGGACGCCGTGCCGGCCGAACTTGTCGATCAGACTGCCGAGACGACGCTCGAGCTTCTCCTGCGACCAGCCCAGACGGCCGGCGACCTCGTCCAGCGGAGGCAGCCGCACCGACCCCGGCGCGTTCAGCCGCAGCATCGGCTCGGCCAACGCGGTCAGCACGATCCGCTGCATCGGCGAGAGCAGCCCTGAGACGCCGTCGTCGGCAGACGTCGTCCACGGAGTGGACACCTGGTAGAACGGCGTCTCGGCGATGAGGGTCAGCTCGTAGGTCGTCTCGCCCGCGGTGAACATCACCACGGTCGAGTCGAACACGAGCGGCATCGACCCGCCGGGGGCGAGCCACGACTGCGCCATCCCGTCAGCCGAGGCGACCGAGGCCGTCAGCCGCGAACCGACATTCGCCAGCCGCCAGATCCCCTCGTGCTGCGCGATCTCGAGAAAGCGCCGATGCACGTACTGGTTGTCGTCGATGGACAGATCGGCGCCTCGGCCGATCACGAACGTCGTCCCCGCAGGGATGCGTTCGCGTCGACCGTCGAAGTCGAGGACGATCGCGCCGCCCGACGCCGCTCCGGCGCCGTCGACCCGTCCGATCTCCGCCGTCGTCATGCTGCCGTGTGGCGCGGCCATGCTCCGCCGGGGAAGGCGCTGGCGGCGCTGAGCTCACTGGTCACGGTGGTCATGAAGTCGGCGGCAGCCTGGTTGGCCGTCATGATGATGTCAACCAGGCTCACCACGTCGGCGATCATCGCGACGATCTCGGCGATGATCGTGACGACGCCGGCCGGTGCGCCCCACACCGACACGATCTCGGCGATGCCGAGGCCGACGCCGATCGCAGTCATGAGGACTGCGAGCGAGAAGTTCACCCAGAAGTCGACGATCGCGTCCGCGAACGTGTTCAGCTGCTCATCGACCATCTCGCACTTCGCGTAGACGCTCTCGGATGCCGGGTTCTGCAGCTCCACTCGCGCGGCGTAGGCGTCGTGCGATGCGCCCGTCCAGTGCCCCGTGCTGGGCAGCGCGGTCAGGACGACGGTCGACGTGGCCACCGTGGCCGGGGTGCCGACGGTCTGCACCCAGCTCGTTCCGGTCTGGCGGAGCAGCGCCGGGTTGCCGACGAAGGCGAAGATCTGCGTCGTCTTCTGGATGGCCTCGTTGACCTTCTCGAACATCCTGCCGATCAGATCGTTGAGCTTGTCGATCAGATCGCCGATCAGCGGGATGTGGCTTGCGAGCTCGAGGACGCCGTTGATGATGTCGACGACCGAATTCGTCTTGTCGAGGATCTCGTCGAACTTGGACGTCGAGCGGGCGACATCGCCCGCGTTGTCGCCGCCGCCGTGCGATCCGCTGCCGCTTCCGTGCGAACCGTTGCTGCCGCCCCTGCCGGCACCCGAACCCGGACCTCTGCGAGTACTAACCATGATGACGTCTTCCTTCAGTCGTGAGTTCTGCGATCAGCTGTTCAGTCGGGTCTGCCAGGCCGGAGCCGCGACCGGCTGGGCCGGCATCGGCTGACCGAAAGCGTCGAGCGGGGGGTGCAGCCGGATCGCCTCGTCGCCCTCGCCCTCGGGGGTCGGAGTCGGCTGCCCGTCCGTGGTCGCCTCGTCGTCGCGCGGCTGCTCGGAGACGTCGCCATCTGCATCGGACTCGGATGCCGGCGCATCGTCTGCGTCGCCTGTGCCACCGGTCTCATCCGTGCCACCGGTCTCACCTGTGCCACCGGTCTCACCCGTGCCGCCGGTCTCACCCGTGCCGCCGGTCTCACCCGTGCCGCCGGTCTCACCCGTGCCGCCGGTCTCACCCGTGCCACCGGTCTCGCCCGTGCCACCGTCGACGTCGCCGTCGATGTTCGCGTCGTCGACGATCTCCGCTTCTCCGCCATGGTCGAGGCCGGTGGCCTCGTGGTGAAGCTCAGCGGCCTGGTCGCGCAGTTCGGCAGCCTTGTCACGGAGCTCCGCGGCGTCTTCACGAGCATCCGTCATCTCTTCGATGGCGTCGTCGCGGCTCTCTTCGAGCTTCGCGATCTGCTCGCGGATCTCCGCGGCTTCGGCGCGCTGCGCGGACGCATCGGCTCGGAGCGCTGCGGACTCCGTCCGCGTCTGCAGGGCGTCGGCCTGGTCTCCCGCCGCTTCCTGCTGCTCGGCCTTCAGATCGAGCTCGGTCGCCCGGTACTCGGTCTCGGTCGCACTGCTGTCGAGCTCTGCGGCGCGCTCCTCGAGCTCGTCGATCTGCGCGTCGAGAGCCTCCGCCTGCTCCTGAGCCTTGTCGGCGTGCTGATCGGCCTGATCCGCCTGCTTGTCGAGCGCATCGGCGCGAGCGTCGAGCTGGTCGGCCTTCGCGTCGGCTTCGGCGCGCGCCTCCTCGTCACCCGTCTCGCCCTCGAGGGAGCCGTCCACCCGGGGGTCGTCGACCTGCGCCGATCCGCCGCCGGTCCCGCCACCACCGGTTCCGCCGCCGGTGCCACCGCCGCCGGTGCCGCCACCGCCTGTTCCGCCACCGGTGTCGCCGGTGCCGCCGACGTCCTTCTTCTCGTTCTTCTCCTCAGCGGCCTCCTGGTCGTCATACGCCTTGGCGGTCAGCCGGAGCGAGTCGGCGAAGCCGGTGTGCGCTTCCGGCGCCGTGCCGAGGACCGCGACCATGGTCGCCTGGAAGTTGTTGTAGGCCGCCGATGCCTGTCCGCCGATGAACGAGAAGGCCGCGGCATCGATCGTGAGAGCCTGGGCAGCGGATTCGATCGACGCATACGATTCCGATGCCGCCTCGAACTTGCCCGCGTCCTCGTACAGCGTGTTGGTGTCGACCTCGACACCCTTCTCGCTTCCCGAGGTGAAGGACGATGCTGCCGGCTGCGCCGGCGGAGTGGGCAGAACCGACTGGCCCTGCGTGCTCGGCAGCGGCGTGGCCGTGGGGGTCTGCAGGCTCGGGCTGCTCATACCGCCGCCTCCGCCGGAGAAGAGATGCGTGCCCGCGCTCACCACCTCGTCGAGCGGGGTGGCCGCATCGAGCACGTTGCCGAACGCGCCGAGGACATCGCCCTCCATGACGTTCTGACCGAAGTCGACGATCTCGTCGACCGGGTTGACCGCGTCGACGACATCGCCGACGGCATCCAGAATTCCCATTGCTGTGCTCCCTGCCTCAGCGGATCGCGCCCATGCGGCGCATCAGCTCGTGGGGGTTGTGCGCGATCTTCGCCAACTGCTCGATCGCGGGGAAACCCTCGTACTTGTTCTCTCGTTCCCGCGCGGACATCGCCATCACGTTGTTCATGGCGCGGACGATCTCTTTCTCGATCACTTCGTCGTTCGTGTTGCGCACCCAGCGCTCGTCGAACTTCACGGCCGAGATGGTGTCGCCTTCGCGCGTGACGGTGATGGTCTTGGCCGCGTTCACGCCGTCGCGCGGCTGACGGGCGCGCTGCGCCCGGTACGCGAGGAAGTCCTGCTGCTCGGCGTCGGCCGCCGCGTACATCTCGCGCAGCTTCTCACGGCCCTCGATGCCCCATGAAGAGCTCGGGTCTCCCAGCTGAACCGGCTCCGGCGCGGGGAGAGGCGTCGCTTCGCCCTTGTCATCGGCGTTCTCGGAGTACGCCTTCATCCACTCACCGGCGCGCTGGCCGACAGCATCCTGGTAGCACGCGCTGATCACGACGCCGAGCGACTCTTCACCGATCGTGTCGCGCCAGTCCTCATCGAGCACCAGCGACTGAACGGCGCCGTTCGCGGCGAGAGTGAGGGCGACGGCTCCCCGCTCGTCCTTCACGGTGATCGGAGTCAGCCGTTCCGAAGCCGTGGCGAGCGCACGCAGTTCGCGCTGCAGCTCGCCGGCCGTCTGCTGCAGTTCCGCCATCAGACGGTTGGCGTCCGCCATATCCAAGCTGACCATGGGCTCCTCTTCCGTAGACCGTTGAGGCAATCCTACGAAGCGGTGCGCGATGACCATAGGGGGAGAAGTCCCCATGCCCGCGTTCAGCGCTGCGCGCGGCGCGCCCGCCCTCGTGCGAGCAGCAGCGTGATGACCGAGATCGTCGCGGCCGCGCCGAAGCCCCACCCGACGATCTCCCGCGCGGGATCGAGCGGGTCGGCGTCGGGCTCGATCGAGATGGTCCTGGTCGGCTCCGGCGTCGGCTCGGCTGCCGGGTACGCCGGAGACTGCGGGCCGGGAAGCGACCCGTCGTCGACCAGGGAGAGCGCCTCCGCCGGGCGCACCTCGCCCCACCCGACCGTGTCGCTGCGCTCGGCCGGAGAGACGCGCATCGCCGACTGCGTCAACCGGAACGCCCACTGGTCGGGGGTCTCGGCCGGGTAGCGTGCGGCGACGAGCGCCGCCGCACCCGAGACCACGGCCGTCGCGTAGCTCGACGACGCCGAGTCTCCGTTGAACACGCAGTCGCCACCCGAGATGTAGGCCGAGGGCATCGACTGACCCGGGGCGGCGACGTCGACATGCGCCCCCGCGTAGGAGGAATCCGCATTCCACGTGCCGTCCGTCAGCACCGCCGAGACGGCAAGGGCGCCGGGCAGCTCTCCGGGGTAGAAATGCGCGGGGTCCGGGCTGTTGGCGTTCGCCGTGTTGCGGTTTCCCGCGCTCGCGACCACGAGCGAACCGCGCGCGTGCGCATAGGCCACCGCGTCGGCGTAGAGGTCGGCCGACTGGTCGTCGGACAGCGAGACGTTGATGATCTGCGCGCCGTGATCGGCGGCCCAGCGGATGCCGGCCACCACCGACGCCGCGGTCGGCCCCACGAGATCGCGCGAGGACTGCCCGTCCTCCGGCGCGGACTGGAAAGCCCGCACCGGCATGATCTTCGCCTCGGGTGCGATGCCCACGACCCCCGAGCCATCGGCCGGCCGGGCCGCGATCAGACCGGCCACGGCCGTGCCGTGGCCGAACAGGTCGTCGTCGGCGGGGGCGGAACCGTCGCCGAAGGTGCTGACCCCGGGAACGAGGGCATCGGCGAAGTGCACGTTGCCCGCCTCGACACCGGAGTCCACGACCGCGACGGTGACCCCGCGTCCGCGGCTGAGCGTCCACGCGTCCTCGAGTCCCAGCCGCTCGACGAGATAGCTCGACCCCGAGACCAGCACCTGCGACCCGGGGGTGCACTGCTGTCCTGCGTCGATCACTGGAACCGACCGGGCATCTGCATCCGCGATGAGCGAACCGGTCGCTCCCGCGGTTCCCAGCATTGCCACGATGCCGACGATCGCCGCTGCGCCTCTCAGAGTGCGCGTGCGCATCAGCCCCCCTGCCCCGGCGCCGTCCTCTGCGCGATGGCCCGGCTGAGCGTCGGTCCCTGTTCGAGCAGCTGGGTCCACGAGGCGGGCACCGTCACCGAGTCCTTCGTCGAGTACCCCAGCAGCGCCAGATCCTCTGCCGTCTCGACGGGGAAGTACACGCCTGCTTCCGAGACGAAGCCGTAGGTCGCACCCTCGCCCCTCGAGCGCGAGGTGATCGCCGCTCCCGCTCCGGGCATCACCCGCGTTCCCGGTTCGAGATCCTGCGGGCTGGTCGCCACCGACACGACGGGTCCGTCTGCCGTGGGCGTCATCTGCAGGCAGGCCGTCGATCCGTCGCCCGACGGAGCGGGGGCGTTCTCGGGCCAGTCCTCGGGAACAGCATCCGAGTTGACGTCGGCGAGGTCGGTCGCCTCGGCCACGGTCATGACGACGGGATCCACCCCGACGTACGCCGTCAGCAGCTGGCGCGCGAAGGGCGTGGCCGGCACGAGTCGTCCGTCCCCGTCGGCGATGTACTCGTTGACGACTTTGCCATCGGCCTGCGTCTGCACGGCTTGACCGACGACGAGGCCGGCGGCTCCTGCATCCTCACCCAGCTCGCTGCCCAGGTCGACGGCAAGGGGCGATCCCGGTGAGACGAGGTTGAGCCACAGGGCCGAGACGGTGGGCACCGACTTCACGTCGTCGATGCCGAGGAACACGCTCGCGACTACAGCGACGTTGTCCTCCGCCACGGCGTATCGCCGAGAGCCCTCGACGAACCAGTACCTGTCGCGGTCGTCCTTCACGAGGGCGCCCTGATCGAGCGAGCCGACCCGATCCCCGAGGAGCCGCGTCGACATCTCCAGCGGGCGATCGGCGGCGACACAGCTGAGCCAGGCATCGGTGTACTGCCGGTCGGGGGCCGGGAGGTAGTCGGGGGCGTCGTCGATCCCGACCGGAGACGGGTCGCGGCTGATCCCGTCGAGCTTGTCGGCCGGCACCGAGGTGATCTTCACGGAACCGACCAGAAGTCGAGCGCTGGCGAGATTCTTGACCGGATAGAGAGTGCCGTCGAGAGCCACGTAGCGGGAGCCCTCGCCCTGCACCACGATGATCGCGCCGTCCCGCCAGTCCTTCGGCAGCGTGCCGGAGAACGTGCCGATCAGCAGCGAGACGATCACGGTCAGGACGCCGAGGGCGACGCTGACCACGACGCCGCGCAGCGGCTTTCCGGGAGGCAGCTCGCGCCCGCCGGGGGCGCCGCTGACGAATGCGCGCTGGAGACGTCGACGGTTGAAGGCCTGTGCCTGCAGCAGCTCGGATTTGGATGCCATGACTCAGAACCAGCCTCCGGCGATGATGGCCAGCGGCAGCAGCAGCGCGATCGTCGCCCACTCGGCGAAGTCGGCGAAGCGGGTCAGCGCCAGTCTCGTCTTCGGGTTCAGCAGAACGACCACGATGATGCAGACGGCCACCGCGGCGAGCCCGACGACGAGGCCCCCGATCCAGGAGGGGTGGGCGACGACGGCTGTCACGACTCCCATGGCCACGCCGGTGAGGACACCGGCGGCCACGGCCACGATGTCGAAACGCGAGTACACCTGTCGTGTTCCCAGGAACATGCCGATGTACGTCACCGCGCACAGGAGGAGCCCCCAGAATCCCGATGCGACGACCGGCACGGTCGCCACCAGGACGATCACGCAGAGCGAGATCCGCAGCGACACCTGATACCGGTGCGCACGGCTGTAGAGCTTCGCCACCTCGGCAGGAGAGATGTGCGTCGGAGCGTCGTACACCTCGGACTCGTCTCGTGCCGACACGACGCGCAACGGCACCGAGGCCAGCGCCACCCAGGGGGCGCCGAGTCCGGCGATACCTGCGATCGCCATCGCCGCCGCGAGCGTCCCCGCGACCGGTGCGTCGAGCCAGGTGATGACCGCGCCGATGACGAGGAGCACACCGCCGACCGCGATGGGGATGAGTCCGTACTCGCGCAGCTTCTTCAGCGCGAGCAGCGCGATCACGCCGAACACGAGCATCGCGGCGCCGCCGACGACGAGAGGCAGCCCCCAGGGGTCCGCGTCCGGAAGCAGCGTGTATCCGGCCGCCCCCGCGTAGACCGACGAGACAAGAGCCAGCGACATGGTCGCCTGCTGCGGGGCGCCGGTGCGCGCCATCACTAGTGCGCAGATCAGAAGCACCACCGCTGCGGCCCCCGCCCCGGCGGCCGTGATGATCGTGCCCGTGTCGACCCATGCCCACACGGCGGGCACCAGGCCGAGCAGCAGAAGCACGGAGGCGACCACGGTGGCGGTCGTCACAGAGTTCTGCAGCGACCAGGCCGGTGCGTTGTGCTCGACGGCATCGGCGACGGCTTCGACCAGGTCGTCGTAGCGCTTGGCGAGCGCCGCTGATGCACCCTGCTCGAGAACGAGGAGGTCGCCGTCCTGCACGCCCTGAGCGGCAAGCGTCCGGTCGCCGTCGAGCGTCTGGCCGTCGGCCTGGACGAGCCGGAAGCCCGAGGACGCCGAGTGGCTGTCGAGCATGCGCAGACGCCGCGTCAGCGAGGGGAGCACTTCGGCGACGGGAACGCCGCCGGGGACGCCGACATCGATCCGCTCGGATTCCCACTGCACCGACAGGCGCATGAGCTGCGATGATGCGGCAGCTGTCGTCTGAGGCGACATCGATCCCCCTGCTTTTCTTTGAACACGCGCGTTTCACACTATCGCGCGTACGGTCGGCCTCCGGTGCGGCGATACCGGCTGCTACGAGTCCTCGTCGTCCTCGGCATCCGCG
The DNA here is from genome assembly GCF_030816295.1 of Microbacterium natoriense. Classification (NCBI taxonomy): domain Bacteria; kingdom Bacillati; phylum Actinomycetota; class Actinomycetes; order Micrococcales; family Microbacteriaceae; genus Microbacterium; species Microbacterium natoriense. Next base: position 1,127,694 of record NZ_JAUSXV010000001.1, on the reverse strand, counting down.
ATGGGCGCGTCCAGCAGGGCCAGGTCGTCCTTGGTCACCAGCCTGCTCGAGACCGCGTACTCGACCAGCCGGGCCTTGCGGTTCATCGCGAGCCTGCCCTGGCCTCCGCGCATTCCCTGCACGCCGATGCGGTCGAACTTCTCGCACACGTTGTCGAGCTTGCGGTTGAACCGCGTGCTGGTCCACCCGAGCCGCTGAGCCGCCTGCGCAGAACTGGGGATCTCGCTGGCGCCGGTGCCCTCGCGCTTCAGCGCGGGTTCGGCGAGAGCGAGGATCAGCATCTTCTGACGCGTGGTCAGCGGCACGTGCCCGATCGTCGACTGGCCGCCGTCCGCGCCACCGCTCGAGTCGATACGCAGCGTCGGGGCTTGGGAGTGGATCGTGAACTCGTACGTCACGGGCCCGGCGGTGAACACGACCGTGGTCTGCTCGAAGACGATCGGCAGGCGCGCCCCCGGTGCCAGCCACGCGTTGACCCCACCCGACGAATCGGTGACGGTCGCGGTCAGCCTGGCCCCGACGTTCGACAGCCACCAGAGGCCGTCGTTGTGCGAGATCTCGAGGAAATGACGATGCAGGAACAGATTGTCGTCATCGAGTTCCAGATCCCCCTGACGCCCGACGTAGAACGGCTCCTCCGGTTGCGGTGAGTAGTACTCCCCCGCGAACTCGACTGTGATCTCCATCAGCCCACGCACCCCCTGACGGGCTCGGGCGTGGAACGCCCGTCAGCCCTCTTGATGAGCACCTCGATGCAGGTGCGCCCCGTCCGCTCCCCCTCCAGGGTGGCGTTCGTCTGTTCCACGATATGCGGTTCGCCCGGACCATCGAGCGTGACTTCGTACCAGATGTACGTGTCGCCCTTCTCCGGTGCGGGGTTCGTCCAGGTGAATGCGACGACGCCGCCCTCGTTGCCGCCTGTGACGTCTTCCGGCGCGGGAACGACCCCCGCGAGCGGGTCCTGCGGCTGCGGCGCCTCCGTGGTCGGCGTCGGCGCCGGCACGAGCGCACCGGTGAGACTGCTCGCGAGCACGATGCCGCCGACGACCACCACCACGCCGATCACCGCGATGAGCCACCCCCACCACGGCATGCCGCTGCGGCGCCGCTGCGGACTCTCCTGCACACCAGTGGGCGCTGCCGGCGCCCAGGTGGCAGCCGACGGCGCCTGCATCTCGGGTGCGACGACCGCGGGTGGGCGCAGGGCGGTGGCGTCGTCGTCCGGCTGCAGCGCGGCGGGCGCACGGTGCTGGGTCGCCTCGAGCGCATCGGCCTGCGGCGGCCGATCGAACCGCGGCACCTCGACCGCGGCCCCGCCGGGCTGCTTGCGCAGGGTCGTGGCGGAGGGCCTGGTCGCCGTCGGGCTGTCAGGGTTGATGGAGCGGACATCGCGGACCCTGGTGAGCCCGTCGCCGTCGTCCTCGAGTTCCTCGGGCGCCGGATGCTCGTCGACGATGTCGATCGGCGTCACCGAGTGGGACAGCTCGATCTGCACCTTCTGCAGCGCGCGTGCGAAGGCGACGGCGCTGGGGAACCGGTCATCCGGGTTCTTGGCCATCGCGCGCTCGAGCACGCGCTGCAGGCTCTCCGGCGAGTCGGGCCGCCCCAGCGGCGGAAGGGCCGCCCGCTCGATGCGCTCGATGAGGTCGGCGCTGGAGTTGCGCTCGCCCGGGCGCTCGAACGGCGAACGCCCCGCGAGCAGCGTGTACAGGGTGGCGCCGAGCGCCCACACGTCGGTGCGCGGCCCGCTCTGCGGCGGCTCGGCGAAGGACTCGGGTGGCGACCACGGGATCGACATTCCGGAGGATTCCCCCGTGGCCTCGGTCGTCGAGGCGATGCCGAAGTCGGTGAGAGCGGGCCTGTTGTACTCGGTGACGAGGATGTTCGCCGGCTTGATGTCGCGGTGCAGGACTCCCGCGCGGTGCGCGGTCTCGACGGCGCCGGCCACCTGGATGCCGACCCGAAGCGCCTCCGCCACCAGGAAGGTCTCTTTGCGCGCGCGGATCTGGAGGTTCGGCCGGGGGCAGTACTCCATCACGAGATACGGCCGGCCGTCGCCCGCGACGCCGGACTGGTAGATCGTCACGATCGCCGGATGCGTGGACAGCATGGCCATCACGTTCGCCTCGTCGGCGAACTCCTGCGCAGCCTGCGGAGACGGGCGATCGGCGAGAAGCACCTTCACCGCGACGCGGCGGCGCGGCATCTGCTGCTCGTAGAGGAAGACGTCGGCGAAGCCGCCCGTCCCGAGCGGTTCGAGGTAGGTGAAGCCGGGCAGCTGCGGCGGCGGCGACGGACGTCGACTCACGAAAGGCCCTCGAAGACGATGGTCACTCCATCTCCCAGATCCACGACATCGCCGGACAGGACGAGGGTCTGCTCGCCGGGGTGCAGACGGACGGGGTCGGCGCCAGGGCGCAGCAGCGTGGAGCCGTTGGTCGTGTGGAGGTCGATCACGACGACGGATCCGGCCTCGGGGCGCACCTCGAGGTGGTTGCGAGAGATGTCCTGCTGCGGGCTCTCGACGGCGACGAGGTGCGGCATGCTGTCGCCGCTCGCGCGAGTCGAGCGCGGGCGGCGTCCGATGATCACCGTGCGGTCGAGCTCGACGACCTGACCTGTCGAGACCGTGATGCGACCGGCCGAGCCGGGCACGACCGGAATCACCTGAGTGGCTGTCTCGTCGGATGTCGCGCGCCGCTGGCGGAGCGCTGCGAGCTCGGATGTCGAGATCGTCGCGCCGTCGTGGTCACCAAGGTCGGCACCCGGCAGCGGCGGGATCACGGGCGGAACAGCGGGCCCGGCAGGCTGAGCGGATCCGGAATGCAGCGTCTCGCCGAAGAGCTGCTCGAACTCGTCGATGTCGCTGGCCGGAGCATCGCCGGCCGGAGCGAACGTCTGCTCCGGGGGCTCCCAGGTGTGCTCGTCGAGGCCGTTGTCGTCGAGCGAGGCGTCGTGCTCCGCCTCGTCGGGCGACGAGGGCAGCGACTCCTCCCCTGCCTCGAGGTCGGACACGGACGTTTCGTCCCGCTCCCCTCGCTCGGCGACCAGGGAGTCCTCGTCCGCAGCTGCGACGGGCGGGAGGTCGAAAGGAGCCGTCTCGACGGGCAGGACCGCCTCTTTCGGGGCCTCCGGCTCCGCTGCCACGGACTCGGACGCCGCCGATTCGTCGTCAGGCGTCGGTTCGGAGCTCTCTGCCCCGTCGTCGAGGCCTGCTGCGGGCGTTTCGTCTCGCGGGGACTCCTCCTGAGCGGTCTCCGACGAGTCGAGGTGTCGCTCGGCCGACGGAAGGTCGGCGGAGAGGAGGTCGGCAGACGGGAGGTCGGCGGACGGGATCACGACGGGCGCGACCACGACAGCAGGAAGCCCCCCGGGCGAGACGGCGAGCGGAGCATCGGGCACGTCGTCGACATGAGGCGCCGACGGCACCCCGAACAGAGCCAGCGCCGGCGCAGGGCCTCCTCCGAGAGCCGCGGCCGATGCGCCCGCCTCGATCTCGTCGATGCGCGGCGCAGGGCCCAGCACGGCGACGATCGGTGCGGCGTCGCTCGCCTCGAGCTCTGCGCTCACCGCGGCGGCACAGACGATGCCGCTCTGCACAGGCAGAGCGGAGGCGGCATCCGTCTCCTCCACCGTGATCTCGATGCGCGTGGCGCCGGCGATGAAACGCTCGCTCCACGTCGTCACCTCGGCACCGGAGAACTCGTACTCGGCATCCGTCCCGCTGCTGACGCGGGCGACGACGCCACCGCGCAATGCGATGCGCACGTCGGTGCCCTCGGCCACGGCGGCGACGAACGGCGGCAGGGCGACGAACGAGCCCCCGGCCGCAGTCGTCAGCACGTCGACGACGCTCGCCAGCGTCTTCTCGGACGGAAGCTGGTCCCACAGCCGCGAGACGATGTCGCTGGGCACATCCGGCGGCAACGCGACCAGCGCGCCCGGAATCACGATCAGGTACCACTGTCCCGGTCGGTAGATCGTCTGCATCAGCGAACCCCTCCTGCTGCCTCACGTGGACGTGTGTCCATGTCGATGTCGTCGGTCTCGCGCGGAGCACCCGGCCGCGATGCCACCTGCACCGCATCCGCGATCACGACGGTGATGTTATCGCGCCCACCCGCGAGCAGCGCCTCCGCCACCAGCGCCTCGGCGGCCTGCTGCGGATCCGTGACACCGGTCAGGATCTCGCGGATGCGGTCGTCGCCGAGTTCCGACGTGAGTCCGTCGGAGCAGATCATCATCCGATCTCCCAGCTCGGCCGGGAACAGCCAGTAGTCGGCGTCTCCCGTGCTGCTCGCGCCGATGGCGCGCGTGATGATGTTGCGCCGGCGGTCGGTCGCCGCGGTCTCGGCCGTGAGCTCGCCCGCCTCGATCAGCTCCTGCACGACCGAGTGGTCGACCGTGATCTGCTCGAGCTCGCCGTCGGCGAGGCGGTAGGTGCGCGAGTCGCCGATGTTGATCGCCAGCCAGTACCCCATGCCGTCGACGGACGCGACGACGACCCCGCTCAGCGTGGTGCCTGCGCGTCCGTTGCCGGTGGTCGACAGGTGCTCGACCCCGTGACGGGCCCGTTCCAGGGCCACGCGCACCTCGTCGAGCTCGAGCGATGCGCGCCCGAGGTACTTCGAGAACTCCTCGATCACGGTGGCGCTCGCGCGCTCGCCCGCTTCGTGCCCGCCCATGCCGTCGGCGACCACGAACACGGGAGCGTCGGCCAGGTAGGAGTCCTCGTTCAGGGCGCGGCGGAGGCCGGTGTGCGTCGCCGATCCTGTCGTGACGACCAGCCCCGGCGTCACGCGTAGCCGCCGATCACGACGATGCGGTCGCCGATCTCGATCGCGTCTCCCAGACGCACGGGCACCCGCTGCCCGGACGGGCAGGCGATGCGCTGCCCGTCGCGCACGATCGTCATGCCGTTGGTCGAGTGCCGATCAAGCACCCATCCCCCCGACACATCGGCGGCGGCCTCGAAATGGGTCTTCGACAACGACAGCGTCTCGTCGCGAACCGTCACCAGCACGGCGCCTGCCTCGGGCGCGGGGTTGCGGCCGAAGATCGTTCGACGGGTCACTGTCATGCGCGCGCCGTCGTCCCAGGTGAACACGAGGCCGTGCCCGGGAATGCTGATGCGTGTCGCCTCGATCTCGGCTTCGTGGGGATCGAGAGGGGCGTCGACCGGAGCCGCGGATGCGGGAAGCACCGGATGCGCTCCGGCATCCGGCCCCGAACGCACCCAGGAAGTCGCGGGCGCCACGGGAGCCGCGGGTTCGGGCTGTGCCGGCGCCGGTTTCTGGATGAGGGTCTCGTACAGCTCGGGATCGGTCTCCGAGTCGGCGGACTGCGGCGGGTGGACGATCGCGCCCGCGGGCGCGACCCCGGGCACGTATGCGATGGGCGAGTCGCCGCCCGCGGGTGCGGATGCGACCGGGGGCGTGTAGGCGGCAGGAGCCTGCGGAGTCGGGGGCGTGTAGGCCGGAGCTGCCGGAAGCACGGCAGGAGCCTGGTACGCCGGGGGCGTCGGAGCGCTCGGCGTCCCCGCGTCGTGAACCGGCGGCGCAGAGTACGGCTGCACGCCGGCGGACTGCGGCTGACCCAGTGCGGGCGGCGGAACCGGCCCCGGAGGAACGATCGGCACCGGCGGCACGCCGTGCGCGGGAGGAACCTGCGGCGCTACCGGAGCGGGAGGCGCGACCGGGGCGGGAGGGGCGACCGGGGCACCGACAGCGCTCGGCGCCGGTGCGTCCGCGAACGCGAACGCGCCAGTGGACGGTGTCGTGAACCCGCCCTGCACGCCCCCGGGGGCGGGGATCCCCGGGATCCCCGGGATCCCCGGCATCCCCTGCGGGATCGGAACGGCCGTCGTCGCGGGTGCCGGGCCGAAGTCGGGCACGGCGACAGGGAGCGGGCTCTTTCGCGCGTCGAGCACGACGGCCTTCGCCACACGGTCGTGCCAGCCCTGGAAGCGTCCTGAGCTGTCGAACAGCGGCGTGAAGTAGCCGACGATGATCCAGCCCGATACGCCGAACACGACGTTGCGCAGCAGAGCACGGCCGAATCCCACCGGCATCCCGTCCTCGGCGGACGCGAGGCGCACGCCCTGCGCGCGCATGCCGATGGATCCGGACTTCGCCTGCATGGCCGTGTACACGAGCAGCCAGCCCAGGAGCACGAGCAGCAGCGCTCCGTAGCCGATGGACAACAGGATCAGCATCGCCTCGAACGACCCGGAGGTCCCCGCGATCACTCCGACGATCACCGCCGCGACGATCGCGACCCCTCCGGCGATGAGCGCATCGATCAGATAGGCGACCGCACGCCGCGAGATCGGCGCGATGCTGTCGATCGCTGGCTCAGTCATGGGGTCTCGCTCTCGGCTGAGGTGGACGTCTTCGTGCGGCTGCTGCCCTTGATCGTGCCAGGTTCACGGCGAACCCGCGCGGCTGCGGCATCCTTCAGATTCTGCATGCTGTTGGCGACGGCCGTCCCGCCGATCAGGGAACGCAGGTTGAGGCGAGCGCGCAGGCGCTTCCAGAACCCGGCATCCTTTCCGAGGCCTCCGACGATCCCGTCGACCTCGGCCCAGAATTCGTCGACCTGGGCCGGTGTCGGCTCGGAGGGGCCGAACACCTCGGCGTCCGCGCGGTCCGCGAGAGCCGTGACAGCGGGGATCGGGAGGGGACGCGGCGAGGGTCGCCGCCTCCTCGGCGCGGGTGCCGCCCGGCGCGAGCCGCGCGCCGTAGTCGATCGCGCGGTCCGTGAGCTCGTCCCACCCGCCGGTGATCCGATCCGCCGTCCGAGCGGCGTTGCGGCGTGTGCGGCGCTTCGCCGCCTTCCACGCTCCGACCACGATGAACGGCGACGCGAGCAGGGCCATCACGCCGAGTGCGGTCCCGCCGATCGCAGCGATCAAGCCGAGCAGGGCGGCGAGGTTGAAGGTCTCGTCGTCGCCCTTGCGGTCGTCGGGAAGCGTCGGCGGCAGGTCGACCGGTTCCTGCGGCGGGGGCGGCGGCTGCAGCACCTGCGGCTTCGGGTCGACCTTGGGCTTGGTGTTCTGATCGTTCGGTACCTTGTCCTCCGGCGGGGTCGGGTTGAACGTCACCCAGCCGATGTCCTCGAAGTTGACCTCGACCCATGCGTGGACGTCATCGCCCGTCGCCGCGAACTCGGCCTCGCCCTCCTGGTCCTCGTCGGGGTAGTAGCCCATGACGACGCGGGCCGGGATGCCGACTTCGCGAGCGAGCAGCGCCATCGCGACCGCGTACTGCTCATCGTCGCCGATCATCTGGTCGCCGCCGATGAGCGTCGAGATGCGCTCCGAGGTGTGCCCGGCGCGCGAGAGCACCTCGCCTTCCAGGCCGTGGCTGAAGAATCCGCCGTCTGCGAGGAAGGTCTCGAGTGCCCGCACCTGCTCGATCGGAGACTCCGCTCCCGCGACCGTCTCGGCGGCGAGGGAGGTCAGCTCCTCCGGCACGTTGCTCTGCTTGGGCAGCGCGACCTTGCCGAAGTCGACGTCGGCGAGCTGCGTGTCGTCGAGCTTCGCCGGGATCACGGTGTCGACCGTGTACGTGTCGCCGCTGGTGAGCTTGGCCGTGACGACAGCGGTGCCCGTGTCGCTGTTGTAGTACCCCGAACGGCGCAGCTCATCGGCGCGCTTGCCGGTGAAGTCGATCTGGGAGACGGCGCCGGCATCCGGCATCCACACTCCGCTGTAGTCCTCGATGGCCACCTTCAACGTCACCGGGACGCCCTTCGCCTCGGGCGACATGTTCGAGCGCAGCGGGGCGAAGGCGCTCGAGGAGCCGGGGCCGCCATCGGTGACGTTGTAGACCTGGCCGTCGAACTGATCCATGACCGCGATCCGGATGCGCGCTCCCTTGGGCAGGCCGCTCACCGTGAACAGCGTGTCCTCGGACTCGTCGCGCACGTTCTTGCGGAACGACTGCAGGGGACTCGGATAGTCGTGGATGTTGAACGGGGGGATCACGACATCGCGGAACACGTGCCGCGGCTGAACCGGCTGGGCGATCGCGCTGGAGGCGATCCCTGCACCGCCGGCCACCGCGAGCACGGCGACTCCCGCCAGCAGTCTCCGCATGCGCATGTACGCCGCGCGGGCGGGGTCGACCTCGCTCACCGAGACGGCGGCGTTCTGCGGCGCCCACAGCTGACGCAGCGCGAGCCAGGAGATGGCGAAGATCGCGAACACGAGGCCCTGAGCCAGCGGGAAGGCCGGCTCGGGGGTCCCCAGAACGATCGCGAGGATCAGGACGACGCCCGCGGGGATCAGCGCCCAGCCCACCTGACTCAGCCGTAGGGCGAGGGATGCCGTGAGCACGGCGCCCACGAGCGAGAGCAGGAACGGCACGATGAGGTGGCCGTCGGCAGCAGCGACCGGCGCCACCGTGGTCAGCATCTGCTTCCACGAGGTGACGGTGCCCAGAGCGAGCTTCTGAAGCGTGTCGATCGTCGGAACGAACCCGAGGAACGCGGTGTGCGGCAGGGCGAGAGCCCCGCCGAACACGAAGTACGCCGCGACGGTCAGCCCGGTGATGATCAGGATGCCCCAGCGGCGCCAGGCCGCGACCGCGGCGATCGCAAGCCCCAGGAGTATGCCGCCGACGACGGCGGGAAGGTAGGAGGGGCCGGCGAACGTCGTCCAGAATCCGGTCATCGCGACCGCGGTGAGCACCGCGGCGGCGGCGAGGTCGAGGATCCAGCGGCGCAGCGGCAGCGCCGCGGGTGCGGTGGCGGGGGCGGTCATGCGAGCACCTTCTGCAGGGCGAGGGGGATCTGTTCCAGCGCGCCGATGGTCACGACATCGGCGTCTCCGATCCGCCGCAGTCCCGGCGTCGTCGCGGTGCGATCCGCGACCACCGCGAGCACTCTGGCGCCGAAGGGCAACCGCGAGCATGCCATGCGCAGATCGTCGCTGCGGACTTTCGAGCCGCAGATGAGCACCACGACGCTGGCGAGCGGCATGGTCCTCGCGAGCACGCCGGCGAGCTCGTCGATGCCGCCGCGGCGCGGGCGCGAGTTCTTGACGGCCGACAGCGAGTCGAGCAGCTGCTTGCCTGTGCCGGAGGGGAGCTCACGGCCCTGCACGCGCACGTCGACCCGCTGCGAGTCGCGGATCGCCCGCAGTCCGATCGACCCTGCCGCCGAGATCGCGAGTTCGAAGTCCTCGGGCGTCGCGTACTCCGAGGCCGCGCGCGACAGGCCGATCACGAAGTGCGAACGGCGCGTCTCCTCGTACTGGCGCATCATCAGGGTGCCGGTGCGCGCCGTGGACTTCCAGTGCACGTGGCGCAGGTCGTCGCCGGGCTGGTACTCGAGCAGAGCGTGGAAGGAGACGTCGTCGCGCGAGAGGTCGGTGGCAGGAAGCCCTTCGAGATCCCGCAGGTATCCGAGCGACTGACCGTCGAACAGGATGGTCCGCGGGTGCACGAACAGATCCACCGGATCGTCCCGGTGGTGGGCCCGCTCGAACAGGCCCAGCGGGTCGCCGCGGACGACGCTCACCGGGCCGACCTTCACGACGCCCCGCTTCTGCGTCGGGATCGTGAACAGCTCTTCGGCCTCCTCCCCCGGGGCGAGGCGCTGGATGCCGAACTCGCCACGGCCGGCGCCGACGGGCAGCACCACGCGCGAGGGCAGGATGGCCCTGGTCCCGCGGTTCGCGAGCTTCAGGGCTCCGATCGCGCGTTCTCCGACCACGACACGCGTGCGCGCCAGATCGAGCGACACGTCGTAGGCAGTGCGTCCGATCAGGAACAGCGCGCACAGCACGACGGTGATCGCGATCACCACGGCCGCGAACGTGAACTCCGCCCAGCCGCCGATCTGCCCGATGATCCAGAAGCCCACGGCGAGGGCCATCAGCACCCAGGCGAGTGGACGGATCGCCGCCGTGATCCTGCGAAGGCGCGCGAGGAGCCGCGCGCCGATGACCGCCGCGATGTCGCGCCAGCCGGCGTCGCGGGTGGTCGGCGCAGGCGACGCCTCGAGTGCCTCCGTGGTCATCATGCCGCCGTTCGCGCCTGCGGTGCCGGAACGGAGTCGAGCACGCGGGCGATGACGACCTCGCCGGTGGTTCCGGCGAACTCGGCCTCGGCGTCGAGCAGCAGGCGATGCTGCCACACCGGGCGCGCGAGCGTCTTGATGTCGTCGGGGAGGACGAAGTGACGGCCGTGCGTGGCCGCCCAGACCTTCGCCAGGCGGACCATCGCGATCGCGCCCCGCACCGAGACGCCCAGGCGCACGCCCGAGTCCTTGCGAGTCGCCTCGGCGAGCTCGGCCACGTAGCGCAGCACAGCGGGCTCGACGTGCACGGTCGCGCCCAGGTCGGCCATGTCGGCGACCGCGTTGGTCGTGATCACGGCGGTCAGGCCGGCGGAGGGGTTGCGATCCGATGCTCCGGCGAGGATGCTCTCGGTGATCGCCAGATCGGGGTAGCCGATCGAGGTCTTGATGAGGAAGCGGTCGAGCTGCGCCTCGGGGAGCTTGTACGTGCCCGCCTGCTCGATGGGGTTCTGGGTGGCGATCACCAGGAAGGGGCGACCGGTCTCGTGGGTCACGCCGTCGACCGTGACGCGTGACTCCTCCATGACCTCGAGGAGCGCCGACTGGGTCTTCGGCGAGGCGCGGTTGATCTCGTCGGCGAGCACGATCGACGCGAAGATCGGTCCCTTGTGGAACTCGAAGCGATGCTGCTGCTGGTCGTAGATGGTCACGCCGGTGACGTCGGACGGCAGCAGGTCGGGCGTGAACTGGATGCGGGCGCTGGTGCCCTGCACGGTGGAGGCGAGCGCCTTGGCGAGGCTCGTCTTGCCGGTGCCGGGAGCGTCCTCCAGCAGCACGTGCCCCTCTGCGAGCATCGCGGAGAGCACGAGCGCGACGACCTCGCGCTTGCCCTGCACGGCCTTGTCGACGTTGTCGACGAGACGGGTGAAGGTTCCCTGGAACCAGGTCGCCTGCTCAGGGGTCATTGTCATGGGGATCGTGTTCCTGTTCTCGTGTGGGAGTCGGTGAGCGTCAGTACCAGACCAGCGCCGTGGCGTATCTGTCGAGCTCTTTGATGTAGACGCGGACCGTGTTGCCGGGATAGCCGTAGTAGCAGTTCAGGTCGACGCTGCCGTTGGCGGGCACGTGCTGAGCCTGCGAGCCTCCCCATCGACCGCCGTCGTCGCAGGCCAGGTGATAGCTTCCGGGGTTCGCGAAGTTCGAGACCGTGAGACGCACCCTGGCGCAGGACGACGATCCGCAGTCGGGCCATGATCCGGACGCGCCCTTCTCGGTCCTCAGCACCTCGGCCGGCGGGTCGTTGGTCCGTGCCGAATCGGAGGCGACCGGCGACCACTGCCCCTCGGAGTCCTGCGCGCGCACCTTGATGCTGTGGGTCTGCTTGTAGCCGTCGCCCACCGTGCGCGAGCCGCTCATTCCGACGTTCGTCCAGGCGCCGTCGTCGACGCTGATCTGCACGACCGAGATGGGACGGCCGTTGTCAGATCCGGAGGCGTCCCACGAGAGCTTCACCTGGGTGCCGAGGTTCTGCGCCTTCGCCGTCGGCGCGAAGGGCACGCCGAAGGGCACAGCGGTCGCCGCGTTCGACGGGGCGCCCGAGTAGGTCGAGCCGTTCACGGACGCCACGCCCCTGACCTCGACGGTGTAGCTCGCGCCGTTGGTGAGGCCCGAGATGCGGGTGCCTGACAGTCCCTGCCAGCCGCCGCCGTTCAGTCTGTACTGGTACGAGACCTCGCCGGTTCGCGCACCGTTGCGCGCGCCGGGCGTGTACTGGATGTCGATGAACCGGTCGCCCGGCTGCGCGACGAGACCGGTGGGAGCACCGGGAGCCGTCACTCCGCGGCGCGGAGCCGACGGGGCGCTGTAGTCACCCCATCCGGCCTTGTTGTGGCCCCTGATGCGGAAGGTGTACTCGGTCTCGCTGGTGGGCAGCGTCACGGCCTGGCTCGTGGCGCCGGCGCCCGGCGTCAGGGTGCGCACGAGCGCCGACCCCTCGTAGACCTCGAGCTGATAGCTGTCGATCGCGTCGCCGTTGTTGTCGGGAGTCGCCCAGTTCACCTGCATCTGGGCCTGCGAACCGACAGGAGAGAGCTCCTGCGTCGTCGGCGCAGCGGCGGCGAGCGGAGGACCGGCGGGGATCTCGGATGCCGACCAGCCGCTCCAGCTCGACGGCTCCGGCGCCTTGTTGTGCGCCTGGATGCGCACCTGGTAGTTCGTGCCGTTCTCGAGCCCCTCCCAGGTCAACGAGTTGCCGGTGACCTCCTTCTGGGCGATCCCGGAGGGCGGGGCGGGAGAGATCTCGAGCGTGTAGCGCTCGACGGGGGAACCAGGGGTCGACGGCGTCGACCAGCTCACGGCGAGAGACTTGTCGCCGAAGACGAGTGCGGGCGGGTTCGGGGTGTCGGGTCGCGCATCGGGACGCGCGACCGCGGAGACCGCGGAGGGCTCGCTCTCGCCGACCCTGTTCGTCGCCGTCACCTGGAACGTGTACTCGACGTTGTTGGTGAGCCCGTCGAGCGTGCAGGTCGTCGACTGGCAGTCCTTCGAGTACGCGCCGCCGCCGGCCGCCTTCACGGTGTACTTCGTGATCGCGGCGCCGTTGTTCGACGGAGCCGAGTACGAGACCACGACGGTGCGGTCCTGCACGCTCACGACCGTCGGTGCACCCGGCGCGTCGGGCACGCCCTGCACGGTGACGACGACCTGTCCGTCGGCCTCGCGATCAGCATCCTTCGTCGCATCCTGGATCCGGTAGCGCACGACCATCGTCCCGACGAAGTCCTTCGCCGGGGTGACGATCAGCTCATCGCCCTTCTTGTCGACCTCGCCAGAGCCCGACTCGACGACGTACGACACGATCTTCAGCGGCGTCTCGGGGAACGGGTTGAAGTCGTTGGCGAGAACGGGCACGTTCACCGCGCGCCCCTGATCGGCCTCGGCGATGGTGTCGGTGTTGGCCGCGGGCAGCGCTCGGGTCGACGCCGCGACGATGACGGTGATCGTTCCCTCGACGGGTTCGGTCTCGCCGTCGGAGATGCGCAGCGTCAGCGTCAGCGCGGTGCCCTTCTTCGCGCCAGACGATGCCTCGACCTTCAGCTCATCGCCGTCGACCTTCGCCGTGACGCCCTTGCCTGCTCCGCTCACGTATTCGAACTCGTGCTCGTCATCGACGTCGGGATCGACCGTGAGCGCTTCCAGGTCGAGCGTCGTCGCTTCCTCGCCCGGTGCGACCTGCACCTCGCCGCTGATGAACACCGGCGGCTGGTTCTCGGACGGCAGCACGTCGATCGGGATCGTCAGGGTGGACGTCCGGCCGTCGGGGTCGTCGGGTCCGGTGCCGTCCGTGACTTCGAAGGTGAGGGCGTCCTGACCGAAGTAGTCCGGGGCCGAGGTGTAGACGAGCGTGGTCTCGTCCTTCACCAGGTCGGAACCGTCGGCGTGCACTGCGCTCACCTTGGCGTGCTCGGTGATCCGCGTCGTCCCGCCACCCGCCACGACGACATACTTCGACAGCGGCAGCTCGATCGTCTCGCCGCTGACCACTTCGACCGGCTTGGTCGAGTCGAGCGCCGGGCGCAGACCCGAGACCGCGGGGACGAAGATGAACGCCGAGGCCTCCAGACCGTCCTGGTCGGTGAGCGTGTAGCGGATGAGCTGCTGCTCTTCGGTGACGGTGACGCGCACCTCGCCGTTCTTGAGCAGGGTCGCGCCGGAGCCGAGGTCGAGCGCGAGCCCCTCGGTCGTGCCGTCGGGGTCCTCGTCGTTCTTCAGGATGTCGATGTCGGCCGTGAGGCCGCCCTCGGCCACATCCTCGGAGCGGATGCGGTCGTCGCGGGCGATCGGCGCCACCAGGGGCACGTCCTCGTCGACCGTGATCTGCAGCACCGCCGACGCCGTCGCACCCCGCGCATCGCGGATCGTGTACTGCAAAGACGTCTCCAACGCACGGCCGGGCGCATCCACGAGAACCCGGTCCCCCGACACCCGCGCCGACAGCCCGTCGATCTCCGGGATTTCGAGTCCGCCGTTCTCCTCATCGACCAGAGTGATCTTGTCGCCCTCTGGATCGGAGTCGTTCGCCATCACCGGCACCGCGATCTCACGCCCAGGACGCACCACCACCGCATCCTTCACCGCATACGGCTCCTGATTGACCAACTGCACCGGAGCGATGCCCACGCGGATGCTCGCAGTGCTCTCCTTGCCGAGATGATCGCGCACGCGGTAGGTGAAGGAGTCGACTCCGGAAGAACCTCGGAACGCCTCGTAGGTGAAGAAGTTCGGCCCGGTGGCGGTGATGCGGCCCTTGGTCGGGCTCGAGGCGATGTCGAGAAGCTCGACGGAGTCGCCGTCGGCGTCGATGCCGTCGAGCGGCACCGCGATGTTGGTCTCGGATCCGGCGAGCGCTCTCGAGACGAGGTCCTGCGGGCGCGGTGCCGAGTTGGTGGCCTCGTCGACGGGAAGCACCTGGATCGTGACGAGTCCGGCGGCCTTCTGCTGATGGGAGTCGACGGCCTCGTACGTGAGGTACACGGTCTTCGCCTCGGAGCCGGCCTTGAACCGCACCGTGTCCTGCGACACGAACGCCTCGCCGTCGGCGGGGTCGACGAGCGGCTCGATCAGCTCGGGCGCGACGTGCAGGGCACCGCCGCTCGGCTGCACGTCGTTGTCGAGCACCGGGATCGTGACCACATCGCCCGCACGCACATAGGCGGTGTCGGGGGTGGCGACCGGCGGCAGGATGCTGTCGGGGGCGGGGATCGGGATCACGATCACTTCGCCGTCGGCGGATGCGGAGCCGTTCGAGATCGTGTACTCGATGCGGATCTGCCCATCGAGCGATCCCTGGTCGGTGATCCGCAGCGTCTCGTGGTCGAGCACCGAGACCGAGACCCCGCTGCTCGGGTCGATCGAGACCGACTGCACGACGAGGATCCCGCCGCCGGGGTCGGTGTCGTTGGCCAGCACGCCGACCAGCACGTCGCCGCCTGCGGGCAGCAGCGCGACATCGCGGACCGCGATCGGCGGGAGTTCGGAGGCGCTCGCGTCGAGCACGTCGACTCTGACCAGACCCTCGGCGTTCTTCGGACCTGCGGTCGCCAGATACTGCACGTAGTAGGTCCCGGCGGCCTGCGCGGTGAAGCTGAACTGCTGGTTCGTGAAGTCGGGCGCCACGGCCGCGCCGGGCGCATCGCCCACGCGCCCCAGCCGCAGCGGCTCGGCCCCCGAGCTGGTGTCGTTGCTCAGCGGAGACACGGTCACCTGCTCGCCGACCCTCGTCACGACGTGGTCGGCGTTCGTCTTCGGATCGGTGCTGCCCTCGGCTCGCACATCGAGCGTGATCGTCGCCGTGCCCACCTCGCCGAAGCCGTCAGCGACGGTCACCTCGACGTCCTTGCGACCCTGCAGGCTCGCCGTGGCCTTGTAGCTGATCTGCCCGTCGGTCGTGAACTCGACCTCGTCGCCGGGTGCGGCGACGACCGACTTCAGGTAGATGTCGTCGCCGTCGGGGTCGATCCAGTCGGGGAGGATGTTGTACGAGATCGTGCCGCCGGTCTCGACTGTGAGACTCGTCTTGCGCTTGGGGCCGGGGGCCGAGTTCACGTCCCATCCGTGCACCGAGAGCGTGACGACCGCGGTGTCCTTGCCCCCGCGTCCGTCGTCGGCCTCGTAGGTGAAGCTGCCCGTCCCCGACGCCTTCTCATCGACGGCGATCTGCAGCGATCCGCCGTCCTGGATCGGCTGCACGGTGCCGAGCGCCGGCTGCTGCTCGGCGAGCGCGGCGACCAGCACGTCGCCATCGGGATCGTTGTCGTTGTCGAGCACCGGCAGCATCGTCGACGCACCAGGGCGGACGCCGAAGGAGTCGTCTTCGGCGACCGGCGGGGTGTTCTGATCCGAGCGCTCGGGGAGCGTCGTCTGGACCGTCTCCTCCGTGGTGTCCTCCTGGTCGTCCGATTCGCCTTCCGGCGGGACCAGATCCTCCCAGTTGTCGACCTGCGACAGACTCTCGTCGGCGAGCCACGCTTCTCCGCCGACCGCGTCGTTCAGCACGATCACATCGCGGTTGACCCGGAAGGTCAGAGCGGTCGAGTTCCGAGCGCCCGGTATCTGCGCCTCGACGTCACTCGCATCACCCGTGCAGTCACGGACGAATCGCGCGCTTCCGGCCCAGGCGGCGTAGGCGCAGCCGAGCAGCGAGACCGGCGCCGCCGGCTCGCCATCGCCGCCGGCCTTCGTCGTCGTCGGCTCACCGCCGTCGAGCGGCACCGAGACGAGCTCGTCTCTCGTCGCGACCAGCACGGCGGATGCCGCCGCAGACGACTGCTGGAGCACGGCATCCGCCGCGTCCCCGATGCTCGTGCGGAACCCGCCGGGCGTCGTCAGCACGCCTGCAGCGGCGTCGAAGACGACGGGAGTCCGGCCGACGACCGTGATCTGCGGGGCCTCCGAGGTGTCGAGATCGCCGACCGACGCGGTAGAGGAGTCGAGCGGCTGCCCTTCGCGGTCGACCGGGATCGTGACGATTTCGCCGCGCGAGGCGGACAGCCCGAACACGGTGCCGTCCTGGGCGACCGCGACCTCGGCGCCCTCGCCCAGTTCGGCGACGGGCTCGGCGGTCTCGGGTTCGAAGGCGGCGATGCCGCGCACCGGAACGACCCAGAGATCACCGGAGTCGCGATCGAGGACGGCTGCGGTGCGATCGCCGAGCGCCACCTTCGCGGATGCCGGGATCTTGGCGGAGTCGCCGAGCGTGACTCTGGCGGGGTCGACCGCGGTGACGGTCGACGCCGCCTCATCGACCACGAGGACGTTCGTCTCGTCCTGGAGGATGTCGTAGTTCTCGGCCGCGGTCCGCAGCCCGCCGTCGAGGAGCGTCGACTCGTGGTTGAAGTGCCCGACGAGCAGACTCGACGTCTTCGTGATCCAGACGCCGCCGTCGTTCAGATCGACCTTGGTCGTCGGGTTGCCCTGGTACGCGAACGCGAGTGTGGTGAGGGCGACCGCACCGGCGGCGACGCCTGCGGCGGACGCGAGCCGTCGCGGGCGCGCACGCATCCACGTCAACGCCTTCATCCCCGGACTCCCCCCTGGGTCAGTCACTCGCACTCTCCGCGCCCCGCGAGCGGCGACGCACCCGTCGAGTCTAACCGCCGAGGCCTCTAGCGCCCATGGGCAGAGCTGCCCACGGGCGGGCGGTCAGTTCCATGCTCGTCGCTCGTACTCCGTGCCGTTGATGACGGCGGACGCCTGATAGGTGCCGTAGCCGCGTGAGCCGTGGTAGCAGCCGAGCCGGCCCTCGTAGTGCCCGTTGCCGTCCGTGGTCACGGAGTACGGACCGCCCCATGAACCCCAATAGCCGTCGGCAGGACGGTAGTCGGCGCACTGCACCGAGTACGAGGTGTTGGCCGCGAAGTTGTCCATGTGCACGTAGTACCAGGCGCAGGTGCCGTCGCCGCAGTTGTCCTGGCCGTTGGCGTCACCGTCCGAGGTGATGTAGGCGGTGGGCGGGGGCGGCGGATCAGAAGCGGCGCTCGCCGTCGCGCTCTCGACGGTCTGGCCGACTGCATCCGTCGCTCTCACGCGGATGCTGTGGGTCTGGCTGTGGCCATTCCCCACCGTCTGCGCTCCGCTGTTGGCGACCGTCTGGTAGCCGCCCCCGTCGATGCTGATCTCGACCTTCGTGATCGCACGTCCGTTCGCCGAGACGTTGCCGTCCCACCCCAGCGTCACGCTGGTGCTGTTGCCTGCTGCCGTCGCTCGCGGCTGCTTCAGCGGGCCGTACGGGTTGCCTCTCGCCACGTCCGAAGAGTCGCCGGGGTAGGCGGTTCCTGCCACGGTGGCGAGAGCGCGGACGGTCACGTTGTAGTCGGTGCCGTTGGCGAGGCCGCCGATGACGCCGTTGCCCGGCAGGTTCACCCACGAGCCGCCGCCGTTGAGCGAGTACTGGTAGGCGATCTCGCTCGCCGCGGCGCCGTTGCGAGCGCCCGGTGTGTACGCCACCTGCAGCTGGCCGTCGGCGCCGGTCGGCTTCGCGGTGACCCCGGTGGGCTTGCCCGGCCGGTTCACGCCGCGGCGCGGCGCCGAGGCGTCGCTGTAGTCACCCCAGCCGGCCTTGTTGTGCGCACGGATCCGGTACGTGTACGGCGTCTCCGAGGTCGGGACCGTCACGGCCTGCGTCTTGGCGTCTGCGGCGGGCGTGATCGTGCGCACCAGGGTGCCGCCCTCCCACACCTGCAGCTCGAGCGCGTCGAGCTTGTCGCCGTTGATCCCCGGCGGCACCCAGCTGACCTGCATCTGCGCCTGCGTGCCGACGCCCTGGATCTCGGCGGTGGTCGGAGCCGCAGGCTTCAGCGGAGGACCCGCAGGGACCTCCTTCGCCGACCAGGTGCTCCAGGCCGACGGCTCCGGAGCTTTGTTGTGCGCCTGCACACGAACCTGGTAGTTCGATCCGTTCTCGAGGCCCTCCCACACGAGGGAGTTGCCCGTCACCTGCTTCTGGGTGATCCCCGACGGGGGCACCGGCGAGATCTCGAGCGTGTAGCTCTCGACGGGAGATCCCGGCGTCGACGGGGTCTTCCAGCTCACCGAGAGCGACCGGTCGCCGAACGCGAGCGTCGGCGGAAGCGGAGTGTCCGGTCGGGCATCGGGGCGCGCCACCTCGGACGCCGCGGAGGGCTTGCCCTCGCCGACCCTGTTGGTCGCCGTCACCTGGAACGTGTATTCGACGTTGTTGGTGAGCCCGTCGAGCGTGCAGGTCGTCGACGTGCACTCCTTGCTGTACGACCCGCCCTTGACCGACTTCACGGTGTACCTCGTGATCTCGGCCCCGTTGTTCGACGGAGCGCCGTAGGAGATCACGACCGTGCGATCCTGCACGCTCGTGATGGTCGGGGTGCCCGGCGCATCGGGGACGCCCTGCACGGTGACGACGACCTGCCCGTTCGCCTCGCGCTCGGCATCCTTCGTCGCATCCTGGATCCGGTATCGCACCACCAGCGTCCCGACGAAGTTCGCTGACGGAGTCACGACGACCGAGTCGCCCTTCACGGTCGCGCCGCCGCTGCCCGACTCGGTCACCGCGGACACGAGCGTGAGCGGCGTCTCGGGGAAGGGGTTGAAGTCGTTGGCGAGCACCGGCACGGTGATGCTCTTGCCCTGGTCGGCCTCGGACACCGTGTCGGTGTTCGCCGCAGGGAGGGGACGCGTGGATGCCGTCACCATCACCTGCACGGTCCCCTCGACGGGTTCGGTGACGCCGTCGGTGATCTTCAGCGTGAGCGAGGAGACGGTGCCCTTCTCGACGTCGGAAGAAGCCGAGACGCGCAGCGTCGATCCGTCGACCTCTGCCTTGATCCCGGAGCCTGCCCCGCTGACGTACGTGAACGTGTGCGAGCCCGCGTCGTCAGGGTCGGGGTCGTCGGTGAGCGCGGCGAGGTCCAGGCCGATCGCTTCCTCGCCCGGAGCGACCTCCATCTGCGCGCCCGTGAACGAGGGCTGCTGGTTCTCCGGCGGCAGCACATCGATCGGGATGGTGAGCGTCGCCTTGCGCCCCTCGGGATCATCCGGGCCGGTGCCGTCGGTGACCTCGAACGTCACCGCGTCCTGGCCGAAGAACCCGGCCGCCGACGTGTAGACCAGCGTCGTCTCGTCCTGCACGAGGTCGGCGCCGTTCGCGTGAATGGCGCTGACCTTCGCATGCTCGGTGATGCGGGCGGTGCCTCCGCCGGCGATCGTCACGTACTCCGACAGCGGCAGCGACTTGGTCTCGCCGCTGACGACCTGCACGGGCTTCGTGCCGTCTTTCAGGGTCGGCCGCAGACCGGAGACCGCGGGGACGAAGATGAACGCCGAGGCCTCCAGGCCGTCGCGGTCGGTCAGCGTGTAGCGGATCAGCTGCATCTCGTCTGTGACGGTGACGCGCACCACGCCGTCGTCGAGCTCCCTCGCGCCCGTGCCGAGGTCGAGGGCGAGACCCTCGGTCGTGCCGTCCGGGTCCTCGTCGTTCTTCAGGATGTCGATGTCGGCGGTCAGCCCTGTGCCCGTGAGGTCCTCAGGACGGACGCGGTCGTCGCGCGCGACGGGCGCCAGCAAGGGCACGTCCTCGTCGACCGTGATCTGCAGCACCGCCGACGCCGTCGCACCCCGCGCGTCGCGGATCGTGTACTGCAAAGACGTCTCCAACGCACGATCGGGCGCATCCACGAGAACCCGGTCCCCCGACACCCGCGCCGACAGCCCGTCGATCTCGGGGATTTCGAGTCCATCGTTCTCTTCATCGACCAGAGTGATCTTGTCGCCCTCGGGATCGGAGTCGTTCGCCATCACCGGCACCGCGATCTCACGCCCAGGACGCACCACCACCGCATCCTTCACCGCATACGGCTCCTGATTGACGTCCTCCGGTGGCGCGATGCCGACCCGGATCGTCGCGGTGCTCTCCTTGCCGAGATGGTCACGCACCAGATAGGTGAAGGTGTCGACCCCGGTCGACCCGTCGAGCGCCTCATAGGTGAAGTAGTTGGCGCCGGTGGCGGTGATGCGCCCCTTCGTCGGGCTCGATGAGATGTTCAGAAGCTCGACGGAGTCGCCGTCGGCGTCGATGCCGTCGAGCGGCACCGCGATGTCGATCTCGGTGCCGCTCAGCGCTCGCGCGGGTGATGTCCTTCGGGCTGGGTGCAGCGTTCGTCTCGGCGTCGACCGGCAGGATCTGCACGGTCACGTAGCCCGCGGCCTTCTGCTGGCGGGAGTCGACGGCCTCGTACGTGAGATACACCGTCTTCGCCTCGGAGCCGGCCTTGAACCGCACCGTGTCCTGCGACACGAACGCCTCGCCGTCGACGGGGTCGACGAAGGGCTCGATCAGCTCGGGCGCGACGTGCAGGGCATCGCCGCTCGGATGCGTGTCGTTGTCGAGCACCGGGATGGTCACGACGTCGTCGGCGCGCACGTACACGATGTCGGGATTCGCGACGGGCTGGAGGATCTTGTCGGGGGCGGGGATCGGGATCACGACGACCTCGCCGTCGGCCGAACCGGTGCCGTTCGAGATCGTGTAGCTGATGCGGACCTGATCCTTGAGCGCACCCTGATCGGTGATCCGCAGCGTCTCGTGATTGAGCACGGAAACCGAGACGCCGGTGCGGTCTTCGATCGACACGGACTGGATGACCAGGACGCCGCCCGAGGGATCGATGTCGTTGGCCAGCACGCCGACGAGGACGTCTCCGCCGGTGGGGAGCAGGGCGACGTCGCGCACGGCGACGGGCGGCAGCTCGCTCGCGGCCGCGTCGAGCACGTCGACGCGGACCAGTCCCTCGCCGTTCTCGGGTCCGGCCGTGGCGAGGTACTGAACGTAGTACGTGTTCGGGACGTCGGACTCGAAGGTGAAGGTGTCGTTCGTGAAGTCGGGCAGAACCGTGGCGCCGGCGACTTCGTCGGCACGCCCGAGCCGCAGGCGCTCGCGACCGGAGCTGGTGTCGTTGGCCAGCGGGGAGACCGTGACCTGCTCGCCGACGCGGGTCACGACGTGGTCGGCGTTCGTCTTCGGCGCGGTCGACCCCTGCGGACGCACATCGAGCGAGATCGAACCCGTGTAGACCTCCCCCAGCGCGTCCGCGATCGTGACCTGAACGTCCTTGCGTCCCTGCAGGCTCGCCGTCGCCTTGTAGGTGATCTGACCGTCGGTGGTGAAGTCGACCTCGTCGCCCGGCGCCGGCTCGACGTTCTGGAGATAGATGTCGTCGCCGTCGGGGTCGATGTAGTCGGGGAGGATGTTGTAGGAGATCGTGCCGCCGCTCTCGACCGTCAGGCTGGTCTTGCGTTTGGCCGTCGGCGCCGCGTTCACATCGCCGTCGTGCACCGCGAGGGTGACCACGGCCGTGTCCTTGCCGCCGCGGCCATCGTTCACCTCGTATGTGAACGACGCCGTGCCCGACGCCTTGGCGTCGACGGCGATCTGCAGCGAGCCGCCGTTCTGGATCGACTGCACGGTTCCGATGGAGGGCTGCTGCTCGATCAGCTCGGCGACCAGAACGTCGCCGTCCGGGTCGTTGTCGTTGTCGAGGACCGGCAGCAGCGCGGTCGCCCCTGGGCGCACGCCGAAGGCGTCGTCTCCCGCGTCCGGAGGGGTGTTCTCCGCCTTGCGATCGGGGAGCGTCGTCTCCACCGTCTCCTGGGTGGAGTCCTCTTCGTTCTCGGTCTCACCCTCGGGCGGAGTGATGTCGTTCCAGTTGTCGACCTGCTGCAGGCTCTCGTTCGCGAGCCACGCTTCGCCTCCCACCGCGTCGTTCAGCACGATGACGTCGCGGTTGACGCGGAAGGTGAGCGAGGTCGATGCCTCGGCTCCGCTGATCCGGGCGGAGACGTCGTCCTCGGATCCGGCGCATTCGCGCACGAAACGGGCGGACCCCGCCCAGGCGCCGTACGTGCAGCCGCGCAATGAGACAGGTTCGGCGGGGATGCCGGCGCCCCCTGCTTTGGTCGTGGTCGGCTCGCTGCCGTCGAGCGGCACGCTCACCAGTGCGTCGGCGGTGGCCAGCACGACCTCGCCGGATGCTGCGGACGCCCGCTGCAGCACCGCGTCCGCAGCATCCGCGATCTTCGTCCGGAACCCGCCGGGGGTGGTGACCACTCCTGCTGCCGCGTCGAGGACGACGGGCACTCGCCCGACGGCCGTGATCTTCGGGGCGACGGAGTCGTCGATGTCGCCGAGGGAGGCCGTCGAGGACGCGAGCTCCTGGCCCTCGCGGTCGACCGGGATGGTGACGACCTCGCCACGCTCCGCGGACAGGCCGAACACGGTGCCGTCGGAGGCGACGGTCGCATCGGCCCCGGCGCCGAGGTCAGCGGCGGGTTTCGCGGATTCGATCTCGAAGGCCGCGATGCCCTTCACGGGCACGACCCAGAGCTTTCCCGACTTCTGATCGAGGATCGCGGCCGTCTTGTCGCCGAGCGCGACCTTCGCCGACGCAGGGATGCGGCTGTTGTCACCGAGCGCGACACGTGCGGCGTCGATTGCCGTGACCGAGGACGAGCCGCGGTCGACGAGCAGGATGTTGCTCTTGTCCTGCAGGATGTCGTAGTTCTCGCCGGTGGTCCGAAGACCTCCGTCGAGCAGGGTCGACTCGTGATTGAAGTGCCCCACGAGCACGCTCGAGGTCTTCGTGATCCAGACGCCGCCGTCGTTCAGATCGACCTTGGTGGTGGGGTTGCCCTGGTACGTGATCGCCATCGTGGTGATGGCGACGGCCGCGATGGCGACTCCGGCCGTCGACGCCAGCACCTTCGGACGCGCGCGCATCCACGACAGCACCCTCATACCCGGTTCCCCCCAGGGCCACGTTCTCGGGTGCCCGCGCGTGCGCGCTGAGGCACTCCACGCCCGTGCCGAGTCTAGCCGTCGGCGGTCATGCACCCATGGGCAGTTCTGCCCATGGGTGCATGCTCGTGACGGCGTCTAGAAGTTGCCCTCCTGCGCGCTCGACGGGTTGCCGCCGATGATGTTCACGCCCTTCCGGGTGACGTAGCCGTTCCAGCAGTCGATGATCACCGATCCGTTCGAGGGGATGTCGACGGGGAACCCCGCGTTGGTCGAGAAGACCTTCCCGTCGGCGGTGCACTCGACGCGGTACGAGCCGCCCGCGAAGTTCTTGGTGTTCAGCTTGAGGTTGTAGCAGGGTCCGCCGTTCACGCTGGTGCAGCCGTTCGTCTTCGCTTCACCTCTGGTGACCCACGCCTCGGGTACCGGCTTCGAGTCGGTCACCGCCGATGCGGACACCACGTTCGACCACTGGCCGGCCTCGTCCTTGGCCTTGACCTGGATGCTGTGCGTCTCGCTGTACCCGTTGCCGAGGTTGCGGCTGCCGCTCAGACCGAGGTCCTGCCAGCCGCCGTTGTCGAGGCTGACCAGCACCTGCACGATGTTTCGGCCGTTCGGGTTCGGCGGGGACCAGGCGACCTTGACCGACGTGCCCTGGTTCGCGGCCGAGACACCCGGGTTCCGCACCGGCCCGTACGGCCGAAGCGGGGCCGAGGACGCGGACGACGCCCCCGGTTGCGATTCCTGTCCGTTCACGACCGAGTAGGCCCTGACCCGGACCGTGTAACTGGCGCCGTTGGCCGCATTGATGCGCGTCCCGTCCCAACTGCGGCTCCACGCGGCGCCGTTGAGGGAGTATTCGTAACGCACTTCTCCGCTTGCCGCGTTCGCCCCGTTGGTGTCTGCGACGCTGTATGTCACGGTGACGTAGCCGTCGTGCTCCTGCGCCCCGGTGATGGTCGGCGCACCCGGGCTGCCGAACGCGCGCTGCGGTGCCGACGCGGGACTCTGCGCGCTCCAGCCGGCTTTGTTGCGGGCGAGCACGGCGTATGTGTAGTCGGCCGTCGACGTCGCCACGGTCACGGTCTGGCTGAGCTGGGTTCCGGGGATGCCGGTGACGCGGTTCACGACGCTTCCGCCGCGCATCACGATGAGCTGGTACTCCGCGATCGCGTCGCCGTTCTGAGGCGCGGCGCCCCAGGTCACGGTCATCTGCGCCTGGTTGCCGACCGACGGCGCGCTGTGCGCCGCGGGCGCGGCCACTGTGCCCGGAACTCCGGCCGGGATCTCTGCGGCCGACCACCCGCTCCAGCTGGACGGCTCAGGCGCTCGGTTGACGGCCTGCACGCGAACCTGGTAGTTCGCGCCGTTCTCCAGTCCGTCCCAGGTGAGCGAGTTGCCGGTCACGCCGGTCTTCTGAGCGATTCCCGATGGCGGGGCCGGCGAGATTTCGAGCGTGTACGACTCCACCGGCGAACCAGGCGTGGTCGGCGTCACCCAGGAGACCTTGAGGCTCTTGTCGCCGAACACGAGCTTGGGCGGCTGCGGGGTGTCGGGGCGCGCATCGGGGCGGGCCACAGCCGAGGTCGCCGAGGGCTTGCCATCGCCGACGCGGTTGGTCGCCACGACCTGGAACACGTACTCGACGTTGTTCGTGAGCCCGTCGAGCGTGCACGTCGTCGAGGTGCACTTCTTCGTGTAGTTGCCCGCGACGGAGGTCACGGTGTACGAGGTGATCTCGGCGCCGTTGTTCGCCGGCGGCGACCAGGAGAGCACCACGGTGCGGTCCTGCACGCTCGACACCGTCGGGGTGCCGGGCGCCTCCGGCACACCCTGCACCGTCACGACGATGCGACCGTCGACCTCGCGGTCGGCATCCTTCGTCGCATCCTGGATGCGGTAGCGCACCACCATGGTCCCGACGAAGCTGGCATCGGGTGTGATCTTCACCTCGCTCGCGGTGAACGACACCGCGCCCGATCCCGTCTCGGACACGGCGGAGACGACCTTCAGCGGTGTCTCGGGGAACGGATTCACGTCGTTGTCGAGCACGGGCACCGTGATGGACTTGCCCTGATCGGCTTCGGGGACGGTGTCGGTGTTCGCCGTCGGCAGCGATCTGGTGGACGCGGCGACCAGCACCGCCACCGAGCCCTCGACAGGCTCGGTCGTTCCGTCGTCGATGCGCAGCTGCACGGTCGCGCTCGTCCCCTTGGGCGTGCTCGAATCGGCTTCGACGAGCAGCTTCGTGCCGTCGATGCGCGCCTTCACGCCGCCGCTCGGCTGACCGCTGACGGTGAAGCTGATGTTGTCCGCGTCCTCGGGATCGGGGTCGGTCGTGAGGGCGGCGAGATCCAGAGTCGTGGCCGGCTCTCCGGGGGCCACCTCGACCTGGCCGTTCACGAACACCGGCTGCTGGTTCTCCGGCGGCAGCACCGTGATGGGGATCGTGATGGTCGCCTTCCGACCCTCGGGATCGTCCGGACCGGTGCCGTCGGTGACCTCGAATGTCAGCGCGTCCTTGCCGAAGTACCCCGGCTTCGACGTGTAGACGAGGGTCGACTGGTCCTTGATGAGCGGCGCTCCGTCGGCGTTCACCGCGCTCACCTTCGCCGCCTCGGTGATCACGACGTCGCCACCGCCGGCGACCGTGACGTACTTCGACAGCGGAAGCTCGATCGTCTCGCCGCTCTTGACCACGACCGGCTTCGTGGACGTCGGCGTCGGGCGCAGTTCGCTCAGCGCCGGGACGAAGAGGAAGGCGGAAGCCGCCTGGTCGTCCTGATCGGTGATCGTGTAGCGGATGAGCTGACGCTCCGCGCCGACGGTCACCCTGATGGAGCGGTCGTCCTGCACGACGCCGCCGGATTCGACCGACAGATCGAGCGCGTCGACGGTGCCGTCCGGGTCCTCGTCGTTCTTGAGCACATCGACGTCGACGCGCAGGCTCTCCTTCGCGTCGGCCGCGACCACGCGATCGTCGCGCGCCGTCGGCACCTTCAGCGGCACGTCCTCGTCGACGGTGATCTGCAGCACGGCCGTCGCCGTGGCTCCCCTGGCATCGCGGATCGTGTACTGGATCGACGTGTCCATCGACGTGTTCGGCGCCTTCACCACGACACGGTCGCCCGACACGCTGGCCTCGACACCGGCATCGGGAGCGATCTCCAGCCCCTTCTTGACCAGCGAGATCGCATCGCCTTCGGGGTCGGAGTCGTTCGCGAGCACGGGAACGGCGATCGTCCGGCCCGGCCGCACGACCACCGTGTCCTTGACCGCGTAGGGCGCCTGGTTCGCCGCGTCTCCCGGCGCGATGCCGACCCTGATCGTCGCCACGCCTTCCTTGCCGAGGCGATCGCGCACGCGATAGGTGAACGAATCGACTCCGGTCGCATCCTCGAAGGCCTCGTACACGAGGTAGTTGCTGCCCACCTCGGCGACCTGGCCCTTCCCCGGTGCGCTCTCCTGACCGATGAGCTCCACGGAGTCACCGTCCGCGTCGATGCCGTCGAGCGGAACCGCGATGCGCACGGTCGACCCGCTGAGCGCGCGCACGGTGAGGTCCCTCGGCTTCGGGGCGGAGTTCGCCTCCTCGTCGATCGCGCGGACCTGGATCGTGATGTATCCGGCATCCTTCTGGCCCGCCGAGTCCACCGCCTGATAGGTCACGTAGACGGTTCCGGGTGTGTCGGACGCACGGAACCGCACGAAGTCCTGCGAGACGAAGGCTTCGCCGTCCTTCGGATCGACCAGCGGCTCGACCAGTTCGGGATCGACGTGGAGCACATCGCCGTTGGGATGCGTGTCGTTGTCGAGCACCGGAATCGTGACCACGTCGCCGGCGCGGACCACGACCTCATCGTCGTTGGCGACGGGCGGCATCAGCTGCGCCGGCCGAGGGATCGGGATCACGATCACGTCTCCCTCGGCGGTCTGCGTGCCGTTGGAGATGCGGTAGCTGATGCGCACCTGCTCATCGAGGGCACCCTGGTCGCCGATGCGCAGAGTCTCGTGATTCAGCACGGAGACCGAGATGCCGCTGTGCGGCGGCACCGTGACCGACTGGACCACGAGGATGCCGCCCGAGGGCTCCGTGTCGTTGCCGAGCACGCCGACGAGGACCTCGCCGCCCGACGGCAGCAGCGCGACGTCGCGCACCGCGATCGGCGGCAGCGCGGTCTCGGAGGGCGGCATCACATCGACTCTGACCAGACCCGGCACCGCGTTGGGACCCGCGCTGACGAGGTACTGGGCGTAGTAGACGCCTGCGGCATCCGAGCGGAACGTGAAGGAATCGTTCTGGAAGTCGGAAACGATGGTCGCTCCCGCCACCTCGTCGACCCTGACGAGACGCAGCGGCTCTCGCCCTGAGCTCGTGTCGTTGACAAGGGGCGCGACGGCGATGGTCTCACCGACGCGGGTCACGACGTGATCGGCGTTCGTCTTCGGGAGCGTGGACCCCGCCGGTCGGACGTCGAGCCGCAGCGTGCCCGTGGTGGTCTCGCCGAGTCCGTCGGACACCACGATCTGGATATCCTTGCGCCCCTGCAGGCTGGCGACCGCGCGATAGGTGACCTGGCCGTCGGTCGTGAAGTCGACCTCGTCTCCCGGGGCGGCGATCACGTCCTGCAGATACATGTCGTCGCCGTCGGGGTCGAGCCAGTCGGGCAGCACGTTGTACGAGACGGCGCCCCCTTCTTCGACGGCGAGCGCGGTCGTGCGCTGCTGCCCGGGCGCGCCGTTGACATCCCACCCGTGCACCGAGAGCTGCACCGTCGCCGACGCTTTGCCTCCTCGCCCGTCGTCGATGTCGTACTCGAACGATCCGCCGCCCGTGGTGTCTTCGTCGACCGCGATCTGCAGGGCGCCGCCGTTGTTCACGGGCTGCACGTCGCCGAGCGCGGGCTGGCTCTGCGCGAGCGCGGCGACGAGCACGTCGCCGTCGGCGTCGGTGTCGTTGTCGAGCACCGGGAGCATCGTCGTGCGTCCAGGACGGACGCCGAAGTCGTCGTCCTCAGCGACGGGGACCGTGTTCTGCTCACTGCGCTCGGGGAGTGTGGTCTCCACCGTCTCCTCGGTGGTGTCCTCCTGGTTCTCCGACTCGCCCTCAGGAGGGACGATGTCGTCCCAGTTGTCGACCCGCTGCAGACTCTGGTTGGGCAGCCATGCCGCTCCGCCGACGGTGTCGTTCAGCACGATCACGTCCCGGTTCACACGGAAGACCAGGCGCTTCGAGCCCTCGGCATCCGGGATCTGCTGGTTCACGTCGTTCGTGTCGCCCTCGCACTCCCGCACGAAGGTCGCCGATCCGGCCCAGGCGCCGTAGGCGCAGCCGCGGAGCCACACCGGCGCCGCCGGCGCCCCCGTGCCGCCGACATCCGTCGTCGTCGGCTCGCGGCCGTCGAGCGGGATGCTCAGAAGCGAGGATGCCGTGGCCACGGACACCGAGCCCGTCTGCGCCGACGGCTGCTGCAGCACCGCGCCATCGGCGTCGGGGATCTCGGTGCGGATGCCGCCGGGGGCGAGGACGACCCCCGCCGCGGAATCCAGCACCACGGGAGTGCTGCCGACCGCGGTGATCGACGCCGTCTCGGAATCGTCGATCTCTCCGATGGAGGACGTGGAGGGCTCCAGCCCCTCGCCTTCGTTGTCGACGGGAACCGTGACGACCTCGCCGCGCGCCGAGGAGAGCCCGAACACGGTGCCGTCCTTCGCCACCGTGACGTCGGCGTCCGCGCCGAGTTCAGCAGTGGGATCGGCGGCCTTGATCTCGAACGACGAGAGCCCCTTGATCGGCACGACCCACAGATCGCCGGATTTGCGGTCCAGGACGGCAGCGGTCTGATTCCCGAGCGCGACCTTCGCCGAGCCGGGGATCGCGGTCGAATCCGCCAGTGTGACGTGCGCGGGGTCGACGACCGTCGCGGTGGCGGCGTCGGTGTCGACGACGACGACGTTCGCGGCATCCTGAAGGATGTCGAAGCTGTCGGTGCCGTTGCGCAGCCCGCCGTCGAGAAGTGCGGACTCGTAGTTGAAATGCCCGACGAGCAGGCTCGAGGTCTTGGTGATCCACACGCCGCCGTCGTTCAGGTCGACCTTGGTGGTGGGATTGCCCTGGTAGGAGAAGGCCAACGTGGTGATCGCGACGACGCCTGCGACGACGCCCGCCGCCGACGCCAGCGTCTTCGGCCGCGCGCGCATTCGCGAAAAGACCTTCATCTGGTGATACTCCCCCGGGGTTGTTGCTCGCCGCGCCGGCTCCGAGCCGACGACGCACCCGGCGAGTCTAGTTGTCGCGGACTGAACCGACGATGGGCAGACCTGCCCATCCCGCCCTCAGTCGCGGAGGAACGGGAGCGCGAGCACCGGGCGGTGCACAGCACGGTCGGAGACCACGCACCCGCGGATCATGGTGACCAGGCAGTAGACCCCGATGCCGAGCAGAAGGAGCACCGGGATGCCGATCCAGCCCGACGGCGCACTCCGATAGGCGCCGTACGACTCCTCATATGAAGAGATCGACGTCGCGATGCCGACGATCACGATCAGCGCATACGAGACGATCACGTACAGCAGGAAGCTGAGGGCCCAGTTCGCCGCCCAGCGCGCGTTCTCGCGGACGATCGGGAGGGGTGATCGACGCGCGCTCGAGCGTTGCACGAGCGAGACGATCACCGTCACGAGGGCGCCGACGTAGGGCACGAAGACGAGGAACTGCAGGCCCCAGAACTTTCGACCGCTGGGCACGACGTAGCCGTATGCGGGATAGCCGGGCGAGATCGGGTATCCGCCTTGCGCCATCGGGTAGCCCTGCGGCGTCGGGTAGCCCTGGGCGGGGTATCCGCCCTGTGCGCTCGGGTAACCCGGCGCCGGGTAGCCGCCCTGCGCGTTGGGGTAGCTCGGCGCGGGGTAGCCGCCCTGCGCCGTCGGGTAGCCCGGTGCGGGTGCCGGATGCAGAGGTGCGGGGCCGGCGGAGTGGCCGGGGTTCAGAGGAGCGAGCGGCAGGCTCTGCCCCGGTGGCACCGCGGGAGGAGCCGTCGGCTCGTAGGCGGATGCCGATCTCGGCTGCTGCGGATACTGCGCGTCGGACATGACTCTCCCCCGGCCAGTCGGGCTCCCCCTGAGTCCCGACGCTCCCATCCTCGCACGATCGAGGGCGCGCGATTCCGTCGCGTGGGAAGGCAGCCGCAGAGGCGCTCGAGCTCCGGTCCGAACTGCTGATGGATGAGGGGACACAGGCGACTGCCCCCTTCCTTTATTCGTACTTATGTTCTAAACTTGAGGCATGACCTCCCTGGATGACGAGTTCGCGTTGCGGCAGACGCTGCTCGACGACTGGCTCGAGGCGCGCCGCCAGATCGCGGTCTTGGAGGCGCGGGCGTCCGATCTTCTTGCCGCCCGGTTGCGGGTGTACGACGCGGACGTGCAGGGTGACGGGTTCCACCGTGACGCGATGCACCGGTCGATGATCGCGGAGTACTCCGCCTCCGGCCGCATCGCGCAGGGCACAGTCGAGCGGGCGTTCGTCGACGCGTTCTTCCTTCAGCGGGACTACCCCGAGGTCGTGGCATCCTTCACGCGCGGACAGGTGACGGCGGCGCACGTGCACGAGATCATCTCGGCCGGGTTCGCTGTGCGCGACGCGATCGACGACGGGCGAGCGGATGCGGGCCTGCATCACATGTACGAGGCGGCCGCTCTCCTCGTCGCCGAAACCGCGACCCCGGCGCGAACGAAGGCACAGGTGCGTCAGATCGCAGCCGCCCTTGCCGGCGTCGGCGTCACCGAGCGGCATCGGCGCGCGCAGAGCGAGCGGACCGTGACGATGACGAGCGTGGGCGACGGTCTCGCGCTGCTGCAGCTCGTGCTGCCCGAGCACCTCGCAGTCGCGATCCTCGACCGACTGACTCAGGTCGCTCAGCATCTGATGAGCACCCTTGACGACTCCGACCCGGTGCTCGACCTCGACGTCCTCGACCGCGGTGACGACCCTGTGCGCCCAGAGAACCTCGACGCCGCCGACCCTGGCTGGGACGACATGGCCATCTTCGGCGAGTCCGACACGTTCACCACCGACCCGCTCGTTGACCCCCTCACCGACGACGCGTCACCCGACTGGGAGCATCCTCGGATCGATGACCGCGGAATCGACGCGGTGCGCGCCGATCTCGCCACCGACCTCCTCCTCGGCGCCGCCCCGACCACCGTGACCGGCACGGCGATCGAGAACATTCGCGGGCGGGTGCAGGTCACCCTGTCTGCGACGACCCTCGCCGACCACGACGACCGCCCCGCGGAGCTCGACGGGCACGGGCCCCTGCAGCCCGACGCCGCCCGCGACTTCGCCGGGCACGCCGACACCTGGTCGCGACTGTTCCTCTCCCCGACCGGGATGCTCGTCGAGACCGACGCGTACACACCGACCGCCGCGATGAAACGGTTCCTGCGTGCCCGCGACCCGCATTGCCGATTCCCCGGATGCCGGATGCCGGTGCACCGCTGCCAGATCGACCACAATCACGACCATGCTCTCGGCGGCAGAACCCGGCTCGACAACCTCTCGGCGTTCTGCGTCGGCCATCACACTCTGAAACACCCCGACCTCGATGAGCGGCACCGATGGACAGCGCGGCAGCTCCCCGGCGGAGAAGTGCAGTGGACCAGCCCTCTCGGTCGCGCGTACGTCGACCCGCCGCCCCGGCGAGTGATGTTCGTCTGACCGATCACGCACCGGGTTCAGCGTTCACGCTATGGCGCGGGGGGCACCCTCCCTCGGCGCGCCGAGCGCGATTCAGAGGAAGCACGATTCGGGGGAAGCGCGATCAGAGGAGGACGCTGAATCCGAGGAGCACCAGGCCGACGGCCGACACGACGCAGGCCCCCGACACGGCAGCGACGGCATACAGGCTGCGCCGGCGTGCGGCCTTCGCCACCGAGACCCTGTCGGCGTCGATCACGCGGGTCGGAGCGATGTCTCCAGGAGACGCAGGAGGACGGTGCGGTGTGCGCGGCGCTGCACGAGGCTTGTAGATGGCCGGGGGCTTCTCCACTTCGGCAGCCGGAGGACGGCTCACGGTGTCGTAGAGCTCTTCGTCGTCCTTTGCGCGCTCCGGTGGAGCATCCGTCCGTCGGCGCCTCTCGACCGCGACCGTGCGGTCCTCGACGGAAACCTCGTCAGCCGTCAGATCTGGTCGACGCCGCCGCTCCACCGCGACGGTGCGATCGTCGATCATGTGCGTGTGTTCATCGAGGTCGTCGTCGGACTCGGAATCGTCTGCGCCGCCGCGACGCCGACGACCCATCACGACGGTGTGATCCTCGACCAGGGGCGAATCCTCGTCGACGTCGTCATCGGACTCGGAATCCACGGCACGCCGGCGTCGACCCATCACCACCGTGCGGTCCTCGACCATCGGCGAATCCTCGTCGACGTCGTCATCGGACTCCGCATCCACGGCACGCCGGCGTCGACCCATCACGACGGTGCGGTCCTCGACCATCGGCGAATCCTCGTCGGCGCCGTCCCCTGCGACGGCCTCGGTGCCGGCATCCGCTGGGATCGGCCCCTCGCCCGCCTGGCTGCGCCGACGCACCCGGCGGGTGAGTCTCACCGTCGCCTCGGGGATGTCGTCGTCGGAGTCCATCAGCCGCGCCTCCTCACGGGGACCGTGGTGCCTTCGAGCATGGTCGACGTGTGCACCGCCGAGGAGGACTGGCGGCTGTCGGTGGAGTCCTGCAGACCGCC
The DNA here is from genome assembly GCF_030816295.1 of Microbacterium natoriense. Taxonomy (NCBI): domain Bacteria; kingdom Bacillati; phylum Actinomycetota; class Actinomycetes; order Micrococcales; family Microbacteriaceae; genus Microbacterium; species Microbacterium natoriense. The sequence continues at coordinate 1,094,605 of NZ_JAUSXV010000001.1, read as the reverse complement.
CGCTATTCCGCCCGAGACGACGTCGACCACGACGACCGAGATGTTGTCGCGCCCACCCGCCTGCTTGGCCCGGCGCACGAGAGCGGCAGCCGCGGTCTCGGGACGTCCGCACATGGTCAGAGTCGCCCTGATGCCCTCGTCGCTGACCTCGCCGCTCAGCCCGTCGGAGCAGATCAGCAGCCGCTCGCCGTTCACGACCGGCACCAGCCAGCTGTCGGCCATGTTGTCGTCGGCGCCGATCGCCCGTGTGATGACATTGCGCTGCGGAAAGGTCGCGAGATCCTCAGCACGCAGCTCGCCCGCGTCGACGAGCTCCTGACCCAGCGAATGGTCGATCGTGAGCTGCTCGAGCTCGTTGCCGTGATGACGATAGACACGCGAATCGCCGACGTTGAACACCAGCCAGTGCGGCACCTCCTCGTACTCGACGAGGGCGACGGCCGCGACCGTGCTTCCGGCGCCGCGCGAATGCTGGGCCGAGATCGTCGACACCGCCTCGTTCGCGCGGGCGAGTGCGGCGCCGATCTCGGCCGTCGACACCCGCGTGCCTGCCAGCGGCGCGAATGCGGCGACCACGGCCTGGCTGGCCTTGTCTCCTGCCGCGTGCCCGCCCATGCCATCGGCGACGAGGAAGACGGGCGACTCTGCGAACACCGAGTCCTCGTTGACGGCGCGCTTCAAGCCGAGATCGCTGAGCGCTGCGACGTTGAGGACGACGGATGCGAGTGTCACGAACCGGACTCCACCGCGACGTGCATGCCGACTTCACCGAGCACGAACCGCCCGGCTCCGGTCACGCTCTCACCGGCGTCGAGCAGGGTCTCGGCGCCGTCATCGGCGACGACCACGACGCCGTTGGTCGAGTGCAGGTCGGTGAGACGCCACTCTTCGCCCTGCACGACGAGACGCGCGTGAGTCTTCGACAGAGTGCGCGTCTTGTCGGGGATCGACAGACGCTGCTCGCCCGGATCGCCCTCGGGGTTGCGGCCGATCACGATGCTCGTCGCCGAGAGGGCGAAGGTGCGCCCGTCGTCGAGAACGAGCACCCGACGAGGACCGCGGCTGCGATGCACGACGACCGTCGCCTCGATGTCGTCATCAGCGGTCGCGGGTTCGGGCGCCGCCGCGGCGACGGGAACCTGGGGCTCGGGAACCGGCAGCACCACCGGGACGGGCTTGATCGACGCCGCACGGTCGGCGCGGGTTCCCAGGCCCGAGCCGCGAAGACGCTGCGGCTCGGCGAAGGGATCGGATGCCGGGGCTTCGGGAGCGCCCTCAGCGGCGGGCTCCGGCGCCACCGGCGGCTCGTCGCTGGCGGCGCCGCCGTCGTATGCGGGCGGAGCAGGCGCCTCGGCTGCGGAGGGGACCGGCCCGAGAGCGGCCGAGGGAGCTGACGCGTCGGGGGCCGCCGGTGATTCGGGCGGAATGGGTGCGGATACCAGCGGCTCCTGTTGCGGCGCCGCGGGGGGAGGCGGCGTCGCGCCGGGATCGGCAGGCTGAGCGACGCCAGCCGGCTCAGCGGGTGCGACCGGCTGTGCCGGCGCGATCGGCTGGGCGGACGCGACCGGCTGAGCGGGTGCGACGGACTCTGCGGGCGGCGCCGGAGTCTCGAACGGGGCAGGCCAGGCGGGCTGGGCCGGAGCCGGATCGGCGGGAGCCGGGTGGGCCGGAGCCGCGGGCGAGGCCGGCCAGGTCGGCTCAGCAGGAGCAGGCTCAGCAGGAGCAGGCTCAGCAGGAACCGGGAAGTACGGATCATGCGGAGCGACCGGCTGCACGGGCGAGACGGGCGGCGTCGGCTCGGCGGGCTGAACCGGCGCAGGAGGCGGGGCCGGCTGAGACGGTTCCACCGGCTGATACTGCACGCTGGGCTCGACGGGCTGCACAGGCTCCACCGGCGCCGCCGGAGCAGCAGGCTCCACCGGCACGACGGGCTTCTGCGGCTCGGCTTCGACCGTTGCGGACGGCACGTGGGGGGCGACGCCGGGCACGGAGTCGATCAGGCCCTGTGAAATGGGCAGAGGCGCCGGCTGCGGGGGAGCCGGCTGCTCGAAGGCGGGAGACGGAAGCCCGGTGGCCGCATCGACCGTCGAGGCGCTCGTGCGGTTCAGCGCCGGGATGGTCACATCAGGCGCAGCGGCATCCGAATACCTCGGATCGACGTAGGCCGCCGGACCGGATCCCGGTGCCGGTGGCTGCGGAACGAAGCCCTGCGGGGCGAATGCGCCCGGCGCCGCGGGCTGCGCCGGTGCGAAAGAGCCCGGAGCGGGTGCGAAGGATGCGGGACCAGGAGCGGCGCCCGCATGCGGGATCGGCGCGGCGAGGAAGCCCTGGCCTGAGGGCGCGCCGGCGGCGCGCGCAGCATCCGTTCCCACCCGACGAGGACCGTGCAGGCCCGCGAGCCGGTCGCCCTCGGGATACGGCGGGGCGCCCCACGCGAGCAGCGTCGCCCACACCGGCGGCAGCAGCACCGCGAGCACGGTGAATCCCGCACCGCGGCCGAACCGCTTGTTGATGTCGTGGGTCGCGAGAACCTTGAGGTACAGACCGTACAGCTGAACGATCGGAATGAAGTAGAACACGACGTTCCAGGCGGGCCGACCGCCGATCTGCAGGATCGTCGCCTCGTTGAGAACGGGAACCCAACCCTTCCAGGCGTCCTGCTCGAGCTTCGGGAAGAGCTTCGACAGGGCGAACGCGTACCAGACGTACACGCCGAGCCCGATGAGTGCGGTCACGCCCGTGACGACGGCCGATGCCGCGACGAGGTCGGGGGCAGTGACCTCTGCCAGGAACCTGGGGTCTGCGACCGCGATCATGCGTCCTCCTCCTGCCGGCGGGGACCGGCCAATGCGAGCGTACCGAGTGCCAGGTGGCGGCTCCCGAACGCGATCCTCCGTGTCGGCGCGATCCTGGCTACGAACGACCTCAGGCGCAGCCGTGACCGCAGAGCGGCCCATCGGCTCTGCTCGGCGCGCAGCGCCTCGCGTTCCTCGTCGACGACGCTCCAGGCGTGATCGGCGTCGTCCTCACCGGGCGGATGCGCGGCGAAGACGGCCTGGTCGACGGCTCGTGCGAGACGCTCTGCGGCGGGACGCTCGACGGTGCGGGCGCTCTGCACCCTGGTGCCCTCGGTCGAGATCGGGATCTCGTGGTCGAGATACACGTCGGTGAGCTCTTCCCACGCTCCCACCAGACGCACTTCCGGGTCCGCCGCGGTGCGACGAGCTTTGCTGCGCAGAGCCTTGACCACGAGCACCACGATCAGCGGAAGCAGCAGCAGAGCGAGCGCGAGCAGGCTGAGGCCGACGATGCGCGCGATGAACAGCACGACCGCGAGCGCGTCGGAGGCGACCGGCTCGGGCGGCACCTCTCCGTCATGCGAGTCGCTCTGCGCCTGCGGCGGGTCGAGAGCCTCCGAATGCGGCTGCTCGGGCACCGTCGGGTGCTCGGGCAGCTGCTCGCCCTCCGTGATCAGACTCGGAAGCTGCGAGTACTGCGGCGTGACGTCGACCGCGGCCCATTCTCCGCCTGACGCGCGTACCTCGACCCAGGCGGTCATGTTCGCCCCTGTGCACTCGGTGTCGCAGGCGGGCACACCCGGCACCTCGTCAGCCGCGGGGAGGCGTGCGCCGAGGACGACGCGCGATTCGAGACCCCACAGCTGCGCGAGCAGGGCGGCCGCGGTGGCGAACTGCTCGTCGTCGCCGACGGCCGCCACGAGCATCTCGGGCGTCGCATCGGCGCCGGCCCTGCGCTGCTGTTCGACCAACGATGTGAAGAGCTCCTCGATCCGCGCCGTGGAGTGTCCGGCGTAGCTGGGGGCGAACGAGTAGCCCTCCGACGCCTTCAGTGCGGCGATCCACGTCGCCGCCGCCTCGTCGTCGAGCAGTGCGTGCGAGAGATAGCCGCGGGCCCGCAGCCTCTCGATCAGCTCCAGGAAACCGGCTCCGGTGCGCGGAAGCTCCTGCATGTCCGCCCACTCCGCGAGGGCGGGATGATCATCGGCGTCGAGCAGCGACTCCCCTCCCTGCACGTCGGTCAGCGAAGCGGGCTTACCCGGGGCGTCGACGAGCACGCTGTAGCGGTCGCCCGGCACGAGACCTGCTCCCGTGCCTGAGGTCTCGGCGATCGTGATCGCGGTGTCTCCGTCGGCATCCACGTGGAAGCCGTCGGCCAGTTCGTCGGCACGCGAACCCGAGAACGTGGGCGCCTGCGCGAGCCCCGATGGGGTCGGCACCCAGATCCCGCTGTACGCGTCGCCCACCGTGATGCCGAGCTGCACCCGGCCATCGCCGGGGGCCGCGGCACGCGGCAGTCGGGTGAATCGGTCGTCTGCGGCGATGTGGAAGTCCTGGCCGTCGTAGGCGTCGAGGGTCGCGATCCTGATGCGCTCGATGGCACCGGGGTCGCCGTCGATCTTCACGACCGTCTCGTCGGCGCGCTCGGCCGTGAACCACGACCGGTACTCGCTGAGAGGACTCGACTGCTGCTGCACCACGATCATCGGCTCGACCTCGTCGCGCAGCACCGAGCGATCGTGCCAGCCCGCTGCCGCAGGGGCGATCGCGAGACCGGCCACCAGCGCGACGACGATGAGCGCACCCGACAGCAGATGGCGGCGGATGCTGAGCCATACCGGAGCCGCCCGCCGCGTGATGTTGTGCGCGGCGACGGCGCGCAGCGCCCGCGCGCGCCGGAGGCGGGACGCCCCGACCAGGAAGACCAGGGCGATGACGAAGACCGCGACGCCGATGACCCACTCGCGCGGAGACGGAAGCGTGAACCCGAGCAGCACGACAGGGGCGCTGGTGCCGGTGGCGCCGAACGCGATGCCGAACACGCTCATGGCCGACACCACGATCACGGCGAACGTGGAGCGCCGGCTACTGCGGCCGAGCACGAGAAGGCTCGCGATGAAGGCGCCGAACAGCACGACGACGAGGAACGGGATGAGCACCGCCTGATACTCGCCCAGCGGCGGATTCAGCGTCAGGATCTGCTTCCAGCCCAGCACGATGCCCAGTACGGCGTCGCGCAGCCCGCCGAAGAACGCGCCCGGCGACGACAGCGCGGAGGGGATGGCGAGCGGCACGGCGACGACGACATAGGCGACCGCGGCGAGCAGCGCGGCGAGCAGCGTGCCCCAGCGCAGCACCCGGGCGACGACGGCCGCGGCGATGCCGACGAGCCCTCCCACGATGCCGACGACGATCGCGCGCGGCGCGTCGTACACGGGCCAGGCCGCGAGCGTCGCGAGCACGACGCCGGCGAAGACGTAGCCGAGGCCCCACAGGTTCAGCACGCTGAACAGGGAATCCTGCTCGCGTCGAGCCGCCGTGCCGCTCATTTCAGGACTCCGCGAGCGAGCATCTGCGGCAGGTCTCCGAGAGCGCCGAGCGTCATCACCACGAGCTCCCGCGCGCTGCGCAGGGTCGGCTCCTGGCCGAGCTCGGAGCGCACGGCGACCGCCTCCACGGCGGCCGGCAGCGAGATCGCCGCCATCCTCAGGCGATCCAGAGGCATGAGCGAACCCGTCATCAGGAACGCGATCGACAGGTCGGGGTAGGACTGGACTGTGAGCTTCGTCACGGATTCGAGGCGCATCACGTTGTCGGCGGCGTCGACGCCGCTCGTCGCATCCAAGAGCGCCTTCGGGGTCACGGTCGGCAGCGTGCTGATCGACAGCACCTCGGCTCGTGCGTGCTCGGGGATCTCGTTGCTCACGACGAACAACACGTCGCGACCCTCGGTGACGCCCTGCAGGGCGAGAGACGCCGCGGCGCTCACGGTCGTCTCGAACTCGTCATCACTGTCGTACGACGACGCGGCGAGATCGAGGATGATCGCGATCCGCGCATGGCGCGACTCCTCGTACTGCCGCACCATGAGCTTGCCGGTCTTGGCGGTCGACTTCCAGTGCACGTGGCGCTGCGAGTCACCCACCACGTACTCCCGCACGGCGTGGAACGAGAGGTCGGCGTCGACGAGCACCGAGCTCGGGGTTCCTTCGAGATCGCGGATGAGCCCCGCACTCGTGCTGGGGATGCGAACAGTCACCGGATGCACGTGGATGCGCTGCACCTCGGGCCAGCTCAACTCGCGGCGGAGGATGCCGATGGGGTCGCCGCGCGTGATGGTCATGGGGCCCACGTCGATGATGCCGCGGCGATGCGCCGCGATCGTGAGCTCCTCGCGGTGGTGCCCTTCGGGTCGCAGCAGCGGGACGTGCGCCTCGACCAGCCCCTCGCCCACCGGCACGTCGACGACGCCCGGCAGCGCGAGGCGCGAGCCGTTGTTGCGTACGTCGAGCACCGCCCCGATGTCGGTGCCGGCGACCACGCGGTCGCGGCCGAGTGCGAGTTCGATGCGGTAGTCGTGCTCACCGAGGATGAACGGGATGCAGACCACGAGCAGCACGAAGGCGATCGCCGCCACCGCCCACGCCTCGACCCAGCCGAACAGCAGACCACAGACCAGGCCCAGCACCAGGGCCGCAGAGACCAGGACGCCTGCGGCGGTGACGGTCTCGCCGATCCAGGCGTACACGCGACGAAGCATCCGTCCGGTGCGGCGCAGCATCCTGCGCGTGCCGAACACCGCGCCGCGGACCGGTCCGCGGCGCGTGCGGTCGTATCGCGTCACCGTCGACGTCCGGGTCGAGGTGCTCGTCCCGGCGGCGGTGCGCGTGATACGCGATTCGGTGCTGTAGCTCACGCAGTCCCGTTCTCACGGGGCGGTTCGACGTCGAGCAGGATCTGCCCCACGACGGCCACGGCCGTGACGCCGTCGAACTCGGCCTCCGGCTCGAGGACGAGGCGGTGCGCGAGGGCTGTGACCGCGAGGTCGCGCACGTCGTCGGGCGTCACGAAGGTGCGACCCGATTTCGCGGCCCAGGTCATCACGAGACGCGAGAGCGCCAAGGCTCCGCGCACGCTCACGCCCAGGCGCACCTCGGAGGCGCGACGGGTGGCGTCGACGATGCGCATGATGTAGTCGGAGATCAGCGGGTTCACGTACACCTCACGGGCCATCTCGGCCATCGTGAGGATCGTGTCGGTGCCGGCGATGCCCTTGAGCGGCGGCTTCACGGTCGCCGCCCCCTGCAGGATGCGCATGGTCGCGGCGTCGTCGGGGTAGCCGATCGAGGTCTTGATCATGAAGCGGTCGAGCTGCGCCTCTGGCAGGCGGTAGGTGCCGCCCTGCTCGATCGGGTTCTGGGTGGCCATCACGAGGAACGGCGATCCGACGGGGCGCGAGACGCCGTCGACCGTGACCGTGCCCTCTTCCATGACCTCAAGCAGCGCCGACTGCGTCTTCGGCGATGCGCGGTTGATCTCGTCGGCGAGCACGATGTTGGCGAAGATCGGCCCCGCGTGGAACTCGAAGGTGCCCTGCTTCTGGTCGTACACCGTGATGCCGGTGACGTCTCCGGGAAGCAGGTCGGGCGTGAACTGGATGCGCGAGCTGACGCCGTCGATCGTCTGCCCGATCGACCGCGCGAGCGCGGTCTTGCCGGTGCCGGGGAAGTCCTCGAGCAGCACGTGGCCGCCGGTCACGGCCGCGGCGAGCACCAGCTCGACGACGTGGCGCTTGCCGAGGATGGCCTGCTCGACGTTGCCGGCGAGGATCGAGAACGTCTCGGCGAACCAGGCCGCCTGCTCTTTCGCGATGGTCATGAGATCCGGGCTTCCTTTCGGATCGGATGCTGCGCGCTCAGCACAGGTTCATCCGATGTGTGATGGTCGACAGGGTGTTGTAGGCGCCGGTGAAGTCGATCTTCACGTCGTAGACGCCGATCGTGTCGGGAACGGCGGTCCTTGAGAAGCTGTACGAGCCGCTCGCGGCCGCCGAGACGTTCACCGCGCTCTGCTGGTCCACCAGCGGCAGGCAGGCGTCGAATGTCACCTTCACGGTGGTGGGGGCGGTGGCCGCCGTGATCGGCGCCGTCCCCGAGCATTTGTCGGGTTCGGAGTTGTTGCACGCCTTGACGCTGATCTGCCCCGGTGCCGAGTCCGACGAGAGGGTGAAATCGGTGCGCCAGGTGCCGTACAGCAGGTACCACGGCGTGAATTCCGCCTCGACCGTCGGCGAGTGGCGCCGAGGCCAGCCCGTAGGTGTACGTGCTGCCGTTCTGCTGCGGAGAGGTCGCCACGGAGTACGTGGTGTTGCCGCCGGGGCCGCTGACCGAAGTGAAGGTGAACACGGTGGTCGTGTTCGACTCGCCGACGCCGAAGCCGTTCGACACGCAGGCTTTGACGTTGTAGCGCTTGTACTGCTCGAGATTGCCGATCGACGGGGAGTCAGAGGCGATGCCTCCGGAGACGATCAAACCGCCGTTGCCGTCGACCGTACAGCTCACGTTGCCCGAACGCCAGGCGACGTACTTCACGGTGAGCGGCTGCGTGCTGCCGTTGCTCTGTGCGGCGATCCCCGAGACGTTGACCGACGTGTTCGACACGGGTTGCGCGCTCGGCGACCGCGGGTCGAAGTAGGGAGCGCCAGCGACCTGCACGGAGACGGGGAAGGCGCCGCCCTCGTTGCCGATGTTGCCCGCGGGCGGCTGGAACTGGCTGATCGGCACGATCGTGACCGACTGGCCGCCGGGGCTCAGCACGATGTCTGCCGTGGTCGTCGGCCCCTGACGCTGGATGATCTCGCCGGTCTCCTGCACGCGGAACGACGCCGCGTCGTTCGACGACGTGATCGACAGGGCCGCGACGCCCCGCGTGGTGTCGGTGACGCCGGGGCGATAGACGGGAGTCGCGGTGACGTTCGTCACCTCGGGGGGCGCGTATGCCCAGCTCGTGTGCGCCGAGGTCGGCGCCGAGGCCCCCACGGAGTTCACGGCGACCGCGGTGAAGCTGTGCGGTGCACCGGTGACGAGTCCGCTCACGGTGCACTGGTACACGGCGCCGGACGCCGAGCACGAGGCGTTCGCAGGGGCGCCGTCCTGCATGATCGTCACCGAGGTGACGGCGGGGTGCGCGTTCGCGGCTTCACCGAGCGGCACTTCCAGAACGACCGTGGTCCGCGTGTAGCCGACCGTCGTCACGCTGGCGGGCGCCTGCGGATAACCCTGCAGATCGAGCGTGAGCGACCCGGTGCCTGTGCGATCCTGCGCATCCGCGACGACGAACGGGAAGATGCACTGACCGCCGGGCGCCTTGCCGCCACCGGGCCAGCTCACCGAGATCGCGCGCTCTCCCGATGCGGAGGCGGTCGCGACGTCGCAGCGCGAGCCCTCGCCCAGCGAGACCAGAGTGAGGCCGGCCCCCGGCTTGCCCTGGAACGGGTCGTACTCGCCGGCCACGCCGACGACCTCGATCGAGCAGTTCGCGCTCGTCACGACGCACTGACGCGTCAGCGTCGCGCCGCGGGGAGCGTCGGGCGGTGCGATCCCGACGACGACGCGCAGGGATGCAGAGGCTCCGCCGAAGGCGGTCAGGGTCACATCCACGTCTTCACGCGTGCCCGGCTTCGCATCGGCGTTCGCGAGGATCGACACCGACGAGCCGTTCTGCGTGACCGTGAAGGAGGAGCCGGTGTAGACGACGCCGAAGTCGAGGGATTTCGGGTCGCCTTCGCGACCGCCCTCCCAGGAGGTCATGGTCGAGTACAGGTCGACGGTCTCGGTCTCACCCGGCGCCACGGTGTGCGAGATCGAGGTGAGCACGACCTGCGGGGCGGCGGGGCGGATGCCGATCGGCACCTCGACGTACGACCAGCGCTGCTGGCCCTGCAGCCGCACCTGCACGAGACAGGTGTCGGACCAGGGCGCGTCGGCGCCCGCCGAGTACTCGACCGACAGCTTTCCCTCCGCGGTGCAGCCTGCGGCGGCGCGCTGCACGGTGAACTCCCCGGTCGCGAGCTCGACCCGGTCGGACGAGGGGAGGTCGAGGTAGTCGATCACGTCGAACGCCTTGGACTTCTCCTCGTCGACCACGACGGGTGTGACCCCCGGCTTCAGCTGCACGCGCAGATCGTCGAACGGCGGGATGCGGAGGAAGCCGTAGGCGACCACCTCTCGACCGCCTTCGGCCGTGCCAGTCAGCTGGAACGGGATCAGAGCACCCTCCGCGGGCGCTTCACCGACGATACGACTGCCGTTCACGGTGAAGCCCGGCTGCTCGCCCCACAGGCTGAGCCGGAGCGACCCGGTGTCGCCCGAGGTCCACTGCACCCGGTCGGTGACGACATCGAGACCACCGTCGCCCAGCTCTCCCCTGGTGCGTGCGGTGAGAACGGTGTCGGCGACGGTGGGCTGGTCGGTCACGGCGTCTTCGGTGACCGTGACCACGACGAGGCCCTGCGAGGTGCTCTGCGTGCGGGTCGAGCGCACGGTGTAGATGTACGAGTTCGTGCCTTCGGTCTCACCCGCCCGCAGCACGACCCTGCCGTCGTCGAGCGAGGTGCTGTCGTCGATGAGCGCCTTCAGCCGCTCGAAGTCGGGGTTGCCTTCGACCTGCGGCGCGTTCGGCACGAGCTCGATCAGCTCGAGGTCGCCCTGGGCCGGGTCGAGGTCGTTGGCACGCGGGTCGAGGATGACGGGCGTCGACGAACCGGCCTGCACCCGCACGTAGTCGCTGTAGGTCACGGGAGCCGCGTCGTCGACCTTGCCGTCGAGCACGCCGATGCGCACCTGCCCCGTGCCCTCTTCGCCCCCGGGGTCGCGAACCGTGTAGTTGAACGCCACCTGGCCGCCCTCGACGCCCGCAGCGGGCGCGCGGTACACGATCGCGTCGCCGGCGGCGGTGACGGTGGCGGTTCCCTGTCCCTTGCCCGGCTGGGCGACGTCCGACAGCACGACGCTGTCGCCGTCTGCATCCATCCCGGTCGTCGGCACCGTGAGCGTGACGGTCTGCCCGCTGAGCACGCGACCGGTGAGACCGGTGGGCGTGGGTGCGCGGTTGGTCCCGGGCGGAACGACAGTCACGGTGACCGTTCCGTTGTCGGAGAGCGAGGGATTGCGCTCGAGCGAGACGGCGTAGGTGAGGCGATAGGTGCCAGGCGTGCTCGGGGCGAGATAGCGCAGGCTGTTGCCGTCGGCGAAGACCAGCTCGTCGGGCTGCCCCGAACCGATGACCTCGGGTTGCACGATGAGCGCCTCGCCGCGCGGGGCGACGTCGTTCGCAGCGACGTCGATGCGCGCGAGGGAGCCGGCCCGCACGGTGATCGCATCGGGGAAGATGATCGGACGTGTGACGGATGACGGCGGCGCGAGGAAGACCGTCACTGTGCCCTTCACCGCGGCGCCTGCGCCGTCGGCGACCGTGACACCGGCCGTGCCGATCACTCCCGACTCGCCGTTCTCGGTCGTGCCGCTCACGCGGATGCTCTCGTTGCCGACGATGCCGACGTTGAGGCGCGAGGTCGAGCTCGACGCCTCCGAGATGATCAGCACGCGTCCGCTGGTGTTCTGCACGGCTCGCAGCACGTCGACCGTGGTGTCCTCGCCCTCGCGCACGAACGCCGTGAGCGGCGCCATGGCCAGAGCCGACGAGCCGTCCACCGCCGTGATGCGGATCACCGCCGACTTCTCGGCCTGCGTCGTGACGTCCTGCGCGGTGTAGGTGACGATGTACTGGCCCGGTACGGCGACCGTGACGTCGACCGTGCCCGCAGCGGTGTTCGGCGACACCTCGAGTCCCTCGGCGGCCGCAGCGGTCTGCACGGCGTCGAGCAGACGGTACGTGCCGGATCCGCCGGAGAGGTGGTCGGCGATGTCGATCGACTGGGGCTCATCGATGCGCACGGTGAGGGCGACGGGAGCCGCCACCATCGTCGGGCTGCCGGTGACGCGCACTTCGATGGTCTTCTCGGCTGTGGCGCCGTGCGAGTCCTGCACGATGATCGTGATCGCGATCGCGGCGTCGGAGGCGTTCGGATCGGTGTGGCGGATCGCCACGCGCCCGTCAGCCATCGGCACGACCATCACGGGTGCCGCGGAGTCGGTCTCGTAGGCGTCGCTGAGGACGAACGGGTCGCCCTCGGGATCGACCCAGCCCGCGAGCGCCGAGACGATCGTGCTGCCACCGGGAAGCAGCTGAGGCGCTGGCCACTCCTGCTGGCACGCTTCGACTCCGCACCACACCGGGGCGGAGTTCACGTCGGGGCTCACCACGGTGAGGGTCACGGTCGCCGGCTCGGAGACCGCCGCTCCGTCGGTCACCGTGTAGGTGAAGCTCGTCTGCCCTGACGCCGCACGCACGTTCACGACGAGCGACTGCCCGTTGCCGACGAGCGACAGGTCGCCGAAGCCGGCATCCGCCAACGCCCCGACCGACGCCGGGTCGATCGTGAGCACGTCCTTCTTGTTCGGGTCGTGGTCGTTGAACAGCACGGGCAGGATCACCTGCTGGCCGCTGCGCACTCCGAAGGAGTCGTCGACCGCCACTGGCGGGAGCTCCTCGGCGACGTCCTCGACGACGACCGTGCCCTCCTGCTGTTCGGTCTCGTCCTCGATGGCCCACTGCTCGAGCGGGATGAGACGACCCTCGGGCGCGGTCCAGATCAGGCCGGTTCCCGCTTCGACGAGCACGGTGCGGTCGCCGTTGGTCTGCAGCACCGGCCGAATGGCTGAGGACTCGAGTGCGGCGTCCGGCACCGTCAGCGGGACTGTGTCGCCGTCGGCCCACAGGGTTCCCGAGCCGGTGTCGATCCAGGCGGCGAAGGCGTGCCCGTTCATCACGACGGGAGCTGCGGGAACGCCGTTCGCCTCGGCGATGCGCGTCGCCTTGCCGCCCGACAGCGGAACGGAGACGAGCCCGTCGGCATCGGCGATCAGGATCTCGTCGCCGGACGAGGCGCCGCTCTGCAGCAGCGCGCCCTCGCCGAGGTCGACGCTGACGGGATCGCCGCGGCCGGAGAGCCAGAGCCTGCTCTTGTCGAGCTGCAGAAGGGCCCAGGTATCGCCGACCACGGTCATGGCGAGGCCTGCGGTGCTCTTGGGTGCGGAGGAGATCTTGTCGCCGTCGCCGATGAAACGATGCTCGGTGACGTCGAAGCGGCGGACGGCCGACTCCTCGGACGAGTACAGCGCCAGGATGCCGTCGGGCGAGAGCCCGATCGCGTCGGCCGTGTAGGTGGGCTTCTCTTCGCCCTTCTTCACCTCGACCTCGGCGAACGGGTCGACGAGGGCGGTGGCGGCCTTCGCCTCGAGAGTCGTCACCGAGACCTGGCCCGTGTCGGTGCGATAAGCGACGTAGGAGCCGGCCGAGACGATCTCACGGGTGCCGACGGGAGTGGGCTGCGAGGCGAGCGGTGCGCCCTCCTCGCCAGAGTCGGAGAGGAGGTCCTGCGGATCGGCGGGATCGAGGTCCCAGCGGTGGCGGGAGCCCTGGCTGAAGAGCACGGCATCCGCCCCGCTCTGCCACACGTGCTCGGGGGAGTCGACGTCGCGCACCGTGTCGATCTCGGCGAGATCGGTGTTCACGCGTGCGTACTGACCGGAGTCGCGCATGACCCATACCGACGACTCCAGGCGCGGAACCTCCTGCGCCTGGTATCCCTGGGCGGTGACCGCGAACGTGACGACGGCCGCGAGCGACGCGAGTCCGGCGACGGCCGCGATGACGCGGCTGCGTGAACGGGGCCGCGTCTCGGTGGCTGCACGATCGCCGATCGGCATCAGATCACCCCCGTCATCATGAGCACGGCGACCCCCACGACGGCGAGCACCGCCATGCCGACTCCGGCGCCGATGAGGCCCGCGGCGAGCGGCGAGCGCTGCCTGGACGGCGCCGGCAGCTCGTCGCGTTCACGTGGCCCGCGGTCTTGACGGGCGGCGCGCACCGCTCGGCGCCCGCCTTCGTCGACGGTGGTCACGACCGGGCCGCGGGGTGCGGCATCGGAGAAGTTGACCGGCGCGGCGGCGGCCCACTCGGCAGAGGCCGCTTCGAAGGCCGTGGGGGCGGTGCCCAGGTCGTACTGCGCCCAGCGCAGCCGCTCGGCGAACTCGGCCATGGACGAGAAACGGCGAGACGGGTCGCGCTGCATGGCCGTCGAGAGCACGTCGTCGATCGCGCGCGGGAAACCGGGAACCGGCACCGGGGTGTAGTGCGCTTTGACGATGCGCTTGGTGAGCTGTGCGCGCGAGTTCGCGGAGCGGTCGTCGCTCTCGAAGGGCGTGCGACCCGCGAACAGCGTGTACAACGTGGCGGCGAGGCTCCACACCTCGCTGGCCACCGAGCCGGAGATCCGCTCCTGCAGCACTTCAGGTGCGCTCCACGGAACCGACATGGCGATGATCTCGGGGTCGCCTTCGTCGACGACCGCGGCGGCGATGCCGAAGTCCGCGAGCACGGGCGAGCCCAGCGAGCTCATCAGGACGTTCGACGGCTTGATGTCGCGGTGCAGGAGTCCGGCGCGGTGCACGGTCTCGAGGGCGCCCGCGATGCGCACGCCTGCGTCGAGCACCTCGGCGACGGGCAGCGGGCCCTTCTTGTACCGGGTGCCCATGTTGTCGGGGCAGTACTCCATGGCGATGTACGGCCGACCGTCGGACGAGATCGAGGCCTGGTAGATCGTCACGATCGCCGGATGCGCGCTGAGCCGGGCCGAGATGTCGGCCTCGACGTTGAAGTTGCGCAGCACCTCGGGGTTGACGGCATCCGCCAGCAGCACCTTGACCGCGGCTACGCGTCGAGGCAGGTCCTGCTCGTACAGGAAGACGTCGGCGAAGCCGCCGGAGCCCAGCGGGCGCACATAGCTGTACCCGGCGAGCACCGGTGGTGCCGACATGGTGCGCTTGGCCACTGCGATTCCCCTCGAGTTCGTTCACGGCGAGAGGCGCATCGACCCGATAGCGCAGTTCCCCCAACGGGGATTATATCTGTGGTCAGGGGTCGCCTTTCGGCGCTCAGGCTCGCCAGCATCCCTCGATGTGGTCGTCGACCATGCCTGCCGACTGCATGAGCGCGTACATCGTGGTCGCGCCGACGAATCGGAACCCCCGTCGGCGCAACTCCTTGCTCATCGCGGTCGACTCCGGCGTGACGGCCGGCACGTCGGCCATGCCGCGAGGGCGGATGCCGGATGCGGACGGCGCGAACGACCACATCAGCTCGTCGAGCTCACCCTCGGCCATCTCGCGCACGATGCGCGCATTGCCGATCGTGGCCCCGATCTTGGCGCGGTTGCGGATGATGCCGGCATCCGCCATCAGGCGCTCGACGTCGCTCTCGCCGAACTCCGCGACGATCTCGGGGTCGAAGCCCGCGAACACCTCTCGGAACCGCGGGCGCTTGCGCAGGATCGTGATCCAGCTGAGCCCCGCCTGGAAGCCCTCGAGCGCCATCTTCTCGAACAGCGCCCTGTTGCCGTGCAACGGGGTTCCCCACTCCTCATCGTGGTAGCGCCGGTACTCCGCGTCGTCGCCGACCCAGGCGCATCTGTCTCGTGCGTCGGGCCCGGTACGGAGCGACGTCATGCGAAGGTCGCCGCGTCGATCACGAACCGGTAGCGCACGTCGGAGGCGAGGACCCGCTCGTAGGCGGCGTTGATCTCGGATGCCGGGATCACCTCGATCTCGGCGGCGATGCCGTGCTCTGCGCAGAAGTCGAGCATCTCCTGGGTCTGCGCGATGCCGCCGATGTTGGAACCGGCGAGGATCCGGTTGCCGCCGATCAAAGACATCACGCCGACCTCGAGCGGTTCGCCGGGGGCGCCGACGCAGACCATCGCGCCGCCCACATCGAGCAGGCCGAGGTACGAGCGGAGGTCGACCACGGCGCTCACCGTGTTGAGGATGACGTCGAACGATCCGCGCAGCTGCTTGAACGTGGCGGGGTCGCTCGTGGCGAAGTAGTGATCGGCGCCGAGACGGATGCCGTCGTCCTTCTTGCTCAGCGTCTGCGAGAGCACGGTGACCTCGGCGCCGAGAGCGTGTGCGATCTGCACGCCCATGTGGCCCAGACCGCCCATTCCGACGACCGCGACGCGGGTGCCGGGCCCGACGTTCCAGTTGCGCAGCGGCGAGTACGTGGTGATGCCGGCGCAGAGCAGAGGCGCGGCCTTGTCCAGCGGGAGTGCATCGGGGATGCGCACCGCGAAGCGCTCGGTCACGACCACCTGCTGCGAGTAGCCGCCCTGCGTCACGGTGCCGTCGCGGTCGACGCTGCCGTAGGTGAAGACGGCGCCCTCGAGGCAGAACTGCTCCTGGCCGCGCAGGCAGCTGCGGCACTCCCCGCACGAGTTCACCAGGCAGCCGACGCCGACCCGGTCTCCGACGGCGTGCGCTGTGACGGCATCGCCGATCGCGGCCACCGTGCCGGCGATCTCATGTCCGGGAGCGAGCGGGTAGCGCTGCGGGCCCCAGTCGCCCCGCACGGTGTGGATGTCGGAGTGGCAGATGCCTGCGAAGGCGACGTCGATCAGGATGTCGTTCGGGCCCAGCTCGCGGCGTTCGATGAGGGTCTTCTCGAGCGGGGCTGCTTCGCGGGGTGCGGCGTAGGCGGTGACGCGGGTCATCGGGTCCTCTTTCGGTGTGATGCTCTCCATTCTTCCTGTTCCGCGCCCGCTCGGTCGCCTTCCGCCGCAGCCGGGCGGGCGGTACCGTGGCGGTACGACTCTGGAGGGAAGTCCCATGCGTCCATCGACCGTGCCCGCGCGGATCATCACCGCGGTGTTCTCCGTCATCGTCGCACCCGTCGGCGTCGGCGTGCTCAACGCCGGCGGGAGGACCTGGCAGTACGCCTTCGGCGCATACGGGGGCGTCGACGCCGCCGAGTTCGCAGGTCCCGTCCTGCTGCAGGCGCTCGGCATCCTGCTTCTGCTCGCCGTCGTCGCGACCGGGTTCTGGAGCTCCGCCGGGCTGCTCGCAGTCGGCGTCCTCTCCGTGGTGCCGATCGTGCTCGCGTTGTTCCCCGTCCTGCTCCTGGACATGTATCAGAGCCCGCTGCCGATGGAGTGGGTCGACGGCATGATGTACGGCATCCCGCTCGCCCTGTTCCCCGCCTTCGGGGCCATGGGGCTCGTGCTGCTGCTCTCGAAGAGGTACCCCGCACGGCCGAACACCGCTCTGAGCGTCGTCGGGCTCTTCGTCGCACCTGTTCTGCTCATCGCCGGCGCCTGGTTGCTCACCTTGGGACTCGCCAGGGGCACGCTCGTCGCCCTCCAGCAGTTCCGGTTCGACTTCGCGATCGACGCGGCCGCCTCGGTCCTCGCCGGCGTCATCCTGATCGTCGCGGGCATCATGACCACCCGATGGTCGCCGTTCGCCCTGCTCCTGCCGGCACTCGTGCTGCTGATCATCACGCCGATGTCGCTGACGCCGGTGAGCGGGTTCTACGATCTGATCTTCCGCACGTCCATGGATCTGAGCCGCGCGCTCCTTCCGCTGCTGCTGACGGGCGCCGGCGTCGCTGCCGCGCTGAGCTACGTGCTGTTCACGGTCGTGCTGCTGCGGGCCCGACGCCGGGCCAGAGTCGGAGGTGCACCGATCGGCCCGTATGCGCAGCCCTACCCCTACCCGCCGGCTCAGCCCTACCCAGCAGCTCAGCCGGCGCAGACCTATCCGCCCGCGCAGCCGCCGGCATATCCCGGTCAGCCCCACGCGCAGCCGTAACCACCGGTCAGCCCCACTGCCTGCTCGGGGATGACTGAGGTGGCGCCCGTCGTCTGAATCCGCGCAGGAATCCGATGGCAGGCGCCACGTCATCGAGTGAGCAGCGTCAGCGCTTCTTGGCCTTGAGCGCCTTCTCCTGCACGGGGGCGTTGCCGGATGCTGCGAGCTCGGCGTAGTACGCCCGGGCCTCGTCCTGCCTGATCTTCTCCGCACCGCTCGCGATCGGGGCGCGCAGGTGCTCCTGCTCGTATCCGAACGCGTCGACGAGATCGAGAGCGTACGGGCGCAGGCGCGCGCACAGGCGGTCGATGTAGCTCGACACGGCTGCGGCGCGCTGCGTCGACAGTCGCCCGTTGATGAGGTACCAGGCCAGGTGCTTCTCGACCAGCTGCAGACCGAACAGATCGCGCAGCCAGGTCAGAACCTTCTTGGTGTCGGCATCCGTCGCACGATTCACGCCGTCGGTGAACGCCTCCCACTGCAGCAGCTCGCCGTGGGCGCGCGCGGCTTCGATGAGCTCTGCCTGATTCTCGTTGAACAGGCGCGCGCCGAGCTCCTTGTCCTTGCCGGCGGCACGCAGCCGTCCCGCGATGTCCGCGATCATCTGCTGCACGCGGCCGGTGAGGAGCTCGTGCTGCTGTTCCTCGCGAAGTCCGTTCTCGACAGAGCGGGCGGTCGAGCCGAGGTCGGCGACGGCCTGGCCGAGCTGCCGGAGGCCGGCGCCGTGGAAGACCTTGCCCGCGGTCTGACCGACCGCGAACTTGGCGAGTGCGGCAGCATCCTTTCCCTTGAACTGCGCGGCGTAGTCAGTGAGCAGACGCTTGCCGACCAGCTGCAGCAGCACGTTGTTGTCGCCTTCGAAGGTGACGTAGATGTCGAGATCTGCGCGCAGGCCCACCAGACGGTTCTCGAACATGAACCCGGCGCCGCCGCAGGCCTCCCGGGCCTCCTGCAGCGTGTCGAGCGCATGCCACGTCGACAGCGGCTTGAGAGCAGCGGCCAGAGTCTCGAGGTCTTCGCGATCGTCCGGGGTGTCGGTGCGACCCGAGAAGACGCCGTCGAACTTCTGCAGGAACTCGTCGTGCGCGAAGATCTGCGCGTAGGTCGTCGCGAGCCGCGGCAGCAGACGGCGCTGGTGCTTGCCGTAGTCGAGGAGAACGACCTCCTGGCCATCGGCGCCGCCGAACTGGCGGCGCTCGGTGGCGTACGTGATTGCGATCTTCAGACCGAGGGCCGAGGCCCACGAGGCGGCGCCGTCGAGCGACACGCGACCCTGCACGAGGGTGCCGAGCATCGTGAAGAATCGGCGGCCAGGGCTGTCGATCGCGCTCGAATAGGTGCCGTCGGCGGCGACGTCACCGTAGCGGTTCAGCAGGTTCGTGCGGGGGATGCGCACGTGGTCGAAGCTGAGCCGGCCGTTGTCGATGCCGTTCAGGCCGCCCTTGAGCCCGTCGTCCTCACGGCCGATGCCGGGGAGGTCGGAGCCGTCGTCACCGCGCAGCGGCACGTAGAAGCAGTGCACGCCGTGATTGACCCCGTTCGTGATCAGTTGAGCGAAGACCGTTGCGGCGATGCCGTGCAGGGCGGCGTTGCCGAGATACTCCTTGGTCGCCGCGCGGAACGGCGTGTGGATCACGAACTCCTCGGTCGCGGGATCGTAGGTCGCGGTGGTGCCCACCGAGGCGACATCGGAGCCGTGGCCGATCTCGGTCATCGCGAAGGCGCCAGGGATCTCGAGGCTCATGATGCCCGGAAGCCACTTGTCGTGATGCTCGGCGGTGCCGAGCTGCAACACTGCCGAGCCGAACAGGCCCCACTGCACGCCCGACTTGATCTGCAGACTGGGGTCGGCGACCACGAGCTCTTCGAACCCGGCGATGTTGCCGCCGTTGTTCTCCTCGCCGCCGAGGCGCTTCGGAAACGCGCGATGCACGGCCTTGTTCTCGACGAGCAGATGCAGCTGGCTGAGCACGCGCTCGCGGTGCTCGTCCTTGCCGAGGTCGTCCTTGCGCCAGAACGCCGGGTCCTTGATCATCTCTCGGGCCTGACGGCGGGTCTGCGCCCAGGTGCCCATCAGGAGCTCGTTGATCTGCTCCACATCGAGCTGCGGATTCTTCACTTCGGACACGGTGGCGACGTCGACCATGGCGTTCCTCTCAAAGGACTCAGGGATACGTCAATGGTAGGTCTGCGACAACATCAAACGAACTCGCGTGTGGGGTTCACACAAGCGGATGCCGCGACGTCGCCGGGTCTCGTTGTCACCACCGCACAGTCGCGGCCGCGCGTCCCCCGGCTCCCTCAGCGAGCGACGATGCGCGCCGCGGAGCTCCTGCGGGGCCACAGTCGCATCGCGCCGCCGGTGCGTGGTCAAATCTGCATCTGAATCCGCCGCCGGAGTTGCACATCTGACCACCCACGAGCGGCTGCCGGTCTACGCGAGCGAGGACGCGCGGGGTGGCGGTGCGGTCTTCGCCTCGTTCCAGCGCTTCACGACCCCCACGCTCAGACGCTGCCAGGTGCGGTCGCGGATGAAGATCGAGTCGATCGCGATCATCGTGAGCGAGAACCAGGGCAGGCCCATCAGCACCGCGATGCCGACGTGGAAGGACAGGATGCCGACGAGTGCGATGAGCCGGGTCGGCCGCGTGAGCAGCGCGAGCGGGAACGCCACCTGCAGCAGGATCGATCCCCAGCTGAAGAGCACGACCATGGGTCCCCAGGTCGTGACGAGGTCGCTGAGCACCGGCCAGGTGCCGAACCGCATGGTGTGCAGCGGGTTGTAGACCGCGTATCCCTGCTCCCACGGAGCGCCGCCGGCCTTGAACAGCGCGCCGGACGCGTAGACGAAGCAGACCTGCGCGGTGAGCGCGACCAGTGCGAGGTTGTGGAACACGGTGCCGAGCAGAGCCGGCTGGCTGCCTGGAGCGAACCACTCCCCGCTCTTCGCACGACGACGGGCGTCGAGCGACCAGCGAGCGGCGGGGTCTGCGAAGAACAGCAGGAGCAGCGCGATGCGGAACATGTTGTCGCCCTGATCGCCGACCATGTCGTTGGCCTCGATGAA
Organism: Microbacterium natoriense; assembly: GCF_030816295.1. Lineage (NCBI taxonomy): Bacteria > Bacillati > Actinomycetota > Actinomycetes > Micrococcales > Microbacteriaceae > Microbacterium > Microbacterium natoriense. The sequence goes on along the minus strand of NZ_JAUSXV010000001.1, from coordinate 1,073,975 downwards.
GCCCACCCACATGCAGAAGAAGATCGGAAGCACGATGCGGAAACGCCAGCCGAGCACGAACAGCACGGCGAGCACGGCCAGCAGCACGTACAGCGCGGTGTAGACGGCGTCGTTGCCCATCGCGGCGTGGAACGCGCTGAACACCCAGATCTTCGGGAAATCGCTGACCGGCTCGACCATCTCGCCGTTCCAGGCGGAACCCGCACCGAACGTGTAGAGCCGCGTGCCGAAGTTCGACGCCAGCAGCCCGAGCGCGGTGACGCCGAACAGTATGCGGGTCACGGCGAGGCCGTACAGCGCCTTCTTGCCGCCGAACAGCCAATCGAACACGAATGCCGAGATGCGGTCGACCGCCGACAGCACCATGTTCCAGAAGCCGGCGATCATCGAGGCGGCGAAGGTCAGCAGACGCGCGGGCAGCGACGCCTGCGGAGTCTCGGGCTCCGGTGCATTCTTCTTCTGCGGAGCGGATGCCTTCGACGCAGACTTCGTGGGCGCAGCATCCGCCTTCTTCTTGGTGTCGGGCGCGACGGTCACTGCTGGGTCCTCTCGAACTGGGCGCGGAAGACGTCGGCGAAGTCCTCGCGGCTCTGCCCCTTCTCTTCGATCGGCAGGCGCCAGCCTGTCGTCGCGAAAGTGGGGTCGGGGCGCTGCGCATTGGGATTGTTGCGCTGGGCGAACGGGACCACGTTCTGCCGGCTCACGCGGTACTGCACCTTGACGACGGCATCCGCTCCCCAGATCGCGTAGGCGACCTGGGTGGCGTACGCGGTGGCCAGATGCTCCGCCGCCATGTACTCGGTCGTGTCGGGGTTGTCGTCGCCCTCGAGCTTGTCGAAGGAGCGGACCATCCAGTCCTCCCAGTCATCCTCGTCGAAGTCGAGCGCGGCAACGGCCTGCTGTTCGCCGCTGAGGTCGTTGTAGGCGTTCATCTGGTTGCTCGCGACCTCGCTGGACTGGATGCCGGCGCGAGGGGGGAACAGGTTGTAGCGGATCATCGAGAGTTCGACGTCGGTCGCGCTGACCCAGCCGGTCTCGGTCTCCTCGCCGTCCTTCTCGATGAGGGCGCGGACGTTGAAGTGGTAGTCGCCGTTGATCGGCTCTGGGGCGAAGACGCTCCAGGACTGGCCGAACATGGGCAGCATGTAGCTCGCGAGCACGTTCTGGGTGGGGATCTCACGCAGCGCCGAGTACGGCGCGATCCACAGGAACGACGCCCCGACATGCCAGAGCGTCAATAGGCACGCGGCGAAGGCGATGAGCTTCACCCACCAGGTCGGCCGCGGTCGGGAGGCGACGGTCGCGTCGCTCTGCACCGGTTCAGTGTTCGTGCTCATCGAAAAGGTCCTTCTCATCACTGAAGGCCGGGGCCGCCCTGAACGGGCGACCCCGACCTCTGTCAGCGTCTCACTTACTCTGCGGTGACGGTCTCACGCTTGGAGCGTGCGACCAGCGCCGTGCCGAGACCGAACATCAGGAGCAGTGCTCCGAGGACGATCCAGCCGTTCGGCGCGGTGCCACCCGTTGCGGCGAGGCCCTTGGCCACGACCTGGAACGTACCCGCGACACTGCCCGACTCTGCGCCGGTCAGGGTGACGGTGTGCGTGCCCAGGTCGGTGCCGGCCGGGATCGCCCACGTGAAGGTGACGGTTCCCTGCGCGTTGGCGACCTGGGTGCCCAGTGCCAGCGGGTCGGAGGTCATCACACCGGTGACGACCTCGCCCGGCTTGAAGCCCGTGCCGACAGTGGTCTGCTGCTGGCCGCGCTCCAGGACCGGAACCTTCACCGTGATGCCGAGCTTGCCCGTCGGGTTCGCGTTCGCCGAGGCGGACGCGGTAGCCGACGTGGTGGCGCTCGCCGTGGCCGTTGCCGTGGCGTCAGCCGCAGCAGTGGCCGAGGCGGTGTTCGACGACGTGGCGTTGGCCGCGATCGAAGCTGCCGCGTTCGGGTCGGCGTCAGCCGATGCCGACGTGTCAGCCGCGCTCGTGGACGTCGCGTCCGTCTGCGCCGCCGCCTGAGCGGATGCCGCAGCTGCAGCATTCGCCTCGGACGTGGCCGTGGTCGATGCATCGGTCGATGCGTCGTCCGTCGCGGCCGCCTCGGCTGCGATGTTCGCCGAGGCGTCCGCAGCCGCCGTAGCGACGCTCGTCGCGTCTGCGAGGGCAGCGACCTGAGCCGCAACCTCCGCCGAAGCGTTGCTGTCATCATCCGCCTGAGCCGAAGCTGCCGCCGACGCCGAGGCGTTGGTGTTCACCTCAGCCGATGCCGTTGCCGTTGCCGTCGCGTCCGGGTCAGCCGCAGCGGTAGCCGTCGAGGTGGCCTCGGCCACCGCGTCAGCCGACGCCGTGGTCGACGCTGTGGCGATCGCCGCGGCAGAGGCGTTCGCCGCAGCGGACGTGCTCGCATCGGACGTCGCCGAGGTGTCGGCCTCCGTGTTGGACGTGGCGTCGGCGAGAGCCGCAGCCTGAGCGGCGATGGCCGCACCGGCGTTGGCCGCCGAAGTGGCGTCGGCGGTGGCCGCAGTCGACGAGGTCGCTGTTGCCGCGGTCTCCGCCGCTGCGCTCGCGTCGATGTCGGCTGCCGCGGAGGCGTCCGATTCGGCTTCAGCGTAAGCAGCCGCCTGAGCAGCGGCCTCGGCGACTGCCGCGGTCGATGCGTCGGCGTTCGCCGATGCGGTGGCCGAAGCCGTCGCATTGGTGTTCGCCGATGCCTCGCTCGAGGCCTCCGTCGATGAATCAGCGGTTGCTGCCGAGTCGGATGCGACCGAGGAGTTCGCCTCCGCAGCGGTCGAAGCCGCAGCGTTCACGTCATCCGACGCGTCAGCCTGTGCCGCAGCCTGAGCAGCGACAGCTGCCGAAGCGTTGACATCGGCGTCAGCCGTGGTCGAGGCCTCCGAAGAAGCGGTCACCGTGGCCGCAGCCTCGGCTGCCGCCTCAGCGTCGGCCGTGGCCGCAGCAGAGGCGATCGCGGTCGCGTCGGAGAAGGCCGCAGCCTCAGCCGCCGCCTGTGCGGACGGGTCGCCGTCAGCGGTGGCGTCAGCCGATGCGGATGCCGAGGCCGCCGCGTTGGTGTTGACGTCTCCGCCGCCACCGGCTGTGACCTCAGTCGTGTCGGTCGCGGTGACCGTACCGGCTGTCGCCGTCACCGTGTAGCCGGTGGCTGCGGGCGTTCCCGGGGGCACCGGGTACGTCGTGGTGAAGGCGCCGTTCGCGTCGGTCTGAACGAGCACCGGACCGCCGACGTTGGCACCGCCACCAGGAGCGGTCAGCTGCAACGACACCTGAGTGTTCGCGGGCCAGCCGGAACCGGTGACCGGAAGGCTCGTGCCTGCCTGGACCTGAGCCGCCGCGTCGACCGCGGCGACGGCGAGCTCAGCCGCACGCACCGTGGAGGACGCGAGGTCGAGGTTCAGCGCGCCCAGGCCCGGGAGGAGCTCGAGGCTGATCGCGTTCACCGTGAACGACTCGGCGCCGAGGATGCCCGGCGTCGGCTGCTCGTTGATCGTGATCTCCACGACCTCGTTCAGCGCGTCGAACAGCGGGCTCAGCGCGGTCACAACCGGGTTGATGATGCCGTCGATTGCCGGAGCGAGACCCGTGGTCACGGTGGTGACCAGCGTGTTGATGACCGGCGCGAGCGTGGACGTGAGCAGGTTGATCACCGGGGTGGTGACGAGGCTGAGCACGCCGCCGAGCGGAATGCCCGCCAGGTCGCCGACGACTGCCACGACCGGGGCGCCGGGAATGGCACCCGTGAGCTGGCCGAGCTTCGCGTCGACGGTGATGTCGACGTCGGCGTTGAGCAGGAGAGCGGTCACGTGCGCTCCGAGCGTGATGTGAACGCTCAGGTTGTTGATCAAGTCGGTGACGACGGTCGTGACCTTGGTCGTCAACGTGCCCAGAGCCGCGGAGACGGCCGAGGTGATCGCCGTGATCGTCGTGTCGTCGAGGACGAGCGTGTTCGGGGCCAGACCGTTGAGGTCTGTCGCCGCCGGCCCGTTCACGATCTTCGCGAGATCGACTGAGATGAGACCGTTCGCGAGATCGATCGACACGATGCCGTTCGGGTCAGCGAGCGGCTCCGCGATCAGGGTGTTCGTCGCAGCGGTGATCGCGGCGTCGAGTCCGTCGATCGCGATCGTGCCGCCGCCGATCTGCACCTGCAGAACGGCTGGAACGCCCAAGTCGAGGTCGACTGCGCCGACGACGGTGTCGAGGACTCCCCCAGCCCCCACTGCCGTGTTCAGCGTGTCTCCGACGCCGTTGAGCACTCCGCCGAGAGAAGTGGCCACTGTGCCCACGAGCGGGCTGGAGACGTTCAGCTCGAGGTCCGCGACCGTGTACTCCGACGCGAAGTCGACCGTTCCGGCAGCACCGGTCGCCGTCGCGGTCGACGCGATGGCGCCCAGCTCGAGGCCGAGGTTGTCGACCACCTGGTCAGTGATTCCCGCGACACCGAGCTGCTCGAGCACATCGGTCAGGTTGACCTTCGCGTTGCCGTAGGCGCCGGGGTTGTTGATGTCGGTGGCGATCGCGCCGTCCGAGGTGATCGCTCCCGCACTCGCCGTCGAGGTGTTCGCCGTGGGCGAGCCTGCGAACGAGTTGAGGGCTCCGAGCTCGCCGAGGTCGAGAAGACCGGCGCCGCCGGGTCCCGAGATCAGCGGAAGCTGCAGGCCACCGCCGAGGTCGACGGTCAAGCCCTCGAGCAGGGTGACGTTGAGCGGCGTGACGTTCGGGCCCAGGTCGCTCGGGTTGCCGCTGATCGCCTGTGAGACATCGAGGATGCCTCCGCCGAGCAGCTCGGTGCGGATGACCTGGCCGAGTGCCTCGGAGTCATCTGTCGGTGCGGCTGTGGCGCCCATGGGCACCAACGCGCTGGTGAGAATCACAGCGCCCGCGGTTGCCGCGGCGATGCTCCCACCGATTGCTCTGCGTTGCCGCAGAGACTTCCCCTCAAATATTCTCATTTGCCTCTCCCGTGTGATGCGGACTGTGTTCGCGTCACGCGGCCCTCCCCAGGCGCCGACGACAAGTCGGCAGAGCGCATGCCATGCCAGTATCTCGGTATCCCTAGGGTATGTCCAGCAAATGCACAGACTTCCGTCACACCGCGAGCGAATCGTGACAATCGCCTCGCCCTCGGGCCGCCAGCCCCGCGCCGCCAACGTCGAAACGCCCCCGCAGACGGCTGCGGGGGCGTTTCGAGGAACGGGGGATGCTTACAGCGACAGACCGTGTCCGAATCGGAACAGCGGGTCGGCCGTGTCGAAGGGCACGTCCGGCCGCGACGCCTCGACTGCGGCCATAGAGCTCGGCACGTCGAACGGCAGTTTTCCGGTCGCCGTCACTGCACCCGTCAGCACGTCGAGCAGCGCCTCCGAGTTCGCTCCCCAGTTCGCGACGACCGCGTTCGCGGCGTCGACGATCGGACCGAGGATCGCCGGCCGATCGAGGAACACGTCCACGACCGTCGGGACGGATGCCGCGATCTCCGCGACATGGGCGACGACCTCCTCGGGGAAGTCGAGGGAACCGGCATGGAAGAAGTTCTCGAACATCGTGGCGCGCTGCTCGTACGGAGCCTGGATGCGCAGAACCGCCGCATCCGCTTCCTGAGGAGACCCGACCACCTCTCCGAACCGTGCGGCGACCTCCGGGGAGATCCCTTCGACGTACAGCTTCAGCCCGCGGCGCAGCGGGAGCACGCCATCGTTCGAGAGCACCGCGATCGACGCGCGCTGCGCCTGCTCGCCGGCCGCACGGAACTCCGCCGACCCCACGATCGCGTCCGCCGCGGACACATCGACGTACGGATCCTCGAAGAGGCCGAGCTCGAACTTCTCACGCAGCAGACGGCGTGCCGAGACGTCGAGGCGCTCTTCGGAGACCTCGCCCGAGCGCACCAGGTCGATCAGCAGACCAGTCTCGCTCTCGCCGCCGAACTGGTCGGCCCCGGCGTCGAGGATCTTCACCATCCGCTCGGCGGGGGTCAGGTGCTCGACGCCCCACGCGCGGGCCGAGAAGTCGGCGCCCATGATCGGCTGGTCGGTCACCAGCCCCCAGTCGGTGCACACGATGCCGTCGAAGCCGAAGCGCTCACGGAGCAGGCCGGTGAGCACACCCTTGTTGAATCCGAAGCCGACCTCTTCGTACTGCGTACCGACCGGCATGCCGTAATAGGGCATGATCTGCCGTCCGCCCGCGGCGAAGATGTCCTCGAAGGGCGTGAGATGGTGCTCGAAGTTGTCTCCGGGATACACCTGCTCGCGTCCGTAGTCGAAATGCGGGTCCTCGCCGTCCTTCTGCGGGCCGCCTCCGGGGAAGTGCTTGGTCATGGTCGAGACCGAGCCCGGTCCGAACGACGCACCCTGGAACCCGCGAACGTAGGCGGCTCCCAGCCGGCCGGCGAGCGCGGCATCCTCTCCGAAGGTCTGCAGCTGGCGCGCCCAGCGCGACTCGGTCGCGAGGTCGACCTGCGGGTGCAGCGCGACGCGGATGCCGACCGCCGTGTACTCCTGACGGGCGATGTCGCCGAAGCGCTGAACCAGCTCGGCGTCGCGCGTGGCGGCGAGGCCGAGAGGCTCGGGCCACTGCGAGAACGGGCCGGCGAACATCGTGGCGCCAGGGTTGTCGCTGAATGAATGACGCGGATCTGTCGAGATCGACACCGGGATGCCGAGGCGGGTGGATGCCGCGAGCTCCTGCAGCCTGTTGTGCCAGGCGGCGATGTCGCTCGCCTTCGGCGCGACGCCGAGCAGGTTGAAGTGGTTCATGTGCCGGCCGACGACGTACTCGCGGTTCGAGGGGATACCGAAGTTCGCATCGCCCTCGGAGAGCTCGCCACCCTCGCCCATCACGATCATCGTCTGGAAGAAGAGACCCGCCTTCTCCTCCAGAGTCATCTCGGCGAGCAGCAGCCCGACCCGCTCCTCGATCGGCAGCCCGGCATCGAGCCAGGGACGTCCACTCTGTTCGGTCATGGTCACTTGACTCCCTTGATGCGGTAGACGAGAACGGCGCCGGCGAGCGCGACGAGCGCGCCGAACAGGTACCAGGTCGGGTAGCCGCCGAGCGGCGTGGCCGCACCCAGGGCGATGACTCCTGGCGCGATCGCCGGAGCGATCGACTGAGGCAGAGCGTTGGCGATGTTCAGCACGCCGAGGTCTTTCGCGACGTCATCCGCGTTGGGCAGCACCTCGGTGGCGAGCGCCAGGTCGACGGAGAGGAACGACCCGGCCCCGAGGCCGATGATCGCCTGCCCGATGATGACGACGGCGATGCTCGGCGCGACCGCGAGGATGACGAGGCCGACCACCATGATGACGCCCGCGATCGCGACGAACGGACGCCGCTTGCCGACCTTGTCGGAGAGGAACCCGCCGAGCGGCGAGGAGACGGCCATGGCGGCCATCGACGCGAGGTTGGCGGCGAGGATGACGCCGACGGCGCCCTGCTCGTCGAGGCCGAACTTCGTGACGAGGTAGAGCGGGAGGAAGGTCGCGATGCCGGCGTAGCCGAACATCACCAGGAACTTGGTGAGCCAGGTCCAGCCGAAATCGGGATGCTTGCGCGGGTTGAAGACGAACGAGCCGAAGAACATGCCGATCGTGAACTTCTCGGCCGGCTTCTCGGTGAGCACACGGTCTTTGAGAATCGCCACGAAGACGACCGCGAGGATGAGGCTGATCACGCCGGGCACGACGAAGCGCTCGAAGTCGCCGGGGAGGAAGTTCACGATGAAGCTGCCGGCGAGGATGCCGATGGGCGTGGTGATGCCGACGAGGCCCGAGACCTTGCCACGGCTCGACACGGGCACCTGGTCGGGAAGGGTCGCGTTGGCCGCGGCCAGCACGGCGTTCATCGATGTCTGCACGAGGCACCAGGCGAGCAGCACGACCCAGACCGAGGATGCCGCGCCGATCAGCGCGAAGCCGCCGAGGCCCACGATCGCTCCGCCGAGGATCCAGGGACGACGCATGCCCCAGCGCGAAGTGGTGCGGTCGGAGAGCCGCCCGACAAGAGGATTGGCGATGAGCGCGAACGCCGCGCCGACACCCATCACGAGCCCGAGGCTGCCCTCGGTGTTCACGGGGTCGAGGTGCTGCACCTTGAAGGCCATCGAGACCATGACCGGCGTGAGCAGTGCGAGGTAGACGCCGAAGTTCACGGCGGCGAGGCCGGGCGTGTATCCGCGCGGGGTCTTCTCCGGCGTGGTTCCGGGGAGCTTGAAACCGGTCGTTCCGGCAGCGGCGGCGCTCGCCGCCGATGACAGCTCTGTCATGGGAGATCCTTTCGGGCAAGGTTCCGCCGGTCGTCCACGACGCGGCGCGCAATCGACGATACCTCAAATTCGACCGTTTGGTAAGTGAATGTCGACCGATTGGTAATGCGCGAGGATAGAGTGACCTTGGAGGATGCGATGACCAGCACCCGGAGCGCTCGCGCCGCTGCCACACGGCAGCGCATCCTCGACGCCGCACACGAGCTGTTCGTCTCCCAGGGCTACCGCGCCACGTCGCTGCGCGACATCGCGGCGGCGGCATCCGTCAGCCACCCGGGGCTCCTCGGACATTTCGCGTCGAAAGACGACCTGCTGGCCGAGGTCGTGGCGCAGTTCGAGCAGGACAACGCCGACGTCTTCACCGTGGTCGTCGCAGCGGCTGAACCCGGCGCGCTCATGTTCTCTGAGCTCGCGGCGCGCAACGCCACCACCCCGGGCTATCTCGAGCTGTTCGCGGCGCTCACCGGCGAAGCATCCGCTCCCGGCCACCCGAGCCACGAGCGCATGCGCGAACGATACGCCGACATGCGCGCTCTCACGATCGATGCGCTGCAGGACGCGGTCGACCACGGTGTCATCGCCCCCGATCGCGACGTCGAGGCGGAGACCACTCGAGCGATCGCGGGGTGGGACGGCCTGCAGCTCATGGCCCAGTACCTCCCCGATCGCGTCGACGTCGTCGACATGCTCGAAGAGCGCGAGTCCCTGTGGGCCACGCCCGTCGGCTGGCGGGATCCCGGCGAGCAGGAGACGTCTGCGGAGAGCGCCGGTCCGTTGCCCGAGCTCGTCATCGGCGGACCGGACGACCACGACGACGAATCGGGTTACGCCGCTGGTCGGCGGCGTCGCTCGCAGATCCTCGCCGACGCCATGCAGCTGTTCGCCCGTCGGGGCTACGGCGACACGAGCCTTCGTGACATCGCTCAGGCGGTCGGGGTCTCGAAGTCGACGCTGCTTCACCACTACCCGACGAAGGAGGCGCTGCTGGGAGCCGTGCTCACAGAGCGTGACAAGGCGATCCGCGTGCAGGGTGAGACGGCCGACGCCCGTCGGGCTGCTGACCTGCTGCGCGGGATGCCATCGGGGGCGGTGCACAACGCGGTCGACGAACCGGGCCTGATCGAGGTGTACGCCGTGCTGTCATGCGAGGCCGTGCCGGCTTCGCACCCGGCGCACGCCTACTTCCAGAACCGCTTCGCCCGCAGCATGGAGTACTTCACCGAGGTGTTCCGGCTCGCGCAGCTCGACGGCGATCTCCCCGCACACCGCGACCCGGAGCGCGAGGCGGTCTGGCTCATCGCGCTGTGGGACGGCCTGCAGTACCAGTGGCTCTACGATCGGAACGCCGTCGACGTCGCAGCTCAGCTTCGTGCGCACCTCGAGGACGTGCTGCCTCGGCGGTGATCAGCGCGCACTGAGGTTCTGAGAGGATCGAGGCATGAGCTCAGCGGGGGGCAGATCGACGACGCCTGCGAAGACGGCGTCTGCCAAGCGGGCCGCCCCCGAGGGCGGGAAGAAAGTCTCAAAACCCGGGCTCCTGCGGAACTGGGGCATCATCGCCCTGGTCGCGTTCGGGATCTGGGCGGTCTTCTTCGGCATCCCGGCACTGATGAGGAACGTCAACGCACCGCCGATCTCGGAGGATTTCGGGATCGAAGACGCCGTCGTCGCGCTGCGCCTCGATGCTGACGAGGTGTCGTACCTGGTACTCGTGAACGAAGCCGGCGAGACCCGCTCCGTCCAACTCGACGAACGCGGATTCGAAGAGTCAGGGCTCGCCTGGTCGGAGGCAGGTCTGAGCACCGGCGGACCGACGGACGAGTACCTTCTGCGTGACGACGGACTCACCCGCCTGCCCCTGCCCGCTGCAGGCGAGGCGCCCTCAGAGCGGGGCCGGTTCGCCCTCGGCGACGGATTCGCCGTCTACACCGGCTCAGCCGAAGGCCAGCAGCTGGCGTTCGTTGATGCTGCAGCCGACGAGTTGACGGCGGTCGACGCCGGCTACACCAGCACGGCGCTCGCGGCCTGCGGCGAGGAGCTCGTCCTCGTGGGCGAGACCGGCGTGCGCACGGTGACAGCCGAGACGACCGACTTCGACGGTCTCGGAGTCTTCGACGGCGTGCAGGCCCTGGTGTGCGAACAGGATCGTCTATACGGCCTCGACGAGATCGTCTCCGACGAGAGCACCTCGCATCAGACGCTGCGCGTGTGGGATCGTGCGACCGGCGCGTCGAGCTCGGTCGAGATCCGTTATCCGGAGGCCGTGAGCGCCTGGACGTACGGCGCTCCCTTCGTCTGGGAAGGGCGGCTGTACTGGACTGCACAGTCGACTCTGTGGTCGGTTCCGCTCGTCTCCAAGACCGACACCGTCGAGGCTGAGGCCGCAGCGGACCTGAGCGGTTTCATCGGCGACTACTGGCCCGTCGTCCGCACCGACGAAGGAGTGCTCGTGGAGGCCGGTGGTCGCGTGTTCGGGGTCGCCGACGACACGGACTTCATCAACCCCAGTCGCGGCGAGTCTTACGACAAGCTCCTGGGACTCGCGATCTTCAGCGCCGACGTGGGAACGGGCGAGCGCAGGATCGAGATCGAGGTCGACGGCATCGACTTCCCGCGGAAGGACCTCCACGTCACAGCGATCGCCGTGGACCCCGAGTGGGCCGCAGAGCGCTGAACGCGGGCGCTCAGGCTGCGGAAATCACCGCGAGCACGCCCTCGCCGTAGGCCTCGCGCTTCTTCGCGCCGATGCCGGTGATGCCGTCGAGATCGGCGAGCGATGCCGGCCGGTGCTCGGCCAGAGCACGAAGCGTGGCATCGCCGAACACGATGTAGGCGGGCACGCCCTGCTCCCGCGCGGTCTCGGCGCGCCAGGAGCGCAGCGCCTCGAAGAGCGGGCGGTCACCGGCATCCAGCGCGTCCGCGGCGCTCGCCTTCCGGGCCCGCGAGGTGGACGCCGGCCTGCCGATCGTGTCTTTGCGCAACGGCACCGGGATCTCGCCGCGCAGCACACCGGCGGCAGGTTCGCCGAGCGCCAGGGTTCCGTAGTCTCCCTGCGCGACGAGGATGCCGCGGGCGAGGAGCTGGCGGATGACGCTGCGCCAGTCCTGGTCGGACAGGTCTGCGCCGATGCCATAGGTCGCGATCTGCTCATGCCCCTGCTGACGGATGCGCTCGGTCGAGGCTCCCCGGAGGATGTCGATCAGATGCCCGGCGCCGAAGGCCTGATTGCGTTCGCGCTTGAGCCGGACGATCGTCGACAGCAGCTTCTGCGCGGGCACGAGCCCGTCGAACGTGTCAGCGGGCTCGAGGCAGGTGTCGCAGTTGCCGCAGGGCTGAGAGTCCTGCCCGAAGTATCCCAGGAGGTTCTGCCGTCGGCACTCGACGGTCTCGCACAGCGCGAGCATCGCATCGAGGTGCTGCCCCATGCGCATCTTGAACGTGCGGTCGCCGGGGCTCTGGTCGATCAACCGCCGCTGCTGCACGACATCGCCCAGGCCGTAGGCCATCCATGCGATCGACGCCTCGCCGTCGCGGCCGGCTCGCCCCGTCTCCTGGTAGTACCCTTCGACGGACTTCGGCAGGTCGATGTGGGCGACGAAGCGGACGTCGGGCTTGTCGATTCCCATGCCGAAGGCGATCGTGGCCACCATGACGACGCCGTCTTCCCGGAGGAAGCGCGACTGGTTCGCCGCACGGACCTCGGCCGGAAGACCGGCGTGGTACGGCAGCGCATCGAAGCCCTGCGCGACGAGGTAGGACGCGGTCTGCTCCACCGACTTGCGGCTCAGTGCGTAGACGATGCCGACGGATCCGCTCGGCTGGGAGCGGATGAACGCTACCAGCTGCTTGCGCGGATCGACCTTCGGCACGATCCGGTACTGGATGTTCGGGCGGTCGAAACTCGCCACGAAGTGCTTCGCGGCCGCTCTTCCGTCGGCACCGTCGAGGCGCAGGCGCTCGGTGAGCTCCTTGTGCGTCTCGCGTGTCGCGGTCGCGGTGAGAGCCATGCGCGGCACGCCGGGGAACCGTTCGCCCAGGTCGCCGAGAGCGAGGTAGTCGGGGCGGAAGTCGTGGCCCCACTGCGACACGCAGTGGGCCTCGTCGATCGCGATCACGCTGAGCGTGCCTCGCTGCAGCAGCGAGGTCGTCGCCGGACTCGACAGCCGCTCGGGGGCCACGTAGATGAGGTCGAGCTCGCCGGCGACGTACGCCCGCTCGACCTCGCGGCGCTCGTCGAGAGACTGCGTCGAGTTGAGGTACGCGGCCTTCACGCCGTTCGCGCGCAGCGCGTCGACCTGGTCGTGCATGAGGGCGATGAGCGGGCTGATCACAAGCCCCGTGCCCTCGCGCACGAGAGCGGGAACCTGATACGTGATGCTCTTGCCGCCGCCGGTCGGCATCAGCACCACGGCGTCTCCGCCGCCGATCACCTGCTCGACGATCTCTGCCTGGTCGGCGCGGAACTCGTCGTAGCCGAAGACCGTGTGCAGGGCCTCGCGGGCGGTCGCGTAGCGGCTCGGCGTCGCCCGCCTCGCACCCGCGGCGGACGCCGCCACAGGTGTCACCGGGCCCGGACCCCAGTCGAGCGGCGGCTCGTACCCGGCACCCTGAGGCTCCCAGTCCATGGGCTCCGGCGCATCGCTCGGCTCCCACCCGTCGCCCCAGGGCTCGTCTGCATACGGCAGATCCTCGTAGGGGTCACGGGAAGTCTGCGGCATCCCTCCAGCGTAACGACCCGCGCCGACACCAGGCCCGCGTTCTCCACAGCATCCGCCCGCGCCCACGGTCTGCACGGGGCGTAGGTTGGTCGCATGACAGACACCACCGTCACCCGCAACGACGACGCCTCCCGCTACGAGATCACGGTCGGCGACGTGCTCGCCGGATTCGCCGAGTTCGACCTGCGCCCCGGAGCGATCCGCTTCACGCACACCGAGATCGACCCCGCCTTCCAGGGCCGGGGGCTGGCCGGTGTCCTCGCGAAGGCTGCGCTGACCGACGCCGCGTCATCCGGCGATGCGATCGTGCCCCTCTGCCCCTACATCGCCAAGTACCTCGAGACGCACGAGATCCCCGGAGCGGAGATCCGCTGGCCGAAGGCCCCCGGATCCGACTGAGCTACATCAGGCAGACGTCGCCGTAGTAGTCGGAGAGCGCCGTGCCGGCCTTCGCCACTGCGGCATCATCGTTGTAGGCGGCGAGCGCCGCTGCCGGGTCGTCGTCTATGGTGTCGACCACGGCCTCGAGATAGGTGCGCCAGGTCTCGAGATCGTCCGCCAGCTCGGCGGTCGGCTCGAGCTTCTCGGCGAGTTCGAGCCGCTCCTCAGCCTCGTCCCCGTTGTTCATCTCGGGGATCATCGGAGTGAACACGACGGCCGCCATCTCGCTGTCGTCATGGAGCGGCCCGCAGAACCCCGCGTTGCCGCCGGAGGCGCAGCCGCTCAGAATGAGTGAAGCACCGAGGACGACCAAGAGGGACGATGAGGTGGCGGCGCGCATGGCGTCGAGTCTAGCCAGCGGCAGTTCGCGCCCGTCGCCCACCGGCGCCCCGCAGTACGAAACACCCAGAAGAGGGAGACCCGATGACACCTGTCGGTGAACGACGCATAGTCCTCGAGCCGCGCGAGGTGCCGCTCGGCGGAGTGCGCGGCATGAACGTGCTGCGCGCGCTGCCGCACCGCAACCTTCCGACGATCGGCGCCTGGTGCTTCCTCGACAGGTTCGGCCCTGCCGACACGCGCATGCGCGTCGAGCCGCACCCGCACATCGGACTGCAGACGGTGACATGGCCTCTGGTCGGAGAGATCCGCCACCGCGATTCGATCGGCAGCGACGCGGATCTGCGCCGCGGACAGTTGAACCTCATGACCGCAGGCGACGGCATCTCGCACTCCGAGTACTCGATCGGCGACGACCCGATCCCGCTCGACGCTCTGCAGCTCTGGGTGGTGCTGCCGGACTCGGCCCGGCACGGCTCTCCCGGTTTCGAGCGCCACATCGATCTGCCGCGGATCGCTCTTCCCGCTGTGCAGGGAGCGGATGCTGCGGCCACGGTCGTGCTGGGGGACTTCGCCGGCGTGCGCTCCCCCGCCACCGTGCACACCCCGATCGTCGGCGCCGAGATCGTCGTGCCGGCGGGTGCGACGGTGCGGCTGCCGCTCGACTCCGGGTGGGAGCACGCCGTGATGCTCGTCGAGGGCGACGTCGCCGTGGCTCAGCATCCGCTCGCTCTGAACGATCTGCTGTATCTCGGCGACTCCCGTGATCATGTCGAGGTGTCGAGCGGTGGCGGCGCGCTGCTGTTCCTGCTCGGCGGAGAGCCCTTCGAGGACGAGATCGTGATGTGGTGGAACTTCGCCGGCCGCAGCCACGACGAGATCGCTCAGGCGAGGGCCGAGTGGGAGGCCGAGTCCGCCGGGGCGCCGACCGATCGCTTCGGCGTCGTCGACGGCCACGACGTGCGCATCCCCGCGCCTCCGCTTCCCGATGTGCGGCTGATGCCCCGGGGACGGAAGATCTGACGGATCCGCACAGCTCGACGCCCCGCACTCCGAAGAGCACGGGGCGTCGATCGCTGAGCGCTAGCGCGCGTCGACCGTCACGATGGTCGACACGGCCGAATCGGCGTACCGCACGAGTCCGAGGTAGCGGGCGCCGGAGGTCAGACCGGTCCAGCTGAGCTCGTAGCTCGTCTTCTCGCCGCGCACCGCGGCGATCGGGTTCGGGTTCGCCGTGAACGCGCCCTCGCCGCCCGGCTGCACATTGGCGTAGGTCATGTCCCACGTCATCGGCGCCGAGGTCGAGTACACGTTCGCGACGACCAGGTAGGTCCCCGCCTCCGGAGCGGTGAGCGTGACCTGCTCGTCGGCCGATCCTGTCGCCGACTGCCACTTGGTGTAGTAGCGCAGATCGTCAGGGCTCACCACGTGGTAGACCGAGAGGTCGAGGTCGCTGCCCGTGTCGTCGGACGAGTCGAGATCGAAGCGCGACAGCGTCGTGCCGGCGGGCACGTCGACGATCCACGACACGTCCTTGTTCTCGTCACCCGAGGCCTCGTCGCCCGAGTGGCCCTGAACCCGGCCATCCGGGTCGGCGAGCAACTCGAACGGGGTGAGGCCCGACAGGTCGAGCGCGAGGTCTCCGCTCAGACCGGGGGTGATCTCGACCGCCGTGGTTCCGTCGACGCCTGTGCCCGACGCCTCTGCCGGAGCATCCGCCGTCACCGGGAACACCGCGATCGGCGAGCGCACCGAGTTCTTCGCACTCGACCAGGTGAGGGAGCCGGTCGCCCACTGCTCGACCGGAGCGCTGGCGTTGTCGAACGTCACCGCGAAGCTGGCGGTCTGCCCCGCACGATCGAACTTCAGCGTCGAGGGCTCGACCGTGACGTCGATGCCCGGGAGGTCGACGGATGCCGTGAACGTGCCCTTCTCGGTCGAGGTGACCGTGCGGGTGACCGTCTGCGCGCTGGCGAGCGAGCCGATCGAGAACGAGGCGATGTTGAGATCGCTGCCGTCGATCGGGTCTCCGGGGAAGTCGGCCAGCCCCTTGCCTTCGAGGTACGCCGTCCAGTCCTTGACGCCGTTCAGATACAGCAGACCCGGCGAGAAGTATCGCTTCGGATCGACCTGACCCGCACCCTGTTCGAAGGGGTTCGTGTTCTTCGAGCCGTCGGCGTTCACGGTGTCGTAGGCGGTGGTCATCATGGCCGACTTGATCTCGGCCGGCGTCGCATTCGGACGCTCGCCGAGGTACAGGGCGGCGAGGCCCGCGACGTGAGGAGCGGCCATCGAGGTGCCCGAGAGGATGCCGAAGGTCGGCGCCTCGTCGGCGGCGTTGTTCGTCGCCGCGAGGATCGCGACACCGGGTGCCGCGACATCGGGCTTCATGATGTCGCTGCCGTCGGCCAGCATCGGTCCACGGCTCGAGAATCCGGCGATCTGCGGAACCGGAGTCGTGACTCCGGTGGTGTTCTCGCCGATCAGCGTGACGGGGCGGTCGACGCCGCCCTGCACGTAGGCAAGCACCGCAGCGCGGTGGGCGGAGGCGAGGTGCACGGTCGGCACGGCGTGGAAGTCGTTGTCGAGCGAGTCGGCGCCACCGGGCACGTTCACGAGGATCATGCCCGTGCCTCCGGCATCCTTTACGACCTGTGACTTCTCGGCGCGCGCGTTGTTGCCACGATCGCAGACCACGACATGTCCGGTCACCTTCGCAGGATCCAAAGTCCCCGGCAGGCACTGCTGAGCGTTCGCGGCGCCGGAGGCGGCCGCGTCTCCCGCGTAGATCGACGGACCGGTCACCTCGCTGCCGAAGGGCACGCTCACCGAGGCGCCCGCCTGGGCGAACCCGTCGAACGTGACGGTTCCTTCCCACGTGGGGATCGTGGATGCCGCGACGGTCGTGTACCAGGGCGACGCGTGGTCGGCGGTCGAGGCGTCGGGGCCGTCGTTGCCGGCGCTAGCCGACACGAAGACTCCGGCGGCTGCGGCGTTGAAGAACGCGATGTCCTCCGGTGCGAGCACGGTCTTGGCCGCGCCTCCGCCGATCGAGTAGTTGATCACGTCGACGCCGTCGGCGACGGCCTGGTCGATCGCCGCGACGAGGTCGCTGAGCGCGCAGATGTCATCGGTGGTCACCGCGGGGTCGGGGCCCTCGTAGCAGGCCTTGTACGCCGAGATCTTCGCCCCGGGCGCGACGCCCGAGATCTTGCCGAAGTCGACGTTCTCGATCGACGCCTTCACGCCGAAATTCCCGGCAGCCGTGCTCGCGGTGTGCGAGCCGTGGCCTGCGCCGTCGCGCGGCGACAGGAAGTCGTACTGGAAGTCGAAGCCGTCGGCCTCGGCGCCCGTGTAGAAGTACTGCGCGCCGATGATCTTCGACGAGTAGTCGCTCTTGTCCCACTCCTGGCCTTCGACCATGAGCGACTTGAACTGACCGCCGTCGGACTTGTCGAAGTAGATGTACGTACCGTCGGTGTAGGGCTCCGCACCCTTGTGACGGTTCTGCTGCTTCTTCTGCTTCTTGAGCTTCTTGCCCGCGAAGGAGGGATGCTCGGGCGCGATGCCCGTGTCGATCACGCCGACCACGATGCCTTCGCCTGCCCGGTCGACGCCGCCGGTCGCCTGCCAGATGCCGCCGCGGCCCTTCTTGTCGTCGCCGAGCCCGAGGAACGACGTCGAGGTCTGCGCGTCGGGGTGGCGGATCTCATCGGGATACACGTCGTACACGTCCTTCGACGCGCGCAGCTTGTCGACCTGCTCACCGGTCAGCTGGGCGCTGAAGCCGTTGAGGACGACCTGGTAGCTGGTGTCGGGAGTCACGCCGATCTGCTGAGCCAGACTCTGCTGCTCGGTCTCGAGGTGCTGCACGTAGCGCTGCGACTCGGCCGAGTCGGTCTCGAGCTGTTCGCCTTCGGCGGGCTTCGTCGCCTGGAGACCCTTCACGTCGCCGGTGTAACTGGCGAGGGGGTCGGACTTCATCACGACGATGTAGTGCCCGGGGGTGCCCTCGACGGGAGTGGGATGTGTCACCTCCTCCACGCCTGCGTAGCCTGCGGTGGCCGTCGACGCGATGAACAGCGTTGCCAGGGTGGTGGCTGCTGCCATCCGGAGGGGGGTTCGACCCATGTGCTGCTCCCAGATGATCACGATGCGACTGGGTTGCCGCACCATCGCTCAACGTAGCCTCGCCCCTGGACTCACACCAGATCCATAGGCGCTTCCTGGCCGATCGGCCAGGCTCTGCATCCGATGGTCGACAGTAGGCTGGAGGCGTGTCATCCCCCTCCTCCGCGCTCTCGACCCGCGTGCTCCTCGTGTGCGCCGCGATCGGCGTGGCGACAGGGATGCTGGGAGGCATCGCCGGCTGGGTCACGGTTCCGGTGATCGCGGGGCCGGCCTTCCTCTACGGCCTGGTCCTCGGGTCGCACGTGCTGCCCGGCATCATCGCGCAGGAGGTGCTGCGCCGCCCGCTCGTCGCCCTGATCACTCATGTGATCGCAGCGCTCATCGCGAGCGCGTTCAACCCCGCGTGGACCATGCGCTTCCTCGGCACCGCGCTGCTGTTCGGCGCGATCCAGGAGGGCGTTGCCGCCCTCACCCGCTACCGCGCGTGGGGCGCCTGGCGGTTCTTCGTCTCGGCCGCCCTGATCGGTGTGATCGTCGCCGTCGTGGTGTACTTCGCGGTCGATCTGTCGGTCAGGCCCGCGTGGGAGCAGATCGCCTACCTCGTGATCTCCGTGCTCGGTCCCGTGGCCTGGACGGCCGTCGGGCTCGGCATCGGGTCGGCGCTGAACCGCGCGGGAGTCGCACGGCGATAGCGTCGGCATCCGACCGCTCCTTCTCCGAGCCGCCGACTCCCCGTTCCCCACCCCGCCGAGGCCCCACCTGGGCGCCGTCACCCAGATGGGGCGCGGACGCTGAGGTGGGGCGTCGTGAGTCAATCGGTCGTGAGCAGCACCTTCGTGGCGCGGCGCTCGTCCATCGCGCGGTAGCCCTCGGCGGCCTCGTCGATCGGCAGCGTCAGATCGAAGACCGCGCCCGGGTCGATCTCGCGATCCCAGATCAGGCGGATGAGCTCGGGCAGGAAACGCCGCACGGGGGCGGGGCCGCCGTGCAGGTGCACGCTCGAGAAGAACAGCTCGAGCCCGTCGATCGAGACGTCGTGCGAGACGCCGACGAAGCCGACGTGTCCGCCGGCGCGAGTGGCGCGGATCGCCTGGTCCATCGACTCCTGAGTTCCGACGGCCTCGATCGTCGAGTGGGCGCCGAGCCCGTCTGTGAGCTCCTTGATCTTCGCGACGCCCGCGTCTCCGCGTTCCTCGACGATGTCGGTCGCACCGAAGCGGCGTGCGAGCGCCTGTCGGTCGGCGTGACGCGACATCACGATGATGCGCTCTGCGCCGAGCTGGGCTGCGGCGAGCGCACCCAGCAGTCCGACCGCGCCATCGCCGACCACGGCCACGGTCTTCCCAGGGCCGGCCTCTGCGGCGACCGCGGCGAACCAGCCGGTGCCGAGCACGTCGGACGCCGCGAGCAGCGAGGGCACGAGGTCTGCGGGAGGTTCGCCCGGGGTGACGACCAGGGTGCCGTCGGCGAGCGGGATGCGGGCGTACTGCGCCTGTGTGCCGACCGCGCCCATCATCACCTGGTGCACGCAGCGCGACTGGTAGCCGGCGCGGCAGATCTCGCAGGTGTTGTCGGAGGCGACGAACGATCCGACGACGTGGTCGCCGGGCTTCACGAGAACGACCGCGTCGCCGACCGACTCGACCACGCCGATGTACTCGTGCCCCATGCGCTGCGGGCCGTTCAGCTGCTCGATGCCGCGGTACGGCCACAGATCCGATCCGCAGATGCAGGTGGCGGTGACGCGGATGATCGCGTCTGTGGGTTCGACGATCACAGGCATGTCGAGTTCTTCGGTGCGCACGTCGCCGGGGGCGTGCATGACTACTCCGCGCATGAGGGTTCCTTTCAATGGATGGTGGTGATGGTCCCCGTGGCGATCGGCTGCGGGACGCGAGCCGGCCGGACGAGGAAGACGAAGGCGAGGGCGGCGAGCGCGAGGGACGTGACCGTGACGATGCCGAGGGGGAGGATGCTGGTCGCCCCCGCGACCCCGACGAGAGGCGCGGCGATGCCGCCGAACCCGTACCGCACCATGCCGAGCAGAGAGGACGCCGTGCCCGCGATCTGCGGATACTCGACGAGGGCGATCGTGGTGGCGGGCGGCGACGTGACGGCCGCACCGCCCGCGAGCAGGAACAGCGACACGAGCACGACCCACAGCGGCATCCGGGTCAGGCCCGAGGCGAGGAGGCCGAGCGCGCCGGCGCCGGCCACGACGATGCCGACGCTCAACGTGCCGCGCAGCGAACGGCCGGCGGTGCGACCGGCGACGAAGCCGAGCACCATGAAACCTGCGGAGTTCGCGCCGAAGGCGAGCGCATAGCCGAGCGGGGACAGGCCGTAGATGTCCTGCAGTACGAAGGTGGCGCCGGAGAGGTACGCGAACAACGCGGCGTACAGGAATCCCTGGTTGAGGATCGCCCCGAGGAACACCCGGTCGCTCGCGAGCGTGCGGAAGTCGCTCAGCGTGCGGCCGAGGCCACCCGCCGTGCGCGACGCGATCGGCAGCGTCTCATCGAAGGCGATGAGGGTGGTCAGGAGGATGACGGCGCCGATCGCGGCGAGGAACACGAAGAGCCCACGCCAGTCCGTGACGCTGTTCAGCAGCCCGCCGATCAGCGGTCCGACGATCGCCGCGAAGCCGCCGACCACGGTGAGCCGGCCGTAGAAGCGGATGAGCGCGCCGCCCGCGTATACGTCGCGCCCCGCTGCCTGGGCGATCACGATGCCGACCCCTCCGGTGAGCCCCTGCACTAGCCGCGCGGCGATCAGCAGTTCGATCGAGGGACTGGCCGCGCACAGCAGCGAGGTCGCGATGTACGCGACGATGCCGATGAGCAGGATGCCCCGCCTCCCGTACCGGTCGGAGAGCGGACCGGCGATCAGCTGCCCCGCCGCGAGGCCGACGAGGCACGCCGTGACGGTGAGCTGCGCGACCGACGTCGCAGCCGAGAGCTCGAGCGTGAGGGCGGGCAGCGCCGGAAGGTAGAGGTCCATCGAGATCGGGCCGAACACGGTCAGCAGGAGCAGCAGGGCCGGAAGGATCCGCTGGGCGAGCGATCGGGACGAAGTGGTCATGACTCCAGCATCCGCATTCGAGCGATCGCGTGGGAGTCCCTGAGAAAGGGTGTACCGGCAGGGCATCCCACAGCGCGGGCAGCCGGTCTAGCCTGCTGTTCATGGACAATCGAGCAGAGGTGCGGGAGTTCCTCATGTCGCGGCGCGCCAGGGTGAGCCCCGAAGCCGCGGGGTTGAACGCCGGCGGCAACCGCCGCGTCGACGGCCTCCGCCGCAGCGAAGTCGCCGCGATCGCCGGAGTGAGCGTGGAGTACTACGCCAAGCTCGAGCGCGGCGCGATCGCCGGCGCCTCGGCATCCGTTCTCCACGCGCTCTCGCGCGCTCTGCAGCTCGACGACGCCGAACGCGCCCATCTGTTCGATCTGGCCCGTGCCGCCGACGGCATCCCGACGAGCGGACGTTCCCGCGGGCGCGTCGCGAAAGCCGCGGCTCCACGACCGAGCCTGCACTGGGCGCTCGACGCGATCACCGAGGCCGTGGCGTTCGTGCGCGACCCGCAGCAGAACCTCGTCGCGATGAACGCGCTCGGACGCGCCTTCTACACTCTCGTGGTCGGCGACGGAGGACGGATGCCGAACCTGGCGCGCTTCCAGTTCCTCGACCCGGCATCGCACGAGTTCTACCCCGACTGGGAGCTCATGGCGCGGATGTGCGTCGGCGTCATGCGGGCGGAGGCGGGGCGCGACCCGCACAACAAGGCCATGCAGGACCTCGTCGGTGAGCTGTCGACGCACAGCGAGACGTTCCGTCAGCTCTGGGCCGCGCACGACGTGCGCATCCACGGCACCGGCACGAAGAGGTTCCGGCATCCGCTGGTGGGCGAGCTCGTGCTGGCCTTCGAGGAGCTGACGCTCACCGCCGAGCCGGGGAACGTGATGCTGATCTACAGCGCGGAGCCCGGGTCGCCCTCGGCGGAGCGGCTGCGTCTGCTCGCATCGTGGGAGGCGGCGGACGCGCGTGGCGAAATAGGTAAGGCTCAGCTAAGTTAGAAGGGTTCGTTTCGCTGACCCCTGGGTCCCTGAGCCTGTCGAAGGGCACCGTGCGCCCATCTGCGCCCCTGCTGAGCGTGCGTGACCTGTCCATCACCCACGCCGATGCCGCCGACCCCGCTCCCGCGCACGTCAACTTCGACATCCGCTCAGGAGAGGTCGTGCTGCTTCTCGGACCGTCCGGCTCGGGCAAGTCGACGCTCACGCTCGCGACGAACGGGCTCATCCCCCACGCTGTTCCGGCCGTCCTCACGGGCGCCGTCGAGGTCGGCGGTCTCGACGCCGCGACCACTCCGACGCCCACCCTCAGCACGCACGTCGCCATGGTGTTCCAGGATCCGGACGCGCAGATCGTCACCGGCACCGTGTACGACGAGGTCGCCTTCGGCCCCGAGAACCTGCTGCTTCCGCTCGCCGAGGTGCAACGCCGCACCGAGGACGCTCTTCGTCGCATCGGCCTCTGGGAACGGCGCGCCGACAACCCCGACCAGCTCTCCGGCGGCGGCCGTCAGCGTCTCGCGATCGCGTGCGCCCTCGCGATGGGCTCTCCGCTCATCGTGCTCGACGAGCCGACCGCGAACCTCGACCCGCAGGGCATCGACGACGTGTACGACGCACTCGCCGACGTCGTCTCGGCCGGCGACCGCGCGATCCTGCTCGTCGAGCACAACCTCGACGCCGCCATGGGATTCGCGACCCGGGTGATCGTGCTCGATCGCGCCGGCCGTATCGCCTTCGACGGCCCAGCGGCCCCGGTGCTGCGTGACAACGTCGACGAACTGCTGGCGATGGGCGTATGGCTTCCGGCCGCGACGCTGGAGGCGCTGCGGATGCGGGATGCCGGTGTCGTGCTCGACCCGCTGCCGCTCACCGCCGAAGAGCTGGGGCGCGTCCTCTCGGCCGCACCGGTCGTTGAGCGAGCACGCTCACGGGTCGTTGAGCGAGGGAGCGCAGCGACCGAGACGAAACGCGTCCACCCCACGTCGAGCTCGGAGAAAAGCGTTTCGTCTCGCTTCGCTCGCTCAACGAACGATGCGGAAGACGACCCGGTCATCCGGGCCCGCGGCCTCACCGTGCGCAAGGGGCGCCGCGAGATCCTGCACGGCGTGGACCTCGACATCCCGGCCGGCAGCCTGACCGCGATCGTCGGCACGAACGGCGCGGGCAAGACCACGCTGATCCAGGCTCTCGCCGGCGTCGTCCCTCCGCCCAAGGGGCAGGTCGACGTCGCGGGTCTCGACCCCGCCAAGGCCTCACCGCACGAGCTCGCGGCGCGCATCGGGTTCGTGTTCCAGAATCCCGAGCACCAGTTCATCGCGCACACCGTCTTCGACGAACTCGCGCACGGCGCCCGCGGGCCGTCCGTCGGCGACGACGTCCGAGAGATGCTCGTCCGCTTCGGGCTCGAAGACAAGGCCGACCGGCATCCGTTCCTCCTCTCCGGGGGCGAGAAGCGCCGCCTCTCGGTCGGCACCGCTCTGATCACGCGCCCTCACGTGCTCGCGCTCGACGAGCCCACCTTCGGACAGGATCGCGCGAGGGCCGCCGAACTGCTCAGCCTGCTCGATGACCTGCGCGCCGAGGGCACGACGATCGTGATCGTCACCCACGACCTGCAGCTCGTCGCCGAGCACGCGACCCATACCGTGATCCTCGCCGACGGACGTGTGCACGCGGCCGGCACCACCGAGGAGCTGTTCCGGAGCGAGCAGACGTTCGCCGACGCCGGGTTGCGTCTGCCCGCGCTGCAGCGGATGCGAGCGGAGCTCTCGTGAGCGGCGCCTTCGACCCCTACGCGCGGATCGTGGCGACCTCGCCGCGACAGTTCCTCTACGCCCTGAACCCGATCTCGAAGATCGCCGCCGTCGCGCCGGCCATGTTCCTGCTCGTGTTCGCGCGCGATCTGGCGACCCCCGCAGCGTTCCTGCTCCTCGCCTACGCGTTGCTGCTCGTCGGCGCGCGGCTCACCGGCCGGCTCGCGGCGATCCTGTTCGGGGCGCTTCCCGCCGGCATGCTCCTGATCGGCCTCGGGTTCTCGGTATGGGTCGATGCGGCGCAGGTGCACGGCAGCGCCCCCGCCCTGCAGATCGGCGGCTGGACGCTCTACTCCGGCGCCCTCGCGATCGGCTTCGCCACCGCGCTGCGGCTGGGTTCGATCGTCGCGCTGGCGCTGATCGGCGGGCTCACGACGACCGGCCCCGACCTGGTGCGCGCGAGCGTGCAGCAGCTGCGGGTGCCGTACCGGATCGGCTACACGGCACTCGCCGCGTTCCGCTTCGTGCCCCGCTTCGGGCACGAGCTCTCGGTGATCCGCGCCGCGCACCGCGTCCGCGGGCACCACGGCGGGCGCGGACCGTTCTCGCGGATCGCCCGCGGCTGGGGGTACATCGTGCCTCTGCTGGCCGGGGCGATCCGTCACGCCGAGCGCGTCGCCCTCGCGATGGACTCGCGCGCCTTCGGCGCCCATTCCACCCGCACCGAGCGGCATCTGGTGCCGTTCCGCGCGCGCGACATCGTCTTCATCGTGGTGGTGCTGGCCGCATCCGCAACGATCTTCCTCCTCTCCTGGAACCTCTGAAAGGCGCCCGATGGCATTCAGCAAGATGGTCAAACCCGAGTCAGCAGAGCTGATCCACCTCACCGTGCTGCGCACCGAACGGCTCTCCGCCCACTGGCTGAGAGTCACTCTCGGCGGAGGAGAAGTCGAGAGGTTCCGCCCGATGGGCTACGACCAGTGGTTCCGGCTGTTCCTCCCGATCGGCGGAGACGCCGGGCTCGAGCGTGTGCCCGCCAAGGCGAACAGCATGTTCGGGTACCTGAAGTTCCTGCGCATCCCCGACGGCGAACGGCCGGTCATGCGCAACTACACCGTGCGGGCGTACCGACGGGCGACGGGCGACGCCGGCGCCGAGATCGACGTCGACTTCGTGCTGCACGGTTCAGCCGCAGACGGCACCGCCGGACCGGCGTCGCGCTGGGCGGAGACGTGCTCGCCCGGCGAGCACGTGCTGATCATCGATGAGGGTCTCACCTTCAATCCGCAGCGAGGCACCGACCGGGTCGTGCTCGTCGGCGACGAGACGGCGCTTCCGGCCATCGCCGGCATCTGCGCCTCACTCCCCGCCACCGCCGTCGGCACGGCGATCATCGAAGTGCCCTCTGATGAGGACGCCCTGGCGTTCCCGCACCCGGACGGCGTCGACGTCACGTGGATCACACGTCCGCACGATACGGCCCCCGGCGTGCTCGCCCTGGCGGCACTGGCTACGAACGCCCTGCCCGACGCGCCCTTCCACGCCTACGCGGCAGGCGAGCAGTCGCTCGCCTCGGGCGTGCGCAAGCATCTGGTCGGCGAGCGCGGTGTCGACAAGAACGCCGTCAGCTTCTGCGGGTACTGGAAGATCGGCGCGGCGTCTCCCGCGTCGAAGGCCGCCCGCGAAGCCGCAGCGGAGCCCCTCGCATGAGCGGGACGGATGCCGTGAACGCCGGCCACGAGTCCCAGACCCCCCTTCCTGACGGCGCGTGGTCGGAAACGCATCCCGCCCCGCCCGCGGAGATGCAGAATCGACCACGCGCGAGCGGGAGGAGAGCGGATGCCGGACGCTTCCGCTTCCCGACCGCGATCCTCCTCACCTGCGCGGCGCTCGGCGTCGCGGGCGGACTGCTGCTCGCCCCGGCGAACTGGCTGTCGACCATCCTCTTCCCCGTGCTGCCGATCGTGAGCGTCGCGATGGCCGGGTTGTGGCTGCTGCCCTCGGTGATCGGGCTGCGCCTGCTGCGGCGTCCCCTGGTCGGCATGCTGGTCGGCCTGCTGGCGGGCCTCGTGATCGTGCCGTTCTCCGGCTACGGCTTCAGCAGCGTCCTCACGAACCTGTGGTGGGCCGCGTTCGCCGAGCTGCCGTTCCTCTTCGTGATCTGGCGCTATTGGGGCACCTGGATGCACTACATCGGCGCGCTGGTCGTCAGCGTCGTCTACCCCGTGATGGCGTGGGTGTCGTTCGACCTGGGAGCGTTCGGCCTCTGGTACCAGGTCTTGTTCTTCGCGGTCACGCTCGCGAGCTGCGTGGGGGCCACGGCTCTCGGCATCCTCATCGCCGACCGGCTGCGCAGGGCCGGCGTCGGCGGGCGTCTCCCGCAACCCCGGCGTTCGCGCCCGTAACGCCGCGCACTCAAGGCATCTGCACCCGATGCTGCCGCGGACCGCACGGGCGTGCGAGGGAATCAGGCGCTCCCCTCGCACGCTCGTCGGGCTCGATCAGGCGGCTTTGACGCGACTGCCCACCTCTGCCGCAGAGGCAGTGCCCAGACGCCCGAGACCCCAGTACGCCCAGCCCTCGTCCTGCCACGATTCGGCGGGCAGGCAGTTGCGCGCATCGACGACCGCGCGGCGCTCGACCAGCGCGCCGACTCGCGCCGGGTCGGCGGCGCGGAACTCCTCCCACTCCGTGAGCACCAGCACGATGTCTGCTCCACGCACAGCGTCGTCCATGCGATCCGCGTAACTGAGCGTCGGGAAGATCCGCTTGGCGGTGGGCCCGGCCGCAGGGTCGTAGATCGTCACGAGAGCCCCCCTCAGGTGCAGGGCCGCGGCGACGTTGAGAGCCGGAGAATCACGTACGTCGTCGGTGTCGGGTTTGAACGCCGCCCCGAGCACCGCGACACGCGCGTTCAGCACCGATCCGCCGAGAGCGGAGAGCGTGATGTCCATCACCCGCTGGCGCTGGTCCATGTTGATCTCGTCCACCTGCTGCATGAGCTTCACGGCCGAGTACGCCCCGAGCTCACCGGCTCGGTGCATCAGCGCCCGGATGTCCTTCGGCAGGCACCCGCCGCCGAAGCCCAACCCGGCGTTGAGGAACTTCCGACCGATCCGCGCGTCGTAGCCGATCGCGTCGGCAAGCACCGAGACGTCGGCATCCGCCTTCTCGCAGAGACCTGCGATCGCGTTGATGAACGAGATCTTCGTCGCGAGGAAAGCGTTCGCACTCACCTTCACGAGTTCGGCGGTCGGCAGATCGCAGGCGACGAATGGCGCCCCGGCCGCGATCGCCGTGCCGTAGACGTGGCGCATCCGCTCCTCCGCCCACGGCGATGCTCCCCCGATCACGACACGATCGGGCCGCAGGGTGTCCTCCACGGCCAGCCCCTCGCGAAGGAACTCGGGGTTCCAGATGAGCTCTGCGTGCACGGCCGGCGACGCGGTCGCGGCCACCATCTCCCTCAGCCGCGCCGCCGTGCCGACCGGCACCGTCGACTTGCCGACGATGAGCCCATCGTGGCCGAGGCTCTCGGCCACCGCGCGGGTCGCGGCATCCACGAACCGCAGGTCGGCGGCATGGCTGGACGGATGCTGCGGCGTGCCGACGCAGATGAAATGCACATCGCTGGCCTGCACGGCCGCTCGCAGATCCGTCGTGAACGAGAGGCGCCCGGTCTCGACATGTCGGGAGATCAGTTCGGGCAGGCCCGGTTCGAAGAAGGGGACCTCGCCGCGCTCCAGCGCCGCGATCTTCGTCGGATCGGTGTCGACGCCGATGACGTCGAAGCCGAGTTCGGCCATCGCTGCGGCGTGGGTGGCGCCGAGATAGCCGGTGCCGATCACGCTGATCCGCAATGGGGCGGATCGATCCTCCGACGGCAGCGGGGTGATGTGTATCTGGTGCGCGTTCTTGGTCTTCATGATGTTTCCCTCCAGTTCACACGAGTCGAGCGATGGGTGGTGCGGACGTGCGG
Organism: Microbacterium natoriense; assembly: GCF_030816295.1. Lineage (NCBI taxonomy): Bacteria > Bacillati > Actinomycetota > Actinomycetes > Micrococcales > Microbacteriaceae > Microbacterium > Microbacterium natoriense. The sequence continues at coordinate 1,046,263 of NZ_JAUSXV010000001.1, read as the reverse complement.
TCGAGGGGACGGGGCCGAGACCGCTGGGCGGGTCGGCCGACGCTCCCCGGAGCGGATCAATAGGGGATGAGGCGGAAGCGACCAGCCGGATCGGCGAGCCCCGTTGCGAACGCGGCGAGCGAATCGGCCCGCGAATCGATGCGCCAGTCGTTCGTGACGCGCTCGCCTCCGCTGATGGTCGTGACCGCGAGATTGAACCAGGCGAAGCCGATGATGTCGTCATTCGCGGGATCGGCGAACGCGTCGAACATCGACGTCACCCATGCGGCCTTGTGCCCGCCGGTCTCGGTCGCCCCGACTTCGGCGATGATGATGGGCTTGTCGGTGATCGCGCGCAGCTGATCCAGAGTGGCGTCGAACGTGTACCCGAACGTGAAGTCGTTCTCCGGCTTGAACGGAGTGCGCAGGTATCCCGACGCGCCGACCAGGTCGACGTATTCGTCACCGGGGTACAGCGATTGCAGGTACGAGACGTCCTGATGACGAGTGGGCAGGTTGTTGACGATGTTGGGCGCCCAGGTCCAGATCACGAACTGGTTCGCCCCCTCCGCCGCGAAGATGTCGTGGACGTGGCGCCACATCGCGACGAAGTCGCCAGGACCGTTGCCGTTCAGCGATGAGCCGTCGCTCTTCTGCTCCGACCAGGGATACCAGGTGCCGTTCATCTCGTGATCCAGCCGGATCGCGAGCGGGAGCCCGGTGGCCACGATGTCCTTCGCGTACTGATGCAGGTAGGCGTCGAAGTCGCCGGCGAGGATGCGCGGCAGCGAGTATTCCGGCAGCACCGTCTGGTCGTTCGGCGCGCTGATCGGCCGCGACTCCCAGGTGAGCATCGGCAGCAGCCCCCGCTTCCATGACGCGGTGACCACGTCGCCGCGGTAGGTCTGATCCCAGCCGCCGAAGTAGCCCACGAGGGACTGCCGGCTGCCGGCATCCATCGCGGCATCATCGAAGGTGGCGAAATCGAACGGCGCCTGCGAGGTGTACATCCCGAAATAGCGCGACTCCGGCGCGAGGATGCTGGCGATCGAGGGGGCCGTGACCGTCTCGGGCGCCACCGGCACGGTCGGCTTGGGCGGGGATGTCGGGTGCGGCTGTCCCTCGCTCTCCGCATCGCGGTACACCACGATCGTCTCGGACTCGGGAATGGTCGGGGCATCGGGCGCCGCCGTGGGCGTCGGAGCGGGTGTCGGAGTCGGGCTGGGAGTCGGGGTGAACTTGTCGCCCTTCCTGCCGGCGGCATCCAGCTTCGCCTGAGCGTCGTCGAGCTTCTCCTGAAGCTCGGCGTTCTCCGTCTGGCTGGCGGCGAGCTGGGCGTCGACGCTCGGCGGCGGGGTGGCTCCGCCCGGGCTCACCCAGACGAAGACGCTGACGATGACGAGGGAGACCACCAGGAGGGCTCCTCCGATGAGCCCGCGGCGACCTGCCGCGGGGGTGGCAGCCCACCAGCTCTGATTACGCGGTGCCGAGGACAATGAACATCGCCTCCAATCCGAAGATCGTGAACCCCATGACGTACGGCCACGCGGCCTTCGGGTTCAGCCGTCGGCGTTCGACGGCCGCCGGCACGTCCTGCATGGTCTTGCGGCGAAGCGGAGCAGAGGTCTTCACGAGAACCGCTGTCGATCCCGTCGACGTCGATACCGGATCGGCCGTGCTCGACTCCGGGGAGACCTTCACGCCGTCGGAGAGATCGCGCAGCTCCTGCAGCATCCGCTCGCTCTCCGGGTCAGCACCGCGGATGCTGTCGCCCGGATCGTCCTGACCTGCGGTGTAGGCGCCCGCCCTGGTCCCCCAGCCGGCCACGTGCCCCATTCGGAAGAACCCGATGAGTCGAACAGGCATGAGGAAGAACGTCGACGCGAGGATGAAGACCGGCAGCCGCAGGAAGTCGCTGGGTTTCTCCGAGAGATGCCGCAGCTGCCGGATCGCCATGCTCAGCACCGACGAGACGACGATCAGCGCCACCACCCAGATCAGCCCTGATCCGACGCCGAACTCCTCGAGGATCGCCTCGTAGAAGTTGTGCCCGGCTCCGAGCGCCGCGCGGTACACCCAGCCCGCGATCACGCCGGCGAGCAGGAACGGCAGCACGATGTCCATGAGCATGAACACCGCGAGCATCGGGGCGTGCGCGAGCATCCAGGGGAGCATCCGCAAGGTGTTGTACTGACTGCCGCGGGCCCAGCGCAGCTGCTGCTTGAACAGCTTCCCCAGTTGGGTCGGAGCATCCGTGTAGACGAGGCTGGTGTGCTGATAGACCGCGCGGTAACCCTCCTTGAGGGTGAGGTTCGTGAGCGTACGGTCGTCGGACACCTCGAGGAACACGCCCATGAACCTCTCGGTCATGAACCTGTCCATCACGCGGACGAGGATCTCGCGGCGGAACGCGATCGTGCGTCCAGGCAGGCATCCCACCTGCCCGAGCACGCTCTGCGCCGGCATCGCGTAGAGCGCGCGGGAGTTCTCCAGCCAGTCGGCCCAGCGGGTCATCCACCGCCGCTCGGGCTCGAGGATGCGCTGGCGGGTTGTGACTCCGCCGACGCGTTCGTCGGCGAAGGGCTTGATCAGCTCCTCGAGCGCCCCGGGCGTCCAGACCGTGTCGGAGTCGACCAGGATCGAGATCTCATGCGAAGACAGCTCGACGCCGACCTTGACCGCGTTGCGCTTGCCGGCGATCGTCGTATGCACCCAGCGCACCTTCGGGGCGAACTCGGCGCAGACCTCTTCGAGGCCGACATTGCGCGCACCGTTGATCACCACGATGATCTCGTCGGGGTTCTGGTCGATGATCCGCCCGAGAACGTCGCGGAACAGGTCGAGCGGCTCGTCGACCACCGGGATGATCACGCTCGTGCCGGCTCTGTGCGGCTCGGTGTACGGCCGGTAGTGCTGGCTGATCAGGAGCTTGGTGAGCCACAGGCCCCAGATCAGTGCCGAGTACACGACGAAGAGGTACAGCTCGGGATACCCCCCGAGCATGTTCCTCAGCTGCAGCAGAAAGATGAACATCGCACTCCCTCAACAGTTCGAACGGTTGGTGGAGCCCGCGACGCTGGGGGCGCTTTCGGTAAGGCCGAGTGTGAGAGCACTCGCGACCGCGCGCAAGCTTCTGACGAGATTCGTCATACGCCGTTAACAAATCCGCGCTGTCCGCCATTTGGCGGACAGCGCGGATCTAATCCCTGCTCAGGTGGCAGAATATTGGGATGTCAGAGAGGGGGAATCCGCCCTCTCATCCCTCCTCGGCTCAGCGCTTGCCGACGATCTGGCGACCCACCAGGTCGCGCATGATCTCGTTCGTTCCGCCGTAGATGCGGTGAACGCGGGCGTCGGTGAAGGCCCGCGCGATCGGGTACTCCATGATGTAGCCGTAGCCGCCGTGCAGCTGCACGCCCGTGTCGAGCACCTCCCACTCGCGCTCGGTCGCCCAGAACTTGACCTTCGCCGCGTCTTCCGCGGTGAGCTTCTTGTCCTTGTACGCGAGCAGGGCGCGGTCGATGTACGCCCACATCGCGTCGGTCGTGGCCGACATGTCGGCCAGCCGGAAGCGGGTGTTCTGGAAGTCGGCGATGCGCTCGCCGAACGCCTCGCGATCCTTCGTGTAGGCCACGGTCCAGTCGAGCGCTGCCTGCGCGGCGGCCGCGGCGGCCACACCGATCGACAGACGCTCGAGCGGCAGGTTCAGCATGAGCTGGATGAATCCCTGGCCCTCCTTGCCGCTGATGAGGTTCTCGTCGGGGACGAACACGTCGGTGAAGCTGAGCTCGGCGGTGTCCCAGCCGTGGAAGCCCATCTTGCGGAGCTTCTTGCCCTGGTCGAAGCCTTCCATGCCCTTCTCGACGAGCAGCAGGCTGAAAGCGTCGGGACGGTTGCCCTCGCCGGTCTTGACGAAGGTCACGACGACGTCGGCCGTCGTGCCCGAGGAGATGAAGGTCTTCGCGCCGTTGAGGATGTAGCCGCCGTCGACCTTCTTCGCGTTGGTCTTGATGCCACGCAGATCGGAGCCGGCGCCCGGGTCGGTCATCGCGAGAGCGCCGAGCACCTCGCCGGTGGCCATGCGCGGCAGCCACTTCTCCTTCTGCTCCTGCGTGCCCATGTGCACGAGGTACGGGACGGCCAGGTCGTCCTGGATGCCGAAGGCGCCGGCGAGCGAGCCCGCACCGGACGCGATGACCTCTTCCATCACGATCGTGCGGAAGCGGTAGTCCTGCAGCATTCCCGCGCCGCCGAACTCCTCGGGGACGGAGAGTCCGATCAGACCGGCCTCTCCCGCCGCCAGCATGGTCTCGCGGTCGATCTCACCCGCGGCATCCCACTTCTCGATCGCCTCGTTCGTGACGTGGCGCTTGACGAAGTCCTTGACGAGGTCGCGGAAGGCCTCGTGGTCCTCTTCGTAGATGTCGCGTTCCATGGGGGTCCTCCGATGAGTCTCGTGCGTCGTTGCTCCCGAGATTCTATGTCGGAATGAGAACTGATTCCACATTTGGTGAGACTCAGTACCGCGATCGGCGGATGCTGCGGCCCTGCGTTGTTCACTGCAGATAATCGGGCGCGGCCGGCAGCCCGAAGAACTCCTCGAGCGTGTGGAAGCCCCCCGCGTGGTACGCCTCCGCCAGCTCGACGCCGATGTAGCGGACGTGCCATGGTTCGGGCATGTATCCGCTGATCGGAGTCGATCCGTCTTCGTAGCGCACGATGAAGCCGTACTCCCACGCGTGCTCGGCGACCCAGGCGCCCTGTGGCGTCGCGCCGAAAGCCTCGATGCCGCCGCAGGGAGCGCACGCGACGAGGTCGAGGGCCAGACCCGTCTGGTGCTCGCTGTGCCCGGCCCGCGCGGATGCGGCATCCGCGTGATCCTGCCCCTCCGCCCGCACGTGCGAGGCGTAGGTGCGAACCTGCAGGTCGTAGGAGCGATAGCCGTTGTTGGCGCCGATCTGCCCTACGCCGTCGGCCGCAGCCCCCGCGGCGAGTTCGCCGACGGCTGCGGCGACATCGGATCGCGCCTGCCCCGACCCGGTCGTGAGCTGCAGCGGCGCCGCCGTGAGCGGCTGCGGTGTGAAGTCGATCGGGTCGAGCGGCCGCGCCTTGTTGACCACGACCCAGACGTGCGAGGGGTCGTTCAGGGCGATGCACGGGGCGTTGCCGGCGACGACGGCCTCGCGGAAGCTCTCGCCCCCGCCGAACGCGGCGATGGTGGCGGCGTCATCCGCGCTCGCGATGGCCGCCTGCACGGCGGGCTCGGAACACGGATCGGCTGCCGCGATCGCATCCAGCTCGATCCCCGGCACCGCCTCCACGACGCTGGGTTCGGGCATCGTCTGCTCGGCGGACGCTCCGTTCGTCGGCGCCGTGCCGATCGCGATGAGGATGCCGATCGCCGTGACCGCGAGCCCGATCGGCAGCGCGGGACCGTGGATCGGGGAACGCGGCGGCGCGTGCTGGGGCTGCCGCGGAAGATGCATGACTCCATTGTCGCCGACCGCGGGGACGACGCCAACGCGGACGCATGCTTGTAGCCTCATTGCATGCCGCAAGCCCGAGAGTCCGTCTCCCCTTCGACGAGCATGGGTCGCGGCATGGACGTTCTGACCGCGCTGACCGCGCTGCGTCGAGACGGCGGTAAGCCGACGGTGGCGGAGATCGCCCGCGTGCTCGACCGCGAGCGCTCCCAGGTGTCGCGCACCCTGGCCACTCTGGCCGACAGCGGCCTGATCGAGCGTCGCGCCGATCGCTCCTTCGATCTCGCCTGGGGGTGGTACGCGACCGCGCAGGAGCTCACGGCGCAGAGGATGCGCGTGCACGGCCTCGCTGTGCTGCAGAGCCTCTCCGCCGAGCTGGGCGAGGCCGCGTTCCTGAGCGTGCTGCAGGGCGCGACGACGCTCACGATGCTCGAGAGCCTGCCAGCTGCCTCGCGGATGATCGGCTCGTGGATCGGGCGCGCATATCCCGCCTACTGCAGTGATGCCGGGCGGGCGACGCTCTGGGACGCGGCCGACGAAGAGGTCCGCGCCGTCTTCGAGACGACCGAGTTCTCGCCGCAAGGGCCGCGGACGCCGCTGTCGATCGAGGAGTTCCTGTCGAGGCTCGATGACGATCGCAGCCGCGGCTACTCGATCGTCGATCAGGAGGCGGAGGCGGAGCTGTACTCGGTCGCGGCTCCCGTCTGGGACTTCCGCGGAGAGGTCGTCGCCGCGATCCAGGTGGTGGGTGCACGCGAGGCGATGTCGGCGCGTGCGGCCGAGTGCGGTGCGGCGTGCGCCCGCGCGGCGACCGCCCTCTCAGACGCCCTCGGTGCGCCGCGAAGCGCGTGAGATGAGGCTCAGCCGCGCTCTGCGATATCGCTGAGCTGCTGCGAGAACTGCTCGAGCAGCATCCTGGTCCGCCGGCTCGGCCCCTTGGCCGTGTGCCGGCCGCGCACGGCGATCGAGGCGATGACCGCGCCGCCATGCCGGATGGGAAGAGCGAACTCGTCCACGCCCTGGTCGTACTCCTCCCGTGCGGAGATCAATCCGGCCGCACGGTCGCGCTCCTGCATCCGCTCGACCTCGTCCGCAGAACGTGGCGCAGTCGGTCCGCCCACCCCGACGAACTGCACGTCGCGGAGCAGGGTCTCGATGTCGGCGCGGCCGTGATCCCACAGCAGCGCCCGCCCTGCTCCGGTGCACCAGATCGGCGTCACCAGGCCGTCCCTGAGGGAGCGATCGGGACCCTCCGCGGCGGTCTCGTGCCTCAGGACCACGCCGCGCACTCCCTCGGCGACGGTGATGAACGCGTTCATGCCGAGAGCGGATGCGAGGGAGCGGAGCGCGACACGCGACTCCCGCAGCCAGGACACGTTGAGCGCAGCCGCAGTGCGGAAGAACTCCGCGCCGGCGGTGAAGAGCGCGTCGCCGTCGCGCTCGAGAAGCCGCCGCTCGCTCAGCTCGCGGCTGAGGCGGGAGACCCGGCTCCGCTCGATGCCCGTGTACTCCGCGAGGCGGGAAGCCGTGACACCGGGACGAGCGGAGCGTTCCTGTTCGACGGCGGCGGCCAGGAGGGCGAGCCCCTGGGTCAGCGATGATGATGCCACCGTGCGATCTCCTCCACGCGTCGAGACCGCCAGCCTAACCGCAGGGGCCGGCGTGGCCGCCGCCCCCTGCGCAGGAGCGTCCCGCTCGTCCGTCGATCAGTGCGGAGCAGTCAGACCCCGTCGGATTCGGACTCGTGGTCCACGGCAGTCGCGTGGCCCTTGCGTCCGTGCCGCCACCAGAAGTACAGGTAGCACGCGCCGACGAACGGCAGGCCGAAGTAGAGCGCGGCGACCTGGTTCGGGTCGAAGGCGATCGCGATGACCGAGACCAGCAGAAGTGCGAAGGCGACGATCGGCAGAACCGGGTACAGCGGGGTGCGGTACGCGAGGTCGGCGACGCGCCCGCCCTCTCTGACGAACTTTCGCCGGTGGAAGTACAGCGAGGCGACGATCGACATCCACACCGCCACGACCGCGAAACCCGCGATCGACACGAGCACGAGGTACACGGTTCCCGCGGCGATGACACTGGTGAGCAGCGAGACCATGCCGATCAGGATGCTGACGCTGAGAGCGATGATCGGAACTCCGCGCTTCGTGAGGCGGGTCAGCGCCTTCGGAGCGTGCCCTTCCTCGGCAAGGGAGAACAGCATGCGCGCACAGGAGAAGAGCCCGCTGTTCCCCGCCGAGAGGAGCGCGGTGATGATGACGAAGTTCATGATGTCGGCCGCGAACGGCACCCCGACGTACTGGAAGACGTCGACGAAGGGGCTGCTCGTGACGCCGGCCTGGTCATACGGGAGGATCGCGGCGACCACCGTGATCGCGCCGACGAAGAGCACGACCAGCCGGAGCACCGTCGATCGCAGGGCCTTCGGGATGTTCTTCGCCGGGTCCTTGGTCTCGCCGGCGGCGACTCCGATGAGCTCCGAGCCGCTGAAGGCGTAGAAGACGGCGAGCGAGGTGATGAGGACGCCGCTGAATCCGTTGGGGAAGAGCCCGCCAGGTGTCTCGAAGTTGCTGAAGAGCAGGGCAGGAGGATGCTCGGCTGACAGCGGCGTGAAGCCGAAGACCGCCGCGGCGCCCAGGACGATCAGCGCGACGATCGCGACGACCTTGACGAGGGAGAACCAGAACTCGGCTTCGCCGAAGACTCGCGCCGAGATCGCGTTCAGGATGAAGAGCACGGCGGCGAAGACGAGGCACCAGACCCAGACGGCGACGCCGGGGAACCATCGCTGCATGAGGATACCGGCGGCGGTGAACTCGGATCCGAGCGCCACCACCCAGCACAGCCAGTAGAGCCACGCGGTCGTGAAGCCCGTTGCGGGGCCGATCGAGCGCGCGGCGTAGATGTGGAACGCCCCGGAGACCGGGTAGGCGATAGCGAGCTCACCGAGGCACGCCATGACGAGGTAGACGACGGCCGCGCCGATGAGGTACGCGATGATCGCGCCGAGAGGGCCGGCCTGCGAGATCGTGTACCCGGAGCTGAGGAAGAGGCCGGAGCCGATCACGCCTCCGAGGGCGATCATGATGAGATGCCGCGCGTCCATCGTGCGCTGGAGACGCCTCAGCGGCACCTGGGTAGCCGTGGTGTGCGGCAGGGCATTGGGGAGGGTCTTCTCCCCCGGGAGTGGCGTCATCGGGAAACTCGCAATCGGGTGCTATGTGCATCATATTCACATCCTTGTGTTTATGATGCATCTTTTTGTGGGTTGCCGGGACACTACCCCGGCGACGCGGCATCCCACAAGAACCCGATCCGCATCCGTGCCCGCTCTCGGCCAGAGCGGGCGATCCGTCATCGCGGCGGACAATGCGCCCATGTCCGCGGCCGTTCCGGAAGGGGCGCACGGACATCACCCGAGCCGACGATGGAGATCTGCCCCGCACGGCGTCGCCGCGCGGCATCCCCATCAAGAACTGGAGAACCCCGTGAGCCACCACGACATCGCTCTCATCGGCTTCGGAGGCGTCAACCGGGCGCTCGCCGAGATCATCCACTCCCGCGGCGAGCGCCTCGCCGCGGACATCGGCTGCACCTTGCGCGTCGTGGCGATCACCGACCTGCGCTTCGGGTCGCTCATGCAGAGCGGAGGCATCGACCTGGCCGCCGTGCTCTCGATGACGGGTGACCAGAGCTTCGCCGGGATGCCCGGCGGCGATTCCGAGCCGAAGAACGAACACGTCATCCGCCATACGACAGCGGACATCGTGGTCGAGGCGACCTTCACGAACCCGATCGACGGGGAACCGGCCGTCTCGCACGTGCGCGCCGCCCTCGAATCGGGCAAGAGCGTGACCACGACCAACAAGGGCCCCGTGGCTCTGGCCGGCCGCGAGCTGTCGGCGTTGGCCGAGGCGCACCGCGTGCGGTTCGAGTACGAGGGCTCGGTGATGAGCGGCACTCCCGTGCTGCGTCTCGCTGCGGAGACGCTGAAGGGCCTCCAGATCTCGAGCATCCAGGGCATCCTCAACGGCACCAGCAACTTCGTGCTCGGGCGGATGGAGGCGGGGGCCTCTCTCGACGCCGCCGTCGCCGAGGCTCAGGCGCTCGGCTACGCGGAGGCCGATCCGACCGCCGATGTCGAGGGATCGGATGTGCAGCTCAAGGTCGTCATCCTCGCCAACGAGATCCTCGGCGCCGGCATCACCACGGCCGACGTGAGCCGCACGGGCATCAGCGGGATCACCGAGCACGACGTCGCTGCGGCTGCGGCCGACGGCGAGCGCTGGAAGCTGGTCGGCTCGATCGCCCGCGACGAGTCGGGATCGGTGACGGCATCGGTCCAGCCGCTCGCGCTGGGGGCCGAGCATCCTCTGGCCGGAATCTCCGGAGCCACCAACGCCGTCGCCTTCACCACCGATCTGCTGGGCACGGTGACGATCTCCGGCCCGGGTGCCGGGCGCATGGAGACGGCGTACGCCCTGCTCTCCGACATCATCGCGATCGACGCGCACCAGACCGCTCTGGCCGGAGTTGCACGATGAGCCTGCAGACCATGCTTCCGCCCGCTCCCGCGTACTCGCTGCTGACCGTCCGTGATCCCTTCTCGGACGAGATCATCGGGCAGGTGGTGCAGAGCGATGCCGCAGACGTCGCTGAGATCATGGCGCGCGCCCGCCTCGGGGCGTCGCTGTCGCGGGAGCTCACCCGATTCGAACGGCATGCCATCCTCGCCCGTGCCGCGCGACTGCTCGAGGATCGTGCCGACGAGGCCTCGGCGCTCATCGTGCGCGAAGCAGGCAAGACGATCGTCCAGGCGCGCAAGGAGGTCGGCCGGGCGATCACGACCCTGTCGCTCTCGGCCGAGACCGCGCGGTCGTTCCAGGGAGAGGTCATCCCCTTCGACGCGTACGAGGGCTCGGCCGATCGGCGCGGCTGGTACACCCGGGAGCCGCTGGGCGTGATCCTCGCCATCACGCCGTACAACGACGCACTCAACCTCGTCGCGCACAAGCTCGGACCCGCCATCGCCGGCGGCAACTCGGTGATTCTCAAGCCGTCGCAGTTCACCCCGCTGACCGCGCAGCTGCTCGTCGAGGTGCTCACTTCCGCCGGCCTCCCCGACGAGATCGTGACACTCGTGCACGGCGACCGCCACCTGGCGCAGGCGCTGGTCTCGGTGCGCGACATCCGCATGGTGTCGTTCACGGGCGGTTTCGCGACCGGCGAGGCGATCGCACGCGCCGCCGGTCTCAAGAGGCTCGCGATGGAGCTCGGCGGCAACGCCCCCGTGCTCGTGTTCGCAGATGCCGGCATCCCCGCGGCCGTCGAGGCGTGCGTCTCCGGTGCGTTCTGGGCCGCGGGGCAGAACTGCGTGGGCGCCCAGCGCCTCCTCGTCGCGCGCCCCGTGTACGACGAGTTCCGAGATCGCCTTGCGGCGCGGACCTCGTCTCTCACGGCCGGTGACCCGGCAGACCCCTCGGTCGATGTGGGTCCGATGATCTCCCAGGCCGCGGCGGAGCGCGCCGAGGCCGCGGTCGACGATGCCGTCGCAGCCGGCGCCCGCGTCATCGCCGGGCATCGCCGTGAGGGCTCGGTGTACTGGCCGACCGCCGTCGAGAACGTCGACGCGACGAGCGGACTGTGGACCGAGGAGGTCTTCGCCCCCGTCGTGGCGCTCATGCCGTTCGACACCGAGCACGAGGCCGTCGCGCGCGCGAACGACGTGGAGTACGCGCTGCACGCGGCCGTGTTCACCTCGGACGTCACCCGCGCGCTGCGCGTCGCCGAGTCGCTGGAGGCCGGCGGGGTGATGATCAACGACTCCTCCGACTACCGCGTCGACAGCATGCCCTTCGGCGGTGCCAAGTACGGGAGCATGGGCCGAGAAGGCGTGCGGTTCGCCTTCGAGGAGATGACGCAGCCGAAGGTGACCTGCATCGCGCTGTGATGCAGGAGTGGGTGGGCGGATGCTGCGCAGCATCCGCCCACCGCTCACTCGCGGTCGATGACGCGGGTGAGCGAGACCGCCGTGACCGTGTTCGACACCCCGGGCAGCGCGGCGAGCATCTCCCAGATCTCCCCGATGCGGTCCATGGACTCCGCCTCCAGCGACACGAGCAGATCGAAATCCCCCGACATCACATCGCATCGGCGCACTTCAGGGATGCGGGAGATCTCGGCGATCACCCCTCCCCCGCGCATCCTGTCGCTGCGATACACCATGACGATGGCCGACACCCGCGAACGGCCCGCGCGCCCGGAGACGACGGTGTATCCCGCGATCACTCCCTCGCGTTCCATGCGGTCCATGCGCTGCTTGACGGCGTTGCGCGAGAGATGCACGCGGGCGGCGAGCGACACCAGCGGGACTCGCGCGTCTTCGGTGAGCGCCGCGATGATGCGGCGATCGATCTCGTCCAGACGATGCTCGCTCATCTGCACCTCCCGTGCATTATCAGCAATTGCCTGTGCTTATTATGCACTCTAAGATCGGACAGAACCATCCGCGCATCGCGGAGCGAAGGAGCATCCATGCACGCGCGCCCTGACCGCCACGACCCCCGCACCCTCTCGGATCTGAGCCTGGCGGTGCATGCCGGCATCCAGCTCGACTCGACGCTGGCGCTGCGCACCCCGCTGGTCATGGCGAACTCGTATCAGCTCCCCGACGATCCGAGCGACATCAGCTGGTCCGCCACGGCCCCGGGTCTCTACACGCGCAACACCGGGGTGAACCAGGCCGCGCTGGAGCAGAAACTCGCCGCGCTGGACGAGGCCGAAGAAGCCGTCGCCCTCGCCTCGGGCGTCGCCGCGCTGCACGCGGTCTTCTTCACCCACGTGCGCGCCGGCGACCACGTCGTGGTGAGCGATGTCGTCTACGAGGCGACCTGGCGGCTGTGGACCGAACTGCTCCCGCGCCGCTACGGGCTGGAGGCGACCTTCGTCGACGTGAGCGATCTCGATGCGGTGCGGGCCGCGATGCGCCCGGAGACCAGACTCGTATGCATCGAGGCGATCGCGAACCCGACCACGAAGGTCGCCGACGTCGCCGCGATCGCCGAGATCGCCCATGCCGGCGGAGCGCTCCTGATGGTCGACTCGACGTTCACCCCGCCGCCGTTCTTCCGGCCGATCCGCAACGGGGCCGACCTCGTCGTGCATTCGCTGACCAAGTACCTGAACGGTCACGGCGACGCGATGGGCGGATCCGTCGCAGGCCGTCACGAGCTCATCGAGCCGATCAAGGCCGACGCGATGGTCGACGTCGGCGGCATCATCTCGCCCTTCAACGCCTGGCAGATCCAACGCGGAACCGTCACGCTCCCTCTGCGTCTGCGTCAGCACTTCACGTCGGCCGCCCGAATAGCCGAGATGCTGGCCGACGATCCTCGCGTGGAGTACATCGCCTACCCTGGGCTCGACTCGCACCCCGATCACGCCCTCGCCGTGCGGCAGTTCGAAGGTCGCGGCTTCGGAGGCATGATGACGTTCGCAGTGAAGGGGTCGCCCGACGTGCAGAACCGCTTCGTCGCGAACCTCCGCCTGATCACCTCCGGGTTCTCGCTCGGTCACGACGATTCGCTGATCGTGCACACCGGCACCGAGGGCGGGCGGGTCGCCGCCTACCCCGAGCCGTTCCGCACGCACGGGCACCTCCGCCTCTCGGTCGGCCTCGAGGACGCCGACGACCTGCTGCACGATCTCGCAGCCGCACTCGACGCGACGTTCTCGCACTGACTCGCCACGACGCGCGGGAAGCACCCGCGGGCGCCGCGTGTTGCATTCACAAGCAGGGTTTCCGCACGACGACTAGAGACGGCACGCCGACATGACAGAGACGCACCCCTCGCCCGCACTCGAGGTGCCAGCCACGCCCGGCCCGGGAATCGCTCACGACACCTTCACCATCACGCGCACGTTCGACCTGGAGCGCGCCGAGGTGTTCGCTGGGTTCGCCGACGATCGACGCCGCAGGCGATGGGTCAGGATGCCGGGCAGCGGCGCCACCTACGATCACGACTTCCGGGTCGGCGGCGGAGAGGATGCACGAAGCACCTTCTCTCTGCCAGGCGTGCCGGCCGAGACGGTGCGGAATCGATCGCGCTATCTGGACATCGTTCCGGGCCGACGGATCGTGTTCGTGTACGAGGCGATCGTCGACGACGTGACCCGATGGGTCTCCCTGGTGACCGTGACGCTCGAGGACGCACCCGAGGGAGGCACGACACTGACGTGGACCGAGCAGGCGACCTTCCTCGTTCGGACGGGCGACGGCAGCGCCGATCTGCCGCATCTGCGCACGGGCACGGCGCTGCGGCTCAACGGTCTTCCCGCAGCCCTCGGAGTCGAGCCGTCCACCGCCTCATGATGGGAAGATAGTTTCGATGTCGGCTTGACATCTGTTCGCTTCTTTGTTCGAATGAAGCATGCGTTGGCAGGGTCAGAAGCTCGGAGACACCGACAGCGCCGCCCTGCCCGGCCTCGAGAACCGTGCCGGCATCCTCCGCACCGTCACGACTCCCGAGTTCGCCGGGATGACCTTCCACGAGGTGCTCGCGAAGTCCGCGTTGAACAAGGTTCCCGGCGCCTCGCGGATGCCCTTCGCATGGACGATCAACCCCTATCGGGGATGCAGCCATGCCTGCGTCTACTGCCTGTCTCCGGACACGCTGATCCTGTGCGCCGACGGGCGCCAGCGGCCGCTTCGCGATCTCGAGATCGGCGATGAGATCATCGGGACCGAGGTCCAGGGCGCCTACAGACGGTACGTGAGGACGACGATCACGGCGAAATGGGACAGCCGGAAACCGGCGTATCGCGTCGGCCTCGCCGACGGCACGCAGCTCGTCGCCAGCGGAGACCACCGTTTCCTCACTGACCGAGGATGGAAGCACGTGACGGATGCGGAGACCGGGCAGCGTCCCCACCTCACTCTGAATAACCGGCTCATGGGATTCGGCATCGGTGTCGACAGCATCTCGGTCGAGAGGACAGCGGTCAAGACCGTCGCCGATCTGCGCGTCGTCGAGATCGTTCCGCTCGAGGGGGAGCACGACCTGCTCGACATCACGACGGGCACCGGGGATTTCATCGCCAACGGAGTGATCAGTCACAACTGCTTTGCTCGAGGAACCCACGAGTACCTAGACCTCGACGGCGGAGCCGACTTCGACTCCCAGATCGTCGTCAAGGTCAACGTCGCCGAGATCCTCGAGAAGGAGCTGCGGCGCGGCAGCTGGCAGCACGAGCTCGTCGCCCTCGGCACGAACACCGATCCGTACCAGCGCGCCGAAGGCCGCTACAAGCTCATGCCGAGCATCATCGAGGCGCTCGCGGCATCCGGCACGCCCATGTCGATCCTCACCAAGGGCACGCTGATCCGGCGCGACATCCCGCAACTGGTGAAGGCGGCGCAGCGCGTGCATGTCGACATTCAGATGTCGATCGCGATGTACGACGACGAGCTGCAGAAGGCGATCGAACCGGGCACGCCGACGACGCAGGCGCGGCTCGACACGGTGCGGGCCCTCACGGATGCCGGGTTCCGGGTGACCGTCTTCCTGATGCCGATCATGCCCCACATGACCGACTCGGTCGACGCGATCGACACGGCGCTGGCCCGCATCAAGGCGGCGGGAGCGGTGCGCGTGATCTACGGCGCCCTGCATCTGCGACCCGGTGTGAAGCCGTGGTTCATGCAGTGGCTCGGCGAGTTCCGCCCTGATCTGCTGTCGTCGTATCGCGGGCTGTATCCGGGGATGTCGGCCGAGGCGCCCAAGCCCTACCGGCAGTGGCTGTCGAAACGCGTGCGACCGCTGATCCGCATGCACCGGCTCGACGGGTACGACGAGATCGAGGTCGAACCGGCGAGCGGCAGGGGGTTCGGACGGATGCCGGTGCGCCCGGCACCTGTGGCAGCATCCGCCCCGGCACAGCCGATGCTCTTCTGAACAGGAGCCGTATCGCTAGGATCAGGCGCATGTATGCCGGATTCATCATCGTTCTGCTGCTCGGAGGAATCGGAGCGGTGTACTTCGGCGCGTCGATACCGGCGGCCGGCATCGGCATCCCGATCGTCGCCCTGGGCGCGGCCGCGTTCTGTGCGGGGCTCGTGCACATCGGCACGCGCCTGTGGGATCAGGAGTCCGCGAAGAAGTAGCCTCCGCGCGCCGTAGGCTTGGGCCCTATGGCTATCGGATCGACTATGTACACGTTCGACGTGCAGCTCGCCGACACCGATCGCGGGGTGTACGAGGACTACGCGCTGCGGGTGGCGCGGCATCCGTCCGAGACCGATGCCTACATGCTCACCCGCGTGCTCGCCTACGGTCTCGAGTACACCGAGGGCATCGCCTTCGGTGGCAGCGTCTCGTCCACCGAAGAGCCGGCCGTGCTCGTGCGAGACCTCACCGGCCTCACCACCGCCTGGATCGAGGTCGGCGCTCCCGACGCCGAGCGACTGCACTACGGCAGCCGGATCGCCGAGCGCACGGTCGTCTACACGCATCGCGATCCCGCCAAGGTCATGGCGCCCTGGGCCGACAAGCGCATCCACCGCGCTTCGGAGATCAGGGTCTACAGCTTCGACCCCGGGTTCATCGATTCGGCTGTGCCGGCGCTTGAGCGCCGCAACACCATGACGATCACCGTCACCGAGCAGACGCTGTACCTCTCGCTCAACGGCGTGACGCTGAGCACCGCGGTGCACGAGCACGAACTCGGCTGAGCCCCGCCGCAGCCCCACGGCATCCGTCTGCCCTCTGCCGTCTGCCGTCTGCCGTCTGCCGTCTGAGCAGCTCTCGCTTCGAAGGAGATCTCTCGCTGCGAAGGATCAGTCCGGCGGATCCTTTCCTTCGAAGCGAGAGATCTCCTCCACAACGTGCGCCCCGGCACCTGCAGATCCCACGACGAAGGCCCCGCCCCGCGGATGCGGTGACGGGGCCTTCGTGAGCACAGCTCAGGAGGTGAGGTCGGCTGCGGTCGGAACGCGACCGGCGATCTCCTCGATCAGGTCGTCGTCGAGACGGGCGTTCTCGAACGGCGCGTCGATCTCGGCGCGCTGCAGCAGCTCGGTCATCCGACGCTGGCGCTGACGAGTGATCAGCGTGACGACGCGGCCCGAGCGACCGGCGCGGCCCGTACGGCCCGAGCGGTGCAGGTACGTCTTGTACTCGTCGGGCGCATCGGCCTGGACGACCAGGTCGATGTCGTCGACGTGGATGCCGCGGGCGGCGACATCCGTCGCGACGAGCACGTTCACGCGGCCCGACGTCAGACGCTCGAGGTTGCGCGTGCGCTTGGCCTGGTTGAGGTCGCCATGCAGAGACACGGCAGGGATGCCGGCGTCGTCGAACTGCTCGGCGAGCATGTCGGCGTAGGCACGGGTGCGGGCGAAGACGAGGGTCTTGCCCTGACGGTCGACGAGCGAGGTGAGGATGTCGGCCTTGTCGCGGTGCTCGATCACGAGCACGCGGTGCTCGATCGTGCTGGACTCCTGGTCCTCACCGGCGACCTCGTAGACGGCCGGGTCGACGAGGAACTCATCGACGAGAGCCGCGACCTCGCGGTCGAGCGTGGCCGAGAAGAGGAGCTTCTGGCTGCCGTCGGCGGTGTGACGCAGAATCCGCTGCACGGGCTCGACGAAGCCGAGCTCGCACATGTGGTCGGCCTCGTCGAGCACCGCGATGCGGCAGTCGGAGAGGTCGAGCTTGCCCTGGTTGATGAGGTCCTCGACGCGGCCGGGAGTGCCGATGACGATGTCGACGCCCTTCTTGAGTGCGCCCACCTGACGACCCTGCGGCACGCCGCCGTAGATCTGGGTGGTGAACAGGCCCACGCTGCGCGCGATCGGCTGGATCGTGCGGTCGATCTGCAGCGCGAGCTCGCGCGTCGGAGCGAGGATGATCGCGCGCGGCGAGCGGCCGAACTCACGACGCTTGCCGGCCTGCGACTTCAGCACGTTCTCGACGAGCGGAGCGCCGAAGGCGATCGTCTTGCCCGAGCCGGTGCGGCCACGGGCGAGGACGTCGCGACCTGCGAGCACTGCGGGAATGCTGGCCGCCTGGATCGCGAACGGCGACGCGGCGCCCAGGTTCGCGAGGGTCTCGACGATGTTGGAGCCGAGGCCCAGATCGCCGAAGCTCACACCGTCGACCTCGACGGCCGCCACGGACTTGGCCTCGAGGCGCTCGTGCACGACATCGTCGGTCGGCTCGAACGCGGCCTTGGGCTTCGCGCTCCAGTCGTTGCGGCTCGGACGCGTGTCACGGGCCGTGCGGTCGTCGCGACGGGGGCGATCGGTGCGGTACGCGCCGCCGGTCGACGGACGCGAACGCTCGTCGCGGCCGCCCTCGATCGAGCGCTGTGCGCGATCGCGGTCGAAGGCGCGACGCGCACGGTCGGCGTCGTAGGAACGCTCAGGGCGCTCGGCTGCGCCGCGGTCGTTGCGCTGCGGGCGCTCGCTGCGGTCATCGCGACGCGGACGCTCGTCACGGTCGAAACGCGGGCGGTCGGCGCCGCGGTCGTTGAACCGGGGGCGCTCGGTGCGGTCGCCTGCGCGATTGGCACGATCGCCGAAACCACGGTCGTCGCGCTGCGGGCGGTCGTCGCGCTGCGGGCGCTGACCGCCCCGGTCGTCGCGATACGTGCCGGGACCGGTGGGCCGCTGGCCGTCGCGCTCGAAGCGAGGACGCTCTGCGCCGCGGTACGGGGCTCCCGAGCCTGTCGACGGGCGCGAGCGCTCGTCGAAGCGACGCCCCGTGGTCGGGCGGTCGTTGAACCGGGGGCGCTCGGAGCGCTCGTCGAAACGAGGACGCTCGTCGCGGTGGTGCGGCGCCTCGCGGCGACCGGATTCGGCGCGGTTGCGGATGCTGCGGGCCTCGTCACGGCCGGCGCGCTCCTGCGCGTTCCAGCGCTGCTTGGGGGCACCGGACTCAGCCTCAGCCGGACGGTAACCGCGGTGACCGGCGCTGCGGCTGCCCGGGCGACGGTCGTAGCCGCCGGCGGCGGGTGCGCTGCGGCGTTCGCCGGCATCCGCGCGGAAGGCGCCGCGCTCGGGACGGGCGCCATCGCGGGCGCCGTCGCGGGCACCGGCGTGGCGGTCGTGGAAGGAGGTCTTCTTGGCGCCGTAGCGCGGCTCGAAGTTGGCGGCGGGACGGCCGCCGCGCGGCTTCTTGTTCTTGGGCATGGGTGTGTCCTTCTGAGTTCTCGCACGAGAACAGCGCTGCGCGCACGCGCGAGCACCCTGCGACTGAGCGCGGGTCCGGACTGTCTGCGGCCGGGGCCATTCATGTGATGGTTGATTTACGTCGATCGACGCTCACCATCGGCCCCTGGACTCACACTTCTTGCACAAAAACGTCCGCGACATGCGCGGGTGTCCGAAGCCGACCGCACGAGTCTACAGCCTTCGGCTGGGAGAGAGCCGGGCTGCGGCGTGCACGACCCGGGAGCACGTCTCCTCGCAGCCGCCGGATCGATCGTGAATCCTGCATCCGCTCGCGGATCGCGAGCAGTTGCGAACACGGCCAGCGCCGTACGATTGCGGGGTGAGCACCGAAACCCCCACCGGCACCCAGGTTCATCTCCGACGCGGCGAGGTCACCGCTCAGATCGCGCAGGTGGGCGCGTCGCTCCGCTCGCTGCGCATCGGAGACGTCGACCTGATCGCGCCCTACCCGCTCGAGGCGCCGACGCCCTCGTGCTCTGGCGTGGTGCTCGTCCCCTGGCCGAACCGGGTTCGCGACGGCCTCTGGAACGATGAGGGCTCGCAGCGCCAGCTGGCCATCAGCGAGCCGAAGTTCGGCAACGCCAGCCACGGACTCCTCCGCTTCGCCGCCTACGAGATCGAGCAGACGGATGCCGCCGCCACCCTGCGCGCGGCGGTCGTCCCGCAGACCGGCTATCCGTATCTGATCGACACGGCCGTCACCTACACGCTCACGGCGTGGGGCGTCGAGGTCAGGCACACGCTCACGAACCGTTCCGCGGAGGCGGCTCCGGTCGCGCTGGGCACGCACCCCTTCGTCACGATCGGCGACGTCGACCCGCACGAGCTGGTGCTCCGGGTCCCGGCCCGGACGGCGATCGAGACGGACGAGCGGATGCTGCCCACCGGAACCCGCGCGGCGGACCCGGCGCTGCGCGACGGCGTGCGCGTGGGCGACGTCACCCTCGACACCGGCTTCACCGACCTGGACCGCGACGACGACGGCCTGGTGCGGCACTCGCTCACGGCCCCGGACGGCCGACGGGTCACGCTCTGGCAGGACGAGAGCTTCGATTACGTCCAGGTGTACACCGCGACCAACTACCCCGGCCGTGAGCTCGCTGTCGCGATCGAGCCGATGACGGCACCCGCCGATGCGCTGAACAGCGGTCTCGGCATCCGCCGCCTCGCTCCCGGCGAGACCTGGAGCCTCCGCTGGGGCGTCGAGCTCGGCTGAACCGACGGCTGCCCGGGTGCGCGTTACGGTCGCCTCGGGCTGCGGAAGGCGACCGCAACGCACACCTCCACCGGCATCCGCGCGAAAGGCGCGAAAGCCGCCAGCCCCGGGTGAACCGAGCCCGCGAGCCGAGGTGCGCGCTACCGCCGCCTTCTCGCCAAAAGGCGACCGCAACGCACACCTCCACCGGCATCCGACTCAGGTCGCGATCGGTGTCGTCAACTCACGAGATGAGCGGCACAGTTGGCGACCCGAACGAGGATGCCGGAACGCCGGCTACTCGGCCGTCGGGTGCTCGCGCAGCTGCCGCCGGGTGAGCTGCGGAGCGTGCGGGAGTCCGGAAGCGGATGCCGACGACGGCCCCTCGACACCGGACGACGCCTCGGCTGCATCCGAGTCATCCGCCGCATCCGAACCGGCATCCGAACCCGCCCCGGCCTTGCGGGCCTTCCGGCGTTCCCTGGCGCCCTCGACGAGGTTGTACAGCGTCGGCAGCACGATGAGCGTCAGCACGGTCGATGACACGAGTCCGCCGATCACGACGATCGCGAGCGGCTGCGAGATGAACCCGCCGTGGCCGGTGATGCCGAGCGCCATCGGGGTCAGCGCGAAGATCGTCGCGAGCGCCGTCATGAGAATCGGGCGCAGACGCTTCTCACCGCCCGCGAGCACCGCCTCCGCCGTGGGCAGCCCCTTCTCGCGGTACTGGTTCACGAGGTCGACGAGCACGATCGCGTTCGTCACCACGATGCCGATGAGCATCAGCACGCCGATCAGCGAGGCGACGCCGAGCGGCACGCCGGTGACGATCTGCAGCAGGATCGCTCCGGTCGCCGCGAACGGCACCGAGACGAGCAGCAGCAGCGGCTGGCGCAGCGACTTGAACGTCGCCACCATCACCACGTACACGATGAGGATGGCCGCGAGCATCGCGAGTCCGAGCTGCGAGAACGAGTCGGCCTGCTGCGTCGCGACACCGCCGACCTCTGCCGAGGCGCCGTCCGGCAGGTCCACCGCGGCGAGCGCGGCGGAGACGGAGGCGGTCGCGACGGCGAGGTTGTCGGATGCCGGGGGCACCGTCACGGTAGCCGTGCGCTTGCCCTTCTCGGTCGTGATCGAGGTGGGGCCGTTGCGCTCCTCGACGGTCGCGATGTCCTGCAGCTGAACGATGCCGGCCATCGTCGGGATCGCGAGCTCCTTCAGGGCCTGCGCCGTCGTGGGCGGCTCGGGGGCTGCGATGTACACAGTCAGCGCGGTGTCGTCGATCTCGACGGACCCGGCCTGCTGCGGACGCATGGTGTTCGACACGATCGAGCCCACGGCGACCTCGGAGAGCCCGCGCTCGGCCGCTGCCTGACGGTCGACGACCACGGCGAGGTACGGCAGCGCGGCGGCGAGGTTGTCGGTCACCTGGCCGACACCGTCGCGCCCCTTGATCTCGTCGACGACCGCAGAGGTCGCCTTCTCGAGGTCCTCGGAGTTCGACGCAGTGACGGAGACCTCGATGTCGCTGGACCCGAGGCCGGCGGATGCTCCTACGGCGACGTCTCCGACGTCCTTCAGCCCGTCGATGGCCTCCTGCACGTCGGCGCGCAGCTTCTCCTGATCGGCGTCGCTGTCGGTGAGCACCGAGAACGTCACTCCGGCACCGCCGGAGAACGCGTCGCGCAGCGCCGATCCGCTGGAGCCGATCGAGGCCTGCACGTGGGTGATGCCGTCGATGCCGAGGAGAGCCTTCTCGACCTTCATCGCGGCATCCGACTTGGATTCGAGGCTCGCGGTCGGACCGAGATCCTGCGTGACCGTCATCGTGTTCTGGCCGGAGTCGCTGAGGAAGTTCACCTTCATCAGCGGGGCTGCGGCGAGCGTCGCGCCGAGCACGACGACCGCGAGGATCACCGTGATGCCGGAGTGCTTGAGCGTCCAGCCGAGGATCGGCCGGTACGCGCGCTGCAGTCGCGTCGGCGGAGCGTCCGGGTGCTCCGGGTCGATCTGCACGCCGTGGTCGTCGAGCAGAGGCTTGCCGGGGCGCAGGAACCAGTAGGCCAGCACGGGGACGATCGTGAGCGCGACGAGCAGAGAGGCGACCATCGCGATCGTCACGGTCATCGCGAAGGGTCGGAACAGCTCGCCGACCATGTCGCCGACGAACACGATCGGCAGGAAGACCGCGACGGTCGTGATGGTGGATGCCGTGACGGCCGCCGCGACCTCGCGCACGGCGAGACGGATGGCGTCGCCCTTGTCGGCGTCGCCGACGTAGTGGCGCTTGATGTTCTCGATCACGACGATCGAGTCGTCGACCACGCGTCCGATCGCGATGGTCAGGGCGCCGAGGGTGAGGATGTTGAGCGAGTATCCGAACGCCTGCAGCCCGATGAAAGTGATCAGCACGCTGGTGGGGATCGAGATGGCCGTCACGAGCGTGGAGCGGATCGAGAGCAGGAACACGAGGATGACGATCACCGCGAACACGAGCCCGAGAAGGCCCTCGGTCGCGAGCGTGTCGATCGACTGGACGATGAAGGGCGCCTGGTCGAACACGATCGTGAACTTCGCGTCGGGGAACGCCTCCTTGATGTCGTCGAGAGCGGCGATCACCCCGTGCGACACCTCGACGGTGTTCGCGGCAGGCAGTTTGGTGATCGAGATCGACAGAGCGTCCTTGCCGTCCACGCGGGAGATCGACGTCACAGGATCGGTCTCCTGCACCACGGTCGCGACGTCGCCGATCGTCGCGTCCGTCCCCACGAGCGGGAGCGCGGC
Organism: Microbacterium natoriense; assembly: GCF_030816295.1. NCBI lineage: Bacteria > Bacillati > Actinomycetota > Actinomycetes > Micrococcales > Microbacteriaceae > Microbacterium > Microbacterium natoriense. The sequence continues at coordinate 1,023,588 of NZ_JAUSXV010000001.1, read as the reverse complement.
GATCTCGTCGACAGAGGTGATCTTCGCGCCGGTCTGCACCGTCAGGGTCTGACCGTTCTCGGTGATGTCACCGCCAGGGAACAGCGTGCCGTTCTGCTGCAGGGCCGAGCTGATGGCCTGGGTGCTCTCGCCTGCGGCTGCGAGCTTGGCGACGTCCGGAGTGATCGTGATGCGCTGACCGACACCGCCGACGATCTGCGCGGCGTTGACGCCCTTGACGTCTTCGAGCTTCGGGATCGCGACGCTCTGGAGCTCGGCCTGGGCGTTGTCGGCATCGGCGAAGCCGGAGACCGCGACCTGGATCACCGGGAAATCGTCGATCGACACCGACAGGACCTGCGGGGTCACATCATCCGGCAGAGTGGAGGAGATGCGGTTGATCGCCTGCTGGATCTTCTGCTCGGCGGTGGCGAGGTTCGTGCCGTAGGTGAACGTCGCCTGCACGATCGATGCGTTCGTCGTGCTGGTCGCCGTCGTTCCTTCGAGCCCCGGAACGCCCTGGATGGCCGACTCGATCGGCGTGGAGACGTCGTTCTCGACGACCTCCGGCGACGCCCCGGGGTAGGTCGTCATGACCATGAGGTTGGGCAGCTCGAGCGACGGGATGAGCTCCTGCTTGAGGTTCGTCAGCGCGAGGCCGCCGAACACCGCGGCGACGATCGTGATCAGCGCGATGAGCGCGCGGTTCTTCAGGCTCAGGACGGCGAGTTTCGACAAGGCGGTTCTCTCGGTTAGGCGGATGCTGCGGCTGGTGTCAGGATTCCGACGAGGGCGTCGCGGATGATGCCCTCGTCGAGCGGTTCGTCGTGGATCTGAGCGTGCCAGAGTACGCCGTCGATGAAGACGGCAGCTGCCCTGGCTCGGTCCAGACCGTGAACGGGTGCGATGAATCCGACGACCTCGTCGGACCAGTGCCGTGCGAGTTCGCGCACGCGCGGATCATGGACGGCCGCGGTGACCACGGCGCGATCGGCCTGCACGGCGTGAACGTCCGACAGGCTCTCGTGGATCAGCCGAGCCAGGCCTGCAGGTGTGACGCCGTCGGCGAGGACGGCCTGTCGCGTGGCCTCGATGCGGTTGTCGACCTCGGCGGCGAGCTCGCCGACTGCGGCTTCGCGGAGATCGTCGAGTGTGGCGAAGTACTGGGTCGTGGCGCCGAGCGGCACCCCTGCCCTGGATGCGACTTTGCGGTGCGTGATCGCGTCGACGCCGATCTCGACGATGAGCTCGGCTGCCGCGGTCACGATCTCGCGCCGGCGCGCCTCGGGGTCGCGCCTGCGCCGCAGTGCTTCGCTCATCCCCACCCCCTGTACAAGCAGTACATGTACGTTTGTACATTTTATGCCGAGGCAGGCTGAACGTTCGCCGCATCCGGCGAAGTCTGGCCGATGGTCTCTACCGCCGGCCGCTCGTGGCACGGACAATGGGATGCTGCCGCTGCCGACTCCCCTACCGCTGCGGCCTTCCGGAGGCCCCCATGGTCGCAAGACCCCCTACCGTGCGCGCCCTTATCGCCGCAGGAATCGTCGCCGCCGCGGTGTTCACGACGTCGACCGCGGCTCCGGCATCCGTCACCACACGCGTCAGCATCCTCGACGGCGACCACACGATGATCCTCGGCTGGGCATCGCACGACCTGACCACCATGGCCGCAGAAGAAGCGGCCTTCGGGCGATCGGATGCGATGATCTCGACCTACGTCGACTTCGTGCAATCGCCGGCCTTCCCCGATGACGAGGCCGACGCCGCCGAGGCACGCGGCTCAGCTCTGCTGATCGCGTGGGAGCCGTGGGACTGGAACCTCCCCGCCGATCAGCAGCCCGAGTTCGCACCGGCGCTGATCGCGGCGGGCGACTACGACACGTATCTGACGTCGTGGCTCACGTCGGCCCAGCAGCGCACTGCCGACGCCGAGATCATCGTGCGCTTCGCACCCGAGATGGACGACACCACGCGTCCCTGGTCGAGTGGAACCGCGCCGGGAGACAGCACCCCCGCCGACTACATCGCGATGTGGCGGCACGTCTACGAACTGAAGCAAGCCGTCGCCCCCGACGTCGTCATGCTCTGGAACCCGCTGAACTACGGAGCGGGCCCGCATCCGTTCGAGGCGTACTACCCCGGATCGGCCTATGTCGACGCGCTCGCTCTCGACGGCTTCAACTGGGGATACACCCCGATGAGCCAGGCCGGCTGGCAGAGCCCCGACGACGTGTTCGGCTTCACCGACCCGAACGGCCCGGTGCCGCGGCTCAAGGCGCTCGCGGGCTCCAAGCCGTGGGGCATCGCCGAGACGGCATCCGCTCCCGACCGTCCCGCCGACTTCCAGCCCGGCGGACCGGGCTACGGCTCCTGGGGGAGCTGGGTGTTCCAGTGGCCCGAGAACCCTCCCTACGAGGCGACAGCGGATGACTGGATCACCCAGGAGGGATGGTCGCGGATGCTGATCGAACGCGCGCAGGACGCCGGCGCGTCGTTCGTCGACTTCTTCCACACCGTGAAGGAGACCGACTGGCGTCTCACCGACACCGCCGTCGGGCGCGAGGTGCTGAACGCCGGATCGTGAGCGCGGCGCCGGAGGGCGCCGGCCACCACGTGAGCGACGCGCCACCACCCGAGCGACGTCATCTCGGCGGTGGCGCGTCGACATCACGGTGGCGCACTGCGGACTGAAGCCCGCTACTCGACCTGGCCGCGCTCGAAGTATGCGACCAGCTCGGGATCGAGTTGCGGCACCTCGATGGCCGAGCCGTCTCCGCGGAGCGACTGCGTCGCGAGGATGCCGGTGGCCACGGCTTCGCGGGCTGCGACGGGAGACGTCTCGGTGAGACCGCCGTCGCGCACGAAGCGCAGGAACTCGGCGACGAGCAGCGCGTCGGCGCCGTCATGCCCGGCATCCTCGACCTCGGGCACGATGAAGGTCTCGTCGGCCTCCCCCGCGCCGCGGTGACGGCGGTTCCACAGCTTGACCTCACTGCCCGCGGTGTCTCCGAAGTTCTCGATCCGCCCTTCGGTGCCGATCACCGTGTAGTTGCGCCAGTAGTCGGGGGCGAAATGGCACTGCTGATACGACGCCATGATGCCGCCGCTGAGCCGCATGTTCACCATCGAGATGTCCTCGACGTCGATCACCGGGTTCAGTCCGGTGAGCGACGTGGGCGGCCAGTTGTCCACGCTGAACCAGTCCGGCATCCGTTCGCCGGTGCGGTCGCGCCGATCGGCGATGCCGCCGTACACGCTGAGTTCGCCCATCGCCGCGACCCGTTCGGTGTAGGCGCCGGCCAGCCAGTGGATGATGTCGATGTCGTGCGCCCCCTTCTGCAGGAGGAGCCCGGTCGTGCGCCGGCGGTCGGCGTGCCAGTCCTTGAAGTAGAAATCGCCGCCGTGGCCGACGAAATGGCGCACCCAGACCGCCTTGACGTCGCCGATCCGCCCGTCCAGGATCAGCTCGCGCATGAGCGTGATCACGGGCATGTGCCGCATGTTGTGTCCGATGTAGAGGCGGCTGCCGGTACGGCGCGCGGCCTCCAGCATGGCGTCGGCGTCGGCGAGATCGATCGCGAGCGGCTTCTCGCAGAACACCGCGACGCCCGCCTCCAGGGCGCGGATGCTGAGAGCGGCGTGCATGTCGTCGGGTGTGAGCACCATCACGGCGTCGACGCCGGAGGCCAGCAGCTCGTCGACGGAGCCGGTGACGAGGGCGTCTGGAACGAGTCGTCGTGCGTCATCGCGAGCACGCTCTGACGGGTCGCAGATGGCGGTGATGCGCGAGCCCTCGCCGGGGCGCTGCACCTCCTCGCGGAGAGTGGCGCGCGCGCCGAAGCCGATGATGCCGATGCGGAGGTCCACGGTGGCCTTTCTGGGAGTGTCGATTCGAGGACGGCGGGGCCGTCAGCGGGATGCCGGAGCGTCGATGTCGGTCGAGGCCCCGGGGAAGAGGGACCACGAGAACTCGTGCAGCCGACCGGTGACGTCGTCGGCCGAGAGGGCGCGCTCGATGATGATGCGCGCCTGCCGCTCGTAGAAGTCGGTCGGGCCGACCGTCGTCAGTGTGGGAGCGATCAGCCGGGCGTCCGGCGTGTTGCCGACGCCGACCACGGCGACGTCGTGCGGCACACGAAGCCCCAGCATGTGCGCGGCGTTGATGGCCGCGATGGCCGCGAAGTCGGTGGTCGCGTAGACCGCATCCGGGCGGTTCTCGCTCGACAGCAGCCGCACGGCTGCGGCGAAGGCGCTTGCCTGGGTCTCGGCGTAGGTCTCCGTCCACGCCGGATCGAAGACGAGGCCTGCGGCCGACATCTTCTCGACGTACGGCGTGTACCGGGTCACCTGGGTGGAGGCCAGGCGCACGGCCCCCTCCGCCGCGAGGCATCCGATCCGGGTGCGACGCTCGATCAGGTGATCCATCGCGAGCTCGCAGCCCGGGATGGCGTCCGAGCGCACGACGTCGAAGCCGTCTGGTTCGAGGTGCTCCGAGAAGACCACGAGCCGCTGCCCGCGCCGCACGAGGTCGCGCAGCTTCTCTTTCGCGACCTCGTCGAGTCCGACGCCGTCGAGATAGGCGACGTCGCTCTCCACCCGATCCAGTGCCGCGTGCCAGTCGCCGTCCGCGAGGATCAGCGTCGTGAGCCCGTGCTTGTTCGCCTCGGCGTTCACGGCATCGGCCACTGCGAGCGACCACGGGTCGCTGAGCATGTGCAGCGAGAGCTGCACCATGCCGCTGCGTCCGGTGCGGATCGCCCGTGCCGCGGTGTTCGGCCGGTAGTTCAGCTCCTCGGCCGCCGCGATCACCCGCGCCGCGGTGGCTTCGGCGACACCGGACCCGCCCGTCCCTGCACGTCCGGAGAACACGTACGAGACCGTCGCAGTCGACACGCCGGCCAGTTCGGCGACCATCCGAAGAGTGGGGCGGCGAGCATCCGTCTTCCTGCGCTGCACCATCGGTCAGCCCTTCGATCCGCTGAAGGCGATGCCCTGGATGAACTGCCGTTGCAGGATCATGAAGGTCACGAGCATCGGCAGCGTCGCGAGAAGGGCGCCCGCCATCAGCACGGGGTAGTCGGTGCCGTGGATGCCGACGAGCTGCGAGAGCCCGACCGAGAGCGGCATCTTTGCGGGATCCGTCGTCACGATCAGCGGCCAGAGCAGGTCGTTCCACGACCACAGCACAGTGAACACCACGAGAGCGATGATGCCAGGCTTCGCGAGCGGAACCATGATCCGCCAGAACGTCTGCCACGGATTCGCTCCGTCGATCCGCGCCGCCTCCTCCAGTTCGGCCGGCATCGACATGAAGAACTGCCGCATCAGGAACGTGCCGAATGCGCTGAAGATGCCGGGCACGGTCAGAGCCTGCAGGGAGTTCAGCCAGCCGAGAGACTGGATGATCTCGTACTGCGGCAGCAGGTACAGCTGCGACGGCACCATGAGCACGGACAGGAACACCACGAACAGCGCGTTGCGGCCGGGGAACGGGATGCGCGCGAACGCATAGCCCGCCATGGTGCACAGCACCACCTGGCCGATCGTGCGCCCGACCGTGAGCAGCACGGAGTTCGCGAACATCTGCGCGAACGGCATCGATTCGAAGACCTCGGCGAAGTTCGTGAAGACCCATTCGCGAGGAAGGATGCTCGGCGGCACCTGCACAGAGTCGGACAGCGTCTTGAACGATGTCAGCAGCTGCCAGATGAAGGGGAACACCATGATCACGGCGCCGAGGCTCAGGAGCAGGTGCACGATCCAGAGGCCCCGGTTCTTCGGCTTCCCCGCGCGTGGCGTGCGCCCGGAGGGTACGCCGATCACGGCGCGCGTGTCGAGCGAGAGGTCACTCATAGTGCACCCACTTCTTCTGCAGGCGGAACTGGACGACGGTGAGCAGCAGGATGATCACGAGCAGCAGGAACGCGACAGCGGCGGCATAGCCGCGATCGTTGTCGAGGAAGCCCGCTTCGTAGAACAGGTACACCACGGTGCGGGTGTTCGGCATCGCCGGGTTGCTGCGTCCGAGCATCATGTAGATGAGGTCGAACACCTGCAGCGCGCCGATCACGCTGATCACGCTCACGAAGAAGATCGACGGCGACAGCATCGGGATCGTGATCGAGAAGAACTTGCGCACAGGGCCAGCGCCGTCGAGGTCGGCGGCCTCCATGATCGTGTCGGGGATGCCTTGCAGACCCGCGAGGAAGATGACGATGTTGGTGCCGAGGCCCGCCCAGATCCCGACGACGGCGATCGCGACGAGCGCGGTGCTCGGATCGGTGAGCCAGCTGCGGCCTTCGACGCCGACGGCTCCGAGCGCCGCGTTCAAGACGCCGTAGTCGCCGTTGTAGATCATCCGCCATACGAGCGCGATCGCCGCCGGCATCGTGACGAAGGGAATGAAGTACAGCGTGCGATAGGCGCTGCGTCCCTTGAGTCCGGTGGTGTTCAAGAGGGCGGCGATCGCGACGGCGAGCGGAATGCCGATCAGAGCGATCACGGTGTAGATCGCGGTGTTGCGCAGCGCCCCGATGAGCTCGGGGTCCTGCAGAAGGCGGGCGTAGTTCTCGAAGCCCACCCACTCGGATCCGCCGAAGGGGCCCGACTTCGTGAACGAGATGATGAGGGTGCGCACGGTCGGCCAGAGGTAGAAGACCGTGATGCCGAGTGCGGTGGGACCGATGAAGACCAGTGCCCACCACGGCGAGGCACCGGGGTTGCGCCGCCGGCGGCGGATGCCGGGGCTGGGGGCCTCCGGCATCCGCCCCTCCGACGTGCGCGCGTGGGGCGCGACGACGCTCATGGAGGTCCTTACTTCTTCTGCTCGTCGTCCAGCGCGGCCTGCATCTTCTCGGCGAGGTCCTTCAGGCCGTCCTTCGGCGTCACTGCACCCGACCACACCTGAGACAGGATCTCGCTCTCGATGCTGGTCCACGCCGAGGTGTTCCTCGAGACGGGGTAGGGCACCGCGGTGTCGAGCGCGTCGATGTAGACCTGGAGGTCGTACTGCGGCAGCGCGTCGACCCACGCCTGCTGGGTGCCGTTGAACGCGGGGATCACGGTGCCGGTCTCGGCCTGGATCTTGGCCGCCTCTTCACCGGAGGCGAACGCGGCGAAGGCCTGGGCCTCTTCGAGATGCGCGCTCTTGGCGTTGGCGACGTTGCCGACGCCGTGGATGACGCTCTGGTTCCCGTCGGGGCCCGCCGGCAGCGGGGCGACGTCGACCTTGCCGCCGATGTCGGCGTTGTCGGCGTAGGCGATGGCCGCCCACGAGCCGTTCTGGAACATCGCGACCTTGCCTGAGAGGAAGAAGTCCTCGGGGTTGGTGTCGGTCATCTGCTGCGCCGTCGGCGAGGACCCGCTCTCGATGAGGTCCGTCCACAGCTCGATGCCCTCGAGCGCCTCAGGCGATCCGTATCCGCTCGTCGTGCCATCCGCGGATATGACCTCGCCTCCCGCCTGCGCGATCGAGTTGTAGTTGTTCTCCTGGCCGTACTGGCTGGCCGCGATGCCGTACTGGCCCTTCGCCGGGTCGGTCAGCTTCGCGGCGGCGGCGGTGAAGTCGTCCCACGTCCAGCCCTCGGACGGGTAGGCGACGCCCGCGGCGTCGAAGAGCTCCTTGTTGTACCAGACGGCGACGGTGTCGAAGTCCTTGGGGGCGCCGCAGAGCTTGCCGTCGTAGGTGTAGAGGTCGATGAGACCCTGCGGGTAGTCGGAGGCCTCGATGCCGGAGTCGTCGAGGGGTGCGAGCTGCCCATTGGACGCGTACAGCTGGAAGTTCGGACCGTTCATCCAGAACACGTCGGCCGCGGAGCCTCCCGTCGCCGCGGTCTGCAGTTTGGTGAAGTACTCCTTGTACGGCGTGACCTGGATGTCGATCGTGACGTTCGGGTGCTCCTTCTGGAACGCCTTCGCGATCTCCTCCATCGCCGGTTTCTGGTTCTCGTCCCAGATCGCGTAGCTGAGGGTGACGTCGCCATCGGCAGAACCGGAATCCCCTCCGGTGGACGACGAGCAGGCGCTCAGGGCGAGCAGGGCGGCCGCTGAGGCGGCAAGGGCGCCGAGGGTGCGGCGGGGGAGGCGAGCCATGGTGTCTCCTTTGACGGTTCTGAGGCTTCGAGTCGGGCGCAGCTCTGGGGAACACGCTTGTTAAACGATTAGCAGTTAAACGATTAGCACGAATGTACCCGTTGTTGCGGATGGGCGCAACAGGCGGATCAGAGAGCGGAGCCGAGCGCGAGCCCGAGACCGGCGGCCAGCACCCCCAGCAGCAGGGTGCCGATCGCGTTGAAGGCGGATGCCGGGCGTTCGCCGTCGCGCCACAGAGCCACGGTGTCGAGCATCGCGGTGCTGAAGGTCGTGTATCCGCCGAGCAGACCCGCGCCGAGCAGGAACGCCTGGTCCGGGAGGGCAGTGGTCACGACGCCCAGCGCGAACGATCCGCTGAGGTTGACGACGAAGACGCCCCAGGGGAAGCGTCGACCTGCGAACCGCGCGACCCCGAGATCGACGAGGTAGCGCAGCGCCGCGCCGACTCCCCCGGCGAGCGCTGCGCCCACGAACAGCAGCGGACTCACGAGACGACTCCCCTCGGCGGCCGCTCCGCACGCGGACGGCCGAGGTGCAGACCGAGCGCTGCGCCTCCGAGCCCGAGGACGAGAGAACCCGCGGCGTACACGACGGCGAGGAGCGGAGCATCCGCCCACAGCCCCACGGTTCCGGTCACGAATGCGCTGTATGTCGTGAACCCTCCGAGCGCTCCCGTTCCGAGCAGGAGCCGCAGGTCGGCGCGTGCCGGATCCGCGAGCCGCTCGAAAGGCCGTGCCATGAGGAGGCCGATCAGGAAGGCGCCGACGACGTTCGCGATCAGCACGGGCAGGACACCGGCGTCGGCGAGCAGCATCCCGAGCGCGATCCTGGCGGCGGTCCCCGCCGTGCCCCCGGCGACGACGAGGAGCACGCGGCGGAGATTCACCCTGTCACTGTAGTCGTCGCCGACACTCGCCGCCGGGTGCTGACAGCACCCGGTCGTGCTGTCAAGGCGGTGCGAGCGGCGCGCTCGACGGGTTGACTGTTCGCATGACCCCGCTCTGGAAACTCGGCCCGACCGTCCCCCTCGGCTCTCCGTTCGAGCCGGGCGCGCGCCACGACGTCGTGATCGTCGGCGCAGGACTCACCGGCCTCTCGACCGCCGTCATGCTGTCGGATGCCGGACTCGACGTGGCGGTGATCGACGCGGGGGTCGTGGCCGAACTCGCGACCGGCGCCAACACCGGCAAGCTCTCGCTGCTGCAGGGCAGCCGCCTCGCCGAGATCCGCCGGCATCATCCCGCGTCACTCGTGCGTGCGTACGTCGACGCGAACCGCGACGGCATGCAGTGGCTCCTCGAGTTCGCAGAGACCGCCGGCATCCCGTGCACGCGTCGCACCGATCACAGCTACGCCCAGGAACGCGCAGGCCTCGACGTCCTGCGTCGCCAGCACGCCGCGGCGCGCGAAGCGGGTCTCGCTGCGCGGATGGTCCAGCCCGCAGACCTCGACGTCCCCTTCCCCGCTCTCGGCGCGGTCGCTCTCGACGATCAGGCGACGATCGACCCGGTGCGGGTCACCCAGGCGCTGGCCCGCAGGCTGCTCGCCTCGGGCGGCACTCTGCACGAGCATGTGCGCGCGACAGGCGCGCATGCCCTCCCCGAGCCGCGCGTCGAGACGACCGCCGGTCCGCTGTTCGCTCACGACATCGTGCTCGCGACCGGCACGCCGTTTCTCGACCGCGGACTGTACTTCATGAAGGTCCGCGGTCTGCGCTCCTACTGCGTCTCGTTCCGCACCTCTTCCCCCGTCCCCGAGGGCACGTTCATCTCGGTCGACGGCTCGACCCGATCGATCCGTGCCGTGGCGGAGACCGACGGTCCTGCGGACGCGGCTCAGCTGGTCGTCGGAGGAGGCGGACACCCGGTCGGACGCTCCGACGGCGAAACAGCGGCCATCGATGATCTCGTGGCGTGGACCCGCCGGCACTTCCCGGATGCCGAGGAGACGCACCGCTGGTCCGCGCAGGACTACGAGTCGCACAACCTCATCCCCTTCGTGGGGGCGATGCCTCGGGGCCTCGGACGGATCCGCTTCGCCACGGGCTATGCGAAGTGGGGCCTCACGAACGCGCCGGCCGCAGCGCAGCGGCTCACCGCCGAGATCCTCGGCATGCCGCGGCGCGAGCGCGCTTCGTGGATGACCGCGATCGGCACACGGCTCACGGTGCCTGCCGACCTGGCGAGAGGCGCGGCCGAGGGCGCGCGCGTCGCTGCCGCGGCCGCATCCGGCTGGGCCGACGCGGAGCGCCGAGCCGTACCCGTTCCGCGGCCCGCGGAGGGCCAAGGCGTGGTGGCGAACAGGGCCGCTCGCCCCGTGGGCATATCGACGGTCGACGGGGTCACCCGGGCAGTGGATGCCGTGTGCACGCACCTGGGCGGTGTGCTCGACTGGAACGACGCCGAGTGCACGTGGGACTGCCCGTTGCATGCGTCGCGTTTCGCTCCTGACGGGCGACGCCTCGAGGGACCCGCCGTGCACGATCTCGGCCGCGTGCCGCGGACACGGGCTGACTGACGAGATTCAGGGGCGCGCGGCATCCCACCCGTCCTGCGGCGTCTCGCAGGTCTCGCGGAACACGTACTGCGACACGAGCCGGCGCTCGCTGCTCTTCCAGTCGATCGCGGGCCGACGCTGCTCGGGCGGCACGTAGCCCAGCCGGTAGACGGCCATGAGCTCGAGGTCGTCGGGCACCCGCAGCATCCGCACGATCTCGTCCCAGCGACCAGGCACCTCCATCGGGAAGGAGATGAACTGGATGCCCATACCCAGCTCGACCGTGGTGAGCCAGATGTTCTCCATGGCGGCCCCCATGCTGAACACGGAGTAGAACGACGAGAGCTGCCCTGGTCGGTACTCGCTGCGATCGAGCATGACGCCCAGCAGCAGCGGTGAGCCGGCGACGAGCCGACGGTTCTCCTCGCCCAACGTCTTCGGCACGCCGAAGGCGTTCATGAGCTTCTGGCCGCGTTTCGTGAAGACCTGTCCGGTGAACGGCCGCAGGGCCGCAGGCAGCTTGTCGAACAGCATCCCGCTGCGCTTTTCGTCCATCTCGGCCTGACTGAACCGGAAGTACGGCTTGTAGCGTTCGAAGAAGGTGCCGTTCGACATCGCCTCCGTCATGCTCTCTCCGGAGATGCGCGCGATCGCCTCGATCGTGTCGCGGTTCTCGATCACGACGAACCGCCACGGCTGGCTGTTCAGCTGCGACGGGGCGCGTCCGGCCGCCTCGAGCAGTAGGCGCTGATGCTCCTCGGACACGGGGTCGGGCAGGAACGGTCCGTTCGTGGTCTTGCGGCGGCGGATGGCGTCGAGCAGTTCCATGCGGTCACTTCCGGTCGAGGGGCAGCAGTGATGAGGCGACGCTCGCGAGATAGAAGGGCGCCGCGGCGAGCGCGATGAGCGGATGCCGTCGGCCCCGCGTCCCCGCATACGGGATCACGGCGAGCGGCACGGCGGCCGGTGCGAGGGCGATCGCCGCGCGGCGGCCGGTGCGCGATCGCCAGGCGCAGACGAGGGCGACGGCAGTGGTCGCGCAGGTCACGACGTACAGCAGGTGATGCACCCAGCGGAACCGGCTCGTGTCGACGAGCCGTGCGGCCACGGCAGTGCCGAGCGCACAGTTCGCGGCATAAGCGGCCGTGGCTGCGACGACGATCGCCGTCGCTTCCGTACGATCCCGTCGGCCGACCATGGCCCCGACCCTACTCCAGCCACGCGTTTCGTCTCGCTCCGCTCGCTCAACGACCGGGAGGCACCACGCGTTTCGTCTCGCTCCGCTCGCTCAACGACCGGAGGCATCCGGTCGTTGAGCGAGAAGCGAAGCGACGAGACGAAACGCCTACAGGTTCGCCTCCGCGTACACGCGGAGCGCGTCGCGGACGAACTCCGCACCGTTCGTGCCGCCGGCGGACGTCGCGTAGTTCGCACCGAAGCGCGGATCTGCCACGTACATCTCGCCGAGCCCGATCACGTAGCCCTTGACGTCTCCGCCGGGCACAGCCGCGGGCGTGCCCGGGATGCCCGTGAGCCACTCGACGTGGCGACGCGCGATGGCCTGGGCCTCGTCGGATGCCGGATCGACGCCGCTCTCGGCGGCGGCGATCCAGTCGCGTCCGAGGTCGGACACGCGGCGCTGCCAGTCGGCGCGCTCGGCATCCGTCATCCCCTGCCACCAGCGGTTGCTGTCGGCGTAGGCCTTCTTGCCCCAGCGCTCCTCGACCTCCTCCTTGTACTGGGTGTGGTCGAAGCCGTCGAACATGTTCTCTGCCATGAGTTCTTCACCTCCTTCCAATGCTCCGATGGTGGATTCGACCGACGCGATCTGCCGCGCCAGCCGGGCCTGCTCCTCGCGGAGGAGCGCGAGGTGGGTCTTGAGTGCCGTTGCTTCGGCGCGCTCCCTGTGGAGCACCTCCGCGATCTGCGGCAGCCCGAGTCCGAGTTCGCGCAGCAGCAGGATCCGCTGCAGTCGCACGAGCGCCTGCTCGTCGTAGTGCCGATAGCCGTTGTAGGCGATGCGCGACGGCGGCAGCAGACCGATGTCGTCGTAGTGACGCAGCGTTCTGCTGGTGGTGCCGGCGAGCCGTGCGATCTCCTGGATCGACCAGTCCCTGGTTCCCATGTCGCCCTCCTTCCGTAGTGATATCTCCACGGTAGAAGTTGACGTTACGTCAATGTCAACCGCGAACTTTTGCCGGTTCGTAACACGCGCGACGCGCATGCTCGATACCGTCGACACGTGACCCGCGCCACGCATCCCCTCGCCCTCGCCCCTGTGACCGCTCCGGAGACGTCGGCCGACGCATTCGTCGCCGACTTCCTGCACAACCTCAATTTCGACCGTGGTGTCGCACTGTCGGCGTCGAGCGAGAACGATCGGTACTTCGCGCTCGCGCACACGGTCCGCGACTACCTGATGGCGCGATGGCTCGAGGATCTGCGCCGCCAGAAGGAGTCGCAGGCGAAGGGCGTCTGCTATCTCTCGGCCGAGTATCTTCTGGGCCGCCAGCTCGACAACAACCTTCTCGCCGGAGGGCTCGCCGACATCGCGCAGGAGGCGCTCGCATCGTGCGGCGTCTCGCTCGACGATCTGCGCCAGCACGAGGTGGAACCGGGGCTCGGCAACGGCGGCCTCGGCCGGCTCGCGGCCTGCTTCGTCGACTCGCTCGCGACGCTCGGCGTGCCGAGCATCGGCTACGGCATCCGCTACGAGTACGGGATCTTCCGGCAGACGTTCGTCGACGGCCAGCAGGTCGAGCAGCCGGATTCCTGGCTGTCGCTCGGCTCGCCGTGGGAGTTCGCCCGCCCGGAGGACGCGCAGACGATCGCCTTCGGCGGTCACACCGAGACCTACGACGACGAGGGCGTCACGCGCTCGCGCTGGGTGCCGGGGTGGAACGTGCAGGCGGTGCCGTACAACTACATGATCCCCGGCTTTCAGAACGGCCGAGTGAACACTCTCCGGCTGTGGAGCGCGGTGGCGACCAAGGCTTTCGATCTGCGGATCTTCAATTCGGGCGACTACGAAGAGGCGGTGCGCGCCCAGACGTACGCCGAGACCATCTCCAAGGTGCTCTACCCGGAGGACTCGACGCCGCAGGGCAAGGAGTTGCGCCTGCAGCAGCAGTACTTCTTCGTCGCGGCATCCATCCACGACTTCCTCGACAGCATGCTCCCCGGCGACTACGACCTCGCGAAGCTCCCCGAGCGCGTGATCTTCCAGCTCAACGACACGCACCCGGTGATCGCGGTTCCCGAGTTCATGCGCGTTCTCGTCGACGAGAAGAAGATGGACTGGGATGCCGCGTGGGCGATCACGCGGCAGTGCTTCGCCTACACGTGCCACACGCTGCTGCCCGAGGCCCTCGAGGTCTGGCCCGTCGAGCTGCTCGGCCGTCTGCTCCCACGACACCTCGAGATCATCTACCGGATCAACGAGGAGTTCCTGGATGCCGTGCGCGCCCGCTACGGCGACGACGAGATGCGCATCCGCAACATGTCGATCATCGCGGAGCATCCGGTCCGTTCGGTCCGGATGGCGTACCTCGCGACGGTCGCGGGGGCGAAGGTCAACGGCGTCGCCGAACTGCACTCGCAACTGCTGCGCGACAAGGTGCTCAGCGACTTCGACGACTTCTTCCCCGGCAAGTTCACCAACGTGACCAACGGTGTCACGCCCCGTCGGTTCCTGCGCCTGGCGAATCCCGGGCTGTCGGGGCTCATCACCGAGGCGATCGGCGAGGGCTGGCTCACCGATCTCGAGCGCCTGCGCGAGCTGGAGCCGTTCGCCGACGACGCCGGGTTCCGCGCCTCCTTCGCCGAGGTCAAAGCCGCGAACAAGCGTCGGCTGAACGACGTGCTCCGTGAACGAGACGGATTCGAGGTGAGCGACGGTCACATGCTCGACGTGATGGTGAAGCGCCTGCACGAGTACAAGCGGCAGCTTCTGAAGGTGCTGCATGTGGTCTCGACCTACGAGGGCGTGGTGTCTGGGCGGGTCGCGGCATCCGATGTCCAGCCGCGCACCGTGATCTTCGGGGCGAAGGCCGCGCCGGGATACACGATGGCCAAGCGGATCATCCATCTGATCAACGCGGTGGGATCGGTCGTGAACAGCGACCCCCGGCTCGATGGGCGCCTGAAGGTCATCTTCCCGCCGAACTACAACGTGACCCTCGCCGAACGGGTCATCCCCGCCGCCGACCTCTCCGAACAGATCTCGCTCGCCGGAAAAGAGGCCTCGGGCACCGGCAACATGAAGTTCGCCCTCAACGGCGCCCTGACGATCGGCACCGATGACGGCGCCAACGTCGAGATCCGCGAACTCGTCGGCGACGACCACTTCTTCCTCTTCGGCATGAGCGAACCCGAGGTCGAGGCGCTCAGCGCACGCGGATATCGGCCCAGCGAGTTCTACCAGGCCGATGCCGGGCTCCGGGCCGCGATCGATCTGATCGCCTCAGGGGCGTTCTCACGCGGCGATCGCTCGGTCTTCGAGCCGGTCGTGTCGAATCTTCTCTACGAAGATCGGTTCATGGTGCTCGCCGACTACGCCTCGTACATCGCGGCCCAGGAGCGGGTGGATGCCGCGTACGCCGATCAGGAGGCGTGGACCCGCTCGGCCGTCCTCAACGTCGCCCGCACCGGATTCTTCTCCTCGGACCGATCGATCCGCGACTACATCGACCGCATCTGGCACACCCCGCCGCTGGCCTGACCCGCCCCGCCGGCCTCCCGCGCATCCACTTCGCACTCGGGACGTCTGCAGGGGCCGGGCACGTCTGCAGGAGCATCCCACCCGTTCGTGTCCTGCATTCGTGCGCCGATCCTGCAGACGTTCCGAGAAATCGCGATGCGTCTTGACCAAATCGAGCTATATCGTGTTACGCTGTTCAAACGCGATATAGCGCGATTCCGAACAAGGAGAAGCAACATGACCGAGAAGTGGCTCATCGCCCCGGGCGAGGAACGCGTGATCGACATCGAGAACGTGACCCGTCTGAAGATCGGGCTCGTCGGCGGGCAGGTCGACGTGATCGCCCATGACGAGCCCGGCATCCGCATCGAGGTGCACGGCGTCACCACCAAGGACCTTCGCATCGAGTCGATCGACGGCCAGGTCGAGATCGATCACCCGCAGCTGGGCTGGGACAACTTCCTCGAGGTGTTCCGCAACTTCGGCGCTGGCGGCCCCAAGGCCGAGGTCAGCGTCGCCGTCCCCCGCTCGATCGCCCTGAACCTGGGCGTGGTCAGCGCCGGTGCGCTCGTCTCCGGCATCCGCAACGATGCCCGGCTGAGCACCGTCTCGGGCGACATCATCGTCGACACGCTGATCGGCGACCTCTCGATCAACACCGTCTCGGGCGACGTGCAGGTGCGTGGCCTGACCGGGTCGATCAACGCCAACAGCGTCTCGGGTGATGTCGCCGCCACGGGAACGATCCGCAAGGCGACCGTCGACATCGTGTCGGGGACGACCATGATCGATGCAGCAGGAGACGTGAACGCCATAAACGTGAACTCAGTCTCCGGCGGCACGACCGTGCGGCTCGACGAGTCCCTCGCGGCCAACTACGTGATCCGCTCGATGAGCGGACGCATCCTCGTCGACGGAGTCGAGCGAGGATCGAGCGGTCCCAGCAACTTCACCGGTTCGACCGGTGAACTCGCCGGACGCTTCGTCGACCTGCGCGCGAACTCCGTCTCGGGCGGGGTGACCGTGCTGCGCCGCGCGACCGAGTCGATCGTGAACGACCCGGAGTGGGAAGCATGAGCCCGGCAGTCTTCTCCCACGGCGACCTGCGCCTGTACCTGCTCGCGCTGATCGCGGAGTCCCCGCAGCACGGCTACGGCATCATCCAGGCCCTCACCGACCGGACGGGCGGCACATACACGCCCAGCGCCGGCACGATCTACCCGCGACTGGCGAAGCTCGAAGAGGAGGGCCTCGTCACGAAGACCGTCGACGGCCGCACCACGATCTACACGATCACCGACGCCGGACGGGCCGAGGTCACGGCGCGCGAGGGCGAACTCGCGGGCATCGAGGCCGGGCTCACCGATTCGGTACGGCTGATCGCGAACGAAGTCCGCCAGAGCGTGCAGGAGGCGATGAAAAGCCTCCGCGCCGATCTCGCCAGCGCGGCGCGCGACGATCGCGCGTCGTCGAAGACCCGCCCGCGCACTCCCGCAGACGACGAGCGGATCGTCAGCCGCGAAGAGATCCATCGGGCGGATGCCGTCATCAACGCGTTTCGCGCCAGGGTGCGCACCGATCTGCGCACGCATGTCGCGCGCGGCGGCGTGCTGCCGGCATCCATCGTCTCCGAGCTCGAAGACGGCCTGGAGGCGGCGTCCAAGGGCGTCACCGCGGCGCTGGCCGCGCTGCAGGCACCCGGTCGTTGAGGGAGCGACCTCTCCACGCCGGTCGTTGAGCGAGCGAAGCGAGACGAAACGCGGAATCAGTCGTAGGACCGATTCCGCGTTTCTTCTCGTCGCTGAGCTCCTCGCCCAACGACCGGAGAGCTACTCGACCCAGATGTCCTTCTGGGTGTCCGGAACAGGCTCTTCCAGGGGCACCACGAGCACCGAACGATGCTGACGGTGTGCCAGGCGCGCGGCGACCGATCCGGTGAAGAACTCGCGGATCGACTCGCCGATGCCGCGCTTGCGCGTGCCGACGACGATCAGCTGCGCGTCGAGCTTGTTTGCGAGCTGCTTGATCGCGATGGCGGGGTCGCCGACGAGCTGGCGAGCGGTCCAGGTGAGTCCGGTGCTGTCGAGCACAGCGGATGCGGTGGCCTGCACGGCTTCGAACTCCGCAGCTCCGGCTTCGAAGTTGATGTCGATCGGAGCGGAGTGCACGTAGCCGTCGGGGTCTTCGTAGGTGACGAACCGAGTGACGTCGACGTGCACGACGACCAGGGGCGCGCCGAGGAGGCGCGCGTACTTCATGGCTTCGTCCAGCACGTGCTGCGACTGGTCGGGCTGCAGCCCGACGATCACCGCTTTCTGCAGAGCCGCGTTCTGTGCGGCTTCCTCGCTCGGCGCAGAGGGGTTGTCGGTCATGAGAATCGCTCCCTTCACCAGGCGGGCCACAGCGAGAGGGCCTTACCCGCGTGCTATTCTGAATGCTACTCTTACCGGCCTCGAGCCGGTGTCCTGAAACGCGCCGGGCCCCACCGCCCGGCTGCTGACTCGTGAGGGGGTCTCGCGCATGGGCCGTGGCCGTCAAAAGGCGAAGCACACCAAAATCGCCCGCGAACTCAAGTCGTTCAGTCCGTCTGTGAACTATTCGGCGCTGGAACGAGAGCTCGGGCACCCGAGCGACGACTCGGAACCCGAGTACGTCGACAAGTGGGCCGATGAGTACGCCGACGAAGACGAGGACGAACTAGAGAAGGCCTGACCGCCTCTTCTGCTCGTCGTCTCCCCCCGCGCGTTGCGCGGGGGTTTCGTCGTACCCGGAGGTCTGCGCCATCAGCCGGCGGCTCGACGTTTCTCCCACCGTTCCAGCCACTCGTGCCATCGGCGACGCGACCGTCGATGAGCGCGTCCGAGTATTCCGATGCAGCGCAACCTCCTGTTAGGGTCGGTCTGTGGGAACAATATGCTTCGCGCCCGTGACGGGGCGCTTCTTCACCTTCCGCGACCGCCGCGACTGACGGCGCGCTCGCACCGGCTCGATTGAGCGCGCCGTTCTCCGAGATGTCACTACGCACCTCGGAAGGCACTTTCGCGCGCCCTCGGCCCGGCCCTTCCTCGGTGCTCCAGATCCTTCCCCTTGGAGCATTTCCATGCCTCGTTCCACCTTCGGCGGCCGCCACGAACTCGGCCAGAACTTCCTCGTCCACCGCTCGAGCCTCGACATCCTCGCCGCGCTCGCCAGCTCGACGACCGGACCGATCCTCGAGCTCGGCGCCGGCGACGGTGCCATCACCCGGCGGCTGGCGACGACCGGAAGGCACGTCACCGCGATTGAGATCGATGAGCACCGGGCACGACGGCTCGCGCGCGTTCTCCCGCACGTGCACGTGGTGCACGCCGACGCGTTGCACCACCCGCTCGACGCGCCGGTCATCATCGGGAACATCCCGTTCCATCTGACGACGCCCATCCTTCGACGACTCCTGTCGACGCACTCGTGGAAGCACGCCGTCCTCGTCACGCAATGGGAGGTCGCCCGCAAGCGTGCAGGCGTGGGCGCCCGCACAATGATGACCGCGCAGAGTGCGCCGTGGTTCGAGTTCGCTCTGCGCGGCAGGGTACCCGCCTGGGGGTTCGTCCCTCGTGCGGGCGTCGACGGCGGCATCCTCACGATCACCCGACGCGCTTCACCTCTGATACCCCTCCGAGAACGACAGCGGTACGAGAGATTCGTCCGTGACGTCTTCACGGGCCGCGGCGGCAGGCTCGACAGCATCGTCCGGCGGGCGTCCACTCTCACATCCGCTTCGGCCGCGCGAGCCCTGTCCGAGGCCGGCGTGACGCCCAGGGCGCTGCCTCGTGATCTCGATGCGGAGCAATGGGCGGCTCTGTGGCGGGCGGCCCGAGGCTGACCGGGTCAGCGCGCGAGGCGGCCTCGGCCGGCGCCAACCAGTTCGATCCAGCGGCTGACGAGCGGCTCGACAGGCGACCAGCACATCGTCCGACCCGAGGAACAGCCTGACGAGGCCGCTCTCCCGATCGCCCGGTCACCAACGGCCGTACCGGCGCTCCCAGTCCTCTTCGATGGTGCGACGTCGCCCGGCGATCCATCCTGCCGGGATCACCGCGATCAGGACGCCGACGAGCAGCAGCAGCGGTACCTGCCAGCTGCCGGTCGCCTCGTGCAGCACCCCGATGAGAAGCGGGAACAGCGCAGCCACTGCGTAGCCGATGCTCTGCGCGAACCCGCTGAGCGCGACGGCGCTCTCGGGCGTGCGAGAGCGGATGCTGAGCAGCACCAGGCTCAGCGGGAACAGCATCGGCGCGAGGCCGAACATCGCGACCCAGAGCGGAAGACCCACCGTCGGCACGAACAGCAGCCCGGCGAGACCGATCAGTCCGCAGGCGATCCCGAAGAAGAAGACGGGACGGGTCGCGTGGAAACGCACGATCAGGATCGGCACGAGGAGCGAGCAGGGCATGCCCATCAGACCGAACAGGGAGAGCAGCAGCCCCGCGTCGGCGGCCGACACTCCTCCGACGTCGATCAGGATCGCGGGTAGCCATGCGAACGATACGTAGGCGAGCGTCGACGAGGCTCCGAACACCAGGGCGATCGACCAGGCCATCGGCAGCCGCCACAGCCGACCGAACACCTTGGGGTTCGCGGGACTCGTGACGATCGGACCGGTCGCCACCTCGGCCGCGTCGCGGTCGTCGGGATTCTCGACGAAAGGCGGCTTGACCAGCGCGCCCGCCGCCCCGCTCGCACCAGTGCGGTCGGTCAGCAGCATCGTCACCCACGGGATCAGCGCGAGAGCGGCGAAGACTCCCCACAGCCCGAGCGAGACACGCCACCCCGCGGAATCCGCGATCGGCACGGCCACGAGCGGCGGCACGAAGGTCGACACGGCCATGGTCGTCGAGTACACGGTCATCATGAGGCCGAGGCGATCGGGGAAGTACTTCTTGACGAGCGGCGGCATCAGGATGTTGCCCGAGCCGACACCGGCGAACACCACCGTGGTCGCCGCCAGCAGCGACGTCGAGTCCCCGGAAAGGCTGCGCAGCACGAGACCCGCGGCGATGAGGCCGATCGCCGCGACGGCGACGCGTTCGAGACCGAACCGTCGTTCGAACAGCGGCGTGAGCAGCCCGAACACGGCGAAGCAGACGGGCGGCGCTGCACCGATGAGCCCGGCCACGACCGAGGAGATCGGGAACTCCTCGGCGACGTGGTCGATCACCGGCGACAGCGACGCGACCGCCGAGCGCAGCGAGAACGCGACGAGGACGATGCCGAGCAACGCAAGAGCCCGGCCCTCCCAGAGAGGCCGGCCCTTCGGCAGGCTCAGGGACCCGGACATCAAGAGGTCTGCGACTCCTCGACCCAGCTCAGGTACTCGTCGCTCACCGTGCCGGTGACGTAACGACCGTCGAAGCAGCTCATGTCGAGTTCGGTCACGCCCGACCCCTCGGTGATCGCGGCCTTGAGGTCGTCGACCTCCTGGTAGACGAGGTGGTCGACGCCGAGCTCCGTGGCGATCTCGGGGATCGTGCGGCCGTGGGCGATGAGCTCGTGCCGAGAAGGCATGTTGATGCCGTAGACGTGCGGATGCCGCACCGGAGGCGCGGCAGAGGCGAACGTGACGGATTTCGCACCGGCATCCCGAGCCATCTGGATGATCTGCTTCGAGGTGGTGCCGCGGACGATCGAGTCGTCGATGAGCAGCACGTGCTTGCCCTTGAACTCGGTGGACATCGCGTTCAGCTTCTGACGCACGCTCTTCTTGCGCACCGCCTGGCCCGGCATGATGAAGGTGCGGCCCACGTAGCGGTTCTTGTAGAAGCCCTCGCGGTATTCGATGCCGAGCTTGCGGGCGACCTCCATCGCGGCGGGGCGCGAGGAGTCGGGGATCGGCATCACGACGTCGATCTCGTCCATCGGCACGTGCTTGGCGATCGTGTCGGCGAGGCGGTCGCCCATGCGCAGGCGCGACTCGTAGACCGAGATGCCGTTCATGACCGAGTCCGGGCGTGCGAGGTAGACGTATTCGAACGCGCACGGCGCGAGAGTCGTGTTCTCGGAACACTGCTGCGAGTGCAGCTCGCCGTCGTTCGTGATGAACACGGCCTCGCCGGGTTCGACCTCGCGGACGACCTCGTAGTCGCCGTTCTCGAGCACCAGCGATTCGCTCGCGACGACCCACTCGCTCTTTCCCTCGACGGCGGCCGAGGGTCGACGGCCGAGGATGAGCGGACGGATGCCGAAGGGATCGCGGAACGCGAGCAGACCGTATCCGGCGATCACCGCGATGACGGCGTATGCGCCCTCGATGCGCTGATGCGTGCGGGCGACGGCCTCGAACACGCGCTCGGGGTCGAGATCGACGGTCGAGGTGGTGTTCTGCAGCTCGCCCGCGAGCACGTTCAGCAGCAGCTCGGTGTCGCTCGAGGAGTTCAGGTGGCGGCGGTCGCGCTTGGCCATGTCGGCGGTGAGCTCGCGCGTGTTGGTGAGGTTGCCGTTGTGGATGAGGATGATGCCGTACGGCGCGTTCACGTAGAACGGCTGCATCTCCTCTTCGTTCGAGGCGGTGCCCTTGGTCGCGTAGCGCACGTGTCCGAGGCCGACATTGCCGAGAAGCGCGCGCATGTCGCGGGTGCGGAAGGCCTCGCGGACCATGCCCTGCGCCTTCGCGTTGTGCATGACGCCGTTCGACTCGGCGGTGGCGATGCCCGTCGCGTCCTGCCCGCGGTGCTGCAGCAGGAGCAGAGCGTCGTAGATGTCCTGGTTGACCGGGGCCGTTCCGACCATTCCGACGATGCCGCACATGGAGTGTCTACTTCATCCGTTTCTTCAGTGAGAGGCGTATGCGCCGACGAGGCGCACCGCTCCGCCGTCGACGCCCTTGGCGCCCTGTTCGAACTCTCCGGCCGGACGTGCGCCGAAGCCCACCGTCGCGACCTGCCACGCGGGCATGCCCTCTGCGGCGAGCGCCGCGATCGCGGCATCCTTCTTGTCCTGCGCGATCACCGCGAGGAAGCCGATGCCGAGGTTCCAGGTGCCCTCCGCAGACTCGAGAGAGGAGCCGGCGATGTCGCTGAGCACGCGGAAGACCGGGCTGGGCGACCAGGTGCTGCGGTCGACTTCGGCCCAGCTCCCCTGCGGGAGCACACGTGCGAGGTTCGCCGCGATGCCGCCGCCGGTCACGTGGCTGAGCGCGTGCACGGCTGGGGCCCCTGAGCCGCCTGTCGAAGAGCCGAGCGCGTCGATCAGGCGCAGCAGAGGAAGCGTGTAGAGCCGCGTCGGCTCGAGCAGCGCCTCGCCCCAGGTTGTGCCGAAGTCGGCGGCCTGGTCGGCGTATGCGATGCCCGCGTTCGTGATGATGTGGCGCACGAGCGAGTAGCCGTTCGAGTGCAGACCGCTCGACTGCACGGCGAGCACGACGTCGCCGTCCTGCACGCGCTCGGCGCCGAGGATCGCGTCGGCCTCGACGACACCTGTCGCAGCTCCCGCCACGTCGTAGTCGCGCGGACCGAGGAGGCCGGGGTGCTCTGCCGTCTCGCCGCCGACGAGCGCCGTGCCCGTGGCCGAGCACGCCTCGGCGATGCCGCGCACGATGTCGGCGATGCGCTGCGGGACGACCTTGCCGCACGCGATGTAGTCGGTCATGAACAGCGGCTTGGCGCCCACCACGACGATGTCGTCGACGACCATGCCGACCAGGTCCTGGCCGATCGTGTCGTGCTTGTCGATCGCCTGGGCGATCGCCACCTTCGTGCCGACGCCGTCGGTGCTGCTCGCGAGCAGCGGACGGCGGTAGCCGAGCAGCGCGCTGGCATCGAAGAGGCCGGCGAATCCGCCGACACCGCCGAGCACTTCAAGGCCGTGCGTCGCGCGCACGGAAGACTTCATCAGCTCGACGGCGAGATCACCTGCAGCGGTGTCGACGCCGGCTTCGGAATAGGGATTGGTGGGGGAGGCAGCCACCCCTCGATCCTACCGTCCCGCCGCCTGCCCGATCTCCGAGAAGGCGGAGAGCGGATGCCGGGGCACCCCGCCGAGCGGAAGGTCCGGCACGCCGGTGAGTCGCTGATCCCGCCGCCCGCCCGATCCGCAGCCTCGGCCGATCGTCGCCAGGCCGTCGGATCCGCTCTGCGGGAACCAGATCACTCCGGTCGCAGTTGGTGCCGCTGGCAGCATCCGCCGCTCGGTTCCGGTCGCAGTTCGTGCCGCTTCCATCCGAATGAGGCGGCACGAATCGCGACCGGAACCGCCGGGACGGGCGACGAGACGGCACGAAGTGCGACCGGAACGAGGCGGATACGACGGGAAGAACGCGGCGGGATTCTCCGCGGAGGGGCGCGGCGACCGCCGCGCGAAATACGATGGGCACATGTCTGAGAAGCCGCAGTGGCTGATCCGCGAAGACGCGGGCGTTCCGGTGCTCGTCGCGCTCGCGCTGCGGCAGGCCCTCGGCATCCGCGTGCCCGCAGACCTTCCGAGCCTGCGCGATCTGCCGGTCAGAGCGCATGACGCGATCGAAGCGACCCCGGAGATCGAGAGCCAGTGGCTCGACTACTGGGACATGACGGTGGAACCGCGCGCCCACCCCTCCGGTGTGCCGCTCGAACTCGTCGACGGCTTCGACACCCTCGTCGCGCTGCCGGCGTCGGGCGCAGCGGAGCTCACCGCCGCGATCGCGCCGCATGCGGCATCCTCTCTGCAGTACGCGCGGGCCGCTCACGATCGCTACGTGTCCTCGGTCAAGAGCCACACCGGCGGCGACTCCTACCGCGCGTACGCCAGTGCGATCGCCGAGTTCGAACGCGAAGTCGGCCGCCGCGCGCATTCCTTCGAGCTGAACGTGCAGGTGCTGCCGTTCTCGCAGCGGGGGATCTGGTGGATCGGAGCGCTCACCGTCGCAGTGACCGACGGGCTGCGCCGCGACATCGTCGCGTTCGACGGGGCGATCCGCCCCATCATCGGCGAGCTGGCGTGAGAGCGGTCAGTCGCTCTCGATGATCGTCTCGCGCTGAACCCGCACGACGTGGTCCTTGCGCCGCGCGATGCGCTCGGCGATGAGTCCGGCGACACCGCCGAGGGCGAGGCCGATCGGCGCCGTCCACAGCAGGAGGAATCCGAAGACCTGGCCTGCGGGGTAGACGACGTTCAGCGCCTCTGAGGGCTCGAAGCTGCCAGCGAACGTGAGGACGCCTGCGACGATCACGCCGACCACGACGCCGATGCCCATGAAGACGCCGTAACGCGGAACCTTGCGCACTGTCGCGGAGGCGATCTGAGCGGAGTCTGAGGGGGCCATGCGTCCATTCTCCCACCGTTGCCTGTGGGGCGCACCGCCCTGCAGGTCGCCGCGGGCGCACACCTGCAGGGCCGAATCCCCCCGATCCGGCCCTGCAGCGCCCCTCCGGGTGAGGCGGTCGAGCTCAGCCCTCCGCGACCTCGGCGACCTCGACCCTCCGACGTGCGATCAGCACGCCGCCGCCGACGAGGAGCAGCACGAGCACGACCCCGCCGCCGATCCACGGCCACACCGGCGCACCCTCGTGAGACGCGATCTCGGTGACCGCGCTGAGTGCCGTCGCAGCGTCCGTTTCCTCTTCGTCCGAGGCGGCGGCCACGCCGCACTCCGCCCCGACCGGGATCACCGCGCTCACCGGGTCGAGCTGCTCGCCCGCGGCGTAGGTTCCGAAGGCTGCCGCTCCGGCATCGGTCAGCGTGGCCGCAGCCGCGTCGACCGTGATCGCACCGTCGGCCGCCTCGGGCAGCGCGAACTCTGCGAAGCGGACGTCCTTCTGATCGATGCTCTCGCCCGCCTGCGTCGTGCCGCTGACGTCGACCACGATGTAGCCCGTCTCGCCCGCCAGCTCGATGCGGAAGTTCGACACGGTCGTGTCGAGAGCTCCGTCGTGACCCGTGAACGCGATGGCGCCGCCGTAGGTCACCAGACCCGCACGGGTCTCATCGTCGAGCGAGCCGCTGCCGCCGCTCCAGACGAAATCGGGGTATTCGTACGCGACGTCGGTCAGCGTCCAACCGCCGTGCGCGATGCCCTCGATGTAGGTGCGGAACGACTCCTTGAAGCCCCAGCTCAGAGTGGCGCCTTCGATCGAACACGCTCCGATCGCGGTCTGCCCGCGGGTGAGTGTGAACGCGAGTCCGCGATCGACCGAGCCCTGCAGCGTCAGCGTGTGCTCGCCGTTCTCGAGGGTCGCCGGCAGAGAGCCTGTCCAGCTGGCGGCGCCTGCGGCATCCGCGGTCACCGTGCCGAGCAGAACGGGCGTGGAGTACACGACGACTGCGATGTCCTTCTCGTTGGGCTGGAATCCGGACGCCGTGATCGTCGCTGTGCCGCCGGCCTGGAGAGCGGCGAGCGCCGCCTCGTCGATCTCGATGCCCGACGAGGAGGGAGCGGATGTCGGGATCGGCTTCTTCTTGACGACGGATGCCGCCGCCACCGTGCCCGTGGAGCCTGCAGGCGCGGCTGCCGCGGCGCCGACGGTGAAGCTCACCGGACTCAGCGCGGTGGAGTAGCCCTGCAGCACCTGATCGCGCCCGGCACTCGTGAGCGTTGCGGGCGCCTGTGAGTACGTGACCGCTCCGTTCGCCGTGATCTTCGCGGCCCGCGACAGGTCGAGAGTCGCGAAGGCGACCTGGCTGCCGCCGTTCGTCACGAACAGCGTGGCGGTGTCGGCAGTGCCGATGCGGATCTGCGGGCTCGAGATCGTGACGTCCAGCACCCCGTGGTGTCCGGTGAAGCGCACAGCGCCGACGTAGGACACCGTGCCGAGGCCGGTTGCGGCATCGAACGTGCTGCCCGCGGCCTGACCGAACTGGAACTGGCCGTTCGATCGTGTCGCGCCGCCTGACACGTCGATGGCGCCCTGCGCGATCGGGCCGGTGATGTAGTCGACGAACGAGGTCGACACCGCCCAGCGCAGAGAACCGCCGGGGACCGTGGCGACGGGGGACGTCGGCGTGCCCGGATCGACGGGGACCTCCGGTCCGGGCTTCAGGATGTCCCACTGCTGCGGCGTGATGGTCACGGCGGCCCGGGCGAGGATCGTGTCGGCGCCCGGCATGGTGTGCTGCTTCCACACGATGACCTCGTAGGTCTTCGTGCGGTCGAGCGTCTCGGCCGCCGCGGTCAGGTCGATCGTGAACGCGCCGCCGGTGATGCCACGGACGTACTGCATGGCGGCGAATCCGCCGCCCGCGGTGACCTCGGCCTCGGTGCCCGCCTCGATCAGGGCGACATAGGCGCCCGTGATCGTTCCGAGCTGCGCGCCGGCGGCAGAGATCGTGAGACCGTCCTTCGCCGTCGCGGACTTCACGGTGGCTGCGACGGAGGGCGCGTCAGGTCGAGGTGCGACAAGGTCCCAGTCCGCCTCGCTGATCGCGACGGCGGCCCGGGCGAGGATCGTGTCGGCGCCCGGCATGGTGTGCTGCTTCCACACGATGACCTCGTAGGTCTTCGTGCGGTCCAGTGCTGCGGCGGGCGCGTCGAGGGCGACTGTGAACGCGCCGCCGGTGATGCCGCGGACGTACTGCATCGCGGCGAATCCGCCGCCCGCGGTGACCTGGGCCTCGGTTCCGGTCTCGATGACCGCCGCATAGACCCCGGTGGTCGCGCCGAAGTTCTTGGCCGTCACGGTCGCCGTGATGCCGGCCGAGCCCGCAGACACGGCCGATGCGACCGAGATCGTCGGTGCTGTCGAGTAGCTCACCGCGACGCTGCGCTCCTGGTCGGCGTTCACGACACCGCCCGCGCCGTAGGTGTAGACGCCGTATGAGCCCGGCTTCGCCGGTGCGTCCTTCAGGGTCAGCGTCGCCTGGAACGTGCCGTCGGCGGCGATGTCGACCCACTGCGCGCGGATCGCCGACTGGTACTGCGGCGGCACCTGATCCAGCACGCCTTCGGCGAGCGCCCAGACCTGCGTTCCGACCGCGCGGGTGGAGGACGCGGCGCCGACGGACGGCTGCCAGTTCTCCGCGAAGTTGCCGAAGACGACGTAGGTGCCCTGAGGCAGGGTCGACGGGATCGGAACGCCGCGCCCGCCGACGTTCGCAGTCGGGTCGTAACCGGCGCCCTTCACGACGATCCGGTCGCCGGCCGTGAGCACGGCCCCTGCCGCAGGCGTGACACCGTCGGAGAGGAAGACCGAGAGCGATGCGGATGCGGGAGGCGTCGTGCCAGGGTCGGTGCCAGGGTCGGTCCCGGGATCAGTCCCGGGATCAGTTCCAGGGTCGGTCCCTGGATCGGTTCCCGGCGCCGTGCCGAACACGGAGTCCCACTGCCCGCCGCTGATCGCGACGTCGCCTCGCCCGTAGATCGTCGTGGCGTCGGGGTTCGAGTGCTGCTTCCAGATCAAGACCTCGTACACCTGTGCGCGGTCGAGCTTGTCGACCGGCGCGGTCAGAGTGAACGAGCTCGCTCCGCCCGACACCGTCGGGAACGGGATCGCGAACGCCGCGTATCCACCGCCGCCGGAGAGCCCGGCTTCTGTGCCCTTGACGATCAGCGCCGCGTAAGCGCCGGTCGCGTCGGCCGGAAGCCCGGATGCCTGCACTTGAACTGTGAGCCCCGATGCGTCCGCCGACGTCACAGAGGAGGATACCGAGCCGTCAGCCGCGTGCGCGGGAACGGCAACCGAGAGCCCGGTCACGAGGAGAAAGAGCGTTATCAGGGTGGCGAGGATCGCACGGGTGCGCGTGCTAGCCGAGGATGCTGTGGCTGTGTCGTTCACGGATTCTCTCCGGACCCCGCGGGGCGCACGTGAGCGCATGCCGTCGGTGCCGCTGTACAGTCGGACGAAGGGGAGTGTTTGGTTAGGCTTAGCTAAGTCCTACCGTTTCCGACAGTAGACCGGCGCATCGGATTCCGTCAACTTTTAGGTTAGCCTTGCCTAATGCGTCGCCTTCTCGTCGTCTTCGTCGCCGTCGCTCTGGCGGCGGGCCTCACCTCTTGCAGCACCGCCGGTCCGGTGGCCGCGCCGCAGAACGTCCCCGAGGCCTGCGCGGCAGCATCCGTCCCTCTCCGCTCCCTCGATCTGGTGAGCGACGTGCGCGCTGTCACCGGGCAGTCGACGGCCTGCCTGCCGAGCAGTGCGATCGAGCCGGTCGATGACAGCACCGCGCCGACGCTGCCCGTGACCGTGACCGACGACGAGGGGCGCGAGGTCGAGGTCACCGATGTCGACCGCATCCTGCCGATCGACATCTCGGGCACCATCTCATCGACGGTGTTCGCTCTGGGCCTCGGCGACCAGGTCGTCGGACGCGATTCGTCCACCGACTTCGCAGGCACGGAAGAACTTCCCGTCGTCACCAAGACCGGCCACACCCTGAACGCCGAGGCGATCATCGAGCTGGCTCCGACCGTGGTCCTCACCGACACGACCATCGGGCCGAAAGAGGTCCGTCAGCAGCTGCGCGACGCGGGAATCGCCGTGGTCGTGATCTCCAGCGATCGTCGACTCGACACGACCGACCAGCTCGTCGCGCAGATCGCAGCAGCTCTCGGCGTCCCGAGCCGCGGACGCGCACTGATCGAGCGACTCGACGCTCGACTCGACCAGGCCCTCGCCGAGATCGCCGAGGTCGTCCCCTCCGACGAGCACGACCGGGCGCGCATGCTGTTCCTCTATGTGCGCGGCAGCGCGAACGTCTACTACATCTTCGGCGAGGACTCCGGGGCGGACTCCCTGATCGACGCCGTCGGAGGGGTCGACGTCGCCGGCGAGATCGGATGGGAGGGCATGAAGCCGATGACCGCCGAAGCCCTCGTCGCAGCGCAGCCGGACGTGCTCGTCATGATGACCGACGGCCTGGAGTCGGTCGGCGGTATCGACGGCCTCATCGATCGGATACCCGCCGTGGCCGAGACGCCGGCCGGCGCGAACCGCCGAGTGATCGACATGGCGGACACGGCCGTACTCAGCTTCGGCCCGCGCTCGGCCGACATCGTGCTCGCACTCGCCCGCGCTCTCTACGCCCCCGAGCCGTCGAAGTGACCGGCGAGGTCGTCACCTCGACCCCCGCGACGCACCGCGGGCTGCGGTTCGCGCTGGTCGCGGTCGGACTCGTGGTCGCGCTCGCGATCACCTGCGCGGCCTCGATCACGAACGGCCAGTACCAGCTCTCACCCACAGGCCTCGTCGGCGTGCTCCTGCGCGGCATCGGGATCGACACCGCCTGGGCGCCGGATGTCGCCGCGGACTACGGCGTGATCTACAGCATCCGTCTGCCGCGGATCGTGCTCGGCCTGCTCGTCGGGGCGGCTCTCGCCGTGTCCGGCGTTCTCATGCAGGCGATATTCGGCAACCCCTTGGCGGATGCCGGCGTCGTCGGCGTCTCGTCCGGCGCAGCCCTCGGCGCCGCAGCCAGCATCACGCTCGGGCTCGCCGCGTTCGGCATGTGGACCACGCCGGTGTTCGCGTTCCTCGGCGGCCTCGCGGCGGTGCTCGCGGTGTACTTCATCAGCCGCTCGGGCGGCCGGACCGAAGTCGTCACGCTGCTGCTGACCGGCATCGCGATCAACGCGATAGCCGGAGCGGGCATGGCGTTCCTCACGTTCCTCGGCACCACCTCGACCCGCGAGCAGATCGTGTTCTGGCAACTGGGTTCGCTGAACGGAGCGCTGTGGTCGCATGCCGCCCTGGTCGCACCGCTCGTCGCGGTCGGTGTGCTCGTCGCGCTCCTCGTCGCGCGGAGACTCGACCTCTTCGCTCTGGGCGAGCGCACGGCCCGACATCTCGGACTCGACGTGGAGGCGCTCCGGATCGTCGTGATCGTGACCGTCGCGGTGCTCGTGTGCGCCGCCGTGTCGTTCGCCGGCATCATCGGCTTCGCCGGTCTCGTCGTCCCCCATCTCATGCGCATGATCATCGGCCCGGCCCACCTTCCGCTCGTGATCGCGTCGGCGCTCGGCGGGGCTCTGCTGATCTCGCTCGCCGACCTGTTCGCCCGCACCGCGGTGCCGCTGGCCGACCTGCCCATCGGCATGATCACAGCCCTGGTCGGGGGCCCTTTCTTCCTCTGGCTCCTCGTCAGGACGCGGCGGCGCTCGGGGGGATGGGCGTGAGCGTGCGCCTGTCGGGTCGAGGCGTGACCGTGCGCGTCGGCGAAAGCCGCGAGATCCTCGCCGGGGTGTCGATCGAGGTCCGCGCGGGCGAAGTCCACGCGCTCGTCGGCCCGAACGGCGCCGGCAAGTCGACGCTGTTCGGGGTTCTGGCGGGCGATGTCTCCCCCGCCGAGGGAGTCGTGGAACTCGACGGCGCTCCCATCGGCGGCATCCGCCCCCGGGAGCTCGCGCGACGGAGAGCCGTACTGCTGCAGGAGAACACCGTGACCTTCCCGTTCACGGCCGCGCAGGTCGTGCGCATGGGACGCGCGCCGTGGGCGCACACCGCCGCGGGCGATGATGACGACGACGACGAGATCGTGTTCTCCGCGATGACGGCGACAGAGGTGCTGCCGCTGGCCGATCGCGCGGTGACGTCGCTGTCCGGCGGGGAGCGGGCGCGGGTGGCGCTCGCCCGCGTGCTCGCACAGCGCACCGGCATCCTGCTGCTCGACGAACCGAGCGCCGCCCTCGATCTCAAGCATCACGAAGACGTCATGCGCCTCATCCGCACACAGGCCGGCGCCGGCACCGCGGTGGCGATCGTGCTGCACGATCTGAATGCCGCGCTCGCTCACGCCGACCGGGTGACGCTCCTCGCCGATGGCCGAGTCGCCGCGACCGGAGCACCGGCCGAAGTGCTCACCGCCGCAAGGATCGAAGAGGTCTACGGGCAGGCGGTCGATTTGTTCCCACACCCGGGCACGGGGGTGCCGCTCGTGGTCGCCCGGCGCTGAAGCGGTGCGTCCGCGCGCACGGAGGCGCAGGCGTCAGGGGCGCAGCGGCAGGACTCCCGAGAGATCGGCGCGGGTCCCGGAGGCGTGGACCCGGCCGGATGCCGCGGCATCCGCCCAATCCTCGACCCCGGTCGCGACCGCGATCCAGGTCGCCGCGTCCATCTCGACCACGTTCGGCGGGGTGCCGCGGGTGTGGCGCGGCCCCTGGATGACCTGCACCGCTCCGAACGGCGGCACGCGCACCTCGACGGTGCCTCCCGGCGCCTTCTCATCGAGCAGCTGCAGCAGGTACCGCACGGCGGTGGCCAGTGACGTGCGCTGCGGTTTCTCGCCCGCGGCATCCGCGGCGCGCACCGCGTCGAGAGCCGTGCGCCCGTCGATGATGTCGATCTTCTTCGGAGGCATGATCCCAGCGTACGCACCCGCCCGATCCGGCCGCAGCGGGCATAGGCTCGAGCCGATGACTTCGAAAGAGACCCTGCACGGCGCCCGCGCCGAGCTGATCGCCGCAGCCCGGCGCAGTTCCGGGTGGGCCGCGCCCTTCCCGCCGGTCGTCGGCAGCGCGCACGAGGCGTCGGTCCTCGTGCTGTTCGGCAAGCTCGACAGCATCCCCGCGCGCACCGACGAGCTCACCGTCGCGGGCGATCTCGACGTGCTCCTGCAGCGCAGGGCGGCCACGCTCTCCTCGCATCCTGGCCAGGTGTCGTTCCCCGGCGGACGACGGGAGGAGCAGGACTCGGATGCCGTCGCCACCGCGCTGCGCGAGGCTCAGGAGGAGACCGGGCTCGACCCGGCCGGAGTCGAGGTGCTCGCGACCCTGTCCGAGTTGCCCCTGGCCGCCAGCAACCACCGGGTGACGCCCGTGCTCGGCTGGTGGCGGTCGCCCTCGCGCGTCGTCGCGGTCGATCACGCCGAGACCGTCGAGGTGTTCCGTGTTCCCGTCGCGCAGCTGCTCGATCCGAGCATCCGCTTCACCTCGACCATCAGTCGCATGGGACGCACGTGGAAGGGCCCCGCGTTCGATGTCGACGGCACGATCGTGTGGGGCTTCACGGCGATGGTGCTCGACGGCATCTTCGACGCGGCCGGCTGGACGCGGTCGTGGGACCGGTCTGTCGAGCGCCCCGTCACGGTCTGACTACTCTCCGACACGAAAATAGGTCAACCGCGCCAAAAGAGGAGAGATCCTCCGCATCCTTCCTCCATTCGTGCGGTTGACCTGTTTCGGGCAGGGGGCCGCGAAGCGAGGCAGCCGAAACCTCGCCCGGCGACCTCGGTAGTCTGGACGAGTGAAGATCCTGGTCCTCGGTTCCGGTGCCCGCGAGCACGCCATCATCCTCGCCCTCCGGGCCGAGCAGACGGCGCACGAGATCTTCGTCGCTCCCGGCAACGCCGGCATCGCGCAGGATGCCACGCCCGTCTCGGTCGACCCGCTCGACGGCGCGGCGGTGACCGCCTTCGCCAATGAGCACGCGATCGATCTCGTGGTCGTAGGTCCCGAGGCGCCGCTGGTCGCCGGGGTCGCCGATGTGCTCCGCGCGCACGGCATCCCGGTCTTCGGTCCGGGCAGAGCGGCGGCGCAGCTCGAAGGGTCGAAGTCGTTCGCGAAGCGGATCATGGATGCCGCGGGCGTGCCGACCGGACGCGCGGTCCGCGCGGCCCGCATCGCCGACGTCGAGAAGGCTTTCGATGAGCTCGGCGCTCCCTACGTGGTCAAGGCCGACGGTCTGGCCGCGGGCAAGGGCGTGATCGTCACCTCAGACCGCGCCGAGGCCCTCGCCCACGCAGAGCACTATCTGCCTGCCGGCCCCGTGCTGATCGAGGAGTTCCTCTCCGGCCCCGAGGTCTCGCTGTTCTTCCTCAGCGACGGCGACACCGTGCGCGCCCTGAGCCCCGCGCAGGACTTCAAGCGCGCACTGAACGGCGACGAGGGCCCCAACACGGGCGGGATGGGCGCGTACTCTCCGCTGCCCTGGCTCGACGAGCAGTTCGGCAGCGAGAAGGCCTTCGTCGAGGAGGTCACGCGCGACGTCGCGCTCCCCGTCATCCGCCAGCTGGATGCCGAGGGCACGCCGTTCATCGGCCTGCTCTACGCGGGCCTCATCCTCACCCCCGCCGGTGTGCGGGTGATCGAGTTCAACGCCCGCTTCGGCGACCCCGAGACGCAGATCGTGCTGCCGCGCCTGGTGACCCCGCTGTCGGAGCTGCTGTTCGCCGCGGCATCCGGCACCCTCGAGGACCAGCCGGAGCCCGTCTTCAGCGACGAGGTCGCGATCACCGTGGTGCTCGCGAGCGAGGGATACCCCGAGGCTCCGCAGACCGGTCGCCCGATCCAGGGCCTCGCCGACGCCGCTGCTGTCGAGGGCGTGCGTCTCGTGCACGCGGCGACGGCCTCACCCGACGCTCCCGGCGGCTCGCTCATCGCGACGGGAGGCCGCGTCTTGAACGTCGTGGCCGTGGCATCCGACTTCCGCACCGCCCGCGACCGCGCGTACGAGGCGATCGCGCAGATCTCCCTCGACGGATCCCACTACCGCACCGACATCGCCGCCCGCGTCGCGGAGTAGCGGCCCGCCTCGCGGCGCGCGTCGAGATCACGCGAAGTCGTCGAGTGCACGGCCCCTCGACGCGAACTTCCCGTGCGCTCGGCGAGTGCACGGGAAGTCGACGCGGGATGCGCAGAGAAGCGGATGCCGCGCTCAGAGCACCTTGGAGAGGAAGTCCTTCAGGCGCTCGTTCTTCGGAGCTCCGAACAGCTCGGCAGGCGGCGCCTCCTCGACGACCACGCCGCCGTCCATGAACACGGTGCGGCCGGAGACCTCGCGGGCGAAGCCCATCTCGTGCGTCACGAGCACCATCGTCATCCCGCCGGACGCGAGATCGCGGATCACCTGCAGCACCTCGCCCACCATCTCGGGGTCGAGGGCGCTGGTGGCCTCGTCGAAGAGCATGATCTCGGGGTCCATCGCGAGCGCACGGGCGATCGCCACACGCTGCTTCTGGCCACCGGAGAGGGATGCGGGCCTGGCATCCGCCTTCTCCGCCAGGCCGACGCGGTCGAGCAGCGAGATCGCGCGCTCGCGAGCCTCGGCTTTCGACATCCGTCCGAGCTCGATCGGGGCGAGCGTGATGTTCTCCAGCACGGTCATGTGCGGGAACAGGTTGAAGTGCTGGAACACCATGCCGATGCGCTGACGCACCTCGTCGAGCTTGACGCTCTTGTCCGTGAGGTCCACGCCGTCGACGATCACGTGACCCGCCGTGGGCTCTTCGAGCTTGTTGAGGCAGCGCAGCAGCGTGGACTTTCCCGAACCGGAGGGCCCGATCACGGCCACGACCTCGCCGTCGCTCACCTCGAGATCGATGCCCTTGAGCACCTCGTTGTCTCCGAAGGCCTTGTGCAGGTCCTTCACGACGATCTTGCTCATGCGTTGAACTTCCTCTCCAGACGGTTGGCGAGCAGCGTCAGCAGCGTGATCACGACGAAGTAGATCACGGCGACGATCGTCAGCACCTGGGCCGACAGGTAGGTCGAGGCGATGATCTGCCGCGACTGGAAGGTCAGCTCGGCTAGTCCGATCACGCTGATCAGCGAGGTGTCCTTCAGGGTGATGATGCCCTGGTTCACGAACGACGGGATCATGATGCGGAACGCCTGCGGGAGAACGACCTTCTGCATGGTCTTCCAGTGGCCGAGACCGAGCGAGCGCGACGCCTCGTTCTGACCGGGGTCGACCGCCTGGATGCCGCCGCGGATGATCTCGGTCATGTAGGCGCCGGTGTTGAGCGACAGCGTGATCGCGCCGGCGACGAAGGGGTTGAACGTGAGCCCGGGGAACAGCTGCGGGATGGCGAAGAACACGAAGAACGCCTGCACCAGGATCGGCGTGCCGCGGAACACGTAGACGTAGGCGGTGGCGAGCCAGCGGAACAGGAAGAAGCCCGAGATCCGGCCGAACCCGAACACGATGCCGAGCACGAATGCGGCGACGAGGGCGACGAGCGTCGCGAGGATCGTCAGCCACAGGCCGTTCATGAGAGCCGGCCAGTACTTCACCGCGACCGAGATGATGTCGGTGGGCTGATCGGATGCCTCGCCGCTCAGGTAGGTGTCGACGATCTTGTCGTAGTCGCCCGAGGCCTTCAGGTTCGCGAGGCCCTCGTTGAACATCTCGACGAGCTCGGGGTTCTGGCCCTTGTTGACTGCGAAGCCGTACTCTCCGCCGAGCTCGGGGTCGCCCACGAGGCGGAAGCCCGAACCCTGCTGAATGCCGTACGCCAGCACCGGGAAGTCCTCGAAGTAGCCGACGGCCTGGCCGGCTTTGACGGCATCCACCATGTCGGTCGTGTCCTGATAGGGGGTGACCTTGAAGCCGTACTTCTCCTGGTTCTCCTCGGCGAAGGTCTGTCCCTGCGTACCCGTCTTGACCGCGACGGTCTTGCCGTCGAGGTCGTCCAGCGACTGGATGTCGCTCGCATCGAGCACGCCGAGCTGGATGCCGCTGGTGAAGTACGGATCGCTGAAGTCGAAGGTCTTCTTGCGCTCGTCGGTGATCGACATCCCCGCCATGACGGCGTCGACTTGGTTGGACTGCAACGCCTGCACGGCCGCGTCGAATCCGAGCTGGCGGATCTCGACCTCGAAGCCCTGGTCTTCGGCGATCGCGTGGAGCAGGTCCATGTCGATGCCGACCAGCTCGCCGTCGGAGTTCGTGAACTCGAACGGGGCGAAGGTCGTGTCGGTGCCGATGATGTACTTCTCATCGGCGGCGGTCGCGGTCGACGAGACGCCGAGAATCGCGCCTGCAGCGAGGAAGGCGGTGATGGTCGCGGCGCCGGCGACACGGCCCAGTCTGCGCAGATGCGCGATCGCGGAAGAGGGGTTTCGGATCACGACGGATGCTCCTCGGGGTCGGATCAGACGACCGTTTGACCGTCGACCACCCACCTTATCCGCCGCTCGTCCGCTCACCCGCAGGACGAGCGGACGTCGGAACGCGAAGATGCCGGGCGACGGATGCCGTTACAACGTGACCCAGTACCGGCGCAGCAGGGCGTGGCCGCGCTCCGACTGGTCGCTGACGTCCTGCAGCACACCACCCGCTCGCTCGATCGTGCGCGCCGAAGCGATGTTGTCGTCGTCGCAGGTGATGAACACACGGTCGAGTCCGATCTCGCGTGCACGGTCGAGCGCGAGCGCGAGGGCCGCCGACGCGTATCCGCGGCGACGACGCGACGCGCGCACGGCGTAGCCGATGTGGCCGCCTGCCTCGCGCAGCCAGTCGTTGAGCGTGTGCCGGAACGACAGGAAGCCCACGACCTCTCGGCCGTCCACGATCCAGTACAGGTCGTTGTGCACGCGGTCTTCGGGCGGCGCCACGGACGTGTCGGCGAGCCGGGCCGCGTTCTCGATGAGCTCGTCGAGGGTGACCCGACCGGGGATGACCGGCGCCTGCAGACCAGAACCGTCGATGTGCCCGCCACCGAACTCGGCCACAGCAGCGGCCCAGCTGTCATAGAGGTCGGCGGTGGGACGGATGAGCGCGATCGTCATCACCCGAGCACATCACACGACCTCTTGTCCTGCCAAAACGACCGCCGAGCGCACGGCCTGTCGCCGAGTGCACGGGCGAATTGCGGCGACGAGCCGTGCGGTCGACAGCATCCCGTGCACTCGGCGACAGGCGGCCGCGCGGCCGCCCGGCCGGCGGGTTCAGCCCTTCGGCGCGTCGGCCGGATCGTACCGACCGAGGAACAGCGAGGCCACGAGTGCGACGGCCATGACGCACGCCGGCAGCACGATCGCCTGCGCCATGCCCGCGGAGAACCCGTCGGCGACCTGCGGGGGCAGCGCGCCGCCCGTGCCGATGCCGGCAGGGGCGTCCGACGGGCCGGGCAGGTTCGCCTCGAGACGCGCCTGCATGAACGCGGCGATCGACGCCGAGCCGATGACCGAGCCGATCGTGCGGGTGGTGTTTGTAGATGCCCGCGCCGGCGCCGGCCTGACGCGGCGGCAGCTTGCGGGTCGCGGTGGTGGCGAGCGGACCCCACATGCCGGCGTTCCCTACGCCCATCAGGGCCGACGGCAGCAGGAACATCCAGATCGGCGTGTCCATGTTGATCAGAGCCGAGTACCAGACCAGCGCTCCCGCCACGCTGAGCAGGCCGGGGACCAGGATGATCCGCGGATCGATGCGGTCGAGCAGCTTTCCCGCGAACGGAGCGAGCGCGCCGGAGAGCACCGCCATCGGGATCATGAGCAAGGCGGCTTCGGTCGGGGTGAGACCGCGCGCGATCTGCAGGAAGAACATCAGCGGCAGCGACATGCTCGTCACAGTGAAGCCGACGGCGGCGATCGCGACGTTGGCGCCCGAGAAGTTGCGGTCGCGGAACAGGCCGAGCGGCACGAGGGCCTCACTGCGCGTGCGCGCCTGCTGCACGATGAACAGCGCGAGCACGACGAGACCCGCGATAATGAGGCCCCACACCGAGATCGGGCCCCAGATGACGCCCCAATCGAACTTCTCGCCCTCCTGCAGTCCGAAGACGAGAAGGAACAGGGCGACAGCGCTGAGCACGACGCCGAGCACGTCGAAACGATGCGGGTGCGTCGCGAGCTTCGGCACGTAGATCCACGCCAGGACGAATCCGATGACGCCGACCGGAAGGTTGACGAAGAAGATCCACTGCCAGCCGAGCCCGTCGACGAGCAGCCCGCCGACGAGGGGACCGACGAGAGTCGCCATGCCGGCGGTCGCGCCCCACAGCCCCATCGCGGCCCCGCGCCGCTCGGCGGGGAACGTGCGGGTGATGACGGCCATCGTCTGCGGAGTCATGAAGGCTGCGCCGAGACCCTGCACCGCACGAGCGACGATCAAGCCTTCGAGCGTCGTCGACAGACCACACCACAGCGAGGCGAGAGTGAAGACCGCAAGCCCGATCAGGTAGATGTTCTTCGGGCCGAACCGGTCGCCGAGACGTCCGGTGATGAGCAGCGGTACGGCATACGCGAGCAGGTAGGCGCTCGTGACCCACACGACGTTGTCGAGGTTGTTCGTCGACGGGTCGAGGGCGGCCTTGATGGCTGGATTCGCGACCGAGACGATCGTGGTGTCGACGAGGATCATGAAGAAGCCGATGACCAGCGCCCAGAGGGCGGGCCAGGGGCTGCGAGGCTTGTGCCCGACGGAGTATGTGCCGGTCGACGGTCCCGAAGGGGCGCGCGTCGGCTCCGCGGCGGAAGAGGATTCGGTCATTGCTGGGCGGCCTTTCGCTGAGCGAGATAGCGGTCGGTGTTCTCGAACGCGCGCGGACCCCAGGGGAAGGCGGCGGCTTCGAGGCGGGTGAGGAGCGAGTCAAGCCAGCGCAGCTCGGCCTCGAGCAGCACCTCCTGGCGCTCGAACTCGACGAGGACCTGTTCCGGCACCTTCTTCGTGCGCGCTCCTGCGAGTCCGTCGCGATGGGACGCGTGCGCGTCAACGAGGGCGTTGCGACGGAGGCGAAGGCTTTCGATCACGTCGTCGCGTTCGAGGTTGTGCGCCTCTGCGAGCGCGATGCGGAAGTCGGACGGATGGTCGATGCGGGACAGTTCGCGCCGCAGCCAGCCGACGAGGGCATCGACCCCTGCGTCGGTCAGCGTGTAGGTGGTGCGCTCGGGACGGTTGCCCTCGCGGTCGACGCCGACCTCGTCGAGCAGTCCGGCCCGCTGGAGTCGCGCGACAGTGTGATAGAGCGTCCCGTTCGTGATCGTCAGCAGCCGATCGTCGCGTCGTGCGCGCATGAGCCGCACCATCTCATAGGGGTGCATGTCGCCCTCGCGCAGCAACGCGAGCACCATCACCCCCATCGGGGTGAGCTGATCGACGGCGTCCTTCATCGGCAGTCCATTCCGGTTAGTCCAGATGGACTATATCACCGGGCGGCGGCGCATCTCCGGGTATGGTCGGATGCACGACGGCGGATCCGGGGGGACGACGATGACGAACGACGTGAACAGCGACGGACGCCGCCACACGATGCGCGCCGGCGCACTCTCCGTCGCGGTCGCTCTCATGCTCGCGCTCACCGGATGCGGACCGGTCGACGCGGGCACAAGCGCGGCTGAAGCCTTCGAACGCGATTTCGCCGACGTCGACGGGGTCGCTTCGGTCGACGCGGGCGGACACAACAACCTGCCCTTCTCAGGAAGCGTGGACGCGCATGTGACCGCCGACCCGGATCTCTCCGACGTGCAGGTCGACCGACTGGCCGCGACCTTCTCCGAGTACATGCGCACGCACTCCGCCAACGTCTCGTGGAACGCGTCGGTCACGATCGGCGGCATGACAGTGGGTGTCGGCGAGGATGACGACTTCGGCGTGCTGAACATCGAGGTCGCCCGCGAGCTCATCGCCACGCCGCATGTCCAGCTCGTCGAGGTCGGCCTGATCTACAGCGACGAGAAGGTTCTGGTCGCTGTCGACAGCCCGGACGCACTGGCCGACGGCTACGGTGCGGCCGCCGCAGCAGTGCAGAGACTGGGCATCACCGACGGCCGCTCCAATGCTCACGCCATCAGCACTCCCGCCGGTTTCGAGATCGACGACGAGTCCTGGGACGGCGAGGCGACACGGATCACGCCCGCGCTCACTCTCTTCCAGCTGCTCCTCGAGCGCTTCGCGTTGATCGGCGCCGAGGTCACCCCTGCTGAACTCTCCGTGCGGACAGCCGGCGAAGACGATGTCCCGGCCGTTGAGGCGTTCCTCGCCGGAATTCCGCTCCCGGCCGATCTCGTGGTCGACGTCCAGGGCGGAGCGACCACGATCGATGGAGCCACGCAGGCGGCGCGCGCCGTCGCAGAGGCCATCGCCGATCTCGGGGTGTCCGCCGAGATCCAGGCCTCGGAGAACTACGTCAACGTCACCGTCCCCACGGCCGCAGACGCCGACACCGTGCTGGCCGCGGTCGGCGACCTCCCCGAGTTCGCTGACGTGAGCGGGTTCGGCATCCGCACCGAGACGCAGAACTTCAGAGTCTTCGATCGCCCCGCCGACTTCGCGGATTCGCTCGCGATCGCCCGGGCCGCACTCGCGCTGCCCGGCGTCGACAAGATCGAGATCAGTCGACCCGATGCAGACGACCAGGAACCGACGGCACGGTTCGAGTTCGCCGACTCCGATGAAGCCACCATCTCCGCCTTCGCGACCACGATGAAGCCGCTGCTTCTCGAACGCGGCTGGCACACCTGGATCAACGCCGCCGGATCGGTGGAGTGGTTCACCGCGGCGGACCCGCTCGTCCTCGACGACAGAGTCAGCGGGAAGCGCGACGCCGAGGAGCAGGAGTTCGCCGACATGCTGGTACGACTGTGGGACGCGGCCGCGGGATAATGATCCCGTGAGCGAAGCACTGAGCATCCCCGGCTGGCGGCACGTCTACTCCGGCAAGGTCCGCGACCTGTACGCCTCCGAGGACGCGGAGGACACGCGCATCCTCGTGGTGGCGTCCGATCGGGTGAGCGCGTTCGACGTCGTGCTCTCCCCCGGCATCCCCGACAAAGGAGCCCTGCTGACGCGACTGAGCCGATGGTGGTTCGCTCAGCTCTCCGACGTGCCGAACCACCTCGCGGAAGGTGAGCTGCCGGCATCCGTCGCCGATCGCGCCATGCTCGCACAGTCCCTCGAGATGCTTCCGATCGAGTGCGTCGTGCGCGGCTACATCACCGGCTCCGGCTGGATCGAGTACCAGGAGAGCGGAACCGTCTGCGGCATCCCGCTGCCCGCCGGCCTGAACAACGGCGATCGCCTTCCCGAGCCGCTGTTCACCCCTGCGTACAAGGCGCCGATGGGCGAGCACGACGAGAACATCACGTTCGAGAAGACCGCCGAGCTGGTCGGCGCCGAGCGCGCCGCCGAATTGCGCGACGCCTCTCTGGCCCTCTACGCACGCGCCGCCGAGGTCGCCGAGGCGAACGGGTTGATCCTCGCGGACACCAAGTTCGAGTTCGGGACGGATGCCGAGGGCGTGCTGCGACTGGCTGACGAGGTGCTCACGAGCGACTCCTCGCGCTACTGGGATGCCGCGGCCTGGGAGACCGGGACCACCCCGAGCCAGCGGATGGCGAGCTTCGACAAGCAGATCGTGCGCGACTGGCTCGCGGCGAACTGGGACAAGCAGGGCGAACCGCCCGCCCTCCCGAAGGACATCGTGGAGCGCACCTCCGCCCGCTACCGCGAGCTGATCGAGCGACTCGGAGCCTGAGCCGACGGCCTGCGCTCTCCGAGTGACGCACGGCGGAGGCAGAAGAGCACCCAGGCAACACTCAGGAATCGGTAGTGTGGCGGAAGCACTCCCCCACCCCCGATCCTGAGGAGCCCGCATGCCCCTGTGGAAGATCCACGGAGACGGCCGCACCGTCGAACCCGGCGCCGTCGTGCGCCCCGAAGAACGTCTGAGCTGGCCGGCGACCATCGCGATCGGCGCGCAGCACGTCGTCGCCATGTTCGGTGCGACGTTCCTCGTTCCGATCATCACCGGATTCCCCGTGACGACGACGCTGCTCTTCTCGGGCGTCGGCACGCTGCTGTTCCTGCTGCTGACCCGCAACCGCCTGCCCAGCTACCTGGGCTCGTCGTTCGCCTTCCTCGCGCCGATCACGGCGCTCAACGGCGGCAACACCCTGGAGACTCCCGAGCAGATCACGCAGGCTCTCGTCGGCGTCGCCGCGGT
This sequence comes from Microbacterium natoriense, assembly GCF_030816295.1. Classification (NCBI taxonomy): domain Bacteria; kingdom Bacillati; phylum Actinomycetota; class Actinomycetes; order Micrococcales; family Microbacteriaceae; genus Microbacterium; species Microbacterium natoriense. The sequence continues at coordinate 981,782 of NZ_JAUSXV010000001.1, read as the reverse complement.
GGGCGTGCTGCTCGCCGCGATCGGCTTCCTCGTGCAGGCGGTCGGCACGGGCTGGATCGACCGCCTGATGCCGCCGGTCGTCGCGGGCTCCATCGTCGCGCTGATCGGCTTCAACCTCGCACCCGCCGCGTGGAACAACTTCAAGCTGCAGCCCCAGCTCGCGACGGTCACCCTGATCGCCGTCATCCTGTTCAGCGTGCTGTTCCGCGGCTTCCTCGGCCGCATCTCGATCTTCCTCGGCGTGATCGTCGGCTACATCGTGGCAGCGCTCACAGGACAGCTGGCGTTCGACGGCATCGAAGACGTCGCGTGGATCGGCCTGCCGCAGTTCCACCTCGCGGCCGTGACCGACCCTGCGGCGTGGAAGCTCGTGCCGATGTTCCTGCCCGTCGTACTCGTGCTGATCGCCGAGAACGTGGGGCACGTGCGCGGCGTCGCCACCATGACCAACGACCCGGCGATCAACAAGAGCACCGGTCGCGCGCTCGTCGCCGACGGCGTCGCGACGACGATCGCCGGCGCCTTCGGCGGTTCGGGCACCACGACGTACGGCGAGAACATCGGCGTCATGGCGGCGACCCGCGTGTACTCGACCGCGGCCTACTGGGTGGCCGGAATCGTGGCGATCCTCCTCGCCTTCTCGCCCAAGGTCGGCTTCGTGTTCAACACGATCCCCGCCGGCGTCCTCGGCGGGGTCACGACCGCGCTCTACGGCCTCATCGGCGTGATCGGCATCAAGATCTGGGTCGACAACCGCGTCGACTTCTCGCGCCCGGTGAACCAGTACACGGTCGCGGTGTCGTTCGTGATCGCGATCGCCGGCTTCGCGATGGGCTGGGGCGACTTCCAGCTCGGAGCGATCGTGGTGGGAACGGTCGCCGCGCTGCTGATCTACCACCTGGGCAACGCCATCGCGCGCTGGCGCAAGACCGGTGCAGACGACGGCGGCCCCATCCCCGCGGTCGGACCGCTGGGCGGCGACCCCGCCTGAGTCACGACGGAGATCCCGGATGCCGCAGCCGCAGCATCCGGGATCTCGGCGTCTGCGGACCCCTGGCCTTCTTCCCCTTCTCTCTCTTCATGTGGCACCCCGCGCCGCTTTCACGCGCGCGAACCTTCCCCGGGTGCCACACGAAGCCGCAAGGAGAAGAGAGGGACTAGGGCTGGGCACACACGACGGTGCCCGACGCCCGTGGGCGCGGCTCGCCCTCGCGCGCCGGCAGGGGCAGCGGCAGCGGATGCTGCGGCTCAGGCAGTCCGTACAGCCGATGCACCCAGAGCCGGGCGTCTTCGATCGGATAGGTGTCCCCGAACACGGCGAACTTCACGAACACGCCCTCGAGGACGCTGCGGAGCATGACCTCCTCGAGCGCCGGGTCGGCAGCGCCCCGCGCGCGGAACAGGTCGCGGACCGCGTCCTCCGCGGCGGTCACGCCCGCGGCGTGCCTCTGCTCGGACTCGGCGAACAGGCGATGCGTCGCGGGTTGCTGCTGCATGGCGAGCACGGCGCGCTGCAGCGGCACGGCGAAGGCGGTGGCCATGAGCGCGCCGTCGATCACTGCGGCGAGAGCCTCGTCGGGTGCGCCGTCGACGCGCGCGAACGAGAGCACCGTCTCGAACCAGCGGTCGATCACGGCGGAGACGAGCTGATCCTTGCCGCCGAAGTGGTAGTTCACCAGGCCCTGAGCGACGCCGGCCCGGCTCGTGATCTCTGCGATGCTGGCGCCGGCCACACCGCGCTCGCTGAACAGGACGATCGCCGCCTGAAGGATGTTCTCGCGTGCCTTCTCCCGCGCGTGACGGTTCTGCTCATCGGAGCGTGCCATGCGGCATCCTCCTCTGCGATGCGGACGACGGTCTTCTCGGAACGGGCTTCGTCCGTATAGATTACTCACTGAACATCCATTCAAGCTAAGAGGATCCGCCGGGTCCCCCAGTTCCAGGAGCCCTCATGCGCCCCGCCGCTCGCGTCGACTTCAACAACGTCTTCTCCATCATCGAGTGGCTCCTCTCGCAATGGTGGGTGTGGGTCATCGTGGGCGTCGTGGTGGTGTTCTTCCTCGTCGTCTGGATCATGCCCGCGGCGAAGGTGAAGGCCGATGAGAGGCACTCGACCGCCGACACCGAGGCGAACGAGATCGCTCTCGGCTTCCTCCAGATCGTGAACCTGCCGTCGGGACACTGGAACGACCCGACTGCGTCGCTCCTCGGCGACCGTCAGAAGAAGGTCCTCATCGACCAGTGGGGCGTTCACACGCGCCAGGACTGGCTCGACAACATCGAGCGCCTGCTCACCGTGCGCCGCCGCCGCGAGATGTGGTCGCTCTACCTCGCCGTCCGCGCGCAGCTCGCGGAGCAGCTCGGCCGCGTTCCCAAAGCCAAGGAATGGCTGAACGCGATCGTCGCCGAGGGCGGCGACAAGCGCGACGCCCGCACGTTCGTCACCTCGATCGAGTACACCGAGGGCCTGATCCGCAAGCGGGTCGGCAAGGACATCGTGACGCCCGACCTCTTCGTGAAGACTCTCGACGGATACGCGCTCGGACAGGCCGTCGGCATGACGACCTGGGGCGTCGCGCTCGGCCACGGCGACGTGGCCGAGGCCCGCCAGATCATCCACCGCATCAACGTCGAGGGCCGCCCCGCCTTCTCGTCGTGGGCGGACTTCGGCCTCAGCTACGTCACGGGCCGCGTGATGCACTGGAGCGACGGCAACGTCGATGAGAAGTCGTTCGAGAAGTTCGGCGACGGATGCGTCGACTTCCAGGCCGCGGCCACCGCGAAGCGCAACGGCCCGTGGGCGACGCTGTCATGGAGCCTGTGAAGGTAGATCTCGAGCCGCTGCGGCATGCAGCGGGCTTCGGCGACATCCTCGCGTACGAGCGGATCTGCCGAACTCCGCCGCACCGACGCTTCCTCGTCATCCTCATCGCCGTCCTGCTGTTCGCCGCCGCCATGCTGGCGGGTCTGTGGTTCCTCGGGCGCAGCGACATCCTGGCCGTGGCGCCGATCCTCGGGGTGTTCGTGGTCGGTTACACGGTGCTCGCCGCCGTGAGCTTCGTCTGGTACGCGGTGGGTCTCGCGCGCCGGGTGAAGGTGGCCGCGTTCGCCTGGCGGAACGGCTGGGCCTACGCCGACCTTCTCGAGAACACACGGCGGCCCGGTGCGCCGTTCGCCCGCGTGGCCCGTGGGCAGGAGCGCGCAGTCGTCGCCTGCGACGACGAGCGGATGCCGTTCGAGCTGGGCGTTCATCGCTCGGTCGCGCGCGGACAGGAGGGTGCCACGATCCAGCGTCCGTTCGCGTTCATCGAGCTGCCGCTGCCCTCGTCCGTGCCGCACATCGTGCTGGCGAATCGTCGTCGCAGCATCATCCCGACGCTCGGCCTCGGACGCGGCGCGGCCCGCATGGAACTCGAAGGCGAGTTCGCGACCGTGTTCCGGCTGATCGTGCCAGAGGGCTACCAGCAGGATGCGCTGTACATCTTCACGCCCGACCTCATGGCGCGCGTGCTCGATCTCGGATCGGGTGCCGAGATCGAGCTCGTCTCCGACCGCCTGTACGTATATCTCCCCGGAGGAACGCGCTTCGACCGGCCGGCGACGATGGCGGCAGCGGTCGTGCTCGCCGAGGAGTTCCACCGCCGCTTCTCGGTGCGGACCGAGCTGTACCGCGACGACAGCGCAGGCGCTCTCGCTGCGCGTGCGGGCGTCGCAGTGGGCCTGCGCGGACAGCGCCTCGGCGGCAGCGGCGTCTCGATCATGGCTATCGCCGCGACAGCAGGAGTGCTGCTGCTCTCGGCCGGCGTCACCGCGCTCTCGCTGTTCGGCGGCGAGATCCTCAGCGGTTTCGGCGGCTCATAGACTCACGGGTGCGGACCTTCCTGGAGGGGCGTCAGGTCCGTGCCCGTGTTCCTCGAAGACCCGATCGCGAGCGGTTACCAGGAGAGTTCTTCGCGGCCCTCGGATGCCGAGCGCCCGGCCGCGCCCGCAGCGCCGATGTCGGGCTCGGTCTCGTCATCGGGTTCGAGCTCGATCGCCATCAGATCCTGCCCGCGACGACGGTTGCGCTTGTCGCCGCGTCCACCGGCTCCGCCTCCGGCCATACCGCCGCCCGCCATGGCTCCGCCACGACCGCCGTTCGCCGCCCCGGGCTGGGCGACGACACCGGAAGCTCCGGCGCCCGATGCCGATCCGACTCCGCCAGCACCGCCGACCATGCCTCCGCCACCGGCGAGCAGGCCGCCCCCGCCGCCGAGGCGGTTGGCCAGCCCCGCGGCGCCAGACGCTCCGCCGAGCACGCCGCTCAGGCCGCCGCCGACCGATCCTGTGGTTCCGCCACCGGTGCCGCCACCGGGAACGCCGACCGTACCGCCAGTGCCGCCGCCGGGAACCACGCCATCGGTGCCGCCGTCGACGCGCGGGTCGTCGGTGCCGTCGGTGTCGGGGAACCAGGGGTCCTTCACGTAAGGCGGGTCGACATAGGGCGGGTCGACGTGAGGCGGATAGTGGACGAGCGGCGGACCCACGATCGTGCCACCGCCGCCACCGCCACCGCCACCGGTGCCGCCCGTACCACCCGATCCTGAGCCGCCGCCTGTGACGCCGCCGCCGGAGCCGCCGCCGTTCACCCCGGGGTCGTCGACCCCCGGGTTGCCGCCCGTGCCGTCGTCCCCCGAGGGGTCGGGCGTGGGCTCGGGCTCGTCGTAGTCCGATACCGGGATCGTGTCCATGATGTCCTGCAGCGTCGCGTCGAGGGCGGCCGTCACCTTCGCGGCCGCCTCCTCCTGCGCTGCCGCCGCCTGATCGAGGTAGTACTGCTTCGCCTCGGCCGAGGTCATCGTCACACCGGGTGACACCTGCACCGGGCTGTTCGTCTGCGCGGCCATGTCGATCGTGTTCTGCTGCTGCGACGACAGCCCGGAGTCCGGAAGATCGCCCGTGCCGTCTGCCGCCGCCTGCAGCGCCTGATTCGCGGCCTCGATCGCCTTGCTCAACGCCGCCTGATGCGCCGCGAACTTGTCGATCTGCTTGTGCAGCTCGGTCAGCGCGGATGCCGCCTCATCGCCGTAGTCACCCTCGAAACCCTCGGTACGAGCCGCCTTCAGCGCGCTCGCCGAGGCCTCATCCGCGGAAGCCGCCGCCACAGTGCGCTGCGTCGACTGTGCTGCACGGTTGACAGTGTTGGCGAAGTTGCCCCGGTTGACCTTCAGACGGTCAAGACGTTCCTTGTTCTGCCCCATGATCGTCCCCTTCAGACTGCGGTCGCGCCGTCGGTTGTCACTTTGTCGGCGCCGTCGAGCATGGCGATGTAACGCTGCTGGGTCTCTTCGTCGAACTGCGTCGTCGAGTCGATCGCGAGGCGCAGGATCTCCCGTGCGCGATCCAATTGGGACTCCAGTGCCTGCCTCCACGCCAACGTCGCGTTGTAGCGGGCCGTCAGCATCGAGGCCAGCTCCACCGACTTGCCGTCCGCGGTCCAGACCGACGTGGTCTGCCCCTCGGCGACAGCTTGCAACGTGGTCTTGGACGCAGCCAACGACTTGTACGCGTCCACCACCAGCTTCACCTGACGCTCGGCCATGTCCCGATCCATCCGGAACATCCGCTTCGCCACCGATCCATCCGGTACCGGCATGATGATCATCGCGTTCCCCCTCCGACAAACCTACGCACCGCGATCCTACCCATCGCAGTAGCACAGCTCACATGGGTAGCACTCCCCATGTGGGCCGTACGTACACCGAGCAACCGCTCGCCGTCAGACATCAGTTCGAGGCGGCATCAGCTTCCTCACGGTCATGCGTCGCTCGTTCGGCCGACGCATGAACCGCTTCGAGTCAGCCCCCTGCACCCTCGCCATTCGGGTCACAGGTCAGTGTTGCGTCTGTGATCACCTGCTCAGCGGCGTCGCGCTCGGACTCGAGTGGATCCTGGGCGGATGTGATCAGGCGAAGAGTCTCGTCGGACAACTCGGAGTCGTATAGGAACTGCCCCACACACGGATAGAAGTCAGGCATGTCGTCGTAGCTCGTGTTTCCCGCGGAACGCAACGTGGCCGCGAATCGCTCGCCGAGCTCTTCCGCTGTGAACTGCCGCTCCTCGCTCGTTCCCGTCGTAGGCGACTCGGTGGAGGTCGTGGATGGCGTGTCTGTGGGGATGGTCGGATCGACCGGACCGGCGAGGTTCGCGAGCAGCGAGACCACGAGCACGACCGTGCCGATGGCTCCGCCGACGACCGCGACGATCATCCCGACGATCGACGGCCACTTCACCGCGCCCTTGCGGAACAACCCGACCAACGACACCACGAACCCGGCCAGCAGCACGACCACCCCGACGCCGAACACCGCAGGAACGCACGCCAGCACCGTACCCAGCACCGCCAGGCCCAGACCCACGAACCCCAGAACCGGCGACACAGAACCGCTCGCAGCAGGCGCAGACGTCACCGGAGCCGCCGACGCAGGGGCACCGCCCTGAGCGGGAGCGAAGTCATCCGTCCACCGCTCCCCATCCCACCACCGCTGCCGACCCGAACCATCGTCATACCACCCAGCCTGCATAACCACACCCTCCTCATCGACACAGCTCACACCGCGCGAACACCAGCCTACGGTGACAGTCCCACGCGACCGCTGCTGCCCGAGCGCCCGAGGAGAGGCACCCTGCTCACCCTCGACGTCTGGCGAGGGTGAGCAAAGACCTTCGTCCAGGCGAGCCCTCGCGAGTTTCTCACCTGAGTACAGAAATCCTCCGGCGCGCCGTTGCATCTCTTGACCGGCGCGAATCGCCGCGGTTACCGTGAGCGGGCTTCGGCTCGATCGGTGGAGCAAAGACGCCCACCTCGCCGGCCCGTGGCCCGCTCGCCGACCAGGCGGGCGGAATCGCTCAGATCGAAAAGGATCATTGCATGCGACTCATCAGAACCCTCGCGTTCGCCGCCACCGCGGCCGCGGCGCTCAGCATCGGCGCGGTCATCCCCGCATCCGCTGCGACCTCGGTGGACGACGGCTCCGCTCCCTCCTTCCAGGAGTTCGCGGCGTCGACCTACCGGGACGTCGACGGAAGCTACATCGTCAACGGTGACGAGGTGATCTCGAACCGGAGCGACCTGCGCGCCTTCTACGACGTGCTCATCGGCCCCGAGACGCGCAACGACGGACTCATCGTCAACACGGTCAGCGGCATCGACGACAAGTGGTCCGACGCGCAGGTGAGCAACCTCACCTACTGCGTCAGCACGAAGTTCGGCGCTCGTCACGCCGACGTCGTGAACGCGATGGCCAGCGGCGCCGCGCTGTGGGAGGCCGCGTCGTCGAAGATCGACTTCCAGTACGTCAGCAGCGCTGACGGCAACTGCACGACCCGCAACAAGTCGGTCCTGTTCTCGGTCGAGCCCGTACAGACCTCTCAGTACATCGCCCGGGCGTTCTTCCCGAGCACACCGGATCGCCAGCAGAACGTGCTGATCGACGACTCGATCTGGAGCTCGGGCTCCTGGACGCCGACGAACATCCTGGGCCACGAGCTCGGTCACGTCCTCGGATTCCGTCACGAGCACACCCGCCCCGAGTCGGGCACCTGCTTCGAAGACACCAACTGGCGCCCCCTGACGCCCTACGACTCCTCGTCGATCATGCACTACCCGCAGTGCAACGGCTCGTCCGACGACCTGTCGATGACGAGCACCGACGTCGCGGGTGTCGTCTCCCTCTACGGCAACTGACGTTCCCCAGAAGGCAGCAGGCCCGGTCGACCACGACCGGGCCTGCTGTCCGTGCGGCCGGCCAGTCCCGTCTGCAGGGTCGGATTCCGTCCGCAGGGGCAGATCGGCATTCTCGGCATGCAGACGGGATCTCGGCCGACGGACGGCACGGCGCCCCGGGGTCCGCTCAGGCCGAGGCGCGCACGACGAGCTCGGTCGGCAGGATCGTGGTCCGCTCGGGGCTCTTCCCCGCGAGCCGCGAGAGCAGCACCCCGGCCATCGCCTCACCCTGCGCGTACATGGGCTGGCGGATGGTCGTCAGCGGAGGTTCGGTCGTGAGGGCGACGGCGGAATCGTCGAAGCCGACGATCGCGACGTCCTCCGGAACGCGGATGCCGGCGGTGCGCAACGCCATGATCGCGCCGCGCGCCATCAGGTCGCTCGCGACGAAGATCGCGTCGGGTCGCCCGGCGGCGAGGATGCGGCGCACCGCCTCAGCGCCGGAGGCCTCGGAGTAGTCGCCCGCCTCCTCGGCGAACGGGGTGAGTCCAGCATCGGCCAGCTCGTCTCGATACCCCTGCACGCGATCGTTCGAGGCGACCATCGTCAGCGGGCCCGAGATGGTCGCGATGCGCGTGCGTCCGATGCCGATCAGCCGGCGGGTGGCGACGCGGGCAGCAGCGACGTTGTCGACGTCGACGACGTAGTCCCCGTCGCGTCGCCGCACGGGGCGGCCGCCGTACACGACCGGCACGGCATCCGCGATCCTCTCGATGAAGGCGTCGCTGGTGTGGTGCGACACGATCAGCGCGCCGTCGACGCCGCCGTTGCGCATGAACCCCGAGACCTTGTCGCCGGGGTCGTCGCTCGCGATGAGCAGGTTGAGCAGGTAGTCGGATGCCCCGAGCGCGCCCGTGATGCCCGCGACGATCGCCGCGAAGAAGGGGTCGCCGAAGAACCGCGTCGTGTCCTCGGGCACGACCAGCGCGATCGCGTGCGTCTGCCTCGACGCGAGCGAACGCGCCGCACGGTTGGGCACGTAGTTCATCTCGGCGATCGTCTTCTGCACGGCGGCGAGCGCCGCAGGACTCACGGCCGTCGAGCCGTTCACGACACGGGACACGGTCGACCGCGACACCCCGGCGGCTGCTGCCACCTCTTCGATGGTCGGCCTGCTCATCGGGTCTCCCGTCGTCTTTCGAATCGCGTGAATGACTGCATCCAGGCTCAGGATACGGTCATCCGCGCGATTCGAAAGACACCGGGATGCTCAGAGGGCGCGTGCTGCGATGATGCGGGCGTACTCTCGGCCCGAATCCTTCACCGTGCGCTCCTGGGTGTCGTAGTCGACCCGGACGATGCCGAAGCGCTTGTCGTAGCCCCAGGCCCATTCGTAGTTGTCGAACAGTGACCAGTAGAAGTATCCGCGCACGTCGACGCCCGCCTCTGCGGCGTCGAGCACCGCGCCGAGATGCAGCCGGAGGAACTCGGCACGATCGGCGTCGTGCACCCGCCCGTCGACCGACACGACATCGTCGTAGGCGGCGCCGTTCTCGGTCATGTACAGCACGGTGCCCGCCGGCTGCGCGTACTCGTCCCACACCCGGTGCAGCAGGCGGGTGAGCCCCTCGGGCTGCACCTCCCAGTTCTGCGCGGTGCGGGGCAGACCCCGCTCGACCGCGTGGATTCCGGCATCCGAAGGGTAGGGGCTGCGCCCTGGTCGGGTCGTCGCCGGTCCGCCGGAGGGCGGCGACGACGCGGGAGCCTCCCCCGCCACGAGATCGCCGTGGTAGTAGTTCACGCCCTGTGTGTCGATGGGCTGCGCGATCGTGGCGAGGTCGCCGTCGTGCACGGCCTCTTCGAAGCGGCGCACCGCCGCGGCATCCACCGCCCTGACGTCCTCGACGATGTCGGCCGGATACTCGGCCCGGTAGATCGGGTCGAGGAACCAGCGGTTGAACTGCCCGTCGACCCGGCGGGCAGCATCGACGTCGGCCGGGTTCTGCGGGTCGGCCGGGTCGGCCACCGTGTGATTCAGCGTGATGCCGAGGTTCAGTGACGAGTCGCGCGAACGCAGCTCACGCACCGTCGCGCCGTGCGCGAGCAGCAGGTGATGCGATGCGAGCAGTCCTTCGGCGACGCTCGTGTGCCCGGGAGCGTGCTCGCCGCCCGTATAAGAGAGGAAGGATGCGCACCAGGGCTCGTTCAACGTCGTCCACACGTTCACCCGGTCGCCGAGGGCATCGTGCATGGTGCCCGCGTACTCGAGGAAGCGCTCGACCGTGTCGCGGTTGGTCCAGCCGCCGACCTCCTGCAGAGCCTGCGGCATGTCCCAGTGGTACAGGGTCAGCCAGGGCAGGATGCCGGCGCCGAGCAGCTCGTCGACCAGCCGCTTGTAGAAGTCGACGCCCTGCTTGTTCACGGCCCCGCCATCGGGGCGCACCCGCGACCACGAGGTCGAGAAGCGGTAGGTCTGGAGACCCAGCTCCTTCATCAGCGCCACGTCCTGCGGGTACCGGTGATAGTGGTCGCACGCCACGTCGCCGTTGTCGCCGCCGATCACGGCGCCCGGCACACGGGAGAACGCGTCCCAGATGGATGCCGTGCGCCCGTCTTCGAAGGCCGCACCTTCGATCTGGTACGCCGCGGTCGCGGCGCCGAACAGGAAGTCCTTCGGGAAGGGGCGGGTCATAGGGGTCATCCTTTCACCGCACCGGCCATGATTCCACTGACGAGCTGCTTGCCGGCGACGACGAACAGCACGAGCAGCGGAAGCGTGGCGAGCACGGCTCCTGCGAGCACGATCGAGTAGTCCACGTAGAAGCCCGATTGCAGCTGGCTGAGCGCGGTCTGCAGTGTGGGGTTCTGCGGGGAGAGCACGATGAGCGGCCACAGGTAGTCGGTCCAGGCCGTCATGAACGTGAACAGGCCGAGGATCGCCATCGCCGGGCGCGCTGCGGGGACGCCGACGGTGAGGAAAGTGCGGAACTGGTTCGCACCGTCCATTCGCGCCGCCTCGATGAGCTCGTCGGGGATCACGTCGACAAGGTACTGACGCATGAAGAAAACGCCGAACGCCGTGACCAGGGTCGGAACGATCACCGCTCCGATCGAGCCTGTCCAGCCGAGCTGACGCATCAGCATAAACAGCGGGATGATGCCGAGCTGGGTCGGGATCGCCATGGTCACGATCACGAACACCATGAGCCCGTCGCGCCCTTTGAAACGCAGCTTCGCGAACGCGTAGCCGGCGAGGGTCGAGAAGGTCACGACCGAGATCGTGATGATGGCGGAGATGAGGACCGAGTTGCCGAGCGCCTTCCAGAACGGGATCGCATCGAGCACCTTGACCGCGTTCGCGAAGAAGTTGCCGCCCGGGATCAGGGGCAGCGTCTCGCCCCGGGTCGAGTTCGTTCCGCTCGCGACCACGAACGACCACCACAGCGGATACGCGCTGCCGATCAGGAAGGCCGCGAGCAGGCCGTAGGTGAGGAAGCCGGGGCGACTGCCGATGCCCGCCGTGCCGCTCTGGCGGTTGCGGCGGATGCGCTCGGGGACGCTGAGGGCCTGGGTGGCGGTCATCGGACGCGCTCCTTCCGGCGACGTTTCGGAGCATCTCCTGTGGAGATGCTCCGCGAGATGAGGAAGTTGACGAGTCCGATGCCCACGATGAGCACGAACAGGAGGATCGCGACGGCCGAGGCCTCGCCGAGGTTGCGGCGGAAGAACGCGAGCTCCCACAGGAACAGCACGGTCGTCTGGAACTGGCGTTCGCTGCCGCCGATCCCGCCGGCCGTCGACACGTCGAACAGCCGCGGCTCGGCGAAGATCTGCAGACCGCCGATCGTCGCCGTGATGATCACGAAGATGAGGGTGGGACGGATGCTGGGGATCGTGATCGAGAAGAACCGGCGCGCAGCTCCCGCCCCGTCGATCGCCGCCGACTCGTACAGGTCGCGCGGAACCGCCTGCATCGCGGCGAGCAGGATGAGGGCGTTGTAGCCGGTCCAGCGGAAGTTCACCATCGTCGCGATCGCGAAGTGCGACAGGAAGGTGTTGTGCTTCCACTCCTGGTCGACGATGCCGATGAGGTTCAGCAGGTTGTTCGCGAGGCCGTCGGCCTCGTTGAAGATGCTGGAGAAGATGATCGCCGTGGCCACCGGCGTCACCACGAATGGGATCAGCACGCTCATGCGCCAGAACGAGGGGGCGCGCAGCCCCTGGTCGAGCAGGTAGGCGATCACCAGGGCGACGGCCAGCTGCGGAATCGCCGACAGCAGAAAGATGCTCAGCGTGTTGCCGATGGAGTTCCAGAACATGCCGTCGCCGAGGATCTCGGTGAAGTTCGCGAAGCCGACGAAGCCTCCTTCGCCCTTCAGCAGATCCCAGTCGTGCAGCGCCACCCACACCGTGTACAGCAGCGGGAACAGCCCGATCAGCCCGAACAGCAGGAAGAAGGGTGAGATGTAGAGGTAGGGCGACCCCTTCTGATCGACGCGCGAGAGGCGATGCCGCCAGGACGGCTTCGGGGCGGCATCCGTGCTCCTGCTCTTCGGCAGAGCGGATGCCGTCGCCTGCTGCTCTTCGGTGAGAGTCATGTTCTGTCCTTCGTGTGCGGCGTTTCGTCTCGTCGCTGCGCTCCTCGCTCAACGGCCAGGCACGAGACCCGGCCGTTGAGCGAGCGAAGCGAGACGAAACGCAGAGAAGAGATACTGCTCAGTCGTTGGGAACGAGCTCGTGCAGCAGCCCGATCGCCTGCTCCCAGGCGCCCTTGGTGTCGGTCTCGCCGCGATCGAGCGCCGTGATCGCCGGGCCGAACACGTTCTCCTGGATCACGGAGTCGTCAGCGCCCTTGTACTGCGCGACCACGCCCTTTGCCCGCTCGGCGAGGATTGCGCCGGTGGGGGCTCCGTTGAAGATCTCGTTCGGGGTCGCCTCCTCGGCGAGGGTCTCCTGCGCCTTGACCGTCGACGGGAAGTTGCCTGCGGCAGCCGACTGCTTCACCTGCTGCTCGGGCTGGGTCAGCCAGTCGGCGAGCTCTGCCGCCGCCTTCTTGTGCTCGGAGGTCTCGGGGATGGACAGCCAGGCGCCGCCCCAGTTCACGGGGCCACCGGGGAACGCGTCGGCGAAGTCCCAGCCGGTCGCAGCGTCGCCGCCACCCGATTCCAGCTTGCCCTGCACGACTCCCAGCATCCATCCGGGGCAGACCATCGTGGCGAAGGTGCCGTCGACGAACGACTTGCCGCCGTTCCAGTCCCACTGCGTCTCGGCGGCCGACAATCCGCCCTCGGCTGCGGCGCCCAGCTGTTCGAACCGCTTCTTGAGCTCGGCGTTGCCTTCCACGTTCAGCTCGCCGTCGGCGGTGTAGTAGCCCTCGTCGAGCTGGTTCACCATCGAGTTCCACACGAAGCCGGACTGGTCGAACCACGCCTTGCCGGTCTTGGCGGTGTAGTCGGCGCCGACCGCGAAGTAGTTGTCCCAGTCGCCGTCGAGCAGCGTCGCGACCGACTCGCGGTCGCTGGGGAGCCCTGCGGCCTCGAACGCCTTGGTGTTGTAGCAGATGCCGGACGGGCCGACATCCGTGCCGTAGCCGATCACACGGCCGTCGGGATCGGTCGCCTGGTCGTACTTCCAGTCGAGCCAGTCGCTCTTGCGGTCCTCGATGCCGTAGTCACGCAGGTCGACGAACGTGTCGGACACGTCCATGATGGCGCCGAGCCAGCCCTCCTCGATCGCGACGACGTCGCTGAGGCCGGATCCCGCGGCGATCTTCGTGAACGCGTCGGTGCGGGCGTTGCCACCGGTGTCGATGTTCGTGGCCTCGATGGTCACGTTCGGGTGGAGCTTCTCGTACTCCTCGTAGAGGTCGTCGTAGCCGAACGTGCCGAAGGTGGTCACGGTCAGCGTGATCTTCTCGTCGGCGCCGTCGGCACCGTCGTCGGCGCCGGGCGAGGCGCATCCGGCGAGGGCGATGGCGGAGACGGATGCTGCGGCTGCAGTCGCCAAGAGGCGTCGGCGGGCACGTGTGTTCACAGGTCACTCCTTTGTGCAGGTCGTGCGGTGGGTGGTGCTTTCGGGACATCGTGGGAGCGCTCCCACGAACTGCAGAGCACTCTATGGGAGCGCTCCCACGAATGTCAAGCCCTCACCCACCGCCCGCTCGGCGGAGGAGCGGCGATGTCACCGCGAGGCGCACACCCGCCCATTGAGCCGGAACTGCCAGGGCACTGCCGCCTCGCCCTTGCCGACCACGACCACACCGGCCGTCTCACCTGTGTCGAGGCCGGGTGAGCGCTTCGTGCCGCTCACCGCGATTTCTGTCCCCTGCTGCGTGAATCGCCCACCCAAGGCCGTGACCACCTTCTGGCCCTGGTCGTAGCGCCAGGTCAGCGACCAGGGTTCGATCTTCTGGGCAGTGGCGTTGGTGACCGACACCGTCGACATGAACACGCGTCCGAGCTGGATGGTCGAGATCGTGACGTCGCACGAGAGCGGCTCGATCAGAGGCGAGGCGAAGGAGACGAGTTCGCGCGCCTGCTCCGGGAACCATTGACCCGCCGCAGGGTCTTCGATTCCGCGTGCCGGATCGAGCGGCCCGCCCGTTCCGCGATAGCACTTGCCGTCGGACTCGCCTGGCACCTTGACCCACAGGAATGCGTCGGCGAGAGGAACTCCTGTGGTGGTCGTCGGCCGGGCACCGGCTCCGCGCCCAGGAGGGTTGCACCAGTCTTCATGCTGGGGGTAGGTGTTCGCCGGGTACCCCCACGGGCCGATTCCGTTGCGGCTCGTGTCGACGATGAAGCGGGCGCTCGGTTCGATCGATCCCAGCTGCTCGGCGTAGCGGGAGTCGAGACCCGCTGTGCTCAAGGCGGGGTCCGAAGCATCCGAGGCCCATTCGCCGTATTGCGACATCGTCACGCCCTGCCAATCGTTGGCCGGCCCGCCGTTCCAGTACTGGTTGCCGCAGTCTCCGAACGCGCCTTCCGCCACCTGGGTGGCATACGCGATGCACGATGAGATCCAGGTGCCGTAGGCCGTATTGTTCGCCGTGTACAGGTAGTTGGAGACGTTGAGGAAGAAGCCCGTCGCGCGTTCGACGCCGGCGGACACGAGCCGTGAGGAGACCTCGCCGACGTTCAGCCACGCGGCGTTGGTGCCGTCGAGGTAGCTTCGCACCCCGGGATGCGCAGCGAAGGCGTCGACCGCGTGGTTGAGCTGCGCGAAGCGCGCAGGCGCTGCCGTCGCGGGATCGGCCTCTGCAGGCCGACACGAGTCGAGGCTGCCGTCGAGGGTCGTGTAGTGCGGGATCACGCCGAGGCCGTCTGGTTCGATCATCACGACGGCTTTGCGATCGCCGATCGCGTCCGCGAAGGCGTCGATCCATGCGTTGTACGCCTCGGTGTCGGCTGCGCCTCCCGCGGAGTACAGGGAGCAGTCGCGGTAGGGCACGTTGTAGGCCACCAGGACCGGCAGCGTTCCTTCTGCGGAGGCATCGCTCACGACCCGGTCGACGGCGTCGTGCACCTCTTCGGGAGTGCCCCCGGTGAACCAGGTCGCGGAGGGGATGCTGGCGAGCAACTGGGCATCCGCCCGAGCCTGCCCGGTGAGCGCCTGCGCCGACTCGAGCGTCGTGCTCAACGGATCGACGTACAGCTCGAGGCCCTCGATCGCGTCCGGCTCGGCGGCCGGAACGGGCGCTGCGGATGCGTGCGCCGCCGATGGCGCGAGTACCGCCGCGCTTCCGATGAGTGCGACGACGGCCATGAGGCCCGCGCGCGGTCGTCTGTGGATCATGTCACTCCTTTGTGCGATGTCATCCTGTGCAGCAAGAGTCGCTCCCGGGTCGTGGGAGCGCTCTCACTTACTGGTCAGTAACCATATGGAGCCGTCCACCGACTGTCAAGCCTCTCGGCGGGCGTAGCCTTGACCAGTGCCCGAAACTGAGCTGTCCCCCGCCCTCGTCCGCGCCGCATCGCTGATCCGCTCGATCCCGGACTACCCGGAGCCCGGCATCGTCTTCCGCGACATCACGCCTCTGCTGGCGGACGCCGAGGCGCTGAAGGTGACCACCGACGCGATCATCGCGCCGTTCGCCGGTCAGTTCGACGTGGTCGCCGGCATCGAAGCACGCGGGTTCATCCTCGCCGGAGCCGCCGCGATCGCTGCCGGCGTGGGGCTCATCCCGATCCGCAAGGCGGGCAAGCTGCCGCGGCCGGCGGCATCCGTCGACTACGCCCTCGAGTACGGCACCGCCACCATCGAGATGCACGACGACCTGCCGGCGGGCTCCCGCGTCCTGCTCATCGACGACGTGCTCGCGACCGGCGGCACCCTCGCCGCAGGGCGCGAACTCGTCGAGCGACTGGGCAGCCACGTGATCGGAATCTCCGTGCTGTTCGAGATCGACGGCCTCGGCGGACGCGAGGCCGTCGGCGACCTCCACACGGTCTTCCACGCCTCCTGACGCCGCACATCGGGGCTCGTCGAGTTCACGTGCACTCGACGAGTGCACGGCATCCGCCCGGTAAAGCGCCGTGCACTCGTCGACAAGCCGTGCGGTCGGCGGCCGTGGAGCTCGCGTAAGTCGACTTGCGCAAGCCGGTAGACTGGTGCCGCCCGTCTGCCTGTGAGTCCTGGAGCGTTCATGCCCACCATCGTCGTCGACGTCATGCCCAAGCCCGAACTGCTCGACCCGCAGGGGAAGGCCGTGTCCGGCGCATTCGCGCGTCTGGGCGTCGAGGGCTTCACCGATGTCCGCATCGGCAAGCGCTTCGAGCTCACCGTCGAGGGCGAGGTCACCGACGAGATCCTCGCCGAGGCCCGTCGCATCGCAGACGAGGTGCTCTCCAACTCCGTGATCGAAGACGTCGTCGGCATCGAGGTCGCCGAGTGACCACTCGCATCGGGGTCATCACCTTCCCGGGCTCGCTCGACGATCGCGACGCGCAGCGCGCGGTGCGCATCGCCGGCGCCGAACCCGTCGCACTCTGGCACGGTTCGCACGACCTCGAGGGTGTCGACGCTCTCGTCCTGCCCGGCGGCTTCAGCTACGGCGACTACCTGCGCGCCGGTGCGATCGCCGCGCTCTCGCCGATCATGAGCGAGGTCAAGGACGCGGCCGCCAAGGGCATGCCGATCCTCGGCATCTGCAACGGATTCCAGATGCTCGTCGAGGCGCACCTGCTGCCAGGCGGACTGATCCGCAACGATCACCAGCACTTCGTGCGCCGTGACCAGAGGCTCACGGTCGAGAACTCCGACACCGCCTGGACGAACACGTTCCGCCGCGGCCAGGAGATCGTCATCCCGCTGAAGAACGCCGACGGCGGCTACATCGCCGACGAGGACACGCTCGACCGCCTCGAGGGCGAAGGACTCGTCGCCTTCCGCTACGCGGGCGTGAACCCGAACGGGTCGCTGCGCGACATCGCCGGCCTCACGAACGAGGCGGGCAACGTGGTCGGACTCATGCCGCACCCCGAGCACGCCACCGAGCCCGGCTTCGGGCCTGACACATCGGCCGCCATGCGCTCGGGTGTCGACGGCCTCGGCTTCTTCGCGAGCGCGATCGCCGCCGTCGCACGCGTCGCGGCGTAAACACCGCGCCGCGTCCGCGCCGGTCGCCTCACCCTCGGGACGTCTGCAGGACCCAGGCACGTCCGCAGGAGCATCCGCCGACTTCTCGTCCCGCATTCGTGCCCCGTTCCTGCAGACGTACCAGGCGAACACCCACCGTGGAAGCGGACCGACGAGTAGCATGCCGTGCATGCCCATCACACTGGAGAATGTCGGCATCGCCGTGCGCGATCTCGACGAGACCATCGCCTTCTTCACCGATCTGGGCCTCACGGTTCTCGGTCGCGACACCATCAGCGGCGAATGGGCCGACACGGCGGTCGGGCTCGACGGCAACCACGCGAAGATCGCCGTGCTGCAGACGCCGGACGGTCGCGGGCAGCTCGAGTTCTTCGAGTACATCCACCCCGAGGCGATCGAGACGGAGCCCACGCTCCCGAACGAGATCGGCATGCACCGCGTCGCTTTCTCGGTCGACGACATCGACGAGTCGCTCGCGATCGCCGCCCGGCACGGGTTCCACCCGCTTCGCGGAGTCGCCACCTACGAGGACGTCTACAAGCTCACCTACCTGCGCGGGCCCAGCGGCATCCTGGTGATGCTCGCGCAGGATCTCAGAAAGGGCGCGAGCGCCTAGCCGAGCGCCGGGGGCCAGACCCCGATGATCACGGCCATCACGACGACGGTCACGAGTTCATGCGCGATGTTCAGCGTCGTGAGCCTCGTGGATCGCCCTTCGAAGGCATCGTGGGTGATGAAGCGGGCCGCGGTGAAGCCCGCCCACAGCGTCACGGCCGTGACGACCGCGCTCCAGAAGAATCCCCCGCCGTAGAAGTGCCAGGCGATGGCGGATGCTCCGGCGAGCACCCATGCCGTGATGAAGCTCACGATCACCGTCGTGATGATCGCCATGGTCGCGCTGGCACCGGGGCGATCCATGTCGACGTTCGCGAGCTTCGACCAGCGCGTGCCGAAAACCTTCGGCGCGTACCAGATCGAACCGACGATCATGCTCGACGCGGTTGCGAGCAGAACAGCCCAGTAGTTGATCTCGGGAACCATGACAGCCTCCATCGGATCGGATGCCGCCACACTACTCCCCGGCACGGCGGCGCCGGGGACCGCACCGGCACATCCCCGAAATGGTGGCGCAGGGCCATGCAACAACTCCCGCAACCGACACTGTCCGCACCGATTCCGAACCGATTCGATTCCCTCCCTGGCGCGAGTGTAAGCGTTTGCACTAATCTGATCGCATGGCACAGCTTGAGCAGATCGCAGCCCCCGGTTCCGAGTGGTGGCGCAGCGCGGTCATCTACCAGATCTACCCCCGGTCCTTCGCCGACGCGTCGGGTGACGGCATCGGCGACCTGCCCGGCATCACGAGCCGCCTCGATTCCCTCAAAGAGCTCGGCGTCGACGCGATCTGGCTGAGCCCGTTCATGACCTCGCCGCAGCGCGACGCCGGCTACGACGTGGCGGACTACCGCGACGTCGACCCGCTGTTCGGCACGCTGGCGGACTTCGACCGCATGCTCGAAGAGTCGCACGCGCGCGGCATCCGCGTCATCGTCGACCTCGTCCCGAACCACTCCTCCGACCAGCACGTCTGGTTCCAGGAGGCGCTCAAGGCGGCGCCCGGCAGCCCCGAGCGCGCCCGCTACGTGTTCCGCGACGGCCGCGGCAAGAACGGCGAGCTCCCCCCGAACAACTGGGAGTCCGTGTTCGGCGGCGGCATGTGGGAGCGCGTCACCGAAGCCGACGGCACCCCGGGCCAGTGGTACCTGCACATCTTCGACGCCACCCAGCCCGACTTCGACTGGACCAACGAAGAGGTCAAGGAGGAGTTCCGCAGCATCCTGCGCTTCTGGCTCGACCGCGGCGTCGACGGCTTCCGCGTCGATGTGGCGCACGGGATGGTCAAGGAGGCCGGTCTCCCCGACTACGCCCCCGTGGCCGATGCCGATTCCATGGGCGGCGGCGAGGAGAACGTCCCGTACTGGGGACAGGACGCCGTGCACGACATCTACCGCGACTGGCACAAGGTGCTCGCCGAGTACGACGGAGACCGCGCCCTGTGCGGCGAGGCCTGGCTGCCCACGCTCAAGAAGACGGCTCTGTGGGTGCGCCCTGACGAGATGCACCAGACCTTCAACTTCCCGTATCTGATGACCCCGTGGGACGCGAAGGCTCTCGGCGACGTCATCCGCGAATCCCTCGACGAGTTCGGTGCGGTCGGCGCGCCCAGCACCTGGGTGCTGTCGAACCACGACGTCGTCCGTCACGCGACCCGCCTCGCCCTCACCGACGAGAACCCGCAGGGCGAGGGCATCGGCCCGAACACGCCGAACAAGCCCGACACGAAGATCGGTCTGGCGCGCGCCCGTGCGGCGACGACGCTCATGCTCGCCCTCCCCGGCTCCGCCTACCTGTACCAGGGCGAGGAGCTCGGACTGCCCGAGGCGATGGAGATCCCCGACGAGTTCCGTCAGGACCCGACCTGGTTCCGCACGAACGGCGAGCGCTACGGACGCGACGGATGCCGCGTGCCGCTGCCGTGGGAGGCGGATGCTCCGGCCTTCGGCTTCAACGAGACCGGCCTGTCGTGGCTGCCGCAGCCTGCCGACTGGGCCGCGTACTCACGCGACACCGAAGAGGGCGACCCCCTCTCGACGCTCTCGCTGTACAAGGAGCTGCTGGCCGCCCGCCGCGAGCACGGCTTCGGCGCAGGTTCCCTGGTGTGGGAGGACGCGGGGAAGGATGCCGTGGCGTTCCGACGCGGGGACGTCCACGTGCTCGCGAACCTCGGCACGAAACCGCTGGCGCTGCCGGCCGGTGCGAGCGTCGTGCTCAAGAGCCAGCCCTTCGAAGGTGCTTCGGTGCCGGTCGACACGACGGTCTGGTACACCAAGGCCTGAGCTTCCTGACCGCGAGATCCTCGTTTCTGCGCGAGACCCCCGTTCTGCACGCGGGTCTCGCGCAGAAAATCCGGATCTCACGCACACCCGGGGATCTCACGCACACCCGGAGCACCCACGATCGAAGGAACAGACATGGCGAGCATCGATGAAGTCGCCCGGCTCGCCGGAGTCTCGACCGCGACGGTCTCGCGCGCGCTGAGCGGGCGGGGCCACGTGTCCGAGTCCGCCCGCGAGCGCGTTCAGGCGGCCGCGAAGTCGCTGGGCTACGTCGTCTCTTCGCGCGCGTCGAGCCTCGCCTCCGGCCGCACGCGCAACATCGGCGTGATCGTGCCGTTCCTGGACCGCTGGTTCTTCAGCACCGTGCTCTCGGGGGTCTCCGCCGCGCTGATGCGCGAGGGCTACGACATCACCCTCTACAACATCACCGCCGACAAGGACGTGCGCCGGCACGTGTTCGACACGTTCCTGCGCCGCCAGCGCGTGGACGCCGTGATCGCCGTGTCGATCGAACTCGACGAGGACGAGACGCAGTACCTGCTCGATCTGGGGCTGCCCGTGATCGCGATCGGCGGACCGAACCCGAAGCTCGACACGCTCACGGTCGACGACGTCGCCGTGGCCCAGCTCGCGACCGAGCATCTGATCGGCCTCGGCCACCACGACATCGCGCACATCGGCGCCAACCCCGAGTTCGACCTCGACTTCCACATCCCGACGAACCGCCGCCTCGGCTTCGAGAAGGCGCTCGCCAAGGCCGGCATCCCACTGAATCCGGCGTTCCTCGAGCCGGCCGACTTCACGGTCGAGGGCGGCTATCGTGCCGCGAAGCAGCTTCTCGGGCGGCCAGGACCCCGTCCGACCGCCGTGTTCGCGGCATCCGACGAGATGGCTATCGGCGCGATCCTCGCCGCGCGCGACCTGGGATTCGGAGTGCCGGAGGACCTCTCGATCGTCGGCATCGACGGCCACGAGCTCGGAGAGTTCTTCAAGCTGACGACGGTCGATCAGTTCCCGCTCGGGCAGGGCGAGAGGGCCGCGGATGCCGTGCTCGCGAAGCTCGCGGACGACGGCACCAGCCGGGCGCCCGGGGCGCTGCCGTACGAACTGAACGTCCGGGGCACGACCGCGCGACTCCAGTAGCGGGTTCCGCCTGGGCGGCCGCGTCCAGACGATCACCCGTCTGCGGCTGTGGGGAGCAGCCCAGCCCGCGGTCAGCGCAGTGCGCGAAGCGAGGCCGCTACTGCGTCGAGAGCACCGTCCGCAAGGGCGAAGTACGCCCACTTGCCGCGCTGCTCGCGCGTGACGAGACCGGCCTCGGCGAGGAGCTTCATGTGGTGCGACACCGTGCCCTGCGAGAGTCCGACCGGGTCGATGAGGTCGCAGATGCACGCCTCGCCGCCCTCGGCCGCGGCGATCAGCGACATCAGCCGCACCCGCGTCGGGTCTGCCAGCGCTTTGAAGACGTGCGCGATGCGCTCGGCGTCTTCGCTCGTCACCGATGACGACAGCGGCGGCGTGCAGCACGACGACGTCTCGCGAATGGTCACCGGCAGGGTCATACTCACATCATGACACGTATTGACAATCTTCGATACGTGCGCAACGCTTCTCATATTGAAGCCTTTCGATTTGAGGAATGGTGATGTCGCAACTGCCGGTCGTGGTCGTCGGCGCAGGACCCCAGGGACTCGCCGCCGCGGCGCATCTCACCGAGCGGGGTCTCGACACGATCGTGCTCGAGAAGGGCGAGCGCGCCGGAGCAGCGATCGCGGAATGGGGACACGTCCGTCTCTTCTCGGCATGGCCCGAGCTGACAGACACCGCCGCCCGCCGCATTCTCGAGCAGACCGGATGGAGCGCACCCGCCGCCGGATACCCGACCGGGGCCGAGTGGGTGCGCGACTACCTGACCCCGCTCGCGGATGCTCTGGGCGACCGCATCCGCTACGGCACGACGGTCACGGGCATCGCCCGCCAGGGGCGGGACAAGGTGGTGGATGCCGGCCGGAAGAGCCAGCCCTTCGTCGTGCACACCCACGACAGTGACGGCGGCGAGGGCCGCATGCTCGCTCGTGCCGTCATCGACGCGAGCGGAACCTGGACTCTCCCCAACCCGGCCGGCGCCGACGGTTTCCCGGCGATCGGCGAAGCCGCAGCATCCGATCACATCTCCTATCGGATCCCCGACGACGTCGCCGAGCTCGCAGGCGCCCACGTCGTGGTCGTCGGCGCGGGACACTCGGCGACCCACGCCGTCCTTCGTCTGAACGAGCTGGCCCGCAGAGCGCCCGGCACGCGCGTCACCTGGCTGCTGCGTCGCGGCAGCGTGTCGAACGTGTTCGGTGGAGGAACGGGAGATGGCCTTCCCGAGCGCGCCGCGCTGGGAACCCGTGCCCGCAAGGTGATCGAGTCGGGCGTCGTCGACGTGGTGACCGGGTTCCGCGTCGACGCGGTCGACAGGCTGTCCGGTCTGCTGACGATCCGCGCCGAAGACGGCCGCGAGGTGACAGGGGTCGCGCAGGTCTTCGCGCTCACGGGGTTCCGTCCCGACACCGAGATCCTGCGCGAGGTGCGGATCGACCTCGACGCGACGCTCGAGGCCGTCGCGGGGATCGCCGCAGACATCGATCCGAACATCCACTCCTGCGGGTCGGTCGCAGCGACCGGCGCGCGGCAGCTCGCTCAGCCCGAGCAGGGACTGTTCATCGTCGGCGCGAAGTCGTACGGCCGCGCTCCGACCTTCCTCGCCCTGACCGGATACGAGCAGGTGCGCAGTGTCGTCGCGCACCTCGCGGGCGATCACGAGGCAGCAGCACGCAACGAGCTCACCCTCCCCGACACCGGCGTCTGCGGCGGCGCGGGCGACTTCGACGAATCGGCGAGCGGATGCTGCGCCGCCCCCGCCGTGCTGCAGATCGGCTCGCGGACGCTCGGCGCTTCCGCAGCATCCGCCCTTACCCTGGAGTCACGATGACCGACACGACCACCACGCCCTCCGTCCTGTTCGTCTGCGTGCACAACGCGGGTCGTTCGCAGATGGCCGCTGGGTTCCTGCGCGACATCGCCGGCGACCGCATCGAGGTCCGCTCGGCGGGGTCGATGCCCGCCGAGCAGATCAACCCGATCGCTGTCGAGGCGATGGGCGAACTCGGCATCGACATCACCGCAGAGCAGCCCAAGGTGCTCACGACCGAGGCCGTGCAGGCGTCCGACGTGGTCATCACGATGGGCTGCGGCGACGCCTGCCCGTTCTTCCCCGGCAAGCGCTACGAGGACTGGAAGCTCGACGACCCGGCAGGCCAGGGCATCGAGGCCGTGCGCCCGATCCGCGACGAGATCCGCCGCCGGATCGAGCAGCTCACGAGCGAGCTGCTGCCCTGAGCGACCGCGGGAGCGCGCCTTCCGGTCGCGATTCGTGCCGTCTCTTCGGCTTCGAAGCGGCACGAACTGCGACCGGAACGCGGGACGGATGAGGGAAACGGCACGAACTGCGACCGGAACGCGAGAGCGCCGACAACAGGCTCAGGCGGAATCCGTCAGCGCGCGACGATGAGCCCCTTCGTCGCCTCCTGCGCGGCCAGGAACCGGCGCTGCACATCGGGCCAGTTCACGATCTCCCAGAACGCCTTCACGTAGTCGGCGCGCACGTTGAGGTAGTCGAGGTAGTACGCGTGCTCCCACACGTCGAGCTGCAGCAGCGGCGTGACGCCGAGCGGCGCATTGCCCTGCTGATCGAACAGTTGGAAGACGACCGGCCGCGCACCCACAGCGTCCCACGCGAGTACGGCCCAGCCGGAGCCCTGCACGCCGAGAGCGGTGGCGGTGAAGTGCGCGCGGAACGCGTCGATCGAGCCGAACTCGTCGGCGAGTGACGCCTCGAGCTCACCCTCCGGGTTGCCACCGCCGTCGGGCGAGAGGTTCTCCCAGAACACCGAATGGTTGATGTGGCCTCCCAGGTTGAAGGCGAGATCCTTCTCGAGCTTGTTCACGTTGACGAGGTCACCGGCACTGCGGGCCGCGGCGAGCTGCTCGAGGGCGGTGTTGGCTCCTGTGACGTAGGCCTGATGGTGCTTGGAGTGGTGCAGCTCCATGATCGTGCCGGAGATGTGCGGGGCGAGTGCCGAGTAGTCGTAGGGCAGCTCGGGGAGGGTGTAAGGCGTGGACATGGCGTCTTCCTTTCAGTGGTCGGTGTCGGTCGGAAGTGCGTGGAAGCGGCGGTCGAGATAGACGAGCGGGCGGCTGGATACGCCCGACAGCACCTCGACGACCTCGGCGATCACCACGGTCGACGAGCCGACCGCCACGGTCTGGATCGGTCGGCAGCGCAGGGCCGCCCTGGCCTCGGGCAAGTGCGGCTCGCCGGTCGGCAGCGTCGCCCACCCCTGTTCCGGAGTGAAGCGCTCGGAGCCGCTGATCGCGAAGCTCTGTGCCAGGGTGGCGTGCTCGTCGTCGACCAGGTGCACCACGAAGGTCTCGGCGCCGAGGATCGCCCCCGCCGACCCCGTGGCCCTGGTCACCGAGAACACGATCGCGGCGGGGTCGACCGCCACCGAGGCGACGCTCGATGCGGTGAGCCCGACCGGCCCCTCCGGGGTGCTCGCGGTGATGATCGCGACACCGGCCGGGTGCGTGCGGAAAGCGGCCTTGAGTCCTTCGCCGACAGGGGTGGCTACGGGCTTCGCGGTCAGCCGTTCGTCGACGGTCATGCGTGTTCTCCCTGCGGCGCGAGCGCCGCGACGATGGGGTGGTCGAAGGCGAGCATCCCGGTCTTGGCAGCACCGCCCGGGGAGCCGATCTCGTCGAAGAACTCGACGTTGGCCTTGTAGTAGTCCTGCCATTCGGCGGGCAGATCGTCTTCGTAGTAGATCGCCTCGACCGGGCACACCGGCTCGCAGGCGCCGCAGTCCACGCATTCGTCGGGGTGGATGTAGAGCGACCTCTCACCCTCGTAGATGCAGTCGACGGGACATTCGTCGATGCAGGCCTTGTCCTTCACATCGACGCACGGCAGAGCGATCACATATGTCATCGCGGGGTCTTCGTTCGGGTCACGCTGTTCCTCGTTCGGATCGAGCGGCCCGCATCGGGGCCGCATTACTACCGTAAAACCTCAAGTACACTTGAGATCAAATCGAGGGAAGGATGCCAGATGGATGACGCCTCCGATCACGCCGCGCACGGCCCCGACGAGCCGCTCACGATCGGAGAGATGACCCGGCGCACGGGCGTCGCCGCATCTGCTCTGCACTTCTACGAGAATCTCGGCCTCATCGCGTCGACCCGCACCCCCGGGAATCAGCGGCGGTACGCCCGGCACATGCTGCGCCGGGTCTCGCTCATCACGGTCGCGAAGCGCCTCGGCATCCCGCTGGCCGATGTGCAGGACGCCTTCGCCGACGTTCCGCTCACCCAGACTCCGAGCCATGCCGATTGGCAGCGCGCGTCGCGCCGCTGGAAGCGCGAGCTCGAGAAGCGCCGCGAGGGCATCGAGCGGCTCGAGCGCGAGCTGACCGGATGCATCGGCTGCGGCTGCCTGTCGATGAAGGCGTGCGGGTTGCTGAACCCCGATGATGCGCTCGGCAGTCAGGGCGTCGGCCCGCAGCGGCTGCGCGAGGACTGAGCCTGCCCTTCCCGGCGACGAAACGGCGTCAGGACACCGCGAACCCCGCGCTCAGCAGCACGTCGTCGCGCGAGCTCGGGCCCACGAGGAGCTCGAACTCCCCTGCCTCCACGAGGCGTACGCCCGCCGCATCCACGATCGTGCACTCGGCGACGGGAAGGTCGACGCGCACCCGCGCCGATTCGCCGGGGGCGAGGTCGACCTGGCGGTACGCCTTGAGCTCCTTGTCGGTCCAGCTGACGCTCGTCACGGAATCCCGCACGTAGACCTGCACGGTCTCGCGCACCGCGCGCGCACCGGTGTTCGTCACCGTCACGTGCGCGACCACCGAATCGCCGCGGCCGAGCGCGGTCGACTCCAGCGCCAGCTCGGAGTACGCGACCGTCGTGTACGACAGCCCCTCGCCGAACGCCCAGGCCGGAGACTGCGTGAGGTCGGCATAGCGATCGCCGTGCTGCCCTCGGATCTGGTTGTAATAGGTCGGCTGCTGGCCGACGTGACGTGCGAACGAGATCGGCAGCCGTCCCGACGGCTCGACCGCGCCGGAGATGATCTCGGCCAGCGCGCGGCCCCCCTGCATCCCGGGGTTCGCGGCCCAGATCACGGCGGCCGCCTTCGAGACGGATGCCGGCAGCACGAGCGGCTTCGAGGCCAGCAGCACCACGACGACGGGCGTGCCGGTCGCGATCACCGCGTCGAGCAGAGCGTTCTGCCCTCCGAGGAGCTCGAGCGTCGCGGTCGAGCGACCCTCGCCGTTGAGCTCGATGCGGTCGCCCACCACGGCCACGACGACGTCGGACGCCGCGGCGAGCGCGACCGCATCGGCGATCTGCTCGGGGTCCGGCTCTGCCGGAACGAACTTCCGATCCCACGGGACGGGGTCGAGGTCGTCGGGGCCGTTCTCGAACGTGAGAATGTCGGCTCCGGCGGCAGAGCGCACCGACCAGCGGTCGACGGCCTTCAGCCCGTCGAGCACGGTCGTGATCATCTCGCGCGGCTGCGCGTCGAGCCACCCGGCCTGACCCGAGCCTCCCGCCCAGTCACCGAGCTGCGTCTGCGCGTCGTCGGCCAGCGGCCCCACGACGGCGATCCGCAGCGGTGCGTCCGGCCGAAGAGGCAATGTCCCGTCGTTCTCGAGCAGCACGATCGATCGCCGCGCGATCTCGAGGTTGAGTTCGGCGTGCGCGGCGCTGCCGACCACGGCATCCACCTGGTCCATCGGCAGCCGAGGATTCTCGAACAGTCCCAGCTCGAACTTCAGGGTGAGGATGCGGGCGACCGCAGCGTCGAAGTCCGCCGACGACAGCATGCCCTTCTCGACCGCGTCCAACGCCCCCTCGAAGAAGAGCGGGGTGTTCATGACCATGTCGTTGCCGGCCCTCACGGCGGCGGCCGCCGCGTGCGTGTAGTCGGGCTGGACGTGCTGCTCCCACACCATGCGGCCGATGTTGTCCCAGTCGGTGATGAGGGTGCCTGTGTACCCCCACTCGCCGCGCAGCACATCGCTGAGCAACCAGTCGTTCACCGTGATCGGCACGCCGTCGGTGGTCTGGTAGCCCAGCATGAAGGTGCGGCATCCCTCGCGGGCGACCCGCTCGAACGGCGGCAGGAACCACGAGCGGAGCTTGCGGCGGGAGATGTCGGCCTCACTGGCATCGCGTCCGCCCTGTGTCTCGGAGTAGCCGGCGAAGTGCTTCGCCGTCGCAAGGATCGCGGTGGGGTCGGCGAGGCCGTCGCCCTGATAGCCGCGCACCATCGCCGAGGCGAGCTCTCCGATCAGGAAGGGGTCTTCGCCGAAGGTCTCGCTGATGCGCCCCCAGCGCAGGTCGCGGGCGATGCACAGCACGGGCGAGAAGGTCCAGTGGATGCCGGTGACGGCGACCTCCTCGGCGGTGGCGCGCGCCACCCTCTCGACCAGCTCGGCATCCCACGACGCCGCCATCCCGAGCTGGGTCGGGTAGATCGTCGCGCCGGGCCAGAACGAGTGCCCGTGGATGCAGTCCTCGCCGACGATCAGCGGAATCCGCAGTCGGGTCTGCGCGGTGAGCTCGTTCGCCCTGATCAGCCGCTCGGGAGAGGTGTGCAGGATCGAGCCCGCCATGCGCCGCATGATGTGGTCGTCGAGGTCGTCACGGGCGTCGAGCTGCAGCATCTGCCCGACCTTCTCCTCGACGGTCATACGCGAGAGCAGGTCGGCGACCCGCTCGGGGATCGAGAGGGCGGAGTCCTGGAAGGGAAGGGTGGTCGCGAGTGTCATCGTTCCTGGTTCGCTGCGGTGTCGTCGGTGGTCGTGGTGCGGATGCTGCGGACGGCCGTGACCGCGTCGTTCACGTCGAGTCCCTTCTTGCGCATGGCTCGTGCACGCTCGCCGGCCGAGCGCAGGCGCGGATTCACGTACTCGTCGATGCCGAAGTTCACGAGGGCGAGAGCGACGCCGATCAGGGCGATGCAGAGCCCAGGGGGCAGGTACCACCACCACTGATTCTGCCGGAACGCACCCTGCGCCGAAGCCCAGTTCAGGATCGTCCCCCAGTTGTAGGTCGTCACCGGGATCACGCCGATGTACGACAGCGTGGTGAGGCCGAGGATGGCGGCCGTCACGGTGCCGACGAAACTCGCGGCGATCAGGGCCATCAGGTTCGGCAGCATCTCGATCGCGATGATCCGCCGCAGCGGCTCGCCGTTGGCCCGGGCTGCCTGGATGAAGTCGCGGTTGCGCAGCGACATCGTCTGGGCGCGCAGCACCCGGGCGCCCCACGCCCAGCCGGTGATGCCGAGGACGGCGGCGATCACCCACAGCGGCGGCTCCTCGAACATCGACGCCACGATTATGATCAGCGGCAGTCCCGGGATCACGAGGAACACGTTCGTCAGCGCCGAGAGCGATTCGCTCTTCCAACCGCGCAGGTACCCGGCGATGACGCCGACCGCGATCGCGATGACGGTCGCGATCGCGGCGGCGAGGAAGCCGACGACGATCACGCCTCGCGTGCCGTGGATCACCTGACTCAGCACGTCCTCGCCGATGTGCGTGGTCCCCAGCCAGTGGTCCGCCGAGGGCGGCTCGAAACGGCGTGTGTTGTCGACCTTGGTCGGCGGGTAGGGAGCGAGGAGATCGGCGAAGATCGCGATCAGCACGAAGACGCCGATGATCACGAGCCCGGTGATGGATTTGCCGTTGCGGAACATCGCGAAGGCGCTTCCCAGCCGGCTCCAGAACGTGGGCGCATGCGCGGATGCCGCGGCCGGGACGCGCGTGCGGACCACGAGCGTCTCGGGAGAGCCGACACCGGACACGGTCGAGGACTCGGGGGCGGGGGTGTTCATGATCAGGCCTCCGTCTGGCGTGTGCGCGGGTCGAGGAATGCGTAGGCGATGTCGGCGATGATGTTCGCCACGAGGACCGACACCGTGAGGATCAGGAACACGCCCTGCATGAGCGCATAGTCCTTTGCGTTGGTCGCGTCGAGGAGGAGCTTGCCGACGCCCGGGTAGCTGAACACCATCTCCATGACGATCGTGCCGCCCACGATGAAGCCGATCGAGAGCGCGAAGCTCTGGATCTGCGGCAGCACGGCGTTGCGCGCGGCATAACCCCAGAGCACGCGGCGGTTCGGCATGCCCTTCGCCTGCGCGACGGTGATGTAGTCCTCGTCGAGGACTGTGAGCATCATGTTGCGCATGCCCAGCATCCATCCCCCGAGCGAGGCGATGATGATCGTGAGGGCCGGGAGCGTGCCGTGCACGAGGACCTCGCCGACGAACTCGAAGGACCACTCCGGAGTGACGCCGACGCCGTAGGCCTTGCCGATGGGGAACCAGCCGAGGTTCACCGAGAAGACGGCGATCGCGAGCAGGCCCAGCCAGAAATAGGGGATCGTGCCGAGGAACGTCGTGATCGGCACGAGCACGTCGAGCCTGCTGCCGCGTCGCCAGCCGACGACCGCGCCGCCGATGGTGCCGATCGCGAAGGAGACGATGGTCGCGAATCCGACGAGGCCGATCGTCCACGGCAGCGCCTGCGCGATCACTTCTGTGACCGGGCGCAGGCCGTGCAGCAGCGAGATGCCGAGATCGCCTCGGAGCAGCAGGCCCCAGTAGTCGAGGTACTGCTGCAGGAGCGACTTGTCGGTGTCGAGGCCGAGCAGCGCGCGCAACGCCTCGGCCGCCTCGGGCGTCACGTTGCGATTGCGGGCGAGGTACTGGTCGACCGCGTCGCCCTTCATCATGCGGGGCAGGAAGAAATTGATCGTGAGCGCCGCCCACAGCGTGAAGAGGTAGAACAGCGCGCGGCTGCCGAGGAACCGCCAGGGCACACGCCCCCGCCCCTTGACCGCGCGGGTCGCCGTCGTGCCCGCCGCGAGGGCGTCGGGCTGCGGTGTGCCGAGCTCTGGAGTCATGACGCTCACAGCGCACCTCCACGTGCGTTCGTGCTCTTCGACTCGCTCGGCTCGCTCGGTGACCAGGCGGCGGAGTCGAGTGCGAAGTGCTTCTCTGGATCAGGGGATGCGGCGCGCAACTGCTGCGTGTAGGGGTCCTGCGGTCGCAGGATGACGTCGTCCGCGGTTCCGCGTTCGACGATGCGTCCCTGGTTCAGCACGATGATCTCGTCGCTGAAATGTCGAGCGGTGGCGAGGTCGTGCGTGATGTAGAGCACGCCCAGGCCCTCTTCGCGCTGGAGGTCGGCGAGCAGGTTCAGCACCCCGAGACGGATCGAGACGTCGAGCATCGAGACCGGCTCGTCGGCCACCAGCAGACTCGGACGCGATGCCAGCGCACGGGCGATCGCGACCCGCTGACGCTGCCCTCCGGAGAGCTCATGCGGACGGCGATCGATCACGGCATCCGCCTTCAGCTGCACCCGTTCGAGCAGGCGGCGCACCTCTGCGTTGATCTCGTCTTTGGGCACCACGCCGTCCAGGCGCAGCGGTCGTTCGACGTGGTAGCCGATCGAGTGGTACGGGTTGAGCGAGGCGAACGGGTCCTGGAACACCATGCGCAGGCGTTGACGGTAATCGCGAAGCCCCCGACCGCGACGCGGGACGGGCTTGCCGTCGAGCAGCACCTCGCCCGTCGTGGGGCTCTCGAGCTGCGTGAGGATCTTCGCGATCGTCGATTTGCCGCTGCCGGACTGGCCGACGAGGCCGATCGTCTGCCCCGACTCGAGCGTGAAGTCGACGTCGTCGAGCGCCTTGATCTGACCTGCGCCGCGGACGTTGTAGATCTTGGTGACGTGGGAGAAGTCGAGAACGGTCATCGCGTCACCACCCCCTTCTCTCCGGTGAGCCGCGGGAACGACGACAGCAGTGTGCGGGTGTAGTCGTTCTGCGGGCGGGTCCAGATGCCCTCCGCCGAGTCGAGCTCCACGATCTCCCCCTCGCGCATGATCGCGATGCGGTCGCTGATCTCGAGCAGCAGCGGAAGGTCATGGGTGATGAAGATGACCGAGAAGCCGAACTCGTGGCGCAGCTGCGAGATCTGCTTGAGGATCTCGCGCTGCACGAGCACGTCGAGCGCCGTGGTCGGCTCGTCCATCACCATGAGCTGCGGCCGCAGGGCGAGCGCCATCGCGATCATCACGCGCTGCCGCATGCCG
Organism: Microbacterium natoriense; assembly: GCF_030816295.1. Taxonomy (NCBI): domain Bacteria; kingdom Bacillati; phylum Actinomycetota; class Actinomycetes; order Micrococcales; family Microbacteriaceae; genus Microbacterium; species Microbacterium natoriense. Next base: position 950,364 of record NZ_JAUSXV010000001.1, on the reverse strand, counting down.
CCCGAAAGCTCGTGCGGGTACGACCGGGCGCGATCGGCGCCGACCTTGACGATCTCGAGCAGATCATCCACTTCTGCCCGCCGACGGCGACGACCGAAATCGGGGCGGTGGATCTCGAAGACGTCCTCGAGCTGCGAGCCGATGGTCGCGACCGGGTTGAGAGCGTTCATCGCGCCCTGGAACACCATCGAGATCTTGTCCCAGCGGAAGCGCCGCATCTGCTCGGCGTCGAGGACGTTGATGTCGATGTCGGTCCCGCCGGCGTCGTGAAAGGTCACGTCGCCGCTCGTGATCACCGCGGGAGCTTTGAGCAGGCGCTGGATGCCGTAGGCGAGCGTGGTCTTGCCGCATCCCGATTCGCCGGCGAGTCCGAGGATCTCGCCGCGTGCGAGTTCGAGGCTGACGTTCTTCACCGCCTCGACGGGAGGATCGACGTCGTACACGACAGAGAAGTCGCGCACGCTGAGGAGAGGATCAGGCATGAGGTGTCTTTCGTATGGGGCGTTTCGTCTCGTCGCTCCGCTCCTCGCTCAACGACCGGGCAGGTCGTACCCGGTCGTTGAGCGAGCGAAGCGAGACGAAACGCCCTCGGATGCGGACTACTTGGCCTTCAGCTGCGACAGGATCTGCACGACGCCGGGCTGGGTCGGGTCTGCGGACGCGTACTGGTCGTCCTCGGTCGGGAAGCCGGTGTAGCTGCGGGTGTTGTACTCGCCCAGCAGCGGATGCGCGCCGAGAGGGATCGCCGGCACGTTCTCGACGAACGCGGTCTCGAGCACTGCGGCGGCGGCGTCGCGCTCATCCTGCGATGCGGCGTTCTGATACGTGCGCAGCGCCTCGGTCACCTTCGGGTCGTCGAAACGGCCGAAGTTGAACTGAGCCTTGCCGTCGACGATCCACTTCGGGTCCATGGTCGAGGTGTACAGACCGTAGGCGTTGCCGGTGTCCTCGAGCCAGTGGATGATGGCCTGGAACGACCCTTCCTGACGCGCGGCGTCCCAGCCGCCCCAGTCGGGCTGATCGACCTTGACCTCGATGCCCAGGCCCTCGTCGAGCTCTTCGGCCAGAAGGGCCTGCTCGGTGTTCCAGTCGCTCCAGCCGGCAGGGACCGAGATCGAGAAGGTCACCTGCTCGCCGTCGGGGTCGGTGAGCTTCTCGTCCTTCCAGGTGTACCCGGCCTCCGTGAGGATGCTGCGCGCCTTGTCGATGTCGACCGAGTAGACGTCGTCCTGGTATTCGGGGATGATCTCGTCGGCGAGCAGCTCGCTGAGCCCGGTCTTGTTCCAGATCGGCTCGCTCGCGCCCTCGCGGGCGATGTCGACGTACGCCTGACGGTCGATCGTCCAGGCCAGCGCCTCCCGCAGAGCCACGTCGTTGAACGGCTTGGTCTGCAGGTTCATGAACAGCGTTCCCGACCCCGCGGTGGGCGAGACGAGGAAGTGGTTGTCCTCATCGGCGGCGAGGTAGCTGTCCTCGATCTGCGGGATGAACGCCTGTGCCCAGTCGGCCTCGCCTGAGACGAGTGCCGTGGTCAGGGCCGCGTTGTCTCCGTAGGAGACGTAATGCAGTTCGGGTACCGCGAGCTCGCCGCCCCAGTAGTCGTCGTTCGCCGTCAGAGTGACCGACTCGGTGGTCCAGCTGTCCAGAACGTAGGGTCCGGTGCCGACGGCGAGGCCGTCGTCGGTGAGCGGATCGGTGTTGGGGTCGGCGATGCCCTCCCAGACGTGCTTCGGGACGATCGGGGTGTGCAGCACTCGGGCCTGCGCGGTGTACTTCGAGTCGCCGAACTTCAGGGTGATCGCGTCGCCGTCGACGGTCGCGCCCTGGTAGTTGAGTCCAGAGGTGTCGCTGAGCTTGCCGCTCAGGTACTGGTCGAACGTGAAGACGATGTCGTCGCCCGTGAAGTCTTCGCCGTCGCTCCACTTCACGCCCTTGCGGGGCACGACGGTCACCTCGGTGTAGTCGTCGTTCCACTCGACCGACTCGGCCAGCCACGGTGTGGTCTTCAGGTCGCCGGTCGGGTTCACGAGCGCGAGAGGCTCGAAGATGACCTTGCCGTAGCCGTACTTCGAGGCGGAGGAGTCGCCGAGGTAGGGGTTGTGCGACTCGGTCGTGATCGCGCCGTCTGGCTTGGCGATCGTGAGGGCCGCACCGGCGGCGGGCTTGTCGCCGCCGGAACCACCGGCGGAGCATCCGGCGAGCGCCGAGATTCCGAGGGCGGTGATCGCGGTGAACGCGATCAGTGATCTGTTGAGCTTCATTGCTTCTCCTTGAACACAGGACGTTGTGCGAGGGCGATTGCTTTACTTACTGTCGAGAAAGTAAGTTGTTGGTGAGGTTACCGACTGGTAAGCGTGATCGCAAGTACGATCAAGTCACGATCGAGTAAACGAAGGAAGCGCGATGAGCAACGGCGCAGGCTCCGCACCAGAGTCGTCCCGCGTGCGTCCGGCGACCCGCGCGAAGCGCGAGCAGATCCTCAAGGCCGCGGTCGAGATCTTCGGCAACAAGGGATTCGCCAACGGCACGCTCGCCGACGTCGCCGAGCAGGTCGGCATCACCCACGCGGGGGTGCTCCACCATTTCGGCTCCAAGCAGAAGCTGCTGCTCGAAGTCCTCGACTACCGCGATCAGGCCGACGTCCAGGATCTCGAGAGCAAGCGAATCCCGTACGGCCCCGAACTCTTCGTCCATCTGGTGAAGACCGCGTTCGTGAACGAGAAGCGGCCGGGCATCGTGCAGGCGTACACCGTGCTGTCGGCCGAGTCGGTCACCGACGATCATCCCGGGCGCGCGTACTTCGAGCACCGCTACACGGTGCTGCGCAAAGACGTGTCGGACGCCTTCGCCGATCTCTGCGCGCAGGAGGGCGTGACCGAACCCGCGACCGTCGCCGCGGCATCCGCCGCCATCCTTGCGGTGATGGACGGCCTGCAGCTGCAGTGGCTGCTGCACCCTGACGTCGTCGAGCTGGCGCACGCCAGCGAATTCGCGATCCGTGCGATCGTGAACGCCGTGCTGCACCCGGGCCCCGAGCTCGCGTCGTACGTGCACGATTCCTGATTCCGCGCCCGCTCCCGCGGGTAGGCTCAGGCCATGACGATCGATCTCGAAGCGCTCTACATCGACCTGCACCAGCATCCCGAGCTGTCATTCCAGGAGCACCGCACGGCCGCGATCGCCGCCGGCCACCTCCGGGATCTCGGGCTCGAGGTCGAGGAGGGCGTCGGAGGCACAGGAGTCGTCGCTCTGCTCTCCAACCCGTCGACCGACTCAGGGACTGAGGGTCCTGTCGTCTGGCTGCGCGCAGACATGGACGGCCTGCCCGTCGAGGAGGCGACCGGCCTGCCGTACGCCAGCACCGCCCGCGGTGTCGATCCGGCAGGGCACGACGTGCCGGTGATGCACGCATGCGGCCACGACATGCACGTGACCGCGATGATCGGCGCCGTCGAGAGGCTGCTCGCGACGCGCGACGAGTGGTCGGGAACGGTCGTGGTGCTGATCCAGCCCGCTGAGGAGTTCGGCGCCGGAGCCAGAGCGATGCTCGACGCCGGCATCCTCGACCGCTACCCCCGGCCCGACATCGTGCTCGGGCAGCACGTCACCCCCTTCCCCGCCGGGATCATCGGCGTACGCAGCGGCACGCAGATGTCGGCATCCGACGGGCTGACCGTGACCATGCACGGTCGCGGCGGGCATGGTTCGCGCCCCCACACGACCATCGACCCCGTCGTGATGGCGGCCGCCACGGTGATGCGGCTGCAGACGATCACCTCGCGCGAGATCGACCCGAAGGACGTCGCGGTCGTCACGGTCGGCTCGATCCACGCCGGTCTCAAGAACAACATCATCCCCACCGAGGCCACGCTCGAGCTCAGCCTGCGCTACCCCACCGACACGATGCGCGACAAGGTGCTCGCGAGCGTCGAGCGGATCGTGAAGGCCGAGGCTCTCGCGTCAGGAGCCGAGCGCGAGCCCGACATCGAGACCCTGCACACGCTGCCCGCGACCATCAACGACGAGGAGGCGACCACCCGCGTGGCCGCCGCGCTGCGTGCGAAGCTCGGCGACGAGGCCGTGATCGACCCCGGCCTGTTCACCGGCAGCGAGGACGTCTCGTGGTTCGCTCGGGATGCGGGAGCGCCTCTGGTGTTCTGGTTCTGGGGCGGCTTCGATCCCGCGGTTTTCGCGGAGGCCGTGGCGAAGGGCCGCGTCGAGAGCGACATCCCGACGAACCACTCGCCGTACTTCGCGCCAGAGATCCACCCGACCATCGAGGTCGGCGTGACCGCGATGGAGACGGCTGCGCGGGAGTTCCTCGCCTGAGCCTGTTGCAGATGCGCCCCGGGACCCGCACGGATTCCGGGGCGCATCCCGCGGTCTACGGGATCGGTCCTACTGGACCTGCCACTTCTGAACAGCTGTCGCCGACGCGGCCTGCTGGGTGAGCCCGGTGCCGTTCGGCGATGCCGTCGCCGTGAGCAGTAGACCGCTCTTCACCGACGCAATCGTGTACGTGCCGTCAGCCCGAGCCACGGCGGTCCAGCGCTGGTTGGCTCCACCGGTGCACGTCCATTGGATGACCTTCGCTCCCGCGACAAGAGATCCTCCCTCGACGTCGGCGCAGAGACCGGATTCCGCGTTCTTCAGCTCGTATGAGCCGTCGCTCTGCCTCGTGAACTGCCATCTCTGGTTGCTTCCGGTGTTGCTCGTCCAGATCACGAGCTGCGTGCCGGCCGTCGTGCTGTGGTTCGGATTGTCGATCGACCTGCCCCCGGCGCTCACCGTGCGCACGCCGTCGAGGGTGCTGGACCAGCCGATCTCGGTGAGGATGAAGCGACGACGCCCCACCGGTCCACCGCCGGAACCACGGGGGATGTGTCCGCGAACCCGCGGAACTACCGCCGACATGTACGAAAGTCCGGAGTTCCGGCCGTGGTGACGATGTGGGCGGCCGCCCAGACCCCGCCGATGCGCGGGGCGGGCGGATGGATGCCCGTTTCTCGGACGATCCTGCGTGGACCGTCCGAGAAACGGGGATCATCCGAAGAACGGACGCCCTGACATCATCCTTTCGAAACGAGGAACTCTCTGAAGTCGGCGGCTGCGAGCATCGCCCGGATGCCGGCGGAGCCGCTCGCCGTGCACGACGGAACCGTCGTCGTCACCCTGGCCTGATCCCACGACGAGGTGCGCTGCCCCGTCGCCGTGATCGTGCAGCCCGAGGCGCGGAGTGTGACTCGGTACCAGGAGTTCACCTGTACGCCGCCGGGCACCCCGGTGTCGGCGAGGGGCGTCCACGATCCGTTCGCGGTACCGAGCGACAGACGCCCAGTGCTGCCGTCGATGCCGGCGAAGTAGCCGGTGTAGGCATCGGGGCCGACGCCGGGAGACGTAACCCGTGCGAGCACGCCCGCGTTGCCGCTCGGTGCGGTCAGCGAGGTGAGACGAACGTCCGACGACACCGTGTACGCATCCCCGGCGATCGGCGACGCCAGCTTCGGGCCGTCAGTCGCGGATGCCGACTGACGCTCGATGCCCCCGGCGATGGTCGACCAGCTGCCGCCATACCCCGTCCACCCGGTCGATGCGCCCGACGCCCACGAGTCGGCGTAGGACGCCGCGGTCGAGCCGCCCGCTGGGGTGACCTGAAGGTTACGGAACGACGCCGAGTTCAAGTGCGTGCGCACTCCCGCCTGACCGGAGGCGAAGCATCCGGCATCGGTGGCCGTCGCCGTTGTGGACGTCGTGGCGTTGTCCGGCTTGATCGTGGCCGTGATCGTGCACCCGACGATGCTCGCCGTGAGGTGGTACCAGGCGCCGGCGCTCACGCCGCCGGTCACGTTCTGCAGGGCGAGCGAGGTCCAGTTGTTGTTCTGCTTGCCGATGAAGATCGTGCCGTTGGTCTCGACGCCGACGTAGTACCCGGCGTGCGCGTCGGCGCCGACCCCGGGCGCGCGGGTGCGCAGCAGCACGCCGGCCTGGCCGGTCGTGTCGAGGCGGATGTCGGTGTCGAGCGTCACGTCGGTCCATCCCGTCGAGCCCACCAGGGACTTCGGCCCGCTGGAGGCTCCGGCCTGGGAGTACACCCCGCCGCTCACCGACCAGGTGCCGCCGTACGTGGACCAGCCCATGTCGTTGCCGGAGTCGAACGGCGCATAGAGGGGAAGGGTTCCCACGGGACCCGTGCCGAACCGCACGTCGCACCGGGCCGTGGACCCCGCTACGAACTTGGGCGAGACCATCATGATCGCGGACCCGGATGCCGTCGGCACAATGCTCGGGCTGTAGTTGGCGCAGTGCTTGCCCGGCCCGTTGTTGTAGTCGCCGGTGGGGTCGATCGTCATCGGCGCTGATACGGCTTGCCAGGCGCCAGCGCCGAGGTTGGTGTTGGTGAACACCACACGTCCCGACTCGGGCTTGACGACCGTCGTCGGACCGTCGGCTCCTGTGACGACCCGCTGGCCGGACATGATGAGGGTGCCGTTCGGGCCTCCGGCCGGACTCCACGCCAGTGCGGGCGTGTGCAGCAGCTGACGGCCGTCCGCCGTCTGCACGAGTGTACCGAGGTCGGTCGCCGACCCCCACGAGGCTCCGTCCGGCGAGGTCTTGAGGTAGACGCGACAGGTCTGGTCGGCGTTGCCCACCGAGTCGCGGCACAGCTCGTAGCCTAGCGCGTAGGTGCCGTTGGGCAGCTTCCGCACGATCGGCATGCCGGGGCGCGAGCTGCTGTCGCCCACCGCGACGACGTCTGTCTGGCTGCCCCAGGTCGCTCCGCCGTCGGAAGAGGTCGTCATCACGAGCTTCTGGCTGTAACCGGAGGAGCGCAGCCGCTCGTCCGAGAAGTGGCAGGCGAGGTCGCCGTTCGCGTTCAGCACGATCTCCGGCTCCCACAGGCCCGTGGACACCTGGTTGGGCGCACCCGACTTCGTCACGCAGTTGCCGCGGCGTGTCCAGGTGGCCCCGTAGTCGGTGCTGATGAAGGTCTGCACCTCCTGATTCGACCAACTCACGTTGTCCCAGGCGTTGCCCGCTGCGATGAGCGTGCCGGCGGGCAGGCCTCCGGCCGCCTGCGGCAGCTCGTACATCGATCCGAAATAGATGCCCCACCCCGGGGTGGGCGAGTAGAGGGTGCTCAGCGCCGACCAGGTCTGGCCTCCGTCGGTGCTGCGCTTGACCACCGAGTGCGTGCGCACGCCGGTGTCGTTGACGCTGTACATCACCAGCAGGTCGCCCCGCCGGCTCTGGTCCGCGCTGGCGCCCAGCCGGATGATGCGCGGGTAGTCGTTGTTCTCCGCGCCGCTCGGCGACGAGGGCGCCGCGACCACCGAACCCGGTGAGGCCGAAGCCGCCGTGGGGAGGGCCACCAGGCCGGCCGCCCCCAGCACCGCCGCCGCGAGGACGGCCGTCAGACGGGAGGGCCGTCGCCGCCCCGTGGATGTTCTCTGCATGACGCTGCTCCTTCTCTTCGTCGAGACGGACGTTCGCCGCCCCGGTCTAGGTGTGCGCGATCCCGCGCACCACGAGCTCTTCCACGCGGATATCCCCGCCCACCGCGCGGATGCCGGTGGCGCCCGTCGCGTGAGGGAGGACGTCCGCGACGTCGATGATCGGCACGCCGTCGAGTTCGACGGCGATGCGCTCTCCGCGCAGCCGCACGACCACGCGGTGAGCCACCGCCGATGCGGCGTCCGCTGCGGCCGAAGCCAGGATGCGCTCGTCGTAGTCGTGCCGGGCGAGCACCACCCGATCAGCGTGCACCTGCACGGAGTACCCGAGCACGAAGTTCACGCCGAGTCGGGTGTCTGCACCCTCTCCTCCCTCGGAGAGGGCGCTCGCCCTCACGAGGAGATCCCCGTGCCCGCCATCCTCGAAGGCCATGAACGAGAGCGTCGCCTCGATATCGGCGTCCGCGCGAAGTGTCCGGTCGAGAAGCGTCTTCCCGTAGCCGGATAGCGCGCCATCGAGCGGACCCGTGATGCCGTCGCCGGTGGCCTCTGACACCGTGATCAACTCGAACTCAGGCGTGCCGGCCTCTGCGGTGATATACAGGGGATTCTCCCCACGGCTCAGGCGGATCTCCGCGGTCACGACGTGACCGTCGTGGCGCACCGGGATGCGGGCGCTCTCTCCCCCGGCATCCACCTGGATCGCGTCTCCGGCGGAGAACACGCCGGCGAGCTGCAGGGAGAAGAGCCCCCCGCGCGCGGCGTGCAGGCGGTACGCGGCGGACTCCCCTGCGGCGAGCGCGAGGCTCTCGCCCTGCGTCGAGGGCGCATCGGGCGTGAGTGCGGCCCAGAGCCTCCCCGGTACCGGGGCGACCGCTCGGCGGTCGGCATCGTCGGGGGTGGTGTCAGTGAGCGCGACGTGGCCGATACGCACTCCGCCGCCGCGCGCGTGCACGCCCACGCCGGCGGGTGCGGAGAGCGGCGGGATCTCCAGCGCCTGATGCCGACCGTCGAGGAAGACCTCGATGCGGTCGCGGTCGGCGACCATCCCCCACGTGTGCAGCGCCGCCTGCGCGAACCCGGGCGGAAGTGGCACGCTCCCTGCCGGCTCCCCACGGTCGGTCGCGATCACGCGGTGCGCATCGCGATCAACCACGACGACGACCCGACGACCGTCTTCCGCCACGAGCATCACCCCGTGCTCGGCGGCGTCGAGAGCCGTCAGCGAGACCTCGACGGTGAGCGCGGGCACCGCGCCGATGCTCCAGAGCGCCGCGGCACCCTGCGCGCCCGACAGCACGGCCGAGCGATCACCGGCGGTCAGCATCCCTCGCTCGACCTCCCAGGACGTCGGGTCGGCGGCGACCCAGGTGCAGCGATGCCTCGGCGGGGCGGGTGCGGGCGCCTCGCGGGACGGACCGAGCACCAGCAGCCTGCCGCCGCTCCACACCTGCCGGTCGATGTTCAGGTGCCGAGTCAGGTCGGGGTTCATGTTGTGGAAGACGAGATAGGTCGAGACCAAGTCGGGACCGACCACGCTGCTGCTGTGCCCCAGGCCGGTGTAGTCCGGGGCTGTGCTGACCACGAGCGGATTCAGAGGTCCCGGCGTCCATCCGGTAAGCGGGTGATCGCTCACCGCTGCGTCGATCCGGTAGCCTGCGCTGAGGTAATGGTTGCCCGTGAGCGTCATATGGTATCTGCCTCCGTGCTTCACCACAAAGGGGCCCTCAGTCCAGCCATTCATGTGGATGCCGGTGAGTACGGGCTCCCCAAACTCGGTCGGCGAGGGCATCTCGCATCCCCAGATCCCCTGGTCTCCCGCCCAGTAGAAGTACCAGCGGCCGTCATCGTCGATGAGCACGTTGCCGTCGATCGCGTGCCCGACGTTCCCACTCACGTCGACGAATGGACCGGTGGGGCTCTCGCTGCGCAGCACGTGGTGCCCGTGCCCCGACGGCGAGGTGTACATGTGGAACGCCCCGTCGGCGTAGACCACTTCGGGCGCGAACGGGACCAGCCCGGGGAAGGCGTCCGACGCGATCGTGGGCCCCTCGGACCGCCAGTCGAGGAGGTCGTCCGAGCTCCAGCAGTCAACCAGCGGAGTCGTCGAGTAGAGGTAGTAGCGGCCGTCGTGGCGGAGCACGAACGGGTCGGCGTAGTCGCCGTCGCGGGCGACAGGGTTCTCGTAGACGTCCACGGTCACTTGATCCCGCTGATCGCGAAGGAGTCGACGAAGTGCCGCTGCATGAGGCTGAACAGCACGACCACCGGGAGCACGGCGATGACGGATGCCGCCATCACCATCGGGAAGTCAGTCTGCTCGGCGTAATAGCCCGTGAGCGAGGCGACGACCAGCTGCACGGTCGACTTGTCCGGCGAGTTGGTGAAGATGAGCGGGCCGAGGTAGTCGTTCCAGGTCGCCATGAAGACGATGATCACGTTGGCCGCGATCGCCGGCCGACATAGCGGCAGGAAAACGCTCCAGTAGATGCGGAAGTATCCCGCGCCGTCGAGCTTGGCGGCATCGAGCAGCTCGGTGGAGAGGCCCATCATGTACTGCCGCAGGAAGAACAGCATGAGTACGTTGCCGAGGAGGCCGGGGACGATCAGCGGCAGCAGCGTGTCGATCCAGCCAGCCTCGGCGTAGACGAGGAACTGCGGGATGAGCGTGACGATGCCCGGCACCATCATCGTAGCCAGCAGCAGCGTGAACAGCAGCCCCTTGAGCGGGAAGGCGAGCTTCGCGAAGGCGAACGCCGCCATGGTGGTCGAGAAGGTGCCGATCACCACCACCAACAGGGTCACGATCGCACTGTTGAGCAGACCGGAGGCGAGCGGCACGACGTTCCAGACATCGACGTAGTGCGAGAAGTCGAACGGATCGGGGATCCACTGCGGGGGGAATTCGAAGACCATCTTCGACTGCTTGAGCGAGGTCGACACCATCCACAGGAACGGCAGCACCATCGTGAGGGCGCCGAGCAGCACGAGCACGAAGAAGACGACGGTCGTCGCGCGGCGCCGCGCCGTGAGGGTTCGCAGAGTGGCCATGTCGGTTCAGTCCTCCGTGTGCACCCAGCGCCGGGACACCCGGAACTGGATCAGTGTGATGACGAGGATGACGAGCGCGAAGAACACCGCGACCGCCGAGGCGTACCCCATCTGGTTCGACGCGAAGGCCTTCTCCCAGATGTAGTAGGTGACGGTGGCGGCGCTGTAGTTCGGGCCGCCGTTCTTGGTGAACAGCTGCACCTCGACGAAGGTCTGCAGCGAGCCGACGATGCCGACCACGACCAGGAAGAAGGTGACGGGCGAGAGCATCGGCAGGGTAATCGAGAAGAACATCCGGATGCCGGACGCACCGTCGAGCCGTGCCGCCTCGTAGTAGCTGTCCGGGATGTTGTTGAGGGCGGCCAGGTAGTAGATCGATGTGATGCCGATCATCTTCCAGACGATCATGATCACGATAGTGACCTTGATCCACGCCGGATCCCCCAGCCAATCCGGTCCTCGGATGCCGAACCAGTCGCTCAGCCCCTGGTTGACGGGGCCGAACTGATAGTTGAACAGCCATTTCCACATCACCACGAGAGCGACGATCGACGACACGTACGGGAGGAAGTAGAGCACCCGGAAGACCTTGTTGCCCGGGGTGCGGCGATGACTGGCGATCGCGAAGAACAGCCCGAAAGCGAGGTAGAACGGGATCGGCAGGAGCATGAAGAGAGTGTTGCCCGAGGCGATCCAGAACTTGCGGTCAGAGAGGAACGCTGTGAAGTTGTCGGCTCCGACGAAGTGCTGCTCGCCGCTCAACACGTTCCAGTCGGTGAAGCCGGCGTAGACCGCGACCGAGACCGGGAGGACGAAGAACAGCAGCAGCTGCGCGGTGATCGGCGCGACGAAGACGTAGCTCCAAGTGCGTTCGTGTCGCGCCTGGCGGGATGCTCTCCTGGGTGCCGTCATGGGGCGGACCTCTCTCGTGAGGGGTCGTCCGGGCCGGTGCGCGGCCCGGACGACCCTGTGCCTCTGGTGCTACTTCGCCGTCGCGATCGCGTCGTCGAGTGCGGTCTGCATCTCCTCCTCCACCGACTTCGTGTACTCGGCGGCGGTCACCTCACCCCGGTAGACGCTCGCGACGTTCGTCGAGAACACGTTCCACCAGTCGCTGTTGTAGGTGAAGGTCTGGGTCGGCCGGTGCCCGACCTCCTCGATGATGCGGATGAACTGCTGCTTGTTGGCAGGCGGGGTGTCCATCTTCAGGTATTCGTCGTTCGTCATGTCGACGAGATTGGGGACAGCCTGCCCCTTCTCCATGTTCGTACGCTGCGCGTCTTCGTTGAAGGCGAGGAAGGCGGCGAGGTTCTCGGCATCGGTAGGGTTCTTGCTCGACTTCGACACCGCGAAGCCGACGCCGCCGTACCAGGTCGCCTCCGACGAGGTGGGCGTCGGAACCGGCCACGGCATGAGGTCCCAGTCGAACTTCACTTCGTCCCAGAACTGCCCCTGGCTCCACGGGCCGATGCCCATCATGCCGACCTTGCCGTCGATGAAACGCTGGAAGCTGCCCAGCGAACTCTCCTCCTCCGAGCTCGGCGCCACCCCTTCCTTGAGGGAGAGGTCGGCGACCCACTGCAGCGCCTCGACGAACTTCGGGTCGGTCACGGCAACCTTCGTGTGGTCCGCGTTCAGCCAGTCGGCGTCGTTGGACCACACCGCGGACTCGAGCGAGTACGGAGCGGTGCCGTAGGTCTTGTCCGCACCGTCTCCCGAGGTCAGCTTCTTGGCATTGGCCACGAACTCGTCCCAGGTCCAGGGGACCTCGGGGTCGGGGTCGGGGATGCCGGCTGCCGCGAAGAGCTCCTTGTTGTAGGCGAGCGCGAAGGGGCCGATGTCCTTGGGGAGTGCGTAGATCGATCCCTGGCCGGGCGTCGTGCCGTCGAACTTCCAGAGGTCGATCGCGTTCTTCCACACGTTGTCGGCGTCGAAGATCTCGTTGTCCGCGACGTAGTCGCTGAGGTCGGCGATCACCCCGTTCTTCACGAGAGGCTGCAGGTTTTCGCCCACCATGTAGAAGACATCCGGCGTCTTCTTGGCGGCGATCATGGTCTGCAGCTTGGTCTGGAAGTCGGCCGCGGGCACGCTGATGTAGTCGACCTTCACCCCCGGATACTTCTTCTCGTACTGCGCGATCATGTCCTTGAAGACGTCGACCTCCTGCGGGGATCCCCATCCCATGAAGGTGACTGTGCGGTCGTCGGACTGCTCTCCCGAGCCCCCGCCGGAGCATCCGGCCAGAACCAGGGCGGTGGCCGCGACCAGAGCGACTGCTGCGGTGCGTGTTCTCATCTGCCTCTCCTGAATGTGAGGAGCCGCCGGTCTTCCTCGACCGCGGCGCTGCGCGGTGTCCGGTCTATGAGGACCGGCGGGAACTGCTCTGCTCGGACGCTAATGTATAGCGCTGTAAATGTCAAAGGATTCTTCTCGCAGTTCGGCCCTAAGATGGCGGAATGGCGACAGGCAGGTCCGGCGGGCGGGTGCGATTGCAGGACGTGGCGACCCTCGCCGGCGTCTCGATGAAGACTGTGTCGAACGTCGTCCACGACTACGAGCATGTGTCGGAGCGGATGCGCGAGCGCGTGCAGGCGGCGATCGACGAACTCGGGTACCGCCCCAACCTCACTGCACGACGCCTCGCGACCGGCCGCACGGGGATGCTCGCGCTCGCTATCCCGGAGATGGACCAGCCGTACTTCGCCGAGATCGCGCGCTGCGTCGGCGAGGAGGCCGGCCGCCGCGGCTACCGGATCATCGTGGAGCAGACGCTGAACGACGTCGAGGCCGAGCGCGCCGTGATCCGCGACCGCGAGGAGGGTCTGGTCGACGGGGTGATCTTCCACCCCGCCCGCATCGACACACTCGAGATCGCGCGCCTGCGCCCCGACACCCCGCTCGTGCTGCTCGGCGAGGCCGCACGCCCGCTCACCACCGATCACGTGATGATCGACAACGTGCGGGCCGCCCGCGAGGCCACCGAGCTGCTGCTCGCGACAGGCCGCCGCCGCATCGCGTTCCTCGCGTCGGTGCGCACCGAGATCGCCGAGTCGACCCACCTGCGGCTACTCGGCTACCAGGAGGCCATGGTCGGGGCGGACATCCCCCTCGACCCGACGCTGGTGATCGAGAGCGAGGGCTTCGGGATCGACGACGGCGTGCGCGCCCTGACGGCCGCCCTCGACAGGGGCCTCGCCCCCGAGGCCGTGCTCTGCCGCGACGACCTCTTCGGCCTCGCCGCAATGAGGGCGCTGAGCAGCGCCGGACTGCGCGTCCCGGAGGACGTCTCGGTGCTCGGCTGGGACGACACATCACTGGCGAGGTACGCGACACCGGCCCTGTCATCCGTGTCGCCCGATAAGCGTGCGATCGCGACCTCCGCGCTCGATCTGCTCGAGGACCGCATGAACGGCTACGACGGCATCGGGCGCCATCTCCTCGCCCCCTACACGATCGCCGACCGCGGCACCGTAGCTCGACTGGTCCGCTGAGGGCCTCGCGCACGACGCAGGACGCCCGTTCTCAGATTGCATCTTTCTAGCGCTGCAAGTTTTGGATATGCTTCCTGCCATGTCACAGGAAAGCCTCGCGTCGGCCAGCAGCCAGGACGGCCGGTACCCCCGCCCGCAGCTCCTCCGCGCCTCATGGGCCGATCTCTCCGGACCCTGGCGGTTCGCCCTCGACCCCGATGACCGCGGAGTCACAGACGGGTGGGCGGGGAATCCGGCGGAGATCGCGGGCGAGATCATCGTGCCGTTCCCACCGGAGTCGCCCGCGTCGGGCATCGGCGACACCGGGTACCAGCGCGTGCTCTGGTACCGCCGCACGGTCGCCGCCGCCGAGGTGGCCGAGGCCGGTCACGACGGCGGACGAACGCTGCTGCTGCACTTCGGCGCAGTGGACTACCGGGCAGATGTCTGGATCGACGGCGCCCACGTCGGGGCGCACGAAGGAGGTCACACCCCGTTCACCGTGGTGGTTCCACAGAGCGCCGCAGACGGCTTCGACCTCGTCGTGCGCGCGGAAGACGACCCCCAAGACCTTGCACAGCCCCGAGGAAAGCAGGACTGGGAGGAGCGGCGCCACGTCGTCTGGTACGACCGCACCAGTGGCATCTGGCAGCCCGTGTGGCTAGAGTCGGTGCCCGCCCGATATGTGCAGGCGCTCACGTGGCGCACCGATCCGGATGCCGCCGTCGTGCACCTCTCGGTCGAGCTCGACGGCCGTCCGGCTGCGGGCACCCGGCTCTCGGTGCGCATCGCCCGCGGAGAGGAGACGCTTGCAGCCCACGTTGCGGAGCTGACCGAACCCCACCAGACGCTCACGCTCTCCCTCCCCGTCTTGCGCAACAGCCAGGCACGGGACGCCTGGCTGTGGACCCCCGAGCATCCGCTGCTGCTCGACGCGGTGGTGGAACTGCTTCCGCCAAACGGCGAGTCCGACCGGATAGGCTCGTACCTCGGCATCCGCTCGGTGGGGACCGGCGGCGGTCGGGTGCTCGTCAACGACCGGCCGACCGCCGTGCGCGCGGTCCTTTCGCAGGGCTACTGGCCGCAGTCGCACCTCGCCGCGCCCGACGCCGACGCCCTACGCCACGAGGCGCAGCTCATCAAGGACCTCGGGTTCACCTCGGTGCGCGTGCACCAGAAGGTCGAGGACCCGCGCTTCCTCTACTGGACCGACCGCCTCGGCCTCCTCGTTTGGGCCGAGATGCCAAGCGTCTACGAGTTTTCCGCGCTGGCGGCCGAGCGCCTGGTACGGGAGTGGGCGGCCGTGGTCAGACGCGACTCCTCGCACCCCAGCATCGTCGTGTGGGTGCCGCTCAACGAGAGCTGGGGCGTCGACCGGATCGCCCAGAATGGCGAGGAGCGCGAGCTCGCCCGATCGCTCTACCACCTGACCAAGGCCCTCGACAGCTCGCGTCTGGTCGTGTCGAACGACGGCTGGGAGCACACCCGGTCCGACCTCTTCACCGTGCACGACTACGAGAACGACGCCGCCGTGCTTCGCGCGCGCTACGGCACACCTGAGGCCGTACGACAGACGCTCGACGGCATCGCGCCGAACGGCCGGCGCATGCTCGTAGGCTCACCGGAGGAGTCGGCCGACACCGCGGGACGCCCCGTGCTGCTCAGCGAGTTCGGGGGCGTGAGCGTCGACCGCGCCGCGGACGGCACCTGGGGATACCGAACGGTCTCCTCGGACGAGGCCCTGGAGACGCATCTCTCGACGCTGTTCTCGGCGGTCGGGGACTGCGCCCCGCTGGCCGGATGGTGCTACACGCAGCTAACCGACACCGCACAGGAGACCAACGGCCTCACCGACGAGAACCGCGTGCCGAAGATCCCGCTCGGCCGACTGCGGCGGATGATCGCCGACGACGACGGCATCCCCGCCGCCGCGCCGGTCTTCCACGCGGAGCCATCGCGTTAGCGGTGCAGCCGACCGCCGCCTACACCCCGATGATGTGCGGAGGGGGCGGGGGCGGGGGCGCGAGCTCGCGCTGCGGAACCCCGTGCGCCTCGCGGTGCAATCGCTCCATGCGCAGGTCGAGCTCGGCGGCGGCCTCGGCCGCATCCGTCAGACTGTCGACGAGGTGCGCCGGCACCTGATTGGCGAACTTGTAGTAGATCTTGTGCTCGAGACTCGCCCAGAAGTCCATCGCGATCGTGCGGAACTGCACCTCGACCGGCACCGAGAGCGCTCCGGTCGACAGGAACACCGGCACCTCGAGGATCGCGTGCAGGCTCTTGTAGCCGTTGGGCTTCGGGTTCTTGATGTAGTCCTTCACGACCCGCACGGTGATGTCATCCTGCGCGGTGAGCAGATCGAACAGCCGGTACACGTCGGCGGTGAAGCTGCAGGTCACGCGGACGCCCGCGATGTCGGTGATCTCCTCGCGGATGCGATCGAAGTCGGGATCTTCGATGCCCTTGCGAGCGATCTTCTCGACGATGCTGTCCGGCGACTTCACCCGACTCTTCACGTGCTCGATCGGGTTGTACGCGTGGTGGTGAGTGAATTCGTCCTTCAGGATCGAGATCTTCGTCTCGACCTCGCGCATGCCGAACTCGTACTCGTGCAGGAATCGCTGGAACCGATCGCGGAGCTCCTTCGCCTCGCTGATCGCGTTCTCATCGACCGACACCGTGCTCATGACTTCGACGCTATCGATTCACGATCTGAATCGCCTGTGCATCTCCGATGGACGATGCTCAGACGCGGCGCCCCGCCGCAGCATCCGCTCTGGCGTCGACCAGCTCCTGACCCGTGACGAGTCCGGGCAGGCCTCGTCCGAGCCTGGTCGTGAACAGCAGCACGACCGACGCCAGGATCAGCAACGAGGAGGATCCCGTCGAACACCTCGCCGAGCAGCGGCAGGGCGCCGATTCCCCCGATGCCGGCGGCCCAGCGCAGCACGCGCACGACGGGAACCGGCATCCGCGCCCCGGCGTAGCGCAGCTGCACCGCGATATCGCCTACCGAGCGACCGGTGAGAAGCACGACCAGCAGCCACAGGCCGGATGCCGTCGCGATGCCGACCACCTCGGCGAGCCGCCCGTCGAGGACGATCTCACGCTCGCGCACGACGTACTCGAACCACAGCTGCGTGACGATGCCCGCGCCGTACATCACGAAACCGTAGGCCAGAGCGTCGCAAACCATCGCGACAGCACGCCGTCCCCTGGTGACGGGTCGCGGCTCGTCGGCATCCGTCCGCGCGGCCATACCGCGCTTCGCGCGCGGAACGACGAGGCCGAAGATCGACCCCAGCACGGCGCCGGTCGTGTTGGTCATGAGGTCGCCGACGTCGAAGAAGCGATAGGCGCAGGGATACAGACCCCACACGCCGGTGAGCTGAGTGGTCTCGATCAGGAGCGAGAGGCCGAAGCCCACCACGAGCGCCGTGACGATTCCGCGGGCGCCGAGCACCCGCAGGAACACGCCGAGCGGCACGAACAGCAGGACGTTGAAGACGAGCTGCAGGAGCGCGGGGTGGCGGAGCGGGTTCCCCGACTCGGAGAACGCCTTCTGCAGATCGCGGACGATCTCGGTCGGATCGGTGATCACGCCCACGCAGCGGATGCTGTCGGGATCGGGCAGCGGCAGGAGCGTGTACGTCCAGATCGCCCAGAAGTACACGAGGGCGGCGAACCACAGCAGAGCTCGGCCGAGGCTCAGCCCGCCACGACGGCGATAGCTGACGGCGACGAACGGGACGAACAGCAGGATGCCGGCACCGATGCCGATCGCGATCGCGATGAACGCCAGAATGACCTGTTCCCCCACGGGATCCCAGTTTATTCCTTCGCGGCCGTAAGGATTCCGTTAGGGCGGTGCGAGGCGAGTGTAGGGATTCCGTGAGGATGTTGTGAGGAGCGCTCCCGCGGGCGTAGGCTCGCGGCTCGTGTCAGACCAATACGGGGACAGTCCCGACGCACCGCAGATCGCCAAGCGCATCCTCATCGGCGACCCGCTGACCAGCGAGCAGGTCGAGGATCAATTGCTCCCGAAGAAGATGGCGCTGCCCATCTTCGCCTCGGACGCGCTGAGCTCGGTGGCGTACGCACCGCAGGAGCTGGTGATGATCCTCCTGATCGGCGGGCTCACCTTCCTGTCCTTCACCCCCATGGTCGCGGTCGCGGTGGTCGTGCTGCTCATCGTGGTGGTGCTCAGCTATCGACAGCTCATCAAGGCGTATCCGTCCGGTGGCGGCGACTATGAGGTCGCCTTCAAGAATCTCGGCGAGATACCTGGCGTCATCGTGGCCGCTGCGCTCCTCGTCGACTACGTCCTCACGGTCGCAGTGTCAGTCGCCTCCGGCGTGGACAACATCATCTCCGCAGTACCAGGACTCGATCCGTTCCGGGTCGAGCTCGCGGTGGGCTTCGTGATCCTCATCATCATCGTGAACCTCCGCGGCGTGCGCGAGGCCTCCCTCGTCTTCGCCATCCCGACCTACGTCTTCATCGGTTCGGTCGGGTTCATGATCGTGACCGGCCTCATCCGGACGTTCCTCGGCGACGCGCCGGTCGCCTCGAGCGCCGAGTTCGCCGTGCACGCTGAAGATCTCGGACAGGCCGCCGTCATCCTTCTCGTGCTGCGTGCCTTCTCCAGCGGATGCTCCGCCCTCACCGGCGTCGAAGCCGTCTCGAACGGCGTGCCCGCGTTCCGCACCCCGAAGATCCGTAACGCCCAATCGACCCTCGTGCTGATGGGCTCGATAGCGATCTGCCTGTTCGCCGGCCTCACTGCGCTCGCCCTCATCACCGGGGTGCACTACGCCGAGAACCCCTGCGATCTCGTCGGCTTCGACTGCACGAACCCGCAACCGAGCCTCATGGCCCAGGTGGCCGCCGCGACCTTCGGCGGCGGCAGCATCCTGTTCTTCATCGTGCAGGCAGCAACCGCCTGCGTGCTGTTGCTCGCTGCGAACACGGCCTTCAACGGCTTTCCGCTGCTCGGCTCGGTGCTCGCCCGCGACGGCTACGCGCCGAAGTCGCTCAACACGCGCGGAGATCGTCTCGTGTTCTCCAACGGGATGATCGCGCTGGGCATCGCCGCGATCATCGTGCTGGTCGTGTTCCAGGCCAAACTGACAACACTCATCCAGCTCTACATCATCGGCGTCTTCGTGTCGTTCTCGCTCGGCCAGATCGGCATGGTCAGGCACTGGAGGCGAGTTCTTCGCGGGCCCGCCGAGAACAGCGCGGATGCCGGGATCGACGGCGCCTCGGCATCCGACCGCCGTTCGGCCAAGGTGGGTCTGATCATCAACGCCATCGGCGCGGTCTTCACTGTGCTGGTGCTGCTGATCGTGACGATCACGAAGTTCACGCACGGGGCCTATCTCGTGTTCTTCGCGATCCCGGTCCTTGCGTTCCTGATGATGGGTGTGAAGCGGTACTACCGCGATGTCGAGCACGAGATCGCAATCGACGACACCACGCACTTCGGCGCGAAGGGCGACATCGCCCTGGTGCTCGTGAACCGGCTGCAGAAGCCGGTCGTGAAGGCTGTCGAATACGCCGTCGCGGCGAAGCACGGAAAGACCTTGGCAGTGCATGTCGGCGTCTCAGCCGAGGAAGCCGAGGACCTGCAGAAGGAATGGGCCGATCATCTGATGCCGATCCCCTTGGTGATCATCGAATCGCCATACCGGTCCTTCGCGCAGCCGGTGGCGCAGTTCATCAAGCAGTACCGCGAGAAGCACGGTTCGTCGGTCGTCACCGTCTACCTGCCGCAGTACATCGTCGGACACTGGTGGGAGACCTTCCTGCACAACCGTCGCGCCCGCCGGATGGCGAACCAGCTCATGCTCGTGCACGGAGTGTCGATCACGCTCGTGCCGTGGCTGCTCGATTCGTCGGAGCTCATCTACGGCCGCCGCTCGCGCCCGCTGCCCGGTCAGGAGCGCGCCGGGCGCCCCGTCGTCGTGAACGGACGCCGCGCGCACCGTCCCGAGGGCCCGCCGACCGAGGACTGAACCGCGCCGGCGGGCGTGACCTCCCCGCGCCGGAATACGCGGCCGAAAGCGACACCAGGTGCCGCACGAAGGCCGGGGGCCGGGTTGCGGAGCGGCGGTCAGGATGCTTCCAGCACGCTGCCCAGGATGCCTGCGGCCTCGGCGAAGCGCGACGGATCGGCGCTCGCGTAGTTGAGTCGCAGGTACGGGCCAGACGGCTCCGCAGGGAACCACTCCGAACCCGGCGCGACGATCAGCCCTCTCAGTTCGCAGTCCCGGACCACCTGCACGACGTCGACCCCCTCGGGGAGGCGCACCCACAGGTTCAGGCCGCCGGCCGGCATGGTCTCGAGCGTCGTGAGCGGGGCGCTCCGCGCCAGGCACGACACCATGAGGTCGCGGCGAGATCGCAGTTGCTCGCGGAATCCGCGCAGATGCGTTCGCCACCCTGGTTGGGTCACCACGTCGAGCGCAGCCGCCTGCAGCAGGCCGCTCACGTACATCGACTCCGCGGCGCGATCGGCGAGGATCCGCTCACGGGCCGGACCCCTGGCGATCACCGCGGCGACCCGCAGCGCCGGCGACACGCTCTTGGTCAGCGAGCGCAGATACACCACGTGCCCGTCGTCGTCGACGGCGGCGATCGGATGCGGTTCTCCGTCGATCCCGAGATCGTGCGCCCAGTCGTCCTCGATCAGGAAGGCGCCGTGGCGGCGCACGGTCTCGAGTACGGCGTGCGAGGTGGATGCGGGCCACTGCGCCCCAGTCGGGTTCGCGAAGGTCGGCTGCGCGTAGAACGCGCGGGCTCCGGTCTGCGCGAAGGCGCGCTCGACATCGTCGGGGTCGGGGCCTCGCGAGCCCGAGGGGATCGGCACGAGCACGACCCCCGCTTGCTCCGCGGCCAGCATCGCACCCCAGTAGGTCGGCGACTCGATGAGCAGCGGACGCCCCTGCCCGACGACGGCGCGGAAGATCGAGCTCAGCCCGCTCTGACTTCCGGAGATGATCAGGGCGTCCCTCGCGCTCGCGGGAACCACGCCGGCAGGGGATGACGCACCGAGCTCGGCGGCGAACCAGGCCTGCAGCTCCGGCATCCCCGCCGCCGGCGCCCTGGTCAACGCGATCTCCGTGCGGGCGGCGCGAGCGAGCGCCTGCCGCACGAGCCGCTCGGGCAGCATCTCGACGGCGGGATAGCCGGAGTGCAGTCCGATGGCGTCGGGCGCCACGGTGCGCTGAGTCGAGGAGAGCACCGAGGTGCGGGTCGGCGGCGCCCCCAGCGCCCCGGTCTGCCATCCGTAGTCGACGGGGCCGGCCACGCGCACGGCGCGGACGAACGTGCCGACTCCGGGGCGGGACTCGATGAGGCCCAAGGCGACGAGTCGGCGCATGGCCTTCTGCACGGTGACCGGACTCGCGCCGTACTCAGCGGTCAGCGCGCGATTCGAGGGCACGCGGGCTCCGGCAGGAGCGGATGCGATCCACCCGCGCAGTCCCGCGATGATCCGCTCAGTGCTATCCTGACTCATGAAAGAACAGAGTAGCGTTATCCTCGAAGGATCGAAAGCGCTATCCCCTCGTGCGGGGCTCTGGTGGGGCCTGCTGGGCATCGTCGCATTCTCGTTCACGGTTCCGTTCACCCGTATCGCGGTCAGCGGACTCTCGCCTCTCTTCATCGGCGCCGGGCGCGCGGTCATCGCCGCGGCACTCGCGACAATCGCCCTCACGGCGACCCGCCAGCATCCGCCCTCCCGCGCGCAGTGGGTCCGCCTGGCGGTCGTCGCCGCCGGTGTCGTCGCCGGCTTCCCCCTGCTCACCTCCTTCGCACTGACCACGGCGCCCGCCGGGCACAGCGCGGTCGTGATCGGGCTGCTCCCCGCAGCGACCGCCGTCGCGGTCGTCCTGCGCACGAGGGAGAGGCCCGCGGCATCGTTCTGGGTGTTCGCTGGTCTCGGAGCCGCCGCGGCGATCATGTTCGCGGCGCTGCAGAACGGCGGCCTCGCCACGCTGCACTGGTCAGATCTGCTGCTGTTCTGCGCCGTGCTCGCCGCAGCCGCCGGCTATGCCGAGGGAGGACTGCTCGCACGCGAGCTCGGAGCATGGCAGACCGTCTCGTGGGCACTTGTCGTCGCGGCCCCCGTCATGCTCGCGCTGACCCTGGTGTCGGTGTCGATCGAGCCGCCCGCGGCGTCGCCCGTCGAGTGGCTGGCCTTCGGCTACCTCGCCGTGGTCAGCATGTTCCTCGGCTTCTTCGCCTGGTATCGAGGACTCGCCATCGGCCCGATGGCCCAGGTCAGTCAGGTCCAGCTCGTGCAGCCGGTGATCACGATCCTCTGGGCCAGCCTCCTGCTGCACGAGCAGATCGGGGTCCCGACCGTTCTCGGCGGCCTCGCCGTGATCGCCTTCGCGGCCCTCGCCGTACGCACTCGCCTGACCCGCACGACCACCGCCCCGAAGACCACGACCCCCATCCGCACCCCCGAGGAGCCCTGATGCGACACACGCCCCGTTACCTGATGACCGACGCCGACGAGGTCAAGCGCCTCATCCGGCAGAACCCCTGGGCGACGTTCGTGTCCCCCGCGAGCACGGGGCTCGTCGCCTCGCACTATCCGGTGTTGCTCGAGGAGGACGACGACGGCATCGTCATCGTGAGCCACTTCGGCAGACCCGACGAGCAGCTGCACGAACTCGGCGCTCATGAGGTCCTCGTGATCGTCCAGGGCCCGCACGACTACGTCTCGCCGTCGCTGTACGCGCCCGGCGATCTCGTGCCGACCTGGAACCACGTCACGGCTCACCTGTACGGCACCCCCGAGATACTCGACGAGCAGGAGAACTACGCCATGCTCTCGCGACTCACCGACCACTTCGAAGCGCATCAGGAGCACGGGCGCAGCCTCGCAGAAGACGAGGAGGGCACCCGTCGCGCCGCGAAGGGGACGATCGGCCTGCGCATCCGCATCGCCCGCTTCGACGCCAGAGCGAAGCTCAGCCAGAACAAGACGCCCGAGGTGCGCGAGGCGATCACGCACCGGTTCGCGCAGACCAACGCGCCGCTGGCCGAGGAGATGCGCCGCGTAGAGGGATGAGGCGCGCCCCCACCGCCACGCTTCAGGAGGCCTCTTCGAGGGTGTACGTTCTGGCCATGGTGAAGAAGGAGACGTTCAGGCCCGGCGACGAAGTCCAGACCACCCGCACCCGCGGGGTGATCATCGACATCGCCGCCACGCCCTCGGGGCAGTTCATCTTCGGTGTCGAAGACGCGGACGGCGAGGTGACCTACTTCACGCCGAAGGCACTGCGGCATGTGTGAACCGTAGGCCGGACGCAGCGGCCTCGCGATCGGATCCGCACCGGTCCGGTGCGGATCCGTACGAGAACGCCTCCTCGGTCCGCGTCCGTGAGCATCGCGCATGTGTCGCGGTCCCCGCCGTAGGGGAACCGTGAGGATCACCATCGGACGGTGATGACCGGAGTTTGATCGACTCCGTGCTCGACATCATCTACATCGCGCTGACTCTCGCGCTCTTCGCCCTGGTCTCCTTCGTGGCCAAGGGGGTGGAACGGCTTTGATGGTCTTCGAGATCGCCGCCGCAGCTCTCGCCGTGGCGGCCGTCGTCTACCTCGTCGTCGCCCTCGTCGCCCCGGAGAAGTTCTGATGGGCGCCGAGATCTGGTTCGGCGTCCTGCAGGCGGTCGCCGTGATCGTCGTCCTCGTGCTCGTGTACCGACCGCTCGGCGACTACATGGCGCACGTGTTCAGCACGCCCAAGGACCTGCGCGCCGAACGCGCCCTCTACCGCGTCATCGGGGTCGACCCCGCATCCGAGCAGACTTCACGCGCCTACGCCCGCAGCATCCTCGCGTTCTCGGTCGTCGGGCTCCTGCTCGTCTACGGCCTGCAGCGCCTGCAGGCTTTCCTGCCCGAGTCGCTCGGCCTGCCCGCGGTCCCGGAGGGCCTGGCGTTCAACACCGCCGCCTCGTTCGTGGCGAACACGAACTGGCAGTCGTACTCGCCCGAGCAGACCATGGGCTACATCGTGCAGCTCGCCGGCCTCACCGTGCAGAACTTCGTCTCCGCAGCGGTCGGTCTCGCCGTGGCCGTCGCCCTCATCCGCGGCTTCGCGCGCCGCGGATCGACGACGCTCGGCAACTTCTGGGTCGACCTGATCCGCGGGCTCGGCCGCATCCTGCTGCCGATCGCCGTGCTCAGCGCTATCGCCCTGATCGCCGGCGGCGTCATTCAGAACTTCGCCGGCTTCACCGACATCACCACCGTGGCGGGCGGCACCCAGTCGATCCCGGGCGGCCCCGTCGCCTCGCAGGAGGCGATCAAGCTCCTCGGAACGAACGGCGGCGGCTTCTTCAACGCGAACTCCGCGCACCCGTTCGAGAACCCGACCGGATGGACGAATCTGCTGCAGATCCTGCTCATCCTCGCCATCCCGTTCGCCCTTCCCCGCACCTTCGGCCGGCTCGTCGGCGACGATCGCCAGGGCTACGCGATCGTCGCCGTCATGGGCACGATCTTCCTCGTCTCGCTCCTCGCTCTCTCGGCACTGGAGCTGGCCGGCCGGGGCACGGCGCCACAGCTCGCGGGCGGCGCCATGGAGGGCAAGGAGCAGCGGTTCGGCATCCTCGGATCCACCTTGTTCGCAACCTCGAGCACCCTCACGTCGACCGGCGCCGTCAATTCGATGCACGACTCGTACACGGCTCTCGGCGGCATGATGCCGATGCTCAACATGATGCTGGGCGAGGTCGCACCAGGCGGGGTCGGCTCCGGATTGTACGGAATGCTCGTGCTCGCCATCATCGCCGTGTTCGTCGGCGGCCTGCTCGTCGGCCGCACCCCGGAGTACCTCGGCAAGCGGATCGGCCCCAGGGGAGATCAAGCTCGCCAGCCTGTACATCCTGGTCACCCCGATCCTGGTGCTGACCGGCACGGCTCTGAGCTTCGCGATCCCCGGCGTGCGCGAGGACGTGGAGTCGACCAGCATCCTGAACCCCGGTGTGCACGGCATGAGCGAGGTGCTCTACGCCTTCACTTCGGCCGCGAACAACAACGGCTCGGCGTTCGCCGGACTCACCGCGAACACCCCATGGTTCAACACCGCACTGGGCATCGCGATGCTGCTCGGCCGGTTCCTGCCGATCGTGCTCGTGCTGGCTCTGGCCGGTTCGTTCGCCGCGCAGCAGCACGTACCGCAGACCTCGGGCACCCTGCCCACCCACCGTCCGCAGTTCGTCGGCCTCCTCATCGCCGTGACGGTCGTCGTCACCGCGCTCACCTACTTCCCGGTGCTCACCCTGGGCCCGCTCGCCGAAGGACTCTTCTGACATGACCATCACGACCACTCGCACTTCTGACCCCTCGGTCCCCGAGCCCGTCGAAGGGTCCTCGGTGTCTCCGTCGCCGCGTTCCTTCGGCTGGTCGCAGCTCGTGGAGGCGATGCCGGGCGCTCTGCGCAAGCTGAACCCCGCGACCCTCGTCCGCAATCCCGTGATGCTGCTCGTCTGGGTCGGCGCGGCGTTCACGACCGCGCTGGCGATCGCCGAGCCGTTCCTCGGCGGCCCCGCCGAGTCCGGCGGCACGGCTGTCCCGCCGATCTTCACGTGGGGCATCGCCATCTGGCTGTGGTTCACCGTGCTTTTCGCGAACGTCGCGGAATCGATCGCGGAGGGACGCGGCAAGGCACAGGCCGCCAGCCTGCGCAAGACCCGCACGAGCACGATGGCCCGCAAGGTGGTCGGCTACGACCAGACGGCGGATGCCGCGGCCGAGCGCGCCGAGACCGTCGACGTGTCGTCTGCCGGGCTGCAGCGCGACGACGTCGTCATCGTCACGGCCGGAGAGCTCATCCCCGGCGACGGAGACATCGTCGCCGGCATCGCGACCGTGGACGAGTCGGCCATCACCGGTGAGAGCGCCCCCGTCATCCGCGAATCGGGGGGCGACCGCAGCGCCGTCACCGGCGGCACGCGCGTGCTCTCGGACCGCATCGTGGTGCGCATCACGTCGAAGCCGGGCGAGACCTTCGTCGACCGCATGATCGCGCTCGTCGAGGGCGCCAGCCGCCAGCGCACGCCCAACGAGATCGCCCTGAACATCCTGCTCGCGAGCCTGTCGATCGTGTTCGTCGTGGTCGTGCTGGCGCTCAACCCGATCGCCTCGTACGCGGCGTCGCCCGTCAGCATCCCGGTGCTGATCGCCCTGCTGGTCTGCCTCATCCCGACCACGATCGGCGCCCTGCTCTCGGCGATCGGCATCGCGGGCATGGACCGCCTGGTGCAGCGAAACGTGCTGGCGATGTCGGGGCGCGCGGTCGAGGCCGCCGGAGACGTCACGACCCTGCTGCTCGACAAGACCGGCACCATCACCTACGGCAACCGCCGTGCGCACGAAGTGCTGCCTCTGCCGGGTGTCGACGGCGACGAGCTGCTGCGCATCGCGGCGCTCTCCTCTCTCGCCGACCCCACACCCGAGGGCGCATCGATCGTCGAGCTGGCGGCTTCGGCCGGCATCCGCGTCGCGGAACCGGCGGATGCCGTGGTCGTGCCGTTCACGGCGCAGACGCGCATGTCGGGGCTCGACCTCGCCGACGGCTCGCAGATCCGCAAGGGAGCGGGCTCCGCCGTGAGCGCGTGGCTCGCGCTCGGACCCTCGGATGCCGAACTCACCACCCGCACGGACGCGGTCGCCCGCAGCGGCGGCACGCCCCTCGTGGTCGCGATCAAGGACGCCGACGGCGCCGGCCGCATCCTCGGCGTCGTGCATCTGAAGGACATCGTGAAGGACGGACTCCGCGAGCGCTTCGACGAACTGCGCAGCATGGGAATCCGCACGGTCATGATCACCGGAGACAACCCGCTCACCGCGGCGGCCATCGCGAAGGAGGCGGGCGTCGACGATTTCCTCGCCGAGGCCACGCCCGAGGACAAGCTCGAACTCATCCGCAAGGAGCAGGAGGGCGGACGCCTCGTCGCCATGACCGGCGACGGCACCAACGATGCTCCGGCGCTCGCACAGGCGGACGTCGGCGTCGCGATGAACACGGGCACGTCGGCCGCGAAGGAGGCCGGCAACATGGTCGACCTCGACTCGGATCCGACCAAGCTCATCGACATCGTGCGCATCGGCAAGCAGCTGCTCATCACTCGAGGAGCGCTCACGACCTTCTCGCTCGCGAACGACATCGCGAAGTACTTCGCCATCATTCCGGCGATGTTCATGGGCGTCTTCCCCGGACTCGCGGTCCTCAACGTCATGCAGCTGCACTCGCCGGCCTCGGCCGTGACCAGCGCGATCGTGTTCAACGCCATCGTGATCGTGTTCCTCATCCCGCTCGCCCTCCGCGGCGTGACGTACCGGCCGGCGAGCGCGTCGCAGATATTGCAGCGCAACCTGCTGATCTACGGTCTCGGCGGAGTGATCGCGCCGTTCATCGGCATCAAGATCATCGATCTCGTCGTCACCCTCATCCCGGGCTTCTGACGCTTCGACGAGCTCAGCGACCCAGAAAGAAGAATCACGATGTCCTCCACCCGCACCACACTTCGCACCACGGGTGTCGCGATCCGCGCGATGCTCGTGCTCACGCTCGTCCTGGGGGTCGGCTACACGCTGCTCGTCACCGGCATCGGCCAGCTGCTGCTGCCGTGGCAGGCGAACGGATCGCCTCTGGCCGACGAGAAGGGAAGCTCTCTTATCGGGCAGTCGTTCACGGATGCCGACGGGAACGCGTTGCCGCAGTACTTCCAGTCCCGCCCGTCGGCGGCCGGAGACGGCTACGACGGTACGAGCTCGGGCGGCAGCAACCTGGGTCCCGAGAACCCTGACCTCATCACCGCGATCCAGGAGCGCAAGACGGCCATCGCCGAGCGAGAGGGCGTCGACCCCTCGCAGGTGCCTGCCGATGCCGTGACGGCATCCGCCTCCGGCCTCGACCCGCACATCAGCGTCGCCTACGCGCTGCTGCAGGTGCCGCGCGTCGCCGAGGCCCGAGGCCTGCCGGAGCAGGAGGTGCGCGACCTGGTGGAGTCTAGGATTCAAGGGCGGGATCTGGGATTCCTCGGCGAGGAGCGCATCAACGTCGCCGAGCTCAACCTCGCACTCGATGACCGGGAGGGCGAATGACCCCAGAGCGGACGGGCCAGGAGCAGACCCTTCGATCGGCTCAGGGACCCAGGCGCCGCGGGCGCCTGCGTGTGCTGCTCGGGGCGGCGCCGGGAGTCGGCAAGACCTTCGAGATGCTCGCAGAGGGCCGCCGACTGCTGCAGGAGGGCCGCGACGTCGTGATCGCCGTCGTCGAGACGCACGGCCGCGCCGCGACCCTGGCTGAGACGATCGGCATTCCCGAGGTCCCTCGACGCCTCTCCGTGCACAGGGGCGTCGAGTTGAGCGAGCTCGACCCGGACGCCGTGCTCGAGCGATCGCCCGAGATCGCCCTCGTCGACGAGCTCGCCCACACCAACATCCCCGGCTCACGGCATCCGAAGCGCTGGCAGGACGTCGACGAGCTCCTCGAGGCGGGCATCGACGTCATCACGACCGTGAACGTGCAGCACATCGAGTCGCTGCACGCCGTCGTCGAGAAGATCACCGGCATCGCACAGCAGGAGACGCTGCCGGATGCCGTGGTCAGAGGCGCCGACGAGATCGAGGTGGTCGATCTCGCTCCGCAGTCGCTCAGAGACCGCCTCTCCGCGGGTCTCGTGTACCCGGCCGAGCGCATCGACGCGGCGCTGTCGAACTACTTCCGTCTGGGAAACCTCACCGCCCTCCGCGAGCTCGCCCTGCTCTGGCTCGCCGACGAGGTCGACAGCGCCCTGCGCACCTACCGGGCGGAACAGGGCATCGAAGGAACCTGGCAGGCGCGCGAGCGCGTGGTCGTCGCGCTCACCGGCGGTCCGGAGGGCGAGACGCTGCTGCGCCGCGGAGCGCGGATCGCCGCCCGATCGGCGGGCGGCGAACTGCTCGCCGTGCACGTCAGCGCGCAGGACGGTCTGCGCGATGAGACACCGGGAGCCCTCGCGGCTCAGCGATCGCTCGTAGAGTCGCTCGGCGGCAGTTTCCACCAGATCATCGGCGACGACATCCCGGGCACCCTGGTCGAATTCGCGCAGGGGGCAGACGCCACCCAGCTCGTGATCGGAGTGAGCCGCCGCAGCCGCCTCACCGCCGCCCTCACCGGTCCCGGCATCGGCTCGGAGATCATCCGACGCTCTGGCGACATCGACGTGCACATCGTGACGCACGCGGCCGCAGGCGGACGCGTCGTCCTGCCCCGCCTCAAGGGGGGCGCGCTCGGATGGCGGCGCGAAGTCCTCGGGTTCGCGACCGCGCTGATCTTCGGGCCGCTCCTGTCGTGGCTGATGTTCACATACCGCAGTCCGGAGTCCATCACCGCAGAGGTGCTCGCGTACCAGCTGCTCGTGGTCGTCGTGTCGCTGGTCGGCGGACTGCGCCCTGCCGTGTTCGCCGCGGTGCTCTCGGGCATCACGCTGGATTTCCTCTTCGTCGCTCCGCTGTTCACGATCACCGTGGCTCACCCGCTGCACGCCCTCGCGCTCGCGCTCTACGTCGTCATCGCGATCCTCGTGAGCCTCATCGTCGACCAGGCGGCCCGCAGGGCCCGCACAGCGCAGAGAGCGGCGGCGGAGGCCGAGCTGCTGGCCGCGGTGGCCGGCAACGTTCTGCGAGGCGACAACGCCGTGCTGGCCCTGGTCAGTCGCACGCGCGAGGCGTTCGGCCTCAGCGGCGTTCGCCTGCTGTCGCCGGAAGGAGAGCTGCTCGCGAGCGACGGCGAACCCGTCGCCGACGGGCGCGCCACCACTGTGCCGGTCGGCGTCTCGCTCACCGGCGCTCCCCGCGCCCTGCTCGAGCTGAACGGCGAACCTCTCGACGGCCCGGAACGCCGCCTGCTCGACGCGATCGTCGCGCAGCTCTCCGCCGCGCTGGAGCACACCGATCTGCGCGCGACGGCGCTCGAAGCCGAAGCGCTGGCCGAGACCGATCAGGTGCGCAGCGCCCTCCTCTCGGCTGTCAGTCACGACCTGCGTCGCCCTCTGGCCTCGGCCGTCGCGGCGATCGGCGGGCTGCGCGCCGCGCACGGGCTGTCGGCATCCGACCGCGACGAACTCCTCGCGACCGCCGACGAGAGCCTGGCCACCCTGTCGACCCTGGTCACGGATCTGCTCGACGTCAGTCGCGTGCAGGCCGGCGTGCTCGCGGTGTCGGCCGTGCGGATGGATGCCGCGGGCACGATCCTCGCAGCCGTCGACGAGCTGGGTCTCGGCCCGGCGGACGTCGATCTCGTGTTCGATCCCGATCTGCCCTCCGTCCACGCCGACCCGGTCCTGCTGCAGCGGGTGATCGTGAACGTGCTGGCCAACGCCCACCGGCACGCGCCTGAAGGATCGCGCGTGATCATCTCGACGAGCGCGCTCGGCGACCACGCGGAGATCAGGATCATCGACCGAGGCGAAGGCGTTCCTGTGGAGCGGCACGACGAGATGTTCCAGCCCTTCCAGCGGTACGGCGACACCGACAACACGACCGGTCTGGGACTGGGGCTGGCTCTGTCGCGCGGGTTCACCGTCGGCATGGGCGGTAGCCTGACACCCGAGGACACGCCTGGCGGCGGACTCACGATGGTCATATCCCTGCCCCTTGCCACAGGGTCCACCGAGCCGGAGGCGGAATGAAGCTCCTGATCGCCGACGACGATCCTCAGATGGTGCGCGCCCTGCGCATCACCCTGTCGGCGCACGGCTACGACGTCGTGGTCGCGCCGGATGGCGCGGCGGCCATCGCGACAGCCGCGCAGACCCATCCCGACATCATCATGCTCGACCTCGGAATGCCCCGACTCGACGGCATCGAGGTGATCCAGGCCCTGCGCGGATGGACCACCGTGCCGATCATCGTGGTCTCCGGTCGCACGGGGTCGGCAGACAAGGTCGAAGCGCTGGATGCCGGCGCCGACGACTTCGTCACGAAGCCCTTCCAGGTCGACGAGCTGCTCGCACGCCTCCGCGCCCTGTCGCGTCGTTCCGTGCCGGTGGGAGGAGAGTCGACCGTCGCCTTCGGCGACGTGCTCGTCGATCTGGCCGCGAAGACCGTGACGCGCGGCGGATCACGGGTTCATCTGACTCCGACGGAGTGGCGCATGCTCGAGCATCTCTCACGGCATCCCGGCGCCCTGGTCACCCGGCAGGACCTGCTGAAGGAGATCTGGGGCAGCGAGCAGGTGTCGGACTCGGGTTACCTGCGGCTGTACATGTCGCAGCTGCGGAAGAAGCTCGAACAGTCGCCGAGCGAACCGGTTCACCTGCTCACCGAGTCGGGGATGGGTTACCGGCTCGTCCTCTGAGCCGTTCCGCCCTCCTCGCGATAGGTCAACCACGCGAGAGCAGGAGGGAACCCGCCGAATCGTCCTGACCTGGCGCGGTTGACCTGTTCTCGCGCTGAGAGGGAGCGGGGCGGATGCCGCGAGCGGATGCCTCGGCTACGCCATCGCAGCGTCGATGAGCACCTCGGCGGCGCTGCGCGCCTGCACCGCGACCTGCGGGTCGGCGGAGATGGCTGCTGTGCTCTGCGCTCCCTCCGCGAGGATCGAGAGCTGCGCGGCGAGCGACGCCGGCGCTCCGATCTCGGCGACGAGGACCGCCATGTACTTCTGGAAAGACGCCTTGTGCTCGCGCACGATCGCCGCGACCTCGGGGTTCGTGCCGCCGAGCTCGCCGAACGCGTTGATGAAGGCGCAGCCGCGGAAGTCGCCGGCGCAGAACCAGTCCTCGAGGTAGCGGTACACGGCCAGCAGCCGGTCGCGGGGATCGGCTCCGGCATCCGCCACCGCTGCCGACAGTGCAGACTCCCACTGCTGGTGCCTGCGCTGCAGCACGGCGGCCACGATGTCGTTCTTCGCGGGGAACAGGGCGTACAGCCTGCGCAGCGACACGCCGGCGGCCGTCCGCAGCTCATCCATGCCCACGGCCGCGAAACCCTTGCGGTAGTAGAGCTCCTCGGCGGCGGCGAGCACCCGCTCCCGTGCATCTTCCTCGGTCATGTCATCAGTGTACTTGACATGAGAACGATCGTTCTCTAGATTGGGATCCATCGCAGCGAGAACGATCGTTCTCGCCGAATCGAGAGGATCGGGATCATGGGTTACATCACCGTCGGAAACGAGAACAGCACCGCCATCGAGCTGTACTACGAAGACCAGGGCGCCGGCCAGCCCGTCGTGCTGATCCACGGCTACCCGCTCAACGGCCACAGCTGGGAGCGCCAGACCCGCGAGCTGCTCGCCCAGGGTTATCGCGTCATCACGTACGACCGCCGCGGGTTCGGCCAGTCCTCGAAGGTGAACGGCGGATACGACTACGACACCTTCGCCGCCGACCTGAACACGGTGCTCGAGACGCTCGACCTGCGCGACGTCGTGCTCGTCGGATTCTCGATGGGCACGGGCGAGCTCGCCCGCTACGTCGCCCGCTACGGCCACGACCGGGTTGCGAAGCTCGCGTTCCTCGCGTCGCTCGAGCCGTTCCTCGTGCAGCGCGACGACAACCCCGAGGGGGTGCCCCAGGAGGTCTTCGACGGCATCGAAGCAGCCGCGAAGGGCGATCGCTACGCCTGGTTCACGCAGTTCTACAAGGACTTCTACAACCTCGACGAGAACCTCGGAACGCGCATCAGCCCGGAGGTCGTCGCCGCGAACTGGAACCTCTCGGTCACCAGCGCGCCGGTCGCCGCCTACGCCGTCGTCCCCTCCTGGATCGAAGACTTCCGCGGCGACGTCGAGGCCGTGCGCGCCGCCGGCAAGCCGACCCTCATCCTGCACGGCACGAAGGACAACATCCTGCCGATCGACGCGACCGCCCGCCGGTTCCACCAGGCGGTTCCGGATGCCGAGTACGTCGAGGTCGAGGGCGCGCCGCACGGTCTCCTCTGGACGCACGCCGACGAGGTCAACGCCGCGCTGACGGGGTTCCTCGCCCGCTGACACGCTGACATCACGTCGCGAGAACAGGTCAACCGCGCGAGATCAGGATGAATCTGCGGATTCCGTCCTGATCTCGTGCGGTTGACCTGTTCTCAGGTAGAGCGGATGCCGTAGGGCGGCTCCCGGCCGCTACCGCTCGGCGGGGCGACGGAGAGCGACGAGGGCGGCACCGAGCGCGCAGAGCAGTGCTGCGAGCATCGCGACCGGTGCTCCCTGGGCGCCCGTCGTGGCGAGGAGCCCGGCGGATCCGGCCTCCGTGGCCCCACCCCCGGTCGCGACGGCGGGCTCGATCACCGAAGCGGTCAGCAGCACGAGCGAGTCGAGCGCGTCGGTCAGCTGCGACAGGGCGCCGTCAACGGCATCCGCTGCGGGGGCCGCCGCCTGCAGCACGATGTCGGCCCTGGCGATCGCGGGAGCGAGACCGCCGAGAGACGCGGGCGCGTACAGCGACTGATCGACCGCGGCCGCCTGATCGCGCAACATCCGCAGGGCGGCGGTGTCGACACCGGCATCCGCCACCCGCACCAGCTCGAAGTCGTCCAGCGTTCCCCACGCCCCGCCTGGCAACGCGGCCGTCACGGTCAACGTGAGCGACTCTCCTGCATCGACCTCGATGGGAGCGGTCGTCGGCATCGACCAGGCCCGCCATCCATCGAGAGCGAACGCGACCGGATCGCCGCCGGAGAGCGCCAGAGTCACCGCACCACCCGTACCCTCGCCGTCGCCCTGCAGTGCGCCTCGGGCCGCATATGACCCGGCTGGCAGGCCGGTCACGGTCTGCGACAGCGAGAACGAGAACGCGGACGCCGCATAGAAGTGCGCGGAGTTCGAGCCGCTGCGCGGATCGTCCCACGCGCGCAGCGTCAGACCGGTGCCGACGCCGGACCAGAAGCTCGTGTCAGCGGACTCGAATCCGGGGTTCTGCAGGAAGTTGCGCGCGGTGATCGTGACGCTGGCGGATGCCGTGAGCCCAGCGCTCGTGATTCCCGGCACCGAGTACACCCCGATGCCATCGATGTACTGCGCGGCCTCCGACCAGGTGACCACCTGCTGCTCGGAAGTTCCGTCGGTGTAGCTCACCGTGACCTCGGAGGGCAGCTTCACCGCATCACCCTCGACGAGCTGCAGCGTGACCGGCTGAACCGCCTCGACCTCGCGGGGAGCGATCGCGCCGGTGTGCACGTAGCGGAAGATGTTCAGCGCGGCTGAGGCGGTGCCGTCAAAGGAGAACAACGCCTGGTTGTCCCACGCCGAGCCACCGAACCACCGTCCGGCGTCGTCCGGGTCGTACTCGCCCGCGAAACTCGATGCCCAGCCGGAACCATCGCGCTCCCACAGCAGCTTGTTCTGCTCGATCTGGGTCGGGGCACCGACCGGCAGCCAGGCCGGCTCCCAGTAGAACACGCCTATACCCGCATCCCCCACGTCCGCCACCGCCTGCACGACGTCGCGCACAGCGCTGGCCTGCCCCTGCACGCTGACCGGGTACTGCGTCGCCTCGCCCGGCAGGTCGATCACGTTGCCATGCCCGTCGCCATCCTCCAGCGTGTAGGCCCACGAGGTCTCGGCGACCATCACCTTCTTGCCATAGGTCTCCGCGATCTGCGAGAGCACGTTCGTGAGGTTCGCGGGCGTGCCGTGCCAGAACGGGTAGTACGACGAGGCGAACACGTCGTAGTCCACACCGCGGGTGTTCAGCTGCGCGGCGACGTCCGCGTAGAAGCCGGCCCGCTCGGGGTTCGTGAAGTGAACCGCCACGAGGGTTCCCGGCGACTCGGCGCGCACCGCGGCGGATCCCGCGGAGAAGACCTTCGCCATGTCCTCCCACCCGGTGACTCCGGCGATGCCGTTGTTGGTCTCGTTGCCGATCTGCACCATCTTCAGGTCGACGCCTGCCTCCACGAGCCGATGCACGGCGTCGCGTGTGAACTCGCCTGCGATCGCGGCCGTCTCGTCGGCGGTCAGACCGGCCCAGGCCTTGGGTGCCTGCTGCTTCGCGGGGTCGGCCCAGAAGTCGGAGTACTGGAAGTCGACGAGAACGCCGAGCCCGGCATCCGTCGCCCTCTTCGCGATCTCGATCGCGCGAGAGACATCGACATCGCCGCCCCCGTATCCGTTGCCGTTCGCGTCGAACGGGTTGTTCCAGACGCGTACGCGCACATCGGTGACACCCGACCCGGCGAGGATCGCGAACAGGTCGTCCGGCGTTCCGTCGGCGTGGCGGAAGACGACGCCCGACGCTTCGAGGGACAGCACCGAGGAGACGTCGACTCCGCCGATGAAGTCGTCGGGCAGGTTCTTGACTCGGGGCACGGTGATCGTCGCGGCGACAGGGTCGGATGCTGCGGCCGGCACGGCGAAGGCGGATGCCGGAGCCGCGGCGATCAGCGCGAGAGCTGCAGCGAGGGCTGTGGTCAGGATGGGGCGTGTGCGACGGTGCATGACAGCCTTTCTTGTTTCAGAACGAATCCCCTTTCGAATCGCGCAACTGACCCGCCCCACGTTGAGGAGCAAGTCATCTGCGCGATTCGAAAGAGAGTGATCAACCCTTGACGGAGCCCTGGGTGAGGCCGCCGACGATGTACTTCTGCAGCAAGAAGAACAGCGCGAGCACGGGAATCGCGGCGACGACCACGCCTGCCGCGAAGAGCCCCCAGCGTGACGTGAGCTGGTTCGACACCCACTGATACATGCCGACCGCGAGGGTCCAGTTGTCCTCGCTGGTGAGGATGATCTTCGACAGGATGAAGTCGCCGAAGGCCGCGAGGAACGCGAGCAACGCGACGACCGCGAGGATCGGCACGACCAGGGGCATGATCAGCCGCCAGAAGATCTGCGCGTGCGTGGCGCCGTCGATCTTCGCCGACTCGTCGATCTCGACCGGGATCGTGTTGAAGAAGCCGTACATCAGGAAGGTGTTCGCCCCGAGCGCTCCGCCGAGATACACGCAGATCAGCGCGATCTTCGAGTTGATGCCGAGCGCGGGCACCACCTCGCCGATCGTCTGCAGCATGAGGAAGATCGCGATGAAGGCGAGCGCCTGCGGGAACATCTGCAGCACGAGCAGGGTCGTGAGACTCGCCCGCCGCCCGGTGAAGCGGAACCGCGAGAACGCGTAGGCGCCACAGGCGCCCATGAGCACGGAGCCGATCGCAGTGACCCCGCCGATCAGCAACGTGTTGCCGAACCACACCCAGTAGCGCGATTCGCCCAGCGCGATGTAGTTCGCCGGGTCCAGCGCGCCGAAGAGAGTGTTGGACGCCGCGAGGCTGCCGTTCGGGTTCAGCGACGCCGAAAGAACGTAGACGAGCGGGAAGGCCGCGAAGAATAGCACGGCCACCGCGAGGATGTACTTCCAGCCGACATCGGCCCACCAGCGACGGCGGCGCGCGCCGGCCCGCGAACGATCGGGGGCGGATGCCGTCACGACTGCTCTGGTCTCACTCATCACTGGTACTCCTCGAGCTTGCGGGTCTGTCGGAAGCTCAGCGCTGAGATGACTCCGACGACGATGAAGGCGATGATCGACAGCGCGCTGGCGAGGCCGTAGTCGGCCGCACCTCCCGAGACACCCGACACGTCGTAGATCGCCGACACGAGGATGTCGGTCGAGCCCAGCGCATAGGGCGCACCCTGGATCGCGGGGCCGCCGTTGTTGAAGGTGTAGATCACGGTGAAATTGTTGAACGCGACCGCGAACGACGAGATCAGCAGCGGCGCGGTCGATACGAGCAGCAGGGGCAGCGAGATCGAACGGAAGCGCTGCCATTTGTTCGCGCCGTCGATCTCGGCCGCCTCGAGGGTCTCGCCCGGGAGCGACTGCAGTGCGCCCGTGCACACCAGGCACCAGTACGGGTAGCTGAGCCACACGTTGACGAGGATCACCGCCGCGCGGGTCAGCCACGGGTCGCCGAGCCAGTTCACGTGCGCCCCGAAGAAGAGGAGATCGTTGATGACCCCGAACTCGGCGTTGAACATGCCGCGGAACAGCAGGGCAGCCATGAACGCCGGGAAGGCGTACGGCAGGATGAACAGAGCCCGGAGGATGCGGCGTCCCTTGACCCGAGGATCGTTGTAGACGATCGCGAGCCCGAGCCCCGCGGCGAAGCTCAGCACGACTGACAGGATCGCGAAGGCGAACGTCCAGACCGTCACACTCAGCAGGGTTCCTGCGAGCGAAGAGTCGGTGAACAGCTTCAGGAAGTTCGCGAAGCCGACGTTGACCGCCCAGCCGGTGGGTAGCGCCGTACCGTCCTCGGCGACGAACGCGCCGAGGTCGGTCGCGGTGTAGACCATGCCGGTCTGCGTATCGGTGATGGTCTGCGCCTCGGCATCCCACACAAGAGTCGGCTCGTAGACCGCGCCCGTCGACCCCTCGCGCGTGCGGATCGAACCGTCGTTCGGATCGTCCGAGACCGGCACCCGCAGCTGCTTGATCTCCTCGCCGAGAGCGGCGTCGGTGAGCACGGTCGCGCGCGGGATGACGGTCCACCCCGGCACCTCGCTGGGAGCGCCCGTCGTGCCGACTTCGGCGCCGGATGCCGGAGCCAGGGGCTGCGTGGCGGATCCGACTCGCACATCGCCGTCTTCGTCGACGATCGCGAAGCCGAGCTCGTCGCCGCGTTCGACCACCGCCAGCGGGTAGTCCGGCGAGTCGTCGATGCGCCGCTCGCCCTGGATCAGAGCGGCTTCGACCGCCTGCTCCTGCGTGCCGACGTGGCCGGTGCCGTAGTTCGTGAAAGCGATGTAGGCGGTGTATCCGAAGATGAACACCTGGAAGACGAGCAGGAAGATCAGCCCCGGAAGGAGGTACTTCAGCGGCAGCGCCCTGCGGGTGAAGTACACCCAGTCGGCGATGACGATCAGCAGCACCACGACGCCGAGAACAATCCACGACTGAGCGCTCCACGCCGAGATCACGGTCATGATGCCGAAGGCGTTCACGAGTGCCATCAGGGCGAGCTTGAGGAGGAATCCGCCGCCCAGCCCGCGGATGCTGCGGGCGTGGGATTCCCGAGTCGGCTTCTTCGCCGGTGGTGCTGTCGTCGACATCTCAGTCCTGTCTGTTCCGATCGTTGAGCGAACGGCGGTCGTTGAGCGAGCGAGACGAAACGCGTGCGCGTGCGCGTTTCGTCTCGGTCGCTTCTTTCCGTGGCGGGGCGGCCGGGTGTGCGAGGTCGGCTCAGCCCTGGAGCGTCTTCTCGAGGTCGGCCACCATGGTGTTCCATGTCGACACCGGGTCCGCGCCGCTGATGATCTGGGCCTGGGCGGCGTTCCACAGATCCCACACCGAACCCATCTCGGGGATCGACGGCATAGGCACGCCGTTCTTGGCCGAGGCGACGAAACCGGCGGTGACCGGGTCTGAGGAGACGTCTTCGGCGAGCGTCTTCCACGCGGGAATGCGAGGGTCGGCCTCGTAGAGGGCGCGCTGCGCGTCTTCCGTGCCGAGGTAGTTCGTCAGGAACTCCTGCGCGAGCAGTGCGTTCTTGCTCTTGCTCGAGAGGTAGAAGCCCTGCACGCCCACGAACGGCGCCGCAGTCTCACCACCGGCGGACGGAATCGGGTTGACCGCGACGTTCACGCCCTCGAAGGAGCTGATCGCCCACGGCCCCTGGATCGTGTACGGCGCCTTGCCCGAGGCGAACAGCTCGTTGTTGATGTCGTAGTCGATCGTGGTCGAGATGTAGCCGGTGCCGTTGGCGCCGTTCGCACCGAGCCAGCTCGCGAACGCCTCGCCTGCAGCCCCGCCCATGCCGACCTCGGTCGTGTACGAACCGCTGTCGTCCTGCACGAAGACCGGCGCGCCGAACGACGTCTGCAGGCCGTACATCGTGTACCCGTCTCCGGTCTCACCGGCGGTGTTGATGACGAACGGGCGCTCGGTGCCGGCAGCCAGACCCTTGGCGATCATGTCGTCCCACGTCGCAGGCGCCTCGGCGCCGACGAGGTCGACGTTCTGCACGAGCGCGATGGTCTCGAGCGAGTACGGCAGTGCGTACAGCTGGCCGTCGTAGGTCATGGCGTCGAGGGCGACCTGCTCGAACTCGCTCGCCTTGTCGCCGAGGTCGATCGTGTCGACCACGCCGGCGGCGACGAGGGCTCCCAGCCAGTCGTGCGCGCCGACGGTGATGTCGGGGCCCTCACCTGTGGGCACCTGGGCGATGAAGTCGTTGCGCAGGTCTTCGAAGTTCTTCTGCACGAGGGTGACCTTGGCGCCGGTCTCCTCCTCGAAGGCCTCCGCCGCGTCGGTGATCGCGCCTTCGCGTTCCGCGTCGGTCCAGATGACGAGTTCGGCACCACTGCCCGACTCGTCGGACTTGTCGTTCTCAGTGGTGCCTGCGGAGCAGCCCGCCAGGACGACGGCTGCCGTCAGTGCGAGTGCGCCGACTCCGATGTGCTTGCGCATGCGTTTCCTTCTCTGTTGGGGGTGAGGGGTGGGTCAGTCGGTGGAGCGGATGACGGCGACGCCGCCAGCCGCGATGGTGAACGATCCGTCGACCGCCGCCCCGGAGAGCAGTTCGGTGCCGACGGCGGGGAGGGCGACAGCATCCGTCCCGTGGTTGACGGCGATGCGGTAGACCGCACCGTCACCCTTGCGGGTGATGACCTCGAGGCCCTCGGGGAGTCCGGATGCAGTGAGGCCGGCGCCGGCGTAGACCTCGCGGAACAGCCCGCGCATGCCAGCGGCATCCAGTCGCGTGCCGACGTACCAGCCGGTGCCGGCCCCGTGGCGGTGGCGGGTGATGGCGGGCCCGCGCTCTCCGGGACCTCCGCCGAAGTTCGCGACGACCTCGGCTCCGGCGAGCGCGATGTCCTCCTGCCAGACGTCGCTGACGACGTCGTCGTGGCCGTCCCAGTCGAGCCTGTGGCTCTCCCCCTCACGCAGCGGCAGGAACTCCTCGACCGTCAGGCCGAGCGCATCGCGCAGGGGAGCCGCGAATCCGCCCGCGTGCACGGCGTCGTTCTCATCGACGATCGCCGAGAAGAACGAGACGAGCAGGGTGCCGCCGTTCTCGACGTAGGCGGTGAGATTGGCGGCATCCGCCTGAGTGAGCAGATACTGCGCAGGAGCGACCACGAGCTTGTACTTCGAGAGGTCGTGGCCGGGGAGTGCGAAGTCCACCGTGATGCCGTCGCGCCAGAGCTGCTCGTAGAAGCGCCGGACTTGAGCGGCGTGCGAGACGTCCTCAGAGGGCCGCCACTCGAGATCCTGCGCCCAGAACGACTCGAAGTCCCACAGCACGGCGACCTCGGCCTCGACCGTCGAGCCCTGTACTTCGGCGAGGGCCGAGAGGTCGGCGCCGAGCGCGGTGACCTCTCGGAACACCCGGGAGTCGCGGCCGGCGTGCGGCAGCATCGCGGAGTGGAACTTCTCGGCGCCCGAGCGCCCGGCCCGCCACTGGAAGAACAGGATGCCGTCGGCGCCACGGCCGAGGTGGGTGAGCGAGTTGCGCTTCATCTCGCCGCGGCGCTTGGCGATGTTGCGAGGCTGCCAGTTCACGGCCGACGTGGAGTGCTCCATGAGGATCCACGGCTTGCCCCCGCCGACCGAGCGACTGAGGTCGGCGGCGATCGCGAGCCCGATGTGCGCGTCCTCGTCGGCGGCCCACAGGTAGTGATCATCGGAGACGATGTCGACCTCGCGGCCCCAGGCCCACAGATCGGTGGTCCAGCTCTGGTTCGCCATGAAGTTCGTGGTGATGGGCTGCGCAGCATGCGCGCGGATGGCCTCGCGCTCGGCGATGAAGCACTCGCGCAGCTGGTGATCGGTGAAGCGCGCGAAGTCGAGACGCTGCGCCGGGTTCACGACGCTCGGTGCGATCGCGGGGGCGTCGATGTGCTCCCACGCGGTGTAGTGCTGCCCCCAGAAGGCCGTGCCCCAGGCGGCATTGAGCGCATCGAGGGTCGCGTACTTCTCCTGAAGCCAGTCGCGGAAGGCGGCGACGGATGCCGGAGAGTAGTCCTCGCCCACGGGCACGCCGTACTCGTTGTGGATGTGCCAGAGAACCACGGCGGGGTGCGACGCATAGCGGGTCGCGAGAGCATCCGCGATCCGCACGATCGCCTCCCGGTATGCGGGCGAGGAGTGCGAGACCATGCCACGCGAACCGAAGCCCATCACACGGCCCTCGCGGTCGATGACGCGCGACTCGGGGTAGGCGGCGAAGAACCAGGCGGGCGGCGATGCGGTCGGAGTGCCGAGGTCGACGTGGATGCCGTTCTCGTTCAGCAGGTCGAGCAGCTCGTCGAGCCAGGAGAAGTCGAACTCGCCCTCGGCGACCTCGATGAGCGCCCACGAGAAGATGCCGACGCTGACGAGGTTCACGCCGGCCTCGCGCATCAGCGCGACGTCCTCGCGCCAGGTCTCGCGCGACCACTGCTCGGGGTTGTAGTCGCCGCCGTAGGCGATGCCCTCGAGGTCGGGCCAGGCGTTCGTCATCTCGTCACTCCATCGGGTCGAATCGTGCAGTCCCTCGCCGCATTCGCACTGGGACCGGTCTTAACAGGGCTTTCTGACACACCCTGGGACCGGTCTCAGTTCTACCTCAGAGACTCCTGGCCACGCAATCTCCGTTACCGAACTGAGACCGGTCCCAGCTATTGATGCATTGAGCGGACGCTGTCGAGTAGAGTCGCTCCGATGAGTGATGCCACCGCGAAGCGCAAGCCGACGATCCGCCAGATCGCCGCGCTCTCGGGCGTATCCCGCAGCACGGTCTCGCGAGTGATCAACGGCGGG
The DNA here is from genome assembly GCF_030816295.1 of Microbacterium natoriense. Classification (NCBI taxonomy): domain Bacteria; kingdom Bacillati; phylum Actinomycetota; class Actinomycetes; order Micrococcales; family Microbacteriaceae; genus Microbacterium; species Microbacterium natoriense. Next base: position 908,644 of record NZ_JAUSXV010000001.1, on the reverse strand, counting down.
CACTGGGTCTCCCCTGACGCCCGCAAGGCGGTGGAGGACGCGATCGCCGCCAGCGGCTACACCGCGAACCACCACGCGCGCAGCCTCGCGACCGGGCGGGCGGGCTCCCTTGCCTTCCTGCTCACCGAGCCGCACCAGCTCCTCTTCGACGACCCGACGTTCGCTCTGCTGCTGCGCGGTGCCGCCGCCGTGCTGGCCCAGCGGTCGATGACGCTCGTGCTGCTCGTCGCCAGCACGCCGGCCGAACGCGAGAGCGTCACGCACTTCCTCAGTGCAGGCCACGTCGACGGAGTGATGCTGATCTCCTCGCACGAGGCGGACCCTCTGCTCACTCAGTTGATCGATGCCGGAATCCCCACCGTGAGCTGCGGCATCCCGCTCGGGCACGAAGGCGAGGTGTCGACGATCTCCGTCGACGAGATCGTCTCGGCGCGCTCGATCGCCGCCTATCTCCGTGATCAGGGGCACGAACGAATCGGGATGATCACCGGACCCGACGACACCCCGGGCGGTCGATACCGCCTGATCGGGTTCCGCGAGGCGCTCGGTTCATCGTTCGACCCGTCACTGGTCGAAGTCGGGGATTACTCCTTCGAATCGGGCCAGGCGGCCATGACGCGGATGCTGGGTCACGACGTCGACGCGGTCTTCGCCGCGAACGACCGGATGGCGGCCGGCGCGATCGCCGCCGTGCGGCGCGCAGGACTGCGCGTGCCCGATGACATCGCCGTTGCCGGCTTCGACGACTCCGGTCTCGCCGCGACCCACGAACCGCCGATCACGACGATGCGTCAGCCCTGGGAGCAGATCAGCGCGCAGATGGTCGAGGTGCTGCTCGAGGTCATCGCCGGCGCCGCCCCTCGCTCGGTCATCCTCGATACCGAGTTGGTGGTGCGCGACAGCGCATAGCGCTCGCTGTGCACGCCGAGAACCTGGCGCCGCCACCCACGGCACTCACAGGATCGCGGTGAGCACTCCCCCGTCTGCGCGCAGTGCAGCGCCGTTCGTCGCCGAGGAGAGCGGACTCGCCAGGTACGTGACGAGGTGGGCGATCTCGGTCGGATCGATGAATCGCTCAAGCAACGTGGTCTGGTTCTGACCGATGATGGCCTGCTTCATCGCCTCCGCAGGCAGGGACTGAGATTCGGCGACTGCGGCGATCGAAGCCGCCACTCCGTCCGAGTACGTGGGCCCGCCGAGCACAGTGTTGACAGTGACCGCCGTGCCCCGCGTGAGCTTCGCCAAGCCGTTGCCGACCGCGAGCATCGCCGCCTTCGTCATGCCGTAGTGGATCATGTCTGCCGGCACGTTGACGCCGGACTCGCTGCTGATGAAGACGATGCGGCCCCAGCCGCGCTCCCGCATCGCGGTCAGTACCGCGCGGGACAGGCGGACACCGCTCATCACGTTGACCTCGAAGTATCGCGCCCAGTCGTCATCCGTGATCGATTCGAATTCGGCGAGACCGAAGAGGCCGACATTGTTCACGAGGATGTCGATGTCTCCGATCGCCTCCGCGAGGACCTCGACGTCGGCTGCCTTCGAGAAGTCGGCGGCGCACCCCGATACGCGAGCGTCGGGGCACTCCGATCGCAGGCGCTCGACGGCACCCTCGACTCGTCGCGCATCACGCCCGTTGAGCGTCACCGCCGCCCCCTCCGCGGCGAGCGCTGCCGCGATGGCGTATCCGATTCCCTGAGTCGAGCCGCTGATGAACGCCCTCTTGTCCTGCAACTGCAGATCCACTACTACTCCTCGCCGGCGCCTGTTCAGCGCAGTTTCACTTGCTTAGGCAAGTCACACTACGAGATTCAACTTTCCTGAGCAAGTCAAGTTCGTGCGACGTGAGGTAGAGTGGTGGCATGCCCGAGTCCGCGATCGACGAGCCTCTGAGCCCCGACGAGCTGGAGACGTGGGCTTCGGTGGCGACGCTGCTCGAACGGCTCCCGACCGCGCTGGACGCCCAATTGCAGCGCGACAGTGGACTCACCCATTTCGAGCACGGCATCATGTTCGCGCTCGACTCTGCCCCGCATCGCTCCCTGCGTCTCAGCATCCTCGCGGGCTATGCCAGCTGCACTCTCTCCAGGCTGTCGCGTGCCGTCTCCCGGCTCGAGGCGAAAGGATGGGTGCAGCGGAGGACCGATCCGACCGACGGTCGATTCACCTTGGGCGAGCTCACTCCGGCCGGACACGACAAGATCGTGGAATCGACGCCCGCACACCATGCACTCGTGCGCCAGTTGGTCTTCAGCAGCGTGACGACCGCCCAGGCGCGCCAGCTCTCCACCATCAGCCGGAGGATCTCAGCGAGGATCAGCGCGGACGAGGGATGGGCACCCGCGACGCAGCCCACGGACTGATCGTCAAGGGAGCCGGCTGACGGAGCTCCTGCTGCCGATGCGGGCACGAGGTGAGAGCCCCCGCCCGACCGCAGAGCGATCAGCCGCGCATGGCGACGCCGCGGCGCCAGTACCCCATGAACGCGACCTGCGCGCGGTCGATGCCGAGATCCTTCACGAGGTGCCGACGCAGAGTCGTCACGACGCCGCTCTCCCCCGCGATCCAGAAGTACCGCTCCACCGACGCCGATGCGGGCGCGATCTCCTCGCCGAGTCCCGAGTAGTCGGGAGTCTCCCAGAGCAGATCCTCGCCCTCGAGATCGCGCACCTCGATCGCCGCATCGACGTCACCGAGGTAGGCGAGCACGGCCGGGATGAGGGCGGAGCCGTGCGGGGCATCGGCGAGGCGCGGCAGCCAGGTCACCTCGACCCCGGCGGGCGCCTCGATGTCGAGGACGTCGGATGCTGTCGGCACCTCGATGAACGCGGTGCCGCGCAGGTCACGCGGAGCATCTTCGAGGATGCGGGCGATGGCCGGAGCCGCCGTCTCGTCTCCTGCGAGCAGCACCGATCGGGCCGCGCCCGGTGCGTACTCGGCGCCTCCGTGCTCAGCGGCGGGGACTCCTCGGCGAGGTCCCACGATGAACACGGGCTGGCCGACCTGCGCGGTGCTCGCCCACAGCGACGCGGGTCCGGTGAGGCCCGGCTGCAGGTGCAGCACGAAGTCGACGACCAGTTCGGTGCCGGCATCCGCCGTTCTGAGCTCGCGCACCGAGTAGGTGCGCATCGATCCGCGCTCCTCCTCGGGCACCGCGAGATACGAGCCCCACCAGTCGTCGGACTCCCGGTCGATCGCGGGGATCGCGTAGGGCTCGGGCGGGAAGACGATCTTGATGCGGGCATCGAAGACGTCGCCGACAGTGCCGAACTCGTCGAGGTCTTCTCCGCCGAAAGTGACGCGGACGAAGTTCGGCGACAGCCTCTCGACGGCCCGGACCTCGGTGAGCGCGAGCACGTAGGTCGGGCGGGCCTTGGTGGTGGTCTCAGCGGACATGGTGCCTCCCGATAGGTGTGACCAGCGGCTTTCCTGAGACCGGGTCTGTGGTGACGTGGTTGGCGAGGCCGAAGACCTCCTCGACCAGTTCTGCGGTGACGACGTCGCTCGGGGCGCCGGCGGCGTGCACCCGGCCGTTCTTCATCGCGACGATCTCGTCGGCATAGCGCGCGGCCAGGTTCAGATCGTGCAGCACCATCACGATCGTGGTGCCGCGGGCGACGCTGAGGTCGGTGAGAAGATCGAGGACCTCGACCTGGTGTGCGACGTCGAGGAACGTGGTCGGTTCGTCGAGCAGCAGGATGTCGGTCTCCTGCGCCAGGGCCATCGCGATCCAGACGCGCTGACGCTGCCCTCCCGAGAGCTCGTCGACGCTGCGATCGGCCAGATCCGTCGTGCCGGTCGCGGCGAGTGCGTCGGCGACCACCTCGTAGTCGTGCGCCGTCCAGCGCGAGAGCATCTTCTGGTGCGGATGCCGCCCCCGGCCCACCAGATCGGCGACCGCGATGCCCTCCGGGGCGACCGGCGACTGCGGCAGCAGGCCGAGCACGCGCGCGACCTCCTTGCTCGGACGCGCATGCACCGACTTGCCGTCGAGCACGATCTGACCGGCGGTCGGCGACAGCAGTCGAGCCAGCGACCTCAGCAGCGTCGACTTGCCGCACCCGTTCGCACCCACGATCGTCGTGATGCGGCCGGGCGCGATCTTCAGGTCGAGCCCGTCGATGACCGTACGCGTCGCCGTAGGCGAGAGTGACGGCCTCGGCCGTCAGAGTATGCGCCTCGGTCACAGAGAGCCTCCCGAGCGATTGGTGCGGATGAGCAGGTAGATGAGATACGGAGCGCCGAGCACGCCGGTGATGACGCCGACCGGGTAGCGCTCGCCGAACGCGAACTGGCCGATCAGGTCGCCCCCGAGCACGAGCACCGCGCCGACGAGGGCGCTCGGCAGCAGCAGGTTCGCGCCGGGGCCGGTGAGGCGGGCGGCGATGGGCCCCGCCATGAAGGCGACGAACGCGATCGGTCCGGTCGCGGCGGTCGCGAAGGCGAGCAGCGCGACGGCGCCCAGGATGAACAGGATGCGGGTGAGGTTCACCCGCACCCCGAGACCGGATGCCGAGTCGTCGCCGAGCTGCATGGCTCCGAGCCCTCGCCCCTGCAGCAGCATCACGGGCACGACGACCCCGGCCGCGATCGCGAGAGGGATCACCCGCTCCCATGACGCGTTGTTGAGGCTTCCGGTGAGCCACTGCATCGCCGTCTGGATGTCCCAGTTCGCGGCGCGGGAGAGCACGTAGGAGATCACGCTCTGCAGCATCGCCGCGATCCCGATGCCGATCAGGATCAGACGCGTGCCGGCGAAACCGTTCTTGCTCGAGAGGATGTAGATGAGGGCGGCCGTCACCAGGGCGCCGACCAGGGCGAGCGCAGAGACGACGGGGCCGTTCAGCGACAGCACGACGATGCCGATCACGGCCGCGGCGCCCGCGCCGTCGGAGATCCCGATGATGTCAGGCGAGGCCAGCGGGTTGCGCAGCAGCGTCTGGAAGCAGACACCCGCGATGCCGAACGCGAGGCCTGCGAGCACGGCGAGCACGGCTCGCGGCAGTCGCAGCTCGCCGACGGTGAAGGAGGCCCCGGGAACGGTCTGGCCCGCGATCACGCGGAACACCTCGTCGGGTGCGTAGAAGGTGTTGCCGAACATGAGCGCGCCGAGGAAGAGGATCACCAGCACGACGCCGAGCATGATCGAGGCGATCGCGTGACGGCGCTGCCGTGCCCTGCGACCGGCGATGATGGCCGCGACGCGGTCACGGTCACGGACGCCGCCGATGCCCTGGGCCTCTCGAGCCCTGGGTCCCTGAGTCGGGCCCACGCGCCCCGGAGGCTCCGGGTAGCGCGGAGCGATGCCTGGAGTGGTGCGCGGGGATCGAAGGGTCACAGCTCGCGCACCTTCTGCCGACGCACGATCCAGATGAAGAACGGAGCGCCGATCACCGCGGTCACGATGCCGACCTGGATCTCCTCGGAGGACGGCGCGATGGTCCGGCCCACGATGTCGCTCGCCAGCAGCAGCGCGGCGCCTGCGAGAGCCGAGAAGGGCAGCAGCCAGCGGTGATCGGTTCCGATCAGCATCCGGCATACGTGCGGGATGACGAGTCCGACGAACCCGATCGGTCCGGCGACGGCGGTCGCGGCGCCCGCCAGGATGACCGCTCCCAACGCGGAGACGAGCCGGGTGCGGAACACGTGCTCGCCGAGGCCGGCGGCCATGTCGTCGCCGAGGGCGAGGGAGTTCATGCCGCGAGAGCTCGCGAAGCAGATGAGCGCGCCGATCGCGAGCACCGGTGCGGTGACGGCGATGCGCGGCCATTCCGCGCCACCCACCCCGCCGACCTGCCACGACTGGAACGACTGCAGCAGATCGACTCGAGGCAGCATGATCGCGCTGATGAGAGAGGCGAAGGCGGCGGAGGTCGCCGCCCCCGCGAGCGCCAGCTTCAGCGGAGTCGCACCCCCGCGTCCGAGAGAGCCGACCGTGTAGACGAAGGTGGCGGCGAGCGCGGCGCCGCCGATGGCGAGCGCCATCTGCCCGTAGGCGTCGGTGAGGCCCAGGAAGGCGATGCCGGCGGCCACCGCGAGAGCGGCGCCGCTGGAGACACCGAGGATTCCGGGGTCGGCGATGGGGTTGCGGGTGACCGCCTGCATGGTCGCACCGGCGAGAGCGAGCGCCGAGCCGACGAGGATCGCGAGCACCGTGCGGGGGACGCGCTTGATGATCGCCGCCTGCGCGATCGTGTCGTCATGCCCGGAGAGCGCCGAGACGATGTCGGCGAGCGACACGGCGCGCACGCCGAAGGACACCGAGAGGATGCTCAGCAGGGCGATCAGGCCGACCCCTGCGAGAAGCCAGAGGGTGCGCACCGCGACCGGGCGCCGCAGACGTGCGGCGCCCGGTGCGAATGCTGTCGCAGCGGTCACTGCCCGGTTCAGCCGGCGAGCGGAGCGGCCAGCGCAGCCAGGTAGTCGTCGAGGCCCCAGCCGATCGACAGCGGCGAAGGGTTGGCGGAGGCCGCGAGCGGGGTGGCTTCGCCCAGTGTCGCGATGCGGCCCTCGGCGATCGCGGGGATCTTCGACAGCAGCGGGTCGGCCTGCAGCACGGGGATGACCGACTCGTCGCCGTACACCACGAAGACGTCGACGTCGCTGAACTTGTCGGCTTCCTCCGAGCTCACCGCCTGGTAGAACTCGGTGCTGTCGGCGCTCTCCTCCACGATCGCGGGGAAAGGCAGGCCGAGGTTGTCGTGCAGGTAACCGGGACGGGTGTCGATCGCGTTGTAGAAGCCGATCTGGCTGAGGTCGGACGGGTCGATGTACGAGAACAGCAGCTTCTTGTCGGCCAGCACGCTGTGCGCGGCGAGCGCGGCATCCGCCTCTGCCTGCAGGTCGTCGATCAGCTTCTCACCCGACGTCGACAGGCCGATCGCCTTCGAGTTCATCGCGATCATGTCGTCGATCGACGTTCCCCACTTGACATCTGGATAGGCCACGACCGGTGCGATCTTGGACAGCGTGTCGTACTCCTCCTGCGAGAGGCCGGAGTAGGAGGCGAGGATCACGTCGGGCTTGGTGTCGGCGACGGCCTCGAAGTCGATGCCGTCGGTCTCATCGAACAGCACTGGAGTGTCACCGCCGAGTTCGTCGAGCTTGTCCTCGACCCAGGGCAGGATTCCGTCGCCGTCGTCGTCTCCCCAGGTGACCTTCGCCATGCCGACCGGCACGATCCCGAGAGCGAGCGGCACTTCCTGGTTGGACCAGGCAACGGTCGCGACCCGCTCGGGCTGCTTCTGGATCGTGGTCTCGCCGTAGACGTGCTCGATCGTGACGGGGAACGTGCCGTCGGGCACGACGCCTGCGGTCTCGGAGGCCGATGCCGCACCGGCTGCATCGCTGTCGGCGGACGGGGTCGCGCAGGCGCTGAGGCTGAGGGCGAGAGCTGCGGCTGCGCCGAGCGCGAGGACACGGGAGATACGCACGAGCGTTCCCTTCGGGTTCTTGAGTCAGGGGGACGTGGCGCGACGCTGCACCGAGGCTTTGGTAAGCCTGGCCTAACCTAACACACGGGCCTTAGGTGACCCTAACCCTGTTGCTCGACCCTCTGGAGATCGCGGGCGGATGACGCCCGAGCCGACCGGGCGTTCGCACACGATTCGGATCGTGCGACATCCCTCCCGGAAACGCAGAACCGGCCGGACCCCGAAGGGTCCGGCCGGTCAGGAAGTCAGCGCGCGCTCAGAGAGCGCGGATGTTCGCCGCCTGCATGCCCTTGGGGCCACGCTCAGCGTCGAATTCGACCTTCTGGTTCTCGCGGAGCTCCTTGAAACCGGAGCCGGCGATTGCCGAGTAGTGGGCGAAGAGGTCGTCCGAGCCGTCATCAGGAGCGATGAAGCCGAAGCCCTTCTCCGCGTTGAACCATTTCACAGTGCCAGTGGCCATGTGTTTCTACTTTCTGTTGAAATGACCGCTTTCGCGATCTGCACCGTGTCGGAACTTTCGACACGCGTACTCGGTCACCGTACCACGGCTGGCTGACAACGAGAACATCGGTGTCCTCATCCGACGAGACGAACGCCGTCGTCGGTCCGAGGAGCACTCCGCTCGACAGCTGTTCGCTGCGCCGCGACGGCGGCTTCGGTGCGCGTGCTGACACCGAGTTTGCGCAGCACGGCGGAGACGTGCACGCTCACGGTCTTCACGCTGATGAACAGCCGCTCGCCGATCTGCCGATTGCTGAGGCCCTCGGCGATCAGATCCAGCACCTGGCGTTCGCGGGCGGTGAGCGCATCGGCATCCGACGATTCGTGCGCGCCGAGCCCGGCGGATGCCATGAACCCGCTGACTTCGCGACGGAGCTGCTCGTGACCGATGCGCTCCGCGTGCACGGCGGCCTCTGCCAGCAGCCGACCCGCCGTCGCCCTGTCGCCCTCCCGCACCCGCAAGCGGGCGAGTTCCAGGCGCAGGACCGAGCGGAACGTGACCGGTACGTCGTCGCCGTCGGCGACGGACAGCGCCGCTTCGAGCCGCTGCACGGTCGGGTCGAGCAGTGCGAAGAGGATGCTCTCCCAAGTGTCGCCCTGAAGCTGCGGATGCTGGGCCCGCCATGCGGCGCGGATCGCCTCGACCGCCTGAGCGACCTCGACCCCCTGCGCGCGCAGCTGGGCGATGATCCATCCCGACTGCAGCAGCAGCCGGCGCTGGTGGAGCAGCCGCGGGCCTTCGTCGGCGAGCATCTGCACGATCGCTGCGAGCGCGCCCTCGAGATCGCCGCTGCTCTCGGCCACCGCCACCGTCATCACGACGATGTCGTACCAGATCTGACGTTCGACGGTCCCCGTCTCACGGAATGCCGGCAGCGATTCCCGCAGGAGCTCGGCGGCCTCCTCGTGCCTCCCGCGCCACGACAGCAGCCGCACGCGCGTCATGGTCGTGTACATGCGGAACACCCGCAGCGTGTTCTGCGAGAGCTCGCGTGCGAGCATCTCCTCCACGCGCTCGATCTCGCCGAGTTCGAGCAGTGGGACCGCCATGTTCTGAGTCATCACCGACCCCGAGGTGCGCTCGACGCCGAATCGACGCGAGCGCGCCAGCCCGTCTTCCGCGAGCGCGACGGCCTCGCGATAGCGGCCGAGCAGGGTCAGCAGGTCGGAGTAGTTGACGCGATACCGCAGATCGGCCGTCGACCCTCTGGCGAGCGCGCGCGCCTGCTCGTACTCTCGGATGCCCTCGGCGAGGTCTCCCCGGTGGGCGCGAGAGGCCGCACGCACGTTGGCCGCGATGGACGACTCGTCGTCCGAACCGGCGCGAGCGGCGAATGCACCTGCTTCGACGCCCAGCTCATAGGACCGATCGAGCTCGCCGGCGATCATGTATCGGCTGGCGAGGTTGTTGAGAACAGTGGCGCGCAGGCGGTCGTCGTCGACGCGTTCGTCGAGGATCGCCAGAGACTCGTGCAGCAGCGGGATGGCGCCTGGACGGCCGAGGTTCATCGTGTAGTAGGCCTTGTCGCGCAGCAGGCGGGCGTGCAGGCGCGGGTCGACGGTCGCCGGGTCGAGTTCGGACAGAGCAAGCGTCACCACGGCGAGCGCACGTTCGCCGTCGCCGGCGTTGCGCAGGATCGACCCCAGGACGAGCAGCAGATCGAGTCGGGCGATGCCGGCGGCATGCTCGGGATCGGACACCTGCGACCACACTCCGAGCGCGAGCTCTCCGAAGCGCGCGGCGCTGGCGAACGCGAAGCGCGCCTTCGCATGGAGCATCGCGTCGACCGCCGCGGACAGGGCCTTGCGGTCGTCCTGTGCGAGCTGCCAGTGATAGGCGAGGGCTGCCGCGTCGGCGGAGTCGCTGCCGTCGCACAGCGCTTCGAGGGTCTCGGCGTACGTGCGGTGCAGGCGAGAGCGCTCGCCGGGCAGCAGGTCGTCGTGAACCGCCTCTCGCAGCAGCGCGTGCCGGAACCGGTAGCCGTCGTCGATGACGACGAGGATGCCGCTGCGCGTAGCCTCACGCATGGCTTCGTCGAGCCGCTCATCCGCGAAGCCGACGAGCCGCTCGAGCAGCGGATGCGTGAGCGGACGCTCTGCGCCCGACGCGACCTGCACGACCCTTCGGGCGTCGTCGCCGAGTCGATCGAACCGGGCGAGCAGGAGATCGCGGAGCCCGTCGGGGATCGGAGCCGTGGAGCAGCAGGCGATCTCCTCGACGAAGAACGGCACCCCTTCGGCACGGTCGTAGATGCGCTCGAGCGCGCCCTGGCTGAGGGCGTGCCCGGTCACCTGCTCGGCGATCTCGCGCACGGCGTCGATGTCGAGCCGCTCGAGGGCCTCGCGCTCGAGCAGGCGCGCCCGAGTGGCCTCGCCGATGAAGCGGCTCACGGCGTCGCCGCGGCGCACATCGTCGGATCGAGAGGTCAGCAGCAGCATGATGCGCCCCCGGCCCAGTGCACGGAGCAGGAAAGACAGGATGGCCAGCGTGGACTCGTCGGCCCAGTGCAGGTCTTCGACCACGAGGACCTGCGGAGCACGCTCGGCGGCGCACTCGATCAGGCTCGCGATCGCGTCGCGCAGGCGCTCGGGACTGGTGCTCGCACGATCGGCCTGAGGGGCGAGATCGGGGAGCAGCATGGCCAGCGCATCGACACCCGAACCGACGGCGTCGCGGACTCTATCGTCGCCGAGGGTCTGCACGATCGACCGCAGGATGCCGGTGAGGGGACCGTAGGGCGAACGAGCCGCGCCGAGGTCGAGGCACCAGCCGACATGGATGTCGGCGCGATTCGCGATGTCGTCGGCGAACTCGCGCAGCAATCGGGACTTGCCGATGCCCGCCTCGCCCTCGATCAGCAGCGCAGTGGGCGTTCCTTCGCTCGCACGCTCGAACAGCGCGTGCGCGCGAGCGAGGTCGGAGTCGCGACCGACCATCGGAGCGCTGGGCGCGAACGGAGGCATGCTCTCATCGTGCCACCCCGCGCCGACATCGGGGGTCTGCGGCGTGGTCGGTCCCGTGGCGACGGATGCTGCGGCTCGCGTCGACCGCGCGACAGCGGTCCCGCGAACGGCGTCGGTCGCGGGAACGATGTCGGTCGCGGGAACGACCCCGTTCGCGGGCAAGGCAGCCAGGGTCAACGGGCGACGGCCGGTTCGCACGGTGTCTGCCGCTGCGCGGCACGACCGCTGCGGCGTCCGAACGCGGCGCCGATGCGGCGCAGCATCCGTCCGATCGGACCCTCCGGCCTGGCCACGATCTGATCCGAGTGCTCGGCGATGAAGCGCTGCAGCTCGGCTCGGCGCGCCAGCTCGTCCTGCTCGAAACGGGTGTACTGGTAATACGGGTGCTCGTACATGGGGTTCTCCTTCTCCGGTACCCCTACATTCCGCTCTGAGGCGGCCCGCCGGCATCCGACACCTTCCCTATCTCTCGCGCGCTGGCTCCCTATCTGCGCGTCGACTGCACGTGAACTCGCCGAGTGCACGGCAGATCGGTGCCGACGTGTCGTGCACTCGGCGACAGGCCGTGCACTCGACCCCGCACGCTGGTGCAGCGATCAGAGACGCAGGACATTCATGCGGGCGGAGGGACGCGATTGCGACGGCGCGAGCACCGCGAGCACGCGCACGAGCGTCAGCATCCACAGCATCCCGAGCCCGATCACGATCACCTCGAGCGCCGTGACCCCGAACAGCCCGATGGCGAAGCACAGCATGACCGAGACTCCGACGAGGGCGATCAGCCCGATCGTCGTGATCACCAGCGCTCGGGGCGAACCGGGGAACACCCGTGCCGTCGTGACGGCCGCCAGCACGAAGAGCGCGAGCGCGCCGAGGGCGACGATGTTGTGCGCGACAGGCACCCGCTCGAGCGGCAGGAGGCCGATCGCGGCGAGCGCCGCGCCCGTGAGCGCCCAGAGCACGACGATCGGCGCGATACGGGGCAGAGCGTCGTCGCCCAGCATCCGGTGCAGATCTCGGCCGACGTACGAGCCCACGGTGGCGATGATGAGACCGGCGACGACGAGCGTGCCGTTGAACGCCCACGCGCCCGCTCCTCCACCGAGTGTCGAGAAGTTGTGCTCCCACCAACGGGGGTCGGCGGCCGTCGACATCGCGAACAGAGTGCCGAGGGCGAGGAATCCGAACAGGATGCCGGCGAGATCCGCCGTACGCAGGCCGATCCCTGCACCGTATGCGAAGCGCCCTCCCACGGCGGCGACGACCCCCGCCAGCACGCCGCCGCCCACCGCTCCCAGCTGCAACCCCTGCAGACCGATGGCGAGGATCTGCAGGGCGAGCAGCGCTCCCATCGCGGTGATCGCGGCGAACACGACCGTCAGAGCGATCGCCGACAGGTTCGAGATCACGCTCTGCCACCGGGGCATCGGCACTGTCTCGCCCCTGTGATGCCGCACGGTGCTGACGACGAAGGCGGATGCCGCGACCACTCCACCCACGGCGGCCACCGGGATCGCGAGCGACTGCGGCCCCGTCAGCGGCCGCGGGTCGCCGATGAGCAGCAGGATGCCGGTCACGGCGCCCAGGACGAACGACCCGACCGTCGCCCAGACGGCCTCGGTCTCGTTCTGCAGTCGCCCCGCCTGCTGCTCCCGGTCGTCCATGCCTCCCATCGAAGCATGCCCGGAGTTCTCCGACCAGCGCGCTCTCTCCGTCCCGCCTGCAGGCTCAGATTCCGTCCGCAGGTCGAAAGCCGGGTTCTGGGCATGCAGACGGAAGCTGAGCCGACGGACGGGACGCGCCGGGGCGGATGCCGCCGCCCGAGTACCGTTGAGCCATGCGCATTCCCGCCGCGATCCGCGCCTCCAGGCGCTCTCCGCTGCTGCAGGTCGTGAAGTCGGCTGCGGCGACGATCGCGGCCTGGCTGCTCGCCGGCTGGGTGGTGCCTGGTCAACTGCCGGTGTTCGCGGCGATCGCAGCCCTGCTCGTCGTGCAGCCGAGCGTGAACCAGTCTCTGTCGAAGGCACTCGAGCGCAGCATCGGCGTGATCGTCGGGGTCGTCATCGCGGTGTCCCTGGGACTCCTGCTCGGCACGCCGAGCTGGATCGTGCTGCTCGCGATCGTGGTGGCGATGCTCATCGCCTGGGTGTTCCGCGCGACCCCGGGCACCGGCAACCAGGTCGCGATCTCGGCGATGCTGGTGCTGGCGCTGGGCTCGACACCCGACTACGCCTTGGCGCGCATCGTCGAGACCCTGATCGGCGTCGTCATCGGCATCGTCGTGAACGCGCTGATCGTGCCGCCGGTTCTCACTGGCCCCGCCCGGCGCGACCTCGGGCTGCTCGGCGCCGAACTGGCCGCGAGCCTCGATCGTCTCGCCGCCGCGCTCCCCGAACCGCAGACGCCGCAGCGCCTGCAGGAGCTGATGGTCGAGGTGCGTCTGCTGCGCCCGATGAAGGATGCCGCCGCGGCATCCATCGCGGCCGGAGAGGAGTCGCTCACGCTCAACCCTCGGCGCTCGGCGCACCGCGAAGATCTGCGCGAGATGCGCGCGCTCCTCGAGCGGCTGTCGCCGATCGTCACGCAGACGATCGGCATGACCCGCGCCTATTTCGACCACTACGACGACTCGATCGGGCTGGAGCCCGCCGTCACCGCGATCGCCGAGCAGCTTCGCCGCGCCGGCCACGACGTCCGCCTCGCGGTGCAGATCGCCGACGTCGCCCCCGAACCCGACACTCTCACCTCGGTGATCCCGGCCCTGACCGCGCCGCTCGTGGTGAAGCCTCCGGCATCCGGTCATTGGATCCTGATCGGATCGCTCATGGAGGATCTGCGGCGCATCCGCGGTGAGCTCGTCGACGAAGACTGAGCCCGACAGCGCTCAGCGGCGCTTGTCGTCGTACATGGCCGCGTCGGCGCGGGCGATGACGGACGCAGCCGTGTCGTCCGGGCGCACCTGGGCGACACCCCACGACCACGGATGCGGCGTGAACTCGCGCAGCCTGATCATCAATGCGCGCGCCTCGTCGGCATCCGTCTCGGGCATGAGCATGGCGAACTCGTCGCCGCCCAGCCGCCCGACGAGGTCGGTCGAGCGAGACAGCGACATCCAGTGCGACGAGACCGCGCGCAGCACGTAGTCGCCGGCGGCGTGGCCGGCCTCGTCGTTCACGTCCTTGAACTTGTCGAGATCGAGCACCGCGACGCTGAGCGGGCGATCGTGACGCACCGCGCGACGGATCTCGGCCGTGATCTTCGCCTCGAAACCGCGGCGGTTGAGCACACCGGTCAGCTCGTCGGAGTGCGATTCGAGACGGATGCGGTGACGCATGAAGATCCCCGCCTCGAGACACATCCACGTGAACAGTCCGGCGGCGAGCATGTTGACCGGTCCGAGAAGCGCGCCGACACCCGTGAAGGATCCGAACCCGGTCGCGGCCCCCACCGACACGAGGATCAACAGGACGCCGACGCGCGCGATCCTGGCCCCGTAGAACCATGAGAAGTACATGGCCATGATCGGCAGCTCCTGGAACGCCGCGATCGCGTTCTGCCTCTCATCCGAGAACCCGAGGTAGTAGATCGACACCAGCACGTGAGCGGCGACCAGCGCGAACCCGACCCACGGTCGCAGTTCGACGCCGAAGAACGCGACCATCGCGAACACCACGAAGCACGCGAGGGTGGTCCCCCCGGACAACGCCCGCTCGAACACGGTCAGGTCGTCTTCGGACAGCTCGAAGATCCCGAGCGCTCCGAAGTAGAGCAGCAGAGTCGCCGTGACGACCGAGAACGTCGACGTGCGCTCTCTGATCGAGCGAAGCCAGCCGAAGCGCAACCAGCGGAGATCCTCCGCGTCGGATGCTCTGATGTCCTGAACGACCATGCATCCTCCCCAGGTGCGCGCCTCTCGTCCAGCCTACTCGGAGCGCTCACGCCGCGGGGTATAAGGTGAACCGTGACAAGTCGCGGGCGCGCAGACGCTGCAGGGATCCTCGCCGAGTTCCCCCGCGCGAACATCGTCTTCCAGACGATCGTGAACCTCCGAGAATGGCGCGTCGTGGGGTTCGAGGCGCTCGCCCGCTTCGAAGACGGGGCGCCTCCGCCCCTCCACCTCGACCGGGCCGGATCGATGGGCATCAGAGCAGAGCTCGAGCTTCTCCTGATCGAGCAGGCGATCGAGGCGATGAGCGAGCTTCCCGCCGGGATGTCGGTCACCTTCAACGCCTCCGGGGCGACGATGCTGCGCCCGGAGCTGGCCGACATGCTGCGGGATCTCACCCGCCCGTGGGGGCTGGAGATCTACGAGGGCGCCACGACAGCCGACCTGAGCGCCGTCCGCGAGAGGGTGACCAGCCTCGGCGGCAGCCTTCTCGTCGACGACGCGGGCGCTGTGTGTGCTGACGAGGGACGGATCGCGGTTCTCCAACCGGACGTCGTGAAGATCGATCGCGCACTGTTCTGGCAGGTCGCCGACGACGACGACGCGAAGACCCGGCTCGCCGCCCTTCTGGCCGCGGCCCGCTCCGCCGGAGCGAGCGTGCTGGTCGAGGGCGTGTCCGATGCGGAGCAGGTAGAGCGTGCACGCGAGCTCGGCTCGGACTACGCCCAGGGCTACCATCTCGGCTACCCCGCCTCGGCCTCTCAGATCGGCGAGCTGCTCGCCGATCTACACCGGAGCATCGGGGTGGATGCTCCTGGTCTCTGACCTCCTGCTCGCGCCGCTGTACGAGCGGCGCAGGCGGAACTTCGGGATGATCTTGATCACACCGAGCACGACGTAGATCAGGGTGTTGATCGCGACGAACGTCGCCAGCACGCTGAACCACTCGGTCTGCAGCCATGCCTCGGGCAGCAGGATGCCGGTTCCGACCATCATGAGGAGACCTCCTTCGCGGCGTCGGCTGGCGCCCCGCCGTGATCCACGTGCTTCCAGGTGGCCCTGCGGCCGAAGGCGATCTCGAACACGCCCTTGAGGAATGCGAGGTTCAGGAAGCAGTCGTAGATCAGCTCGGGGAAGATGAGCACGGCGACGAGGCGCGCTCGCCAGCCGCCCTTCCACGCCGTCACGGTGCGCTCGATCGCGAACAGCACACCGATGCCGAGCCAGAACGGGAACCACACCCAGGTGTCCATCGCGAGGATCATGAGCAGGATCAGCGCGAAGTAGCTGAACAGCGCCAGCACGCCGTAGCCGATCGCGATCTGCTGCGCCCAGTACCGCAGCGTCTGCGGGGTCAACCCGTACTCGCCGAGATTCTCGAGAGCGCCGCGCTGCCAGCGCAGGCGCTGAGCCCACAGCATCCGCCACCCCGGCATCAGCTCGGTGACGACCGTGCACGCGACAGGTGAGATCGTCAGGGCCCCGAGCGACTTGAGCGCGATCGTGAGCTCGTTGTCCTCGGTGAGGGCGAAGGTGTCGTACACCTCGCCTTTGATGCCCGGGAGTTGGCTGCCGCGCGCCTCGGCGACCGCGCGCAGGGCTGAGGCGCGGAACACGGATGCCGTGCCGGTGAGCACGAACACGCGCCCCTTCCTGCGGCGGATCTCCCGCTGGTAGCGGATGTACTCGTTGCGCTGGAACTGACCGAGCAGCCCGTGCCCGTCTTCGCCCTCGAACAGTCCGCCCACGGCCATCAGCGCACGGTCTTCGGTGAACCGCCGGATCGCCTCGGTGAGGAAGTCGTCGCCGATCTGGCTGTCGGCGTCCATCACCATCACGGTGTCGTTGTCGCCGAGCGTCGGCAGCAGGTCCTGCAGCGCCTGGTTCAGCGCGCCGCCCTTCTTGTGCGTGTTGCCGACCGTCTGGAAGACGTCGACGCCGTGTTCCTTGGCGACCTGCACCGTGCGGTCGGTGCAGTTGTCTGCCACGACGAGGATGCGATCGGGCGGTGTGCTCTGCTGCATGAGCGAGACGAGGGTCGCGGGGATCGACTTCTCCTCGTTGTGAGCCGGGATCAGGACCGTCACGGTCGCCTCGCCCGCGAACACGCCGCGCGTGCGCTCCATCACCGTGCGCGGCGCGAGAGTGAGTTTGGTGACCTCGGTGCCGGCCTTGCGATAGCGGCTGGCGACTACGCGTTCGCTGATCACCACGAAGAGCACCATCAGCAGCGCAAGCCCGAGAGCCGCCGCCATGACCCCGAGGTTCGGCAGCTCGGCGCTGTACATCAGCTGCCAGATGCCGGCGAGCGTCAGATGCACCGGGTCCCACAGGGCCGGCGGATCGGTGACGACGATGCCCCAGACCAGCAGCCCCGCGCCCAGAAGCACGATGAAGATCACCGCCAGTCCGACGGACCTCTGAAAGAACCTGTTCACTGCGAACCCCTCCACATGACGCTTATGCGCCCTCCCTCACACGCAACCCTCCCACGTCTCGTGCGGGCGGCCGTTCGAATCGCGCAGGTCAGGCTATTCATGCGCAGAAAAGCCGTCCATGCGACCCGAGACGAATAGCCTGGACGGATGACGCTCGAAGAAGCCCTGGCCGAGCTCGCCGCGCTCGAGGACCCGAAGGTGCGGGCGGCGAACGAGAAGCGCGGCGACGATCACGGCATGAACCTCGCCAGGCTCCGAACGCTGGCGAAGAAGATCAAGACCTCACCCGAGCTGGCTCGAGAGCTGTGGGCGACCGGTGAGACACCGGCACGGCTGCTGGCTCTGCTGATCTGCTCTCCGCGGCAGTTCGAGGCATCCGATCTCGACGAGATGCTTCGCGAACCGCAGCCGCCCAAGGTCAACGACTGGTTCGTGAACTACGTGCTGAAGAAGACGCCGCTCGCCGAAGAGCTGCGCGAGGGATGGATGGGCGATCGGGACGACACCGTCGCTGCGGCGGGCTGGTCGCTGACGTCGGTGCGCGTCGCGAAGTCTCCCACGGGGCTCGACCTCGACGCCCTTCTCGACGAGATCGAGCGGGACATGAAAGATTCTCCATCACGCAAGCAGTGGGCCATGAACGAGACGCTCGCGACCATCGGCATCCACCACCCGGGCCTGAGGGCCAGGGCTCTCGACATCGGCGAGCGCCTGCAGGTGCTCGCCGACTATCCGACCGCGCCCGGCTGCACCTCGCCGTTCGCACCCGCGTGGATCGGCGAGATCGTGCGTCGCCAGGGCTGAGCCGAGGCGCTCACGGGGTGTCGCCGACCGCGTGCGGCCGGGGCACGGCGAGCATCGCTCCGGTGTCGGTGAACTCCTGCTGGATCTCTTCGTTGTGCTTGTAGGTGAGCAGGCTGACCACGATCGCCGCCACGAACGCGAGCACGAACGCGGGGAGCAGTTCGTACAGCCCGGTGTTCAGCGCCTTCCAGATGAACACCGTCGCAGCGCCGACGAACATGCCGGCGAGCGCGCCCCAGTTGGTGAGCTTGCGCCAGAACAGGCTCAGCAGGATGATCGGGCCGAACGCGGCGCCGAAGCCCGCCCAGGCGAACGACACGAGTCCGAGGATCGAGTCGTTCGGGCTGATCGCGAGGACGATCGCCACGATCGCGACGACGAGCACCGCGAGCCGCCCCATCAGCACGAGCCGCTTCTGCGAGGGAGGCGTCTTGCGCGCCACCTTGTAGAGGTCTTCGACGAGGGCGGACGAGCACACCACGAGCTGGCTCGAGACCGTGCTCATGATCGCCGCGAGCACAGCGGCGAGAACGAGGCCGGCCACGAACGGATGCAGGAGAGTCTGCGACATCAGCAGCACGACCGTCTCGGGATTGTCGAGCTCGATGCCGCGCTGCGCCATGTACGCGATGCCGACGAGGCCCGACACGACGGCGCCCAGCATCGACACCACCATCCACGAGATGCCGATGCGGCGAGCGCTCTTCGCCTCCTGCGGGGTGCGCAACGCCATGAAGCGCACGATGATGTGCGGCTGACCGAAGTAGCCGAGCCCCCAGGCCAGCGCCGACACGATCGCGAGGATCGTCCCGCCGGTGACGGCGGTGCCCCCGAGCAGCGAGAGGTGTCCGGCACCCGCGGTGTCGGCGATGAGCGTGCTCGTCTCGCCCAGTCCGCCGATCGCGATCACGGCCGCGACCGGGACCACGACGAGCGCGATGACCATCATCAGGCCCTGGACGACATCCGTGAGAGACGCACCGAGGAATCCGCCGAACAGCGTGTACAGCAGCGTGATCGCGCCGACCAGGAGCATCCCGAACATGTAGTCGCCGTTGAAGGAGCTCTCGAAGAAGACACCGGCGGCGACCATGCCCGAGGAGATGTAGAGCGTGAAGAAGACCAGGATGATGAGGCCTGAGGCCACCCGGAGCGAGCGGGTCGAGTCGCGGAGACGGTTCTCGAAGTAGCTCGGAATCGTGATCGAGTTGCGCGAGACCTCGGTGTACGCCCGTAGGCGGGGCGCGACCAGACGCCAGTTCAGGTAGGCGCCGATCGTGAGACCGATCGCGATCCACGCCTCGATGAGACCTGCGGCGTAGATGGCGCCGGGAAGGCCCATCACCAGCCACCCCGACATGTCGGCCGCACCCGCGCTGATCGCCGCGACCCACGGCGGCAGGTTGCGCCCGCCGAGCATGTAGTCCTCGTGATCGTCCGTGCGCTTGAACGCGATGTAGCCGATGAGGAGCATCCCGGCGAAGTACACGCCGAGCGCCACGTACATGAAGATCTGATCGGACATCGTCGTCCCTCCTGTGCGGCGCAGGTCACCGCATCCGTGCTCCGATGGTGTCAGAGACGGATGCCGGCGCCAACCCTCTGCGCGGCGCGGCGTGCACAGGCGCTGGCTACGCTGAGGCCATGAGCACGCACATCGCCGCAGAGCCCGGCCAGATCGCCCCCATCGTCCTCTTCCCCGGTGACCCGCTGCGGGCCCGGTGGATCGCGGAGACGTTCCTCGAGGACGCCGAGCTGTACACGCAGACGCGGGGGATGCTGGGCTTCACCGGCACCTGGAACGGCCACCGGGTCTCGGTGCAGGGCTCTGGCATGGGCCAGCCGTCGATGGCGATCTACGCGAACGAGCTGTTCGACTCCTACGATGTGCAGACCATCGTCAGGGTCGGCTCATGCGGCGCGCTGACGGAGAAGCTGAAGGTGCGCGACATCATCATCGCCAACGGCGCATGCACCGACTCGGGCATCAACCGCGTGCGGTTCCACGGACTCGACTACGCCCCCGTCGCCGACTTCCCGCTACTGCGGGCCGCGGTCGAGGCGAGCGAGTCCGAACCGCTCGAGTCCGCCGTGCACGTGGGACTGCTGTTCTCGAGCGACCAGTTCTACAGCACACGACCCGAGCTGACCGAGCCGTTCGTGCAGCACGGGGTGCTCGGCGTCGAGATGGAGACGAGCGGGCTCTACACACTCGCGGCGTACTACGGCCGACGGGCGCTGAGCATCTGCACCGTCTCCGATCACATCATCACCGGCGAGGAGACGACCGCGCAGGAGCGCGAGCAGACCTTCGGCGACATGATCCGCATCGCCCTGCAGGCGGCGACAGCGGTCTGAGCTGCACACCCCTTCCGCTCTCGCGGTTCACGCCGAGGTCAGGACGGATGCCGGCACGGAACCGGGCATAAGGGATGATCGAAGGATGCTCCTCGACCACACCTCCCTGCCTGACGGCTCCGATGCGGATGCCGTCTATCTGGCGTTCGTCGAGTGGGCGGAGGCCACGGGCATCAGCCTGTACGCGGCACAGGACGAAGCGGTCATCGAGATCGTCTCCGGCAACAACCTCATCCTGTCGACCCCTACCGGCACCGGAAAGTCGCTCGTGGCCGTCGCCGCGCACTTCGCCGCGATGATCGACGGCCGCCGCAGCTACTACACCGCTCCGATCAAGGCGCTCGTGAGCGAGAAGTTCTTCGCGCTCGTCGACATCTTCGGAGCAGCGAACGTGGGCATGATCACGGGGGATTCGTCCGTGAACGCCGACGCTCCGATCATCTGCTGCACCGCCGAGATCCTCGCGAACCTGGCGCTGCGCAAGGGCGCGGATGCCGATGTGGGCCAGGTCGTGATGGACGAGTTCCACTTCTACGCCGACCCCGATCGCGGCTGGGCGTGGCAGGTGCCGCTGCTCGAGCTGACGCGGGCGCAGTTCATCCTCATGTCGGCCACACTCGGCGACGTCACCGAACTCGCCGCCGACCTCACGCGGCGCACCGGGCGGGACACGGCATCCGTCACGGGCGTCGAACGCCCGGTGCCCCTGCACTACTTCTACGAGCTCACGCCGATCCACGAGACCGTCGAAGACCTGCTGCGCACCGGCCAGGCGCCGATCTACGTCGTGCACTTCTCGCAGGCCGCCGCCATGGAGCGCGCGCAGGCGCTGTCGAGCACGAAGATCGCCACGCGCGAGCAGCGCGATCAGATCGCGGCGCTGATCGCAGAGTTCCGGTTCACCACCGCCTTCGGCAAGACGCTCTCGCGATTCCTGCGCGCGGGCATCGGCGTGCATCACGCGGGCATGCTGCCGAAGTACCGGCGACTGGTCGAACAGCTCGCCCAGCGCGGGCTGCTGCGGGTCATCTGCGGCACCGACACGCTTGGCGTCGGCATCAACGTGCCGATCCGCACGGTGCTGCTCACGGCGCTGACGAAGTTCGACGGCACGCGGATGCGTCAGCTCAACGCGCGGGAGTTCCACCAGATCGCCGGGCGAGCGGGCCGCGCGGGCTACGACACCGCCGGCACCGTGGTCGCGCAGGCTCCAGAGCACGAGACCGAGAACGCGGCGGCCATCAAGAAGGCCGGCGACGACCCCAAGAAGAAGCGCAAACTGATCCGCAAGAAGGCCCCTGACGGCTTCGTGTCGTGGGGCGAGCCGTCGTTCCGCAAGCTGATCGATGCGGTGCCCGAGACCCTCACCTCGCACATGCAGATCACCAGCGCGATGATGCTCAACGTGATCGCCCGCGGCGGCGACGTGTTCGGCAACATGCGCTCGCTCATCTACGACAACCACGAGCCGCGTGCGCGTCAGCGCGAACTCGCCCTGCGGGCGCTCGGCATCTACCGCACTCTTCTCGAATCCGGGGTCGTGGAGCAGGTTCCGGTCGTTGAGCGAGCGAGCGGAGCGACCGAGACGAAACGCTTCGAGATCCGCCTCACGGTCGACCTGCAGCCGAACTTCGCGCTGAACCAGCCGCTGTCGCCGTTCGCTCTGGCGGCCTTCGATCTGCTCGATCCCGACTCGGCCGGATTCGCCCTCGACATGGTCTCGATCGTCGAGTCGACCCTCGACGATCCGCGCGCGGTGCTGGGCCAGCAGGAGTTCCTCGCCCGCGGCGAGGCCGTGGCCGAGATGAAGCGCGAGGGCATCGAGTACGACGAGCGCATGGAGCTGCTCGAGCAGATCACCTATCCGAAGCCCCTCGACGAGCTGCTCGGCGCGGCGTTCGAGACCTTCAGCGCCGCCCAGCCCTGGATCCGCGACTTCGAACTGCACCCCAAGTCGGTCGTGCGCGACATGTACGAGCGGGCCATGTCGTTCGGGGAATATGTCGCGTACTACAAGATCGCCCGCTCCGAGGGCGTGGTGCTGCGCTACCTCTCCGACGCGTATCGGGCCGCCTCGCAGACGATCCCTGAAGAACTCAAGAACGACGATCTGCGCGACCTCATCGAATGGCTGGGCGAACTCGTGCGTCAGGTCGACTCGAGCCTCCTCGACGAATGGGAGGAGCTCGTGTCGGGAGCTGGGTCCCTGCCCTTCGACAAGCTCAGGGACCCAGCGCGTTCCGACGAGCCGATCGTCCCGCCCGCCCCCAAGCGCCTCACGTCCAACGTGCGCGCGTTCCGCATCCTGGTGCGCAACGAGCTGTTCCGCCGCGTGCAGCTCGCCGCCCGCGAGGACGTGGATGCTCTCGCCGATCTCGATCCGTCGTTCGGGGCCGCGGGGTGGGATGCCGCGCTCGACGCGTACTTCGCCGAGCACGACGAGATCCTCACAGGTCCCGACGCCCGCAGCTCGCAGCTGCTGCTGATCACCCAGGGCGCCACCGCGTGGACCGTGCATCAGATCATCGACGACCCCGCCGGCGATCACGACTGGCGCATCTCGGCGACCGTCGACCTCGCTGCATCCGATGAGGAGGGTGCCGCGATCGTCACCGTGACGGGAGTCGGGCAGCTGTGACCCTCCGGCTCGCGTAGCGGTCCGGGCCGAGCGAGCGCGTAGCACTGCCGAAACACGGCGGGACTAGCGTGAAGGCCAGCCCCGACCAGGAGGAGTCCGACAATGCAACTCGCCACCGCTTTCGCGGCTTCCTTGCCTGACTGGCTGATCGACGAGCTTCCCGATGTGCCTCGGCGGCTGCCCTCCGTCGAAGAGCGGATGCGGCTCGTCAACGACCTCGCCGATCGCAACTGGCGAGCCGGCAACGGCGGGCCGTTCGCCGCGATCGTCGTCGACGAGGCGAGCGGAGAGCTCGTGTCGGTCGGGGTCAACGTCGTGCTGAGCTCCGGCCTGACCGCCGCTCACGCCGAGGTCACGGCATTGAGCCTGGCGCAGCGGGCGCTCGGCCGCTGGGATCTCGGCGCCGACGGCGCCGACCTCTCGCTGATCGTCAACTGGCGGCCGTGCGTGCAGTGCTACGGCGCGACGATGTGGAGCGGCGTCCGCTCGCTCGTCGTCGCCGGCGAGGGCGCTCTGCTCGAAGAACTCACCGGATTCGACGAGGGACCGGTCGTCGAGGACTGGGCGCAGCAGTTCGAGGACCGCGGCATCCGCGTGACCATCGGCGTCGGTCATGACGATGCCGTCGCGGTGTACCGCGCCTACGGCGCGAGCGATTCCGTCGTCTACAACGCGCGGGGAGCAGTCGAGTAGACGCTCCCTCTACACGCTCTTCTGCGAATGCATGCCCATGCGCGCGAGCACGACGTCTTCAGCGATCTGGACGACGTTGTATAGGACGAGAGAAGCCGCGGTGACGGCGACGACCGACGCCCAGAGGGCGGTGAACTGCGCCTGCGGCACGAATCCACCGATGGACCCGCCGATGCCGCCGCCGACGGCGAGCCACTCTGCGAGCAGCGCCCCCGTGATGGCGCCGGGCACCGAGATGCGCACGGCGGCGAAGAACGCCGGCAGCGAGGAGGGCATCGCGACCTTGCGGAGCTTCGACCAGGCTCCGCCGCCGTAGACCTCGACGAGGTCGTTCATCTGCGGCGGGGCCGACCTGAACCCCAGGGAGATGTTCACGAGCGCCGGGAACAGCACGACGATGCCTCCGATGACCGCGATCGTCAGCCAGCCGCGCTGGAAGATCATGATGATGACCGGCGCCATCGCGATGAGCGGCACCGACCGCAGCAGCATCGCGAGCGGCATCAGCGCGTGCTCGATCCCCTTGCTGAGCTGGAACACTCCTGCGCCGATGACGGCGACCACCAGGCCGGCGACGAACCCGATGAACGCATGACCGAGAGTCACGGCGAGGTTGCCCGCGATGAGCGCGCGATTGGCCTCCGCGGCCGGCACGGTGACGAAGAAGTTCCACACGTCGACAGGCCCTTTGGCGATGAGCGGCGAGATGCGGAAGATCGCCAGCACCCCCACCCAGAGCACGACGACGGTCACGAGAGTGAGCGCGAACGTCAGCAGACTCCCGCCCAGGGCGCTGAGCACCCCGCGCGCAGCCGCGCGGCGGACGTCTCGGCTCAAATCGCTGCGATCCGGCGAGGCCCGCTGCTGCTCCTGAGCTGCGGTCAGCGTGGTCATGCTGCTCCTTTCGACCACGGCGCGACGGCGCGCGCAATGGCTCCGACCAGGGCGAAGCCGACGAGCGCGACAGCCCCGCTGGCGAGCGCGAGAGCCCACACCACGGGGGCGTTCGAACCCTGCTGGGCCAGAGTCATGGCGATGCCGACGCCGGTCTCGATCTTGCCGAAGAACTCCCCGAGCACGGCACCGAGGAAGGCGGCGGGGACGGCGATCTGCAGGGCGCCGAGAATCGCCGGCAGCGCCGCGATGAGACGCACTTTGACCAGCTGCGCGAGACGGCCCCCGCCGTACACTGCGATCAGGTCGAGGCTCGTGCGATCGGCCGATTTCAACCCCAGAAGCGCCCCCACGACCGTGGTGAAGAACACCGAGAGCGCGGCGAGCAGCACGGCCGTACCGCTGGGCTCGCCAGGCTTGGGGAACGGGATCATCACGATGGCCAGCATCCCCACCGCGACGATCGGGATGCAGTAGGTGATGATCGCGAGCTGCATGGCGACACCCTCGAGGCGGGGGACGACGAGCACGATGCCCGCGAGGATCAACGCGATGCCGTTGCCCCAGAGGTACCCGATCCCGGCCTCTGCCAACGTGACCGAGAAGTTGCGCCAGTAGAACTCCCAGCCGCTCTCGGCGTAACTCGCCACGACCTCGAACGGTGTGGGGATCGGGCGCGCACCGGTCGGCGCGACGTACACCGCAGCGATCACCCACCACAGGATGATGATTCCGACGCCGCCGATGAGTCCGGCGAGCCAGGCGGGAAGCGCGATGCTCTGCCACCGCACCGGCCGGCCTCGTCGAAGCGCGCCAGGCGCGCCCCCGCGCTGCGACTCGGCCGAGCCGTCCGCCTGCACCCTCTCAGTGGTGGTCATCCGCGGCGGCTCCTCCCTCGCCGAACAGCAGTTCGGACGCCTCGTCCACATACGCGTGGAACTCGGGGGTCCGCAGCATCTCGGGTGTCCGCGGACGCGGCAGGTCGATCTTGAGCACCTTCTTGACGCGACCGGGTCGCGGGCTCATCACCGCTACGTAGTCCGAGAGGAAGATCGCCTCCGAGATGCCGTGCGTGACCAGCAGGGTCGTCGCGGGCTTCTCGGTCCAGATGCGCAGCAGTTCGAGATTGAGCTTCTGCCGGGTCATGTCGTCCAGCGCGCCGAACGGCTCGTCGAACAGCAGCACCTCCGGCTTGAGGATCAGCGATCGGGCGATCGAGACGCGCTGTCGCATACCGCCCGAGAGCTGCGAGGGCTTGGCCTTCTCGAAGCCCTGAAGACCTACGAGCGCGATCATCTCCGCGACGTAGTCCTTGTCGACCGGGAGCCCCGCGATCTCGAACGGCAACCGGATGTTGCTGACCACGCTGCGCCACGGAAGCAGCGCCGAGTCCTGGAACGCGATGCCGAGCCCGCTCTCGGCGCGGAGCTCCTTCGGGCTCTTGCCGTCGACGCGGGTCGTGCCGCTGGTCGGGGTCTCGAGGCCCGCGAGGATCCGCAGGATCGTGGACTTGCCGCATCCCGACGGTCCCAGCAGCGACAGGAACGAACCCTGCTCGGTGTGCAGATTCGCGTCGGCCAGCGCGGCGACGCTCTTGCGCCCTGAGGCGAACACCTTGTTCAATCCCGAGATCTGCAGTCCGGTTCCCAGGACATCGCCCTGAGAACCGGACTGCACGGCATCCGTCGTGAGGATCGGCTGCGTCATGGTCGAGCTCCGATCAGCCCGCGTATGCGATCAGCTCGGGGTTCTCCTTGTAGACCTCATCCAGGAGCGACATGTCGAACAGATCCGACGCCTTCAGCGTGATGCCGGCACCGGCCAGGCTCTTGATCGTCTCCTTCTGGAGGGCGTCCGAGATCGTGAACAGGCCGTTCTCGGCCGTCTCGTCCGAGACCACGAGCTGCTCGGCCTGCACGGTCGCGCCGGCGATGGAGTTGTCGAGGTTGAGGTCGAGGTCCTTGCCGTATTCGCTCACGGCGAGGTCCGCCCCGGCAGCGGGATCGTTCACGGCGTCCGTCCAGCCCTTGATCTCTGCGACCAGGAAGGCCTTGAGCTTCTCGCGGTCGTTCTTGATCGCGTCATCTGTCACCGTCACGGTCTCGGCGACGAACGGCAGGCCGTTGTCGGCGAACGGGAGGTTCGTGACCTCGGTGCCGGAGGCCGCGACCGTGATCGACTCGTTCGTGAGATAGGCGATGAAACCGTCGACCTCGCCGCTGATCAGGGGCGCCGGGTCGTACTGGACCGGCACGATGGTCAGCTCGGACTCGTCGATGCCGTTGGCTGCGAGCAGAGCCTTGAACAGCGCGCTGTTGGAGTCCTGCACGCCGATCTTCTTGCCGATCAGATCCTTCGGCGTGGCGATGTCGGCGCCGCCCGCCAGCGACAGCACGGTGAACGGGTTCTTCTGATAGGTCGTGGCGATGATCTTGAGCGGAGCGCCTTCTGATGCCACGACCGAACCGATCGAGACGGCATCCGAGAGCGCGACATCCGCACTGCCGGAGATGAGCTCCGCCGCGCCGGTCGAAGGTCCGGGCACCAGAGTCACCGTGCCGAGTCCGGCGTCGGTGTAATAGCCCTTCGAGTCCGCGAAGAACTCACCCGAGAACTCCTCGTTCTTCACCCAGCTGAGCTGGACGGTCAGGTCTCCGAGACCGGCATCCGAGTCCGCCGAGGAGCCGGCCGTAGCCGGGTCTGCGCCTGATGCGCACCCCGCGAGCGCAGTGGCGGCGATGGTCGCAGCAAAGGCCGCGGAGAGGACGCGCAACGCGCGCCGAGAGAGAAGTGAGGTCATGTGCTGTGCTCCAGGGTGCAGACGATCGGGTGGACAGGCGCAGCATGATGCCTCGTGAACTGCGCTGTTCCAGACGGTAGGCGATGGAGATTTCGGTCGCAGGGGTCTCGTGTTTCCGCCCGATTACGTTTCTGCCGATGGCCGCTGAGCCTGCCACGCCGGACATCCGCGCCCCGTCGTCACGTCTGGATCGCTCTCACCGCTCGTCGTCGTCCGCGCAGGCGGTCGGCCAGCGGCAGAGGATCGAACAGCACACCGAGGCCGCAACGCCGCAGCACCGCGTGCACGCCCAGGCAGATCGCGATCACGATCGACGTCAGCACCAGCGGCTGCACCGCCTCGATCACCGGCGTCGTGCGGATACCCGTCGCACGGATACCCGCGTCGATCAGTGCGAGCGGGATCATGTGCAGCACATAGATCGGCAGCGTTCGCCGTCCGACCCACCTCAAGGGTCGGGCGATCGCTCCGGCGCGCCGATCGAGCACGGCGCACGTCGCCACTCCGAAGGCCACTGCGACCACCGACAGCATCGGCCACACGCCCGGCCATTGCCTCATGCCGAGTACGCCGACGGCGGCGGCGCACACGGCATATGCCGCTCCGAGCATGAACGGGTGCGATGGCCGCGAGCTCCTCGCGAACGCCTCGACCGCGCCTCGAAGACGCATCCCCGCGAGGAAGAAGAACAGGTTCTGCACCACCTGCCAGAGGTTGCCGAGGTCGGGCAGGACTCCGGATGCCGCGGCCGCCGACGCGACGAAGGCGATGGGCAGCAGCACCGGCGTCGGCACCTGCCGTGTCAGCCGGGCGATGAGGAGGTACGCGGCGAGGGCGAGGAGGTACCAGAGGTTCGTCGGGCTGACGGTCAGCTGCGCCAGCAGTTCGCCGGCATCCGACGCCCTGGCAGTGTCGAAGTCGGGGGTCAGTGCGAGCACGAAGGTCTGGATGAGCACCCAGATGACGTACACCGAAGCGAGACGCGCTGATCGGCGCCGCCAGCTCGCTCCGTCGATCGCGGTCACGGCGCGTACGGCGAACATTCCCGAGATCAGGAAGAACAACGGCATCCGCAACGGAAGCAGCTGCGCGTTCACCGTCGACCAGACATCTGTGACCGCACCGGCGCCCGGCATGTCGATCGCCTGCTTCGTGACGACGTGCCACAGCACCACGAGGATGATGCACACACCCTTCGCGACGTCGGGCCAGCCCTCGCGAACCTTCGTGGTCACCGCCGCGCACCGGCTGCGTGCGCGCGGGCACCGCGCCTCGTCTCGCTCGCCGGCACCCGCTCGCTCGACGACCGGAGCTCCCCGGTCGTCGAGACCGCCGCGCGCACGAGCCTGTCCATGAGCTCGGGGTACGACACCCCGGCCGCAGCGAACATGCGCGGCGCCTGCGACGCCGCGGTGAGTCCCGGCATCGTGTTGACCTCGTTCAGCACCGGCCCCGCGTCGGCGAGGAAGAAGTCCATGCGTGCGACACCGGCGCAGCCGAGGGCATCGAACATCGTCACCGCGGCGCGCGACAGCATCCCGGTCTCGGCCGCCGTCAACGCAGCGGGCACGGTGAAGCGTGCGCTGCCGTCGTACTTCATCGCCGTGTCGAACAAGCCAGCCGCGTGGATCTCCAGCGGCGGAGCCGCCCAGCGCACGCCGCCCGCTTCGCGGATCACCGCCACGTCGATCTCCCTCCCCTGCATGACCTCCTCGATCAGGATCCGGTCGTCGAATCGGGCGGCCGTGCGCAGGGCCTCGAGAAGTTCTCCCGGCTCGCGCACCAGGCTCACGCCGTAGCTCGATCCCGCCGAGACGGGCTTGACGACGACCGGCGCCTCGAACTCCACGTCGCCGATCGCCGAGGAGGAGATCACGAAGCCCGGCGCAGTCGCGATGCCCGCGTCTCTCGCGACGAGCTTCGTCGCGTGCTTGTCCATCCCGATCGCGCCAGCCCGAGGCCCCGACCCCACCACGGGTACGTCCGCCAATGCGCACAGCGCGGCGAGCGCGCCGTCCTCCCCGAGTGCGCCGTGCACGGCGGGGAACACGACGTCGGCCCAGGCCAGCAGCGGCATCGCCGCAGCCAGTGACCCGGCCGGGGAGGCGTCCGGCGCGGCATCCCACACCCCGTCCCTCCCGATCGTCACTGTCCGCACATCGTGATCGGTTGCACGCAACGCCTCCGAGACAGCCGCGGCCGAGGCGAGAGAGACCTCGTGCTCCGAGTTCCGTCCTCCGCCGATGACCAGCACCCTCATGCTCTGCTCCTCTGCACGCGCGGGCCGATGCCCGTCACGATCGTGTGCGGGATCGTCTGCGCCCAGCGTGCCCATTCCTGCACGCTGGGCACGGCGCCGCCCTCCGGCCCGAACAAGGTCGCGGTCGCTCCCCGCGGGAACGCCCGGTCTCCGGTGTCGACGACGATCTGATCCATCGACACCCTTCCGACGATCGGATGCCGAGACCCCCCGATCTCGACACCCGCCCCCTCCGACAGCTCCCGCGGAATCCCGTCCGCGTAGCCGACGCCGATCACGCTGAGATTGGTCTCATGCCGCGTGACGTATGTTTCTCCGTACCCGACCGAGGTGCCCGCCCGCACCAGCGACGAGTGCACGACGGATGCCGTCAGTCTCGACGCCCCGTCGAGCGAGACCGTGCCGGATGGGTCGATCCCCACGAGCCCCGCCCCCACCCGGACGAGGTCGAAGTGCGTCGATGGGTCGGTGAGCGCGCCGGCGGTCGCCCCCAGATGCACGAGCAGCGGCCCGTAGCCTGCACGCAGCACGGCGTCGCGCGCATGCCGCATCCTCAGCACCGCCGCCGTGTTCGCGCGGGGATCGGCCTCGTCGGCACGGGGCAGATGGCCCATCACGCCGACGACCTCGATGCGCCCCTGAGCCGCGCGCGCCACCCTCAGCAGCTCGGCCCAGTCTTCGACCGGGCACCCACCGCGCGACATCCCGGTGTCCATGTGCAGGTGCACGCGGACGGGCGTCATCGCGTCGGCCGCGAGCTGTCGCAGCTCCTCGACCGAACCCACGGCGACGTCGACACGATCGCGGGAGACCTGCACGGCGTCGACACCGGCCGGGTTCAACCAGGCCAGGATCGGCACGTCGAGGCCCGCGTCTCGCAGCTCTGCCGCGTCCGCCGCATCCGTCACCCCCAGCCATTCGGCGCCTGCGGCGACGGCCGCGGTCGCGACGGCCACCGCCCCGTGGCCGTAACCGTCGGCTTTCACGACGGCCATGATGCGCGCGTCGGTGGTCGAGCGCACGCGCTCGACGTTGGCCGCGATCGCCGAGGGGAGCGTGGTGAGCGTGGGCGCGTGCAGGCGTGACAGGCGCGGGGCGAGCAGAAGGGTCATCGCTGGGTCCTCGGGTCGGCAGTGGGGTCGTCGTACATGGGCGGACAGCCGTTCGCGGGTGCACTCGGACGCAGCTCGAAGTGCCAGGGCTCGTTGCCGTAGATCTGGCAGAGGCCGTACTCGGCGCCGTTGCGCGAGAGCCAGTCCTGCCCGGCCACGGGGCCGAGGTCGACCGCGTCTCCCGAGACGTGCTCCGAGCGCTCGGGCGTCGCGACCCAGCGCGACGCCTCCTCCGCCGAGCCGTACCGTTCGACGGCGTCCGCCAGCAGCTCCTCCTGATACTCGGCCGACCGCCAGCCGCTGTTGACGTGCAGGCGCACGCCGTCCTGCTCGGCAGCGGTCGCGGCGTTCCGCACGGCGGCGAGCAGCGCGGGGTCGAGGTTCGAGACCGCCGGGGTCTCGGCGAACACCGAGATCCGGTCGGCTTCGTCGATCTTGCCGTCGTCTTCGCCGACCTGCCCGTCGCTGAGCGGAGCTCCGACGGTCGCGGAGGCGGGCGATGACGTCTGCTGGCCGATCAGGATGATCGAAGTGATCACGATCGCGGCGAGCAGCGAGAGACCGATCGTGGCGGTGACGCGTCGCTGTCTGAGTGCGCGGCTGTTGTTCATGCTTCCAGTGAAGAAGGGAGCGTGTTGCGACGGCGTATGCGCTTTTTCATACACTCCCGATATGCCCGGGTGCGTATGCTCGGAACCCATGAGAGTGCTGATCGTCGAGGACGAGCCCTACCTCGCCGAGGCGGTTCGCGATGGACTGCGTCTCGAGGCGATCGCTGCCGACATCGCCGGGGACGGCGACACCGCCCTGGAGCTGCTGAGCGTCAACTCCTACGATCTCGCGGTGCTAGATCGCGACATCCCCGGCCCCTCCGGCGACGACGTCGCCCGTTGGATCGTCGCCTCCGGCAGCGGCATCCCGATCCTCATGCTCACCGCCGCCGATCGTCTGGATGACAAGGAGACCGGTTTCGAGATCGGCGCCGACGACTACCTCACCAAGCCCTTCGAACTCCGCGAGCTCGTGCTGCGTCTGAGGGCGCTCGACCGGCGCCGTCAGCATGCACGCCCTCCCGTACTCGAGGTCGCCGGTCTGACCCTCGATCCCTTCCGTCGCGAGGTCTTCCGCGACGGGCGCTACGTCGCGCTGACGCGCAAGCAGTTCGCTGTGCTCGAGGTGCTCGTGGGAGCCGACGGCGGAGTCGTCAGCGCCGAGGAGCTGCTCGAGCGCGCCTGGGACGAGAACGCCGACCCGTTCACGAACGCCGTCCGCATCACCGTCTCATCGCTGCGCAAACGTCTCGGCGAGCCCTGGCTGATCCTCACGGTTCCCGGTGTCGGGTACCGCATCGGAGCGGATGCCGATGCCTAGGCGCCGCGGCATGACCGCACGCATGAAGCTCACCCTGAGCTATGCGGGCATCGTGGTGGTGTCGGGAGTGCTGCTTCTCGCGGTGGTCGGCTTCTTCCTGTTGCGCTACGTGCCCGACGTCCAGATCCCTCAGCTCCTCCCCGACACGTTCATCCCCAATCGCTCCGACCTGTTGCGGGCGTTCGGACCCGTGGCGGCCATGGTGCTGATCGTGCTCATCGTCATCGGCTGGGCGGGCGGATGGTGGCTCGCGGGGCGGATGCTGGCGCCGCTCAACCGCATCGGCTACGCCGCCCAGCTCGCCGCCCAGGGTTCGCTCTCGCACCGCGTCGCGCTGGAGGGACCACGCGACGAGTTCCGCGACCTCGCCGACGTGTTCGACTCGATGCTCGACCAGCTCGAGCAGAACATGGCCGAGCAGCAGCGCTTCGCGGCGAACGCCTCGCACGAGCTGCGCACGCCCCTGGCCATCTCGCAGACCGTGCTCGAGGTCGCCCGCGTCGATCCCGAGCGCGACGTGGACGCGCTGATCGACCGCCTGCAGGAGGTGAACGCCCGGGCGATCGAGCTCACCGAGGCGCTGCTGCTGCTCAGCCGCGCCGATCGCAGGGCGTTCACGCGCGAGAGCGTCGACCTGTCTCTGCTCGCGGAGGAGGCCGTGGAGTCCCTGCTCCCGCTCGCCGACAAGCGGGCGGTGACGATCGACGTCGGCGGAGACGCGGCTCACGCGGTCGGCAACGCGTCACTGCTCCAGCAGTTGATCACCAACCTCGTGCACAACGCGATCGTGCACAACGTGTCCGAGAGCGGCGCCGTGACGGTGCGCACCCACTCCCTCGATCAGGCCGTGGCGGTCGTGGTCGAGAACACCGGCCCCACGCTCTCCCCCGCGCTCGTCGCCACCCTCGCCGAGCCCTTCCAGCGGGGTGTCGCCCGCACCCACGACGACGACCACGCCGGCGCCGGGCTGGGCCTCGCGATCGTGCAGCGCATCGCGCAGGCGCACGAGGGGTCGCTCGTGCTCACACCCCGGGTCGGCGGCGGTCTCAACGTCACGGTGTGGCTGCCGCATCCGCACCCGGGTCTGTACGCGCCCGCCGCCTCGGCCTAGGCTGTCGCGGTGAGCGATGCACTGGATGATGCACTGGACGAAGGACCGTTCTTCCACGGCACGAAGGCCGAACTCGCACCGGGCGACCTGCTGACAGCGGGCTTCCGGTCGAACTACCGGCCCGAGGTCGTCATGAACCACATCTACTTCACGGCTCTGCGCGATGGCGCGGGGCTCGCGGCCGAACTGGCCGCCGGCGACGGTGAACCCCGGGTGTATCTCGTGGAGCCGACCGGTCCGTTCGAGAACGATCCGAACGTGACCGACAAGAAGTTCCCCGGTAATCCCACCCGGTCGTATCGCAGCGCCGACCCTCTGCGCATCGTCGAGGAGGTCACCGACTGGACCCGCCTCACGCCGGAGGCGCTGCAGACGTGGCGCGATCGGCTGGCCGCGATCCGCGACGACGAGCACGCCGAGATCATCAACTGAGGCGCACCGTGCCCCGCTGAGGTCAGGCCACCTGCGAACCGCGCAGGGCCGCGATCTCGCGCCCGTAGGCGACGGCGTCGTTCTCGGCGGCAGCCTTGAGTTCCTGTGCGGTGTCGGTGAAGGCATCGAGAGCCGGGTTCACGCCCACCAGTGTGAACGGGCGCTGCACGACGCGCAGGTCGAGCCCCCAGACGTCTTCGAGGACGCGGCGGAGCCACCCGGTCGAATGATCCCAGCCCTCCTTGGGCGTGCCCGGGGCGTAGTTGCCGCCGAGCACGGTCACCAGCGTCGCGGGCTTGCCACGGAGGGCGGTGCCGCTCGGGTCGATGCGCGGGTCGGTGTAGGCGAGGTCGAACCAGGTCTTGAAGTGCTGCGAGACGCCGTAGTTGTAGAGCGGCACGGCGAACAGCAGGGCGTCTGCGCCGATGAGCTCATCCGCGAAGGCGGTCGCGAGGGCTCGCGCATCGTTCTGCGCGGGCGTGCGGTGCTCGGCCTCGACGAAGCCTCCGGTGACGGCATCCGCCCATGTCGTGGCCGGCACCGGGTCGGCGGCGAGGTCGCGGCGGGTGACGGTCGAGTCGGGGTGGGATGCCGTCCACTCGGCCTCGACGAGGTCGGCGAGTGCGCGGCTGGCGGACGACGCGGGAAGGATGCTGGCATCCAGGCGGAACAGGGTCATGTCAACCTTTCGATTTCGTAGTCGCTCTGTTTTTCTTAGCAACAGCGGTTAACGTAGCACAGGTAGGATGGAGGCATGGCCGAGATCGACGAAGAAGTGCATGTGTGCGACGCCGCAGTCACACTCGCCTTCAGCGTGCTCGGCAAACGCTGGAACGGCATGATCATCTCGTCGCTCGGCGGAGGCCCTTCGACCTTCGTCGCGCTGCGCCGCGCGGTCGCCGGAATCAGCGACACCGTGCTGTCCGATCGGCTCGCCGAGCTCGCTGATACCGGACTCGTGGTCCGCACGGTCGACGCCGGGCCTCCTGTCGCGGTCTCCTACTCCCTCACGGCGAGCGGCCGGGGGCTGCTGCCGATCCTCGACCAGCTCGGCACCTGGGCCGCCGAAAACCTCGAGATCCGCGCGCGATGACGATCCCCCGGGCACGACGACCACGCCGCGCCTGGTGGATTCTGCTCGCGCTCGGCGCGCTCGTCCTGCTCAGCGCCGCCGCGATCGCGTTCAGCCCGGGATTCCGGCTCGCGCCGCCCGCCGCCTTCGGCGAGGATCTCACCGTCGAGCTGACGGAGGGCGACCACGCGATCTACGTCACACCCTCCGATCAGTGGAGCGAGATCGAGTGTTCCGGCACGTTCCCCGGGGGTGGTGTGCTGCAGCTGAGGCCCGACATGACACAGCAAGGCCTGGTGCTGCCCGAGGCGTGGGACTCCCAGGGAAGCTTCTCGGTGGGGGTTGCCGGCCCCGGCACGATCACGTGCAACGGGCCCGTCACGGACGGCCGGTTCACGGTCGGACCGGTGGTGACGTTCTTCACGGTCGTCGGCGCCGTCCTCCTCGCGATCCCCGGTCTGCTTCTCGTGATCGCCGGAGTGACCGTGCGCGTCGTGCAGTCCCGGCATCCGTAGTTCGTCCCTGGATGCTCCGCCGGATGCGCCGCGGTTAGACGGCCGGACTCACCAGGGGCTGGGCTCGTAGTCCTTCAGGAACACACCGTGCACGTCTTCGCCGGCCTCGCCGCGCACGATCGGGTCGTACACGCGGGCTGCGCCGTCGACGAGGTCGAGCGGGGCGTGGAAACCCTCCTCGGCCAAGCGCACTTTGGTGAAGTGCGGACGCTCGTCGGTGATCCAGCCGGTGTCGACGGCGGTCATCAGGATGCCGTCGGTCTCGAGCATCTCGCCGGCGCTGGTGCGCGTGAGCATGTTCAGCGCGGCCTTCGCCATGTTCGTGTGCGGGTGGCCGGGGCCCTTGTACCGGCGGGAGAACTGCCCCTCCATCGCCGAGACGTTGACCACGTACTTGCGGTGCGATGCGGATGCCGCCATCGACGGACGCAAGCGGCTGATGAGCAGGAAGGGAGCCGTGGTGTTGCACAGCTGCACCTCGAGCATCTCGAGCGGGTCGACCTGGTCGACCGATTGCACCCAACTGTTCACGCGGTTGACGTCGGGCACGAGACCTCCGGCGTCGATCGCAGTGCCGTCGGCGTGCTTCTCGAGCGACGACGACCCCGGTGCCATGGCGAGCCGGGCGAGGTCTTCGGCCGTGAGCGCCTGCCCACCCTGCTCGGCGACCGTGCCGCCGAGGGCTGCGACCGACAGCAGCGGATGCGCGTCGACCGACGCCTGCAGCGCCTGCGGATGCTGGTCGTTCGTGTGCCCGAAGGTCTCCATCTCGGGCAGCGGTCCGTCGGGTAGCGGCTGCAGCTCAGCATCCGCCAGCAGCGAGTACGCACCCGGCGAGCGCCGAACGGTCTGCGCGGCGTTGTTGATGAGGATGTCGAGCGGCCCCTGGGCCGCGACGGAGTCGGCGAGGCCGATCACCTGCGCAGGGTCCCGCAGGTCGATGCCGACCACGCGGAGGCGGTGCAGCCAGTCGCCCGAGTCGGGCAGCGCCGAGAAACGGCGGACGGCATCCCGTGGGAAGCGCGTCGTGATCGTGGTGTGCGCGCCGTCACGGAGCAGGCGGAGCGCGATGTGCATGCCGATCTTCGCGCGGCCGCCCGTGAGCAGGGCGCGCTTGCCGGTGAGGTCGGTGCGGGCGTTGCGCTTGCCATGGCTGAACCGGGCGCAGTCGGGGCAGAGCTGGTGGTAGAACGCGTCGACGAGCGTGTACGGCTGCTTGCAGATGTAGCAGTTGCGCGGTTTGATCAGCTCGCCCGCGATCGGTGCGTCGACGACGCTCGAGGCGAGGTCGTTCCCGCGGGTCTCGTCGTCGATGCGGTCGGGCGCCCCTGTCGCCGTGCGGGCGACGACGGCCTTGTCCGCCTCGGCGATCGCGTCGCGGATCTCCTTGCGACGCACGCGCTTGACAGCCTTGAACATCGCGGCGGTGGCGTGGCGGACGGCGATGAAGTCGGGATGCTCGTTGTCGATCTCGTGCAGTTCGGAGAGGACGCGCAGCGTGGTGGCGAGATCGTCGGGGTCGACGCCGGCACCCAGATCGGCCCCCTCTGGGCCTCTGAGCTCGTCGAAGGGTGCGGTGTCGGTCATTGCGCCGATTTTACGCGAGAGTCCTGAGGGTCGGCCCGCGTCGGCTGCAGGCGCCGTCGCCTGACGCACGCGCTCGGGCGGCGAACGCTCGCTCGGGCTGAGGAATGCCTCGCGCGCCTCCTCCCGAACGCGAGAACTCCTCCCGAACATGCAGGGAGCAGCGTCGCGCGGGCGCGGGTGGACAATGGTCGCATGATCGACCCGCACATCCTCGGCCCGGGGCTTCTGCCGACTCCGTTCACGGCAGCCGAGATCCGCGATGCGACCGGACGAGGCAAGACCATCAGCATCCGCATCGACCTCCCTGATGGAACGGCATCGTCCCGATACAACAGGTTCAGCGAGACGGATGCCGAGGGCGCCACGCTCGAGCGCTGGTCGAACGACGACCGATCCGACCTGTCGGCGAACCAGGTGACCTGGCTCGAGCTGCAGCAGCACGCAGCGTTCGACGCCGAGACGACCTCGGTCTCGAGCGAGACCCTGTCGATCCCGCTCGGCGAGGTCGAGTGCCTTCGCTACGACACCGAGGACGGCACCTTCTGGTTCTCGGTCGCCCACCCCGGGATGCCGGTGCAATACGAGTCGGGCGGAGTCCGCACGACCGTGGTCGGTGTCGAGTATGACTGACCCGGGCCGCATCCGCGGCCGGCCGCAGGCTCCCGCCCGAGCATCCGCCGTCCCGTTCCGGTTGCAGTTCGCGCTGCCTCCGGAATCCGTCGTTCGCTTCCGGTCGCGATTCGTGCCGCCTCGGATCGATTCCGGCGGCACCAAGTGCGACCGGAACGCCGCGCGCAGCCGCCCACCCGGCACGAACTGCGACCGGAATGCTCGGCGAGCAGCGCCCCCGGCACGCCGAAGACGGGCCCGGGGGAACCGGACCCGCCTCATGCGCTCACCTCAGTGCTCGACCGCTCCGACCACGACGAACTCGCCGGGCACCTCGTCGAGCTCCTGCGAGGCGATGATCTCGCCGGAGTGCAGGTCGACGGCGTGGATGCTGTTCGCCGCCGGCTCGCTCACGTACGCGATGTCGCCGACGACCTTCAGCCCAGGGTGCGGGTTCTGCCACTCCACCGGGCTCTCCCACGGCTCGATGACAGGCCAGGAATCCTGCACGGCGCCGGTCTCGTCGAGCGAGTACAGCGAACCGTCGGCGCTGAGCAGCACGATGCCGTCGTGCTCGTCGCGGCCGACTCCGCGCCAGGTGTACTCGACGCCCTCGGGGAGCTGGACGACCGACAGGGTCTGCGCCTCGGTGTCGACGAGCGTCAGCGCTGAGAGCAGGTAGCCCTCGGCGTCGGGGTCGGTCTTGTAGTCGCCGACCGCGATGGGGCTCGTGTCGGTCACGTAGGCGTTGCCGGTGCGGCCGAACTCGTCGGGGGCGTCGAGCTTGGTGAACGCTCCGTCCGAGAACAGCAGCACGCCGTCTTCGCAGCCGAACACGACGGCCTCGTCCTTCACCGCGCCCTCGCCGTGCACGGCGGGGCAGGTCTCGTTGCGCGCGACCTCGGTGCCGTCGGCGTCGAGGTGGCGCACACCGCTGCGCGACTCGGAGGTGCCGATGGTCGACAGGCTGGTGCCGTCGGACAGCTCGATCGCGACACCGTGATGCGCTGCGTCAGAGGACAGTGTGTCGAACGGGGGGAGTTCGCCGGTGCCGATCGCGTCGGTGTCGAAGATGCGCACGTCGCCGGTGGCGTCGTCGAAGAGCGCGGTGCGCCCGGCGTGGGGGGTGACGTGTCCGGGCGTCGCAGCGTCGAAAACCTCGCCGGTGAACGCGACCTCTCCCGACGCGATACCCGTGTCGAGCACGTGGAATCCGCCGTCGGTGGTGACGAAGACGTGTCCGTCGGCGTCGCCCGCAGTGCTCACGCGGAGGTAGCCGGGCAGGTCGGCCTCGCCCACCGGCTCGAGGGTCTCGCCGTCGAGCACGAGGACTCCGCCGTCGTAGGCGATCGCGACTCGAGTGCCGCCATCGAGGGCGGCGCTCTCGGATTCAGGGGCGGGCGCGGATGCCGGGGCGCTGGCGCCCGCGCATCCTGCGAGGGTCACCGCAGCGAGCGCGACGCCGGCGCCGGCCGCGAGACGATGTCGGACAGGACGGAACATGATGTTCTCTCTTTCTCTTGGTGCTTTCGGGGATGCTTCTGGGGCTGCGTGTGTCCGTCAGCCGACGAGCTCGACGGCCCAGGGGTGCAGGTCAGCGAACGTGCGGGTGACCAAGCCGTCGTCGAGGTCGATCTCGTGCACGGACCCCGTGGCGGGATCGGAGACGTAGGCGTGATCGCCGTCGACGAGCAGCTGCAGCCGCTCGCTCAGCGCGGGGTCCGCGAGGGCATCGGCGAGGAGCGGATCGGTGCGGGCGAGCACGGCCCCGTCGGCGGCGAGAATCCGCACGGACCCGTCGGATGCGATCACGGCGGTGCGCGCGTCATCGTCGCCGATCGCGGCAGCGTCGACGAGGGGCACGTCCGAGGGGAGAAGAGTCCAGGCGCGCTCGCGCACATCGAGCAGCCAGGCGCCGCCATCGACCGAGACGCCGGCGAGATCGGGCCGGTCGGGTCTCCCTGACAGCGTGAGCGCAGGGGCGGCGACGCCTGCCGGGTAGGGGATCGACTCGGATGACACCGTGCCGTCGACCTCGCGGCTGACGAGCACGGCGCCTTCGGCGCACGCGAACACCGTCCCGACGCGCGTGAGGTCGACGTCGCTCGCCGCCTGGCACGGAACAGTGGAGGCGTCGACCCCTGCGATTCCGGCATCCGTCGCGGTGAGAAGGTGACCGGCGACGACGATCGCCGGTCCCCCGCCGTCGATCGCGGAGCGTGCCGGATCGACGGCGCCCTCGCCCAGCGGCTCGTGCTCGAGGACGGCCGCCTCGTCCTCGAAGCGGATGACGGTCGCATCCGCACCGACCCCGATGAGCGCCTGACCGTCGCCGTCGACCGCCCCGACGGTTCGCGGTTCACCGCGGAAGTAGTGCGAATGATCGCCGTGCGGCATGGTCCACCGCCCCGAGTCGACGACCTCGACGGCGCCCTCGCGCACGACGTAGATGAAGCGTCCGGTCCCCTCGACGTCTGCGACCCGCTCGGACTGCGCTTCGGCGATGACCTGGCTATCTTCGGTGGCGAGGTCGAGGAGGGTGAGCCCGCCGCGCTCGTCCGCGATGATCAGCGCTCGCGCCGGCTCGGCGACCTCTGCCGCTCCGCCGCCGTCAACGCCGTCGCCGTCGAGTGCGGTCGCGGCGATCTCCGGCCTTTCGGATGCCGCGCACCCGACCACGGCGCAGGCGAGGAACGTGGTCGCGAGGAGCGCCGCGGCGCGGCGGCGGAAGGTCGTGGTCACAGGACGCCACTTTATTGATAACGATTCTCAATATCAAATCAGAAGCATGTTCTTCGCCTCTTTCGCCGGGCTCTGAGGTCGCTGCCCGTCGAGGGATGCCCGCGTGGCCGCAGGCGCGAACGTCGGCGGCCCGGCGTATCGTCGAGGCATGAGCAGCCACGCAGGATCCCCCGGAATCATCCCCTCCTATCTGCTTGCGCGCCTGGCCGAATCGGGAAGGTTCCCGGGAGCCGCGGCCGCCGCTCGGCAGACGCTGACGGCAGGGCGACCGCCGTTCCGCGCGCGCCTCGATCT
The DNA here is from genome assembly GCF_030816295.1 of Microbacterium natoriense. Taxonomy (NCBI): domain Bacteria; kingdom Bacillati; phylum Actinomycetota; class Actinomycetes; order Micrococcales; family Microbacteriaceae; genus Microbacterium; species Microbacterium natoriense. The sequence continues at coordinate 868,130 of NZ_JAUSXV010000001.1, read as the reverse complement.
GTCCATCGACGAGAACGGCGACCTGGTCGCGCAGCTGTCCGACGCGCCCAATCGCACGATCAGCGACGCGGGCAACACACAGAAGCTTCCGGGGATCGTCGTGCGCTCCGAAGACGACGGCCCCGTCGCCGACGACGCGGTGAACCAGGCGTTCGACGGTCTCGGCGCCACGTTCGAGATGCTGCTCTCCGCCTTCCACCGCAACTCCCTCGATGACGCCGGCGCCCCGCTCAACGCCTCCGTGCACTACGGCGTCGACTATGACAACGCCTTCTGGGACGGCGAGCGCATGGTGTTCGGCGATGGCGACGGCGAGGTCTTCACCGGCTTCACCGCCTCGACCACGGTCATCGGGCACGAGCTCGCGCACGGCGTCGTGCAGCACACAGCGAACCTCGAGTATCAGGGCCAGCCCGGCGCTCTGAACGAATCGATCGCCGACGTGTTCGGCGCGCTCACCGAGCAGTACCTGCTCGGGCAATCGGCGAACGAGGCGAGCTGGCTGATCGGGGCCGAGATCTTCACGGATGCCGTTCAGGGCGAGGCCCTGCGCTCGATGCTGCATCCGGGCACCGCCTACGACGACGACGAGCTCGGCAAGGACCCGCAGCCCGATCACATGGACGGGTTCGTCCGCACCACCGAAGACAACGGCGGGGTGCACATCAACTCCGGCATCCCGAATCGCGCTTTCGCCCTGTTCGCGACAGACCTCGGCGGCAACGCCTGGGAGCGCGCGGGGCTGGTCTGGTACCGCGCCCTCACCGGTGGCCTGTCGAGCACCGCCACGTTCGCGGAGTTCGCCGAGGCAACGATCGTCGCGGCATCCGCTCTCGATCGCGAGACCGACGCGACAGTCGTCGAAGCAGCCGCTCGACGCGCGTGGACGACCGTGGGACTCTTGAAGGATGAGCGAGGCCCGTCCACCCGAACGCGATGATGCGCATGTCGTGATCGCGGTGGTGCGCACCGGCGGCATCGCGGGCATCCGGCGTCGCTGGCGGGTCGAGGCTCCCCCCGAAGAGGCCGGCGACTGGATCGCGCTGATCGACTCATGCCCGTGGGATGAGCCGACGCCCGACGGCACGGGTGCAGACCGATTCGTGTGGAGCATCCGCGCTCGTACTCCCGCGGAGCGCCGAGAGCACGAACTGCCCGACGGCGCCCTCGACGGCCCGTGGCGCGAGCTGGTCGACGCCGTGCGGGCCGCCTCCCGCTCCTGACAGCTTCCGATGAGTCTCGCCCCTGACGCCCCGACCGGCGCACAATGGGGACATGGGACTTTTCCAGCAACGCTCCGAAGAAGAGGAGAACCAGTGGGTTCTGCCCTCCGAGCCGCTCGCTCGCAGTGAGGCCGACCTTCTCGACGAGGTGCCGAGCGTCGATTCGCTCGCGCTCGGCCTCGGCAATCCGATCACTTCGATCGTGTTCCCGGTCGCACCGGTGCTGCAGGACACCGAAGGCACGGAGACCGGCGAGCCCGAAGAGTGATCCGACCCTGATGCCGCTCGTCATCGCGCTCGGCGCGGAGGCCGATCATCGCGCCGCCGAACAGGCTCACCTCGCCGCGGGCTGGACTCCGTGCGGGGCGGGCGATTGGGCGATCGCTCTCCGCTCCCCCGACGGGTCGGCGGTCGCGCGGATCAGCCCGTTCGACCCCACCGGCCCCTACACGGCCGAGCTGTACCGTCGCGCCGCACCCACGCGCCAGGTGCCGGTGCGCTTCGCGCACCGGCGTCTCGGCGGAGGAGGTGACCTTCTCGTCATGGAGTGGCTGAGTCCGACGCAAGAGACCGATGCCGTGGCCTTCCTCGAGGCGATCGACGCGAGCGCCCCGGAGGTGGCGGTTCTCGCGGAGAGCGTGCGCAGCATCCACACCCGAGCGATCGAGGAGCTGCCGTGGTGCGGCCCTCTCGATGCGAACCCGGCGAATGTGATGCGCGGTACTGACGGCCGGCTCGTGCTCACCGACCCCTACTACGCCGACGGCCCGAGTCTCTATGCGACTGCCGGCTCGGACCCGGATGCCGTGGTCGCGCGCATTCCCGAAGACCAGCGGCGCTTCATGACCGAGATCCCGCTGGCGTACTCCGGTCCGTGGCCCGAGGAGGAGCGCGCAGAGATGCACCGTGGTCTGGCTGCGGCCGATGCGCGGCTGGCGGGCTGAGCACGACGCCTTCGGCCCCCGGCATCCGCCCGATGCGCCCTCCCCTCGGAATTGCGCATCCCACTCGGTCGAATCCGTGGATTCTCGCCGAGGGAAGCGCACGTCGCCGAGTTTGGAGCGCGCATGAGGCGACGGATGGCGTCGCCGGCCCCGGCTACGGTGGAGGGATGACGATCACCGCCGCCGCAGACGGCTCCGCCCTGGGCAATCCCGGTCCCAACGGCTGGGCTTGGTACATCGACGACGAGAACTGGGCGGCCGGCGGATCTCCGCACGGCACGAACAACCAAGGAGAGCTGCAGGCCGTGCTCGAGCTGCTGCGGGCGACCGCGGGCACAGACGAGAAGCTCCTGATCGAGTGCGACAGCAAGTACGTGATCGACTCGGTCACCAAGTGGATGCCTGGTTGGAAACGCAAGGGCTGGCGCAAGTCCGACGGCGGGCCGGTGCTCAACCGCGACCTCATGGAGGCGCTCGATGAGGCGATGCGAGGGCGCGATGTCGAGTTCTCTTGGGTCAAGGGTCATGCCGGTCACCCGCTCAACGAGGCCGCCGACCAGCGCGCCAACGCCGCCGCGAAGGCGTATCAGGCGAAGCAGGAGCCGCGGCGGGGTCCCGGTTTCACGCAGGCGACGGATGCCGGGGCCGCGGTCGCCGGTTCGGCGCCGATCGCAGCGGGCGCCCGTGGGGACGATGCCTGGGGCGCAGCGCCCGCCGACGGGCCCGGCACTCCCTGGGTCCCTGAGCCTGTCGAAGGGCCCACCGCAGGACGCTTCGACAAGCTCAGCGACCCATCGGCATCCGCCGCAGCGGCATCGCTCGCCGAGCCGCTGTGGGCCGAGGCATCCGACCTGTTCGACGGTCTCGACGACGCACCCGCCGACGACCCGATCGAACTGCGCATCACGCTGAGCGGCGACGAGCACGCGCGTCTCACCGACCTCGCCGAGGCCCAGGGCGTCACCCTCGAAGAGGCCCTGCGTCGCTTGATCTGACGGTCGAGCCCACTTCCCCGATCGACGCAGAACGGGCCGGATCCCGCAGGATCCGGCCCGTTCTTCAGGAGCGGTGAACGCTCAGACCTTGAGCAGCGTGCTCTCCAGTCGGGCGTACGACGCCTCCATGCCCTCGGCCATGCCGGTCGCGAGTATCATGTCGCGGGTCTCCTTGTCGGGGTACTCGATGAGCAGCGTGATGAGGGTCGCGCCGTCCTCCTCGTAGAGGTTGAGGTCGTTCAGCGTCTCCGGGCCTTCGGTGCCGATCATCCGCTCGGTGGTGACGGCGCGGCGCGGCGCATCGACCAGCAGCACCTCACCCTCGAATCCGAAGGGCTCGCCCTCGGTGTCTCCGACCGGCGCCCACGAGGTGCGGTGCGAGCCGCCAGGCTCGATGGCGACGACGCACTCGGTCATCTCCCATCCGTCGGGACCGAGCATCCACTGCCGCATCAGCGCCTCCTCGTTGTACGCGCGCCACACAAGCTCGCGCGGCCCGTCGACGAGACGCGTGATGCGCACGTGGATGTCGTCGAGAAGCTCGACCTGGGTGCCCTTGCCCTGCGCGAACTCGCGGAGGTCCTGCAGCACGGCGTCGAGCTGAGCCATCGCCATCTTGGTGCCCTCGACGACGCCCATCGCGACGACCTGTTCGAGCGCCTCAGCAGAGTCGAAGTGGCTTTCGCCGATCATCCGCGTGCCGTCGTCCGTCGGCTCGAACGACAGCTTCATCCGCATCGGCGCGAAGCCTGCGAGCGGCTTGCCCTCGGCGTCGACGAACGAGTCGAGCACCTCGAAGCTGTGCGGCCCGTCGATCGAGAGGAACTCCCACGAACCCGAAGAGCTCTCTCCGCGCGGGCCGTTGAGCGTGTAGTACGCCCGCCCGCCGACCGTGTGGTCCCAGGCGGTGAACGTCGCCGGCCACCCGGGAGGACCCCAGAAGCGCTCGAGCTGGCGCGGATCGCTGTACGCGCTCCACACGCGCTCCACGGGTGCGGCGAACTCGGCGACGATGGTCATCGTCAGGTTCTCGGGGTCGGTAGTGACGTCGGTGACGGGCATGTCAGTCTCCCTGTTCGTTCGGTTCGTTGTTCTTGTTCTGGGTGGATGCCGTCTCGGCCAGCAGATCGTCGAGTCGGGCGATGCGCGACCGCCACAGCTCTTCGTATCGGGCGAGGAGCGCCCTGGCGCGGGCGATCATCTCGGGGTTCGCGCGGACGAGCCGCTCGCGTCCCTCTGCGCGCTTGATGATGAGGTCCGCAGCCTCGAGCACTGCCACGTGCTTCTGCACAGCCGCGAACGACATGTCGTATTCGGAGGCGAGGTCCGAGACGGACTGCTCACGCTCGATCGTCCGACGCAGGATGTCGCGCCGGGTAGACGTCGCCAGTGCGTGAAAGACACGGTCGACCTCCGCTTCACTGAGTTCTCTTTGTACAACCATTTGGTTGTACGTTATGCCCGATCGGATGCCGTGTCAAGAGGTTCGTTCGGGAGCACTGTGAAGCGAACGAACCGGCGCTGCGGCAAGACTTCAACGAGAAAAGCTCAGCCCCCTACGATCTGCACTCCGTGAGGAGCGTGGATCGTAAAGGGCCGAGCGGCGTCAGGGAGACGGGGTGAGGTGACGTCCCGTCCTACTACTTGCGGGGCGGGTTGAGCGGCAGCCAGTCCTCGAAGCGCGTCTCGAAGATCTGAGCGCCCTCGACAGGGAGAAGAGTGCGCTCTTCGATCTGCGCGCCGTAGTACGGAGCGCTGTCGTCGCGCACGACGACTCGAGGGTCCTTGCGGAAGGTGAGGCCGCGACGAATGAACTCGTCCATGCCGAAGGCCTCGGGTCCCGCGATCTCGATGTCGCCCTGGGGCGCGCCCGCAGCCGTGCGCGCGACGGCCGTCGCGACGTCTTCCGCGGCGATGGGCTGAACCAGGCCGCCGGGAAGCCGGACTGTGTCGTCTTCGGTCGAGATGTCGGCGATGCTGCCGACGAACTCGAAGAACTGCGTGGCGTGGACCAGTGAGTATCCGATTCCCGAGTCGCGGATCAGCTTTTCCTGAGCGACCTTCGCCGCGAAATACGGGATGCTCTGGGGCCTGTTCGTGCCGACGATCGTGAGAGCGACGTGGTGCTTCACGCCGGCCGCCGCCTCTGCGCGCAGCAGATTGCTCGTCGACGTGGTGAAGAACTCCATGACGTCATCCGGCGCGAAGGACGGCGAGTTGGACACGTCGACGACCGTGTCGGCGCCCGTGAGGACTTCCGCGACGCCCTCTCCGGTCAGCGTGTTGACGCCGGTGTTCGGCGACGCCGCGATGGCCTCGTGGCCGTGCGCGTTCAGCTTCGAGACGACCTTGGATCCGATGAGGCCTGTGCCTCCGATGACGACGATCTTTGCCATTTCATGCCTTCCTCTCGTGGGCACAGGTAGGCGTGCCCATAAGTAGTGACCAGACAGGGGTGTTGGATGTGACAGACGTTCGTCAGTTGCTCCGCCAGTCGTGGTACCTCGTCGGAGCGATCCTCGCCGTCGCCTCGGGGAGCAGGTCGCGGCTCTGAAGATGTGCCCCGAAATAGGTGCCGAGAGGGTCTGCAGTCACCTCCCGCTCATCCTGGCGGAAACGCAGATCTTGAACCGCCAGCTGCTCGAGGCTGAAGACCTCCGGGCCCGCGAACTCGACCATGCCGTACAGCGGTCGACCGAGGGCGACCTCGGCGACGGCACCGGCGACGTCTGCTGCCGCCATGGGCTGTAGGAGCACGTCCGCGACGCGAACTTTCCCGCCGTGCGTGGCGTTGTCGGTGATGTTTCGGATGAACTCGAAGAACTGCGTTGCGTGCACCAGTGAGTACGGCTGCTGGGACTCGATGATCAACCGCTCCTGCTGCTCTTTCGCTGCGAAGTACCCTCCTTCAGCGCGCGCAAGCCTGTCCGTTCCGACAACCGAGAGCGCGACATGATGCGGGACTCCGACCGCTCGGCCGTAGCTGAGCAGATTCATGGTCGAGGTGTAGAAGAAGTCACGGGCGGCCTCTTCGTCGGTGTACGAGGAGTTCGACACGTCGACGAGCACGTCCGCACCGGTCAGCGCCTCCTCCAGCCCTTCGCCGGTGTACGAGTTCACGCCGGTCGCGCGTGCCCCGACGAGAACTTCGTGGCCGGCATCGTCGAGAGCGCGGGTGAGCTTGGCGCCGATCAGTCCGGTTCCACCGATGACCGTGATTTTCATGATGCTCCTTCGTCAGCTGGGGCCGTCGCGTATGGCCGCCCGTACATGAATTGACCGGGCGCACACGGAGGTTGTGACGCAAAACGGCGAGAAGACCGCTCATCCGCAGGGTTGTCACAATCACTGAGTTCATCTGGTCCTTTCTTGCATGGGCTGCAGAACCGGTGACGGTCGAGAACGGCTCACCGCACATCTGAAAGGACCCTGTCATGACCGACCACGTTCTGGAGCCGGAGGCGCAAGCCTTCGCCGACGCGACATCGACGCCTCCGTTCCTCGCCGACCTCGGTGTCGAGGGCGCGCGAAAGCTCCTCGACGACGTCCAGGGAGCGCCGATCGCAGAGTCCGATGTCGTCGATGAGTGGATCACTGTCCCGGCGGAGGTCGGAGACGTGCGGGTCCGCATCGTGAAGCCTGCGGGTTCCAGCGGCGAGCTGCCGGTCGTGCTCTACGTCCACGGTGGTGGATGGGTGCTGGGCGATGCCGGCACCCACGACCGTCTCGTGCGCGAGCTTGCGGCCGGCGCCGATGCGGCGGTCGTCTTCGTCGAGTACGACCGCTCGCCGGAAGCCCATCACCCCGTGGCTGTCGAACAGGTGTACGCGACGGCACGCTGGATCACGAACGACGGCGCGTCGAAAGGTCTGGACGCTTCTCGTCTCGCCATCGCCGGTGACTCCGTCGGCGGGAACATGGCAGCCGTCGTCGCGATTCTCGCGAAGCGTCGCGGCGACGTCACCTTCGTCCACCAGTCGCTGTACTACCCGGTGACCGACGCCGGTCAGGACACGGAGAGCTACCGGGAGTTCGCAGAAGGGTTCCACCTTCGCGCCGACGCGATGGCCTGGTTCTGGGACAGCTACCTTCCTGACGTCGACGCTCGCACCGATGTCAGCGCGTCCCCACTCAGAGCGTCGATCGACGAGCTGGCGGGTCTGCCGGAGACGTTCCTCGTCGTCGACGAGAACGACGTCCTTCGCGACGAGGGCGAAGCGTACGGGCGGAAGCTCATCGAAGCAGGCGTGCGTACGACGCTCGTCCGCTACGACGGCACCATCCACGACTTCATGATGCTCAACCCGCTGCGCAGCTCCGCTGCCAGCACTGCCGCGATCGAACAGGCGATCCACATTCTCCGCAAGGCACTCGCAGCCGCGTAGTCGCCCGTCCTCACATCCGAAGCCCCCCAGCAGCGCAACATCTAGAGAGAAGAGACATCATGACCCCCGAGAAACCCACCATCGTCCTCGTCCACGGAGCGTTTGCAGAGTCTGCATCCTGGAATGCCGTCATCGCGCAGCTGCAGACCCACGGTGTGAAGGTGGTCGCCGTCGCCAACCCGCTGCGCAGCCTGACCGGCGATGCCGCGTACGTGCGCGACGTCATCTCCTCCATCGCGGGGCCTGTCGTACTCGTCGGGCACTCCTACGGCGGTCTCGTGATCACGGAGGCAGCGTCCGCCAACACGGCTGTCGTCGGCCTCGTCTACGTATCAGCGTTCGTCCCCGAGACCGGCGAGAGCGCCTTCGATCTGTCGAACAGCGCCCCCGGGAGCACACTCGGCGAGACGCTGCTGGTGCACCCCGTCTCCACAGGCGGAAACGAGTTCGCCATCCGTCCGGACGCATTCCACCACCAGTTCGCTGCGGACGTGACTGAGGAGACCGTCGTCCTCATGGCCGCGACTCAGCGACCGGTCACCGAGGCCGCACTCACGGACGGTCTGCCCACCACGCGGCCGGCGTGGAAGGACATCCCGTCATGGCACGTCTTCGGCGACCATGACCTGAACATCCCGGTGGCGGTGTTCCGCGCGGGCGCAGAGCGCGCCGCTTCCCGCGGAACGCGGGAGATCGAGGGTGCCTCCCACGCCGCCCTGGTGTCGCACCCCGAGGTCGTCGCCGAAGTGATCGCGTCCGCCGGCAAGGCGTACGTCGCCGGCGTCACGTCAACCATGGCCTGACCCAGACCGTGGCGTCCCGCACTGCTCGCGCGGTGCGGGGCGCCACACCATCGACGTGAAGGATCATCATGACCTCTGCATCCTCGCCCTTCCTCACTGCCCAGCAGATCGACGCGGGCGACCTGTCCGTCGCCTACTTCGATCTCGGCGACCCGTCTGCAGACCCCGTCGTGCTCCTGCACGGCTATCCCTACGACGTGCACAGCTACGCCGAGGTCGCGCCGATGCTCGTCGACGCCGGCTATCGAGTCGTCGTGCCGTATCTGCGCGGGCACGGCCCCACGCGGTTCCGGGATGACCGAACCGCTCGCACGGGTCAGCAAGCCGCATTGGGATCGGACCTTCTGACGTTCATCGACGCTCTGGATCTGGACGAGCCGGTCCTCGCCGGATACGACTGGGGCGGGCGGGCGGCATGCGTCGTCGCCGCCCTGTGGCCGGAGCGGATCTCCGGACTCGTCTCGGTCAACGGCTACCTCATCCAGAACATCGCCGACTCGCAATCACCGATACGCCCTGACCTGGAGGCCGGGTTCTGGTACTTCTGGTACTTCGCCACCGACCGAGGTCGTCGCGGCCTCGATGCCAACAGGCGAGACATCGCCGAGGTGATCTGGCGGAGGAACTCGCCGGAATGGGCGTTCAGCGACGCGCAACTGAACCGCGTCGCCCGCGCATTCGACAATCCCGACTACGTCGAGGTCGTCATCCACTCGTACCGTCACCGACTGGGCCTGGCGCCAGGAGCGGAGATCTACGACGAACTCGAGGAGCGTCTGGCTCTTGCCCCGACGATCAGCGTTCCCACGATCACGCTCGATGGGACGGCGGATGGGAACTTCCCGGCGACGGACGGGTCACAGCATGCGCATCTGTTCTCAGGCCCCCGCGAGCATCGTCAGGTCCGCCATGCGGGTCACCATCTGCCGGCCGAGGCACCGCACGCCTTCGCCCAGGCTGTCGCGGATGTCGCGGAACCTCCAGGGGACGGAGCCGGCACACCGTGACACGGTGGTGCACCGTCGAACACCTAGACGGTGCACCACCGAGCGATCAGTGGACCTGATCGGTCGGGCGAACCAAGAGCTCGTTGATGGAGACGTGCTCCGGCTGGGTGAGCGCGAAGACGATCGCGTCCGCGATGTCCTCCGGCTGTAGTGTGCGCATCGACCGCCCGATCTGATCGGCGGCATCCCTCATGACGGGGTCTGTGGTGTGGTCGGTGAGCTCCGTCTCGACGAAGCCCGGCTCCACCACGACGACTCGGACGCCGCGACTCGTGACCTCCTGTCGGACCGCTTCCGCGAATGCGGTGATCCCGAACTTGGTCGCCGAGTACACGGCGGCGCCCGCAGACGCGATTCGCCCCGAGGTGGATGACACCTGAACGAACGCGCCGTGCGTTTCGACGAGGTGAGGGAGAGCGGCGTGGGCCACGAACATCGATCCCAACAGGTTCGTCTCCACCATGCGCACCCATTCGTCCGTGTTCGCGCCCACGACCATTCCTGCCAACATCAGCCCGGCGTTGTTCACGAGTGCGTCGAGCCGACCGAAACGTTCGACGGCTGCCGCCACCGCCCGGTCCACGGATTCCCTGTCGGTGACATCGAGCTCCACCGCCAGCATCTCGCCGGGAGCTTCCTCGACCAGCTCCTGCAGATTCTCCGTTCGGCGTCCCGCGGCGACGACGAGTGCACCAGCTGTGGAGAGGGCCAGAGCGGTGGCGCGTCCGATTCCGGATGACGCTCCGGTGACGAGTACGACTTTGCTTTCCAGTTTCCGATTCATGCGCTTTCCCCTGATCATGGCGCCGCGACCGGAGGTGGCTCCACCGGAGCTCGTAGGGCGCCACCAATGTGACAGCGAGAACCGCTGCGGTGTGACAGGCCGATCGAGCGGCAGCCCCCTGTTGCGCCTGTGACGCTCGTCACAACGGGGGCTTCCTCCCGGTCAACGAAGTGAACGGCGCTGAGAATGTCAGGCGCGCCTCAGATTCGAAAGGTGAACATGTCGACCATCGGGCAGCAGGAAACGATCGCGGATCTCCCGGCCGAGCCCGGGCTCCCTCCCGCGCACCTCGACCACGCCGCACCCGCCGTGTACAAGGCGCTCCTGTCAGCAGGCAAGGAGGCCACTGCTGCGGCAGTGCAGGCGGGCCTCGACCAGCGCATCATCGAGCTGATTCGCGTCCGCGCGTCTCAGCTGAACGGCTGCGCGTTCTGCCTGCGGATGCACACGCGCGACGCTCTCCTCGCGGGGGAGACATCCGACCGCCTCGCCGTTCTGAGCGCGTGGCGGGACACCGACTACTTCACCCCGGTGGAGAAGGCCGCGCTCGCGGTCACCGAGCACGTGACGCTCATCGCCGACGAACAGGCCGGGCGCGCAGCGCAGCGCGACGCAACCGGCGCACTCTCGGTCGAGCAGCACGCCGCGGTGAGGTGGCTGGCCATCATCATCAACGCCTTCAACCGAGTCGCCATCACCAGTCACTACGAGGTGGCCCCGGAGCGTCGAAGCGGAAACGAGGCCCGCTGATGGCCGATGCGGAACCCGGCGCGGCCGCATTGAACAGTGCGATCGGGACCGAGCTGTTCGTGCTGCAATCGGTCGCGAGCTCGACGATCGCAGAGGCGGGAACGCGCAGCACGATCTACCTGTCGACGCTGTCAAGCGGACTGGTGGCCATCGGCTTCGCGGGCAGGTCGCCCGCACTGCTGGCGGTCCTCACGGTCACGGTCTTCCCTACGATCTTCATGCTCGGCTGGTTCACCGTCGTGCGCCTGGTCGACACCAGCGTCGAGAACATCACGGTGCGCCGGCGCATGGTGCGGATCCGGGAGCACTTCGTCAGCCTGCATCCGTCAGGTCCGGATCTGATCTCCCTCGACAACCCGCGCACCGGGGAGCTGGGTGTGCGCTACTCGCGTTCGTCATTCCTGTTCACGATGGCGAGCATGATCGGAACGGTGAACTCGGTGCTCGGGGGAGCGCTCGTCGCGCTCCTCCTGATCTTCGGAGGGGGCGCGCAGCCACTCCTCGCCCAGATCGCCGGGGTGGTCGTCGGAGCGGCGCTGCTGACCGCGACTCTGATGTACGAACGACGCCGCATACGGGCGGCCTACCCGGACTGACGAAGAAGCTGCTCGCCGTCAGACGTCTTCGCCTGGACCCGTCACAGATCGGGCTCCTGCGCGGTCACCCTTAGAGGACGGCATCTGCGTGGACCGAAGTCGTTCAGAACGGAGCGGGCGACGATGCGGATCGTGGTGTCGGATGGGACGGGTCAGGAAGACGGAAGCAGGGTCTCCCGTGGGCGCTGAAGACGTCGACGTGGACGAACGCGAGAAGACCGACGAACATAGTGGTGTGTGCACCGAGCTGGAGGACGCGCTGACGACATTCGACGCGCACCGCCGACGTCTGTTCGGCATCGCCTATCGGATGCTCGGCACCGTTGCCGATGCCGATGACATCGTCCAGGAGACCTGGATCCGCTGGCAGAACACGGATCGCTCGAAGGTACAGGAACCGATCGCCTTTCTCACCACGATCGTGACGCGGCTGTCGATCAACGTCCTCCAGTCTTCCCGCGTGCGCCGTGAGACGTACATCGGCCCGTGGCTCCCTGAGCCTGTGAACACGGAGGACGACCCCGCTCTCGGAGCGGAGCGCGCCGAAGCTCTGCATTTCGCGATCCTGCTCACGCTGGAGAAGCTGACACCGACCGAGCGGGCGGCGTACATCCTTCGCGAGGCATTCGACTACCCCTACCCGCGCATCGCCGAGGTGGTCTCATCCAGCCCGGCCAGCGCACGACAGCTGGTCAGCCGAGCACGCGCACACCTCGCGTCCGCAAAGCAGGCGACGGTGGATCCCGCAGCGCAAAGACGTCTTCTGGCGGCTTTCCTGACTGCTGCCCAGAAGGGGGATGTCCGCGAGCTCGAGTCGCTCTTCGCTGCCGACGTCGTGAGCTACACGGATGGCAACGGGGTGAAGCAGGCCGCACGCATCCCGGTGAGCGGGCGCGGGCGGGTGGCGAAGTTCGTCTCCGCGTTCGCGCACCACTTCTGGACGAACAAGAGAATCGACTGGGTCGAGGTCAACGGGCAGCCCGCCGCAACCCTCACGGAAGACGGGCAGGTCACCACCGTGGTGACCGTGACACCGTCGAGTGACGGCATCCTGCAACTTCTCTGGGTGATGAGCCCCGAGAAATTGCGGAACGTCGCCGCGGTCAGCGCATGACCTCCAGGCGTTACCCGCGCGTGGTCGCGCCGGGCACATCGTGGTGCCGACGAGGAGATCATCGCAGAGCTCTCGAAGGCGATGGCGACGAAGGACGACGAAGCGATTCGTGGCCTCCTTCATCGGGCCGTGACATTGGTCATAGACAGCGGAGGGCACGTGGACACCGCATCGATCCCTCTCAGCGGGCGCTCTGCCGCGTCGTCGGAACTGGTGGCGTTGATGACTGAAGGAACCACCGCGGCGTTGGCCTCTATCAACAGCGTCCCCGGCATCACCCTGGTTCGGGATGACCGGGTCGTCGGAGTCATCACGGCCGACTTCCGCTCAGGACGAATGGCCACCGTGTGGGTGGTGTGCAACCCGGAGAAACTCCGCCACTGGAATCGATGACACCGTCACACCCGACCTCGGTCACCGGTCACCCCTTCGGGACGTCACGTCGACGTCTCAAAGACGGAAGGTATCCGAAAATGGCAAAGATCGTAGTTATCGGCGGCACCGGACATGTCGGCTCCCGCGTCGTGGAGAAGCTCATCGCGCACGGACACGATGCGGTAGCCGCGTCGCGCAAGACCGGCGTCGACACGATGACCGGTGAGGGACTCGCGAAGGCGCTCGTGGGAGCCGACGTGGTCGTCGACACGACACAGGCGCCCTCGTATGCTCCGGACGTGGTGATGGACTTCTTCACGACGTCCACGAAGAACCAGCTCGCTGCGGAGAAGGAAGCGGGAGTCAAGCATCACGTGGCGCTCACCGTGGTCGGAACCAACCGGCCGCAGGACATCAGCTACTTCCACGGCAAGGCTGCTCAGGAGAAGCTGATCGCGGACTCCGGTGTGCCCTACACCCTGCTTCACGCCACGCAGTTCTTCGAGTTCGCTCCGGCGATCGTCTTCACTTCCATGCAGGGGGAGGAGATCCGCGTCGCCGACGCCCTGATCCAGCCGATCGCGGCGGAGGATGTCGCGACCGCTGTGGGCCGCGCTGCAGCCGGGGAACCCGCCAACGGCCCCGTCGAGGTCGCCGGGCCGGAGACGTTCTCGATCGAGGAGTTCATCAAGCGGACGTTCGCCGCAGCAGGCGATCAGCGCTCGGTGACGACCACCCCCGACGCGCAGTACTTCGGCGCGAAGATCGAGCAGTCGACGCTTCTCCCGGTCGAAGGCGCGCAGCTCGCGTCGACGACGCTCGACGAGTGGCTCGCCTCGCAGGCCAAGAAGTAAGAGTCAGGGTGTGAGGAGTGATCACTCCTCACACCCTCCATTCTCGACGAGGTCGACGAACTCACGACACCTGTCACAATCCACACCGCTACGGGGTCTTATTGGTGAGGGAATGGAGACGGAACTGATGAAGAACATCCTCATCGTCGGTGGCGGTTACGCCGGTTTCTATACGGCGTGGAACCTGGAGAAGCGGCTTCGCGACAAGCAGGCTCGCATCACTCTCGTCGAGCCGCGGCCGTATATGACCTATCAGCCGTTCCTTCCCGAGGTGGTGGCAGGATCTGTCGAAGCGCGGCACGTCGCCGTCTCTCTACGCAGCCATCTGAGGCGGACCACAGTGATTCCGGGCCGTGTCACGTCGATCTCGCACGCCGAGAAGCACGTGCTCGTCGAGATGCCGGATGGCTCCTCACAGAGGCGGGACTACGACATCATCGTGGTGACAGCGGGGGCCGTGTCCCGGGTCTTCCCGATCGACGGCATCTCGGAGCATGCCATCGGATTGAAGACCGTCGAGGAAGCCGTCGCAGTGCGCGACCAGTTGCTGACCGCGTTCGAAGCAGCAGCGGCTCTCCCTCCTGGGCCCGAGCGCCGGCGACTCCTCACGGCTACGGTCGTCGGCGGCGGATTCTCCGGGGTGGAGGCTTTCGGCGAGATGCTGGCTCTCGCGTCGTCGCTGCTGAAGTCCTATCCAGAACTCCGCTTCTCTGAGCTGAGCTTCCATCTGGTCGAAGCCAACGAGCGGATCCTTCCCGAGGTGACGGACGAGCCCGGCCGGTGGGTCGTCGAGCATCTGACGCAGCGCGGTGGGATCGTGCATCTCAACACTCAGCTCGTGTCGGCCACCGGTGGCGAGGTGAGGCTGTCCACCGGTGAGCGGTACGCCTCGAACATCTTGGTCTGGGCTGCCGGCAACGCGTCGAACCCGGTCGTCGCCTCGCACACGGACCTGCCGATCGACGCCCGGGGACTTCTGATCACCCGGCCGGATCTCCGGATCGGCACCGCCGACAGGATCGTCGAAGACGCGTGGGCCGCCGGCGACAACGCGGCCATCCCCGACCTGACCTCGCCGATCGCGGGAGCGCGCACGGTACCGAACGCGCAGCATGCCGTCCGGCAGGGTCGCCTGCTCGCCAAGAACATCGCCGCGGCCCTCCGGGGAGAGCTGCCCCGCGAGTATGCGCACCACAGCCTGGGCGTCGTCGCTACCCTCGGTCTCGGACACGGCGTCTTCCAGTACAAGGGCATCGTCATCAAGGGACTCCTGGCGTGGCTGATGCACCGCGGCTATCACGTTCTTGCTGTTCCTACGTGGGAGCGCAAGTCCCGTGTGCTGGCGCTGTGGGTCGTCGCGTTCCTCTTCGGCCGTGACATCGTCTCTCTCCAATCGGTTCAGCAGCCTCGGGCAGCATTCCTCGAGGCCGTTCCGCCGATCATCCGCCTTTCGGATCGTGTACCTGACGAGGCACGGCATGCCAGTTGATCGACGCCGCACGGGATCGTTCACGGATCGCGTGTCGGATCGTCTCCGCAGTACCCGCATGGGTGCTGCGGTGGCGTCCGTGCGGCAGGAACTGCGTGGGCGCTCCATCCCGCTGCACTGGACGAACCTCTTCGGCGTCATCACGATCGCCGGCGTCGCGGTGCTCTTCGTCACCGGCGTCGTGCTCATGGTCGTCTACGTGCCGTCCAGCGAGGCTGTCGTGTACCGCGGCCCGCACGTGCCCTTAGGCGGCGTCACGGTCTCGCGGGCCTTCGATTCCGTCATGCGGGTGTCGTTCGAGGTGCCCGGCGGACTGCTTCTTCGGCAGCTCCATCACTGGGCCGCCTTGATGGTTCCCGCATCTGTCCTGATCCAATTGCTGGTCATGTACTTCACCGGTGGATTCCGCCGTCCGCGACGAGGCAGCTGGCTGATGCTTTTCCTCCTGCTCATCGTCGTGCTCGCCGGCGGGTGGAGCGGATACGCACTCCCCGACGACATGCTCTCCGGATCGGGGCTCCGCATCGTGGAGGGCATCACCCTCGGCATCCCCGTGATCGGAACCTGGCTGTCGACGGCCCTCTTCGGAGGCGAGTTCCCGGGAAGGATCATCGAGAATCTCTACCTGGTTCACATCCTCGTGGTCCCTGTCGGAATGCTCGTGCTCATCGCCGGTCGCGCTCGATCCGCCTACAAGAACAAGCCTCCCCAGTTCGCCGCCGGCGGTCGGGAGGAGAACAACATCGTCGGCATTCCGCTGCTCCCTCACGCCGCTGTACGGGCAGGAGGACTGTTCGCCGTCGTCGTCGGTCTTCTGGTTCTCATGTCGACCCTCGTCACCGTGAATCCGATATGGAACTACGGCCCGGCCGATCCTGGCAACGCATCCGCAGGAAGTCAGCCGGACTGGTACACCGGGTTCCTTGACGGTGCGCTGCGTCTGGTACCCCCCGGCTGGGAGTTCGAGTTCCTCGACCGCACGTGGACACTCGCTGTGCTTGTTCCGTTGACGGTCGTCGGCGCGTTCCTCGTCGTTGTCGCCCTCTACCCGTTCCTCGAGGGGTGGATCATGCACGACAGCGTGGATCATCACATCCTCGACCGCCCCCGCAACACGACCATCCGCACGTCGATCGGAGTCGCCGGCGTGATCTTCTACGGCATCCTCTGGACAGCAGGCAGCGCCGACATCATCGCGCTCCTCTTCCACGTGTCGTTCGAGACGGTGATCCTCACGCTGCAGGTGGCGCTTCTCGTCGGACCTCTGGCAGCCTTCTTCGTCACCCAGCGCGTCTGCATCGCGCTGCAGCGCAAGGACCGCGACCTCGTGCTGCACGGATACGAGACAGGGCGCATCGTCCGAATGCCCGGTGGAGAGTACATAGAGGTGCATCAACCGCTCGACGAGTATGAGAGATGGAGGCTCGCCGCCCACAAGCCGGCGCAGGCCGTCGAGGCACGCCCCGATGAAGATGGACGGCTACGACGAGCCGAGCGACTTCGCGGCTGGTTGGCGGTGCGCCTGCTCGGCGATCGAATCTCATCGGCAGGCACGAGGAAAGACTCCGGGATGTCGACTACCGCGTCACTTCCGCCACTGGAAGAAGCCTGAACCACACGGCACGAAGACGTGACGCCGACCGGAGGTCTCATCGCAGTCGGTGCTGACGAGACCCACCGCGGCGCCGGAGATGGCGGACGGCGGGTCTCATTCGACGGGACGGACTTTCAAACGGCCGACGAAATCACGCCGATGCGGGCACGCGGCGGGCGCTTCGGCTGCTCAGCTCCTGCTCCGAGACGAGAGTGAGCATGGGCTCGCCCGGGACGCACAGCATGGTGACCACGAAGGTCGTGGACTCGTCAGCGAGGTTGTTGGCGTCCTGGTAGTGGATCACGTCTCCGCCCGGCTCCCAGAAGGTCTCCCCTGCTTTCACGACCCGCGGGGCTTCACCCTCCAGCTCGAAGAGCAGTTCGCCTTCGACCACATAGCCGAACGCGGGACCCGAATGGCGGTGAGGCCTCGTTCCCGGGCTCGCCGGCGGCAGGGTGACGTGGATCGTCATCGCGTCACGTGCACCGTCGATCGCTGCGAGATCGACCGATGACAGGACGTGAACTGCCGGTCGCTGAGCGGGTGCGAGGTTGTCGTAGATGGAATTGTGGTCGTGCATGTCTGACACTCCTGATCTCTTTGCTCCACATCGGGGACGGACGTACCCCTATGAGGAGGACCGCCGAGCGGCCTGATTCGTGACGGACGGCGCGCAGCGAGGACTGACCCACGCCCGCTCTCCGGTCGATTTGCAAAATATATAGACCGGTCTATTATTGAGCTATGGCATCCAAAGGAGACCTGACCAAGGCACGGCTCGCTGAGTCCATGCTCGAGCTCATCCAGACCAGCGGCTACAGCGGCACGGGCCTGAACGCCGTGATCGAACGCGCTGGCGCGCCGAAGGGGTCGATCTACTTCCACTTCCCCAAGGGGAAAGAGGGACTGGGAGTCGCCGCCGTCGACCTCGCCGCGAAGCAGTTCGAGGCGCTGATCGCCGAGGCGGCAGCATCGGCAGGAAGCGCGGCCGGGGCCGCCCGCGCCGCTGTCGAGGCGCTGGCGACCATCGTCGGCGAGAGCGACTTCCGGCTGGGCTGCCCGGTCTCCGTCGTCACCCTCGAGATGGGCGCAGAGAGCGAGCGACTGCGGCAGGCGTGCGCGACCGCGTTCGAGTCGTGGATCACGCCGACCACCGCCCTTCTCGAAGCCAATGGCCTGGAGGCGGCAGAGGCCCGCTCTCTGGCGACCGTCGTCGTGTCGACGATCGAGGGGGCGGTGATCGTCTCTCGCGCCATGAAGAGCACCCAGCCCCTGCTCTCCGCCGCCGACGTCGTGGCCGAGCTCATCGACCAGCGCTGCCAGGCCGCGGAGAAGACGCGATGACGTCGCACGAAGTCTCCCGGCACGCCCTGGTCTTCGGGGCCTCCGGGCTCGTCGGCCGACACCTCGTCCTGACTCTTGCCGAGGCCGGCGCAGACGTCACGGTCGCAGTCCGGACCGCCGCGTCGGGGGCTCGTGTCGAGCGATGGCTCACAGAGCACGGCCTGAGCCGGAGCATCCGCACGACGATCGTCGACTTCGACGCTCCCGAGATCATCGCCGGTGGTCCGGCCGCGCTCTCCTCCGTCACCGAGATCCACAACTGCGCCGGGTCCTACCGGTTCGGGATGAACGCCCAGGAGGCGCGCACCGCGAACGTCGGCATCGTCGAGAAGGTCATGGACTTCGCCGAGGGCCTCCCCCATCTGCAGCGCGTCGTCCACGTGTCGGGTTACCGAGTCGGCGGGCAGGACCCCGCGACCGTTCCCTGGTCAGATGACCACCGCACCGCGCTCTACAAGGAACTCGGCGCCTACGAAGCATCCAAGGTCGAATCCGACGCCATCTTCCAGGCCCGCGCCTTCGAGCGCGGCATCCCCTGGACCATCGTGAATCCGTCCAGCGTGATCGGCGACAGCGTCACCGGGGAATCCGACCAGCACATCGGGCTGGCCACCACGATCGAGCAGATGTGGAACGGCACTGCGGCCGCCCTGCCCGGAGATGAGACGACGTTCCTCCCGGTCGTGACTGTCGACTATCTGGCGGCCTTCATGTCGGCAGCGGCGATCGATCCGGATGCCGCGGGCAAGGCCTACTGGATCCTCGACGACGCCACGCCGCCGCTGGCCGACCTTCTCACGCACGTCGGCCGGCATCTCGGCGCCGGGGTTCCGCGGGTGCGGATGCCGGTCGGTGTCATCAAAGCGGCTCCCGCAGTGGATCACCAAGGCCGATCCGGAGACGCTCACCTTCATGTCGGCCGATCGCTATCCGACAGACTCCGCCGTCGAGCTGGCCTCCAGACACGGCATCCGGATGCCCGATGTGCGGGTGTCTCTCGAACGGTGGGTCGACCACCTGGCCGCGCACCGATTCGGCGCCGACACGACTGACGGACGTCGATTCGTCGACGTCGGCGGTCTGAGGACTTTCGAACTCGGCGCCTCCGGATCGAGCCGAGTGATCTTTCCCGGCCTGCCGGTCAACGCCGACACCTGGGCCGAGGTGGCGTCGGGCATCCGTGCGCGAGCCGTCGACCTTCCCGGACTCGGCCTCAGCGGCGGAACAGGCGTTCACGACTGGGAGCAGTGGCTGCCTGCCGTGCTGGGCGACGGGCCTGTCGACCTGATCGGCCACTCCATCGGGGCGGCCGCGGCAGTGGTCGCGGCCGATCGACTCCCGACGCAGGTCAGATCCCTCACGCTGATCGCACCGTTCTTCCTGCAGGCCCCGGCGGGAGCCTCGGCGGGACTGCGGCCGCTCGTGCGCACCTACTTGAGGCACACCGACCCGGCACGGTTGTCACGCCGACTGACCGGATCAGAAGCGAGCGCGGCCGCCCTCGAATCCAGCGTCGGCGACCTCCAACGACGCACCGCCACGAGGGCGGCCGAGCATCTCGCGCGCACCGGCTCCACGCAGTGGCGAGCCGAGCTGCGAGAAGCGCTCGAGCGATTCCGCGGCCCGATCCGCATCATCACGGGAAGCGACGATCCCCTATCCACCGGTGCGTTCGCACAGCTCGCATCACGTCAGAACGTCGAGCTGATCTCCGTGGCAGGGGCTGGACACCATCCGCAACTGACCCACAGCGACGCTCTTGTCGAGCTGCTCACAGGGTCGGTCGAGTGAGAAACGCCGCGGTGAGCCCGGCGCTCACCGCGGCCCCGGCTCTTTGAGCGAGGTTCATCGACCCAGCAATCAGACGAGCGTCAAGACCTGCTCAGCGGTACCCCAGGAGAGGGTGACCCCGGCGCCACCGTGCCCGTAGGCGCTGATCACGCGGCGGCCATCGACAGTCGTCGCATCGATCCGGATGACGGGACGACGCGGCCGGAGCCCGACACCTCGCGACACCACTTCTCGACCTCTGATCTGCGGGAAGTAGTCGGCGCAGCGATCGATGATCCCACGCTCGACGGCGGCGTCGGGCGTGAGATCGGTTTCTCCGGCCTCGGCGGTGCCCCCGAGTACCAGGCAGTCCCGGCGGGGGATCACGTATGTCAGACCAGCCGGATTGTGCTCGTCGAGCAGCCACTCCTGCACGCTGTCAGGCCCGGTGTTGTCGATCCGAACGACCTGCCCTCGCACCGGATCGACCGGGGACTCGTCGTCGATGAGTCGCGTACTGCGCAACCCGGCAGCGATCACGACGAGCTCATCCGCGACTTCCGCCTCGTCGACGCTGTGGATCGTGCGCGACTCGAAACGCACACCCCGCGCCTCCGTCGCCGCGCGCAGCCACGGCAGGTAGACGCTCATCGTGATCACCGGAACGGTAGCGCGGACCCCGGTCGTGCCCGGCGGGACGAGCGTCGTCTCCTTCCAGCCGGGGACCACCCGCGTCCACTCCCGGTCAACCACGGTCGAGCGCTCGACCACCGTGCCCCGACGGAAATCCACGCCTGCGTCCACGTGCTGGTCGTGGATGGACTCGAACCGTTCCAGCGTCGACCGAAGCATCACCTCGGTGTCTGCTCCGCCATCGACTTCGAACGGGAACCAGATCGCGCCGGCTGTCGCGGAGCAGGTCTGCTCCCACGGCTGATCGCTGCACACGGTGACCGCATGACCTGCACCAGCGAGCTCGTGGGCGATCGACAGGCCGACGACTCCCGCGCCGATGACCGTGACACTTCGCTTCATGTCTCCCACCTTCCCATGCAATGCGCGAACGCTCGACGAACGTCTACGGGCTACGGTGCGACGCGAGGGCGCCGAAGGCGTTCGGCGGCGGCGAGGACTGTACTGGTCGTCGTGAGCTCGCGGGGTGTCGTGTCGAGTGCCTGCGCGAGGCGGGCGACGTCACTCAGTCCGAAGCCTTCTCCGCGGATCCGCTCACGGAACTCCGGCGCATCGATCCCGGCGTCGATCAGCACTTGCGCCACAGACTTTCCGGCCCGCCGACGAAATACCTCCAACGCACGCGGATGAATGACGACGTACCTGCCTGCGTTCATCTCACCTCGATCTTGTGGAGTCATGTCATGGACAGCCGGCGCTCGCACCCTGGCGAACCGCTGCCCGTCAGCGCCAGATGACGAACAGGATGATGACGATGCATGCGATGACGAGTCCTATCCAGCCGAGCGCGATTCCGGCTGTCGCCCGCCTGCGTCCGTGCTGGCGGTGGGCGGCGATCTGCCTCCGTGCGGTATACCCCGCTCCCAGGGCGGCAACCGGGCCCAGGACCGGCACCAGACACAGCCCGGCTATTCCGCAGATCAGAGAGAAGGTGGCAAGGGAGTTCATACGGGCAGGCAGGAACGTCGTTTCAGCTGTGTGAGTCGATCTCGCCGATCGCGGCCGCGTCTCCATCGATGCGCGCGGCTCAGGCCCGCGCGTCGGATGGCGCACCCAACGAGGCCAGCTCGACGTCGGGAAGCGCGACCTTGCGCGTCCGCACCGACGGCCGAGCCGACTCGGCCCCCTGCCGCACGACAGGATTCCGGACCGCACCAGGGCGTCGCCTGAGCAGTCGTCGGCAAGCCACGCCCGCAGCGACAGCAACGACGAGGGCGACCGCCACCGCGACCGGCGCCAACAGATCACCCGAGTACCACAGCCCCAGGCTCAGCATCGCACCGGTCAGCCACAGCACGGCCCCACCGCCGACGAGCCCCGCAGCATCGACCGCCAGCGCGATCGCGAGGGCGATCGCGCCGACCATCGCCACCCATAGACCGATCTGGCCCAGCGGGATGAGCAGCGCGGTGAGTACGCGGAACAAAGGAAGGATGGTCATGATTAGAGAGACGCCGCCGCTGCGCATTCATTACGCGAACACGGCTGCGACTTCGACTCGGCGAGCCGTTCGCGTCAGATATCGGGCTGACTCTCGTCTTCCTTATTGCCGGGCTTGTCAGGCGCGTCTCACGGATCGGGGGTCCGTGTCGCAGGCGGGCGGTGTAGATCCCCACCTCACCTCAATTCCGCAAGCAAGAACCTGGCTGCGGCGGGCTTCCCTCCCCGGACCCGCCGCAGTCAGGTGGTTCTCGCCCTGTGATGACGGAGTCACTGTTCGAGCGGTCCGCTTTCGAATGCGGTGAGTGTGCGTCCGTCGGCATGCGCGACAAGATCCACCCGGTACGCGGCGCCGCGAAGTAGGAGCCCCGGACCATCGATGACGAAGTCTCCTCCAAGAGGGCTCGGACCGTCGACGACGCACTGGGTCTCGCTCAGCTCGATCGGCGTGCAATCCCATCCCGGCGGAGCCTCGTCGACGAACAGGCCCGAAGGCAGGGAGATGACCATGCGCTCCACGGTCCACGGTCGGTCGATCAGGATGCCGACATTCAGAACGACGCGCTCACCGACCGCCGTCGCCGTGACGTCGAACACCGCATCCGGAGGGGGCGGCATGAGTGCCGGTGCGATCGATCCGACGACTATGGCGATGCCGACCGCAAGGGCCGTCACACCGACCCGCGTCGGGGTGACGGCCCACGACCCGGCTCGACCCCCTATCCGACGCACGCTGCGCACCGTCGCATGGCGCCCATGCGCAGACGGAGAGTGCGTCTCTGCAGCCTCCGCGCTCCCCGAGGGGAACAGCACGCCGCTGACGGTGAGGAGGGTGACGACCCCGAGAGAGAGGGATATCGCCGCGAAGCGTGACCACGCCCCGCGGCAGCGCGCGCACGTACGGATATGGTGCATGCCGTGAGATTCACCCGAGTCCTCGGGCGACGCGGCTACCTTCTCTGGCAGTTCGGCGGACGCGGCGCGACATTTCTGCGGCGCTCCGTCTTCCAGGACCACTCGCAGCGTCGCGCGCCGAAGGTTCAGACGCGCTCGTCGCGACAGCGAATAGATCGCAGACGCCGGACGCCCCAGCTCTTCCTCGAGGTCTGCGGGCTTGCGCCCTTCCAAGACGGTGGCGACGAGGACCGCTCGTTGGTCCTCAGGAAGCAGGCCGAGCGCTCTGCGCACGATCGCATATTCGCGGTGCATGTCCGCGGAGTGCTGCTCCGTGCTGTCGTCATGCAGCGGCGCATTGGTCTCGGTGATCTCTCCCACCCGCGACCGTGGAGATCTCAACTCGTCCTTCACCCGATTCCGCATCGTCTGGATCACGTACGCGTTCGCATAGCGTTCCGGGCCCGTCCCTTGTGACCACTTCGTCAAGACCGTGATCATCGCTTCGCTCAGAAGGTCGTCAGGATCGAGAACGCCACCACTGATGCGGTGCGCCATAGCCATGAGCAACCGCTGGTTCTTCTGGAAGTAGGCGCCCGCCGCCGCTCGATCTCCTTCGGCAGCGAGAGCGACGAGTTCGAAGCCGTCGTCGCTTTCGACCGAAGTGTTCGTGACTGTTCCCATCGTCCCCACGTCCCCGGGCTGAACCCTCACCCCGGGACCAGCTGCTTCAGCGATTCGTGGGCCCATCCGAGATCCGGATGGGCCCACGATCGTTCACGCGCTCAGGCGAATCGGCGACGCAGACGCGCCCACAGGATCGTCGAGGCTCCGAGAAGAATCAACAATCCTCCGCCGATCATCCAAGGCAGAGGCGTCTCTGCGCCGGTCCACGCCAAGTTGCCGTCCGAGGGTGTGCGCACCGAAGTGCCCGTGGAATCCGTCGAAGTCGCCGGTACCGATCGCGCAGCAATGGCGATGGTGTATTCGTGAGTATCGTCACCGACGGCGTTCGATGCGGTCACGGTGAACGGGAAGGACCCGTTCACCGTGGGCGTGCCCGAAATGACACCTGTCGTCGGATCAAGGCTCAGTCCCGGCGGCAGCGACCCGGCCGTGACGGCGAACGTGATCGGGCCGGTGCCGGTCGCCGCGATCGTCTCGCGGTACGGCGCTGCAATCGTTCCATCGGGCAGAGACATGGTCGTGATGATCGGCCGCTCCCGGATCACCACGGTGTACTCCTGCTCATCCGAACCGCCCGCGTTCGACGCCGAGACAGTGAACGCGAACGTCCCCGCAGTCGTCGGGGTCCCGCTCACGACACCTGTGGCAGGATCGAGGACCAGTCCTGCGGGCAGTGTGCCGGCGCTCACCTGGAAGGTGATGGGGCCGGTTCCGATCGCGTTGACGGGCGCACTGTACGCGTCGGTGACGATTCCATCCGGGAGTGACAGGGTCGTGATCTCCGGAGCGTCGAGCGCGACGCTGTTCCACTGGGCGGTGAATGTCACCGGGGCGATCGTCGGGTCACCCGGCGAGGTTCCGGCGACAGACGACGCCCACCCGGCAAAGGTGTACCCCGGGCGCACGGGGTCAGCCGGCACTGATGCGGCGTGCCCCCAGTCGACGATCTGCGTCGAGTCGCTCGTGACTCCGTCGGCGAAAGCGAACGTCACTCGGTAGTGGAACGCGAGCGTCAGCCGGCCTTGATCTGGGATGCTGCCGGTTGCGTCTCCCGTCACCAGCACTCCAGAGGTCGGATCCGTGTAAGACACAGGTGCCACTTCGTTGTCCGGGCCTCCGCGGCCCGCGACAGTCGGAAGTCCGGTGGCGTCCTCGGGACCGACCACCGTGACCGAACCTCGATAGAGCGGATTGAAGACCAGATACCCCGAGCCCACGGAAGCGGCCAATGACCCGCTCTGCGCGACGAGCGAACCGCCCGTCATGGTCACCGATCCCCCACCAGCGAAGCGCGAACCGCCGATGCCGGCCGCGTACATCCCACCTTGAGCGGTGATCGCGCCGCCGTTGATGGTCACGGCGCCGGCCGCGAGATCGGTCGTGTCCGTACCGATGCCAGGGAAATACGGCCACGGGTCGGCCGGGTTGGCGCTGCCGATCGCCTCGAGTCGGCCGGTCCCGACCGAGTCATCGATCGTGAGCGACGACGTGCTGCCGACGTGGATGCCCGGACCCGTCGTGGGCGCCAGCTTCAGCGAGTGACCGTTCAGGTCGAGCGTGATGCCCGCGCCCGCTGGGACACCGAGATAGTCCGCCGTTCCCGAGGCGTCGATGTCTGCGTCGAGCATCACCACGTCGCCGTCGACCGCGTTCTCGAAGGACTGGTCCAACGTGGTCCAGTCGGTGACGGCCGTCGTCACCGCGTGAGCAGGAGCCGCCGCGGCGACGGACAGTAATACCGCGAAGGTGATCGTTGCCGCGCTCGCAGGCGCGGAGAATTTGAAGTTGCGCACTTTCCATCCCCAGATAGGTAAGCAGTCGGGTGCGGAGCGGTGATCGGACACCACCCCTCTAATGAGACGAGTGAGATGCAGTTTTATGACGACAGGCGGTGAGCCGCCCGTCGATGTCCGGGGCCGGACAGACCGGAGAGGCGAGCGATGACTGTTCGGATCTCCAGCGACCGTCTTGGCGAGAGCAAGAGAAGACGACCCTGACTCCCCTCGAGGTGGGGGAGAGGAATCAGGGTCGCACCGCCACTCGCCGGGGAGCAGAGTGGCGGCTTCGGTGCGCATCGACTGGACGATGCGCACCAGCTTGTGACCGGGGCGCGTCAAGGACGACAAGGAGGCCACGCACGCTCACCGACGCGCGGCGAGGCAGTGGAGGGGTGTGATCCGCTCACCCCTCCACTGAGGTCCTCCACCGTCTGAGTTCCCCGCTACACGCGGGTGCGGCGTCGGGCGATCAGCAGGGTGGCGGCTCCGGCCAGGACTGTCAGGCCGGCGATTGCGGTGAGCACGACGGGGAAGTCGGAACCCGTCGTTGCCAGCGGGTGCGTCGATGTCGGCGTGGTCGTGGTTCCGCCTCCGGTTGTCGGGGGCGTGACGACAGGCAGCGTCGTCACCGCGCACGCTTCGCGCGTGTCATCGGCGCAGGCTGTTTCGACGGTGGCGGTGGCGTCGATCTCCTGACCGTCAGGCGTCGTGCCGGTGGCGCCTGCCCGGTTCTCCAGAGATCCGGCTGCGGTGTCCAGGATGCGGGTTTCCACGACGAACGCGACAGACTGTCCCGCGCCGAGGTCGGTGACGTTCCAGATCACTTCATCGCCCTGCAGCGTGCCTCCGTCGGTCGCGGAGACGAACTCGACATCCGCCGGAAGCTCGTCGCGCACGACCGTGGAGGGGATGCTCGCATCACCGGTGTTCGTGACCGTGACCGTGTACCGGAGAGTGTCGCCGGGGGTCGCCTGCGCCTGGTCGACGACCTTCGCGATCGTGAGTGTGCGGGTGGCCTGCCCGTGGTACCAGGAGGTGTCGGTCGCGGTGACCGGCTCGAGGGAGTCGATGACCGTCCCGGTCTCGTCGACGGGGGTTCCTGTGACGGATCCAGCGTTGGTGTAATCCCCCTCGATCGCGGTCCCCGTAGCCGAGCAGTTCACGGTCTGACCGATCGCGAGCTGGGGGATGATGTTGGTCCCCGCCCCGCAGTCGATAGCGGTGTCGGCGAGCTTGTCGTCGGTGACGGCGACGTTGCCCAGGGGAGTGTCACCGGTGTTCGTCACCGCGTACCCCCAGGTGACCGTCGAACCGGCCGCGACCGTCTGGCCCGGTGCCGCCTGGACATCGACACCATTCGTGGTCTTCACGATCCCGACCGCCGGCGCCAGCGGCTCCACTGGCGTCCGAATGCCAAATGAGATGAAGGTATTGAGACCGCCCGCGTTCGTCATCCGCACGTGGAGGGTCGTGATCGGCTGGGTCGTGGTAAACCAGTTCCCCATGTTCACGTTCCCGCAGACCCCGGTGACGACATACTCCGACGTTACGTCATCGAACGCCACGGTCGGCGGCGCAGATGAGGCAGGCCAACCTTGGATCTGACGATTCAGATCGAAGGTCGCCCACTGCCCGGTCGCGTCCGCTGAGAATCTAATCGTCTCTACGGTGGGTTTGCAGACATCGAGGTCTCCCGTGTTCAAGAGAGAACCGGCCGGAAGAACCCCTCCATCAAGGCCCGAGAAGTCGAAGGTGTACTTCCAATCCCCCTGGGTGGTGTTGTTGACGCTGAAATCGCTCAGGAACGTGGTCGGCGACGGATTCTGGTTGTCCTCGTTGGCCAGGCCGGTCAGCGCACCGGTGAGCGTCGACCGCGCCGGAATCGGTTGGGTGGTGGCGAGCCCCACTCGCTCGCTCGTCAAATGGATGGTTCCCCCGAGACCCGCGGGAAGGCGCATTCCTGTCGACAGCGATGGCCGAGTCACTTCCAGTTCGGTCGTGGTGACGCTCGCTGGCAACTCCAGGACTTCACGACCGACACCCTCGACGCCTGCGAGCGACAGCCCTGCGTAGGTTCCTGCCGGAAACTCGGCGTCCGTCGTATAAGTCGGTTGCAGCGTCGCCACCGCTGCAGAAGCTGGCGCTGCGGCAGCCAACGTTCCGGCAACTGCCAGTCCCGCGAGAACGAGACCCTGCATCGCGCGGGCCTTTCTCTTGGCCGTAGCGCCACGGCGCGCATCGGTGCGTGAATATTCTCCAGATTTCATGGTCTCCCCAGACTCTTTGTCGTCGGTGCTCCGGCAGCTTTCCGGCTGATCACGGACCCCGACCTAGTTAGAGAGACGCCGACCTACGCCTTTCATCACGCGAAATGATGAAACTTGTCCACGGCCACCGACAGGCCGGTTCGACGACGGTGCAGCATTGTCAATTCCTGGACTGAATGCACATTCTGCTCACCCGTTTCACCCTCAGTCGACGATGCACTCCGAAGCACCCTGAGGGTTTCTATCTCGGAGGGGCCGCCCCGGTAGACGCTAACCCGCTGGTCGGGGATCGCGCCCTACCTGCGGCGGAGGGCTTTGAGGTCTTGCCAGTGCCATCTGCACCACGATGATGGCGACGAAGATCGCGAAGACGATGTTGGCGGTGCGCGGATCGATCGATGCCGCAACCCAGGTCCCCAACGGCACCGTCGCGCATGCGGATGCTCCGACCGTGATCGCGAGAGGCAGATCCACCTGCGAACGACGCAGATTTCCGACCGTCCCGGCCAGCGCCGCAGGAATCATCATCAACAGCGAGGTGCCCTTCGAGATCAGGTCGTCGAAGCCGAAAAGGACCATGAGCGCGGGGACCACGACGATGCCGCCGCCGACACCGAGAAGGCCTGACAGCACTCCGGTGATCAGACCGAGGGCGACCAGCTCCAGCCCGAGCCATCCGGTGATGGGAACCTGCTCGGCACGAACCGGGACGACCAGGAAGAGCGTCACGATGGCGCCCGACGCGAAGGTGATGAACACCCACCGCAGCGCGAGGAGAGGCACCCGAGGCAGCATCCGGATGCCGAGCTGAGCGCCGATGATCGCTCCGGCGGCCAACAGGATCGCCGGTCCCCAGGCGACCCAGCCGTGAGTCGCATAGGAGACGACCCCGACAGCGGCGGTCGGAACGATCGCGGCAAGCGAAGTGCCGGCCGCACGGCGCTGGTCGAACGCGAGAAGCAGCATCAGCGCGGGGATGACCACGACGCCGCCTCCGACGCCGAAGACACCGGAGAGCGTTCCGGCGCTGACACCGATCGTGATCGCGATGGACGCCCTGCGGCCCCTTCTGCCCCGTGTCATCGCCATCCCCGCATCAGACCCGGCCCGCCGCCCCTGGCGGGCACATGCCCGCATCGTCGGTGTATGCGATGCGGCTCGAGGAGGCATCCGCCGTCGCACAGAAGTCGGCCGGAGTGGGCTGCTCAGGGGTGTTCATGTCGACTCTCGCGTTCGATGGGGTTGTGGACCGGCATCGTGCCGGTGGGCGTGGGGAGGAGGATCGATTCCGGGACGGATACGGTCTTGCTGACAGCGAGGACGACCGCTGCGATGAGGAACGCGGACGCTGCGGTGAACCAGATCACGGTGTAACCCACATCGGACGCCCCGCCACCGGGGTTCGCCAGCGTGATCAGCACGATGGAGAATCCCGCACCAGACAGCGCTCCGCCCAGTGTGCGCAGCGAGTTGTAGACCCCGGCTGCGATGCCGGTGCTGTCGGCAGGGGCCTCTTCAGCGACGAGCGCCGGGAGGGCACCCATAAGTAGTCCCATTCCGATGCCGGCGAGCACGGCGAGGACAAAGATGTGCCATTTCTCGGAGTGTTGCACGGCGAAGAAGATGAATCCGGCGGCCGAGATGAGTGCTGCGGTCACGAGCACGGTCTTGGTTCCGATCCATCGGGTGAGCGTGTTGACGATCGCGGAACCGGCGGCGGTGATGATCGTGAAGATTGCGATGACGAGGGAGAGCATGAAGGTGGGGAACCCGAGTCCGTAGCCGTCGGACACGGGGTCGGATGCGGCGAACGTGGCGAGCGGTGTCTGGAATCCGAAGAGCACGAAACCGAACAGGAATCCGACGATGTACAGGGGGGCGAGTCTCGGCGAGGCCAGCATCCGCAGGTCGACCGCCGGGTTGCTGCTGCGCCGTTCCCACCAGGCCCACACGGTGAAGCTGACCAAGGCCGTGGCGATGAGGATCCAGGGCAAGGGGGCACCGAGTCCGTCATCGGCCAGGCGGCTCATTCCTGTCAGCAACAACACCATCGATACAGCGATGCCGAACAGCCCCCATCCGTCGATACCGGGAGCGGCGCGCAGTGTGGTCTCCGGGATCCGGAGCACGGCCACGACCGCTCCGATCATCAGGATCACGGGCACGTACAGCGCCACGGAGAAGGGCACCAGGGTCACTGAGAGGCCTCCGAGGATGTTGCCGATCACAGCGCCGAGGACGAGCACGGAGACGAGCCATCCGATCACCCGACGCGCGGTGGCGTGATCGACGCGCTGGTGCACGAGTGCGATCTCCAGCGGCAGCCAGACCGCGATCGGTCCTGCGAGGATCCGCGCGGCGAGAAGGAGCGGGAAGTCGGGTGCGAGCGCGGTGAGCAGCGTGCTCGCAATCACGATTCCGACGGCGATGCGCAGGATGCGGCGGTGGCCGAACATGTCGCCGAACTTGGCCAGCAACGGAACGGTGACCGCCGCAGACAGGCCCTGCAGGGTGTGGAACCAGATGATGTGCCCGTCTGAGACCTCGTAGGCCTGCGCGAACAGCTTCACGAGCGGGTCGTAGAAGCCCTGCAGAAGTCCCGCGACGAACTCGAGGACTATCAGCAGAGCGATGATGCCGCGAGCGTCGGCGGGAATCCGGGTGAGCACTCCGGCAGTGCCAGTGGGACGGGTCATGATTCTCCTTGGTGCGTCATTGCGGAGGAGGTGCGAGGGCGGATGCGAACTCGTGCTCAGGCGAGTGCTTTCGCGATCGCGTTTCGATGGATCTCGCTGGTTCCCGTGACGATGCGGTACATCCGCAGTGTGCGGAACAGCTGCTCCACTTCATTGCCCTGGGTGAGCCCGGCCTTGCCGTGGATCTGCACGGCCTCATCCGCGATGCGGAAGCAGGCCTCGGCCGTGAACAGCTTGCACATGTTCGCCTCGACGGATACGTCTTCACCGCGGTCGACCTTCGCGGCGGTGGCCATCACCATCGAACGGGCGGCGTAGAGGTCGGTGGCCATGTCGGCGAGCTTGTGCTGGATGGCTTGGAACTGGATCAGCGGCCGCCCGTTGATGATGCGCGTGCGCGCGTATTCGACTGACAGCGTCCACGCCCGGCGAGCGGCTCCGATGATGGAGGGACTGTGCAGCAGACGGTTCATGTTGATCCGTCCGATCCCGATCCGCAGACCCTGACCGACTTCACCGAGCAGGTTCGCAGCGGGGATGCGGGCGCCGACGAAGTCGATGTCGCCCTCGATCTGCTGCCCGGACATCGGGATCTCGCCGTCGCGCACGGTGACACCGGGAGCATCCAGATCGACGAGGAACGCGCTGTACTGCTCGTCCTCGCCGTCCATGCGCGCCACGACGATCGCGAAGTCCGCGAACGGAGCGGCCGAGCTGAAGACCTTCCCTCCATCGATGATGTACTCGTCGCCGTCGAGACGAGCTGTCGTGCGCATGCGCCGCACGTCGGATCCGGCATCCGGCTCAGTGATCGAGAAGCAGCAGGCGCGTTCTCCGCGGATGACCGGCATCAGATACTTCTCGAGCTGACCGGGTGTGGCGTACTGCATGATGGATCCGGCCCGCAGCGGGCCGCCCATGTCGCCGAGCACCGAATGCGACAGCACGGATCCGTGCGCCGTGAGCTCTTCCTTCAGTGCGCAGAGGGCATACGTCGACAATCCCTGACCGCCGAGTTCGGGCGGCAGAGCGATCCCGTAGAAGCCGAGTTCCCGACTGCGATGCCAGACCGGTTCGAGCTGTGCACGAGTGACCTTGGTCTCAGGGGTGAGCCCGAGCTTCTGCTCGTATGGGATGAGTTCCTCGATCAGATAGCGTCGCAGCTGCGCGATGAGGTCCTGCAGCTTCGGGTCTGCGGAGTAATCGGGGTCGAGCGTGAATGTCATCGGTTCGGGTCTCTTTCGGGTCGGAGCAGGTTCAGGTGAGGACGTCGTGTCAGGCGACCCGGCGCCCGTCGGCGGTCCAGAAGCGTTCTCGGATCGCGCGGCGGTCGGTCTTGCCGTTCTGGTTGACGGGGAGCGAGCTGACGACATCGACCGAACGGGGTTTCTTCAGTCGTGACAGGCGGGCCGCGCAGAATTCGATGACTTCCACCTCGTCGAGGATCACGCCGGGATGCGGGACGACGACAGCCTTGACAGCCTCCCCCCATTCCTCGTCGGGGACGCCGATCACGGCGGCGTCGAAGATTCCCGGATGCTGCAGCAGAGCCGCCTCGACCTCGACGGAGTAGATGTTGTACCCGCCCGAGATGATCATGTCCTTCTTCCGGTCGACGATGAAGATGTATCCGTCCTCCCGGTACCGGGCGAGATCGCCCGAGTGGAACCACCCGCCGCGGAACGTCTCCGCCGTCAGCGCTTCCTCATTGTGATAGCCATGGGCGATGTCCGGGCCGCGTACGGCGAGCTCGCCGATCTCTCCTGGTGCGACCTGAGCTCCGGCTTCATCGACGACGCGGACCTCGGCATCGAAGATCGCCCTCCCGCAGCTGAGGAGCAGTTCCTCGTCGCCGTCTTCGATGGCGCGACGGTGGTCATCGGTGCTGAGCAGCATCACCACCGATGTCGTCTCGGCACACCCGAACCCCTGCGTCAGCACGGGGCCCAGGTGCTTCCATGCTGCACGGATTCGCGCGGGCGACATCGGCGCGCCCCCGTAGATGAGGTGCTTCAGAGTCGACAGATCGAAGCGGCCCACGTCGGGGACGGCAAGGATCATGTTGATCATCGTGGGCACCACGAACGCGTGCGTCGCCTTCTCCCGCTCGACGGTCTTGAGGAACTCGATCGGATCCCATGTGCGCATCACGATCACGCATCCGCCGGCGCGGAACACGCCCATCATCGGCATCCCTGACGCGTGGGTGATAGGGCCTGCCAGAATCTCTCGGCCGCCGGGCCCCACGTAGCCATCGGGGTGCATCAGCGACTTGCGAATGAGCGCGAGCCGATTCCCGTACGTGTGGACGGCGGCTTTCAGTTTGCCCGTGGACCCGGAGGTGAAGTGCAGAACGGCGGTGTCCGCTTCACTGCACTCGACATCCACGGCCCTCCGCTCCACGGATGCCAGAGCATCGACGAACGAGATTCCGAGGTCGCTCGCGCCACCGATGGTGATGACGGTATCCACGGTCACCGAAGCGAGAGCGCTGCGTACGAGATCGATGTGGTCCACATCCGCGATGAGGACCTTCACTCCGGCATCGGCCAGAACGTCGTGCACTTCGGAGACGCCGAGCCGAGCGTTGATAGGCGCGCGAACCAGCCCCGCCTTGTACAGCGCGACCTCGGTGATGACCAGCTCGGCGCAGTTCCATCCGAGCACGGCAACCACATCGCCGCGCACCAAACCGTGCCGATCCATGAGAGCTGCCGCAAGACGATCACTCGCTTCATCGAGCTGTGCGTAGGTGAGCCTCGACTCCCCGGCGACGACCGCCTCTGCACCCGGCTGCACGGCCGCAGTCGCCCGAACGAACCTTCCGAGATTCATGCTTCCTCCATTGGTAGACATGCTGTTCAGTACTGAACGTTGTGTCTAGGAATATACTCTGTGGGAATGCGGCGTCAATCCCACGAGGAGAAATTCATGAGAACAGGCGAGGATCGCCGGGTGCGCCGCTCGAAGCGGGCGATCCGCGATGCGTTCATCGAACTCGTCCTCGAGAAGGGCTTCGATGCCGTCACGATCGAAGACATCGTCACGTCCGCCGATCTGTCGCGGGCGACGTTCTACACGCACTACCGCGACAAAGACAGCCTGCTCAGCGATTTCGTCTCCGACCTGGCCCTCGAACGCCAAAGGCTGCTCCCCGGCATCGAGGAAGCGCGTCCGCTCGGCTTCTCGGGTCTACCCGTTCGACACCTCTTCGAACTGGCCGCTCGCGAGCGCGACGCATATCGGATCATTCTGCGCGGCGAGGGAAACGGGCAGGCATTGCGCGAACTCACCCATTTCCTCGTCGCTCAGGCCGAGGAGACATTCGATCGTCGCGCCGCTCGCAGCGGGGTCACCCCCCGACTGCCGATCCCTTTCGTGGCGCGGGCATGGGCTGGCGAGATCGTCGGCATCCTCACCTGGTGGCTCGACGAGGAAGCCCCGTACGACGAGGAGGAGCTGACACGATTCCTCCGTGATCTCGCTGTCGGGGGGCGAGTCTGGGCCTCTGGGCTCGATCCGGAACACGCAGATGATCTTCTGGCGAAGGACCTCGATCCCTCCGTGCAGCCCTAAGGGTTCAATCGCTCAGGCACCACTCGCCTGCGCGACACGATGTATTCCGAGGGCGCCGCACGCCCCTCGGCGAGGTACGCGAGCCGGTGCAGGGTCTCGTCGTTGCGCCAGTGCAGCAACATGTCCATCAGGGCACGCGGAACGAACCGCCCGGGCCCGGCGACCGCTTCTTCGCGGATGCGCACGACGCAGTCGCCTCCGCGCTCCTTCACCTCGAGGAAGACCCTCGCCTCTCCGACCGGCCAGCCGCGAGCACGCATGACCATGCGGCGCGGCGGGTCGTACTCTTCCACCACGGTCTTGTCGTCGATCAGCGCGGGCCAGACACCGAACGAGTGATGCAGCTCCGCCCCGCGTGCCGGCCACGACGCGTCGACGTCGCGCATTCGAGAGGCCCCCACGACCCAAGACGGATAAAGCCAGCCGTCGCCCAGCACGTCGAACACGTCTTCAGGTGTGCAGTGAAGCACCCTCACATTGCGGGACACGAATCCCTCCTCACCGTCGACAACTCGTCCCGCCGAGGTTAGAGGGGCATCGCCCTGCACATCAGTGGGTTGCGGTCGGCGGCACGAATGTGCAGTGCGGTGCCGTCTGCATGCCGAGATTCCGTCTGCATGCCGAAACGGCCCGATTCAGCATGCAGACGGATTCCACGCCGACGAACGGCACCAGTCGGCAGATCCGACCGGTCGCCGATCCTCAGAGCCCCTCCGCGATCCCCTTGATCGCGGCGAGACGACGATCCCACTCGCGGCCGATCGCGTCGAGCCTCGCGGCAGTGGCGGAGAGCTCGGCGCCGATCACCCGGAAGCGCACCTCGCGCCCGACCCGGATCGGCTCGACCAGACCGACCTCCTGCAGCACGGAGAGGTGCTTGGCGATGGCCTGACGGCTGACCGGCACGCGGCCCGCGAGAGCGGATGCCGAAGCATCCGCTTCTCCGAGCGCCTGCAGAATGCTCCATCGCGTCTCGTCGGCGAGCGCCGAGAACACGGGAAGCAGGGTGTCGGTGGTCACGCTTCGCCCTCGACCAGGGCGACGAGCTTGTCGAGCTCCTCGTTCCATCCGGTGCGGTGGCTTTCGAGATTCGCGAGGGGAGCCGAGGTGCGCTCGAATCCCGACTCGACGACCGTGAGCTGGGTTCCGCCGTCGACGGGCTCGAGCGTGAACGTGAAGACGGTCGACGTCTCGGGATCGAGCACATCGGGGCGCTCATCCTGCGCATCGTCGTTGCCCCACCGGTACGCGATGAGGTTCGGCTCGTCGAAAGCCTCGACGCGCAGCGGAATCGCCCCGTAGTCGGGGAAGGTCATCGTGCCGGTGGCGCCGGCTCCGGAGCCGTCGAGGGCGACGTGTCCGAACCACCGTGAGACATGCTCGGGTTCGGCGACGGCGCGCCACACCTTGTCGATGGATGCGGCGATGCGGATGGTCCGCCGCACCGAGAACGTCTCCTCATCGACGACGGCTGCGGGGTTCGAGATCTCGTTCACCATGATGCCTCCTTCTCCAGATGCAACCGCTCTGATTGCAATCCCAGAGTTGCACATCATCTCACGACATGCAACCCTTAGATTGCAAAAGGAGTCAGTCGCGCAATGCGCGGCGCCGCGACGCAGCCCCCGCGCCCACCACGAACAGCAGGATGCCGAGAATCCAGGTCGCGGCATCCGCTCCGCCACCCGTCGCAGCGAGCTCCGGCCCCGGGACCGTGTCGTCGACGGGCGCTGTGTCGCCGATCAGGGGGCTCTCGGCCATCGCGGCGCCGGTGAGGCAGCGCTTGAGCTCGGTGACCTTGACCCAGTGCGACCCCTCGGCGACCGGACGGCATCCGTCGGCGAAGGCGATCTCGCGCTCGTTGTAGAGCATGCGCACGAGCGGCGTGTACGAGGTGCCCGTCGCGGGGTCGACGCCCGTTCGGGACACCACGTCCCACTGCACGTTCGCGGCCATCGGCGTCACCTGAGCCCCGCGCCACGGGTTCGACGCGTAGTCGAAGACATCCGAGACGGATGCCGGTGCCGCCACGTCGGGAGCGGGCACGGTCGAACCCGGAAGCTTCAGGAGCGCCGCGAACGGAACGATCGTCTCCGCGTGCGCGAAGCGGAACGTCGCCGCCACATCACCGCCCGCAGCGCGGTCGTCGATCACCCGGAAGAAGTCGTCCAGCAGGGGCTGGGCGACCGTGTAGGTCTCGTCGTGTCCGGCGAGGCTCGGCCCCTTCTCGTAGAAGTCCTCGGTGTCGAGCAGATAGGCGAACCACTCGGCATCGGCCTCTCGCCCGTCGAAGTACTGGGCGAAGTCGAACTCGTGCGGGGATACGTTCTCCTGCTCCATGTCGGCGGCGATGATGTACAGGTTGTAGAGGGTCATCGCGGCATCCACAGCGCTCTTGATCGACTTCTTCGGGTCGCTGCACGCGTCGGGATCGGCGGCCGGGTCGGCACCGGGAGCGCACGCGGGGGCGCCGCCCTTCGTGCCGTCGACTGTCGCGTACCAGGTGTGGGCGTCATCCGCTCCCATCGCCGCGATGAACGCCGGGGTGAAGATGCCCGAGAGCAGCTCCTCCGACACCCGCACCGACTCAGGGCGCTCCTCGATGAACTCGGTGGCTGCTGCGATCGTGCCCCCGTCATCGGTCTGCGCCTCGATGTACGCCTCGTAGGCCTCGGCGCCCTCGCGTTCGGGAGTGCCCGGCGCCTTCTCGGTGCCGTCGGGGTTCTCGACCTTGTGGAAGTACAGCAGATCGGGTCGCGGCTCGAGCGCGAGCCCCGCGTCGCCGAGCCCGAGGAGGAAGTTCTCGCCCGACTCCGTCGCTCGCGGCTCACCCGAGGTCTCCGCGACGATGCGATTGCCGGCATCCGCGAAGAGCGCCGCGTTGCGGGCGGCGGCCCGCTCGCCGATGCCCTGGTGCTGCGTCTCGCCCTGGCCGGTGAGCATGCCGTAGCCGTTCTCGACGTTGGCCGCGGTGATCGCGTCGAGGTTCGTGAGGAACTCGGTTCCGATCTCGGGCGTGAGGAACCCGCCCTCCGCCTGGGCGGTCTCGGCGAGCCGGTGCAGCAGCAGATCGTACTTGTAGCCCGACAGACCACGCGAGCCGTGCCGCGCCACGGTCTCGGTCGCGAGCGGCGCGTATCCGGCGGGCGCCTGCTGATAGGCGGCGACGTCCGCGTCGGTCGGCGGGACGTAGGGCTGCTTGCTGCTGTAGAAATCGCCCGGGTCGGCCGGGGCCTCGGCGGCCTGCGAGGGGGCGGCGACCGCGAGGGACATGACGGCGGCGACGACGGCCGCGCACGAGAGAGAGGAACGGAGAGTCACGTGTCCCACAGGTAGTGGTCGCAGATGAACGCCGGATGGACGGATGCTGTCCCCCACCCGCGCGGTGCGATCAGCGCGGCGGTCGCGCGAACACGGCGTGCAGCAGCGGCAGCACCGAGACGCCCATCAGCACGATGCCGAGGGGCGGCGCGGGTGCCAGCAGGATCGCGCCGCCGACGAGCAGCGCTGCGAACAGCACACCGGAGGCGATGCGCCGCGCGACGTGCTCGAGTCTGTCGAGGCGGTGCTCGAGCCGCGAGGTGTCGAAGCTGACCTCACCCGCGTCGACGCGGGTGAGGAGCGAATCGAGGCGCTGCGGCATCCGCCACAGGATGCCGGCGCTGGCGGCCGCCTGCTTGGCCATGTCCTGCACCAGCCCCGCGCTCTCCTCGCCGAGCAGTTGGGTGGCGTAGGGTTCGACGGCGTCCCACACGTTGAAGTCGGGGTCGAGCGCGCTGCACATGCCCGACGTCAGCGAGACGGCGCGGATGAGCAGCAGCAGACGCTCGGGCAGCTGGAACGGCAGCGAGCGCATCACGTGTCCGAACTGGTCGCCGAAGTCTTGGAACTCACGCGGGTCGACGTCTTTCAACTGCCCGAAGCCCATGCCGCCGAATCGATCGAACAGCGCCGTGAGCGCTCGTTCGAGGTCGGCGGTGTCGGTGGTCGGCATGAGGACGCCGATCGTGCGGGCGGCCTCGATCATGGCTCGGCCGTCGCGCGTCGCGATGGCGATCACGAGGCTGCGCAGGCCGCCGCGGAGGGATGCCGGCACCTCGGCCATCATCCCGAAGTCGATGAAGGTGAGGCGGAACTCTCGGTCGTTGAGCGAGGACGGCGAAGCCGACCGAGCCGAAAGGACGACCGGCTCGACGAACACGTTCCCCGGGTGCGGATCGGCGTGCACGAAACCGTGGGCGAACACCTGGTCGAACATCGCGCGGGCGAAGGCGTCGGCCACGCGTCCCGGGTCGATGCCCGCAGCTCGCAGCGCGTCGGTGTCGTTGATCTTGATCGCGGTGACGTCTTCCAGGGTGAGCACACGGCGCGTGCTGCGCGCCCACACGACGGCGGGGGTGCGGATGCTGTCGTCGTCGGCGAAGTCGGCGGCGAACCGCTCGGCGCTCGCGGCCTCGTGCAGGTAGTCGATCTCTTCGAGGCTGGTGTGCGCGAACTCCTCGACCAGCGCGGGGGCGTCGACGCGGCTCGACACCGCGTGCACGCGGCTCAACCAGCGGCCGACGCGGCGGAGCGCGGCGAGATCGGTCGCCACCACCCGGTCGATGCCGGGGCGCTGCACCTTGACGACGACCTCGCCGAGCCCGGTGTCGAGGGCATCGGCGGCCGAGAGCCGGGCGCGATGCGCCTGGCCGAGGGATGCCGCGGCCACGGGCACCTCGTCGAACCACGCGTAGATCTGCTGCAGCGGGGCGCCGAGCTCGGCTTCGGCGATCTCCCTGATCTGCGCGAAAGGAACGGCAGGCACCTCGTCCTGAAGACCCGCGAGCTCATCGGTGATCTCGGGCGGCAGCACGTCGAGGCGCGACGAGAGGAACTGCCCGACCTTGATCATGAGTCCGCCGAGCTCGACCGCGAGCGCATGGAACCGTCGAGCCAGCATCTGCAGGCGGTGCGTGCGCGTGCGGTCGGAGATCCGGCCGAAGCCGATGCGGGGCAGGAACAGCTCGAACCACCACAGCTGGATCAACTGGCGAGACGCGAAGCCGAGGATGCGCCGGTATCGCGCCTGGTCGGCCGGACCGCGCGCCGCATCGGTTGTTGAGCGGGACGAAACGCCGTCAGCGCCCCCGGTCGTTGAGCGAACGGAGGGAGACGAAACGTCGTCGCCATCCCCGGTCGTTGAGCGAGCGAAGCGAGACGAAACGCCGTCAGCCGAACTCGACGCAGGAGACTCGCGTTTCATCTCGTCGCTGCGCTCCTCGCTCAACGAGCGGGACGGAACGGGTCTCGTCTCGGGCGCTGGCGCTCCCTCGCTCAACGAACGGGGCGCGCGACCGGGCTCGGCATCCGTCATCTCGTTCCTCCCGCCGGCTGTCGCGCCGGCATCCGATCAGTCCTGGGCGAGGATCGAGTACAGCCTACGGCGAGCCTCATCGAGCACGTCGATGGCCTGCTGCACCTGCTCGGGCGAACCGGTGCGGCCGACCTGGGCTGCGGCGGCAGCGAGGTCGACGCCTGCCTTCGGCAGTGCGCTGAAGCGCGTGTGATCGCGCGGACCGGAGGCCTCCCACGGCGCCGGGGTCTCGGTCGCCTCGGCGGCGACCGCTGCTCCGGCATCCGTCAGCGAGTAGGTCTTGCGGCCGTTCTGCTCTTCGGCGGTGATGAGGCCCTCGTCGGCGAGGAGCTGCAGGGTCGGGTAGACCGAACCGGCACTCGGCTTCCAGCTGCCGCCGCTGCGCTCGGCGATCTCGGTGATGATCTGGTAGCCGTGCATGGGCTTCTCGGCGAGGAGCGACAGGACGGCGGTGCGGACGTCGCCGCGCGCCATGCGCGAACCGCCGCTGGGACGCGGATCGAAGGACTTGCGGAGCTGCTCCATGGCGTCGAAGAGAGCGGATGCCGGATTCGCTCCACCGAACGGACCTGAGGGGAATGCGTTGTTCATGATGACCTCCCGATATAGGTAGCGATAGCTAACGATATGTCGTTGAGACTGTGAGTGGGATGGGAATCTCAGCCGCCGAGGCGGCCGTGGATGACACCCCACGACTTCGTGGCCCTGTCGAGGAGCGCGGGCACCTCGGTGCCCGGAGCCCCACCGGCAGCGTCGATGCATTGGCCCTGACTGCACTGGTGCTGAACGACCACGAGTTCGTCCACGGGCACACGGAGCAGCAGGCGATAGATGACGCCGTCATCGGCGACCAATTCCGCCGACAGCACCCGGAGAGCGGCCTGCGTGCCCGACTCACGCAGCGCGACCGTCGCCGCCGCGTTCGCCCCGGCGTTGAACCAGAGGCTGATGCCGATGACCACGATGAACAGGCTCACGAGGCCCAGGGAGATGACCGCCCACCACTCGGGCTCCATGAAGAAGCTGAGCACCAGGCCGACGACGCCGGCGAGCGCCAGCACCACCGCGACCCAGCGCTGACCGACCGCGCTGCGGTGACTGGTCAGCTCGACCTCGATCCACTCCGGAGGCTCGATGGGCATGGCGCCACTCTAAGGCTCGCCCGCGCCCATCGGCCAGCGGCGCCGGCGCCGCCCGGTGCGTCAACCCGACGGCATCCGTCATCGGGTCGGAACGGTTCCTCCGTCGACATTGACATCGACACCGACGATGCCGGAGGCCGCGGCGGAGACGAGGAAGGCGACGGCATTCGCGACTTCTTCGGATTCGACAGGGCGACCGAGCGGGATGCCCCCGAGCGAATCCATCAGCGACTGCCGCGCGGCGTCGCGGTCGGTGCCGCGGGCTGTCGCGAGGCGGCTGATGAGCGCTTCGGCCGAGGGCGTGCGGATGAATCCCGGCGAGACGGTGTTGACGCGCACGCCGAGCGGCGCGCACTCGTTCGCGAGTGCCTTGCTGTATGTGCTGAGAGCTGCTTTCGCCGCGGCATACGCCAGCGTTCCGTCGAACAGGGGCATCTGCGCCTGGATCGAGGACACATGGACCACCGCGCCGCCACCGCGGGAGATCATGCCGGGGATGATCTCCCGATCGAGACGAACCGCTCCGAGGAGGTTGAGTCGGAGCGCATGATCCCAGTGTTCGTCGCCGAGGGCACGGAAGCCGCCACCGGGCTCGTCGGATCCTCCGGCCACGTGAACGAGGATGTCGACCTCGCCGACGCGCTGAGCCAAAGCGCCGAGCTCCGCGGCGTCGGTGACGTCGGCCATCTGCGCGTCATGCGCGGGGTGGGAGGGATCGGGCCTGGAGCGCCCGAAGACGGTGACGTGGGCGCCGGCCGTGACGAGCGCCTGCGCGACTGCTCGCCCGGTGCCTTTCGTTCCTCCGGAGACGAGTGCACGCTTGCCGTTGAGGGTTGTGGAGTCGATCATGGTGTCCTTTCGCGGGCCCTGGCGGTCCCATCGTGCGGCCGCGAGATCAGCGACCGCGGTGCGCGGCGGAAGAGCCGCTCCAGTTGATGTCAGTGCGCGAGGCGGATGCCGAGTGCGATGACCCGGCCGCTCTCGAGGGTGAAATCGAAGGTGAACGGCAGCGGCCCGCCGGGGAAGTCGCCGTCCGCAGACGCCGTGAGCTCAGCGGTGCCGTCTTCTCATCTGCTTCGTCGTAGGACGTCGGATCGAGGGTGATCTTCGGTGCGATCTGGTGCTCCTGAATCCACCGCCGGATCTCGGCCGACCCCGTGTAGTCGGAGCCGTCGTCTCGCACTGTCGCGGTCGGTGCGAATACGGCGAGCAGCGCGTCGGCGTCGTGTCGGTTCGTGGCGTCGATGAACTCGGCGACCGGGCCGTCGGGAATGGTGTTCATGTGCGTTCTCTCCCATCGAATGGCGCATGAATCCACGGTGGATCCATGCGGCGACGTCAGTAGTATTACTGTCGTCTACGACAGCAATAACTGTCGTATACGACAGCTTATTCCCGGGTTGAGAATGTTCCCGCGGTAGGGTCGCCGTATGGCAACTGCTGAGGATGGTCGGGATCCAGATGGCTCGACCAGCTACAGATCCGACCTCCTGACCGACCTGAGCCGGCTCATCTACCTGTGGGAATCCCCGCGCTTCCAATCCGAGGTGCTGACGCGGTCAGGCGAGCCGCTGGATCAGTCGTCTCATCAACTGCTCCGACTGCTCGGGTTCTCGGGTCCGCTGCGGCCGTCGCAGATCGCAGAGAGCCTGAAGACGGGCGCATCCAACGTCAGCAAGATGCTGCACCGCCTCGAAGCGAACGGTTGGTTGGAGCGCACGCCGGATCCGACGGATGCGCGAGCGACTCTCGTGGGCCTCACTGCCGCGGGGCTCGAAGCAGCGCAGCATGTGTTCGATCTCGGAGACGACATGATCGCTCTGGTACTCGACGGGTGGAGCAAGCGGGAGGTCGAGCACTACACCCGCCTCACACGGCGCTTCGTGGACGACGCGTACGTCGCCGCTGAGGCCATGCGCGCGCGCGGGTTGTCCCGCATGTGGTCCGCCCCGCCTTCTTGAGCAACGCACTGGCCGGACGCTCGGACCGGATGCGAGCGCGGACTGTCGCCGCAGGACAGCGGTGTCAGGCGATCGGCGGCAGGGTCAAGATCTCCGCGCCGGTCTCGGTGATCGCGATCGTGTGCTCGGTATGGGCGGTGCGGCATCCGGTCGCACTGCGGAGAGTCCAACCGTCGTCGTCCGTCACCAGCTGATCGGTGTCGGACATGACCCACGGCTCGAGCGCGAGCAGCAGCCCCGGACGCAGGATGTAGCCACGCCCCGGTCGCCCGTCGTTGGCCACATGGGGGTC
The DNA here is from genome assembly GCF_030816295.1 of Microbacterium natoriense. Taxonomy (NCBI): domain Bacteria; kingdom Bacillati; phylum Actinomycetota; class Actinomycetes; order Micrococcales; family Microbacteriaceae; genus Microbacterium; species Microbacterium natoriense. The sequence goes on along the minus strand of NZ_JAUSXV010000001.1, from coordinate 825,321 downwards.
CTGATGCATGGTCGAGCCGATACCATGGCCTCCGAACTCGCGGTTGATGGGATAGCCGGCCGCGCGCAGCACGGTGCCGATCGCGCGCGAGAGATCGCCGACGCGGGCGCCCGGTCGCGCCGCCGCGATGCCGGCCGCCAGCGCACGCTCGGTTGTCTCGATCATCGCGAGGTCGTCGGGCGACGCCGTCTGGCCAACGACGAAGCTGATCGCCGCGTCGGCCGCGATGCCGCGGAGCGTGACGGCGAGGTCGAGCGTGAGCAGATCGCCGTCGGCCAGTGCGTAGTCGTGCGGCATCCCGTGGAGCACGGCATCGTTGACGGCCGTGCAGACGTAGTGACCGAAGGGGCCGCGTCCGAAGGACGGCGCATAGTCGACGTAGCAGGACTCGGCTCCGGCATCCTCGATCATCTCCTTCGTCCACGCGTCGAGATCGAGCAGGTTCACCCCGACCGTCGCGCGCTCCTTCAGGGACTGCAGAATGCCGCCGACGAGAGCGCCGGTGTCGCGCGCTCGGTCCAGTTCTTCGGGGGTCAGTATTTCGATCACGGTTCACGCCTTCCAATAACTATCCCGGTAATACTATCCCGGTACTAGAATCGTCATCATGATGGTCCGGATGCCGCTCACTCCCGCCGAGGTCGAACGCGGAGAACGACTCGGCGCCCTGCTGCGGCGAGCGCGCGGTGAGCGTTCGATGCTGAGCGTCGCCCTCGACGCCGGCGTCTCGCCCGAGACTCTGCGCAAGATCGAGTCGGGCCGCGTGGCGACGCCCGCGTTCTCGACGATCGCCGCCATCACGCACGTCCTCGGCCTCTCGCTCGACGCCGTCTGGGCCGAGGTCAGCCCGCAACCCGCCCAAGGGAGTCGCGCGCAGCTCGCGTCCTAGCCGCACGCCCGGTCGCCCTGGCCCGCCCGCTCCCGCTGCCCCTCGCGCTCTCACCCCTGCCCCACGGAAGGTCTTTCGCGCTTCGGAAGGATCGTTCTCGGACATCCTTCCTTCTGAAGCGCAGGATGCCTTCCCCAGTGCAAGGCAGAAAGGGCTGGCGAGCGGATGCTGCGCCCGATCAGCCCCGCAGCACGGAGTCGAGCAGCCCGGGGAAGAGCTCGTCGAGCTCGTCGCGGCGGAGCGTCAATGTGCGACGGCGTCCGTTGGGCTCGTTGCGGATGACGCCCGCTTCGCGGAGCACCTTCATGAAGTGCGACTTGGTCGACTTCGGCAGATTCGGGTCGGTCGCGTGGCATTCCGCCATGTCGAGCGGGCCGTCGGCGAGCTGCCGGGCGATGGCGAGACGTTCGGGGTCGCTGAGAGCGAAGAGCACGTCGGTCAGCTGGATCTCGGCGCGCTCGGGATGCGGCAGATCTCCGGGCATAGTTCGAGAATACTTGAACAATTACAGATTGGCGAGTACGCTCCGATAGTTCGATGATTCTCGAACCGAAGACTCGCGGACCTTCAAGGAGCTGCCATGCCCGCCACTGATTCGATCGTCGTGCCACCGCGCACGGCATCCGCTCCCGCATCCGTCCCCTCCGCGTCGCGTACCCGCTTCGGGTTCGTGCTGGCGGTCGTCGCGCAGATCCTGATGATGGTGGCCGCGAGCGCGCCATCGCCGTTCTATCCCGTGCTCGCCCACGACATCGGATTCGACGCCGTCGTGATCAGCGCGGTGTTCGCCGTGTACGCGATCGCGTTGCTGCTGACTCTGCTCACCGCGGGCTCGCTGTCGGATCACATCGGCAGGCGCCCCGTCGCGATCGCCGGTTTCGTACTGCTCGCCGTCAGCATGCTGCTGTTCTGGCACGCGGATGCCGTCGCCATCCTCTTCCTCGCGCGCATCGCACAGGGCATCGCGAGCGGCCTGTTGATCGCGGCGCTCTCCGCGACCGTGCTCGACTTCGCGCCCACAGGACAACCGCAGCGCGCGGCCCTGTGGAACTCTCTGAGCCCGGGCATCGGTCTGGCTGTCGGCGCTCTCGTGTCGGGCATCATGCTCGATCTCACGCGCGACGCGCTCGTCGACGTGTTCTCCGCTCTCACCGTGATCTACGTCGCGATCGCGGTGATCCTCCTGTTCCTTCCCGAGACCGCGCCTCGCAAGCCCGGCGCCTGGGCGTCGCTGAGCTTCCGGCTCTCCATCCCCGCGAGCATCCGCACCGACTTCTGGCGCAGCGCACCTGCCGTCGTCGCCGGATGGGCGACCGGTGGACTGTTCCTCTCCCTCGGTGCGAACATCGTGCACGGCGAACTCGGCGGCACCGCCCACGTGTGGCAGGGACTCACTGTCGCACTGCTCGCCGGTGTCGGCGCGGTCACCGCGTTCGTCATGCGCGGCCGGCGAGCGCGCACCATGACGATCTTCGGAACCGCGGCGCTCGCCACCGGCACGGCCCTGTCGCTCGCCGCGCTCGCCACCGGATCACTGACGTTCTACCTCGTCGCTGCCGGCATCACCGGCATGGGCTTCGGCACCGCGTTCTCGGGAGTCGTCGCCTCTCTTGCGCCGCGCATCCCGGCATCCGAACGCGCCGATGCGTTCGCGGTCATCTACTTGCTGGCCTACCTGGCGTTCGGAGTTCCGGCGGTTGTGGCCGGCCTGCTCGTGGGAGTCTTCGGGCTGGGGCCGGTGTGCGTGGGATACGGACTCGTCGTGATCGCCCTCGCCCTGGTGGCCCTCGTGCTGCGGGTGCGCCGGGCGGAGTAGGCGGGGCGGCGGCGCGCCGACTTCGAGCCCTCGAGGTGCGCCGCAATGCCGCTCCAACGCGCTGAGCCGACCACAACACGCACCTCGGGCGGCCGACTACCGCCCCGCGATCAGCTCCCGCAGCCGTGCGGCCTCGCCCTCCGGCATCCCGTACCCGTGCTCAGGCCCCGGATACACGCCGTCGCGCACCTCGTCGGCGTAAGCGGCGACGCCCTCGACGGATGCCGCGCGCAGGTCGGCGTAGCGCTTGACGAACTTCGCCGCGCCGCCGGCGTATATGCCGAGGAGGTCATGGAAGACGAGCACCTGGCCGTCGGCATCCGCTCCTGCTCCGATTCCGATCACGGGGATGTCGAGCAGCGGCATGAGCGCGGCGGTCACCTCGGAGGGCACGGCTTCGACGACGAGCAGCGAGACGCCGGCCGCCTGCAGGGCGAGGGCGTCGTCGATCACGGCGAGCGCGGCCTCGGCCGTGCGGCCCTGGGCGCGGTAGCCGCCGAGGGCGGTGGCGGTCTGCGGGGTGAGCCCGACATGGCCGACGACGGGGATGCCGGCGTTCACGAGCGCACGCGCCCGGTCGACGGTGGTCCCGCCGCGTTCGATTTTGACGAGGTCGACGCCGGCCTCTTTGATGAAGCGCTGGGCGGTCGCGATGGCGATCTCGTCGGACGCCTCGTACGAGCCGAACGGCAGGTCGCCGACGAGCAGCGGCCGCGTGAGCCCCCGCCGCACGGCTTTGGTGAGCATGAGCATCTCGTCGATCGTGACGGGCACGGTGCTGTCGTAGCCGAGCACGGTCATCGCGGCGGAGTCGCCCACGAGCACGATGTCGACGCCGGCGGCCTCGACGATCTGCGCGCTGGGGAAGTCGTAGGCGGTGACCATGACGATCGGCTCACCGGCATCCCTCTTCGCGGCGAGGTCGCCCAGCGCGAGGCGCTTCGTGGGTGCCGCGTGCGCGCTCACGCCGTCACCAGCTCACCGACGGCGTCGTCGACGCGGATGATCGCGTTCGCACGATCGACGTGCACGACGGTGGGCTCATAGTCGGCGAGATCCTTCGGCGAGTACTCAGCGTAGGAGATCACGATGATCGTGTCGCCCGTGTGCACGAGGCGGGCGGCGGCGCCGTTGACCTGGATGACGCCGCTCCCCCGCTCGCCGATCAGCGTGTAGGTGACGAAGCGGGCGCCGTTGTCGACGTCGACGACATGCACCTGCTCGTGCGGAAGGATGTCGGCGGCTTCGAGCAGGTCGGGGTCGATCGTGATCGATCCGACGTAGTTCAGGTCGCTGCCGGTGATGGTCGCGCGATGGATCTTCGACTTCAGCATGGTGCGTCGCATCAGAGGCTCGCTTTCAGTACGTGGTTGTCGATGAGGCGGGCGGCGCCGACACGGGCGGCGACCGCGAGCAGGGTGTCTCTCGCGGTGTCGGCGACCGGCTCGAGCGTCTCGGCGTCGCGGAGTTCGAGATATTCGGGGTGGATGCCGGCATCCTTGAGCACCTTCAGTGCGGCTGTGCGGATGCTGCCGGCATCCCGCTCTCCGCCGTCGTGAAGAGCCTGTGCGGCGTCGAGGGCCCGGTTCAGCGCGGTCGCCTGCCGCCGGGCGTCGGCATCGAGGTACACATTGCGCGAGCTCATGGCGAGCCCGTCGGGTTCGCGCACGATCGGGCACGCCTCGATGCGCACGTCGAGGTCGAGGTCGCGCACGACGCGGCGCACGACGAGCACCTGCTGCGCGTCCTTCTGGCCGAAGTAGGCGACGTCGGGGCGCACAATGCCGAACAGCTTGGTGACGACTGTGGCGACGCCGTCGAAGTGGTGCGCGCCGCGGCTCGCGCCGTCGAGGACGTCGGTGAGGCCTGCGACGTGGATGTTCGTGGCGAAGCCGTCGGGGTAGATCTCTTCAGGGGCCGGAGCGAAGAGCACGTCGACACCCTCGGCTTCGGCGAGCGCAGCGTCGCGGGCCTCGTCGCGAGGATACGAGCTGAGGTCTTCGTTCGGCGCGAACTGCGTCGGGTTGACGAAGAGGGAGACGACGACGAGATCGTTGTTCGCGCGCGCTTCGCGCATGAGGGAGAGGTGCCCCTCGTGGAACGCGCCCATCGTGGGGACGAGGCCGACCCTCTTTCGGTTCGTCTTCGCGTCTGCGACGGACGCTCGCACCTCGGCGATCGTGCGGACGGTTCTCATGCGCGGTCCTTCAGAGCTCGGGTGGCGGCGGCGAGGGCGTCGAAGAGGGTCCTGTCCGGTGCAGCCTCGCGCTGCCGGGCGACCGTCTGCTCGTCGCCGCGAGCGATCGGGCCGGTGAGAGCCGCTTTCGCGCCCTGGCTCTGCCAGTTGTCGACCGACTGGCGGACGAGCGGCGCGAGGATCTCGCGGGGGTTCTCGACGCCGGCGGCCGTGGCGAGCTGCTCTGCGGCGTCGAGCACGGTGAGCACGAAGTTCGAGGCGAACGATGCGGCGGCGTGATAAGCGACCCGGTCGGTGACCGTGAAGGGGTTCATGCCGAGGGCGCGGGCGAGCTCGGCGGCGAGCTCTCGGTCGCCATCGGTGCGTCCGTCGATCGCGGCGCCGATGCCGTGGAAGACGTCAGGAGTTTCGGCACCGGTGAAGGTCTGGAGGGGATGGATGCTGACATCGACATCGTCGAGGCCGGTGGCGCCGGAGACATGCGCGACCAGGCGCACATGCGAACGCGCGACGAACGCCACCGCGGGGATGGCGGCATCCGGAACACACAGCAGCGCGATGTCGGCGGATGGCATGGACTGGTCCCGACGGAGCGGTCCCAGGACGCTGAATCCCGCCGTCCGAAGCGCCCGGCTGAGAACGCCGCCGAGACGGCCGGCGCCGATGACGGCGATGATGGTCGCAGGCGCGAGAGCAGAGGCAGGATTCATGGTGAAGGCCGGTCGACAAGGGCGGACGCAGGTGCCACGAGTATCCGCCCGAGACGGCACGGGTTCCAAATCGGAGAGCATTCAGACAAGTTAAATGCCAACCTTGCTAGTCAGATCTTTCCAATTATGCGATTGCGCCTTGTCGTTTCGTTCTTCCGGCGAGACGCTGCCTGCCATAGTGGTCCGCCACGGCGTCCAGCATCTTGCTCAGCGCTCTGCGACGGGCGCGGGGTCACTACATGCCAAGGAGAAGCGCGTTCCGCGGGGCCGGATGCCGGTGCACCCGCCGCGCGGAACGCGATCCTCGTTCGACCCGCACACCTCACGGGATGACGATCACCTTGCCGCTGATCCGCCCCGCGGCGGCCTCCGCGTGCAGAGCCGGCAGCTCGGCGAGCGGAATGCGCCGGGTGACCTCGAGCTTGAGGTCACCGCTGTCGACCAGCGACGCGAGCTCGACTAGCCGCTCGGCGTCGCTGCGGACGAAGACGACCACCGAGCGGACGTCTCGCTCGGCATCGTCGGGAGCCGGCATCCACGCCGTGGTGCTCACCACGGTCCCGCCGTCGCGCACGAGCCGCACCAGTGCGGTGAACTCGCTCGGCTCGATGGGGGCGAGGTTGAGCAGCAGGTCGACCGGCTCGGAGACCGCGTCGACGACACCCGTCTCCGTGTGATCGATGATCTCGTCTGCGCCTGCCGCGCGGACAGCATCCGCACTCCGAGGGCTGGCAGTGGCGATGACGTGTGCGCCTGCGCGCTTCGCCAGGGCGATCGCGTACTTGCCCACGACGCCGCCCGCACCGACGATGAGCACGCGCTGACCCGCTTCGAGGTTTCCGTCATCGAAGAGGGCCTGACGCGCGGTGAGTGCGACCGAGGGCAATGCCGCAGCATCCGCCAGCGGCACCGACGTCGGCGCTGCGACGAGCGCGTCGGCCGGGGCGATGGCGTACTCCGCCGCCCCTCCGTCTTCGGCCATCGGCAGGAAGCCGATCACCGCGTCGCCCACCGCGAACCCGTCGACACCTTCACCGATCGCATCGACGACGCCGGAGACGTCGTATCCCGGAACGTGAGGCAGCACCACCGGAATCGGGAGGAAGCCGGCGCGCATGCCGTTGTCGGCGGCGTTGAAAGCGGATGCCGCGACCCGCAGTCGCACCTGCCCCGCAGCCGGAGCGGGCTGCCCGATCTCTTCGTACCGGAGCACTTCGGGGCCGCCCACTTCGTGGAACCGTACTGCCTTCATGATTCTGATCCTTTCGTTGTTGCTTCGAATTCGAAGCATATGGTGAGCGTAACACTACTTCGAATTCGAAGCAACACGTATACTGGGTGCATGAGCACACACCCTCCCCAGCTCTCCCCGACGGAACTCGCGGCCTACTTCGCCTTCACAGAAGTGAGCAGCCTGCTGCGGCACGCGGTGGAGCAGCAGCTGCGCGAGGTCGGCAAGCTCAGCTACGTGCAGTTCCAGCTGCTCGCCCGGCTCGGTGACGCTCCTGGCGGCAGCCAGCGGATGACGGATCTCGCCGACGGCGTCGTGTACAGCCGCAGCGGGCTCACGTATCAGGCGCAGTCGCTCGAGGAACGCGGGCTGGTCACGCGCGCGCCTTCACCCGAAGATGAGCGCAGCACCATCGTCGCGATCACGGCGGAGGGACGCGCGGTGCTGCAGAAGGTGTTCCCCGGCCACATCGAGGCCGTCCGCGATCTGCTGATCGATCCGCTGGCGGAAGAGGATGTCGAGGTGCTCGCGCGGGTGATGACGCAGGTCAGCGAACACCTGCGAGCGAACCCGCCGCGGTCAGCGGGACGGCGCAAACCGAAGGCCGAATGACGTCCGCCGGTCGTTGAGCGAGCGAAGCGAGACGAAACGCCACCCGCCTCACCCGTCAGGGTGTGGTCATCGGTGTGGTCTCGACGTCGATGATCCCGAAGGGGAAGGGGCTGAAGATCGACCCGCCCCCTGAGGCGAAGCCCTCGATCGGGACCAGTTGGAACCACATCTGAGAGACGACGATCGCGAACACCACGATCCCGACGACGACGAAGGCCGAGCGGTTGAGGCTCCGCCTGGTGGCCATCGCGGTGGACGCGTTCGTCGCCCGACCGATCGCGAGGACGACGAACAGCGCGATCCCGGCGTAGAGCAGCGGGCTCGCGCCGAGGGTCAGCTCCACGCATCGAGGAGCTTGGTCAACGGCACGACCGGAAGCGTCGATGAAACCTCCTTGTGCGTCGAATCCGCCCGCGCAATAGCCTCGGTTCGCGGTCATGAAGACCGCGTACGCGAACGCAGCGATCACCGAGACGATCACGAGTCGCCGGATCTTCTCGATCACGGTCGCGCCGGGAAGGGCGGAGGATGCCACGTTGCTCGGCGAAGTCTGGGGCAGCGGCAAGGCGGTCTCCTTCGACGTCGGTCCTCCTCATCATGTCTCATCGGCGACAGGGGCGGAAGGCGCCTCAACGGGACGCCGAGTCTGTCGACATGACTCGGCGCCACGGCATCCGCTCTACCCTGGAACGTCTGCCTCATTCTCGAGGCGCCCTTCTCTGGAGCATCCATGTCTGCCACCGCGATGTCTGATCGCGCCCGCTATCGGGCCAACCCCACTGTGCTTCAGACGCTGAAGAGCCCGCGGATGCTGACCCGCGAAGTCCTTGCGGGTCTCGTCGTGGGGCTCGCGCTGATCCCCGAGGCGATCGCGTTCTCGGTGATCGCGGGCGTCGATCCGAAGGTGGGACTCTTCTCGTCGTTCATCATGGCGGTGTCGATCGCGTTCCTCGGCGGGCGTCCGGCGATGGTGACCGCGGCGACTGGTGCCGTCGCGCTCGTGATCGCGCCGGTCGCACCGGCGTACGGACTGGATTACGTCATCGCGACGGTGATCCTCGCGGGAGTGTTCCAGGTGATCCTCGGGGTGCTGGGGGTCGCGAAGCTGATGCGGTTCATTCCGCGCAGCGTCATGGTCGGGTTCGTGAACGCGCTGGCGATCTTCGTCTTCAGCTCGCAGTTCCCGCAGCTGATCGATAAGCCCTGGATGGTGTATCCGCTGGTCGCACTGGGAATCGTCGTGATGCTCGTGATGCCGAAGATCACCAAGGTCGTGCCGGCGCCGCTCGTGTCGGTGATCATCGTGACCGCGGTCGTGCTCGTGTTCGCGATCGCCGTACCGACCGTGGGCGATCAGGGCGAGTTGCCGCGGAGCCTGCCGTCGCTGTTCATCCCCAACGTGCCGCTGACCTGGGAGACGTTCACGATCATCGCGCCGTTCGCGCTCGGTGTGGCGCTGGTCGGGCTCATGGAGTCGCTGCTCACCGCGAAGCTCGTCGACGAGATCACCGACACGCACTCGAACAAGAGCCGTGAGTCGTGGGCGCAGGGTGTCGCGAACGTGCTCTCAGGGATCTTCGGCGGCATGGGCGGCTGCGCGGTGATCGGTCAGACCATGATCAACGTGAAGGCCTCGGGGGCGAGGACTCGCATCTCGACGTTCTGCGCCGGGGTGTTCCTGTTCTTGTTGGTCGTGGTCTTCGGGGACTTTGTGGGGACGATCCCGATGGCAGCTCTCGTGGCCGTCATGATCATGGTCGCGATCGGCGCGTTCGACTGGCATTCCGTGCGTCCGTCGACCTTGAAGCGGATGCCGAAAAGCGAGACGTTCGTGATGCTCTCTACCGTTCTTCTGGTCTTGGTCACCCACAATCTTGCGGTGGGAGTTGTGGGAGGGGTGCTGGTCGCGTCGGTGCTGTTCGTGCGGCGCGTGGCGCATTTCGTGACGGTGACGCGGACTGTCGCTGGTTCTGTTGCGCGTTATGTGGTCGACGGGGAGCTGTTCTTCGCGTCGAGCAACGATCTGACGACGCTGTTCTCTTACTCTTCCGACCCCTGTCGGGTCGTCATCGATCTGTCGGGGTCGCACGTGTGGGATGCGTCGACCGTCGCCGCGCTGGATGCGATCGAGACGAAGTATGCGGCGCTGGGGAAGAGCGTGGAGATCGTCGGGATGAACGAGAGCAGCGAGCGGATGCGGGGGCGGCTGACTGGTGGGTTCGAGTAGAGCCCCGATTTCCCGGGGGAAATCGGGGCGATCTACCCGGGTAGATCAGAGCGCTGTTTGCCGTACCGGTACGCGTCATCCTCGCTGATCTCGCTCAAGACGCCTGGTACTTCTGGCGCGTCGAGAATGGTGCCCTGCTGAACGATCTGCGCAAGGAGATGGTGCGAGAGCGCGCCTGAACTCGCGACGTACGTCGGCCAATCGCCCGGCCGCGCGCAAGAGCTCGCGGCCATGCGCACAACGGAACGCTCCCGGGTTCTCTGTGAGGTCCATCGGCGCGGCCGACCTCGTGCGCGTGGACGCGATTCGCGGCCCTATTCTTCAGCTCGGATGGCGCTACCGGGGCTCCGGGACGCGCAATCCGTAAACTTGAAACGTGTCCAGATGCACAGCAACCCAGGCCTCGTCGCTCAGGTCGAACCCCATCGTTCGCGCGAGCGTACGTTCTGCAGGCCACGTGCCCACAAGGACGATAAGTCCGTGTTTCTCCCGCAGCTCGACCTTGGCTTCCCTCGCGCGCTTCATCGGGTCTCGAAGACCTGCTCCTACAATCCCGATAGACCCACGGGGAATAACAATCTCTGGAAGGGCCGCAAACAAGGCGATGAGCCTCTTCCGCAAGCCGTCGTTACCGAATACGACATCTAAGGATGCGCGATCCAAGAGCCTCAACGGCTCTGGGGGCAAGGGCGTCGGCGGCACCACAACCTGCGAGTAGCGGCGCACTGCGTCAGCACGCGGTGAGCGCTTTAGGTCGCGATTCCCCTTCTTGCCGGTCAGCCAGGCACGGTGTACACGCATCAGCCTGGCCTCGAAGAGGTGCGCTTTAGCGTCAATCCGGATCATGAGAGTGACCTCGCACTGCCCCTCGCGCGGGATCATCCAAGTGTCGCGAATCGTCCCTTTGATCTCTACGGCGATGCCCATGATCGTGGTGTCGAGAGGAGGCTCCTTCTTCAGTCCGAGCTCTTCTATTACGTGATACTGAAGCTTCGTACCGACCGAGGACCGTTCATCAGAATCGACGGCGGGGTCCGTGAGGTCAAACCGCCAAGTTCTTGCCCCATCGAGGACATACTTGACCGCGTCGTCAACAGCGGTTCGCAGGAGATCGGTGATCTGCTGAGCTTTGAGCCAAGCAAGGACGGTCTGGAGTTCTGAGTCCAGAATCGGATCAAGAATCTCGTGGGCTGGAGGGACCCCCGCCTTACGAGCATCCGGCTGACACACCTCTCCCGGAACGGGAATGGGCTCGTGGCGCCCCGTCATGCCGAATCAGCTCACTCTGTTCTTAAACCGGGAAACGAGTTCGTGACGCCAGTGGTCTTCCTGGCCAGTGAAACCCTTGAACTGACCAAGCCTGTACAGCGTAACCCCGCCATCCTCGAGCATGTGAAGCTCGAAGTCCCGACGGATAGCGGCAAGCCGCTGTTCTACTGCCGAGGCGCTGCCTTCCGTATACGCCTGGACTAGCTCGTCCAAACTCAACGGCTTGTCGCTGCGCGCGAGAGCGCGATACACGGGGTCGTGAAGGTCCATAGCGCCTGGGAGTTCAGATCGGACACTGCTCTGATGCTTGAGAGCATCTCGGATTCTTTCTCCGACTACTCTCGCGACTGGAGGCGGGAAAGCATTCCCAATCTGACGGTATTGAGAGGTCTTCCGCCCAGAGAACTCGTAAGCATCCTCCGCTTGCCAGCCCTGAATTCGGGCGGCCATCTCGATCGTGAGGCGCGGCGGCACAGTCCTGAAGGATGGAGAGGTCCGATTCGGCGCCGAGTCGGCGATGCCGCGTCCATCGATGTGCAGCTTCGCCCATCCCGCTTTGGCACGAGTCGGACCGAGGTCAGCGCCACCATGCTTCTTGCTTCCCCCCACGAGCGTGGGGCCGATGTCGGCCGCCATTTCACTCCAAGCGTCGGCATACTCCCAGCCGTCTGCAGCCATCAGATCGTGTAGGGCCTCGCCGACCGTCACCCTCGGACCAGACTTCGGTTCAGGCCAATGGAAGTAGCGCATCTCGTCAGCAGGCATGGCGACCAGCACGAACCGGGGGCGAAGCTGCGGGACCCCGAAGTCAGCTGCGTGAAGCAACTTCCACTCCCCTACATAACCAAGTTCGTCCAGGCGGTCGAGGATGCGCTGACGATAGGCCGCGAACCGGGGCGCCGACAGCCCGCGGACGTTCTCCAGCATCACCGCACCGGGACGGATGACAGCTACCTGTTCGATCGCCCACGCGAATAGGTCACGTTCGTCAGAGGTTCCGAGTTGCTTGCCGGCCGCTGAGAACGGCGGGCACGGCACGCCGCCCGCAAAAAGGTCGACGCCCTCATAGAGCCTCGGGTCCCATACGGCCGCGTCGGCCACGTCGCCAACAGCAACGTCTACCTCTAGGTTTGACCGAAGCGTATCGGCCGCCGTCTCGTCGATCTCGATCGCTATCGAGTGCTTGAAGCCCGCCTTATGAAGGCCGAGCGACTGCCCGCCAGCGCCGGCGCATGCCTCTACGAGGCTGAGAATCTGGTCTCCGGAACTTGGGGTCTTAGGCACTTTGTTATCGTACGTCGGCGCACGGACATCAGGATGATGCATTACCGGCTCTGCCCGCTTCGCACCGCGACACCGCTGCCCCAATGCGAAACGCCGCGACTTGCGGATCCTCATGCTCCCAGATTCTGATTACGGTCCAACCTTCAGTCTCAAGCATCCGTGTGTTGCGCGCGTCGCGTTCGACGTTGCGTTGGAGTTTGGGGGCCCAGTAGGACGTGTTGACTCGCGGAGGGGCTCCGTGAACTGGACAGCAGTGCCAGAAGCACCCGTCGACGAAAACGGCTATGCGCCGACGAGTGAACACGATGTCGGGACGAACTCGGCCGGCCGCCAGATCGATGCGAAGATCGCACCGGTACCGGAATCCTTCCGCATGCAGTAGCGATCGGATAGCCCGTTCGGGCTTCGTGTCTCGCCGTCGATTTGCCTGCATGTTGCGACGGCGACCCGGCGTCGGAGCGACAAGACCCGTTGCAGACGCCGACGGTTCAACCCCTCCATGCATAGCGCCAACGTAGTACCGTCACCTTCATGCTGTCTGAGCAGACCGTCGCCGCCCTCCGCGCCTTCGTCGCCGCCCGCGACTGGGGCCAGCTCCAAACCCCGGAGAACCTGGCGAAGAGCATCGCGATCGAAGCGTCCGAACTCCTCGAGTGCTATCAGTGGGGACCTGACGCCGACCCGCAGGACGTCAGAGATGAGCTCGCCGACGTCGTTACGTACTGCATCCATCTCGCGAACCGGCTCGGCGTCGACCTCGACGAGATCGTCATGAGCAAGCTGGCGAAGACGGAGCAGAAGTATCCGGTCGAGCTGAACCAGGGCCGCATCCACAAGCGGGCCGAGCAGTGAGCATCCGCCACTTCCGATTCCAGGAGAAGGCGATAGATCGTGGCGACGAGCACCTCGCGAACTGGCCCGTCGTCTACATGATCGATGGCGACCGACGGCCGAAGAAGGTGTACGTCGGCGAGACCACCAGCGCGCAGAAGCGCATCCGTCAGCATCTCAGGAATCCGCAGAAGCGCGCACTCGACAGCATCCGCGTGGTCGTCGACGACACGTACAACAAGTCGGTCTGCCTGGATCTCGAGGCGCATCTGATCCGCTGGTTCCATGGGGACGGGCAATACGAGATCCTGAACGGCAACGACGGACTCACCAATGCGCAGTACTACGACCGCGACGCCTATCGCGAGTCGTTCCGCGACATCTTTGAGGAGCTGCGGTCGGCCGGGCTCTTCACCCGCAGCATCCCGCAGATCGAGAACACCGACCTCTTCAAGCTGTCACCGTTCAAAGCCCTGACCGAAGACCAGGCCATCGCAGTCGAGGACATCGTCGAGGGCCTGCTCACCGAGCTGCGAGACGACTCGAAGCGGTCCACGCTCGTCGTGCAGGGTCACCCAGGCACCGGCAAGACGATCATCGCGATCTATCTCATGAAGCTGCTCGCCGACATCCGTGCACACGGGGAGCACGACGAGGTCGAGCCCGACTCGATGTTCGCGGAGTTCTTCGTCCCCGAGAACCGCGAGCTGCTGAAAGACCTGCGCATGGCGCTCGTCATCCCCCAGCAATCGCTGCGCGAGTCGGTCAAGAAGGTCTTCCGCAAGACACCGCGGCTGGAGCCGTCGATGGTGCTGTCGCCGTTCCGAGTGGGCGAGTCGGAAGACGTGTTCGACCTCGTGCTCGTTGACGAGACTCACCGGCTCGGGCAGCGCGCGAACCAGGCGTCCGGCGTGCAAAACGGCAAGTTCATCACGATCAACGAGAAGCTGTTCGGCGCAGACTACCCGGCCCTCACCCAGCTCGATTGGATCGTCGCTCGCCGGCACCGCCTGCTGCTCGTGGACGGCGAGCAGAGCGTGCGTCCGCATGACCTCTCACCGGCCGTCCTCATGTCCGCGATCGATGCCGCGAAGAACGAGCATCGTCACTACCCGCTCACCACGCAGATGCGCGTGAAGGCGGGCGCCGGCTACGTCGAGTTCATCCGGGCGCTACTTCGCGGCGAGCCCGTCGAGCTCCCCGATCTCGGCGACTACGACCTGCGCCTCTTCGCCGACCTCGGCCAGATGCGGGCCGCGATCCGGCAGAGGGATGCCGAGGCCGGCCTGTCACGACTCGTCGCCGGCTATGCGTGGGAGTGGGTTTCGCGCAAGAACCCGGATGCCTACGACATCGAGATCGATCGCGAGCGGATGCAGTGGAACAAGGCGCAGAAGGACTGGATCAACTCCCGGGGGTCCGTCGACGAGATCGGCTCCATCCACACGGTGCAGGGGTACGACCTCAACTACGCCGACGTGATCATCGGTCCCGACCTCCGCGTCGACCCGGCATCCGGTGCCATCATCGCCGACCGCGAGAACTACCGCGACACGAAGGGTAAGGAGAATACCGGGCACCTGAAGGGCGCGTTCTCGGATGCCGAGCTCCTCACCTTCATCCGCAACATCTACGGCGTCTTGCTCACCCGCGGGATGCTTGGGACGTATGTGTACGTGTGCGATCCGGGGCTGCGGGAGCGGCTGCGGCAAATCATTTGGAAGAGTCAGCGTTGATTAGGAACTGAATATCACTTGCGTCTGTCGCCTGCACGTCCGCTATCTGCCCGTCAGCCAGGCTAGCAACAGTGGCCGCCTGCTTGTCCTTGTCGATGACCGCTACCGTTCGAGCGGAGGGGGATATCTCGCATTCCCATGCCCACCAACTTCCTGGAGTTCGGTCAGCCGGCGGCGAGATGGTCTGGTAGTGAGCCGCACCATTCAACTCGAGCAGAGTGAGTTCATCCGCACGCGCGACCCCTCGGAATGCAAACCGGGCGGGAAAGCGGCGCAGCTCGAGCAAGATGGGTGCATTCTCGGAGCGACGGGTCCACCGCCCCGACACAGTCTCGAGTAGGTGGTTCGCGATGTCCCGAACACTCTCCGCGAACGCAACGTCGCCATTATGCGCCGTCACGTGCTCCCATGCGTCTCCTGAATCAAGGGTCCAGGTAGGCAGACCGTCGAGGGCCTGGAAACGCAGGGCCCAAGTCCCGGCATACTGGGTTGCTGCTTCCGATATCGATTCGCGATCTGTGAGCGGTCTGGTCGATGACATTTGCATGACGCCTGAAGTGCGAGCCAGCCGGAGGTAGACGAATGCTCGTTCCACGGACCGCGCCCATCTCGGCCGTTGAAGCGCCTCGACCACAAGAATGGCCTTTAGAAGAATCGGGTTGGCTCCCACACGGAGACTCTCAGCGAAAAGCCAGTCGAGAGCTTCAATCCCGACATCGCGTGATGCTCGTTCCACGAAATAGGCGGCACCGTACGATGGGGAACTGTTCTTTCGAGGCCGCAGCACGAATACTGCGAATCCGCCGATACCTGCAACTAAGAGACCCGACCAAAGGGCCGCGAGCAATTCGCCAGGAGACGGCACCAGCACGGCCCAGGTTCGCGTGGTCAACCGGGCCGCGACCACGACGCCGCCCAGGAGCACGAGCATGGCCAAATGGAACAGGGCATAGTTGGCCTCGCCCCACTTTCGGACTAGCCCTTCGACCACTACCCGACCGTGCGTCGCGGCAACGCTGCACGTCCACATCACCCCCGCCGAGATCCAGGCGTTTCCTCCGAGGCGTTCCACAGTCACGAAACAGGTGGCAGCGAACAGGTAAGTTGGCACACACCTATACGCGAAGAAGCGAAGCGAAGTCTGCTGGGCCGAGAGCCCGAAGGTCTGGGTCATCCCGATGTACCGCTCCGGCCATCGCCATTCGACTGCTCGATAGGTGCCGTAGAGCATGGCAGAGGCTAGTGCCGCGATCCAGACTGAATCCCAAATCTCTACGAGACTCACGAGCCCTCCATGGGTCAATCATTGAAAGTATTGATATATCTCTACCGCAACGCTCGCGATTGTCTGGCATTGACCGCGACTCTCACCAGGGAGAAGCGCTGACCTCGAAACGCTGGGACTGCCGCGTCGGCCAATATCCAACTATCTCAGCCTGTGTTGATGTCTAGCGCGCGGCGATTCCCCGCAGCACCAGCTCGCTGAGAGCGTCCGAATTCTCCCGCCCCAACGGCACCCCGAGCAGCGCCAAATACGACCCCAGCGCAATCAGCTGGTCCGCCACAACCGCCGCATCGACGTCCGCTCGCACTTCACCGGCCGAAACTCCGAGAGCGAGCCTCTCCGCCGTCCACTCGCGGATCGGCGCCGCGAGTCGCTCGTTCAGCCGCGCGCCGAGTTCCGGATCGGTCGCCGTCACCGCGATGAGGGCGCGGGCGAGCGCGATCGTCTCCGCATCCTGCCCTTGCACCGCGAACATCGCTTTCAAATCCGCCGCCAGGTCATCGGTCATCGGCAGCTCCACCTCGGGAAGCTCCCCCTCCAGCAGCGCCTCCCCCAGGATCGCCGCCTTCGACGGCCACCACCGGTAGATCGTCTGCTTCGACACTCCGGCGGCCTCGGCGAGCCCCTCGATCGTCACGGCCTCGTAACCCGACGAAGACAGAGCCCCCCGCATCGCCTCCAGCACGGCCTGCCGGGCGGATTCACTTCGAGGTCTGGGCACGCTCACAGGCTACTCAGGAGTACGATCAGAAATAAGTAGACGCACCGTTGCGAAACTCGAATCAGGGAGAACGAGCATGACCCTAACCGCACACTCCACCATCGGCGACTGGCTGAACGACGAGGTCGGCGGACCGCTCGTCCGCCGACTCTTCGAGCAGACCGGTGCCGACCCCGAACTCCTCACCCCCGTGCTCGGCCTCCCCCTGCAGCAGCTCGTCGCGATGAGCCAGGGCGCACTGCCGCAGTCGGTCGTCGACGACCTCGTCCGCGCGGCCAACGGCGGCGTCATCCCGGAAGACACCGACACTGCGGGCTGGACCGAGAGGCCCACCACCGGACGCTTCGCCGGCAAGACCGTGATCGTCACGGGCGCTGCATCCGGAATCGGCAGGGCCACGGCATCCCGCATCGCTCGCGAAGGCGGACGGGTGATCGCCGCCGACATCTCCGCCGAGAAGCTCGATGCGCTGAAGGCCGAGTTCCCCGACGTCGTCACCGTCGCCGGCGACCTCACCCAGCAGAGCGCGATCGACGCGGTCATCGCCGCCGCGGGAGACCGCATCGATGCCCTCGCGAACGTCGCCGGAATCAACGACGACTTCTCGCCCGCCGGCGAGACGACGGATGCCGTCTGGGACCGCGTCATCGCGATCAATCTCACCGCTCCGTTCAAGCTCATGCGCGCGGTGCTGCCGATCATGGAGGCGGCGGGCAGCGGCTCGATCCTCAACGTCTCGAGCGAGGCCGGCCTGCGTGGAAACTCCTCGGGCAACGCCTACACGGCCAGCAAGCACGGCATCATCGGAGTCACGAAGTCGGCGGCGTTCATGTACGGACCGAAGGGCATCCGCGTGAACTCGGTTGCCCCCGGCGGCGTCGCCACCGGCATCCCGATGCCGCCGAACATGTCGGAGTACGGCTCCGCTCGCCTCGCGCCGTTCCAGCAGGCGATCCCCACCGTCGCAACCGCCGAGCACCTGGCCGCGTCCATCACCTTCCTGCTCTCCGACGACGCGGTGAACATCAACGGGGTCGTGCTGGCGTCCGACGGGGGATGGTCGGTGCAGTAAACACCTCACGCTCGGTTCGGTCACGCGTCTGGCGGGATGCCGCCTGCGCAGGTCGCCACTGCCGTGACCGCCCCACAGGTCGGTCACACTTCAGGCGGATTGGTGGATGCCGAGGCCACCACAAGCGTGACCACGGCCGCGCCGCGGCGGCGGCTGCTACGCCCGCGCCCTCACGAACGTCGTGATCGCAACACTCACCGCCGCCACGACGGCGAACACCCCAGCCGCCACCGGTCCGCCGACTCCCCACAGCGCGAGCGCTCCGGCGCCGAAGGCGATCACCTTGACCACCACGATCCCGAACACCGGCAGCGCGACGCGCGCCCGCGGAGAGGCGAACGTCCCCCACAGCACGGCGAGTCCGCCGACGAGCACGAACGCGATCAGAATCCGCGCCCACCACGGAACGTCGAGCAGCAGCGCCCACCACGCGACGAACACGAGCATCGCGAGCTCGAGCACGAACGCCACGAGGGCATTGAGCATGACGAGCTCACGGAGCGGCGAGGAGTAGCCCTCCCACTCCGCATGGACGCGCTTCGGGTCGGCGGGTTCAGAGGGTTCGGCCACAGCTCCATGATGGCGCACGACCGGTTCCAGGCCGAGAGCTGCCGCAGCGGATGTCGGCACGTAATCAGTGCGGCACTCCAGCTCGAGCACTCTCGTCCGCTACCGCCGGACTCGCGTGAGCCTCCGCACGCGACCTCTGCACCAGCATCCGCACCACGGTACCCACGACGCCGATCACGGCGGCAGCGATCACCGGCATCCACACCTCCGCGAGCACCATCGGGAACAGCTGCACCGAGGCGGCGAGCATCTCGGGGAAGTCGCCGAGCATCACCCGGCTGCCGAGCGAGTACATGATCGCGGTGAACAGCGCCGGCATGATCCACAGGGCCAGCAGCGACACCGCCCACACCACGAGCCGCCAGAACGGACGCACCCCGCACCAGATCAGCGCCGCACCCACGACGACGCCGGGCAGCCAGCGCACGAACTCGGGCAGGAACGCGGGCGGGAACACCTCGCCGGTGAACGCGACAATCAACGTCGAGGCCCACGTGGCGAATGGCGCGGCGGCCAGCGCGACGCCGAACGCGGCGACGCCGACCGAGCGACGCGAGGTCATCAAGAACCCGAGCTGCGCGCAGAGCGCCGAGGCGACAGCTCCGCCGAGAAGCCCGACGAGGTACACGGTCGAATCGCTCCCGTCGCGCAGCCCCGCGCCCACGACCGCGAAACTCTGCACGATCGCGATCACGTGCAACAGCATCACACCGAGCGCCGCTGGCCAGGCGGCGAGCGCACGACGACTCCCGACGATATGCACAGCGAGCCCGGCGAACACCCCGCCCAGCAGCAGAAGCGCGAAGATCTGCGTCGCGTAGTACTGGCTCACCGGCAGCAGCGCGAGCGGCATCTCGTCGGGCATCGTGGCCGTAGCCCACAGATTCTGCAACGGCAGCCGCAGGCCGGTCAGCAACCACGGCAGCAGCCCCAGAAACCCGCCGGCGACGCCGATCGCGAACGAGAGCATGCGCGAGCGGGCCGGCGCTGCGGTGATGTCGGTCATGCGGGCCAGGCTCTCACATCACAGAGCGCTCCCCGGCATCCGACGCCCACGCCGCGACCCGACCCCAGCCACCCCATCCCGGCAGACCGCCGACAGGGCCGCTGCGCAACCGCAGCGGCCCTGGACTCTCAGCGCTTCGAGGCGCTCACTCGCCTCCGGACGACGGCGCCGACCGTAACGGCAGCGCCGCTGAGAAGAAGAGCGAACGCGATCAGCGCCAGGCTGCGGCCATCGCCACCACCCGTGAGCGCGAGCTCGAACGGCGTCGCAGGAGGAGTCGGCGTGACGGTCGGAGCCGGCGTCTTCTCGTTGACGATCTGCCCGAAGCTCACGACCTGATGCTCGGCGTCGATCGTCGCGGTGAAGGTCTCGTCGGTGCGCTCGTACCCCTGCGGCGCCTTGGTCTCGGTCAGGGTGTACGTCCCGGCCGGAAGCCCACTGACGCTCAGGATGCCGTCGGCCTCAGCCTCGTCGCCCTGCCCGCCGTCGACCACGGTGATGTCGCCGAGCGGACCAGACAGGAGCCACTCCGAGCCCGCGAGCGCTGCACCTGCGTGATCGACCTTCTCCCACGACAGACTGCCGTCGACCGGCATCGCGTTCGCCTCGTTCGTGAGGGTGAGGCTCACCCCCGCCGACGTCGCCGGCGTGACCTCGTACCGGCCGTCTCCGGTCTCGACGACGCCTTCTCCCTCGATGACCCAGTCGCCCCAGGTGACCCCGTCGATCACAGGGAGGTCGACTTCCTCGATGATGAACGTCGAGCCGAGCGGCACACGATCGCTGCGCACCGCCTGCCCCACGGGAACCGACAGCGTCTTCGATGGCTCGTCCGAGCCCTTGACCGAGTAGCGCACCGTGAACGTCGCGCCGCGGGCCTCATCAGCTGCAGCGCCCGTGAGCACCTTGGTGATCTCGAACCGGGTGTACTGGTCGCCCGTTCCACTGCCCCCGCCTGACTGGGCGATGACGACGTTCGCCGAGGTCTCAGAGGTGTTGACGATCGCCTTGTTGCCGAACACGTCACCGGGAAGAACCATGTCATCCGCCTGCGTGAAGTAGAGCAGGCGATAGGAGAGCCCGGATTCCGGCAGTCCGGATGCGGTGAACTCGAAGGAGCGACCGTCAGGCGCGAACACGACCTGATACTGGGTTGCCGCGACCTCCGACCAGTCGCCGACGAGGACGCCGTCGACCACGGGCCGCTGCAGCAGCCGGATCTCGCCGGTGTAGTGGTGGTTCTCCAGCCCCTGATCGAGCGAGTCCTTCACAACGAAACCGCCGTCGAGCACCGCACTGCTCGGAATCCCGACCACCCACTCGAGCCGCCCGTCGACCGCCGTCGGGCCACCGTACTTGTACGGCTGTTCCGCCTCGGTCAGGTCCTCGGGAGTGATCCCGCCGCCGCCCGGGAGCTCCACGATCTCGACCCTGCCGCCCAGGTCGAACTCGACCGTGGTGCTCGTGGTCGATCGCGAGGCGGTCACCTCGAGCCAGAACGACCCTCCGGGATTCTCCATGCCTTCGACGGCCTGCGTCAGCGTGCAGACGAGTTCCGGACCACTGCCGTCGGCGACCTGGCACTGAGCGAGCACGACGCCCGTCGCGGGATCGGTGATGTCGAACGCTCCGCCGCCGGTGCGGCTGAACTCCTCCGGCAAAGACATACCGAAGGTGTCTCCGGCCTTCGATCCGGTGGGCACCGACCAGTCGCCCGTGATGCGGACCTTCTCCCACTGCGCGACCGGCCCGGTGCCGTCGGTCTTCTCGATCGCGAGGTTCGAGATCGCATCGGAATGCGTCACGGTCGGCGCGGCCGCGGCGATCTGCGCGGTGCCGAGCATGGCCGCGGCGACCAGGGTCAGCCCGGTCACCGCCGACAGGAGGCCGCGCCCCCAGCGCGGCCCCCGGCCTCGTGTCGTCGTGCGAGCACGCTGAACGTGCGCTCCCCGAATCGTCATTGCATCTCCCCAGCTTGTTCGGCTCGGCCATGCCGAGCTTTCTCCCAGTACTTGATGAGACGGCGCGAGCGGCTTCTCGTTACGCAGAAGGAGGAGACTGCCAGCTTCCTTTCAGAGAGCGGATGCCGCACGCGCGCCGCGAAACGATCGCCTCAGGGCTCTTCCCCGCATCGCCGTGGGCGCGTAGCCTCACCTCAAGAGGTGCAACGATGCCCGATCCTGACAACGTCTTCTCCGGGTCGATCCCCGAGAACTACGACCGCTACATGGTGCCGCTCATCTTCGAGCCCTACGCGGCCGACCTCGCCCACCGAGCATCCGCTCTCTCGCCGAAGCGAGTGCTCGAGACCGCCGCCGGAACCGGCGTGGTCCCGCGCTTCCTGCTCCCTCAGCTGCCCGCCGACACCGTCTACATCGCCACAGACCTCAGCCGCCCGATGCTCGACTTCGCGGCATCCGTCCTTCCCGATCCGCGCGTGCGTTGGCAGTCCGCCGACGCGCTGGACCTGCCGTTCGACGACGGTGGCTTCGACGTCGTCCTGTGCCAGTTCGGCGCCATGTTCTTCCCCGATCGGGTGCGCGCCTACCGTGAGACGCTGCGCGTGCTCGCTCCTGGCGGCGTGTTCCTCTTCAGCGTCTGGGACGATCTCGACACGAACGAGTTCGCGGCCGAGGTGACCGACGAGCTCGCCGAGATGTTCCCCGACGACCCGCCGCGGTTCATGGCCCGCGTCCCGCACGGCTACCACGACATCGCACAGATCGAGCGCGAGCTGAGGGATGCCGGCTTCACCCGCATCGGGTTCGACACCGTCACCGCGCAGAGCGTCGCGCCGTCGCCTCTGATCGCCGCGACCGCCTACTGCCAGGGAACCCCGGTACGGGCGGAGATCGAGGAACGGGACGCCGGTGCGTTGCAGGAGGCGACGGAGAGGGCCGCAGCCCGGATCGCCTCGCGGTACGGCGAGGGAGAGGTGCGCGGGAGGATCCAGGCGCACATCATCACCGCGTCGACCTAAGACCGAGCATCCTCTAGTGCCTTCCTCCGCGCGACCGCGGCCCGCACGAGCGACGCGTTGCCCGAGGCAGGCCGCCCATCAGGGAGCGTGAGGGTGTCTTCGAGCCCCACGCGTGAATCGAGGCCGCGTTCGACCGCCAGATCGAAAGCCGCCCAGGCAGAGCGGTCTTCGCCGTGCAGGAGGATCGGCAGCATCGGCTCCTCACGCGCGATGTGGGCGATCAGCCCCTCGGCGTGGCCGCGCATGGTCTCGACGGCCTCATCGGGCAATTCGACCAGAACGCGCAGACAGTCGGCGCGCACGGGAGAACGCCGCCATGCCTCCAGACCAGGGCCGTCCCAGATGCCCGCTTCGACGCCGACACCGCGGTCGATCAGCGCAGCCGCGACCTCGTCGGCTCCGGCCTCATGCCAGTTGACCGACGCGTAGTCGGGGAGCACCGTCCATCCGGCGATCGCCGCGGTGCGGCGCTCGGAGTCGGGCTCGGCCCAGGCGCCGGTCGTCACGCCGACCGGCACTCCGGGGCACGCCGCACGAATCGCCCGCACCCACCGGGCGACGTCGGTGGCCGCGAGACTGTCACGCCCCGCGGCATCCTTCGGGTGGACGTGGATCTCCTGCGCTCCGGCCGCCACCGCACGCGCGGCGTCGTCGGCCGACAAGGCCTCGTCTGCGCTCAGCCACGGATGCTGCGATGCGTCTCGCGCGCCGTTGATGCATGCCTGGAGCAGCATCACGCGATCAGTTCACGCGCATGCCGTTCGTACGCGCTCGCATCGGCCGAAGGCCCTTCCTCGGTGCGCACCGAGTGCCCGACCTGGCGGGCGGCGGCGGCGCTGCGCCCCACGCTGACGGCATCTGCGCGGCTCTCGAAGCTCATGCCCAACGTGGTCGATTCCCCCTCGATGCGGTTGAACCAGATTCCGTTGCGGTGATACGTCTCGATGTCTCCAGCAGCCATGCGTGTTCCTTCCGTCCCCTTCTTCCTACGCGAGGCCACCGACACTCAGAACACCCTTGACACGCTCCGCGGGCATCCGCCACGCGCGAGGGGCTGCGCTGCGGCTTCCTCCGCCCTGCCCCGTCGAGACCCCCTCTTATTGTCGAGACCCCCGGTTATAGCTGGGGGTCTCGACAATAGGTGGGGGTCTCAGCGAGAACGGCCAGCGCGCGATCGCCGTCTACGCGAACGCGGCGAGCGCCAGCGTCGACAGCACGACCGTGAGCGGTGCGACGACCACTCCCAGCAGCATGTATCGACCCCATCTGATCTCGACGCCCATCGACGTGAGCCGCTGATGCCACAGCAGCGTCGCGAGCGACGCCCACGGCGTGATGAGCGGGCCGGCGTTGACGCCGATGAGCAGCGCCGCCAGCCGCAGCGGGCTCTCGGCCGACGGTTCGAGTGCCAGATACGCGGGGAGGTTGTCGATCGCGTTGGCGCCCACCATGCCGGTCACCGCCAGCCGCAGCAGCGCGAGCGGAGACTCTCCTTCTCCCGACACGGCGGCGAGCACGGTTCCGAGCCCCACCGCGTGCAGGGCCTCGATGAACAGGAACAGACCCGACGCGAGCACGATCAGCTGCCACGGCAGCAGTCCCACGCGCAGCACGCCCCGGCGCCGCACCAGGAACACGGCGCCGAGCACGAGCGCGGCGGCGACCGCCGGAATCCACACGGGCAGCCCCGACACGAGCAGGGGGACGAGGGCCGCGACGACACCTGCGCTCCAGCGGAACAGCACGGGATCGTCGACCGCCACGCCCTCGCCCGTACGGTATCGGGCGAGCAGGCTGCGGCGGTAGAGCACGAAGATCACCGCGAGCGGCACGACGATCGCGACGACGGCCGGCGCCGCCATGAGGGCCGCGAACTCGAACGGACTGGGTTGTCCCATCGCGTGCTGCGCGAGCAGATTGGTGAGGTTCGAGACGGGAAGCAGCAGCGAACCGGTGTTGGCGAGCCACACGGTCGTCAAGGCGAACGGCAGGGGATCGAGTCCCGAATGACGCGCGAGCACGACCACGACCGGGGTCAGCAGCACCGCGGTCGTGTCGAGCGAGAGGAAGATCGTGCTCACGGTGGCCAGCAGGGCGACCAGCAACCACAGCGTCCACGCACGACCGCGCCCCCAGCGAGCGGTGTGCTGCGCGATGACCGTGAACAGCCCGGCGGCCGCGGCGAGCTCGGTGACGACCGTGATCGCCAACACGAACAGCAGGATCGGCCACACGCGATCCCACAGTTCGACCAGGTCGGACAGCGGGAGGATGCCGGTCACGGCAGCGACCGCGCCGGCGACGAGCAGCACGGATCCGACGATCGCGGTGCGCATCCGATCTCCGTCTCGAGAGTGAGTCGCCGAGCCGGGGCGTGCTCGTCGACTGTGTGAGCATAGTCGCTGCCGCGAGGCGCCTGCCACGCCCGAGCGCCGGTGCTTCAAGGGTTCAGCACCTAGAGTGGCAATGACCGTCCGCGGATCACGGCCGGTCGGACAGGAGGGACCGACCATGACCGGGAAGAGAGTGACGCTCGCCGATGTCGCCCGCCTCGCGGGGCTCTCACCGACGGCGGTGTCTCTGATCCTCAACGGCCGACCGAACACCCGACTGTCGCAGGACGCCAGGGACCGGGCGTTCAGCGCAGCCCAGGCACTCGGTTATCGCCCGAATCTGTCGGCTCGAGCCCTTCGCGGAGACAAGACCCATACGATCGGCTTCATCTCCGACATGGTCACGACGACGCGTTTCGCCTCCGGACTCATCGAGGGCACGATCGCGGCCGCAGAAGAAGCCGGTCACGTGGTGCTCGTGATGGAGACCAACGGCGATCCCCGGCGACAGGCCGTCGCGGTCGAGGCGGTCCTCGACCGTCAAGCCGACGGCATCCTGTTCGCATCGATGCGCGCCCGCGAGGTCGACCTGCCCGAGGTTCCGGCCGGTACCGAAGTCGTGATGCTCAACGCGGCGAGTCCGATCCACCGCCGCTCGGTGCTGCCGGACGAGGAAGCCGGAGGGCGCGCCGCGGTCGATCTGCTCGTGCAGCACGGGCACAGGAACGGCATCGCACTCATCGGACAACGCGATCAGGTCAGTGCAGAGCTGCTCCGCTCGATCGCGGTGACCAGACGTATGGCGGGTATCACCGAAGCGATGCGTGCACACGACCTGAGCTTCATCGATGAGGAGTCCATCTCGATCTGGGTTCCCGACCGCGGGTACGCCGCAACCCGGGCGGTCCTCGAACGGGGGCGTCCGGTCACCGCTTTGCTGTGCCTGAACGACCGGATCGCGTTCGGCGCCTATCAGGCGCTGGCAGACGCAGGGCTCTCGGTTCCCGATGACATCTCCGTGATCTCCTTCGACGACGACGAACTGGCCTCCTACCTGCGACCCGGGCTCACCACGATCGGGCTCCCGCACGAGGACATGGGCGAAAAGGCAGTGCAGCTCCTGCTCAACCCGTCCGCCGACGAAGAGGTCCTCATACCGATGCCGACGATCGTGAGAAATTCCGTCGCGGCGCCCACGCGCTGACCCGGCTCTCGAAGCCCCCGCGTCATCGGCGTGGAGCCCGCACCGTCACGACCCGTCGTGAGCCGCACGCGCGTCCGCTGCTGACAGGCCGCCGAACGGCGAATCGAGGTCGCGTCTTGACGACGATCGCGATCTCCGGCATGATGCTAAATGGTTGTAGCACCCGAGATTACGGGAGGTGGGCCGTGAAGCCCTCCCACCTCCGAGCGCGCTCCCGAGCGTGCCGCTTTCCCTTGACCAGTACGACGAAGGAGTCATTCACATGCGATCACTGCACTCAGTTTCCGAGAGGTCACGCAGATGGTTGAGGGTCTCTGCCCTCAGCCTCGGAGCGGTCATTATGCTCACGAGCTGCTCAGGCACGGCCGATCCCTCCGCACGCGTCGACGCGGGCAGCGGCACCGGCACGATCACCGTCTGGGCACTCGATGGCCAGTCGGCGGAGAACGAAGCGATCCAGAAGATCATGGATGACTTCGAGAAGTCCAACGGGGACATCACCATCGACATGCAGTTCATCCCCGCTGATCAGTTCACGACGGCGCTGCAGACCGCCTCCGATGAGGAGCTTCCCGACGTGGTCGAGGTCGACGGGCCGCTGATCGCCAACTTCGCCTACCTCAACCGGATCGCGCCGATCGACGACTGGGTCTCGAAAGACACCATCGAGAATCAGACCGCCGCGATCAAGGGCCAGAACACGGTCGACGGCGACCTCTACGCGGTCGGCATGATGAACTCGGGGCTGGCGATGTGGGGCAACAAGAAGCTCCTGGATGCTGCGGGGGTGACCATGCCGTCGAGCGCCGCCGACGCGTGGACCGCTGAGGAGTTCAGCGACGTGCTCGACAAGCTCGCCGCTCTCGACCCGGACGGCCGCCCATTCGGACTCGCGGAGAACAACGGTTTCTCCACCGAGTACGGCATCTACGCATTCGCGCCGGTGCTCTGGTCGGCGGGCACACCCCTCATCGAAGACGGTCGCGCGTCGGGCGCACTCGATTCCGAGACCGCGGTCGAGGCGGTCGAGACGTGGGCGTCATGGCGGCAGTACACCGATCCCGACACTGACGGCGTCGCATTCCAGTCGGGCCGCGTGGCTCTGAACTGGATGGGCAACTGGCTGTACCCGGCCTACAAGGAGGCGCTCGGCGATGATCTCGTCGTCGGTCCGCTTCCCGACTTCGGGCAGGGCGCGAAGACGGGTTCCGGCACCATCGCTTGGAGCATGGGCGGCGCCACCAAGAACGCCACCGCGGCCGGCGCGCTACTCGACTACCTGATGAGCGACGAGGTCGTGAACGAGTACACGTCCGCCAACGGGGCACCGCCGGCGACGACGACGGCGCTCACCGCATCCGCCCTCTACGGCGACGGCAAGCCGCTGGCCTACCTCTCCGCGCAGCTGAACTCGGCCTGCCCGACCGAAGACACTCTGAAGGTCGACTGCGTCGCCGTCTCGAGGCCCATCACCGCCGGCTACCCCGTGGTGACCGCAGAGTTCGGCAAAGCGCTCAGCGCCGTCTGGGGAGGCGCCGACGCTGCGGAGTCCCTGAGCGCGGCGGCACGCGCCATCGACCGCGACTTCGTCGACAACGACGACTACAAGTAACCCGTCGGCACCGGTGCGCTGGGCGGAGGATGCTTCGCCCAGCGCACCCCATCTGAGGACAGACATGACGTTCCCCACCACCCGATCGCGCAGCGGCGGGTCCCGATCCCGTCCCCGCGGCGGCCGGCGATCGGCCAGCGCCGCCGGTCCCCTGATGGCCGCCCCCGGGCTGATCCTGCTCACCGCCTTCTTGGCGATCCCCTTCCTGGGGGCCGTCGTGATGTCGTTCTTCCGCATCCAGCTCGGAAACCCTCGGCCCCCTCGGTTCGTCGGGATCGAACAGTATGCACGGCTGTTCTTCGATCCGGACATCAGCGCCACCTTCCTCCGCTCACTCGGGAACAACTTCGCATTCGCGCTCGTCGTGGTTCCGCTGCAGACCGCGCTCGCCCTCGGCCTCGCGATCCTCATCAATCGCAAGCTCCGAGGCATGACGGTCTTCCGCACGCTGTTCTTCATGCCGCTGGTGTTCCCGCTCGCGCTCGTCGCCGTGATCTGGCGCCTCATCTTCGCTCGCGACGAGAACGGTCTGCTCAACGGCTTCCTCGGCGCCGTGAGCGGTGGCGCGATCGGACCGCACGACTGGCTCGGCGATCCGTCGACCGCGCTGGGCGCGATCATCGTGATGTCGATCTGGCAGAGCGTGAGCTTCCAGATGATCATCCTGCTGGGCGCGCTGCAGAGCGTTCCGCCCGAGCTCTACGAAGCGGCCTCGATCGACCGCGCGGGCCGGTGGAGCCAGTTCGTCCACGTGACCGTGCCCGGCGTGCGGAACACCCTGATCTTCGTCACGCTTCTCACGACGATCTTCGCGTTCCGGCTGTTCGACCAGGTGTATCTGCTCGACAAGAGCGCATCCATCAACATCGAGGCGACCCAGACCGTGATGTATCAGGTGATCACCACCGGATACGACCAGAACAACATCGGCCAGGGCGCTGCGATGGCCGTGGTCTTTCTCATCATCGTCGCCGTCATCGCACTGATCCAGAGGCGGCTCATCCGCCAGGAAGGCGGTGTCGAATGAGCATCGTCCGCAGTCGCTCGGGCAGCATCGCGACCCGCATCGTCGAGTACGCACTGCTGGCGTTCTTCGCCCTCGTGTTCTTCGCCCCGATCTACTACCTCGTCGTCGGCAGCTTCCGCCCCGGTGATCAGGTCCTGACGGGAGTGCGCGGGTTCTTCCCCACCGAGTTCTCGCTGGAGAACTACATCGACGTCTTCCGCCGGTTCTCCAACTCGACCACCGGATACCTGTGGCAGTTCATCGCCGTCTCGGTGGTGGTCACGGCACTCGTCCTGGTCGGCGGCCTCGTGGTCAACTCGCTCGCCGGGTACGCCCTCGCGAGGATGCGCTGGAGGGGCCGCTCCTTCGTGCTCCTGCTCGTCACGGTTCTGACCATCATCCCGTTCGAGGCCGTCGCCCTCCCGCTGTACTACATGCTCAGCGGAAGCCGGAACACGATCCTCATACAGGCCATCCCGTTCGTCGCGAGCGCGTTCTCGATCTTCCTCTTCTACACGTTCTTCCTCGGCATCCCGGGCGAGATCGAAGAGGCCGCTCGACTCGACGGCGCCGGCCCCTTCCGCACCTTCTTCACGATCGTGGTGCCGATGAGCAAGCCCGCGTTCGCAACGGTCGCGATCCTCACGTTCCTCGCCCAATGGGGTTCGTATCTGTGGCCGGTGCTCATGGTCACCGACACGTCGGTGCGGCCGCTCCCGCTCGAGCTGAGCGTGTTCCAGGCTGCACAACCTCCCGAATGGGGGAGCGTGCTGGCGTTCGGAGTGATCTTCATCCTCCCGGTGCTCATCGTCTTCCTGATCTTCCAGCGCTGGTTCGTCGCCAGCATCGCCAGTTCCGCAATCAAAGGCTGAGTACCGCATGAACGACATCCAGGGCGCCGCTGCGCCCGAATTCGAACACGTCGTCGAGGCGTTCGCCGCCACCGCCGGTGAGACCGGGGGCTCCGCCCTCAGCATCCGCATCGAGGGCGAGACCGTGGTGGACGTCTGGCACGGGCACGCCTCGTCGAGCCCGGCGGCTCCCTGGCAGCAGACGACGCCCGCCGTGATCTTCAGCGGCACCAAGGGCCTGGTCGCGATCCTCGCCGCACGCCTCGTGGAGGCGGGTGCACTCGACCTCGACGCACCCGTCAGCCGATACTGGCCGGAGTTCGCAGCCGCGGGGAAAGAGTCGATCACGGTGAGGCAGGTCATGTCGCACCGTGCCGGCCTCGCCGCCCTCCGTGCGGACGTCGATCTCGCCACCGCGCTCGATTGGACCGCGATGACCGAGCGGCTCGCGGCGGAGGAGCCGCTGTGGGAGCCGGGCACACAGTACGGGTACCACGCGCTCACCTACGGCTGGCTCGTCGGCGAGATCGTCCGCCGCATCACGGGCACCCCCGTCGGCCGATTCTTCCGTGAGGAGATCGTGGAACCGCTGTCGGCCGACGCGTGGATCGGCATCCCTGCGGATCGGGAGCAGGCCGTCGCCCGCCTCACGCGAGGCGGGAGCATGGATGCGCCCCCACCGGGCGGCATGCCGGAACTCGACCCGGAGCAGGCGCGGTGGATGGGGCGGACCATGACGCTCGGCGCCGCTTTCCCCGCAGAACTCGTCGTCCCCGGCGCCGGTTTCGACGACCCGAAGGTCCACGAGGCAGAGATCCCGGGCGCGGGCGGAATCGGAACCGCACATGCGCTGGCGACCATCTGGTCGTCGACCGTGATCCGTACCGACGGGCATCGCCTGCTCGGAGAGGACGTGGTCACCGAGATGACCCGTGTGCAGAGCGAGGGCGAGCCGGTGTGGTGGCTTCCCGGCCCGTACCCGCGGTGGGGCACGGGCTTCATGATCCCGTCGGAGCGCCGGCCGTTCCTCAGCCCCGAGTCGTTCGGGCACGACGGAGCCGGCGGCCAGGTCACCTTCGCCGACCGCCGCCACCGAGTGGGGTTCGCCTACGTGACCAACCTCATGGAGCTTCATTCGGATGACCGTGGAGACGCGATCGTCCGGGCTCTGGGAGACGTCCTCCACCGCAGCTGAGCTGTTCGGCCGGCCGCACGGCGTCGCGCACGAGCGCGGCGCTCCGCCACCATGCGAAAGGGCAGCCATGCCATTCGAGATTCCCGACCGCTGGGTCTGGGACTGCTGGATCGCCGATGACGGCGACCTCTTCCATCTCTTCTACCTCAACGCACCACGAGCACTGGGCGATCCCGCCCTGCGACACCGCAACGCCGTGATCGGGCACGCGACGTCGACGGATCTGCGCGAGTGGACCTCGCACGGCACGGTTCTCGAGCCGGGAGCGCCCGGGGAGTTCGATGCGACGGCGACGTGGACCGGATGCGTGGTGCCGCAGACCGCCGGCTGGCGGATGTTCTATACGGGGTCGGTGTTCCTCGCACCGGATGCTCACACAAACGTCGAGAGCATCGGCGCCGCCGATTCGACCGACCTTCATTCCTGGTCGAAGGCGCCATCGCCGGTTCTGCGCGCGGATCCGCGCTGGTACGAGACGCTGGCCGACGGCACGTGGCCGGAGGAAGCCTGGAGAGACCCGTGGGTCTTCTTCGACTGGGATCTCTGGCACATGCTGATCACGTCGAGAGCGAAACGCACCGAGGAGTCCGCCGACCCCCGTGACCTCGGCGTCGTGGGCCATGCGACCTCGCGCGATCTGAGCTCCTGGACGATCGGCGAGCCGCTGAGCGCACCGGGCGCGGGATTCGCGCACCTGGAGGTGCTGCAGGCCCTCGAGTTCGAAGGCGGGCACTTCGTACTGTTCTCATGCGATCGCACGCATCTCGCCGGTGATCGCATGAGTGATCGCGCCGGAGGAGTGTGGGTCGCGCCTCGCGACCCGAAGACCGGGTGGTGCGCGATCGAGCACGCGCGGCTCCTGCACGACGAGTCCCTGTATGCGGCGCGTGCGGTGCGGGACCGCGAGGGCCGGCTGTCGTTGATCGGCTTCATGAACGGCAGCAGCACCGAGGAGTTCGGAGGGCGGATCTCGGACCCGATCGCCCTGGTCCCTGACCCTGACGGATGGCCATCGATCGCGAACGGGACGGTGGCGCAGTGAACACGAGGATCGACGGAGCGGTGGAGGCGGGCTTCGGAGGAGTCGCCGACGCCTTCGCGCGCGCTTTCGACGGGCGGAAGGGCATGGGGGCGGCGCTCTCCGTCCTCGTCGACGGGAAGACGATCGTCGACGTCTGGGCGGGCGAAGCCGGCCCAGACGCGGCGTGGAAGGCGGAAACGGCCTCCGTCATCTTCTCCTGCACGAAGGGACTGATGGCGATCCTCGTGGCGCAGTGCGTCGAACAGGGATCTATCGGTTACGACGACCTGGTCGTCGATCATTGGCCCGAGTTCGCGCGCAACGGCAAGGAGAGCACGCGCGTACGGCATCTGCTCGCGCATCGGGCGGGGGTACCGGCGCTCCGTCGCCCACTCTCCCGCGCACAGCTG
This sequence comes from Microbacterium natoriense, assembly GCF_030816295.1. NCBI lineage: Bacteria > Bacillati > Actinomycetota > Actinomycetes > Micrococcales > Microbacteriaceae > Microbacterium > Microbacterium natoriense. Next base: position 793,253 of record NZ_JAUSXV010000001.1, on the reverse strand, counting down.
CTCGACTTCGCGCAGGTCGTCGCCGAGGTCGAGCAGTCGGAACCCTTCTGGGCACCGGGCACGGCCTACGCCTATCATCCGATCACGCACGGCTGGCTGGTCGGCGAGGTTCTGCGGCGGGCTACGGGGCTCTCGGTGCGCGAGCTCTTCGATCGTGCCATCTCAAGTCCCCTGGGCGTCGACGCGTGGATCGGCATCCCGCCCGCCGTCGAAGAGCGGGTGGCGACGATGTCGATCGGCGCGACCCTGGCCGATGCGACCGCGCGCCTCGTCGAGGATCCGCAAAACCACTGGCCCGCGCAGGCCATGACTTTGGGCGGGGCTCTGCCTGCCGCACTCGTGGGACCGGGCAGCGGCTTCAACGATCCCGCCCTGCATCGGGCGATCATTCCGGGCGCCGGCGGCGTCGCCACCGCTCGCGCGCTGGCGACCGTCTGGTCGGCGACGGTGACGCAGACGAACGGCCATCGTCTGATCGGAGAGGACGTGCGCATGGAAGCGACCTCGGTCCAGAGCGCGGGCGAACCGTTCTTCACCGCACCCGGCCCCTGGCCCGCATGGGGGATGGGGTTCCAGCTCGACTCCGGGGCGCGGCGCTACGTCACCCCCCAGGGATTCGGTCACGACGGCGCGGGCGGGCAGGTCGCCTTCGCCGAGCCCGAAGCGAAGATCGGGTTCGCCTTCCTCACGAACATGATGGAGGCGGGCGACGATCGAGGCACCGCGATCGTCGACGCTCTCCGGAACGCCCTCTGACAGAGGGGGCGCCGCTCTGTCAGAGGCGGCGCCCCCTCTTCTCAGTCAGCCGCACCCGCCGGTTTCGACCCCGCACGAGCGTACGATCAGCCCCGGTAGAATGGGAACGCCCGCCGGCCCCCTTCTTGAGGAGTGCGCGTGACCAACGCCCCCGAAGCCACCGCCCACAAGCACGTTCCCGACTCCGTCGCCAACGCAGAAGCGACCCCCGAGAAGGAACAGCCCTACGCGGCGCTGGGCCTGAAGGACGACGAGTACGCGAAGATCCGCGAGATCCTCGGCCGCCGCCCCACTTCGGGTGAGCTGGCCATGTACTCCGTGATGTGGTCGGAGCACTGCTCGTACAAGTCGTCGAAGAACTACCTGCGCCGTTTCGGCCAGAAGGTCTCCGACGAGATGAAGGAACGCCTGATGGTGGGCATGGGCCAGAACGCGGGCGTCATCGACGTCGGCGAGGGCTGGGCCGTGACCTTCAAGGCCGAGTCGCACAACCACCCCTCGTTCATCGAGCCGTTCCAGGGTGCGGCGACCGGCGTCGGCGGCATCGTCCGCGACATCATCTCGATGGGCGCACGCCCGGTCGCGGTCATGGACGCCCTGCGCTTCGGAGCGATCGACCACCCCGACACCGCCCGCGTCGTGCACGGCGTCACCAGCGGCATCAGCTTCTACGGCAACTGCCTCGGCCTGCCGAACATCGGCGGCGAGACGGTCTTCGATTCCGTCTACCAGGCCAACCCGCTCGTCAACGCGCTCGCGGTCGGCGTGCTGCGCCACGAAGACCTCAAGCTCGCCAACGCCACCGGCGTCGGCAACAAGGTCGTGCTGTTCGGCGCCCGCACCGGCGGCGACGGCATCGGCGGCGCCAGCATCCTCGCATCCGACACCTTCGCCGACGGCGGCCCCACCAAGCGCCCCGCTGTGCAGGTCGGCGACCCGTTCGCCGAGAAGGTGCTGATCGAGTGCTGCCTCGAGCTGTACCGCGACGAGCTGGTCGAGGCCATCCAAGACCTGGGCGCCGCCGGCATCTCCTGCGCGACCAGCGAGCTCGCGGCCAACGGCAACAGCGGCATGAAGGTCTCGCTCGACAACGTTCTGCTGCGCGACCCGTCGCTCACGGCTGAGGAGATCCTCATGTCGGAGTCGCAGGAGCGCATGATGGCGATCGTCGCGCCCGAGAAGCTCGACGCCTTCCTCGAGGTCGTGAACAAGTGGGAGGTCGAGACCTCCGTGCTCGGCGAGGTCACCGGCGACGGCCGCCTCATCATCGACTGGCAGGGCGAGCGCATCGTCGACGTCGACCCCTCGACCGTCGCGGTCGACGGTCCGGTCTACGACCGCCCGGTCGCGTACCCGACGTGGATCGACGCGCTGCAGGCGGATGCTGCTGAGAACCTGCCCCGCTCGAACGACCCCGAGACGCTGAAGACGCAGTTCCTCGACCTGGTCGCATCGCCGAACCTCGCCGACACCCGCTGGATCACCAACCAGTACGACTACTACGTGCTCGGCAACACCGCCCTCGCCTTCCCCGACGACGCGGGCATGATCCGCGTCGACGAGGAGTCGGGTCTCGGCTTCGCGATCTCGACCGACGCCAACGGCCGCTACTGCCAGCTCGACCCGTACGCTGGTGCACAGTTGGCTCTCGCCGAGGCGTACCGCAACGTCGCCGTCACGGGCGCCGTTCCCACCGCGATCACCGACTGCCTGAACTTCGGCTCTCCCGAGAACCCCGAGGTCATGTGGCAGTTCGGCCAGACGGTCGACGGCCTCGCAGACGGATGCTACGAGCTGGGCACCCCGGTGACCGGAGGCAACGTCTCGTTCTACAACCAGACCGGCGACGTGCCGATCCACCCGACCCCGCTCGTCGGCGTGCTCGGCATCATCGACGACGTCTCGCGCCGCATCCCGTCGGGGTGGCAGGACGAGGGCCAGAACATCTACCTGCTCGGCACGACCTCGACCGAGCTCTCCGGCTCCGCATGGGCCGAGACCGTGCACCAGCACCTCGGCGGACGCCCGCCGAAGGTCGACCTCGCCGGCGAGAAGCGACTCGCAGGCCTCCTCGCCGCGGCACGCGACGAGTGGCTCATCTCCTCGGCGCACGACCTCTCCGAGGGCGGTCTCGCACAGGCGCTCGCCGAAGGCGTCACCCGCTTCGGCGTCGGCGCCCGCGTCTGGCTGAACGAGATCATCGAGCGCGACGGTGTGGATGCGGCATCCGCCCTGTTCTCCGAGTCGACCGGCCGCGTCATCGTGACGGTGCCGCGCGAAGACGACGTGAAGTTCCGCGGACTCTGCGAGGGTCGGGGCTACCCGGTGATGCGCATCGGCGTGACCGACGTCGAGCCGCAGCTCGAGGTGCAGGACGTCTTCACGGTGTCGGTCGCCGAGCTGCGCGAGCGCTCGCAGGCCACACTGCCCGCGGCCTTCGGCCCCACCATCGCCGAGCCGGTCGGCTGACCTGGTTCGTCGAGCGAGCGAGCGAGAATCATGAGCGAAGACACCGACGACTATGGCGACCTCGACGCCCGCCGCAACCGGCGCATCCGTATCGTGGCCTGGACCGTCATCATCGCGCTGATCCTCGGCGGCGGCGGCGCGACGGTGCTGACTCTGCTCTTCGGCTGAGGTTCCGCGCATCGGTCGTTGAGCGCGCGATATGGCGAGCGTCGTACTGAGCGAGCGAAGCGAGACGAAGTGACGAAACGTCGCAAGACGATCTCGATAGGTTCACCGCGTTTCGTCTCGTCGCTGGCGCTCCTCGCTCAACGACCGATGGGGCAAGGTTCCGTTCACCACGTCGTCATCGGAAGGTCATCGCCGGGTCAGAGGGATGCCGACGGCTGACGGTTGACTCGCAGACATGAGACGAGTCCATCGCGCCATAGCCGCCGCCACCGCCGTCACCGCGGCAGCCACCCTGCTGCTCGCCGCTCCTGCGCAGGCCGCGGGCAACCAGACCACTCCGACGTCGAAGAACCACGCGTTCGAGCCGACGCTCGTCGCGTGGGCCGAGCTGTCGGCCGACTTCCTGGCCGACGGTCCGCCGTCCGGCGCGCTCGCCTCGCCGGGTAACGGCCGCCAGGGCCCGTGGGACGGACAGGTCATCCCCGGCTTCTCCGCCGTGATCGACAACGGCGACGGCACGTTCTGGGCGCAGCCCGACAACGGCTTCGGCGCCAAGGGCAACTCGGCCGACTTCCTGCTGCGCAGCTATCTCGTGCGCCCCGACTGGCAGACGGCCCAGGGCGGCTCGGGCGAGATCGCCGTCGAGCGCTTCATCTCGTACAACGACCGCAACCACGTCCTGGACTTCCCCATCGTCCACGACGCCACCCCGGAGCGCCTGCTCACCGGCGCCGACTTCGACATCGAGTCGGCCGTGCGCGCGAAGGACGGCACGTTCTGGGTCGGCGAGGAGTTCGGCCCCTTCCTGCTGCACTTCGATGCGAACGGCACGCTGCTCGCCAAGCCGTTCTCCCTCGACGGCGCGAAGTCGCCGCAGAACCCGTATCTACAGCCCGGTGAGACTCCGCGGGTGCGCGCGAGCCGCGGCTTCGAGGCGCTGGCGGCATCCGTGAACGGCCGTTACCTGTACCCGATCGTCGAGGGCGCCTACGCCGACGATCCCGACCTGCGCCGCCGCGAGATCCTCGAGTTCGACACCAAGCGCGGCGTGTACACCGGACGCAGCTGGAACTACCAGACCGATCAGGAGCCGAACGTCATCGGCGACGCCTTCACCGTCAAGAACGACCGTCTGCTCGTGGTCGAGCGCGACGACTTCGAGGGCGACCAGGCGGTCACCAAGCGCATCTACGAGATCGACCTGAAGAAGACGGATGCCGAGGGCTACGTCGAGAAGAGCCTGGTGTTCGACGCCCTGCGCGTCTCGAACCCCGACGGGCTGAGCGCCGGCAACGGCTACGGCACCGGCGAGGTGTGGTCGCTTCCGGTGCAGTCGCTCGAGACGATCGTGCAGCTGAAGAACGGCGACCTGCTCATCGCCAACGACAACAACTATCCCGGCAACGACGCGCGCGTCACGGGAACTCCCGACGACACCGAGTTCGCGGTGATCGACCTCGACCGCACCAAGGTCGAACCCGAGCAGGTCACCGTGATCGGCCACCGCGGAGCGAGCGGGTACCGTCCGGAGCACACGCTCGCCTCTTACGAGCAGGCGATCGTGCAGTGCGCCGATTACATCGAGCCCGACGTGGTCTCCACCAAGGACGGCGTGCTCGTCGCCCGCCACGAGAACGAGATCAGCGGCACCACCGACGTCGCGGCGCACCCCGAGTTCGCGAGCCGCAAGACGACCAAGACGATCGACGGTGTGAAGACCACTGGCTGGTTCACGGAGGACTTCACCTTCGCCGAGCTGCGCACGCTCCGTGCCAAGGAGCGCCTGCCGCAGACGCGCCCTGCGAACACGGCGTTCGACGGGCTCTACGTCATCCCGACGCTCGATGAGGTCCTCGACCTGGCCCGGCACTCCGTGAGCTGCGACGGCCGCCAGATCGGCGTCTACCCCGAGACGAAGCATCCGTCGTACTTCGACTCGATCGGGCTCTCGCTCGAAGAGCCGCTGGTCGCCGCCCTGCAGGCCAACGGCGTCGACTCGGCGGATGCCCCGGTGATCGTGCAGAGCTTCGAGGTCGCGAACCTCAAGGAGCTGAACGGCCTCACCGACGTGCACCTCGCGCAGCTGATCAACTCGTCGGGTCGCCCCTACGACTTCACGCTCGCGGGCGACGCGCGCACCTATGCCGACCTCGTGAAGCCCGCCGGGCTCGCCGAGATCTCGTCGTATGCCGACGGCATCGGCGCCGAGAAGTCGGTGCTGATCCCGCGCACACCCGACGGACGACTCGCCGCGCCCTCACCGGTGATCGCGGACGCGCACGCTGCAGGTCTCGATGTGCACGGCTGGACGTTCCGCCTGGAGAACCAGTACCTGCCGGTCGAGTTCCGCTCGTCTGCTGATCCGATCGCGCCCGGCGACCTCGCCGGCGAGATCAGGGTGTTCCTCGACGCGGGCATGGACGGCATCTTCAGCGACCAGCCCGACATCGCCGCCACCGTCGGCTGACCGCGTTTCGTCTCGGTCGCTCCGCTCCCTCGCTCGACGACCAGTCGGATGCTGGCGCCCCGGTCGTGGAGCGAGCGGAGCGACACGAGACGCCGAGAGTTGAGGCCTCACCCGCCTCGACTTCTGCCGAAGCCGACGTCGGATGCCGCGCGTACAGTGTCGGCATGACCGACGACGTCCGCGCACTTCTCGAGCGGCTGCGGGCGCACGCCGCCGCCCGCGTCGCGTCGACCGCGGTCGTGCTCGGCGAGCTCGTGCACGACCGGGAGGGAACGAACGACGATGACGAGCACGACCCCGAAGGGGTCACGCTCTCATCTGAGTGGTCGCGTCTGTCGGGCCTCGCAGATGCCGCGGCATCCGAACTCCGCCAGGTCGACGAAGCCCTCGCAAGGCTGGATGCCGGAACCTACGGGGTCTGCGCAGGCTGCGGGCAGCCGATCCCGATCGCTCGTCTGGAGGTGCGGCCGTTCGCGACCCACTGCGTGGCCTGCGCCGAGAAGCTCGGGCGATGACCGCACCGGCTCCCCGGCCGCGGAGCGTGCAGATCAGTCGTCGTCGACGTCGGCGAAGACCAGCGCGAGATCGGCCGCGAGATCGATGTCGGCGTCGCGTCCATCGGCGAGACGGATGCTGACCTCGTAGGCGACGCCCTGGTCGTCGCTGCTCGACACGGCATCGACCGTGCCGTCGCCGCCGGAGGCCTCGCTCGACGCGGCGAGAGCGGCGTCGATGATGTCGCCGAGCGTCGCGAGATCGAGCGCCGGGTCCGCGCGGCGGTCGTCGTCGCGGGACGGATCGACGGATGCTGCGCCGTCGGCGCCGACGAACACGTCGACCTCCGAGCCGTCGGCGAGCAGAACCTCGACCTCGTAGCCGCCGTGCTCGACGTCGATCGAGCTCGCACCGGTGCCGCCCGCGGCGCCGATGGCCGCCTCTGCCGCGTCGCGCATCGAGGCGGCATCCGCCACGATTCCTGCGCCCGCCCCCGTCTCGGGGGCGCGGTCGTCGTCTCGAGCACCGTCATCGGCGCGATCGCCGTCGCGATCGCCGTCGTCGGTCGCACTCGAGCCACTGCCCTGCGACGCGGCGGGACGGTCGTCATCGTCGTCGCCGACCTCGGCGCCGATCGCATACGCGCCACCGCCGACGGCGAGGATCGCGACGGTCGCCGCTGCTCCGATGAGGATGTTCCGACGGCGCCGGCCCGATTGCGGTCCGGCGGGAGCGGCAGGTGCTGCGGGCTCCGTGTCGAACCGCTGGGTCTCGGCGTCTCGGTCGGGCTGCTGGGGTGTGTTCTCTTCGGTGTTCATGCTTCTACTCTGCGCGGCCACCCATGAACCGCCGCTGAAGCTTCCTGAAGCCGCCTTCAGCCTTCCGCGGCGACCGGCAGCGCGAGTGTGAAACGCGCTCCGCCGAGCACGCCGGTCGACACCGACAGCTCCCCGCCGTGCGCCCGCGCGATCTCACGGGCGATCGCGAGTCCGAGACCGCTGCCGCCGGCGTCTCTCGCGCGTGCCTCGTCGAGCCGGGCGAAGCGCTCGAACACGGCCTCGCGCTGCTCCTCTGGCACTCCGGATCCGTCATCCTCCACCTCGAGGAGAACCTGCGGACCCGACACGACCACGGCCAGCGCCACTGTGCCGGCTGCGTGGCGCACGGCGTTGTCGACGAGATTGCGCACGGCTCTGCCGAGCAGGACCTCGCTGCCGGCGACCCGCCCGGGGCCGATGCGCCGACCGTCGACGTCGACGCCCATGCCGCGCAGGCGCTGTACCTCGGCGAGCGCGATGTCGTCGAGATCCACCGGCGCGCGCGGATGCTCGCGTCCCCCGTGCTCGTCGAGTCGGGCGAGCAGCAGCAGACCCTCGACGAGTTCCTGCATGCGCCGCCCCTCATCGAGCACCACCCCGCCGAGCTCCTCGACAGAGGTCGATGCCGGGTGCGCGACCGCGACCTCGGCGTGCTGCCTGATCGTCGCGAGCGGTGATCGCAGCTCGTGCGAGGCGTCGCTCACGAAGCGCCGCTGCGTCGTCTGCGCGTACTCGATCCGCTCGAGCATCCGATTCATGGTCGCGGCAAGCGCGCCCAACTCGTCGTCGCGCCCCGCATCGACGCGCCGATCGAGCCCCGCGCCGTCGATGTCGTCGACCTGCCGGCGCATGCGCTCCACCGGGGCGAGGGCGCGCGTGGCGACGAGCCACATGACCACCCCGATCACGACGAGCAGCACGGGCACTGCGATCGCCAGGAGACCGGATGCCGTCGCCGTCGCCGCCTCGACCTCATCGATCGGCCGCGCGACCGTGAGCATGCCGGCATCCGTCTCCTCCGAGGCTGCGAGGTAGGCGTCTCCGTCGACCACGATGCGCACGACGGAGTCCTCGGCGACGATCGGCAACTGCTCGGCGTCGTCGTCGTTGGCGGCGGACTGCGCGCCCTGCACCCGTACGAGCACGTCGCCGTCGAGGTCTCCGATGTCGACCGCGCCGTTCTCGAGCTGCTCGCCGATCGTCTCGAGATCCTGCTCGACCGAGGCCGCCACCCCCTGCGTGAGCAGCTGTCCGAGCAGGATCACGGTGCCCAGGGCGCCCCCGGCGAGAACCACTCCGACGGCGAGGAGTGCACCGACGGTCAGTCGTGCCCTGATCGAGCGGATGCCGCGTCTGCGGATCTCCGTCATCTCAGCCGCCGTTCCCGGCGAGCCGGTAGCCGGTGCCGCGGACCGTCTCGATGGCCGCTCTTCCGAACGGCCTGTCGACCTTCGTCCGCAGGTGCCCGATGTAGACCTCGACGATGTTCGCATCGCCATCGAAATCGTCGCCCCACACGTTCGCGATCACCTCGGCCTTGGTCACGGCCTCACCGCGTCGGCGGAGCAGGAAGTCGAGAACCGCGAGCTCTCGCGCCGTGAGCGAGATCTCCGTCTCGCCGCGGAAGACCCGACGTGCGGCCGGATCCAGGCGCAGATCCCCCGCTTCGAGCACCGCCGGCCGCTCGCGTCCGCCCCGGCGGACCAGAGCGCGGAGCCGCGCGACCAGCACCGGATACGAGAACGGCTTCGTCATCCAGTCGTCGCCACCCGTGTCGAGGCCTTCGACCTCGTCCCACTCGCCGTCCTTCGCCGTGAGGAACAGCACGGGAGTCCAATCGCCCTCGGCGCGCAGCGCCTGGCATACGCGATAGCCGCTCATGCCCGGCATCATGACGTCGAGCACGATCGCGTCGTAGTCGCGATCGCGCGCGAGACCGAGCCCGGCGGCACCATCGTTCGCGACGTCGACGACCATCCCCTCGGCCTCGAGCCCCCGGCGGATGCCGTCGGCGAGCCGCACTTCGTCGTCGACGAGCAGTATTCGCATCCTCCCAGCCTGCACACCGGGGCTGAAGCGCGGCTGAAGGGGTCGGCGCGCCACGGCACATTCGGCCGCCGGGGCGCTCTACGGGCCCCGAACGCTCCGCGCGCCCCGCACGCTCCGAAGGAGAACTCGGGCTCCGAAGGAGCCTCAGCGGCCAAAGCTCCTTCCGAACGTGAGAAGGCCTTCGGAACGAGTGAGGGCGTCGCTCGATGACCGCCGTGGATGCTGCGGACTCAGCCTTCGTCGACCTTGCGGCCGCCCGCCTCGAGCACGTCGCCGGCCGGGCGCTCCTGGTGACCGCCGAACTGCAGGCGCATCGCCGAGAGCACCTGATTGGCGAAGCGATCCTCGTCGCGCGAAGCAAAGCGCTCGAAGAGCGAGGCCGCGAGCACGGGCACCGGAACACCGACGTCGACGGCGGCCTTGACAGTCCAACGCCCTTCACCCGAGTCCGAGACACGGCCCGCGAGCCCATCGAGCCGCGGGTTCGCGTGCAGTGCGGCCGCGGTGAGATCGAGCAGCCACGACGACACGACCGAGCCGCGGCGCCACAGCTCGGCGACCTTCGCGGTGTCGATCGGGAACTGGTAGAACTCGGGCTCCTCGAGCGGGGCGATCTCGGCCGAGTGCTCGGCCTCGCGCACACCGGCATCGGCGTTCTCGAGAAGATTCAGGCCCTCAGCGATCGCGGCCATGATGCCGTACTCGATGCCGTTGTGTACCATCTTCACGAAATGCCCGGCTCCCGACGGCCCGCAGTGCAGGTAGCCCTGCTCCTCGGGAGCGAGGTCGCCGTCGCGCCCGGGTGTGCGCTCGATCTCACCGACGCCCGGGGCGATCGTGCGCAGGATCGGCTCGAGGTGCTGCACCGCAGCATCCGATCCGCCGACCATCAGGCAGTAGCCGCGATCGAGGCCGAACACCCCGCCGCTCGTGCCCACGTCGACGAACTCGATGCCGCGTTCGCGCAACGCCGCGGCGCGGCGCACGTCGTCGCGGTAGTTCGAGTTGCCGCCGTCGATGATGATGTCGCCGCGGTCGAGCACGGCCGCCACCTCATCGGCGACCTGTCCTGTGATGGATGCCGGCACCATGAGCCACACGATGCGCGGGGTCTGCAGCTTGGCCGCGAGGTCGGCGTAGCTGTCGGCGCCGGTCGCCCCCTCGGCGACGAGCGTCGCGACCGCTTCCGGGTTCACGTCGTAGACGACGCACTCATGTCCGTCCCGCATGAGGCGCCGCACGATGTTCGCGCCCATCCGTCCGAGTCCCACCATCGCCAGCTGCATGTTCGCTCCCTCACACCACGGACGGCTTCTCTGAAGCCGGATGCGCTCATCCTGACACGCGAGCCGGATTCCCTCAACGCGGGCCCAGGGCCTCGGCCCGCCACCACGATGCCGACATCCCACCACGATGCCGACGCCCCACCACCTTGCCGACGCCCCACCACGTTGCCGACGCCCCACCACGTTGTTGACGTCGACAACCGGGTGGCCGGTCGACATCATGGTGGCGGACGCACCTGCACGCCCGCGGCCGATCAGCGCAGGCGACGTCGATCAAGACGGAGGTCGCCTGTGAACGGCACGCCAAAGGCCGCCAGACGGCTCGCGAAGGCTCGCACAGTGCCGATATGCTCACCTCCCCAGCGGAGCATCCCTCTCCGAGTCGTGCCACGCACCCAGTCCTCGCGCCACTTCTCCTCCACGACCGCTTCCTCGACGTTCTGGTCACCGCGCGTCGAGGGGTCGAGATACTTGCCGAGGCCGTCGAACTCCCCGAACGAATTGATGTCGTCGAGACCGAAGTCGCAGTAGAACGAGCGACCGTCTGGCGCGGGGATGCGTACCTGCAGATCGACGTTCCGGAACCCGAGGCGGTGAAGACGCAGTCGGCTGACGCTCTCGCCCGGCAGTTGAGCTCGCCCGTCGGCGAACGCCACGATGCGCCCGGCCTTGCGAGCCCCCGGCCTACCGCGAACGGCGTCGAGCCGCTGCTCGAGGTCGCCTCGCCAGGACGCGGCGAGTTCGGGGTCCTGCTGGTGTCTCGTCACGGCCGCAGAACCCAACGCCGCGTCGGCTATCGAAAGCGCGGCCTCCGCTTGCAGAGTTCGCGCGACGTCGAGCACTGTGCGCGCCGCACTCGTGACCCTGATCCCCGCGATCTCCTCGACGTCGTCGTCATCTAGGTCGAGCTCGTGGCGCAGCACGTCACTCGCGCTGCCCGCGTGGCGGGGAAGCGGTACGCACACATGCACCCGCTTCGGTTCCAGTCGGTACAGCGGCAACCCGCGCACGACAGCAGCGGACACATGCGACAGCACAGGCGGCACCGAGGCGTCTCGGCACACCGCGATGATGTGCAGCAGATGCCGGCCCTCCGGCCACAATGACTTCCATGTCCGGGTCGCAACGTAGTGGCCGCGGCGCACGCGATGAAGACTCCCGCCGGCGACCTGCTCGCGCAGCGAACGGTCCGTCAAACCATTATCGAGAAGGTCTTCGCGACTGCGCAGCAGCTGCTCGGCCTGCTCGTGGGTGATGCGGCGCCTTCTCTCGATCTTCGCGGGTGTGATCTCCGGCATCCGTTCACTCTGCACCTGGCGACAAGCCCTGAATGCTCTGTCCCCAGGCTTTGGAGCGGTCCCGTCCAAGCTCGACGATGTGCAGGAAGAGTGGCGCACGCGTCAGCCACCAGGCAGTTCACGAACCACCACGTTCCCGACGCGATTCGGATGGTGGCAGGTCAAGCCGCTGGTGGCACACCGCCTGCCGGGACCCGGGGCGGGGCCCGTCGGCAGGTCAGCCGCCGGAGGGGCCGCCGTCGGAGGGGCCGCCGTCGGAGGGGCCGCCGTCGACCGAGCCGAGGTGCGAGAGCGCGGCGACGCCGTTCCACACGGCCCGCAGCCGCGCGACCATGTCGATCGAACGGTCGAGCAGCCACTGCTGCTGCAGCCCGTCGGCGGCCGCCACGATGATGTCGGCGATCAGCTCGGCGTCGACGTTCTGACCGAATTCGCCGCTCTCCTGAGCGGTCCTCACGGACTGCACGGAGAGGTCGCGCACCCATTCGTACCGTTCGACGAAGTACTCGTGCGCCGGGTGCTTTCCGATGCTCGCCTCGGCGGAGAACTCGACATACAGCTGCACGAGACCCGGCACGCGGGTGTTGTGCTCGATCACGTCGAGGAAGCCCTCGAAGTTCGGCTTGTCGACCCAGTGCTCTGCGATGTCGCGAGCGTCTCTGGCGCGCAGCACAGCCATGTAGAGCTCCTCGCGCGAGCCGAAGTAGTGCATGAGTCCCGGCTGGGTGAGCCCGACGCGACGGGCGATCTCGCGGTTCGATGCGCTGCGGCATCCGAATTCCGCCACGACGTCGAGTGCCACCGAGAGGATCTCCTCCCGCTTCGCGGCACCCTTGGCGTACTGCCCCCGACGAGTCATCGGCATAAGTCTAGGAGATATACCAATTCGCCATGAGAACGCTCCCTCAGTGCGCGAGCGGGTGGTGGGGCGGCCGGAGTCCCCCGAGGATCCGGCCGCCCGGTCTGTGTCAGCCGGTCATCTCACCGACTTGATCGGGAAGATGACCAGCGCTCCGACGAGGCAGAGGACCGCGCAGACGGTGAACCACGTCGTGTAGTCGGCCCCTGTCGCTCCGCCGGTCGCCGCCAGCACCAGCCCGCCGACCAGCGGCGCCGCCGTCTGCGGCAGAGCGTTGGCGAGGTTGAGGACGCCGAGGTCCTTGCCTGCGTCGTCCGGGTTCGGCAGCACGTCGACCACGAGGGCGAGGTCCACACCGACGTAGATGCCGTAGGCGGCGCCGAGGAACAGTTCGAGGACGTAGTACGAGGGAACATCCTGGATGAAGATCAGGGCGAGCGTGCCGACGGCGAACAACGCCGTCGAGGTCCACACGAACACCTTGCGCTTGCCGATCTTGTCGGAGATCCTGCCCGCGATCCACGCCGTGATCACGAGCGCTCCGGTGTAGACGAGGGTGGTGTTGGCGATGAGAAGGCCGACCTCCTCTTCGGGGACATCGAGGTGGTACACCATGTAGAAGAACCGGAACGTCGTGAAGCCGAACGCCGCGAAGGTGATCAGGAAGCGCGACCACCACGCGAGCGCGAAGTCGGGGTGCTTCGCCGGGCTCACCCAGATCGTGCCGAGGATCTCGCCGAAGGAGATGCGCGGAGGCTTGACCGGCAGCTGCTTGTCCGGCAGCACCACCACGAAGATCACGAGGGCGACGATCGACAGGATCGCCGGGACGACGAAGACGATGAAGAGGTTGAACGAGAACCAGCCGGCCACGTAGACGCCGCCGACGATGCCGACATTCTGCGCGATGCCGAGGCCCGCGGTGATCGCGCCGCGCTGGAATTTCGGCACCTGGTCGGCGATCGTCGCCACGAAGGGGGCGAGCGTCATGTTGGCGCCCAGCTGGGCGATCGCCCAGCCGACGGTCGCGATCGCCAGACTGTCGCCGAGGGCCATGAAGACGAATCCGACCGTCATGATCACGGCGCCCAGGACGATCCAGACGCGGCGGCGGCCCCACCGGCTCGTCGTGCGATCGGAGATGCGCCCGAACATCACGTTCGCGATGGCCGCGAAGAATGCGCCGACCCCTCCCAGAATCGCCGACGCCGAGTTCGCGGCGGCGGCCCCTTCTGCGATGGCCCCTGCCGCCTGAAGCGAACTGATCTTCAGACCGATGCCCACGACCGCGGGACCGAGCAGTGCGATGAAGAAGACGAACTGGGCGATGATCAGCCACGTGACGTAGCTCTTCTTCGCCGGCTCGGTCGGCTCCGTGAACCAATGATGCTCCGGCGAGCCGACGGTACGACTCGCAGACGTCATCCCGGACGGGTTGCCTGCGGCCGCGCCACTGACTGAACTCATAGCTGCCTCCTTTGGCTGCGAGGGCGCGCCTGCGGCTCATCGCCGAGCGCAGGTCGGGCGACACCCTTGTCGATGAAAACCTAGACGGCTAAGGTTTCTCGCACAAGAGTCGTCAGCAGAACTTTCCCCGCGGGCTGCCTCAGGATCCGGGGGCAGGTCGACGAGCCCCCGGATGCGGCCAAACGCACACAAGCGGCTGCGGTCGGTCCGGCACGGATCTTATTAATTCTAGCAATTTGAATTAGAATGGATGGATCCGTCGACCCGAAGGGACTCCCGTGTCCTCGCCCACGGCACCTGGTGACCAGTTCATCGCCCGCGACGTCTACGCCGCATATCCGCACTGCAACGCGTTCTTCGACGATGGCCGGCGCATGGTCGTCGGCGATGCGACGGCACCGCGCCTCCTCGTCGTCGATGTCGAGCCGGACGCGAGTCCGGAGCTCGTCCTCGATCTCCGTCCGCTCGGAGACGGCGACGGTCGGCTGCTCTGGTTCGACGTCGCCGTGAACGCTCCGATTCTTGCCACGACCTGGTCCGACTCCGTCATCACGCTCGAGCTCGCCGACGCCTCCGCCGCACCGTCCATCGTCTACACCGCCGGCGCCGACGCACGCATCGACGGCCTCGTCTCGATCAATGCCGAAGGCACCAAGGTCGCCGCGATCGAGGTTCGCGATGCAGACCGCTCCCTCCTGGTGATCGACCTGGCCACAGGTCGGGTCGATCGGCGCCTGCACGTCGCCTGGACCGCGAATCACGTGCAGTTCTCTCCCGCAGACGACGAGTGGATCGGCTTCGCCCATGAAGGCGCGAGCACCGAGGTCGACGATCGCGTGTGGGGGTCCCACCCCGTGCTGGCCCCGTTCGGGCGACCTCTCGCCGATCAGGCCGCGCTTTCCTCCGAGGACCGGCCCCTCGCGCTCGGGCACGAACGATGGATGTTCCACCGGGCGGATGCGATCGTGGTCGCCTACGGCGATGGCCCCTCCCCTCGGGGCGTCTGGGAGGTGCCGACCGACGATCGCGCACCACGACTGCTCAGCGCAGGCGAACGCGACTGGCACTGCGGCATCAGCCGCGACGGCACGCGCATCGTCGTGGACACGACGGGCCCCGCAGACGCCCCGGGGAGCGGATGGACGGATGCCGGCGACCGCAGCACCCTCGTCGTCATCGACGTCGCCGACGGCAGCCGACGCGCGCTGACGGAGACCCGCTTCCTCCCGCATCCATTCCATCCGCACCCGGCGTTCACACCCGACGGCACGCGGATCGTCTTCAACAGGGTCGACGACGACGGCACCCGCGGCGTCGCCGTCGTCGACGCGCTCCTCCTCTAGACCGCCGGCTCAGTACGGGTGCGCTCCGTGGCGCCAGTGCCGCTCCACGCCGGCGGCCTCGATCTCCGCCAGGTAGTCGGAGAGCGCCGGTCCACCCGCATGCACCGCATGGGGCGTCGTGCCGGTGGCGAGACAGAAGGCCGCGAGGTGCCCGGCGGCTTCACCGATGTTCCATTCCACCGGATGCAGTCGATAGCAGCCGTTCGTGAGATGAGTCGTGCCGATGTTCTTGTTGGCCGCGAGCAGATTGGTCACGCGCTGCGGGATCAGCGCCCCCAGCGGGATCTCGAACGGCGTCGAGGCGACGTCGATGTACGTGTCGCCACCGGTCGACGGGTGCAGGTCGATCCGGTACATGCCCACGCCCACCGATTCCTCGTACCGGGTGGCGCCGCGGTCGCCGCGCACCGCATACGAGACGTCGTTCTCGGTGATGCGGGTCAGCGAACGGATGCGACGCGATTCGCGATGATACGGCGCCTGCGCCAGCCCGTCGGCCGAACCCATGACGTCGGGGCGGAGCCGCAGCCCCGGAAAGCCGGTGCCGCCATCGGCCCGCGGCGCCTCGGTCTGCATCCAGTACAGCATCGAGAGGCTGAGCTGGCGGGCGTCGGCGTATCGCTGCAACTCGACCTCGCGCGGGACGTCGAGCACCGGCGCGAGGAAGTAGTCGATGCTCGGCCAGTTCACCAGGCAGATGTCGCTGGAGTAGAAGCCGGGTGCGAACAGATCGCGAGCTGCGATGCGCCGGAAGATCCAGAGGTTGTCGTCACCGGCGTTGCGCGATTGATCGGCGTCGACCGCGAGCGCATCGTCGCCCGGATTCGGTCCGAATTCGCGAGTGCCCATGCGCAGCGTCCGCGGATTCGGGGCCGACCACGACAGCATCCGCTCGCCCTGCCAGGCGGCAGGGGTGAAAGACCGCCAGAAGTCGTAGCGCTCGGGGCGATCGATCGTGTGATCACCGTCGACGTGCTCCACCGCGAAGCACACGCTGAGGGCCTGGATGTTCTCCGGCTGCGCCTCGTCCGGAGCGCTCGGCTCGCCCGTGTCGCTGCGGGACTCGAACCCGGTGACATACTCGGTGCCGGTCAGCGGCAGGAGCTCACCGGTCTCCGTCGCGTCGATCACGATCCGCGCGGTGATCACGGTCTGCGCACCGTCGGCCTCGGAGGCGACCGTGACGGACAAGATCCGGTCGCCGTCGACGGATGCCGCGGTGGGGCGCACGCGCTCCAGCAGGCGGATCCGACCGGCGGAACGGTGCGGCGCGAGCATCTCCTCGAGCACGCCGTGCGCGATCCTCGGCTCGACGCAGAGCTTCGACACCCATCCCGCGCCCGGGTTCAGATCGGCACGCCCCCGTGCGGCGTCGATGAGCGGATAGCGGCGACGATAGACATCGCGGATGCCGTCGCGCAGCGCACGGTATCGGGCGGTGACCCCGAAGGACTCCACCCAGGGATGCTCGTCGGGCGGCACGGCCTGAGAGGTGAGCTGACCGCCGATCCATGGGAACTCCTCGGTGAGGATCACGGTCGATCCGCGGTCGGCAGCGGCGAGCGCAGCGGCGACGCCTCCGAGCCCTGCCCCTACGACGAGGACGTCGGCATCCAGATCTCGAGCGGTCATGATGATCCCTTCGGTGGGCGGAAAGCGCTGTCCGAAACAACACTAGACTAATTCCATTAAATTGAAATAGGATGATCCCGAACAACGGCGACCGCAGAAGGGCGAGAACGTGGCACGCACAACCGTCATCGGCGACGGAACGAGTTCCGCATGACCGGCCGGCTCGCGCTCACGTTCGACGATCGTCACGTCGACAACTGGGTCGCAGCCCGCCCTCTTATCGACGCTGTCGACGCACGCGTGACGTTCTTCGTCGTCGAAGCCGATCTGCTCGACCACCGCGAGCAGGCAGGCATCCGCACCCTCCTCGCCGACGGGCACACCGTCGGGTCGCACGGCGCTCGCCACCGCAATGCCGACCAGGCGATCGTCCTCGATGGCCCCACCGCGTACCTCGCCGACGAGATCGACCCGAGCGTCCAGGCCCTTCGCGCTCTCGGCGCCACCGCATCCGCCTTCGCCTATCCGAACTCCCGCCGTGACGAATCGAGTGACGCCGTCCTGCTCCAGCGCTTCAAGCACCTGCGCGGAGGAGGCCCTCGCACCGGCGACCCGATCGCCGCAGCGCACGCCGTCAGCCCGCCCGGTTCAGCTGTGCGCGTCCATCCCGGCCGGGGCATGGACACCGCCCGAGGCGACCACCCGCACCCGGCCGATGCCGACGTGCTGAGCGGGATGCTGCGCCGACTCGCCGACCACGGCGGCACCCTGGTTCTGTACGCGCACGACATCGCTGCTTCGTCCCCAGCGAACCACGTGCATCCCGATCGGCTCCGGCACGTTCTCTCCGAGGCGACCGCTCTCGGCCTGGACCTCGTCGGCATGGACGATCTCCCCCACACCGAAGGACACCGTGAACGCTGAACCCCTCGCCCTCGACGCCGCCCGACGCGGCGGTGACACCGGCTACGACCCTGATCGCGATCTGATCCTCGCCGACGCCACCCCGAACCCGATCCATACGAGGATCGTGAGCGGTCGCGCCCACCGCATCCGCGACAGCCTCGCCTATGTCCTCGCGCTGTGGGAGCTCCATCGCACCGGCGACACCATCGTCGACGGCGAGCAGCGCATCGCTCGCGCCGCACGAGTGCTCGACGAAGTGCTGTCGCTGCAGGACACCGACCCCTCCAGCTCCACCTACGGGCTCTGGGCGTACTGGGCCGAGGAGCCGTTGAGCGAGATGACGCCGCCCGACTGGAACTGGGCCGACTTCCTCGGCGAGTTCCTGTCGTTGATCCTCCTGCGTCATGGCGCAGATCTCGACCCGTCGCTTCGAGAACGGGCACGCGCGGCTCTCGGCCATGCCAGCGCATCGATCATCCGCCGCGACGTCGACCTCGACTACACCAACATCGCGGTCAAGGGTGCGTTCGTCACCCTGGCGGCGGGCCGTGTCCTCGAAGACGACGAGCTGACGGCGTACGGGCGAGAGCGACTGCACCGGCTGCATGCCTCTCTCACCGAGAGCCGCAGCTTTGCCGAGTACAACTCCCCCACGTACTGGCACGTCGTGATGGCCGCGTTCACCGGCATCCGTCAGTACATCGCCGATCCGGAGCTCGTCGACCTCGCCGAGGACCTCGAACGCGTCGCGTGGGAGCATTTCCTCGCACGGTGGCATCCCCCGACCGGCCAACTCGCCGGGCCGATGGCACGCTGCTACGCCACCGACCTGCACCGACGCCCCGGCCCTCTCCTCGTCGTTCAGCGCGTGGCTTCGGACACCTGGCGGTTCTTCGACGAGAGCACGCTGCCGGCCGATGTCCAGGCAGCCCACGACGCTGTGCTCGACTACCGCATCCCCGACGATCTCCGGCCCCTCCTCGACCGCTCGGGAGAATCGCCCACCGTCCGGGAGACGTTCGTCGAGACGCACTACATCCCCGATCAGGTCGCCGGCATCTCGGCTGCAGCGGCGAAGGGACATCCTCCGATCGCGGTGCCGACCGTCGGTACGAGCTGGCAGGAGGGCGCCGCGACCCTCGGGAGCGTCAACTTCGGCGACACCTGGGTTCAGCGACGCCCGCTGCTGGGCTACTGGGCGGAGCCGGGAGACGACCCGTCCGAGGTCGCTGCGATCGCCCGTTATGTCTCGGTCGAAGTCCTCCGCGACGGCCATGGCTTCGCCGGCGGGTCATTCAGCGCGGCGCAGGAGGGCGGCGATGTGCTCTGGTCGCTCAGTTGCGCCACACCTTCCGGCGATGCGCATATCCACCTCGACACGATCCAGGCAGGCGAGGCCGTCCCCACCACGACCCTCACCGTGCGCTTCTCGATCAGAGGGCTCGACGACGCCGACGTGCTGGTCGACGGGTCGCCGCTGGGTGACGCACCTCAGGACGGCGTGCACCACGTCCGAGTCCTGACCCGCGCGATCCGGCTGGAGTGGCTTCTGGCGGCTGCTCGATTCGAGGGGGCCGAGCGCTCCGCACGTGTCGTCCGCGCGGATGACGGCCTCGACATCGACATCGCCTGGGTCGACGGTCGGGAGCCTCTCGACATCGTCTTCACCGACGTCGCCGATGTCTTCGCCTCCGGCCTCGTACGGCTTCGCAACGGCGAGTTGGACGACGCCCGGGTCGCGGTCGAGCACGGTGACGGCGTCATCCTGCTCCGCCGCGAACTCACTGGGGGCGGAGACCTGGCGCTCCTCGCCCCCACGACTCCGGGTTCGCGCCTCGAGCACGCTCTCGTCGCCGCACGCAACCTCCCCTGACGCATCCGCACCGACCCCGAGACCAAGGACAGCAATGGCACAGTTCGACCTCCCTCTCGATCAGCTCGAGACCTACCTCCCCGAGCGTGAGGAGCCCTCCGACTTCGATGCCTTCTGGGCAGAGACTCTGCGCACTTCCCGCGGCCACGGTGAGGCGCAGTTCACCGCCGTGGCCTCGCCGCTGCGCAGCATCCTGGCTGAGGACGTCACCTTCCCCGGCTTCGCCGGTCAGCCGATCAAGGGCTGGATGCTGCGACCGGCCGACGGCGACATCCGCGGGACGGTCGTGCAGTACATCGGCTACAGCGGAGGACGCGGAGTCCCCGAGCAGTGGACACTGCTGCCGAGCGCGGGCTACGCCGTGTTCGTCATGGACAGCCGCGGACAGGGCAACGGCGGGGGCCGCGGCGACACCGTCGACCCCGTGGGCAGTGGACCTCAGGTCGCCGGCCGACTCAGCGCGGGTGTCGAGAGCCCGCAGGACTACTACTATCGGCGGATCTTCACGGATGCCGCGTGCGCGGTCGACGCGGCCCGCAGCCATGACTCCGTCGACCCCGAGCGCGTCGTCGTCGCGGGCGGGAGTCAGGGCGGCGGCATCGCCCTGGCGGCGGCCGGTCTCAGCGATGGTCTCGCCGGCGCGATGATCGACGTGCCCTTCCTCAGCCACTTCCGCCGAGCACTGCGGATCACCGACGCGAATCCGTACAGCGAGCTCACGCGCTACATGCAGACCCGTCGTGGCGAGGAGGAGGACGTCTTCCGGGTGCTCTCCTATTTCGACGGCGTGAACTTCGCCGCACGCGCCACGGCGAAGGCGCTGTTCTCCGTGGCGCTGTGCGACATGGTCTGCCCTCCCTCCACGGTCTACGCCGCGTTCAACACCTATGCCGGCGACGACAAGGAGATGGCGGTGTACCCGTACAACGGCCACGAGGGCGGCCAGTGGAATCAGACGCTCCGCCACCTCGCCTTCCTCGACGACGTCTTCTCGTGAGGGGCGCTGTGACTCTGAACTGGTCCTCCGGCCGTCTCTCCCTGCAGTTCTCCGGCGCCGCTCCCGGTGCCGGGGCACCCGTCGGCCTCTCGAGGCTCGCCCTCGGCGACGGGCAGTCCGCCGTGCGCGACCATCCGCTCGTCGACGTCTTCACCGCCGGCGAGCAGCGCGAGCGCACGAGTCAGGCGTTCGTCCTCTCCGCGGTCGGGCATCGTCTTCGCTACGTCGACCACGATGCGCAGGACGACGTGCTGCGCATCCGCCAGCGCGACACCGTCACCGGCCTGGAAGTGGTCAGCGAGCTCCGGGTCAGAGCGGGTGCTGATGCCGTGCAGTGGAGGCACACCGTGCGCAACGGCGGTGCGCGCGCGATCACGGTCACCGCGATCAGCTCGATCATGATCGAGCTCGCCGACCGCGACGGCGTCGGGCTGCTGTGGGCCGAGAGCGAATGGCTTGCGGAGAACCGCTGGCATGAGCAGGCTCTCGTCGACGCGCTCCCCGGTCTCGGACTCGCCGCACACGGTCAGGACGCCCGCGGTCGCTTCGTGCGCTCGAGCCACGGGTCCTGGTCTTCTGGCGAGTACCTCCCCGTCGGGGTGCTCGCCCGCAGCGGTGGCCCCTCACTCGCCTGGCAGATCGAGACGAGCGCAGGATGGAGCTGGGAGCTCGGTCAGACGCAGGCCTCGGTGATCCTCAGCGCGAGCGGCCCGAGCGATCTCGAGCATCAGTTCGCCGAGCGCCTCGAACCTGGAGCGGAGTTCACATCGGAGCCCGCCGGTCTCGCCATCGCCGCCGGCGGACGAGATGACGCGTTCGCCGCGCTCACCCGCTACCGGCGCACGCTGCGCGAACTCCGTCCGGTGGATCGCGGGTTGCCCGTCATCTACAACGACTACATGAACACGCTCGACGGCCAGCCCTCGTCCGCCGCGCTGCTGCCTCTGATCGAGTCGGCCGCCGAGGCAGGAGCGGAGTACTTCTGCATCGACGCCGGCTGGTTCACCGACGCCACCGACTACTGGTCGGCGATCGGCGTCTGGGAGGAGGCGCCCAGCCGGTTCGCCGGGGGTCTCGCCGAGTTGATCGACACGATCCGCACCCGCGGGATGCGGCCCGGTCTCTGGCTCGAACCCGAGATCGTCGGCGTCGACTCCCCCGCCGCGAGCACTCTGCCGGAGGAAGCGTTCTTCCAGCGGATGGGCGAGCGGGTGGTCGAGGCGCATCGGTACCACCTCGACCTGCGGCACCCCGCGGCGCGCGCGCACGTGGACGAGGCGATCGACCGGCTCGTCCGCGACTTCGGCATCGACTACATCAAACTCGACTACAACATCAACCCGGGCGTCGGCACGGATCGAGACGCGGCCGGCGCCGGTGCCGGGCTTCTCGGCCACACCCGCGCTCTGCGCGAGTGGCTGCTCGACGTCCAGGCTCGGCATCCGGAGCTGCTCGTCGAGAACTGCGCCTCAGGGGCGATGCGCATGGACTACGCCCTGCTCTCGGTTGCGCACCTGCAGTCCACCAGCGACCAGCAGGACTTCCGGCTCTATCCGGTCATAGCCGCGGCCGCGCCCGCCGCGGTCCTCCCCGAGCAGGCGGCGAACTGGGCGTACCCCGCCACCTCGATGAGCGACGCCGAGACGGCGTACTCGCTGATCGGCGGCATCGCCGGACGCATGATGCTCTCCGGATTCCTCCACGAGCTGCGCCCAGCGCAGCAGCGGCTGGTGCACCAAGCCGTCGCGCTGCAGAAGACGTGGCGAGAACGGCTGGCGAGCTCCGACCCGATCTGGCCGCTGGGTCTGCCCGGATGGGACGCAGACGTGATCGCCCTGGCGCTGCGCGCTGGCGCGGCTGATCCCGACGCCCCTGACACGATGCTCGCCGTCTGGTCGCGAGGAGACGCGCAGCGCGTCGTGCTGTCGGGCCTCGAGCCTGAAGCCGTCGAGTGCGTCTTCCCTGCGGATGCCGACGACTGGGCCCCCGCGATCGACGGCGGCGACCTCGTGATCGAGGTGCCCGCGGGCCACTCCGCACGGATCTTCGCCGTGCATCGCAACCGAGAGAACCGAGGCTGACTTGTCCCCTTCGCCTGCCGCACCGCTTCGCACTGTGCTCGTCGGCGCCGGCGGCATCGCCGATGCTGTGCACATGCCATCGATACGGGAGATCGGCGACGAGCTCATCGTCGTCGACACGGTGGTCGAGATCGACGATGACCGCCGTACCGCCTTCGCAGAGAAATGGGGCGTTCCCCACCGCACCTCGTCTCTCGATGACGCCCTCGCCCGGCATCCCGACCTCGTGATCCTCTGCACCCCGCCGTCGTTGCACCGTGACCAGGTCATGGCCTGCCTCGACGCCGGCGTGACCGTCTGGTGCGAGAAGCCCCCGGCGCTGAGTCTCGCCGACTATGACGCGATGACGGCGGGAGAGCGCGACGGAGGTCCGTGGGCGCCGATCGTGTTCCAGCAGCGCTATGGCTCCGGTGCTGAACACGCCCGCACCCTGCTCACGTCGGGTGCCCTCGGCCGCCCGCTGATCGCGCACTGCCAGACCACCTGGTTCCGCGACGAGGACTACTTCGCGGCGCCGTGGCGAGGCAGCTTCTCCGGCGACGGTGGACCGATCATGGCGCTCGGCATCCACCAGATCGACCTCCTGCTCACGCTGCTCGGCGACTGGGAGCAGATCTCGGCACAGATCGCCCGACGCTCACGGGACATCGAGACCGACGACGTCGCGACCGCCTGGGTGCGCTTCGCCGACGGCACGCTCGTGACGATCGCCAACAGCGCTGTCTCGCCTGCTCAAGAGAGCCACCTCCGTATCGATGCCGAGAAGGCGACAGTCGAGCTCACTCACCTCTACGGCTACGACAACGACGACTGGCGGTACACACCGGCCCCCGGCGTTCCGGAGACCGAGGCGGCCACGTGGCGGAACGGGCTTCCGAACGAACGGAGCACGCACACTCCCCAACTGCGGACGCTGGTGGCGGACGTCCTGGCAGGTCGACGTCCGCAGGCGAGTGGCGACGACGGACGGAAGGCGCTCGAACTCGTGACGGCCCTGTACAAGTCCGCACTGACGGGGCAGATCATCCGGCGCGGGAGCATCGGCGACGGGGACCCCTTCTATGCCGCGTTGAACGGCGGCATCAGCTTCTGACCGGATCCGCAGAGGCGCTGCGCGGCCAGCTGTGCCGGCTGGCTCCGGTCGCACGCCGACGCCGCCGTCGCTCCGCACGCCGACTCGGTGGTGGGCATCTCGTCCGTCAGACCACCGGAACGATCGCCCCGTGCTCGCGGAGGAGGCCGCGCAGCGATTCGAGCGGCACCTCGTCGACTGCGACATCGAGCCGTGCGGCCAGAGCCGCCGCGGCGCCCGCGGCCTGGCCGGTCGCCATCGCGGTCGCCTGCACGCGGTACGCCGAATTGGCCTCCTGATCACCCGCGATGCATCGGCCGGCAACGACGATGTGCCGATTCTCGCGCGGCACCATGGCGGAGAGCGGGATCGTAGCCACCCGCCCTTGCTCCAGGTAGGTCTTCGCGATGCCGTCGCCGTCAGGACGATGGATGTCGATCGGATAGTAGCTGTAGCAGACGGCGTCCTCCCAGACCTTGCCGCTGAGATACTCGGCGCCGGAGAGCCGGTGAATCCCGTCGATCGTCATCGACTCGCGCACGCCGGCCTCGACCGCACCGTATGTCACAGTCAAGCCCTCAAGCCCGGGGAGCGGCTTCAGGAAACGGTATATGCGAAGGAGCGCGGCGCGGGCATCGATCTCGGCCCGGGTGCGCCCGGCGCTCGTCGAGCCGTCGATGCCGGGAAGGTGGATCGCATTCTCGCCGTGCTTGCGCAGGAAGGGTTCGAGCACGTGGCCCGATGAGCCGAAGTCGGCAGCGCGGATGAGGCCATCCGCGAGCGCCCGATCGTAGATGTCGTCGAGTGCTCGATAGTCGAGTGCGTCAGGATAGTAGCCGCCGAACAGCACCGCGAGCGTACCCGGCTGGCGGGCGTCATTGCGATGCCTCGCGAGCCCGGCAAGACCAGTGGCATCGGCATCACCCGAGCAGTCGACGATGCGAGCGGCCCGAAGTCGCTCCAGACCGTCCTTGCCGCAGATGGTGGCGTCCCAGTGCGTCCCTGACCAGGAAAGCTCGGCGAGCATCGTATGCAGCCGCAGATCGACTCCCGCAGCATCCACCGCCTCGCTGAGGATCGCCGAGTACAACGGAACATTCACCCGGATCTGAAGACGCCAGTGCGGCAGGTCCACTCGAGTGAAGTCGGGCAGCTGCTCGCCAGCGAGCCGCACGGTCTCGCTGACCAGCTCCCAGCCGATACCGGCGATGACCTGTTCGCCCCACGCATGAAAAAGACCGGGGAAGTTGATCCCGGCGACGGTCGTCGTGCCGCCCAGCGAACCGTTCTTCTCGATGAGCATCGTGCGCGCCCCTGCGCGGGCCGCCTGGATGGCGGCCACTGTGCCTGCCGGCCCGCCGCCGACCACGAGTACGTCGATGTCATTCGTGTCGGCTCCCGCGCTGCGGGTCGCTGAAGGTCGGTTCGTCATCAGTGGATCTCCTGCCGGATCGAAACTTCGGGGTTCATCGAGCAGCGGAGCAGTTGCCCACGCTCAGCCCTTGATCGCGCCGGCCTGGCCGGCGCTCTTGAGGAATTGCTTCTGGAAGATGAGGAACAGCACCACCGGCAGGATCACCGAGATGAACATTCCTGCCATGAGCAGACTCATCTCGGCACTGGCGGTGATCTTGTAGAGGCCTACCGAAAGGGGCTGCAACGCCGGGCTGGGGAGCACCAGGAGCGGCCAGAGGAACTCCTTCCATGCGCCGATGATCGTTATCAACGACGTCACCCCGATGATCGGCTTCGACATGGGCAGCACGATCCGCCAGAAGATCTGGATCGGACCGGCGCCGTCGATCTTCGCGGCCTCGAACACGTCTTTCGGCAGACTGTCGAAGAAGCGCGACACCAACAGCACGTTGAACGCGTTCGCCGCCGACGGCAGCCACACCGCCCAGAACGTGTTGATGAGGTTCCAGTGCAGCAACGGCATGTCGAGCACGGTCACGTACTGCGCGATGAGCGAGACGATGCCGGGAATGAACAAGGTCGCAAGCACGGCGCCGTTGACGATCTTTGCGTACTTCGGCTTCAGAACAGATAGGCCGTAGGCGCCGGTGAGAGCAACCAGCATCCCGAAGAACCAGGTGCCCAATGCGATCCATACCGTGTTGATCAGATAGCGACCGACATCGACCTTGAACCAGGCGTCGACGAGGTTCGCCCACTGGATGCCGCTCGGCCACCAGCCGAACGGCTCCCGCAGGATGTCCTGCGATGTCGACAGCGCCGCCTTCGCCAGCCACAGCAGCGGGCCGGCGGAGATGATGATCAGCACCCCGATCAGCACCACATTGAGGATGCCGAGCCCGATGCGCACCCTGCGGTTTCTGCGGTCGAGATCGGAGATGTTGGTGCGGTCCTGCTGATCCGGCTCCTTGCGGCGTCGGCGTCGCGGGTTCACGGTGTGATCGGTTTTCCGTCCTGTGACGACTGCCTCGGTGGTGGGAGCAGCCTCGTCTAGGGAGGCGGGGAGTATGCGGGTCATGACTTGCTCCAGCTCCGGGTAAGACGCAGATAGATCGCAGACACCGCTGTGAGAACGACCGCGAGCAGAAGACTCAGCGCCGTCGCCTTGCCGTAGTCTCCCTGCAGGAACGCGTAGTTGTAGATGAGCATCAGCACGGTAGTCGTGCGGTTCACCGGGCCACCGCCTGTCATCACGAACGGTTCGGTGAAAACTTGCATGGTGCCGATGATCTGAAGCAGCAGCATGAGCAGCATGATGCTGCGCATCTGAGGAAGAGTGATGTGCCAGAAACGGCGGAGCACCTTCGCCCCGTCCATCTCGGCCGCCTCATAGAGCTCCGACTGGATCGACATGAGCGCCGCGAGATAGATGATCGTCGACTGACCGAATCCGGCCCACGTGGCCTGGAGCACGATCGACGGCATGGCGCTGTCGCCGTTCTGCAGCCAGGGTAAGGGACCTGCACCGAAGATGCCGAAGATCGCGTTGAAAAGACCGTCCGGTGACGGATCGTAGAACTGCTTCCACAGCAGCACAGACACCACCGGCGGGATGATCACCGGAAGATAGACGAGCACGCTGGCGACCTGTCGTGTGCGCCGGAGTTCGGCCATGAACGTGGCGAGCAGAATCGGCACCGGGAAGCCGATGAGCAGTGCCAGCGTCGCGAACCAGATGGTGTTGAGCACCGCCGTGCCGAGGAGAGGGTCGGCGAGCACCCGTTCGAAGTTGTTCAGACCGACCCAGGTGGGCTCTGTCACGAGGTTCGTCTTCTGCAGTGCCATCACGAGGCTGCGCAGGATCGGCCACCAGGCGAAGTAGCCGAAGGTGAACAGCAGAGGCACGAAGAACAGGAACGTCGTGATGCCGCCTCCGCGTACCCACGATGCCACTCGGGAGCCCAGCGGGCGGGTTCGCCGGCGCTGAGCGGCGGTCGGCACTTCAGTCATGCGGACGATCCTCTCGGAAGGAAGTGGGTCCGGTGCGGAGGGGCGAACGTGCCCCTCCGCACCGGAGGATTTCAGCCGGCGTCGACGAGCGCCTGAACGGCGGTCTGCGCGTCGGCGAGCAGCTTGTCGATGTCGGCGTTCTCATCGGTCAAGACCGCCTGCACGATCGGGTCGAGCGCGGCGTAGGTCTCCTGCGCCTTGATCGACGGTTCGGCGACGATCGGCAGGTCGGAGGTCAGATACGCCTCGTAGTTGCTGCGATCGACGTTGATGTACTCGTCGATCCATCCGAGGAACTTCTCGTATGCCTCTGCGCTCACGATCGGAACCTCGGGGGCGCCGACCGGTTTGCCGTCGGCGGCCTGGGCTGAGAACAGCGTGACCGCAGCGTCCTCGTCGACGTACTTGTTCAACCAATAGAACTCGGTCCACTTCAGCGCGGCGGCGATCTCGTTCGCGGTCGCCTTCGGGTTGAACCACTGAATCGCGCCGCCGCCCAGGGCGCCCAGGCCCTTCGCACCCTGGGGCATCGGGGCGATGCCGATGTCCTCGCCCGACATGCCGCGGTTGACGACCAGATCGGCGTACAGCGAGCCGTTGATCGTCTGTCCGACGCTTCCGCCGGCGAACTCGTTGCGGATGTCGTCGCCGCTGAGCAGGAAGTTCGCGCCGGCAGCGCCAGCGTCCCAGCGCACATCGTGCAGAAGCTGCAGCGACTTCTTCATTCCGTCGGTGTCGATGGTCACCTTGACCTTGTCGCCGTCGACCTCCTGCACGAGCGAGCCGTTCGAGTACGACATCGTGGTGAGCAGCCAGCCGCCGGTGTTCTCGGTGGTCGGGATGATGAACCCTGTCTTGCCCGTCTTCTCGGTGATGATCTTCGCGTTCTCCAGAACGCCTTCCCAGTCGGCCGGCGGGCTGTCCGGGTCGAGACCTGCCTCCTCGTAGAGGGCACGGTTGTAAGTCAACGCCATGCTGTACGCCTGGCGAACGATGCCGTACTGGCGGTCGTCCGCGGTGACGGCGCTCGCCAGTTCGGGGTTGAGCTCCGACAGCACCTTGCTGTCGGAGGTGTAGTCGGTGATGTCCGCTGCCTGGCCGCGCTCGATCAGCGCCTGCATGTCGGTGAACGGAATCGCCAAGGTCGTCGGCGCGGTCCCGCCGACGAGCAGCGCGTTGAAGCTCGACGGGTCGTAGCGGGTCTCTTCGCCCTTGACCGTGATGTTCGGGTAGAGCTTCTCGAAATCCTTGACCCGCTCGTTGAACGTATCCAGCGACGCGGCCTGATCGGCGGTCGGCATCTCGCCGACGGTGATCGTGACCTCGGCGTCGGGATCGACTGCTGCCGCAGTGTCTTCCGGCGTCGTCGCGCCGGAGCATCCGGCAAGGGTGACACCGACGACTGCGACTGCGGCGGCGAAGCCGAGAGCACGCTTCTTACGTACCTGCATGACTGCTACTCCTTCGTAGTGGGCTGTGCGCCCGGGTGGTACATCTCTTGGTTCTCCGCGACGTGCCAGCCTAAGGCACCCCGCGGCTCTCACTGCTCCTGCGGCACCTCCCTCGGAAGTCGCAGGGTGAGGAGCTGGAACGGGCGCAGGGTGATGCACGCTCCAGAGGCTGTGAAGGTCGATCCGACGGGCGGTTGGACATCTCTTTCGAGCAGGTCGACGGTACGGATGCTGCCGATCCCGGCGACGTCGAACGCGATGTCTGTGGTGGCCCTGGTGCCCTCTGATTCGTACAGACGGACGATGAGGTCGCCGCTGCGGTCCTCGGCGAGCTTCACCGATTCGACGCGCACAGCGGGGTGCGAGACGCGGACCAGCGGGGCGACATCGCGCGTTCCGAAAGCGGTGCGCACCGGCAGATTCTGGCGGTACCCCTCGTCGACGGCCTCGCGGATGCCGGCACCGGGACGGATCGCGACCTGCAGGTGGTGGCGGCCGAGGTCGGCCTCGGGGTCGGGGAACACGGGCGCGCGCAGCAGAGACAGGCGCACGGTGGTCGTGCTGCCCCCGTCGGCCCTGGTGGCGCGCGAGACGTCGTGGCCGTAGGTGGACTCGTTCGCGATCGCGACGCCGTACCCGGGCTCAGCGACGTGGATCCATCTGTGGGCGCTGATCTCGAAGCGAGCGGCATCCCATGACGTGTTCGTGTGCGTCGGGCGGAACACGTGCCCGAACTGCGTCTCTGCGGCTGACCGGTCGGCGTGCACGTCCAGCGGGAAGGCGAGCTTGAGTAGCTGCCGCCTCTCCCGCCAATCGATGTCGAAGTCGAGTTCGAGGCTCGCGGCACCCGAACGGAGCCGCAGCGTCTCGACCAGACGGGAGTCGCCGAACACCCGCTCGACCACGACGGCGACGCCATCGTCTTCGTGCGCTGCATGGATCGACTCGACCTGATCGAGGTCGACGCCTGAGCGACGGTAGTGCTCGTCGATATCCCAGGCGTCCCACTTGTTGGGGATGTCGCGGAAGAGCTGGAGGAGGTTCCCCGCAGCGCCGGGGGCGATCGACTCGCGTCCAGAGGCGGCATCCACGAGAGATACGAGCAGGCCGCGCTCATCGATCACCGCGCGCACGACGCCGTTGTCGAGGATGAACGTCCCGTTCTCCTCCTGCACAGTGGGCGTCGGCGACGTCGCGTCCGCAGCCGCGATGCCCAGCGCGGCGACGCCGTGGTCGCTCTGCGGACGGGGGTTGAGCGTCAGCATCCGCTCACCGTCTCCGACCAACGCGGCCACGGATTCTGCGATGATCCGTTCCGCGCTGTCGGCGACCTCGGCGTACATGCGCTCGACGTCCTGGTAGACCCAGGCGATCGAGCATCCGGGGAGCACATCGTGGAACTGGTTCAGCAGCACCGTGTGCCAGCTGTTATCCAGCTCGGCATAGGGGTACTCGACGCCTTCGCGGATCGCCGCGGTCGCGGCCCACAGTTCCGCCTCGCGCAGCAGGTGCTCGCTGCGACGGTTGCCCTGCTTGGTCTGGTGTTGCGAGGTGAGCGAGCCTCGGTGCAGTTCGAGATACAGCTCGCCCGACCACACGGGCGGATCCGGGTACTCCGCCTCCACGCGTTCGAAGAACCTCTGCGGCGAGTCGATCGTGACCGTAGGCGAGCCCTCCAGCGACCGCAGTCGCGCCGCTGCGGCGATCATCTCGCGGGTCGGGCCGCCACCGCCGTCGCCCCAGCCGAAGGGGATGAGCGACACCGTCGACGAACCCGCCTCACGGAAGCTGCGTTCGGCGTGAGCGACCTCCGCACCCGAGAGCTCGGAGATGTAGGTGTCGGCCGAGGGGAAGTGGGTGAGGATGCGGGTGCCGTCGATTCCCTCCCACAGGAAGGTGTGGTGCGGCATCTGATTGGTCTGGTTCCAGGAGATCTTCTGGGTGACGAACCACTTCGATCCGCTCGCCGCGATGATCTGCGGGAGGGCTGCGGAGTAGCCGAAGGTGTCGGGCACCCAGACCTCCTGGGTGTCGACGCCGAACTCCTCCAGGAAGAAGCGCTTGCCCGCCACGAACTGCCGCGCCATCGCCTCACCACCCGGCATGTTGATGTCGGGCTCGACCCACATTCCGCCGACCGGGATGAACTGCCCGGTGGCGACCTTCTCCTTGATGCGGCCGAAGAGCGCGGGGTAGTGCTCCTTGATCCATGCCAGCTGCTGCGCCGACGAGCACGCGAAGCGGAACTCGGGGTGCTCGTCCATCAGCGCCACGACGTTCGAGAACGTACGCGCGCACTTGCGGATCGTCTCGCGGAACGGCCACAGCCAGGCGGAGTCGATGTGCGCATGCCCGATCGCGACGATGTCATGGCTCGAGGCGTGCGCAGGGCTGGCCAGCACCTCGGCGAGCGCGGCTCGCGCCGCATCCGCCGTGCCCGCGATGTCGGCCGGGTCGGCGATGTCCATCATGCGCTCCAGAGCACGCAGGATGCGGTGGCGACGGGGGTTCTCCGGGCTGAGCTCGCGCATCAGGCCGTCGAGCGTCCAGACGTCACGGGTGAGCGCCCACACGGTCTCGTCGAGCAGGCCCACCGCGAACTCGCGCAGCGTGTAGAGCGGGGCGTCCGGAGCGGTGTCGCGGGAGCCGAACGGCGTCGGCAGGAAGTCGTAGTCGCCGGCGACGTCAGGGTTCGCTGCGGCCTCGACGAACACGTCCACCTCGCTGCCGGCAGCGCCGGTCCACGGCAGGTAGGCGGCGCGAGGGGAGACGGCCTTGAGGATCGTCCCGTCGGGCAGATAGCCGAGGCCTTCAGCCTGGAAGCCGGGGCGATCGCCGAAGAATCCGAGGTCCACGACCACTTCGATCCTGGTCGCAGCGGGGAGGCGGCCCTGCTCGTCGAACCAATCGGCGGGGACTGCGCCGACGCCACGGAACCAGACAGTCGACCATGGGCGCCCCCATTGATGGGGCACGACGACAGGTGCGTAGGAGGCGGCGAGCGCCTCGGCGGCGGGTACGGGCTCGCCCGGGACCTCCCAGGTCGACACCTGCAGCGGGCTCACCCGGCGGTACAGCGCGGGAGTGAGGAACTCCGCGACGAATCGCTCGAGGCGAGCCTCGGTGATGAGCCTGTTGTCGTGCACGGATGTCCCTCTTCGTCGAAGCCTTCAGCGGAGCTCTGATCGTCGACACCGACGGGGCTCCTGCGTTGCTCACACGCTAATTCAACTTGATTGACTTTGTCAAGAACGGGGTTGTCGCGCCCGTGACCTTGCCGTCGATCAGTCGCGGAACACCCGCACCGCTGCGATCATCGCGTGAGCGTCGCCGTTGGTGGCGGTGACGACCACACGCACGGCGCTCGCCTCGACCGACCGGGTCAGCGCGTGCACTCGCCGGCGCATGCGGTTCCCCGCCACCTGGTCGACCGCGACCCATGCCGCGCCCTGCTCGACCTCGATGCGGTAGTCGCGCACGAGTTCGGGCATCACGAGGAACGGTGTGCGGTGGTGGTGCAGGTTGACGATGTCCTCATCGACGTCGTCATTGAAGATCAGCTCGATCCGACCGATGACCTGACGCTCCGCCCACCGCAGCTCGACCCACTCCTCCACGCCGTCTCGCATCGGCGCCGACGCCCACAGATTCGGCCCGTCGAACGGGCGCGCCAAACCTCCGACGACCTTCTGCGCGCCGTACGCGGTCGTCGCGGGCTCGACGGAGAACCGCGGCGAGCGCCTCCGCAGCTCGACCGCCGACCACGCGTTCGTCTGCGGCGAGTCCTGGACCAGGCCCGGCTCGCGGCTCAGCAGTGCAAGGACGCCGTAGGGCGGCCGCTCCGCGCCGACGCGGATCGAGAGCGCCGGATCACGGCGGATGACGACGAGCACGTCGCCAGGCTCGTCAGGGACGTGATCCACACGCACCTCCAGCGGACCGCGACCCACCGGCACCGCGAGATCCTGCGCCGAGAGACGTTGGACCGGGATGTGATTCAGTCCGCTTCCCGCGCCCCACGTCTCGACCGTCGCGATGGTCTCGGCTGTCGCCTCCAGCTCGATACGCAGGACATCCAGTCGAGGGTCGACGGGCAGCAGCAGAGCGAAGTCGGCGTCGGCCAGCGATACGGTGGCATCCGCGTCGCGGTCACCTGCATCCGTGGTCGACAGTTCGGTCAGCGTCGACGATGCGGTCGCCGTCGCCGTGAGAGCGAGGTCCCGATCGTCACGCCAGGGCACGCCGAGGATCGAGGCGTCCTGGCGCACGAGGGTCGACTGCAGGTCCTCTCGGCGGTCCTCGAGGAGGCGTCGCGGCGACAGGCCGTGTCGCACCGCGAGAGCCGCTCCGGTTCCAGCCGCTTCGCCGGTCACGGCACAGGTCGCCATCACCCTCGTGGTCCCGAATGCCACATGGCTCGCCGAGATGTCGCGTCCGGCCATGAGCATGTTCGAGACGTTGACCGAGTACAGCGAGCGGAAGGGGATCTCGTAGAGGCCAGGACCGTGCAGATGTATGGAGCCCGCGGTATCGGAGTAGACGCCACCTGGAGGGTGCAGATCGATCGACCAGCCGCCGAAGCCGACGGCATCGTCGAACCGGGTCTGGTCGAGGATGTCCTGTTGAGTGAGCACGTGGTCGCCGACGAAGCGGCGGTACTCGCGCTTGCCGGGGATGGACCCCACCCACTCGAGGGTGAGCGTCTCGGCGTCGAACTCCCCCGAGTTCTTGATGTGGTCCCAGATGCCGAACACCACGCCCCACAGCTCGTCGCGGATCGCCTCGTTGTCATCGACCGCGTCGAGCTGACCGCCCCACTCGATCCACCAGTAGTCGCAGCCGTTCATCGCGGTGTCGATATGACGATGGATCGGGATGCCGGCGGCGGCGATGTCCTTCGTGATGCCCGGCGGCACGAAACGCACCGGCTCCCCCGCATCCTTCGTATAGAAGAGGATCGTGCTGCCGAGCATGTCGTCGTCGGC
Source organism: Microbacterium natoriense (assembly GCF_030816295.1). Taxonomy (NCBI): domain Bacteria; kingdom Bacillati; phylum Actinomycetota; class Actinomycetes; order Micrococcales; family Microbacteriaceae; genus Microbacterium; species Microbacterium natoriense. The sequence continues at coordinate 759,415 of NZ_JAUSXV010000001.1, read as the reverse complement.
GGTCTCCGGAGCCCAGGGCTCGCCGTGGATGCCGCGGTCCTCTCGACCCGTCATGAAGCGCGCTCCGGCGAGGAATCCGACGAGTCCGTCACCGGTGCAGTCGATGAACATCGGCGCCTCGAAGCGGATCAGCTTCTCGGATCCTGTCTGCCAGCCCGTCACCGAGCGGATGCTCCGATCGTCCTCAGGACCGTCTGCCTCGACGTCGCGCACGTCGGTGTTGAGGAACAGGGAGATGTTCTTCTCGGCGCGGACCAGGTCCAGGAGCACGTGGTCCCAGAGGATCGGATTGCCTTCAGGGTTGCGCCATTGGTTCTCGAGGAACAGCTCGCCCATGATGCCGGTCTCGCGCGCGAACTTCTGCGCGCCGTGCGCGGTGCCCCCGACGATCCACACCCGGATCTCGCTGGAGGAGTTGCCCCCGAGAACCGGCCTGTTGTTGACGAGCGCGACCCGGGCGCCGTTCCGCGCTGCGGCGACGGCGGCGGCCACGCCGGCCGGTCCACCCCCGATCACGACGACGTCGACGTGCTTCGTGAGTTCCTGCATCGCGGTGCGACCTCTCCCGTCATCGCGGCGATCATAACCGCCACGCACTAATTCTACACTCTAGACAAAGTCGGAAAAGGGGGCCCGGCCGTAGCCGGACCCCCTCGACGCGACAGCTCAGTCGAGACCGACGATCTGCACGGTCTTGAACAGTGCAGGGTTCTTCGGGGCACCGCCCACGCCGCTGCCCCACTCGATGTACCCGGCGCGCGAATCGCCGCCGGCCACGTCTCCGTCGGCGTCGTTGACCAGGAACGACAGCCCCCAGACGCCCGCAGGCGGCCCGTCGTATCCGAGCGACGACCACGGCACAGAGACCTGGTACGTGGTGGTGCCGGCCGCATCGTCACGAACGATGTCGGCGGTGGCACCCGGGGTGAGTCCCGGCGCGCTGCCCGCCGGCGGTGCAAACGTGTAGACGACCGGGCCCGCGGCACTCAGCGCCGCAGCGATCTCCACCCTCTCGCCACCCAACGACGCGGGAAGCGTGTCGTAGGTGTTGAACTGAACGGAGTCCGCCTGCCAGCTCAGTGCAGGATCGGTGCGGTCGGCGAGGTGCACATCGTCGGTGATCGTCGCGTGGAGGACGAGGGCGTCAACAGTCGCCGTGTAGCGTACTGAGCCGCCGAGATCCGCCGGCCCCGTGCGGGTGCCCGAGCGGATGGCGTTCCACTTGCCGATCGTGTTGAGATCGATCTCGTCGAGCGTGGTCGCACCCTCCTTCTCGATAGGCGAGAAGGAGAGCGATCCCTTGCCGGATCTCGCGACCTCCCCCGCGTGCGCGGTGACCGCATACGACTGCGTCTGGAACAGCTTCGGATCAACTACCGGGATCGACACCGTCTGCGATCCGCTGGCGGGGACGGTCACGGGATCGGTTGTCGTCCCCGACGCCGCGCCGACCTTCCAGTCGATCGAGTCGACCGTCACGTCGACATCTGCCGCGTTGTTGGTGACGGTGATCGCCATGGCGTAGTCGAAACCGGCATCCGTCTTCGTGATCACCGGCTGCACCGACATCCCGTACGGATCGACCACCTTCGTCGTCGCGTGCACTTCAGAGACGAGTCGCCCCTTCTTGTCGGTCACCGTCACCGTGACCTCTCGCTCACCGAGCCTGCTGACAGCCGGCAGGGTCAGAGCGGCGACGCCCTTGTCGACCTTGACGGTCTTCGTGACGCCGTCGGCCTCGACGGTCACCTTGCCGCCGCGGATGTGCGAGGCGTCGGCGATCGTCAGCGTCACCGGGACGTCACGACCCTGAACGGTGGTCTGAGGCACCTCGAGGGCGAACGCGGCACCCGCGGCGGCGACGGTCACATTTCCTCCCACGAACACCGGAGAGCCGTTCAGCTGCAGGGTCACCGTGCCCTTCGCGACCTGCTGGCTCGCACCGAACTTGTCGGTCAGCGTGAAGCCCTTCGTCGAGGTGACCGTGACCGAGTCGGTCCCGGTGCTCCACAGCACGCGCGTGGCGTCCTGTGCGGTGTCACCCGCGTACATGAGGCTGTACAGCGAGTCCGAGCCGAGGGCTTCCCGTTCGGTCAGCTCCTTGCCGACGGTCTGACGGATCGCGACCGCCTGCGTGACGAAGCCGGGCTTGGGACTGATGCCGTGCACGGCGCCGTACTCGTAGTTCGCCGTGGGGCAGATCCAGTTCCAGCAGGCGGTGTCGTCGGCACGGTTGATGAGACCGAAGCGGTTCTCCCGCTCGGCGCTGTCGAATCCGTCGTCGTACAGGTCGTACCAGAGGTACTCGTCGGCGCCGGCGAGCTGTGCGAGCAGCGGGCCGCGGATCGCGTAGTCCGCCTGCTGCGCCTGCGTGGAACCGGCATCGTGAGTCGGCCATCCGTTCTCCGTGACCCGGAGCGGGATGTCACGGCCGCCGTCGTTGGCGTCGATCATCGCGGCGAGCTGAGCCAGAGCGGCGAGCTCGGTCGTCGCTTCCGGAGGCGTGCCAGGACCGTTCTGCGCGTAGCCGTAGTAGTTCGTGGCGTACGTGTCGAGGCTGGCGAGGCCACCCTGAGCGATGAAGTCCTGCGCCCAGGCGAGCTGCACGCCGGCGGTGATCGGACCGATCACGTTGGCCTGCGGATCGGCGGCGTGTGCGGCGACGTAACTCGGCTGGAGGACCTGCAGGTAGCACGCCGCCGTGAGACCGCAGGTGCCGTCGTTGAACCCGGTGGAGTTGTACTCGTTGAGGATGCCGATGTCGTGCGAGACGCCGGCGGTTGAGAAGTGCTCCGCGGTCGCGCCGACGTAGGCCGCAAAGGCGGCGATCGCCTCAGTGCTCGCCGGAGTGCGCCCGTTGTCGTACAGCGCGTTGTCGAGTCCGGCGTTCCACATCACGTCGACACCGCGGTTCGCGAGCTCTGTGACCACGCGCGGGCCCTCGCCGGTGAATCCGTAGACGCCCTTCTCCTTCTCGACCTCACCCCAGGTCGTCTCGTTGCGGCTGATGCCGTACCCCGCGAGTTCCATCGCATCGATGAGCGCATCGGTGTGTTCCGTAGGCTGCCAGCTGCGATGCAGCTGCGTGCCGAAGAACGCGCCGTCGTCGTTCCACCCGGGGGGCGGATCGTCGAGGACGGCGAACGACGTCGTTCGCGTCACCGGCTCGTCAAGGGCCGCGGTCACGTCCAGCGTGTAGTAACCGAACGGAAGGTCGCTGAGGTCGATCTCGCCGTCGCCACCGCTGATCGCTGCGGTGCCAGTACGGAGTTCGACGTCGTTCTCGTCGCCGACGCGCCACGTCACCTCGTCAGCGGGTGTCGACACCTGCACAGACGCCTCGCCCTCCTTGAAGATGAGGGAGTCGTTCATGATCGCGAGCGAGTCGATGGCGGCGATCGGCTTGTCGGTGAAGGTCACCTCGACCTTCGAGAAGCACACCGGAGGCATCGAGCCCTGAGCGGCTTTGACGTTCAGGCGGAAGTCGTGGCCGTTCTCACGATTCGCGAAGTTGATGCCGGTCAGCTCGAAGGTCGTGCTCTTCCAGGTGTGCGTGTCGGTGAGCTGCTGGTTGCGCGAGCCGGTCCAGGGGTTCGACTTCGCGTCGTAGTGGATGTCGAAGCCGGCTGCGCCGACGTCGTAGTAGTCGACGGTGACGAGCGCCCGCGTCGCTCCTGCGGGAATCGCGCTCTGGGCGACGTCCACGTACAGATAGCGCACGTACGGATCGTTCTTCATCTCCCAGCACTGGACGCCGTCTACGGTCGTGGCCACCATGGCCGGGTCCTTCCCGGCGTCACCGGGTCGGGCCTTGTCGATGCCGCTCAGCTGCGGCGTGGACGAGAAGACGGCCGTCGCCGATGGCTCCACGGCCGCCGCACTGGTCGCGCTTCCTGCGACGAGTCCGGCGGCGATGACGCCGACGGCGACCATCCCCGCACCGAGAGATCGATGTTTCTGTCTCAGCTTCATGGATGCTGTTCCTTCGCTTTCGGTTTCACGGACGTCTTCGTCGTGCTCCCGGGTCTTCAGACCCGCCGGAAGGGCGCCCTCGGCCTTCCGTGGCAGCGGACAACACTGCCGATCCGAGTTCTCGACTTACTAACTCAAATCTATGAAGTAAGATAGACGACACGACGCTTCCAGGCAATACCCTCGATCAGCAGGCGATGGCGCGTTCTTCAAGACACAGGATGAAGTGACCTGTCATAGTCGACATACACGGGATCCGGCGGAGGTCCCCGAGGAACAGGAGAACGAGTGGCACAGTCGCCGCCCGAGCATCCGAGTCAGCACAGAGGCACCAACATGCCTCGAGTGGCCGACTTCAACGAGGGTGTCGTCCTCAACTCGATCCGACGCTCTGACGGCGGACGCAGTCGTGTCGAGTTGACCGCCGAGACCGGGCTCTCGGCGCAGACGGTGTCGAACATCTGTCGCCGCCTTCTCGATCAGGGGCTCATCCTCGAGACCGGAAAGCAGGCCGTCTCGTTCGGCAAGCCCCGCACGATGCTGGAGCTGAATCCCGCGGGAAGCTACGCCATCGGCGTGCACATCGATCCCGCCGTGATCACGTACGTCCTGCTCGACTTCACCGGCACGGTCGTCGTCGACGCGAGCCACCCGACCCCCGCCGCGCAGGACCCCGATTCCGTCCTCGCGCTGATGAGCGAGCAGATCGAAGCTCTCATCACGCGTGCGCCTGTCGATCGCGCTCGGATTCTCGGCGTGGGCATCGCCTCGCCCGGTCCGGTAGACGTGGAACGCGGCCTCGTCGTCGATCCTCCGCACCTGCCGAACTGGCATCGCGTGCCGCTGCGCGACCACCTTCGCGACGCCACCGGCCTTCCCGTACTGCTCGACAAAGACGTCATCGCGGGCGCCGTGGCCGAGTTGTGGGCAGGAGGGGCCGACGGGCCCAGTGATTTCGTCTTCTTCTACTTCGGCACCGGCGTCGGCGCCGGGATCGTGATCGACGACGTCGTCGTCAGGGGCATCTCGAGCAACGCGGGCGACGTGGGCCTGCTGCCCGTGACCTCGGAGGAGTTCGGCGATCACTACCGGCACCCGTTCCGGGCGTTCTGGGAGACCGGCTCCCCTCACATGCTCGCCAGCGAGGCCGTATCGCTGGGAGTACTCCCGGCCGATACCGATCTCGCGTCCCCTGCTGCAGTGGTTCAGGCGTTCAACCGTCTGAGCGCACTCGCCGACGAAGGGCAGACCGGAGCACTCGACATCATCGAGAAGGCCGCGCGCTTCGCGGCATCCGCCATCCTGACCGTGACCAATATGCTCGACGTCGGCACGGTCGTGATCGGCGGAACCACCTGGGAAGCGGTCGCAAGCCACTTCCTGCGCGTCATCCAGCCGATCGTGTCGGAGGGATCGATCTCGAACCAGCTGCACGCGACGACGATCACAGGTACCGCACTCGGTGCGGACGTCGCCGCGATCGGCGCGGCGTGCCTCGTGCTCGACAACAAGTTCTCACCCCGTCCGTCGACGCTCAAGCTCGGGGGCTGAGACCTCCGCTCACGCGCCTCAGCGCCGCGAGGGCCTGCCCGTGCGCGCGGCGGGCGCGCCCTCGAACAGTTCCGGATGCTGCTCCCGCACCGCCTCGAGGTCGGCGAACACGAACCGCAGGTGCTCGCGCAGAGCCTCGGCCGCGGCATCCATGTCTCCGGCGGCGAGCGCGTCGACGACCCGTTCGTGGTCATCCACGTAGTCCTGCACGGCGCGCGTCGCGCTCATGCCGACATAGCGGGCGCGGTCGAGATGCCCCTTCGCGGCGCTCACCGCGGCCCAGGCGTTGGCATGGCCCGCGAGACCCAGCAGGGCGCGGTGGAACTCCTCGTCGAGCGGGTAGAACGCGTCGCGGTCGGATGCTGTGCGCTGCCGCTCGATGAGGTCGCGCAGCATCCGCTCGTCCTCCTCCTCGGGCGGCGCACAAGCAGCGAGCGATGCCAGCTCGATGGCCTCGCGGATGAACTGCGCTTCGCGCACGCGATCGGGATCGATGCGGGTGACGTAGGTTCCGCTCTGCGGGCGCACCTCGACCAGGCCCTCCTGCGCGATGAGCAGCAGTGCCTCGCGCACGGGCTGACGGCTGATGCCGAGCGCGGCGGCGAGCTCGTTCTCGGAGAGCAGGCCTCCCGGAGCGAAATGACCGCCGATGATGCCGTCGCGGATCCGCCCGTACGCGACCGTCCGGGCGGACGGACGGGGCGGGGTCTCGGGCATACCGTCACGATAGCTTGACGAAACTTGTATGGCAGTGATTTGATCAGAGTGCCATACAAGTTCTCGACGAGGAGTCCGCATGCCCATCGACAAGGCCGAGGTCATCGTGACCAGCCCCGACCGCAACTTCGTCACCCTCAAGATCACGACCGCCGAGGGCATCACCGGTCTCGGCGATGCGACGCTGAACGGCCGTGAGCTCGCCGTCGTCGCCTACCTGACCGAGCACGTCGTGCCGCTCCTGATCGGCGCCGACGAGGATCGCATCGAAGACACCTGGCAGTTCCTCTACCGCAGCGCATACTGGCGCCGTGGCCCGGTGACGATGGCGGCGATCGCCGCCGTCGATATGGCGATGTGGGACATCAAGGGCAAGAAGGCCGGGATGCCGGTCTACCAGCTGCTCGGCGGCGCATCCCGCACGGGCCTCCTCGCCTACGGCCACGCCTCCGGCGTCGACCTTCCCCAGCTGTTCGACTCGGTGCGCTCGCATCTCGAGCAGGGGTACCGGGCCATCCGCATCCAGACCGGCGTGCCCGGCCTGAAGGCGATCTACGGCATCGCGGCGCAGTCGGCGGATGTCGGCGGCGGCGAGGCCCGCTACGACCACGAGCCCGCCCGTCGCGGGGCGAAACCCGTCGAGGAGGACTGGGATACGCGCTCCTACCTCACCCATCTGCCCGGCGTCTTCGAGGCGGTGCGCAACGAGTTCGGCCCCGACATCCCGCTGCTGCACGACGGCCACCACCGGATGACGCCCATCCAGGCAGCGAAGCTCGGCAAGTCCCTCGAGCCCTACGACCTGTTCTGGCTCGAGGACTGCACCCCCGCCGAGAACCAGGAGGCGCTGCGCCTCGTGCGCCAGCACACGACCACGCCGCTCGCGATCGGGGAGATCTTCAACACGGTCTGGGATTTCAAAGACATCATCCGCGACCAGCTCATCGACTACGTCCGCGGTGCGGTCACCCACATGGGCGGGATCAGCGCGCTGAAGAAGACGCTCGACTACGCGGCGATATACCAGATCAAGTCGGGCATGCATGGCCCGACCGACATCTCTCCGGTCGGCATGGCGGCGGCCATGCACCTGGGGCTCAGCATCCACAACTTCGGCATCCAGGAGTACATGCAGCACGGCAGCCGCACGAACGAGGTCTTCCAGCAGAGCTTCACCTGGCAGGGCGGCCTGCTGCATCCCGGTGACAAGCCCGGACTGGGCGTCGAGCTCGACGTCGACGAGGCGGGCAGGTACCCCTATGAACAGGCGTACCTGCCGTACAACCGCCTGGCTGATGGGACTGTGCACGACTGGTGATCCTGGCCCGGCGCGTTCCGGTCGCGATTCGTGCCGCGCCGTGCCGTGTTATCACCATTCCGGTCGCGATTCGTGCCACTTTCCGCCGCCGGAGACGGCACGAACTGCGACCGGAACAGGTCTCCACGGCGATCGGCCCGCGAAGTAGGCTGAGCACATCATGGAACCGCTCCTCACGTGGCTCGGCACCTACTGGTGGCTCATCTTCCCCGTCATGGGCGTGGCGGGTGGAGCAGCCAAGCGCTGGGAGTGGGCGGCGCGACGCCGGCATGAACGGCGCCTGGAGACGCTGCGCCTCAAGGCGGAGCTCAAGTCCGCCGAACTCGAGGCGCGCGGCCTGCCGAAGCGCCAGGGTCCGACGATCATCGACACCACGGCATCCGTCGCTCCGAACGATCTGCTGACCCGCCTCTTCGCGGAGCACGACCAGATCACCGCGCGCTGGCTCGACTACGAACTCGACGTCGCCAAGCTCATCGCGTTCCCCGCCATGAGCGATGGCCGTCAGCCGCTCGTCGCCGCGTTCCTTCGGGCGAAGAAGACGGCGGATGCTCTGCGTCCCGCCTCTGCCGACGCGAACGTCACCGAGAAGCAGGTCTCCGAGTACCTCGACGCCGTCGGCGCCTACGCCGTCGCCTTCGAGATCGCCGAGAAGGACGCCCGTCGCCTGCGCGACTCGACCTTCACCGAGCCAGAGCGCAAGCGCCTCGACCGCGCGCAGCAGCTCCTCAAGGTCGCCGTCGATGAGTCCGCGACTCAGGCCGAGCGCAACGTCGCATACAAGCGAGTGCGCGACGAGCTCGACGGGCTCATCCTGCTCAGCGACGAGGCCGTCGAGGTGCTCGAGAAGCAGGTCGCCAGGGAGATCTCGGCCCCGGAGCAGGTTCACCGACCCGAAACCCTCTAGGGCACATCCGCGCCCCGAAGGCAGCCCGGGAACGGTCTCGATCAGCGCATCCCGGCCGCCCCGACCTCGAGGCGATCGGGGGAAGAACCAGAGACCGCCGACCTCGACATCGCCCACACGACGAGTGCGCCGATCGCGAAGCACGCTCCGAGGACGGCCGAGCCGGTCCAGCCCACCTCGTCGTAGACAGCGGCCGTGGCGGCAGCGCCGAGCGCGGAGCCGAGGGAGTAGAACACCATGTACGCACCGACGGCGGTGCTCGTCCGATCAGGATAGGCGGACGCCAGGATGTGCTGGTTGCTGACGTGAACGGCCTGGACGGCGAAGTCCAGCAGGATCACCCCGACGATCAACAGGCCCCACGACCATTCGAGCTGTCCGATGGCGATCCAGGAGGCCAGCAGAGCGGTCAGGGCCACGCCCGTGACGCGGTCTGCGCGACCGGCGTCGGCCCAGCGCCCGGCACGGCCGGCGCCGAGAGCACCCGCGAGACCGACCACGCCGAACAGCCCGATCTGCGTCGGGCTGAGGTGCCATGGCGCACCGGCGAGGGGCAGGACCAGACCGCTCCACAGGGTTCCGAAGGACGCGAACAGGAAGAACGCGATCAGCCCGCGGCCGAGAAAGACCCGCTGCGCGAACATTCCGGCCGACGATCGAAGCAGCGCTCGATATCGAACGCCCCCTGAGCGCTCGTCTGCAGGAAGCATGACCAGCACGGCGATCGCCAGAAGCGCAGCAAGGACCGCGAGAAGGACGTAGACGCTCCGCCAGCTCCACAGATCCGCGAGGAAACCCGCGACGATCCGTCCGCCGAGGATGCCGATGACCACGCCTGAGGTCACCACCCCGAGATTTCGGCCGCGATCCTGCGGCCCGGACAGTGCGAGCGTGTACGCCACGGATGTCTGGACCACGACAGCGAACAATCCCGCCGACGCCAGACCCGCGAAGGCGACCCAAGACGTCGGAGCGGCGGCGACGATGGACATCCCCACGGCGAGCAGTGCGAGGTGCAGCATGATCAGCCGTCGGCGATCGAAGACGTCTCCCAGCGGCACGAGCAGGACGAGGCCCAGCAGATAGCCGACCTGTCCCACAGCCACGATCCATCCGACTGCGTCGAGCGGAACACCCAGATCGCGTCCCATCTCGACGAGAAGGGGTTGCCCCGCGTACACGCTCGCCACCGCGACGGCGCACACCACGGCGAGCGTCGCTCTCGTCATCCTCTTGATATCGACCACGTCCTCAGTTAGTTGCAATTTGCTACCAAAAGCAACATAGGGCAAGCTGGTTTCAATCTGCAACTCACCGGAGGTGGCCGATGGATATCCCGACGATGACATGGACAGACCCGAGCTGTCCCGTCGCCCGGTCAGTCGACCTGGTCGGCGACCGATGGAGCCTGCTCGTCATCCGGGACGCGATGGACGGCGCGCGATCCTTCACCGCCTTCCAGCAGCGCACCGGCATCGCCCGCAACATCCTCAGCGACCGGCTCCGCAGACTCACCGCACACGGACTGCTCACCCAGATCGATGCACCATCGGGCAGACGCCGGCTGTACGAACTCACCGATGCCGGCAGAGACCTGTTCCCGGTGGTCGTCGCGCTGCGGCAGTGGGGAGAACGCCACGCGTTCGCGGCCGGAGAGGCACATTCCGTGCTGACGGATGATCGCGGCGCCCCGCTCCCCGAGCTCGTCGTCACGGCCGCCGACGGCACGCCGCTGACGAGCACGAACACCCGCGTCGAGCATGTCGAGTGACGGATGCGACGCCTGACGCTTGGGCGCGCGAGCCGGAGTCAGTACTCCCGGAACGCCGACGCCTGAGCTCGCTGCGTGGCCGCCGCCTGCGGGTTCAACCCCTCGCACCAGCTCGGATACAGACGGAACCCGCGCTTGCCCGCGCTTCCTGCTGAGGTGACGCCCAGTTCCGCCAGGTACTCGGCCGGGAACCGGAAAACCCCGCGCCGACCGCCCTGCTCCACGAACACCAGCAGCCCCGCCGCCGGATCGTCGGATCCGTACGGCACGGTCTTCGCCTTCTCATCTCTTCGCCAGAAGGCCACGAACGCACCAGGCTTGGTGGGCGTGGTCCGCGCCGTGCGAATGTGCCACGACTCGCCGTCGATCTCGACCATGCCCGATTCATAGTCGCTGTTCTGCGGCTCCGGAGAGATCGGTGAGGATATCCCGCTCCGATCGGCGTACGTCTCGAATGCGCTGAATCTCATCAGAGCCACGCTACAACGGCACACCCCGACGAGTCCGGCGCGCCACCCACCACCCGGCGTCGTGGCATTCTCCCGGGTTGGCAGGAGTAAGCTGACCCCTCGGGTCGTCCGACCCCCAGAGTGCACGAAAGGCGGTGATGGCGATGTCCGGTGATAGTCACGACGCCGCCCCCGCTGCGTCGCGCACGGCCGTCTTCGCGCGTTGAGCATCCGCTCCGCGTCTCACAGGCCTGATCCTCCGCAGCCGTCGGCGGCGTCTTCCGCCCCTTGACGAATTTGCGCGCACCGGCGATCCCGGCGTGCGCCTGCATGAACGGATCCGCATCATGGCGCTCATCGACAACGGCGTGTACGTCCACGGACGTCGCGTGGAGACCCCGAAGAACCTGGACGAGACCTACCGCATCCTCGACGCGGTCGACGGCATCGCGTGGATCGGCCTGTACCGGCCGAGCCCGCAGGAAGTGCACTCGGTCGCCCGCGAGTTCGACCTGCATCCGCTCGCGGTGGAGGACGCGCTCTCCGGGCATCAGCGCTCCAAGGTGGAACGCTACGGCGACACGCTCTTCGCCGTGCTGCGCCCCGCCCGCTACCGCGACGAGCAGGAGTCGATCGAGTTCGGCGAGCTGCACCTGTTCATCGGCCCGGACTTCGTCGTCACGATCCGGCATGCCGAGTCGCCGAATCTGGTCGCGGTGCGGCAGCGCATGGAGGCCAACCCCGAGCTGCTCGCGATGGGACCCGAGGCCGTGCTCTACGCGATCCTCGACGAGGTCGTCGACGGCTACGAGCCGATCGTCGCCGGCCTCCTGAACGACATCGACGAGATCGAGGACGAGCTGTTCGGCGACAGCGACGACGACGCCCTGTCGCGCCGCATCTACCAGCTCTCCCGCGAGGTCATCAACTTCCAGCGGGCGGTGCATCCTCTCGCCGGGATGCTGGAATGGCTGCGCCGCGGGTCGGACAAGTACCGCATCGACGAGGAGCTGCAGCGCTCGCTGCGCGACGTGCTCGACCACGTCATCCGCGTCAACGAGCGGGTGGACTCGTTCCGTGCGATCCTCGAGAACGCGCTCACGGTGCACTCCGCCCTGGTGTCGCGCAGGCAGTCCGACGCGAGCCTGGCGCAGAACGACGAGATCAAGAAGATCTCGTCGTGGGCGGCGATCATCTTCGCCCCGACCCTCGTCGGCACCGTGTACGGCATGAACTTCGACGCCATGCCCGAACTGCACTGGACCTACGGCTACCCGCTCGCGATCGGCGCGATGGCGGCCTTCGCCGTCGCGCTGTACGGGGTGTTCAAGTACAAGAAGTGGCTCTGAGCGGCCGGGGAGCGCGTCGAGATCCCGTGCTCTCGCCGAGCGCACGGGATCTCGACGTGAGGAACCTGTGCACTCGGCGGGATGCCGTGCACTCGCGCAGCGGCGGGGCTGGCGCTGGGAGCGGAGGCGGGTCAGGGGGACGTGGGCAGGAGGGACGCGAAGGATGCTGCGGCGGCGGTGAGCGCGGCCGCGGCGAGCACGATGCCCTGAGCACCTGCCGTGGAATAGGCGGAAGCGGCGAATGCCGGTCCTGCCATCGCCCCGAGGTTGAGCGCGACGGTCGCGTAGGCCCCGCCGAGCACGGGCGCCCCGGTCGCCTCTCTCACGATTCTCGAGATCAATGCCGAGCCGACGGCGAAAGACAGCATCCCTCCGAGGAACGCCCCCGCGAACACGACGGGAGCCGATGCCGAACCGAAGGCCAGAAGCACCCAGAGTGCCGTCGCGGCGAAGCCGCCCACGGCGATCCACGCGCGTTCGCGAACTGCTGCCCACCGAGCCGTCGCGCTCACCCCGAGGAAAGCCCCGATGCCGAACGCCGCGAGGAGTGCGGGAACCCACGCATCGTCCACGCCGGCGTCTGCGCCGATGACGCCCAGGAACGTGAACACGCCGAAGGTCGCCGCGTTGACGAGCACCGCGAGGATGACGGGCACGAGCACCCGCCGGTGACGCAGCTCGTTCAGCTCGGCGCGCACTCGGACGCGCGGTGCCGTCGCGACGCGCCCCAGCGTCTGGTCGAGAAGGAGGCCGAGGATCGCGGGAACGCACAACACCACGACGCCCCAGAACGTCGAGCGCCAGCCGAGGATGCCGGCGAGCAGCGCGCTGGCCGGCACGCCGACGATCGTGGCGAGGGTCGTGCCCGCGAGCAGCGTCGCGACCGCGCGTGTCGTCTGCCCCGGCGACACGATGCCCCGCACGGTCGACAGCGCGATCGCGAGGAACCCGGCGTTCGCCAGCGCCGCGATCACGCGCGTGGTCAACAGCACCCAGAACGACGCGGAGACGGCGCCGACGGCGTGCGCGAGGATGAACGCCAGCAGGAGCAGGACGAGCGTACGGCGCGGTCGCCATCGGGCGCCGAACACGGCGACCACGGGCGCGCCGACCACCATGCCGACGGCGAACGCCGAGGTCAGCAGCCCCGCCTGAGCGGGTTCGACGCCGAGATCGGAGGAGAGAGGGAGAAGGAGTCCGGCGAGCATGAACTCGCTGGTGCCCTGGGCGAAGATCGCCAGAGCGAGGACAGGGATGAGGAAAGGCATGAGGCATCCAGACGGATTGGCGCCGTCGACGCCGCGCTATGGGCGGACGGCGAGAGTGAGGGGTCGACAGAGGACGCGGGGAGCGCATCGGCTGCGCTCACCCGCGATCTACGGTCTGTCGGACTCGGGGCTCACGATCTCCACAGTAGTGCGCCTGCGGCCCGAGCGGGCGTGGGCGCTAGGCTCTTTGCCGTGCCGAACGCCGAACCTCTCGCATCCGACGCCACCCCTTCCGCAGCATCCGATCTCCGGCGTCTCGCCGAAGCTCTCGGTGGCGCCGCACCCCTCACCTGGGTGCTCACGGGAGACTCGATCACGCACGGCCTCGTGCACACCCAGGGCGAGCGCAGCTACCCCGAACACCTGCACGAGCTGGTGCGCGGCGAGCTCGGCCGCACGCGCGACATCGTGATCAACTCGGCGATCAGCGGGCACCGCCTCACCGACATCCTCGGCGACTTCGACCGCCGGGTCTCGTCGTGGCGCCCTGACGTCGTGACGCTCATGATCGGCACGAACGACCTCGCGACCGGACCCGGTCGCGCGACGGTCGAACCGGGCGACTTCGCCACGTCGCTGAGCCGGTTCGTCGCCCGCGTCCGCAGCCTGGGCGCGATCGCCGTGCTGCAGACGCCGCCGTCGATCGACGTGCCCAACGCGCCCGGCCGCGAGCGCATCGTCGAGTTCGTCGATGCGGTGCGCGCGGTCGCCGCCGCAGACGACGTGCTTCTGGTCGATCAGCACGCACGCTTCACGGAGCTCGGCAACGGCGGCGTTCCGTGGGGCCTCATGGGCGACCCCTTCCACCCGAACGCCGCGGGGCACGCGTCGCTCGCGCTCGAGCTGGCGACGACGCTTGGCATCCGGCCCGCGCCCTCGCGCTCATTGCCGATGCTCGAAGCCCGCGTCGCCGCGGCACGCCTCAACGCTTGAGGCGTGCCCGCGGGGTTCAGTCGTTGGCGGTGCGTTCGGCTTCTTTGGCGGCGACGATCTTGCGCAGGCCGGAGCTGGAGAAGCGGTGGTCGCGGCTGTTGAAGTACAGCTCGATGCCTGCTTCTTCGCAGTAGGTGCGGCCGGTGAAGTCGCGGTCTTCGTACTCGTCGCCGACGATGCGCACGTCGAGCTTGAAGGAGCGGAGGATGTCTTCCAGGTCCTGCTCGGTGGAGTAGGGGACGATCTCGTCGACGTACTCGCAGCCGCGCAGCTGGATGTACCGCTCCACGACGGTCTGGGTCGGAGCATTCTTCTCGGGACGGTCGAGTGTGGGGTCCATCTGCAGACCGCAGATGAGGTAGTCGCACTGGCGTTTGGCCTCGGCGAGCATCATGATGTGCCCGGCGTGCAACAGGTCGAAGGTCGAGAAGGTGATCCCGACCCGCGGACCCGGGTTGTAGTCCTGGTGCTTCTTCACGGACTGCCCTTCCACGTGATCCCCATTCTGATCTCGGATTCGATGTCCCGAGAACTCTACCCAAGACACTGCGGCCCGAACTCCTCGAGAGCTGGGAACGACGTGACGCGCGCGCCCGCCCGCGAGGAGTGCTCCACCCCGTCTCAGAGCGACCCGAGGATGTCTTTCATCTCCGCGATCTCGTCGCCCTGCGAGGACGCGATGCTCTCGGCGAGGGCGACGGCATCGGGGTTCTCACCGTCGGCGATCTGCGTCTCGGCCATCGCCATCGCGCCCTCGTGGTGCACGATCATCTGCTCGAGGAACAGCTTCGAGGCCTCGGCGCCGGATGCCGCTTCGAGAGCGGCCATGTCGTCTTCGGTCATCATGCCGTCACCGTGGCCGATCCCGCCGGAAGGAGCATCCACACCCCAGTCGTCGAGCCAGTCCTGCATCTTCTCGATCTCGGGCGCCTGCGCGGCCTTGATGCGCTCGGCGAGATCGACGACCCGCGGATCGATGCCCTCCTTGCCGAGCACCAGATCGGACATATCGACCGCCTGCTGATGGTGGACGATCATCATCGCCGCGAACATCGTGTCGGCGTCGTTCGCCCCGGATGCAGGCGCGTCGGATGCCGTCGAGGACGACGAGCCGTGGTCCATGCCCGGCATCGAGGAGTGGTCGCTCGGCGCGGCCGCGGAGCACCCGGCGAGCGCGACGGTTCCGGCGAGGAGGAGCGCGGCTGCAGCCGCGGTAGGGTGTGAATCGCGACGCTTTGTGGCGCGGTTTTGGTGGAGATAAGTGTCGAGCGGCGATCGGCCGGGTACGGTCCCCGGGCGGTGCGCAACCGGCTCTTATAAGAGCGTTTGTAGGGGGCGCTATCTGGGTCCGTCGGGAACGGCTGAACCGCGTAGCAGGACCCTTGCTGTGACGAGTTGCCAGGCGAGGAATGTGTACACGGATGCCCGTTCCCAGATCCCGTCGGGAAGGAGAAAGTGGACCATGAGCAGGGCTGCGCTGGCGAAGCCGAGCGCGCCGAGAAACCATCCGGTCCGACGAACCGCCCCAGACATGCGGAGGCTTCTGCCTGCGATGATCGCTACGAGGTTGCCGCTCGCGATCGCGAGGAACGCGCCTAATCCGTGCCAGGCGATCAGTCCGTTATGCACGTTAGCTTCGGACCCGGGCACGACACCGACCAGGACGATGCCCACAGTGTGGAGGGCTCCGAAAATGATCAGGAGTGTGACGCTGGCCGTGCGGTGGAGGCGCGGCAGGAGGAGGACGAGCCCGAGGAGGAACAGGATGCCTTCACCGATGAACCCGGCGTTCATCACGGCATGGAGGGGAGAATCGAGAACACGTCCATCAAGGATGCCCTTGTCGGGCACGCCGAGGTCGCTGATGTAGTTGGTGGCGTAGCTGTATCCCGGGAATGCGGTGGCCGCGATCGCTTCACACAGCAGGTACCACAACGGGCCGAGCATCCAGAGCAGCCCTGTGCTCGCCCATGGGCCCATCGAGCGGTTCGTTCGCGTCATGCGTTTCCCTCACTGGTGACTTTCAACGGTTCTCGTCCTGTTTTCGCGGGGCCGGCCGCGTTGGCTTGGTGTGCATCGTCGGAGTGTTCACGTTCCGGCGGCGAGGGCATGAAGACGTCGACGAGGCCGAGGAGAGCGCTCGCACCTCCGGGGAGGGAGAAGTCTGGGTTGGTGAGGGTTTCGGCGACGAGCGCGTCGACGGCTCCGCCGAACATGATCGCGTGTGCCTCGGCATTGACCTGGGCGTTGTATTCCCCGGCGGTCTGGGCTTTAGTAATGAGGTCGGCGAGGGGTCGCCATCGGGCCTGAGTGTCGGCGTGTTCGGTGATTCCGGTGTCGGGGTCGGTGAATGATTCGGCCATGACGCGGACGTGCTGTGGGTGCTCGGCGAGGTAGTCGAGTTGCGAGGTGAGGTAGGCCTTGAGCGCTGCGCCGGGTGTAGGGGCTGCTTCGATGCGGGCGCGCATGTGGGCGATGAGGCCGGTTCGGACGACTTCGTACGCGGCCCGGATAACGTCTTTCTTGGTTGGGTAGTGGTACAGCACGGCCGCTTTGGTGATCGATGCGGCATCAGCAATATTCTGCAGCGATGTTCTGGCGGCTCCGTTGTCGGCGATTAGGTCGATCGTGACGCTGATGAGTTGCTCACGACGTGCTCGTTCCGCGAATGTCAACTCTCGATCTGCGGGCCGGGGTCGCCTCGTCTTCGACGGGGCGGTTTCGCCCGATGTGCTGGGCATCGTCATGCGTCCTTTCGGGTAAAGCGCCAGCGGGCGATTCCGTAGCCGAAGAGAAGCCACACGATGAGTGTGATAGCTCCGGATAGCGGGCCGATGTCCTCGGCGCCGGAGGCGATCCCGGAGATGCTGTGTAGGCCGGCGAGGGGTGTTAGTGGGGTGAGTACCTGGCTGATATCAGCTCCGAACCATCCTATGATCGCCGCGAGAACGAGGACGGCGATGGGTCCGAGGATGCCGGCGGCGGTCTTTCGGAACATGAAAGCGAAAAGGGTGGCGAGGACCCCGTAGAACACGGGCATGAGGATGCTTCCTGCCAGCAGGCGCGGCCCGGATCCGCCGAGGATGTCGACGAAGCTGCGGCCCGTGCCAGCGACGGCGGCGCCGGCTACTGCCCCGACGAGGATGACCCCAGCAACTCCGATCACGGCGGTGGCGCTGGCGACCGCGATGGTCTTCGCGGTGAGGAGCCTGGTGCGGTTGGGGGTGACCGTGATGCTGTGCTGCATGAGGCCGGTGGAGTACTCGGTGCCGACAGCGACGGCGGCGAAGACGATCGCAGCGATCGTGGCCGCGTCGATGCCGAGCAGGCTCGCCGTCAGTACATCTCCGGTCGCCGTGTCACCAAGAGTCTTACCTTGAGTGACTGGAAGGCTGATGCAGAACACGATTGCGGCCATCGGTGCGAGCAGCACGGCAATCCCGAAGAGCCACCGTTGGGGGCGTTGACTGAGGATCTTCCCGAGCTCCGCCTTGACGAGGTCGACGAACGGTGCCCGGGTTAGCTCGTGTCGGCTGACCTCTTGAACGGGAGCGGTTGTGGCGGTCATGATGTCGTTCCCTTCGTGGTGCGGCGGTCTTGGTCGTGGGTGAGGGTGAGGAACGCCGTCTCCAGACTCGCTCCGGTGCGAGCGAGCTCACGAAGGGTCACATCGTGCGACCAGGCGATCCGGTTGATCTCGGCGGGGTCTATTCCGGTGACGGTGAACCTGTCCGGGGAGTCATCCGCGTTCTCGACGTGTCCCCCTCGCTTGGCGAGTGCGTCGATGATCTGGGCGGCGCCGTCGCCGCCGACGTGGATGGTGCCGCTGGTTCTGGCGGCGAGTTCGGCGACGCTGACATCGGCGATCAGGCGCCCCTGGGCGATGACGACGACATGGTCGGCGGTGGCCTGCATCTCGTTCATCAAGTGACTGGACAGCAGCACCGTGCCTCCGGTCTCGGCGAAGTCCTTCAAAAGGTGTCGCAGCCAGACGATGCCTTCCGGGTCCAGTCCGTTGAGGGGCTCATCAAGGATGAGGACTCGCGGGTCGCCGAGCAGCGCCCCGGCAAGTCCCAGGCGTTGACGCATTCCGAGCGAGAGCCCGCCGGCGGGCCGGTCGGCAGCGTCGGCGATTCCCACCCGGTCCAGAACGGTGTCGATGCGGGAGGCGGGGACGGCGGAGGATCGTGCGATCCAGGACAAGTGCGCGCGGGCAGTGCGTCCGGGATGGATCGCCGATGCATCCAACAGCGACCCGACAAGCCGGGTGGGACTGGGCCACTGGGCGTAGGGGCGGCCTCCAATCAGCGCGCGTCCGTTGCTGGGGCGGTCCAGCCCGAGGATCATCCGCATCGTCGTCGACTTGCCGGCCCCGTTCGGTCCCAGGAATCCAGTGACCGTCCCGGGGTGCACGGTGAACGTCAGGTCATCAACGACGGTGGTCGCACCGTAGCTTTTGGACAGGTGCTCGATCTGGATCGCGCCGTCGATCGCGGGCACAGTGGCGCGGTCGAGGGTCGCCGGGTTGGAGGAGTGGGGCGTCGTGTCGGTCATGGTCAGAACCCCTGCGATCCGTTGTTCGCGTTCACCGTGGAGATGACCGCGTTACGTACCGCGGCGTTGGCCTGTTTGATGACCTTCCGCACCGCCTCCGACGCCCACTCGCCCTCGGTGATCGACTTCACCGCCGATTTCGCTATCCCCGGGAACACCTTCTTCAGTACCCCGGTGGCGTCGCAAAGACCGACCAACGAGGCGTCCCATTCCGTTGCGGTTCTGCGGTCGGCCAGGACGTCGGCAACGCGATTCGCCAGGTCATCGAGCGCAGCCTGGTTCGGCGCATAGCGGACGACAGGGATAAAACCCAGCACCACGTCCTCCTCGGTCGTCGCGAGGCCGCTGTCCACTGCGTGGCCGGCGACCCGGCCCTCGACGTCGGAGCATCGGAATCTCCGCACCCAATGTTTCGCGGACCGAGGCCGCGCCTCGGAGCGGACCATCGCGTCGAATTCGCCTAGCAGTCCGGGCGGCACGGCACCGGTGTCATCCGGTACGACCTTGCCGTCAACCAGAGACACTCGGCGATGCACGACGAGATCCGTCAACAAGGCCCCACCCAGACCAATTTTCAGGAACTTGCGTTGGACGACCCGTTTTCCATCCGGCCGGTGAGCCAAGAGGAAGAGTGCGTCTGCGAGCGGAACGTGCGAGTAGTCCATGGAATGCCACTTTCTGCGAAGTCAAACGTTGAAGGGGGATGACTGGGCGCGGTTAGCGGGAGGGTGTTGCCTGGACGTCGGCATGGCTCCGGGCCGAGAAAAACGCTCGAGCAGACGCCGAGCCCAGGAGGAGCAAGAGGACAGCCAATGCCGTCACGACGAACGCGGGAGTCACGAACCGCACTACATCGGGCGAGGTGAACCAGGTCACGATCCCGAAGACCACTGACAGCACCTGCGACGCGACCACAATGCGGAACACTCGCCGGTTGCCCGAGCCGATCTTCGCCGCGTAGATACCGCAGACAACGACCAGCAGGGCGTGGAACGACACCGTGCGCACCAACTCCAGCAGGACCAGTTTCGAGACATCCGAGGAACTCAACGCTGGCCGTGCGCCACTGATCTGCTCCGCGAGGACTCCCTGCAGCAACACCAAGGCAACGATCGCCGCGCCATGAGCCACGGCGATCAACGCCAGGAGCACACGAGCGACCCGAATCTGTACAGGCATCCCGATCTCCCATCACTAACCGAATGGTTAACAGGCTAACTGTATGGTTATCCAATGTCAACGGGCACCTGTGAACATCAACACGGCAATGCCCGCGAACGTAAACGACCGTTCACGAGTCAGTCGCCGATCATCGCGCCGGGCTCGGCGAGTCGTGTCTCATGACTCGTGTCGGCGATCTATGTAAAGCAGGCGGCGTTCGCGTTACGCTGAGGCATGGCCACGATCGGTTACGCCCGCGTCTCGACCCGAGACCAGAATCCGGACGGCCAGACCGATGCACTCGACGCTGCAGGCTGCGACAGGATTTTCGTCGAACACGCATCCGGCACCCTGGCGAAAAGGCCGGCGCTGACAGAAGCCCTTGGGTATCTGCGCGCGGGTGACTCGCTCGTGGTGACGAAGCTTGACCGGCTCGGGCGATCGGTACGAAACCTCAAACAAGTCGCGGACGAGCTGCAACAGCGGGGGGTCGGATTGAAGGCCCTCTCGCAGGGCATCGACACCACCACTCCGGGTGGCCGCCTGTTCTTCCACATGCTCGCCGCGATCGCGGAGTTCGAGCACGACCTCATCGTGGAACGCACCCGGGACGGCCTCGCGGCCGCCCGCGCACGCGGGCGGAAGGGCGGCCCGAAGTTCAAGATGACGCCGACGAAGATCCGGCAGGCCCGGACGATGTATGACGAAGGTGGCCACACCGTGCAGGAGATCGCCGACACGTTCGGGGTGTCCCGGCCCACGATCTATCGGCACTTGGCCGAGCACGTCGAGCGGGCCTGATCAGGGATCATGGCGCACCTCAGCGACCGGCAGAAGGCCGAGCTTGTGCGCCAACACCAGGACGGTGTGCCGTGGACGCGGCTTGCGGAACACTCCGGCGTCGCGGTGCGGACTCTGCAACGCTGGGCAGCTCGGATTGAGACAGGTCAGCTCGCGAGAGCACCTCGCCGCGATAGGGGATCGACGCGCACTGCCGCCGAGCTGGTCACGGCGGTCGAGGCGCTTGCTGTGCGCCGGCCAGCGCCGACGATCGCGTATATCCACCGTCGCATTGGTGACATTGCCCGGGACCGCGGATTGCCGGCCCCGGGATACACCACGGTCCGCGAGATCGTTCGCCCGCTCGACCCGGGGTCTGACGGCTCTCGCTGATGGCGGGGACGCCGCCTACCGGGACAGGTTCGAGCTGGTCTACCGCCGCTCGACGTCTGCCCCGAATGAGCAGTGGCAGATGGACCACACCCTGCTCGATGTGATCATCCTCAACGATCGGCAGCAACCCGTCCGTCCATGGCTAACGATCGTGCTCGACGACTACTCGCGAGCGATCGCCGGCTACACGGTGGGCGTTTCAGCACCGACGGCTGAAAACTCCGCACTGGCGTTTCATCAGGCCGTCGCTCGGAAACGAAACCCGAAGTGGGTGGTGTCGGGCCTTCCGGACATCCTCTATAGCGATCATGGGTCCGATTTCACCTCGACCAGGATCGAACACGTCTGCCTCGACCTACACGTGCGCCTGATTCACTCGCGGGTCGGTGTTCCGCAGGGGCGCGGCAAGATCGAGCGGTTCTACCGAACGATCACGACCGAGCTGCTGCCGCACCTGCACGGCTTCATCCCGCACGGCACAGGTGGGGCACCCGTCAGCGAACCCAGCCTGACCCTGCACCAACTCGATGACGTGCTCGAGCGATTCATCGTCAACGAGTACAACGAACGACCACATTCAGCGACCGGCTCAGCCCCTCACACTCGCTGGCGGAGCGAGAGCTTCATCCCTCGAATGCCCGCACATCCTGAAGACCTCGATTCTCTCCTGCTGACTGCGGCCACAACCCGACGTGTGCAACGCGACGGGATCCGCTTCGCATCGACCCGATACATCTCACCGGTCCTCGCTGCATACGTCGGCGAAGACGTCACGGTGCGGTACGACCCCCGCGACCTCGGAGAAGTGCGGATCTTCCACGACAACGCGTTCTTGTGTCGCGCGATCGCGCCCGAACGCTCCTCCGAGACCGTGTCCTTCACCGATCTGCAGGCGGCGAGGAACCAGCAACGCCGCGCCCTGAAACAGCAGCTCCGCGAGCTCACCACTCACGCTGGCTCACTGCCTGAAGACACCCGCCACCGCCCCGAAGTCGCGCCGGTAGTGGAGAGCGCACCCGACCGCACAACGCCACCCCCGGCCCGACACGGACTGAGAACGTATGCCAACGACTGAGCCAGACGACAGCAAACCCATCTCCGTCCTCTTCGACCCAGGCGACGACGGGCGCCGGTTCCTCAGCGGCCACTTCGACGAATTCAGAGAAGCACCACCACCCCACGCAGACACGCGGCCAGCGTTCGTGACCACGCGGGAGCACCGCCGGTTCACGGAGTTCGCAGACACCGTCCGCTCGCACCGCTACATCGGCCTCTGCTACGGACTCCCGGGATCGGCAAGACACTATCCGCCCGCCACTACGCGGGCACCGATGAATGGGAACAGTGGCACCCGCTCTCGCGCAGCGCAGGAGCGCTGCCGCCCGTGCCCGAAGCAGTCCAACAGAGCCGAACCGCGTTCTTCACCCCAACCGTCGCCGCCACGATCAAGCAGATCGACCAAGGCCTGCCCCGAGCCTGCCAACACATCTCCTGGGCCATCGACTACGCCCAACACGGCCATGTCGACCCCTACGTTCACGCCGAATCCCAATACAGCGGGAACACCGAACTGCTCATCATCGACGAAGCCGACCGGCTCAAAACCGCCGGACTCGAACAAGTCCGCGACTTCTACGACCGTCACCGAATGGGCGTCATCCTCATCGGCATGCCTGGCATCGAGAAACGCCTCGCCCGCTACCCCCAGCTCTACAGCCGCATCGGCTTCGCCCACGAGTATCGCCCCCTCCGCAGCGACGAACTCACCGCCGTCGTCGCGCAGCGACTCCCTGGCCCGGACCCCGACAACGCGGGTCTCGCCCACACGGCAGCTCTCGCCGCGATCGTTCGAGCGACCAACGGAAACTTCCGGCTGGCCGACCGGCTCGTCACCCAGGTCAACCGCATCCTCAACATCAACAAGCACACCCACCTCACCCCCGAAGCCGTCGACGCCGCCCAGGAAGCCCTGCTTGTTGGACGCTAAACGGCGCCGAAAACACGACACCTACCGCCGCGATTCACAGCGGTAGGGATCTTCATCGTTTCTTCCTTCAGTCGTGGGTGAGCGTGGCGGCCGAACTGTCTGCGCAGGGACAGGATACCCCATGGGGGTATCCTGTCCCTGCGCACCCCGAGATCCGATCCCTACTGCCGCGATCCGATCTCGTCCACCGGCCTCGTGCGCATCGCCGCATGGGTGGCTACCGCCAGGGCCACCAGGGCGAGCGCGCCCATCGCGCCGACGAGAATGGCGCCAGGCACGAGCGGCAGCATCGGAACCGGCTGACCGGTGATGCCCATGCTCATGCCCACCAGAGGCGGCACGGAGATCGCGACCCCGAAGAGCGTCGCGATCACCACGAGCATCGACGCCTCCGTCCTCATCATTGCGCGGACCTGCCGCCGTGAGGCGCCGATCAGCTGAAGCAGCGCGAACTCCCGGGAGCGCTGGGCGGTGGCCATCATCAGCGTGTTCACGACGGCGATCGCGATGTAGCCGAGGATGACGATCAGCGCCACCGCGTTCACCCAGCCCTGCTGCGATCGGCCGTCGGCTCCGGCGGCCGCCACGCCGCCGGCGCCGCTCACGACGAACCCGTCCGCCTCGAGCGCCGCCCGCAGACTCTCCGCATCGCCATCCGCGTCGATCAGCGCGAGGCCGCTCATACCGGTCGTCGTGTGCGCGCGCACGACGTCTCCCGACATCGTCACGTCTCCGAATCCGAGGCCGCGCTCGTAGATCGCGACGACTTCCGCCTCGAGCGGTGCTCCGTCTCCGAAGCGGCCGACGAGGGTGTCGCCGACGTCGAGGCCGAGCACCTGCCGGGCATCGGTGCTGAGCGCCACCCGGTCGGGGCCTCTCAGGTCGAGGGCGCCCTCGCGCACCCGCAGATCGATCGTGCTCGAGGCGACGGCGGAGTCGATGCCCTGCAGCACGAAGTCGGTACGGGTGATCTCCTCCTTGCCCAGCTCGTGGTGATCGAGCACTGCCTGGCTGACCGTGACCGGGTTCACCGCGGCGACGCCGGGAAGAGAGGCGATGCGCGCCACGCCCGCGTCTGACAGCCCCGCCGGCGCGGTCACCCGCAGGTCGGCGATCACTCCGGCACTCGTCTGCGCCGCAGCCTCGTTCGCGACCATCGCCGGAGCTCCGAGTTGCACCAGCCCGAGCGCGATGCCGAGCGCGATGGGGGTGATGGCTGCGGCGAGCCTGCGGGCGTCGGCCGTTCCGTTCGCCGATGCGAGGAAACCCGGCGCGGAGAGCCGGCCGAGCAGCGCGCCGGCGAGGCGTACGACGCGGTTCACGAGCAGCGGACCGAGCAGGGCGAGCGCGATGATCAGGATGATCGAGGCTCCGGCGGCGGCGCCCGCGGCGCTCTGACCACGGATCGCGAGGGGAATGCACGAGAGCATCACGCCGGCCGCGGCGAGGACGACGCCCGTGATGATTCTGGCTCGGCCGATTCCGACGGGCCCGGTGGCCGACTCTCGCAGGGCCTCGACGGGATCGATGCGAGCCGGCCGGCTGGCCGCGATCCGCGCCGCTCCCCACGCGCTGGCGAGCACGAGCAGCACAGCGGCCACGGCCGGCAGCGCGCTGACGGCGAGCGCGAAATCGCCGGGGATGACACCGGCCCGGACGAAAGCGCTCTGCAGCACGGAGGCGAAGAAGTACCCAGGGACGACTCCGATCACCGCGGCGACGGCCGAGACCGTCAGAACCTCGCGAGACACCAGGCGATGCACCTGCGCAGAGGTCGCTCCGACCGCACGCAGGAGGGCGAAGTCACGTCTGCGGGACTGCACCGAGAGGGAGAGCGTGCCCGCGACGATGAACATCGCGACGAGCAGGCAGGTGCCGGCGAACGCCGAGCCGATCGTGACGAGTGACGCGCGCGCGGCTCCGGACTCGAGAAACTCGACGTCGCCCCGTGAGGAGCCGGTGACCGCATGGAGCGCGGGGAACCGCTCGGAGATCACGCCGGCGACCGCCTCTGGTGACGCTCCCTCCCCGACGAACACGCCGAGCGCCTGGGCGGCGCCCTCGCCCGGGTCGAGCTGGGCGATCCGCGGCGCGCTGAGGAAGACGTGCGGAACCCGTTCCGTCGTGACCGCAGCCTCCGCGATCCCGACGACCCGATACTCTCCCTCCACGCCGCCGTATGACAGCCTCAGCGTGTCGCCGACGGCGGTCGAGGACGAGCCGGTCACGACGACCTCCAGCCGGCCGCTCGGCTCGGCGCCCTCGGTGATCCGGAATCCGCTCAGCGCGGATGCCGACCACGGGTGCGCCTCGACTCTGCCGTGGTCGCCCGTCAGCACGACCGTGACGTCGGCGACGACCGATTCGACGCCGGGGAGCGCAGCGATCGCCTCCTGGGCATCGGCCGGGAGCTTTGCCCGCTCGGTGAGAGGCACGGGGAGATCCTCCGGCACGTCGACGGACTGCGCGCCGCCGACGACGACCTCGGCGCTCGTATAGCGCTCCGGAGCGAGGCCTCCCCGCATCCCGGACTCGACCAGGATCCCGAGGCCGGTGATGAGCGCCGCCGCGACGAGCGTCGATACGGCGACGCCGACGAAGCCGGCGCGGTGATGCCGCAGATCGGCACGGACCAGCTGGCCGAAGCCGACGCCTGCGGCCGCCATCACCATTCCCCCAGAGCGCTCATGCGATCTGTGATCTGCGCGGGCGTGGCGCCGTCGAGATGCCCGGCGAAGGCGCCGTCGGCCAGGAAGATCACACGATCGGCGTGGGAGGCGACCACGGGGTCGTGGGTGACGACCACCACTGTCTGATCCATCTCACGAGCGGAGTGCGCCAGCAGCTCGAGCACCTGCTTGCCGGAACGCGAGTCGAGCGCGCCCGTCGGCTCGTCGCCGAATACGACGTAGGGACGCGTGACGAGAGCCCGCGC
The DNA here is from genome assembly GCF_030816295.1 of Microbacterium natoriense. Lineage (NCBI taxonomy): Bacteria > Bacillati > Actinomycetota > Actinomycetes > Micrococcales > Microbacteriaceae > Microbacterium > Microbacterium natoriense. Next base: position 733,370 of record NZ_JAUSXV010000001.1, on the reverse strand, counting down.
GATGGCGACTCGCTGCTGCTGTCCGCCCGAGAGTTCGGAGGGCCGCCGGCGTCGGCGATCGGCGAGCCCTACGGCGTCGAGGAGGAAGTCCAGCCAGCGCTGCTCGACGGCGCGACCCGAGAGGAGCAGCGGCAGCGTGATGTTCTGCTCCACGGTGAGCGCCGGGAGGAGGTTGTAGGCCTGGAAGACGAAGCCGACGTGATCGCGTCGAAACGCCGTGAGCGCCCTGCGACGCATGGAGGAGATCTCGGTGCCGCCGAGGCGGACCGTGCCGGTCGTGGGGGTGTCGAGCCCGGCCGCGCAGTGCAGCAGGGTGCTCTTGCCAGACCCTGACGGTCCCATGATCGCCGTGAACGTGCCGCGTCCGATGGCGAGATCGACGCCAGCCAGAGCCGTGACCCCGCTGGGACCTGAGCCGTACTTCTTGACGACGGATTCGAGACGCAGCGCCTCGGTGGGGTGGGACGTGGCCGGGGCGCGGCCCGGGAGCAGAGAGGTCATGCTTCGACGCTAGAGACGACGAAAAGACGCCCCCATCCTGCGGGCCACCCGATCGATGGTGGTGCTGGCTATACCGTGCGCGGGAACAGCCTGCGGCAGACTGGCAGGATGCGATCACGGATGCTGAGCTGGCTGCGCGACTGGCGATTCGTCGCCGTCGAGGCCGCGGCATCCGTCGTCTCGGTCGTCCTGTTCTGCGTCGGGCTGACGCTCCTGCCGCTGATGCTGATCACGGGTGGCGTCCTGCTGATGCCGGAGGTGGTGAAGGCGCTGCGGTCGTGGAGCGACAGCGCCAGGCTGCGGATCGGCCGGCGACGGGGCGAGGTCATCACCGGCACGCCCGCCGCCCTGTCACCAGGATCGAGCATCGATGAGAGGCTCCGGTTCGCGTTCTCCCGCTCCGCGGGTCGCGACGCGCTCTGGCTCACGGTGCACGCGCTTCCCGTGTTGTTCGTCTCGCTCACCGTCGTGTCGATCCCGCTCGGCGTCGTCAGCTCTCTCGCCGTGCCGTTCTATTGGTATCTCGTCCCCGCGGACGATCCGCTCCGCGTTCCGTACCCGGTGACCTCCTGGGCGCTCGCGGCGACCATGCCGCTCATCGCCGCGGCCTATGCGCTCGTCTCATGGTGGCTGATCCCGGCCACGGCACGGCTGCTGTCCGGACTGTCGGCACGGCTCCTGACGGCCCCCGAGGTGTCGCGCCTGGCCGCACGGGTGGACGCGCTGACTCTGAGCCGGGCCGCCGCCCTCGACGCGCACGGGGCCGAACTGCGACGGATCGAGCGCGACCTTCACGACGGCGCGCAGAACCGCCTGGTGAACGTGGTCATGATGCTCGGGATCGCCGAGCGGGCGCTCGAGACCGGCGCCGGAGACGTGTCCGCGCCCCTTCAGCGCGCGCAGGAGGCCGCAGCCGAGGCGCTCGCCGGCCTCCGCCGTACGGTGCATGACATCTATCCGCCCATCCTCGACGAGCTCGGCCTCGAGGGGGCGCTGGCCTCGCTCGCCGGGCGCAGCATCGTCCCGTGCACTCTGGAGGCGACGGACATCGGACGAGTCCCCGCCGCCGTCGAATCGGCGAGCTACTTCGTCGTCGCCGAGGCGTTGACGAACATCAGCAAGCACAGCCGGGCGACTCGCGCGGTCGTGCGGGTCACCCGCGAGGGAGACCGCCTGCGCATCGCCGTCGAGGACGACGGTGTCGGCGGAGCGATCGAGCGGCCGGGCGGCGGGTTCGCCGGCATCCGCCGCCGCTTGGAGGCGTTCGAAGGCGCCATGAGCCTGGACAGTCCGGTCGGGGGACCGACGTCTCTGAGAACGGAGCTTCCGTGCGGATCGTGATCGCCGAGGACGACACCCTGCTGCGGGAGGGCCTCGCGCTGCTCCTGCGCAGCGAAGGCTTCGAGGTGGTGGCGGCCGTCGACAACGGCGATGACTTCCTCGCCCGCCTCGACGAAGCGGATGCCGCCGTGGTCGATGTGCGGATGCCGCCGACATTCACGAGCGAGGGGCTCAAGGCCGCCGCCGAGGCGCGGGCACGTCGCCCCGGATTCCCGGTGCTGGTGCTCTCGGCGTACGTGGAAGACAGATACGCCGGGGAGCTCCTCGCGGCCGGTGCCGATGGCCTCGGCTACCTGCTGAAGGAGCGTGTGGGCAAGGTGTCGTCCTTCGTCGACGCGCTGCGCCGCGTGGCCGCGGGCGGAACGGTCATGGACCCCGAAGTCATATCCCAGTTGATGAGCAGGCGGCGCGCCGACGACCCGGTGCAGACGCTGACGCCTCGCGAACGCGAGGTCCTCGGGCTCATGGCCGAGGGGCTCGACAACCTCACGATCGCCGCACGGCTCTTCGTCTCCGAGACCGCAGTGAGCAAGCACATCGGCAACATCTTCGCCAAGCTCGGACTCGCCTCGAGCGACAGCGGGCACCGGCGGGTGCTCGCCGTGCTCGCCTACCTGCGCGACTGACGGGCATCCGAGCACCACAGCCGGGATTCTCCGCTTCACGCACGGCCATCTTCGGAGTGCGTGAAAATTCTTTGGTATTCGGTGTTGCTAAGTACCAGTACTCAGTGTTACTTTGTACCGGTACCCAGCAACACTGAGTACCGAGACCAAGGAAAGGAGGGCCTGATGGGCAAGCAGATGACCGAGATGCTCAAAGGCACCTTGGAGGGCCTCGTTCTGGCTCTCCTCGCCGAGCAGCCGGCATACGGATACGAGATCACCACGCGACTGCGCGACCACGGGTTCGCCGACATCGCCGAGGGGACGATCTACGCGCTTCTCGTGCGGATCGAGCAGAAGAGCCTCGTCGACGTCGAGAAGGTTCCGAGCGAGAAGGGGCCGCCACGCAAGGTGTACTCCCTCAACGCACAGGGCCGCGAGGAACTCGAGGATTTCTGGAAGACCTGGAACTTCCTCGCGCAGCACATCGAACAGCTGAACACCACCACCACGAGCAACAAGGAGAACTGACATGGCCGCGAAGTGGATCGAAGCGATCACCGGATCGCTCGAAGAGAAGAAGCAGTACAAGCAGGCTCAGGCCCGCATCAACGCCCTGCCCGAGCCGTACCGCGAGATGGCGAAGGCCCAGCAGCGCTACAACATGTACTACGGCGGCGTGACCGACGGAGACACCATCGTGAAGATGTTCCTCGACATCGCCGACCTGTGGGAGCGCGCCGCGATCGACGGCACGCCGGTCAGCGCGATCGTCGGCGATGACCCGGTCGAGTTCGCCGAGAACTACGCCGCGGCCTACGGCGGGCGGCAGTGGATCGACAAGGAGCGCGCGCGCCTCATCAAGGCGTTCGACGACGCGAAGAAGAAGGAGGAGTCATGACGAACGCAGCCATCTCGGTGCGCGGCATCGAGAAGTCGTACAAGGACCTGCACGTGCTGCGCGGTGTCGACTTCGAGGTGCAGAAGGGGTCGATCTTCGCCCTCCTCGGCTCGAACGGCGCCGGCAAGACCACCATGGTCCGCATCCTCTCCACACTGTTGAAGGCGGATGCAGGCACGGCCACCGTGCAGGGCCACGACGTGGCCTCCGATCCGCTCAAGGTGCGTCAGTCCATCAGCCTCACCGGGCAGTTCGCCGCGGTCGACGAGGTGCTCACCGGACGTGAGAACCTCGTGCTGGTGGCCAAACTCCGCCACCTCCCCGAGGCGGGGAAGATCGCCGACGAGCTGCTGGCGAAGTTCCGGCTGACGGATGCCGGCGGCCGCAAGGCCGGCACCTACTCCGGCGGCATGCGCCGTCGGCTCGACATCGCGATGAGCCTGGTCGGCCACCCCGAGGTCATCTACCTCGATGAGCCGACCACAGGCCTCGACCCCGAGGCGCGCATCGAGGTGTGGGGCGTCGTCAAGGAGCTCGCGAACACCGGAACCACGGTCCTGCTCACCACGCAGTACCTCGACGAGGCGGAGCAGCTGGCCGACCGCATCGCGATCCTGCATGAGGGCCGCATCATCGCAAACGGCACGCTCGCCGACCTCAAGCAGCTGCTCCCGGCCGCGAAGGTCGAGTACGTGGAGAAGCAGCCCACCCTCGAGGAGATCTTCCTCACCCTCGTCGGCACCTCTGCCGGCCCTTCGACAGACTCAGGGACCCAGAATCAGAGAGGAAACGCAGCATGAGCACGCACTTCGTCGCCGACACGGCGACTCTCACCGGCCGCTCCATGCGGCACATCTTCCGCAGCGCAGACACCATCATCACCACCGCGGTCACCCCGATCGCGCTGATGCTGCTTTTCGTCTACGTGTTCGGAGGGGCGCTCCAGCAGAGCACCGGCACCGAGAACTACGTGAACTATCTGCTTCCCGGCATCCTGCTGATCGCGATCGCGTCGGGCATCGCCTACACGGCGTTCCGGCTGTTCACGGACATGCAGTCGGGCATCTTCGAGCGGTTCCACTCCATGCCGATCGCCCGATCGAGCGTGCTGTGGGCGCACGTGATCACGTCTCTCGTCGCGAACATCATCACCCTGGCGATCATCTTCGCGGTCGGATTCCTGATGGGCTTCCGCACCGGGGCGAGCGTCACCGCCTGGCTCGGCGTGATCGGCATCCTGTTGCTGTTCACCCTCGCCCTCACCTGGCTGGCGATCATCGCCGGACTCGGCGCGAAGACCGTCGACGGCGCGAGCGCGTTCTCGTACCCGCTCATCTTCCTGCCGTTCATCAGCTCGGCCTTCGTGCCGACCGACACCATGCCGGGCCCGGTGCGGTGGTTCGCCGAGAACCAGCCGGTGACCTCGATCGTCAACACGATCCAGGCGCTGTTCGCCGAGAAGCCGGTCGGGAACGACATCTGGGTGGCACTCGCCTGGTGCGTCGGCATCCTCGTCGTCGCCTACGTGCTGGCGATGGTCTCGTACCGCAAGAAGATCAGTTGATCTCGCCAAGCGAGACGGAACGCTCCGTCCGGGGATACTCCCCGGCCGGGGCGTTTCGCCGCGCTCGGCGGCGGTCCGGGTTCGCGCTTGCTCGCAGACAGACCGTCGCCTGGCTGTTGCCCTCAGGGAAGATCCAGTACGTAGTGAGGACGACGGACATGCAAAACGGAAGATCGACCAGTAGGATCGCGAGAACTGAGAGGTGACATTGCTGGCGGCAGATCGACGAGCGCTGATCATGAGCGAGATCAGAGTACGTGGATCCGTCCGGGTGATGGAGATCGCGCGACGTGTGGACGCCGACCCGGTGACGGTCCGCCGTGATCTGGTGAAGCTCGAGCAACAGGGTTACGTCACCCGCGTCCATGGAGGTGCAGTTGCTCCGACTCGTCAAGGTGAAGGCCGGCAGTATCACCGCCCATTGACGATCGGGATGATCGTCCCGACGACGAACTACTACTTCCCCCCGGTGATCCAGGGAGCCACCCGCGCCGCTGCGGCGGCGGGTGCCAGGATCGTGCTCGCGATCTCGAATTACGACGAACGCGAGGAGGTCAGTCTGGTACGACGGATGCTCGCTAGCAGCATCGATGGCCTGTTGTTCACGTCGGCCCGCGCAGAGTGCGACGAGGAGTTGCTCGCACAGCTCTCAGCCGCGTCGATCCCGGTCTGCTTCGTGGAGCGCGCTGTGCCGTCGTTGTGGTCGGACTCTCGGCTCGAGGCGGTGCGGACAGATCATGCCGCAGGTGCGGCAGCCGCTGTGCGGCACCTGGCCAATCTCGGCCATCGTCGCCTCTTCGTCGCGGTACGCTCGGACTCGGCGACAACCCCCTGGCTGACTCAAGGTGTTCACGACGCGGTCCGCGCGTCGCCGGTGCAGCTGGTGTCCGCCCCTGTGCTCCTGAACGGCCACACCGGCCCGGCCCGCGCAGCGGAATTGCTGGATCTCGTGTTCAGCGGTTCAGCCGACTCGATCATCGTGCACAGCGATCAGGATGGGATCGCCATACAGCAGGCTGCGGAGGCTCGAGGAATCGAGCTTCCGGAGGCGCTTTCGATGATCGCCTACGACGACGAGGTCGCTGCGTTGGCTCCAGTACCGCTGACCGCCGTCGCCCCGCCGAAGTTCGATGTGGGCGCCACGGGCATCGCCGTGCTCATGCGCCGCCTGGAGTCGACCAATCGGCTGGTCGGCCCGGCGCTGCAGCGGATCACGCTGCAGCCCACGCTCAATGCACGGCTCTCGGTCGAGGTGTGGAGCGAGCCGATGGGACGATGAAGGATGCCTGTAAGGCGTCGGCCCTGCTCGCCGGTCCTCTAGGGAGCGACGCACGACTGAGCTCCTATTCAGGACTCGGCTGCGTCGTGTGCACAGGCCGTCGGCGGAATCGGGTGATCGAGTGGGCTCCGCGCGCGATCCTCACGTCATTGCCCGCACCATTGCCTCGGACCGCAGCGCGAAGCTGCGCAGCCATGGTCCTGCCGATTCCCAGGGGCCACCGGAGCATCACGTACTCCGCCGTCTCTTCAAGGCCCAATTGACGGGTCGAATTGCCTGTTCGGACCCAGAACTCCGACCGCTCGTTGCGGCCCGCGTTGAGATAGACCGGAACCGGGGAGCTCGGGCACGACACGCGGCAGACGAAGGTGGGCGCCCCGTCGACGACGGCCGGCGTGAAGTCGATGACGGGCAGCGTGGCCGCGTTCTGCCCCAGACGCGTTGAGAGCAAGTCGCGCAGCCAGAGTTCATAGCGGTCCACGTCCGGCCGTTGCATCAACGAGAAATCTCGCTCGAGCCCGAGAACCCGTCCGTCGTCGGACACTCCGATCAGCAGGGTCCCGCCGTCGGCGTTCAAGAAGCCTGTGACGGTCTTCGCGATGACGAGCTCCAGTCGCTCGTCGCGCTGTTTCGTGTGCAGGTTCCAGCGCGCCGATGATTTGAACTCGACGAGATGAGACTCACCCAGGCGTACCAGTTCGAAGATCCCGCCCTCTGGGAGCGGGGGCTGAAAGCGACGCGCCACGAGGGTGAACAGCCCCAGGAGGAGCACGGTGCAGGCGATGGAGAGAAGCAGCACCTCTATGCTCCACGGCCGTGAGTCCTCGAAGATGAGCCCGCTCAGCAGCAAACCCAGCGAGAGCCCGAGGACCGAGAGGACGACGGTGGTCGGTGTCGTCAATGTGATCCGACGCCGAACGATCCAACGAGCGATCTGTCCGATGAGGAAAGCGATGAGCAGCATGACCGGGAGCCCGATTCCGAGGACGATGAGCGATTCTGGACCGGGTGCACGCATGAGATTCACGATAGTGCAGGGGGTGATTCTCCCCCTCGTGCACGGTTTTGCACGAGTCGACATGAGCACTTGCGGATGCCTCATATCCTGCGTGGATGAACAATGAGCGTTCAACGTCAGAGTCCACGTCATTGGTGTCCGGATTATCACGTCGCCACTTTCTCAGCATCTCCGGAGGCCTGGCGATCGGTTTGGCCGTCGCCTGGGATGCCTCGCCCCTGATGTCGACGTCTGCGTCCGCGTCCGCCGACGAGAGCGAGTTCGCCGTGCTGCGCGCGGCCTGGAAGGACTTGAGCCTCGGCGTCGGCTTCGATCCGGCGCGTCAGCCGTTCACATCCAAGCTCGCAGCCCTCGGCCGACAGGCCAGAACGCAGCTCGGCTCCTTGGCTCCCGCGCCGGGTGCCCTGTGGCCGGACCTGGTTTACGGAGATCCGGAGCCGGACACCGATTCGGACTCGTTCGCATTCAGCGGCCGGATGACGGCGACATTCAACCGGCTGCGCTCGATGGCAGAGGCATACGCCCAGCCGGGGACGGGTATGACGAATGATCCTGCACTGAGGCAGGGCATCCTTGCGGGACTCGACCACATGACGACCGATGTCTTCCGCGAGGGGACGCCGGGATACGGCAACTGGTGGGACTTCCAGATCGGCGCCCCGCAGGCGCTGATGGACACGGCGGTGCTGATGTTCGCCGACCTGACGCCGGATCAGCGTGCCCGCTACTGCGCCGCTGTCGACTACCACCTGCCGGACTCGATCGTCGCCTCTTACACCGAGAACAGTACGGGCGCGAACCGCGTCGACCTGTGCCGCGGCATCATCCTCAGCGGCATCGTCTCGGAGAACCCCGCGCGGATCGTCCTCGGACGCGATGCCCTCTCGCCGGTGTTCCCGTATGTCTCCTCTGGCGACGGGTACTACGCCGACGGATCGTTCATCCAGCATCTGAGCATCCCGTACATCGGCGGCTACGGGGCCGTGCTGCTCGATGGACTGGGCAGACTGTTCGCGCTGCTGGCCGGGTCGAGCTGGGAAGTGACCGATCCGAACAGGCAGCTGTTCCTCGACACGATCGAACGCTCGGTCGCACCGTTCATCTTCTCCGGCCTGATGATGGACATGGTCTCGAGTCGTGGCGTCACGCGTCCATCCGGCACGCAGTTCACTCGGGCCCATCCGATCCTGGCGGCGATCGCACTCATCGCCAAGGGCGCCGATCCGGCCCAGGCGGCACGGTGGCGAGGTCTCGTGAAGGGCTGGCTGGAACGCAACACCCATGACCCGGTCCTGACCACCGGAAACACGACCCTCAGCCGGCTGGCCTATCTGCAGGAGGTCTGGAGTTCACCGACGGTGGCGGCGCTGCCCGAACCGGTCGAACATCGCATCTTCCCGCAGATGGACCGGGCCACCCATCGCCGGCCCGGGTGGGCGATCGGGATCTCGATGTCCTCGGAGCGGATCTCCCACTACGAATGCGGGAACGGCGAGAATCTGCGAGGCTGGCACACCGGCGCCGGATGGGTGCAGTGGTGGTCCTCCGACACGATCTCGCAGTACGCCGACGGCTACTGGCCGACGGTCGATCCCTACCGGATGCCGGGCACGACCGCGTCGTTGAAGCCGCTTCAAGATGGCGAAGGGGGCGCGTGGGTCAAGCCGCGCCCGTCGACGAAATGGGCCGGCGGGACGACCGACGGCGAGTTCGGGGTGACGGGTCAGCATGTGCAGGGCCTGTCGAGCACGATGGAGGCTCACAAGTCCTGGTTCAGCCTGGATGCCGGGTTGCTATGCCTCGGCAGCGGCATCAGCAGTTCCGACGGCTACGCTGTCGAGACCACGGTGGAGAACCGGCAGATCTCCAGTTCGGCGCCGACCGGGTTCGTGGTCGACGGTGTCCGGCAGCCGGATGCCCCTGGATGGTCTGCCGATCTCACGGACATCGGTTGGGCCCACATCGAAGGGCATGGGGGCTATGTGTTCCCGGGCCGAGCGAGCGTGCGGGCCACGCGTCAAGACCGCACTGGCCGGTGGCTCGACGTCAACACCCTGTTCGGCACACCGGCTGCGGTCACCCGGCGTTACCTCACCTTGAGCATCGATCATGGTGAGGATCCCTCGGGAGGAGGCTACGGGTATCTGCTTCTGCCCGGCGCGACTCAGCGCGAGACTCAGCGAGCCGCCGGCGCCCTGGTCGACCAGTTCGACGTCCTCGAACGGACACCGGACTGCCATGCGGTCGAGGTTCGTCGTCTCGGGTTGATCGCCGCCAATTTCTGGTCCGCCGGCACCGCAGGCGGGATCACGGTCAGCCAGCCCGTCAGTGTCCTGGTGCGGCGCAGTCAGGGAGTCGCCACGATCAGCGTGGCTGATCCTGCGCGACAGGCCAGCGGGCTGGAACTCGTGTGGAACACGCCGGTCACTCGGGTGCTGTCCCAGCCGGGTTCCGTCGAAGACATCTCGACCGGTTCGGCACTGCGCATCCGATTCGGCGACCTGACCGGGAGCGCCGGAGCAACGCAGCAGGTCTCGGTCAAGCTCTGATCCATCAAAAAGAAGGTCACCATGATCAGTCGAAGAAGTCTGCTCAGTGTCGGCATCGGCATAGCCCTCGGCCTCACTCATGCACCCCAGCCGAAGGCAGTCTCGGTCTCCGGCTACGATGACCTGGTCCTGGCCGATGGCCCGGTCGGCTATTGGCCCATGGCTCAACCGGCCGCCGGGTACGAAACAGACCTGACCGGTCGTGGACGCACCGGCTACTACACCGGGCCGACCACCACGGTCGCGATGCCGAACCAGGATCGCGCCGCGGTCTTCGACGGGATCGACGACTTCTTCCAGATCGCCGATCAGGCCGACTTCAGCATCTCCACCACCCGACGATTCACGTTCGAGGCATGGCTGCAGCCGCATACGCTGCAGTTCACCGACGACGAAGCGACCGGATACGTCCACTTCATCGGCAAAGGAATGGGCTCCGGGAGCCAGGAGTGGGCCGGACGGATGTACTCACAGGTCAACGCCGAGAATCGACCGAACCGGCTTTCCGGCTACGCCTGGAACCTCAGTGGCGGCTATGGGGCCGGTGCGTACTTCCAAGATGCGGTGACGGTCAACCAGTGGATCCACTACGCGACGACGTTCAACCTCGACGAAGGCGCCTACGGCACGGTGCGCATCTATAAAAACGGCGTGCTTCGTCAGACCAGGGACCTCGTCTATGAGCCCGGCACCGCGAACGAAGTCGTGGTCACGCCCGGTGACGGCACCGCGCCGGTCCGCGTCGGTTCGCGCGATGGAGCCTCCTTCTTCAAAGGTGCGATCGCCAAGGTCGCGCTGTACAACAAGGCAGTCAGCGGTTCGGCGCTGGCCGCTCACTATTCGCAGATGTTCGCCTGAGCAGCGGACGAGGGGCGCGCAACCGCCGGTTCACGCCGTGATGGCGAGGAGCTCGGCTTCGACCTCGTGCTCCAGCGGACGGCCGGCGACGAGACGGCGGAGCTCATCGAGCGCCACTTCGGCGAGCCGGCCCAGTTCCGCGCCGAGGGATCCCGCGACGTGCGGAGTGAGGAACGCATTGTCCGAGGAGTAGAGCGGATGCTCTGGCTCGAGGATCCAGGGGACGGTGACGTCGAGGATCGTGAACAACTCGCCGGAGACCACGCGACGTGTGAGCGCCGCCTGATCGACGATCTCACCGCGGGCGGTGTTCACCAGCGTCGCTCCCCTACGCATCAGCCCGATCCCTCGGGCATCTACGAGATCGAAGGTCGAGGGGAGCGACGGCGCATGGATCGACACGATGTCGCTCGTGGCGAGCAGCTCATCGAGTGCGACCTGGTGCACGCCGAGCTCGCTCGCCCCAGCCTGGGAGAGGAACGGGTCGTAGACGACGACCTCGAAGGCGTAGGGGCGCAGCATCTCGATGACGAGGCGCCCGATCTTGGAGGCGCCCACGATGCCGACGCGCTGACCGTAGTTGCCCATGCCGGGGAATGCGGCCTCGACGTCGAAGTCATCGCGCTCGGTCCGGTACCGAGCCGCGATGGGCAGCACCTTCTTCCCGGCGAGCAAGATCATGGCGACGGTGTACTCGGCGACCGGCACCGCATTCGCCGCAGCCGCGGTGCTCACACGGATTCCGCGCTCGAGCACGCCCGAACCGAGATACGCCTTGACCGAGCCCGCCGCATGCAGAACGGCCTCGAGCCGGGGAGCGGCGGCGAGGACGGCGTCGTCGATCGGCGGAGCGCCCCAGCCCGTGACGAGCACGTCGACCTCGGCGAGGACGCTGCGCGCAGCATCCGATTCGTACTCGGTGAGGTACCCGGCGATGTCGGCGATCTCTCCGAATTCACGGATGCGGTCATCCGTAAACACCCGAGGACGGACGGTCTCGCCCATCGCGAAGGCGATAACCGGGCGCCGGATACTCATTTGACGCTCCCTGCCGACAACCCAGCCCGCCAGAAGCGCTGGAGCATCACGAACGCGATGACCAGTGGCACAATCGAGACGAAAGATCCTGCAATGACGAGGGTCGCGAACTCGGGGTTCTGCTGCACCTGGCTCTGCCACAGCGCGATGCCGACGCTGGATGGGAACAACTCGCGGTTCTGCAGCATGATCAGCGGCAGCATGAAGTTGTTCCAGATGCCCACGAACTGGAACAGCGCGATCGTGACGAATCCCGGCACGAGCATCGGCAGCCCGACCTGGAGAAAACTGCGGACCGGGCCCGCGCCGTCGACTCGAGCGGCCTCGAGAGTCTCCGCGGGGAGATATCCGGCGGAGAACACGCGCGCGAGGTACACGCTGAACGGGTTGCAGAGCGTGGGTATCAGAACTGCCCAGATCGTGTTGGTGAGCCCGGCCGACGCCGCGAGGAGGTACAGCGGGATCACCGTTGCGGTGTTGGGGATGAGTACGCCGACGAGCACAGCGGCGTAGAGCGGGCGCTTGCCACGGAACTCGAACTTGTCGAACGCATAGCCCGCCATCAGCGAGATGAAGCCGCCGACGATTGCGCCGACGCCGGCATAGAGGACGCTGTTGGCCAACCAGCGGAGGAAGATGCCGCCGTCCTTCTGCAGCAAGTGCTGCATGTTGGCGAGGAAGTGGGAGCCGAAGGTGAAGGCGTCGCCCGAGTACAAGGCACCAGCATCCTTGGTCGCCGCGAACACGAGCCAGAGCAGTGGCAGCACCATGTACACCGCACCGAGCACCAGCAGTCCGTTGACACCGACGATCGAGAGGGCACGCCCCCCGCCGAGGCGCCGTGGCCGGGGCGCTCCGGGAGGAATCGGGGCGGCTCGATGCGAGGTCGGGCGGTCGATCACGGCGGTCATCGCGTCAGCTCCTTCGAGGTGAATCGGGTGACGACCCAGGACATCAGGCCCGCGAGCAGGGCGAGGATGATGGATGCCGCAGCCGCCTGCGGCAGGTCGTTGCGGGTGAACGCCGCGTCATAGGCCCACATGTTGGGCACCCACGTGCTGGTGACCGCTGTCGTCGCGGACGAGAGGATCTTCGGTTCCGTGAAGAGCTGGAGCGAACCGATCACCGTGAACAGGAGCGCGACGCCGATCGCAGGCCAAACCAGCGGGGTCTTGATAGACAGCGCTGTGCGGATCTCACCGGCACCATCGACGCGCGCCGCTTCGAGGATCTCCCGCGGTAGGGCCTGGAGGGCCGTGAACAGGATGATGACGTTGTAGCCGGCCCACTCCCATACAGCGATGTTCACCATCGACGGCAACACCAGCTGGGCGGAGAGGAAGTCGATGGCAATGCCTCCGGATTCCAGCGCCTTGACGATCGGGCTCACCCCGGGGGTGTACAGGTACGCCCAGACGAGTGCCGCGATGACGCCGGGCACGGCGTGCGGCAAGAAGAGGAGGAGCTGGAACGCCCGCTTGGCGTAGGCGACGGTCGCATCCAGCAGGAGCGCGAGAACCAGCGCGACGGCGAGCAGCGCCGGCACGTACAGGATGCAGTACACGGCGAGGCGCCCGAAACCATCGGTGAACGTGCGGTCGGACAGCACCTGGACATAGTTTCCGAGACCGACGAACTCGATCGTGGCCCCGCCGAAGCCAAGGCCGCTGCGCTTCTCGGCGAAGAGGCTCAGCGACACAGCGTAGATCACCGGGGCGATCATCGTCACAGCGAAGAGCACGAAGAAGGGGATCAGGAAGACCGAGGCCGCACGGCCTCCCGTTCCCGGGATGGTCTTCCTCAACGCCCGCCGCTTCGCGAAAGCCGGAGTTGTCATCGTCTATGTCCTTCGGTCGAAGCCGTCCGGCGGGCGTCGCTCTGGACACCCGCCCGACGGCTTATCCGTCATTCCTTGATGTCGAGGCCGAGCTTCTCGAGGCCGTCCACCGTCGTCGTCTGTGTCGTCTCCAACGCATCACTCAACGTGGCCGATGCCGTGACGGCATCCTTCAGCGCCGTGCTCGTGAGGTCGTACTTCGGTCCCCAGGCCCAAGGCCCCAGGTTCTTCGAGGCTTCATCGAACACCGCATAGATGTCGTTGGCGTAGTAGTCGACCGGGGCTACGGAGGCCGCGATCTCGCTGAGCCCGGGGAAGGCAGGATAGGCAGTCCCCACCGCCCCACGTGCCTTGATCGCATCCGGGGAGGGTAACCAGCCACTCGAGGAAGACCGCAGCCGCTGCGGCGTTGTCGGAGTCCGCGGGGATCGCGAAGCTAGTGCCACCGCTGAGCGCACCGGTCTGCTCACCACCCCACGACGGCGGCGCCGCCGCAATCCATTTGCCGGCTTGCCCCGCTGCCTCAGTGCGTGTCTTCAGCCCCGACGCGCTCCACGAGCCGCCGACCCAGGCGTTGACGACACCGCTATTAAGATCAGCGACCCATTCGTCGCTGTAGCCGAGCTGCTTCTTGACCAGGCCCTCGTCGATGAGGCGCTGCCAGTAGTCCGCGACCTCCTGCGAACCTTTGTCCTCGATGCCGACCTTCCAGCTGCCGTCCACGACGCTGAACCACTCCGCTCCCGCCTGCCACGACATCGGCGCGAGTTGCGGCTCGTTCGTGAAGAAGCTCGTCAGGTAGGCGTCGGGGTTGACGGCCTTGACCGCGCGGGCTGCCTCCTCGAACTCGTCCCAGGTCGTCGGCACCTCGACACCGGCGGCGTCGAGGACGTCCTGGCGATACCAGATGATCATCGGGGGCGCATCGTAAGGGAGCGCATAGGCCTCGTCTTCGAAGGAGACGAGGTGACGCACCTGTTCGTCGTACTCGCCGAGAATTCCGTCAGACACCAGGTCATCGATCGACTGCACCTGCTCGGCGGCGACGAAGCCGGGAAGCCGGTCGTACTCGATGCCGACGACGTCAGGACCGCTGCCGGATTCGATGGCCGCGGAGAGCTTCGTGTAACCCCCGTTCGCCCCGTTCGGGATCTCTTCGAAGTTGACCGTGATGTCGTCCTGACTGGCGTTGAATGCTGCGGCGACATCAGACATGCCGCTCAGGAACGACCAGAAGGTGATCTCGCCCTTCGCTTCGGCCTTCGGCTTCTCCGTGGCAGGGGCTGGCGCGCTGCCGGCACAACCGGCAATCATGACCGAGGTGGCGATCAACGCGACCGCGGCAGTGGAGGTGCGGCGCAGGGACATAGGCGGGTTCTCCTTTGAATCGGGTGACCTTGCGAAAACCGATTCTCCGGCATGCCCGAACATTACCCAAGCGTTAGCCGCCGACTCTAACAAAATCTAACAACTAGATGGAACGGACGGTCGACTCCCTGACCACGAGCCCCGGCAGCAGCGACATCCGCACCACGGTGTGCGCGGCATCCGGCACCTGACGAAGCCGGTCGAAGCAGAGCCGCAGCGCCGCATGACCGAGCTCGTGCTTCGGCGGGGCGATCGCGGAGAGCGACACCGCGGCGAACGCGGCCACCTCGTCGTCATAGGCCATGATCGCGAAATCATCGGGGATGCGCAGCCCGCGCTCGAGCACCAGATCGGTGAACGCCATCGCGTCTGCGTCACCGAGCAGCACGGCCGCGGTGATCCGCGCCTCGAGGCAGTCGTCGAGCAGCTGCCGGAGCGCACCCATCGAGATGCCTCGTCCCCCCTGCGGATCCGGGAGCTCGCAGCGCAGCTGGCGCTCCAGAGGCAGCCCCAGATCGGCCACCGCCTTGCGGTAGCCGACATCGAGACCGGCCGCAGTCGCCGACGGTCGCGCGGCAAGCGCGATGCCCTCGTGCCCGTTCGCGGCGAGATGCCGTACCGCGAGTTCTGCCCCGTAGGCATGGTCGGTTCGCACCCACTCCAGTCGCCCGGCCACGCTCTCATCGACGAAACGCTCGACCATGACCACGGGGATATCCGCCCGCTCGAGCAGGCGCTGCAGCGGGGATGCCTCGAGGATCGCATCATGGGGGGTGACCATCAGCGCGTCGACACCGGCCGCGATCAGGCGCTCGGCCTGGCGCAGTTCCTCATCGGGCGAGTAATTCGTCGCGCCGACGACCAGCCGGCAATTGAGTTCCCCGGCGGCCTGACTCGCCCCGCGGATCACCTCGGGGAAGTAGTAGTCAATGGTGGGCACGATCATGCCGATCGTCGCGATGGGCCGCACCCTTGCGACGCCGCCGCCTTCGGTGCGCGCCTGCTGCTGCGCCACAGCCAGCGAGACCGCTCCGCCGTGCACCCGCACGAGCAGCCCGCGCTCCTCCAGTGTCACGAGATCGCGCCAGAGTGTCATCGAGGCGACGCCGAGGCGTGCGGACAGCGAGGAGCTTTGCAGCGACCCGCGTAGCTCGAGCTCGCGAAGGATCGCATCGTGGCGTGCCGCCGCCGTCATATCCCACCCCCGCTAGGATCTGTCGAATCCAACAGAACACAACATAGGGCATTGCCCGGCGCTGACTCTCCTGCGCTTCGCTACTTCAGCCCGACCGGCTCCATGATCACCTTCCGTCCTGTCCGCACCCAGACCGCGCCCTCGGCCTTGCGTTCGGCGCGGGCGGCGAAGCGGTAGCGGTACGACACGGCTCGCACCCACCGTGGCTTCTCGCCCGCGAACGGATCGGTCCGCAAGAGGGCGAGGGTGGGGGCATCCGCCTCGAGCAACCGCACCAGGAACCCGGTGAACCAGTCGTCGAGCGAACGCCCGAGCGGCAGGAACCACATCAGCCAGTCCAGACGCAGGTGATACGGCGCGAACTGCCGCGGCACCCGTCGCACGTCACCGGGCTTGCCCTTGAACTCGTACTCGCGCCATTCCGCGCCGTCTTCGTCGGGCGATCCCTCGACGACGATCTCGACGCGCTCCTTCGTCACCGTGCCGAACGCTCCGTAGGCGTTCGCGAGCTGCCAGCGGTTGAAGCTCGCGTTCATGAGTTGACGGCGCGCGAAGAGGTTGCGCACGGCGGGCCAGCTGACAGCGAGATACAGGATGCCGACGGCGCAGGTGAGGGCGAACCAGTACAGCGGGATGCCGTCGATGACCCAGGGCGTCTCGTCTCCCTGGGCTGGCTCGACGACCGAGGGAAGGCCGATCGCAGAGAACCCGATCACGATCGTGGCCCAGTTCAGCCAGGCGAAGTTGCCGGTGAGCACGAGCCAGAACTGCGTGGCGATGACGATCACACCCGCCACGGCGCCGACGATCTGCGGCACGGGCCCGGGAACCCATCCTTCGACAGGCTCAGGAACCCAGCTCAAAAGGGACGCGAACAGGAAGAACGGCACCACCAGCTGCGCGAAGTGGTTGCCGACGACCTCGACTCGGTGGAACCACCGCGGCAGCAGATGCGCCTGGCGGCTCAGTGGACCGGGCATCGGCTGCGTCTCGTGGTGATACATGAGCGCGGTGAGATCCCGCCATTCGCGGCCGCCGCGGATCTTGATCATTCCCGCACCGAACTCGAGCCGGAACAGCAGCCACCAGAACAGCACGATCACCACGGTCGGCGGCGGCTGGTCGTTCGAGCCGAGGAAGGCGGCGAGGAACCCCGCTTCGAGCAGCAGCATCTCCCACCCGAACGAGTAGAACGTCTGCCCGATGCTGACGATCGACATGTAGCCGAGCCAGAGCGCGAGGAAGCACACCATCGGCACCCAGGGCGGACCGAGTTGCGGGATGCCGGCGACGACGAGCAGCGAGACGGCCATGCCGAGCCAGCACAGGATGACGAGGCGTCGATCTGAATAGCGGATGCGGCGGAACAGCGTCGGGTTCAGCATCCGCTTCCTGGTGTCACTCGCCGCGACCCATTCGAGCAGCGCCGGCGCGGGAAGCAGGCCGCGTTCGCCGAGCAGCGGCCGGAACTGGTTGAGCGTCGAAAGGAACGCGACGAGATACAGCGCCGCGATGCCCCGCTGAAGGACTTCGCGGGCGAACCCGAAATCGACCGCTGCGAACCCGTCCACGCCGCCAGGCTACGCCCGGGGACGTGGACGGGTCAGGGGCTTGCGCCTGTCATGTCGATCCGGCTACCCGGGACCGCAGCAGTCACGAATCGGGGCCGACAGCGGTCGGCCCCGAAGCGGTCAGTCCTCGACGGTCCAGTCGAACTGGTCGCCGTACTCCTCGAGCCAGGCGTCGACGGCATCCGCCTCTTCGCCCTCGCCGTACTGGTTGACGACGAGGTCTTCGAGCGCTCCGTACTGCTCGTCGTCGAGCGTGATCTTCTCGATCAGCTCGGCCGCCTCGGGGAACTCGTCGGAGAACCCCTTCGTGCCGAGGAAGTGCAGGCCTTCGGCCTCGCCCATCGCGCCCTTCGGGTCTTCGAGATCCTTCACGGGGAAGGCGTCGTTGGCCCAGAAAGGCCGCCACAGCGTGACGACGATGTCTTCCTGCTTCTCGGTGGCCGCCTTCAGCTCGGTGAGCATGGCCGCGGTCGACGAGGTGAGCAGCGAGTACTCGCCGTCGAGCCCGTATGCCGACAGCATCTTGCCCGCCTGACCTGTGAGGCCCGCGCCCGGCTCGATGCCGACGATCTTTCCGCCGAAGTCGCCCCCGCGCCCCGCGAGATCGTCGATCGAGTCGATGTCGGAGTACTCGGGCACCGCGATCGTCAGCTTCGCGTGGTCGTAGTACGCGCCGAGATCCTCGATGTCGTCGGAGTACTTCTTCATGTACTCGGCGTGGGTGAGCTCGGGCCAGGCCGACGGGTAGAGGTCGACATCGCCCTGAGCGAGTCCCGCGTAGAGCGGCCCCGCCTCGGTGAGCGTCTTCATCTCCACGTCGTAGCCGAGCTTCTCGAGCTGATCCTGCAGCAGGAACGCAGTGCTGAGGCCGTCTGTCCAGCTGGGCAGATAGCCGAGCGTGATGGTTCCCTTGTCGCCGCCGCCTGCGCTCGAACCGTCGCCGGTGAGACCGCTGGTGCCGCCGGCGCCGTCGGTCGCGCAGCCTGCGAGGGCAAGCGTCGCCGCGAGCCCGAGAGCCGCTGCGCTGAAGATCCTGTTCTTAGGCATTCTGAAGCTCCTTCTCGTCGGTGCGGACCGCACTGGCGTCGGCCACCGCCGCAGATGCCGCGGCAGCACGCTGCCCGGAGCGTCGCTGTGCGAGCGTCCAAAGCAGGGAGCCGGGGTGGCGGCCCAATGACCCGAGCGCCGCGGTGACGCGGTCGAGGAAGACGGCGATGAGCACGACGCCCAGACCGGCCTCGACGCCCTTGGCGATGTTCACGGTCGAGATGGCCTCGACGACCATCTTCCCGAGTCCGTCGGCGCCGGCCATTCCGGCGATCACGGCCATCGACAGCGCGAGCATGATGACCTGGTTGACGCCGGCGAGGATCGTCGGCATCGCGAGCGGAAGCTGGATGCCGCGCAGGATCTGCGAGGGCGTCGCGCCGAAGGCCTGCCCGGCTTCGACGGTCTCGGAGTCGACTCCGCGGATGCCGAGTTCGGTGAGGCGCACGCCCGGGGGCAGCGCGAAGATCACCGTGGCGACGAGACCGGGAACCACGCCGATGCTGAAGAACACGATCGCGGGGATCAGGTAGACGAACGCCGGCATGGTCTGCATGAAGTCGAGCACCGGTTTGAGCACCGCGCGCACAGTGGGATTGCGGGCCGACCAGATGCCGAGCGGGATCGCGATGAGCACCGCCACGAGCGCCGCGACCAGCACGAGCGCGAGCGTCTGCATCGCGGGCACCCACAGCCCCATCGCGACGATGAGGCCGAAGGAGATCACGGTGCCGATCGCGAGCTGCCATGAGCGCACCAGCCAGGCGATCAGCGCCGCGACCACGATCACGACGTAGAAGTAGGGCAGGAGCAGGAGGAAGGTGAGGCCCTCGACGAGGAACGTCACCACGAACGAGACGACGTCGAGGAAGCCGTCGAGATTGGCTTTGATCCAGTCGACGGCGGACTCGACCCAGGCGCCGACGGGCAGGTGGAAGTTCATCGGGTGATCTCCTCGCTCGGCGTCGCATCTTCTCCGCGTTCGAGTCCGCGCTCGACGACCGGGAAGGTCGCCGGCTCTGCGGTCCAACCGTCATCGAGCACCGCGTCGATCTCGGCCTGCGGCATCGGCATGAGCGGCAGCGTGAGCTCGCCCGTCGCGCCGGGACCGGGGCCGAGGGCAGCGAGCAGGGTGACGCGCGGGATGACGCCGACCAGTCGGCCGTCGGCATCCGTCACCGCCAGCGGCACGGGCGATTCGACGGCCGGGATGAACAGGTTCATCAGCACCTCGTTCTCGTCGACCGCGAGCGGCACGGGCTTCAGGATCGACGCGAGCGTCGTCTCGCCCTTGCGGACCAGCTTCACGGCGTCGCGGTCGGTCACGATGCCGACGAGCTTGCGGTCGCGTCCGACGACGTAGGTCGCCGACATGTAGGCGTCGCGCATCTGGCGCAGCGCAGTGCGAGGTCCCGCCGTTTCGGCCACGACCGGACGGGGGCGCTCCATCACGTTCGACGCGGTGAGCACGCGGGCGCGGTCGACGTCCTGCACGAACTGCTCGACGTAGTCGTTGGCGGGGTCTGTGAGGATGTCCTCCGGCGTGCCGATCTGCACGATGCGACCGTCGCGCATCACCGCGATGCGGTCGCCGAGGAACATCGCCTCGTTGAGGTCGTGCGTGATGAAGACGATGGTCTTCTGCAGCTTCTCCTGCAGCTCGAGGAGCTGCTCCTGCATCTCGCGGCGGGATCAGCGGGTCGAGGGCGCTGAACGCCTCGTCCATCAGCAGGATGTCGGTGTCAGCGGCGAGGGCACGGGCGATGCCGACGCGCTGTTGCATGCCGCCCGAGAGCTCGGAGGGCAGCTTGTCGCCTTGGCCCTCGAGCCCGACGAGGGAGAGGATCTCCTCGGCCTTCGCGAGGCGCTCGGCACGGGGCACGCCCTTGAGCTCGAGCGGGTAGGCGACGTTCGCGACCACGGTGCGGTGCGGCAGCAGGGCGAAGTGCTGGAACACCATCGAGATGCGGTCACGGCGGATCTCGCGCAGACGCGAGGCGGGGATGCCGGTGATCGGGTCGCCGGCGACGAGGACCGAGCCGTCGGTCGCCTCGTGCAGCCCGTTGAGCATGCGGATGATGGTGGACTTGCCCGATCCGGACAGTCCCATGATGACGAAGATCTCACCGCGGTTCACGGTGAAGCCGGCGTCGATGACGGCGGCTGTTCCTGCGTCGGTGACGTCGGTGCGGCGCTCCCCGGCCTTCAGCCGGCGAACGGCCTGGTTCGGATTCTTCCCGAACACCTTGTAGAGATGGCGCGCTTCAAGTGCGATTTCGGACACGTTTCCCCCGCGGCGCGCCCTGTGGGGCGAGCCCGCTTCGGTTACGCCCGGGTGACGTTCACGGGGCCGTTTCGAGTGCTTCGCTGTGGCGGCGCTGGCAAGGGATTTCGGATCCCTCGCAGAGAACATCGACCGTACGCCCACGCCTCTTCGCAGCACAGCACATCGAAAGAAGGACGCGGCCGCGGACTGGTCTTGGGCCAGAAGGCCCACAGACCAACATAACGAAATGGCCGATCAGGGGCAAATCCGGGATGCTGATCACTGTTCGGTTTCCGCGGCTGACCGGGGGAATGCGCGGGTCTCGCGAGTATGAAGAGTCAGCGCCTGACGCTGCGCGTCACCGTGAACTTCGGCGTGCGCTCGACCTGCTCGGTAGTGCCGATCAGACGGGTCAACTCGGCGCGGTAGCCGAGCGAGGAGTTGTAGACCGTCCAGAGCTCGCCGCCGGGTCGCAGCATCCGAGCCGCCGCCTCGAACAACCGGGTCGCCGCACCGGTGTGAACGCTGGTGCCGAGGTGGAATGGCGGGTTCAGCAGCACGACATCGATCGAACCGGTCTCGATCTCTGATCCGGCGTCGTCATGCGTCACGGTCACGCGGTCGTCGACCCCGTTCGCGAGAACGGTGGCTCGAGCGGATGCCGCGGCCGCCGCCGAGCGATCGGTCGCGATCACGTGAGCCCCGGGGTGAGCGATCGCGTACGAGACCGCGAGCGCGCCCGTGCCGCAGCCCAGGTCGACGACGGTCTCCCCCGTGGGCATCCGCCCGAGCGCGTCGAGCAGCACGCGAGTGCCGATGTCGAGCCGGGCTCCGGCGAAGGCGCCACCGTGCGCGACGAGGGTCAGGCCTTCGTGCTGCACCGTCACCGGGAACGGCGGCGATGCGGGGGCGGGCAGCGGAGATGACGCCACGATCAGCCGTGACTTCCGCTCGGCGCGCTGCGCCTGCACCGACGCGAGCGAACGCGCGAGCACCTCGTTCTGCGCGAGAGTCATGTGCTTGACCCTGCCCCCGGCGACGAGCACGGCATCCGGAGCGGCCCAGCGCGCCACGGCATCCACGATCTCTTCGAGCTCTGCGAGCGACTTCGGCAGCTGCAGGAGCACGAGCCGAGCGTCGGCGAGCAATGCCGAGTCGAGCTCGTGCGACACGAAGCCGGTCAGATCGAGGTCCTCGGCGTTCAGCGCCAGCGCTCTCCGGCCGGTCGCGAGATCCTGATGGACCCGGATGCCGGTGAGCCCGGCATCCGTCAGCGCCAGCGTGATCGCGCCGTACTCGTCGCCGATGACGGCGATCTCCGCACCCGGGATGTCGGAGTCGAGCGCTCTCTCGACGAGCAGCAGATCGGTCGCGTCGTGAGCCTGCAGGTTCTCGGCCTCGACGTCGGGCCGCCGGCGAAGGCGGGCGTAGGGGAAGTCGGGCACCTCCCCAAGATACGTCAGCCGACCTCGCGGGCGATTTGCGCCGCCGTACGCTGCAGCAGCGGAATGCGCACGGCGAGCTCGTCGAGATCCTGCACAGCGCGGACTGCGGTGAGCGAAAGCGCGCCCACGACGCCCATCGGGCCGCGGATCGGCACGGCCACGCAGTTGACGAAGTCCTCGAACTCCGAGTCGTCCACTGCCCAGCCCCGAGCCGAGATCACGTCGAGTTCGGCGTCGAGCGCACCCCTCGACGTGAGGGTGTTGGCGGTGTGCGGTGTCCATGCGGTGCCGGCGAGCACGGCATCCCTGCGCTGATCGTCGAGGTCCGCGAGGATCGCCTTGCCGACCCCCGTGCAGTACGGCGGCACTCGCGAACCGATGCGCGAGTACATGCGCATGCCGCTCTGGTCCTCCGCTTTGTCGACATAGACGATCGAGTCGTCGATCAGCGCGGCGACGTGCAGGGTGTTGCCGGTGACCTCGTGCAGATCGCGCAGCGGAGCGGCTGCGGCCTTCCTGAGGTCGAGATGCTCCAGCGCGACCTGGGCGAGCGAGACGAGGTGGAACGCCAGAACGTACGCCCCATCGCCACGGCGACGCACGTAGCCGACGTCTTCGAGCGTCTGCAGCTCGCGGAACATGGTCGAGCGGTGCAGCCCGAACTCCGTCGCGAGTTCGGCCACGCTCTGCGGACGCGACGCGATCGCGTCGACGATGAGGGCGGCCCTGCGCACGCTCTGCGACATGTCAGAAGAACGTCCGCACGAGCTCGATCACGCGGTCGTCGTCGGGCGAGGCCACGACCGGCAGGTAGTGCCATTTGTCGAAGGCCGTGCACGGGTGCGACAGCCCGAGCCGCACGACATCGCCGACGTGCACCTCGGCGGAGCGCAGGAACGTGTGCTGGTCGTTCATGGCCGAGATCGTGGCGCCGGGCAACGCCGTGGGCGGGGCGCCGAGGTCGGCGGCGACACCCTGCGGCTCTGGCAGCCCCTCGTCGAACGGGAGGTCGCGTTTGCCGCCGTCGAGCAGCGCGAGCCCTGGTTCGGGGTGGGAGACGACCCGGGTCCAGCCGTGCATCGCCGAGCGCAGTCGCCCTTCGTCGCTGCGACCGCCGTCGAGAGGTGAGATGCCGCGGTAGAAGCCGTCGTCATGCACGATGTAGGCGCCCGAGCGCAAGGTGAAACGGGTGCGATCGTCGCGCGCGATGGCCGGGGCGTACACGTCGGCCACGAGGTCGAAGTAGGCGCTGCCGCCGGCCGTCACGAAGACGTCGCCCTCGTCGTCGTACAGATCGCTGATCGCATCGTGCAGTGCGATCTGATTCTCCAGATATCCCCGCACCGCGGCGAGCGCCGCAGGCGATCGGTCATGGCCGAGGCTGCCTTCGTACCCTGCCACACCGGCGAGGCGGAGGACGTCGGATGCCGAGATCGCCCGTGAGATCTCGATCGCCTCGTCGACGGTGCGTGCGCCGGTGCGTCCACCCGGGGCGCCGAGCTCGACGCACACGTCGACGCGGCGGGGCACTCCCATCTCGCGGAGTGCACCCTGCATCCGCTCCACCGTCTCGAGCGAGTCGGCCCAGCTGACGAACGAGAGGTCGGGGTCGGCGAGCTCGGCCGAGAGGTAGCGCAGCGAGCGCGGGTCGATCACGGCGTTCGCGAGCATGATGTCGGCGAGACCGAAGGTGCGGGCGACGCGGACCTGGTCCATGTTGGCGAGCGTGATGCCTGGGCATCCGGCGTCGAGCTGGCGCTGCCACAGGGCGGGAGCCATCGTCGTCTTGCCGTGGGGCATGAGCTCGAGTCCGCGCTCGGCGGACCAGTCGGCCATCAGGGCGATGTTGTCGCGCATGGCTGCGCCGTCGAGGGCGATCAGCGGCGTCCAGAACTCGGGGAGCCGGGGGGTTGTGGCGAGGAATGCGTCGACCGTGAGCCCGAACGCGCGCTCGGGGATGCCCTTGTCGCGCGCCGAGAGACGCTCGGCGCCGAGCCCGTCGAGCAGAAGCCGCTGTGCCATCCGAGTCCTCCGCAGTCCTGGTACTGGGTCGAACCTACTCCAGGAACCATGTCTGTGCATATGCTGCAACGCTCGTTGCGTGCGCTGCACACACTCGTCATCATGACAATCATGACCGCAGCCGCCACCCCGGCCCTGATCGCCATCGGGGAGACCATGCTCCTCGTCACGCCGACCGATGCCACGCCCCTCGCCGAGGCCGAAGATGTGCGGCTGAGCATCGGAGGCGCCGAGTCGAACATCGCCGCGCACGTCGCCATCCTCGGCCAGAGCGCCGCATGGGTGAGCCGCCTCGGCGACGAGGTGCTCGGACACCGCGTGCACCGCGCTGTCGCCGCACACGGCGTCGACACGCGCTGGGTGGGCTTCGACCCCACTGCACCCACCGGGGTGTACTTCAAAGACCCCGGCCACGGCGTGCGCTACTACCGCGCCGGCTCGGCCGCCTCGCGCATGACCCCCGAGACCATCGCCGAGGTGCCGCTCGAAGACGCGCGGATCGTGCACGTCTCCGGCATCACGCCCGCGCTCTCCGCGAGCTGCGCCGCCATGATCGACACCGTGATCGACCGCGTCGCCGCGAGTCCGGCCCTGCTGAGCTTCGACGTGAACCATCGCGCGGCGCTGTGGTCGGCATCCGAGGCAGCGCCCGTGCTGCTCGCACTTGCGAACCGCGCCGACATCGTGTTCGTCGGGCTCGACGAGGCCGAGACGCTGTGGGGATGCCGCACCGCCGCCGACGTGCGAGCGCTCGTGTCGGCTCCCTCTCACCTGGTCGTGAAGGACGGTGCGGTCGGAGCGACGGAGTTCTCCCCCGACGGCGTGATGTTCGTGCCGGCCATCCCGACCGAGGTGGTCGAGGCCGTCGGAGCGGGCGACGCGTTCGCCGCCGGATATCTGTCGGGCGTGCTGAACGGAAGCTCTCCGCACGAGAGCCTGCGGCGCGGACATGAGCGAGCACACCTGGTGCTGCAGTCGACCCACGACGTGGTCGGGGTCGGCGAGACGGATGCCGCGGGCTGACCGCCCGCGATCGATGACAGGACCGGCCGCCCCCGCGGCCGGAGACGAGAGAAGGAAGACGATGGACAACTCCGGTTTCGAGGAGCTCTTCGGGGGCGCACCGCTCATGGCGATTCTGCGCGGCATGGGCGTAGAGCGCAGCCTCGCGGTGTCGACGACCGCGTGGGATCTGGGCATCGACATGGTGGAGCTCCCCATTCAGACGACGGAAGACCTCGAGGCGCTGCGCCTGGTCTCGGCCGCCGCTCGCGAACGCGGCAAGATCGTCGGCGCCGGCACTGTCGTGTCACTCGAGCACGTCGCCCAGGCGGCCTCAGCCGGAGCATCGTTCACGGTCAGTCCGGGGCTGGACCTCGAGATCGTCCGCGCGTCTCATGAGGCGGGCATGCTCAGCATGCCCGGCGTCGCGACCGCGAGCGAGGTGCAGCTCGCCATGAAGTCGGGGCTGACCTGGCTGAAGGCGTTCCCCGCCTCGGTGCTCGGGCCGCAGTGGCTCACCGCCATGCGCGGGCCGTTCCCGCAGGCCCGGTTCGTCACCACAGGAGGAATGAACGCGACGAACGCCGGCGAATATCTGAGTGCGGGGGCGAGCGTCGTGGCTGTGGGGACCGCGCTGGAGGATCCGGCGCAACTGCCGCTGCTGGCCTCGCTGCTCGGTCGGTCCTGACGCAACGCACCCCATCCTGGAAGAGCCGCCCGGCATGCCGAGGCGGCTCTTCTGCGTTCTGAGGCTCCTCTTGACACGCCCCCCAGTAACCTGGTTACTTAGTCATGTAACTAACCAACCAACTGCCTCCGGAGGACCCGTGATCGAAGAAGGCAAGCCGCTCTTCCTCCAGATCGCCGAGCGGATCGAGGACTCGATCCTCGACGGCTCGCTGACCGAGGAATCGCAGGCGCCTTCGACGAACGAACTCGCGGCGTTCTACCGGATCAACCCGGCCACGGCAGCGAAGGGAGTCGCAATGCTCACCGACAAGGGAGTGCTCTACAAGCGCCGCGGCATCGGCATGTTCGTCGCGGCCGGTGCCAAAGATTTCCTGCTCGGCGAACGCCGCTCCGCGTTCGCCGACCGCTACATCGATCCATTGCTCGCCGAGGCCCGCACGCTCGGGCTCGGCCCCGACGATCTCGCGAATATGCTCGCCGAGCGGGCCGCTCGCACCGAAGGGAGCCCCGCATGACCGCCGTCATCGAGGTGCACAACCTCACCAAGCGATACAAGGACAAGAACGCCCTCGACGACGTCACTCTGTCGCTCGAACCGGGCGCGATCTACGGCCTGCTCGGCCGCAACGGCGCCGGCAAGACGACGCTCATGTCGATCCTCACGGCGCAGAACTTCGAGACGTCAGGCACCGTGAAGGTCTTCGGCGAGCATCCGTACGAGAACGCGAGGGTGCTCAGCCGGCTCTGCTTCGTCCGCGAGAGCCAGAAGTACCCCGACGACGCGCACCCGCGCCACGCCTTCAAGGCGGCGAGCATGTTCTTCCCGAACTGGAGCCAGGCCGTCGCCGACGACCTGGTCGAGCAGTTCCAGCTGCCGATGAGACAGAAGATCAAAAAGCTCTCCCGCGGTCAGCTCTCCGCCGTCGGGGTCATCATCGGAATCGCGTCTCGCGCGGAGATCACCTTCTTCGACGAGCCCTACCTCGGCCTCGACGCGGTGGCCAGGCAGATCTTCTACGACCGCCTGCTCGAGGATTACGCGGAGCACCCGCGCACCGTCATCCTCTCGTCCCACCTGATCGATGAGGTCGCCAACCTCATCGAGAAGGTGATCGTGATCGACAACGGCCGGATCATCCTCAACGACGACACGGATGCCGTGCGCGACCGCGCCGTCACCGTGATCGGCGACGCGTCCGTCGTCGACTCATGGACGACAGGCCGCGAGGTGCTGCACCGGGAATCCCTCGGCCGGGTGGTCTCGGTGACCACTCTGGGCGCGCTCACGCCGGAGGAGCGAGCGGATGTCACCGCCGCCGGCCTCGAACTCGCGCCCGTGTCGCTGCAGCAGCTCATCGTTCGACTCACGCAGAACTCGTCGGCCAAGTCCGCCGTGAAAGAGGAGGTCGTGTGATGCGACGCATACTCAACGTCGTCCGCCTGCAGCTGATCAACCGCAACACTTTCTTCTGGATCCCGCTGATCATCCTCGCTGCGGCGACGGCGATGTCGATTCTCATCTACCTCCTGATCCCGTCAGGCGAGCCGAAGTACGGCGGCGGGGCACAGGCGCCGCTGTGGTACTTCTTCGCGATCGGCATCTCGGCGATGACCCTCACCTTCCCGTTCTCGCAGGCGATGAGCATCACCCGTCGCGAGTTCTTCCTCGGGACGATGCTGACGGCGGTGCTCGGCAGCACCTTCATGGGCCTGCTCTTCCTGATCGGCGGGGGCATCGAGCTCGCCACCGGCGGATACGGGGTCAACGGGTGGATGTTCTACCAGCCGTGGGCGTGGGTGGCTGGTCCGCTCGGCGCCTTCGTCGTGTTCTTCACGCTCGCGCTGTTCTTCTTCGTGATCGGTTTCACCGGCGCCACGATCTTCAAGACCTGGGGCGGCGTGGTGCTGACGATCATCGGCGTGGCGTTGGGCTTGGCGCTGATCGGCTTCGCCTACCTCGCGACGCGCTTCGAATGGTGGGGAGACGTCGGCCAGGTTCTGGGCGCCCTCGGCACTGTCGGCGTCGCGCTGTGGGGTCTCGTCGTCGTGGCCGTGCTCGCGCTCTTCTCGTTCCTCGCCTTCCGCCGAGCGAAGCCGTAGGCACGCCGCGCTCGCCGCGCGATGCCGCGCTCATCCGCGGCCTTGCCCGCGTCGTGATGAGAGCCCGCCAGGACGCGCAGGAGCGAGAGACTTGACCCTGACACTGTGGAAGGCGAGATAACGGAGACATGTTATCCATCGGAGCGTTCGCGCAGATCGGCCAGGTGACCCATCGGATGCTGCGGCATTGGGACACCGCCGGGCTGCTCGTGCCCGCCCATGTGGACGAGTCCAGCGGCTATCGGTCGTACGATCCGTCGCAGCTCGAGCGGCTGCACCGGATCGTCGCCCTGCGCCAGCTCGGCTTCGGCCTCGACGACATCGCGCAGATCCTCGAGCAGGGGATCGACGCCGGCCGCATCGCGGCCATGCTGCGCGTACGCCGAGCCGAAGTCGAAGAGGAGCACCGCGTCGCCGCGGCCAGACTCGTCGACGTGGAGCGGCGGCTCCACCTCATAGAGAGCGAGAACCACATGTCCACCGTCGAGATCATCGAGAAGCCCCTGCCCGCCGTTCGCCTCGCCGCGCATGTCGCCTCCGTGCCGGAGGACGAGGTGGGCGCCGCGGTCGGCCCCCTGTTCGAGCGCATCGAGAGCGTGCTCGCCGACGAGTGCGGCGCGCTGTCGACGCCGATCGCGCAGTACGAGCTCACCGAAGACGGCATGGAGATCACGGCCGGCTACGCATACGGCGGAGAGCGTCAAGAAGGGTTCGAGCTCGTCGATCTGCCTGCTGTCGAGCTCGCGATCTGCGGCGTGCACCTGGGGTCTATGGATCGCATCCGTGAGACCTGGGGAGCCGTGCACGCCGAGATCATCGCCCGTGGCTTCGTGCCCAGCGGACCGTGCCGCGAGCTCTACGTGCGGGCGGTATCGGAAGATCAGTCCGACTGGGTCACCGAGCTGCAGCAGCCCGTCGCGCGGCCCTGACCAGGAGGTGACGCGGGCCTGGCTTCAGGTTCGGCCTGGACTCACCCCGGCGTGCGAGAAGTCGGAGTTTGCGCGCGACATGCCGTGCAGGAGACCCCGCGGGCGGCGTGTCGCGCCGCGGCTCCGACTTTTCGCACGCAGAGGTCAGAGAGCCCCCGTCAGTGCGACGACTCCGACGAGCACCGAGACCAGGGCGAGCACGAGCGCGATCGCGATCAGCACCGCGTGCACCTTCAGGAATGCGGTCGGCTTGCCGTTCTCGTCCCTCGCGCGCGGGTCGTTCGAGACCCGCTTGTAGAACTGCGGCCAGACGAGGGCGTTGAACGCGGCGTTGAGGAAGAGCACGACGGCGAGGACGATCACCCTTCCACGCTAACCTCCTTCTCGCGAGGGGACCGGCGCCGGCATCCACACCGGCCGTATCCGCCCGGTTTTGCGGGATGCGAACGGTCCTCACCCGCTCCAACGGTTCATTTATCCGATACACGTATCAGGAAACCCTTGCCGCGCTCCTTCATGGTGTGATCACAATGGGTCTCATGATCGACGGCGTTCCCGACGCCGATCTCGATCCGACCGAAGACGGGGCGGCGCGGTGGCAGAGAGCCGCAGCCTTCTTCGGCGCATGGAGAGACGGCGACAGCCGCGCGATGGACGACCTCGTGCGGCTGATGTCTCCTGTGCTCTGGCACGTGGTGCGCGCTTACGGCCTCGAGCGGATGCTCGCGGAGGACGTCGTGCAGACCACGTGGCTGCAGCTCGTGCGCGGGCATGAACGGGTCGCCGATCCGCGTGCGGTCGCGGCATGGCTCACGACCACCGCCCGCCGCGAGGCGTGGAAGGTCGGCAAAGCGCACGGCAGAGTCGATCAGACGGATGCCGACGGCCTCGACGTCCTGCTCCCGCCACAGGCCTCCGCCGAGGAGCGCGCCACCACCGGCGATGAGAGGCGACGGCTCTGGGCAGCCGTACAAGCCCTCGACGAGCGGTGCCAGCGGCTGCTGCGCGTGATCGCGTTCGAAGACCGCCCCGACTACGCCGCTCTCGCCGCCGACCTGGCGATGCCGATCGGCAGCATCGGTCCGACGCGCAAGCGGTGCCTCACCAAACTCCGCGTCCTACTGGAGCCTGCGGGAGGAGCATCATGACCGAGCACGAAGACGCCGAGCTGTTCGCGCGGCTCCGCTCCCTGTGGACCGAGGTCGACCCGATTCCCGCGAGCCTGATCGATCGCATGATCGCGACCGTCGCCACCGACTCGTTGTCGGCGGAGTACGCGCTGCTCACCCTCGTCGACCAGCCTCTCGGAGAGGTCAGGGGAGACGCGGATGCTCTCACGCTGCAGTTCAGCGACGGCACCACGAGCATCCTGCTCCACGTCACCACGACGGCGAGCGGACGCCATCGCATCGACGGCTGGGTCGACACCGCCTCGGCGGCGATCGTGCTCAGCCAGGGCGACGGCATCCGCTCCACCGCCCCTTCGGACACCGGTCGGTTCGTCTTCGACGACGTGCCCGCGGGCCTCACCCGAGTGCGCCTGACGACCAGGGTCGGCGATGAGGATCGCACCCTGTCGACACCGCAGTTCGAGCTGTGATGACGGCCGCCACCCGCATCTGACCGGCATCCGACGACGACACCGCGGGCACGCCCGCCATGAGAGGAACGACCGATGGAGCAGCCCGAGGGATGGACCTGGCAGGATCGCGCGGAAGGATCGATCCGCCGCGGCACGGCGCTCGATCCGAATGTCGAACGAGTCGACGGCATCCGAGCCTTCCCCACCGCATACCTGCCCGAGCGGCTGCTGATCACGCACGACGACGACAACGGCGCCTACGACCGCGAGGTCAAGACCCTGCACGAGGCGGCGGCGTCGTTCGGCTGGCAGCTGATCCTCGACGAGCCCGCGCAGCGGCGGGGTCTCACCGCCGAGATCCCCTGGTTCGTGCGCGCCCGTCTCACCACGCCCGATGACGCCGGCAGCGGCGAATCGCCCGTGGCACCCGACGCCTGGCGCGTGCTGCAGCGCGCGCGGAGGATCTCTCGTTCGCCCATGCCCCGCACGAGCCTCGAGCACGTGCTGTCGATCGACCCCGTGGGACTCAACCCGTTCACC
Source organism: Microbacterium natoriense (assembly GCF_030816295.1). Classification (NCBI taxonomy): domain Bacteria; kingdom Bacillati; phylum Actinomycetota; class Actinomycetes; order Micrococcales; family Microbacteriaceae; genus Microbacterium; species Microbacterium natoriense. The sequence goes on along the minus strand of NZ_JAUSXV010000001.1, from coordinate 702,122 downwards.
AGGACGAACCCGTTCACGCGAACGAATCCGTTCACGCGCACGAACCCGGTGGGCGCCGGGGGAGCCGCGGGCAGCGAGGACTACCTGCAGCCGGGGCGCGGTGCTCGGCAGCCGGTGAGCTGGCTCGGCCCGGCGCCGCTGCGTGGCCCCGCCCCGCGCAAGGGCCGCCGAACGGTCGTCGCGGTGCTCGACACCGGATGCGGCGTGCATGAGTGGCTTCCCGACGACATCGTGACGAAGCACGTCGACGTCGACGGGGTGCCGGTCGGGCTGACCGACGACGCGGATCCGGAGCGCTACCCGGATCTGTACGGGCAGCTCGACGGCGAGATCGATGCGGTGGCCGGGCATGGCACCTTCATCGCCGGTGTCATCCGCCAGGCGGCGCCGGATGCCGACATCCTGTCGATCCGCATCGCCGGCGCTCTCGGCGTCGTCGACGAGAGCACATTCCTGGACACTCTCGCGCAGGTCGTCGAGCTGCTGCGGCGGCACCGCGAGAACCCGCGCACCGGGCATCCGATCGACGTCCTCAACCTCTCTCTCGGGTACTACCACGAGACGCCCACCGACGGGCTCTTCAGTCTGACCCTGAACGCCCTGCTGACCAGGGCGCGCGAGCTCGGCTGCGTCGTCGTGTGCTCGGCGGGCAACGACGCGATCGACCGCCCGTCGTTCCCGGCCTCGCTGTGGGCGTGGCCGGGCGCCGACAACGGCATCCCCCGCGATGACGACGCTCCCCTTGTATCGGTGGGCGCGCTCAATCCGTCTTCCTGCTCGGTCGCGCTGTTCTCGAACGTCGGCCCGTGGGTGCGCGTGTATGCACCCGGCGCCGCTGTCGTGAGCACGTCACCGGCCTTCGTCGGCGGAGAACAGGCGTCGTCGAGAGCAGATTTCGCGGGGCTCAGCCGGGAGACGCTCGACCCTGACGATTACCGCGGTGGCTTCGCGGTGTGGAGCGGAACGTCGTTCGCGGCCCCGTACGTCGCGGGTCGGATCGCGGCGCAGCTCGGCGCGGTTCCCCTCTCGGGGGTGAAGACCTCGACCGCGGCAGAGGTCGTCAAGAAGGTGCTGGAGGGACTGCCCACGCCGGTGGTTCAGGGCTGATCACGGGCACAGCGGGCGCGCTCCGACGTCGACGGAGACGCCCCTCGGCCGGCTGATCAGCCACCTCGCGCTGCTCACAGCCGGCGAACGCGGAACATCTCGAGCGCCGCGCACTTCCCCCGGCGCTTCGGGCACGCCATCCTGGGGACATGCCCCTGTCTGCCGCCGAACTGCACCGCCGTGGAGTGACCGCGGCGAACGCCAGGAGGTTCGGCCAGGCACGACGCGCGTTGACCGCAGCATCGGCCCGTGCCGACGATCACGACCTGCGCGCGCGGATCGACGGCACTCTGGCCTACGTCCTCGCGCAGACCGGGCACCCCGGCGACGCCGAGCGGCTCTCTCGCAAAGCCCTCGCCCGGCCCGGTCTGAGCGCCGAGACGACGGCGATGCTCGGAGGGCAGCTCGGCACACTTCTGCTGCACTCCGGTCGCCTCGATGAGGCGCAGGCGATGCTCACGCTGGCCATCGACGGAATCGACGCCGCCGCCGACTCGGGCGACGCCGACGAGGTCGGCGCCGAGACGACCGAACTCGCGAACCTTCTCGTGAACCGTGCGGTGACGCGGATGCAGCTGCACGAGCTCGCCGCATGCGTCGCCGATCTCGAACGGGCCGCGGCCATCTACGAATCCCGAGGGGAGGACGAACCGCTCGCCGAGGCACGCCACAACCTGGGCTACGCCGCGCTGCTGGGCGGCGACCTGGTGACCGCGCTCGCGTCGATGACCCGTTCGCGACCGACTCTCGCCGCCACGAGCGATCTCGCCGCCGCCATCAGCGACCTCGACCGCGCCGAGGTGCTGCGCGATGCCGGCCTCACGACCGAGGCCGAAGAGTTGCTCGCCACGGTGGCCGAGCAGTTCGGGGCGCAGGGCATGCGCCAGGCCCGAGGTGAGGCGGAGTTCCATCTCGCCAGATCGCAGCTGCGACACGACGTCGCGGCCGCTGAGCGCACGGCCGCCACGGCGGCGCGCCGTTTCACCCGCCTCGGCAACGAGGGCTGGGCGGCCCGAGCCGACGCCGTGCGGCTCGAGGCGCGGGTGCGAGCCTCGCGCCCCACCGCGGCCGCGGACTTCGCGCGCACAGCATCCGCTCTGCGCACAGCGGGGTTCCGCACCGAGGCGACCGCGCTGGCGCTGACCTCGCGACTCGTCGACGACGGGCGGATGCCGCGCCTCGCCGCCGACGCCCCGACGCCGTTGCGGTTGCGCGCCTTCGAAGTGCGGGCGGTGCGCGCCTCGAGCGTCGGGCGCGATGCGCAGGCACGGCGCGACGCGGCGGCGGGCCTCGAACTGCTCACGGCGTGGCAGCAGTCGTTCGGCGCTCTCGACCTTCAGGCCTCGGTGGCGATGCACGGCACCGAACTGATCTTCGCGGGTCTCCGGGCCGCGGCCCGATCGGGCGACCCTGCTGTTCTCTTCGAGTGGTCGGAGCGCGCCCGCCACCTCAGCCAGCAGGTCGCTCCTGTGCGCCCGCCGCACGATGACGGGCTCTCGGCGGATCTCGCCGAGCTGCGGATGCTGCGCGCCGACCTCGCCGGTTCCGACTGGACCGCCGACGCACGCGTGCGAGCGCTGCGCGACCGGGTGCGGGAACGCCAGTGGTCGGGAACCGGCACCTCGGGGAGCCGAGATCGGATCGGGCTCTCCGAGGCCCAGGCGCTGCTCGGCGATGACACCGCGATTCTCGCCTACGTGTTCACCGGCGCGGAGTTGCGATGTGTGGTGGCGACGGCATCCGCCTCATGGACCGTCGCTCTCGACTGGCCTCGCGTGCAGGCCGCTCTCGACGGTCTGCGAGCCGACCTCGACGTCGCCGCGCTCACCCGCGGAGGGCCGATGGCCGGTCCGGTCGAGCGCTCGCTCGCCGATCGCCTGCAGCGTCTCGACCGCGAACTGATCGTGCCGCTGGGGGTCGACGCGGGGCGCTTCGCCCTGACCGTGCCCGGTGTGCTCGGCGGCATCCCGTGGGCGATGCTGCCGAGCCTGCACGGCGTGCCGTTCACGCTGGCGACCTCGGTCTCCCGGTGGCTCGAGCACCGCGACGGCGACCACGTTCGTCGACGCCCCGCTTCAGCTGTGACGGAGGTGGGCGGCGAGGCCCTGACCGCGACGGCCGGCTTCGCGGCGGGCCCGCGGGTACCGCGCGCAGAGGAAGAGGTGCGGCGTGCGGCCGACGCCTGGGAGGTCGCCGAGGTGCTGACCGGCGACGGCGCACAGGTCGACGCGGTCACCGATCTCGCCGCGCGCAGCGACGTCCTGCACATCGCCGCGCATGGGCGGCACGCCACCGACAACCCGCTGTTCTCGGGGCTCGAGCTCGCCGACGGCGCGCTCTTCGGCTACGACATCGATCTGATTCCGCAGACTCCGGCCACGGTCGTGCTGTCGGCGTGCGAGCTCGGCCGCTCTTCCGTGCGGTGGGGCGAAGAGGCGCTCGGCATGACCCGGGTCTGGCTCCACGCCGGCACGCGGTGCGTGATCGCCGCACCGGTGGTCGTGGCGGATGCTGTGGCCGGAGAGCTGCTCGCAGCCGTGCATGCGGGCCTCGCGGCAGGCGAGGATCCTGCGGATGCGCTGGCCGCGGCATCTCGCAGCACCGGCCTTCATGCGCCGTTCCAATGCCACGGCAGCGGATTCTGAAGAATTTCTCCATTCGATGTATCAGACGCGGCCTGACCTGCTCCTGATCTTCGGAAGGTGCCGATGCGAAAGGGCTTCGAGAAGGCGGAGCGCGGGAGGCGCAGTCGAACTGGGGAACCTGTGCACTGGGGAGTGCAGGGACACGACATGGACACCGACTACTCAGGGGGTGCCGCGGTTGCAACCGCGGCACCCCCGCCGGGTTTCATCCGGTCGCCGAGCCAGGGCTCAGGCCGTGCGCACTTCGTAGCCCGCTTCGCGTAGCGCGGCGAGAGTGGCGGCGTCGGCGTCGGCATCCGTCAGCACCACGGGGAAGAGCTCGGCCTCGCCCACGGAGGCGAATGCCGTGATCCCGAGTTTGCTGGAATCGGTCACGACCACGGCTTGCCGGGCTCGCTCGGCCATCATGCGGTTCACGGCAGCCTCGCGCTCATCCTGCGTGGAGGCGCCGGATGCCGCATCCATCCCGTTCACCCCGATGAAGGCGATGTCGAGGCGCACTCCGCGCAGCAGCTGTTCGACGAACGGGCCGACGAGCTCGTAGCTGCGCGAGTGGATCACTCCGCCCGTCACGACGACCTTGATGTCGGGGCGGGTGGCGAGCTGGGCTGCGATGTTCACGGCGTTCGTGACGACGGTGATGCCGCCGCCCTCCGCGAGATCGTCCCTCGCGGCGAGTGCGGCGGCGATGGCCGTCGTCGTGGTTCCGCCGGAGAGGCCGACGACCATGCCGGGGAGCACGAGCTCGGCCGCGGCCTGGGCGATCGCCTTCTTCTGCTGGGTGCGCAGGTGGCTCTTGTAGCGGATCGGCAGCTCGTAGGCGACGGCCTGGGCGACGGCGCCGCCATGGGTCCTCGTGAGAAGGCGCTGCTCGGCGAGACTGTCGAGGTCACGTCGAGTGGTGGCCTGCGACGCACCGAAGCGTTCGACCAGGTCCTCGACCGTGACCTCCCCCGACGCGGCCAGCAGATCGAGGATCGCGTTCAGACGCGCGGCTCGCTTCATGACTACGACTCTAGGGCGAACGATCGCAGCATCCGCGCGGCCTCCCCGGCGAGCGCGTCCCGGGCGGGCTTCAGGTACTTGCGCGAGTCGACGAGCGAGTCGTCGGCGCCGAGAGCGTCTCGGATCGTACGCGTGAAGAACCCGTTCAGGTGCGTGGAGACGTTGATCTTCGTCATGCCGGCGCGTACGGCATCGGCGATGACTGCGTCGGCGACTCCGGAGGAGCCGTGCAGCACGAGAGGGACCGCGAGGGCGGCGTGCAGCCGCGCGATCAACTCGAGATCGAGAGATGCGGAGCGATCGAGCATGGCGTGCGACGAGCCCACCGCCACGGCGAGCGCGTCGACTCCCGTCGCCTCCACGAAGGCCCGTGCCTCGTCGGGGTCGGTGCGGACACCAGGCGCATGCGCTCCGTCCTTGCCGCCGACCTCGCCGAGCTCGCCTTCGACGTAGACGCCGGCCGCGTGCGCCCGCTCGGCGACAGCTGCGGTCAGGGCGACGTTGTCGTCATAGGGCAGTGCACCGCCGTCGAACATCACCGAGCCGAATCCCAGCGCGATCGCCTCGTCGACGAGCTCGGGGCGCTCGGCGTGGTCGAGGTGCACCGCGACAGGCATCGACGAGCGGCGAGCCACCGCGAGCGTGGCCAGTGCGATCGGTTCGAGACCGCCGTGATAGTCGGCGCAGTTCTGCGAGATCTGCAGGATCACGGGCAGCTGCGCCTGCTCCGAGGCGCGCACCAGACCCTCAGCCGTCTCGAGGTGGATCACGTTGAACGCGCCGATGCCGGAGCCGCGGCTCGCGGCGTCCTTCACCAGTTCGCGGGCGGAGACGAGGGTCATTCAGGGTCCTTCGGTGAGTACGGTCGCACGGTCACGCGCGCTTCGAGTTCGGGCCAGGTGTCGGAGATCTCGCCGGCGAGCGGCATGAGCACGGCGGCCGCCGACCATGCCGTGGCGCGGCGCAGGATGCGCTCGGAATCGCGCTCGCCCTCTGCGAACAGCACGGCGCATGCCGCGACGGCGGCATCGCCGGCGCCGGTCGGGTTTCCTGCGAGAGGTGCGTCGAGGCGCGCGTGCAGTGCGCCGGATGCCGTCACGGCCAGCATCCCCTCGGCGCCGAGCGACAGCAGCACCAGTTCGACGCCCCGGTCGATGAGCGATGTAGCGCCTTCGAGCGGGTCGGCGATGCCTGTGGCCTCGGCGAGTTCGGCGGCGTTGGGCTTGAGGACGGATGCTCCGGCATCCGCGGCGCGCAGCAGCGCGGGCCCGGAGGTGTCGACGATCACGGGGACGCCGCCATCGCGGCCGGCCCCGATGAGCACGGGCAGCAGCTGGTCCGGCGCACCGGGTGGCAGGCTGCCCGAGATCACGAGCACAGACGCGCTCGGCAGCCGTTCGACGACCTCGGCGAGAAGCGCCGCCCACTCCGCATCCGACGGATTGACGCCGCGTTCGTTGACGATCGTCGCGTCGCCGCGCTGCTCGTCGACGACCGCGATGCTCCGTCGGGTCGCTCCCGCGACCTCGACCAGCACGTGCGGGACGCCGGATGCGCTCAGCTCGGCGGCGAACTCGACGCCTGTGCCGCCGCCGACCGTGGCGATCGCGGCGACCGGGACGCCGTGAGCGTGAACGACCCTCGCGACGTTCAGGCCCTTGCCGCCGGCCCGGGCGGTGCCGGCATCCGCTCGGTGCGAACCGCCGAAGGCCAGGTGCTCGACGTGCCAGGTGAGGTCGAGCGCGGGATTCGGGGTGACCGTGAGGATCACGTCAGCTCCCTGGCCCGCAGCGCAGCGCCGATGAGGCCGGCGTTGCCGGAGAGCTCGGCCGGGACGAGGACGGGCAGGCGATGGAAGCTCAGTCGCGCCTCGAGCCGTGCGCGGAGCTCATCGAACAGCGCACCGCCCGCGCGCGACAGGCCACCGCCGATCACGACCGCCTGCGGGGCCAGGACCGCCGTGAGCTGCGCGAGCGACAGGGTGAGTGCGTCGAGGGCGGAGCTCCAGATGTCCGCAGCAGCCTGATCTCCGGCGGCCGCGCGCGCGATGACGTCCTTCGCGCCATCGGGCGTCACGCCCGTCGCCTCGCGGTAGCGGCGAGCGAGCGCTCCGGCCGAGGCCACGGCCTCCAGGCAGCCACGAGCGCCGCATGCGCACTCGGGCCCGTCGGCGATCGGCGAGTGCCCGATCTCGCCGGCGTAGCCGCCCGCGGTGTACGGCTTTCCCCCGACGAGCACGGCGCCGGCGATGCCGGTGCCGATCACGAGGACGACCGCGTCCGCGTAGTCACGGGCGCCGCCGAGGCGATGCTCCGCCCAGCTCGCTGCACGGACGTCGTGATCGAAGGCCACGGGAAGGCCGAGCCTCGCACTCGCGAGGTCGCGGAGCGGCGAATCGTGCCAGCCGAGGTTGCTGGCGAACACGCCGATGCCGGCATCCGCGTCGACGATCCCCGGCACGACCAGGCCGACCGCCTGCGGCACCACGTCGGGATGCGCGGCCCGGAGCTCGGTGGCGAGCACACCGAGACGCTCGATGATCACGGCGGTGCGATCGCCTTCTGCGGTCGGCGTCGGCGTGCGACGCAGACCGAGCGCGGTGCCGTTCACGTCGAACAGCGCGGATTTGATGTCGGTTCCGCCCACGTCGAAGGCGAGCACCGGCGCGCCGGCGCCGAGCGTGCGCACCGCGGCCAGCTTCTCACCGGTGGTGTCGCGTTCGACGTCAGGGATGCCGACGCCTTCGGGCGTCGACATCATGCATCCAGGATCACGGAACGCGTGAGGTTGCGCGGCTGATCGGGATCGAGCCCCCGGACGACGGCTCGATCGAGGGCGACGCGGTGCAGACGCACGAGATCTGCCATCGGGTCGATCGGATGCTGCACGAAGCGCGCTCCCGTGGCTTCGACCTGAGCCGAGAGCCCTTCGGGAGCCTCGCCGAACTGCCAGGTGACACGACCGGGGGCGGCGATCGCGATCGGGCCGTGACGGTAGTCCATCGAGGGGTACGACTCGGTCCACGACTGCGAGGATTCGCGCATCTTCAGAGCCGCCTCGTGCGCGAGTCCGATGGTCCAGCCACGACCGAGGAACGTGTACTGCTCGGCATCGCGCAGGCCGTCGTCATCCGTGCCCGCCAGCACGGCTTCGGCATCGGCGATGGCGCTCGCGAGGTCCTCTCCGAGAGAGGCGCGGAACAGCGCGAGGGCGGTGGTCGCGAAGCGGGTCTGAACGACCGATTTCTCGTCGGCGAACGGCATGAGCACGGCCTCGTCGACCAGGGAGACGAGGGGCGAGGACTCATCGCCGATCACTCCGATCGTCGGGATGCGTCCCCTGATCCTGTCGACGAGCTCGAGCACCTCTGTCGTCGTGCCGGAACGCGTCAGGGCGACGACCGCGTCGTAGCCGCGATCGACGAAGGCTTCGGACGCGGCGAAAGCGTCGGTCTCGCCGAACCCCGCGTTCTCGCGCAGCGCGGCGTAGGACTGCGCGATGAACCACGAGGTGCCGCAGCCGACGACGGCGACACGGGCGCCGCGGTTCGGGAGCAGCGCCTGGCCATCGCGCAGATCGGCCGCGCGGGCCCAGGCCTCGGGCTGCGAGATGAGCTCTGCGCGCATGTGCGCGCCGGGCAGAACGTCGGTCATGATCGACCCCTTCAAAGTCTTTGCGTGATTGTGATTGTTCTATGCGTGATTCGATCATAGTATTGCGCTCAAGGAAATGAATGCAACCGTGCTCTTGTTTTTGTTCGTTTCCTTGACAAATAATCGAACAAGTTCCACCGCCTCTCCGCCGATTCCGTGGACGAAGAGGTCACCAAGAGCCCACCCCGGCTCTGCGATCTCCGTTCCGTGAGGAGCGGGATCACACGCACCGTCGCGTGAGTGTTCGCGGCTGTGCACCATCGCCGCTCTGCTGGAGGCACCCTGCCGCTCCATCGGAGGGCACCCTCGCCGCTCTCCTCCGAAGCGGCGGACACACACAGTGAGGAAAGCAACACATGAAGAAGTCACTGCGATTCGGCGCAGCTGCGGTAGCAGCCGTCGCCACCCTTTCACTCGCTTCGTGCGGATTCGGCGGTTCGGGCGGTGGCGGTGGCGACGAGGGCGGCGCGACGACGCTAGACCTGCTCGTCCCCAGCTACTCCGACGCGACCAAGGGTCTGTGGGAAGACGTCATCAAGGGATTCGAGAAGGAGAATCCCGACATCAAGGTGAAGCTCGAGGTGCAGTCGTGGGACAACCTCGAGAAGGTCGTGTCCACCAAGATCCAGGCCGGCGAGGCCCCCGACATCTACAACGGAGGCCCCTTCGCCGGCTTCGTCGGCGACGACCTTCTTTACCCCGCCAAGGACGTCGTCTCCGACGACACCTACTCCGACTTCCAGGACGCGTTCCTGAAGAACGCCGAGGTGGACGGCACGGCGTACGCCCTGCCGCTGATCGCATCGGCTCGTGCGCTCTTCGTCAACAACGCGCTGCTGCAGCAGGCCGGCGTCGAGGCTCCGACCAACTGGGACGAGCTGCTGGATGCCGCGACCAAGGTCTCAGCCCTCGGCGGCGGCGTGGCCGGCTACGGCATGCCGCTCGGATCTGAAGAGGCGCAGGCCGAGGCGGCCGTGTGGCTCTGGGGCGGCGGCGGTTCGTTCGGCGACGCATCCGAGATCACGATCGACACTCCTGAGAACCTCGCCGGCGCCGAGCAGATCAAGAAGATGATCGACGCCGGAGCCACCCAGGCCGACCCCGGTTCGACCAACCGCTCGCCGCTGATGGACATCTTCATCCAGGGCAAGATCGGCATGCAGGTCGGTCTCCCGCCGACGGTGGGCCAGATCGAAGAGGGCAACCCCGACCTCGACTACTCGATCGTTCCGATCCCGACAGCCGACGGCTCGCCGTTCACGCTGGGTGTCATGGACCAGCTGATGGCGTTCAAGAACGACGACGACAAGCAGGAGGCGATCACGACCTTCCTCGACTACTACTACTCCGCCGACGTCTACGTGCCGTGGGTGCAGGCCGAAGGATTCCTTCCCGTCACCAAGTCGGGTGCTGAGCAGCTGAACAGCGACGAGAAGCTCAAGCCGTTCCTCGACGTGCTGCCCGACGCGCAGTTCTACCCCTCGACGAACGCCAAGTGGTCGGCCGCCGACGGCGCGTTCAAGTCGCTGTTCGGTCAGCTCCAGTCGCAGCCGGCGGCTGACGTGCTGAAGCAGATCCAGGCACAGGTCGACGCAGGCTGAGCCTCGAGAGACGGAGAGGTTCGGGTACAACCATGAGCCAGACGACAGAGTCCTCGAACCTCGAGGGGGCGGCGAAAGCCACCCCCTCCGTCCCCGCGGGGGCGGCCTCCGGCCGCTCCCGCGCCCCGAAGACCTCGGGCGCCGCGCGCGGCAGGCCGAGCCTGAAGGACCTCCTCCAGGCGCTGCCCTGGATCGCACCGGCCCTGGTGCTCATCATCGGCGTGGTCCTCTTCCCCGCCGGGGTGATGTTCTTCAACTCGACCCGAGACATCTCCCTCTCGGGCCTCGACAAAGGCTCGGTCGGCTTCGACAACTTCGCGACCGTGTTCGCCTTCGCCGAGTTCTGGCCGATCTTCTTCCGCACCATCGTGTGGGTGGTCGTGGTGGTGCTGTTCACCGTGCTCATCTCGCTCGGGCTCGCCCAGATCCTGAACAAGGCCTTCCCCGGCCGGCAGATCGTGCGGATGGCCGTCATCATCCCCTGGGCGGCGTCCGTCGTGATGACCACCATGGTCTTCTACTACAGCCTCGAGCCGTACTTCGGCATCTTCAACAAGTTCCTGTACGACCTCGGCCTGTCGAGCGACCCCGTGGGCTTCGGCTGGACCAAGAACCCGCTGACCGCGTTCATCTGGTCGATCGTCATCGCGATCTTCGTGTCGCTGCCGTTCACGACGTACACGATCCTCGCCGGCCTTCAGACGGTGCCTTCCGACACTCTCGAGGCCGCGAAGATGGACGGAGCCGGGGCCACCCGCACCTACTGGACGATCGTCGTCCCCCAGCTGCGCAGCGCCCTCGCGGTCGCCGTCCTCATCAACATCATCAACGTGTTCAACTCGCTGCCGATCCTGAAGGTCATGACCGGGTCGATCCCCGGCTACGGCGCCGACACGATCATGACGATGATCTTCAAGTACATCGAGCTGCAGAAGAAGGTCGACGTCGCGAGCGCGCTGTCGGTCGTCGCCTTCCTCATCGTGATCGTGATCGTCGCGATCTACGTCAAGGCCGTCAAGCCCATGAAGGAGGTCTGATCATGACCGTGACTGAGACCGCCCTCGTCACCACCCGCGGCACGGGAGCTCGAGCTCCCCAGATCGGACGCAAGCGCCGCTACACCGAGGATCAGGTGTCGTTGCCCCGCGTCATCCTGCGCATGGCCGCTGGCCTGCTCGTGCTCCTGATCTTCGTGCTCCCGTACCTGATCATGTTCTTCGGTTCGGTGAAGACGAAGCCGCAGATCCGCTCGGTGAACCCCACGTATCTCCCGACCGAGTGGCACTGGGAGAACTTCATCACGATGTGGGCGACGCCCGAGACGCCGCTGCCGTTCAACCTCGTCTCGACGATCATCATCTCCGTCTTCGCGACGTTGCTGGTGCTCGCGGTGTCGCTGCCCGCCGCCTATTACACGGCCCGGTTCCACTTCCCCGGTCGCATGGTGTTCCTGTTCCTCGTGATCGTCACGCAGATGCTGCAGCCGGCTGTGCTCACCTCGGGTCTGTTCCGCCAGTTCACCGTCCTCGGCATGGGCGACACCTGGGCGGCGATGATCTTCATCAACGCCGCGTTCAACCTGTCGTTCGCGATCTGGATCATGCACTCGTTCTTCGCCGGCATCCCCAAGGAGATCGACGAGGCCGCGCAGATCGACGGCGCCGGGCGCTTCACGGTGCTGTTCAAGATCAACCTGCCGCTGGTGTGGCCGGGCATCGTGACCGCGATCGTCTTCACGTTCGTCGCCTGCTGGAACGAGTTCGCGGCATCGCTCGTGATCCTCTCCACCGACAAGAACCAGCCGCTCTCGGTGGCGCTCACCAAGTTCGTCGGCCAGTACGAGACGAGCTGGCAGTACGTGTTCGGCGTCTCGCTCGTCGCGATCCTGCCCGTCGTCATCCTGTTCATGCTCATCGAGAAGCGCCTCGTCGGCGGGCTCACCGCGGGTTCGGTGAAGTAGGACGCATTCCGCCCGCCCACTTCGGGGGCCGGCACGCCAGATCGGGGGACGAATCTGTCGAAACGTCCCCCGATCTGGCCTGTCGGCCCCCGATTCCCGATTCGTGAGGGGTCGGTGAGGGATGCCGGCGGCATACGGAGCGTTGTGGTCGTCCACACACGTGGCGTCTGCCGTCCCCGCCGGGGCGGAGGAGTGGTAGACATCTCCTGACCGAGGGGGAATCATGCCGGCATCCGCACGTCTTCTGCGAATCGGCGCCGTGATCGCGGCGACGACGATCCTGCTGAGCGGATGCTCGGCGTCGCAGCCTTCCGACGATGCGCCTCCTTCGCCGACGCCGTCGGCCACCGCGGCAGAGGCCGTCGTCACCCGGAGCGGCGAGCCGATCGCTGGAACCGGCACGGCCATGCCGGTAGACGTCGCGTTCGCCATCCCGGACGGGGACTTCCGCTCGGTCACCCTTGCTGTCGACTGCGTCGGCGACGTGACCTTCCAAATCGGGGTCGACGACCCCAGGGGCGAGGGGCTGACGCTCCAGAGGGGTATCTGCGGCGACACGGCGACGTTCGAGTGGCCGCTCACCCCGAGCACTGCGGGGTCGCTGACCATCGTGATCGCCGAGGGTGTGGCCTGGTCGGTCACCCCGACCTTCTCGACCGCTGCGTTCGTCGTCGACCCGCTGATCGCCGAGGATTGCGCGGCCTACTCCACCGCATACGGCCTGATCTACAACGCGGACATCGGCTACACGCGGTACGACGACGTCGACGAGACCGAGTGGAACGAGCGCATCGACACCGCCGCCGGCTGGCTCGCAGACCTCGCGGATTCCTCGTCGTCACGCCTGGCAGAGTCGTTCGCCGAGCTCGTGCCGATCCTGCGGGACCCGCAGCGGGTACTCGGCGACGCCATGTCGTCGATAGGCGCTCAGAGTTCCGCCATCTCGGAGTTCTGCAGCGCGAATCAGAGCCCCCTCAGGTTCGACGCGGACTACGGCGCCTAAACGAGTAGAGCGAGTCCGGCGTCCTCAGGACCCCGGCGGCCGGCCCGCGGGCACAGCATCATCCGCGACGCAGAACGTCGAGCGCGGCCTTCGCGTCAGCGGCGGCAGCGTCCGTCTCGGCGGCCCGCTCGGCGGCGCCATCCCGACGCTCCTTCGCGGCTGTGGCTTCCTCCTCCGCCGAATCCGCGTCGACGCGGGCGCGGGCGAGCTCCTTCTCGAGCTCGGCGATCCTCGCCGTAGCCCGTTCGGCGCGCTCCGCGGCATCCCGCGCATCTTTGTCGGCCTTCTGTGCATCCCTCACCGCCCGCGCGTGCGCCTGCTCGGCGTCGTGCACGGCCTTCTCGGCCTTGTGCCGCTCACGGCGCGCCCGCAGCTCGTCGACCGGCTCGGGAGCGGATGCCGGCGCCTCAGGGGTTCCTCCACCGACAGCAGCCGCGAGGTCGACGGTCGCAGCGGGTTCGAGTTCGCGCACCAAGCGGCCCGACGCGACGGCGGCCGCGGCATCCGGATCGAAGAACGCGGCGGAGATCGTCTGACGCACGGCCTCGAGCGTCGCATCCGTCACTCGAGCTCCGCGCGCCTTCGCGAGCGACGCAGCCTCGGCGGCCAGCTTGGCGGTGAGCGCCCGGCGCTGGCGCCCCAGTTGTGCAAGCGCGGCCGCATCGAGATCGGCCTGCGCCTCGCGGAGTTCCTCGGCCAGTCGCAGCGCCTCGCCGAGCTGCGCGGCACGCTCGTGAGCGAAGACGTTGACCACCCAGGCGGCAGCGCTCGGCTTGCGCAGCGCTGTGATCTGGTCGGCGAGCGCCCGATCGGCTGCGGACTTCGCCCAAGCATTGCGTGTGGCGACGAACTCCTCCGGCGGCCCGGCGTACAGTTCCACCGCGACCTCGAGAAGCGTGGAGTCGGCTGTCATGCGAGCGACCATACTCCCCCGCGTACGTGGGCCGCTTCAGCTCCCGTCGGCGCCGGTCCCGGAAAGCTGCTCGGCGCTCCACTGCACACCGAGCGCCGACGATAGCGCGAGCTGCCCTGCCCCGATCGACGGATTCGTGCCGCCCCGCGCGTAGCGCACGGGCACCGATGTCGTTCCGGTCGCGAGGTAGTCTGCCTCTTCGCGCACGAGATCGAGGAAGCGCTCCCCGAGAGCGCGCACGGGCCCGCCGACGACCACCTCTGCGGGATCCAGCAGGGCCGACGCGAGCTTGACCGTGCGCGCGAGCGCACGCGCGCCCTCGGCGATGATGACGTCATCCACCGCCCGGGCGAGAACCGTGACCTCGCCCTCATCCATCGCGTCGGTGAAGTCCTCGCCGAGCATCGCCGTCATCGACGACGCCGATTCGAGGCATCCGCGACGCCCGCACCGGCACAGGCGCGCCTGCTCGCCGAACTCGACCTGAACGTGCCCGATCTCACCGGCGCGGTCGCGTGGACCGGGGGCGAGCTGCCCATCGATGGTCACGGCCGCGCCGATTCCCACGCCGATGTGAACGAACAGACGGTAGCCCGGGCTCTGCACCTCTCCGACCGCTTCGGCGATCGCCTCGGCATCGACGTCGTTCACGAGCAGAACCGGCACACCGAGCGCGGCCTCCAGCCGATCGGCGAGCGGCACGTCGCTCCATCCGAGTTGCACGCTCTCGAGCACTTTCCGCCCGTCGGTGGTTCCGGGCAGCTGAGCGGCGGCGACGAGCAGACGCTCGCCGTAGTCGGCGGCGATCGCCTGGACGGCCTCATCGAGCTTCCGATCCCGCGATTCAGCGGAGTAGGCGATCGTGCGGACGTCGATCTCCGAGCTGTCGAGCGCCAGCAGCGCGAGCCGTGCATCGGTCGGCCGGATCACCATGACCAGGATCAGGTGGTGCGCGGCATCCACACTCAGAGTCGTCGCCCTCTTGCCCCCGGTGCTCGCGGCTTGCGCGCCCTCGACGACGAGGCCGCTGTCGATGAGTTCGGCGACGAGAGACGACGCGGTCGCCGCAGTGAGCCCCGTAGCCCTCGCGATACCGGCCCTGGTCTGGACTCCCCGGCCCCGGAACACGAGCTGCAGCGCACGCCGGAGATTCGCACGCCGAACAGAGCCTTGAGTATCCAGAACGTCGTCGCTGTTCAGCATTGCTGGTCCATCGTCGGGAAATGGTTGACAGGGTCCCGGGTACTGCGTACCCTCGACCATAGTTTATTCAATAAACTAAGTTGACTGCCCCGGGTGGATGAGTGCTGCACACACCGTCGTCCACCCGGGGATCAGCTCATCGTCCTTCGGCCGCTTCGGTGTGATGACGGATGACCTCCGCCACCACGAAGTTGAACCACTTCTCGGCGAATTCGGGGTCGAGGTGAGCGTCCTCCGCCAGAGCGCGCAGGCGTGCGACCTGCTGTTCCTCGCGGCCAGGATCGGATGCCGGCATCGCGTGCTCCGCCTTGAGATGACCGACCTGCTGCGTCGCGCGGAATCGCTCGGCGAGCATGAAGATCAGCGCCGCATCGATGTTGTCGATGCTCGCGCGCAGTCGGAGCAGTTCGGCTTTCGGGTCCAGCGCGTCGGTCATGCACATACTCTACGGTCCCCACGCGGCCCGATATCGTGAGCACATGAGCCGAGAAGAACCGACGCCGTCCGAGAGCGAAGAGGCCACGGCATCCGTCCCGGCGGACGAAGCAGCGGCACCCGTCGTGGAGATGATGATCACGCCCGACCCGCGCCGCGTCGTGATCGAGCCCATGACGCCGAGCCGCTCGTTCTGGACCCGCATCGACAAGCCGTTCGTCTTCGGCTTCCTCGTCACGCTCGGCGGGCTGGCGGCGATCGTGCTCGGCCTCGCCGTGACGAGTCTGTCGACCGTGCTCATCTACATCGCTCTGGCATTGTTCGCCGCTCTCGGCCTCGACCCCGCCGTGCGGTTCCTCGAGCGTCGCGGCCTCTCGCGTGCGGCCTCGGTGGTCGTCGTGATCCTCGGACTGATCGTCGTGGTCGGGCTGATCCTGTGGATGGTGCTGCCGATCGTGATCGACCAGGTCGCGAGCTTCGTGCGCTCGGTGCCGGGGATGATCCAGGACTTCACCCGCACCGACATCTACGCGACCCTCGAGAAGCAGTTCGGCGACCAGTTCGAAGACCTCGTCGCCGACATCCAGAAGTTCCTCACCGATCCGGGCAACATCGCCGCGATCGGAGGCGGAGCGCTCAAGATCGGCGCCGGCATCGCGAGCGGCATCTCGGGGGCCATCGTCGTGCTGGTTCTGACGCTCTATTTCGTCGCGACCCTCCCCGGCATCAAGACCGGCCTCCTGCGCCTCGCCCCGGCGCGCGACCGCATCAGGGCAGGAGAGATCACCGAGCAGATCACCGACTCGGTCGGCGGCTACGTGATGGGCATGGTCGTGCTCGCGTTCTTCAACGCGCTGCTCGCGTTCCTGCTCTACCTGTTCCTCGGGCTCCCGTTCCCGCCGCTGATGGCGACGGTGGCGTTCTGCATCACGCTGATCCCGCTCGTGGGCTCGGTGATGTTCTGGATCATCGGAACGGGGCTGGCGCTGTTCACGAACCCGGTCGCCGCGCTGGTCTTCGGAATCGTCTATCTCGTGTACATGCAGGTGGAGGCATACGTCATAACACCCCGTGTGATGAACCGCGCGATCTCCATCCCTGGTTCGCTCGTCGTGATCGGCGCACTCGCCGGGGGCACTCTGCTCGGACTGCTCGGAGCACTCGTCGCGGTGCCGGTCGCGGCATCCATCCTCATCATCATCAACCAGGTCTGGGTTCCCCGGCAGGACGCCCGGGTGTAGTCACAGCCGCTTTCTCACATAGCGCTGGCTTGCGTCATCGAGCGGGTTAGAGCCCCTGGTCGACGACGCCGACGAACCGGCTTCCGACGCCCTCGAAGTACCCGCGATGCAGCCCGGCAGCCGGCTTCGGAAGCTCGTCGACTGAGTGCTGGCGGCAGACCAGGTAGGTGAACTCGGGCCACCACTTCTTCGGCCTCGCCGTCTCGGAATAGCCGCACACATCGCAGGTCAACGTGACCCAGACAGGGCGCGCACCCTTCTTGCGGTTCGACCGGGACTGGACGAGCCATGCGGGCGGATCCTGCTCGAGCGCCGCGAGCTCTGACTCGCTCGCGCCGTCGCCGAAACCGTGGCGGTCGGCCATCTCCAGGGAGATGTCGAGCCGTTGGGCGAGATCGCGCTTCGAGATCATGCCGATGTGTCCGTTGCCATACGGTCTATTCTCTCAGGCCGCTCCCTTCGGCCACACGCGTACAAGGAAGGGGCCTTCCGACGGTCGTCGGAAGGCCCCTTCCTTGTACGCGATCAGACCAGACCCTGCTCCTCGAGCCAGGCCTTGGCGATGTCAGCCGACGACTTCTGGTCGACCGTGCTCTGCACGTTGAGTCCGACGAGCTCCTCGGCGGTGAGCTTGGCGCTGATCGCGTTGAGCACGTCGGAGACGTCGTCGGCGATGTCGCTCGACACGATCGGCACGACGTTCGATGCGAGGATCAGGTTCTTCGGGTCCTCGAGCGCGACGATGTCTTCCGTCTGGAAGGCCGGGTCGGCCGTGTAGATGTCGGCGACCTGGATCTGACCTGCGAGCAGCGATTCGAGCGTCGTCTGGCCCGTGGCCGAGAACGCGAGGTCCACGCCGTAGACCTCCTTGGCCGCAGCCGGGCCGTAGGGACGCTGCTCGAACTCGGGTGCCGCGCCGATCGTGACCGGAGTCGTGACCTTGGCGAGGTCGGCGATGGTCTTCAGGCCGTTCTCGTCGGCGAAGCTCTTGAGCACCGTGTAGGTGTCCTGGTCGGACGCCTCGGCGTAGTCGAGGGCCGTCAGCTCTTCGGGCAGTTCCTCCTTGAGCGCCGCGTACACGTCGTCGGGGCTCGTGACGTCGGTGCCGTCCTTCGAGAGGTACTCCAGCAGGCTGCCGGTGTACTCGGGAAACACGTCGATCTCGCCCGACTCGACCTCGGGCATGTACGCGTCGCGCTGGCCGATGTTGAGCTTCTTCTCAACCGTGAATCCGGCGTTCTCGAGCGCCTGTGCGTAGATCTCGGCGATGATCTCGTTGGAGTAGTACGCCTGCGAGCCGACGACGATCGTGTCGGAGTCGCCCGAGCCGGAGCCTGCATCGGACGGCTCGTCGAGCGGGTTGCTCGAACTGCAGGCCGACAGGGCGAGTGCGGCTGCGGCGACCAGGCCGACGGCGAAGGCTGTGCGCTTGCCTCGTGCTGTGAACATGACTTCCTCTTCTCTGGGAGTGCGGGGATCTCTGGTGCTGTGGGTGGGATCAGGCGGGGACGGATGCAGGTGCCGGGTCGGCCGCGCGACGGCGCACGGCTCGTGGTGGACGCAGGCCGGCAGGAACCGCGGCGTGCTGGGCGGCCGCGAGGAGCAGGTCGACCAGGAGAGCCAGCACCGCGACGATGATCGCGCCGGCGAGGACCTGGTCGAAGCGACGCAACGGGATGCCCTGGATGATCGGCCAGCCCAGTCCGCCGAGATTGACGTAGGCGGCGATCGTGACCGTGGCGATCACCTGGAGGAGAGCAGAGCGGATGCCGCCGAGCAGAAGCGGCAGCCCGAGAGGCAGTTCGACCTTGAAGAAGATCTGCCACTCGGTCATGCCCATGGCGCGGGCGGAATCGATCACACGGCGGTCGATGGCCTCGAGCCCCGTGTACGCCCCGGCGAGGAGCGAGGGGATGGCGAGCAGCACGAAGGTGGTGATCGCCGCTTCAGGAATGCGGAGCACGCCGAGCAGCAGCACGAGGAGCACCATGAGACCGAACGCCGGGATCGCACGCGCGGCGCCGGCGACCGCGACCGCGACCTCGCGGCCTCTGCCCGTATGGCCGATGAGCCAGCCGATCGGCAGGGCGATCGCCGCGGCGATGAGAACCGAGATCGCCGTCAGCGCGAGATGCTCGCCCAGCAGCTTCGGCAGCGCGTAGTTGCCCGTCCACTGCGCGGGAGCGAGCATCCAGGCGATGGCCTCGGCGAAGAGATTCATGCGGCCGCCCTCGTCGTGGCGACGCGAGCGGTCGCCCCCTGCGCCGCAGCTGCGTTCGCCCGGGTCCACGGCATCAGCGCCCGGCCGATCAGCATGAGCACCAGGTCGAACACGAGGGCGATGATCACGACCGCGATGACGCCGGCGAAAACCTCGGCGATGATGCGACGCTCGAGGCCGTTCGTGAAGAGGTAGCCGAGGTTCGTCACGCCGATGAGGATGCCGACGGTCGCGAGCGAGATCGTGCTCACTGCCGTGACGCGGAGTCCCGCGAGGATCACGGGACCTGCGAGCGGGAACTCGACCGCCCAGAAGCGGCGGAACGGGGCGAAGCCGGTGGCCGTCGCCGCCTGCCTCACGTCTTCGTCGACCGAATCGAGTCCGTCGGCGACCGCGCGCACGAGGATCGCCACGGCGTAGATCGTCAGGGCGATGATGAGATTGGGCGCGCTGATCGCCGAATAGCCCAGCGTCGCGGGGAGCAGGATCAGCAAGGCGAGCGAAGGGATCGTGTAGAGAAGCCCTGTGAGCACGATGACCGGTCCGCGCACCAGGCGGTACCGCCAGGCGACCCAGCCCAGAGGCAGCGACAGCACGAATCCGAGCACGATCGGGATCACGCTCTGCTGAAGGTGGATCACCGTCAGCTGGAGGATCAACCCGAAGTTGTCGACGACCCAGTTCACGGGGCGGCTCCGTCGGCAGAAGCGGGAGCCGCGGCATCCGACCCGACGATCGCGCCCTGCGTGCGCCCTTCCGAGTCGACCACGACGAGCCCGCGCGGCGTCTGCTTGAGGCTCAGCGCCCGACGCCCTCGGTCGGCGCCGATGAACGCCGCGACGAAGTCGTCTGCCGGACTCTCGATGATCTCGCTGGGGCTGCCCACCTGCACGATGCGCGCTCCCTTGTCGAGGATCACGACCTGATCGCCCAGCAGGAACGCCTCGTCGATGTCGTGCGTCACGAACACCACGGTCTTGTCGAGCTCGCGCTGCAGCCGGCTGGTCTCCTGCTGAAGATCGGCGCGCACGATGGGATCGACGGCGCCGAACGGCTCGTCCATCAGCAGGATGTTGGGATCGGCCGCGAGCCCTCTGGCCACGCCGACGCGCTGCTGCTGCCCGCCGGAGAGCTGGCTCGGGTAGCGGTCGGCGAGTGCGCGATCGAGTCCGACGGTGTCGAGAAGTTCGCGCGCGCGGGCGTGGGCGGCCGTGCGCCCCACGCCGTTCAGCCGCAGCACGGTCGACACGTTGTCGATCACGCTGAAGTGCGGCATGAGGCCGGAGTTCTGCATCACGTAGCCGATGCTCCGGCGCAGCTTCACGGGGTCGCCGCCGAGCACGCTCTCACCGTCGATCTCGACGTCGCCCGAGGTCGGCTCGACCATGCGGTTGATCATGCGCAGCAGAGTCGTCTTGCCGCATCCTGACGAGCCGACGAAGACGGTGGTCTTGCGCGAGGGCAGCACGAGGCTGAAGTCGTTCACGGCGAGCGTCCCGTCGGGGAAACGCTTCGTGACGTTGCGGAACTCGATCAAGGCGGTCTCCCGTCGGGGTTACGGCGAGACCTCGACGCCCGGCGCGAACGCGACGTAGCCCGAGAAGTCCTTGCCGACGCGGTCGAAGGCGGTCGGATACGGATGCGGGTAGGACCACGCCAGGTCTTCGTGAAGCTCACCGCCGGCCCGCACCGACCAGTACTGGCACACGCCCTTCCACGGGCAGGTGTAGGGGGTCGGGCTCTCGACGAGCACGTCGGGCGCGACGGACGCCGGAGGGAAGTACCAGTTCCCCTCGATGCGGATGAGATCGCTCTCGTCGGCCTCGGCGATGGTGGTTCCTGCGAGTACGGCCTTCATGGTGCTGCCTCCTCAGATGTGGTTCGAGCGTATAAGAGGTGTCGGACATCGGGGGGAGGATTGCGCGCGCACGCGTCGATGTGCGACACATTCCGTCACCTGTTCGGAGCGCTTCCCCGATCGGATGGGGCGATCACGCGGAATCCCGCCCGTAGCCCTCGAGGAGCCGCAGCCAGATCTCGCTCACCGTCGGATAGGCGGGCACCGCGTGCCAGAGCCTCGCGATCGGCACCTCGCCGACGATCGCGAGTGTCGCGGTCTGCACGAGTTCGGCGACCTCCGGCCCCACGAAGGTCGCACCGACGATCACGTCGCGCTCCGTGTCGATCACGAGCCGCGCCTGCCCCTCGAACCCGTCTTCGTACAGGCTCGCGCCCGCGACCCAGCCGAGGTCGTAGTCCACGACCTGCACTGCGATGCCGGCGTCCTTCGCCGCCTTCTCGGTCAGTCCGACCGAGGCGACCTCCGGGATGGAGAACGTCACCTGCGGGGCGGCCGCATGATCGGCGGTCGCGACATGACGTCCCCAGGGCGCGTCATTCACCGCTCCGTCGAGCGCTCGCGCCGCGATCACGTCTCCCGCGGCCCGCGCCTGGTACTTGCCCTGGTGGGTCAGCAGCACGCGCCCGTTGACGTCGCCGACCGCGTACAGCCACGGCACGTCAGGGACGCGCAGGGTGTCGTCGACCGCGATCCACCTGCCCGGCTCGAGCCCGACGGTCTCGAGCCCGATGTCTCCGCTGCGCGGGGATCGCCCGGTCGCGACCAGGACTTCGGATGCCGTGACCGTCGAGCCGTCGGACAGAACGATGTGCACGCCCTCCTCGTCTCGATGCACAGACTCCGTGCCGACCGACAGGCGCACGTCGACGCCGAGCTCCTTCAGGCCGGCCGCGACGCGCTCGCCCGCAAACGGCTCCATGCCGCCGAGCAGTCCGCTGCGGGCGATGACCGTGACGGTCGAGCCGAGCGCCGCGTACGCGGTGGCCATCTCGACGGCGACCACTCCTCCGCCGATCACGGCGAGCGATTCGGGCAGCGCCTGGGCGCTTGTCGCCTCTCGGCTCGTCCAGGGCGACGCGTCGGCCAAGCCGTCGATGGGCGGGATGACGGCATCCGATCCCGTGCTGATCGCCACGGCATGGCGGGCGTGCAGCACTCGGGTCGTCCCGTCGGCGTCTGTCACGGTGACCTCGCGCTCACCCGTGAGCCGCCCGTGTCCTCGTGCCAGGTCGATGTGCGCCGACTCGAGCCAGCGCACCTGCCCGTCGTCCGACCAGTCGCTCGTGAACGAATCGCGCCGCGCGAACACGGCCGCGATGTCGAGCTTTCCGGTGACGGCCTCGGCCGCGCCGCGCACGTGCTGGGCTGCGCGCAGCGCCTGCGCCGAGCGCAGCAGCGCCTTCGACGGCATGCACGCCCAGTACGAGCACTCGCCGCCGACGAGTTCGCTCTCGACGATGATGGCGTTCAGGCCGCCCTGCACCGCTCGGTCGGCGACGTTCTCTCCCACCGGGCCTCCGCCCAGCACGATCAGATCGTATTCGTCGGTCATCGGCGGCTCCATTCGACGGGGTGCGTGCGTCCAGGGTGCCAGAACACTCGCGCTCTCGGGGGAATTCCCGCCGACTCGTGCCGTGCGGCCGATGGGCCGCGGCCTCAGCGCGGCGTGACGAGCACGACCTTCCCACGTTGACGACGCTGCTCGATCGCGGCATGGGCCTCTGCCGCGCGTTCCAGCGGATACTCGTCCACCGGCGGATCGACCTGCCGCGCCGCCACGGCCGCAAGCGCCCTCGATTCGAGAGCCCTCAGGTCTGCCGGCGGACGCCCGAGCGGGACCATGACCGTGAGCGATCTGCCGACGAGGTCGTCGGTGTCGATACGCACGGGTGCGCCGCTCGCCCACCCGATGATCACGATGCGGGCTCCGCGACCGAGGGTCTCGAGCGCGGCGCGACCGACCGCGCCACCCACGCCGTCGTACAGAAGTGAAGGCTGTCGCTCTCCGAGCAGCGACGTCATCCGCTCCGGCCACGCCTCATCGGTCGAGTCCAGGGCGATGAACCTCGGGTCGGCCGGTCCGAGCTGTTCCACCGTCGCGCGCTTCGCCTCTCCGCCGTACAGCGCCACCACCGTCGCCCCGACCGCCGACGACAGTTGCACGAGCTGGCTCCCCAGGCCCCCCGACGCTCCAGGAACGATCACTACATCCTCCGCACGCGCGGGCGCGTTCTCCCACATGAGCTGCGCCGTTCGGCCCGTGCCGATTGCCGCGACCGCCTGAGAGGACGAGACCTCGTCGGGAATCAGATGGAGCGATGCGACCGGCGCGAGGGCGAACTCCGCGTAACCGCCGCTGCGGAAGCCGACGTGCGCGACCACTCGTGCCGCCATCAGGCTCGTATCAACGTCTGGACCCACCGCTTCGATGACGCCGGCGACTTCACGCCCCGGCGTCATCGGGAGCACCGGCCGCGGCATCGACGGCGGACCGTCTCCTCGACGGATGTCGGTGTCCACGGCGTGGATTCCGGCCGCCTCGACCCGCACCCGGACTTCTCCCGCGCCGGGCTCGGGGAGCGGAGCCTCTTCGATCTTCAGCACCTCCGGCCCACCGAAGTCGCGCTGCACGATCGCCCTCACGGCGCTGCCACCTCTCGGGCGGCGTCGCCGTGCGCTCGCGGCGCCAGCCGGGGTGACAGCACGGCCGCTGCGACGGCGACCGCGCCGGCGAAGGCGAACACGACGACGAACGGGTCCGCGACGGCGGCGGCACTGGCGGCCGTGGCGAACAGCACGCCGGTCACGGCCAGCGACAGGGCGCTGCTGAAGGAATCGGCGACGGTCATCGCCGAGCTGTTGAAGCCCTGGTTCTCGGGTGTCGACATCTCGAGGGTGAGGGCGCTGGTGCGCGGGCTCATCAGCCCCATGCCGGTGCCGGCGACGATCCAGGCGGCGACGATCGCCAGGGCATGCATGTGCAGCACCGCGGACACGAGCGCGAGCAGGATGCCCGCGACCACGAGACCGGTGCCGATCCGCACGGCGACGACGCTCGACAGCCGCGTGCCCATGCGCCCCTGCACGGTGGCTGCGGCCGACCAGGCCAAGGCGCCGCCGGTCAACGACAGCCCGGCGAGCGTCGGGGTGAAGTCGTAGCGATCGGTGAGCAGATACGGGATGTACACCTGCGTTCCGAAGAACGCCGCCGCAGCGAGCCCTCGGACGAGGATCACCGAGGGCAGACCTCGACGGGCCGCGAGGCTGCCCTTGGGCAGCAGCGGCCGGACGGCGATCAGAGCCACGATCACGGCCGCGACAGCCAGCACGGGCCCCGCGCCGGGCACGTCGCCCAGAAGATCGAGCGCGAGAACGGCGACCGCGGCCAGGACGGACCAGCCGAGGAGTCCGAGCGACCACGGGATCGAGCGGTCGCCGCCGTCGCGAGCGAGATTCTTGAGAGCCGGGACGACCATGAGCAGCGCCACGAGCACGAGCGCGACGACGCCGAGGAAGACCCAGTGCCAGCTCCACAGCTCTGTCACCATGCCGGCGACGGTGGGGCCGATCAGCGACGGCACCACCCACGCGGCCGCGAAGCCCGCGAAGATCGCCGGGTGCAGATCGCGCGGATACACGCGCGCGACCACCACGTACAGCGCGACCGTCAGCGCACCGCTGCCCAGCCCCTGCGCGAAACGGCCGGCGACCAAGATCTCCATGCTGGGGGCGAGACCGGCAACGAGCAGACCCGCCACGAAGACGGCGACAGCGGTATACAGCGGTTCGACGGGCCCCCGGCGGTCCGCCCAGTTCCCCGCCGCGACCATGCCGATCACTCCGGTGGCCAGCGGACCGGCGAAGGCGAGCGCGTAGAGACGCTCCCCGCCGAGGTCCGCACTCACGACCGGCATCACCGTCGTGACGGCCAGGGACTCGAACGCCCCCAGGAAGACGAGGGCGCAGGCGCCGATGGTTATCCAGAGATAGGTGCCGCTCATGATGCCCGGCGCGGAGGCCGTGGCGGTCCGCACCTCTCCCGTGTCGATGGTCATGGGCTCGACGCTAAGACCTCAACAAAGGTTGAGGTCAAGTCGCGGCGTGAATCCGAGTCTGTAGAGCGGGCGTGAGCGCGGGAATCGCCCTCAGCGCACCGGCAGGAAGTGCGTCGGCGTCGGTGCCGGAGCCTGATGACGGATGCCGAGGGGCGCACCCGTGCGCTCGTCGAGATCGAGCAGGCTGATCGTGTCGGAGCGCTGACCGGCGACGAGCAGCTTGCCCTCGTGCACGAGATGGTGCCGCGGCCAGTCGACGCCCGAGTCGGCGAGCGCGATCGGCTCGAGGCTCTCTCCCGCGCCGCGGACCCGCAGCGCGGCGATCGTGTTGCTTCCCCGCAGAGCCGTGTACAGGAACTGCCCGTCGCGGGTGCGCACGAGTTCGGCCGGGAAGTCGACGCCGACCTCGGCGACAGGGCTCGACAGCACCGATGACACGACGGACCAGGTGCCGTCGGGACCGGCGGCGAGCGTGAACACCTCGCAGGAGTACTCCGTGACCACGTGCAGATGTCCGCTCGGATGCACCACCATGTGCCGGGGCCCCGTGCCCTTCGGCAGCACGACCTCGTGGTCGAGCACGAGTCCACCCGCCGTCGGCCGCCAGATCCGCACCAGATCGAAGCCGAGATCAGTCGTCGCGATACGGCCGTCGGCGAGGAACGCCGCAGCATGCGCGTGCGACTCGCGGACGCCCTCGGCGCCATAGGGGTCGGTCGCGGCGACACCGGTGCCCGCGGGGGCGCCCGTGTCATCCTGCGGCTCGCCGAGCAGCGCCGCTCGCAGTTCAGCGGCTTTGTGCGCGGCATCAGGAACCAGACGTCCCGCACCGTCGATGCCGATGCGCACCACCCGTCCGTCGCCGTAGCAGCTGGCGATCAGGTAGCGCCTCGAGGGAGCGACCGCGAGATGGCAGACGTACTGTCCGGCCTCGACGGGGTCGCCGAGGGGCGTGAGCACCGACTCTCCGGAGCGGACGAACGCCTGCACGGCCGCGTCGCCCTCGAGCGCCGCGTACACGACGTCGAGGGTCGGATGCGGGGCGAGCCAGGAGGGCGAGGGCGTCTCGGTGACCGCTCCTCGGTAGCTCAGCGCGGTCGCCGCCGTCTCGTCGCCGGCCAGCATCCCGATGCCGTCGGCCGAACCCTCCATCGCCGGGCCGTAGCCGCCGAGCCAGAACCGCGTCATGTTCAGTCGAGCAGGTCGTGACGGACGATGACCTGATCGCGCTCGGGCCCGACCCCGATCACCGAGATGCGGGTGTTGCTCATCTTCTCGAGCGCGAGCACGTAGTCCTGGGCGTTCTGCGGAAGATCCTCGAAGGTGCGCGCCGTCGAGATGTCCTCGCTCCACCCGGGGAAGTACTCGAGGATCGGCGTCGCGTGGTGGAACTCGGTCTGGTTGACCGGCACCTCGTCGAAGCGCACGCCGTCGACGTCGTAGGCGACGCAGACGGGCACCTGCTCGAGGCCGGTGAGGATGTCGAGCTTCGTGAGCACGAGGTCGGTGATGCCGTTGATGCGGGTCGCATAGCGCGTGATCGGCGCGTCGTACCAGCCGACCCGACGCGGGCGGCCGGTCGTGGTGCCGAACTCGAAGCCCTGCTTGCGCAGCCACTCGCCCTGCTCGTCGAACAGCTCGGTCGGGAAGGGGCCGGATCCGACACGCGTCGTGTAGGCCTTCACGATGCCGACGATGCGGTCGAGCGCCCCGGGGCCGACACCGGATCCGGATGCTGCGCCCGCAGCCGTCGCGGTCGAGGAGGTGACGAAGGGGTACGTGCCGTGATCGATGTCGAGCATGGTCGCCTGACCGCCCTCGAAGACGACGACCTCGCCTCGGCCCAGAGCCTCGGCGATGAGGTGACCGGTGTCGGCGACCATCGGGCGCAGGCGCTCGGCGTACGAGAGCAGCTCCTCGACGATCTCGTCGACGGTGACGGCGCGACGGTTGAACACCTTCACCAGCAGGTGGTTCTTCTGGTCGAGGGCGCCCTCGACCTTCTGGCGGAGGATGTTCTCGTCGAAGAGATCCTGCACGCGGATGCCGACGCGGTTGATCTTGTCGGCGTAGGCCGGGCCGATGCCGCGGCCGGTGGTGCCGATGTTGCGCTTGCCGAGGAAGCGCTCGGTGACCTTGTCGAGCGTGCGGTGGTACTGCGTGATGATGTGCGCGTTCGCGCTGACCTTCAGCCGCGAGATGTCGATGCCGCGGGCGCTCAGCGCCTCGAGCTCGCTGAAGAGGACTTCGAGGTCGATCACGACGCCGTTGCCGATCACCGGGGTCACGCCCGGCGAGAGGATGCCGGAGGGCAGCAGGTGCAGCGCGTACTTCTCGTCGCCGACGACGACGGTGTGACCGGCGTTGTTGCCGCCGTTGAACTTGACGACCCAGTCGGTGCGCTCGCCGAGCAGGTCGGTGGCCTTGCCCTTGCCCTCATCGCCCCACTGGACGCCGACGATAACGATTCCTGGCATGGGAGACCCCCTTGCTTCCGCCGGGTTTGCACCGGCTGATGAGCTGGCCCTCTTCGGGCTTTTCCATCCTACCCAAGGCCCCGCCGGCCCCGTTCTGCATGGTCTTCTCCCCCTCCGCGGACCCCGCCGCTAGAGTGAGCAACCGGAGGCGACATGACAACCTGGTGGCCCTTTGCACGTATGGCGGCAGCCCTTCTCGGCACGGCCGCGATCATCGCGCAGCTGGCGCAGACGCTGCGGAACGCATTCGACTCGCAGACCGAGTGGGGCGGCCACATCCCCACCGTCGCGACGAACTTCTTCAGCTTCTTCACGATCGAATCGAACGTGCTCGCCGCCGTCGCGCTCGCGATCGCCGCGATCTGGGCATGGACCGCGGGCCGCGGCGCCGAGCGCGAACCCACCTGGCTCGCGACTCTGCTGGTGTGCGCGAGCACCTACATGATCGTCACCGGCATCGTCTACAACCTGCTCCTGCGGGGCTACGCGCTTCCGCAGGGCCAGACCGTGCCGTGGTCGAACGAGGTTCTGCACGTCGTGATCCCCGTCTTCCTGCTCGCCGATGTGCTCTTCGCCCCGCGTCACCGCGCGATGCCCTGGAACCGCGTGCTGGTCGCGGCGGTCTTTCCGATCGTCTGGGTCGTGTACACGCTGATCCGAGCGGACTTCATCATCGCCCCTGCGACCGGCGACCACTGGTGGTATCCCTACCCGTTCCTGAACCCGCACTTCATCCCCGGTGGCTATGCGGGCGTCGCCGTCTACATCGTCGGCATCGCCGTCGCGATCCTCGCCGTGGCGGCGGGCGTCGTGTGGGTCGGGCGCCGACGCGCGGCCCCGGTCACGGCATCCGTCTCCTGAGCACGTCGGCCGCCGGCCCGATCAGAGCCCGAGGATTCCGCCCCGGGCGATGCCGAGCTCGGCGAGCCGTGCCTCAGCCTGAGTGCGCTTGAACTCGAGCGACTCCCCGATCTCCGCGGCCAGACGCGGGCGGGTCCTGATCAGCTCGTCGACGGTCTCCAGAGGCAGCACGACCACGGTCAGGATCTCACCGGCGACCGTCACGACCTTGGTGCGCTCCCGGGTCAGGGCGGTCTGCCCGATCATCTCGCCCTTCTCCGAGACGCCCACCTCGATGCGCCCGCACACTGCTGCAGAAGCACCTGCTCAGTGCGCGTGCAGACGCGACGACCCTGACGTGGTTCGGAGCGGTTGCCGGTACCGTCGCCCTGCTGCCATGGACTGGCAGCCTCGTCAGCGCGTTGCAGACAGCGCCCCTCGATGCGACGGCCTGGGTGATCTACCTCGGCATCTTCCCGACCGCGATCGCCTTCACCACATGGGCGTACGTGCTGCAGCGCAGCACAGCCGGACAGACCTCGG
This sequence comes from Microbacterium natoriense, assembly GCF_030816295.1. Taxonomy (NCBI): domain Bacteria; kingdom Bacillati; phylum Actinomycetota; class Actinomycetes; order Micrococcales; family Microbacteriaceae; genus Microbacterium; species Microbacterium natoriense. The sequence continues at coordinate 673,359 of NZ_JAUSXV010000001.1, read as the reverse complement.
CGACGACTTACGTGGTGCCCGCCATCGCGATCGTGATGTCGTGGCTGATTCTGGGCGAGGCTCCGACACCGTTGATGTTCCTCGGCGGCGCGCTGTGCCTGCTCGGCGTACTCATCACGCGAATGCGGTGGCGCCGGCGCACTCGCGCCACCCCCTGAGGCGACAGCCCACGCATACCCACCGGCCGTGCTAGACGCTCAGAGGGAGGTGTCGACGCCGATCCCGTGCTGCTTGCGGAACCACTTCTCTGCGGAGTCGGCGTCTCCGGCGAGCATCGCGGCGCGCATCTCGCGGAAGCACTCGATGCGGTCGGCCGCCGAGCCCTCTTCCGGGCGCAGGTGGCGGAGGTTGCGGGCGACGAGAAGGCTGGTCTCGGCCATCATCGCCGCGAAGACCGGGTTGGCGCTCTTGCCCACCAGGTACTCGAGGAGTGCGAGAGACTCGTTCATCATCGCCTCGGCCTCACCGGCTTCGGTCGCGGCCACGACGCGGTCGAGGATCCCGACCGCGTCGGTCAGCTCGTCGGCATCCATGCGGCGCATCGCGAGCTGCAGCGCGATGCTGGCCTGCATGCCCATGTACTCGAGCGTGCTGCTCACCATCTCGTCGGTGATCTCGGTGACGCGGGTGTAGCGGCTGGGTGCGACTTCGACCAGTCCGACCCAGGTGAGGCGCTGCAGAGCCTCGCGCACCGGAGTGCGGGAGATGCCCAGAGCCGCCGCGAGTTCCTTGTCGTTGACCTTCTCGCCGGGCTCGAGCGTGCCCTCGACGATGGCGTTGCCGACGATGTCGAAGATCTGATCGGCGAGCGCCGATCCCTCGACGCTCACGGGGCCGAGTCGCTCATCGAGCGACACCTGTGCATCAGTCATGGTGCTGTACAGCTTTCTGTGTTCAGTTCGCGCCCACGGGCCCCTCGCAGCGCGGCTCGATACTACGTCGTGAAGTTCAAGATTTCCTGGCAGCACTCCGGCTCCCCGGTGCACGAGAGCGCCGGATCGCGACCGGCGATCGGCCCGGCTGCCCCGAGCGTTCTCTTCGGCGGCATCCGAATCCCGGTATATTTACGTCACGCATGCGATCGGCAGGGAGTGGCCGGTCGAACGGAGCCGGCGGCTTCGGACGAAGGGATCGGCGGTACGGATGTTCCAAGGGCAGGAGGGGCCCGTTGTGGACTCGGACGCGCCTGAAAGCACGGGCGCACGCAAGGTCCGCCACAGCGCGGAAGCGACAGCGCCCCTGCCCGCCGCCGGAGCCGTCGCTCGCGCGCACTCGCGTGTGAACGGCTGGTCGCGACCGCGGAAGATCCTCGCGATCGGCTCCGTCGTGGTCGGCGCGGGACTCATCGCCTTCGGTCTGTTCAGTCCGGGCGGCGGCGACGTGACGGCGCTCGCGAACGGCCCGGTGACGACATATGCCGACCGCACCGACGACAAGGTTCCGGCCGGGGAGTACGGAGTGGTCGATCGCACGGGCGCACCGACATCGCCCGCCACGGACGAGCCGTCGACCGACGAGGCGAAGACCACGCCCGATTCCGAGTCGCCGACGACCCCGCACTCGGACGATCCGGGTACGACGACACCCGGGACGACGACACCGACAGACCCCGGGACGCCCACGACGCCTACAGCGCCGACAGTGCCCACCACCCCGACGACTCCGCCCCCTGTCACCCCGAAGCCGCTCACGTTCGCGGGGGTCCAGAAGGAGAAGAGCCCGCTCGGGCTCATCACCAGCTACACGCTGAGCGTCACCGGCAATCCCGGATCGAAGGCGCTCGTGAAGTACGGCACGCTCGAAGCGGGGACGATCACGTTCGACAGCGACGGCAACGGATCCATCGGGGTGGGTGGGGCGCTGCTCGGCCTCAACCTGTTCAACCCCATGATCCGCGTGTCCTACTCCGATGGCACCGCCGGCTCGGCCATCGAGGCCCGTCGCGACGACATCTGAGCCGTTCGCCTCAGCTGACCCGCACTCCCGACCGCGACAGTCCTGAAGCGAGACCGCCGGCGAGCGCGAGCGCGATCAACTCGCCGCCCAAGCGTCCCAGAAGAGTGGCCGTCAGCACGACCGGCGTCAGATGATCGGGGCTGAACACGGGCAGCGACACGACGAACAGCGACACTCCGGCGAAAGCGGCGGCGGGGATCAGCCGCCGCCATGCGGCAGACCGCGAGCCGAGCAGGGCGACGTCGAAAGCCGCGGCGCCCGTCACGAGGGCGACGATGAACAGCGGCCCGATGGGGCTGAACGGCCAGACCAGCGCCCCGGCCACCCCCGCCGTCAGGGTGGCTGACCAGGGCGCTCTCGTGAGTATCCGCGCGAGGAACGGCATGACGCTGTGGACGGCAGCGACCAGGGCGTACAACGGGGGTGCGGCCGTGGCGATCGCCGGAGTCACCGGTGATACGCCCAGCGACGCGACGGCCTGTACCGCGGCGAGCGCAGCGCAGATCAACAGCATCCTCGTGGTCCACCTCGACCCGTCGCTGGAGGTCTGACGGGTCACGACAGCGTGTCCAGGCTCGTCGGCGAGATGAGCCGGCGATGCATCGCGATCGTGAGCGCTTCCTCTCGAGTGCGGGCACCGAGCTTGCGATACAGGCTCTTCATGTGGGTCTTGACGGTGTTCGGCGACACGAAGAGCTCGGCGGCGATCGCGCTCCGTGAGCCCGATCGCACCAGTACCTCGAGCACGGCCCGCTCCCGCGACGTGAGGCGAGGACGATCCGGCTCGGCGAGGAGCGAGCCGATCTCGCCGATCTCGGCGAGATCGGCGGCGCCCATCCTGGTCAAGGCCTCGGACAGCAGCGCCGAATCCTCCGGGGGCACGAGGCGCAGGGCGGTGCGCTGCTGCGACTGCCGGATCGTCGAGATCAGCTGACGCAGCAGCACATCTGTTCGCCGGCCGGAGCCAGCCCGCAGCGCTATCGCGGATTCGAGCGTGAGCGCCTGCGCCAGGGTCCTCGTGCTCTGCGTGCGCCCCGCTATGGCTCGGAGATGGCGCAGCGCATCGCTGGTCGCGCCTGTAGCCAGAGCGACTCTGGCTCGGTCGACGTGATCCTGCGGAGTGCGACCTGCGTCCCGTCGCAGCACCGTCGCGGCCGCCTCGTGATTCCCGAGCGCGAGATGGAGCACGCTGCGGATGGTCACCAGCCGGCTCCGGTTGGCGGCCGCCTGCCCCTCGGAACCTCGAAGCACGACGAGCTCCTCCAGCCGGGCGAGGGCCCCCGCCGGGTCGCCGGCGAACAGCTCCGTCATCGCTTCGACCCGTCCGATCGCCACCCAGTGCTCGATCGATCGCCGGTCGTGCCGCATGGCGGCGAGATGCTGCGCCGCCATGCCGGTGTCGAACCGCTCGAGCGCGAGGAGCGCCTCGGCCAGCCGGTAGAAGGTTCCGGTGTACATCGCCCGCTGCTCGTCGGTCCACGGTTCGCCCCGCGCGATGGCGACGAACGACGCCGCCTCGGTCATGTTCCCACGCAGCGCATGGATGCCGGCCATCATCGACAGGCTGCTGAAGCTCGAGACATCCGCCTCGCCGAACTCGGCATAACCACGGGCGAACACCTGCAGGGCGGTGGTTTCCGCACCTCCGTAGTACAGAGAGGTGCCGAGCTGGGAGTAGAGGCGCGGCAGGTATCCGATGAGAGCGGCGCGGTCATCGCGGATCTCCTCCAGCGCAGCCACTCCTGCTCTTGCCGACCGCACGGACAGCGCAGACTTGCCCATCAACCGCAGCGCGGCGCTCTCGCTCGACAGCACCAGGGCCCGCTCCGAAGCCGGTGTTCGCTCGGTCCACGACCGTATCCCGAGCGAGGCGAGCCCGAAGTAGTAGGCGGCTTTCGTGCGGCGCAGTCCGTCGGCGTTGAGCAGTATCCCGAGCGCCATGGCGAGAAGGGGATGCGAGGTGAGAGCTGCGGCCGGAAGCCTCTCCAGCGCCGTCCTGCTCTCGTGCAGATGGTCGTCGCGCAGCAGATCGAACCAGGCGATGCGCAGGACGTCGGTCGCCGAAGAGAGGTCGTGCCCGTCGAGGGCCGCTCGCAGAGCCGCCCCGGGATCTCCGAGGCGGAGGGCGGAGAGCACATCGTCCGGAACGGTGTCGGGCAGAGAAGCGATCAGCGCGGCCGGAATCGGCGCGCGCGCACCGTGGTCGGAGGGCGAGCCGATCGTCATGATGCCTTCGGTGAGATGTCTACGTCAACAGGAGCATCGGCCTCCCCCCAGCGGGACCGCTCCCCTGATCATAGTTCTCACCCGAACAGAGGGCGTGCGCCCGCCGAGGAGGGAGCCGTCGTCGCGGCGACGACGGCTCCCTCAGCCGCTACTCCGCGATCACTCGCCGGCGTCGGAGGAAGAGCAGCACCGCGCCAGTCAGGAGAAGGACTCCCGCCGCAGACAGCACGCCGACACTGAGCTCGCCGCCGGTCGACGCCAGCGGAGACGTCACCCCCGCCGGCCACTCGGGTACCGCGCAGGCGTCGTCCGTGGCAGCGAGACCGTTGCTCTCCACGCCCGCGGTGTTGGCGAAGCCACCCACGTCACCCGCGCCGGGCGCCGGGCAGATGAGCGCGGTGCGATCCGCCGTCCTCGTGTCGAGCACGGCCGTCACCTGCACGCGGTAGGTGTGCGCCGCGCCAGGGCCGAGCTCATCCTTCGCCACTACGTTCTCGGCGGATCCCGCCGCTCCGCGCCCGGTCCAGGTCGGGCTCGATACGACACCGTCGGGCGTCTGTGCGATGTTCGCACTTTTCACTGTGATACCGGTCCCGAACCGCAGACGATCCGTCAGGCTGTAGTCGGTCGCGGCCGAGCCGTCGTTGGCGACGACGATCTCGTAGACGATCGACCATTCTCCGTGCAGGCCCTTCACCGGCTCGCCCACGATCGACTTCTCGATGTTGATCGAGGGGATCGGCGCACAAGCCTGATCCTGTTCGGCGTCGCCTGTCGCATCCGTCATGGTCGAGGAGTTGTTGAACCCCTGGTCCGCGTCCGACCCCTCCGCGGGGCACGCGGTCGGATCGACGCCGGCATCCGCGCCGTCCAGATGCAGGGGCACGTCGGCGATCACCGTGACTTCGTAGTGATGCGCGGCGTAGCCCTCGTCATCGGTTCCGAGCAGCGGCGTGCCGGCCGAGATCGTGAGCCGATCCGTTCCGTTCCACGCCGGATCGGCCAGCAGCACCCCGTCAGGAGAGGCCGTCACGACGGCGGAGTCGACGGTGACCTGCGCAGAGAAGTGCAGCTCATCCGACAACGTGTACGTGGTCGCGTGCGCGGAGGTGTTGCTCACGTCGATGCCGTAGACGATCTGCCACTGCCCGCCGCCGATCGGCGAAGCCGAGAGCAGCTCCTTGGTGTGGGTCGGAGCGCCGTCGATCTCGAATCCTGCCGGGTCGCAGTTGATCGTCGGTGCGACACCCGAGTCCGCGGGCAGGTCGGCCGACGCGCAGGCCGTGTTCACCACGGTGTCGCCGTTCGCCTCTCCCACCACGATCTCGAAATCGTGGTGCTCGGTCTCGCCCGGTCCCAGCTCGTCGACCGTGAAACCGCCGAGTTCCGGCTGCTTGTCGTCCGCGACCACCACGTTCGTCAGCGTGCCTTGACCGGTGTTCTCGACCTCGATCCGGTAACGCACCGTGTCACCGATGTCGAACACCGGATAGTCGGTCACGTCGTTCGCATCGCGCCACACGCCGTCGGCATCCATCACGTACTTCTTCAGCGCGGCCGAATAGTAGTTCGCGACCGTGATGGGCGCCGATGTGCGCATCACCAGCCTGGTGTGCTCCGCAACGGCCTGAGCTCGGTTGACGAGCACATCACCGCCCCGTACCCCGTCGGTCTCGATCCCGACTGTGAACTGCTGGATCGCCCCGGGGGCGAGACGAGGGCCGACGACACGGATCGCGGTGGCATCCTCCGTGAAGGCCGTGCTCCACAGCGCTGAGGGGGAGCCGGCGGTGCCGTTGGCGGAGGCGTTCGGGTCGTCCGACAGCGTGGCGGGGTCTTCGGTCGTGTAGTACACGGTCGAGCCCGGTGCCGCGTCGACGCCCGTCAACGCGTAGTCGCCCTCGAAGGCGGTTCCCCGTCCGTCACCCACGAAGGGGAGAATGTCGATCGTGTCCGTGAAGTTCTGCGGCAGCGAATCGAACGAGCGCAGGGTCACCGTCCAGGCTCCGGCGCCGACGCCGTCACCGTTCAGGTTCGGGATGAACGGCGAGTCCGGCGTCTTGCCGATCTCGGTGTATCCGTTCGTGGTCACGGTGACCTGGGCGGCGGCCGTCCTGGCCTGTCCGCCGAACGATGCCACCGCGGTATTGGTGAGAACGCTGCCCGCCGTGACCGAGTCGTCGACGACCGCCTGATAGCTGAGCGGATGCCATGCGTTCGTGGCCACGGCGTCGAGCGTCCAGGAGAGGACCTGCTGACCCGACCCGTTCGTGCTCACCTGCGGTTCCGGCGAGGCGGTGCCGGGCACATACGTCACACCTGCGGGAAGCGTGTCTGCGATCTGGAAGCCGTTCACGGTCGGAGGGACCTGTCCCGCGCCGGTCGCCGCATAAGTGAGCGTGAACGTCGCGGGGACTCCGGGCGTCACGACCGTGCGATCTGCGGACTTGGTGATGGCGGGAGATGCGGCCGCGACGCGGAGGACATCTCGGAAACCGGTGGTGCAGGGGTAGCGCCAGCCCGGAGTGTTCGTGATGCAGCCGGCGTAGTTCGGCCCGGTCCACGTATTCGGGACCGGCGCATCGTGGATGCCGGAGAAGAACGTCCACACCTCGGTGCCGACAGGCAGCTCAGGCCGGATCCGCACGAACAGCACCGGGGTGATACCTGGGGTCGTCGACGTGAGCCTCGGCGGTGCCCTGCGTCATCACGACGCGAACCGCCTTGATGTCCGACGGGTTCGCCGGCTCGGTCGTGGTCCATCCGTTCGACGAGGTGCAGTCGAAGGCGTTGGGGTCGTATCCCGTGCTCGCGGGATCGAGCAGTGCGCTCGGCCCGGTGTAGTACTCGAACGGCACGCCGTCGACGCCACCGGCCGGGGCGCCCCACACGAAGTCCTCGAACGTCACGTTCCGGGTGTCCAGCGCGGCGCACATACCGACCAGTCGGTCATCTGCCCGATCGGGCCATCGCTGCCAGCCCGTGTCGAGGTACTGACCGACGACGGTACCTGCCGAGACCAGATAGGTGTCATCCCACGTGGTGCCTCCGCTGCCGGTGTAGCCCCGCCCCCATCCGGACGAGTAGGTGCCCAGTGGCGTCCACGTCTTGGTCTCGGAGTTGTTCGCGACGTCGTCCTGCGCGGTCAGCCCTGTCGTGGAGGTGTAGGTCACCGGGTCCTGCTGCACGGTGACGGATCCCGCTGCCGTGGTCTGAATGCGGACATAGACCGAACCGGACGCGAGTGCGATCTGGTCGACCGGCAGGAAGCCTCCGGCCGAGTCGCGGGTGGGGATGCTGGCCGGCGAGTAGTCGATGCCCGACAGCGTGAGGCGGAACCTGTCTCCCCCGACGTGCTCGAACGTGCATCCGCCGACGAAGCCCGCCGTCTGATCGGCGGGATGCCCTCCGCCCGACCACGGGTGCCCGGTCGCAGCGACGCCCATGTCGAACGGTGTGCAGGCCTCAGGCGCGACCGAGACCGTTCCGCCTTGCGGCGAGGCGATGGTCAGGTCGTACACCGCCGTCTGTGGGCCCTCGTCGCTGTTGCGTCCGCTGCTCAAGGTCCACTCGAAGCTCGTCTGGTAGTACCCGGTGCCCTGCTCGATGTACGCGGCGCCGCTCGCCCACCGCATGTCCATCGCGAACTCGTTGACGATGTCGATCGGGCTCAGGGTCGCGGTCTTCCCCTCGATCGTCCCGGATGCCGTGATCTCGCTGCCGGTGGGACCATCGGCTTCGATCGGCGTCACGACGACGACGGCGGTGCCCTGGTTCTTGGTGCCCACGTTGCACACGAGCGTCGAGCCGTCGGGCGAGATGCTCGACGCGGGGTCGACACCGGTGGTCAGACAGGCGTCAGGCAGTGCGGTGAAGCGGCCGCTGGTCGTCGTCACCGTGAAGTCGACGTCGTCGACCGGATCGTTGGACGGAGCCGCCGCGTCGTCGTTGACGTTGATGCGCCACTCGGCGTTCACCAGGTCTCCGGTCGTCACCTGAGCAGGCGTGCCGTCGCTCCAGTCGGCCTCGATCTCGTACACCGTCGCGGCCGACGCCGGCGTCGCCGTGAGCACAGCTGATGCGGCGAGGAGCACCGCCGTCGCCGCCGATGTGAGCGCTCGGAATCGGCGCCTTCTTCCCTGTGACTCGCGCATTCAGGTCCCTCCCGACCAGACGAACAACGGACGTATGTCTCCGATCGTGGCGGTCGGCGCCGACGAGTTGGGGAAATCTCACCCCGGCCTCACCCCGCCCCGCTGACCGCAGAGCGGATGCCGAGGCATCCGTCATGGGCAGTTCTCCCCACCGCGAGCACAGCGCAGTGCCGTTACGCTGATTCCCGGGGGATGGCCGTCGTGTCCCCGTGCGAAAGAGGAGACACCGATGAACGAGCCTTACGCGCCCGGCGCAGTCGCGGGTCAGGTCCCGCCTCCGCCTGCACCTCCTGCTCCCGCGACGCCGATCGCTCCCGCCCCTCCCGCGCAGGCGGCACCGCAGCAGGCGGCCGCCGCCGCACCGCAGGCGCGTGCGAACGTCGAGCAGGCGCCCGTGAACAGGCAGGGCCCGTCGGCAGAGGAACTCGCCCACGCGGGCAAGGTCCTGGGGATCATCTCCGACTCGTACTCGGCGAAGATGGTGGGCCAGGATCGCCTGCGCATGAGCCTGCTGATCTCGCTCATCGCGGGCGGTCACATCCTGCTCGAGAGCGTGCCCGGTCTCGCCAAGACCACCGCCGCGAGCACCCTGTCCGACACGGTCAAGGCGTCGTTCAAGCGCATCCAGTGCACGCCCGACCTCCTGCCGAGCGACATCACCGGCAACCAGATCTACGACGCGTCGAGCGGCACCTTCCGCACCGTGCTCGGTCCTGTGCACGCCAACTTCGTTCTGCTCGACGAGATCAACCGCTCGAGCGCGAAGACCCAGAGCGCGATGCTCGAAGCCATGCAGGAGCACCAGACCACGATCGGCGGCGAGATCCACCATCTGCCGAAGCCGTTCCTCGTGATCGCGACGCAGAACCCCATCGAGCAGGAGGGCACGTACGAGCTCCCCGAGGCGCAGATGGACCGCTTCCTGCTCAAGGAGATCGTGGAGTACCCGAGCCCCGCAGAGGAGTTCGAGATCCTCGGCCGCATCGACTCCGGCGTGCTCGACCCCGACCGCCACGTCGAGAGCGCCGTGACGCTCGACGACGTGCGGATGCTGCAGGACACCGCCTCGCGCATCTACGTCGACCCGGCGATCCGCAACTACATCGTCTCGCTCGCGTACGTGACGCGGAACCCCGCACCGTACATCGGCGAAGAGCGCGCCCGCTACATCAAATACGGTGCGAGCCCGCGTGCGAGCATCGCTTTCCTGCAGGCGTCGCGTGCGCTCGCGCTGCTCAACGGCCGCGCACACGTGCTGCCTGAGGACATCCGGTCCCTCCGCCATCTCGTGCTGCGCCACCGCGTGCTGCTCACGTTCGAGGCCGACGCCGAAGGCATCCGCAGCGAGGAGATCATCGACCAGATCTTCGCGGCCGTGCCGACCCCCTGAACCTCCGAACCCTTCGACAAGCTCAGGGACCCATGCCCAGCCTGATCACCCAGGTGAAGAGCAAGCTCTTCATCCACTCGTCGCGCAAGTCGCTGCACGCGCTCGACGGCGCCTACGCGTCGCTGATGCACGGCCGCAGCCTCGACTTCGAAGACCTGCGCAAGTACGAGTACGGCGATCAGGTGCGCGACATCGACTGGCGTGCGACCGCCCGGCAGGGAACCCCGCTTGTGAAGCGGCACCGTGCGCAGCGGATGCACACGATCATGTTCGCGGTCGACACCGGTCGGTCGATGGCGGCACTCGCCCACGACGAGAAGTCGAAGAAGGACCTCGCGATACTCGCCGCCGGTGTTCTCGGGGTGCTCGCCCTCCGTCACGGCGACGACTTCACCGTCGTCTACGGCGACGCCGACCGCGTGCGGCGCCGGGCGCCTGGGCGCAGCGAGGGAGCCCTCGAGCACGCGCTGCAGACGATCGACTCGGCGATCGACTCGAGCCACGCCCCCAGCGACCGCGATGCGCTGCTGTCGTTCATCACCCGTACGATCTCGCGCCGGATGATCGTCGTGATCATCACCGACGAGGCGCCGATCACCGAGAACACCGAACGGATGCTGCGCCGGCTGCGCGTGCAGCATGACGTGCTGTGGCTCACCGTGCGCGATGCGGAGGTCGTGCTCGACCACGCGACGAACGCGACGCGCACCGACGTCGACACCATGTGGGACGTGCCCGACTTCGTGCAGGGTGACGTCGAGATCGTGCGCGAGCTGACGGAGCAGACCGCGGCGGATGCTGCCTATCTCGTCGAGACGCTCAAGCGCATGGAGATCAGTCACAGCGTGCTCGAGGGGCAGGACGACGCGGTGCCTCAGTTGCTGCAGCTGCTGAACCGGAGGTCTAATGCCCGGCTCTGACGAACTGTATCCCCCGTTCCAGTACTCCGGATGGTGGATGCTGCTCGCCTTCGGCATCCTGGCGGTGCTGGTGCTGGGCGCCTGGCTCCTTGTCGTCCTGACCCGCCCGCGGCGCGGGCTCAGCGAGCTCGATGCGAATCAGCCCGGCCCGCAGCTGCTCACGATGGACGTGCTGTCGCAACTGCGGCTCGAATACCTCGATCGGATCCAGCGCATCGAAGACGACTACCGTGCGCGCAGGCTGTCGGCTCGTCACGCCAACTTCGAGCTCAGCAAGGTCGTCCGCACCTTCGTCAACGAGTACAGCGGTCTCGAGGCGCCCGTGCTCGCGCTCGACGATCTCGTCGCCCGCGGAGTGCACCCTGCGCTGATCGATGCGATCAGCCGGCACTTCTACCCCAGCATCTTCCGCCCCGGCCCGGCGATCGATCCGACCGCCGGCGCCGAGGCCGCCAGAACGGTGGTGCGCTCATGGCACTAGCGAACTGGTGGATCATCCTCGTCGCGGCGGGCGTCGTCATCCTCGCGGTCGGGATCGGCCTCTTCCTCGGACTCCGCTCCCGCGCGCGCACCGCGGCGGGTGAGCGAGCGCGCATCGCCCGGGCAGAGCGCCTGCGGGCGCTGCCGACATTCCGCTCCGCACTGCGCCGACGCGTGCTCGGGCTCACCGGCATCCTCGCCCTCGGTGCGATCGCGACTCTGAGCGCCGGCGTCGTGGCCGCCCGGCCGATGTCGTCGCAGACGATCCAGCCGGTGAACACGAGCCGCGACATCATGCTGTGCCTCGACGTGTCGGGCTCGATGAGCGAAGTCGACGTCGAGGTGCTCAGCGTCTTCGAGGAGCTGCTCGAGGGCTTCAAGGGCGAGCGCATCGGACTCACGATCTTCAACAGCTCCCCCGTGCAGGTCTTCCCCCTCACCGACGACTACGAGTTCGTCCGCGAGCACCTGCAGAGCGTGCGCGAGAGCTTCGACTACACCGAAGACATTCCCGAGCACTGGGTCGGCACCCTGAACGGCGACGGCGCCTCGCTCATCGGCGACGGGCTGGCCGCGTGCGCGATGGCCTTCGACCACCCCGACGACGAGCGCTCGCGCTCGGTGATCCTCGCGACCGACAACGAGGTGAACGGCGCCTCCATCGTGACCGTCGAGGAGGCGGCCGCCTACGCGAAGGGCAACGGCGTTCGCGTGTTCGCGATCAACCCGGTGCAGGGCAAGGACGCGGCGGTGAGCGACGAACTCACGGCGGCGGCCGAAAGCACCGGCGGTCAGGCGTACGGTCTGCGCGACACGACGACGGTCGGCGACATCGTCACGGCCGTGCAGGAGCAGGACGCCACCGAGCTGAGGGGTCAGGCGCAGGTGGTCTGGACCGACACCCCCAACCTGTGGATCGTGGTGCTGATGATCGCCTCCCTGGCGTTCGTCGTGGTCGTCTGGAGGGTGAAGCTGTGATCTTCCAGCCCGTCCTCAACGTCTTCCTCCTGCTGCTGTTCTTCGCACCGGTGGTGGCGGTCGCGGTCATGACCATGACGCGGCCCGCCAAGCGAGGCGCACCGCTGTGGCTGTGGGTCATGCGGCTGGTGATGCTGCTCGCCTGCTTCGTGATGCTGCTGCGCCCCGGCATCCCCGGCGGCGCCACGCAGACCCTCGCGACCGACACCGACGTCGTGCTGGTCGTCGACACGACCGCGAGCATCGTCGCGGAGGACTGGGACGGCGACAAGCCCCGCCTCGACGGCGTGCGCGCCGACATCCAGGCGATCGTCGAGGAGTACCCTGGCGCCCGTTTCGCGCTCATCACGTTCGACGCCGCGGCCGACCTGCGGATGCCGTTGACCACAGACACCACGGCGCTGATCTCTTCTCTCGACGTGCTGCGCCCCGAGGTGACCAGCCAGTCGCGCGGCAGCTCGGTCGGCATCGCGAGCCAGATGCTCAGCGACACCCTCTCGAGCGCTGCCGAGTCCTCGCCCGACCGCTCGCGGATGGTGTTCTACTTCGGCGACGGCGAGCAGACCGACGGCAGCACACCGGAGGCCTTCACCGGCAGCGCGAATCTGACCGACGCCGGCGGCGTGTTCGGCTACGGCACCGAGGAGGGCGGCGCGATGAAGCTCACAACGGGCGGAGTCGACGGCGCCGACGGCGGATACATCCAGTACCAGGGCGCGAACGCGAAGTCCGTGATCGACGAGGCGAACCTCCAGACGATCGCCGATCAGCTCGGCGTGGAATACCTGCACCGCACGGCGGATGCTGAGCCGAAGCTGCCCGAAGCGCCGTCGACCACGACGACCTATTCGAAGTCGGGTGAGATCGGCAACGTCACCGAGCTCTACTGGGTGGCCGCGCTCGTCGTGGTCCTCCTGCTCGCGGTCGAGCTCGCCAGGGCCACGATGCTCGTGGCGCGACTGCGTCTGCTGAAGACGCCGGCGAGCCTCGACATCTCGTCTCGTCGCTCCGCTCCTCGCTCAACGACCGAGGAATCCACCGGAGGTGAGTCATGACCGACCTCTCGACCGACCCGGCCACCCAGACGACGAGCGCCGACACCACAGCCGCGGCATCCGCTCTTCTCGCCGCGAACCGTCGGCGGCGGCGCATCCGTCGCTGGATCGCCATCGGCACCCTCCCCCTCACACTCGCGGCGCTCCTGTTCGTCGGCAAGCTGCTGAGCATGTACGCCTTCGCCCACCAGAGCATCAGCGCCTACGTAGTCGACGACTACGCGGGTTCCGAGGCCTCGGCGCGCGGTCAGGAGTTCCTGAACTGGTTCGAGCCGTTCAAGGCGCCGTTCAACGTAGGCACCGCGCTCGCCGGCGCAGAGAAGCTCCCCGAGGCGCGCACGAAGCTCGAGGAGTCGCTCGAGCTCGCGCACGGTCTCGAGGTGTGCACCGTGCGCATCAACCTCGCGCTCGTGATCGAACGGCAGGGCGATGCGGCCGCCGCCGACGGCGACGGGGCCGCCGCCGCCGAGTTCTACGGCGAGGCTCTGACGCTCACCAGCGAGACGCCCGAGGAGTGCAACAGCGAAGAGGCGCAGCAGCAGTCGTCCGATCCCGACCGCGATATGCAGAAGACCAAGGAAGACACCGAGGACCGTCTGAAGCAGAAGCAGCAGGAGCAGCAGGAACAGCAGCAGCCCGAAGAGCAGAAGCCCGAGGAGCAGGAGCAGCCAGAGCCGCAGCCCTCGGACGAGAAGCTCGACGAGCTCAAGGAGAAGCTCGAGCAGGGTCAGCAGGAACGCGATCAGCGTCAGGACGGCGAGGAGCCGGGCGGCACCGGAACGGACAAGCCATGGTGATGGATCGGGAGAAGCAGCGGCAGCGCTACATCGCCGGCACCGAGGGCGCCCCGCCCGTGCCGCCGCCCGGCGGATACCGCGGGGCGAAACGGCAGCAGTCCGCGTATGCGTCGCCTACGCCCGCAGCGTCGATCTACAGCGCCGGCGAGACCGCCGCGGCAGCCATCGAGAAGAAGCCGTCGTCGGTGTTCAGCCGCGTCGTGCTCGTGGTCGCCATCGTGTTCGCGGCGATCCTGCTCATCGTGATGGCCGCCGGAGGCACGGACATGCTGTACGGCGTGACGATGTTCGCGTTGCAGCTCGTGGTGCTGGGCCTCGTGATCGCCACGCTTTTCACTGCGCGAGGACGGATGCTGGGCAGCATCGCACTGGTCGTCACTCTGCTCTTCAACGTCGCCACGGTCGGTGGACTGAGTGCGCTGCGCACATCGGCGGCCGGCGCCTACGACGGCATGAAGAGCGACGAGCAGAAGCACGAGGAGGCGTACCCCGGGATCAAGGGCACCGACCCTCAGGAGGCGCTCGATCAGCAGTCCGTCGAAGAAGTCCGCGCCGCGGCCGCCGAGCTTTTCGCCGACATCCGCGCGCAGGTGACGGCGGAGTTCGGCTACGAGTGGGTGCAGGTCGGCGACGAAGACCTGCGGCCGGAGCGCAACGGCTACGGCGGCGAGTCGATGCTGTACGAGTTCGCCACCGAGAGCTGGGCGACGACGGAGCCGATCCACGACTACGCCACCAAGGTGGCGATCATGGACTTGATCGGTCAGATCGTGGTCGATCACGGCATGTACGGGCTGTACGCGTTCAACGACCCATCGGTGTCGAGCATCGACCCCTCGGTGATGACGAAGCTGTACGGCAGCGATGACCCGCGCACTCAGCACACCTGGGAGTCGTACACCGAGAACTACCCCGACCCCATGCGGTTCTACGCCGACATCTACGACCTGTCGCACGACAGCGACGGCAGCTTCCAGCGCACACGCGAGGCGCAGAACACCCGAACCGGCGAGCCGCTCGAGGGCCTGCAGCTCGTCGTGATCGCCAGTGCGGTGCTGCAGGATGCCGATCGCGATGCGTTCGAGAAGAAGCTCGAGGAGTATCCGGGGTTCGACTGAGGCGCCGACGTACCGCGCCGAGCAGAACCATGGCCGTCATGAACGGGGATCCAGCTTTGCCGCGCATCGTGAACGTCCTACGCTGTCATACGCCCGGCCGCTTCCGGCCGGTTTCGCAGACGAAGGAACGCCGATGAGCACCCTCGCCCTCCTCTCGATGGACGCCGGACAGACCGGCACCAAGGTGCGACTGCACGGCTCCGACGGTTCGACCCGCGACGATCTTCTGCCCGGCGTGCTGACCGACAGGCCGCTCGCGCCGCAGCTGGCTGAGATCGCCGAGCGGTTGTCTCAGGCGGCCGGAGCGGCTCCCGACACCATCGCGATCGGCGTCTCGGGAGTCGCCGACGTCCTCTCCGAGACCGAATCGCTGCTCCGCCACCCGGCACTCGCGGACGTGCGCCGAGTGATCGTCGCCCACGACTCGGTGACGTCGTTCCTCGGCGTTCTCGGCGACCGCCAGGGAGCGGTGATCGCCGTCGGCACCGGCGTCGTCACGCTCGGCGTCGGGCCCCGTTCCGCCGTGCGCGTCGACGGCTGGGGGAACATCATGGGCGACGCGGGCAGCGGCTACTGGATCGGTCGCGAAGCGCTGGATGCCGTGATGCGCGCGTACGACGGGCGCGGCGAGGCGACCGCGCTCACGCCTCTGGTTCGCGAGCGCTGGCCCGACCTCGAGGGCGCATACACCTCGCTGCAGGCGGACTCCGACCGCGTGCGTCTCGTCGCGTCGTTCGCCGCCCCGACCGCGACGCTCGCGGCCGAGGGCGATCCCATCGCTCGACGCATCTGCGAGCAGGCCGCCGCCGAGCTCGCACTGTCGGTGACGTCCGCCCTGCAGACGACCGCTGCTCCCGCCGACGCAGCGGTCGGCGCGATCGGCGGTGTTCTGCGCTCCGACCTCATCCGCAGCGCCTTCGAGGCGGCGGTGCGCGCCGCTCGTCCCGCGGTGCGCTTCATACCCCCGATCGGGACCGGCCTCGACGGAGTGGACGCCCTCGTCGAGCTCGCGTCGGACCATCCGCTGAGAGGACGCCTGGCCGAGCTCGTCCGCACTGAGAAGGAGGTGACGGCATGACCGCCGTCTTCTGGGAGATCGACAACGCCCCGCGCGACTACGCCTGGGGAGAGATCGACGGGGTCGCGCACGTGCGCGGCACCGCCCCGACCGGTCTCCGCGAAGCGGAGCTGTGGCTGGGCGCTCATCCGGCGGCGCCGAGCCGCGTCCTGGGCGATGCCCCGTGGCAGACCCTCGACGAATGGGAGCGGGCAGCCGGCGTGCGTCTGCCGTTCCTGCTCAAGATCCTCTGCGCCGCCGAACCGCTGTCGCTGCAGGCGCACCCGAGCACCGCGCAGGCACAGGAGGGGTTCGCGCGCGAGAACGAACTCGGGATCCCTGTCGACGCCCCGAACCGCAACTACCGAGACCCGAACTCGAAGCCCGAGATGATCGTGGCGCTGAACGACGGATTCGAGGCCCTCTGCGGCTTCCGCCCGATCGCCGACGTGCAGTCCGACCTTGAGGCGCTCTCGGCAGCGATCGGCCCGGATCACGGGTCAGCGCTGCAGGCCTGGAGCGAACTGCTGGCGGACGCCGACGGCATCCGCTCCGCCTTTCTGTGGCTGCTGTCGGGTGACGAGCGGATCGCTCCTCTTGTCGCTGCAGTCACCGAGGTCGGTGCGGCCGACGACCGGTTCGCCGTACTGCGGCCGATCGCGCAGGCCCACCCGGGCGACCCCGGCATCCTCGGCGCGCTCATGCTGCAGCACGTGACGCTGCGGGCGGGCGAGGCGCTGTGGCTGCCGGCCGGGAACATCCACGCCTACCTCCGCGGCTCGGGGATCGAGCTGATGGGACCGAGCGACAACGTGCTCCGCGGCGGACTCACGCCCAAGCACATCGACACCGACGAGCTCGGCCGGGTGCTCGACGCTCGAGAGGGCGGCGACCCGCGCCTCGACGCGTCGCCCGCAGGCGACGGCATCCGTGTCTTCCGTCCCGGCGCACCCGACGATGCTCCCGGCTTCGTGCTCTACGAGTGCACGAGCGCCGGCGAGCTCGACCTCGCCGGCGCCGCGGTCGCCTTGTGCACCGAGGGCGCGTTCAGCCTGTCATCCGGCGACGCCACGATCGACGTGCCACGAGGGCGCGCGGTTCTCATCGCACGCGCGGCGCGCGTTCACGTCGAGGGCGAGGGCCGGCTCTTCTTCGCCGCAGGCGCCTGAGGCCTCCAGCTCTGGCCTCGGGCACCTGCCGCTCTACGACTCCGGCGCTCCGATACGCTCGGCCTGAACCTTCACACCATCACCCCCGGATGAACCCTGGAGATCGACCGTCATGCCCCGTTTCGACCTGCCCCCTGCAGAGCTGCGCTCCTACCACCCCGAGGTCTCGGCGCCTGAGGACTTCGACGAGTTCTGGCGGAGCACGCTCGCGGAGTCACGGGCGGTCGCGCAGCCGCCGACGCTGACTCGCATCGACTCGCCGCTCTCACTGGTCGAGGTGTATGACGTCTCCTTCAGCGGCTTCGGCGGAGACGCGGTCCGTGGCTGGTTCGTGGTGCCCGCCGGCGCTACAGGGCCCCTGCCGACCGTCGTCGAGTTCAACGGATACGGCGGCGGTCGTGGCCTGCCGCACGAGCGTCTCGCGTGGGCGGCATCCGGATACGCCTGGGCGTTCATGGACACGCGCGGCCAGGGCAGCTCGTGGGGCACCGGAGGCGGCACACCCGACCCGCACGGCACCGGAGCCTCGACACCCGGTTTCATGACGCGCGGAATCGAAGACCCTGCGCAGTACTACTACCGGCGCGTGTTCACCGACGCCGCGCTCTTCATCGATGCTGTGCGTGGGCTCGACGGCGTCGACGCCGCACGGGTCGCGGTCACCGGCGGCAGCCAGGGCGGCGGTATAGCGATCGCCGCGGCCGGCCTCAGCGAGGGCCTGGTCGGCGTCATGCCCGACGTGCCGTTCCTGTGCCATTTCGAGCGCGCGGTCGGGCTGACCGACAAGGACCCGTATCAGGAGATCGTCCGCTACCTGTCGGTGCACCGCGACGCCGTCGACCAGACGTACCGCACGCTGTCGTACTTCGACGGCGTGAACTTCGCAGCCCGCGCCACCGCTCCCGCGCTCTACTCGGTCGCCCTGATGGACCCGATCTGCCCGCCGTCGACCGTGTACGCGGCGGCCAACCACCATCTCGGCGGCGCCGAGGTGATCGAGTACCCGTTCAACGAGCACGAGGGCGGGCAGGGCGTGCACTGGCAGCGCCAGGCGGCCTGGCTCGCGGGGCGGCTCGGCCAGGACTGAGCTTGCGAGCTCCACGCATCCCGAGCCTTCCCGAGCTCTCGCCGCCTCCCGAGAATAGGTCAACCGCACGAGGACGGATGCCGACAGGTATCCTCCCCTGGCGCGGTTGACCTATTCTCGTGACGGGGTGCGGGCGGCTCGCCCGCCTGCGCCCGCTCAGCGGGCGAGGGTGAGCAGCATGCGCGCGAGCGCGTAGCGGGTGCGGCCCCGCGAGGCGCGTGGGTCGTAGCCGAGCACCTCGATCAGAGCTGTGAGCTTCTCCTGCACGCTCGAGTGGTGGCGGCCGAGACGCACCGCCGCGGCGCGCACGCTGCGCTCTTCGGCCACGGCGTCGAGCAATTCGAGGGTGCGTGCGTCGAGGCTCCCGAGGACTTCGGCATCCGGATGCAGCGGCTTGCCCTCTGCGGCCTCGGCCACGATCAGGGCCGCGCCGATGTCGGCGGCGTCGACGACGGGATCCGCGGCACTCGTGAGGCGGACGGCGATGAGCGCCGACGACCACGATGCCGGGGCGAGTCCTTCGACGCCGACGCCGAGACGGAGGTCGACTCCGACCGGCCAGGGCGATCGAGGCTCGGTTCCGGACGGCACGATGGTCGCCCTCGTCAGCCCGTGGCGGGTGGCGACGACGGCTGACGGATGCTGGGTACCGGGCGCCGGATCAGGCGGAGAGGCCAGAACCACCAGAGGTCCGTCGCCGAATCGCAGCCGCGCCAGGGCGCTCGCGCGCTCCTGCGCACTCGCGTACGCACTGATCACCAGCTCGACCGCGCTCTCCGGCCCGACAGTCCGCCGCGCGCGGATGATGCCCAGAGCCAGCACGAGCCGTTCGAGGATCATGGCGTCGTTCGTGTGCGGATCGCCGTCGCGCTCGATCCAGACGACCGCATCCGATCCGCTCTCGCGCATCGACCAGCCGTCCGACACATCCGCGGGATCGATCCGCACCCCGTCCGCCCGCACACGCGTGGTCTGGCGGCCCTCGCGGTGCCCGACGGTCGCGCCGCTGAGCAGCGCCGCACCGCGAAGCATGCTCTCCGCGCCCACCGACCGGGCGACGAGCGCGTCGAAGTACGAGACGACCTTGAGCGTCTCGCTCGCATCCGGGTCGAGGGCGGTGAGCCGCCCCAGCAGATCTTGCATGTCGGGCTCCATCGCGCGGGATTCCACCCTACGGGGTCGATCCCGCGACCCCGTAGGGGCGGATCAGCCGAGCAGGCGGTTCACCCAGTTGTCGCGCGCCGCAAGCATGGCCTGTGAGACAGCGGCATGCGGCGCGAAACCGTCGAACGCGTGGAACCCGCCGGCCCACACGTGCAGCTCGGCCTGGACGCCGGCTTCCCAGAGCTTGCTGGCATAGGCGACGTCTTCATCGCGGAAGACCTCGGCGCTGCCACAGTCGATGAACGCAGGCGGGAGACCAGAGAGGTCGGTCGCCCTCGCCGGGGCGGCGTAGATCGACACATCCTCCTTGCCGCGGCGATCGCCGAGCAGCGCGGTCCATCCGGTCATGTTGGATCCTCGGTCCCACACTCCGACGCCGTCGATCTGACGAGTCGAGACGGTCTCGTCGCGGTCGTCGAGCATCGGGTAGATGAGAAGCTGACCGATCAGGCCGGGACCGCTGCGATCCCTGGCGAGGAGGGCTGTGCCCGCGGCGAGACCTCCGCCGGCGCTGCCACCGCCGATCAGGATCCGGGAAGGATCGATGCCGAGGTCGTCGGTGTGCTCGGCGGTCCACTTGAGCGCCGCATAGCAGTCCTCGACCGGGTAGGGGTCGGGGAACTCGGGGGCGAGTCGGTACTCCACCGTCACGATCACGCCGTTGAACCGCTCGGCCCAATCGAGGAATCCGGTCACGCCCAACCAGCGGTTGCCGAGGATCATGCCGCCGCCGTGAGTGTGAAAGAACCCAGGGCCGGTTCCGGTACGGCCGTCCTTCTCGATCACGGACACGACGATGTCGCCGGCGTCGTGACCGGGTATCGTCACGTCGCGCCAGACGAAGCCGCGTTCGGCGAGCAGCTGGAAGATCTCATCCTGACCGGCCATCGGCATCTGTCGCATGAGCGGGATCATCTCCGCCGTGAGCGTCGGCGGGATCTGATCTCCGACGAGCGCAAGCGCCGCCTCGAGTTCGGGATCGAATGGCGGTCGCGCCAGCGTGTCGGTCATCAGCAACTCCTTCGTCGACGCCGCCCGAGTGCGGCGTCCCGCCAGCATGCGTCACCTCGGGCACGAGGATAACCCGCCACTCACGCCCGATCCGCCCCCGCGAAGCCGCCGGGCGGCGGGTCGGGCCGTCATCCGGCCCGGGAAGTCAGGTCCGCAGCGGCTGCAACTTCCGGCGCTCTGGCCTGTCCTGGCCTTCGTGCTGCTCGTGGAAGCGGTCTAGGGCCCGACGGCGGGAACACGCGCGCCGTTCAGCGCGTGTTCCCGCCGTGTGCCGTTCAGTCGATCGTGACGCGGTGGATGCCGAGGTCGGTGCGACCGGGAAGCAGATCCGCTCGGAGCGCTCGGGTGCCGTGGTACTCGCCGTCGCGGAGTCGGCGAAACGGGCTGCTCGGCGATTCGTCGCGGATGCCGGAGAGCCTCTCGACCAGCCGCACGCTCTCGTGATCGACCCCCGCCGACTCCAATCCGTCGGCGTCGTGGACGACGTGCAGGTCGAGCGGCTCGATCCCGGTGTACCACAGGGTGCCATGGGTGAGCGGGAACAGCAGCGAGTCCAGGTCTCCGCTCACGCCCCGCTCCCCGATGGAACGCTCGTCTTCACCTGCCGTCACGATCACGAGGGCACGGCGCCCGGCGAGCAGGCCGTCGCCGTAGCGCAGCGGCAGACCGGTGCTCGGGTCGACCGGGCCGTAGGCGAACCCGTTGGTCAGCACGCGATCGAACCACCCTTTGAGGATCGCCGGGGGTCCGTACCACCACAGCGGGAACTGCAGCACGACGAGATCGGCGGCCTGGAGCTTGCGCTGCTCCTCGCTCACATCCGACGGCACCCGCCCCTCGGCATGCGCCTCGCCCATGAGGTCGACGACGTTGCCGTCTCTCCCCTGCGGGTAGCCGAGATCCGGAGCCGCGAGCACGGGGTCGAACCGCTGGCGGTAGAGGTCGGTCGTCTCCACATCGTGATCGCGCGACAGCGCGTCCACCCCGTCGCGGAACAGCCGGGCGTTGAACGAGTTCTCCTGGGGGTGTGCGTAGATCCAGTGGACGGTCGGGCGTGATGCGGACACGGATGGCCTTTCTTCAGCGGGGTTCGAGGACGGAGGGCTTCGCGGCGCGTCTCCCGAGCGGCAGGAGCGCTGCGGCGACGACCATCCCGGTCGCGACGAGGAGCGCCACGATGAAGCCGCGAGAGCCGACGATCGAGGCGATCGTGCCGAGCACGGCGATGCCGAGACCTCCGCCGAGGGCGAAGCCGACCTCCTGGATCGCCCCGACCTGGCCGGCGTCGTCTTCGGTCGTCACGTCGAAGAGGGTCGTCGCGGCGAGCGTGGCGGCGATCCCGAAACCCACCCCGACCAAAACGAGGGGGAGCGCGACGAGATCGACCCCCGTCGCGAGCCAGGCGAGCCCCGCCCCCTGCACCACGAGCGCCAGCACCGTCAGCGCGGGTGACGTCAGCCATCGGAGGAACAGTGGTGCGAGCACTCCGCCGAGCGCGATCGCCACCGCCTGCGGGAGGATCGCGATGCCGGCTTCGGCCGCGCTGAAGCCCCTGGCGTCCTGCAGGTGCAGGCTCACCAGGAGCACGGATGCCGTCGACACACCGCTGCTCGCCACGATGCGCACGATGGCGGGGCTGAACCCGGGTGTCCGGAAGAGTCGCATATCGATGAGGGGTTCGCGCAGGACGCGCTGCCTGCGGATGAAGAACACGAGCGTCACAACCGCGACGACTCCGGCGATGCCCGCGGCGAGCGGAGCTGCGAGCACCTCGTGCAGGGCGAAGACGAGAGCCCCGAGGGCCACGATCGACGACCCGATGCTGAGGATGTCCCACGACGGTGGGCGCGAGCTGCGGGAATCGGGCACGAGCCTGATCGCGAGCACGCCGGCGACGACCGCGAGCGGCACGCTGCCCAGCAGCAGCCAGCGCCACCCCGGGCCCTCGGTGACGAGTCCGCCGAGCACCGGCCCCAGAGCGCTGCCTGCCCCGAAGGTCGCGGTCCACAGCCCGTAAGCCAGTACGCGCTGGCGTGCGTGATAGTGCGCCCCGATCGTGGCCACGACGCCGGCCACGACGAAGGCCTCGGCGACGCCCAGGAGAGCACGCACCACGACCAGCAGCATCCCGTCCTGAGCGAACCCGCCCGCCGCGTTGAGCACCGCGAAGCCGGCGAGCCCCAGGAGCACGATCCGCTTGCGCCCGAACGCGTCGCCGATCCGGGCGGCGATGATCAGCGTCGCCGCCAGAGAGAGCGAATAGACGTCGACGAGCCACAGGGCGCCGCTGTCGCTGAGGACGAGGTCGCCTCGGATCGACGGCAGCGCGGTCGACATGCTGCTGATCGCGAGCGCGCCGATCAGGATGCCGAGAAGCAGCGGGATCATGGCGAGCCACGGATGGAGGGCGGAGCGGGGTCGAGCGGCTGTTGCGGGCGTCGAGAAGGTCACCGTCTCAGTCTCGAGGGAAGGTACACTTCTGACAAGTACGGTCATTGAAGGTATATAGTGACCTTTTGGATACTGTGGCGCAGCGGGAGGCAGACCGATGAGGGAGAAGACGGAGCGCATCGTCCGGGAGTGGGGAGACGCGTGCGATGCCGAGATCTCGATCGCCGTGCTCGGCGGGGCCTGGAAGCCCAGCATCCTCAGTCTTCTCCACCAACACGAGGTGCTGAGGTTCGGCGAGCTCAGCAGGCTGCTCGACGAACCGACCGCTCGCGTGCTGACCCGACAGCTGCGCGAGCTGGAGGACGACGGTCTTCTCATCCGCACCGTCTATCGGCAGGGTCCCGCCCAAGGTCGAGTACCGGCTGAGCGACCTCGGCCGGGGCTCGATGCCGCTCGTCGAGGCGCTGACGAGCTGGGGCGGTCGCTACGCCGCGCACCAGCGACGCGAATTGGCACGGACGGCGGACGAGCCCGAACTGCTCGACGAGCTCGAGGCCACCGGCGCGCCCTGACTCCCGAGCATCCTTCTGTGGGTCGTACCCGATGCTCGCTGCAGGTCCGAAACAGCCGACACGCCGCCGATAGACTGGGAACCATGTCCAAGGTTCTCCAGTCACTGCCCGTCGGCGAGCGCGTCGGCATCGCCTTCTCCGGAGGACTCGACACCTCCGTCGCCGTCGCGTGGATGCGCGACAAGGGCGCAGTGCCCTGCACCTACACCGGAGACCTCGGCCAGCCCGACGAAGACGACATCGAGTCGATCCCCGGTCGCGCGCTCGAGTACGGCGCCGAGGTCGCGCGGCTCGTCGACGCGAAGACCGCACTCGTCGAAGAGGGCTTCGTCGCTCTCGCCTGCGGAGCATTCCACATCCGCTCCGGCGGCAAGACCTACTTCAACACGACTCCCCTCGGCCGCGCGGTCACCGGCACCATGCTGGTGCGCGCCATGAAGGACGACGGCGTCGACATCTGGGGCGACGGCTCCACCTACAAGGGCAACGACATCGAGCGGTTCTACCGCTACGGCCTGCTCGCCAACCCTCGTCTGCGCATCTACAAGCCGTGGCTCGACGCCGACTTCGTCACCGAGCTCGGCGGCCGCCAGGAGATGAGCGAATGGCTCGTCTCGCACGGCTTCCCCTACCGCGACTCCGCCGAGAAGGCGTACTCCACCGACGCGAACATCTGGGGCGCCACCCACGAGGCGAAGACGCTCGAGCACCTGAACGTCTCGCTCGAGACCGTCGACCCGATCATGGGCGTGAAGTTCTGGGACCCGTCGGTCGCGATCGAGACCGAGGACGTCACCGTGACCTTCGAGGCCGGTCGCCCCGTGGCGATCAACGGCGTCGAGTACAGCAATCCGGTCGAGCTCGTACACGAGGCCAACCGCATCGGCGGCCGCCACGGCCTCGGCATGAGCGACCAGATCGAGAACCGCATCATCGAGGCGAAGTCGCGGGGCATCTACGAGGCTCCGGCGATGGCGCTGCTGTTCATCACCTACGAGCGCCTGGTCAACGGCATCCTGAACGAGGACACCCTCGCGACCTACCACGAGCAGGGTCGTCGTCTCGGCCGCCTCATGTACGAGGGCCGCTGGCTCGAGCCGCAGTCGCTCATGCTGCGCGAGTCCATCCAGCGCTGGGTCGGCTCGACGATCTCGGGCTCGGTCACCGTGCGCCTGCGTCGCGGAGACGACTGGACGATCATCGACACAGTCTCGCCCAACCTCTCCTACGCGCCCGAGAAGCTCTCGATGGAGCGCGTCGGCGACGCGGCCTTCGGGCCGGTCGACCGCATCGGACAGCTCACGATGCGCAACCTCGACATCGCCGACTCGCGTGCGCGTCTCGAGCAGTACGCGAGCCTCGGCCTCGTGGGCGGTGCGACGGGCGAGCTCGTCGGCCGTGTCACCGCAGGCGAGTCGGCCGAGATCACCGAGTCGGTGCACGGCTCGATCTCCGAGGCCGACGAGACGCTGGCGGATGCCGTCGACACCGCGTCCGAGGGCGCGGCGTTCGACTCCGGCACCGACTGACGCCTGCTTCTCTGAGGGGGCGGATGCTGCGCAGTCAGCATCCGCCCCCTCTGGGTTCCTGCCCCACCCCTCTTCCACTTCGGGGGGCGACACGCCACATCGGGGGATCGTTTCGCGATTCCGTCCCCCGATGTGGCGTGTCGCCCCCCGAAGTGTGATGGGTCGCGGACCGGATGCTGTGAACTTTCCGAGTTATCTTGCACACGCATGTGCACTATACGTAAAATGGTGCCATGACCACTCGTGCACCCCGCCGCGATGCCGTCGAGAACCGCGCCGGCATCCTGTCCGCCGCCCGCTCCGCCCTCGCGAACGACCCCCATGCCTCCGTCGACGTCATCGCCCGCAACGCCGGCCTGTCCCGCCGCACCCTGTACGGGCACTTCGACGACCGAGACGCCCTCATCCGCGAGCTCATCTCGAGCGGAGCCCAGCGATTCAACACGATCGCCGAGTCTGTGACCGACGACGACAGCCGCCTCGCGCTCGCCCGCCTGGCCGCGCTGCTCTGGCGTGAAGCCGCGCACGTGCAGGTCGCCGCAGCCCTGGCTCTCGACGAGGCGCATGTCGAGCACACAGCCGAAGCGCTCGCGCCGCTGCGGCGCACCGTCGCGAACCTCGCCCGTCGCGGTCAGGACGACGGGAGCTTCCGCACCGATCTCGCCGCCCCCACACTCGCACGACTCATCGAGGAGATGGCGCGCACGGTCATCTCACGCACCGACGCGGCGAGTTCCGAAGCCGCGAACGTCGCCGTCCGCGCCGTGCTGAGCATCGCCGGACTATCGTGGCGCGAAGCGGACGAACTGCTCGCCGCGCATCCTCAGATCGTCGCTGCGGAGGACGCCGAATGAGAGTCGCACTGCATGACGTGAGCAAGGGCCGCGCGCTGCCCACCACGAGCCTCGAGTTCCACACCGGCGCCGTGCGCTACGCGATCGCAGAGACCGAACAGCGGCCGACCGTGCTCGGTCTGATCGCGAGCGGGCGCATGAAGCCGGCGACCGGGCGGGTCACGATCGACGGAGCCACGGACAATCGCCTGCTGCGACGCACGATCGCGCTCGTCGACGCCCCCGATGTCAGCGACCCGCACGCCGACATCACTCTCGCAGGCGTCGTCGGCGAGGAGCTCATGTTCGCAGGGCGCGGCGCCACGCCTCTGCATGCCCGGCGTTGGCTCAACGATCTGGGCTTCGGTGAACTCGCTTCGGTGCCGATCGGGAACATCGACCCGGCTGCGCGCGTGCGCATCATGTGCGAGCTCGCGATCCTGCGTGAAGGGACCGAGGGCATCGTGCTCGTCTCCCCCGACCGGCACGGCGGCAGTCCCGACGGCTGGTGGCGGATCGCGCGCGAGTTCGCCGAGCGCGGCTACGCCATGCTCGTGATCGTGGGAGGCTCGGCGGCCGTCGCTCTGGATCGGATGCAGGAGCTGGGCGCCGTGAACGCCTCCGGTCCGATCGAGCCCCTGGTGCTCGACGCACCGGACGCGGAACCCGACGATGACCTGCCTCTTCCCGCAGACGGGTCGGACACCCGGCCCGACGCCGACACGGATGACCCGGATCCTGGGGATCTCGAGTCGGATGCCGCAGCATCCGCTCCGATGCACGACCCCTCGCCCGATACAGCCGCGGACGACGACGAAGACGAGTCGCCGAACACCACCCCCGAAGACCTGAACGAGAACGGAGCCGAACGATGAAGGTTCCCTCGATGATCGCCGCCGAACTGCGGCGACTCACCGCCAGCAGGATGGGCATCCTCGCCCTCGTCGCTCTCGTGTGCGTGCCGATCCTCTACGGAGGTCTGTACCTCTGGGCAAATCAGGACCCCTACGCGAAGTTCCCCGACGTCCCCGTCGCCCTCGTCGTGAACGATGAGGGCGCCGCCTCGACGAGCGACCCTTCGACAGGCTCAGAGACCCAGGATTCGAGGGTCAACTACGGCGAAGACGTGGCCGACAACCTCATCGAGGGCAACGCCTTCGACTGGCAGCGGATGACCGCCGCCGAGGGTGCACAGGCGCTCCACGACGGATCCGTCGACTTCATGGTGACGATTCCGGCGGACTTCTCCGAAGCGCTGACCTCGGTCGCGTCCGACGATCCGCACCAGGCGCGCATCGAACTCGACACGAACGACGCGAACAACTACCTCGCCTCATCCATGGGTACTCAGGCCGTCGAGAAGATCCGCAGCTCGGTCGCCGAGATGGTCGGCAGCGAGGCCGCAGAGCGCCTGCTCACCGGGCTCAGCGACGTGCGCGACAACCTGATCACCGCGACAGATGGCGCCTCGCAGCTCGCCGACGGTGCGACGACAGCGGCGACCGGCAGCAGCACCCTCGCCGACGGCACCGCCCAGCTCGCCGACGGCACCGCCCAGCTCGCCGCAGGCGCCACCACGCTCGCCGCGGGTGCGCAGCAGGTGAGCGACGGCAACCGCAAGCTGGCCGACATCGCCGACCGCGCAGGCTCCGCCGTGCAGCAGGCCGCCGACGCTCTGCCCCAGGTGCGCACAGACATCACCACTCTGCTCGCCGATCAGGGGCTCACGCAGGAGGAGATCGACGGCGTCCTCGCCACGCTCGATCCGCTCGGCACGAAGCTGCAGGAGGGCAACACCAAGGTGCAGACCGCGGTCGGCCAGGTCGATCAGCTCGCCGACGGCGCCGCATCCGTCGCATCCGGGGCGTCGACCCTCGCAACCGGCGCCGGCACCGTCGCGACGGGCGCTGCGGCTGCTAACGACGGCGCCGCACAGCTGCGCGACGGGCTCGTCACTCTCCGCGACGGCATCGGCACGCTGCGTGACGGCCTCTCCGACGGAGTGGCCAAGATCCCGGCCTCCACCGCGGAGCTGCGCACCCTGCAGGCCGACACGATCGCCGACCCGGTGAAGGTGTCGAGCGACAAGCTCGCCTCCGCCGAGGACTACGGGGCAGGCCTCGCACCGTTCTTCGCCGCGCTGTCGGCCTGGATCGGCATCTACGCCCTTTTCCTGATCGTCAAGCCGATCTCTCGGCGCGCGGTGACCGCACTGCATTCGCCGCTGCGCATCACCCTCGCCGGCTGGCTGACTCCGGCGATGCTGGGGGCTGTGCAGATGATCGGCCTGATGGGGATCCTCGCCATCACCCTCGGCTTCACCTTCAACCATCCGCTCGGCACCCTGGGCGTGCTGATCTTCGCCTCGGCGACGTTCGCGGCGATCATCCTCACGCTGAACGTGTGGCTGGGATCGGTGGGCCAGTTCCTCGGCCTGGTCCTCATGGTTCTGCAGCTCGTCACCGCCGGAGGCACCTTCCCCTGGCAGACGCTTCCCGCCCCGCTCGCGGCGCTGCATCACGTGCTGCCGCTCGGATACGTCGTCGACGCGATGCGTCAGCTGATGTACGGCGGCGATCTCGCCAGGGCGGGCTGGGACCTCGCCGTGCTCGGCATGTGGCTCGTGGGCGCCCTGCTGCTGGCGGCGATCGGCGTGACGCGCATGACGCACAAGCGCACACTGCGCGATCTGCAGCCGAGCCTGATCGGTTGATCGGTTGATCGGATGCCGGGGCCGCACTTCCGTCAGGAGGTGCGGCCCCGGCTATGATGCGAGGACGCGTTCTGATACGCGGACCGGGGCTCTGTGGGACTGAGTCCCACTTACCCGAAAGAGTTCTCGACGATGACAACCGATTCAGAGACCCCTGCCGCGCCTTCACGACGGCCGCTCGCCACCCGCATCGGCCGGATCGCCTTCCTCGTGGTCGCCGCGATCGTGGTCGTCGCTGTCGCCGCCGCCGTCTTCGTCACCTGGACGATCCAGCGCTCCTTCCCGCAGACCGGGGGGACCCTGGCGCTCGACGGACTGAAGGCCGAGGTCACGGTGCAGCGCGACGACAGCGGCATCCCCACGATCACGGCGGATTCCACCCACGACCTGTTCTACGCCGAGGGCTTCGTGCACGCGCAGGACCGCTTCTTCGAGATGGATTTCCGCCGCCACGTCACCGCAGGCCGCGTCTCGGAGATGTTCGGCGAATCGCAGATCGGCACCGACTCGTTCCTGCGCACGCTCGGCTGGCGCGATGTCGCCGAAGCAGAAGTCGCGGCCATGGACGAGACCACGCTCGGCTACTACGAGGCATACGCCGACGGCGTGAACGCCTATCTCTCGACACGCTCCGGCGCCGAGCTCTCGCTCGAATATGCCGTGATCGGCATGCAGAATCCCGACTACGCACCCGAGCCGTGGACTCCCGCCGACTCGGTCGCCTGGCTGAAGGCCATGGCGTGGGACCTGCGCACGAACATCGAAGACGAGACAGAGCGCGCTCTGCTCGCCGCCGATCTCGCCGCATCGGGATCCGATACGGCCGAGACGCAGGCGACGATCGAGCAGCTGTACCCGCCCTACCCGTTCGAGCAGAACCCGGTGATCGTCCCGAAGATCTCGAGCGTCCCCGCGACGGAGACGGATGCCGACGCCGCGGCCTTCACGACGGACGCCGACACCGGCATCCAGAAGGCGAGCACGACGATCGAGTGGCAGACGGCATCAGACGTCATCGAGGCGGCGAGCCTGCTCGTCGGCGATGTCGGCGAGGGCATCGGATCGAACTCGTGGGTGGTGTCGGGCGCCCTCACCGAAAGCGGTCTGCCCCTGCTGTCGAACGATCCGCACCTCGGCGCCGCGCTGCCCTCGGTCTGGTACCAGATGCAGCTCAAGTGCTCGAAGGTCACCGACAGCTGCCCCTTCGACGTCGGCGGCTTCTCGTTCTCCGGTCTCCCCGGAATCGTGATCGGCCACAACCAGCAGGTCGCCTGGGGCTTCACGAACCTCACCACCGACGTCACCGACCTCTACGTCGAGATGATCGAGGGCGACCAGTACTGGCGAGACGGCGCCCTGGTGCCGATCGACGAGCGCACCGAGACCATCGAGGTCGCGGGCGGGGACGACGTCACCCTGAAGGTCCGCTCCACCGTGCACGGCCCGATCATCTCGGGGCTCGTCGACGACTTCACCGCGTTGGCCGAGGACCCGGAACCCGCACTCCCGACCCTCCCGACCCAACCGGCGGTGTCCGCTCCCGATCACGAGTACGCGGTCAGTCTGCGCTGGACCGCCCTCGACCCCGGCACCGCATCGACCGCGATCTTCGCGCTGGCGACCGCGAAGGACTTCGACGACTTCCGTCGCGCCGCCTCCCTCTTCGACGTTCCCGCGCAGAACCTCATCTACGCCGACACCGCGGGCAACATCGGGTATCAGGCTCCGGGACGGCTGCCTGTGCGCGGCGCCGGAGACGGATGGATGCCGCAACCGGGATGGGACAGCGCCTACGACTGGACGGGCTTCATCCCCTTCGAGGATCTGCCGGTCTCGTACAACCCCGCCTCCGGATACATCGTCACCGCGAACAACGCGATCGTGACCGATGACTACGACTACTTCCTGTCGAAGGACTGGGACTACGGCTACCGGGCGGCCCGCATCGCGCATCTGATCGAGCGCCGCTCCGCCACGGCTCCCCTGACGGCTCAGGACATGAGGGACATCCAGATGGATTCCGAGATGTGGATCGGCAAGCAGCTCGCGGCCGCTCTCGTCGACGTCGAGGTGTCGGGCGCCGGTCCGCGCGAGGCGGTCGAGCTGCTGCGCGGCTGGGATGCGCAGAACGAGGCCTCCTCGGCTGCCGCCGCGTACGCGAACGTGCTGTGGTCGAACCTCGTGCAGAACCTCTTCGCCGAACGCGAGCAGCCGCTGCCGATCGACGGGCAGGGCCGGTTGTTCACGGTGGTGGGCGCTCTTCTCGACGACCCGTCCGATCCGCTGTGGACCAACACGGCGATCGACGTCGCCGGAATGGACGAGATGCTCGCGCTGTCGGCCGAAGAGGCGTACGACGAGCTGTCGGGTCTGCAGGGAACCGCCGTCGACGCCTGGAACTGGGGCGAACTGCACGCGCTCACCCTGACCAGCTCGACTCTCGGGGAGTCGGGCATCGCGCCGATCGAATGGCTGTTCAACCGCGGGCCGTATCCGGTCAGCGGAGGCGCCTCGGTCGTCGACGCGACCGGATGGAAGCTCGGCGCCTCGTATGCCACGACCACGGTGCCGTCGATGCGCATGGTCGTCGATCTGTCCGACTTCGACGCCTCGACCTGGATCCACCTCACCGGGGCGTCGGGTCACGCCTTCCACGAGCACTACACGGATCAGACCGAGCGCTGGGCGGCCGGGGTGCAGCAGCCGTGGGCGTTCTCGGCGAAGGCAGTGGATGCCGCGACCACGCAGACCCTGGTGCTGACGCCCGCCGGCGGGGAAGGCTGACGGGTCCCGCGTCGCGGCGCGTTCCGTGACCGAGCCGGTGGCGGACGACCCTAGCGGGCCGCCCGCCACCGGATCAGCGCCGCGGCGAGGTGCCGGGCGTCGCGCAGCGCAGCGAGCTGAGCATCACGTCGAACGCGGGCTTCCGCGAGTAGTCGTCCTCGAAGATCGTGGCCCAGCCCTCACCGGGGAAGACGTCGGGAACCCACGAGTTCGCGTCGGGGAATCCCCATACGGTGAACGACGAGCACGCCTTCACGTTCAGGCATGCCTGAAGCAGCCCGTCGTACCGCTCGGCCTGCGTCGCCACCTGCTCGGGCGTCGGGCCGGTCTCGCCGTCCTGCAACGGGATGCGGACGTCGGCCTCGGTCACCGCCACGTGCAGGCCCAGTGCGGCGAACCGCTCGAAGTTCGCCTGCAGGGTCGTGTCGAAACCGTAGAGAAGGCTGAGATGCGCCTGAGCACCGAATCCGCCCAGCGGCGTCCCGTCGGCCAGCATCCTCTGAGCGAGCGCGTAGTACGCGTCGGTCTTCTCGTTGATGCCCTCCGCGTTGTAGTCGTTGAGGAACAGCACGGCATCAGGATCGGCTTCATGCGCCCAGCGGAACGCGTCTTCGAGGAGAGCCACCGGGTCGTCGGCGCAGGCTTTGAGGAACGGGTTGGCCTCGGTGCGCAGCTTCACGCCGCCGTTCTCCCAGGTGTCCTGGAAGATCTCGTTCGCGACGTCCCACTCGTAGATCTCACCCTTGAAATGGCCGACCACGGTGCGGATGTGGTCTTCGAGCACGTCGCGCGCTTCGTCGCAGGTCCAGGTCTTGCTCGCCTCGGTGACCCAGGCCGGGTTCTGGCTGTGCCACAGCAGCGTGTGCCCGCGGACCTGCTGATGATTCGCCTTCGCGTAGGCGACGAGCGCGTCAGCGGACGTGAAGTCGTACACGTCCGGGGCGGGATGCACGGCATCCCACTTCATGTCGTTCTCGGGTGTCAGAGACGAGAACTGCGCGCCGAGCACCTGCTGGTACTGCGTCGGGTCGGCCGCGTCGTAGTCCATGAGCTGCTTCTGGCCCCACACCGCGCTGCCGATCGCGAGGTCTTTGGGCGCCTGGTTGCGCAGAGCGTTCTTGTCGGCGTTGCTGTGCCCGGGCGGCGCGGCATAGGCGGTGCTCACGCCGCACAAAGGCAGCAGCAGCACAGCTGCCGCAGTGACCGAGAAGAGTGATCGCAGAGATCGTCGCATGTGGTTCTCCTGACGTCATCGTCATGGCGGGCATGCCCCCGCACATATGTTGCTTACGCCAACAAAAGGTAGCAGCAGTTCCGCACGATGGCGACCCTCGGATCGCGATCCGGGAGCGGGCGTCAGGCTGACACTGCCGCGGCACGCCGGGCGATGAGCCAGGTGCCCGACGCCGCGGCGAGGAAGATCGCGGCCAGCACGACCCACCCGAAGAAGCCGTAGGTGATCGCGGTGGCGTTCACGACGAGGGGCGCGGCGAGGGCCCCGAGCGAGAACCCCATGCCGAAGACGCCCTGGTAGGCCCCGGCGCGCTTCGCGTCGGCGAGCTCGAAACTGAGACCCCAGCCGCCGGCCTGGGACAGGATCTCGGCGAACGTGTATGCGATGGTCGCGACGAGCAGCAGCACGATCGCCGCCCACACGGGCAATCCTGCGGCGAGCGCGTAGACGAGGCACGCGATCACGATCAGTCCGCCTGCGATCAGCGTGACACGACCCGCGGTGCGCACATCGTGCGTGCCGCGGGAGGCGCGCACCTGGAACATCACGACGAGGACCGTGTTCACGATCAGCAGCACGGCGACCATCACCTCGGGGGCGGTCGTCTCCCGGGTGATCCACAGCGGCACGCCGAGTTCGAAGACCCCGAACTGCATGGCGAAGATCCCGGTGAGTGCGGTCAGCGCCAGGTACTGCGGGTCACGCCATGGCGAACGCTGCGCCCAGTCCTTGCGCTCGGCGAGCGCGGCAGCCGCGGCGGCCGTGTCGATCGAGCCGGTCTCGGTCACCTGCGGCCCGAGCCGCGTGCGTGCGGGCGCGTCGACGTCCGTGGTCAGCCGCAGCAGCGGCAGGGAGCCGACCGCGCAGAGAAGGCCCGCCACGGCGATCACCGCACGGTACGCCTCCGGGGTGCCGAGAGCGAGGGCGATCGCGCCGATCGCCGATCCCAGTGCGATCGAGAGGTTGGTGACCGTGCGCAGCACGGCGCGGGCGTGCACCCGCCGCTCAGGCGCGAAGCCGCGTGCGATGATCGCGGAGCGTGCCGAGTGACCCATCGAGTCGAAGAAGCCGGAGAGGGATGCGAGCAGCAGCGCTGAGGTGAAGTCGCCGGCGAACGCGTACGCCGCGAGCAGCAGTCCGCCGAGCGCCTCGAAACCGAAGGTGAGCCGGCGGGCGCTCCATCGATCGGCGAGCCAGCCGCCGAGGAAGGACGCCACGACGCCGCATCCGCTCGACACCGCGAGCACGATGGCCGCCTCGCCCGCACTCAACCCGACGATCTGCGTGAAGAACAGCACGGTGACCGCGAGGAACACCCCGCGCCCGATGCGTGAGACCGCGACGGCCGCGACCAGGGCGTTCAGCACCGGGTCGGTCAGGCTTGCGGAGATCCGCGCCCGCAGCCCCCGCTTCTCGGCTGTTTCGGATGCAGGGGAGGACACTGATCCATCCTCGCACGCGGCTCGCTCCCTGCCGCTCCACCGGTGGCGGATCCTGGACCCTCGCGCTCCGTCACGGCGGGAGTGCGCGGGTCGGATAGCGTGGGAGGATGCCGAACCGTCTGCTCGCCCCGCAGGGTGCTCCGGCATCCGTCGTCGAATTCGAGCATGCCGGCGCGACGCTCGTGGCCGAGACGTTCGGAACCGGCGGACCGGTGTTCCTGCTGCTGCATGGCATCGGCATGGGCCGCAGCGTGTACCTCGACCTGGTCCGCCAGCTCGACGGACGCGTGATCGCGGTCGACCTGCCCGGATTCGGCGAGGCGCCCGAGCCCGAGCGCACTCTGACCATGCAGCGGCACGCCGACTTCCTGGCGGCGTATCTGCGCCATGCCGACGAGTCGCCGGTCATCGTGATCGGGCACTCCATGGGCAGTCAGATCGCCGCGGAACTCGCGGTGCGGCATCCGGCGCTCGTCGCAGGCGTCGTCCTGGCGGGTCCGACCGTCGACAGCGCCGCGCGCAGCATCCGCGCTCAGGCCAACTATCTCCTGCGCGACCTGCTCGGCGAGAGCCCCCTGGTGCTGTGGCGCGGAGCGCGCGAGTATCTGCGCGGCGGGCCGAACCTGATCCGCAAGATGCGTGCCACGATCGTGCACGAACCCGAGAAGGTCTATCCCCGCATCGCGGTTCCGGTGCTGGTGCTGCGCGGCGAGCGCGACCCCATGGCTCCGCAGACCTGGTGCCGCGAGATCGTCGATTCGGTTCCGCAAGCCGAGCTCGAGGTCATCCCCGATCGCGGCCACAGCACGCTCATCAGCGACGCCGAGGTGGCCGCGGACCTGATCCATCGGTTCGCCGAGCGGATCTGATCCGGTCGGCGTTCGCTCACCGCAGCGGTGGAGGGGATGTCGGCAGGAGCATCGCGTTCCGGCGCGAGCGCGTCAGGAGCAGGATGAACAGCGCCAGTCCGGCGAAGACCACTGCGAAGACGAAGCCGATCGCGATCATGAACGCGCCCGCGGGACTCGCGCTGAGCGCGGCGCCCG
Source organism: Microbacterium natoriense (assembly GCF_030816295.1). Lineage (NCBI taxonomy): Bacteria > Bacillati > Actinomycetota > Actinomycetes > Micrococcales > Microbacteriaceae > Microbacterium > Microbacterium natoriense. The sequence goes on along the minus strand of NZ_JAUSXV010000001.1, from coordinate 638,253 downwards.
TCACGCCCAGGGCGAGTCCGAGTACGGCGAGACCTGCCATGAACCAGCCGACGATCATCGACGTGATGTAACCACGGGGACCGGCGTAGCCTGGGCGCGCGCCGAACTTCATGCCGATGTACCAGCTCCAGCGAGCGCCCGTCCACCACCGGGTGACCTGCCCCGTCATCGGATACCAGCCGGCACCCGGGCCCTCCACTTCGCCGGGGAGCGGCCGGGCGACCGGGTCGATGATCGGCATGCTCTGCGGCGCAGGCAGGGCGCGCACCCCCTGCGAATGTCGCGCCCCGACGATCCAGACGACAGCCACCAGCACGAACAGCACCGGAGTGACGAAGTTGCCGGGACTCCGTGTGGCCAGCGCCAGTGACAGCTGAGCCAGGCCGAGCACCAGGAACATGATGCCGAGGATCAACCCGGTCGACGGCGGCTCGATGGCGAAGGCGTCAGGCTTCGGCTTGCCGTCGCGGATGCGGTAGGGCGTCCACACCGTGCCGTCCCACCAGCGGACGTCCACGGTTCCCGGCACGAGGTACCACCCCATCGATGGCGACGCGACCGGCGCGTCCCGCTCGTGCGCGGTCCATTGCGCTCCGTCCCACCAGCGCTGCCGCCCCGGCACGCCTGCGTCGTACCACCCCTGCGGTGTCGTCATCTCGGCCCCTTCCCTCACCCCGCCGCGGGCGGAGTCTGCTTCGAATCGGCGAGCTCGTCGACCACGAGGTTGCGCTGCTCGATCGAGCCGTTGCGGTACGCCTGCCGTCCGACCATGTGCGCCGACAACGGGGCGGTGGCGAACTGCATCAGCACGATCGGCGCGACGAGCACGAGGCCCAGCAGGATGCCGCCGATCGAGCGCTGAGACAGCGCGATCGCCAGGCAGATGAGCAGGAGTCCCAGCACCTGGGGCTTGGTGGCCGCATGCAGACGGGAGGGCACATCACGGAAGCGCAGAAGACCGATGGCAGCGAACAGGCACAGCAGGGCGCCGACGAGGATCAGCACGAGCACCGCCGCGTCGATCACGGCGTCGGGGATCATGAGACCGAAGACGTTCATGGTGTCGTGTTGTCCCTCCGGGCGACGAAGCGCGCCACCGCGATCGAGCCGAACACCCCGATCGCGGCGATGATCAGCAGCACCGGGATGCTGCGGGTGTGCCCGTTGATCGCCATCTCGGCCCCGAGCACGCACATCACCTCCGTCAGCAGCACGTCGCTCGCGACGGCGCGGTCGAGGATCGACGGGCCGCGGACGATGCGGATGACGGTCAGCAGCGCCGCGACGCCGAAGACCACCATGATCACGCCCAGCAGGATGCTCATCGGTCCGCCTTCCGCTCGTCGGCCCTCAGCGCACGATACTGCGCCGGAGCCCCCAGTGCGCGGACGATGCGCTTCTCCCAGCGGAGCACTCCCTCGCGCTGTTTCTCGACGTCCGCCATGCTGCGCACCCCGATCACGTGCAGGTACAGGATGCGGCGGTCGCGGTCCGCCTCCACGACGAGCGATCCGGGGATCAGCGACGAAGCGACCGACACGTGCGTCATCATCAGGTCGTCGGAGTATCTCAGCGGCACGGCGATGATCGCGGTTCCCGGATGGCGACGGAGATCGAGCACCTGCATCGCGACGACGAGGGCGCCTCGCACGACGGCGAAGAGGAACTGCACTCCGAGGATCACCGCGAACCAGAGGTTCACCCGGCCCGAGAGCTCGACCGTGGGGAGGCGGAACACGCGCGTCACGAAGACCGCGACGATGAGGCCGGTCACGAACGAGAGCAGTGTGAACTGCGCCCACAGCAGCATCCACAGCACGACGAGCCAGGCGAGGAACGGCAGCTGCACGCCGAGGTCCCGCCAGAAGTGCCGGGTCGTGTCTGGACTCATCCCTTCACCTCGTCTTCGAGCTGGGTGAGCGTGACCGGCTGCAGCAGCGCCTCGCCGATGCGGTCGCAGAGCGCGTACAGGGGTCCCGCGAAGACGGTGAGGGCGATCGTGACCACGACCATTCCGGAGGTCGCGATGGTCATGATGGCCGGAATGCGGCGGCGCTCCTGCTGCTCGTCGGCGGCGGGCGCGTTGCCGAGATGCGAGAGCCGCCCCTCGGTCTCGGCCGAGTCCTCCTCCTCGCGCCAGAACGCGAGGTTCCACGCGCGCATCAGGGCGTAGAGCGTGAGCAGAGAGGTGACGATGCCGCCGACGATCAGCACGATCATGAGGGGGGTGCCGACGGATGCTGCGGCCTCGAACAGAGCGAACTTGCCGATGAACCCGGAGAAGGGCGGCAGGCCGCCGAGGTTGATCGCGGGGATGAAGTACAGCACGGCGATCACGGGCGCGACTTTGAGCAGGCCCTTCACCCTCAGGATCGACGTGCTGCCGGCCCGGCGTTCGACGAGTCCCACGGCGAGGAACAGCGTGGTCTGCACGATGATGTGGTGGACGATGTAGTACACCGTCGCGCCGATCGCCGCGGGCGTCGCAATCGCGAGGCCGAAGATCATGTAGCCGACGTGGCTCACCAGGGTGAACGACAGGATCCTCTTCAGCTCGGCCTGCGCGACCGCGCCGAGCACTCCCACGATCATGGTCGCGAGAGCGATGATCAGCAGCAGCGTGTTGATGTCGTTCTCCGAGAACAGCTGCGTCTCGGTGCGGATCAGCGCGTAGACGCCGACCTTCGTCAGCAGTCCCGCGAAGACCGCCGTGACCGGCGCGGGCGCCGTCGGGTACGAATCCGGCAGCCAGAACGACACCGGGAAGATCGCGGCCTTGATGCCGAAGGCGAGGACCAGCATGAGATGCAGGACCAGTTGGGTCTCCTGCGGCAGCTCCGTCATCCGCTCGGCGATCTGCGCCATGTTCACGGTGCCGAGCGCGCCGTAGACCATCGCGATCGCGGCGAGGAACAGGATCGACGAGACCAGCGAGACGACGATGTAGACGGCGCCGGTGCGGATGCGGGACTCGGTGCTGCCGAGGGTGATCAGCACGTACGACGCGACGAGCAGGATCTCGAATCCGACGTACAGGTTGAACAGGTCGCCCGCGATGAACGCGTTGAAGATGCCGGCCGCGAGGATCAGGTACGACGGATTGAAGATCGAGATCGGGGTCTCCTCCGCCCCGTCTGCGATGCCCTGGCCGACCGAGAAGAGGAGCACCGCGAGCAGCACGATGCTCGACACCAGGACGAGCAGGGCCGCGAGCCGATCGACGTAGAGCACGATGCCGAACGGCACCGGCCAGCCGCCGACCGAGACCGCGAGCGGGGCACCGGCATCGACCACGACCAGCAGCACGGCCGCGATGATCGAGACGACCACCAGCGTCACCACGGTGACGATCGACTGCACTCGCGCGTTGCGCCCGAAGATCAGCGTGATCGCGGCCCCGAGGAGCGGCAGGGCGACCAGAAGGGGGATGAGCGAGTTCATCGGCCGTCCTCCTCTCCGGCTTCTGGAGCCTGACCTCTGGGTTCCTGAGCCTGTCCCCCGGGTTCCTGAGCCTGTCGAAGGACGGGCGCGACCGGCCGGTCGACTGGCGCCCCGTCGACGATCGCAGGATGATCGCGCATGTGCAGCACCGTGATCGGGGCTGTCTGCAGGCCGACGAAGTCGGTCGTGGCGTCGTCGTCGGCGTAGTCGCCCTCGTCGTCGCCCATGAGATCTTCCTCGGCATCCGTGCGGCCGCGGATCGCGATGTCGTCTTCGTCGTCCTCGACGGTGTCGGCCTGGCCCAGCTGCCAGGAACGGTAGATGAGGGCGAGCAGGAAGGCCGAGACGGCGAACGTGATGACGATCGCCGTGAGGGTGAGCGCCTGCGGCAAGGGGTCGCTCATCTCGCCCTCGGTGCCGAAGAACGGCGCGTTCCCCGGCACGCCCATGACGATCAGCAGCAGCAGGTTCGTGGCGTTGCCGAGCAGCAGGAATCCGATGAGCACCCTGGTGAGGCTGCGCTCGAGCATCGCGTACACGCCGCACGCGAACAGCACGGCCATGATGACGATGAGGGTCAGCGACACATCCATCAGATGTTCACCCCTCTCGCCCGCGATTGGGTCCCTGAGCCTGTCGAAGGTTCCTGAGCCTGTCTAAGGGCTGCGGCCTGCCGATCGACCTCGGCGCCGAGACTGCGCAGAACGTCGAGCACCAGCCCGATCACGACGAGATACACCCCGATGTCGAAGATCGTCGATGTGACGAACTCCATGTGACCGAGCCCCGGGATCTCCCACTCCCAGAATCGGCTGGTGAGCGGGGCCAGGCCGAAGAACAGCGGCACGACCGCCGAGCCGACCGCCAGCACGAGCCCCGTGCCGAGCAGTCGCCCGGCATCGGTGGGCGCCGCGGCGCCCAGCTCCCAGCGTCCGCCCGCGATGTACCGCATCACGAGGGCCATACCCGCCACGAGGCCGCCCGCGAAGCCGCCGCCGGGCAGGTTGTGCCCCGAGAACAGCAGGAAGATCGACACGACGATGATGGTGTGGAACAGCACACGGACGATCACTTCGAGCAGGATCGACCGGTTCTCGGGTTTCATGTTCGTGCCGCCGACGAGCCAGGCGCGAGGGCTGCTGCGGTTCTCGGACGTCTGGAAGCGGATGCCGTCGGTGGTCTCGACGAGCGGCCTGCTGCGCGTCGCGCGGCGAGTGGTCCGGGGAAGAGTCCTGGTCTCGGCGAGCAGGTCGGCGCGATGGGTCACGAAGACGAGGGAGGCGACTCCCGTCGCCGCGAGGACGAGCACGGAGAGCTCGCCCATGGTGTCCCAGCCGCGCAGGTCGACCAGGGCGACGTTGACGACGTTCTTGCCGTGCCCGATCTCGTACGCGAGCTTCGGGAACGCCGCCGAGATCGGATCGGCGACGCGCGACTGCGTCGCGACGATCGCGACGAGAGCCATGGTGACGCCGACCCCGATGCCGAGCAGGGCACGGGGGATGCGGCCGACCGAGGCGTTGTGCTCGCCCATCCGCGCCGGCAGCCGCCGGAGTACGAGCGCGAAGGTGACCATCGTCACCGTCTCGACGAGGATCTGCGTGAGCGCGAGATCGGGCGCCCCGCTCGTCGCGAAGAGGGCGACCATGCCGAGGCCCGTGACCGACACGAGCACGACGCCGGTGTATCGCTTCTGCGCGCGCACGGCGAAGATGCCGGCGACCGCCATCAGGGGTGCGGCCGCGATCTGCGCCGGAGTGTGCCAGGCCGAGAGCTGGAAGCGGTCGATGTCGCTCGCGAGCAGCGCGGTGGTCTCGGCCGCCACGAACACGACGAAGATCGTGCCGACGTAGACCGGCAGCGAACCCCGCTGCGTCAGCGTCGTGCTCAGTACCGACAGCCGGTCGATCGCGCGGACCACCCAGTAGTACGCGTCGGCGGCGGTGAACGGCAGCACTCGCGGCCTGCGGTCCCACCCCGTGCGACGGGTCAGCAGGAAGACCCCGATGCCGAGCAGGATCGAGCCGATCGAGATGCCGAGTGCGGGCTCGAAGCCGTGCCACAGGGCGAGGTGTCCCGGCCCTTCGGCGGCGTCGCCCGCGTGATCGAGACCCGGCGTCGCGGTGATCGCATAGCCGTGCAGAGCGACGTCGAGCGCCGGGGCGGCGAGCCCGGCCGCGATCGTGAGCGCCGCGAGCACGATGGGGGCGGCCACGAAACCGACCGGCGGGCCGGGCCACGCCGTGTCGGGCAACCGATCTCCGCGCTCGTCGCGCTTGGAGAAGAACGCACCCCACAGGAATCGCGCGCCATATGCCGCAGTGAGCATGGACCCGAGGACGATGCCCACGAGGGCGACCAGACCCCAGACCGAGCCGCCCAGCGCGTCGTCGAGAAGGGCGGTGAGCGCCGACTCCTTGGCGACGAATCCGATGGTCGGTGCGATGCCCGCCATCGAGGCGACCGAGACGAAAGCCGTCACGGCCAAGACCGGCGCCTGACGGCCGACCCCCGACAGCTCGGTGATGTCTCGAGTGGAGAGCTGACGGTCGATCACGCCGACGATGAGGAACAGCGCCGACTTGAACAGCGCGTGACCGATCACGAGGGCGAGCCCGGCCAGAGCCGACGCCTGCGTGCCGTAGCCGATCACGACCGCGAAGAAGCCGAGCTGGCTCACCGTCCCGAAGGCGAGGATGCGCTTGAGATCGGTCTCGCGGAGGGCCTGCACGCCGCCCAGCAGCATGGTGAAGACGCCCAGTGCGATCAGGATCGGCCGCCACGGGCCGCTGAATGCGAAGATCGGCGCGAAGCGCGCGATGAGGTAGATGCCTGCCTTGACCATGGCGGCGGCGTGGAGGTACGCGCTGACCGGAGTCGGCGCCGCCATGGCGCCAGGCAGCCAGAAGTGGAAGGGGAACAGCGCCGACTTGCTGATCGCGCCGATCAGCAGCATCACGATCGCCGCGTCCACGATCGGCCCGGTGGGGGCGAGTGCGAGGATCTCGCGGATGCTCGAAGTGCCGGCGTCGACGACGAGCAGCACGACGCCCACGAACATGATCAGGCCGCCGAGTGTCGTGACGAGCAGCGCCTGCAGTGCGGCACGGCGGCTGGCGGCGCGGCGGCGGTAGTAGCCGATGAGGAGGTACGAGAGGATGCTCGTCACCTCCCAGAACATGACGAGCATGACCAGGTCGTCGGTGAGCACGAGCCCGTACATCGCTCCGGCGAAGCCGAGCAGCACGGCCGCGAACTGCCCGAGACCGGCCGAGTCGTCATGGAAGTACCAGCGGCAGTAGAAGAGCACGAGCGCGCCGACACCGGTGACGATGAGAGTCAGCACCCAGCCGAGCACGTCCATGCGCATCGACATGTCCAGCCCCAGCTGCGGAATCCAGGCGACCGACTCGAAGGGCGTGGATCCGGCGTCGAGAACCTGCGGCGTCAGCATCAGCGCGTGGATGAATGCCGCGGCTGGAATAAGAGCGGCGATGAAGAACGCCCGAGCGCCCATCCAGCGCACCAGAACGGGCATGAGAACCGAGGAGAGGAGGAAGGCGCTGAGGAGAGTCAGCATGATCGTGGCTCCCTCGGGGCTCGTCGGCCTTGCGGCGCTGGCGGGCGGGTGTCCATCCAGTTTACCCGGGCGCGTGCGGGCCCCGTGCGAGAGTTGTCACATGCGACGGGTGTGGGCGCGGGAGCTGCTGGGGTGGTGCACCGCTCTCGGCATGTCGATCGCCGTCGCCGCGCAGGTGGCGGCATCCGCTCGTTCCGAGCTGTTGTTCCGCGACGGGGATTCACTGATCGTCGCGATGCTCACGCGCTCGATCCTGTCTGGCGAACCTCTCGACTGGGCGATGTCGAGCGTGCTCTTCCTTCCGGAGTCCGCCGTGTTCGCGGGTCTCTCTCTGCTCGCCTCCGACGATCTGAACACGCTGCTCGCGATCAACGCCATCGTGAACCTCCTCGCCGTGTACGGCGCCATCCGCCTGATCGCCGGGCCTCATCGAGCCGGCGCCTCGCCCGTCGGCTGGTCTCTGATCGCGCTATCGCTGTTCGGAGTCGTGGCGGTCACCGAGACCTCGGCGTCGCGCGACGCCCTCGAGCTCGCCTCCCTGCAGCTCACCACGACGTACTACTCCTCGACCGTCGTCGCCGTGATGATCGTGGTCGGTCTGCTGCGCCGCGCTGTCGACGGAGCGGGTCGCTGGCCATTCGTCGCGGTCGGGGCCGTCACGATCATCGCAACTCTGAGCAACCCGTTGTTCGCGGCATGGGCGACCGCGCCGCTGACGGTTCTCCTCGCCGTCGGTGCGATGCGCGGTCGATATCGGCGCTGGATGCCGGTCGCGATCGCCGTTCTCGTAGGCGGCACGCTCCTCGGCCTCCTCGCGCGTATTCCGTTCACGGCATGGATCGCGAACACCGGTGCCGGATACGCGCAGCCCGAGCTCTGGCGAGAATCGATCGGGTACTACGGCGGCCTGCTCGCCGAGCGCCTCTCGACGCCGCTCGGCATACTCGGCGCACTGGTCGTCGTCGTTCTGCTCGCTCTCTCGGTGCTGCGTACAGTGCGCGCTGCGACGGACGGCGAGCGCCTCGTGGCTTCAGCGGGGTGGATGCTGCCTCTCATCGTGGTGATCGGCGCCATCGCTCTCGGCACGCACGCGGCCCGCTACCTGCAGCCGGTTGTGTTCGCTCCTCTTTTCGCCCTGGTCGCCTCGCCGCGAACCGTGCGGATGCCCCGGCCTCTCGGTGCGATCGCCGCGGCCCTCATCATCGTCGCCGGGGCGCTGAGCGGTCCCTCGCCTTGAGGCTGCGGCGCATCGCCCCGACCCCGATCTCACATGCGTGACCGATTGGGTGACCGCGTCGGGCCGCACCGGCGCCGGCCAGTTCTGGACCGTGCGGCTCCCGAAGACGCACCTCGACGACCCCGCTCAGCTCGTGCAGGTCGACCATCGGCTGAACGGTTACGCGTGGCTGGTGAATCGCAGCGACCTCGATGCACAGGCGGTGTCGTTCCTCCTCCAGGACTCGCAGAGCGTGCAGTGGCAGCTGCCCGAGTCGGCGATTCCCGAGCAGGTCGTGTCGTGCGGTCGCTACACGATCCTCGACTTCGGATCCCGCACCCTCCCTGTGGGCCCCGCGCACTCCTGACCCCTGTCAGCGGGGCGCGGCGGTCGTCGCGCCGGCGCGGAATCGGCACGTGAAGTGCACGTTCACGCCCTGCTCTCCGCGGAGCATCCTCGCGACCTGCTCTCCCGCGGCGCGCCCCTTCTCGACGGCGGGCTGCACACTCGTGGTGAGCACAGGTCCGCCGAGCCCGTCGACGGCGATCCCGTCGAAGCCGGCGACCGAGAGGTCTTCGGGTACCCGGAGGCCCAGCTCCTCGGCGGCTCGGATCACACCGACAGCGAGCAGGTCGCTCTGCGCCAGGATCGCGGTGGGACGGTGCGCCGCATCCGCGAGGAGCATTCTTCCGACCAGCTGGCCCTCGTCGATCAGACTGCCCGCTGCCGAGATGGCCGGGGCATCGGGGAAGATCGACCGCATGCCCTCGAGGCGATCGATCGTGACGTCGACGGTCGCGCGGTCGACTCGCTCCTGCGTGACGACGCCGCGCTCGCGAGCGGCGTCGAGGTGCAGGGTGACGAGCGCGACATCCCGGTGCCCGAGGTCTCGCACGTGTCGGGCGACATCGGCTGCCGCTGCGACGTTGTCGAGGATGATCTGCGGGACCCCCTCCCCCGCATCCCCCTCGATGACGACGACGGGCAGACCCCGGCTGCGGACGATGTCGAGCGATGCTCGCGTGCGGCCAGAGCATCCGATCAGCACCACGGCGTCGACCGGGGCGTTCGCGAGCGCAGAGCCGTCACTCTCCCCCGGGTCGTCGCGAAGCAGCAGGATTCCGGCGCTGAGGTCGGCGAGGCCGTCGGTCAGGCCGTCCATCATCGCCGTGGTCACCGGGTCGAGGAAGGCCGCGCGCAGGTGCCCCTCGAGCACGACGGCGACGATCCCGCTGCGCCCGCGACGCAATGACGCGGCGCGCGGGTCGGGCCCGGTGTAACCGAGATCGGCGGCGGCGGCGAGCACCTTCTCGCGTGTCGTCGCCGACACCTTGGCTTTGCCGCTGAAGACGACGGAGGCCGTCGACGTCGCGACTCCGGCTGCTCGCGCGACGTCGGCGATCGTCGCGCGGCGCACCGACTCGTGACTGGTCATACTCCGAGGATAGCTCGCCCGGGTTTCAAACGATCGAATCGATTCGATAGGCTGTGCGGCATGGACACCGCCCTCACCCGCTCTCAGTTCGTCCGCTGGCGTGCCGCGATCTTCGCGATCTTCCTCGCGAGCGGCCTGTCGATCGCGACGTGGGCCTCGCGCGTGCCCGACATCAAGGTCTCGCTCGGCATCGACAACGCCCAGATGGGCCTGCTGCTGCTCGGCATGGGCATCGCGTCTATCATCGGCATCTCCACGAGTCCGGCCGTGATGGCGCGCACCGGAGCGCGGCTCGGGATGCTCGTGACGATGCTCATCTTCGGAGTCGGCGTGGCGCTGATCGGCCTGGGCACCAACGTGCTCGGATCGCTCCCCGTGGTGCTCGTCGGCCTCGTCCTCTTCGGTTTCGGCAACGGTTCGCTCGACGTCATGATGAACGTCGAGGCCACCGCGGTCGAGCAGCAGATGGGCAAGACGATCCTGCCGGTGTTCCACGCCTTCTTCAGCTTCGGCACCGTGATCGGCGCCGGTGCGGGCGCCCTGGCCGTGCAGCTCGGTGCGAACGTCTCGGCTCACGCGTTCGTCGTCGCGGCGGTGATCGCGGTGCTCGCGGTGGTCTGCTTCGCGAACGTGCCCAACCGCGAGGCCGCCCTCGATCCCTCTCCCGCCGAGAAGCCGCATTGGCGTGAGCGCATGCACGTCGCGCTCGAGGCGTGGCGCGAGCCGCGCACCTATGCGCTGGGCATCGTGATGCTGGGCATGTCGTTCGCCGAAGGCGGTGCGAACGACTGGCTCGCGCTCGGCGTCTCCGAAGATCACGGCGCCGGGCCCGCGGCGGGCGCTGCGGCCCTCGCCACGTTCTCGGTCGCGATGACCGTCGTCCGCCTGTTCGGCGGCCCGCTGGTCGACAGGTTCGGACGCGTGATCGTGCTGCGGATCCTCGCCATCACCGCCGCGGCCGGCATCCTGCTGTTCATCCTGGCGCCCAACACGCCGCTCGTCTTCGTCGCCGCCGCGCTCTGGGGTGTCGGCGCCTCGCTCGGCTTCCCCCTGGGCATGTCGGCAGCCGCCGACGACCCGGCCAAGGCCGCCGCCCGCGTGAGCGCGGCTGCGACCATCGGCTACATCGCCTTCCTTGGCGGCCCTCCTGTCCTCGGCTTCATCAGCGAGCACATCGGCCTGCTCAACACCCTCTACATCCTGGTCGTGCTCGCGGCGCTCTCGGGACTCTTCTCGGCCGCAGCCCGTCCTCTCCGCGAAGACCAGATGACCTCGGCGAACAAGTAGTCGGCGTCACCCGTCGATCCGGCGCACGAGCGCGGCCGCATGCGAACGGCTGCGGGCGCCGAGTTTGGCGAGCACATTCGAGACGTGCGTCTTCACGGTCGGCACGCTGATGCCCAGACGTTGCGCGAGCTGAGCGTTCGACCACCCGCAGACGATGCCGTCGAGAACCTCCTGCTCACGCGCGGTCAGCGCCGACAGGGGGGCCTCGGCGGTCGTCGACGGTTTCGCCGCGAGGGCTGCCGCGGCGAGCGCTCGCCTCGTGACGCGCGGGTCGAGTGCACCGTCGCCGGAGGCCACCGCCCGCACCGCGGCGACCAGGGATGCAGCATCGGCGGTCTTGAGCAGGAAGCCCGCCGCACCCGCGCCGATCGCGCCGAACACCAGCTCGTCCTCGTCGAAGCTCGTCAATACGAGCACGTCGCTCAGGCCACGCTCGACGATCTCGCGAGTCGCCGAGACGCCGTCGCGTCCCGGCATCCGCAGATCCATCAGCACGACGTCCGGGCGCAGAGCGGCCGCGTTCCGCACCGCGACTTCACCGTCGGCCGCCTCCCCCACCACGGCGACGCCGTGAGACTCCAGCATGATGCGCAGCCCCGCCCTGATCGCCGCGTGGTCGTCGGCGATGAGCACGGTCGGTCCACCGCTCACGACACGGCCGCCGGAAGTCGCGCATCGACCCGCCACCCGCCGGGCCGCGGGCCCGCCGAGAACCGTCCGCCGAGGGCGTCGACCCTCTCAGCGAGCATGCTGAGTCCCCAGCCTCCCCCGGCGTAGGACGTCGCGACGAGCTCGGCTCCTCCGCGGGAGTCGACCCGCACATGCACGCCGTCGCCGACGCCATCCACCCTCACCTCGACGTGCGACCCGCTGGCGTGCCGGACGCAGTTCGACAGCGCCTCGCGCACGATGCGCACCGCCGCCTGCTCGACGGCGGCCGGCATGGCGGCGAGCTGCGCCACCGTCACGTCCACCTGCAGCCCCGCCCGCCGCGCGTCCGCGGCCAGCGCCCCGATGTCGTCGATCCGCGGCGTCGGCGACAGCTGTCCGTCGCCGCGGCGCAGCACCACGATCATCGACCGCAGCGCGCTGTGCGCGTCGAGTCCGGCATCCCTGACGGCACGCAGCGCGGCCCTGTCGACTTTCTCGTCCGCCGGCACCGACAGCGCGGCCTCCGCGCGGATGGCCATCGCCAGCACGTGGCCGGCGACCACATCGTGCAGTTCTCTCGCCATCGACTCGCGCTCGCGCTGCACCGCTTCCTCGCGATCTCGCTCAGCGACAGCAGCCGCCTCCTCGGCACGCTGACGATGGAGTTCGGCAAGCTCGTGCGCCTGGGACACCGCGACCGCCCACCAGTAGTCGGTGCCGACGAGGGCGCCGAACTGGACGGCGACGAGAAGGGCGAGAGGAGCGGACCCCTCCGGTCTCATCACCGCGATGATGAAGATGATCGCGACGCCGACCGCAGCCGCGACGAGGACACGGCCGCGGACGGACGGGCGGGCGACGAACACCGCGGTCCAGAGCACGTCGAGGAGGACGACGAGCGGGCCGAGCCCCCCGGTCGTGAACAGGTCGACGCCGAATATCACCGTGGCGACGATCAACGACGCCCACGGCGCACGGTGCTTCGTCAGCACGAGGACGCACGCGGGCACGGCCGTCGCCAGCGTCCACCAGGGAGAGACGTCGGCGGGGAGCACGGAGAGAACGCTCCAGTTCCCGCTGAAGCCGAGGAGAGCGGAGACGACGCTGAGCCCGGCGATCAGCAGCGCGTCGATCGGAGAGCGATGCGCCAGGTACCAGCCGCGGATGCTGTCAGCAGTCGCCTCCTTCATCCCCTCATGCAATCACGACCTCCCCACGGCCGCATCCGACCAAGGGATGAGAAATCGGCCACGGCGACCGCGACCTTCGCCCGATCCGCCTCGGCGTCGCCCGCGTGACGCTGGGAGCATGGAACTCCTCGGCGGCCTGCCCCTCCCCCTCGCACTTGCCGTGCTGGCTCTCGTCGACGGCCTCAGCGTCGGCACGCTGCTCATCCCCGTCTTCCTCCTCCTCAGTCCCGGACGTGTGCGCACCGGGCGCATCCTGCTCTACCTCGGAACGATCGGCGCGTTCTACCTGCTCGTGGGTCTGCTGTTCCTCTGGGGTCTGGTCAACGTCGTCGACGTCGCCTCCGGGTTCCTCGCTTCGCCGGCCGGGGTCGTCACGCGTCTCGTGGTAGGGGTCGGGCTGATCATCGTCGCCTTCACGATGCCGACCGGGCCGCCCGCGTCGACGCACCGAGCCCCTGCGCGTGCGGCGGCGTCGGCATCCGTCACGACCGGCTCCAGCGATCACGAGGCGGCCACGCCCACCGAGTCCGATGCGGCGCCGTCGGGCCGCGTGACCCGCTGGCGGGATCGCCTGCTCGATCCTCGGACCCGTGGCGCAGCGGTGATGGCCGTCGCCATCACGGCCGGGCTGGTCGAGGTCGCCACGATGCTCCCCTACATCCTCGCGATGACGATGCTCGCCGACGCCGGCGTCAGCACGCCCTTCCGGGTCCTCTCCCTCGTCGCGTACTGCGCCCTCATGGTGGCCCCGGCTCTCGTCCTGCTCGCGCTGCGGGTGGTCGCCGCGCCGCTCGTGCAGCGGCCGCTCGAGCGGTTCGCCGCCTGGATGCAGCGCACCGGTGCGGAGAACACGGCCTGGCTCATCGGGATCATCGGGTTCCTGGTCGCACGTTCGGCGGCGGCCGAGCTCGGTGTCTTCGATGCGCTCGACGGGATGCTCGGCCGCTGACGGCTCCGCGACGAAGTAGGCTCGACGGGTGCGTCTCGTCATCGCCCGCTGCTCCGTGGACTACACCGGGCGGCTCAATGCCCACCTCCCTCTCGCCACGCGTCTGCTGGTGCACAAGGGCGATGGGAGTCTGCTCGTGCACTCCGACGGCGGCAGCTACAAGCCGCTGAACTGGATGAGCCCTCCCTGCACGCTCGCTCCCGAGGAGCCGGGCGAGGAAGAGGCGATCGCGGGGGTCGTCGAGGTGTGGCGAGTCACGCACAAGAAGACCGGCGACGCTCTGCGCGTGCAGATCTACGAGATCATCCACGATTCGAACCACGACCTCGGCATCGACCCCGGCCTGCAGAAGGACGGCGTCGAGGCCGACCTGCAGCGCCTTCTCGCAGAGCAGGTCGACCTGATCTCCGAGGGGGCGACGCTGGTGCGCCGCGAGTACCCGACGGCGATCGGTCCCGTCGACCTTCTGGTGCGCGATGCCGGCGGCGTGGCGATCGCCGTCGAGGTGAAGCGCCGCGGCGACATCGACGGCGTCGAGCAGCTCACCCGCTACCTCGAGCTGCTCGGCCGCGACCCGCACCTCTCCCCCGTGCAGGGCGTCTTCGCGGCGCAGGAGATCAAGCCCCAGGCCCGCGTGCTCGCCGAAGACCGCGGCATCCGCTGCCTGGTGCTCGACTACGACGACATGAAGGGCATCGAGTCGGGCATCCCCCGGCTGTTCTGAGCCGCGCAGTCGCAGCCCATAGGCTGGAAGCATGCCCTCCTCCCCCTATTCCTGCGTCCTCTGGGACGTCGACGGCACGATCATCGACGCGTCCGTCGGGATCCTCCGTCGGCTGAACGTCGCCCTCACGCATTTCGGGCACCCGGCGCCGACGAGGGACGACCTCGTGCACTGGATCGGTCCGCCGATGTTCGAGTCGTTCCAGGTGCAGGCGGGCATGACGCCTGAGCAGTCGTCCGAAGCCGTCGCCTTCTACCGCACGCTCGGCAAGGCCGACGGATACACGACCGACGTGAACACGTACCCCGGCGTGCCCGAGATCATCCGCGAGCTGCACGCCGCCGGCATCCCGCAGGCGACGGCGAGCTCGAAGCCGGAGAACCAGGTCGACGCGCTCGTCGACCACTTCGAGCTGCGCCCGTACTTCCTCGCCACGGTGGGTGCGACGCCCGACGAATCGACTCTCGCCTCGAAGGCCGACATCGTCGTCGAGGCTCTCAAGCGCCTGACGGAGGGGGGAGCCGACACCTCGCGCCCCGTGCTGATCGGAGATCGACACCACGACGTCGAAGGTGGCAACGTCAACGGCGTGCCCGTGATCTTCGTCGAATGGGGCTTCAGCGACGCGCACGAGGGCGATGACGCAGCGTTCCGCGCAGCATCCGCCGAGGAGCTGCGCGCCCTGCTGCTGAGCTGAATCCCGCGCCGGCGCCACTCCTCCGGGAGCGACGCGCCCCGGCACGCGTTCGGGAGGAGTTCCCGCGCTCAGGCTGAGGATTTCAGCCCGAAGCTCCTCCCGAGTGCGCGTTCTCCTCCGAGAGAGCCACCGGAAAGCACAGAACTCCCCGCCGGATGCCGCACATGATGTCGGCCCCGGTCGGGGAGTTCCGGTGGAATCCGCGCTTAGAGCGGGCGGATGTTCTCTGCCTGCAGGCCCTTGGGGCCCTGCGCGACCTCGAACTCGACTCGCTGGTTCTCTTCGAGAGACCGGTAGCCGGATGCTTCGATGGCGGAGTAGTGCGCGAAAACGTCAGCGCCGCCGTCGTCGGGGGAGATGAAGCCGAAGCCCTTCTCCGAGTTGAACCACTTGACCGTGCCCTGGGTGCTCATTTACTGCCTGTTCTGCTGGAAAAGAAGCCGACGCAGGATGCACCGACGAGCTCAAAGATAGTGGAGCACGGCGTGAGCGGAAGAGCAGGGGTCAGCCCGTAACAGAAATGTTGCACGAGGCGTCATGTCACGACACACAGAGGTCGCGGCTCGAGCCCGAAAAATTGTGTGGCCCTCACCGCGGGGGGAGCGATGAGGGCCGAAGACGACCGGAGGGTGCGTCAGGAATAAGCATATCCCCAACGCGACGTCCTTGTCCCCCATTTGGGGGACATTCTTCGAAAATCTTCAGGAGGGGGATAGCGACCCCCTCGAGCGGCCCATTGGGGACTGAACTGCTCGAGGGGGCCCAATCGCATACACGGATCGTCGCGCCTCTGGGGAAGGCTTCCCGTCCTCTGGGGAAGGACGGAGACGATCAATCCCCTGTGCATGCACCTACACCCTAGGCGACCCCGACCGTTCCCGTCAGCCCCCGGAATTCGGTTCCCGAGAGCGTTACCCTTGTGGCGTGACCATGCTGAACAAGGACATGACCCTGTGCATCTCGCTCTCGGCGCGTCCGAGCAACAACGGCACCCGATTCCACAACTTCCTCTACGAGGAGCTCGGCCTGAACTGGATCTACAAGGCCTTCGCGCCTACGGATCTCGGGCAGGCGATCGCAGGAGTCCGCGGTCTCGGCATCCGCGGATGCGCGATATCGATGCCCTACAAGGAGGACGTGATCGCGCTCGTCGACCGCATGGATCCCTCCGCCTCCGCGATCGATTCGGTCAACACGATCGTCAACGACGACGGCGTGCTCACGGCGTACAACACCGACTACTCGGCCATCGCGCAGCTGATCGCGCGGAACGGACTGGATGCCGCAGCCGCTGTGCTGCTGAAGGGTTCGGGCGGCATGGCCAAGGCCACCGCCGCCGCCTTCCGCGACGCGGGATTCACGAACGTGACGATCGCGGCGCGCAATGAGGCGAACGGGCGAGGTCTCGCCGATCTCTACGGCTTCGACTGGACCGCGGACGCCGGCGCCCGCACGGCGGACATCATCGTGAACATCACGCCCATCGGCATGGCCGGGGGAGCGGAGGAGCACGACCTGTCGTTCAGCGAGGAGCAGGTGTCGGCGGCATCCGTCGTGTTCGACGTCGTGGCGCTGCCCGCCGAGACCCCGCTGGTGCGGGCCGGCCGTGCCGCGGGGAAGACCGTCATCACCGGCGCGGAGGTCGCGACGCTGCAGGCGCTCGAGCAGTTCGTGCTGTACACCGGCATCCGCCCGAGCGCCGATCAGGTGCGCACGGCCGAGGAGTTCATGCGGGCGCAGCAGCCCGATCTCATCCGTTGAACTCCGCCGGGTGCGGGCCGGTGCGGCCATCGCGTTCGAGCCCGTCGATCGCCGCGAGCTCGTCCGCCGACAGGTCGAAGCCGAAGACGTCGAGGTTCTCGGCGATGCGCGCGGGCGTCACCGACTTCGGGATCACGATGCGCCTCTGCTGCAGGTGCCAGCGGAGCACGACCTGCGCAGGGGTCCTCCCGTGGAGCTCGGCGATCGAGAGCACGGCCGGGTCGCCGAGCACCGCCCCCTGGGCGAGCGGGCTCCACGCCTCGGTCACGATGCCGCGAGCGCTGTTCGCCTCGACGACCGCACGGTTCTGCAGCGCGGGGTGCAGCTCGACCTGGTTCACCGCGGGAACGATGCCCGACTCGGTCTCGAGACGCACGAGATGCTCGGGCTCGAAGTTCGAGACGCCGATCGCTCGCACGCGTCCGTCGGCGTAGAGCTTCTCGAGAGCGCGCCACGTCTCGGGATAGGTGCCCGCAGCGGGAATCGGCCAATGGATGAGGAACAGGTCGAGGTGGTCGAGACCCAGTCGCTCTAACGCGGCGTCGTACGCGCGCAGAGTGCTGTCGTAGCCGTGGTCGCTGATCCAGACCTTCGAGGTGACGAAGAGGTCGTCGCGGGCGATGCCCGACTCCGCCAGCGCTCGACCGACGCCCGCCTCGTTGCCGTAGATCGCGGCGGTGTCGATGCTCCGGTAGCCGGCCTCGAGCGCCACCGACACGGCCGCGGTCGTCTCGGCATCCGGCACCTGGAAGACTCCGAAACCGAGCTGGGGCATCTCGATGCCGTTGTTCAGGGTGCGGGTGGGGATGGTCATTCTCTTGCTTTCTGTGGGGGTACGGTCAGGCGGCGACGGTGCGGACGGTGCCGGTCGCAGAGTGCCGGGCGGGTCGCGCCGTGAGGGCGGCGACGGTCATCACGACCAGACCGGATGCCGTGATGGCGGCGCCGATCCAGATGGGCGAGGTGTAGCCGAGCCCTGCAGCGATGCCGACGCCGCCGGCCCACGCGCCCAGCGCGTTGCCGACGTTGAAGGCGCCGATGTTGGCGCCGGATGCGAGCGTGGGGGCTCCGCCTGCGTACTGCATGATGCGGCTCTGCAGGCCGGGAACCGTGCCGAAGCCGAACGCGCCGAGCAGCACGAGGATCGCGATGGTGGCGGGCTGCGACCAGGCGAGCAGTCCGAAGGTGATCAGGATCAGCAGCAGCAGACCGGTGAAGCCGAGCAGCGTGCGGTCGATCGAGCGATCGGCGAGGCGTCCGCCCACGGCGTTGCCGATCACGAGGCCGATCCCGAACAGCACGAGCAGCCACGGCACGGCGGAGGCCGCGAAGCCGGTGACCCCGGTGAGCGTGTACGCGATGTAGGTGAAGGCGCCGAACATGCCGCCGTACGCGAGCACGGTCACGGTGAGTGAGAGCCAGACCTGCCTGGAGCGGAAGGCGCGGAGCTCGTGCACCAGGCTCACCTTCTCACTCGTGGCGGGCGGTACGGTGACGAGCAGCGCGATGCCGGCGAAGGCGACCACTCCGATCGCGGAGATGGCCCAGAACGTCGCACGCCAGCCGAACTGCTGTCCGACGAACGTGCCGAATGGCACGCCGAACACGTTGGCGGCCGTGAGTCCCGTGAACATGATGGCGATCGCGCGGGCCTTCTTGGCCGGAGCGACGAGGTCTGCCGCGACGACCGAGCCGATGCCGAAGAACGCGCCGTGGCACAGCGCGGCGATGATGCGGCCGGCCATGGCCGCCGGGTAGTCGGCGGCCAGCGCGGTGAGCGCGTTGCCCGCGATGAACAGCACGACGAGTCCCAGCAGAACGGGTTTGCGTGGCAGTCGTGTGGTTGCCGCCGTGAGGCCGAGGGCGCCGACGACGACGCTGAGCGCATAGCCCGAGATGAGCCAGCCTGCGGTGGCTTCGGTGACGCCGAAATCGGCGGCGACCTCGGGCAGCAGGCCCATGATCACGAACTCTGTGAGTCCGATCCCGAAGGCGCCGATGGCGAGTGCGATGAGTCCGAGTGGCATGATGAGCTCTCTGCTAAAGTAGTTGCAGACGCGGGATTTTGCGTCGCGAGCATTAATCATTGCACACGCAATTATCCCGCGCAAGCAACTACTTTTGTGGAGGACATCATGGGCATCTCCGACGACGCCGTCGAGATCCGGGCACGCGGATGGCGCACCCTGGCGGCTCTGCACGGAATCATCGAGACCGAGCTCGAACGCGCACTCGGAGCATCCGTCGATCTCTCCGTCGTCGAATACACCGTGCTCGACGCGCTCAGCCGGCAGGACGGCTGGCACATGCGGATGCAGCAGCTGGCCCGCGCGGCGGCGCTGAGCCCGAGCGCCACCACACGACTCGTCACGCGTCTCGAGGATCGCGGGCTGCTCACCCGCATCCTGTGCGCCGACGACCGCCGCGGCATCTACACCGAGCTGACCCCGACCGGGCGCGAGCTGTACGAGAAGGCGCATCCCATCCACGACGAGACACTCGAACGCACGCTCGGCGAGGCGGTCGCGCAGCCCGAGCTCTCACCCGTCGTGCACGCGCTGCAGGGGACTTCGGCGCTCACCTGACGGGATCAGTGATCGGGAGACGATTATCTGGATACCCTAGGCCCATGAGCCCGCGACGCAGGATCCTCCGCAGAACGCCGGCCGCCATCGCGGCCACGGCCCTCATCGCTCTGGTCCTGTCGGCCTGCACGCCGGGCGACGACACGGGAACCGACACCGAAGGACAGGGTTTCCCCTCGGACGGCTGCACGCACATCACCATCGCGACGTCGTCGGAGAAGGTGAACATGCTCGACAAGCTCGCCGAGGCCTTCAAGGACTCGCCCGAGCACGACGGCCTGAAGACCTGCGCGACCGTGCGACCGATCAACGTCTCGTCCGGCAACGCCGCACGCTATCTCACCGCGGGCGACGACTGGCCCAGCGACGATCACGACCTGTGGCCGACGCTGTGGTCACCGGCCTCCACGGTGTGGACCGACCGCGTCGCCGCCGCCGCGTCGGCGAATCTCGTCGGGGAACCTGCGTCGTTCACCCGCACCCCGGTCGTGTTCGGCATGCCCGAACCGATGGCGAAGGCTCTCGGCTGGCCCGACAAGCCGATCAGCATCACCGACCTGTCGCAGCTGTGCCAGGACCCGGAGGGCTGGGGGAGTGTCGGGAAGGACATCTGGGGCGCGTTCAAGATCTCGAAGACGAACCCGAACACCTCGACGACGGGACTCTCGACGATCCTGATGCAGTCGTACGAAGCATCCGGCAAATCGGCGGATCTCACCTCGGCCGACGTCGACGCCGCAGCCGACTTCTCCCGCGTGTTCGAGGAGTGCGTGATCCACTACGGCGACACCACAGGCAACGTCCTGTCGACGCTCTACGACGAGACGCAGAACGGCTCGAACGGCTCTGCCTACGTCTCGGCGGTGGCTCTCGAGGAGACCTCGCTCCTCAACTACAACCAGGGCAACCCCGATTCGCACACGGTGCAGCCGGGTGAGACCCTGACCCCGCCCAAGACCAAGCTGGTGGCGGTGTACCCCGCGGGCGGCTCGATGTGGTCGGACAACCCCGTCACGGTGCTCGGCGCCCAGTGGGTCACCGCCGAGCAGCGCACTGCCGGAGAAGCCTTCGCCGCCTTCCTGCAGACGACCGACGCCCAGAAGATCCTGCCCGAGTACGGCTTCCGTCCACTCGACGAATCGGTGCCGCTCGGCAAGCTGTTCACGGCGAACTTCGGCGTCGATCCCGCGCAGCCGGCGGTGACGCTGCCCAAACCCGACGTCGACGTCATCTCGACAGCGATCGATCAGTGGACGCAGGTGCGCAAGCCCTCCTCCGTGCTCGAACTCATCGACATCTCCGGCTCGATGGACGACCCGATCGGCGACGGGCGGTCTCGCCTCGACGGAGCGATCCAGGGAGCGCAGACCACACTCGATCACTTCCGCTCCACCGACGAGGTGGGCGTCTGGGCGTTCACCACGGGGATCTCATCGGATGCCGGTGAAGGCATACAGATTCTGCGCGACGTCACCGCGCTCGGGTCGGACGGCGAGAAGCTCGACTCCTCACTTGAGGATCTGCACTACGCGCAACGCAACGGCACGCCGCTCTACGATGCGATCCTCACTGCCTACGAGGCCATGAGCGAACGCGCCGAGCCCGGCCGCATCAACGCGATCGTCGTGCTCTCCGACGGCGAGGACACCGACTCCGCCACCTCGCTCGACTCGCTGATCGCGAAGATCGGCAAGAGCACCAAAGAGGGCGGAAGCGACGCTCCTGTGCGTATATTCCCGATCGCGTATGGAGAGGGAGCCGACACCTCTGCTCTGCAGCGGATCGCGGATGCCACGGGCGGGCAGCTGTTCGACGCGTCGAACGCCGAGCGCATCGATCTCGTCTTCGCCTCCGTGATCAACAACTTCTGAGGCGCATATGCACCATTTCTCATCGACGGGGAACCCCTGGATCGACGACGCCATCGAAGGCATCCAGTCGACGAACGTGTACGTCGATCACGATGTCTCCGGATGGCAGAGCCTTCAGGAAGAGCTGTCGGGCAGCGTGCCCTCCGACATGGTCGTCGTCGTGCTCCCCGTGCAGGCCGGGCAAGATGCTCCGTACAGCACGTATGTCATCGAGAAGCTGACGGATGCCGCATCCCAGCCCACCGTGATCGTCGCCGTCGGCGATGACCTGATGGCGGAGTCGTCGGTCGTCGACGATGCGGTCTCGATCGCGAACCAGAACGAGGGCGCCGACCTGACCTCCTCACTCCTCGAGACCGTGCAGGAGATCTCAGCCGAGGTTCCGGCCGGCGGGAACCCGGGCAGCGGCTCCGGCGGCGCCGACCTCCTCATGCCAGTGATCATCGGCGGCGTCGTGCTGGTGGCGGCCGTAGGCACCGCCGTCGGTCTGGTCGCTCGCCGGCGACGCACGTCAGCGCCCTCCCTCGAGAGCGCCGACCCGGTGCCGCCCGGCATCCGTCTGCGGGTCGATCGACTGCGGGAGCTCGCCCCCTTCTACGCCGCCGTGGCGGGCAACGCGATCGCCGCCGAGACGGCGACGAACATCGAGGCGCTCGCCTCTCACGTCGAGCAGCTGTTCATCCGCCTGGATGCGAAGGCGGGTGAAGACCAGAGCGTCATCGCCGAGGCCGAGTACTCCGACAAGCTCGCCCGTCTGGTCGCCGCCCTCGACCGCGATTACCTGCTCGATCTGCTCACGCGGCCGGATCTGTGGGACGCGCCCGACGAGCGCATCGGCGAGGTCCGCGAAGCGCTGAGCGCCGTCACCACGCAGATCGTCGACAACATCAAGCAGGTGAACGCACGCAAGGGACTGCTCTTCCAGGTCTCGCTGGACTCCCTGATCGGCCGCAGCGAACTGCGCGACTGGGAGCGTCAGTTCAAGAAGAGCTCAGGGGAGCAGTAACGCACGATCTCGCGCCTCTCGAGCGTCAGAGCCGCGGTCGATCCCGCCGGCGCTCACGCACCCGCATGATCGCGATCGAGGCGTCGGGGGAGGACACCGCGATCGACCGCGCGTCCGGTCGGATCACGGCGCCCGGCGGCGCCACCTCGCCGCGCACCTCCACCCTTCCTGCGAGCACGACGATCGCGTCGGCGGTCTCGGCGATCGCACCCGAGACTCGGCGGATCGCCCATTGCATGCGTCCGCTCGACCGTCGAGCCATCAGGTTCACCACGGTCACCCGGCCCGAGCCGGTGTCTGCGAAGACCTGATCCTCTCCGCGGAACGTGATCGCCGAGTGCTGCGGCACGCGGCTCACGCGGCCGTTGATCTCGAGCGCGACGCCCGCAGGGCTGAGGGGGATCAACAGGCGATCGGCTCCGAGGAACGGCGAGAACGGCATCCGCCCCTCGATCTCCGCGAGACTGATGCGCCATCCCGGTCGCGCGGCGAGCACCCGCGTGACCCCGAGACCGTTCGCCCATGCCTGCGGGGCGACGTCCGTCGGGCGGACGATGAGGGACTTCACGCGGGTGCCGTGCGACATGACGTGCTCAGCGGATCGCGGTCGGGCCGGTCTCTCCCGTGCGAACCCGGATGACCTGCAGAACGTCTGTGACCCAGATCTTGCCGTCGCCGATCGCGCCCGTGCGCGCTGCCTCCTGGATCGCCTCGAGCGCCGACTCGAGCTCCTCATCGGTCACGATCGTCTCGATCTGGATCTTGGGGAGGAAGTCGACCTTCACCCGCTGCGAGCGGTACACCTCGACCTTTCCGACCTGGCTTCCGTGCCCCTTCGCGTCGAGGATCGTCATGCCGGTGACGCCGATCTCGGCGAGGGCGGTCTTGATCGGCTCGAGAGCGCCGGGCTGGACGACTGCGGTGATGAGCTTCATGATGATGTCCTTTCTCGGGGACCGGCGCTCAGGAGCGCACGTCGTCCAGGTCGTAGGCGGTCTCGGCGTGCAGCGTGGTGTCGAGTCCCATGATCTCGATGCCGTCGCCGACCCGCAGACCGATCGTCTTCGAGAGCACCCACGAGATCAGCGCGGTGACGACTGCGGTGTAGGCGAACACCGCGACGATCGCGATCGCCTGTGTGCCGAGCAGGCTCGCATCTCCGCCGAAGAAGATGCCCTGCGCCCCTGCCGGAGAAGCCGGGTCGGCGAGGAAGCCGATCGCGAGGGTGCCGAAGATGCCGGGGAACATGTGGATCGCGACGGCGTCGAGTGCATCGTCGTAGCCGAAGCGCTCCTTCAGGCCGAGCGTCGCGAACGCGACGACTCCCGAGAGCAGGCCGATGATGATCGCACCGATCGGAGACACGGAGTTCGCGGCCGGGGTGATTCCGACGAGGCCGCCGAGCACGCCGGAGATCGCACCGAGCGAGGTCGCCGCCTTCCGCACGATCCGCTCGACGACGAGCCAGCCGAGAAGACCGGCGCAGGCGGCGACGAGGGTGTTGGTGACCGCGACGCCCGCACTCTCGTTGATGCCACCCGACGAGCCGCCGTTGAAGCCGTACCACCCGACGAGGAGGAGCCCGCCGCCGACGATCGCGATCGGCAGGTTGCCCGGTCGTCCGACGTTCGGGAAGTGCCGGCGCTTGCCGAGGAAGATCGCGAGCACGAGGGCTGCGACACCCGCGTTCATGTGCACGGCGGTGCCGCCGGCGAAGTCGATCGCGTGCAGGCTGTTCGCGATCCAGCCGCCCGTGACCGAGCCGTCGGCGGAGTCGAAGGCGAAAACCCAGTGCGCGACGGGGAAGTACACGAGCGTCGCCCAGAGACCGGCGAAGACCAGCCAGCTGGAGAACTTCATCCGGCCTTCGACCGCCCCGCCGATGATGCCGACGGTGAGGCCCGCGAAGATCAGCTGGAAGACCGCGATGAGGATGCCGGGCACGGCTCCCTCTGGCGTCTCGGCGCCCAGCAGCGACTGGATGCCGAACAGCCCGGTCGGGTCTCCGATGAGTCCCACGCCGCCGACCGAGTCGCCGAGCGTGAGGCCGTAGCCGTACAGGACCCAGAGGACCGCGGTGACGGCGAAGCCGCCGAGCACGATCATCATGGTGTTCAGGATGTTCTTGGTGCGCGACAGGCCGCCGTAGTACAGCGCGAGACCGGGCAGCATGAGGGTGACGGCGACGGTTGCGGTGAGCATCCAGCCGGTGTTGACCTGCGAGGTGATGTCCATGTCGTTCTCCTTTCGATTGTGAGGGTGGGCCCCTGAGCCTGTCGAAGGGTCAGCGGGTGATCAGGGTTTCGAGCACGTCGGCCAGCGCGATCACGCCCACCGCGACGTCCTCGGGCCTGGCGGCCTCGGCAGGTGTGTGCGAGGCGCCGGTCGGATTGCGGACGAAGAGCATGCCGGTGGGGATGACTCCGGCGAGCACGCCCGCGTCGTGCCCGGCGCCCGTGTCGAGCACGGGGGCGTCGGGGAGCACCGCGTGCATCCGCTCGCGGAGTCCGTTGTCGAACGCGACGGTGGGGGAGAACGACTGCTCGGTCACCTTGACCGTGCAGCCCTCTGCGGCGGCCGACCGCTCGGTCGCGGCGGTCACCTCCTCGACGATGCGCCTGACCGCCGGCTCGTCGCGATGGCGGACGTCCATCCACAGGTCGACGGATGCCGCGATCACGTTGGTGCCGCCGGGGGTGACCTTGATGCGGCCGATCGTCCCGCGGGCGTCGTCGACCACGAGAGCGTGCGCACGGAGCGCGCGCACCGTCTCGGCGGCGACCACGACCGGGTCCTGTCGATCGGCCATCCGGGTGGCGCCGGCGTGATCTCCACGGCCGTCGATGCGCACGTGCCAGCGGCCGTGGGCGATGATCGCTCCCGCGAGTGCGACGGACTGCCCCAGGTCCTCGAGACCTCGGCCCTGCTCAACGTGCAGCTCGACGAAAGCGGAGATCGCTGCGAGGCGGGCGGCATCGGGGCCGATCAGTGCGGGGTCGAGACCGGCGCCCCTCGCCGCCTCGGCGAAGGTGACCCCCTTGTCGTCGCGCAGCTCTCGCACGCGTTGCGGGTCGACGAGCCCGGCGAGCAGCCGTGTGCCGAGGCAGGCGATGCCGAAGCGCGACCCTTCTTCCTCGGGGAACGCCGCGACGACGAGAGGTCGCACGGGCCGGATGCCGCGCTCTCGAAGGACGTCGACGGCGGCGAGCGCGCTGGCGATGCCGAGCGGTCCGTCGAGGTTGCCTCCGCCCGGGACGGAGTCGAGATGCGAGCCCGTGGCGATCGCGTCGACGCGACGCGCGTCGGGAGCATCCCACCACGCCCAGATCACGCCGTTGCCGTCGATCTCGACGTCGAGTCCGCGATGATCGGCCTGCGCGATGAACCAGGCTCTCAGTTCGAGCTCGGGAGCCGAGAACACGGGTCGGGTGTATCCGCCGCGCTCCGGATCGACGCCGATGTGCGCGATCTGGGCGAGGAGGGCGCTTGCGTCGCCGCTCATCGCAGTGCTCCCGCGAAGCGCTGCCCGACGGCGCGGAATCGCTCGGACGATCGTCCGGTTCCGGCGACGAGATCGTGCACGAGTTCGCCGAGCAGGGGAGCGAACTTGGCGCCCTGACCTGAGCACGGCGAGAGGATCGTGACCCCGGCGGCTCGATCGATGATCATGTCGTCGCGTGGCACGTTCGTGAACAGGCAGGTGGTCTCCGCGTAGGACTCGGCCTGCAGCCCCGGCGCGAACTCCTCGACGAATCCGGTCACACGTCCGCGGTTGTCCGGATCGACCGCGCCGTCCTGATCGCGGGCGGAGCGGATGACGCGGCCGCCGTTGTACTCGGCGATCTTCTGTCCGGCGAACTCCGCGTCTCGGCCTCCCGGCAGCCCGTAGGTCTGGATGTCCTCGCCCTTGTAGATGAAGGTCGGCCACGAGGTCTGAGATCCTCGGGCGGGCTCGCCCCGCTCGCTCTGATCCCGATACCTGTAGTGGAACGCGTTCTCCTGGCGCACCTCGAACTCGGGCAGCGCGTCGGCGAAGCCCGGCGGCAGGTCGAGCTCGCCCAGCAGCGCGGGCAGCCATCCGCCCGCGGCGACGATCACCTGCTCGGCGTGCACGGTGCGGCCGGTCGTCGACGTGACCAGGTAGCCGGTGAATCCGTGCCGCACGGATGCGACCTCCCACTCGGTGCGCACCTGGGCGCCGGCCGCGCGGGCCAGATCGAGCATCGCGGTCACCGACTCCTCGGCGTCGATGACGCCCGCGCCCGGGTGCCAGAGCACCTCGGTGTCGAAGCGCAGCCCGGGCCAGCGGGTCGCGGCATCCGCGCTCGAGAGCAGCTCGTGCTCAACTCCCACCGTCTCGAGGACCTCGGCGAGCCCGCGCGGATCGCGCACGGCGCCGAAATCCAGCGACCCGCTCGGCGTGATCAGCCGCCTGCCGCTCGCCGCTTCGAGCTCGTCCCACGAGCTCTTCGCCCGCACGACGAGTCCTGCGTAGAACGGGTCGAGATAGCCGTAGCGGAAGATGCGCGCCGAACCGTGCGAGCTGCCGAGGGCGGATGCCGGCACGTCGCGCTCGAGAACGATCACGTCGGCGCCGGACGCCGCGAGGCGCCAGGCGACCGAGGCTCCGCTGAGACCGGCGCCGATGACGGCGTAGGTGGCGGACTCCCGCCTGTCGATGTCGTGCACGGGTCAGACCAGGTCAGGCGCGTCCCAGAGCTTCAGCGTGGTGCCGATGCCCTTCGCGACCGCGTTCTCGTAGACGGTCTTGGCCCAGGCGACATCCTCGACGCCCATGCCTCCCACGCTGAACAGCACGGGCTGCTCGTCGAACTCGCGGCCGACCGCGGTGCCGTCGAACACGTCGCCGATGTTGACCACGCGCGACTCGTCGAGCTCGCCTGCGTCGATGAGGTCCTGCCAGTACAGGCCGATCATGCCGAAGGCGGTCTCGTGCGAGGGCGAGGGGTACTCCTCGGCCCATGCCTCGTAGATCTTCTTGGCGTCTGCGATGAGCCGGGCCTTGCCGGAGGTGGTGTACTCCTTGTCCATGCGCAGATTGGCCGGCAGGCTGAGGAACGCGCCCGGCTTGATCCAGTCGCCGTCGATGTACGGATAGTTCTCCGAGCCGACCAGACCCGTGACCGCTTCGGAGACGATGTCGGAATCGCGCACGGCCTCTTCGACCGTCTCCGCGATCTCGATCGTCGTGAACTGCGGATAGTGCGCCTTCACATAGGCGGCGAACGCCTCGGAAGTGGAACGACGGCGTCCGTTGATGCGGATCGTGTCGAGCGTGGGGCGCGCCGTGGTCATGGCGTGCAGCGCGCTCTTGTTCATGGCGCCTGGGCCAATGATGCCCAGGGACTTCGCGTTCACGGACGCCAGCTTCTTGGCCGCCGCTCCCGGCACGGCCGCCGTGCGATAGGCGCTCTCGAGATTGCCCGACATGATGGCGAAGGGCGCCCCCGTCTCCTTGTCGTTCAGCACGATCAGGTGGATCGAGCGCGGAAGACCCTTGTCGCGGTTGTCGACGTTCGAGCCGTACCACTTGACGCCGGCGACGTCGAAGCGGCCGCCGAGGTAGGCCGGCATGGCCATGAAGCGCCGGTCGGCTGCATCCAGAGGCATCGTCGGGAAAGGCGACGACGAGGGGAAGCCGATCTGGGCGCCGTGCGAGTTCGCCGAGCTCCCCGCCATCCGATAGTCGCCCTTGGCGACCAGCACGAGCACTTCCTCCATGACCTCCATGCACCGCTCCATGTCCTTCATGCCCGCAGCGATGACCTCGGGCTCACTGAGGTAGAGCATGTCGATGCGGGTGTCGGGGGTGGGGTCTGCGGCCATGTCGGGTCCTCCAAATCGGGTGCTTCACCACCAGATAAGCCGTCAGAACAACCCCAGGTCAAATACCTTTTCCACCTTCAATTGATAGCGTTTCGCTCGCAATGCGGCCGTAACGGATCGGTAATACACGGCGCGTATCGTGCCGGGAATGGAACTGCGTCAGCTGCGGTACTTCATGGCCGTCGCGGACGAGCTCCACTTCGGGCGCGCGGCGCAGAAGCTGCATATGTCACAGCCGCCGCTGAGCGTGCAGATCGGACGTCTCGAGCGAGAAGTGGGCACGCCGCTGTTCGTCCGCAGCACGCGCCGCGTCGCTCTCACCGCTGCGGGCATGCATCTGCAGGAGAGCGCGCGGCGGATCCTCGACGAGGTCGACGCGGTGCGGGCGGACATGCGCGACTACGTCGGCGGACTCTCCGGTCAGTTGACGGCCGGCTTCGTCAGCTCGGCCAACTACACCGTGCTGCCGGAGGTCGTCCGACTGTTCCGCGCCAGACGCCCGAAGGTGAGCCTCACACTCGTGCCGCTCACCTCGGGCGAGCAGTTCGACCGTCTCCGTGCGGGCACTCTCGACATCGGCATCGTCCGCGACGAGCTCCCTCGGACGGGAGTCGGCGCCGATTCGCTGTCGACAGCCGTGGTCTTCGAGGAGCGTCTCGTGGCGTGCCTGCCCGCCGGCCATGCGCTCGCGGGTCGCACCGAGGCCTCCCTCCAGGACGTCATCGCCGAACCGATGATCGCCTACCCCCGCGCGCTGATGCCCGGTTACGTCGATCGGGTGACCGAGCTCCTCGCTCAGGCGGGACGCATGCGCGTGGTCGAAGAGGTCGTGCACCAGGAGACGGCGCTGGGGTTCGTGGCGGCGGGTGTGGGGATCAGCATCCTGCCGGAGTCGGTCCGCCAGCTGGTGCCGCCGTCCATCGCCGTCGTACCCCTCGCCGGATCACCGACGACACGGCTCCTGGCCGCCTGGCGCACGCGGGACGACGAGAGCGCGGTCCGCGGGGCGTTCCTGGAGTGCCTGCGGGACGCAGCGTCCGCCTGACGGCTCTTTCCGAGGGTTCAGCGCTCGGCATCCACCTCGTCGTCCTGGAGGTCGAGATCGCCCTGCCCGTCCTCGCCGATCTCGGCGTCGAGCGGATCCTCGCCCTGCGTCTCGGGTTGGTCGGACTCCGGCGGGAACGTCCCCTCGCTGAAGTCGTCGGGCGCTTCCTCGGGCACGAGCGGCTCCTGGGGGCCCAGGAAGGCTTCGGGATTCATCATCATGCTCTCCTCTCCTGTTCAGGTGGAGACCAGCATCCGCGCGCGGCGCGCACGGGGCAGGCCCGTTGACAGGAAGGGGCCGCCGGAGTATCCCGTCGCCGCCTCGTCCCCTCCGCCGGTCGAGAAGGGACCAGGCGGACGACATCAGGCGAAGAGCGTGTCTCCGATGAACCCGCCCTCTTCGCATCCGGGCGGGACGGCGAAGACCGCGGAGCCGATCGGCGTCGTCCACTCGTTCAACAGGTCGAGTTCGGCGAGGCGCCACTGCATCGGCGTGAATTGCCGCGCGACGTCGGCCTGGAAGGACACGAAGATCAGGCCGGAGTCGGACAGTCCCGCGCCGATGGGTCGCTCCTCGTAGTTGTAGGCGCGCCGGAAGATCTTCTCGGCATCCTCCCCCCGCGCACGCCGGATGTGCGCGAACTGAGGGATCACCGGGAAGCCGATCGCCGTCTTCGCGTCGAAGTCCGGCTCGTCGAACTCCTCGCCGCCGGTGAGCGGCGCACCGTTCGAGAGTCGGCGCCCGACGGACGCCTCTCGACCGCTGCGATCCAGGCGATCCCATTTGTCGAGGTCCATCCGGATGCGTCGGATCACGACGCCGGTCCCGCCGGCGAGCCACCCGTCGCGCGACCACACGACGTCGTCGAACTCCTGGGTGCCGGGTCGCGGGTTGGCCGTGCCGTCGACTTGGCCGAACAGGTTGCGCATCGTCGTTCCCGGGCGCTCGGTGCCGTACGCACGGCGGAAGCCCGCCTGCGTCCAGCGCACGACGGCGAACGACCTCGAGTCCTTCAGCAGCATCCGCGCCGCGTGCGCGACGGTGAGGGGGTCGTCGGCCGCGATCTGGATGAGCAGGTCTCCGTCGGAGAACTCCGGCTGCAGCTCGTCGATCCCGAAGGTCGGCAGGGGAGCGAGCCAGGCCGGCGACTGCGCGCTCGCCCTCGCCACGAGCCGCGCGCCGAAACCGAAGGTGACGGTGAGACGTGCGGGGCTCGCGGCGAGCTCGGGTTCCGAGTCGGCGAGGGCGGGCCTGCCCTGGGTCAGCCTCGCCGCGTCATCGGTGAGGATCCGCAGCAGGCGGATGATCCCGTCACGGTCGACGGCGTCGAACAGGTCGAGCGCGATGAACATCCCGTGGGCTTGAGCCGAAGTGTCGACGCCCACCTGGTGCGCACCGAAGAACGGCACGCTCTCTTCGCCGTTCATCGGCTCGGACGGCGCAGCGGGCGCCGGTTTCTGATTCAGGGCGTAGTCGATGCCGACCGCAGCCGCCGCCCCCAGCCCGGCGACAGCCCCTCCGAGGAGGAACTGCCGCCGGGAGGAACCGGCGCGGTCGGATCGAGCGCCCTCGAGGGGCGCCGACATCACTGATCCGTGTCGTAGTTCTCGTTGGCGCCGGAGTAGTCCTTGACCGGTGCCGTGAAGTCGACCGTCGAGCCATCGGAGAACGTCAGCGTGAAGGCCACTTCGTCTCCGGCCTTCAGCGGCTTCGCCAGATCCATCAGCATGATGTGGTTCGCCCCCGGCTCCAGTGTGAGCGTGCCTCCGGCCGGAATGACGAAACCGCCCTCTCGCTCGCGCATCACCATCTCGCCGGCGTCGTTCTCGACGGTTTCGTGCAACTCGACCATGCTCGACGCTTCGGTCTGCGCCGAGACGACGGTCACGTCCTGTTCTCCGGAGTTGCGGAGCATCCCGAATCCAGCGGACATGCCCTCGTCCGCCGCCTTGACCCAGGCGGTCATCGATCGTGACGGTGTCGGCGGCGGCGACCTTCTCGGCTTCCGCCGCGGGCGAGGCCGATGCACAGCCGGTGAGTGCGAGCATGGCGGCCGCGATCACCGCGGCCACGTGCAGGGTCGATTTCTTTGCAGTGGTGTCCATGTTGTTGCCTTTCAGAGTTGAGAGTCCGCAGGGTCGCCCTCGTCGGGCGCCGCGGCCGTCGCCTTCCGGCGACGGAGGAATCGATAGAGGAGGTAGGCGATCGCGGCGACGGCCGCTCCGCCTGCAGCGACGAGCAGCGTCCGCACCGCACCGTCGGCTTCGTCAGCCGCTTGATCCGTCGTCGTCGACGGTGGGTTCGCACCGCCGGTTCCCGCTTGTTCGCCCTTCATCGGCGCTGCGTCGCCGATCGTGAACGGGATGACTCCCGAGATCGGATGCCCATCCTCGGAGATGACCTGCCAGCGCACCTGGTAGCCCGCCTCGGGCATGCCCGGCTTCACCGCCAGCGTGACGCTGTTGCCGTTCACGACGGCGTCGCCGTCAGCCCATTCCCGGCCCTCCTCGTCCACGACGAGCACCACGGCGCCCGTCATCGAATCGCCGAGCGTGAGCAGCTCGCCGCTGAAGGTGAGCGAGATGCCGTCGGGCGGGGCGGAGAGCCTTTCGTCGGTTTCGGGTGTGCTCGAGGTGAGCGAATCATGAGCGGATGCAGGCAGGGCGGTCGCGAGGATCACGACGACCGCCGCGAGCGCACCCGCCGCGAATCTGCGGACAGGGGACATGCAGGACGGACCTCTCGACGGGCGTCGTCGATCGACGCCTCGGACGGGAATCGCGACACCGGCTGCGCCGGATGGCACGCGACGGGAATCGCCGAAGGACTCGGAGGAGTCGCGACGACGCGGATCAGACGGCGGCGAGAACCGGCGGAGCGCGCCCGCGGAAAGGGGAGAGGAATGCGAGGTCGCGAAGGGCCTCGGGTTCGCGGGACGCAGTCGGGGAGCCGACAGGCGAGGGGGTCGGCGTGAAGAGGATCGCGTCGATGCGACGACGCAACCAGCGGACGCTCTGCTCCGCGAGATCGCGCAGAGCGAGCAGCATGCTCTCGCCACGATGCAGGGCGACGATCGTGATCAGCGCCGCGACGAGGTGCCCGAACCACATCATGCCGTCTGCCGCCGCGGTGGCGCTGAGCCCCTCCGTCGGAGGAAGCTGCAGCGGTGCGCCGTGCACGTGACCGCCGACGGTCCCTGAGGGCGTGATCGTGCCCAGGACGAACAGCGCGTGGAAGAGGAACTGGCTCACGGCGACCGAGACGCTCAGCCGCACGGCCGAGAGCCGGCGGCCGGCCAGCAGCACGCAGACCATGAAGGACAGCACCCACGGCACCAGGATGCCCAGAGGGCCGGGCATGGTGCCGCCGGCCGTGACGTGCCCGGCGAGAGCCACGAAGATCGCCAGCGCCGACGCCGCGAAGCCGCGCAGGACGGCGGGCTTCCGGGACTGACGCACGGGTTCATTATGCCAGGGCGGCATCGTCGGCCCGCGTCTCAGTCCAGTACGAGGAAGATCCCCGCAGCGACTCCGAGCAGCAAGGTCGACGCGGTCGCCAGAAGCAGCGGCAGTGCGCTGCGGTCGAGCACGCCGTCACGGATCAGGCTCGCCGTGGTGCGCCGGTAGCCCACGGCGGCGAGCGCGTACGCGGCGAGCGCGAGTGCGGTGCCTGCGAGCGCGATCATGACCGCGACGGCACCCGCGAGCTCGATCGTGAAGCGCAGGGCGATCAGGTTGGCGGTGGCGAAGGCGAGGCAGGTCCGTCGCCACGCGAGCAGGGTCCGCTCGGGCTGCAGGCCGCTGTCGAAGATCGAACGGGGACCCTCGCTCACACGAACATGCCGATCGTCACGAGGCCTGCAGCGACGACGACGCCGATGACGATGACGCCCCCGACCCCGAGGCCAGGCAGGGGCGCCGAGCGGCGCAACGCCTTCTCTGCGGCGCTCCATCCGAACCACGCCTGCACTGCGGCGAGCGTGCCGAGAAGCAGGAACACCGCGGCGGCGGCGATACGCCACCCGACCGCCTCTGGCAGCGACAGGGCCTCGAGCGCGAAGGCCGCCGCGTACATCGCGAGCGCGGTGCGCAACCACGCGAGAAAGGTGCGTTCGTTCGCGAGGCTGAATCGCGGGTCTGGCTCGGCCCCCTCGCGATAGACGCGGTCTGGGAACCGTCTTCTCGTCATGATTCCACCTCTCTGCCCGCCGCGGAGACGGTGCGGAATCCGGCGTTGCCCATCGACGAGTCCGGTGTGTTCGACGACCGCGCGGAGTTCCGGTACCTGTTGCAGTACGAAGAATGGCACAGGTAGCTGCCGCCGCGGAGAACTCTCGACGACCCGGGCGATCCGTGTTCTGCGGGACGGCCCTCCGCTCGCCGCAGATGCGCGTCGGCGGCGAACGCGTCGGCGCACCACTCCCACACGTTGCCCACGGTCTGCCACAGGCCGTAGCCGTTCGGTGCGAACGAGCGCACGGGCGCGGTCGTCAACCATCCGTCCTCGGCCGTGTTCACGCGCGGGAACACGCCCTGCCAGATGTTGGCCCTCCACCCGCCCTCGTCGACGTCTTCGTCACCCCAGGGATACCTCGCGCCGACCAGGCCGCCTCTCGAGGCGTACTCCCACTCGACCTCGGAGGGAAGCCGGCGCCCGGCCCACCCGCAGTACGCCTGAGCATCGTTCCAGCTCACATGGACGACGGGATGCTCCTCGAGGCCGTCGAGGTCCGACTTGCGCCCCCGCGGGTGTGCCCAGTCGGCACCACGCACACCGAACCACCAGGGCGTGCCGCCTGCCGGCCCCATGACGTCTGCGGGGTCGGCCTCGACCACGAGGTGGAAGACTGCCGAGTACCCGAACAGCTCGGCTTCGGTGCGGTATCCGGTCTCGGCGACGAAACGCGCGAAGTCCGCGTTGGTGACGGTGGTCGCATCGATCTCGAACGCGGCGACGTCGACGGGGTGCACCGGCAGCTCGCCGTCTCCGGGGTTGTGGTCGCCGGAGGAGTCGCCCATCAGCAGGGTTCCCGCCGGCATCCGCACCTGCTCGACCAGATGGCCGCTCGAGCTCGACGACGGCGCCACGGGCGGGACCACGAGCGCCGGACGGGATCCGATCTCGATGTTCTGCGAGATCGGGCGTGGGGGCATTCCGCACCCGCATCCGCACCCCACGACGCCGTCGTTCACGGGTATGTCCTAGATCGCCGCGAGCTCGTCGGCGACCCGATGCAGCTGCGGCACCGGCATTCCGACCACCGCGGCGAGGCTGTACAGGCTCGTGCTCCCCAGCATCCCGAGGATCTCGCTCTGCGCGAGCATCGGCGCGTAGCGCGTGACGATCTCGCGCGACACCGGGTGCGCGAGCAGCTCGGGCACCGGGGTGGCGAGGCCGAACGTCCCGTGGGCGAACTCGTCGAGCGCCGGCATGGGGATCGCCGCCGCCGTCGCGCGGTCGCGCTGGTCGTGCACGAGAAGGTGCTCGTCGCCCGGCTCGTCATCCACCGGGATGCCGAGGCGTTCGAACTGGCTCGCGGGCGCGTCGTTCTCGCGCAGCAGGCGGGCGAGGAGCCTCAGCATCCGCAGCTCGACGGCGGCGTCGTCGAGCGGATGCTCCTGGGCGGGGTCTTCGTGGAGGTCGAAGAGCAGCGTCCCGTAGTTGAAGGGATTGATCTGCGCGCGACCGGTGAGCCGCAGCGGGCGGATGCCCTTCGTGAACGAGAACGGCTCGGAGAGCTCGGCGCCGGCGAACTCCGCCGGATCGAAGCGTCCGCGCATGTGCGTGGGCATGAGCGTGTACTCCTCGAGCGGAGAGTTCTCGGCCGTGGCGCATGCGCGCATGTAGACGTAACGGCCGTCGGTGACGTTGACGTGGCCGCCGTGGATGCCGAACAGCGCACCGTCGCGGGAGACGCTCTGAAACGGAGCTCCGAGCATGTCCTCGGTCGGGTCGACACCGAAGAAGTCGAGGAGCGTCGGAGCGATGTCGATGGTCTGCACGAGATCTGCGCTGCGCTCGCCCGAACGACGGGTGCGGGGGTCCCAGACGAAGGCGGGCAGGTGCACGAGCTCGTTGAACCACGGCTGAACGCTCTTCGCCCACCATCCGTGCTCGCCCAGGAGGAAGCCGTGGTCGGTGTTGACGATGAGGAGCGTGTCGTCCCACATATCGTGTTCGTCCATCACGTCGAGCACCCGCCCCAGGGAGCGGTCGCACATGCTCACGAGCGCCTTGTATTCGAAGCGCGCGTGCTCCACCTGATCCTCGGGTTCGGTGACCTTGGAGTACGACGGCCAGTCGAACTCGGGCCCGTCGTAGTCGTGCGGGTAGAGCTTCTTGTACTCGTCGTACGTGAAGAACGGCTCGTGAGGGTCGAAGCACTCGATCTGCACGAACCAGCGATCGGCGTCGGCGTTCGTCTGCAGGAACTCCACTCCGGCGTCGAAGGTGAGAGTCTGCGGATGATCCGCCTCGCGCCGGAGGTAGCCGCGGTTGATCGCGTCCTGCCGATGCAGGCGACCCTTGAACCCTGTCGTCCCGTGCGGCTCGGCTGCGACGTCGGCCTTCCACGGGTCGCCTTCCTGACCTCGGAAGAACTCCCACGTGGTGTAGCGCGGGTGGTACGTTGCTCCGCCGTCCTCCCAGTAGTGGGGATGGTCGCTGGCGAGGTGCGTGTGCACGCCGTTGCGTCCGAGGATCTCAGGCATCGAATCGTCGAAGGGCTCGAGCGGACCCCAGCTGCGATGCAGGAAGTTGTATCGACCCGTATGCAGTTCGCGCCGTGCGGGCATGCACGGCATCGAGCCCGCATAGAAGTTGTCGAAGGTGACCGTGCGCTCGGCCAGCCGACGGAAGTTCGGCGCCTCGATCTCCTCTGAGCCGTAGGGCGGCAGCATGTGCCGGTTGAGGCTGTCGAACATGACCATGATCGCCCGCATCGTCGCGTCTCCTTCTCGCCACCGCCTTCACAGACCATGACACTTGTAGAATAAGTTCCCCTCACGATCCCATGTGCCGCAGCGATCTGTCAACGTCGGCTCGTTGACAGCGGATAGCACTTGTGTCATTCTTCGAGAGTTCCCCTCGCCCCCGTCCGGACCGGATCCATGAAGCTTGAGCACCTCCTCCTCGGACTCATCGGCGAGATGCCGCGCACGGGCTACGAGATCAAGAAGTTCCTCGACTACCACGGCCGCTTCCTCCGCTCGAACACGACGATGAGCCAGGTCTATCGCTCGCTCTCATCGATGGCCGATCGCGGCTGGGTGGCCTACTCGGTCGACGAGCGCCCAGGCGCACAGGATGCCAAGATCTACCGCGTCACCGCGGACGGGATGACGGTCTTCCGCGACTGGCTCGAGGGCCCCTACACGCCTCCCAGCCGCTTCCAGGATCCGGAGTTCGCCGCGCGCCTGGGGTTTGCGGGGTACCTCACCCCCGAGAAGCTCATCGCCCTCGTCGAGATCGAACTCGAGGCGCGGCGCGAACAGGTCGCCAAGTACCGGTTCCGCGACCGCACGATCCAGGAGGGCACGGCGATCGAGTTCGACCGCGCCCTGGCCGCGTCCATGGGCGAACGGCTGCATCAGCACGGCACGCAGCAGATCGACCTGCACATCGCGCAGCTCGAGGAGCTGCGACGGGAGCTGCTCGACGGCACGCTCCCCGCTCCGGCCCCGACGGCATCCGCCGCGCTCTGAGCGGGATCCCCCGACGTCGCCGCGACGACTCGCCGTGGCGGGAATGATCGTCGGCGCGCCCTCGCTCCCGCACCCGCCCGTCGACGATTCAGTGTTGACAGCGAGCATTCCACTAGTGGACTATTACTGCATTCCACTTGTGCAATGACTTGACGCAGCTTGCCGTCGACCATTTCAATGACGAAAGGGATTCACATGAACACGGCCACAACGGCGCCGGCGGACCCGACCGCGGCCTCCCGATCAGTGAAGGTGAAGGGGCGCTGGCGCAACCTCTCCACACTCGTCGGGGTCACGGTCGTCGAGAGCGGCGAAGGCGGCCTCACCACCACGCTGTTCCCCGCCATCGCGAAGACCCTCGGGCTGGGCAACACCGAGCTCGGTCTGCTCTCGACACTGGGCCGCCTCATCGGCGTCCCCTTCGGTCCGTTCTGGGTCTGGTACGCCAACCGCACCACCCGGCGTCAGGCGATCTTCGTCAGCACGCTGCTGAGCGGTGCGCTGGCCGCGGCATCCGGCTTCGCCGACAACTTCCTCCTGCTGCTCCTCCTGCAGACCCTCCAGGCGGGCGCTGTCATCGGGCTCACACCGATCACGAACGCCGTCATCGCCGATTCCTTCGATGACAAGTCTCGAGGACGGGCAGTGGGGATGCTGTACGGGATCTCCGCCGTGCTCAGCTCGGTCATCGGCCCGCTCATCGGCCTGCTCTCGCTGTGGGAATCGGGCTGGCGCTGGGGATTCTGGGGCGTGGGCGCGCTGCTCGTGCTGACCGGGTTCCTCGTGCTGGTGTTCTTCAAGGAGACTGAGGTCGGCGCGTCCGACTACGGCGCCGAGGCCGCGAAGATCGAGTACGCCCGCCCGCGGCTGAAGGACTCGATCGCCTTGATGAAGATCCCGACCTTCAGCGTGATGATGGGGTCACGGCTGCTCTCCGGCCATCTGCTCATCGCCGTGTTCGGCGTGCAGTTCCTCGTCACCGAGCGCGGCTTCGACGTCGCCACGGCCGCGATCGTCGCGCTGCCGTTCGGCATCGGCTACTTCCTCGGAACCGTGGGCGGCGGCTTCGTCGTGTCGGCGCTGGATCGCCGCGGCGGGCCGAACGCCCGAGTCGTCTTCCTCCAGACCGCACAGGTGCTGTTCGCCGTCGTCGCCTTCTTCGCCACGCAGTTCGACGTCGGCTCCATCGCGTTCTACGCGGCTTTCTGGGGACTGATGGGCCTCACGCAGGGCCTCAACCCCGGCGTGAACCGGCCCATCCTCATGTCGGTGATGTCGCCGGAGCTCCGGGCACAGGGCTTCGTGATCTACCTGACGATCTTCGAGGTGATCGGATGGGCGGCGTTCACGTTCGTCGCCGGCGTGCTCGCCGATGCGTTCGGGCTGCAGGCCGTGTTCCTCTGGGTGCTCGTGCTCCTGATGCTCGTGAACGCGGCGTTCCTCAGCCTTCTGTACCGTTGCTACCCGCGTGATCGTCAGCGCGTGGACGACCTGATCGAGAGTCGTCTGGCCGCCGAGGCGAAGTGATCGACGACCGATGAACGAGTGAGGGCCGGGTCCGTGAGGATCCGGCCTTCACCTGTCTTCGCTGGGTGCGCGACGCCTCCGTCTGTGACTGAGCCGTGAGAATGCCGCTCGATTTGGGCCCCGCGGCGAATCGTCCTAAAGTTACAGATCGATAACGGATGATACCGCCTGCCCGAGGAGCTTCATCATCATTTCGCGTTCCCCCGAAACCGCGCCGTCTTCTGCGCCTCTCGACGAGGCGCCCGCCGCGGACCCGATCACCCCTGCCCCGATGCTCCGCCGCGACCGTCGCCGTGCGCAGGCGGCCGTCGCCGCAGCCGTGGTGCAGACCGTCGAGGCGGCAGCGACCAGCCCGATGGCAGAAGCCGCCGCCGACGCCGAGCAGCCCTCTGCCGAACCGGCCACCGCCCCCGCCGCCGCATCCGAAGAGCCGCTTGCCGCGCCGGAGCCCGTTGCATCCGATGCTCCGCTCGCGCCCGACTCTCCCGTCGCAGACGCGGAGCCCGCGGCGTCCGAGGTTCCTTCCGTCGAGACCGTCGCCGCCGAGACCGTGGCCGCCGAGACCCTGGCCGACGAGACCGAGTCCGTCGACGAGGAGCCGGTCACGGCATCCGCTTCCTCCGCCCGCAACGGCCGCGCCCGCACGACGGCCGGTCCCCGTCGTCGGCCGGCGAGCACGGCTGCGACGTCAGCGCGACCGGCACGGCCCGTGCGCTCGGCTCCCGCCTCGAGCCGTCGGCGGATCTGGCAGATGACGGGAGCAGCGCTGGCCGTCGCGACCCTGGTGGGCGGAACGGCCCTCCCCGCGCTCGGCATGGTGCGCGGAGAGACTGCGGCGGTGACGGCGTCGGCCTCCGCAGATCTGCGCACGCAGTCCTTCACCGCGAGCGCCGACGTGCTCCCCGACGTGGTGGTGAGCGGCGAGTTCTCGGCGACCACACCTGACGAGCTGAGGGATCTGCAGGCCGTCGCCGCGGCCACCGCGCGCAGCGGCGTCCCGCCCATCGCCAAGCCGGGTCAGATCATCATCCCGATGGCGGCAGGCACGTACACGATGACCGACGGATTCGGGGCGAGCCGTCCCGGCCGAAGCCACATGGGGCAGGATTACGCGGCTCCCATCGGCACGCCCATCTACGCGTCGGCCGACGGCGTCGTGACGATGTCTCAGGACAGCTACGGCGGCTACGGCGTGACCGTGCAGGTGCAGCACGACGAAGACGGCAGCGTGACGACCCTCTACGGGCACATGAACTACGGCACCCGCGCCGTGCAGCCCGGCGATCACGTCGTCGCGGGGCAGTTCCTGGGCCGAGTCGGCAACACCGGCTACACGATCGGCTCCTGCCTGCACTTCGAGGTGCGCATCAACGGCGCCCAGATCAACCCGGTTCCCTGGCTCGAGGCGCACGTCCGGTAATCCGGTACCACTGCGCTTCGGCGCGGGCGGTCAGCCGCCGGAGGGGTTCTCGACCGGCGCGCCGTCGTCGTCCGTCGTCTCGTCGTCGAGGATGTCGTCGGTCGACGTGTCGTCGGGCTCTTCCGGGGCGCCACCGGACGCGGTGTCGGCCTCTTCATTCGGGCCGGGGGTTCCGTGGGTGTTGTGCGGATCGCTCATCGCCATCTCCTCTGTTCGTTCCCGCGAACGTATCGGTGAGCGGGGCGGAGACGAGCGGGGGTTGACGGGTCTGCGGCTGTAGAGGACACTGGCGCATTGCGCGCTTGGGGCGCGGCACGCGCATCGGGCACTGCGGCTAGACGGACTCTCGCCGAATCGACGGGCACGCGATGAGGAGCGGCCCGCTCGTCGGAGCCGACTCCATTCCCAGCAGCACGCGCACCCCGGTGGCGCCGAGTTCGTAGTGCGGCAGGGCGACGGTCGACAGCGGCGGGCGCAAGTGCGCGGCGATGACCTCCTGATTGTCGAAGCCGATCACGGCGATGTCGTCGGGAATGCGCAGGCCCTGATCACGAAGCCCGTCGTAGAGACCCATCGCGACGCGGTCGTTGTGGCAGAACACTGCCGTCGCACCGGAGGCGAGAATCGCCGCCGTCGCGTCGTATCCGCCTTCCTGCTCCGGTGAGGCCGGCACCACGAGGGCCTCGTCGAACGCGATTCCGGCCTCTTCGAGCGCCGACCGGTAGCCGGCCAGTCGTCCGGACTGCGCCGGCGAGGGCGTGGTGGTGTTGATGAAGGCGATGCGGCGATGTCCCGCCGCGAGCAGCTCCTGGGTCGCGGTGCGCCCTCCCTGCACCTCGTCGGGAACGACGGAGGGAAGGCCGCTCTCCGAGGCGAAGCAGTCGACCAGAACCGTGTCGGTCTGATGCAGCGCCTCCGGCACGGCGATCTCGCGGTGGTACCAGGTCGAGTAGAGGATGCCGTGCACCTGGTGCTCCAACATCATCGCGATCGCGTCGCCCTCCACTGCTTCGTTGCCATCCGTGTTGGCGACGAGCAGCACGTACCCGTGCTTCCACGCCTCATCCTGAGCGCCGTGGATGATCTGACCGGCGAAGGGCGTGGTGGCGACCTGATCGGTGACCAGCCCGATGAAGCGCGACGTGCCCTGCGACAGGGTCTTGGCGAGCGCATTCGGCCGGTAGCCGAGCGCGGCGACCGCCTCCTGCACCCGCAGCCTCGTGTCCTCGCCGATGCGCGCACCGGCCTTGTCGTTGACGACGTGCGACACGGTCGCCACCGACACGCCCGCCGCCTTCGCGACGTCGCGCATGGTCACGCTGCCCCCGTGCGCTCCCGAAGAGGTGCTCATCCCTTGGTCGCTCCGCTCTCCAGGCCGTAGATCATCGCCTTGTTCAAGACCAGGAACACCAACAGCAGCGGCGTCACCGTGACGCACACGGCGGCGAAGGTCGCCGTCCAATCGGTGTTCCCCATCGCCCCAATGTAGTTCTGCAGACCGAGCGGGATGGTCTTCAGCCCGTCGGAGAGCACGAAGGTGTTCGCGAAGATGAAGTCGTTCCAGATGAAGATGCTGTTCACCAGCACCACCGTGATGATCGTGTTGACCGACAGCGGCGACGTGATCCTGAGGAAGATCCGGTACGGTCCCGCGCCGTCGAGCGAGGCCGCCTCGTAGGTCTCCCGTGGGATGTACTCGTAGAACGACGAGAACAGGTAGACCGACATCGGCAGGGCGAACGCCGCGAGCGGGATGATCATCGACAGGTGCGTGTCGAGGAGCCCGACCTGCGAGTAGTCGATGAACAGCGGCACCAGGGCGATCTGCACCGGGACGATGATGCCCAGGAGGAACAGCGCGCGCACGAATCCGCTGAACCGGAACCCGAGCACCTGCAGGGCGAAAGCCGCCATCATGCCGGCCACCACGATCAGCGCGCTCGCCCCCAGAGTGACGATCAGGCTGTTCAGAATGTTCAGCCAGAGGTTGCCCGTCGTGAACGCTCGCCCGTAGTTCTCGAGCGTGAACGACGACGGCAGCGCGAACGGGTTGCCGGCGGCGAAGTCGTTCGCCGTGCGGAAGCTCGTCAGGAACAGCCACGCCAGCGGGTACACCTGC
The DNA here is from genome assembly GCF_030816295.1 of Microbacterium natoriense. Classification (NCBI taxonomy): domain Bacteria; kingdom Bacillati; phylum Actinomycetota; class Actinomycetes; order Micrococcales; family Microbacteriaceae; genus Microbacterium; species Microbacterium natoriense. The sequence continues at coordinate 596,199 of NZ_JAUSXV010000001.1, read as the reverse complement.
ACGATGACGATCAGGGCGACGGTCACGGTCAGCAGGGTCCGCTGCACCTGCAGGCGAGTGCTGCCGGTGCGGCGGATCCGCTGGGGACGCGAGGCGGGCGGCGCGGGTGCGGCGGGCGGGGCTGCGAGCACGGTCATGAGTCGTCCCTTCGACGGAGCATGAGCAGGATGATTCCGACGGCGACGAGGCACTCGACCACGATGAACACCGAGATCGCGCTGGCGTAGCCGTAGTCGGTATGCACGAACGCCGTCTTGTACATGTACGTGGTGAGCAGTTCGGATGCCTGTCCTGGTCCGCCGCCGGTGAGCAGGTAGGGGATGTCGAAGCCGCGCAGGGCGAAGGTCGTCGCCATGATCGTGGTCGTGATCCACACCGGGCGGATGTGGGGGAAGCGGATGCGCCAGAACACCTGCCACCAGGAGGCGCCGTCCAGGCGTGCCGCCTCTTCCAGCTCCTGCGGCACCGAGATGAGCGCGGCGTAGATGATCAGCATGTACAGGCCGGTGAAGCGCCAGCCTTCGGGGATCGACACGGCTGCGAGCACGGTCTGCACGGTGGAGAGCCACGCCGTCTGCAGCCCCTCGAGCCCCACCCAGGCGAGAACCTGGTTGATGAGGCCGACCGGGTCGAGCGAGTAGATGCGCTGGAACAGGAAGGCGATCGCGACGGTGGAGATGATCGCGGGCAGCAGGTAGAGCGTCTTCACGACCTCTCGCGCCCGCGGGAGCGCGGTGAGGAGGCTGGCTACGACCAGCGCGCCGCCGAGCTGCAGCACGAGGCAGATCGCGAGATACCCGAGGGCGTTGCCGAACGCGATCCAGAAGACGTCGTCGCGCGTGAACATCTTGATGTAGTTGTCGATGCCGACGAAGAGCATGTCCGTGATGCCGTCCCAGCGGAAGAAGCTGAGCACCAGCGACTGCAGGATCGGCAGCAGAACCGCGACGCCGTACAGCAGCAGCGGCGGAACGAGGAACACCGCGACCGACAGAGCCGAGCGTCTCGGCAGCATCGAGGTGCTCATGCGGGAGGAGCGCCGAGGCGGGCGCGGACGTACCGCCCCCGCCTCGGCTGTCAGGGCTTCAGCCATCGCTGTTCTCCGCGAGAGCGGCATCCATGGTCTCGATGAACTCGTCTGGCGTGATCTCGCCCTGCACCAGAAGGGTGAGCTCCTGCTGCAGGCAGGTGTTGGTCGCCGGGTCGAGCTGGGTGTCCCACGGCATCGCGATGGCCAAGCCGACGTCGTTCGCCTGCTCGAGCGCCTTCGTGTAGAGCGGCGTGGCGCCTGCGGGAACTGTCGTCTCGACGTTCGACGTCGGCGAGAAGGCGCCGGTCTCCGCCACGAGTGCGGGGTACCGCTCGAGGGCGAAGGCGAGGAAGTCCCGAACGAGCGGGTCGTAGGTCTTCGCGTTCACTGCCATGCCGATGCCCGAGGGTGTCACGTACTCGTTGTCGGCAGTGGCCGCGCCGTCGATCGTGGGCAGCGTGAAGTAGTCGACCGCATCACGCACGGCGGGATCGAGCGCGTCGGTCGCGAGGTTGCCGAGTTCCCAGGTGCCGATGTTGTAGACGGCCGCCTTCCCCGACGTGAACTGCGCCTGTGCGTCGGCGTAGCCGGTCGCCGAGAAGCCCTCGGAGAAGCATCCGGCCTGTCCCAGTTCGTACAGCCACTCGGCGGCGGCACGGCCGGCAGGATCGGAGAACTTCGCCTTGCCGTTCTTGAGGTCCTGCACGTAGCCGGGGCCTTCGAGGCGGAAGGGGTAGTAGGCCATGTACCGCTCCAGCGGCCACTGGTCCTGGCCGTCGAGGGCGATGGGTGTGATGCCTGCAGCGCGGAGGTCGGTGCACATCTTCGGAAAGTCGTCGAGCGTCGCGGGGACCTGTACGCCGGCGTTCTCGAACAGCTCCGTGTTGTACCAGAAGAACTCGAGCTGGAACTCGAAAGGCACCATGTACAGCGAGCCGTCGTCGAAGCGCTGGTAGTTCAGAGCCGCCTCCCGGTAGTCGTCGGACAGGCCGAGGTCGTCGAGGAGCAGGTCGACGTCGACCATGCGACCCTGCCCGGCGAGCTTCTGGGCGAACGGGGTCGCGTCGGTGTCGAACAGCTCAGGGAGCTTGTTCGCCGCGGCCAGGGTCTCGTACTTCTGGATGTACGAGGGGCGGTCGGGTGTGGTGATCAGGTTGAGCTTGAAGCCGGGGTGGTCGGCGGCGTACTCGTCGGCGATCTGTTCCATAGCGGTGATCACTCCGCCGTCGGCAGGGCGCGACAGCAGCCACGAGATCTCACGAGGGACGATCTCACCCTCGGGGTCGACGTCGGTCGGGTCGGCGCCGGTCGCGGCGCCCGTGCAGCCGGACAGGACGATCGCGGTCGCGGCGGCTGCGGCGAAGAACGCCATCCTGCGCGCAGGTCGGGTCATGGTCAATCTCCTTCGATTCATGATGCGGGTAACTGGTGGTGCGGTCAGGACAGAACTGCGGATGCCGTGGCGGATTCGGCCGCGCAGATGCTGCGATCGGCGCGTTCGTGGAGCGTGAAGCTCTCGAGGGTGACAGAGCCGTCGCCGGCGAATGCACCGACCCGGCCGGTGCGATGGTCGTAGAGGCGGGTGCTGAGCACGACGGCGTCGTCGACCGTCGCCACGCAGAGGTCGCCATCGACGATCACCTCGAGCTCATGCCGACCGGCGCCGGCAAGTGGACGGGTCGTTCGAGTTCGATCACGTAGGGCACGTCGCCCGAGATCTGCCACTGCTCTGTTCCGGTCGAGCGTCGGGGCCAGCGGTCGAGGACGAGGCGGTCCCGCTGCGGTTCGAGCCGGAGGGAGTACCCGCGGTCGCCGTCGGCGCTCGCACGCAGCAGCACTCCGCATTCGCGGGTGCCCTCGTCGATGTCGAACACGGCGGTGAGCCGGAAGGAATCGGGGGCGTCGGCGTCGGTCAGCGCGCTCGTGTAGCCGTCGGGGGCGCTGAGCACAGTGTTCGCCGGGAGGGCGGCCGCGCCGGTGCCGAAGGTCTCACGCAGTTCGCCGGCCGGGTGGAACGCGAGGGTTCCGTCGGAGCGCTGCTCGGCTTCGAGCACAGAGAGCGTTCCCGCCCATTGCCAGGCGCCGTCATCGATCGAACCCTCGCGGGAGGCGATCCAGCCGAAGAACAGTCGGCGGTCTCCGCGCGCTGCGGACTTGGCGGCGTAGAACGCGCGGCCGTCGAGGGTGTCGTGCTCCGGCACGATCCAGGGCCCGTCGACGGAGCGTGACATCCGGTAGCGGGTCGTGAAGGAGTCGCTGAACTCGGAGGCGACGAGATACCACCAGTCGCCCCATTGGAAGACCTCGGGGCATTCGTGGGCGACGCCTCGGCGCGGGTCCCAGAACGGCGCCGCCGGCTCCCAGGTGACGAGGTCGTGCGAGATGCACTGCGCGACGACGCCGCGACGACGGGTGGGACCGTCGACATGGCGGGCGGTGATGAGCATCCGCCAGACCCCGCGTTCCTCGTCGCGGAAGACGAAGGGGTCGCGCCAGTCGGCCGTCTCGTAGCCGGCCGTCGCACCGAAGGTGTGCTCGGGGTGACGCTGCCAGGTGGCCATGCCGTCATGGCTGGTCGCGTGCATGACGAGCTGCAGCGGCAGTCCGTCAGCCCCGCGACGGTCGGGATTCTGACCCGTGTAGAAGGCGTGGTGCACGCCGTCGCCGCCCTGCACGATGCTGCCGGTGTAGATGTTGAAGTCGTCGGCGTCGTGGCTGGCGGACGCGATGGCCTCGCCCTGCTCGGCGAAGTCGACGAGATTCTCCGTCGTGATGCGGTGCCACGGCATCCCCTCTTTGGGGGTGCGTCGCGTCTCGTGCAGGTAGAAGAGGTGGAAGACGCCGTCTTCCTGCCAGGGGATGACATCCCCGACCCATCCGTCTTCCGGTTGGTAGAACCCTCGCTGGTCCATGCCCGTCCTATCGCCATTGGTTAATCGGTTACGCACGATGCTAGCGGGGGCTATAGAGATTGGTCAAGCGGTTAATCAGCGCGAGTCTTCGACGGGACGCACTCAAGCGGCCTTCGACTCGTCAGCCTCGCGCGGCCAACCCGGGCCGCCCGCGGTGCGCCGCCCATTCGTCGGCGAGGATCGACATCCACACCTCGTCGACGTACTCGCCGTCGAAGGCGAAGGCGTCGCGCTTGATCCCCTCGACGACGAAGCCGACGCTCTCGTAGACGTGCTGGGCCCGCGGGTTGACCGCGTACACGTCGAGGCCGATCCGGTGCAGGCCGATCTTCTCGAATCCGTAGCCGATGATCAGCCGGGCGGCCTCGGTGCCGAGGCCTCGGCCGCGGCCCTCCGGCCCGATGAGCGTGCGGAAATTCGCCGAGCTGCTGTTGGCGTCGTAGTCGTTGAGCACGACCTCTCCGACGAGTGCGCCGGTCGCACTGTCGATGATGGCCAGATCGAGGCGCTCGTCGACCCCGGCGCGGGTCGCATACCAGTCACGCGTGCGTTCGTCAGGGAGGGGACTCGCCTGCTCGATCTCGGCGCTCGAGGTGACCGAACCCGTGAGCCTGAGCACGTCGGGATCGGCGAGGATGATGCCCATCGCCTCGGCATCCGCCGCCGTGAACGGACGCAGCGTCACGCGATCGCCGGGCAGAGTCGGCTTCGGCAACCACGGGGAGGTCATGAGAGAGACGCTACCTGGGGAGCGTAGGGAAGCGCACAGCAGCCCTTCAACGAAGAAGACCCGGTCATCAGACCGGGTCTTCTTCTCGCTGTGCGCGAGGGGGGACTTGAACCCCCACGTCCATAAGGACACTGGCACCTGAAGCCAGCGCGTCTACCATTCCGCCACTCGCGCGAGCGTCTCGCTCCGAAGAACTCAACTTCCCAAAGATATCACGCGTTCCGGCCCGACGAAAACTCGGCCCGACGAACCCCGCGAGACCGGTGTTCCCGCGCCGGAGGTCGTCCCGAAACCCCGATCTCGCAACCCGGCACAACCCCCGACGCCGTCCAGGAATCCGCCGCGCAACGGCGTTCACTCAGGACACCTGGCTACGATGTACCCACCGGTCGGCATGCCAGAGGAGCCCAGTGGGACTACTTGACAGCTTTGAGAAGGGTCTCGAGCGCGCAGTGAACAGCGCGTTCGCGAAGACCTTCCGCAGCGGCATCCAGCCCGTCGAGATCGCCTCGGCGCTGCGGCGCGAGGCGGACACGAAGGCCGCTGTGGTCAGCCGCGACCGCATCATCACGCCCAACAGCTACGTCGTGCGGCTCAGCCCCGACGATGCGGAGCGGATGCTGGCACTGGGCGGGGCGCTGACCGATGAGCTCCACGCGCTCCTCACCACGCACGCGAAGTCCCAGGGCTACAGCTTCTCCGGCCCTCTTTCGATCTCGCTCGAAGCAGACGAGAGCATCACGACGGGCACCGTCCGCGTGACCTCGGGCACGGTCGAGGGCCGGGTCAGCTGGCAGGCCGTGGTCGACGTCGACGGACGCCGCCACGCGCTCACCCGCGCTCGGACCATCGTCGGACGCGGATCGGATGCCGACATCACGATCTCCGATGCCGGATCCAGCCGCAAGCACGTCGAGATCCTGTGGGACGGCGAGCGCGCGATGATGCGTGATCTGGGTTCGACCAACGGCACCAAGGTCAACGGTGAGAAGCTCCGCGAGGCGGCCCTGCCGACCGACACGACCATCACGATCGGTCGCACCGACCTCGTCTTCAAGATCGTCCCGATCACCGCTCCCGCACGGCCCGCGCGGCCGCGCGACGACGACGCGACCCGCGCCTTCGGAGTGATCTGATGGCCGAGCTTCCTCTTCTCCTGCTGCGGCTCGGATTCCTCCTGCTGCTGTGGTTCTTCGTGTTCGCCGTGGTCTACTCCCTGCGCGCCGACCTCTTCGGCGTGAAGGTGCGAAAGCTCCCGGCCGACCAGGCCGCCGCGGTCCCGGCACCCGCACCCGCCGCACCGGCGGCATCGAAGCCGGCATCCGCGAGGCCCTCGACCGGCCCCGCCACCGTCGCGACCGCCAAGCGACTCGTGATCACCTCCGGCCCCAAGGCCGGCCTCGAGCTGCCCGTCACGGGCGAGAGCCTGTCGATCGGACGCTCGAGCGAGTCGGCGCTGGTGATCCGCGACGACTACACCTCCAGCCATCACGCGCGGCTCGTGCTCCGTGGAGACACCTGGACGATCGAAGACCTCGACTCCACGAACGGCACCTACGTGAACGGCAAGCGCGTCACCGGCGCCGCCGTCTCGCTCTCCCTCGGCACGCCCATCAAGGTGGGCGCCACGACATTCGAGCTGAGAGCGTAAGGCTCCGTACGCATGGTCTTCGAGGGCTCGAGCGTCGCGATCTCCCACACCGGGAAGGTCCGCTCCAACAACCAGGACTCCGGATACTCCGGAGCGAACCTGTTCGTCGTCGCCGACGGCATGGGCGGCCACGCGGGCGGCGACGTAGCCTCGAGCATCGCGATCCACCGCATGGAGCCGCTCGACCAGGTCTACGCGTCGACCGATGACGCGCAGGCATCGCTGCAGGCCGCCGCGACCACGGCCGCGGGCGACCTGATCCGCGCGGCCAAGGAGCGCCCGGAGCTCGCCGGACTCGGCACCACTCTCAGCGCCATCATCATGGTCGACGACTACGCCGTCATCGGCCACATCGGCGACTCGCGCATCTACCTCTACCGCGACGACGCGCTCACCCAGATCACCGCCGACCACACCTTCGTGCAGCGGCTCGTCGACTCGGGCCGCATCACGCCGGAGGAGGCGCGCTATCACCCGCGCCGCTCGGTGCTGATGCGGGTGCTCAGCGACATGGACGCCGACCCCGAGCTCGACATGTTCGTCATGCACACCCAGCCGGGCGACCGCTGGCTGCTGTGCTCCGACGGGCTCTCCGGTGTGGTCGACGAGGCGCACATCCTCAAGGCGATGCGCATGGGCGCCGCTCCCGGTCGCACGGCCGACACCCTGCTCAAGCAGGCGCTCGACGGCGGAGCCCCCGACAACGTCACGATGGTGCTCGTCGACGTCGGCGGTCAGCACGCGATCTCCTCGGGCACCCCGACCATCGTCGGATCGGCCTCGAACCCGGCGAACATCACGATCCCCGCGGCCCGCTCGGCGCTCAGCAACTGGCTGCACCCCGTACGCCAGGCGGCGAACGAGCCCAGCCACTTCGAACCGGCACCCGAGTACCTCGAGGAGCTCATCGAAGAGGACCGCCGACGCGCCAAGAGGCGACGCCTGGGCTGGATCGCCGGGATGCTCGTGGTGCTGGTCATGCTCGGCATCGCGGCCTTCGCGGCCTACAGCTGGACCCAGACGCGCTACTTCATCGGCGCCGACGACGACAGCGTCGTGATCTTCCAGGGCGTGCAGCAGAACATCGGGCCGATCACGCTCTCGACGCCGCTGCGCGACACCGAAATCCTGCTCGCCGACCTGCCCGAGTACCAGCGCCTCTCGGTCGAACGCACGATCACGGCCCGCTCGCTGTCTGATGCCGAGGCGATCGTCGCCCGCCTGCAGGCCGGCGCTGACGCGATCACCTCGCAGCAGACGCAGACCCCGCTGCCGACACCCGTGCCGACGCCGACGGAGGGTGCAGGATGAGCACCGACGTCGCCGCCGACACCAACGTCATCAAGGCGCTCCGCAGCATCCGGATGCCGCAGACGCAGCGAAACCGCGAATTCGGTCTGCTGCTGTTCGCCACCGTGATCAGCGGTGCGTCTCTGACCCTGGTGCAGCTGGGCGCCCTCGGCGTGATCGACCCGATGATCCTCGCGATCGGCGGCGGCCTGGCCGCCCTCGCCTTCGCGCTGCACATCGTGCTGCGCGTGGTCGCCCGCGACGCCGACCCCTTCGTGCTGCCGATCGCGACGCTGCTCACGGGCCTCGGCATCGCGATGATCTACCGCATCGACATCGCGAAGGCCTACACCGGCTGGGATGCCTACTCGACGAAGCAGCTGGCGTGGACGGCGATCTCGCTCGCCGGGGCGATCGCAGTCGTCATCCTGCTGCGCAACTATCGCGTGCTGTTCCGATACACCTACATCTTCGGCCTCACCGGCATCGTTCTGCTGCTGCTCCCGTTCGTCCCCGGGCTCCGCGTCGACGAGGCGAACGCCGCCGTCTGGGTGTCGCTCGGCGGATTCATCTCGTTCCAGCCCGGTGAGATCGCGAAACTCTGCCTCGCCGTCTTCTTCGCCGGCTACCTCGTGCGCACCCGCGAGAGCCTCACCTCGGTGGGAACGCGGTTCCTCGGCATCACATGGCCGCGCATGCGCGAGCTCGGCCCGGTCCTCGTCGTCTGGGTCATCTCGCTCGGCATCATCGTGTTCCAGCGCGACCTCGGCACCGGAACCCTCATCTTCGGCATGTTCGTCGCGATGCTCTACGTCGCCACCGGCAAGACGAGCTGGGTGCTCATCGGCCTCGGACTCGTGCTCGCGGGCGCCGTGGTCGCCACGCAGGTCCTCAGCTACGTGCACGGACGGTTCATCAACTGGCTGTTCCTGTTCGACCCGAAGCAGGTCGACCCCGACCGCGCCGGGTACCAGCCCATGCAGGGCCTGTTCGGACTCGCTCACGGCGGGCTCGTGGGCACCGGCTGGGGCCAGGGCCGCCCCGAGGTCACCCCGCTCGCGCAGAGCGACTACATCATCACCAGCCTCGGCGAGGAGATCGGCCTGATCGGGCTGTTCGCGATCCTCTGCCTGTACATGGTGTTCGTGAGCCGCGGCATCCGCATCGGCCTCGCCGGGCAAGACGACTTCGGCAAGCTGCTCGCCACCGGGCTGTCGTTCACGATCGCGCTGCAGGTGTTCATCATGGTCGGCGGCGTCACGCGCGTCATCCCGCTCACGGGACTCACCACGCCGTTCCTCGCGGCCGGCGGCTCATCGCTGGTCGCGAACTGGCTCATCGTCGCCCTGCTGCTGCGGATCTCGGATGCCGTGCGCTCCCAGCCGAGGATGGTGATCGGATGACTGCCATCCATGGGTCCCTGAGCCTGTCGAAGGGCGCTCCTCGCTCAGTGACCGCTGTGCACTCCACCCCAGGGGGCGTCGCATGACCAAAGAACTGCGTCGCCTCAGCATCGTGATGCTGTTCATGTTCCTGTCGCTGTTCGCTGCGGCGAGCTGGATCCAGGTGGTCGACGCCGATGCGCTCGGTCAGAACAGCAACAACAAGCGCACCCGTCTCGACAGCTACGAGATCCAGCGAGGATCGATCATCGTCGACGGCGTCGCGATCGCATCGTCCGTGCCCAGCGATGACATCTACCAGTTCCAGCGCGTGTACACGGATGCCGCGATGTGGGAGCCGGTGACCGGCTACTTCAACCCGGCCCTGCAGTCGGCGACCGGCATCGAGAAGGCGCTGAACGCCGATCTCTCCGGCACCGGCTCGAGCGCCTTCTTCTCGGAGATCGAGCGGATCGTGTCGGGTCAGCCGCAGACCGGGCTCAGCGTCGAGCTGTCGCTGAACACTGCGGCCCAGCGGGCGGCCTACGAGGCGCTGCAGGGTCTGCAGGGCGCGGTGGTCGCGATCGAGCCAAAGACCGGGCGCATCCTCGCGATGGTCTCCACTCCTGGATTCGACACGAATCTCCTCGCCACGCACGACGCCGACGCGGCGAACGCGGCCTACGACCAGCTCGACGCCGACCCGACGAACCCGCTGTACAACCGGGCGATCGCCGGTGGCTTGAACCCTCCGGGTTCGACGTTCAAGATCCTCGTGGCGGCCGCCGCGTTCGCCACAGGCGACTGGACGCCCGACTCGACCCTGCCGAACCCCGCTCGCTACCAGTTGCCTCAGTCGAACAACACGGTCTCGAACGCATGGGGAACCGCGTGCGGACCCGGCGACACCGTCACGATCGCCGAGGCGCTGCGGCTGAGCTGCAACATCCCGATGGCCGAGCTCGCGGTGCAGATCGGCGACGACGCGATCCGCGAGATGGCCGAGAAGTTCGGCTTCAACAAGAGCTTCGACACGCCGGTCGCATCGACCGCATCCAGCTACCCCCGTGCGCTCGACGATGCGCAGACCGCGCTCACCGGATTCGGTCAGGGCAAGGTCACGTCGACGCCGCTGCAGATCGCGATGGTCGCGGCCGGACTCGCGAACGACGGAGTGGTGATGAACCCGCACATGGTCGATGCCGTGATCGGCAACGACCTCTCGGTCGTGCGCTCCTACGACGGCACCGAGTTCGCCAGGGCGACCGACAAGGCTGTCGCCGACGCGGTGACCGCGGCGATGGTCGCGAGCGTCAATACCGGAGCGGCGCAGGGTGCAAGAATAGACGGGGTCGACGTGGCCGGTAAGACCGGAACCGCGGAGAACGGAAGCGATCCGTACACGTTGTGGTTCACCGGCTTCGCGCCGGCGGACGATCCCGCGGTGGCGGTAGCAGTCGTCGTCGAGAACGGCGGCGGTAAAGGGCAGTCCGGATCCGGCGACACCATCGCCGCTCCGATTGCGAAGAAGGTCATAGAGGCGGTGCTGGGCAGATGAGACCGACGCAGGGTGTGTCGTTCGGTGGTCGCTACGAGCTGCAGTCGCGTATTGCGATCGGCGGCATGGGCGAGGTGTGGGAGGCGACGGATCACGTCATCGGACGCACCGTCGCCATCAAGATCCTCAAGGACGAGTACATGGGGGACCCCGGGTTCCTCGAGCGATTCCGCGCGGAGGCGCGGCACGCGGCGCTCGTCAACCACGAGGGCATCGCGAGTGTGTTCGACTACGGCGAGGAGAACGGCAGCGCCTTCCTCGTCATGGAGCTCGTTCCCGGTGAAGCCCTCTCGACCATCCTCGAGCGCGACGGCGCGCTGAGCGCAGACAAGACGCTCGACATCGTCGCTCAGACGGCATCCGCTCTGCAGGCCGCGCACGCCGCTGGCCTCGTGCACCGCGACATCAAGCCGGGAAACCTGCTGATCACGCCCGACGGCCGTGTCAAGATCACCGACTTCGGCATCGCCCGCATCGCCGACCAGGTGCCGCTCACGGCGACCGGTCAGGTCATGGGCACCGTGCAGTATCTGTCGCCCGAGCAGGCGTCGGGCCACCCCGCCTCGCCCGCCACAGACACCTACTCGCTGGGCATCGTCGCGTACGAATGCCTCGCGGGGAAGCGCCCCTTCACCGGTGAGTCGCAGGTCGCGATCGCGATGGCGCAGATCAACGAGCAGCCGCCGCCGCTGCCCCCGACCGTGCCGATCCCTGTGCAGAACCTCGTGATGGCGATGATCGCGAAGAAGCCGGCAGACCGCCCGTCTTCCTCGGCGACCGTCGCGCGCGCCGCACAGGCGCTGCGCCGCGGCGACCTGAACTCGGCCGCCATCGCGGTGCCGGCGATCGCAACGGGCGGCGGAGTCGACGACGCGACGCGGATGCTGTCGTCATCCGACGACGACGGCGCGACCCGCATCCTCCCGACCACGGCCAGCCTGCCTGCCGACGGCGAGGTCGAAGAGCCCGAGAAGAAGAAGCGCAGTCCGTGGACGTGGCCGCTGATCGCGCTGATCGCACTTCTCGTGATCGTTCTCGGCGGCACCTTGTGGACGCTGTTCGGTCAGAACGCCGGAGGCGATGCCGACCCCACCACGTCATCGACCACGTCGCAGACGCCGAAGGACACCCCGACGCCGAAGCCGACCCAGACCGAGACGGAAGAGCCGCCGGTCAACGTCGACGGCCTGGGCCTCGTCGGTCTGAGCTGTGACGAGGCGACGCAGATCGCCACGGACGCCGGACTCCTCCCGGCCTGCCAGGACGGCTCGCCCGCATCCGATGCCAACCAGGTCGGAACGGTCGAGCGCGTGAGCCCCACGGGTCTTCTGCAGAAGGGCGACGCGATCGCCCTGTTCGTGTACACCGATCAGATCCCGATCGGCGCACCGACGAACGCACCGACGTTCTCGGCTGCGGCCACGATCATCGAGGGCGGCCAGGCGACGCTCAACTGGACCAACTTCACCTGCCCCTCGGGCACCAGCAATCTCACCGCCTATGAAGTCACGCTGACGAACGGCACCTTCGCCAACGGGACGCCGGTGAGCAGCTTCGACGCGAACACCCGCACCTCGACGTTCACGGTCGACACCGGCAAGGCCGGGCAGGTCGTCACGGCGACGTATCGCGCCTTCTGCGGCGAGCGTCCCTCCGACGTCTCGCCTCAGGGCCAGTCGTCGCCGATCCTTCCGACGCTCGACGGCGGCGGCGATACAGGCAACTAGAAGCACCGCGTCGTAGGCTGTTCGCACCGTCATCAGGTTTTCCAGGGGGTTTAGTCCGTGTCCACAGAGCCACGTGTTCTCGCGGGTCGATACCGCGTCGACGAGCTCATCGGTCACGGCGGCATGGCCAAGGTGTACCGCGGGTTCGACCTGACTCTGGGGCGCGCCGTGGCGATCAAGATCCTCGATCCGGAGCTCGCACGCGACACCGCGTTCCGCACGCGCTTCCGCCTCGAGGCGCAGTCGGCGTCGCGCATGTCGCACCCGTCGATCGTGCGGGTCTTCGATGCGGGTGACGAGGCCGACCCGCAGGCAGGCTCAGGGGCCCCGTCCGGGACCGTCACCCCGTACATCGTCATGGAGCTCATCCACGGCACCCTGCTGAAGGACATCATCTCGGCCGGACCCGTGTCGGTCGACGACGCCGTGCGCTACGTCGACGGCATCCTCGAAGCCCTCGACTATTCGCATCGCGCGGGTGTCGTGCACCGCGACATCAAGCCGGGCAACGTCATGGTGACCGAAAAGGGCCAGGTCAAGGTCATGGACTTCGGCATCGCCCGTGCCGTGTCCGACTCCTCATCGACCGTCGCCGAGACCACGCAGATCATCGGCACAGCCGCATACTTCTCGCCCGAGCAGGCGAAGGGTGAGCCCGTCGACGCTCGCGCCGACCTGTACTCCACCGGCGTCGTGCTCTACGAGCTGCTCACGGGACGCCAGCCGTTCCGCGGAGAATCGCCGGTCGCCGTCGCCTATCAGCACGTCAGCGAGACGCCGCTCGCGCCGAGCGAGGTCAACGAGGACTCCCCGGGAGCCCTCGACCCGATCGTGCTGCGCGCCCTCGCGAAAGACCCGTACCAGCGCTACCCCGACGCCGCGCATTTCCGCGCCGCGCTCGACGCCGCTGTCGAGGGTCGTGCACCGAGCCGCAAAGAGATCGGCGCGCTCACCAGCGAGCTGTACGGTCCCAGCCCGAAGCAGGCTCAGGAGACCGCCCGTTCGCTGCGCCAGCTGTCGTCCGACACGACCATGACGCGCACGCAGTCGGGTCCTCCGGTCGCCTGGATCTGGGCGGGCGTCGCGCTGCTGGCGGTGCTGCTGACCTCGGTGCTGTTCTGGGTCGTCTCGATCAGCAGCCCTGATACGCCCTCGACCTCGCGCACCGTGCCCAACGTCGTCGACATGTCGTCGGAGCGCGCGCAGAATGCGCTGAGCGAGCTCGATCTCACCGCCAAGCTCGTGCTCGAATCGAGCTCGGAGATCGTCGAGGGCAACGTCATCCGCACCGATCCCCAGGCCGGCGTCGCGGTCGCCGAGGGAGACGAGATCACCGTCTACGTCTCCTCGGGCAAAGAGACCGTCGTCGTGCCGACTCTCGTGGGTCTGTCGCTCCCGCAGGCGAAGGACGCGCTGTCGGCCGCAGGTCTGCAGCTCGGCACCGTGATCCAGCGCAACGACAAGAGTCTTCAGGCAGACACGGTCATGGAGGCGAGCGAGAAGGCGGATGCCGAGATCGCCCCCGACACCGTCGTGAACCTCGTGGTCGCGAGTGGACGCGTGACGCTCACGGATCTCACCGGCTGGACGGTGGATGCCGCGACCCGGCAGCTCGAGCAGATCGGGTTGGCGGCCCAGCCCACCGAGCTCACCGACTGCCCCGCGACCGATCCCGCGACCGTCATCTCCATGTCGGAAGCACCGGGCGACATCGCGATCGGCTCGACCGTCGAACTGCGCTTCTGCGCGGCGCCCGCCGGGTAGTTCCGCCCTGCTCCCCGGTCGTTGAGCGAGCGAGCGAAGCGAGACGAAACGCAGCGAGGAAACGCAGTTCCAGCTGAAGTCGTGGGCGGAAACTGCGTATCGTCTCGGCTCAACGAGCGGGTGGCCTCAGCCGCGGGCGAGAGGATGCAGGGACTCGGCACGTGCGACGGCATCCGCATCGCCGACGGACGCCAGCCAGTTCGCGAGCATCCGGTAGCCGCCCTCGGTGAGCACGCTCTCGGGGTGGAACTGCACCCCGAGAATCGGCAGTTCGGCATGGGCGAGTGCCATGACGGTGCCCGTGCCGGTGCGTGCCGTGACCCGCAGCTGGGCGGGCAGAGCCGATGCCGCGACGGCGAGCGAGTGGTAGCGGCCGACGTCGAACGGCGAGGGGATGCCGTCGAACAGCGCCGAGCCGTCGTGCACCACGGCCGAGACCATGCCGTGCATGAGCTCCGGCGCCTCCGAGACGACGGCCCCGAACGCCTCGGCGATGCACTGATGACCGAGACAGACTCCGAGCAGCGGCATCCGCTTCTCGGCCGCGAGACGAACCGCGTCGATCGACGCACCGGCGTCTGCGGGAGCGCCGGGACCGGGGGAGAGCATGACGGCGTCGAACTCGGGAAAGAGTCCCTCGAGACCCGCCGCATCGATCGCGTCCGCTTCGACCATCGAGACGTCGGCGCCGAGTTCGTGCAGGTAGCCGACGAGGGTGTGCACGAAGCTGTCGTGGTTGTCCACGACGAGCACTCGCGTCATTCGACGTCGACCTCACCCGGTGTGATGAACGGGCTCACCCAGGGGAAGACGTACCAGAAGAGCGCGTAGAGCACGGCGGTCACGAGAACGAGCAGGATGAACAGCTTCAGCCACCACGGACCGGGCAGCAGGCGCCAGAGTGCGGCGTACATGATTCCTCTCGTTCCCTACACCGACGGCGCGGCCGGGGGCGGCGGCGGATCGGTCAGCGCCGTGGGCGGGCCCTCGGCGCGCGGCTGGAAGCTCTCGTAGACGCCGTACGCGACGATGCGCTCGGCGAGCGAGTACAGGGGAGAGCAGGCGGTCAGCGTGATGTAGCGCTCGCCGGTCTCGACGCCCGGCATCTGAGGCACGTCGAGCAGCACCTCGGTCTGGTTCGGCTTGACGTACTCAAGAGTGCGGAAGCGGTAGGTGAACCACCCGTCGGGCGTCTCGACGACGATCGCGTCGCCCACTTGCAGCTTGTCGAGCTGGTTGAACGGCTTGCCCCAGGTGGTGCGGTGCCCCGCCATGGCGAAATTGCCCACCTCGCCCGGCATCTTCGAGTCGGTGTAGACGCCGATGCCGAGGTGATCGAGAGTCTTGGCGCGGGTCGTGCCGCCGTAGATGCCCTTGTTGTAGTCCGCGCCGAAGCGAGGGATGAGCATCTGACCCAGCCATTCGCCTTCGGCCGGCGCTGCGGGGATCACGGGCTGATAGACGATCGTCCCGTCATCGGTCTTCTCGAACGGAGGAGGTTCGGGGGCAGGTGATGCAGCGAGCTGCTGCGAGATCGCGGCGCCCTCGTCGTTCTTCTGCGCGTTGATGATGATGTCGCCGATCCACATCTGCCAGGCGACGAAGAGCAGCACGATCACACCGGCCGTCAGCAGCAATTCGCCGAGCATGCTGGTGACGGTCGCGCGCGAACGGGGGCGGCGTCTCTGCTTGCGTCGCTCCCCCGAGACGACGGATGCACTCATGGCGCTGATCCTATCCGGCATTGCTGTGGGCGTGCCTCGGCTGCCGGCGAACGCCCGATATGAAGGCCGGCGCTCTCATGGGTAGAATGTCGGCATGGCACGAGACCGCAAGATCGACGAACCCGAAGTGACGCGCGCCGAAGGCGACGCCGCGCCCAACGCGGTGTGGTTCAAGCCCGTGATGGTCGGCTTCATGCTGCTGGGCCTGGTCTGGATCCTGGTGTTCTACATCTCCGGCATGGCTTTCCCGATCCCGGGTCTCGGCAACTGGAACCTCGCGATCGGCCTCGGCATCGCGCTGATCGGCTTCCTCATGACGACGCGCTGGCGCTGACGCCCGCATCCACTTTAAAAGGCCTCCCGCCAAGCGGGAGGCCTTTTTCGTCCCCGGAACAGCCCACTTCACCCCCACGCCCCGAGCGAGCGAAGCGATGCGACCCCCGGTGCAGCGAGCGAAGCGATGCGTGAGGGCGCAGGGATGCTGTCAGCCGTGAGCATCGGGAGGGGCCCGCGAAGCGGGAGGGTCCCCGCTCTGCGAGCGGGGACAGCATCCCGGAGCCCGTCGGCGCAAAAACCCAGAGCGAGAGTTATCCACAGATCTCTCCACAGCTGGGGAGAATTACACCGGTGTTATTCACAGGGGTTGAAAACCCTGTTAACAACTCTCGATCAGGCGTTAAGAAGCAGTGGCCCCGCGACCAGTCCTGCAACGATCAACAGGATGGTGATAACCGAGAGCCAGATGATCTGCCAGGTGCGCTGTTCACGACGGCGTGTACGGGTAAGGACGAAGGCGACGAGGGCACCGATCGCGAGCCCGCCGACGTGCGCCTGCCAGGCGATGCCCGAGACGAAGAATCCGTAGACGAGGTTGATGCCCAGGATCACCATGATGCCGGTGACGTTGGCGCCGATGTGGCGGCCGATGATGAGCAATGCGGCCATGAGACCGAAGATGGCCCCGGAGGCGCCGACCGTCGAGGTGCCCGGTGCGATCAGGGCGACGCCGACGGATCCGCCCAGGCCGCTGATCAGATAGAGCGCGAGGAAGCGTGCACGACCGAGCATCGGCTCGAGTGTCTGCCCCAGCATCCAGAGGCCGAGCATGTTCAACGCGAGATGGATGAAGTTGCCGTGCACGAACAGCGCGGTCAGCAGCCGCCACGGTTCGAACAGCCGTGGATCGAGGAAGATCGAGTTGAACAGCAGAGTGTTCGTGATGGGTCCGTACAGCCCGGGGATCAGCTGCAGCAGTCCGATGAGCGACGTCACGGCCAGGAGCGCATAGGTGACGACGGGCTTGCCGCTGCGGGCGATGGCCAGGGAACCGCCACCGCGCCACCGGCGGGCCGCCTTCTTCTGGGCGGGTGTGCGGTTGTTGCGATCAGCCTTCATGCATTCGGGGCAGATCACCCCGACCGCGGCCTGAGTCTGGCACTCAGGGCAGATGGTGCGCATGCACCGCTGGCAGAGCGCGAAGCTCTGCCGATCCGGATGCCGATAGCAGAAGTTGTCGCGATTGCTCGTGAACTCGGGGCTCGTCATCCGGATCGGCTCGCTCGGCGTCAGGCCGCGACGATGTCGATCGACTGGAGGACGACCGGCTCGATCGGGCGGTCGCCCGCGGCGGTCGGCACGGCGGCGATGGCGTCTACGACGGCCTTCGACGCGTCGTCGGCGACCTCGCCGAAGATCGTGTGCTTGCCCTGCAGCCACGGAGTCGGGTCGGTGGTGATGAAGAACTGCGACCCGTTGGTGCCTTCGACCTGACCCGTGATGGCATTGCGACGAAGACCGGCGTTGGCCATCGCGAGGATGTAGGGCTCGTTGAAGTGGAGCTCCGCGTTGATCTCGTCGTCGAAGTTGTAGCCGGGGCCGCCGACGCCCTGACCGAGCGGGTCGCCGCCCTGGATCATGAAGTTCGGGATGATGCGGTGGAAGATGACGTCCTTGTAGAGGGGACCCTCGCCCGGCTTGCCGGTGGCGGGATCGGTCCATTCCTTGGTGCCGTCGGCGAGGCCGACGAAGTTCGCGACCGTCTTCGGAGCGTGATCGCCGAAGAGGTTGATGACGATGTCACCGTGGTTGGTGTGCAGGGTTGCGACATGAGAAGCGAGAACCATGCCCATATTCTCGCAGAGCTTTCGGTGAGTTGGCCGGGTCCTGGCACCAATCGGGCGATGACGCAAGGGGGCGGCGATTCCCTCCCCCCTTCCAGCCAGGCGTGGCAAGATGGGGAACCCGTACTCCAATGGACAGGAGAGCATCGTGAGCCTCAGCCGTAAGCGGAAGAAGGAACTGCGTCGTCTTCAGGAAGAAGCGACCCAGCTCTGGGAGAACCAGCAGGTGCTCGTCGGCCACGCCGCCGATGTGGCCCGCGAAGCCGGCCGCCAGCTCGGCCACTTCAACCGGGAGCAGGTCGTGCCTGTCGTGCAGGACACGTACAACCGCAAGGTGGCCCCGGTCGTCGATCAGGGCGTGCGCTTCGGCAAGCACGTCGTCGACGACAAGGTCGTCCCGATCGTCGGCGGTGTCGTGGGCACCGCGCTCACCGCGTGGGACATCGCGAACGCCAAGCGTCAGGGCATCGCACCTCGCGCGCGCGTCGTCGTTCCCGAGAAGAAGGGCCCGGGCCTCGGCTCGATCGTCGCCCTGATCCTCGGCGCGGCCGCCGCCGCCGGAGTGCTCTACGCCGCCTGGCAGGCACTGCGCGCCGACGACGAGCTCTGGGTCGCAGACGACCCGCTCGCAGCACCCGACGCGTGACAGACGAGTCGCACTCCCGGGTTCGGGATGCCGCGGCCGCCCGTGGTCTCGAGATCGAGATCCGCGAGCGGCCGAACGCGCGGAGCCTGTTCGAGGCGGCCGAGATCCTCGGCATCGACCCCTCCGGCATCGTGAAGACCCTCGTGGTCAAGCGTGCGGACGACACCTACCTGTTCGCCCTCGTGCCCGGGGGCCGGTCGATCTCGTGGCCGAAGCTGCGCGCCATCGTCGGCGTGAACAAGCTGCGTCTGCCTGAACCGGAGCTCGCGCTGGCGGCCACGGGTTACGAGCGCGGCACGATCGTGCCGATCGGCAGCACCACCGATTGGCCCGTGTACGCCGATGAGACGATCGTCGGTCAGCGCATCGCGATGGGAGCGGGCGCGCACGGGTACAGCCTGTTCGTCGAGGCCGATGATCTGATCGCCGCCTACGGCGCGACCGTCGCCGACATCTCGGTGCCCGAAACTCCTCGGCCCGATCAGGAGCCGGCCGGCGCGTAGAGACCCGCCATGCGCAGCGCGATGTCGACGAGCTTGACCCGCTGCAGCTCCGCGACTGACTTGCGGGTGAACCACTCGGCCATGTCGGTCGAACCGTCGTGCTCGAAGCGCAGCTTGCCCCCGGTGACCTGCGCGCGGTAGACGATGCGCAGGGTGTGCAGGGGCGAATCGGATTTCTGCACGCGCTGGCTGGCGGGGATCACCCGGGAGTGGATGCCGAGAAGCTCGCCCACTTTGACCGTGTAGCCCGTCTCTTCGCGGAGCTCCCTGCGCACAGCGTCCTCGGGGGCCTCACCCGGCTCCAGCCCGCCCCCCGGCATCGTCCAGGCGACTCGTCGTCCGTCGACCCATCGCGCGAGGAGGATGCGGTCGTCGTCATCGGTGACGACGGCATATGCCGCGACGCGCATGTCCATGGATCACACAATATCCCGCGCCGCGACCCGCCGAGGGCCGTGTGACCGACGATCGATCACGAATCGAGAAGTGACGACGGCCGAGGCATCCGTACGCTGAAGACACCAACGACAGGAAAGGCCCATCATGGCTGACAACGAGAAGAACTTCACTGCCGAAGAACGCGACGCCATGAAGGCCGCCGCCGCCGAGAAGAAGACCGCGCGCTCCCGTGCGAAGAAGTCTCCCGAGGACGTCCGGGCAGAGGGTGAGGCTGATCTCAAGGCCGCCCTCGAGAAGCTGTCGGACTCCGACCGCGTGATCGGCGAGGGGCTGCACGCCCTCGTCACCGAGGCCGCTCCGCACCTCGTCCCGCGCACGTACTACGGCATGCCCGCGTGGGGCAAGGACGGCAAGGTGCTGTGCTTCTTCCAGCCGGCCAGCAAGTTCAAGACGCGTTACGGCACGTTCGGGTTCGAGCAGCCGGCGAACCTCGACGAGGGCACGCTCTGGCCGGTGGCCTACGCGATCCTCGAACTCGACGACGCGAACCGGGCGTTCCTCGCTGAGCGGGTCCGACTCGCAGCCGGTTGAGGTCTCGGAATGCGGTAGGGTCGTCTCCATGACCAATTGGTATGCGTATTTCGAGTCGGCTCTGGAGGGGCCGTCGCGACACTGACGCGTACCGAACCTTCAGAGCCGACAAGCCAGAGCATTCGCTCTGGCTTTCGCCGTTTCGGCGGGCTCTGCACCGGGGTCCGCCCTTCACCGGACAGGAACCCGACCATGCACGACGCCGCCACCATCGACGCCACCGCCGACCTGCACGTCGCCAGCTTCACGACGATCCCCTCGCCCGCGGACATCGCGGCCGAGCTGCCGGTCGGAGACGAGCGCGCGGCCCTCGTCTCACGCACCCGCGAAGAGGTGCGCCGCATCATGTCGGGTGAGGACGACCGACTGCTCGTCGTCGTCGGGCCGTGCTCGATCCACGACCCGGAGCCCGGCCTGGAGTACGCGGGCCGCCTGGCGCGCGAGGCCGAGAAGCACCGCGACGACCTTCTCGTGGTGATGCGCACGTACTTCGAGAAGCCGCGCACGACGGTCGGCTGGAAGGGCCTGATCAACGACCCGCACCTCGACGGCAGTCACGACATCGAGGCGGGGCTCCGGATGGCGCGCGCGTTCCTGCGTGATGTCACGGCGCTCGGGATGCCGTGCGCCACCGAGTTCCTCGAGCCGATCAGCCCGCAGTACACCGCCGACCTGGTCAGCTGGGGTGCGATCGGGGCACGCACGACCGAGAGTCAGATCCATCGCCAGCTCGCCAGCGGGCTCTCGATGCCGATCGGTTTCAAGAACGGCACCGACGGCGGCCTGCAGGTGGCGCTGGATGCTGCAGCCGCGGCATCCGCTCCGCAGGCGTTCCTGGGCATCGGCGCCGACGGCCGGGCGAGCCTGGTCACCACCACGGGAAACCCCGACACCTCGGTGATCCTGCGCGGCGGCGCGGACGGTCCCAACTACAGCGTCGAGCACGTGCAGCGGGCATCGGAGCGGCTCTCCGCTGCGGGGCTGACCAACCGACTCGTCGTCGACGCCAGCCACGGCAACAGCGGCAAGGACCACGTTCGACAGTCGGAAGTCGCCGCCGAGCTCGCCGTGCAGATCGGCGGCGACGGACGCGCGATCGCGGGCATCATGCTCGAGAGCAACCTCGTCGCCGGAGCGCAGAAACTCGACGTCTCGGTCGGCCCCGCGGGACTCGTGCGCGGTCAGAGCGTGACGGATGCCTGCATGGGGTGGGATGCGACGGAGATCGCGCTTGCTCAGCTGGCCGAGGGCGTGCGCCGACGTCGCTGATCGTCACTCGCTCGCGCGCACCTCGATCCGATCCCCGGTGCGCGTGAACTGGATGATGCTGCCGGCGGGATGGCGATCGCGGAGGGGTCGCGGACTGCTGGCGGTGACCTCGATCACGGCGATCGTGTCGAGTCCCGGCGGCAAGCAGCCTCCCCGGCCACCCACGGAGGAATCGGCGACCGCGATGCAGTTCTGTGCGGTTGTTCCGTCGGCTTCCGGCATCGTGTAGGCGATGATCTCGAGCCCGAGATAGTCCTGGAAACGGATCGCGTCGGGGAAATCGGGGCCCTCGAAGTCAGTCGGCGGACCGAGTCCCGGCGCCTCGGACAGTACCGCGATGACGGAGGGGTCATGGCTGCCGACCGCGGCGCCGATACCGGCGCCTGCGAAGCCGGCGAGGAGCACGCTGGAGATCCAGACGCCTGCCAGCGCCCGGCGCGAAAGCGGTGATCGCCGTCGTGCTTTGAGCGGCGACACGGGTTCCGCATCTGTGTGCTCCTGCTCGACCGTCGGCGTCTCGTCTGTGAGGGCAGGCGGTTCGCCTCCCCCAGGATGCGCCTCGACCGGGGCGTTCTCCAGCTCGTTCAGCCGCTGCAGCGCATGCGGGTCGGCCTGGATATCGGCGTCGCGGCCGTAGGCGCGGGCACGCAGTCGCGCCAGCTCGTCCGCATCCGATCCCGCCGTCATCGACTCGACGATGTCAGGAAGCGGTGCGGACGTTCAGCAGCTGCCAGCCCTCGGGCACCGTGGCGTGCAGAGCATCGAGGTCGTCAGCCTGGATCTCGGTCACCTGATCGCGGCGGGCATAGGTGCCGACGGCCTTCAGCACGGCCGCGCCCTTGATCATCTCGACCGGCGACGAGACCAGGTCGAAACCCGCCGGGCGGTGCGCCTCGAGCTGAGTCTGGATCTCTTCGAGACTCGCCCCTTCGACGGCGACGGAGGTCGTTTCGACGGGACGCATGAGACCGATGAGCACGTCTCCGATTCTAGGCCGACGGCGCTCGACGTTCGGGGACGACTCAGCGTCCGATCCGGTCGAGGGCGGCAGCCAAGCGCTCGACCGTGCCGTCGACGTCTGTCAGCTTGTCGAGTCCGAAGAGGCCGATGCGGAAGGTCGAGAACGACTCCGGCTCGTCGCAGTGCAGGGGCACGCCTGCGGCGATCTGCACCCCCTGCTCGCGGAACAGCGCCCCGCTGCAGAGACCCGGATCGTCGGTGTGCACCACCACGACGCTCGGCGCGGCGAAATCCTCCGCCGCGACAGACGGGAATCCCCGCTCGGCGAGCAGTGCGCGAACGCGCGTTCCGAGTTCGACCTGCGCGTTGCGGAGAGCGGTGAACCCGTGCCCGCGCGTCTCGATCATCTGGGCGAGGTTGCGAGCGATCGAGTCGGTCGGCATCGTCGCGTGATAGCCCGCGGTGCCGTCACGGTAGCCGTCGGCGATCGAGAGCCATCGGCCGAGATCGAGAGCGAAACTGGTCGACGAACCGGCGGCGACGGCATCCCTCCCTCGCTCGCCCAGCATGACGAAGCCGGTGCCGGGCGTTCCGCTCCACCCCTTCTGCGGGGCGCTGATGAGCACGTCGACGTCAAGATCCTGCATGTCGACCCACATCGCGCCGGACGCGATGCAGTCGAGGACCAGCACACCCCCGACTTCGTGAACCGCCTCGGCGAGGGCGCGCACGTAGTCGTCGGAGAGGATGATGCCCGCGGCCGTCTCGACGTGCGGCGCGAAGACGACCTCCGGTCGGGCGCTGCGGACGGCTGCGACCACCTCGTCGATGGGCGCCGGACTCCACTGCGCCTGCACGTCGTCGCTGTCGGGCCGAGCGGTGCAGACGATCACGGATGCCGCGATGCCGCCTGTGTCGAGGATCTGCGACCAGCGGTACGAGAACAGGCCGTTGCGGACGACGAGCGCCCGACGTCCGGTGGCGAGCTGCCGCGCCACCGACTCCATGGCGTAGCTGCCCCCGCCGTTGATGATGACGGCGTCCGTGGCGTTGTACGCCTCGCGCAGGATCTCGAGGCTCTGCTGCATCACGCCGATGAAGCGCGCCGACATGTGATTGAGGGACCGATCGGTGAAGACGACCGAGTACTCGAGCAGGCCATCCGGGTCGATGTCGTGGTGGGGAAGGCTCATGCTGCCCAGTCTGTCAGTCCGGCACGGCCAGCGGCAGACCCGCCGGGAATGGGGAACCGGCATCGAACCCTTCGACGAGTCCTGCGCGAAACGCCGGAGTTCCGGGTCGACACGTCGGCCCGCGGCATCCGCATCACGGCGTGTCGGCTCGAGAGTCCGACGTTTCACACACGACGTGCGTCAGACGAGCGCACCCGCCTGACGGATCTCCTGCTCCCGCAGCGCACGCTCCACGGCCTCGACGTCGCGCACGGCGCCGCGGTCGGCCGAGGTCGCCATCGCGGCGTAGGCGCGCAGCGCCAGGGAGACCGGGCGCTGCCGATCGACGGGACGGTAGCCGCCGTTATCGAGCAGGCGCGCACGGCGCTCTTCGAGCACGGAGTCGTCGACGCGCAGGCTCAGCCCGCGGGTCGGGATGTCGATGTCGATGATGTCGCCGTCTTCGACGAGCGCGATCACGCCGCCGCTCGCCGCTTCGGGCGAGACGTGGCCGATCGACAGGCCCGACGTGCCGCCCGAGAAGCGCCCGTCGGTGATGAGCGCGCAGACCTTGCCGAGTCCGCGTCCCTTGAGGAACGATGTCGGGTGCAGCATCTCCTGCATCCCCGGTCCGCCCTTGGGGCCCTCGTAGCGGATGACGACGACATCGCCGGGCTGCACCTTCTTGCCGAGGATCTTCGCGACGGCCTCGTCCTGCGACTCGCAGACCACGGCAGGTCCGGAG
Source organism: Microbacterium natoriense (assembly GCF_030816295.1). Taxonomy (NCBI): domain Bacteria; kingdom Bacillati; phylum Actinomycetota; class Actinomycetes; order Micrococcales; family Microbacteriaceae; genus Microbacterium; species Microbacterium natoriense. The sequence goes on along the minus strand of NZ_JAUSXV010000001.1, from coordinate 572,026 downwards.
AACACGAGGATCGACGGGTCGACGCCCGCGGTCTTCACGACGGCGCCGTCGACCGCGATGTTGCCGCGCAGCACGGCGAGACCGCCGTCGACCGAGTAGGCGTGCGCGATATCGCGGATGCATCCGCTCTCGGCGTCTTCGTCGAGCGCAGCCCAGCGCTCGGACTGCGAGAAGGCGCTCGACGAGCGCACGCCGGCGGGTGCGGCGTACCAGAGGTCCTTGGCGGTGTCGGTGACCTTGCCGCCGCGGATGTCCCAGTCGTCCAGCCAGGCGGCGAACGACTCGGAGTGGATCGTGCTGACGTTCTCGTCGAGTAGGCCGCCACGGCGCAGTTCGCCGAGGACGGCGGGGATGCCGCCCGCCCGGTGCACGTCTTCCATGTAGTACATGCGGCCGTAGGCCGGGTTCGGCGCGATCTTTGCGAGGCACGGCACTCGCCGCGAGATCTCGTCGATCTCGTCGAGACCGAAGTCGATGCCTGCCTCGTGCGCGGCGGCGAGCAGATGCAGGATCGTGTTGGTCGAGCCGCCCATCGCGATGTCGAGGGCCATGGCGTTCGCGAAGGCCGCCGGGCTCGCGACCGCGCGAGGGAGCACCGAGGCGTCGTCCTCGTCGTAGAACGCCTTGGTGATCTGCACGGCGACCTCGCCGGCCTTCTCGTAGAGCGCGCGGCGCGCGGTGTGGGTCGCGAGCACCGAGCCGTTGCCGGGCAGGGCGAGGCCGAGCGCCTCGACCAGGCAGTTCATCGAGTTCGCGGTGAACATGCCCGAGCACGAGCCGCACGTCGGGCAGGCGTTCTCCTCGATGCGCTGGATGTCGGCGTCCGACACCGTGTCGTTGGCCGCCTCGGAGATCGCGTCGACGAGGTCGAGCGTGCGGACCGAGCCGTCGACGAGCGTGGCGCGGCCGGACTCCATCGGACCGCCCGAGACGAAGACCGTGGGGATGTTCAGTCGAAGAGCGGCCATGAGCATGCCCGGGGTGATCTTGTCGCAGTTCGAGATGCACACGAGCGCATCGGCCTGGTGCGCATTGACCATGTACTCGACCGAGTCGGCGATCAGGTCGCGCGAGGGGAGGGAGTAGAGCATCCCCCCGTGTCCCATCGCGATGCCATCGTCGACCGCGATCGTGTTGAACTCGCGCGGGATGCCGCCTGCGGCCGAGATCGCGTCGGAGACGATGCGCCCGACGGGCTGCAAGTGCGTGTGGCCGGGCACGAACTCGGTGAAGCTGTTCGCGACGGCGATCATGGGCTTGCCGAAGTCGGCGGCGTTCACACCGGCGGCGCGGAACAGGGCGCGGGCGCCGGCGGCGTTGCGGCCGTGCGTGACGGTGCGGGAGCGAAGAGGGGTGGGCATTCTTCCACCCTGGTCGCTCAGGTGCGTCGCCGGAAGACGGCGCTGATACTAGTAGTGAGAGCACTAGGTTTGTTGATGATGAAGGGTGTGTGATGTGACGACGGACGAGCAGCAGCGCAAGGAGCTCGGCGCGTTCCTGCGCGCCCGGCGGTCGACCCTGGATCGCGCGTCGTTCGGGCTGCCGCCCGCCGGTCGGGGTCGTGCTGCGGGCCTCCGCCGCGAGGAGATCTCGTATCTCTCGGGGGTCAGCGTCACTTGGTACACCTGGCTGGAGCAGGGGCGCGACATCAACCCGTCGAGACAGGTGCTGGATGCCGTCGCCACCGCGCTGCGGTTGACGGTCGCCGAGCACGACTACGCGCTGACGCTCGCGGGCTTCGCGCCGTCCCGGCCCGGCACGCATTCCGCCGTCGCCACGGCACCGGCGCACGTGCAGCGCTTCCTCGACGCGCTCGACGAGCATCCGGCCTACGCCCTGGCGCCGGACTGGGGGATCGCCGGGTGGAACGCGGCGTACGAGGCGCTGTACCCGAACGTCGCCACCGTCGACCCCGAGGATCGCAATCTGCTGTGGCTGATCTTCACCGATCCCGCGGTGCGGTCGCTGCTCGACGACTGGGATGACACGAGCCGTCGTTTCCTGGCCGAGTTCCGGGCCGAGGTCGGGCCCCGGCTGGGCGACACCCGCTACCGCGACCTGGTCGGGCGGCTGATGGACGCGAGCGGCGAGTTCCGGGAGCGCTGGGAGAGTCACGGCGTCGGCGGTTTCGAGTCGCGCGAGCGGGTGTTCCAGCATCCGACCCTGGGCAGGCTCGTGTTCGAGCACCATCAGATGCGGCCCTCAGACCAGACCGACGTGCAGCTCGTGGTGTACACCGCGGATGCCGAGACGCGGAAGAGGTTCGCGAAGCGGGGCTGATCCCGCGGGCTTGCGCACTGGTCGGCGCGCTTGCCCCCGCGCTCGTAGAGTGGTCTTCGATCGTGGCGGAGGGAGTAGCGAATGGGCGTGAGCCTTCGAGTCGGTCCGATCGCGTATCCGATCGGAACGGGCGCTTTCCTCGGCGCGTTCTTCGACACCGTCACCGGTCGGCTGGAAGACGGCGCGCGCGGACGCCGTTTCCCGCGCCTCGGCGATCTGTATCAGCACGGCGAACTCGACGTCAGTCATCTGGATGCGGCCAGGGGTGAGCTCTCTGACATTCGCCGGCAGCTGACTCTGCTTCCGCCATCCGCCCTCATCTGGGACCTCGACGACCCGGCCGCCGCGCCACCGTGGGGCGACGACATCGCAGCGAGCATCACGGACCTCTCGGACTACTTCGTCACGTCCGACGGACGACAGTTGCTCGACGTGATCCAGACGGCTCTCGACACCGGCATCCGGCTGGGCCGAGCAGTGTCGATCGGCTGACGCGTTCCGAAGGAGAACACACGATCGGGAGGAGAGTTCGGCGAGATTCCTCCTTCAGAACGAGAGAACTCCTTCGAATCATGCGCGCAGATCACGGACGGATGCCGTCGGCGCCCGGTTCCTGTCGGATCCACTCGCTCCGTCCATCGGGGCGGGCCCAGTGCTGCCGGGGCGCCGACTCCCGAGCGGAGTCGGTGAGCCACACCGTCGAATCAGGCGCCCAGCCTCCGATGACCGATGCGTATTCGTCATCGACCGGTATCAGCCTGGTCGCGGCGCTGAGGTAACCGAGCACGGTGAGGTGCACGGCATCCCAGTCGGCCGCGACCCGCGTCCAATCGGGGATGATCCAGCGTCCGTCGCGACCGGTGACGCGATACCAATCGTGGCGACGGGATGCCGTGACCTCGACCGGGTAGCGCAGGCACAGTCGCGCCCAGTCTTCCGCGGAACGGATCTCGCAGATTCGACCGGTGCCGCGCACGGGGATCACCGTCGCCGCTTCCGGGCCGAAGGAATCCTCGTACAGCTCGAGCGCGGCGCGCACGCTCCCGCGCGTCTGCAGAAGGCTCATCGGCAGCGACCACCACGTGCCCGTGAAGATCGTCTGCACGTCTCGTGGGCTCTCCCGAGGTGCGCGCTTCTCGTCCTCACGCCGGTCACGGTCCCAGTCGGTCAACAGCCTCGCGGCGTTCGTCGGCAAAGGACCGGCGTCTGCGGCCGCGCGCCAGTCCACGGCCCACTGCTGCGGGTCGGACGGAGAGTCCCACGACGCCGCGACAGGCGACGCGACGATGGCACGTGCGATGCCCGCGAGCGACGCGAGGACTGCGGGGTGAGTCGCGACCACGTCGGCGCCGTCGGGCTCCTGCCAATAGCGCGCTGCGTCCACGGAGTCACGGAGCGCAGCGTGCAGGGTCTCGCCGCTGGGAGGCGGCACAGCGATCGACGTGATCAGCTCGGCCAGGTGCTCGAGGGTGTAGTCGGGCTCCTCGGCCGGCTCCCCGTCACCGATGATCAGCAGCGCGGAGGATTGCGGAGCAGCCCGATGCGAGAGCTGGAAGAGGGGCGTACCGATCGAAGGCGACACATTAAGGGCGTACTGCAGGCACAGCCGACGGCCTCGCGGACCGGCCAGCAGACACGAGACGGCATCCTCCGACGAGTTCGTCAACTCCGCAGCTCCGCCTGGATCTCCCGGATGGTCGCCCCGAGCGCTCCGGATGCCAGCAGGCCCGCGCCCAGGGGGCCAGCCGAGTCCGTTCCCAGCAGCGGAAGGCGCGCAAACGCGGCACGGACCTCGTCGCTCATGTGACCCAGCTGCCAGCCGACCTCGTCGCGGTGGGCAGCGTCGTGATCGACCGCCGCGAGGGAGGCGGCCTTGGCCGCGTAGGCGGCGGCGCCCAGAGCATGCGCCCCCATGTGCGCCACACCTGATGCCTGCCCGGCCGAACGCGCGGCGGCGACTGCCGCGGGTGACGTCGCCGAATGAGCCGCGCGGCCGGCGACGAATCGCCTGCGGATCTCCTCGGCCGTATCGAGCTCGCCCCGCCCGAACGCTCGGGCGCGAGCGATGCCGTCTCGCGCCCTGTCGTCATCCGGCGCCTCGGCGTCGAACAGAGGCAGCACCCGCTCTGCGCAGTCAGCCGCCCACAGAGCGACGAGCCGTCGATCCGGCTCGCTGAGCGCCTGCGGAGATGCCATGCCTCCACTCTCGCATACGCGAAGAGGGCCCGCGCATACGCTCGGGCCCTCTTCGGATCTCTGTGGAGCCTAGGAGATTCGAACTCCTGACATCCTGCTTGCAAAGCAGGCGCTCTACCAACTGAGCTAAGGCCCCGTAACGGGATTTCTTGAGTTTGATGGTGGGGCTACCAGGACTTGAACCTGGGACCTCTTCATTATCAGTGAAGCGCTCTAACCGCCTGAGCTATAGCCCCGCAACCTCAAAGACTTTACCCGAAGATCAGCCAGAATCCCAATCGGGGCAAGGAACAGCGGATGCCGGGCACTGCCGCCCGGCATCCGCTTCTCGATCAACTGCCCGGACGCAGTGTGACCGTCCCCGCGGAGAGGGTCACCTCGATCGAGTTCCGCGAGTCCGACGACTGCTCGAGCCTGTTGTCGAGCTCGCCGGCGCTCACGCTCTGGGTGACGTGATACCCGGTGTCGGGCAGGGTGAGATCGGCCGAACCGGCGTTCGCGGTGATCGTCACACGACTCGGCGCCGAACCGGTCAGCTCGACGGAGAGGTCTCCGGCCGCCACCGAGAGGTCGGCTTCGTCCACACCGTCGAGGAGCAGATCGGCGCCCCCCGCGCTGACGTCGGCCTCGAGTGACCGCGCGGATCCGTCGACGTTCAGATCGCCGGCGGCGAGTTCGAGGTCGAGCTCGCCGTACGAACCGGTGATGTCGAGCCCGCCCGCGTTGAGCCTGAAGCTCGCGTCGAGTCCTTCGAGCTCGGTCGGCAGCGTCAGCACGGCCGTGCGGTCGTCGTCGAACCAACGCCCGAACCACCAGCCGAACCCCGAATCAGGGCTGCGGACGAGAAGCTCGTCGCCATCTCTCTCGATGGTCCACGCGCCGCCTCGACCACCCTTGACCGACAGCTCCGCCTCGTCGACGTCGCCGAACTCGACCCGCACGTCGCTCGCGCTGGCGTCGAGATCGAGGCTCTCGACGCCGTCGACGTCGATCCGCTGCACCACGTCGGTGCGATCGAGGTCCGCCGACGCCGCGACCGCGGCCGTCGCGCCGGCTCCCGCCAGCGCGAGGCCGCCGAAGACGGCGAGGGTGATGGTGATCCACGGCTGCCCGGCGGTGCGGGCGGGCGGGGGAGTACTGATGCTCATCGTGCGGCTCCTGTCTGACCGGCCGGCGGCGTCGCGCCGCCGAGATTCTCGATGTGAGCGAGAGCGGCGAGCACGCGGCGGTTTCCCGATTCGTCCTGCTCGAGGCCCAGCTTCTGGAAGATGGATGTGATGTGCTTCTCGATGCTCGCCTCGGAGAGGAAGAGCAGCGCGGCGATCGCCTGATTCGACTTGCCCTCGGCGATCAGTGCGAGCACGGTGCGCTCGCGCTCGGTGAGGCGCAGCATCCGATCGTCGCGATGGCGCCGCATGAGCAGCTGCGCCACGACCTCGGGATCGAGCACGGTCGCCCCTTCAGAGATGCGGTTCACCGATTCGAGGAACTCGGTGACATCGGCGACCCGGTCTTTGAGCAGGTACCCGAGCGGCCCGCCCTGGGCGGCGATGAGATCGGATGCGTAGCGCTCCTCGACGTACTGCGACAGCACGAGCAGCGGCAGCTGAGGGTTCGTCTGGCGCAGTCCGAGGGCGGCGCGGATCCCCTCGTCGGTGAACGTGGGCGGAAGTCTGACATCGAGGATGCAGAGCTCGGGCGCTGCATCCGCCACCGCCTCCGTCAGTCCCTCGGTGTCGGAGAGGGCGGCGACCACCTGATGGCCGGCGTCTTCGAGAAGACGCACGAGCCCTTCGCGCAGAAGGACCGAGTCCTCGCAGATCAGGATGCGCATGGCACGTTCACCTCGAGACTGGTCGGGCCACCGAAGGGGCTGTCGAGGCGGAACGTTCCGCCGGCCGCGAGGATGCGGTTCGAGATGCCGTCGAGACCTCCGCCCGGCTGCACCTGCGCGCCGCCCATGCCGTTGTCTTCGACGCGTGCCCAGAGGACGTTGCCCTCGCGGAGTCGCACGATGACCCTGGCCTCGCTGGCTCGCGAGTGCTTGGCCGCGTTGGTGAGCGACTCGGCGATCGCGAAGTACACGGCCGCCTCGGCCTCGCGGCTGCAGCGTCCTTCCATCCGGACGTCGAGGCTCACCGGTATGTGCGATCGGCTGGCCAGCGCCGAGAGTGCGGCGTCGAGACCACGGTCGTCGAGAACGGAGGCGTGGATGCCGCGGGCGAGCTGCCTGAGCTCGGTGATCGCCGCCTTGGTCGACGTGTGCGCCTCGGAGATCAGCTCCTTGGCCGCCGCCGGGTCGTCGTCGATCTTCTGATGCGCGAGCCCGAGCGTCATGCCGACCGATACCAGCCGAGGCTGCACGCCGTCATGCAGGTCGCGCTCGATGCGGGTGCGCTCGACATCGGCCGCCCGTACCGCGCCTTCGCGCTGGGCGGTGGTGGTGCGCACGCGCTCGGTGAGCTCGGCTTCGCGGCTCTGGGCGACGATCGCGAGCGACAGCACCCGATGCAACAGGGCCAGCCCGACGATGCCCGCGGCGGACGCGAGAACACCGAGGATGCCGACCAGAGGCGCCCACGACGCCTCGATCACGTTGCCGAAGGGCCCTGCCACCACGCCGTCGCCGGTGAGGGGTGCGAACGAGATCATCGCCGACCACACCACTCCCCAGACGAGGCGCAGCACGAGTCCACCGGCGATGCACGCGAGCGCGAAGTTCGCCAGCGCCCGCCACATGCGTCCGTCGATCACCTGCCGCCCGATCGAGCGGATCCACCCGGCGAAGCCGGTGTGGACGCTGCGGCGTCGCCGGAGCGGCGCGATCGGCACTTTGTAGAGAGCTGCGATCCTCTCGACCTCGAACCAGCCGAGGCCGAACAGCGCGTACACGAACCCGATGAGCAGGAAGATGCCGACGCCGAAGACGAAGAGGAGTCCGAGGCCGGCGCCGAACAGGCCCGAGAGGGTTCCGAGGATCGCGGCGCCCAGGACACCGAGTGCGCCGAGATGAAGGATCGTCAGGACGATCCGCAGCGGCGGTCTCGCCGTGCCCGTGTCCCGTGGGGTCGCAGTCTGTGTGGTCATAGTCCCAAGGTACGGCGGTGCGGAAGCGCGCGACACGGAGGCACCCGGACAGTGCGCTTCGGGTTTTCCCTACCGCCGACGGCCCCGGCCCCGCAGGCTTCTGGTTCACTGTCACCATGACCACTCATGAGGGCGAGGCGCACGAAGGCGGACTCGGCCAGCGCCTGAACTGGCTGCGGGCCGGCGTGCTCGGCGCGAACGACGGGATCGTCTCGGTGGCGTCTCTCGTGGTCGGCGTCGCCGGCGCGACGACCGACAACGCGGCGTTGCTGACGGCCGGCCTCGCCGGGCTCGTCGGCGGAGCGATCTCGATGGCACTCGGCGAGTACGTCTCGGTGAGCAGCCAACGCGACAGCGAAAGGGCACTGATCGCGAAAGAGCGCGAGGAGCTGCGGACGATGCCCGATGCCGAGCTCGCCGAGCTCACAGGTCTGTATCGAGACCGCGGTCTCAGTGAGGACACCGCACGCAGGGTCGCCGAAGAGCTCACCGCGCACGACGCGCTCGCGGCCCATCTCGAGGTCGAGCTCGGCATCGACCAGGACGACCTGGTCAATCCCTGGCATGCGGCGATGTCATCCGCGATCGCCTTCACGCTCGGGGCGCTGCTCCCCCTGCTCGCGATCCTGCTGCCCCCGGCGTCCGTCCGTGTGCCGATCACCTTCGCCGCCGTGCTGATCGCTCTGGCCGTCACGGGGGCGGTGAGCGCCCGGATCGGCGGATCGCGACCGGCGCGCGCCGCGATCAGACTCGTCATCGGCGGCGGGCTCGCCCTCGCCGCGACGTGGCTGATCGGCACGCTGCTCGGCACCACCGGCATCGTGTGAGAACGAGAAAGGCGGATGCCGGAGCATCCGCCTTTCTCGTGAGCTGAAGGTCAGTTCGACATGAAGCCGACGAGCAGGCCGCCTGTGACCTTGACCGCCAGGTTGTAGATGCCCGCGACCACGGCGCCGAGCACCGTGAAGACGATCAGGTTGAGGATCGACACCACGGCGGCGAACGCCATGACCTGCGGAAGACCCGCAACCTCGGTGAGGCGGATGCTGTTGTCTGTGAACTGCGCGACGAAGTCGTCGGCCTGGGCGATGATGCCCGTGGCCTGCAGAACCATGTAGATCAGGAAGAACGACACCATCGTGACGATCGCGAGTGCGACGGCACCCAGGAAGGAGAGCTTCACGGCCGACCAGAAGTCGACGTAGACCAGGCGCAGGCGAACCTGCTTGCCGCTGGTCTTGCGCGTGGACTTCTTCGCCAGCTTGTCGGCTACTGTGCTCATGCGTCTTGGCCCTCTCCAGGGTTGGATGATTCATCCGAATCTTCCGTGTTTGTGGCTGCGGATTCTTCGTCCGCCTCCGCCTCGTCTTCGCCGAGTCCCCGCTCGCCGTTGCGGGCGATGGCGAGGATGCGGTCTGCTTCTGTGGTCCGAGCGAACACGACACCCATGGTGTCGCGGCCCTTGGCGGGCACCTCGGCCACGGCAGAGCGTACCACCTTGCCGCTGGACAGAACCACAAGGACCTCGTCGTCTTCGGCGACCATCAGACCGCCCGCGAGAGTGCCTCGATCGTCGTTCAGTTTGGCCACCTTGATGCCGAATCCGCCGCGTCCCTGGACGCGGTATTCGTCGATGGCGGTGCGCTTCGCGTAGCCGCCATCGGTCACGACGAACACGTACTGGCCGGGTGCGGCGACGGATGCCGAGAGCAGGCTGTCGCCGTCGCGGAACTTCATGCCCTTGACGCCGGCGGTCGCCCGGCCCATCGGGCGCAGCGCCCCGTCGGTCGCACTGAAGCGCACCGACATGCCTCGGCGGCTGATCAGGAGGATGTCGTCTTCGGCGTTCACCATGAGCGCCGAGACGAGCTCGTCCTCGTCGTTCAGGCGGATCGCGATCACACCGCCCTGACGGTTCGTGTCATAGCTCGACAGGCTCGTCTTCTTCACGAGTCCGTCGCGCGTCGCGAGCACGAGGTAGTCGGCGACCTCGTAGTCGCGGATGTCGAGGATCTGCGCGATCTTCTCACCCGGCTGCAGCGCGAGGAGGTTCGCGACGTGCGTGCCCTTCGCGTCGCGACCGGACTCGGGGACCTCGTAGGTCTTCGACCGGTAGACGCGGCCCTTGTCGGTGAAGAACAGCAGCCAGTGGTGCGTCGTCGTCACGAAGAAGTGCTCGACGATGTCATCCGCGCGCAGCTGCGCGCCCTTGACACCCTTGCCGCCGCGGTGCTGCGACCGGTAGTTGTCGCTGCGCGTGCGCTTGATGTAGCCGTCACGCGTGACGGTGACGACCATCTCCTCCTCGGCGATGAGGTCTTCCATCGAGACGTCGCCGTCGAAGCCGTGCAGGATGTGCGTGCGGCGCTCGTCGCCGAAGCGGTCGACGATTCCGGTGAGCTCCTCGCGGATGATGTCGCGCTGGAGCGCCTCGTCGGCGAGGATCGCGTTGTACTGGGCGATGAGGGTTTCGAGCTCCTCGGCCTCGTCGAGGATCTTCTGACGCTCCAGTGCCGCGAGGCGGCGCAGCTGCATCGAGAGGATCGCGTCGGCCTGGTCGTCGTCGATGTCGAGCAGGGCCTTCAATCCGCTGCGCGCCTCGTCGACCGTGGGCGAGCGGCGGATGAGGGCGATGACCTCGTCGAGCGCGTCGAGCGCCTTCAGATACGCACGCAGGATGTGCATGCGCGCCTCGGCCTTCGCAAGGCGGAAACGAGTACGACGGACGATGACCTCGAGCTGGTGGGTGATCCAGTGCGTGATGAATCCATCGATCGCGAGCGTGCGCGGCACGCCGTCGACGATCGCGAGCATGTTCGCGCCGAAGTTCTCCTGCAGCTGGGTGTGCTTGTAGAGATTGTTCAGCACGACCTTGGCGACGGCATCCCGCTTGAGGACGACGACGAGGCGCTGACCGGTGCGGTCGGAGGACTCGTCGCGGATGTCGGCGATGCCGGTGATCTTGCCGTCACGGGCGAGGTCGCCGATCTTCACCGCCACGTTGTCGGGGTTCACCTGGTACGGCAGCTCGGTGATGACGAGGCAGGTGCGACCCTGGATCTCCTCGACGTTGACGACAGCACGCATCGTGATCGAGCCGCGACCCGTGCGGTACGCCTCGTGGATGCCCTTGGTGCCGAGGATCTGCGCGCCGGTCGGGAAGTCGGGACCGGGAACGCGCTGGATCAGTCCGTCGAGAAGCTCTTCGCGGGAGAGGCCGGGGTTGTCCAGCGCCCAGAGAGCGGCGGCCGAGACCTCGCGCAGGTTGTGCGGGGGGATGTTGGTCGCCATGCCGACCGCGATGCCGACGGATCCGTTGACGAGCAGGTTCGGGAAGCGGGCGGGGAGGACCGTCGGCTCCTGGGTCTGACCGTCGTAGTTGTCGGTGAAGTCGACCGTGTCCTCTTCGATGTCGCGCACCATCTCGAGCGCGAGCGGGGCCATCTTGGTCTCGGTGTATCGGGGGGCTGCGGCGCCCATGTTGCCGGGAGAGCCGAAGTTGCCCTGCCCGAGCGCCAGCGGATACCTCAGCGACCACGGCTGCACCAGCCGGACGAGGGCGTCATAGATCGCCGAGTCGCCGTGCGGGTGATACTGACCCATGACCTCACCGACGACGCGAGCGCACTTCGAGAACGACTTGTCGGGGCGGAATCCGCCGTCGTACATGCCGTAGATCACTCGGCGGTGCACCGGCTTGAGCCCGTCGCGCACGTCAGGGAGCGCGCGGCCCACGATCACGGCCATCGCGTAGTCGAGATAGCTGCGCTGCATCTCCGACTGCAGGTCGACCTGGTCGATCTTGCCGTGGTCGTGTTCCGGCTCGGGGCGGATGTCGTCAGTCATGTGTTCATCTCTCGTCTGGAAGAGTCATCGTGAGGCGTTTCGTCTCGTCGCTGCGCTCCTCGCTCGACGACCGGGGAAGAGCACGGGTCGTTGAGCGAGCGGAGCGAGACGAAATGCATGTCAGATGTCGAGGAAGCGGACGTCCTTGGCGTTGCGCTGGATGAAGCTGCGCCGCGACTCGACGTCCTCACCCATCAGCACGCTGAAGATCTCGTCGGCGGCCGCGGCATCCTCGATGGTGATCTGCTGAAGGGTACGAGTGGAGTGATCCATCGTGGTCTCCCACAGCTCCTTCGGGTTCATCTCGCCGAGACCCTTGTAGCGCTGGATGCCGGCATCCTTCGGGATGCGCTTGCCGTTGTCGAGACCGTGCTTCAGCAGCGCGTCGCGCTCGGCGTCGCTGAAGACGTACTCGTGAGCGGAGTTCGACCACTTCAGGCGATACAGCGGAGGCATCGCGAGGTAGACGAAGCCCGCCTCGATGAGTCCTCGCATGTAGCGGAACAGCAACGTGAGCAGGAGGGTCGTGATGTGCTGACCGTCGACGTCGGCATCCGCCATCAGCACGATCTTGTGATAGCGGGCCTTCTCGATGTCGAAGTCCTCGCCGATGCCCGTGCCGAAGGCCTGGATCATCGCCTGGACCTCTTTGTTGCCCAGTGCCTTGTCGAGACGCGCACGCTCGACGTTGAGGATCTTGCCGCGCAGCGCCAGGATCGCCTGCGTGTGCGGGTCGCGACCCTGCACGGCCGAACCGCCTGCCGAGTCTCCCTCGACGAGGAAGATCTCGCTGATCGAGGGGTCCTTGCTCGTGCAGTCCTTGAGCTTGTCGGGCATGGCCGCCGACTCGAACACGCTCTTGCGACGCGCGGTCTCGCGCGCCTTGCGGGCGGCGAGGCGTGCGGTCGCGGCGTCGATCGCCTTGCGGATGACGTTCTTGGCCTGCGAGGGGTTGCGCTCGAACCAGTCGCCCAGCTGGTCGCCGACCACCTTCTGCACGAAGGCCTTCGCCTCGGTGTTGCCGAGCTTCGTCTTGGTCTGGCCCTCGAACTGCGGCTCTCCGAGCTTGATGGAGATGACCGCCGTCAGTCCTTCGCGCACGTCGTCGCCGGAGAGGTTGTCGTCCTTCTCCTTGATGATGTTGTTCGCCCTGGCGTACTTGTTCACGAGGGTGGTCAGCGCCGCACGGAAGCCTTCTTCGTGCGTACCGCCCTCGTGCGTGTTGATCGTGTTGGCATAGGTGAACACGTTCTCGGTGTACGAGGTGGTCCACTGCATCGCGACCTCGAGCGAGATCTTGCGCTCGGTGTCCTCGGATTCGAAGGCGATGATCTCCTCGTTGACGACCTCTGCGTGACGCACCTTGTTCAGGTACTCGACGTAGTCGACCAGGCCGCGCTCGTAGAAGAACACGTCGTTCGGCTGCTTGGCGACGGTCTGACCGTCGACCTCGACCTCGTAGGCGGATGCTTCGCGCTCATCGGTCAGCTCGATGCGCAGACCCTTGTTGAGGAAGGCCATCTGCTGGAAACGGGTGCGGAGCGTGTCGTAGTCGAACTCGACCGTCTCCTGGAAGATCTCGGGGTCCGGCCAGAACGTGATGGTCGTTCCGGTCGCGTCGGTCGGCTCTCCCTTTTCGAGCTGCTGCTGCGGGACTCCGCCGTTCGCGAAGCTGTGCCGCCACACGAAGCCCTTCTGCTTGACCTCGACGTCGAAGCGCGTCGAGAGCGCGTTCACGACCGAGGAGCCGACGCCGTGCAGACCGCCGGAGACGGCGTACGCGCCGCCGCCGAACTTTCCGCCGGCGTGCAGGATCGTCAGCACGACCTCGACCGTGGACTTGGTCGGGTCTGAGGAGTGCGGATCGACGGGGATGCCTCGACCGTTGTCGATGACCCGGACACCGCCGTCGGCGAGCATGGTCACGAAGATCGTGTCGGCGTAGCCGGCGAGAGCCTCGTCGACCGAGTTGTCGACGATCTCGTACACGAGGTGATGGAGACCCCGGGGGCCGGTGGAGCCGATGTACATACCCGGGCGCTTGCGGACCGCTTCGAGACCCTCGAGGATCTGGATGGAGTCGGCGCCGTATTCACCCGGCTGCTGGAACCCGGGGTGCGGGGGTGTTCGATGGTGTCGGGGTCCCTGAGCCGGTCGAAGGCTCCGTCTCTTCAGGGGATTCAGGCGTCATCAGAGGGCAGTCTCCACATCGATATCACGAACTCCCATTCTAGCGGGCTTTCATGATCAAATGTCGGCTAGAACGCCGTGTGTGGCCTTCTGAGCGATTCAGACCCCATAACTGGTCTCCTACCCGTAGGTATCGCGCGGACCCCGCCCTGGAACGACTCTGGGGCCCCATTTCCACGAGGGGACGTCCGGTCCGATGAAGCGGAGGTTCTCCACACCGGCATCCGGATAGCGTCGGCCGATCTCGGTGAGGATCGTCGCGCGCATGTACTGCAGGTTCTTCGCCCACGCCGTCGAATCGCACTTCACCGTGAGCAGACCGCGCTCGAGCGACACCGGTTCGGAGTGCTTCGCGGTGTCGGCGCCGGCGAGCTCGTCCCACTGCAGCACCACGTTCTCACGGGCCAGGGCCGCCTGCCAGCCCGAGTCCCTCGTGAGCTTGTCGAGAACGGCGCCGAGCGAGCCGGGATCGCGCCCCGGGGTGAAGGGAGCGTTGTCGTCGTCGGTCGAGATGCGGCGCTTGCGCTTCCAGTTCTTCGAACTGGGCTGCAGACCGCGTAGACGCAGATAGGTCGCGACGGTCTCGGGGGTGTCGGATGCCGCGGCCGCGACGCCGCCTGCGATGTCGCTCATCCTTCGTCCTCTCGGTCATCCGCCTGAGTCCCTGAGCTCGTCGAAGGGCCTCTCTCGTCGCTGATGGTTCCCGCGCTGATCCGCACCACGTGACGATGCAGGATCTCGGGGATATCCTCCTCCACCGCGGCGGTCACCACCACCTGCTCGTAATCGGCCGTGAGCGCGGCGAGTCGCTGCCGGCGGTCGGCGTCGAGCTCGGCGAAGACGTCGTCGAGGATGAGCACCGGATCGCCGGCCGGCGACTCGTTGCGGAGCAGCTCGGCCGATGCCAGACGCAGAGCGAGCGCGATGGACCAGGATTCTCCGTGCGAGGCGTAGCCCTTCACCGGAAGTCCGCGTACCCGCATGATCAGGTCGTCGCGGTGGGGTCCGGTGAGGGTGAGCCCGCGCTCGAGCTCCTGTGTGCGCTTCGCCGCGAGGGAGGCGCGGAACATGTCGGAGATGTCGCCCGTGGATTCGGTGGCAGCGGCATCCGTCCCCTCCTCCGGGTCGCCGCCGCGCACCGAGAGAGCCCATTCGAGCTGCGGTCGATGGTCTTCGCCGGCGATGGCGGCGTAGGCCGCCTCGACCGGCTGCTGCAGATCGGCCGCGAGCTTCAGCCGTGCGGCGATGATCTCGGAACCCAGCGCGACGAGCTTGTCGTCCCATACGTCGAGCGTGCTCAGGCCCTCGCCGCGCACGCCGCGGGCGCGCGCCGACTTCAGAAGAGCGGTGCGCTGCTTGAGGACGCGGTCGTAGTCGCCGAGCACGGCTGACATCCGAGGCGTCCGCTGCACGAGCAGCTGGTCGGAGAATCGCCGTCGGGAGGAGGGATCGCCGCGCACGATCTGCAGGTCTTCCGGAGCGAACAGGACGACGTGCGCGTACCGGGGGAGTTCGTTCGTCTTCGAGGGGGATCCGTTGATGCGCGCCTTGTTGGATCCCTGGCGGTTCAGCTGCACCTCGGCGAGGACCTTGCGCTCGCCGTGCGACAGGCGAGCGCGGATGATCGCGAACTCCTGGCCGTCGCGCACCATCGGGGCGTCGGACGAGACCCGGTGCGACCCGAGAGTCGCGAGGAAGACGACCGCTTCGGCGAGATTGGTCTTGCCCTGACCGTTGCGGCCGACGAGCACGTTGGGGCCCTTGTGCAGAGCGAGTTCAGCGGTCGCGTAATTGCGGAAATCGACCAGACTCAGGTGCTCCACAATCACGGGAGTCAGCCTACCTTTCGGGTCTGACAACGGGTCGCCGCTGAATCGGCCGACGAGCTCGTGGTTCCCGCTGTTCTCGCGCGCGAATCACGGCGACGGCCTCCCGTGCCGATCGGCGGTCGCCCGAGAGATCTCGAACGACCGCCGTCGGCGACGATCAGGGCAGCGGACCGTACAACCCCGGAGTCGTGCGCGCGTTCGTCGCCTGCTCGAACGCGTAGGCGAGACCGAGCAGAGGACCCTCAGCGAAGTCCCGTCCGAGGAACTCCAGGTTCACTCCGCTACCCGGAGCCGTCTCGCCGGCCGCGGTCTGCCCCATCGGGACGGTGACAGCCGGCATCCCCGTGTTCGGGCTGAGGCGCATGTTCGTCCCCTGCGTGCCGTACGCGTTGGTGCTCGGATAGATCAACGCGTCGAGATCGAGGTCGTCCATCATCTGCGTCACCAGGTCCTTGCCCGCGGCCAGCTGCAGCGTGTGACTCCCGCTCTCTCCCGCCCAGGCCTCGTACGTCACGTCGGTGACGGCGTTGCGCGCCTCGTACACGGACTGTCGAGAGGTCACGTAGTTGCCCGTGGCCAGGATGTCGGTGAGCGTCCGCGCCTGCACGTCGGGGCCCAGGTGCGTCTCGATGTATCCGTTGAGATCGTGCAGGAACTCGTTCGTCGAACCCGAGCCCTCGCCGAGAACGGCCGCGAACTCGGTCGGCGGGGTGACCGGCACGACCGTCGCACCCTGAGCGGTCAGGGCAGCGACCGACTGGTCGAAGAGACGGACGGTGCCCGCGTTCGAGCCGATCATCGACGGGACGTATCCGATGCGCGCGCCGGCCAGTGCCGACGGGTCGAGGTACGCGGTGTACGACGCAGGCACCTTTCCGTCCTGTCGAGACGTCACCGGATCGGCCCCGTCGATGCCCACGACGGCATCCAGCGCCACGGCGGCATCGAGCACCGATCGGGCCATCGGGCCACCGGTGTCCTGCGACAGCGCGAGCGGGATGATCCCGTCGCGACTGGCGAGTCCGACGGTCGGGCGCACGCCGACGAGCTGGTTGTACGACGAGGGGACGCGGATGGACCCACCGGTGTCGGTGCCGAAGCCGATACCGGCGAGGTTCGCCGAGATCGCCGCGCCGGTTCCACCGCTCGACCCGCCTGCGGTGCGCGTGGTGTCGTAGGGGCTGGCGACCAGCAGCGAGGAACCGGGCGCCTGGAACGACGAGAACTCCGAGACGAACCCGTATGCGAACTCGTCGAGGCTCGTCTTGGCGAGGATCACCGCTCCGTCGGCACGGAGGCCGGTGACCATCGACGCGTCCGTCGCGGTCTGGTTCTCGTTCCAGCATCCGCAGCCGCCCGTGGTGACCATGTCCGCGGTGTCGTAGTTGTCCTTCAGCGCTATGGGCACTCCCAGCAGCATGCTCGTCATGCCGTCGCGGGCGCGGATCGCATCGGCCTCGGCCGCCGCATCGAGCGCGTGCTCGTTCACGGTGATCACCGAGTTCAACGGTCTGCTCCCGCCGCCCATGACTGTGCGGTCATAGGCGGCGATGCGGTCGAGGTACTCCTGCGTGATGCTCGCCGACGTCGTCACGCCGGCGTTCATAGCGGCCTGCATGTCGACGACCGTGGCTTCGACCAGCTCGAACGGTCCGTCGTCGTAGATGATCCGATGCGACAGGTCCGTGAGGTCGACAACCGTGAGCACACCGTCAGCATCGGTGTCGAGCGCCGAGAGCGCACTCCACTGGGGCGAGGTCTCGGTGATTCCGAGTGCGGCTGCCGCGATCGACAGATCATCGACGGTCACCTGCTGGTCGCCGGTGACGTCGAGCTGCGTGTAATAGGGGGCCAGTATCGGACCCGCATCGCTGGTCGCCGCGCTCGCGGCCCCTGCGAAGGAGGACGTCAGGGCTGCGACGCCCGCGACGACCGTCGTCATGGCGCCGATGCGGATGAAAGTGCTCTTCACGTTCTTGTCTCCGGTCCTGAGAGTGGCTACTGCTCGGCCGATTCCGCTTCTCATCGGGTCCTCCTGCGGGCGAGCATGAGAGCGGCGCCGCTGACGATCGCCACCGCGGCGATGCCTCCGGCGATCAGCCAGGGAGCGGCATCTGCACCGGTCGTGGCGAGAGGACCGGTGCCGCCGCCTGCGTTCACGGGATCTCCGCCGACGGATCCGGTACCGCTGCCGGTGCCGTTTCCCGTCGTACCGGCCGAGGCGGAGCCGGTGTCTTCATCGGCGGTGATCTCGACGGATGCGGCCAGCCCCGCGGCGTCGATGGCCGAAGCGGTTCCCGCGGAGTCGACGACGCGACCTTCGGACATCGTGATGTCAGCCGTTCCCGGAGCGATCGCCGTGAACGTCAGGGTGACGAGCACCTGATCTCCGGTGAGACCGGGCGACGTTCCGAGGCGAGTCGCCACGACCGAGACCCGCCCGCCTTCGTCGGTGGCGGTTGCGAATCCGCCGGCCGGCGTCACGTCGCTGTCGGCGACGAAGGTGAGCAGCGCGGGGTCGTAGGCGAGATCGAGATCGTAGGCGTAGGCGTCGACGAGACCCGCGGCAGATGCCGTCACGGTGAGGGAGTCGCCGACGGCCACGGTGAGAGGGGCGGCAGTGATCGTGATCGAGTCATACGCGGCACCCTCCGCAGCTGCCGCCGTGCTCGCGGTACCGAGAAGGAGTGCGACGGATGCCGCGAGCGTCAGACCCGCGGCAAGTGTTCGGGGAAGGCGGGCAGGGTGTTTTTCCGGCATGCGAGGCATCCTTCGTCTGGGAAGACGAGCTCGGCCGCACGGCTATGCGGAGCAGCCGTGCTCTTCGGGTACGGCTGACTCTCGCAGGATGATGTTTCGTGCACTCTGCGCGGCGATTTCCGCCACGTAACGCACGAGCCCGGTGCATTCGGGCATGAGCGGGTGCCGTCGGGAAGTCTCGGACCGCGCAGCAGAAGGCGCTTTCCGGGTGCGAATCCGCACCCTTCTAGGCGCGGGGGCGTCGATGAGAGCGGAAACCGTCGTCAGGAACGATCCTGCGGCGGACTCAGTCAGCGCCCAGACCGGTCACGGCGGACCGAGCCGACCTCAGCGGAGGAGGAGGTTGGGCTGCAGCAGGTACTTGAACGAGTCGAGCCCGGCCTGATCCACCGAGGTCTGGCTGGTGATGAGCACGGGGCTGAGCTTGTTGGCGTTGTCGCTCGAGGTGAACGTGACGCGCACGAACTCGCTCTTCACAGCGCCGAGCGCCTCGGTCAGGTACTGCGGGTTCAGGCCGAGCGTCACCTCATCGCCGCCGTGCAGGATCGCATCGACCGATTCCGACGCCCGCGCGTGCTCGCTGCCGGAGGCGTCCATGGTCACGCTGTCGCTCGTGAACGTGAATCGCAGCGGAGCCGCACGGTCGAGCACGAGGGAGACGCGGCGGACCGCCTCGATGAGATCAGCGGTGTTGACGACCGCGTAGTGATCGGTCTGCTCGGGGAACAGGCGCCGAACCGGCGGGAAGTTCCCCTTGATCAGCAGAGAGGTCACGGTCTTGTTGCCGGCCGTGAAGGCGATGATCTCGCGGTCGCCCGCTCCGGAGAACGCGACCTGGATCGTGCCGGCATGCCCGAACGTCTTGCCGACTTCGACCAGAGTGCGGGCGGGAACGAGAGCGCTGGATTCGACGGCCTCACCGTCCCACGGCACGTCACGCAGCGACACGCGGTAGCGGTCGGTGGCCACGAGGCTCAGGTTCTGGCCCGAGACCTCGAGCTGCACGCCGGTGAGGACAGGAGTCACGTCGTCGCGAGACGCAGCGAAGCCGACCTGAGAGATCGCGGTGCCGAAATCGTCTGCCGGAACGACGCCTGAGGTGCCGCTCACCTCCGGGATCGACGGGTATTCCTCAACAGGCATGGCCGCGAGCGTGAAGCGCGCGGATCCGCAGGTGACCGCGATGCCGCCGTCTTCCTCGACCGCGATCTCGATCGGGGCGTTCGGCAGTCGGCTGGCGATGTCGGAGAGCAGCCGACCGTGAACCAAGATCGTGCCCGGTGTGTCGACCGTGGCTTCGATCGTCGTGCGGGCCGACGCCTCGTAGTCGAACGCCGACAGGGTCAGACCGGAGCCGTCCGCTTCGATCAGCACTCCGGCAAGGATCGGCTGGGGGTTGCGCTGCGGGAGCAGCTTGACCACGAAGGAGACAGCCTCGCTGAAGACATCGCGGTTGACCTGAAACCTCACGGGTGCTCCTCGTCGTTCTCTGAGCGCCGCATCGCCGGCGGAATGACACGATGTGCGCAGCCCTGCCACTGCAGGGCTTCCCATGCTAGCCCCACAGTCGAACAGTTCCCTACGACTTGTGATTCATGCCGGGGTTCCTGAGCTCGTCGACGGATTTCCACCGTCTGGTGATCGGATCGCGCCTTAAACGGGTTAACTCCTTAACGGTGTTAACAACTGTGGAAACTGTGGATAAGTCGGTGGAAAGCAGACGCGAGTAGGGAACTACACGCCTGTCACTTGTGGAATCCCTGAGGAAACCGCGGGTTCACGGCATCCGCTCACTTGTGGAGCACTACCGAGTTATCCACAGGTTGCCCCGTTAACCCCACAGTCGTCCCGACCTGATCGCGATTCATCCACAAGTTATCCACATGTGTGCAAACCCCGTATCCGGTGCCTCAGATGCCTGTCAAGTCGGCAAAAAGGGGGACACAGCGTCCGTGAAGACGCCGTATCCCCCTTTTCGAGGTGAGACGGATGCGGGGCGCTCAGCGCCGACCGAGCTGCGTGGTGATTTCGGTCACCTGGTTGTAGATCGAGCGTCGTTCCTTCATGAGGTCGCTGATCTTCTTGTACGCGTACATCACCGTGGTGTGATCGCGATTGCCGAAAAGTTGGCCGATCTTCGGCAGCGACAGGCTCGTGCGTTCGCGGCACAGATACATGGCGATCTGGCGGGCCGTAGCGATCTGCTGCGATCTGCTCGAACCGTAGAGGTCGTCGACCGTGAGCTTGAAGTACTGCGCCGTGGCGGTGATGATGTCGGTCGGCGAGATGACGTTGTCTTCCGCCGTGTCGATGATGTCGCGCAGAACCGTCTGGGCGAGGGAGATGTCGAGGGCCGAGCGGTTCAGGCTCGCGAAGGCCGACACGCGGATCAGTGCGCCCTCGAGCTCGCGGATGTTCGAGGAGACGACAGTGGCGATGTACTCGAGGACCTCGTCGGGGATGTGCAGCGACTCGCTCTGGGCCTTCTTGCGGAGGATCGCGATGCGCGTCTCGAGGTCGGGCGCCTGCACATCGGTGATGAGGCCCCACTCGAAACGACTGCGCATCCGATCTTCGAATCCGGTGAGGAGCTTCGGGGCGACATCGCTGGTGATCACGACCTGCTTGTTGTGGTCGTGCAGCGTGTTGAATGTGTGGAAGAAAGCCTCTTGAGTCTCCGCCCGTCCCTGCAGGAACTGGATGTCGTCGATGAGGAGGATGTCGACCTCGCGGTATCGAGCCTGGAAGGCGGCGCCGCGGTTGTTCGCGATCGAGTTGATGAAGTCGTTCGTGAACTCCTCGCTCGAGACGTACCGCACCTTGACGCCGGCATACAGCGATTGCGCGTAGTCGCCGATCGCGTGCAGGAGGTGGGTCTTGCCGAGACCCGAGTCGCCGTAGATGAAAAGCGGGTTGTACGCCTTGGCCGGAGCTTCTGCGACGGCGACTGCGGCGGCATGGGCGAATCGGTTGGACTGACCGATCACGAAGTTGTCGAACGTGTACTTCGGGTTCAGTCGCGATTCGTGGCGCAGCGCGGTCGGCTGCTCCATGGGCGATTCCGGCCGCTGCTGCTCCTGGCGGCCGTAGTCGGCGACTGCGATCGATGCGGTGGGCTGCTCTGCGAGCTCGTGGTTCACGACGACCCGGTACGAGGTGACCTCTTCGCCGACGTGGGCGAGTGCCTCCATGATCGGCAGGCGCAGACGCTTGTTGATCTGCGCCGCTGTGAGGTCGTTGGGGACTTCGAGATAGAGGGTCGCGGCCATCACGCCTGCAGGAACCGCCAGGCTCAGGAATCCCTGAAGCTGGGGGGTCACCCGGTCGTCCGCCTCGAGAAGATCCTGCACAGTGGTCCAGATCGGGACGTCGGGCTGGGCAGGTGATGACATGACGCTCCGGGCAGGGATCGAGTGGGAAGGCACGAGAACGCGTCCCCCCTGTGGATAACTTCGGTTGCCACGGTAGTCACCTGTGGACAGAACGGCAACCTGCCCCTGTGAATCCGCGGGCGTGTTGTGCTCGACGGACCGCGCGGGGTTGTGGATAATGGCTGTGCGGATTTCGGAGGATGACAAGCCTGTGAGCGCGCAGATTTGCTCTGCGCGCCGGCAGGACGTACCCTTAATCGGTTGACTTATGCCTGAACGGCAGATCCCTATGTCTCCGGTCGAAACTGATTCCGGTGACAGCATTCCCGGAGTGATTCCATGACTAAGCGCACCTTCCAGCCCAACAACCGTCGCCGCGCCAAGAAGCACGGCTTCCGTGCTCGCATGCGGACCCGCGCAGGCCGCGGCATCCTCGCTGCTCGCCGCGCGAAGGGCCGCGTCGAGCTCTCCGCGTAAGCCACTGTGCTCGCCCGCCCGTTCCGGCTGACCCGCGGGAGCGACTATCGACTGGTCGTTCGACGCGGTGCCCGTTGTGGCGGGTCGCGCGTCGTGACCTCGATGTTGTCGACGGGCGAGAGCAGAGTTCCGCGGTTCGGGTTCATCATCAGCAAACAGGTGGGCACCGCAGTGGTGCGCAACACCGTTCGCCGGCGACTCAAAGCCGTGTGCGCGGAGGCGCTCCCGCGTGTCCCCGAGGGCACGGATGTCGTCATCCGTGCCCTTCCTGCATCCGCGACCGCGAGCTACGCCGAGCTGAGCGCAGACGTGAATCGCTGCATCGGACGCCTCGAGCGGATGCCGGCATGAGCGCGCTGCCGGCCACCTCGATCGGTACGGCTCGGATGCAGTCGGCTGATCTCGCACGCAGCATCCCGCTGATCCCACGAAATCTCGTGCTGGGCTTTCTTACGGCGTACCGCTCGGTCATCTCGCCGTTGTACGGCGATGTGTGTGCGTACTATCCGTCCTGCTCGGCTTACGCTGTAGGTGCGGTGCAACAGCACGGCGCTGTGAGGGGGACTGCTCTCTCGGCATGGCGCATCCTCCGCTGCAACCCCTGGACTCGCGGAGGCGTCGACGACGTCCATCCGCACGAACACTTCCGCTACGACCTGACCCCCCGCGGTTTCGTCGTCCCTGCCCGAAAGGACTGATCGGTGGGTCTTGACCTCCTGCTCGCCAGTGCGACACCCAGCCCGGCACCTGCCGCGGGTGGATTCGACCTGCTCGGAACCATCCTCTGGCCGCTGAAGTG
The DNA here is from genome assembly GCF_030816295.1 of Microbacterium natoriense. Lineage (NCBI taxonomy): Bacteria > Bacillati > Actinomycetota > Actinomycetes > Micrococcales > Microbacteriaceae > Microbacterium > Microbacterium natoriense. The sequence continues at coordinate 549,191 of NZ_JAUSXV010000001.1, read as the reverse complement.
GGTGGTCGAGCTCGTGCTCGTCGCCTGGCACTGGCTGCTCACCGCCGTGGGTCTGCCTGCGGCATCCGGTCTGACCTGGGTGCTGTCGATCATCGGTCTCGTGATCGTCGTCCGCGCTGCGGTCACGCCGCTCTTCGTCAAGCAGATCAAGAGCCAGCGCAAGATGATGGAAATCGCTCCTGAACTGCGAAAAGTCCAGGAGAAGTACCGCGGCAAAAAGGATCAGCTCAGTCGTGAGGCGATGAGCCGCGAGACCATGGCCCTGTACAAGAAGCACGGCACGACACCGATGTCGAGCTGCCTTCCGCTGCTTGTGCAGATGCCCGTGTTCTTCTCGCTCTACAGCGTGCTGAGCGACGTCAAGAAGCACGCTGAGCACGGTATCGGCGGTGTCGGCCTCCTCAGCCCGGAGCTGACCAAGGAGTTCTACGACGCCAAGCTTTTCGGTGTGGCCTCCCTGCACGAGACCCTCGGCAACGCGTGGGAGACGCAGAACACCACGGCGATCGTCATTCTGGTGACTCTCGTCGTCCTGATGATCGGATCGCAGTTCTACACGCAGCTGCAGATCATCTCGAAGAACCTGTCGCCCGAGGCCAAGACCGGCCAGGCATACCAGATGCAGAAGATCATGCTCTACGTGCTGCCGCTGGGCTTCATCTTCTCGGGTGTGTTCTTCCCGCTCGGCGTGGTCGTGTACTGGTTCATCTCGAACCTGTGGACCATGGGGCAGCAGTTCGTCGTCATCCGCGAGATGCCGACTCCCGGTTCCGAGGCGGCCAAGGCCCGCGAAGAGCGACTGGCTCGCAAGGGCAAGGCGATCAACTCGGAAGGCAAGGTCGTTCCGATGTCCGTTTATGAGGCAGAGCAACAGCGACTGGTGGCCGAGGTCGAGAAGGCGAAGGCCGAGGCTCCGAAGCGTCAGCAGCCGGTAGGCAAGAAGCGTGCGAAGAAGAAGGGTCCAGGCGCATGAGTGAGAACGTGATCGAAGCCACTGAGCCGACGGTCGCTCAGCTCGAGAACGAGGGCGATGTCGCCGCGGACTTTCTCGAGGAGTTGCTGGATATCGCCGACATCGACGGTGACCTGAACCTCGACGTCCGCCAGGGCCGCGCCTACGTGTCGGTCGAAGCTGAGGGAGATGGACTCGCGCTGCTGTCGGCGCCCGACACCGTGCAGGCCCTGCAGGAGCTCACCCGTCTTGCGGTGCAGAGCAAGACCGGATCGTTCTCGCGCCTGATCCTTGACATCGGTGGATCGCGCGACACCCGTCGACGTCAGCTGGAGACGCTCGTGAATGCCGCAGCTGTGAAGCTCGACGAAGGTGCATCGCAGGCGTCGCTGCCGGCGATGTCGAGCTACGAGCGGAAGCTGGTCCATGACATCGCGGCCGAGCGTGGTCTCGTGTCGGAGTCGTACGGAGAGGGCGCCGACCGCCACACCGTACTGCGCCGTCGTTGATGTTTCACGTGAAACATTGGTGAACACGAAGTGAGTGCGATGGATGCCGCTGCTGAAGTAGAGCTGGAGCCGGCGACCGCGGCCGAGCTTTTCGGCGACCGGATCGACGTCGCACGCCAGTTCACGGATGCACTCGCCCGCGAGGGGGAGGAGCGTGGTCTGATCGGACCGTTGGAGCTTCCTCGTCTGTGGACGCGGCACATCCTCAACAGCGTGATCGCGGCGCCGCTCTTTCATGGACGTGTCGCCGACATCGGTTCAGGTGCTGGTCTGCCCGGTCTGGTGCTTGCGATCGCACGCCCCGACGTGCGCTGGACGTTGATCGAGCCGATGGAACGGCGTGTGACCTGGTTGAACGAGCAGGTAACGGCACTCGGACTGGAGAACGTCGAGGTGCTGCGCGCGCGGGCTGAAGACGTTCGCTCAGCCGAGGGATTCGATGTCGTCACCGCACGTGCCGTCAGTGCGCTGCGCACTCTGGTCCCGATCACCGCACCGCTCGTGCGAGACGGCGGTGAGCTCGCGTTCCTCAAAGGGCTGAACGTCGAGAACGAGATCGACGCCGCTCAGAAGGCCATCAAGAAGCATCGTCTGTCGAACGTGCGCGTCGAGGTTCTCGGCGAAGGTGTGCTGGGGGAGACCACGCGAGTGTTGCGCGCTACTGTTCGCTGACCTCATCGCAGTTGGATGTTTCACGTGAAACATCAATGCGTTTGACTGGCGGTTGTGGCTACCGGCGGGTCATCCGCGCGGAACGACATCGTTCTGTGATTGAAGAGCGAGATCCTCCGGGGTTGCCGAACTGTGCATTCGGTGAGGAATCCGGCACCCTGAGTACCCGTGGGATTCGTCTTCGAGGCAAGGGTAAGGTGCAGCGCGCCAACTCACGCTCCGTCCGCGATGGACAACAGTATCCGGATAGTGGTGAGAGCGACGCGCCCGATACACTCCGACCTTCGGTGTTTTTATCGGCATGCCCGCAGGTGGCTTCTTGAAGTACCCGTTTCACGTGAAACGGTGGCGCGGGGGAGCTTACGTCCGCAGAAGCGTGGTCGTCACGTTCTGATCGTGCGGTGAGCGTTGGGCCCTCCGTCTGTTCTCACCGCCAGTGCGGTTCTCTGAGCTGTGCGGTTCGGGATCCTCTCCTGATTGCATCTATCGAGGTGCCTGCTGCGCAACTATGACCGTCGGACTGTCGTCTAAGCCTGCTCGTCGGCGAAGGTACGGAGGCCCAATGTGTTCGCACTACGGGAGCGGTGCAGCTCGTTACGAGGGCAGAACCGCGGGGCTGATACGACGTGTTTCACGTGAAACATCATCGCTGGGTGCTGATTGATCGCGAATCTTCTGCCATGCCGTGCACGCGGTGACTTAAGGAGAGGTTTCACGTGAAACATCTCTAGATAACGCGCAGGTGAGTGCCTCATTGCGATGACGAAGTGAGACCCGCAGTGATCGCACAGTACGAGTGGGGTTCAGATCATCCGTTTCGAGTACGCGCCATCGGTCGATTTGGGTCAGGAGACCACTGCTAGTGATCGCGACGGAGTGTGATGGCAAGGTCGTGATCTGAGGGCGCCATCTGTATGCGTCCGACGCCGCGCCGGATGTCGCTGTTGGTCGTAGACCGACGTCTCGGACGACAGAGCCGACGATCGCGGATTCGATTGCGCCATCGACGACATCGATGACCATAATCTCCGCTGCCGTCAACGCACTGCCGCACGTTGACGGACAGACGGATGGTGAGTTGCGTCACGACTCCATCAACAGTTGTGCCCTGACGGAACCTTGTCCACGATCCGTGGGGTGGTTGGAGTCATCCGGGTCCAATCTTCACGGCCGCGGATCGATGAGGCCTCGCAGTAGCGCGGTGTTGTCTGGTGCAGGGGCACTCGTTCTATCAGAGCGGTGAGACTGTCGAAAATCGAGCCTGCAGTGGAAGCAACGAGGTTGTCCAGTGTTTCACGTGAAACACTGGACCCTTTGCCGCCCGCCGTGTCCGACACTGTCGCTGTCGGCACGAAACGTGGATCGGTTATGTGAAGGTCGGGCTGTGTGGGTATGAACCCAAGATGCGCTGAGTTGGAGGTGTTTGGCGACCGCGTTCCTCGGATGGCACTGCTCATAGTGACAAGGAAAGCGGCAAGGAAGGGGAGTGGTGGCGAGTGATACGCGGGTTCTGGCCTGCAACACCGAGCAGCTGTTGGATTGCCAGGGTGGGACCCGACGACGTGGGCTGATCTCTGAAGACCGACATTGAGTCGGTAGAGGTTCGAGACGTGTGGTTTCACGTGAAACATCATGTGTAGAACTCGCCCTTGTACCGGAAATGTCGACGTGGGCAGGAGAAGGAGAGGACCACGAGAGGTTCCACTCTCGGATCCAGGCCGGGGTGTCCGTTGCGAGAGCACGGCACACTCGCGTCTACAACCGGCGCGGTTCCGCGACGATCGGCGGACGCGGATAGGTCTCCGGAGGAGGCGCCGACGAGAACACAAAGAACCTCTTCCCAATCCGAGCTTTATCGCGGGTGCGTGCCGGTGACACCTGTTGGCATTCCCGCCTGCGCACGCCCGGATCGGATGAGGGGAGTCCGAGTGTGATCTGCGGGTTACAAGGACGCACCCCGTCTGGGGGAGCGTTTCACGTGAAACACCCGTTACATCTGCCCGTCGCCTAGTGCGTACCTGGAGCGGAACCTGACGCCGTCCACAAGGCGGTGACGTGCCCGACAGTCACCCAACGTGCCTGCGCGAGAGAACGAACCGGTAACGTGCGACTTCCACGCTGAGCGGTCCATGAACGCGCGCAGGAAAGTTGCGAACTAGTTCCTGGATCCGAGCTGCGACGGGGGAGGACCCCTCTCAGAGAGGGTGGAGATGCACTCCACAAGCCAGCAGCGTGGGAATCGACGCGGCCAGGAGACGAGAGCGTCGGCTGTTGCAGTTAGAGTGGAACACGGCCCCGAAAGGAGTGGATGTTTCACGTGAAACAATCCGAAAAGGAATCGCCGAACACCTTCGGGATCGACACCCCGCTCGCACGGGAGATCGCCGACCTGAGCGCTCGTCGCCGGGTTCTCGAAGAGGTCACGATCGAGTTCACCGGGGAGACCCGCATCCTCACGGTGTCGAACCAGAAGGGCGGCGTCGGCAAGACGACCACGGCGGTGAACATCGCTTCCGCTCTCGCCGGACTCGGCGCGAAGGTCCTCGTGATCGACCTCGACCCGCAGGGAAACGCCTCGACCGCGCTCGGTGTCACGCACACCACCGAAGTCTCGAGCATCTACGACGTCTTGATCAACGAGATGCCGCTGGCTGAGATCGTGCAGCAGAGCCCCGAGAATGAGAATCTCTTCTGCGCGCCGAGTACGATCCATCTGGCTGGAGCCGAGATCGAGCTCGTCGCCCAGGTCGCCCGCGAGCACCGCCTGCGACGGGCGCTGCACGAGTACCTGGAACACCACCCGGTCGACTTCGTGATCATCGACTGCCCGCCTTCTCTTGGTCTCCTCACGATCAACGCCTTCACCGCAGCATCCGAGGTCTTCATCCCGATCCAGTGCGAGTACTACGCGCTGGAGGGACTGAGCCAGCTTCTCGGGAGCATCCAGATGATCCAGAAGCACCTGAATCCCTCGCTCCACTTGTCGACCATCCTTCTGACGATGTTCGACGGGCGCACCCGGCTGGCCCACCAGGTGGCCGAAGAGGTGCGCACACACTTTCCGACGCAGGTCCTCGACACCGTGATTCCGCGCTCTGTGCGGGTCTCGGAGGCGCCGAGCTTCGGACAGACCGTGATCGCCTACGATGGGCAGTCCGCCGGCGCCGTCGCCTACCGCGAGGCCGCCGTCGAGATCGCGTCGCGTGCGACGCAGAGCAAGGAGAAATGATGGCGAAGCGCACAGGGTTGGGCCGGGGCATCAGCGCCCTCATTCCCACCGCAGATCAGGCCGAGCGCCCGGTGGACGTGTTCTTCCCAGGGGCATCGATCCAGAAGCTGGCGGAGGCGCAGCAGATCGAGGCGGATGCCGCGGCCGAACTCGAGCCGGTGCCCGGCATCCATCTGATTCAGATCGATCCGAATGAGATCGTCCCGAACCCGCGACAGCCGCGTACGCACTTCGACGCTGAACACCTTGCCGAGCTCGTGCACAGCGTCCGAGAGTTCGGCGTGATGCAGCCTGTCGTCGTCCGCAAGAACAGCGACGGCGCCTACGAGCTCATCATGGGTGAGCGCCGTACGCGCGCCGCACGCGAGGCCGGTCTGGCGTCGATTCCGGCCGTCGTGCGGGACACGGCCGATGAGGACCTGCTGCGAGACGCGCTGCTCGAGAACCTGCATCGCTCCGAGCTGAACCCTCTGGAAGAAGCCTCGGCATACCAGCAGCTGCTCGAGGATTTCGGCATCACGCAGGAGGAGCTTGCGACGCGTATCGGGCGCTCGCGTCCTCGCATCAGCAACACCATCCGTCTGCTCAAACTGCCCGTGCCCGTACAGCAGCGTGTGGCCGCCGGTGTTCTGAGCGCAGGCCACGCCCGCGCCATTCTGAGCCTCGACAATCCCGAGGCGATGCAGCGTCTCGCCGACAAGGTCGTCAACGAAGACCTTTCTGTGCGCGCCACCGAGGTCGCCGCCAAGACCGAGCCGACGTCTCCGACCCGCACTGCGAAGGCCACGCCCGGCGCTCGTCGCGCGTACCTCGACGAGGTGGCCGGCAAGCTCGGCGACCGCCTCAACACCCGCGTGAAGATCGCTCTCGGTGCGAGGAAAGGCCAGGTCACGATCGAGTTCTCGTCGATCCAGGATCTGAATCGAATTCTAGATGAGCTCGGCGAAGAGGGCTACGGCAGGAGCTGAGGACCCGGTGACGGGTCGTTTCGCCTAGACTCGCGTCATCTTCGACGATGAGGGGGAAAGTCATGTCCAAGGTTCAGACCCCAGCCGGATTCCAGAGGCGAGTGGTCGCGGTCAGCATCGCCGCAGCCCTCGGCGGATTCCTGTTCGGATTCGACACCGCGATCATCAACGGCGCCGTCGACGCCCTGGCCGGGAACGTGTCAGGCTTCGACCTCAACGTCGGGCTGAAAGGGTTCGCGGTGTCGTCCGCACTGATCGGCTGCGCAGTCGGCGCGTGGTTCGCCGGGCCCATCTCGAACAAGTACGGGCGCATCCCCGTCATGGTCGTAGCGGCGGCGATGTTCCTCATCTCCTCGATCGGGTCGGGGCTCGCGTTCAGCGTGGTGGACCTCATCATCTGGCGCGTGATCGGCGGATTCGGAGTCGGCGCCGCATCCGTCATCGCGCCCGCCTACATCGCCGAGGTGTCGCCGGCGAAGATCAGAGGGCGACTGGGATCGCTGCAGCAGCTCGCGATCGTCACCGGAATCTTCGCCTCTCTGCTCACCGACGCGTTGCTCGCCGGGATCGCTGGCGAGGCAGCAGCTCCGCTGTGGGGCCTCACCGCCTGGCGCTGGATGTTCATCTCGGCAGCCCTTCCCGCCCTCGTCTACGGCATCATGTCGTTGCGTCTGCCGGAGTCCCCGCGGTATCTGGTTCGCAGGGGGGAGATCGAACGGGCATCCGAGGTGCTGTCGACGGTCACCGGAACCCTCGACGTGAAGGGCAAGATCAAGGAGATCACCGACACGATCGATACCGAGCGCAAGGAGTCGCTGCGTGATCTTCGCGGCAGCCGCTTCGGCCTGAAACCGGTGGTCTGGGTCGGCATCCTGCTGTCGGTGTTCCAGCAGTTCGTGGGCATCAACGTGATCTTCTACTACTCGACCACGCTGTGGCAGTCCGTGGGGTTCGACGAGTCGAGTGCACTGCTCACCTCGGTGATCACTTCCGTCACCAACATCGTCGTGACCATCGTGGCGATCCTCCTGGTCGATCGCGTGGGGCGCCGGATCATGCTCCTGGTCGGCTCGATCGGGATGGCTGTCACGCTCGGCCTGATGTCGCTCGCGTTCTCGTTCGGCACCCTCGACGCCGCCGGCTCGGTCACGCTTCCCGATCCGTGGGCGACGGTCGCTCTCATCTGCGCGAACGGCTTCGTGGTCTTCTTCGGCTCGACCTGGGGTCCGCTCGTGTGGGTCCTGCTCGGCGAGATGTTCCCGAACTCCATCCGAGCGGGGGCCCTGGCTGTCGCAGCGGCCGCGCAGTGGGCGGCGAACTTCTTCATCTCGACGACGTTCCCCGCCTTCGCGGAGATCGGACTGACCTTCGCCTACGGCTTCTACGCGTTCTTCGCCCTGCTGTCGTTCTTCTTCGTGTACTTCAAGGTCGCCGAGACGAAGGGCAAGGAGCTCGAGGAGATGACCGACGATGCGAAGGTCGAGCGCCGCACACGCCCTGCACGCGCTTAGGCTGGAGGTATGACAGAGTTCGTTCCCCGCCGCGCCAGCCTCGAAGTGCTGCGTGCTGAGGCGTCGGACGAACTCGCCGTTCTCATCCAGGAGCGGCTGCTCGGGGGAGAGGACCCCTGGGAGTTCATGGAGGAGCTGCCGAGCGTCGACGAGCTCGTCGTCTACCTCCTCCGGGCCGACAACATCGCCGCGAACGACGGGGTGCGACCGAACGAGGCCAGGCACTACCGCGTGCTGCGTCAGATCGCGCTGGAGTATCCCGAGCTGACGCCCGCGGTGTGGGGGCTCCTCGATGAGAAGCAGCGCCATCGCCGTTGGGATCCGACCGTCGCGTCCTGACGGGGACGCAGAGAGGGCCGCCGCCTCCGAAGAGACGACGGCCCGATGTCTGAGGGGGACTCAGCCGATGTAGGCGGCGAGATCCTGCTCGAGGGCGAACTTCGGCTTGGCGCCGATGATGCTCGTCTTGACCTCTCCGCCGACGAAGACCTTCATCGCCGGGATCGACGTGATCTGGTACTGCATCGCGAGCTGCGGGTTCTCGTCGACGTTCAACTTGAGAACGGTGATCTTCTCGGGGTTGTCGGACTGGATCTCGTCCAGAACCGGCGAGACCATGCGACACGGGCCGCACCACTCGGCCCAGAAGTCCACCAGCACGGGACCTTCAGCCTGCAGCACGTCCTGCTCCCAGGTCGCCTGGCTCGTAGCCTTTGCACTCATCAGAGTTTCTCCTTGATTCGAGTTTCGTCCGCTACAACAACGGGCGAGAGGAAAGTGTTCCCGACGCCTCAGGCGACGATTACTTCGGCGGCCTCGGCAGCGGGAACCTCCACCGAGGCGTCATCGAAATCGGCGAGGAAGTGCTCCGCGTCGACGGCAGCCACGGTGCCGGAGCCTGCGGCGGTGATCGCCTGCCGGTAGGTCGGGTCGATCACGTCGCCGGCTGCGAACACACCGGGAACCGAGGTCTTCGACGAGCGGCCGTCGACCCAGATGGTTCCTTCGGCGGTGAGCTCGAGCTTGTCGTGCACCAGGTGCGTGCGGGGATCGTTGCCGATCGCGATGAACAGTCCGTCGAGCGGAAGGTCGCTGAGCGTGCCGTCGACCGTGTTGCGCAGTTGCACTCCGGCGACGGAGTCGCCTCCGAGCACCTCTGCGACCTCGCTGTTCCACACGAACTCGATCTTCTCGTTCGCGAACGCGCGCTCCTGCATGATCTTCGACGCGCGCAGGGAGTCCTTGCGGTGGATCACGTAGACCTTGTCTGCGAAGCGGGTGAGGAACGTGGCCTCCTCCATCGCCGAGTCACCGCCGCCGACGACCGCGATCGTCTTCTGCCGGAAGAAGAAGCCGTCGCAGGTGGCGCACCACGAGACGCCGTAGCCCGAGAGGCGCTCTTCGCCTTCGATGCCGAGCTTGCGGTAGGCGGAGCCGGTCGCATAGATCAGCGCGCGGGTTTCGTGCACCGCGCCGCTGCCGAGCGAGACGGTCTTGACGGGACCGTTCAGGTCGAGCGAGGTGACGTCGTCGTAGAGCACTTCGGTGCCGAACTTCTCGGCCTGCTCCTGCAGCTTCGCCATGAGTTCGGGGCCCTGGATCCCCTCCGGGAAGCCCGGGTAGTTCTCGACCTCGGTGGTGTTCATCAGCTCGCCGCCGACCTCGACCGAGCTCGCGATGAGCAGCGGCTTGAGGCTCGCGCGCGCCGCGTAGATGGCGGCGGTGAACCCGGCTGGGCCCGAGCCGATGATGATGACCTGACGCATGTGCTCTCTCTCTTCCCCGAAAAGGGCGTACGGCTGCTTCAACCAATGGTAACCGCGGGGCATTCCCTGCACAGGAGATCCCCGCGCCTCGGACTGCCGGGGCGCGGGGAGAGCCCTGAGAGGGACTCGGGGGATGGATGCCGTCGGCTCAGCGACCGGGCAGGAACCGGCGCAGCATGCGCGTGGCAGCCGACAGCTCAGGAGCGCGCAGGATCAGCAGCACGACGACGTAGACGATCACGGATGCGAGACCGATCACGCCGGTGCCGACGGCGCCGAGTATGCGGTCGAGGAAGTCGGAGCCGCTGTGACCGACGATCCAGCCACTACCTGCACCGAGAAGGTTGTAGACGCCCCACCCTGCGAGACCAGCAGGAACCGCCGCGATGGCGAAGCGCACGAGGGAGAGAAGCGTCTGTGGAAGCTCGAGTCCACCGAGACGGTTGCGGAGGATCCAGATCGCGACGATGGTCTGCACGATGCCAGCGACCGACTGTCCGAGCGCGATAGCGGCGGCGAGTTGTTCGATCGGCGCGACTGCTCCGGCGATGACCGAGAGGCCGATGATCAATGCGACCTGCACGAGTGTGAAGTAGAAGGGCGTACGGGTGTCTCCGTAGGCGTAGAACGCGCGCTGCACGATGAAGAGCAAAGCCAGCGGCAGAAGGCCGACGAGATAGCAGATCAGAACTGGTGCGGCCTGAACGGCCTGCTCCGCCGTCGTCGTGAAGATGCGGGTTGCAGGAACCGCGGCGACGGCCAGCGCGATTCCCGAGCCGACCACGAACAGCGAGATGATGCGGATGCATCGGGCGACGTCGGAGCGAACGTCATCGTGACGACCTTCGGAGGCGTGCTCGGCGATCTGAGTGAAATAGGGGGTTCCGATGGAGATCGCGAAGATCGAATAGGGAAGCATGAATACAAGCCAGGCGGCCTGCATGAAGAACACCGACGGATGGCCCGTGGACTCCGACACGATCGTGCTCTGCACCAGCCCCGCGAGCTGACCGGCGATCACCATGAGGAATGTCCAGCCGGCCAGTGTGCCGACATGGCGAAGGCCCACGCCGCGCCAGCGGAAGTCGGGTCGCAGCCTCAGGCCGGTGCGCCTCCACGAGAACAGCAGCAGGCCAGCCTGCAGTGCGATCCCGAGGGTGGCGGTTCCGCCGAGCACGGCGATCATCGTCGGATCCCACATCTCGACCAGGTTGCGGTCGTTGCCGAACATGGCGATGAAGATCAGGAATCCGATGATCGAGACGACGTTGTTGACGATCGGAGCCCAGGTGTACGGCCCGAAGACTCGTTTGGCGTTGAGTGTTTCGCCGATCAGAGCGTAGAGGCCGTAAAAGAAGATCTGCGGCAGGCACCAGTAAGCGAATGCCGTCGCGAGCGCGAGCTGATCGGGCGAGTACCCCTTGGCGTAAATGAAAACCAACCACGGTGCGAGAAGAATCGCGACCGCTGTCGCGGCGAGGAACACGACGGTGCCGAGAGTGAACAGCTTCGAGATGTATGCCCGGCCTCCATCCTTGTGCGCGCCTGCCTTGACGATCTGAGGGATGATCACGGCCGTGAGGATGCCGGTCTGGATGATGGTGAAGACGTTGTTGGGAAGCTGGTTCGCGACACCGAAGGCATCTCCTGCCTTGCTGATGCTTCCGATCGCCGCCACCAGCACGATCGTCCGCACGAGGCCCGTGACGCGCGAGACGAGGGTGCCGGCACCCAGAAGGGCGCTGGCGCGGCCGAGACTGCTCACTGGGGATCCTTCGCGGGGTCTGCGGGCTCTGCGGGGTCTGTGGGGTCCGACGGGACATCCACGGCCGTCGGCTCCACTTCGGTCGACGGGGCCCTCACCGCCGCGGCATCCACCGACGCGGCATCCGCCGACGAAGCATCCGCCGTCTCGACATCCTCACCCTTGCGTCGCCGTCGCAGCGTGCGCACGACACCGAGGACGATCAGGATGACGATCAGGCTGCCGAAGATGGCGAGGCCGATGCCCTCCCACTCGGCGCGCACCGAGACACGTACGGTCTGCGACTGGCCGAGGGGCACTCCGGTGGGACTCGTGAGAGACAGGCGCAGGTCGAGCTCTCCGCTGCCGACCCTGGCCGACACGGGCACCTTGACCCTGGTGGTCGTCCCGGCCGGGATCGTCGCGCGGGTGACCGACTCCACCTCGAGGCGCGGATCGCTCGGCAAGACGGTGAGCACGACGTTCACGGGCCACGGGAGATCGTTGCGCACACCGAACGGCAGGTCGGCGTTCGCCGACAGCAGCTGGATCGTGCTCGACTGCGGGATGTCGACCGAGGCCAGCGTGTCACGCGTCGCCTGCCGGTGGTCGCCCAGAGCCTCGTCGAACCTCGTGGAGCTGAGGCCGGCGGCGATCGTCCGCATGATGCGGATGCGCTCGGGGCTCAACAGCACCTGCGGGTCGTCGAGAATCGTGGAGAACTGACCGAGTGTCTGCTCCTCCGAGAGGAGCAGCTGCAGCGAGGCGCCCCGGTCGTCGTCGATCTCCCCGTCCACCGACGCGGGGGCCGCAGGCGTGGAGCGCAGCGAGGTGAGATCGACACCCGGCGAATCGGTCGTCGTGACGACCTCGCGCAGCGCATCGGCCGTGCGGTTCTCGTCGCGGTCGAGCCCGACCGCTAGGGGTGTCGAGGTCGTCTGCCCTGCGAGGAACAGATAGGCGTTGGCTGCGGCCAGAGACTGCGCGCGGGCGTCGGCGTCGGACTCTCCGGCCGCCTCTGACAGGGCATCGGATGCCGCGGCATCCGTCACGAGCACGTCTTCTGCCCCGGCCAGCACGTGCCCGGTCGTCGCGCCGTCGAGCGCGGTCGAGGGCAGGATGGTCGTCGCCGTCCCGGCGAGATAGGTGCGGAATGCGGCGAGGTCGTCGGCGGTGACATCCGCCCGCGGCCAGAGGATTCCCTCGGCCGCACCCTCGATCGTCGTCAGGGCCGCGTCGTCCGGCAGCATCGGGCCGTCGGTGGCCGCCGGCGACGGCGTGCCTGTCGGGGTCGGGAGGGCAGACGCGGGGGGAGCGGAGGCGAAGTTCGCCGGGTCGAGGAAGGGCGCGAGAGTCGTCGGCGTCAGCAGGGCTGGTAGATCGGCCTGCGCCTGGGTCGTGGCGTCGGCGTCGCCGAACTGCAGCGCGAACCGCTCGTTCGGCAGGTTCTCGAGGCGCGTCAGCCATTCGACCGCAGTCGTGGGTGCGGCGGAACCCAGTACGCGGATGGCGGCGACGATCGCAGGGTCGATCGCGAGCACGGCCGAGGTGCCGCTGACGCCGTCGAGTTGCGCCGTGAGGTCGCCGTCGGCCGCCGTGAGCTCCGTCAGCTCGTCCGAGCCGAGAAGGGCGGCTCCGTCTGCCGGGGTCGCGGTGATCGGCACGAACACGGTCACGGGCGGGTGCGGATCAGCCGAGATCACCAGAACGCTCGTCGTCGAGACGTCTTCGCCCGACGCGCCGTCGGTGCCGCTCAACGCGGCTCGCACGGGGTAGACGCCGGGCGTGAGAGTCGCCAGGAGATCCTGAGAGATGCCGATGCTGGTCGTCGAGGACGACCCCGCATCCACCGGTTCGGTGCTGTCTTCGGCGATCACGTCGAACTCACCCGCAACCTCGCCCGAGTCGAGCCAGGAGCCGACGGCGTCGGCCCCCGCCAGCGGGGTGCGGTTGATCGAGACCGTCACACGGCCCGAAGACAGCGAGGTGTCGGCGTCGTTCTGCACGGTGACGGATGCCGTCGTCGACAGCCCGGGGGAGAGGACACCGTTCGATCCTGCGGACACATGGAGCACGGGCGGTTCGGAGTCGCTCTTCTGCGCTGCCTGTGCGACGGGACTGGCGACGACGCCGATGCCCAGTGCCATCGCGAAGGCGACGGTTCCGCAGGCGAGGCGCGCGCGGAAACCGTTCTCGGGGATGGTCACGGTCATGGGGGTCTTCCTCGAACGCCCGAGAAGGGGCTGATCGTGAGTGCTGACCTTGTGATTCTAGGTGGGCGCGTAGGAGAGATCCCTGAAGACGCGTAGAGTGACGGCCGTGTCCGACAGTGCTCCCCCCACGCCCGACCCCCTGTTGTGCGCCGCTCTGGCGGCCGATCTCGATTCGGCCGACTTCCGCTCCGAGCCCTTGCGTCGCCTGTGGGGCGAAGAGGCCGATGACGCGCTCGCCCGGGGGCTGCGGGAGCCGATCCTCCGTGCGATCACCGGCGATGACGGCGTGCTCGCGACGTTGGGCCGGTTGTTCGTCCTGGGCATGCCGCAGCCGCGTGAAGCCGTCGCGACAGCTCTGGCGCACGTGGGAGTCGACGGGCTCGGGAGCCTGGGTCTGGCCGTCGCCGACCGGGATTCCGTGCGTCCCACTGCGCTGCTGCGACCGCAGTCGTTCGTCGACGCAGACGGCATCGGCGAGTGGTGGATCGCGAGCGATCTCGACGAGGTCGCCCTCGACGGACCGCTTCCGGCCGACCACGTCCTCGGTGTCGGCGGCGCCTCACGCACGCTCGCTGAGATCGTGACGCCCATCGAGGTCGACCGCGCCCTCGATCTCGGCACGGGATGCGGCATCCAGGCTCTCCTCGTCGCGCGGCACGCGGCATCGGTCGTCGCCACCGACATCTCTGTTCGCGCGCTCGCCTTCGCCGAGCTGAACGCGCTGCTCAACGGGGTGCGCAACATCGAGTTCCGTCTGGGGAGCATGTTCGAACCGGTCGAGGGCGAGGCGTTCGATCTGATCGTGTCGAACCCTCCGTTCGTGATCACCCCACGGGCTGAGGGCGTGCCCGAGTACGAGTACCGCGACGGCGGCCTGGTCGGCGATGCGCTCGTCGAGAAGTTCGTGCGCAGCGTCGCGGCGTATCTGACCGCGGGCGGCATCGCTCAGCTGCTCGGCAACTGGGAGTCGCGCGACGACGAGCGCGGACTCGACCGCCTCGCATCCTGGGTGCCCGACGACATCGACCTCTGGGCGATCCAGCGCGAAGAGCTGTCGCCCCTCGGATACGCCGAGCTGTGGATCCGTGACGGCGGCACCACTCCGCGTGATGCCGCGTTCACGCCGCTGCTGTCCGCGTGGCTCGACGACTTCGCCGTTCGCGGCGTCACGGCCGTCGGATTCGGCTATGTCCTGCTGCGGCGTCCGCGGTCGTCGAGTGCAGGCTCGACTCGTGCGCCGCTGCGGAGGACGGAGCGGATGCCGCAGCCGGTGTCGAACGTCGGCGGAGCGCTGCGTCAGGGGCTAGCCGCCCACGATCTGATCGCCGAGGGCGGATTGCCCGACACCCTGATCACGGCCGCCGATGTCACCGAGGCGCGGCATCTGCTGCCCGGCAACGATGACCCGAGCGTGATCGAGCTGCGCCAGGGCGGCGGTTTCGGCCGCACGGTCGCCGTCGACCCCGCGCTCGCCGCGTTCGTCGGCGCATGCGATGGCGAACTGACCGTGGTCCAGATCGTCTCCGCCCTCGCCGACCTCTTCGAGGTGCCGCTGGCAGATCTGTGGGCCGACATCGAGCCCCGCATCCGCCAACTCGTGCTCGACGGTTTCCTGCTCGGCTGAGTGGTGCTCGAGAAGGGAATAGCGCAGCATCCATTCTGTTGCATATAAACATGAAGGCTTTCGGATTCCTCTCGTTCGGTCACTACGCCGACGTGCCCGGTTCGTCGACGCGCACGGCCGGCGACATGCTGAAGCAGACCATCGAGATCGCCGAGGGCGCGGATGAGATCGGCGTCAACGGGGCGTATGTGCGCGTGCACCACTGGGCGCGCCAGGCCGCGTCTCCCATGCCTCTGCTGAGCGCCATGGCTGCGCGCACCAAGCGCATCGAAGTCGGCACGGGCGTCATCGACATGCGGTACGAGAACCCGTTCCAGTTCGCCGAAGAGGCCGCCGCCCTCGACTACATCGCCGACGGCCGTATCGCGCTGGGTGTGAGCCGTGGTTCACCCGAGACGGCGTTGCGCGGCTACGAGACCTTCGGATTCGTCGACGAGGAGGACACCGAGCGCGGCAGCGTGATGGCCCGTGAGAAGTTCGACCTGTTCCTCGAGGCGATCGACGGAGCCAGGGTCGCACCGGGGGACCCGCGGATGGTCGGGGCGGGTCACTACCTGTCGATCGAGCCGCAGTCTCCCACGCTGCGCGATCACATCTGGTGGGGAGCCGGCTCGCGCGCAACCGCTGAGGACACCGGGCGCAAGGGGCTCAACCTGATGAGCTCGACACTGCTCACCGAGGCGACCGGGCAGCCGTTCCATGAGCTGCAGCGGGAGCAGATCGATCTGTTCCGCGCCGCTTACAAGGAGGCCGGCCACACGGGTTCGCCACGTGTCTCGGTCAGCCGCAGCGTGTTCCCCCTCGTGTCCGACATGGATCGGGCGTACTTCGGGCTCCGCAGCGAGGAGAACGCCGACCAGGTCGGCATCATCGACGGATTCCGCTCCACCTTCGGCAAGACCTATGCCGCAGAGCCGGACGTGCTGATCCAGCAGCTCCTCGCCGACGAGGCCGTGATGGCCGCAGACACCCTCATGCTCACGATCCCGAATCAGCTCGGCCCCGCGTACAACCTGCACGTGCTCGAGTCGTTCGCGACGCACGTGGCACCGGCACTCGGATGGAAGCCGAACACGGAGGGTCCCGTTCAGGGCGACCCGGTTTGAGCAGGTCCGCGGCGTCCGCTTCGCGGAACCAGTGGTGGTGCGTGCGGCTGTAAGGTGCACAGCGTGGAGCATCCTTTCGCGCATCTGAAGACCGAGATCCTCGACCTGGCCTTCGAACGCCGCGGTGAACGAGGCGGGTTCCCGGTGATCCTCCTTCACGGCTTCCCGTACGATCCCCGCAGTTTCGACGTCGTGGCCGACCAGCTCGCTCAGAACGGCGCGGATGTGATCGTGCCCTATCTGCGTGGGTACGGACCGACTCGTTTCCGCTCGGATGACACTCGCCGTTCGGGACAGCAGGCCGCGCTTGCCCGCGACCTGGGCGATCTCATCGATGGGCTGCATCTTGACAGGCCGATCGTCGCCGGATTCGATTGGGGAGGCCGCGCCGCCTGCGCCGCAGCGGTGCTGTGGCCGCAGAATGTGGGCGGACTGGTCGCCATCGGGGGTTACAGCGTCTACGACCCGCGGGTGATGGCGTCTGTGCCGGACGTGCCGGAACTCGAGGCCAGGGACTGGCATCAGTGGTATTTCCAGCTTGAACGCGGGCGAGAGGGATTGGCACGGTATCGTCGCGAACTCGCCCGGCAGCTGTGGAGCGAGTGGTCGCCGCAGTGGCGCTTCGAGGAGCAGACGTTCGAGGAGACGGCGGCCTCGTTCGACAATCCGGACTTCGTGGATGTGGTCGTGCATTCCTATCGGGTGCGATACGGACTTGCATCCGGAGACCCCGCATTTGAGTCGATGGAGGCGACGCTGTCTGCCCGACCACTCATCGACGTGCCGACGATCGTCATCGACCCGACTCAGGATGCGGTCATGCCGCCGTTGTCGCGCGAGGGACACCAAGAGCACTTCACCCAGTTGATCGACTACCGGCTGTCGCCGGCGGGTCACAACACCCCGCAGGAGGACCCGGACACCGTCATCGCTTCGATCCTCGACTTGCACGCCGTCATCCAGTCCCGCTCGCTCTCGCTCTGAGGAGACGCGCCTGGTCACCGGCGAATTCCGACCCTGGCCAAGGCTCCAGCATGCCGGTACTCTGGCGCCATGCGTGCACACCGGGGTGGAATTCTTGCAGGAGTGATCGCGCTCGTGGCGATCGTGATCGGAGCAGTGCCCGCGGCGGCAGCGACGACCACCTCGTGGGCGAGCTGGCAGCCGTTGAGCGGCTCGGCAGGCGCTTACACGTCGTCGGTGCAGATCGCGGCGCAGCCGTTGCTCAGCGCAACGGTCACGAGCGACTCCCGCGGGGGACAGGTCGGCGTCATCTCCGGAGCCTCGACCTGGCTCTCGGAGGGAACGCCGGTCGGAGCGAAGTACGGCAGCAGCATCAACCAGTCGTACGTCAACCTCCGCCCCAAGGCCGATAACGCCACCAGCCCGTCCACGACGACGTACTCGTTCGCGTCGCCCACCCCGGCATCGGGGTGGACGTTCGTGCTCGGCGACATCGACGCCGATTCCGTGCGCATCCACGCCGTGGCGGGCGACGGACACGTTCTCGATGCGACGGAGCTCGGTTTCCGAGGGGGCTTCAACTACTGCGCGCCGGGAGTCGCCGGAAAGCCGTCTTGCACAGGCGTCGCCGCCGACATCCCGAGCTGGGACCCGGCGACGCTCACGCTGACCGGCAATCAGGCGGCTGCCGACACCAGCGGCGCGGCCGCGTGGTTCGAGCCGTCGACCCCGATCAGCTCGCTGACGTTCTTCTTCACGCGGCGCGCCGGCTTCCCCGTGTACCAGACGTGGTTCGCGTCGATCGCGCGTGACATCACCGGCACCGTGACCGACGTCGCAGACGGGCCGCTCGAGGGCGTCGAGCTGACCCTCACCGACGCGAACGGCGCGGTCGTCGGGACCACCACCACGACTGCCGGCGGAACGTACGCGTTCCCGGGATTCGTCGCCACCGACGGCTACACGGTGCGCGTCACGCCGCCGGATGGCAAGATCTCCGAGAGCGCGGTCTCGCAGGACGTCGACCTGACGGACGAAGACGGTGTCGCAGACTTCACCGTGCGCGACATCGTGCCCGTGTCGGTCGAGGGACGCGTCACGGACGTCGACGGGAATCCGATCGCCGGGGTCACCGTGACGATCGACGGCCGCAGCACGACGACGGACGCGGACGGCCGCTACATCATCGACGAGGTCGAGGTCGGAGAGCACACCGCCACGATCACGACCCCCGACGGCTACACGCTCGTGACCTCGGCGCCGCCGTTCACCGTGCCCGAGGACAGCGAGACGCCGATCAGCGGCGTCGACTTCGTCGTCGCCGAGAATCCGTCACTGAGTGGCACCGTGCGATCGAACGGCACCGGCGTCGCGGGCGTCACCGTGACGGCATCCGGACCGGGAGGCTCGATGCTCTCGACCGTCACCGATGCGAACGGCGACTACTCCTTCCCGCGACTGCCCCTCGGCGACTACTCCGTCGGCATCGAGGTGCCTGGCGGGTACATCGCGTCGGGCCCGGTCGCCCGCGATGAGAGCGTCGGCGAGGCCGACGTCGAAGACCTGGACTTCGAACTCGCCCGCCTCGGAGCGATCGACGGCACGGTGCGCACAGACGGCGGAACCCCTGCACCCGGTGTGGCGATCATGGTCGAGGGACCTGACGGCTCGCACTCGCTCACCACGGATGCCGACGGAGCCTACGGTCTGGGCACGCTCCCGCCGGGGACCTACACGATCACGGTCACCGCGCCGTCGGGGAGCACGATCGTCGGAAACGCCACTCGGACCGTCGTGATCACCGCAGCCGGCGAGGTCTTCGGCGAGCAGGACTTCACACTCGCCGCCGTCGTGGTCACGCCCACGCCGACACCGACGCCCACCGACCCGGGGACGAGCGGCAGCACCCGTCTTCCCGCCACGGGTCTCGCGCCCGAGACCTTCCTCTGGGCCGGCATCGGCGCCGCCGTGCTCGTGATCGGCGGAGTGCTCTTCGTGGTCTCGCGTCGCCGCTCGAAGGACGACTGACGAGCGGTCCGCCGTGTGAAGAGTCGGAGTCGCGTGACGACGCGCCGGCGGCGGATGCGGTGGTGCGGCGTGGCGCGCGGAGTCTCCGACTTTCCGCGCGCTGACGCGTGCTGATCCGGCCTCGTGCGCAGGTCAGCCGTCCTTGGGCGGTCCGAAAAGCTCCTCGCCGTGCTCGTGCAGCAGGCGGAACGCATCGGCGAACGTCTCGGCGCGGCGCTGATCGGGACTGACCTCTACATTGAGGGTATGGATCGAGACTGGTTCCGGAGTACGGCGTGGACGGAAGCGGACCGGGCTGAGTTCGAGCGGCGCCTGGCACGTGCACGTCGATACAACCGTCCGCAGTATCTCCGAATCAAGGGCATTGCACTTCACGGCGTCGGCGAAGTGGATTCAGCTCGCGCTCTCTGGCACCGTGTACTCGACGATGTCGAGACATCCTGGGTTGATGCCGCGCCGACAGCCGAGCATCTTGCGGATTCCTATCGCACGGATGCCCAGGAGCTCGCGGCGTTCTACTATCGCGAGGTGGAGAGGCTCAGCCCGACTGGAAGCGCGACCTCTGGCACGCACCAAATCAGGCTCGCCCAACTGCTGCTCGACACTGGATCCGATCATGATCTCGAGGAAGTCGAGCTTCTCCTCAATCGGTGGATCGAGAGCACGAGCGGGCGTCTTCCCAGTCAGCTCTTCCTCTGGAACGTCACGTTCATCCATTGGGCGCTCAGGCTCGGCGCTGATGAGCCCGCAAGAGACGCCGCACGCCGAGCCGTGGATCTCGCGGCTCGAGGGCCGGTGTTCACGCGTCATCCCACGGTCGGAGTCGTGGTCGCGGACGAGACAACCCTCGACTGGCTGCACTCGCTGGCGGAGCCGGACGAGCGCCCGGAGACCGGACGCCCGGCGCTATGGAGGCGGATGCTGAGTCGTGGCTTCGGTGCGGATCGGTCAAGCCGCTGAGCGGCGAGACGGAAGCCACGGCATCCGTGTCACTCCCGGACCACGGCATGCTTCGATCTACTCGCCCTGGGCTACCGTTGACGGCATGAGCCACGCAGACGACTCGTCGATCGACGCCAGGGTCGCAGCGGTCCGCAAGGATTACGCCGCCCGACTGAACAGGAAGTTCATCGTCTTCGCGGTGGTCGAGGGGGCGCTGCTCGCTCTCACCGTCATCGTGGTCTACGTGCTGGGCATGGTCGACCCCGACAACGGCCGCCTGGTGCTCGTCGGCGTCGCTCTGCTCGGCGGACTCGGGCTCAGCGCCATGCTCATGACGCACCTGCGCTCCCAGACGCAGGCGATCGCACAGGCCCGAGGAGAGAACCCGCTGTTCTGACGCGCGCCGTTCCCGGCGGCCAGACGTCCGGCATCCTCGTGTGCGAAAAGTCGGACTTTCGAGTCGACACGGCGGTGACGGATGCCGCGGCACGGCGTGTCACGCCACGGCTCCGACTTTTCATACGGCCACCCCTCCCAAGTGAACCCGTGCGCACCTGCCCGGTACGCTGGAACCCATGCTCAACATGGCCGACGGCCTCGCCCGTCTCGGCGCGCTCGCCGAGAATCCGGTCGTCCGCACCCTCGCCGAGGCGTTCGCCGCGGCCGGCTTCGACCTCGCCGTCGTCGGCGGGCCGGTGCGCGACGCCCTGCTCGGACGCCCCACGCACGACCTCGACTTCACGACGAACGCGCACCCCGACGACATCCTGAAGATCGTCACGCCGATCTCCACCGCGCGCTGGGACATCGGCCGTGCGTTCGGGACGATCGGCGCCCGTGTGCAGGGCGAACAGGTCGAGATCACCACGTACCGCGCCGACAGCTACGACGGCGTGACCCGCAAGCCCACGGTCGAGTTCGGCGACACGATCGACGGCGATCTCGTCCGGCGGGACTTCACCGTCAACGCGATGGCCCTGCAGGTTCCGGCCGTGAAGCTCGTCGACCCCACAGGCGGAGTGGAAGACCTGATCTCCGGCGTCCTGCGCACGCCGACCGACCCGCACGTCTCGTTCGGCGATGACCCGCTGCGCATGCTCCGCGCCGCCCGGTTCAGCGCGCAGCTCGGCTTCTCGATCGAGCAGGCCACCGAACATGCGATCGCGCAGCTGCGCGAGACGCTCAAGATCGTCAGCCCCGAGCGCATCCAGGGCGAACTCGTACGCCTCATGCAGACCGACGACCCGGTGCGCGGCATCCGCGTCCTCGTCGACACCGGACTCGTCGACGAATTCCTTCCCGAGATCAGCGCCCTGCGCCTCGAGATCGACGAGCACCATCACCACAAGGACGTCTACGAGCATTCGCTGACGGTGCTCACCCAGGCGATCGAGCTCGAGCACACGCGTCACCCCGGGGCCGCGCCCGACGTGCCGCTGCGCATCGCCGCCCTGCTGCACGACATCGGCAAGCCCCGCACCCGCAAGCTCGAAGACGGCGGCGTGGTGAGCTTCCATCACCACGACGTGGTCGGTTCGCGCATGGCCCGCAAGCGACTG
The DNA here is from genome assembly GCF_030816295.1 of Microbacterium natoriense. Lineage (NCBI taxonomy): Bacteria > Bacillati > Actinomycetota > Actinomycetes > Micrococcales > Microbacteriaceae > Microbacterium > Microbacterium natoriense. The sequence goes on along the minus strand of NZ_JAUSXV010000001.1, from coordinate 527,405 downwards.
CAGTCGCTGCGGTTCGATACCGATACGACGGATGCGGTGGCGACCCTCATCGAACTGCACCTGCGTTTCTTCGGCTATGCGGAGGGCGCGTGGACCGATGCCGCGGTGCGCCGCTATGTACGCGACGCCGGTGACCTCCTCGAGCGCCTGCACATCCTCACTCGCGCCGATGTCACGACGCGCAACAAGCGCAAGGCGGCCCGGCTGGCGAGCGCATACGACGACATCGAGTCCCGCATCGCGGCGCTCCGCGAGCAGGAGGAGCTCGACAGCATCCGCCCCGAGCTCGACGGCAACCAGATCCAGCAGATCCTCGGCATCGCCCCGGGTCGGGAGGTCGGCGAGGCCTACCGGTTCCTGCTGGAACTGCGCCTCGACGAGGGAGTGATCGGAGCGGATGCCGCCGAGCAGCGCCTGCGCGACTGGTGGGCGAGCCGGAGCTGAGGCCCGGCGGCGACCGATCGCCGGGACGACGGCACGAGAGCGTGAGAACCGAGAACCTGGCGCCCGGATGCGAAACGCCGAGGCACACGGTACGCGAACCCTGTTCCCCCGCGACCGCCCTGCTCGTACACTGAGACCGTCCGCTCACGATGATCGGAGACCGCTGTGGCTGCGTCGTGGAATGCGTCACGGGATGCCCCGCCTGAGGCGTCGCGACTTCTGATCGAGCGTGCCCACGAGGAGCTCATCGCCGGGAACCTCGACGACCGCAGACTTCAGCAGGTGCGCCCGCTCGTGCGAGAGTCGTGGGAGCGTTCGTGGCGCAGTCGGGTCGGCCCGGAAGGCGCGCCGCAGCTCGAGCTGGTCAGCGAAGAGCTCGACCGCTATCGGCTGGCGCATCCGCTCGCTTCGGCGATGGACATGATCAGGGCGCTGCTGCTGCCCGGATCGGCGGAGGACTCCGGCGTGGTCGTCGCGGTCGGCGATCGGGCCGGACGCCTGCTCTGGATCGAGGGCGACAGTCAGTTGCGCTCGCTCACCGACGGAATGGGTTTCGTCGCCGGGGCGAACTGGGCTGAAGACGCCGTCGGCACCACGGCACCCGGCACCGCCCTCACGCTCGGTCAGTCCGTGCAGATCCGCGGGGCAGAGCACTACAACCGGCTCGTGCATCCGTGGTCGTGCACCGCGGCTCCGGTGCGAGACCCCGAGACGCACCAGCTGCTCGGTGTCATCGACATCACCGGCGGTGACCAGGTGGTGAGCCGGCAGGCGCGCCTTCTCGTCGACGCGACGGCGCGGGCGGTGGAGTCGGAGATGCTCGTCGCGAGGTTGCGTGAACGCGCCGATTCCTCCCGTCCGCCGACCCCTTCCCGCAGCGGCACGGGCACGGTGCGCGGCATCCTGCATGTCCTCGGACGCGATCGCGCCCGGCTCGAGACCGACACCGAGTTCGGCGAAAGGGTGATCGAGCTCAGCGGACGGCACGCGGCCATCATGCTCATGCTCGCCGTGCACCGGCAGGGGCTGTCGGCCGAGCGGCTCACCGAACTCGTCTACGGCGAGGGGGCGTCGCCCGACACGCTCCGCCCCGAGATGGTGCGGCTGCGCAAGGTCCTCGAGCGCACGGCGTGCGGTCTGATCCCCGAGTCGCGTCCGTACCGGCTGCCCATGCCGCTGGAGACGGATGCGCAGGACGTGCTGTCACTGCTCGATCGAGGAGCGCACAGGGTCGCTCTCACCGCCTACCGCGGTCCCGTGCTTCCCGAATCGACCTCTCCCGGTGTGGAGGAGTTCCGCGAGACATTGCGTGCCGCGCTGCGCGAGGTGATGTTCTCCGAGGCGAGCCTCGACGTCCTGCTCGCCTACGCCGAGATCCCAGAGGGGCAGAACGACGCCGAGGTGCTGAGGCTCGCACTCGAGATGCTTCCCGCGCGCTCGCCGAAGCGCGCCGCGCTCGTGGCCCGCATCGAGCGGCTCGAAGCAGAGGCCTGATCCGGCATCGCGCAACCCGATGCAACGTGACGCACGAGCGTGCAACGGTTGCAGACCTACCTTCGGACCAGAGCCGCGCAGCACCGACGCCGCGGCACCGTCGAAGGAGTCACGATGACCATCGTCGAAGAAGACGTGTCCACCGCCTACGCCGCCCCGGGGCAGCCCGGAGCTCTGGCGAACTATCGCCCCCGCTACGGTCACTACATCGGCGGAGAGTTCGTCGAGCCCGTGAGAGGTCAGTACTTCGAGAACGTCAGCCCTGTCAACGGCAAGGCGTTCACCGAGGTCGGCCGCGGCACCAGCGAAGACATCGACCGGGCTGTCGAGGTGGCATGGAAGGCGTTCGCGAGCTGGGGCAAGACGAGCCCGGCCGAGCGCGCCGTCATCCTCAATCGGATCGCCGACCGCATCGAGCAGCACCTCGAGGAGATCGCGATCGCCGAGACGTGGGAGAACGGCAAGCCCGTTCGAGAGACGCTCGCCGCCGACATCCCGCTCGCGATCGATCACTTCCGCTACTTCGCCGGCGTCCTGCGGGCGCAGGAGGGCGGTATCAGTCAGCTCGACGAGAACACGGTCGCGTACCACTTCCACGAGCCGCTCGGAGTCGTCGGCCAGATCATCCCCTGGAACTTCCCGATCCTGATGGCGGTGTGGAAGCTCGCTCCGGCGCTCGCCGCAGGCAACTGCGTCGTGATCAAGCCTGCAGAGCAGACGCCGGCATCCCTCCTGTTCCTGTTCGACATCATCGGCGACCTGCTGCCGGCCGGCGTCGTGAACATCGTGAACGGCTTCGGCATCGAGGCGGGTGCTCCGCTCGCGCAGCACAAGCGCATCCGCAAGGTCGCGTTCACGGGTGAGACCACCACCGGTCGCCTGATCATGCAGTACGCCTCGCAGAACCTCATCCCGGTGACGCTGGAGCTTGGAGGCAAGAGCCCGAACCTGTTCTTCGAAGACGTCGCCCGCGCAGACGATCCCTTCTACGACAAGGCGCTCGAGGGCTTCACGATGTTCGCGCTGAACCAGGGCGAGGTCTGCACCTGCCCCTCGCGCGCACTGATCCAGCGCTCGATCTACGACGGCTTCCTCGCCGACGGGCTCGAGCGGGTGAAGAAGGTCGTGCAGGGCAACCCGCTCGACCCCGCGACGATGATCGGCGCGCAGGCGTCGAACGACCAGCTCGAGAAGATCCTCAGCTACATCGACATCGGCAAGCAGGGCGGCGCGAAACTCCTCATCGGCGGTGAGCGTGCCGATCTCGGCGGAGACCTCAGCGAGGGCTTCTACATGCAGCCGACCGTGTTCGAGGGCACGAACGACATGCGCATCTTCCAGGAGGAGATCTTCGGACCTGTGCTGTCGGTGACGAGCTTCAGCGACTTCGACGAGGCGATCTCGATCGCGAACGACACGCTGTACGGCCTGGGCGCCGGCGTCTGGAGCCGCAGCGGAGACACCGCTTACCGCGCGGGTCGCGCGATCGAGGCCGGCCGGGTGTGGACGAACACCTATCACCAGTACCCCGCGCACGCCGCGTTCGGCGGCTACAAGCAGTCGGGCGTCGGCCGCGAGAACCACAAGATGATGCTCGATCACTACCAGCAGACCAAGAACCTCCTGGTCTCCTACGCCGAGGGACCGATGGGCTTCTTCTGATCCGCACCACCGGGCGGGCGCGATCTCGGGACGCGCCCGTCCGGCATCATGTCTCGGCGAGAGGAGCAGACATGCACCAGCGGGTGGACGTGACGGATGCCGCGGCATCCCTCATCCGCGAGCTCACCGCGCAGCACGGTCCGCTGATGTTCCATCAGTCGGGCGGATGCTGCGACGGCTCGGCGCCGATGTGCTATCCGATCGGCATGTTCATCACGGGGCCCGGTGACGTGCTGCTGGGGGACCTCGACGTCGGCCTCGACGATTCCGTCGAGGTGTACATGTCCGTGTCGCAGTTCGAATACTGGAAGTACACGCATCTGACCATCGACGTGGTGCCTGGCAGGGGCGCCGGGTTCAGCGTCGAAGGGCCGACCGGCATGCGATTCCTGATCAGATCGCGGATGCTGGATGCCGCGGAGCTCGAGCACTTCGGTCTGAGCGCCTGAACCCCCGACAGTGCGCGGACCGAGGGGGTCCTCCGCTACTGCGGAGACAGTCGGCGCAACCGTCCGGCGGTGACCGCGAAAGCGATCGCCAGCAGCACGTTCAGCAGCAGGCACGCGGCGAACCCGGCGCCTCCCGCGGCCGAGAACACATCGGCGAGCACGGCGATCACGGCGACGCCCACGGCGAGTCCCGCCTGCTGGACCGTGGCGAGAAGACCGCTCGCCATGCCGGCCAGCTCATGCGGCAGCGAACCCATGATCGTGCCGATGAGCGGCGTGTACATCAGCGCCTGCGCGAATCCGAGCAGAAGCAGCGCGGGCTGCATGCCGAGCATCGACGGCGCCGGCCACTCGAGCCACACCATGAGACCGATCGCGAGCAGCGCGACGGCCTGCACGACGGCGGACCCCCGCATGAGACTCGGCGCACCGAACCGGATCGCGAGTCGCGGCGACAGGAGCGTGCCGGTGATGAAGGCTCCGGCGAACGGCGCCAGGGAGATGCCGACCGCGAGAGGGTCGAGCCCGAGCCGGGCGGATGCCGTGGAGGAGAACAGGAAGACGAAGGCGCCGTACCCGGTGAAGAACAGGGCGGTGAGAAGGAGACCGACTCGCAGCATCGGAGTGCGGAGGACCTCTCGGGGCAGCAGCGCCCTGTGCGAGGGGAGGCGGCGCTCCCACGCGGTGAGCACGATCGCGGCGAGCAGTGACGCGGCGAGGGAGGCTGCCGTCCACCACGGCCAGCCCAGGCTCCGACCGAGACCGAGGGGAACGAGGAGCGCCACGATGGCTGTCGCGAGGAGGATGCTGCCGAACACGTCGATGCCGGGCTCCGAGGGCGAGCGCGTCTCGGGGATCAGCCCGGTCACGCACAGGACGACGATCGCGAGCACCCCGATGGCGGCGAAGGCGAGGCGCCAAGAGCTCGGACCCAGAGCGGCGAGAGCACCCGCACCGATCTGGCCGACCGTGGTGCCGACGCCCAGCACGGCGGCGTAGATCGAGGTGAGCCGGGTCCGTCTGGTGCCCGACGTGGTCGCCTGGATCGTGGTGAGCGCCTGCGGCAGCAGGAGTCCGGTCGCCACACCCTGAGCCGCGCGCACCACGAGCAGACCGGCCAGACCCGGAACCAGGCTCACGGCGAGCGATGTGAGGGCGAGCAGGACGAGCCCGGCCCGGAACAGCCGTCGCCGTCCCAGGCGATCGCCGAGCCGTCCGCCGAGGACGAGCACGGCCGCGAACCCCGCCGAGAACAACGCCACGAAGAGCCCGGCGGCACCGGCATCCGCTCCCACCTCCGTCGCCACGGACGGGGCGACGATCGTCGCCGCGCCGAAGATCACGTTGGCGAGCACGGTTCCTCCGAGAAGCGCGGTCGCCCCTGCGTCGGTCAGGCCGTCGGAACTCGCTCGTGGAAGGGAGATGGTCTGGGTCATGAGACCAGATTCGTCCTTATCCATCCAGGTATCCAGAGCGTGCTTATCATGGTACTGATGATGACAGCGGACAGCACGGCCACCGCCCGGCATGAGCTCGGAGCCTTTCTCCGCAATCGGAGGGAGAGGCTCAGTCCTGCGCAGGTGTCCCTTCCGCCTGGAGGCCGCAGGCGCACCCCGGGACTGCGCCGCGAAGAAGTCGCCGTCCTGGCTGGGGTGGGCGTCACCTGGTACACGTGGCTCGAGCAGGGCCGGGACATCCGCCCGTCCCCGGCCGTGCTCGACGCGATCGCCGGGGCGCTGCGCCTCGATCTCGAGGAACGCGAACACCTCTGGGTGCTCGCGACCGGCCACGCAGCACCAGGCGCGCCGCTGTCGTCGATGTGCGAGGTGGTGACCGCCGACCACCTCGCCCTGCTCGCCACGCTCATGCCGCTCCCCGCCTGCATCCAGACCGCGACATACGACATCCTCGCCAGCAACGCGGCCTATCGCTTTCTCATCGACGACCTCGATGCCGTGCCCGTCGCCGACCGCAACTGCATGGTGCGGGCGTTCCTCGATCCGGTCTGGCAGCGCTCCTACGGCGACTACGACGCGGTCACGACCCGCATGGTCGCGCGACTGCACGCCGCGATGGCCGAGCATCTGGACGATCCGGCCTGGACCGGGCTGGTCGAGAGGATGCGCACGGAATCCCCCCGCTTCGACGCGCTGTGGCAGTCCGGCGAGATCGCTCGGGACACTCCCCATGAGCAGGTGTTCCGCCATACCCGCGCCGGGTCGGTGCACGTGCGCTTCGTGCCGCTCTGGATAGATCGGGCGCGTTCGGTTCAGATCAAAGTCCTCCAGCCCGTCGATGCGTCCAGCGCGGAGGCCTTCGCCCGGATGGCGGCCGAACTCCACGACTCACCCGTCGTCACCGCGCGTCCGAAGGTGGCGGCGCGGCTCGAGTCCGCCCTCGTCGCCTGACGCCGCGTCCCATCCCGCACGGGTTTCGGTCTCGTTACGGTTTCGGGCACCCCCTCGGCATCCGGGTGCATGCATGTGCATGATGGTGCGATGAGCCCGTCCACCAGACGAGGCTGCACCTTCACAGATGGGGAGATTCATGTCTCTGCGTAAAAACACGCGAAGCCGCCTCGGCCTCGCCGTCGGCGCCCTCGGCGTCGCATCCCTGGTCCTCGCCGGCTGCGCAGCCGGCGGCGGCGACAACGGCGGGGGCGGCGGTGACGCCAAGGGCGGCGACATCATCGTCGGCACCACCGACAAGGTCACCACTCTCGACCCGGCCGGATCCTACGACAACGGTTCGCTCGCCGTGCAGATCCAGGTGTTCCCGTACCTGGTCAACACCGACTACAACAGCAACGAGGTCGTCCCCGACCTCGCCGAGTCGGCCGAGTTCACCTCGCCGACTGAGTACACGGTGACCCTTCCCAAGGGTCTGAAGTGGGCCAACGGCAACGACCTCACCTCGTCCGACGTGAAGTTCTCGTTCGAGCGCAACATCAAGATCGCCGATCCGAACGGCGCATCGAGCCTGCTCTACAACCTCGACAGCGTCGAGGCCCCCGACGACACCACGGTCGTCTTCCACCTGAAGACCGAGAACGACCAGGTGTTCCCGTTCATCCTCACGAGCTTCCCCGGCGCGATCGTCGACGACGAGGTCTTCTCGGCCGACGCCCTCACCTCGGATGACGACATCGTCAAGGCAAACGCCTTCGGCGGGGCGTACGTGATCTCCTCGTACGACTTCAACAAGACCGTCGAGTTCACGCCGAACGAGAACTACAAGGGACTGATCGACGCGCCGGTCAACAACAGCGTGGTGCTCAGCTACTTCGCCGAGTCCTCGAACCTGAAGCTCGCCGTGCAGCAGGGCGATGTCGACGTCGCCTACCGCAGCCTGTCGGCCACCGACGTCGAAGACCTCAGCGGCAACGACAAGGTCAAGGTCGTCGACGGACCCGGCGGCGAGATCCGCTACATCGTGTTCAACTTCAACACGCAGCCGTACGGCGCGACGACCGCCGAGGCCGACCCGGCCAAGGCCCTCGCCGTTCGCCAGGCCGTGGCCGACCTCGTCGACCGCGACGCCATCTCGGAGCAGGTCTACAAGGGCACCTACACCCCGCTGTACTCGTACGTCCCCGAGGGCTTCGCGGGCGCGACCGAAGCGCTGAAGGGCCTCCACGGCGACGGAAACGGCGCCCCGGATGCCGACAAGGCGAAGTCGACCCTCGAGGCCGCCGGCGTCACCACTCCGGTGAAGCTGAGCCTGCAGTACAGCCCCGACCACTACGGCCCCTCGTCGGGTGACGAGTACGCCCTGGTCAAGTCGCAGCTCGAGGACTCGGGTCTGTTCGAGGTCGACCTGAAGTCGACCGAGTGGGTGCAGTACTCCGAGGACCGCACGGCTGACGTGTACCCGGCGTACCAGCTGGGCTGGTTCCCGGACTACTCCGACGCAGACAACTACCTCACGCCCTTCTTCCTCAAGGAGAACTTCCTGGGCAACCACTACGACAACCCCGAGGTCAACGACCTGATCCTCAAGCAGGCCGTCGAGCCGGATGCCGCGACGCGTACGGCTGACATCGAGAAGATCCAGGAGCTCGTCGCCGGCGACCTGTCGACGGTTCCGCTGCTCCAGGGCGCTCAGGTGGCCGTCGCAGGCACCGACGTCGACGGCGTGACCCTCGACGCATCGTTCAAGCTGCGGTTCGCCTCCATCACCAAGTAGCATCACGATCACGACCCCGTCCGCTTCCGCTCGCCGAGTCGAAGAGGGCGGGGTCGTTGATATGCGCGAAGGACCCCTCACATGACGAGCAACGTCGCTGCGTCGTCCGCCGGGACAACCCCGGCCGACGGCCTCCCGCCCGCCCGCACAGCCCGCCGCAGATCCGGTGGAACCTCGCTGGGGCGCTACATCCTCATCCGCTTCCTCCTGATGATCCCCACCGTGCTGATCCTGGTCACGGTCGTCTTCTTCCTGATCCGGCTCACCGGCGATCCGATCACCACCGCTCTGGGCGGACAGCTGACACCCGCGCAGCTCGCCGAGCGCATCCACGCCGCGGGCTACGACCGCCCCGTGCTGGTGCAGTACTTCGAATACCTGGGTCAGATCCTGACCTTCGACTTCGGGACCACGCTCACGGGCAACCGGATGCCCGTGACAGAGGTGCTCGTCACGTACGGCAGCGCCACGCTCGAGCTCGTGATCTACGCGCTGATCGTCGCGTTCGTCGTCGGCATCCCCCTCGGCATGGTCGCGGCCGCCAAGCGCGACCGCTGGCCCGACGCATCGCTGCGGGTCTCGGCGATCCTCTTCTACGCCACACCGGTGTTCTTCTCGGGCCTCGTCGCCAAGCTGATCTTCTCGGTGTGGCTGGGTTGGCTGCCCGTCTCCGGCCGCGCGAACGTGCGCACCGAGATCGCGCTGAGCAAGGAGGGGACCGGCATCTACCTCATCGACGCGATCGCCTCGGGCAACCCGGCATACGTGCAGGACGTGCTGCTGCACGCGATCCTCCCCGCAGCGACTCTGGGTCTGCTCACGGCGGGTATCTTCCTGCGCCTCGTGCGCACGAACCTGATCGGCACGTACAACATGCCCTACATCGACGCGGCCCGCTCGCGCGGCGTCAGCGAAGGGCGCCTGGTCCGCACGCACGCGTACCGTCCGGCCCTGATCCCGATCATCACCGTGATCGGGCTGCAGATCGCGCTGATGCTCGGCGGCGCCGTGCTCACCGAGACGACGTTCGAGTGGAAGGGGCTCGGCTTCCAGCTGGCCGCCTACCTCGGCGCACGCGACTTCGTCGCGGTGCAGGGCATCGTCGCGATGATCGCCGTGATCGTCGCCGTCACCAACTTCGTGGTCGACATCATCGCCGCGTTCGTCGACCCGAGGGTGAGGTACTGACATGGCGAAGCCCTCGCTCTTCGACCGTCTTCCGGTGATCCATCAGCTGCGACAGAGCGTCGGTCTGCAGCGCGGCATGCTCGTCGCAGGTCTCGTGCTGACCGGTCTCTTCCTGATCACCGCTCTCTTCGCGCCGTGGCTCGCCCCGTACAGTTACGACCAGCTCAAGGGTGCCGACGGCAACTTCGGCGCCCAGCAGGCGCCGAGCGGAGCGCACCTGCTCGGCACCACCGTCGGCGGCTACGACGTGCTCTCCCGTGTCATCTGGGGATCGCGCACCGCACTGCTCGTCATCGTCGTCGCGGTCGCGCTCTCGGTCGTGATCGGCGTGCTGCTCGGCCTCGTCTCTGGATACCTCGGCGGCTGGGTCGACCGCGTGCTCGTGGTGGTCGCCGACGCGATCTACGCCTTCCCCACCCTGCTGCTCGCGATCGTCGCGGCCATCGCGATCAGCGGCGGCCAGTCGGGACTCTGGCCCGGCGTGCTCGCCGCGGCGATCTCGATCACCGTGGTCTTCGTGCCGCAGTACTTCCGCGTCGTGCGCTCCGAGGTTCTGCGCGTGAAGGCCGAGGCCTTCGTCGAGTCGGCGCGGGTCATCGGCGCGTCCACGAGCAGGATCATGTTCCGCCACGTGCTGCGCAACTCCACCCGGACCCTGCCGCTCATCGTGACCCTCAACGCGGCCGAGGCCATCTCGACCCTCGCCGCGCTCGGCTTCCTCGGCTTCGGCATCGAGCCGACCGCGGCCGCCGAGTGGGGCTTCGACCTCAACAAGTCGATCAGCGACGTCGCGGCCGGAATCTGGTGGACGGCGATCCCGCCGGGACTCGCGATCGTGTGCGTCGTGCTCGGCATCACGCTCATCGGCGAGAGCCTGAACGATCTGGCCGATCCGCGTCTGCGCGCCCGTCGCCGGGCCGGTCGCGGCACGACGCCGGCCGATGCGGTCGCGGCGACCCAGCCGGTGACCCGAGAAGACCTGGGAGAGGTGCAGTGATGACGACAGCAGTGGACATCCGCGACCTGAACATCACGTTCGCGACCGACGGCGGCGACGTGCAGGCCGTGCGAGGCGTCACCCTCGACGTGCAGACCGGCGAGGTGCTCGCGATCGTGGGCGAGTCGGGCAGTGGAAAGACCGTGACGGCGAGGTCGATCCTCGGACTGCTGCCCGAGACGGCGATCGTGGGAGGCACGGTCATCCTGGACGGCACCGAGATCACGAGACTCGACCCTGCGGGCCTGCGCGCCGTGCGCGGGCCGAAGGCCGCCATGGTGTTCCAAGAGCCCTCGAGCGCCTTGAACCCCGTGTTCCCGGTCGGCTGGCAGCTCGCCGAAGGCCTGCGGGCGCACGGCGGCGTCAGCCGCAAGGCGGCCAGGGCGCTGGCGATCGACATGCTCCGGCGCGTCGGCATCCCCGAGCCCGAGCGCCGCGTCGACGACTATCCCCACCAGTTCTCGGGCGGACAGAAGCAGCGCATCGTGATCGCGATGGCCCTCGCGCTCAAGCCGAAGGTCATCATCGCCGACGAGCCCACCACGGCGCTCGATGTCACGGTGCAGGCGGAGATCCTCGAGCTGCTGCGCAGTCTCCGCGACGAAGAAGGCACCGCGATCGTGCTCATCACGCACAACATGGGCGTGGTCGCCGATCTCGCGGATCGCGTCGCCGTGATGCTGAACGGCGAGCTCGTCGAGACCGCGCCTGTGGCCGAGCTGTTCGCGGCTCCGCAGCACGAGTACACCCAGCGCCTGCTGGCCGCCGTGCCGCGCCTTCTGGTCACCGACCGGCGGGCGCCGGAGACGGATGCCGCCCCGCTCGTGGTCGCGAAGGATCTCGTGATCGAGTACCCCGGCCGGTTCGGCCGCGCGGCGTTCAGGGCCGTCAAGGGAGTGAGCTTCACGCTGTCGCCCGGCGAAGTGGTGGGGCTCGTGGGCGAGAGCGGCTCGGGCAAGAGCACGATCGGCCGGGCGATCGCGGGACTCACCCCCGTGTCCGACGGTTCGCTCGAGGTGCTCGGAATGGAGATGCTCGGCGTGCGCGAGCGGCATTTCCGTCCACTGCGCAAAGACCTCGGATTCGTGTTCCAGGATCCCGCGACGAGCTTCAACCCGCTGCTCACGATCGCGCAGAACGTGGCGGAGCCGCTGATCGTGCACGGCATGGCCAAGGACCCGTCCGACGCGCGCCCCCGGGTCGACGAGCTGCTCGAGGCGGTGCAGCTGCCCGGCGCCTTCGGCGACCGCTATCCGCATGAGCTCTCGGGCGGCCAGCGTCAGCGGGCTTCGCTGGCCCGTGCGCTCGCGCTCGATCCCAAGCTGCTGATCGCCGACGAACCCACGAGCGCGCTCGACGTGTCGGTGCAGGCCAGAGTGCTCGAGCTGTTCGGCGAGGTGCAGGAGCGCTTCGGCTTCGCGACGCTGTTCATCACGCACGACCTGGCCGTGGTCGACATGCTCGCCCACAAGGTGGTCGTGCTGCATCGCGGCGAGATCGCGGAGTACGGACGCACGGCCGACGTGCTCGGCGCCCCGAAGGACGAGTACACGAAGCGCCTGATCGCGTCGCTTCCCGTTCCCGACCCGGTGGAGCAGGCGGTGCGTCGAGCCGAATGGGCCGCGTTGCACGGGTGATCGCAACCGCTTGCAACCTTCATTGGCATACCATATTGAACGCGGTGCACATACGTCAGCCCCCAGCTGACCGCACTCGCTGGCGGCTCGTCCGCCATGCAGAGGAGGTCCCCAGCTTCTTCTGATCCCGAGGGGGGATGGGGTGGGCGCTAATCCCCAAAGCAGCACCCACCCCCACACTCACCCCTCGGTGACCGCCTGACGCGACGTTCGCACTCCTCAGTGCATCGAACCGATGGCTTGCAGCGCGATCCACACGACGCCGAAAACGACAGCGACGACGATCGGCACCCACCGGAAGCCCCGCGAGAGCCGACGGCCCTCGTGCGCCACGCCAGGGGGCGGGGTGAGCATGCCCGCCGGCGCTGCGAAGGGCAGCGCCGTGGCATCCCTCGCCTGTCCCGCAGATGAGGCGAGCGGTGGATTCGCGACCAGCAGCCGCTCGTCGCGCCACCGCGCCCACTGGTCGAGTTTCACCAGCAGAGCCCCCACCGCGCCGAACAACCAGGCCCACGTCGCGGGGTCGAGAGTCGAGGCCTTGCGCTGCGTGTACAGGAACAGCCAGTCGTCGACGATCTCGACGTCGAGCTCGGCCGCGTTGTCGATGAAACGCGCCATGATGTCGGGTGTGAACAGGTAGAGGGCGTCGCTCTCGTACCCCTCGGGGCAGTACAGGTCGAAGTACCTATCGAAGTCGCCCTCCAGCGACAGCCGCTGCGCCTTGCGGAAGGCCGCCGGCAGGTTGGATCCGAAGGAGTTGTTGCCCTTGGCGTCGAGCACGATGTTCGGCAGCGGCACGTCGAGCTTCACTGCCACGTAGCCCCAGTTGTGCGTGGTCGAGTTCTTGCCCGATCCGGTCGTGTACTGGAAGTTCCCGAACTCGGCGAAGCGGGGTGTGGTGCCGCGGACGACATCGGTCGAGGCCCGGGAGCGGCCGATGCCGAAGACCATCCCCGGCAGCGGAGGGTCGGCGATCCTCGCCTCGTAGGTCATGCCGTTCGCCTGCGCGAAGCGGTTCAGGCGGTAGCGGGTCGTGCGCGCTCGACGCCAGCCGGCCAACGAGAGCACGATGCCGAGCACGGCGGCGACGCCGATCAACGCGAAGGGGATCAGGCCGCCGCGTCCGCCGGAGACCGAGCCGGAGAGCACCGCGACCATGACGGACACGAGGACAGGCACCATGATGACCGCCGAGAGCGCGATAACGACGACGGCGATGATGGCCCCCGCGTTCATGGTCGCGGTCCCTCGTGCTCGCAGCTCGGCCGCGAAGGCCCGCACCGCCCGAGGATCGACCGGTTCTGTGAGGGGTCGGGCGTCGAAGGTCGCCTGCGTCGGCGGTGTCATCCGCGCGCCCCGACGGCGCGCAAGGCGAGATACGTGAACCACTGCATGCGTTCACGCTACCCGCGGTGCGCCGCAGCGCACGGGTGCGTCACCGGGTGCGGCAGACTGTCCCCATGAGTCAGGTCGCCACCGTGCCCGCCGAGCGCGTGTTCCGCCGGCATCCGCTTCGCATCGCTCTCGGAGCCCTCATGCTGTCCGCCGTGCTGTCGACGGCCGCTCTGTTCATCATCCCGGGATTCCTTCCCCGCACGATGAACATCTCCACGCGGGGCCGGATCGTGCTCGTGGCGGCGATCGTGCTGACGATCGCCGTGTGGGTGGGGGCCTTCTGGCTCCGGAACATCCGGGTGATCGTGCGTTCCGGCACGGTCGACATCGGACGGCCCGGAGGCATGCAGACATACGCCAGAGACACCACCGCGTTCCGGTCGAAAGTCACCGAGCACCGCACCAACGGCCTGCGCACGGGCACGACCCGCGCGCTGGTCGTCTGGACCGACGGACGCGAGACCGTGATCGACCTGCCCGGATTCTCGAGGACCGTCTTCAACGAGCTGATGGCCGAGCTCGCTCCGATCGCTCAGCCGCCAGCCGCCGATCCGGTCGCGGCCGCGCGCGAGCGCGCGAAACTGCCCACGACGTTCCGGCTCGACTCGTCGGGCGAACGACGCATAGGGCGCGGCTTCCTGATCACGGCGATCGTGCTGTTCGCGATGACTCTCGGCGTGACCCTGCTCGTGCTGACCCCGGGCTTCCTCGACGGCGATCTCTCGGCGCTCGTCCTGCTGATCCCCTTCGCAGGCATCGCCGCCATCGGCTTCGCGATCGGAGCCGCGCAGCGCTACCGGGCGGTGAGACGGACTCCGGCGCAGATCGTCGTGGGCCCGCACGGCCTGCGCATGGGCGAAGAGGACCATCCCTATTCGCTGCTTGCGCGCATCTGGCTGACGCCGCCCGCATACCCGGTGCACCGGATCCGGCTCGACAAGCGGGGAGGGCGAGCAATCACCTGCATCCTGGGATCGACGCGTGTGACGATGACGCCGACCTACGAGGAATTCGTCCTCGCTCTGCGCTCCGAGACCGCAGGTCTGCCCGGCCTCGTCTCGCTCGATCTGGAGTGACGATGTTCGCGCCGGACTATCCGATCCGCACCGAGCGTCTGCTGCTGCGACCGATCGAGGCCGCCGATGCGGCGCCCATGCTCGACTACAAGGCCGACGCCGAGAACGTCCGCTACGTCCCGTACGGGCCGCTCACCCTCGCCGAGATCGAGGAGAGGATCGCCACGCGCTGGGCGGGGACCCGATTCGAGAAGCAGGATGACGCGGTGTGCCTCGCGGTCGAAGAGCGGGAGAGCGGACGCCTGGTCGGCGACGTCGTGCTGTTCTGGCGCAGCGAGAACGACCGAGAGGGTGAAGTCGGGTACATCCTCGATCCCCGGTTCTCGGGGCGGGGTTACGCGGCGGAGGCCGTGGCCGCTCTGCTCGCGGTGGGATTCGACGGACTGGGACTTCACCGCATCGCGGCACGCATCGACGAGCGGAACGCGGCATCCGTCCGAGTCGTCGAGCGACTCGGCTTCCGTCGCGAGGCCCGACTGGTGGAGAGCTCGTGGTTCAAAGGCGAATGGACGACGCTGCTGATCTACGCGTTGCTGGAGGACGAGTGGAGATCGTCCATAATCGAGGGGTGACCGCGACAGCATCCATCCCCTCCCTCGACGGCCGCCGATTCCGGATGGTCTCGTCGACCACCTCGGCGGTCGACCCGGACTCTCCGAGCGTCTTCAGCTACTGGGAGCGCGACGGCGCGATCTGGGGGGACTACGAGGGCGACACCGTCACCTTCGGCCGCTTCGTCGGCACGCGCACGGGCGACACGATCTGGGTGTCGTTCGTCCACGTGCTCGCCGCGGATGGAACGGTGGTCACGGGCGACGGCGAGAGCGAGCTCGAGATCACGGATGCCGGGCTCATCCGCCTCGTGGAGCACTACGAGATGCACGGCGCGCCGCAGCTCAGCGTGTGCGAGGAGATCCCGGCGGCCTGAGCCGCGACGGCTTCACCGAGGCGGAAGGGTGTCGCGACCCGGCGTCGCGGGTGTCCACCGCGTCATGCCGAGCGGGATCTCGGTGTTCCGCTCCGGGAGATCGGAGGGGAGCAGGAACGACCGGCGCACGACCTCGTCGAGCACCACCACGCTCACGACCGTGCGCACCTCGGGCAGCTGGGCGATGACTCCGGTCGAGAACTCGTGCACACCGCTCACGTCCACTGCGCGGATCAGCAGCATCGCGTCGTGCTCGCCGGTGGTGATCGCGCACCACTCGACGTCGGGCATCTCCGAGACGCGCTCGCGGAAGGACGTCCATGCCTGGGGGAGCACGGTGACGAAGACGAGCGCGCCGATCGACAGTCCCGCCTTCGCGGGGTCGATGCGTGCGCTGAACCCGGTGATGACCCCGTCGTGCACGAGAGACTCGACCCTCGTGTACGCATTGGCCCGGGAGATGCCCACCTTCTCGGCGAGGGCGGCGATCGAGACGCGCCCGTTCTCGCGGAGCACGTCGAGAATTCTGTACGCGATGTCGTCGAGTGGCATGGCACTTCGTCCAGATTGCTTCAGGACTTCGGCGTCCCTGCTGGACATATTGCACCTCCTGGGTAGGGCTGGAATCAGATCCAACCAGCGTTACGCATTCTTGATAGACAGATCGTCGCACATCATGGGAATCTGTTGAAGGTCGTCCACATCGGTCGGCCTACCCGAAATGTACTCCTCGCCCCTGGAGGCCACCATGGTGACGCGTCGCAGCACCTCTCTCATCGCCCTGGGAGCCGTCGCGCTCCTCGCCCTCGCCGGCTGCTCCGGCGGCAACTCCGCGAACAGCGGAGGCAACGCGTCGAAGGGCGACTCGCTCGTCATCGACACCGCCTTCTCCATCGAGACCGGCGACCCCGGCCACACCTACGACCCCACCGGCAACATGATCGCGAAGGCCCTCTACGAGACCCTCGTCGACTTCAAGGGCTCCGACGTGTCGACTCCGATCGCCGGTCTCGCGTCGTGGAAGCAGAACGACGCCGCGACCGAGTTCACCTTCACCCTCGAAGGAGACCGGGTCTTCTCCGACGGCTCGCCCATCGAGGCGAAGGACGTCGTGTTCTCCCTGCAGCGCATCCAGGGCATGGAGGATGCCAAGCCGAACTTCCTGCTCGGCGGGCTCACCGTCGCCGAAGTCGACGACAAGACCGTGAAGATCACCTCCGAGACTCCGCTGCTGCAGCTGCCGGCGATCCTCGCGAACCCGGCACTCGGCATCGTGAACTCCGATGTCGTGATCGAGAACGGCGGCGCCACCGACGGATCGGACAGCGCGCAGAAGTACCTCGACGGCGCCTCCGCAGGCTCCGGTCCCTACGTGCTGGACACCCTCGATCTCTCCTCGCAGGTCGTGCTGAAGAAGAGCGACGAGTACAACGGCGACGAGAAGGCCGGTTACGACCGCGTCGTCGTGCGCAACGTCTCCGAGAGCGCCACGCAGCTCGCCAACCTCAAGGGCGGCGACTCGATGGTCGCGATGGATCTCAACGGCGACCAGGTCGCCGGTCTCGGCGACGGCGTGAAGGTCGACTCGGTGCCCTCGGGCCAGACCATCTTCCTGCTGCTGAACCAGTCTCCGGCCGTCGCCGGCGATCTCGCCAACGTGAAGATCGCCGAGGCGATCCGCTACTCGCTCGACTACGACGCCCTGCTCGAGCTCGCCGGAGCAGGCGCCGTGCAGGCGACCGGCGTGATCCCTCCCGGGTTCGAGGGCGCTCTCGAGTCCGGTGTGAAGCCGGACGCCGAGAAGGCCAAGGCCGCGCTCGCCGAGGCCGGTTACACGGGCCAGACGCTGAAGCTGCAGTTCCCGAACGACTACCCGGTCGGCGGCGTCGAGTTCACCCCGCTCGCCGAGCGCGTCCAGGCGCAGCTGAAGGATGCGGGCATCAACGTCGAACTGGCGCCGCAGCCCTTCGCGACCGAGCTCGACGCCTACGTCGGCGGCACCGAGGGCTTCGGCCTCTGGTTCTGGGGCCCCGACTACGCCGACTCGGCCAACTTCCTGCCCTTCGCCCCCGGCCTCAAGGTCGGTCTGCGCTCGGGCTGGGCGGCCGAGGCGAACCCCGAGATCGCGCAGATCGCGGCGGATGCAGCCAGCGCCACGGATGCGGCGACCCGCGCCGACGACTTCACCGCCTTCGCCGAGGCGATGCAGGCCGAGGGCCCCTTCGTGCCGCTGATCGTCCCCGGCCGCAACATCGCCACCGCCGACGACGTCACCGGTGCGGTGTACAACTCCGTCTGGGAGATGGACATCGCCGAGATCAACCCCGCCGGCTGAGGGCCTCATGACGACGGTGGCGGTGCAGAGACAGGCGCAACGGCGCAGGTCTCCGCTGATCGGATACCTGCTGCGCCGGATCGGCACCTCGCTGCTCCTGCTGGTGGGCGTCACGATCGTGACATTCGCGCTCACGAACCTGGTGCCTGGCGACCCGATCTCCGCGGCACTGGGTGAGGGCGCGTCGCAGAACCCCGCGACGCGCGACGCGTTCATCGCCGCGCACGGTCTCGATCAGCCGCTCATCGTGCAGTACTTCATCTACATGGGGAACCTCCTCCGAGGAGACCTCGGCACGTCGCTGGTGACCGGACGCCCGGTCACCAGCGACCTCGCCACCGCGGTGCCTGCGACGATCGAGGTCGCCATCGGCGCGATCATCCTCAGCCTCGTCGTCAGCATCGTGCTGGGCACGCTCGCCGCCTACCGCCGCGGGCTCGTGACCGATCAGGTCATCCGCGTCGTGACCCTCGTCGGTCTCAGCGTGCCGACCTTCTGGCTCGCTCTGGTCAGCTTCTACGTGTTCTTCCTGCAGCTGCACATCGCCCCGGGCTCCGGGCGCATCTCGCCGTCGATCACCCCGCCGCCGACCGTCACCGGCATGTACACGATCGACTTCCTCCTGAACGGCGACGGCGTGGGCTACTTCGACGCACTGGCGCACCTCGCCCTGCCCGTCCTCGTGCTCTCGCTCGTCACCATCGGGTTGCTCACCCGATTCATCCGCACCTCGGTGCTCGAGGTGCTCGGCAGCGACTACGTGCGGGCGGCGCGGGCCAAGGGCCTGCCGGCGATGCGCGTCATCCTCGATTACGTGCTCCGCGGAGCCTCCCTCCCGATCCTCACCGTCGTCGGCGTCGCCTTCGGCTCGCTGCTCTCGGGCACGGTGCTCGTCGAGTCGGTGTTCGCCTGGCCGGGCCTCGGCACCTACGCCTACAACTCGGCGTCCAACCTCGACCTCCCCGGCATCATGGGCGTCGGTCTCGTGGTCGGGCTCATCTACCTCCTCATCAACTTCGTCGTCGACCTGCTGTACGGCGTCCTCGACCCGAGAGTGAGGATCGCATGAGCAGCATCGACGCCGCATCCGGACCCTGGCGCATCCGTCTCCGCTGGCCGCGCGCCTGGCGCACCCCGCTCGGGGTCATCGGCACGGTCATCGCCCTGGCGTGGGTCATCATCGCCTTCACCGCGCAGTGGTGGGTCCCGTTCGATCCGAACGCCCAGGCGCTGCCCCGCCTGCAGCCGCCAGGCATCGACACGCTGCTCGGCACCGACGGCAACGGCCGCGACATCTTCTCCCGCCTGATGACGGGTGCGACAGTGAGCCTGCCCCTCGCGCTCATGCTCGTGATCGCGGCGATGATCATCGGCACCACGATCGGCGCGCTCGCCGGATACTTCGGCGGCTGGGTCGACGAGACGCTCATGCGCATCACCGACCTCTTCATGGCGTTCCCCACCGTGATCCTTGCCATGGTGGTCGCGGCATCCCTCGGCCCGTCGCTGTTCAACGCGGTGATCGCGGCGATCGTCGTCTCCTGGCCGCAGTACTCGCGCGTCACGCGCAGCATCGTGCTGGGCCTGCGCGGCCAGAACTACGTGATCGCGGGGCGGCTGCTCGGTCACTCGCCGCTGCGCACGCTGTTCGTCGACATCCTGCCGAACATCGCCGGTCCCATGCTCGTGCTCGCGACCCTCGACATCGGCGCCGCCATCCTGCTGCTCTCCGGTCTCTCATTCCTCGGTCTCGGCGCCCAGCCGCCGACCGCGGAGTGGGGCTCGATGATCTCGGCCGCGATCCAGAACTTCGACGCCTGGTGGCTCGGCGTCTTCCCCGGTCTCGCGATCCTCACGGTCGTGCTCGCCTTCAACTTCCTCGGCGATGCGATGAGAGACGTGCTCGACCCGACCGCCGAGATGACGCACGAGAAGCAGGCGGAGCACAAGGCCGACGCGAAGGGAGCCATCGCATGACCGCGGCGCTCAGCATCCGCGATCTGACGATCGACATCGGCCGTCCGCTCGTCCGTGGAGTCTCGCTCGAACTCGAGGCCGGACGCATCCACGGTCTCGCCGGAGAATCCGGTTCGGGCAAGACGCTCACTTCGCTCGCCGTCCTCGGGCTCCTCCCGCGACAGGCCCGCACCGGCGGATCGATCTCCTTGGCGGGGGAGGAGCTGCTCGGCATGCGCCGGCGCGACCTCAACCGCATCCGCGGCAGGCGGATCGCCATGGTGTTCCAGGACCCCTCGGCGTCGCTGCACCCGCAGCTGCCCGTGGGGCGCCAGCTCACCGACCACCTGCGAGTGCATCTCTCTCTCGCGAAGGACGCCGCGAGGACCCGGGCGATCGAGCTGCTCGAGACGGTGCAGGTGCCGAACCCGGCCGAGGCGCTGAAGCGCTATCCGCATCAGTTCTCGGGCGGACAGCGTCAGCGCATCGCGATCGCGTGCGCGCTCGCGTGCGACCCCGACGTGCTGCTGGCCGACGAGCCCACGACCGCGCTCGACGTCACGGTGCAGGCCGGGATCCTGCGGCTGCTGCGCGACCTCGCGACCCAGCGGAACCTCGCGGTGCTCCTCGTCACGCACGATCTGGGCGTGATGAGCGCGATCGCCGACGAGGTCGCCGTCATGAAGAACGGGGAGATCGTCGAGCGGGCCGACCGCGAGACGCTGTTCCGCGATCCGCAGCACGAGTACACCCGCACGCTGCTCGCCGCCCTGCCTGGTTCGAAGATCGAAGAGGCCGATGCGGCAGACGAAGCGGATGCCGCGACCGAGGAGGCCGCAGATGAGTGAAGTCGCCGTCCTCGATGCGCGCGACGTGGTCGTGCGCTACCCGGGCAACCCGCCGGTCGTCGCCGTCGACAGCGTCTCGCTGAGCGTGGCGCCAGGGGAGACCGTCGCCCTGGTCGGCGAATCGGGCAGCGGCAAGTCGAGCCTCGCCCGCGCAGCCGTCGGCATCGAGAAGCTCGCCGGCGGCGCCGTGCTGTTCCACGACGCCCCCGTGACTCCGCTCGGCATCCGCCGCCGGTCGATCGCGCTCACCGGCATCCAGATGGTCTTCCAGGACCCGGCGACCTCGTTGAACCCGCGTCGCCGCATCGGCGACCAGATCGCCGACGGCATCGCGACGGCTCTGGCGCGAGGAGCTGCAGGCTCGACGGTCGAGGAGTGGCTCGAGAAGGTCGGGCTTCCCGCGAACGTGGTGTCGCGCTACCCGCACCAGTTCTCCGGCGGTCAGAAGCAGCGCATCGCGATCGCGCGAGCGCTCGCCGCACGGCCGTCGCTGCTGGTCGCCGACGAGCCGATCTCGGCGCTGGACGCGTCGACGCAGACGAGCGTCGCCGGTCTCATGCGCGATCTCGTGGCCGAGGCGGGCGCCGGCATGCTGTTCATCTCGCACGACCTCGCCGTGGTCCGCCGCATCGCCGACCGCACGGTGGTGCTCTACGGGGGCCGCGTGATGGAGTCGGGCGCGACGGACCGCGTGTGGTCGAGCCCTCAGCATCCGTACACCCGGGCACTGCTGGCGGCCATTCCCGAACCCGACGGCGCGGGGCGCATTCCCGAGGCGCCCTCGACGGAGGATCGGATGCTGTGGTCGGAAGTGGCTCCGGTCATCGACTGAGGCGTCGCGCTCCGAGCCCTGACGGGAAAGTCGCGACGGCTCGTCGGAGGCGGATCCTGTCGGTGTTCCCGTGCGATCGAGCTGTGGCTATCATGTCTCGGTGTCGGACCAGGAAGATCTGAGAACTGTTCCATCGCCTCCGCTGCACGGGGTGCGCGTGCTCGACGTGTCGACGCTCTTCGCCGGTCCTCTCGCGGCCACCTTTCTCGGCGATTTCGGCGCCGACGTGATCAAGATCGAGCATCCGGCACGACCCGACGCCGCCCGCGGGCACGGCCCGCAGAAGCACGGCGTCAATCTCTGGTGGAAGACGCTCGGTCGCAACAAGCGCACAGCGACGGTCGATCTGAGCACGGCGGCCGGCGCGGACGTGCTTCTGAGACTCGTCGCCGATGCCGATGTGATGATCGAGAACTTCCGTCCGGGCACTCTCGAGCGCTGGGGGCTCTCGCCCGAGCAATTGTTCGCGGCGAATCCGCGGCTGGTGCTCGCGAGGGTGACCGCTTTCGGGCAATTCGGGCCGTACTCCTCACGGCCGGGCTTCGGAAGCCTCGCCGAGGCCATGAGCGGATTCGCCGCGCTCACGGGCGATCCGGACGGCCCGCCTACGCTGCCGCCGTTCGGCCTCGCCGACGGCATCGCGGCGCTCGCCACTTCCTACGCTGTGATGGCGGCACTGCGAGGTGCCGAGCGCGACGGCGTCGGGCAGGTCGTCGACATGGCGATCATCGAGCCGATCCTGATGCTGCTGGGCGGACAGATCACGGCATGGGATCAGCTCGGTCTCGTGCAGCCGCGCACCGGCAACAGATCCGTCAACAACGCTCCGCGCAACGTCTACCGCTCGCGCGACGGCGTCTGGCTGGCGGTCTCGACGAGTTCGCAGTCGATCGCCGAACGGGTCATGACCGTGGTCGGCCGCACCGAGCTGACCAGGGAGCCGTGGTTCGGCTCGGGACACGACCGGGCACAGCACGCCGACGAGCTCGACGACGCCGTGCAGACCTGGATCGGCGCGCACCCCGCGTCCGAGGTCATCGATGCCTTCGAGGCCGCATCCGCCGCGATCGCACCGGTGTACGACGTGAGGGGAGTCGTCGATGACCCGCAGTACCGGGCTCTGGAGACGATCGTGAGAGTGCCCGACCCGGAACTGGGAGACCTCGCGATGCAGAACGTCCTCTTCCGGCTCTCGCGCACGCCGGGCTCCGTCCGCTGGGCCGGGCGACCGCACGGTGCGGACACGGACGACGTCTTGCGGGATGCGGGATTCTCGGATGACGACATCGACGCACTGCACGCGTCAGGCGCCGTGTGATGGATCTTCACCGCACGGGGCTCTACGTGCCGGGCGACCGGCCCGATCGCTTCGCTTCGGCCGAGGCGAGCGGGGCGGACCTCGTCGTCTTCGACCTCGAGGACGCGGTGGCCGCCGAGCGCAAGGGGCGCGCCAGGGATGACGTGATCAGGTGGCTGGAAGCTCGCTCATCGGAGGTCGCGGTGCAGGTGCGCGTGAACGCCGGAGACGACGAAGACCTGCGCGCGGTCTCGACGTTGCCGCTCGACGTCGGCATCCGGCTGCCGAAGGTCGAGGATCGAATGCAGCTCGACAGGGTGGCCGAGCTCGCGCCGGGACATCCGGTGACGGCGCTGCTCGAGTCGGCGAGGGGTGTGCTGAACGCGCGTGCCACTGCCGAGCACCCGGCGGTGGTGGCGATCGGCCTGGGCGAGAGCGATCTGCGCAGCGACCTGGGCGGCGGCGAGCCGGTACTCGACCATGCCCGACTCACCGCGCTGTACTCCGCGCGAGCCGCCGGACTGCCGGCCCCGATGGCGTCCGTCTACCCCGCGATCCGCGATCTGGATGGGCTCGCGGAAGACACGCGACGGGCGGCGCAGCTGGGCATGTTCGGGCGCATGGCGGTGCATCCGATCCAGCTGCCGGTGATCGCGGCGGAGTTCGCGCCGACGGCCGCCCAGATCGCCTGGGCGCAGGAGGTGCTGCGACTACTCGCAGCAGGGGGAGTGGCGACTCTCGCCTCCGGCGAGATGGTCGATCCGGCCATGCGCGGGCGTGCCGAGCGGATTCTCCGGGAGTACGTCGCAGGGTCTTGACACCCGGCACTCCCGCCGCCTAGATTCCCTGCAGCCCGACCAGCGCCGATTTGGAAACGTTTCCACGTCCGATCGCTGGAAACGTTTCCACTCGACGAGGAGCATCATGGGGACGAAGCCGACACTGCACGAGGTCGCCGCGACCGCCGGCGTCTCCCTGGCGTCCGCGTCGCGTGCGCTCACCGGACGCTCCGCGAGCCCCGAGATGGTGCGCAAGGTCCGCACCGCGGCCAAGCGCATCGGCTACCTCCCTGACGCCACCGCCCGATCGCTGCGCCTGGGCGGACACAGGCAGGTCGTCTTCGCGGTCGACGACATCGGCAACCCGAACTACGTGCAGATGCTGCGCGCGATCGAGGCGGAGCTGGGGGAGACCACGCGGATCAGCGTCTCCTCGACCGGCCGTCGCCCGGATCAGACGGTGGAGCTCGTGCGGATGCTGAGCATGGGAGCGGGCGACGGACTCATCATCTCTCCGCTGCGCGTGACCCCGGCGCTGCGCCAGGCGATCGCCGACACCGTCGTGCCGGTCGTCGTGATCGGTACGCTGCACTCCGATCTCGGCGTCGACAACGTGTTCGTCGACTCGTCGGTCGCGGTGGGAATGGTGGTCGACCACCTCGTCGAGATCGGTCGCACCCGCATCGGCGTCATCAACGGGCCGGGAAACACCAATCCGGGCGCCGCGCGTCGGGCGGGCTTCGCGGCCGCGGTCGAGCGCCACGCCCTCGTGCGCACCGAGGCGCTGCAGATCACGGCGGCGGACTTCACGGTGGGAGCAGGCGTCGACGCCGCGGAACACCTGCTCGCCGCAACGCTCGACAGCGGCATCCCGATCGACGCCATCGTGTGCGCGAACGACCTCATCGCGATCGGCGCGATCAGCGCGGCGCGACGTCGAGGGCTGCGGGTACCCGACGACCTCGCCGTCACGGGCATCGACGACACCGAGCTCGCGGCGCTGTACAGCCCTCCGCTCACCTCGGTGTCGCTGCAGTCCGAGCGACGCGGAGGCATTGCGGCGCGTATGCTCAGCGAGCGATTCGCCGACCCGTCGCGCCCTCCCCGCCGCGAGACGGTGGACGCCACGCTCGTCATCAGGGCTTCGACGATCGGCGAAGCCGCATGAGTGCCGGGACGAGCCGCACCAGGACCACGGCCGTTCCGCGGACGGGCGGGCTGGCCCGCTCCCGGCGCAACGAGGCGATCGGCCTCGTCGTGCCCACCCTGATCCCGATCCTCGCGCTGAGCGTGGTGCCGCTGTTCATCGGCGTCGCGACGGCGTTCACCGACTCGCGGCTCGCACGTCACCACGACACGCAGTTCGTGGGCTTCGAGAACTTCATCTCGCTCGGCTCCGACGTGCAGTTCTGGCAGTCGTTCGGCATCGGCATGATCTGGGCGGTGACGGTCACCGTGTTGCAGGTGGTCGGTGGACTCTGCCTGGCGCTGCTGCTGAACACCGACCTGCGATTCCGCGGGATCACGCGTGTGCTCGCGTTGATTCCCTGGGCCATGCCGCCGGTCGTCGTCGCCGTCATGTGGCAGATGATCTACTCGCCGACGAACGGCCCGTTGAACTGGCTGATCGAGTCGCTGGGCGGTCCCGCCGACATCAACTGGCTCGGCGACTTCGGTCTCGCCCTCCCGGCGGTGATCCTCGTCGGCGTCTGGGTCGGCATGCCGCAGAACACCGTGGTCCTGCTCGCCGGGCTTCAGCAGGTGCCCGGCGAGCTGCTCGAGGCGGCCGCGGTCGACGGCGCGAGCACGTGGCGGCGCTTCGTGAGCGTCACGCTCCCCGCGCTGCGTCCGGTGATCTTCTCGATCGCGAGCCTGAGCTTCATCTGGAACTTCAACTCCTTCGGCATCGTCTACGTGATGACGGAGGGCGGTCCTGGCGGACGCACCATGCTGCCGATGCTGTTCACCTACCTCGAGGCGTTCAAGACCCGCAACACCGGTGGGGCCGCGGCGATGGGCGACGTGATCGTGCTCTTCCTCGTCGTCATCCTGGTGATCGCGCTGTGGCGCCAGTTCCGTCCGGAGAGGAGCGCGCGATGAAGGACACGACCGCGACCAGGACCCTGGTCACGCAGAACGCCACGAAGACCCAGCGGCGACGGGCCGACCGGCGCACGAGGAAGCCTCTGGTGCGTACTCTGCAGTATCTGGCGCTCGCCGCGTTCCTCATCTTCCTGGGGTTCCCGCTGGTGTGGCTCATCTCGACGGCATTCAAGTCCTCGGCCGAGATCAACTCGCTCGCCGTCAACCTCTTTCCGCTGCAGCCGACGATCGACAACTTCATCGCGGCGCTGGAGAGGCAGGGGCTCGTGCGTGCGGCCGGCAACAGCCTCATCGTCGCCGTCGCGACGACGATCGTCGTCACGCTGCTGTCGATCCCAGGTGCCTACGTGATGGCGCGCTACCAGGGGAAGCTGCGGACGATCGGCGTGGGCTACATCCTGGTCAGCCAGATCTTCCCGGTGATCCTCGTCGTGATCCCGCTGTTCTTCATCCTCCGCTCCGTAGGGCTCGTCGACTCGCTGCTCGGACTCGTGATCGTGTACTCGGTCTATACGCTGCCGTTCTCGCTCTGGATGCTGCAGGGCTACGTCGCGGCGATCCCCTTCGACATCGAGGAAGCGGCGGCGATCGACGGCGCGAACAAGGCGCGTACTCTCCAGCGGGTCGTGTTCCCGCTGCTGATGCCCGGACTCGCCGCCACCGCGATGTTCAGCTTCGTCTCGGCGTACAACGAGTTCTTCTTCGCACTCGTGCTGCTGCAGTCTCCCGAGAACTACACCCTCCCGATCGCGCTCAGCACCTTCATCGGCGGCGAGGGCAAGGTCGCCGTCGGTCCGCTCGCCGCCGGTGCGCTGCTCTCCAGCATCCCCAGCATCGTGTTCTTCACGCTGCTGCAGAAGCGCCTGGCCACCGGCCTGCTGTCCGGCGCGGTCAAAGGCTAGCGCCACAGTTCCCGCAGTTCCCGAACACTAGAGAAAGAGGTATGAAGTGAAGACGCTTCATCGTGCGACCATCGCACTCGCGGCCGCCGCCGCGACGGCCCTGGTCCTCGCGTCCTGCTCGCAGGGCGGCGAGACCGCAGACGACACCGCCGACGGCGAGCCGGTGTCGATCACGTTCCAGTCGTTCTCCGATCAGCCGGCCGCGATCCAGGCGACCAAGGAGATCGTCGACGCGTGGAACGCCGACAATCCCGACATCCAGGTCGAGATCGTCCAGGCTCCGACCGACAGTCTGGATGACAAGCTGACGACGCAGTTCGCGGGCGAGGTCGCGCCGGACATCATCCACTACGAGGTGCTCGGAATCGTGCCGTTCGCCAGGGACGGCTACCTCGCCGATCTGAGCGAGCTGCTCAGCGAGAAGACTCTCGACGACATCGATCCCGGCGTGCGGGAGTCGGTCACGGTCGACGGCCAGATCATCGGCGCCCCGACCGAACTGCAGACCTACGTCGTGTTCGCGAACAAGACGCTGCTCGAGGCCGCAGGTGTGGAGATCCCGACCGGCGACTCCATGTCGTGGGACGAACTGGCCGACATCGCCGCGGCGACCACCTCGGGTGACGTGCACGGCATCACGTGGGGCCTGAAGAGCCCCACCGCGGCGTTCATGAGCCTGGGGATGGGCTTCGGATCGGAGTACTTCACCGGCAAGGGCGAGGACATGAAGGTCGAGGTGAAGGATGCCGACCTCGAAGTGCCGAACCGCGTGCGCGACATGATCGAGGCGGGCTCCGTCGACCCGATCGGCGTCACGCAGTCGGGTTCCGACGTGCTCGCGACGTTCTACGCGGGCAAGGCGGCGATGACGGTTCAGGGCTCGTACCAGGTGGCCAACATCGCGACCGATGCTCCGGCAGGCATGGACTGGGTCGTCCTGCCTCCGCTCGCCGGCTCCGAGGGCGCCGTCCAGGCGGCCAACCCTCAGACGCTGTCGATCAACATCGATTCCCCGCATCAGAAGCAGGCGGCGAAGTTCCTCGACTACTTCATGCAGACCGACAACCTCGTGAAGATGAACGTCGCCGACGGGCTGATCCCGACGACGGTGTCGGCGCGCGAGGCGCTCGCCGAGCAGACCGCGGATCAGAACGGCTGGCCGGAGATCGTGAAGTCGGCAGAGGGGCTCGAAGGTCCCGCGTTCCTGCAGGCCAACGGGTTCGTCCGGTGGAAGGACACCGTGGCGACCCCGGCGTTCCAGAAGTTCCTCGGCGGCGAGATCGACGACGAGGGCCTCGCGTCCGAGCTCGACGACGGCTGGGCACAGGTCAACGGTTGATGACGCCGGAGCGGATGCTCGGCATCCGCTCCGGCTCGAAGAGAGGAATGGCATGAGCTGGATTCGGGAACGCACGGCGGCCGTGCTCGCAGGGTCGGCGATCGGCGACGCCCTCGGTGGGGCGGCCGAGGGCTTCAGCCCCGAGAAGATCAAGGAGCGCTACGGGGGCCGGATCACCGGGATCGTCCCTCCGTATCACCTGGACTGGCAGACGGCCCGGCCCGTGAGTCCGTATCACAAGGGTGACGGTCACATCACCGACGACACCCTCATGACGCAGGCGCTGATCCGCGTGTACGCCGAGCGGCGGGATCACATCGACGCCTTCGCGGTCGCCGAATCGCTGGTGCCGCTGCTTCAGACGGAGATCCGCTGGATCCCCGAGCTCGAGCGCGAGTCGATCCTGCTGCAGCGGATCTTCCTCGCGGAGAAGTGGATGGTGGCGCGACTGCAGTACGGACACGTCGACCCGCGCGAGGCCGGGGTGGGGAACGTCGTCAACTGCGGCGCCGCGATGTACATGGCCCCGGTGGGGATCGTCAACGCGGGCAACCCCGAGGCGGCGTACGCGGAAGCCATCGACGTCGCGGGAGCGCACCAGTCGAGCTACGGCCGCGAGGCGGCCGGCGTGTTCGCCGCGGCCGTGGCGGCGTCCGTCGCGGTCGGCGCCTCCGTCGATTCTGTGATCGACGCCGCTCTGCGCGTCGCGCACGACGGTACGGCGGCAGCGATCCAGGCGGTCGTCGATGCGGCGAGATCGCTTCCTGAGGATGCCGACGATGAGACAGTCGGCACCGCGCTTCGCGACGCGATCCGTCCCTTCGACACCGTCGGGGACGCGTATCGCGAACCGCTCATGGATGCGCGGGTCCCCTCGCGCACGAAGTCGATCGAAGAGCTGCCGGTGGCTCTCGGCTTCCTGGTCGCGTATCGCGGTGATCTGATGCCGACCGTGCTGGGGGCGGTGAACTACGGGCGCGACTCGGACTCGATCGCCTCGATGGCGGGCAGCATCGCAGCCGGAATCGGAGGGGTCGCCGTGATCCCCGCCGACATCATCGACACGATCGCGACCGCGAGCCGCGTGGACTTCGATGAGTACGCCGCGCTGCTGTCGGACGTCGCCGAGGAGATCATCGCGGCCGACGGAGCCCGGGCGCAGGCTGATCTGCGCCGCATCGCCGGCCTTCAGGAGGCGTGATGCGTCTCACCTGGGCGCAGCCCGAGGACCTGGTGCCGCACGAACTGGTGCAGGCGAGGGCGGAGGGGAAGGACGTCTCCGCGATCGCCGCTCGGTGGGTGGAGGCCGGCGGCGGCCTCGATCCGGTGCGCGGCGGCGCGACGCCGGAGGCTCCTTCCGACGGGCTGCGGATGCTCGCCCGAGAGCTGCTCGTCGAGCTCGATCGGGTTCGGAGTGACAGCGAGGAACCGACGGACTGGCCTGGCGTGCACGCCATGCTCGACGGCGTCCCCGCGCCGACGGCGGTGGGCGGCGAGGCTCTCGCGGACCGGATGCTGGGGGCGTGGACAGGTCGGTCGGCCGGTTGCCTGTGGGGCAAGCCTGTCGAGAAGATCCCCCGCGAGGGGATCGAGGAGATCCTGCGATCGACCGATCGCTGGCCGCTCACGGACTACTTCACGGCGCAGGGGCTGCCCGCCGAGGTCGCCGCCCGCTGGCCGTGGAACAGGAGATCGGCGGTGAACTCCCTCGTCGAGAACATCGACGGGATGCCGGAGGACGACGATCTCAACTACCCGCTGCTCAACCTCCGCGTCTTGGAGACGGCGGGACGCGGGTTCACCACCGACGACGTGGCCCAGGCCTGGCTGGCAGACCTCCCGGCCGGCCGCACGTTCACCGCCGAGCGCATCGCGTACCGCAACCTTCTCGACGGCTACCGCCCCGATGAAGCCGCCCGCGTGCGCAACCCGTTCCGCGAATGGATCGGAGCGCTCATCCGCACCGACGTCTACGGCTGGATCAACCCCGGCGATGTCGGCGAGGCCGCGCGCATGGCCTGGACGGACGCGCGCCTCAGCCACACGCGCAACGGCCTCTGGGGTGCGATGTGGGCAGCCGCCCTGGCATCCGCGTCGCTGGTCTCGCACTCCGTGGACGAGGTGCTCGCGCTGGCCCGGACCGTGGTTCCCGTCGACAGCGAGCTCGCCGCCGCCATCGCCCACGGCGCCGATCTCGGCCGTTCGGATCTCGACGACGCCGCAGCCCTCGACGCGCTGCACGCCGCGTACGGACGCCTCCACTGGGTGCACACGATCAACAACGCCGCGCTCATCGCGTTCGCCATCGCCCGCAGCGGCGGCGACTTCGCCCGAGGGGTGCCGCTCGCCGTGGTGGCAGGGTGGGACACCGACTCCGCCGGCGCGACGGTCGGTTCGGTGCTCGGGGGCCTGGCGGGCTTCGCCGGGCTCCCCGAGCGATTCACCGCGCCGTTGCGGAACCGCATCGCCACGAGCCTTCCCGGCCTCGACGGCGTCGAGATCGACGACCTCGCTCGACGCACTCTCGCGCTTCTTCCTGCGCACTGACCCTCGAAGAGACAAGGACTTCCATGACTTCCCCCACGCCGAGTCTGCAGGACAGGGCTCGAGGCTCGCTCGCCGGGCTCGCGATCGGAGACGCGATCGGCCGGCCGGTCGAGGGCTTCTCCGCGGCCCAGATCCAGGCGGCTCACGGTCGCGTCACCGGTTATCTCGATCCGGAACCTGCAGGCAGCGACGACACCGAGTACGCACTGCTCACCGCGAAGACCGTGCAGCGCGTCGGCGTCGGGGCGACGGCCGACGACTTCGCGCAGACCTGGATCGAGGACGTGCTGCCGCAGGCCGACGACTTCAAAGGCGGCGGTTTCAGCGAGATGGCCGCGATCGACAACCTGCGTCGCGGCATCCGCCCGCCTCTGAGCGGAGACACGATGCACGGCTGGAGCGACGGCCTCGCCATGCGGGTGAGCCCGCTCGGCATCGTCGCCGACGGCGACGCGGACCTCGCTCGTCGGCTCGCAGAAGCCGACGGCGCCGTCAGCCACACGACAGAGGGCGTCTGGGCGGGGATCGTCGTGGCGGTCGCGGTCACCACCGCGCTCACGGGGGCCGATGCGGAGGAGTGCTACGAGGCCGGCCTCGCGGCGATCCCCGCCGACAGCTGGACGGCGCGCAATCTCAGAGACGCCAGGGATCTGGTGCACTCCGGCCTCGACGACGACGCACTGGCTCTCGCCCTGCACGATCGGCTCGCCGTGGTCGACTACTTCTGGGCCGATCTCGCGCCCGAGGCCGTCGGGCTCGCCATGTCCTCGGTGCTGCACGCCCGGGGCCGGGCCGCCGACAGCATCCTGTTCGCCGTCAACATGGGACGAGACGCCGACACGACAGCCGCGATCGCCGGCTGCATCGGCGGTGCGATCTCGGGTATCGCCGATCTGCCGGACGAATGGGTGGCGGGCCTTCGGCCGGTGGCCGGATCCTGCATCCGTTCGATGCGCGGCATCCATCCGCTGGATGCCGCCGACACCCTGACCCGCATCGTCGAGGAGGCGCGCGCATGACCACTCCCGTGATCGATCTTCTCACCCGCGGAATCGTGGCGGGGGAGTCCTCATCGTCGATGAACGCCGACTTCCGCGTCTACGCGTTGCCACCCAAGCGCGTGAACCGCGTGCGGATCCTCGCCGCGCTCGGCGACGCCGATCGCACCACCACAGTGCCGCGACCTTTCACGCACGCGGCGCCGCCGACCACGCTGCATCCCGGGGCGGGCGAGAACCTCGAGTGGTTCGCGTTCTCCGCGCGCCAGCATGCACGCGGATTCGGTCTCGTCGAATGGCGGGAGCTCGCGGCTCTCGAAGCGGATCCCGAGGGCGGGCTGCGGGCACGGATCGGAACCAAGCTCGCGCTGCAGAACCTCCGACGCGGAGCGGAGCCGCCGCAGTCCGGCCACGACAACGCCCACTACTTCGACGACATCGCCACCGTGCGGGCGCTCGCCGCGGTCGCGGTGCTCGGCGCGGACGCGGCCGAGGCGGCCGAAGCCGATGCGGCGGTCACGCACTCCCTCGATGGCGTGTGGTGCGCCAGGGCCTCAGCGGTCCTGTTCGGCGCACTCCTCGACGGCGCTCCTCCGAACGACGCGGTTCGGCTCGCTGTGGAGCAGCTTCCTGAAGGCACGTGGAGCCGCCGCATGGCCGACGCCTCGCTCGCAGTCGCCGCCGAGTCGCACGGTCCGATGGACAGGGCCCGCCGACTCAGCACAGAGGTCGGCGACTGGGTGTACAGCTATCCGATCGCCGCTCCGGAGACGTTCGGCTTCCTGCTCGCGCACGTCGCCTCTGCAGCGGATGCAGCGGATCTGATGCTCGGCGCGCTCGCACAGCCGAGGAACGCGGCGTCTCTTCCGGCGCTGGCCGGTGCGGCCGCGGCCGCACTGTTCGGAGAGTCGTGGATTCCCGCAGGGGTCGACGCCAACGGCATCCGCCTGACCGGTCTCGGCATCCCCGCTCTCGCCGGACTCACGGTCGCAGAGGCGATCGCACGATGATCGGGCCGTCGGCGTCATCGGGGGGCGACTCATGCGGGTGATCGTGGTGGGCAGCGCCAACCTCGACACCACGGTGCGGCTGCACCGTCACCCGGGTCCCGGTGAGACCGTGCTCGCGGAGGGCGAGGCGACGGGCGCGGGGGGAAAGGGCCTCAATCAAGCAGTGGCCGCCGCGCGAGCCGGCGCCCGGACACGATTCGTCGGCGCTGTCGGCGACGACGATGCGGGCCGCCGGCTCGACGAGGTCCTGCGAGGCGAAGGAGTCGACGCGAGACTCGCGCGCTCAGAACGTCCGACCGGGTCGGCGTTCGTGATGGTCGCCGAGGGAGGGGAGAACGCGATCGTCGTGGTGCCGGGGGCGAACGGCGACGTCGACGCGCTGTCCGGTCGCTTCTCGACGGCCGAGCAGGGAGATGTCGTGCTCGCGCAGCTCGAGGTGCCGATCGAGGTCGTGCGGGAGGCGTTCCGTGCGGCCAAGGAGCAGGGGGCGACGACGGTGCTCAACGCGGCGCCGAGCCGGGCGCTGCCCGCCGACGTGTTCGCGCTGATCGACATCCTCGTGGTGAACGAGCATGAGTGCCTCGATCTGGCGGGCGCCGCGGATGCCCTTCTCGAGGACGCCGCGACAGTGCTCTCCTCTCGTGTGCCCACGCTCGTCGTGACCCTCGGCGCAGAAGGAGCGCTCGTGCGCGATGCCGCCGGCGAACGCCGCGTGCCGGCGTTCGCCGTGACAGCCGTCGACAGCACCGCGGCGGGCGACACGTTCTGCGGAGCGCTCGCCTCGCGTCTCGCCCTCGGAGACGAACTCACCGCCGCAGTCGAGTTCGGCTCTGCGGCGGCCGCTCTGTCGGTTCAGCGGTCAGGGGCGTCGTCCTCGGCGCCGCGGCTCCCCGAGATCGAGGAGTTCCTCGCTGCGCGGAAGCCCTGAGAACACACGAAGGGCCGGGGCTCGCGCCCCGGCCCTTCGCCGTCGTCATCCGCTCAGAGCGGAGCGACGATGTCCTGCTTGACGTCCCACTCGGTGACGACCGTGGTCGAGTCGACGACCGTGCCGCTGACCTCGGCCTTGGTGGTCGTGGCGAGAGGAGCGAAGTCCTTCGTGACCTCGAGGACGAGGTCCGACGAGACGCCCTGCATCTCGACCGCGCCCGAGAGCAGGAAGACCTGCTGACCGAGACGCTCGCCCGTGCCGGTGACGGTGAAGTCGCCGGAGAGCAGGGTGGCGATCATGGTCGGGCTCGCCTGGGATGCGGCAGCCGCGCCCGTGCTGAGGCCGGCGACCATCGGGTCGCTCGACGTGGTGTCGGCGACCTGCCAGGCGCCGGTGGCCGTCTTGACCCAGGCGTCGTCGCCGATCACGATGATCGAACCCAGGGGAGTGGTGCTCTCGAGGGCCTTCTCCGCCGGGTTGTACTTGCCCGTGGTCTCCATGCCCATCACGCTGGTCGAGGCCGCGTAACCGGCGATCGACGATGCGGTGTCGGCGATGCAGGCGCCGAGGGCGGCTCCGTCGACGGTCGCACCCTCCTTGAGCTCGGGGCAGTCCGTCGCGGGAGCTTCGGCCTCCTGTGAGGCGCTGCTGCTCGGCTTGTCTTCGGCTGCGGGCTTGTCGGATGCTCCCGCGGAGCATCCGGTGAGCATGACGGCGGCGGCGAGAACGACGCCGACCCCCCACTTGTTGACGCGCATGGCGTCCCCCCTTCGGTCGTGTGGCGCCGACGTTCGACGGCACCTCCCCAGCATGCCAAGTGCTCCGCCCGGTCGCTGGCCGCAGCGCCGAGCTTTCTCAGGTAGACTGTGGAGGTTGTCTGCCCTCAGGCCCTCATTCGGAGGCCCGGACGGATGACGTGCTACACACCCTCCTGCTTCCGGGAAAGTCCCGGGAGCCGTTCTAGTCCGAAGGAGGTGGGTAAGTGACGCACCAGTACGAACTCATGGTCATTCTGACCCCCGAGATCGATGAGCGCACGGTCGCCCCGACGCTCGACAAGTTCCTGAAGGTCATCACCAACGATGGTGGCTCGATTGACAAGGTCGACATCTGGGGCAAGCGCCGTCTTGCTTATGAGATCCAGAAGAAGAACGAGGGCATCTACGCCGTCGTCAACTTCACCGCTACCAGCGAGGCCACGCAGGAACTCGACCGTCAGCTCAAGCTGAACGAGTCGATCATGCGCACCAAGGTGCTGCGGGCAGAAGAAGCTCAGGCGATGGTCGCCTCGGAGGCGAAGCGCTCCGAGGAGAAGGCTGCTCGCAAGGCCGCCAAGGCTGCGAAGGCGTAAGTCTCATGGCCGGCGAAACAGTCATCACCGTGGTGGGAAACCTCACGGCCGACCCCGAGCTGCGCTACACGCAGAACGGACTGCCGGTGGCGAACTTCACCATCGCATCGACGCCTCGGAACTTCGACCGCGCTGCGAACGAGTGGAAGGACGGCGATGCGCTGTTCCTCCGTGCGTCCGTGTGGCGCGAGTTCGCGGAGCACGTGGCAGGTTTCTCTGACCAAGGGCATGCGGGTCATCGCGACCGGCCGCCTGCGTCAGCGCTCCTACCAGGACCGCGAAGGCCAGCAGCGCACCGCGATCGAGCTGGAGGTCGACGAGATCGGCCCTTCGCTCCGGTACGCGACCGCTCAGGTCACGCGGGCGGCGTCGAATGGCGGCGGCTTCCAGGGTGGCGGTCAGGGCGGTGGCGGGCAGCAGTCCCGTCCCGCGCAGCAGGCAGTGTCGGAGGAGCCGTGGTCCACGCCCGGCTCGTCGACCAGCGCTGACGCGTGGAGCACCCCCGGCAGCTTCGGCGACGACACCCCGTTCTGAACAAGGATCTCCGGATGCTTCGGCATCCGTCTCATAACTAAGGAAAAACTATGGCTGGAAAGTCGAGCGGCGACCGCCGCAAGCCGCGGAAGGGTGGCAAGCCCACCGCTCCCGCGAAGTCGATCCGGGTCGGCGTCATTGATTACAAGGACGTCGCCACGCTTCGCAAGTTCATCTCGGAGCGTGGAAAGATCCGCGCCCGTCGTATCACCGGTGTCTCCGTGCAGGAGCAGCGTCTGATCGCCCGCGCGATCAAGAACGCTCGCGAGATGGCTCTCCTGCCCTACGCCGGCGCTGGCCGCTGAGGGGTACGGACATGGCAAAGCTGATTCTCACGAACGAGGTCGCCGGGCTCGGAAGCGCCGGTGACGTGGTCGAGGTCAAGAACGGGTACGCCCGCAACTACCTCATCCCCCAGGGCTTCGCTACGGCGTGGACCCGCGGTGGCGAAAAGCAGGTCGCTTCGATCCAGGCTGCTCGTCAGGCTCGCGCGATCCACGACCGCGACGAGGCCGTGGCCCTGAAGAACGCCCTCGAGGGCACCAAGGTGCGTCTCGCCGTCAAGGCGGGCGCCGAGGGTCGCCTCTTCGGGTCCGTCAAGACCGAGCACATCGCGGATGCTGTCGCAGCCGCCGGTCTCGGTGCGATCGACAAGCGCAAGGTGCACATCACGTCGGCGATCAAGTCGACCGGTGAGCACGAGGCCACGGTTCGTCTGCACGACGACGTGACCGCTGTCATCACCCTGCAGGTCGTCGCCGCCAAGTAAGGCGCGACACCGCTCGAACGCCCTCTGTCCTCCGGGACAGGGGGCGTTCTGCGTTCGTCCTTCGTGTGCATGGGGCCGCGCGAAAAGTCGGAGTCGACGGGCGACTCGCCGCCGGGCGGATGCCGCGCCGCGGCGTGTCCGCGAGGATCTCCGACTTTTCACGCTCGGATGACGGATGACGGATGACGGATGACGGATGACGGCCGAGGGCATGACGGATGCCCCGTGGTGAGGGCCACGGGGCATCCGCCTTGTATGCGTGAGCGCCACGAATCGCGAACCAGTGAGGGGCACCTGTCCCGACATCCGCTGTTCGGCGCATCGACGCTCCGGCGGACAGCATCTCCTCCCCCGAGGATGACTGCCCGCCGGGGGTATCGCTACGCCATCAGCAGACGACGACGCAGCAGTCCCGCCCCGAGCAGCAGCAGAAGGGCGGCGACCACGGCGAGTCCGAGCGCCGCGGACCCTCCGGTGGTGGCGAGCGCGTCAGCACCCGCCGCGGTCGCGGCCGCTCCCTGAACCACCGTCGCGGGAGGCGTAGCCGGGGTCGAGCCGGGATCGGTTCCCGGATCGGTGCCGGGGTCGGTGCCGGGGTCGGTTCCCGGGTCTGTGCCCGGATCTGTTCCCGGGTCCGTCACCGTGCTGGTGCCGCCGACCGCGATCGCATTGCCGCCGATCGTGATCGGAAGGCTGACCGGCAGGGCGATCTGGGTGCCGCCGAGGATCGATCCGCCGCCCGAGGTCACCGCGCCTCCGAGCCCGGGGCCGGTAGCGGGAGCGCCGCCTCCGCCGCCGGTCACCGTGCTGGTGCCGAGGGCGGAGATCGTGTTGCCGAGGACCGACACGGGTACGGTGACGGGTGCGACGACCTGGGTGCCGCCTGCGAGCGAGCCGTCTCCTGCGGTGGTCGGGCCGTCAGAGCCTGATCCTGCGGGTGCGGTCGCTCCGCCGCCGCCGGTCACCGTGCTGGTGCCGAGGGCGGAGATGGCGTTGCCGAGGACCGACACGGGCGCGGTGACCGGTGCGACGACCTGGGTGCCGCCCAGAATCGCTCCATCCCCTGACGTGGACGCGTCGGTCGACGACGCGGGCGACGGAGATGCGCCGGTGCCACCGGCGACGCTGCTGATGCCGAGGATCGACACCGCGTTGCCGAGAACCGACACGGGCGCGTTGACGGGTGCGACGACTTGGGTGCCGCTGCCGGTCCCGTCGGAGCCGTCGGTGGTCGCCTCGAGCGGAGCGGCCGTCGCGGGCGCCGGTGCTGCGGCATCCGATCCGGTGGCCTCGCTGGTGCCGAGCACCGAGACGGCGTTGCCCGTCACGGTGACCGGTGCGTCGACCTGCAGCACGGCCTGGCTGCCGGAGAGCAGCCCGTCCGTGCCGGAGGTCGTGGGTGACGGCACCCCGGCCGTCGTGGTCTGGGGAACCACGGTGGTGGCCTGGGGAGCCACCGGCTGAGGATCCGCGGCCGGGGTGCTGGTCGAAGACGTGCCGAGAACGCTCAGGGCGTTGTCCTGCACGGTGATCGGGAGGTTCACGGTGACCACGGCCTGACTGCCGGAGGCTGTGCCTGACGCGCCGCTCGTCTCCGCCGAGGGGGCGGGGGCAGGCGCGGGAGCCGTCGCTGGCGGCGTCTGGGAGGCCGAGGTGCCGAGAACGGAGATCGCGTTGCCCGCGATCGTGATCGGAGCCGAGATCGGCGCGACCACTTGGGTGCCGGAGAGGATGCCGTCCTCTCCATCGGTCTCAGCCGCGTTGGCGACCGAGGCGCCGAGCAGGGTGATCCCGCCGGCGATGAGCGTGCCCCACAGGGCCCGCTTCAAGAAGGTGCGCATGGTGATGCTCCTGACTGAGCTGTGTCGATTGATGGGATGCGCGCGGGATTCGGGTGCGCGCGCAGCACGTCATCTGTCGTCCGCGAGGGGACGACTCGACAGGGCGTCAGTCAGGAGCGACGTCGTGGTCGGCGACCGGAGACGTCGGCAGGGCGTCATCGGTCGCGCCGTGGTT
The DNA here is from genome assembly GCF_030816295.1 of Microbacterium natoriense. Taxonomy (NCBI): domain Bacteria; kingdom Bacillati; phylum Actinomycetota; class Actinomycetes; order Micrococcales; family Microbacteriaceae; genus Microbacterium; species Microbacterium natoriense. The sequence continues at coordinate 489,403 of NZ_JAUSXV010000001.1, read as the reverse complement.
CCGCTTCTCAGCACGAAGCGGGGGAACACCGTCGTCGCTGATGCGAGCGGCGGTGGCAGCTGCACCTCCGCCGGAACCGGCGGAGGAAGACGGGGAGATCGGCGTCGTGGGGGGAGCGGCGGCCGGGTCGCCGGACGGCCAGGGCGCGTCGCCGTCGGGACCCGCAGAACCGCCGTTGCTCGGATGCGCGGGGCCGCGAGCGGGCGCGCCGGAGGTGACTGCGACAGCGGACACCCCGACGGATGCCGTCGGCGCCGTGGGCGGACTCACCGCCTGGCCGTCGTCAGGATTCGGGGAGGCCGGAGTGATCGGTTCTGCGGGAAGGAGCGGCTCGAGGCCTTCGAGAACAGGCGGAACGGTTCCTTCGACCACGCCGCCGACGACGTCCGTGGTGTCGTCGACGATTCCGACCACGTCGTCGATCAGCCGGGGCACACCGAGATCGTCGACGAGGTCGCCGACGATCGGGAGCCCGGTGACGACGTGGATGACAGGCGTGGTCACCTGGGAGACGGGAGTGCTCCCCACGACGTCGACGACAGGCTGCACGACCGTCTGGGCGGTGTCGGTCACCGCGGAGACGACAGGTGCAGTCGCCGGTCCGACGACCGGGACCTGCGCGACCGTCTGAGTGACCGTGGTGACCACGGCCGGCACGGTCTGTTGCACCGGGGCCGCGATGGCGGTGACGACGGGTGCGACGACCTGCGTGACCACCGGTGTCACGGGTGCCGTGACCGCCGTGACCGTGCTGCTCACGACGCCGGTCAGACCGTCGAGCGGTCCGTCCCCCTCATCCGCGTGTGCGGATCCGCCTCCGGTGAAGAGAGTGAACGCGGCCCACGCGAGCACAGCAGCGCCACCCCAGATGAGGCCGGTTGAACCGGCCCGGGTGGCCCGAGCGTCCACGTTCCACCTCCCCCTCTGAAGGCAAACGCAATCTCGGCGCGGATGCGTCGATGGGGTGAGACTACTCCCGCCGAAAGCGACTGTCCAGGAGCAGATATACGAGTGTTTCGGCATACGGTGTCGAGTGACGCGCCCGACCGCGGGCCCGGCTTGACTTTCCCCAGGTTCTGCACATGTGGACATCTGCACGACCAACCTTCAATCCCCGCTTGAGGCCGAATGTTGTACACAGGGTGGGGAAACTCAAAAGACCAGGTCATAAGCAATAAACCCGTCCAAAACTCTAGTAGTCCACCGGATTATCCACATGCGTTGTGCACAGACACTCCGAGTTTCTCCGCATCCTTTCCACATAGTTATCCACAGGCTGTGTTGCATGGGGTTGACCGCGTGAATAGCGTGGTCGAGCGACCGAATGTCGGTGGATGCTGATTCGCTGTGCACCTGACTGAATGAGGTCGCGGAAGCACCCACTCGTCGCATCGAAGGGAAGCCTGTGTCGATCGCCGACATCTCGGAGGAACGCCTCGGAGGGCAGCGTCATCCGGAGCGGACTCCGCCGCACGATCTGCTCGCCGAGCAGAGCGCGCTCGGAGGCATGCTGCTGTCGAAGGACGCGGTCGCCGACGTGATCGAGACGCTCAAGGGCGCCGACTTCTACATCCCGAAGCATGAGCTGATCTTCGAGGCGATCCTGTCGCTCTACTCGCACGGCGAGCCGACCGACGTCGTCGCCGTGACCGACGAGCTCATCAAGACCGGCGAGCTCAGCCGGGCGGGCGGTGCAGACTATCTCCACACGCTCACCTCGATCGTGCCGACCGCGGCGAACGCGGGCTACTACGCCGGCATCGTGTCGGAGCGCGCGATCCTGCGGCGCCTCGTCGACGCCGGAACGCGCATCGTGCAGCTCGGCTACGCCGGTGAGGGCGACGCCACCGACATCGTCAACACCGCGCAGGCCGAGATCTACTCGATCACCGGATCTGAGACGGCAGAGGACTACGTGCCGCTGCAGACGGCCGTCGACGCGGCGATCGAGGAGATCGAGGCGGCCAACGGCCGAGACGGTTCGATGACCGGCGTCCCGACCGGCTTCCGCGAACTCGACGAACTGACCAACGGCCTGCACGGCGGCCAGATGATCGTCGTCGCCGCGCGACCCGCCATGGGAAAGTCGACGCTCGCCCTCGACTTCGCGCGGTCGGCATCCATCGGCCACAACCTGCCCTCCGTCTTCTTCTCGCTCGAGATGGGCAAGAGCGAGATCGCGATGCGTCTGCTCAGCGCCGAGGGCGCCATCCCGCTGCAGAACATGCGAAAGGGCAACCTCGACCCGCGCGACTGGACGACCGTCGCCGCGACCCGCGGTCGCATCAACGACGCGCCGCTCTACATCGATGACAGCCCGAACATGACACTCGTCGAGATCCGCGCCAAGTGCCGCCGGCTCAAGCAGCGCGAAGGCCTGCGCATGGTGATCATCGACTACCTCCAGCTGATGACCTCGGGAAAGCGCGTCGAGTCGCGTCAGCAGGAGGTCTCGGAGTTCTCCCGTAGCCTCAAGCTCATCGCCAAGGAGCTGCAGGTGCCGGTGATCGCGCTGTCGCAGCTGAACCGTGGTCCGGAGCAGCGGCAGGACAAGAAGCCGGCGATCAGCGACCTGCGCGAGTCCGGATCGATCGAGCAGGATGCCGACATGGTGATCCTGCTGCACCGCGACTCGGTCTACGACAAGGACGTGCGTCCTGGTGAGGCCGACCTGATCGTGGCCAAGCACCGTAACGGTCCGACCGCGACGATCACCGTCGCCTTCCAGGGACACTACTCGCGGTTCGCCGACATGGCGCCGGGCGGCGACTTCAACTGACTGTAGGTTCCGTCTGAACCTGGCAAATCCACCGCTGCTTGGCAGTCACATGGCAGTACTGCCAAATGCAAGTGGGCCAGGCGAGCCGGGAATGTCGGAGCCTCTACGTAATCTGAAACGATGAAGGCTGAATCAATGCCGGCTGATCAAGCGAACTGCGAAACCTGGCTGGGCCCGCTGCAGATCCTTGCGTTGGATGGCGGTGGTGCCAAGGCGCTATTCACCGCGCACGTAAACTCGCGCGGCTAGAAGAGGATCTGGGGCTCAGCGTCGCCGACTCGTTCGATCTGATCGCGGGCACATCGGCGGGTGGAATTATCGCCCTCGCGCTAGGCGCCGGTTTGCGGCCGGCGGAGAATGTAGAGCACTATCAGGAACTGATCGCGAAGGTGTTTCCGCGTGCACGTCGAGGCTGGCGATCTCGACCAAGACAGGTCTTCCGTCCGATCTACGCGGCCGATGCACTGCGAGAAGCACTTCAGGATGTTCTTGGGGATCGACTGCTCGGTGATAGTCAGAAGCGTCTTGTCATCCCGTCCTGGGAAGTGCAGCGCGGCGCAGTCCACGTGTTTAAGACGCCGCACAACGATCGCCTTCGTCGCGACTGGAAGCTTTCCATGGTCGATGTCGCCAACGCGACGGCCGCCGCGCCGCTGTACTTTCCAGTACACAGGCGATCGTCGATCCGGTAAGTCATTACGTTCGCAGCCCGCTGACAGTCCGACCTGCTTTCGGCGACTCGGCGAATGATCGCGGTCAACTCACGGGCCGAAAGGACGTGATGGCCAATGCGGCAAGTTCAACCGCTCCGACGCCGACGGTGGGGTCGAACAACACGACACCAGCGATTCGTCGACGCGGATTTCCGGGAATTCTCGCCGGGAAGCGGCCGGGTAGCAGTTGCGGGCAGGGTCCTGGGATGAGGGCTACGGCCATCGCGTCACTTGCGCGCCAGCCGGAACGGGGAACTACTTGACGCTGCGCACCAGTTTTGCCGCCGCTCGCTTCTTGAGTATGCGATCGACGATGAGGCCCATGATGATCCAGCCGCCGAGCGCCGTGATGGTCCAGACGATGAGTGGTGCGAGCACCCAGGACTCTAATCCGACGATCTGGACGCCGCCGGGAGACCAAGTGGCGACCCAGAGCGCGAGGAGGGTGGCGACGAGGCCTACTCCGCCAGTGAGTGGCGCGGCATAGCGCTGCGCGACGGAGAGCGCGAAGGGGCCGAGGACGACATGTGCGAGCGTGAACACGCCGAGAGCGATGAAGAACCCCTCGAAGGTGAGCGTGACGCCAGGGAGGGTGAAGTGGATCACGATCAGGGCGATCGCGCCGAGCACGAGTTGGGAGACGAGCTGGAGGAGGAAGCGAATCATGTGGTGCCTGCTCTGTCGAGGTGATCGAGGGGTATCAGCGCTTTTCTCTGACGGATGCCTGTACGGCATCGCGGCGCGTGGTGACTGCGAGCTTGCGATAGATCGAACGGATGTGGGACTTCACCGTGGGGTAGGCGATCCCCAGGTGTGCGGCGATCTCCTCGGCGGTCATCGTGGTCCGCAGGCATGCGAGGACTCCTCGTTCTCGCTCTGTGAGGATGCCCATGATGGCCGTCGAATGATGACCTTGTTTTTCGAGGACATTGCGCAGGAAGTCCGGGTTGCCTGATCCCCATTGGGCGTGGGCAGTGAGCAGATCGACGATGACGGGATCCTCCATGAGGAATGGCGCGAGGATGCGCTCTGCGGCCGCATTCTCCAGAGCCCGTTCGAGCTGTTCATGCGCCTTGGCTCCGCGCCCAGCCGTGGAGTGCAGGCCTGCCGAGGTGACGAGCGTGCTCACCCGCGCGTACCGGGGCATGCCGGCGGCGGCGGCGAGCCGGAACGCTCGGCTCGACATCTCGGGTTCGTCGAGCACGCGATAGAGCTCCGCGAGCAGCGCGTGAGCGACCGATGCGCCCGTGCGAGCGAGCGTGGGGGCGGCGAGGGCGCGCGCACGTTCGTCTTGGCCTTCGGCGTGCGCGAGCCACGCCGCCACTACGCGGCGGAGAGTGTCCCACGGGATTCCATGCTTGTCCGTCTTACTGATGCCTTCGAGCAAGTTGGCGGCGGCGTCATAGCGGGTCTCGCGGTTCAGAGCGATGAGGCTCATGACGTAGTAGAGGCGCGCCTGCGCTTCGAAGTTGTTCCCGGAACTTGCCTCGTCGATCACGGACTCGAACAAAGTGATCGCTTCTTCGAAATCGCCTCGCCAGTATGCGATACATCCCCGATTCGCCTCAGGTAGACCGCCTTCGAACTGGTCCCAATCTGTTGAGCCTGAGGCTGGTGGCAGCGTGTCGAGGATGCGCTCCGCTTCGATGAAATGTCCGGCCTGGGTGAGCGCGAACGCAAGGTTCGACTGGGCAAGACGGCAGGTTTCCGCGCGGTTCCGCATGCGTGCTTCTTCGGCGGCGGAGCGTAGGAGGCCGATCGCGCGCGGGAAGTCCCTACGGAGTCTTACTTCGGTCCAGCCAAGTAGGAACAGTGCCGACGAGTAGTCGTCTTCCGGCCCGCACTGCGCGAGGGCCACGTGAGCACGATCAGCGACGGCAGCTTTCGTCGGCGCGTCGGGCGCGAGGAGCAATTCGGTGAAACATGCGACGAAGTCGTCGGCGGAGGTGCGCAGACCCTGACCGCGAAGGTATCCCGCGCCGTAGGAATCGCCCGCAAGATCGCGGCAGCAGGCGCGGATGAGAAGCAGGTCCGGATCTCCGGAATCGGGATGCTTGAGGCAGAGCTGCTCGAGTTCGGTGGTGTGGGATTCGATGATCAATCGCAGCCAGTTCTTTCGCAGTATGTTGCGCGCACTTTCCGGCTCGGCCGAGGCAAGGTCCTGGCGGATTGCGTCGATCATGTTCTCACGATAGCTGCGCCACAAGTGCTCAGGGACGAGAACGTCGAGGTCTCTCATCCGCCAAGGATGAGAGACCGATTCGGCGGACACATGCAGGACAAACTGACTGCGATGAGCCGCCGGATGGCCGGCGAAACCATCAGCTCCCCCCACCCTGTACCCGCGCCGAGGTCGCGTTCCGCGCGCCTCCGCTTCTCAAGAAACGGACACCGACCACATGATCTTCTGGGAACTCCTCAGCTGGATGCTCTGGGCCACCATCTTCATCGGCTATCTCTTCGCCCTGTTCGCGATCATCAGCGACCTGTTCCGCGACGACAAGCTGAACGGCTGGTGGAAGGCGCTCTGGGTCCTCTTCCTCATCTTCCTGCCGTTCATCACCGCGCTCGTGTACCTCATCGCCCGCAGCAGGGGGATGGCGGAACGTAGCAACCGGGCCGCGCGCGACGCGAACAACGCTGCCCAGTCCTACATCCGTGAGGTCGCAGGATCGAGTCCGACCCAAGAGATCGAGGCTGCCGCAGCGCTGCTCGCCGCCGGATCGATCAGCGAGGACGAGTTCAACACGCTGAAACTCAAGGCTCTGTCGTGAGGAGTGCAGATGCGTCCGGTTTCGGCCCGGTCGACCTCTACCTTCTCGGCCTCCCGGAGAGCCGCCTCGATCGAGCCGCGCTGTCCGCGCTCATCGATCTCGCCGACACAGGACTCGTCCGGTTGTTGGACCTGATCTTCGTCGCCAAGGACGAGGACGGCGAACTCACCCTCGTCGAAGTCGAGGAGCTGCCGGAGGGCGTCGAGATTGACATCGCATCGCTCGGCGCGACCGGACTGGTCGGCCACGACGACATATCCGAGCTGGCAGCGGCGATCCCCGCCGGAACGGCGGCGGTGCTGGTCGCCATCGAACTGGCCTACCAGCGCGAACTCGCCGTGCGGGTCGCCGATTCTGGTGCGGTACTCCTCGGGTACGAACGCATACCTGCCCCGATCGTCAGCGCCCTCGTCGATAACCTCAACCCGAAGCGCGGGGACTGAAATGCCATACATCTCGCGCATGGGTCGTCCCGGACTGCTGGGACTCGCCGCTCGCACGGCGGTCGTCGCCGGAACCGCGACCGCCGTCAGCGGTGGCATGGCCGCCCACCAGCGGAGAAAGGCTCAGAGCGAATATGAGGCCGCGCAATACGAAGCGGCACAGCAACAGGCCGCCATGTCGGTGACACCACCCGCTCCTGCGTCAGTGTCCGCGCCAGCCGATCTGGTCGTGGAACTGCAACGACTCGGCGACCTGAACACGCAGGGACTGCTCACCGATGCCGAGTTCGCGGCCGCGAAGGCACGGCTACTCGGCTAGTGAATCCGGCGGCGCGAGGGCTGCTCTCGCGCCGCCGTTCAGATCGAAAGGAACCCGCTATGCCTGCAATCCCCGTCAACATCCTGAACTTCACTCGAGCCGAAACCGATCTCATGTTCTCGCGGTTGGGAGCGGGCCTGGGCGAGTGGACCCATACGCGGGAACTCGATTCACTCGGCGAGCAACCCGTCATCCGCCAGAACCGCGACACCCTGTACAGCTTCGCCGTCGTCGACGTGCGCGACGAGGTTACCGTCACTCTGCCCGACACGGGTGACCGCTACATCTCCGTATGGGTGGTGAACCAGGACCACTATGGTCCTGTCATCCTGCGCGATCCAGGCGAGCACGTTCTCACGCGCGACCTCGTCGGCACCGACTACACGACACTCATCGCGCGAATCCTCGTCGACCCGAACATCCCCGAGGATGTCATCGCAGTGAACCGACTGCAAGACCGTCTGACGATCGCCGGCGGCGGCACCGGCGTGTTTCCGTTGCCCGACTACGACGAGCAGTCGCAGACGCGGACTCGCAATGCGATCCTCGAACTCGCCCGTGACTTGAGTCAGTACGATCATGCGTTCGGCAGTCGCGCCGAGGTCGATCCGATCCTGCACCTGCTCGGCACCGCTTCCGGATGGGGCGGGCTCCCTGAGTACGAGGCCACCTACGTCAGCTTCGACGAAAACCTCCCGATCGGGCAGTACCGCCTACAGCTGAGGGACGTCCCTGTCGACGCGTTCTGGTCGGTTTCGCTGTACAACGCCGCCGGATACTTCGAGGAGAACCCGCTCGGAGTCAACAGCGTCAACAGCGTCACTGCGACTCCTGACGACGACGGCAGCGTCACCATCCACTTCGGCCAGTTCACCGCACGCCCAGAAGGCGTCGCGAACGTCCTGCCCATCATGCCGGGCTGGAATTACGTGCTGCGGCTCTACCGCCCTCACCCCGCCGTGCTCGATGGCACGTGGACTGCACCGCGGCCCGAAGCGTTCTAGCAAGCGCGCGGGGAGGTGGCGTCACTCGCTCGGTCGGTGGCGGACGCCCTGGCGCGCATCCAACACACCGGCCCAAGCATCTTTCAGGAGACACCATCGTGGAGCGAACAGACGAGCAACTCATCGGACAACTGGCCGAGCTCAGACACGCCAACGCGCAGCTCATGCGAGCACTCGAGCAAGAACGCGCCAAGACGCCAGATGCACGCTCTCAGGAACAGGACGCCCCCCGGGAGAGCCGTAGACGCGGTTGGGGCTGGACGCTGCTCTCCACGACGCTCATCGTCATCGGGGCACTGCTGTCGCCGGTCGCGATCGTGTCGACGTGGGCGCATGACGAGCTGACCAATACCGCGTACTTCGTCGACACGTTCGCCCCACTTGCAAAGGATCCCGCCGTACAGGACTTCATCACGGACGAGACCGTCGTCGCGATCGAGTCTCAGCTCGACATCGACCGGATCGCCGACGACCTCTTCCGGGGGCTTGACGATCTCAACCTCGGCTCCCGAGCGCAAGACGCTCTCGGCCTTCTGAAAGCCCCTGCCGTGTCCGGGGTGAAGGGGCTGATAAATACCGCGGTGACGGACTTCGTGCGATCCGATGCGTTCGCGGCGATCTGGGAAGATGCCCTCGCCATCACCCACACGCAGCTCGTGAGCACCGCCACCGGACAAGGGGATGCCGCGATCACCGTCGGGCGGAACCAGGAGATCAGCCTGCAGCTCGGACCGATCATCCAGGCTGTGAAGGAAGAGCTCGTCGCCGACGGGTTCGCGCTGGGGGATCGAGTCCCCGCCATCGACCGGACCATCGTCATTGCAGAGTCCAGTTCCATAGGCATCTATCTGGCGATCTATCAGATCGTCATTGCCGCCGGTATCTGGTTGCCCTGGGTATCGCTGCTCTTGCTCGCAGCCGGCGTACTCGTGGCGCGCAGGCGCGCACTCGCCCAAGTCTGGGCCTCCAGTGCGCTGCTGCTGTCGATGGTTCTGGTGGGTGGCGGGATCGGTATCGGGGAGAACATCTTCGCGGTGGCAGTGTCGTCCACGCTTCCCCACGCCGCAGCGACCGTCCTGTACGAACACGTGCTCGGATTCGTGACGCACATGATCGTGGTCGTCGGTGTACTTGCGGCCACTGCACTGGCGGTGACCTTGTTCGCCGGACCCTGGCGATGGGCGCGCACGCTGCGCGCTCACGGTGCGGCGCTCTTCGCCGCGATTCGACTCACCGCCGAACAGCGTGGTCTCAGTACAGGGCGCACGGGCGAGCGGATCTACCGATGGCGGGTGATCCTGCGGATCATCGTGGGTGCAGCATCCGCCGCGTTCCTCCTGGCCAACCGGCCTGCCACGCCCGGGATGATCGTGTGGACTGCGATCTGCGCCATCGCCGTCATCGCCCTCGTGGAACTGGTCTCCCGCCCGCCGCAGGATGCAGCGACGGGCTCCAGCGGCGATCTCATCCGAGAAGGATGAGCGCGCCGCTCGGGCCAGGGACGCTTGGTGAAAATGGTCTGGATAACGAGCCCGCGTCGAGTGCGGCCCGCCTCATTCAGCGTGATGTCACTGCCGTAGAGGGGCCTGGCCGTGCGCCGAGCGGGTCGTGACGAGGCTGTTCGGCCGGATTGTATTGATGGTGAGGGGTGCCGGGTGAAGGTGTGGCAGCGTCTGATTCCGCGTTCGCTTCGGAACTATCGGATGTCGTGGTTCGGACCGGATATCGTCGCCGGGCTGACTGTGGCCGCTGTGGCCATCCCGGAGGTCATGGGGTACACGTCGATCACGCAGACGCCGATCGTGACAGGCCTCTACACGTTGTTGCTGCCGCTGGCGGTGTTCGTGCTGCTCGGCTCCTCGCGGTTGCTCGTCGTCGGAGGCGACTCTGCGGCAGCGGCGATTCTTGCGGCCGGTCTGACAGCAGCGGCCATCCCCGGCGTGGAGCCTGGTTCACCCCGGTGGGCGGCGATGTGCGCGTTGGTCGCACTTGCGACCGGGGTGCTTCTGGTGCTTGCGCGCCTGTTGAGGCTGGGGTTCCTCGGAGACTTCCTCTCGGCGTCGGTGCTGATCGGTTTCCTTTCCGGTATCGGGATCAACGTGGCCCTGAATCAGATTCCCGACATCATCGGAGTGGAGAAGGGGGAGGGGCACTGGATCGAGAAGCAGTGGGCATGGATGTCGCAGCTCGATTCGATCTCCCTACCCACGATCGCCTACGGTGCCGGCACCATCGCTATTCTGGTGGCTTTCAAGTTCCTGGTCCCGAAGATTCCGGGTGCGATCGTGGCCGTCGTCGGGCTTCTGACGGTCGCGACTCTGACCGACGCGGAAGGGTACGGGGTCGAGGTAGTCGGTCCCATCGATGGTGGCCTTCCGGTGATCGGCCTCCCGGGCGGGGTCACCGTGGCGGAGGTTGTGGCGATCGCTTCGACGGCGTTGTCGTGCTTCTTCATCGTGATCGCGCAGAGCGCCGCAACATCGCGGAGTTTCGCGATGAAGCATGGTGAGCGTTCGGATGTGAACCGTGACATTCTCGGGCTGGCGGGCGCGAACCTCGCGGCCGGATTGAGTGGCACGTTCGTGGTCAACGGATCGCCCACCAAGACGCAGATCCTCGACACGGCGAAGGGGCGATCCCAGGTTGCCAATCTCGTCGTCGTGGTGATGACCCTCGTGGTGGTGCTGTTCCTGACCGATCTGTTGGAAGAGCTGCCGCTCGCCGTGCTCGCCGGGGTGGTCCTCGTCGTGGGCGTCGGACTGATCGATCTCGCCGGCCTCCGGCGCATTTCGCGGAGAAGCCGCGGTGAATTCATCGTCGCGATCATCACGACCGTCATCGTCGTGGTCGGAGGTGTCATCGCGGGGATCGGTGTCGCGATCGCGCTCTCACTGTTGAGCGTGATCGCCCGCCAGTACCGTACGCCTGCATTCATCCTGCAGCCCACAGAACGGGGCTACGACTTCCTCGCCGCGGTCCCGGGGGTGCAGTCCCGCCCAGGACTCATCGTCTACCGGTTCAACAGCGAGTTGTTCTTCGCGAACGCCGTCGGCTTCACCGAACGCCTCGAACGGGCCGTCGACGCTGCTCCTGACCGGGTTCGTTGGGTGATCCTCGACTGCGCGGGGATCCCCGATGTCGACTACTCGGCAGGCGAGCAGTTGGTCTCCCTCATCGGATCGCTCCACTCGCATCAGGTCCACGTCGTACTTGCACGCCCCGAGCCGGCCCTACTCGCCGCCCTCGACACCTACGACCTTCTCGCCAGAATCAACCCCGCACACATCTACACCGACCTCGATCTCGCCATCGCCTCCTTCGAAAGCGATGCCGCTGCGAACCGTGCCCCCACGAAGATGAAGGAATCGTCATGACCACCACCCCTCCTGACCGTCGAGTTCTCCTTGCGAGCGCGCCCAACATGCGCGATCTCGGCGGCATCCCCGTGTCAGGCGGGGTGATCCGCACAGGACTGCTGTACCGCTCCGCGTCGCTCGCGAAGCTCGACGACGCCGATGAGGCCATCTTTGAGTCCCTCGGCATCACGACTGTGTACGACCTCCGTACCTCCACCGAACGCGAGGACGCACCCGACCGGGTCCCAGAGCGTGTTCGCTCGGTGCGCCTCGACGTCGTCGCCGACAGCCAGGACAACGTGGCCGCTCAGATCCCCACACTGCTCGCCGACCCCGAAGCACTCGAGAACATGCTCGGCGGCGGCCGCGCAGACGCATACCTGGCAGACGCGAACCGCAAGTTCGTCAGCCTGCCGTCTGCCTTGACCGCCTACCGTTCGTTCTACCTTGATCTGATCGACGAGAACCGCACCGGTGCGGCGCTGTTCCATTGCACTACCGGGAAGGATCGCACCGGATGGGCGGCCGCATCTTTCTTGCTCCTCCTCGGCGCGAGCGAAGACGATGTACGCCAGGACTACCTGGAGACGAACACGGATCTCGCTCCCGCGCTCCAGCCCATGCTCGCTGCACTCCAGGAAAAAGGGGTGCGCACGGAACTCCTCGACCCGATCCTCGGCGTCCGCGACAGCTACCTCGACGCCGCCCTCGATGAACTCCGCACCCGATACGGCACGATCGAAAACTACGCCCGGGGTGGACTCGGGCTCGCCGACCTGCAGATCGGTGAACTTCGCCGACGCTTCACAGAGAGCGCCTGACTCCCATGCATGACGAAGTCTCCTCGGCTCGGCACATTTCATTGCAGGAGCAGGCCGCCCCGAAGCGCGCCGGCGCCATTCTCGCCGCGCTCATCCTCGCGGCCGTCGTCTGCAAACTCAACATCGCCGCCGGACCCGTCGCGCTCCCGGCAATCGGAGAAGTGTTCGGCTCCTCTCAGGCGATGCTGAATCTCGTGTCGATCGGCGCACCGTTCGGACTTGCGATGTCCGTGCTGTACTTCGGGGCGCTGGCCGACCGATACGGGCGTAAGCAAGTCCTCACCATCGGCCTTGTCCTGATCATCGTCGCGAGCGCTCTCTCTGCGATCGCTCCGACGATCGAACTGTTGATCCTCGCTCGCGTGTTCACCGGCCTCGCCGCGGGCATGGTCTTCCCGACCACCCTGGCCCTGATCACGGCGCTGTGGGCCGACGGTTCCGGACGCAAGAGTGCCATCGCGCTGTGGGGCGCCGTCGCCGGAATGGCCTCGATCGCGGGTGCCGTCATCGCGGGTGCGATTCTCGCCATGCTCCCGTGGAATGCGTCGTTCCTGAGCAGCATCCCGCTCGCTCTCATCGCGATCGTCATCATCGTCCGGTCGGTGCCCTCGCACGTGAAAGAGTCCGCCGAGCCCGTTGACCATCTGGGGGGCGTGCTCTCCACGCTCGGCATCGCAGCACTCGTGCTGAGCATCGGATTCTGCTTCACACCCGGTGGCCTCACCGTCGGGGTCTCGCTACTCATCGCCGCCGTAGTGCTTCTCGGGCTCTTCGCATGGCGGCAGACGCGGGCGACGAACCCGCTCTACGACCTGAAGATCGCGAAGCAGCGCATGTTCTGGGCGCCCGCTGTCAGCGGGTTCATCGTCTTCGGAGCGCTGTCGGGCGCCGTCTTCATCAGTGTCCAGTTCATGCAGAACGTCCTGCACTATTCCGCTCTGCAAGCCGGTCTCGCCGTGCTTCCTGCAGCGCTCGGACTGCTCGTTGCGGCACCGTTCGCTGCTCGAATCCTGGGGTCCAAGGGCACGCGTGCGACGATGCTGCTCGGTTACATCCTGCTGGCACTCGCATTCCTGACCATGCTGCTGTGGCGCGAGGAAACCCCCTACTGGCTGATCGCGATCGGCTTCATCCTGATCGGGTCCGCGGTCTCGCTGGTCAGTACCGCATCATCAAGCGCGCTCACCAGCACCACACCGGTCGACCGTGTGGGTATGGCATCCGGCACGACCGACCTCCAAAACGACCTCGGCGCATCGATCATGCAATCGCTGCTCGGCGCCGTCCTCGCAACCGGATTCGCGACTGCCGCCGCCGCACTCATCAGCGACAGCACGCGCGCCTCCGAAGTTACGAACGACATGATGCTCGCCCTGCAGTCGTCCTTCGCCTCGGCAGCGCATGTTGCGAGTCAGAACCCAGATGTCGCCAACGGCATCCTCGAGGGTGCACGGCAAGCCCTCGTGTACGGCTCGTTCTCCGCCTTCCTTCTCGGCGCCGGAGCGGTCGTCTTGGGATTCATCGTCGTCATCTTCGCCGTGCCCTCCCGTGCTGAGGAGCGGGCATCGACGGAAAAAAGGACCCAAGCCTCCTGACGACTCGGGCATGCGCGATCCCCTGGCCAGCAGCGACATGGCCAGCCGTCTTTCGAAGGCCCGCCAGATTGTCACTGCAAGCTCGATCGGGGGCATCGACGGCGCGGGATCTGATGCCTTGATTACTGTCTCGCGTTCGCGGAATGCGCGCCCGCGACGCTTGCTCAGCCGCACCGATGTCTGGGCTCCTTGTGTCACCTCGACGCGATTCCGGCAGCTGCTGCTGGCAGTTGCGCCCTAGTGCTTTCAGGCCGCGCGTCGCGGCGGCCACCATGGCGTCGGCGCCGCACGCGGGTTCATGCAGCGTCAGGAAGGGTGTCGCCTGCAGGGGATCGGCCGCGTCTACGAACTGCTGATGCTGGGTCGTTGGCAGGGAACACTGGCGCGGGAGTGCAGCCGGACGTCTGAAGAAACGTGGCGTGAGGCCGCCGCCCGTGACGTCGACGACTTGCTCAGCATGTTGCAGAAGCATCCTTGCAGTGAGGAAGGGGGCTGTGGAGCGGGTTTGAGGGGTCGCGGAGGTGGTTAGGGCGTCACTTCATACAGAACTGGCCCCAGTCGGTTGTCGCTGACGCATTCCCGGAGGCAGCGCTCGTGGCCACCCCCCGAAGGAGTGACCTCGCCAGTGATGGAGAAGCTCGGCGCCGAGTGGGTCAACTGGACGGCACACGATGGCAGCTGTGTCGTCGATGGAGAAAGCGTCGTCGCCTTGGGGCGGTACACGGCGACGCGGAACGACCGGCAAGCATCTCGATGTCAGAGTGGCGCATTCGTTCATCGTGCGCAGAAGCCTCAGCGTGCGTTTCGAGCAGTTCGTTGACACCGCCCTCGCGCGTGACGCAATGGTCCGACTTTGTTGAGTGCAGTCTGTGCAGGGCTCTGCGCAGACGGCGTAGGAATCCGCCATTTCGCGCGGAATCTCGTGCCCCAAATCGCCGTCAATTACCGTGGAATCCTGGGTTTTACCGCCATCTCGCCCCGGAACCTACACTGACCTGCGGATTCCGGCTGAACTCGGCGAACACTTAGGGCGCTGCGGAGAGGACTTCGGCCAGCACACGCTGCTGAGATCTGCCGGGATCTGGGCTGGACTGGTCCGACATGGTCACAAGTGCTTTCCAGAGGGCCCATCCTCGCGCGCGTTGCCATGTTGCATCATCGAGACCGACCGACTCGCGAAACATCGCACGCGCCTCGTCATCGAAGTACGTCCACGCGATGACGAGATCACATGCGGGGTCGCCGATCCCGCATGTGCCGAAATCGATGACTGCCGAGAGTCTTCCGTCCTCTGCAAGCAGGTTCCCGGTGGCGACGTCTCCGTGAAACCAGACGGGCTCGGACTCCCAGGCAGACGTCGTCGCGGCGAGCCAGATCTCTCGGCACCGTTCCGCATCGACGTCGTCGCCCAGGCGATCGAGGGCGATCTGCACTTGATCGCTGTACACGCTCGGGTGACAGCCGCGGTAGAAGGAATGTCGTCCCGCTGAGGCGCCCGCACCTGTCGGTAGGGATCTCAGTGCGCGCAACACGGATCCCAGATCGACGGCCAAGGAGACCCGATCGATCAGCGAATTCTCATCGATCGTGTTACCGGGCAACCATCGACGTACGGACCAAGGAAGCGGGTAGTCCCGGCTTGGCACTCCGACTGCCACGACACCGGGGACAAGAACCGGAAGCTTCCCGTCGAGGAACTCGAGCGCGCGCTTCTCTTTCTCGACAGCCGCGACATAGGCCTCGCCACTGGGCAACCGCACGGACAGGTCATCTCCCAGGCGAAACGTCCGGTTGTCCCACCCCTGTTGCGGAACCGCGCGAATGCGCAGTGCGCTCCAGTGCGGAAACTGCTCCGATATGAGTTCGGCCACCAGGGGCTCGTCGATATCGATCATCTTTCCTCGCCACCGCTTCATCGCGACCGAAACGAATAGTCCTCGGAGCCAAGGGCTCGCGACCAAGCGTATCCCGCCGTGCTGTTCGTCGGACTTGTCCTCAATCGGGCACGCGACGTGGGCACGAAGCCGGGCGGTCCGAGGATTCAATCCGTGCCTGAAGGGTCCGGATAGCAGCTGCAGAATCCAGGGTTGATCGCCAGCATCCGACGCGCTGCATCGACGGTCGGCGCATGACGTCAGCGCGTCGGCGTCTTCTACACTCCGATCGGTGAGGCGAGCGCGTGGTCGGCCTCCTGCCAGGCGTTGCGCACCTGCGAGCGGAAGTGCTCGCGCGTGCTCTCCTCCAGAGCGAAGACGATAGGAGACTCGGCGAGGATGCCGGCGACGGCGATCTTGGCGACCTCATCCGGTGTGATGCCGAAGGGGATCACACCCGTCCCGAAAGGCTCGGCGGCCCGGGGACCGAACTGAGACGGCCGATTGCGCTGAGAATCCAGGATCCTCGTCGAGACCTGACCCGGGCACAGCAACGTGACCAGGACGCCTTCGGATGCGAGCTCATATCGCAGGCCTGTCGTGATCCCCACGATCGCTTGCTTCGAAGCCGTGTAGAGGGCGCTGCCCTGCGGGTTGTCCAAGAACGCGTGCGTGGACGCGGTGTTGACGATGTGCTTCCAGCCGTCCTGTGCGCGCATTCGGGGGAGGAACGAGTGGAGCGAGTTGAGAAGCCCCTGCACGTTGACGGCGGACAGCCACTGCCAATCGCCGAGGGAAGCATCGGCGACCTTCCCGAACAACAGAACGCCGGCATTGTTGCAGAGCAGCTCCACCGATCCGAACTCGGCGAACGCCGCATCGGCAAAGGCCTGCACTGCCCCCGGATCGCTCATGTCGACCTGCATCGGCAGGCAGCGAGCGCCCGATTCGCGGAGCCGGCTCGCGAGCGCGTTCACGCCGTCCCCGTCGATGT
The DNA here is from genome assembly GCF_030816295.1 of Microbacterium natoriense. Lineage (NCBI taxonomy): Bacteria > Bacillati > Actinomycetota > Actinomycetes > Micrococcales > Microbacteriaceae > Microbacterium > Microbacterium natoriense. The sequence goes on along the minus strand of NZ_JAUSXV010000001.1, from coordinate 472,731 downwards.
CGCCGATCACCAGGTTCATCCCCTGAGCGCTGAGCTCGATGGCCAGGGCGGCGCCGATGCCGCTCGCTGCACCGGTGACGACTGCGGTTCGTCCGTTCAGATCGGAGAGGGTGGGCATAGTTGCTCCATTCTTGTGAACATCACTGTTCATCTCGTTCGGGCTGCGCGGGGAGTGCGCGGAGTGTGAAGACCGTGTGCAGGTGCGCGGAAAGGGCACCGGGGGATGTCGATGTCTTCGGGGTCGTAGAGCCACTGGATCTGCAATCCGTCCCACATCGCCAGGAAGTTCGTCGCTTCACGGGCCGGGTCACGACCGGGTGCGAGGAGGCCTTCGTCGGCGGCTTCGGCGAACAGCGCCGTGAAGTAGCTTCGCGCCCGCCGATACCGGAAGCGGATGTAGTCGTGCCCAGGATGCTCGGGAGCGAGAGCTTCGCCGGTCAGCACGGTGAAGAACGCGATGAGACCGGGCTCGGCCTCGACCGCAGTGCGGGCGCTTTCGATGATCTTGGCGAAATGCTCGCGCGCCGACCACGACTGGGCGCGGGCCGAGGCGAGGCCATGATCGTCGCGTGCGACGAGAACCGCGGTGAGCAGGTGCTCCTTCGTCGGGAAGTACCGCAGCAGGGACGATTTGGGAACGCCTGCGTACTCGGCGATCGCCGCCAGCGATGTGTTGTGGAACCCTTGTCGTGCGAAGAGGATGACGGCGCCGTCGACGATGCTGGCCCGTCTCTCCTGCGTTGCGGCGTAGCCGGCGTCGCGCGGCAGCGCATTCAGGTCGCCGGCCCGCGTTGTCGAGCGTGGCGACGAGGGGGCTCGTCGTCGTTGCGGCGGCGTCGCGCCCAGGTGGTCGGCGAGGCCCTCGACGACGTCGACGGCCTCGGGGTCGTAGAGATGCTGAATGTGGAGACCGTCCCAGAGAGCCAGAAAGCGAGTCGCTGTGGTCGTCATGCTCTCGAGTGCCTTCGGCATGGCTGAGGCGGTGGCAGCCCGGGCGCGGCGATAGCGCTCCCTCATGTAGTCATGAGCCGGGTGCACTGGGCTGGTCGCTTCTCCTGCGAGCGACGTCAACAGTTCGACAGCTCCGGGAACTCTGAGATTGCGTGCGGCGATGTCGAGGACGTCAGCTGCGGTCGGATGCTCCGTCGCGTGTGTGCGCTCTGCCTCCCAGTGCTCGTTCACGTTGTCGAATCGATCGATCAGGCAGGTGAGGATGTCTTCCTTCGAAGCGAAGTGGCGGAGGAGCCCGGCATGGCTCACGCCCGCTTCGGCGGCGATATCGCGAAGGGAGACCGCCCGGAATCCGGCATTCGCGAAAAGCTCCGACGCTGCGTCCAGGAGCCGGTTCCTCGTGAGGATGCCGTTCGCGTACCGACGCGGCGAAGTCGTGGACTCCACGCCATGCTCCTTCCTGGTCGTCACTTTGGGGGTCGTGTGTTTCCCACAGTAACCGAGATCTCGAATAATTGTTACCACGTGGTCCGGATTGGGGATAGTGTGTGCGCAGGTCAATGACGACAGGAAGGCGCGCAATGACACAGCCATCGTTCGGCTCACCCCCGGTGAGCGTCCACGCGGATGCGAAACCCGGGCACGGCATCGGTTCGGTCGATCGGGAGCCTCGAGGGTTCATCACGCTGTACGTGCTGGCGAACTTCGGGATCTACATCGCCATCATGGCCCCGGTCATGTTCTCCCTCGCCTTCAAGCTGCAGCACATCACGGGGTCTGTCCCAGCTGCCACCGGCGCCATCGGTCTCGTCACCGGCAGCGGTGCACTCGTCGCGCTCCTCATCCATCCCCTCACCGGGAGGCTTTCGGACCGGACTCGGTCTCGATTCGGTCGCCGCCGACCCTGGATCGTCGGCGGTGTACTCGCCGGAACCGTCGGACTCGGTCTACTGGGGCTTGCGGAGACCGTTCCCTTGGTTCTTGCGACATGGTGCGTCGTGCAGGCGAGCTTCGGCGTCGCTGCCACTGCCGTCGCAGCGCTGGTTCCGGACAACGTGCCCCACCACCGACTCGGACGGGTATCGGGAATCGCGGGGGTCGCCGTGCCGATGGCGATTCTGGCCGGCAGCGTCATCGCCGCGCTCATCCCGAACGACTTCCTGCGCTTCCTCGTGCCGGGGCTCCTCGCCGTCGTGTTCGCTCTTCCTCTCTGCCTGAAGCTGGATGATCCGCCTCTTATCGGAGAGACGCCGCGATTCCGGGTCCGCGATGTCGTGGGTTCGTTCGCATTCGACCCACGCAAGAACCCCGACTTCACCTGGGCGATGGTGGTGCGCTTCCTCGTGATGTTCGGCTACGCCGGCATCTCCACGTTCTTTCCGTTCTTCCTCAGTGAGAAGCTCGGCTACACCGAAGCGGAGACCGCGCACGCGGTCCTGCTCTCCAATCTCGTCTCGGTCGTCTGCCTGTGCATCTCTGCTCCGATCGGGGGAGCGCTGTCTGACCGAATCGGCCGACGACGTCCGTTCGTCGCTCTTGCGGGTGCAGTGATGGCTCTCGGGCTCGTCCTGTTGGCACTCGCGCCCTTGCTCGGCATCGTGCTGATCGGTCAGGGAGTCGTCGGGCTCGGGCTCGGGGCGTTCACCGCCGTCGATCAGGCGCTCAGTACTCAGGTGCTCCCGAATGCGCGGGAGCGTGCGCGAGACCTGGGACTGCTCAGTCTCGCCTCGAGCCTTCCGCAGTCGGTCGGCCCGGCCATCGCCCCGTTCGTGATCGCCGTGGGCAGCGTCACCGCGATCGGCGGATACAGCGTCTGGTACCTCCTCGGCGCAGTCATCGCGCTGGCGGGTGGTCTCGCCGTCTATCGCATCCGAGGGGTGAGGTGACGCCCGCTAGAGCCGGGCCAGGAACGCGAGCATATGAGTCTCGTATCGATCCCGGTCGGTGTTCCATGCCCCGGTGTGGATGGCGTCGTCGACCACGACCAGTTCGACCTCGTCGGGCCAGGCCTGTGCGAATTCCTCGCTGGAGGCCAAGGGGATGATGGAATCTCGTGTTCCGTGGAAGATCAGCACCGGCTGTCGGGGCCCGCCGTTCGCCAGATTCTGTGCCAGCGAATCCGCGTCGGCGAACGCAACGCCGGATCGGCTTTCGACGATAGCCCGCTCGATCGGAGCGATCCAGCCCGGGAGGCCCAAGCCTGCGACGACGTGGTCGAGAGCGGCATCGAAGTCCAGTGCCGGTGAATCGAGGATCACGCCACGGACGGCGGTCGTGTCCGCCGCGCGATTCAGGTACTGCTCGACCACCGCGCCTCCCATCGAGAAGCCGAACAGCACCACGCCACTCGCCCCGTTGTCGAGCGCGTACTGCACTGCGGCTTCGAGATCGCGCCATTCCGCCACTCCGAGTTGGCGACCGCCGTTCTCATCGCCCGGCGCACCCGGGTCATTGCGGTAGGTGATGTCGAGAACCGGGTGGCCCGCCCCGGTGAGAGCCGGCATGGAACGAAGACCGGCGGCACGTCCTGCGCCCAGACCGTGGACCTGGATCACCCAGACCGACCCGGTCGAGGGTACGAACCATGCGGGCATGGGCCCGCACTCGGAGGAGTAGTGGACCTCCTCGAAATCAAGGTTCAGAGCCGCCTTCGGGTCTTCGTCGTACACCGTGACTGAGACCTTCGCTTTGGCCCCCACCGGCGGAACCGACGACGCGTCGAGAACACGGGTCACCTGCTCATCGGACAGTTCGAGGATCTCCCCGACCAGCCCGTGGCAGATATCGTCGCCGCACTCCCAGTCGAGCCCGAACACGCCTGGCGATGTCGCTGCTGCTTCCGCCGGAAGCGTCACCGTGTCGGCGGTGGCCTCGACGATGCTCGTGCCGAGGGGTTGGGTGTCCACAGGCTTCACGAGAAGGTCCGACGCCCTCCACAGCAGCACGCCCCCGACGGCGATTCCTGCCAGCAGCAGGAGAGCCGCACTCGCGCCGATCCAGGCGAGCACACGTTTGCGGCGTGAGATCGGTCGGGGTCTCGCTGTTCGGTTCATCGTGGTCCGCTCTCTCGCTCATCGTTTGTCATCTCCCCGTCAGAAGAGCGAGGGAAGGGAGACCGCGACAACGATCGCGACCCCGGCCAGACCCGCGGCGATCGCGAGCCCCATCAGGGTCGTGAGCACCCCGGCTCCGGGCATCGATGCATGGTCTCCGTCGGCGGCGAGCACCGAGTTCACGGCACGGCTGCGGCTTCGCGCCATGACCCACACCAGTGCGGATGCAGCGAGCCCGGCCACTCCGGCGAGTGACCACCATCCGTTCTCGAAGGCCGCCGGCAGCAGCCGCAACGCGACGAGCGACCCCACGGCGAAGGCGAGAGCGGTGCGTCGCCAAGCGAGCTCCGTCCGCTCCGGCTGCAGTCCCGGATCGAAGAGCTGCGTCATGGCACCAGGATCGCAAGGAGGATCAGCACGCCGGCACCTGTCACCGCGAGCCCGAGCAGCGGAGCCATGCGAGACGCGGGCAGCGGTACGTGCAGGCGCAGCGCACGCTCGGTGGCCGCCCATCCCCACCAGGCCATGGCCGGGGTGAGCACGCCTGCTGTGACCAGGACCAGGGCGGCGCTCAGTCGGAACGCGGAGTTCAGATCCAGCCCGAGGACTTCGAGCGCCACTCCGCCGGCGACGAGGGCGAGCGAGGTCCGGATCCATGCGAGGAACGTGCGCTCGTTGGCCAGCGTGAAACGAGCGTCAGGTTCGGTTCCGCGTTCGAAAGACCGATCGGGGGAACCGGGGCCGGCTCATAGGGCGACCGTCCGGAATCCGGCATTGCCCATGGACGAATCCGGTGTGTTCGACGATCGTGCCGAATTGCGGTACCTGTTGCAGTAGGAGATGTGGCAGAGATAGCTCCCACCGCGTAGAACCCGTGCGGCACCACGTGGCGGACCCTGCGGATCTCTCACCGGCGACGACGCGTAGTACCGAGGATCGAACCAGTCGGCGCACCATTCCCAGACGTTGCCGACCGGCTGCCAGAGGCCGTATCCATTGGGCTCGAAGGTGCGGACGGGCGCGGTCGTGAGCCAGCCGTCTTCCCCGGTGTTGCGTCGGGGGAACTCGCCCTGGAAGATGTTCGCGCGCCAGCCGCCGTCGTCGACCTCCTGGTCGCCCCACGGATACTTCGCGTCGGCGATTCCGCCGCGCGCCGCGTACTCCCACTCGGCTTCGGTGGGCAGTCGGCGCCCGGCCCACTCGCAGTACGCGGTCGCGTCGTTCCAGCTGATGTGCACGACAGGATGGTCTCCCCGCCCCTCCACGCTCGAGTTCCGTCCGTCGGGGTGGGCCCAGTCAGCGCCTCGTACACCGAGCCACCATGGGGTACCGGCGGCGGGGCCCATGATGTCATCCTCAGGCGCCGACACCGCGAGATGGAAGACTGCAGAGAAGCCCCACGTCTCGGCCTCCGTCTCATACCGCGTCTCGGCGACGAAGCGCGCGAAGTCGTCGTTCGTCACCGTCGTCGCATCGATGTCGAAGGCCTCGATTTCAACCCGATGCAACGGCGTTTCGCCGTCGCCACGATTCTCGTCGCCTGAAGAGTCGCCCATGGTGAAGGCGCCGCTCGGGACATGAACCTGCGCGATCGAATGCGAACCAGCCGTGGCGGGAGACCCTGCTGACGGCGCCGATCCGGACGCTTCGAACTGGGCGCGGCCGGGCATGCCGCAACTGCACCCGCCGCTGCAGAGGGCCTCACCGCCGGCAGGGGACGTCGCGCCGACGAGGGGCAGCATTTGCACGCCTGAGTCAGGATCTCTGGTTTCCGGCATCCGTGGCCTCCCCCCGTCGAGCGTGCTCGGTGATCAACTCGTGAAGTTTCTCGAGGCGCCCGATCATCACATCCATCGCCGCCGTGCCCCCCTCGTGGTGGTGGTCCTCCACCAGTGTCACCAGTTCGATGTCGAACGACGAGTCCGGGTCTGCTTCGATGGTCCGATCGCGGTAGCGGTACTTGCTGATCTGCCTCTTCCTGGCGTCGATCTCGATCTCGATCAAGGCGAGCAGGGCGTCGGGGCCGAGGAACCCGGAGAAGAACATCCGGGCTCGGAACTCGTAGTTCACTGCTTCAAGAGTCGGACGGTAGTCGCTCGTCAACCAGGACATGAACACGTCGCGGCCTACCGGCGTCGTCCGATAGATCTTGGCGTCTTGCGCACCGGGGCGGGTACTGACGGCGAAGCTCACCCAGCCGCGTTCGGCCATCTGCGCCAGAGAGCGGTACACCTGGCTCATGTGGGTGCGGGGGCGCATGAACACGCCTTCCATCTCCATGTAGCGACTGATCTCGTAACCAGTTCGCGGCTTGATGAGCAGGATGCCCAGAAGCAGGTGCTCGAGCTTCATGCGAGTCCAATCGGTCAGCTTCGCTGTTGAGACCAGCGTAGATCTCCTGGAGCGCGTTCATCCAAGTATTCAACAAATCAAATCATTTCTATTCGATTTGTTGAATACTCGTCGGATTCCTGTTAGCGTCACCGCAAAGGACGGTCCATGGTGGACCTCACGCACCGGAAGAGACATCGATGTTTACTTTCAAGAAACGCATCGCCGCGCTTGTGTCGGCGATGGCGATCACAGCACTCGCACTGTCCGGCTGCGCCGGCGCAGGGCCGGACTCGGATGAATCGAGCGCAGAGTCCACCCAGGGAACGGGAACACTGACTATCGGGACGATCGTCGCGTCTACGACGTTCGCCGCGAACAACGCTCCCTGGTCCAACGAATCGCCCTACCTCCAGGCGGTGTACGACACGCTCCTGCACGCCGAGCCTGATGGCACCGTCGTGCCATGGTTGGCGACGGACTGGTCGTACAACGACGACATGACGGTGCTCACCCTGAACCTTCGCGACGACGTGACGTTCACCGACGGCACGAAGTTCGACGCATCCGCTGCAGCCCAGAACCTGCTGCGATTCCGCGATGGGACCTCTCCCCAGAAGGGCTACTTGGCGACGCTCGCTGATGCGAAGGCTGTGGATGCCACGACGCTTGAACTCACGTTGAACTCTCCGAACCCTTCGCTGCTGTCGTTCCTCACGCAGAATCCGGGTCTGCAGCAGAGCCCGGCGACCTTCGACGCGGCTGATGAGAAGACCAACCCGGTCGGCTCCGGGCCGTACATCCTCGACACGAAGGCGACCGTCGTCGGCTCGGCGTACGTCTTCACGAAGAACCCCGACTACTGGGCGCCGGAGAGTCAGCATTACGCGAAGGTCGTCATGAACGTGTACACCACACCGACGGCGGTCCTCAACGCCCTCAAAGGCGGGCAGATCAATGGCGCGCCCGTTTCGGACAGCGCGATGATCGCGCAGCTGGAACCGGCGGGACTCACTGTGCAAACCCAGCAGTTGAACTTCTTCGGGTTGCTGCTCTTCGATCGCGATGGGGCCATCGAGCCCGCACTCGCCGATGTCCGTGTCCGCCAGGCGATCAACTACGCGTTCGATCGAAAGGCGCTGCTCGAGTCCGTCGGTCAGGGCAACGGGAAGGTCACGTCCTCGATCTTCTCTCCCGACTCCTCGGGCTACGTCAAGGATCTGGATGACTTCTACTCCTACGATCCGGAGAAGGCGGAGGAGCTTCTTGCGGAAGCCGGGTACGCAGCCGGCGACATCACGCTCAAGATGCCCACATCATCCGGCTTCGCCCCGGCCACCTACGCGCTGGTGAAGCAGTACCTGTCGGATGTGGGGATCAATGTCGAAGAGGTCGGTGTCACTCCGACCAGCTTCCTCTCAGACCTGCTCGCGGCGAAGTACGCCAGCACCGTCATGATGCTCAAGACGGCGCCCACGTCATGGGAGACGGTGACCCTCGACCTGCTTCCTTCCTCGGGGTGGAACCCGTTCCGCGTCAAGGACGCGACCGTCGCAGAGCTCGCCGCGACGATCCAATCCGGCACGGAGGAAGAGGCGGAGGCTGCGGCCAAGGAACTCAACGAGTACATCGTCGAACAAGCCTGGTTCGCACCGTGGTACCGCCCGGACTTGAACTACGCGACCGATGCCAAGACGTCGGTGGAGCCCCAAAGCGGAAACTCCTACCCCTACCTCTGGAACTTCGTCCCGAAGCAGTGACGACGTCGGATGGGGCCGGCCCGACCCCATCCGACCCTCTCGAAAGACTCGCATATGCTCTCGTTCATCGCTCGACGCGTCGCTTCGGGCATCGTCCTCGTGATCGCCATCAGCGTGATCGCCTTCGCCCTGCTCTATGCCGGGGGCGGAGACATCGCTCGCCGCATGCTCGGAGAGGATGCTTCGCCCGAGACCGTCGCGCAGAAGGCGACGGAACTGGGGCTCGATCAGCCCCTGACCCAGCAGTTCTTGACCTGGGCGTCCGGTCTCATCCGCGGCGATCTCGGCACGTCGTGGTTTACAAGTCAGCCGGTGAGTGATGCCATCCTCAGCCGACTGAGCGTCACACTGTCACTCGTCTTCGGTGCGATCGTCGTCGTCGCGTTCGCGTCGGTGATCCTGGGCACCCTCGCCGCGACACGCCGTGGATGGATCGATACGGCAGTGCAGGTTCTCTCTCTGCTCGCGACGGCGATCCCGGCGTTTCTCGTCGCTCTCGGACTCGTCCTGGTCTTCGCCGTGAATCTCGGATGGTTCAAGCCCACCGGCTACGTCCAGTTCACGGACTCACCTGCAGGCTGGCTCAGCTCGATCACCCTTCCGATCACGGCGCTGGCGCTCGGTGGCATCGCCGGCGTCACGCAGCAGATCCGTGGGTCCATGATCGATTCGCTGCGCGGCGACTATGTGAGAACTCTGCGCAGCCGCGGCCTGAACGCACCCTCCGTACTCTTCCAGCACGTGCTCCGCAATGCCGCAGGGCCCGGTCTCGCCGTGCTCGGCGTGCAGTTCGTCGGTCTCATCGGTGGCGCCGTCATCATCGAGCAGATCTTCGCCATCCCCGGGATGGGGCAGGTCGCGGTCACGGCCACCTCGCAGGGGGACATCCCTCTCGTCATGGGCCTCGTCGTGGTCACTGCGATCCTCGTGGTCATCCTGAATCTCCTCGTCGACCTCGCTCAGGGGTGGCTCAATCCGAAGGTGCGTCTGTCATGATCGATCCCCAGGGCGTCGAGATCGCCGGCGAGGCTCGGCCGATCGCTTCCCGCTCGTCTCGAACTCTGTGGCGACTCCTGAAGAAGCCGCTTCCTGCCATCGCGCTCGGCTTCCTCCTGCTGGTCGCCTTCCTCGCGATCTTCGGACCGGCACTCGCTCCGCACGACCCCGATACGGCATCGGCAGCCGCCGTGTTCGGCCCGATCAGCGCCGATCACCCTCTCGGCACCGACAGCGCAGGGCGCGACGTGCTCTCCCGTCTGCTTTCCGCGACGCGTTTCAGCATCGCCGGAGCAGTGCTCGCCATCGCTGTGGCGTCGGTCCTCGGCATCACCAGCGGACTCGTCGCGGGCTACTACGGCAAGTGGTTCGAGGCCACCTCCGCCTGGATCGTCGGCATCATCCAGGCTCTGCCCGGAATCGTCGTGCTCCTTGCGGCACGCGCCGTCGTCGGCCCCTCGATCTGGGTATCGATGGTGATCTTCGGTGTGCTGCTGTCACCGGCGAGCTACCGCCTGGTCTACTCGACAGTGAGCGCGGTCCGCAATGAGCTCTACGTCGATGCCGCACGGGTCTCGGGTCTCAGCGACCGGCGCATCATCGCCCGGCACATCCTCACGGTGGTCCGTGGGCCCGCGCTGGTCCAAGCCGCCTTCGTCATGGGCCTGGCGATCTCGATCCAAGCGGGGCTCGAGTTCCTGGGGCTCGGCGACCTGTCTCTAGCGACCTGGGGCGGCATGCTCAACGAAGGATTCTCGAACCTCTACACGAGCCCGATCCTCATGCTCTGGCCGAGCCTCGCCATCGGTCTGACCTGCCTCAGCCTCGTGCTTCTCGCCAACGGGCTGAGAGACACTCTGGAGCGCAGCGACGCCCCGCAGCGCCGCAGCCGGCGCACTCCTGAAGCCGTGACGCGCGTCGCGTCGGAGCCCGTCGTGCGCCACGGTGCTGGGCATGACTTCGAGGACGCGGATGTCCTCCTCGATGTGAAGGACCTCGCTGTCGGATACGGGCAGGATGACGGCACCGTGAAGACCGTCGTCGAAGACGTCTCGCTGCGGGTGCACCGCGGAGAGGTGCACGGTCTGATCGGCGAGTCCGGTTCCGGAAAGACGCAGACCGCGTGGGCGGTTCTCCGGCTCCTGCCGGAGGGAGGCCGCATCGTCCACGGTCAGATCGAATTCGAAGGCGAAGACCTCGCTGCTGCGAGCCCCGCGAAGATGAACGGCCTACGCGGGTTGAAGATCGCATACATCCCGCAAGAGCCGATGTCGAACCTCGATGCGAGCTTCACCATCGGCAGTCAGCTGGTGCAGCCGATGCGCCAGAAGCTCGGCATCGGGAAGGGCGAGGCGAAGCGCCGGGCTCTCGATCTGCTGCGCCGAGTCGGAATTCCCAACCCCGAGCGGACATTCGCGGCCTACCCGCACCAGATCTCGGGCGGAATGGCGCAACGCGTGCTGATCGCCGGCGCCGTCTCGTGCGATCCGGACCTGCTCATCGCCGATGAGCCGACCACCGCACTCGACGTGACGGTGCAGGCAGATGTCCTGGACCTTCTGCGAAGTCTGCAGAGCGAGCGCAACATGGGGATGATCCTCGTGACGCACAACTTCGGAGTGGTGGCCGACATCTGCGACACGGTGTCGGTGATGCGCGCAGGACGGATCGTAGAGACCGGACCGGTGAACGACCTCTTCGAGCACCCGGAGCATCCCTACACGCAGTCCCTGTTCGACGCCGTGCTGGAGGAGATGGAGCCGGCGTCTTCCGAACCGAGGCAACCCGAAGGAGTCCTCCCGTGAGCGGCACGCTCGTAGACATCCGCGATCTGGTGGTCGAGTACCCGGCCAAGGGCTTCCGCAAGAAGCCGTTCCGCGCCCTCAAAGGCGTATCGATCGACATCAAGGCGGGTGAGACCGTGGGCCTCGTGGGAGAATCCGGCTCGGGCAAGACCACGCTCGGACGGGCACTGCTCGGGCTGGCGCCGGTCACTGACGGGACCATCGAGTACGACGGCCGCGATATCGCCCACCTCTCGTCGCGGCAGCGTCGAGCGCTCGGGCACGACATCCAGGTGGTCTTCCAAGACCCGTACACGTCACTCAATCCCTCCATGACGATCGAGCAGATCCTCATGGAGCCGCTCACCGTCCGCAACGTCAGCGTGAAGGACGCCCGCGCGAGGGTTCGCAAGCTGCTCGACCAGGTGCGCCTTCCCGGCGACGCCGCCGAACGACTGCCCCGTGAGTTCAGCGGCGGGCAGCGCCAGCGAGTGGCGATCGCGCGTGCGCTCGCCCTGCAACCACGGCTCATCGTGTGCGACGAACCGGTGTCGGCGCTCGATCTGTCGACGCAGGCGCGAGTCCTCGAGCTCTTCAAGGAGATCCAGGACGACACCGGTGTCGCGTACCTGTTCGTGTCACATGACCTCGCCGTCGTCCGTCATCTCAGCAATCGCGTCGCGGTGATGTACCACGGCGAGGTCGTGGAGTGGGGCGACGCGGAACAGGTGACGACGAACCCCCGGCATCCGTATACCCAGCGATTGTTCCTCGCGGCACCGGTGCCGAATCCCGCGCTGCAGGCGAAGCGCCGCGCGGAACGGCACGCACTGCTCGCAAGCCAGAACCGAGAATCGACCAGCACGGTCACGCTCAAGGTGTGACAGGAAAGCAAGGACCACCATGCGCGCCATCATCCTGATGTTCGACAGCCTCAACCGGCACATGCTGCCGCCGTACGGTGACACCTTCGTCGACGCCCCGAACTTCGCCCGGCTGGCGCACAGGGCAGCGACGTTCGACAACTTCTATGCCGGGTCCATGCCGTGCATGCCGGCTCGGCGTGAGATGCACACGGGGCGACACAACTTCCTGCACCGCAGCTGGGGGCCCCTCGAGCCGTTCGACGATTCGATGCCAGAGATGCTCAAGAACGCAGGGGTGCACACGCATCTGGTCACCGATCACCAGCACTACTGGGAGGACGGCGGCGCCACGTATCACACGCGCTACAACACCTGGGAGTTCTTCCGCGGGCAGGAGGGCGACCCGTGGAAGGGCGACGCCGACGCATTGCGCGGCGTTCGATTCCCGGCCGTGCTGAAGACGCAGGATGCGGTCAACCGCAAGTACATGTCGACGGAGGCCGAGCACACGCAGACGCGGACGGTCGACGCCGCCGTCGAGTTCCTCGAGACGAATGTCGATGCCGACCGCTGGATGCTGCAGCTGGAACTGTTCGATCCGCACGAGCCCTTCTTCGCGCACGACAAGTACCGCGACCTGTACCCGAGCGACTACGAAGGCCCCGTGGTCGACTGGCCGGGGTACAACAAGGTCGTCGAGCCGCAGGATCAGGTCGAGCAGGCTCGGCGCGAGTATGCCGCGCTGGTCTCGATGTGCGATTTCTCGCTGGGTCGGGTCATGGACTTCATGGACGAGCACGACATGTGGAAGGACACGATGCTGCTCGTCAACACCGATCACGGCTTCCTGCTCGGCGAGCACGGCTGGTGGGCGAAGTCGGTGCAGCCGTGGTTCAACGAACTCGTCCACCTGCCGATGTTCCTCTGGGATCCGCGCACGGGCGGCGCCGATGTTCGTCGGGGTGAGCTGGCGCAGACGATCGACATCGCGCCGACGATGCTGCGCTTCTTCGGCGTCGAGCCGACTGAGGACATGCTCGGCAAGGACCTCGCGCTCGAAGGAGGCAAGGAGGGCGCGCTGTTCGGCATCCACGGCGGTCATGTCAACGTGACCGACGGCCGCTACGTCTACATGCGGGCGAGCGTCGATCCGGCCAACGGCCCGATCGAGGACTACACCCTCATGCCGACGCACATGCGCAGCCGCTTCTCCGTCTCAGAGCTGGCCGAGTGGGAACCAGCGGCGCCGTTCTCCTTCACGAAGGGCCTGCGCACCATGCGGGTCGACTCCGTCGGAGGTTTCCGCATCAACTCCTGGCAGCACGGCACCCTGCTGTGGGATCTCGAGACCGATCCCGGCCAGACGACGCCGATCGTCGACGACGAGGTCGAGCAGCGGATGATCGAGCTGCTCATCTCGCTTCTTCGAGAGAACGACGCCCCGCCCAGCATCTTCACCCGGCTCGGGCTGCCTGACGGCGATGTCACGGCCGAACATCTGCGTGTGGCCGTCGATCTCGATCGCGCGTTGAAGATCGCCGAGCCCCTCCCGGATCTCGCCGAACTGCCGGCGAGGGAGCTTCTCATGGCGCCGGTGCAGGCGCTGCTCGCCGACGGGGTCACCCGCGAGGTGCTCGAGCGGCATCTTCCCTGGCTCGTCACGACAGAACTGATCACCGCGACCCCGATGGCGAGCATCATGGGTATCGCTGCGGTCGGCGGGGTGTCGGTGACGAAGCTGCGGGAGATGGCTGACGATCTTGCGCAGACGACTGCAGCGGCGGTCGTGTCGTGAGTCAGGGATCTGGCGTCATCAGGCCCAACATCCTCTGGATCAGCACTCACGACATCAATCCGGACCTCGGATGCTACGCCGGCATCTGGCCGGGTGCCGAGTACGCGCACACGCCGAATCTCGATGCTCTTGCCGCGCGCGGAGTGCGATTCGACAACGCATTCGCGGCGGCTCCCATCTGTGCTCCCGCTCGCTCGGCGATAGTCACGGGATGCTATCCGACAGCCATCGGCACGATGCACATGCGTTCCAAGGCTGTCCCTCCGCCGACGGTGCGTCTTCTGCCGGAGATCTTCCGAGAAGCGGGTTACTACTGCACCAACAACTGGTTCACCGATTTTCAGGTCGACCTGCCCGAGGTCGTCTTCGACGACTGCAGCCCGGCCGCGCACTGGCGAAACCGCCCGACTGCGGACACGCCGTTCTTCGCCATGTTCCACGGGATGAGCACGCATGAGTCTCAGCTGTACCTCGAGGACGACGCCTTCGCCGCCGCGACGAGCCACGTCACCGACGCCGAACGGCACGACCCTGCTGCGGCGCCGATCCCGCCGTACTATCCCGACGACGAGGTGTTCCGCACGGCCTGGGCCCGTTACGCAGACCTCATCACCGAGATGGACCACTGGGCAGGACAGATCCTCGATGAGCTCGAAGCAGACGGACTCCTCGATGACACGATCGTCGTCTTCTGGAGCGACCACGGCAAGGGGATGCCGAAGGCCAAACGCTGGGCCGGTGAAGCGGGGCTGCGAGAGCCGCTCCTCGTGAGCTGGCCGGGACATCTCCCCGAGGCCGCGACTTCCTCCGACCTCGCGCACACCATGGATCTCGCTCCCACGATGCTCGCGCTGGCGGGCATCGACGTGCCCTCGTTCATGCACGGCGTGCCGCTCTTCGGTGTGGATGGCGCCGTGGTGACCGAGCCGAACGAGTTCACCTATGGCGGACGGGACCGCCAGGGCGAGGCGGAGGATCGGTCGCGCACCGTCCGAGATCACCGATTCCGCTATATCAGGAACTACCATCCGGACAAGCCGGCGATGATCCATACCGATTACTCCGATCAGCTGTCGACGTGGGCCGCGTTCCGCAAGCTCGCGTCCGACGAGTGCCAGCAACGGGCGCGGGGGGAAGCGCTGACGACCATGACAGCCGCACAGCGCGCCGTCGTCGCCCAATCCAAGCCCCGCGAAGAGCTGTACGACATCGTGGTGGATCCTCATGAGCTGGTCAACCTCGTCGCGGAGCCGGCCAACCGACGCGACCTCACCCGGCTTCGCGCCGCGCTGGATGCGTGGATCGAGCGGTACGGCGACCTCGGCGCCGTACCGGAGGAGGTTCTCGAAGAGAAGTGGCGCCCTGGCGGTGTCCACCGGGCGACATCCAAGCCGATCGCTGAGATCCGCGATGGCCTGCTCATCGCGTCTTGCGAGACCGAAGGAGCGATTCTTGCGTGGACGGACCACGAGCCGTCGGCCAGCGGACCGCGTGGCCCGCTGCAACGCGAGATCGGCATGCCCTCTGGCACTGGCTCCATCTGGACGATCTACTCCGAACCTGTGCCAGTGCTCGCTCCCGTGTGGGTGAAGGCGTGGCGACTCGGATACGAGCCGAGTGCCGCCGAACTCGTCGCCAGCCCTTCCTGATTCGCTCAAACCTCGAAAGAAGATCATGACTCGAACGAACGTCATCTTCGTCATGTCCGACGACCACGCGGCGCATGCGATCTCGGCATACGGCAGCAGAGTGAACCACACCCCTCATCTCGATCGGATCGCCGCCGAGGGCATGCGGATGGACGCCGTGTTCTGCACGAACTCGATCTGCAGTCCGTCGCGTGCGACGATCCTGACCGGGACGTACAGTCACGTCAACGGCGTCTCCTCGATCTGGACCGAGATGGACTATCGCGTGCCGACCTTCCCCGAGGTCCTCCAGCAGAGCGGCTACAAGACCGCGATGTTCGGCAAATGGCACCTGGGCGAGCACGGCACGGCGCTTCCACGCGGCTTCGACGCCTGGAAGATCTTCCCAGGCCAGGGAGACTACGTCGACCCGATGATGATCGATGAAACGGGTGCCCGGCCGGTGCAGGGCTACGCCACCGACATCGTCACCGACCTCTCCCTCGACTGGATCGATTCGCTCGGTGAAGACGAGCCGTTCTGCATGATGGTGCACCACAAGGCGCCGCATCGACCATGGGTTCCCGACGAGAAGCACAAGCACCTGTACGCGGACGGCTCGATCCCCGAGCCCGAGACGTTCTTCGACGACTACGAGACGCGCAGCAAGGCGGTGCGCGGAGTCCGGATGACGATCGCCGACGATATGGGCTCCGAGGACCTGAAGCAGGAGGTGCCGGAGCACCTGCGCGGACCGGAGAACCGCGAAGCGCGGATGCGCTGGAAGTACCAGATCTACATGCGCGACTACCTGCAGTGCATCCAGTCGATCGACGACAACATCGGCCGGCTGCTCGACCACCTGGAGGAACGCGGTCTGGCCGAGAACACGCTCGTCGTGTACACCTCGGACCAGGGCTTCTTCCTCGGTGACCACGGCTGGTTCGACAAGCGCCTGATGTTCGATCAGTCGCTGCAGATGCCGATGCTGATGCGCTGGCCGGCCGAGATCGAAGCGGGCAGCACGTGCGATGCGATCATCACGAACGTCGACTTCGCCGCGACCTTCCTCGACATCTGCGGGGTCGACGCCGCCGAGGCTCTTCCCACGTCTCAGGGGCGCAGCTTCCGTTCCCTGCTGCGGGGCGAGGAGGTGGAGGACTGGCCGGATGCCGTGTACTACCGGTACTGGGAGCATGACGATCCGATCCACGCGGCACCCGCGCACTACGGCATCCGCACGGCCGATCACAAACTCATCTACTACTACGGCGCAGGCCTCGATGTTCCCGGCGCATCTCACACCGTGTTCGAGCCCGAGTGGGAGCTCTACGATCTGAAGAGCGACCCGAGCGAAGTGCGCAACGTCGCCGACGACCCGGGCTACGCGGGCATCAAAGCCGAGCTCGAGGTCAAGCTCGCCGAGTATCAGGGCCGTTATGCGGACGAGCCGTACGTCGGACCGGACACCCCGCGTCCGGAATGGGGGCCGTACGACGCCGAACTCTTCGCGATGGTGGAGATGTACGTGGCACACATCCGTTCGAGCTCCTGACCAGCGGGGAGCATCGCGCCCTATATCACTTCGCAGTACCCACCCATCACATCGACTGGAGAATCACATGGCCACCTACGATCTTTCAACCACCCCGCTGCGCGTGCTTCTGGACGCGCCCGATGCGCGGGCAGTCATCGATGAGCTGCTTCCTGAACTGCCGGAGCACCCCATGATTCAGATGGCATACGGCATGAGTGTCGACAGCGTTCTCGCCTTCGCCGCTGGGGCGGGCGATCCCGAGCGCGTCACAGCGCTGCGAGATGCCCTGAATCGGCTCTGAGCGCCGTGAGCGTGCGGTTGCGCCCTATCGGCGGCGGGTCGTCCACAAGCTCTGACCGACAGGAGAGAACATGAACAACCGTGTCCGATTCACGGGCTCGCACGTGCTGATCACCGGAGCCGGCAGCGGTATCGGTCGTTTGATGGCGATCGGCGCGGCGCGGCGCGGCGCTCGCGTCACGATCTGGGACCTCTCAGAGGAACGCGGCACCAAGGTCCGTGACGAGATCCGATCGTTCGGCGGGCAGGCGCAGGTGCGAACCATCGACATCACCGACCGGGCGGCGGTGGACGCGGCGGCGGCCGACACGGGCACAGTCGACATCCTCATCAACAACGCCGGGATCGTCACGGGCAAGCGGCTCCTCGATTCCGATCCCGACGCGATCCAGCGCACATTCGCCGTGAACACGCTCAGTCTCTACTGGATGACACGCGCCTTTCTCGGGGGAATGCTGCAGCGCGACCGCGGCACCGTCGTCACTGTCGCCAGCGCGGCAGGGCTGGTGGGGGTCGCCCGGCAGACCGACTACTCGGCGAGCAAGTTCGCCGCGTTCGGATTCAACGAATCGCTGCGTGCCGAGCTTCGCACCGAGGGCAGCTCGGTGCGCACGTTGATCGTGTGCCCGTTCTACGTCAACACAGGCATGTTCGAAGGGGTCAAGACGAAGTACCCGTTCCTGCTTCCGATCCTCGACGAAGACGTGGTGGCGGAGAAGATCCTCACAGCGGTGAGCCGGGGCAAGGAGCAGCTGATCATGCCCGGAGCGGTCCGGCTCCTGCCCAGCGGACGAATGTTCCCGGTTCGCGGATTCGACGCGATCATGAACGCTCTCGGCGTCAACCGCACGATGGACCACTTCGTCGGCCGACGTGGCTGACGCGTGACGGCCGTTCTGTTGGACCGGTGCGATCTGCACGGGCAGCCGTCCCCACCGCGGCGAAGTCGACGACGGGAGGCGGCGTGCTCCCGATGATGATCCGCGGTGACGCCGAGACGACGTTCTCACGCGTCCGCGACGAGTTCGCTGCGATCAGCGCGGACCATCTGGCCGGGCATTCGCTCGCGATCTACCATCGAGGTCGGCAGGTCGTCGACCTGATGAGCGGAAGCGCGCAACCGACGGAGGACGGTGCGTGGCGACGGGACACTCTTGCCACCGCGTTCTCCGTCAGCAAGGGAGTTCTCGCGCTTCTCATCCATCGACTCGTCGACGCCGGCCAGATGGAGATCGACGCTCCGGTCATGTCGGTCTGGCCGGACTTCGGGCGGAACGGGAAGCAGAGCATCACCATCCGCGAGGTCCTCGACCACCGTGCGGGCCTGATCTCGCTCCACTCGGATCTCGCCCTTCCGGACCTTCTCGCCTGGGAACCCGTCATTCGAGCCCTTGAGGATCAGGAACCGCTCTGGCCCAGTGGGCAGCAGTTCGGCTACCACGCCCTCACCTGGGGGTGGCTGGTCGGCGAGATCCTACGACGAGCAACAGGACAGCATCCTCGGATCCTCATCGAGAGCGAACTCCGCGCGCCCCTCGGCTTGGACCTCTGGCTGGGCCTGCCGGCGCGCGAGACGTATCGGCTGGCGGTCACCCGGCCAGCACCCCGGGAGAACCCTGCGAAGATCCCATTGCGGGTGCTGGCGCACGTACGCAAGATGCGCATCCGCCCCGAGGTCATGCGCTCCGTGACGATGGGAACCGCACTCTGGAATCCGGAAGCGGCTTTCAACGACATCGACGTCATCAAGGCCGGACTGCCAGCCGCGGGAGTCGTCGCCACAACCTCCTCGCTGGCTCGGCTGTTCGCCGCTGCAGTCGGAGAGATCGATGGTGTGCGACTCTTGTCCGATCAGTCGGTCGATACCATCCTCGACGCACCGACAGACGTGCCCCATTGGGGAGGGGTCTCATCGCCCACGGCGATGTTCTCGTCCGGCTTCATGCTCCGCCGGGCGGTCGACCGACCTCTTCTGTCAAGCCATTCCTTCGGGCATGACGGTGCGCTCGGGCAACTCGTGTTCGCCGACGCGGACGAGCAGATCGGCTTCGCGTACAACACGAACCGTTCTTTCGGTCTGATGGACCGCCGTGCCGATCGCCTCGTTCGCGCCCTCAAGTCAGATCTGTCTGCGTTCCCCTGAGTCCGTACCGATAGCTGAATCTCTTCATAGGGCGTCGAGCCAGCCGTTCTGTGCCGCGATGCGTGCAGCATCGGACCGGCGTGAGGCGTGGAGTTTGGCCATCGCCTCGGAGATCACATTGCGCACGGTGCCCTCGGTGAGGTGGAGCGATCCTGCGATCGCAGTCGTGGACGCCTCGGCGAGTACGGCGGCGAGGACCTGGGTCTCTCTCATCGTGAGGGGAGACGCGCCTTTCGCGAGGCTCTCCGACGCCAGAGTGGGGTCCACGACACGGACTCCGCGGTTGACGGTGCGGATCGCGCTGAAGAGCTCTGCAGCAGGAACGTCTTTGAGGATGAACCCGGACGCGCCCAGCTTCATCGCTCGGCTGAGGTACCCGGGCCGGGCGAATGCAGTCAGCATGAGGACGTGACAGCCCGGGACCGATCGGATGATCTCCTCCGCCGTGCTGATCCCGTCGATGTCAGGCATGTGGACATCGAGGAGAGCGACATCAGGCCGGGTGTCGTCGGCGAGACGGATCGCGTCTGCGCCAGATGACGCTTCGGCCACGACGTGGAAGTCCGGCTGCAGGTTCACCACTGCGGCGAGCGACTGTCGGATAAGGGATTGGTCGTCCGCGATCAGGATCCGGATCACATTGTCCGCAATATCGGATGGCCGAGGCCGGTCGGGGCCGTGTACCACGGGGCTCTCCTCTCCACTCCGCGCCCAACCATAGCCCCACAGCACAGGTGCCGGGGCAGTGGGGATGGGCATCCGCCCTGGCGTGTACGGCCAGTCTGCCCTTCTCGCGACGATAGCGTGCGATCACTGTTCTTGAGCCATGACAAATGTCATCGGTCTTCCGGGGAAGACGTCGGTCTCGTTCTGCGTCGGATAGCGTCGCGTGAGTTGTTTCGCGCGAACAGATGTCGCGCGGGCGTTGTGGAATGGGGATCTCATGGGGGCAATTCGTCGTACCCGAACGGGGACGCTCGCGGGGCGTTTGGTCGCTGCGGTACTCGGCGTGGCGGTCGCCGCGAGCGGGCTCTTCGTCGCGCAGCCGGCGTGGGCCGCGCCGTCGTTGGGACTGACGGTCAGTGCCGTGACGCCGACGGCCGCAGCTGGCACTCCGGCGACCTTCCAGATCTCCTGGTCCTGCAGTTCTGTCGACACAGCGTGCACGGGTGGACGGATCACAGTCCCGCTGCCGACCCTGTCTCCGGACGCCAACGTCGCGACCGCTTTCTATAGCGCGTCGCCGTCGACAGGTGGGTTCTCTCAGGCGCCGACTGTGCAGAACGGTGTGATCACCTGGGTGCTCAGCGATCCGATTCCGGCTGGTTCGTCGGGGCAGATGACGTTCAGCGTGCTGCCTCCGAACGCGGGGTCCCCGAACGGTGACACGATCAATCCGGTCGTCTCCTTCGCCGTCGAAGGCATCAGCGTGACAGCCACCACGTCGGCAACTGTGACGTCGGATCCGACGATCGTGACGACGAAGAGACTGTCGAATCCCAACGTCACCCCTGCCTTGGATGCGCCGGTGACGTACTTCGTCCAGACCCGCCATGCGGGGCCTCCCAACGTGAGTCCGCCCACGACGGGTGTGTGGGGCGTGACGGAGGTCGTCACCGTCGATCACATCCCCGACGGAGCGGAGTTCGT
Organism: Microbacterium natoriense; assembly: GCF_030816295.1. NCBI lineage: Bacteria > Bacillati > Actinomycetota > Actinomycetes > Micrococcales > Microbacteriaceae > Microbacterium > Microbacterium natoriense. The sequence goes on along the minus strand of NZ_JAUSXV010000001.1, from coordinate 451,937 downwards.
GTCGGCGACTGGCGGCGGCGTGTTCGATCCCGTGACCCGGCTCGTCACCTGGCCTTCCTGGTCTGACCCGTCAACACCGGGGCCGCTCGGATACGGTTTCGCAACCCCGCCCGAGTACCAGCTCGTGTTGCGATACCCGTCGTCGACGTTCACGACAGCATCGGTCGTGACCAACACCGCCTCCGCGACGGCGCATCCGCTCTTCCGCCCTGACGAGACATTGCACTCAGCGGGCGCGGCTGTCACGCACGGACTTCAGCACATGGTCGGGGCCGGGTCTATCGCGAAGAGGCCACCTCTGTCGTCTCCCTTTCTGGCCCAACGCGGTCAGTCGACGGGGTGGATGATCGTTGCCGCGAACAGCGGCTCCTCGGCCTTGAATCTCGACATCGTCGATCCGCTTCCCTGCCTGTGGTCCTCTCCAACGGACGGTTCGACAACGTGTTCGACGCCTGCCACCGGCGCCCTGTCGGTCGCCCTGGCGAACGGGACGGTTCTGACGTCGACGGAACCGCTGCACGTGAGCTACGTGACGAACCTCGGTGGAACAGGGGTCATCACCTACCAGCCGGGAAGTGCCGCGGGCGAATCCTCGGCCCGGACGGTGTCTCTGCCTGTAGGAGAATGGGTGACCCAGCTGCACGTGACGGGGCAACTCGCTGCGGGAGACACGCTCCGGTTCTTGATCACGCCTCCCGTCTCGACGACGCTTCCGACGGACTCGACCGGAGCCGTCTATCAGCAGTCGGGTGTGCCGACCGGTGGTGACGACGTGTACATCGAGAACTGCTTCACGTCTGCGTCATTGGCCGACGCTGCCACGGGGGCGACGATCACAGCCCTGGATCTCACAGCGCCGGTGGCGACGCGTTGCGGGTACGTGAAGGTGCCGCCGAGCGCGCCGTCGTATCAGGTGTTCAAGAACTCCAGCAACTCGGTGCAGGGAATCAGCGGGCGGGTGACGTTCTCGTTCCAGGGCAAGGCCCTAGCGGGAAGCGTGAACTGGTTCCCTGTCGTGACGGATCTGCTTCCTGCCGACCTGCGCTACGTCCCCGGGTCGCTGGCCGTGCAGTCGGATGCCGCGGTGCTGGCAGGAGTGCCCACGAGCGCGATGAAGGTGGAGGTCATCGACGATTTCAATGGAACAGGCAGGCAACTGCTGCGGGTCAGCTGGCCCGGTTCCGCCGGCATCCCGCCGAACACCGGCTTCCTCCGGCTCAGTTTCCAGGCCGAGGTCCAGCCGAACGCGCCGGTGGGTCAGCGACTCAATACGGCGCAGTTCTTCGATGCGGCTATCGCGAATCACAAGAAGCCCGATCAATGCGGGGATGCCCGCTCGCCCGCGACCGCCGACCCCGAGAACACGTCCGGTCTCGACGACTCCGCAGCGCTCGGTTGCACGACGTCGGCGCCGTACACGGTCGTCGCCTCCGGGGCGGTCGGGGGGACGAAATGGGTGAAGGGGTCGCTTGATCCCGTCTTCCAGGCGACTCCGGCTGTTGGTCGGACTCTTCCCGGGGAATCATCCGAGTACCGGCTGGACGTGACGAACACCGGCAACGTGCCGATCTCGAATGTCATCGCCTACGACATCCTTCCCTACGTCGGCGACACGGGCGTGGGACCGGCCGCGGGCCAGACGCGGGGATCCATGTGGCAGGCTCAGCTGGCATCCGCGGTCACGACCGCGGTGCCGGGTGCGACCATCCAGTACTCGCTGTCGTCGAATCCGTGCCGGGGCGAGGTCATGCAGTCAGGGGCTCCTCGGGCATCAGCACCCGCGGGGTGCATCGATGACTGGACGACTGTTCTTCCAGCAGATCTCAGTACCGTGAGAGCGATCCGCGTCGACTTCGGCGCGGAGGTGTTCGATGTCGCCGAGACCCAGAACATCCAGCTGCCCATCACGGCGCCGGACAATGCAGAGGGGGTGGCATGGAACAGCTTCGCGGTGGCTGCATTCCGGATTGACAACAGCTCATGGCTGCTTCCCGTGGAACCCGCCAAGGTCGGATTGCAGATCTCACCGCTGCTGTCGATCGACTCCGTGGGCGATCCGGTGTGCGTGCCCGCGCCGGGAGGCCGCTACGACATCTCCGTGACCAACGATCCCCGAACGGTCGATGCGACGTCGGTCACCGTGTCCGTCAGCATTCCGCCCGGAGTGACCGTGAGAAGTGTCGACGCCGGTGACGGCGGGACCTTCGACCCCGCCACGGGCGTGTGGACGATCGAGCGGATCGAACCCGGGTCGACTGCGACGCTCTCCCTCGCTCTCGATTCCTCGGCCGGCAGCACCGCCACCGTTCAGGCTGCACTGACGAGTACCGCACAGAACGGTACGGCGTTGCCGGGAGACGACACGGTCACGAGCAGCGAGGTAGAGGTCTCAGCGTGCACGGGAACGTTCGACATCATCAAGGATGTCGTCGGCTCCGGGCATTCCTTGATCGGGACTGATCGTGCGTTCATCGTGCATTACAACTACCCGGCCGGCGACTACTACGAAGCTGGAGAAGGGACGTTGACCGTCCACGCCGACGGGGTGCCGGTGAGCGGCCCCGTGCTGCCGGCGGGAGCGATCGTCACGCTCGAGGAAGAAACACCCGCTGGTGTCCCCGGTACGAGTTGGGCGCCGCCGAGCTTCGATCAGGCGATCATCACGATCTCCGATGGAACAGTCGTTCACGTCGGATTGACGAACACCATCGACGTACTCCCTGCACCGCCGACGCCGACGCCGGCGTCCACCGATGCGCCTCTGGCACAGACCGGTGGGGAGCTGTCGTGGTATGCGGTGATGATGGGCACGTTCCTCGTGCTCGGGGGAGCGATGATCACGGCAGGACGCAGACGAATCAGGCACACGCGGTGATCGCGGGGTCATTGCGTTCGATGCTGTAGCGGCGCCTTAGGCGCAGTGCGACCGTTCTGTCACGACGCCGGTGGCTTCCATGACGCGACGATATGAAAACCACCGGCGTCGTTTCTGCCGAACACGAGTGCTCCACCGGAGGACTCGACGCGCTCGGTCAGTCCTATGAGCCCGGTGCCTGGAGCGTCGTCGTGTTCGATAGGGGTGCCGTCGTCCCAGATTCCGACGCTTCCGGGCGCCAACGTGATGTGAACCAGTTCGGCGCGTGTGTGCCGGATGATGTTGGTCGACGATTCACGGATCAGGAATGCGGCGGCAGCCTGTGCGTGGCTGACGACGGAGCGGGCATCGCCGGTCACGTGGACAGTGAGTCCGACGGATTTCAGGAGCGAGACAGCCTCGCGGAGCTCCTGAGCGAGGTCGGGCTGCCGCGCTTCGAGTGCTGTCGTCCTCATGTCTTTCAGCGCGGTGCGGATGAGCCGGTGCAGATCGGTGAGCTCGCGACGGGCGGTCTCAGGGTCGGTATCGATGAGGAGATCAGCGTAGGCGATCTTGGTGGCCGCTGCGGTCAGCGATGTTCCGAGGGTGTCGTGGAGGTCGCGAGCGATGCGGATTCGTTCGGCCTGAATGGCCGCGGGGAGCAGCATGGCCTCCGCAGCGCGCATTCGCGACGAGCTCGTGGTCACCCACGCGACGCACAGTCCGACCCCGACGGCGATCAGGAGCAGGACGACCGTGCGGGTGGCGTGCAGCGCTCCGCGGGTGAGCCAGAGGTCGATGAGGATGGCGGTCAGGACGAAGGGGAGCAACCAACGGTTCAACCGCGGACGCAGCAGCAGTGTGGTGGTGAAGAACAGCAGTTCCCAGACCGGGCCGCCCCACTCTCTGAAGATCACGAGGTAGGGGAGGCCGGCGGCCAGGCTGCACACGATCAGCAGTGATCGCTTCTTCTCCTCCCCACCCACGGCGATGAGAGATGCGGTGAGGTTGACGACCCCGAAGAGGATGAGCAGGGTCGCGGCCAGGCCGTTCTGGGATTCGGGGAAACCGAAGAGGGTGTCGCTCGATGCGAGCAGGCCGATGACTGTCAGGGGGATCTCGACGTGTGCCAGAAGCAGGGCGGTGCGGGCGATGCTTCGGGAGACCGGATCCCATGATGACGGATCGACGGCCTTCTCGATCCTGTCGATCAGCGGCCGGGCTAGTGCCTGGTCGCCTTCCCGCCGAGCGGATGGTGTGAGGCTCATTCCCTACTCCTCATCGAGCTGCGCGAACGGACAGTCGCAGACTACGACACCGGACGGTCGGGTGCCTCATGCTGCCGCGCCATTGCGTGGAACGGGGTGACAAATGTCACCGCCATCGGGTGACTTTCGAGAGTGTCGTCCCTGCGGATGGGTCTCGATAATTGTGTTGGGTGGGGTACGTACGGATGTCGGCGGCTCGACCCCAGCACCCCGGGTTCACGGGCAACGTGAGCGGTAGGACTCCACCGGCGCGATCCTCCCTATCTGCGCCGGGGTGGAGTCTCACCCGGAGAAGCGCTCCCCGCTTCTCCTCGGCCTCGGCTCTCGTCACCTTCCCCACGAAGGGAGACGAGGGCCGGGGTGTTCTCCAAGTGCAGCTCTGCTTTCGACGCAGCGGAGGCTATCGGTCAGCCGAGCGCCTCCGCTGCGTGTTGAGCAGCACGCAATGCCTACGGCAGTCGGTAGCTCTCGTACAGTTCGATTACCTGGCCATCCGACAGTGCGCTGTCGTAGATCTGGGCTTCGTCGATCAGCCCGTTCATGAAGGCGAGATTCGATGCCGTCTTGTGACCGAAGCGCCACGGGTCGGTGATGTCTTTGAGTGATCCGCTGATCATCCCGCTGGCGCCCGTTTCCACACCATTGAGATAGGCCCGGTATTGCGCACCGTCGTATACCGCAACCAAGTGTTCCCAGGTGCCTGGCACGAGGGGGCGGTTGAAGCTGGCCACACCGGAGTACCACCCGGTGTTCGTCGTTTGAGCGACGAAGTGCCCAGCGCCCGAGGGGAGCACCAAGAATCTTGCTCCTCCTCCCGCGCCTGTCGAACTTTCTTTACCGAGGGGGGTGACGTTTGCACCGGGCGCGCCGTTCACGTTCACCCAGATGGAGAGCGTGAACTCGGCGAACCCGTCCAGACCTGGAGTGTCCGCCACCTCAGCGAAGTCGTTGACCCCGTCGAGGCTGAGTGCTTTGCCTGAGATACCGCTGTCGACGACACTGGCGCCGTCGTGTAGTACGGCCGGGTGCCCATTGCCAGAGGCGTCGTCGACCTGATCGCCGTTGCTCGCGTCGAATTTCCATTCGCCCACCGGCGCAGGCAGCTGGTCATCTTCAGTACCTGCGCACGTCGGTTCCGCTCCCGGCGCGGTCGTGGCGACGCCGTTCTTCTCGACGAGCAGCACCCAGTCCGACTCTGTCGGCTTGAGCGGCATGCACCAACTGCCCGACGCGCTCGGAGTGACTTCCGTCGCGATCTCGGTCCGGTCTCCGGTTGTGGGATCGATCCACGTTGCACGATATGCGCTGGCAGGATCCATCTGCCTGAGCAGCCCGGTCTCAGGGGATGAATGGTAGAAGTAGCCCACATAGGTGTCGTTGGAGTCGGACGCCACGGCGCTTGATCCTCCGTGAGCGAAGTCCACCCACGCCGGATCCGTGAACCTTGGTTCGAGGTGCGGCCAATCGAGAGACGTGAAGATTCGCTTCATAATGCCCATCTGCTCGCCGCCCGCTTGATGCAGGCCGTCCCACCAGGAGACGTCTTCGCCGTATCCGTCCAGGCTGACGTTCCAGATTCCTTGGGATCCGTATGAATAGCCCGAGCTCCCCGCAAGAATCGCCTTGTACGCACCCTTTCGCACGATCGCCGCATCGATGCTGAGGCGCATTCCTTCGTAGTTGAGTTCGCTTTCCAGGAATGGCTTGGTCGGTACGTAGTCCCAGGACTCCTGATAGTGGGCGAGCGACGGCAGGGTATTGTGCCCTCCTTGAATCATCGTGAAGTCATGCCACGGCTGTTCGACCCACGGAGATTTCGGCGCCCCGGCGGCCTGATGCACAGACTGCGGGTGGTCGTAGTCGTCGGTGGCCTCAATCTCTTCCGCTGCCGCCATCCAGACCGACTCCGTGCCCGCAGGCGCAAGATCGACTTCCTGCGCCGTGAACCAGGTCACAGGGTATGCGCCGAAACGCGCGACGAACAGACGGGCAAGGCGCCGGGCGCCTTCCTCGGTGAGTTGCGCCGAGTGGTGCCACGATCCGATCCCCATGTTGTGGACGAGCCCTTTGCCCGCGATGTACTTCGCCTTGCGGTCGTAGTCCTGGACGAGACTGAGATCGATCTGGGTGCACCCCGCGTTGCAGAGAGAGAGGCGGTGGCCGTCTGGTTCTGACTGGATTGCCGTATAGCCCTGTTCGACTCGCTTGTCGATGACCGCTTTGAACTGGGACTCGACTCCTTCGACCCCACTTCCGTCCCACTGCTCTTGACTGAGGAATCGGTGGGTGTCATCCAGATAGAAGAAGCGGCACACCGTCGTCGTAGGAGAGGTCTCGGCCGCTGTCGGCGACCTGCAGAAAGCCGTGCTGATAGATGTCCTCGGTGCTGGTGTTCGGCGAGACCTGGATCACCCCTTGGCGGTGGTGCAGGCCGGCGTTCGTTGTGTCGCTCGACGACGTCACAAAAGTCCACTCTCCCAACTCGGTAGGTGCGAACCGAACCTTCCACTTCTTCCCCCCGTCCCAGAACGCGGGTCTGCTGATGACCTGGCCATCCGAGGAGTGAGTGAACGTTGCGGTGACCTCGACGTCGGTGAACGGTGCGGCGTAGTTCACGTCGCTCACGAACGTGTACTCTGCGACGTGCCACTGCTGCACCGACATCGGTTTGAGCGGTGGGCTCGCGACGGCACTGCCAGTCGATAGGAGGCTGCTCACGACCACGACGATGGCCGATGCCAGGGCGGTCAGCCGCCACCGAGCGCGGGCTCTCGGCCCATGAGCATGGAGTCGTGTAGGCATCGTTGCCACCCTCTCAATAGTCAGTGATCTGTTTACATTCTCTCTATGCAAACAGCTCTTCGCTTCTCGCGATTGCGAGCATACGTGCTCTGATGCTCCGCCACAAGAGATCTCGTCTGATCCCGAGCCTCGTTGAGGTAGTGTCGGAGATCAGAATCGGGCCGCACGCTGATGACGAAGGGACGCGAAATGACCGATCCGACTGTGGTCGAGCGGGGCACGGTAGGCGCTCTCGATCGCGCGATTCGCATACTCGACGAGCTCGCGGCGGCTCCAGGCGGACTCGACCTGGCCAGCATCGCCCAGTCTGTCGGAATGAGCTCCTCCGGAGCTCACCGCGCCCTCAAATCCCTGTCCCTCGGGGGGCTCGTCTCCCAGCGCGAACGGCGAGGAGACTACTTCCTCGGTCCGAAGATCCTGGTCTGGGCGCAGCAGATGGGCGACGAGAGGTCCCTCGCGTCGCTCGCCATGCCCATTCTTCGAGTTCTCAATGAGGAGACGCGCGAGAGTGTTTATCTGTCGGTGATGCGAGACAGGAGGATTTGGAACATCTGTGCGCTCGAAGGGCATGGCAACGTACTCGTGCAGGAGAGGCCGGGTGCGGAGCGGCTTTTTCATTCCACGGGGCGCGGGAAGCTCTTCCTTGCCAGCCTTGATCGGGCGGCAGCGAAGAAGATCGTTGCTGAAACAAGCTTGCCGTCGGTGGGCCCGGCGACCATCACTGATGAAGCTGAATTGTGGAGAGAAGTCGATCGCGCCAGGGAACGCGGTTTCGCCGTCAGTCGTGAGGAGAGCTTCGCCGGCGGCGCCGGCGTGGCATTCCCCGTCTTCGACAACCGCGGCGTGCTGCTAGCTGCCGTCGGCGCCAGCATACCGCTCACGAGATTCGATTCACTCGGTGAACAGTTCTTCGTTGAACAAGTGCGACACGCAGCCGAGAAAATCACGGCAGCTTGGGCAGGCGTGCACATGCTGGACAATACGTAACAGGCAGACTCCTCCGATCAGCGTGGCTCCCGACGGGGGGATTCGTGCCGCAGTATCTCTTCGATGAAGGCCATATTCCCCGCGCTGAGTCCGGCGTCGACAGGTAGCGCAACGCCAGTGATTCCGCTCGATCTCGGAGACGCGAGAAAGCTCACCGCCTCCGCGACCTCGGTGAGCTCCACGATTCGCTTGAGCGGGTACAGCCGCTGCAGCTTCTCCAGCACCGCCGGATCACGAGCGATCCGATCAGTCCACGCTGGGGTGCGAATCGAGCCGGGGCACACGGCATTGGCCCGGATGCCGTAAGCGCCGTACTCGACTGCCACCCCGCGCATGAACGCATCGATGCCTGCTTTCGCCGCAGAGTATGCAGGGTTGCCGTAGTGCTGTAGCGCGTTGACAGACGAGACGAATACCAGCACACCGGCACGTCGATTGACCATCCCGCGCAGAAGCGCGGAGTTGAAGACCATGACGTTAGAGACGTTTAGATCGATCTCCATACTGATCGTCTCTGCGTCCAAGGCGGTCAGCGACTCCGCGCGCGTCCATCCGGCATTGTTTACGATGATGTCGGGCGACTCGTCGACTAGCAGCGTCTCAGCGGCGGCTGCGGTGGCGCCACGATCGAGCAGGTCAAACGCAACACGTCGATGCACGTCGAGTCCGCGGAGCGCCGCCTGCGACTGATCGCAGGCGACAACGGTGGCGCCACGTTCCGTGAAGTGATCGACGAGTGCACGCCCCAGGCCACCGCCGGCGCCCGTGATCAGAACAGTCTGACCGCTGAACTCCCCCTGCCGTCGTGCGGTCGGGGTCATCCGCGAAGCGCCCCTTGCGTCAGCCCGGAGATGAAGAATCGCTGGAGCGAGATGAAGAGCACGATGATGGGCAACACCGTGATGACCGCCGCAGCGAACACGACGGGGACATCGCTGTTGAACGTATTCATGAGTCCGATGGTCGCTTTTCCCAGCGTCTGCTTCTCTGCGCTCTGCAGGAAGAACAGGGCGACGAGCAGGTCGTTCCACACCGAGATACTCGATATGATCACCACCGTCGCGGTAGCGGGACGCAGTAGCGGGAACACGATGCTGACGAAGGTGCGAGCTTCGCTCGCTCCATCGACTCGTGCCGACTCTTCGAGTTCGTGGGGAACCGTGAGGAGAAAACCGGCGTAGAGGAATATTGCGAACGGCAGACTCGTCGCGATGTGGATGATGATGACCCCGGCGAGGGTGTCCACGAGTCCGATCTGCGCCCAGATGCGATAGAGCATCGGAATCCCGAGCTGGAAGGGAACGATGAGCCCGAAGACGAAGAAGACATAGATCACGTTCCCTCCCCGCCCCCGCCAACGTGCGATGGCGTATCCCGCCAGAGATCCGACGACGACAACGCCCAGCACGGTCACCACCGACACGATCACGTTGTTGACGAACGCGCTCAGGAAGTCGCCGCGGTTCCAGGCTTCCGCATAGTTCGCCCAGGCCGGTGTCGCGGTCAGCCCGAGAGGATCAACCGCGAACTCGTGGCGAGTGCGGAGCGAGATCACCACCAAGTAGAAGAAGGGAACGGCGAGCGTGATCGCCCACACGGTCGGAAGGAGGAGTCGGCCCGCGCTTGCGAACCGACGACGATTGCGGGAATTCAACGACGCACCGGTCATGCCCGGAGCTCCCTTCGCCTGAGAATCACGAGAAGCACGACGGACACTACGAGAACTCCGAGCGTCAGCACGAGATTGGTGGCGGCCGAGTAACCGAACTGACCGAAAGAGCCCTGCGTTGCCGCCCGAGACACGATTGACTCGGTAGCACCTCCAGGGCCACCCTTCGTGAGCACATAGATGACGTCGAATACTTTGAATCCGCCGATTGCGGTCAGCACGATGTTGATCGTGGCCGACGGGGCGAGAAGCGGCCAGGTGATGTGCGCAAAACGGCGCCACGCTCCGGCTCCGTCGATCGTCGCGGCTTCCAGCAGTTCCGCAGGCACCATCGACAGACCGGCGAGGAAGATGAGCATCGTGAACCCGGTCCACTGCCAGAGGTTCATGAAGATCACCGTCCCCATCGCGAGCGACGGGTCGCCTAGCCAGTTCTGTGCGAGCCACCCCAGCCCCGGCGCTTTCGACGCCGCAGTCAGCAGTCCAGTGCGCGGATCGAAGATCACGGTGCCGAGAAAGCCGAGCACGACGCCGCTGACGGCGATGGGAAGCACGATCACGAGACGAAGCGTCGAGCGCAGCTTGCCTGGCCCGTAGAGCGTCAGGGCGAGCGCGAGTCCGAGACTGAGCTGAAGCACGGAGTTGACTACGGCGAACAACAGCGTGTTGCGTGCCGCACGCCCGTTCTCAGGATCGCTGAACACGCGGAGCACATTATCGAACCCCACGAAGTCGAAGGTGGACGAGAAGCCGTTCCAGTCGGTGAAGGAGAAGAACAGATTGGCCAGGATCGGCAGCACGACAACCGCCGTGAACAAAACCACAGCAGGCAGCGCGAATATCGCCCGGACCCGATTCGAGTTCAGGGGTCGTCGCTTCACCTGGCGCCGATCGCGATCTCGCGCCCGCGGAGGCGCGCTTACTGACGTTGACATAGAATCCTCCGCACTGTTCCGTGAACGAGGTGGTGGACGCGAGCCCGGAGGCCCGCTGCCCACCCACCTGCAGTGTGTCTGCTATCCGGCGGCCTGGGCGGCATCGATCTGCTCGAGAACCTGCTCCACGGTGGCCGAACCAACTATGAGCGACTGCATGCCTGCCTGGATCGCGGCACCGACCGCGGGCGTCGGACGGACGTATCCGGCGATGTCGATGCCACGGGTGGACAACAGCTCACTCATTTCTTCGAAAGCGGGGTCGAGGTTGCCCGACGTCGACGTCTGGAGTGACGCCAGTGCCGCCGCGTCCTTGAGGTACGCGCTGTTCACTTCGGCCGAGGCCCAGAAGTCGATGAACTTCTTGGCCAGTTCCGGATGTGGTGCGTTCGCGGGAATCGCCTGTGTCGCCGCCGGGGCAAGTGCGAGGGGGGCATCGGTTCCGTCCGGGGCGAACGGCAAGGGAAACATGCCGAAGTCTCCGTCAGGCGCCGCTGTGCGGATCGCGGGGAGGGCCACGGTACCCTGAATCATCATCGCCGTCCGGCCGAGCGCGAAGTCATTGGCACTGGACGGCCAATCGACCCCGGTTGCGTTCGGCTCGAACCCACCAGCTGCCACAAGGTCCGCGAATGCCGGAATGATCGCCGCGGTACTGGCTTCGGAGTACTTGACTTTCCCCGACGTCAGAAGCGCACCCTCCTCAGCGCTCGAGGACGCCCGCATCATCTGAGTCCATTGCGTCTGGAGTGTCCAGCCGTCCTTTCCTCCGACCGAGAGCGGAGTGATGCCCTCTGCCCGGAAGGCCTTCACCACCTCGAGGAACTCGTCCCAGGTTTCCGGAACTTCGATCCCTGCCTCGTCGAACATCTCGACGTTGTAGAAGACACCTCCGGAGTTGACCTCGGGGACGAATGAGAAGGTCTTCCCGTCCCACAGATCAGCGAGATTGCGGACGGTGTCGATCTGGTCGTCGACCCATGATTCTTCGCTGAGGTCCGTGAGGAGGTCGGCCTCGACATAGGGCGTCACATCGTTGTTCAGCACTTCGAAGATGTCAGGGGACGTTCCGGAGGACATTCGGGATGTCACGATCGAGTTGTACGTGTCGTCACCTGCCAGCACCTCGAGCTTGACGTTCACGCCGGGATTGGCCTCCTCGAATGCGGCGATGAGGTTCTCGTACTTCACTCCCGCATCCCCACCGGTAAAGGTGACGAAGACGAGCTCCTTGTCCGCGCCCGCGTCACCTCCACCACTGCTGGGCGACGTGCACCCGGCAAGAGACAGCGCCAGCACTGTTCCCGCAGCGATCAAAGAGGGTCCGCTGATCTTGCGTGATTTCTTGTACATCCGATCTCCATCCGGTTCCTGAAAGTGACCCGCAGCGCTGCGTGTCGACCGTTTTGGGTTTCTGATCGCTACTCGCGAACAGACGTTCTCTTACAGAGGATACAGTGCGGATGGCAATGAGGGAACAGCCACCTGGGGGTCAGTTCGGTGGCGGTCAGACTATTGCTAGCGCACGCAGAACATCTCGAGCCCGCCGGAACTCGTTCCAGGGCAAGGCGGAGGGGGCGATGCCGATCTCGGCACTCGCGGCCGCGGCGATGCCAGCGGCTTCGCCGACCGTGACGGCATTCCCTGTGACCCGATAGCTCGAATGCGCCCAGAAGTCGCCGCTGATGCAGCGCCCTGCCGTCAGTAGACCATCGATGTCTCGCGGAACCATCGCTCCGTATGGGATGTCATAAGGGTGCCGGCTCAGATCGAGGGCGCTCGCCTCCGGGCTCAGGTATCCGCCCTCTGCCGGCGTGAGCGCGTGGACGTCAGATCCATAGTGGACGGTGCATATCGCATCCGGCCGAACGCGGCCCTGCCGGACATCTTCGCGAGTGACATAATCGATCCCCAGAATCCGACGCCCCTCCCGAATGCCGATATGCGCGGCCGTGGAGAGCAGCCGGATTCCGCTCCAGGCGGGAGTGGTTGTCTTCAGGGCGTCGACGACATCGTTGATCTCGCGTCGAGCATGAAGTGTGGCCGCCGTCACGTCGGCCGCATCGAGCGCCGAAAAACCGTACTCATGATTCACCATAAGCGCGAAGAGCGAATCGGTGACGCGAAATAGCGTCGGTCCCTTATACGACGGCTCGACACCCGCGTTGCGTATCGCGTGAAGAAGCCTGCGTTTCGGCGCGTCCTGGTCGCTGTCGCTCCTGACCGCGAAGGCGTGACCACCCGTGACGAACTCGGATATCTCTGGATACCTCACTCCGCCGACCAGAGCCATGAGGCTCATCGGCTGAGTCCGCCGGTCTGTCGGATGACCGAGCTCATATGAGCATCCGGCGAGGGAGGCGACGTCGCCGTCGCCGGTGGCATCGACGAAGGCTGCCGCGCCCCAGACTTGGCGTCCGGATTTTGACTCCGTGACGACGGCATTCAGTCGAGAGCCGCCGACAACGTCGACGACCCGCGTGTGGAACTGGATCACTACGCCGGCGTCGATGCACATGGTTTCGAGGACGAGCTTCATCGCCTCGACCTCGTAGGTGAAGTCCGAGTCGAGATCTCCGGCCCTCGCCTCACGGTTGTCGAGTCGCACCACGATCTCGGCCATGATGCCGTCCTTCCCCGCTGCATCGATGATCCAGCTGAGACTGCCTGCGGTCCAGATACCGCCCAGACACCCCTGCGCTTCGATCAAGGCGGTTCGCGCCCCTAGCCGTGCGGCAGCCACGGCCGCGGCGACGCCCGACGGGCCGCCCCCGCAGACTACGACGTCGAACGCGGATAGATCCTCAACTTTTCCACTCATCGATCATTACAGTAACTTCGCGAGGCGCAAATTGCTATTCTCTACAGGGGATCAGCTGGAGTATGGTCCCCTCCACTGTTCGAGGATCCAACGGAGCCATCATGACCAGACCGCAGATACTCGCCTACTATTTCCCCAACTGGCATCGAGATAGCCGCAATTGCGTGTGGTTCGGTGATGGATGGACGGAATGGGATCTTCTGCGCGCCGCCCAGCCGAGGTTCGATGGGCATCGTCAGCCCCGCGAGCCGGCGCTCGGCTATCGCGACGAAGCGGACCCCGTTGAGGCCGCGATCGACATCGATCTGGCCAGTGCGCACGGCGTCGACGGCTTCCTGGTTGACTTCTACTGGTATGAGGACGGCGCATACCTTTCCCGCGCTCTCGATGATGGCCTGCTTCAGGCGACGAACATCGGGGATATCAAGTTCGCCCTCATGTGGGCGAACCACGACCTCGTCGACATCTTCCCGTCCGAGAGGCCCGGCGCGAACCACCGTACGCTACGCACGGGCGCACTTACCCGCGAGGAGTTCGAACGGTTCGGGCATGCTGTCGTCGAGAAGTACTTCACCCACGCTTCCTACTTGACGGTCGATGGCGCTCCGTGGTTGTCCATCTATCAGATCGGATCGTTGGTCGAAGGCCTCGGTGGAATCGACGAGACAGTCGATGCGCTGGACTGGTTGCGAGCCCTCGCCCGGAAGCACGGCTTCCCGGGAGTGCACCTCGATGCTGTCGTCTGGGGTTTTGGGGTTCTGCCGCGCGCCGTCACTCTGGAGTCGCCGGAGCAGCTGCTTTCCGCGCTCCGCTTCCAATCGGCATCGTCGTACATCTGGATTCACCACGATGACCTCCGCACGCACCCATTCCCCATCGGAGACACCAACCGTCTCCGTTCCGCCGCCTTCGATGAATACGAGAGATATGCGTCGACGCTCTCGTTGCCGTTCTATCCCAACGTCACCGTCGGGTGGGATCCCAGCCCGAGGACGGAACAAGCCGTTCAGCACGTCCACGACGAGTACCCGTGGAACCCGATATTCGATGCCACGCCCGAGGAGTTCGTCGACGGGCTGGAAGCCGCGCGGGACTTTCTCGTTCGCCACGATCCGCCGAGCCCGATCGTCACGGTCAACGCGTGGAACGAGTGGACCGAGGGCTCAGCGCTGCTTCCGGATACCACCCACGGCCACTCGTATCTCGAAGCAATACGATCGGTGTTCGGCCTCCGCGGCGGCGTGAAACGGCCCGACAGGTGACCGCGCCGACGCGATTGGTCTTGCGCGGCGGCACGATCGCGACATCCGATGGCATGCGTGAGGCTGACGTCGAGGTGGCGAACGGCCTTGTGACGAAGGTCGGCGCTGTTGTCCCGAGACGCACAGACCGTGTCATCGAGTGCGGTGGACGCCTGGTGCTGCCTGGCTTTGTCGACGCGCACTCACATGCAGACGCGCGTTTCGTCGATGCTGCCGTGCAGCGTGCGCTGCTTCGGCAAGGCGTGACCAGCATCATCACCGGACAAGACGGCGTCTCGTTCGCCCCCGGCGACGGTACGTTCTCCTCCGAGTATTTCGCAGCGATTAACGGTGAGCACTCTGGCTATGAAGGCGGCGGCGTAGCCGGCTACCTCGCTTCCGTCGATGGCGCGTCGCGGCTCAACGTCGCCTACCTCGTTCCCGCTGGAACGGTGCGCTGGGAGGTGTGCGGGCGCACACAAGAGCATGCGGACCCCACGCAGCTTCGCCGAATGATGCGACTCACGCGGATGGGTATGCGCGAGGGCGCGGTCGGGCTGTCGACGGGACTTGACTACGTGCCGGGGTCCTTTCAGCCCGCAGACGAGATCGCGGCGTTGTGTGATCCTGTTGCTCGCGCCGGTGGCGTCTATGTCACACATATGCGAGGCGGTTATGAGACGAACTCTGCCGCCGGGATCGCGGAGATCGCGGAGATCACGGAGCTCACGCGGGAAAAGGCGGACGCGGACCTCCGGGTTCACATTTCCCACTTCCACGCTCCACCTGAAATTCTGATCGGCCAGCTCGACGCACTGGCGCGCGCGGGCATCGACGCCACCTTCGACGCTTATCCGTATGGGCGAGGATGCAGCCTGCTGAGCATGCTGCTCCTGCCGCCGGAGTTGTCGATACAACCGACCGGCGCTGTCATCCGGACGCTGGCAGATCCGGTCGATCGCGAACGCCTTCGGCAGGAGTGGATCCCGCAGATCGAGCAGAATCCCGGCCTCGGTCCGGAGTGGCCGGACATGGTCTCGTTCGCGCACATTGCGGCGCCTTCTTTCGGTTGGGCGCATGGACTCACCGTCGCACAGGCTGCGGCGAGTGCCGGGTGTGATGCAGCAGATCTCGCGTTCGACGTGCTGATCGCGTCCGCTCTGCGCGTCAACGTCGTCATGGCCGTGCGCCATCCGCGCACTGTCTCGGAGCTGGCGCGAATCTTCGCAGATTCACGCCATATGGGCGGATCCGATGGGATCTTCGTGGGAGCCCACCCGCATCCGCGCGCTCGCGGAACGTTTGCCAAGTTCCTTCGGGACCTCGTGGTCGACCAGGCGATCTGGTCGTGGTCGGACGCGGCCAGGCACCTTGCCGCTACTCCTGCTGCGCGCTTCTCGCTTGGTGCGCGCGGGCATATCGCGCCAGGGTGGATCGCTGACCTTGCCGTTGTCGACCCCGATGCAGTGGCAGACACCGCTACCTATGACCGGCCGCTGGGCGAGGCCGTCGGGATTGATGACGTGATCGTGGCTGGTACGCCTGTCCTCGTGAACGGGGAACTCGCCTCCACTCTTGCGGGGCGAGGTCTACGCCGCTCGCCCACGCCTCGATGGGACACCCCTCACGCGGCGCCCCCTCGATCGACCCAGGACCATACGACGCAGGACCCTAAGGAGAGAAGACAGTGACCAAACGTTCGTTCACGACATCCAACGCCCCTCGACCCGCCGGGCCATACAGCCAGGGTATTGAGGCGAACGGATTCTTCTACACAGCCGGATTCGGTCCGCATGACCCGGATGATGGCACCTACGCTGAAACCGTGACCGATCAGACCAGGCAGGTGCTGCGCAACATTGCCGCCGTGCTCGCCGAACGCCAGCTCTCGCTTGATGACTGCGTGAAGGTCACCGTGCATCTTGCGGACCTTGATGACTTCGCCGAATTCAACGTCGCGTACCGTGAAGCGTTCTGCGAGCCGTTTCCCGTGCGCACCACTGTCGGCTCACAGCTGGCGGGGTTCCTCGTGGAGATCGACGTCGTCGCGGCCATCCCGGATCGGTCAGTATGTCGCTCGTCCACCGCTGATGTCGTAAACGGCGCCGGTTGAGAAGCTGACGTTCCCGGACGAGAGCCAGGCGATCAATTCTGCGACCTCCGCGGGCGTGCCCACCCGCTTCATCGGGATGAGGCTGGTGATGTGGGCGAGTACATCGGGAGCGGTGTCTTGATTCATCGGCGTGGAGATCACCGCGGGAGCGACCGCATTGACCAGCACCCCGGTCGTGGCCAGCTCTTTGCCTGCCGACTTGGTCAGAGCGATCACTGCCGCCTTCGACGCCGAATAGACCGAAAGGTTGGGGTTTCCGTCTTTGCCCGCCATGCTCGCCAGATTGACGACGCGCCCCCACCCGCGCTCGACCATTGCAGGGATGAATGCTCTCATCGTCGCCACTGTGCCGAGCACGTTCACGTCCAGAACCGAGCGCCATTGGTCCGCAGTTGTCGACAGTAGAGGAGTGTTCGGCCCCACAACGCCCGCCGAATTGATCAAGATGTCTACGGGGCCGACGCGATCTGCCATGCGTGACACGGCTTCCTCATCTGTGACATCGAGTGCGAGGACGTCGTCGCCGCCGATATCAACGCGGATCACTTCGATGCCGTCACGTTCCAGGCGGTCGGCTGCAGCCGCGCCCAGGCCCCTGCCTGCACCCGTGATGAGAGCGCGGGTCACGCGCGCCTCTCCGATCGCGCGGCAGGAGACCACGCGGTGACTGCTTGCCGCTGCGTGCCCAGCCCTGTTATGCCCAGTTCCATGACGTCGCCCGGGCGCAACCAGATCGGCGGGGTCGAATCCGAGCCCGACGCCAGGAGGCGTACCGGTATTGATGAGGTCTCCCGGCTCGAGCACGAGGAATTGGCTGACATAGTGAACGATGACGTAAGGATCGAAGATCATCGTCGCTGTGGACCCGACTTGACGCCGGATGCCGTTGACATCGAGCCACATATCGAGACTGAGGATGTTCTCGAACTCATCCGGGGTGGCAAGCCAGGGGCCGGCGGGATTGAAGGTCTCTGCGGACTTTCCCTTGAGCCACTGACCGCCGCGCTCGAGCTGGAAAGCTCTCTCGCTGATATCGTTGACGAGCATGTAGCCGGCGATGTGGTCGCGGACTTGCGCCGGGTCGTCGAGGTAGCTGGCACGCGATCCGATCACGATACCGAGTTCCACCTCCCAGTCGGCTTTGGTCGAGCCGCGGGGCAACCGCACGTCGTCGTTCGGGCCGACGATCGTGTTCGGGGACTTAGAGAACAGGATCGGCTCCTCTGGGACCGCCTGACCGGACTCCGCAGCGTGATCGGCGAAGTTGAGCCCGACGCAGATTATCTGATGAGGACGTGCGATCGGCGCGCCGATGCGTTGAGAGCCCAGCGAATTGACCGCACCGGCTCGTGCTCGCTCAGCAACAATGGGGGTGATCCTTGAGACTCCGCCGGAGCCGAAGAACTCCTCGTCGAAGTCATGCACGAGATCCGACAGATCAACATAGTTGTCGGCGTCGAGGAGCACTGACGGCTTTTCCGCTCCCACCGCTCCGATACGCATCAACCGCATACTGGCCTCTCCGAGATGTTTTGGAAACCATACCCCAGATTGAAGTAGCGTTTGAAACGCTTCAATGATGAAGGTCGACTTGGAGGAAGACATGCCACCCCAGCTCCCGGCACTCACGTTGCACGACGCCAGCGCGCGGGTAATCGATGTCCGAACTCAGTACCCAGACGGATTGCTCGGCGTGCCACGCTCGGGGCTGCGCCTTAGCTGGCGGGCGGCAGCGGACACGGCCCAAGTCGCGTATCAAATACGTTGGGGGAGCCAGGTCAGCGCCGTGACGCCCCCCATTGCGTCCGACGCGTCTATCGGCATCATGGCGCCCGGCCCCGACCTCGGCCCCGGAGAACGGCGCCGATATGCGGTGCGGTTCGCCACGGCCCAGGGCTGGTCACGATGGAGCGACGACGTTGTCGTCGAGGCGGCCGTGGACCTGAGTGCGCTCGATGCCGTCCCGATCGGCGGTTCCGAACCAACCGAGGGGCCAGTGATGCTGCTTCGTCGCAGCTTCACTCTCCCCGCAGCGCCGTTGAGTGCCCGTCTCCGCGCTACGTTCTGGGGTGTCGGCGAGCTGCGGATCAACGGTCGTCGAGCGACCGATGAGCATCTTGCCCCCGGCTGGACCAACTATCGGAAGCGCCTCGTTCTCGGCACCTGGGATGTCACCGACCTGCTCGAATCAGGCGAGAATGCGATCGCCGTCTTGCTCGGCGACGGCTGGTACAGAGGCCGTCTGGGATGGGAGAACGGTACCGAGCAGTACGGCGCTGAACTCGCCGCTCTCGTGCAGCTCGAGGTCGAGTGCCTCGACGGCACACGGGTGCGAGTCGCGACTTCCACCGAGTGGGTGACATCGACCGGAGCCATCCGATCCGCGAGCTTGTATGACGGTGTGGAGGTCGACTTGCAGCAGGACCCCACCGGATGGGACGCGCCGGGGTTCGATGACTCGACCTGGACGGCGGCAGAGGAGGTCGCAGTCAACATGGGCGCGGTCGAGCCGCGCATCACCACCGGCGTGCGTACCGTCGGCGAATGGGCCGCGACGCGGAAGGCGCGCGGCGCTCATACACTCATCGACACCGGGCAGAATATTGCCGGCTGGCTCCGGCTCGTCGTCGAAGGGAAGGCGGGAGCGCGCGTCACCGTGCGCCATGCCGAGGTTCTCGAGTCCGATGGGTCGATTCACACCGCATCCCTGCGGACCGCGCGGGCGACGGATAGTTACATACTCGCCCATGATGGCTTCACAACATTGGAACCGACGTTCACGTTCCACGGTTTCCAGTTCGCTGAGGTGACGGGTGCCGCTGTCGTCTCGGCGACGGCGGTTGCGGTGTCAAGCGCGGATCTGCCGCGATCGACCTTCTCCGCGGCAGATCCGCGCCTCGAGCAGTTGCACTCCAACGTTGCATGGTCCCAGCGGGACAACTTCGTGTCGCTGCCGACCGACTGCCCGCAACGCGACGAGCGGCTGGGATGGACGGGAGACGCGCAGGCCTTCGCGGCGACGGCGTCGACGCTCTTCGACGTCGAATCATTCTGGATGTCCTGGTTACGTGATGTCGAGCTCGATCAGGACGCTGATGGCTCTGTCGCCTCCGTCGTGCCGAACATTCTCAATGAGCCCGACCCCTCGACCGTGGGCGAGTGGACGACGATGGGGCGTGCCGGCTGGGGAGATGTGGCCACGATCGCCCCCTGGGCGGTGTACGAGTCGTACGGCAGCGATGAGGTCCTGATCCGCCAGTTGGATAGCATGCGCAGGTGGGTTCAAAGCCTTGAGCAACGCTCGGTCGGCGGCCTCCTGCCCACGGAGTTCCAGTTCGGCGACTGGCTCGACCCCGATGCGCCCGCCGGTGAGCCGTGGAAGGCGAAGGTCTCCGCTGATTACGTGGCGAACGCCTTCTTCGCACACAGTGCCCGGCTGCTGGCCGATGCCGAGCGGCTCGTCGGGGATTCCGGCAATGCAGAACGAGCAGCGCAGATCTCGGAGCGGGTCGCGAGAGCCACGTGGAATCGCTGGGGATCTCAGGCCGCAGAAACCGGGACCGGCGCCGCAATCGCCCTCGAGTTCCAGATCGCGCCAGAGTCCGCTCGCACGCGTATCGGAGACCGGCTCGCCCGCAACGTCCGCCGCGAGCGCGGGCGCATCACTACCGGGTTCCTGGGAACGCCGCTCATCCTCCACGCTCTTGCCCATTCGAATCACTTCGACGAGGCGTACCTCATGCTTCTGCGCCTCGAACCGCCATCGTGGTTGTATCAGGTGACGATGGGTGCAACGAGCGTGTGGGAACGCTGGGACGCCCTCGCGCCGGATGGGAGCATCAACTCCGGCGCCTTGGCAACGGAAGGCAGCCCGAGCATGCTCTCTTTCAATCACTACGCATACGGTGCCGTCGTCGATTGGATGTATCGGTATGTCGCAGGCATCGCCCCGACGAGGGACCGCCCGGGGTATCGCCGAATCCTCGTTGCGCCTCGGCCATCCACGGAGATCCCCTGGGCGGCCGCCAGCATCAGTACGAGGCTCGGCCCAGCGTCCATCGACTGGCGTGTGACTGGCTCCCACATGGATATCTCGCTGCTCGTCCCGTTCGGCGCGGATGCCACCATGGACCTCCCGGTCACGGGGCGATCGATCGTCGAACTAGATGGGCGCCCCTTCAGCGGCGGATCCGTCGGTCCGGGGCAGCATCGCATTGCCGTCTCCTGGCCGCGCATCGCTGACCCCTCGGTCTCTGCCGGCGCATCATCGCGCTGACAAGATCGATGTCACCGCCGGTCTTGCAGTGAACCTCGTGGCATACTATTCTCCCACCGGGGATCTCAATTCCCTGTACGCAACGAACTGTACTCGTAGGTTCACGCAATGTAGCCCAAAGGAAAAGGGAAAATGCTAGGCAAGCCATTCGAGAAGCACGACGTCGTTCGCACCGCCATCGTCGGGCTCGGCTCGAGACAGGCGAGCCTTCTCAGTTCGCTTCGCAGACTGCCGAAGGCAAAGATCGCCGCACTCTGCGAGATCGATTCCGAACGGGCTGATGCTGGCAGGTCGAGTCTTGTCGCCGACGGACATGAGCCGCCCGATTTGTACGTCGGTGAGGATGCGCTGCAGCAACTCATCGAGGATCGGGAGCGCTACGACCTGGCGATTGTGGCAACCGCGTGGAGTGACCACGCATGGATCGCCGTGCAACTGATGAATGCGGGCATGCACGTCGCGGTCGAGGTGCCGGCGGCCGTCACTATCGAAGAGTGCTGGGAACTCGTCACGACGTCGGAAAGAACGCAGCGACATTGCGTCATGCTCGAAAACTGTTGCTATGGCGAAGAAGAGCTGATGATGCTCAACATGGTGCGCGCCGGCGTCCTCGGTGAGCTGGTGCATGCGGATGCGAGCTACATCCATGACATACGCAACTATCTCGCTGAAAAATCCTGGCGGCGCATCGCGCGGACGCGGAGGAACGGGAACCTCTACCCGACTCACGGGCTGGGACCGGTCGCCAACTATCTTCAGATCAACCGGGGTGATCGCATTACGACCCTCGCTTCCCTCAGTTCTGCTGCACTCGGACTCCAGGCATACGAGGCGGGCACCGGTCAGGTGTCTCCTGACACTTATGTGTGCGGCGATATGAACGTCTCTGTGCTGCGGACGGCCAAGGGGCGAACAATCATGCTGCAACACGATGAGATCAGTCCCCGGCCCTACAACCGGCACAACGTCATTTCCGGCACCAAGGGCTACGCCAATGGTTTTGAGAATCAGGTGTACCTCGAGGATTCGCTGCCGGTGCCGGGGAAGCCGGTGGAACATGCCCCTGGCCGCCTTGACGCCATGGCATCGCGGTATGAGCACCACTTCTGGACGGAAAAGGGCGAGCAAGCTCGCGCGGGAGACCACGGGGGAATGGACTACATCATGCTGTGGCGGCTCATCGAGGCGATGGTGAACGGTGACGCGCCGGACATGGATGTCTATGACGCGGCGTTGCTGAGCTCGATCAGTCCTCTGACCGAGCTCTCAAACGGTCGACTCGAGTTCGTCGACGTCCCGGACTTCACCCGTGGGCGATGGGACAACAGTCGAGTTCCGTTCCTCTGAGACCGCTTCGTCCCTCGATCCACAGATCATCCCGTTGCTGTCCTCCTTACACAGATTGTTCAGGAGAAGAAGATGCACAAACAAATGGCTGAACGCGTGCCGTTGAGATTCACCCTGGCGCTCCTCTTGACGGCGACGATCGCGGTCTTCTTGCCGGTTTCCGCGCGCGCTGACGCATCCGTCTCCCCGACGGATGCGAACATTCAGTACTTCGGCCGCTGGGATCGTGCGAACTCCGCGGCCTACTCCTCAGCGCTCTGGCCAGGAACGTACCTGAAGGTGAACTTCACGGGCACGTCGCTCAAGGTCGTTCTCGGCTCGACCGAGGCGGACATCGAGGCAAGCATTGACGGGGCCCCATTCAGAATCTATCAAGGCTCACCGAATGCGGTGATCGACCTTGCCGAGACCTCGTTGTCGAGCGGACTGCATTCACTTGTGCTGGTGCCGCATGGGGATGGCAGCACCGAATTCGAGTTTGCTGGGCTTCTGCTTTCCGACTCGGGTGCGACGCAGCCCGCTCCTGCACCGCGGAGAATTATCGAATTCGTCGGCGACTCCATCACCGTGGGGTACGGATCGTCCGGCATGCCGACGAGGAGCTACGCGTGGAGAATAGCGGAAAGCGTCGGGGCGGAACATGTTCAGATCGCTCACGGCGGCATGTGCCTTCCCGATGGCTACTCGTGCACGGGGGTCAATACCGTGGGAATGATCTCGTCCTATTCCCACAAGGAGAACATCGAGGCATCGCCGAGCAGCCCGTGGGACTTTTCTGCATACACGCCGTCGCAGGTCGTCGTAAACATCGGAACGAATGACAGCGGCCATGGCGTTCCGAATGACGTGTTCCAGAGCAATTACGTCGAACTCCTCACGGATATTCGCCACGTGCATCCTTCGGCGGAGATCCTCGCACTGCGACCGTTTGGCGGCTACAAGGCCTCGCAGGTGAAGTATGCGGTTGACTCGCGAGTCTCGGCCGGCGACGCGAACGTCTTCTTCGTTGACACCACAGGTTGGCTGGGATCCGCTGACTATGCCGACACCGTCCACCCCAACGACGCCGGCATAGACAAAGTCATCACTCGGCTGCGGCCGATTCTTGAAGGATGCTCGCCGTGGCGATCAAACCTCGCCCGATGCGAACAGTACGCGGCATCGTCGGAGTGGTCCACGGGGCAGGCCGCCAGTTTCGCGTTCGACGGCTCGGATTCAACGAACTGGCAGGCGGCGCCATATTCGGCATTCGGCGGACAGTGGCTGCAAGTCGACTTCGGAGGCATGACCACGTTCAACCAGGCAGTACTTTCCGAATACGGCGGAAGAACTTCAGGGTTTCGCCTCGAATACTGGACTGGCCAGTCATGGGTGGCCGCCTACTCCGGGACTACCATCGGCAGTAAGAGCGCGCCAAGTGTTCACAACTTCGCCGCGGTCACGGCCACGAAGGCCAGGATCTACTACACAAGCGGCACGGGAACCCCTATCATGTATGAATTCAAGTTGCATAACACAGGTGCTGGGTATTCGACCGCCAAGAGCTGGAATTTCAACGTGAACGGGAACACTGAGAGCTGGTCATCGCTTCAGCTCTCTGGCCTGGTCGCCAACGGTTGTTTTTGATTTGGCAGCGACCGGAGCAGACATGCAGCTGAAATCTCCAGATGCGCTCGCATTGAATTCTCCCGGGACGCATGACACGATTCGGGTTCGCTTGCGAAACGGGTCGAACGGGGCATCGGCCAAGGTCTACTTCACGACCGTGACAGATGCGACCTGGAATGAGGAAAAATCAGTTTCCTTCACGTTGGTGCCCCGCAGTGATTACACCGACTATGTGATCGATATGTCGCAAAATCCTTCGTGGGTTGGCACCATCAAACAGTTGCGGATTGATCCATTGAATCCATCATCGTCTGGTGACTCCGTGAGCATCGACTACATCCGAATCACCAACTAGCGTCCCGCTGGAGCGCTCGCTCAGTTTGCGAGTACGAGCCCTCCGACGTACTTCGGCGATCCCCATGTCAGCACTCCGGATGCCGAGATGCCCTCGGCGCTCACCCATTCCGAGGTGAGCCGTGTGGCCACCAGTCCGGAGTTGGTCGCGTACCGCAGCACCGCAGTCGCGTTGTCGCACCACAGAGCGAGGGCGTACTCGCCGGGATCCAAGTACGCAGCGGTCATGCTCTGGCTCTTATCGCCAGTCGTGCACGCGACGGTCCCTGAGTTGAGGGGTCTCGTCCAGGCGCCGCCCGCGCCGATCTTGAGAAGCGCGATCTGCATGTTTCCGGACCCGGAGTCGACGCGGAACTGGGCGAGGGAGTACACGGCGCCGACTTGAATATGCATCCGATGAGCGATCACGGTATTCGCGGCCGGCCAGGGACTCGGCGAAGGGATGGTCAGCAGCGATGCGGGCGGCACTTGGAAGTTGGGGGCGCTGGCGTGACGCGTCCACAGCGAGCGTGGCCGGCAGGATGCTCCGATCGTGGTCGCGTTTCCCTGGAAGTAGGGTGTCGCATATTGGTTTCCCGAGACGGTGACGATGGCCGCGTAGTCGAAGGAGTTGTGCGTCGAGGCGGCGTCCTCCCTGTAGATCTGCCCCTTAGCGGCGTGTGCCGCCGGCTGTGAGTGCTCTGTTCCCAGAAAAGTATTGCCGGTGGAGGCAACGAGTTCGATGTCGGGATACCCGCCGTCCGCTTTGTTCCCTTGCTGGAATCCCACCGCGCTGAACGAGCAGTTATGGGTGTTGGTCAAGTGGATACCGCTCTTGCCGAGGTTGTAAGTCCGCCAACCAGCGACGAATAGCTGGCCTGAGTTGACGGCCTTGATGCCGTAACCCGTCATGATGTCGACATAGGACCCATCCGAGTATCCGCCGTTGATGACGATGTTGTGAACATTGGTAAAGCTGTACGAAGAGCCGTCGCCCGTGCCCGGAACGGTATCTACATTGCTGAACGACCACCCGTCAGCGATGTTCGAGAAATCCACAGCCGCGACGTCGGTATTGTTGTTGGACCAGATGAAGCTATCCGAGACGTGTCCGTCGCTGACCTGATTCACGACAAGCCGGCCGTTTCGGATCCACACTCGGGAGAGTTGCGGCATGAAGTGCGCTTCTCCGGGCCGACTGTTATCGCCGCGCATGCGGATTCCGCAGTTTCCGGTCATGCCGGTGGCGCCGTCGATCTCGATGTCCTCGAAAACTGTCTTCACCGGGTTGGTGACATCGATATCCCAAGCGGTCCGATTCCCGACGTACCACGAGCGGAGGCGGAAGTTTCGCAGCGATTCCGCCTGGCCTCCGGCCCATGTCAACGCGGTGATGTCGGTGGTGACGAGGATCGTCGTGGTCTTCGCCCCCGAGCCCATAAGCTGGCGCCCGGCGGGTATCGCCACGGTCGATCCCAACCTATACGTGCCTTCTGGCATGTACGCATCGCCTGCGGCGAGAGCGGCGACGAATGCTGCGGAGTCGTCCGCGACGCCGTCGCCGATGGCTCCATAATCGCGAACATCAAACATGCGTCCCGCCTCATCCCGTTCTCTTACAGTGAACAACCATTCTCTGTCGGAGATTAGTGCGGTGGGAGCGAGATATCAATAGACCGTCCAAGTCATGGCGGTGATCGATCACCTGGCAGCGGGCGTGATCGCCGACCGCAGCGGTCGCGGAGCAGGAGTCTGAAGCTACCGGAGTCGCACGTGACCGAAGGGTTGGAGCGTGCCTGTGCTCGGGGGGAGGCCAGATGCTGTTGTCAGTTCAATGCTCGATGCGAACGAACTCCAAAGCACCCAAGGTTCCCACTCCTCCGTTACCTGGACAAGCCGTGGACCAGTCGCGCGCACGCGCAACGTCGAGTCCGCAAAGGTGATCGTAAGCTCGTTGCCCCTGCCACCCAGCTGCCCAGCGAGGGGTTTCAGCGCGAAGGATGTCGAGCCAATGGAGGAGACCAGCACGCGAGCAGTGCGGGGTGCCGCGCGGACGCGGATGTACGAGCGTCGGATGTACAGGTGGAGCTCGTTTCCAGGCGACGGATCATTCACCATTCCACCGAGCGGAAAAAGCGCCGCAAGCCGTGGCTTTACGCTCTGGAACAGCGTGGCCCCGGAAGTATCGTGAGTTCCCGCTAAGGCGCTCAATCTGAAGGTGTAGTCATACGCGGACTCGACTACGCGCGGTGGCGACGGGGATAGCGCTGCAGCCCCAGCGAAGATCGCACTTGCTGCCGAGTTTTGCAAGAAGTTCCTACGACTGATCATCGCGCCTCCCGATTCGTCGACCTTGAAACAACTCTATTGAAACGATACATCTTATGCGTATCAAGTGCTTCTCCAGGTCGGCACGCGTACGACCTTCGAGATGACAGAAGTCACCTCGAAGAGGTGATGGGTGAGAGTTCCGTCGATCACCCGGCGCGCCGACGATGGAGTGGGGAGGGTCTTCGCGTCTAGTGGAGGCCCGGAATGGGGAACGCGTGGGGAGCGCCTCGGGGTACATCTCGGCAACGATGCAAATGAGTCCCGACCGTTGCTCGCTATCCGGCGAGTCACCGCGCCCGCGCACATACGTGCAGCTCTGCGCCCCGCTTTCGAAGTTCGAATGACAACTGGAGGACGGTCCGCATGACCACTCAGAAGACAAGGCCGCGCTGGCTCACAGCGAGCGCGGTCATCGCCGCAAGCGTGATCTCTCTTGTCGCGCCCGCCACTGCCGCGCAGGCGGCGGGGGAGACGCTGCAGATCTCGCTGTCTGCGCAGACGGGGACGCCGAGCTGGGACGCGACAGACGGGAACGGCTTCGATACGGGGCCGGACAACGACATCATCCGCACGAACGACCAGGTGATCTACCAGATCGAGGTGGCAGCCAACGGCGGCACCGGAACCGGGGCCATCGTGAGTCTGACCCTGCCGCAGGGGCAGGAGTTCCGCGATGTACCGGCGTGGTGCAATGATCCCGTCGACTCGACGAAGGACGCGACGCCGACACCGGCGATCCCGGCGCCGACCGTGCCGTTGACATCGACGAGCTGGACGACTCTGCCGCAGCAGACGTTGACCTGTGCGATCGGCGACCTGCCGGCGAACTCCACGCAGTTTCTGCAGTTGCCGGCGTTCCAGCGCATCGAGGTGCCGAACGGGACGGTGCTTCCGACCGCCGTGGCATCCGTATCGACCGAGGCGGTCCCGACGCCCGTCTCGTCCACCGACGACGTGTCGATGACTGTATCGGCAGCCCCGAAGTGGGACCTCAGCAAGAACGGCGTCAACGTGCAGGAGAACTCGGGGCTCGTCTACTCCGAGGTTCGTGCCTGCACCACGATGCCCGGCACCTGCCACCTTCGCGTGTTCTCAGTGCTGATCTCGGCAGAAAACGGCGGCAAGGGCACGACCCCGCTCACCGGCCCGGTCTCATTCACAGACCTCCTCAACCCCGATTCGTTCTACGGCACCGCCGTGACCGGCTCGCAGACCTGGGTGGACGCCGGAGCGCAGGCAGATGCGCTCTACGCCCCGCGCCTCGCGACCTGTTCTGCCGCAAACTTCTACATGAACCCGTTGCCGAGGTTGACCTATGGCGGCGCAACGGAAGACAACGCGGTACGCAACACCGGAACGATCGCCTGCGCCCAGCCCGCCCCTGGCGATGACGCTACGGTCACCGTCACGGGCACGGACTGGTCGCTCTACACTTATCCGTCAGAGGTGTGGCGGCCCGAAGGCCTGGCCATTCCCGACGGCCGCGCATACGCTGTCGCGGCGACGGTCTCTATCGAGGTTCCGAACGCCGCTGTTACGACGTTCGGAACGACGGTCGGAACAACGACGACGCTCAGCGCGCACAACGAGTACAGCGCACTGCAGGGCACGGCGCTCGACGGCACCCCGCAGCCGACCGCCGCCGATGAGCCGTGGAACAGCTATCGCGACTTCACGATGATCGTGAACCAGCCAGGCGGATTCGACAAGTACTTCGCCGGTGTCGGCGGTGCCGAAGGGAACACCCCAGCAGGCGTCTATATCCCGAGCAACGGCGTCGCAGAAGGTCCTCCTGGCGGGCAGCAGGTCAAGAGCGGAACGATCCTCGCCTCTGCCGGGCAGGACGTGATCTCCCTGCTCACGGTGAGAGGGGCAACCCTGGCGAACAGCCAGCCGGGTTCCGCGCTGGCCTGCGATGTGTGGGACAACACCAAGCTGCAGCTGCACGACGGCGACTACGGCACCTGGGGTACCTATGCGCAGACGTTCCCGTCCGACGGCGAAGCCGTGTGGTTGAGCGGATCTTACGGTGCTCCTGACCCTGACTACACGATCCAGTATTCGAACGTGGCTGATCCGGGGGCGGACGACACCGGCTGCCGCGCGGGGACCTGGTACGACGACCCCGCTCTCGTTCCGGGCAACGACTCGGCGCTGGCCGCAGAGGGCATCTACACCGCTGTGAACCAGGTGCGCATCTGGACGACCATTGAAGAGCCTGAAGCCACCGCGTTGTCGGCGATGACCAACTACTTCTCGATCGCCTTGCGGGTCGTACCAGGCCAGGACGCCGGTGCGATCATGCCCAACTGGGCCGGCGTGACGATGAAGTTCGGTCAGGAGTACACCGCTGCGGAGCTTCTGGCCATGAACCCCACGCTCCTGTCGAAGTACGACCCCGCCGCACACACGGGCGCACCCGGTGACCGGCTCATCTACGCGCCGGCGTATGTGCGCGTGCAGAAGTCGGTGCTGGTGAACGGTGAGCGCACGGAGCTCACCAATGCGACCGGCGGAGACACCGTGACGTGGGAACTCGCTCCGAAGCTGTCAACGGCGGCGACCGTGGCGAGCCTCGCGCAGCCGGTAGTGCTCGAGGACTGCCTCCCTGCGGGCGTGCTGTTCCAGAACGCATCCGTCACTCCGACGGTCGCGCAGCCCGCCCCGGCTCCTGCGGGCGCGAGCATCACGTGCGACTCGGGAACCTACCTGCGATTCGACATCGGCGACTACGTGCCGAACACCGACATCCCGCCCGTGACCGTCGAGACGCGCATCTCCTCTGTCGCCGCTCCCGGCACGTACACGAACACCGTGACGGTGCAGACCGACCCGGCAGATCCGACCCCGATCGAAGATCGGACGGACGCCGCCCAGGTGGCCATTCAACAGGCCGCCGGTGTACGCCTGGAGAAGACGCCGCTCACCCCTGTGGTGCAGGTGAACCCCGATGGGAACGCCGCGACGGAGAAGAACGTGTGGCAGATCGACCTCGCGAACTTCAACGCCCCCACGGCCGTGAGCGACGTCGACGTCATCGACACACTCCCGGTGACCACCGGTGAGCAGGGGTCCGACTTCTCGGGGACCATGGTGTTCGAGAGCGTCGAAGTCACTGCGGGGACCGGCGTCACCGTGCTGTACACGAGCGATGCCGATGTCATCAGCAACCCGGATGACGCCTCCAATGGTGCGGATGGCATCGCCTGGTGCGATGCGCCATCCGGTGGGAACGTCGTCATCGGAACGGGTGACTGCCCGACCGATGCCGGAACCGTGACGGGTCTGCGTTTCCTTCGCCCCGGCCCGTTCCTGAACGGTGATGTGGTGCAGGCGAAGGTGACGATGGTCGCGACGGGAGATGAAGCAGGCGACGTGTTCGTCAACGCCGTCGAAGCCTCGGCGAACGGACTCGTCTTCAACGTCGGTCCTATCCTGCAGCCGGAGACCGTCAGCGGATCCACGATCGGCGACTTCGTCTGGTTCGACGCCGACGCCGACGGGGTCCAGGACGACGGTGAACTGCCGGTCGCCGGCTACCCGGTGGCGCTCACCGGCACGGATGATCTCGGCAACGTGGTGTCCCTGTCGACCACGACCGACGCCGACGGCCGATACCTCTTCGAGTCGCTGCGCGCGGGAGAGTACACCGTGACCTTCGATCCCGCCGCGTTGCAGACCGGGTGGGCCTTCACGGTCCCGCTGAACGGCGTCGATGGTGACATCCTCTTCGACTCGGATGCCGATCAGGTGACCGGGCAGTCGGAATCGATCACGGTCGGTGCGGGGGCGGAACGGCTGGACCTCGACGCAGGAATAGTCGTTCCCCCCGCGCCGCCTGCGACACCCACCCCGACACCGACGCCTCCCGTCGTCACAGGTCTCGCCATCACGGGTGGAACGGTGACCGGGTGGGTCGTCTTCGCAGGGCTCATACTGCTGGTCGTCGGAGGCGTACTTTACGTCCGCCGCCGAACGTCGAGGTGAGAAGTGCGGGACGGGGCGCGTTGCCTCCGTCCCGCACTCGCGATCACCAGAGCCCGCTCATATGCTTGCATCGCGCCAGGCTGGGGTCGACTGACGCGATGCACGTAGCGGCGACAATTCGGACGTGACCTCCCCTCACGACCTTGAGTTGCGCCGCTCTCCCCGGAGTCCCATGCTCTCGACCATCCGGTCCGAGAGCATGGGACTCCTCATCGCGCGTCGGCCGTGCGGGACCGGGGTGTCCCTGGACGTGGCTTGGCAACAGGTCCGTTGACAAGCGTGGGTTCCGCTGGTGGCGTCGGTCTGTGGGCGGCTTGTCAGGCGACTCCGGATGATCCTCTGCAGCCATCGGAGTATCCGCTGCCCCAGACCATCCATTCGGTCGTCGTCTCATCAATGGGTTGCCAGACGACGTTGTTGAAGTGGACCTCCGCGGGGTACGGCGTGCATTCGCCGTTTGTCAGCGGCATTCCGCCGCAGTCTTCTGAGCGCGTTCCGGAGTCGGAGGTGACGTACCAGGTGTACCCGCTGATCCCACCCTCGTAGACCTTCGCCCATTCCCACGGGGAGTCGCCCGGGACATCTGTCGGGTCTTCGACGGTGATCGGAGCCCAAGCGATGAACTGGCCAGCGGGGAGCGAGGTGAGCTCACCAGCTGCCGGACATACCGGGGTGACGGGGGCTGGTGGGTCAGTCGGGACGGGGGCCTCGGTAGGAGCATCGGGAGTGACCGGTGCTGAGGCGGTCGGCGAGGGCATGCTGACCGTCGAAGGGTCGCATTCCGCGGACGCGGACGCAACCGTCGGCGTGATGAGAGCTGTAGCGGTGACAATCGCGAGAACGAGTCCGGATGCGAGCAGACCGGCATGCTTCGAGCGGCGTGCGAGGAGAATGGCTGCGAGACCAGCAAGGAGGGTGATCACCCCTACCAAGATCAGGACGCGGCCATCAGCGCCGGTTTCGGCGAGCATGGGTGTGCAGTTCTCCACTGGATGTCTCCTTGATGGTGTGCCTCGGAGCAATCCAAGGGGGCTGTCGAATGTGCTGGCCCGGTGGGCAGACGTCGAAGACTTCGTCGAGTCGACGTGCCACTTCGGTGTGAGCGTCGGGTAAAGGTCAGGGCCTCACTGGATGAGAGTGGTTTCAGCGCCACGCATTAAGCGGCGAGATGAAGTCGTTACTTCGGGTAGCCCATTCCCCGTATCCGGATCCACCCGATCACGATCGGCGTCGAGCCACTCACCGCTATCTTCCGGTCGACCGTGTCGTCGGTAGCGGCCGGCTATGTGACTCAAATCACATGAACATCGATGACTTGGCGCACTACCTGTTCGTCTTGTTTCGTTCCAGGCTCGAAGTGGCGGTTTGCGCCGGGAGATTTCAACGTGGGGGCAGCATGAGAAAACTGGGGATGACTGGCACGCATCGGTTAGGCGCGCCCGGTATGCGTGGGGTGAGCAGCCTTGCCGTGGGCATGATCTTGGCGCTTCTCGCCGGATTCGTTTCGGCCGTCGGGATTGCCGCTCCGGCTTCCGCGGCGACGGCGGACTACACGGTGGAGATCACGTCGACGTCGACAGTGCCGATCTACGATGCCTTCACGTATACGGTGACGGTCGCTGCTGACACGGCATCAGGGCCATCGACCGGAACAGTGCTCACTGCACAGTTGCCGGTCGGGCTGGAGTTCTCCGGTGTTCCGACCGGTGGGGATTCGCCGGTCGCATCCGCGGCATGGGATCCCGCGACGCGGACGGTGGTCTTCACCCTCAAAGATCTCACGGAGCCGCTGACGTCGTTCGTCTTCGGCGTGAATCAGGTGGGCAACACCGTCAAAGACGCCAACACCGTGTATGACACCACCATCTCGGGATCGCCAAGCGAGGGAGGTGCAGTTCCTGCCGACTCGGCCACCACGGCTGTCACCGGAAACTTCACGTACAGCTCGGGAAAGACTCAGTCCACGGTCACTGGCAGCAACAACCGTGACGTGACGTACTACTTCAACATGTCGACGCCGGATTGGGCGCCGAGCACGACTGAGACGTTTACGACGTGGGGACAGCGATTCGTCGACCAGCTGCCGGCAGGTGCGGTCGTGACCGGCACCTCAACCGGTCTTGGCACCTGGGTGATCAGCGGAAGCTCGGCAACCGGGCAGACGGCTACCTGGACGAGAGATCAGGCAGCCTACGGTCCGACGGCCGGCTACCTGAGCGGCACTGGTGTGGATGTGTGGATCACCGTCCACTACCCAGCGGCAGTCTTCCCCGATGGGAGCCGCCCACCGGTGAACACGGTGCAGTCCTCGGTTCGTGACTACAGCGGCAACTGGCACGACATCGCGCCGTCCAGTGCTCAGGGCCCCGCCATGATCGGTGGCTCGACCAAGGGCGTGTTCGTGAGCAAGACCGCGAACACCGCCGGAGCCGAGACGGAGACGGCAGGGGACGGATACTTCCTCCGCGGTTACCGGGTCAAGGCGTCCTACCTGAACAGTCTTGACTCCGACCTCCTGGACACGATGGTCGTCACGGATGGATCTACCGGCGGGAACGTCGAGTACTTCGAGCACCTTGACATCTATCGGCTGGTCCTCGACTACAACGCGACCCTGCGCGCAGCATCAGTCCCGGTCCAGCTGCAATACACCACGACGGCTGATTCGTCGTGGCAGACGATGCCGGGTTCCTTCACGAGCTCCGCATTGCTCGAGGTGCTGGTTCAGACGACTGGATCCGTCGGGTATGAGAACTCGACAGGCTTCTCGGCAGACGCGACGATCAACCTCCCCGAAGGCGTGCAGCTGAACGGCTGGCGGATCGTGCTGTCTCCAGGTGGCTCCGACGCCGCGATCCCTTCGGGCTCGGAGGTCACCGTGACACCCGGCTATATTCCTCTGTTCGCGTCATACGTCGACGGGTCGACGTCGTCGACGCCACTCGTGAACACGGCGAGCGTCGACGGCAGCCTTATCGGCGGTGCGGCCCTCCCCGGCGCGACGGACACGGCGTCGACGACATTCGTCGACAGGGTGGCGATCGTCACGACCGTGGATGCTCCCGCCACGCTTCCTGTCGGGGGGACTGCCGTCTACACGGCCAGAATCCAGAACATGAATCCCACGCACGACTACACGGACGGAGTGATGAGGGTCGTCCTGCCGGAGGGAGTGTTCTATGACACCACGGTCGGCGCAACGCCCGTGGCAACCACCGTCTATGGGACGGACATCCCCGTTCCCACGGTCGGAAACGGACTCACGGTCACAACGGAGACGGTGACCGATGCTGCCGGTGTCGCGCACCAGGTGGTGGTCTTCAGCTTTGACGAGTTGCCGTCCATGCGTCCGTTGGGGGAGCCGAGCGGAACG
Organism: Microbacterium natoriense; assembly: GCF_030816295.1. NCBI lineage: Bacteria > Bacillati > Actinomycetota > Actinomycetes > Micrococcales > Microbacteriaceae > Microbacterium > Microbacterium natoriense. The sequence goes on along the minus strand of NZ_JAUSXV010000001.1, from coordinate 417,992 downwards.
AAGCCGAGCCCGACTGGGTTCGACTACAACGTGCCGGTGACGGTTGTCGCTCAGGCGTACGACCCGGCCAACACGACGGCACCGGTTCAGTCTTTCGCCTACACCGATGACCCGCGCTTCGCGAGCGTTCCCATGGACTGGTACTACGCGTTCTTCGGCAACGACAGCTACGACTTCGATGCGAACCGGACGAGGATCGCTGTGTGGAACGACAGCAGCGAGGTCATCACCGCTGGCGGGCTGTTGATCGGAAAGCTCACCCGCGCTGATGCGGGCGATGCCTGGGCCGTCGACGCCGTGGTCGCGTCTCCGGGGACGGCCGAGTGGCAGGTCTACGTTTCGAATGTGCTTCCCAACCCGGTCACGGACTTGGTGGTCTTTGATCGACTGCCCTTCGTGAACGACGGGCGAGGAAGCGCTTTCGACGTCGCTATTGCCGCAGCCATAGCGGGAGCTCCTGCGGGATCGACCGTCGAGTACTCCGCGAATGCCACAGCTGCGGACAACGGCACGTGGTCCGCAGACCCCACGGGCGCCACCTCGTTCCGGCTGTCCGTTCCGTCACTGGCGACAGGAGAGGATTTCACCCTCGTTGTTCCCTCGACCGTGCCCGCTGGACTCGCATACGCTGATGCCGCAACGAACAACGTCACGGCGACTGGCATCTATAACGCGGTCGATCGGAGTTTCGAGTCCAACCCCGCGCGCATCACCGTCGAGGGGCACCCGGACTTCACCGTCGTCAAGAAGACCAACGGCGTTTACTACGACACCGCCCCTGGTGCCACAGTGGCCTCAGGGTCGGCCGTAACGTGGACCTACGAAGTCACGAACACCGGCGACACTCCACTGGATGCCATCACGGTCGCTGACTCCTTCCAGGCGGGTGACGGCTCCACCGGATCGCTGACTCCCACGACGACTGTGGCAGGAGCTCTTCTTCCCGGAGAAGTGCGGACGTTTACGGCTCAGGGCGTGGCCGTTCCCGGGCAATATCACAACACCGCGACCGTCACAGCGACGGCGGTGGACGCATCGGGCGAGCTTCTCGGGCAGCAACCGGACACTGCCGCTGATGAGTCGTGGTACGTCGCCGGCGAAGTCGGGCTGGATGTGGTGAAGCAGACCAACGGCGAGGACGTGGACAGCGCCCCTGGACTTGTTCTCACCCCGGGGACTGACGCGACCTGGACCTACGTGGTCACGAACACCGGAACTCTTCCGTTGAGCGAGATCGTGGTCACCGATGTCGATGGCGACGACAACCTCGTGTTCAGCAAGACGATCGATGCCCTCGCACCGGGGGAGTCGGTGACCTTGTCGGCGACGGGAACCTCGGTCGAGGGTCAGTATCACAACACGGTGACGGTTACAGCAGCGAACCCCGTTGCAGGGGGCGAGATCAGCGCCGCTGATGACTCCTACTACTATGGGGCAGTTCCCGGATTCGAGGTCTCTAAGAAGGTGGCAACCTCGTCGGAAGGCCCCTGGTCGGAAAAGGTCGTCGTTGATTCGGGCGGCGACGTCTTCTGGCAGATCACCATCACCAACACCGGAAACACGACGCTCACGGACGTCAACGTCTCCGATCCGACAGTAGGCGAGATTCCGGCAGTGGCGCAGATCCTTCCCGGCGAAAGTACTGTGATCATCGTCGAGCAGACGAACGTCCGGGAGGGGTACGTGAACACGGTCCGTGTCTCCGCAACGGACGAGTTCGGCACGGATATCGGAGAGCAGGAGGACACCGCCGCCGTGGAAGTCACGGCAGACGGTCTTGCGATCACCGGATTCGCGGGCGCAGGAGCCGCAGTCGGGATCGCCGCCATCTTGCTCCTCGGAGGACTCGCGATGATCCGTCGGCGTCAGCGAGTGCTCTCCTGACCCTCGTGTGGGGTTCGCGCGCAACTGTGCCTGTCGAGCCCCACAGAGGACGCTGAACCTCACCTGCTTGCGTCGCGCCAAGTTCGGGCAACTGGCGTGACGCACGGAGCGGCGACGACTCGGAAGTGACCTCCCCTCACACCCTTGAGTGTCGCTGCTCTTCCCGGAGTCCCGTGCTTTCGACCACCCAGTTCGAGAGCACGGGACTCCTCATCGCGAATCGGTCTTGGTGGCGCGTGTCCAGGCGTCACGCGATACTTGGCAAAAGGAGGGGGCGCAACGTTGAATCCAGGGCGCGAACGCACGAGCCCCTCCGTCGGGATGTCACGATATCGCCGGCTTCAGATCCACCTGACCGGAACATCAGGCAGCGACCCGCTGCCCTGGGATGCCAACGCAAGGGTGCTCCTTCGGATCGCATTCGCTCTCGCGCACCTTCTCCTCGGCATCGAACTGGTAGAGCATGTCGGCATCGGCGACGGTGCGGGAGTCGCGGTCATCCCGCTCGTGCTTCTCGGCATTTTCGCCGTTGTGAGTGTCACGGCCTGCTGGTTCGCGCCACAGCGGCGATTGGGCGCACGGTGCGTTCTGATGCTTCTCACCGTAGGGGCCTTCTCTCCATATGCAGTCCTAGGCGGAACCGGGGGATGGCCCGCGTGGCTCATCCTGATCTTCGAGGTCGGCGCGCTGCTCCCGCTGATCGGCTCGATCGCGCTCGGGGTGGGTGCGATCATCTTCGCCGGGGCCAATCCCGTGTTCGGCGGGTTGAGTTTCGTCGACATCGGCGCCGGAGTCGCCATCTGCGCTGTGGTCTCTTTGCTTGGCGCTGCCATCGGGCTCTCGACGAGGACTGCGACGCTGCTCCGAACGACTCGGGAGCAGCTGCTCCCCAACGCTGTCAGCATTGAGCGCACTCGGATCCTGCACGAGATAGAACAGGGGATGGACCCCTATCTCGAGCAAGCGCTTCAATCTGTCGTCGCGGCCCAGCTGGCCCTGGAAGGCGATGCCGAGCGTGCGCGCGATCTCGTTCAGGACGCGCATCGGATCGTGAGGTCGGCTCTTCAGGAGATGCGTAGATCCGTTCTCGGATATCGACGGACGGACTTGGACGCTCAGGTCATGGAGGCCAGGTCATCACTCGCGTCGGCAGGCATCGACGTGACCATCTCGGGGTCATCCGCCCAAGTTCCAGCGGCCGCTCGTGAGACGGCCGCTCATCTCATTCGAGAAGCAACCTCGAACGTTCTTCGTCACAGCAATGCGAGAGTCTGCACCATCTCACTTCGCAAGACGTCTGTCACGGTCGCCGACGATCGACGTGGGCGCAGCAGAGCGGATGCCTGCAATAAGGAACTCGACGATCTCGCTCAGTACGTCGCGGCCGCAGGAGGCGCTCTCAGCCTTGACGTACACGCACAGACCGGGTTCGCAATCACAGGGAGATGGGCAGGAGAGAATCCGATTCTGGGCGTCGCTCCTGATCGCGCCGTGTCGGATGATCCCAACGAGGCGCCTCCGAATGCCCCGGCTTGGGACAGGCGGGCGGTCGTCCTCGTGCGAGGAGGAGTGGCAGGCGTTCATCTCACGGCCGTTCTCGGCATTGTGGGGGCCATCTCCCAAGCGTCCAGTCCCTCTCAGCAGTTGGTCTCAGCGCTGTCCTTGTCGTTCTTTGCGGCGGTCAGCGTCGTCGCGACATGGTGGTCCGCCGGCAGGCAGGCCGGACGGCGAGGAGCGGGCCTATGGTTCGTGATTCCTTCCATCGTCCCGTACGTGCTTCTTGATCACACTGCCCACCTGCCCGCGCTGCAGATCGTCATCTTCTGCCTTCTCCTTCTCCTTCCGACAGCGAGAATCGTGCCCGTGATTTTCTGCGCCGCGATCATCATGATCGCGGTCGTCACCTGGACGACTCACGGCATGGGTGTCGCCATCTCGGCGATCGTCATCCTTGGCGTCTCGGCTCTCTTCGCCGTAGTGATCCGCGCTACCGCGGCGGACGGCACTCAGCTGCGATTCGCTCAAGCCAACGAGCTGCCGGCCGCCGTGCGCTACGAGCGGCTTCGCATCGCTCGCGACCTTCATGATTCGCTGGGGAACACGCTTTCGGCGGCGGCGGCGAAAGCCGCGCTGGTGGGTCTTGCACTCGATCGGGTACCGTCGCGCGCGACAGATCCGCTCCTCGAGCTTGAACAATACGTACGTCATGCACAGAGGCAGATGAGGGACGTCGTCTACGAGCGACGTCTGCCAACATTGCGAGAAGAACTCGTGGTCGGACGAGACACATTGGAAGCCATTGGCGTGAAAATGGTCGTCAATGGGACCGCCGACGATGTGCCAGCGACGATCGCGCCGGCAGCCGCATTCCTTGTGCGGGAAGCCATCACCAACATTCTTCGGCACAGCACGAAAGTGAGCATCTGCACCGTGACGCTGACCCGGTCCGAAATCGTGGTCGCCGACGATGGCGAACCGCGAAAGTCGGACACGAACCGGGGAACTGGCCTATTGGGGATCACCGAGCGGATGGACCTCGCGGGCGCAACGGCTACGTTCGGTCCCCGCTCTGCGAGAGGATTCAAGGTGGCGGCGCACTGGACAGTTGAGGAGCACAGATGATTCGGATACTCGTAGCAGACGACCAATCCCTCATCCGGCACTCGATCGCGGCGATCTTGTCGTATGAAGCGGACTTCGACGTCGTCGGAGAGGCCTCGACGGGGGTGGAGGCAGTGCAATTGGCGCACACGCTTGCGCCGGACCTTGTTCTGATGGACGTGCACATGCCGCTTCAGGACGGGATCGCCGCTGCAGCGGAGATTCTGTCGGGTGAGAACGCGTGTCGCATTCTCATGCTGACAGCCTTCGCGCGCCCGGGCTACTTGAGCCGCGCGGTGAAATTGGGTGCGTCTGGATTCCTCCTCAAAGACACGCCTCCCGCAGAGCTCTTCGACGCCATCCGTACAATTCACAGAGGCGGTCTCGTCCTGGATCCCATGCTCGCCTCAGAGAGCTTCGCGCTCGGCGATTCTCCTCTCACGAGACGAGAAGCCCAGGTCCTCGTCTCGCTCCTGGTCGACGCGTCCACCTCGGCAGTCGCGGCCGCCATGCATCTTTCGGAAGGGAGCGTGCGCAACCTCATCTCGTCCGCGATGACAAAACTCGGGGCCGCGCAACGACTTGAGGCAGCCCGAATCGCTTACGAGAACGGGTGGCTCTGACAATCAGTTGAAACCGATCCCGTTACGACGTTTCTGTCGTCCGGCAAGAAACCCATCGCTCTGCGGGTCGTGTCAACACCGTGTCGGAGAGCGTGACCGCGGCCTACGCTCGGCCCATGACCGAACTCACGTATCCGACCGGGCGCGAAGAGGCGCTGCGCGCCGTGCCCCGCGAAGACGGCACTGCGCCCCGGGCGCTCGTACTCGGAGCGACCGGCTACATCGGAGGGCGGCTGACACCGCGGCTGATCGACGCGGGGTACCGGGTTCGTGTGCTGGCGCGGGATCCTGCTCGCGTCGCCTCCTCACCCTGGGGTGACGACTGCGAGATCGTCGAGGGCGATGCGGGTGACGCAGAGGCCGTCGGCCGTGCCGTGCGCGATGTCGACCTGATCTACTTCCTCATCCACTCGATGGGAGCGGGCAAGGACTTCGAAGAGACCGATCGGCGGACCGCGGGCGTCGTCGCCCGTGCAGCGAAGACGCACGGAGTGCGGCGGATCGTCTACCTGGGCGGACTGCATCCCGACGAGGTCGAGCTCTCTCCGCATCTGCGATCGCGCGTCGAGGTGGGAGAGACCCTGCTGAGCTCCGGCGTTCCCGCACTCGTGCTGCAGGCGGGCGTGGTGATCGGGTCGGGGTCGGCCTCGTTCGAGATGATCAGGCATCTCACCGAGGTCCTGCCCTACATGCCGGCGCCGAAGTGGGTGCGCAATCGCATCCAGCCCATCGCCGTGCGCGACGTGCTGCACTATCTGCTGGGCGCCGCTCGCGTACCGTCCGGCGTCAACCGCACCGTCGACATCGGCGGCCCGGACATCCTCAGGTACGGGCAGATGATGAACGGATACGCCGTCGAGGCGAATCTTCCGCAACGTGCGATCGCCCCTCTGCCGGTGCTCACGCCTCGCCTCGCATCGCTGTGGGTGGGCCTGGTCACACCCGTTCCCCACGCGATCGCCCGGCCTCTCGTGGCCTCCCTGCAGAACGAATGCGTCGTGAAGAGCGATGACATCGATGCTCTCATCCCGCCACCCGACGAAGGGCTGACGCCCTATCGCCGTGCTGTGCGTCTGGCGCTGGGGCGTCTCGACGCCGACATGGTCGAGACGAGCTGGCAGGACGCCGAGGTGTCGGGTGCGCCCAGCGATCCTCTGCCGAGCGATCCTGACTGGGCGGGGCGTGCGGTCTTCACCGATCGGCGAGAGCTCGAGACATCCGCGTCGGTCGAACGGCTGTGGGCGGTGATACTCGGGATCGGCGGCGCGAACGGCTGGTACTCGTCGCCGCTGCTTTGGGCGACGAGGGGATGGATGGATCGGGTCATGGGAGGCGTGGGGCTCACGCGCGGTCGACGCAACCGCACGAGGGTCCGCGTGGGTGACGCGATCGACTTCTGGCGCGTCGAGGCCGTCGACGTGACGAATGCCGGATCCCTGCTGCGCCTGCGGGCGGAGATGCGAGTGCCCGGGGAGGCGTGGCTTGAGCTGCGTGCCGTTCGCGATGGTGACGCCGCTCGTTACGAGCAGCGGGCGGTGTTCTTCCCGAAGGGGCTGAGCGGGCGGTTGTACTGGTTGGCGGTGCTGCCGTTCCACGGGCTCATCTTCGCGGGGATGGCGGCGCGCATCACGGCCGCAGCAGAGGCCGACGGGAAGTGAGCGTCGTCACAGGTGCGCGGCCTCGTCGGGCTCCGTCCACGTCGACGAGCTCACGAGGGCGTCGAAGAATCGGAGCACGGCACGGCGATCGTCCGGTGAGAGGCCGGCGACGGCGTCGAAGCGTCGGGCATGACTGCGGCCGACGGATGCTCTCGCCGACGCCTTCGTCGACTCGGTGACCTCGATCGACGTGCGCCGACGATCACCCGTGTCCGCGATGCGGCGGATGTGACCTCCGGCCTCGAGTCGGTCGACGAGCTTCGTGGCGGCGGCGGGGGAGATGCCCAGGTGCGCCGCGATCGACCCCGGGGTGGCGACGACGCCATGGCGCTGAGCGGCGATGAGGAACCGCAGCGCCCTCATGTCGGTGTCGCCGAGGCGCATGTACCGCCGCGCCTCGTCGCTCATCGCCCTCTCTCGCTCTCGCCAGAGGCTCATCGCCTCCAGCACGGCGACGATCTCGTCGATCTCGCCCGCTGACAGGTGGTCTCTGCTGACCAGTTCGTGATCGGGGTCCATCACCCGGGGGTCGACGAGAGACATGGCCGGAGGGGCCGCGTCCTCGGCGGGCTTGCGCATGACTCGATCCTAATCCGGTTTGAAAGTACGCCAAGAATACTATTAACTTGGTGAAACACTTTGATCGAGAGGTGCGGGATGACCAGCCAAGAGCGAGTCGTGCTGTTGAGCGATGACGGCAGCGGCATCGGCGCCGCCCTGAAATCGGAGGTGCACCACTCCGATACCCCGCTCCACCTCGCGTTCTCGTGCCACCTCGTCCACGAAGACGGACGGCGCGTTCTCGTGACCAGGCGCGCTCTGGGCAAGAAGACGTGGCCGGGCACCTGGACCAACGCCTTCTGCGGTCACCCGCAGCCGTTCGAGCCCGTTCCGGATGCGGTGGACCGCCGTGCGGGCGACGAACTGGGCGTCACGCTGCGCGACGTCAGACTCGTGCTGCCCGACTTCCGTTACCGCGCGGTCGACGTCTCGGGAATCGTCGAGAACGAGATCTGCCCGGTGTACGTCGCCACCGCCGTCGGCGACCCGGTCTGCAACCCCGACGAGGCGATGGATGCGCGATGGGTCGAACCCGAAGCCCTGGTCGAGTCGGCACGGCTCGCGCCGTGGGCGTTCAGCCCGTGGCTCGTGGAGCAGCTCGAGCAGATGTCCGGCATCCCCGGCGCCCTTCCCCTGATGGAGCGGCAGAGGTGATCACCGACGAACGGCAGGCGCTCGCCGCGGTGGACGCCGCGCTCGACGGGTTTCTGGCCGAGCGCATCTCGCGAGCATCCACTGCCGGTCCCTCCTACCGACGCCTCTGGGAGCGCATCGGCCTGGCGTGCAGCGGGGGAAAGCGGATCCGGCCTCGGCTGCTCCTCCTCGCGCACAACGCCCTCGGGGGCGACGCGCACGACGACGCGGTGGCGGCGTCCCTCGCCTTCGAACTGCTGCACACCGCATTCCTCCTGCACGACGACGTCCTCGACGGGGACCTCGTGCGGCGAGGACGCCCGAATCTTCAGGGCGCCTTCGTCGGCGATGCGCTCGATCGAGGCCTCGCCCCTGACGCCGCGACGGCCTGGGGCGACGCGTCAGGGGTTCTCGCCGGTGATCTGCTCATCAGCGCCGCGCACTCCGTGATCGCGAGTATCCCGTCGGAGGCCCGGACTGCCCTGCACGAGCTCATCGACCAATGCCTGTTCTCGACCGCGGCGGGTGAACTCGCCGATGTCGGCCTCGCCCTCGGCGCAGTGGACGTCACGATCCCCGAGATCACGGGCATGATGCACGACAAGACGGCCGTCTACTCGTTCTCGGCGCCGCTGCGAGCGGGTGCGCTGCTTGCGGGAGCCGGTGCGCAGGCCGAGACCGAGCTCGCCGAGATCGGCACGATGCTCGGCTTCGTCTATCAACTGCGCGATGACCTGCTTGGCGTCTTCGGCTCGGCTGCAGCACTCGGCAAGCCGATCGACGGAGACCTGCGCGAGGGCAAGCAGACCCTTCTGATCGCCTACGCCGAGGGCAGCGAGCCGTGGAAGGACGCGCGTCACCTCTTCGGCCGCCGGTCGCTCGATGCGGATGCCGCCGACCGGCTGCGACGCGCCCTCACCGAGAGCGGCGCGCGAGCGCGCGTCGAACTGCACCTGTCGCGACAGTGCGAGAAGACCTGCGAGCGCATCGAGCAGTCGGGGCTGCCGGAGCAGCTGAAGGCCGAGCGTGGTTCCGCTCGTGCGGCGATGCGCGGAGCGCGAGTCGTGACCGCCACGGGGCTCGCGCTGTACACGAGAACCGCACGGACCTCGTCGGCCCGGGTCATCGGCGCCTACTCGACCTCGTTCGGGCTGGCCAGCCGGCTGCTGACCAGGCGGGTGCGCGCGGGCATCGCCGACGTGTACGCGCTCGTGCGCGTGGCCGACGAGATCGTCGACGGGCCGGCGGCAGAGGCGGGGATGGATGCCGGTGAGACGAGGACCGTGCTCGACGCCCTCGAAGCCGAGACCCTCGCCGCCATGCGCCGAGGCTTCAGCGCGAACCTCGTCGTCCACGCCTTCGCCGTCACGGCTCGCGAAGCCGGCATCGCGCCCGCGCTGGTGACGGACTTCTTCGACTCGATGCGCACGGATATCGCCCCTCCCGCCGTCTTCGACGATGCGGCGTATCGCCGCTACATCCACGGTTCGGCCGAGGTGGTGGGTTCGATGTGTCTGCGGGTCTTCATACAGGAGCGCCCCGGCGACGAGATCAGCGACGAGACGGAAGAGGGGGCGCGGCGGCTGGGCGCCGCGTTCCAGAAGGTCAACTTCCTGCGGGACCTCGCCGACGATCGGGATCGTCTGGGGCGCAGCTATCTCCCCGGGGTGGGGCCGGAGAGGTTCGGCGAGGAGCAGAAGGATGCGGTGGTGGCGGACATCGCGGCCGATCTCGCCGTCGCGCGGCGTGCCATCAGCGCCTTGCCGCCCCGAGCACGGCGGGCGACCAGCGCTGCCGCCGGACTGTTCGAGAAGCTGAACGAGCGGCTCTCGGCCACGCCTGCCGCGGAGATCAGCCGGCATCGGATCACCGTGCCGGCGTCTGTCAAAGCCTGGGTTCTCCTGTGCGCCCTCGTCGGCCGGAGCGGCCGATGACAGGTGAGACGATCGTGGTCGTCGGCGGCGGGATCTCGGGCCTCGCCACGGCCGCGCTCCTCGCGCAGGACGGTCACGATGTCACGCTTCTCGAGGCGCGCGACGAGCTCGGCGGTCGAGCGGGCACCTGGCGGAAGGACGGCTTCACGTTCGACACCGGTCCGTCGTGGTACCTGATGCCCGAGGTGTTCGATCACTTCTTCCGGATGCTGGGGACCTCGGCGGCCGAGCAGCTCGACCTGGTGCGTCTAGACCCCGGCTACCGCGTGTACTTCGAAGGCGACGCCGAACCCTTCGACCTCCCGGCGCAGAACGCCAGAGAGGCGATCATCGGGCTGGACCCGGCATCCGCTGCTCCGCTGCGGACGTACTTCGACTCCGCCGCCGAGACCTACGACATCGCGACCAGGCGGTTCCTCTACACGAACTTCGAGACCCTCGGCGGTGTCGCCGATCGGGAGACGCTACGACGCCTGCCGACCCTGCTGCGCCTGCTGGGGCAACCGCTCGACCGCTTCATCGCCGCCCACTCCGGTTCGCGCCGCGTGCAGCAGGTGCTGGGGTACCTCTCGGTGTTCCTCGGCACCTCACCGGCGGCGGCGCCGAGCATGTATCACCTGATGAGCCACCTCGACGTCGATCAGGGGGTCCTGTACCCGCGGGGTGGATTCGGAGCGGTGATCGACGCGATCGCCCGGCTCGCCGAGCAGAAGGGCGTGAAGGTCCTCACGGGGCACCGCGTCACCCGCATCATCGTCGAGGGGAGGCGCGTGCGCGGGGTCGACGCCCTGTCGCCGGATGGCACGCGACGTGTCTTCACCGCAGACCGGGTCGTCTCGACGGCCGACCTGCACGTCACCGAGCAGCAGCTGCTCGAACCGCGGCATCGGCGTCACAGCATCCGCTGGTGGAAGCGCCGCGACCCTGGGCCCGGCGCGGTCCTGGCGTTGCTCGGCGTCAGAGGCGAGCTCCCCGAGCTCGCACATCACACGCTGTTCTTCGCCGAGGACTGGGAAGAGGGGTTCGACGCGATCTACGGGGCCGACCCGCGGATCCCCGATCCCGCCTCGCTGTACGTCTGCCGCCCTAGTGCGACAGACGCATCGGTCGCGCCCCAGGGGCACGAGAACCTCTTCGTGCTGATCCCTGTGCCCGCCGACACGACGATCGGCGCCGGCGGAGAAGACGGCGAGGGTGCGGCGGAGGTGGAGCGGATCGCGGACGCCGCGATCGGCCAGGTCTCGTCGTGGGCGGGCGTACCCGACCTCGCCGAGCGGGTCACGGTGAGGCGCACCATCGGACCCGCCGACTTCGAGCGCGAGTACGGCTCATGGCGCGGTGGCGCGATCGGCCCGGCGCACACTCTGCGGCAGAGCGCATTCTTCCGCGGCAGCACCAAGGCCCGCGGGGTCGAGGGGCTGCTGCTCGCCGGCGCGACGACGATCCCGGGGGTGGGGCTCCCGATGTGCCTGATCAGCGCGGAGCTCGTGCTCAAGCGCGTGCGGGGCGACCGTTCGTCGGGTCCCCTGGCGGTGCCGTCATGAGCACGATCTACCTGCTCTGCCTCCTCGCCGCATCCGCGTGCGTGGTCGCGGTCGACCTGCGGTTCCGGCTCTTCCTCGGTCGTTCGTGGCGACAGGCGCTCCTGGTGCTCGCCGCGGGGCTCGTGTTCTTCCTCGTCTGGGATCTCGTCGGCATCGGACTCGGCATCTTCGCGCGCGGCGACGGGCCCTATCTCACCGGCGTCATGATCGCCCCCGAGCTTCCGATCGAAGAGCCCGTTTTCCTGCTGTTCCTGTGCGAGGTCACCATGGTGCTGGTGCTCGGTGCAGAACGCCTGTTGCGCCGCGCCGCATCTCGTCGGCCGGGACCGAGGAGGCGCGGATGACGTACCTCCTGCTCGCGGGCGTGTTCCTGGTGCTCGCGGTGGTCCTCGCCGCGGTGTTCGGCCGCGGCGTCCGTCGCGTGAGCGCCGGCCCGCTGGCGCTCGGCGCTCTCGTCCTGCTGATCCTCACCGCGGTGTTCGACACCGTCATGATCGCCGCCGGGCTCTTCACCTACGCGGATCCGCTGATCCTCGGTCCGCGGATCGGGTTGGCGCCGATAGAAGACTTCGCCTATCCGCTGGCCGCCGTCATCCTGCTGCCTGCGCTCTGGACGAGACTGCGGAGCCGCGATGATCGCTGAGCTGCTCACCGCCTCCCGGCCGCTGAGCTGGATCAACACGGCCTTCCCGTTCGCGGCTGCGTACCTGCTCGTCGCGGGCGAGATCGATGCGGCGCTCGTGATCGGGACGATCTTCTTCCTGATCCCGTACAACTTCGCGATGTACGGCGTGAACGACGTGTTCGACTACGCCTCCGATCTCGCGAACCCCCGCAAGGGCGGCGTCGAGGGCGCACTGCTCAACCCTCGTCGTCATCGCATCGTGCTGATCACGGCCTTCTGCATCTGTCTTCCGTTCGTGATCGCACTCGTGGTGCTGGGACCCGCGATCTCCTGGCCCGTGCTGGCGGTGAGTCTCTTCGCCGTGGTGGCCTACTCGGCACCGCCGTTCCGGTTCAAGGAGGTGCCGGTCCTCGACTCGGTGACATCGAGCGTGCACTTCGTCAGCCCCGCTCTGTACGGCATCCTGCTCGCCGGCGGAGTTCCCGATCTTCGATCGGGAACGATCCTGATCGCCTTCTTCCTCTGGGGGATGGCGAGCCACGCTTTCGGCGCCGTGCAGGACGTGATTCCCGATCGCGAAGGAGGAATCGCGTCCATCGCGACCGTCCTCGGCGCCGCTCGCACGGTGCGCCTGGCGATGTCGCTGTGGAGCCTCGCCGCACTGCTCATGCTCACCGCCGGTGACCCTGCCGCGTGGGCCGCCGCGCTCGCGATCCCGTATCTGTGCGCAGCTGCACCGTTCGCCCGCGTGAGCGACGTGGAGTCCGGTGCCGCGAACCGCGGCTGGCGGCACTTCCTCTGGATCAACTACCTGTGCGGCTTCCTCGTCACCATGCTGCTCATCTGGTCCGTCATCCGCGCCGACTGAACTCGAAACCTGGAGGTCATCATGACATCTGCATCGTCCGTTCCCCACGCCTCGCCGGCCTGCGCAGCCGGAGAGCCGTTCGCCGTCGCGCCGCAGCGCTATGACGCGATTCTGTTGGCGGGGTTCGGTGGTCCGGAGGGGCAGGATGACGTCATTCCGTTCCTGCGCAACGTGACGCGAGGACGCGGCATCCCCGACGAGCGGTTGGAGGAGGTCGCGCACCACTACCGTCACTTCGGCGGCATCAGCCCGATCAACGAGCAGAACCGGCAGCTGAAAGCTGCACTCGAGGCCGAGATCGCCGCACGCGGACTCGACCTGCCCGTCTACTGGGGAAACCGCAACTGGGCGCCGTACCTGCCTGACGCCGTGCAGCAGGCGGCGGACGACGGCTGCACGCGGCTGCTCGCCTTCGCGACGAGCGCCTACAGCTCGTTCTCGAGCTGCAGGCAGTACCGCGAGGACTTCGCGCGAGCACTCGACGAGACGCAGCTCGGCGGCACGGTCACGATCGACAAGATCCGCCAGTTCTTCGATCACCCCGGCTTCGTGGACTCCTTCGTCGACAGCATCGCGGCGGCGCTCGGCGGGTTCCTGGAGGAGGGGGCGGATGCCGGCGCGATCCGCGTGCTGTTCACCACCCACTCGATCCCCACCGCAGACGCGCAGCGCTCTGGGCCGCGCGATCGGGACTACGGACCCGGTGGGGCCTACGAGGCGCAGCATCTCGCCGTCGCGGCCGCCGTCGTGGAGCGGGTGGTCCGTCGGGATGCGCGGCTCGACGGCATCGGCTGGGAACTGGTGTACCAGTCGCGCTCGGGCCCGGCGTCACAGCCGTGGCTCGAGCCCGACATCTGCGACCGCATCGGAGAGCTGCCTGCCGAAGGCGTCACGGCCATCGCGATCTCGCCGATCGGGTTCGTGAGCGACCACATGGAAGTGCTGTGGGATCTGGACACCGAGGCGCTCGAGGCGGCTGCGTCCGCAGGCATCCAGGCTGTCCGCGCCGCGACTCCCGGAGCCGACCGCGTGTTCGTGGCCGGCATCGTCGACCTCATCGAAGAGCGCATCGCCGCGGTGGATCCTGCAGAGCGCCCGGCGGTGACGCCGCTCGGACCATGGTTCGACGTGTGCCGACCCGGATGCTGCGAGAACGTCAGGGCCGGGTTCAAGCCCGCGGCTGCAGGGGTCGCGCCATGACGCGGAGCGGTCGTCCATGACCCGGGCGAGTCTGGTGTGGTTCCGCGACGACCTGCGCGTGACCGACAATCCTGCTCTCTCGGCCGCGGCGGCGAGAGGTGGAGCGGTCGTCGCCCTGTACGTCCTCGATGAGGAGTCGGAGGGCATCCGTCCGCTCGGCGGCGCCGCACGATGGTGGCTGCACCACTCGCTCGCATCTCTCGCCGGGGGGCTGCGCGATCTCGGCATCCCGCTGGTGCTGCGTAGAGGGCAAGCGACGCGCATCGTGCCCGAAGTCGCCGCGCAGGCCGAGGCGGACGCGATCTTCTGGAACCGCCGTTACGGCGCGCCGGAACGGCTGGTCGACGCGGAGATCAAGAGACGGCTGCGGTCGGAGGGGAACCAGGTCGCCTCCTTCGCCGCGTCGCTGCTGCATGAGCCCTGGACGGTGACGACCGGAAGCGGAGGGCACTATTCGGTGTTCACCCCGTTCTGGCGTGCGTGCCAGAACCGTCCGGCTCCGCGTGCGCCGCTGCCGGCTCCTCCCTCGGCCGCGGCGGGAAGCGCGCGCGTCCCGTCCGACGACCTCGACGACTGGCAGCTGCGCCCGCACGCGCCCGATTGGGCCGGAGGTCTCGCGGAGACGTGGGAGCCGGGGGAGCCGGCCGCCCGCCGACAGCTGCAGAGGTTCGTTCGCTCGGGTCTCGCCGACTACGACCGGGCTCGTGACGAACCCGGCCTCGAGGCGACGTCGATGCTGTCGCCGCGGCTGCGCTGGGGAGAGCTCAGCCCGTTCACCGTGTGGCACGAGGCGGTCGCGGCCGAGGGCGGAAGCAGGTTCCTCACGGAGCTCGGCTGGCGGGAGTTCGCCTGGCACACCCTCGACCGCTTCCCCGACCTCGCCACGCGCAACCTTCGGCCGGAGTTCGACCGGTTCCCCTGGCCTTGTCTCGACGAGGACGCGCTGCGTGCCTGGCGACGCGGACGCACCGGGGTGCCATTGGTCGATGCCGGAATGCGCGAACTGTGGGAGACCGGCCACATGCACAACCGGGTCCGCATGGTCGTCGCCTCCTTTCTCGTGAAGAACCTGCTCATCGACTGGCGGATCGGCGAGCAGTGGTTCTGGGACACCCTGGTCGACGCGGATGCTGCGAGCAACCCCTTCAACTGGCAGTGGGTCGCGGGGTCGGGCGCGGATGCCGCACCCTACTTCCGCGTGTTCAACCCCGTGCGCCAGGCCGAGAAGTTCGATCCGCAGCGTCGGTACATCGACCGCTGGGCCGCAGACAGCCGAGATGAGCCGATCGTCGACCTGCGGGAGACCCGTCGAGCGGCGCTCCGCGCCTACGACGAGGTGAAGAGCGCGCGATGACTGTGGAGCGCCGCTCCTCGATCTAGACGGCGCAGAATTTATGTTCCTGGGAATACTCTTACGAGTAATGTAGTTCTCATGAGCATGAACTTCTTCGAGCTTCTCGTCAGAGTCGAGACCGACGTATGGAACGCGGTCGAGCACGAGCTCCTGCGGTCTGACCGCGTGGGTCTCGGCACGTTGATGGCACTGCAGACCGTGCACCGCCACGACGGAGCAGTGCGGGTGCAGGATGTCAGCGATGCTCTGTCGATCACGGTCGGCGCCGCCAGCAAGTTCATCGACCGTCTCGAGCGCGACGGTCTGGCGGTTCGCCGACCGAATCCCGATGATCGGCGCTCCTCGCTGGTCGCTCTCACCCGATCCGGGGAAGACGCTCGCGCCTCGGCTGAGCAGGTGGCGCAGCAGGTCATCGCGGAACTCCTCGGGGAGGAATCGGGCATCGAGATGCTGTCGGAGGCGTTGACGCGCATCGGCGCTCGAGCCGTCGCCGCACGCAGCGCGGTGCTCGCATGACCACGACTATGCGGGCGGTCGTCGTCACTGCACCCGGCACTCCGGAGGTCCTTGAGATCCGCGAGCGTCCTGTTCCGGCGGCGGCTCCCGGGCAGGTGCTCATCAAAGTGCACGCGTTCGGGCTCAACCAGTCCGAACTGCACTTCCGGAACGGTCAGGCGTACTCGGGATCGTTCCCGCGCATCCCTGGCATCGAAGCCGCGGGGATCGTGGAAGACGCTCCCGGTGGCGAGTTCGACAGGGGCACCCAGGTCGTCACGATGATGGGCGGCATGGGGCGGGAGTTCGATGGCGGCTACGCGGAGTACGTCGTCGTTCCCGCGGCGCAGACGATCCCGTTCCGCAGCTCCCTGCCGTGGAACGTGCTGGGCGCGGTTCCTGAGATGCTGCAGACCGCCAACGGCTCGCTCGACATCGGTCTCGAGGCGAAACCCGGCGACAGCATCCTGATCCGCGGAGGCACCTCGTCGGTGGGGCTCGCGGCGGCGGTCCTCGCCAAGCTCCATGGCATGACCGTGTACGCGACCACCCGCCGCGAAGCCGCCCGTGCGCTGCTGGAGAGCGTCGGTGTCGATCGTGTTCTCGTCGACGACGGAGATGTCGCGGCACAGATTCGTCGGCTGCTCCCCGGAGGAGTCGACGGCGCCATCGAGCTGGTCGGGGTCGACGCCATGCGGGACACCCTGCGTGCCGTGCGACCCGGCGGCACGGTCTGCTTCACGGGGATGCTGTCGAACCGGTGGAGCATCGAGGAGTTCTACCCGATGGACTGGCTGCCGAACGGCGTCCGTCTCACCGCGTATTCGGGAGAGGCCGCGGACCTCGGAGCGGACACGCTTCAGCAGTTCCTCGATGCGGTCGCCGACGGCCGTGCAACCGTCCCCGTGGGCCGCACGTACGCACTCGACGACATCGTCCAGGCCCATCGCGACATGGAAGCCGGCGTCGTAGGCGGCAAAGGCGTCGTCGTGCTGCGATGATCCCTCCCCTCGAGATCGCCCACGCGGTCTTCCTCGCGCGTCGGGGATCTTCGAGCGCGAAGACCGCGAGCACCGTCACCGCGGCCGTGAGCGAGTCGCCCGAACGATCATCGAGCGATCGACGGATGGGCGAGCCCGATCCCGGTCCGGATGACGGTGGACGCTGATCGCTGACGACGCACTCAGAGCACGATGTCGTCGACCGACGACAGCATCTGCCATTCCCCCGCCCGCACGGCGCTCTCCGCGAGCACGTCGCCCGCCGGCATCCGACCGAGATCGAGCCCGGTGAGACGCGCGATCTCGGCGACCGGCACCTGAAAGGTGCGGAAGGCGCCGAGCGGCGCAGCGGCGAGCAGGTCGTCACGGGTGTCGATGAGCTCGCTCTGGTCGAGGAGGAAACCGGCGGTCGCGAGCCCCTCGGCCCCCTGCCAGGCGGCGATCTTCCAGAACCTCAACGGGATGCGGACGCCGCGATAAGGCGGGTCTTCCGGGCCGAGCACCGGCGCCGTGAAGACCGAGATGCGCTGATCCGTCGCCTCGGCGTACGCGAGCACATGGTCTTCCAGGCCGAGCCACAGCTCCTTCGACTGGTTGAACCCTGCAGCCTGCGGAGCCGCGTTCGGGTAGAAGAACGTCGCCTCCATGGCAGCGCGGGCGTCGTCGACCGCTCCCCAGCCGGGATCGCGGCGACGTACGAGATGACCGCGGTCGAGATCGTTGCGCGCGTACACGGCGGGGCCGGTCTGCTCGTCGTCGCCGATCCTCGGGTCGAGGCGCCATTCGCCGGCACGGGGAAGATCGCGCAGCGTCGAGCCTTCGATGTTCACCCCGGTCGCCGCCGCCAGTCGCCGAGAGGGATCGAGCAGCACCGTGAACCGGGGGTAGTCGAGCGTGCGTGTGATGTCCGCGGGACGGGGGAGCGGGAGAGGGGTCGTGAGGAACCCGGGGTCGTATCCGTCAGCCATGCGACCATCGTGCCCGACACCGCCGACAGAGGAGATGTCAGGACTCCGAGGGCTTCAGCGGCAGCTCGGGCCCGTGGTTCCAGGCGAGGATGGCCGGCTGCTCCCTGGTGAAGCCGAGCACCGACACCGAACCGGCATCGAGGGTGATCTGGGCGCCGAACCGCGGTGCCTCCCGCAGGAACACGGCGGTGAGGATGCGCAGGTAGTGCCCGTGCGCGATCAGGGCGACGTCGCCGTCGGCCATCGCCGGTAGCACCCTGGTCAGCACCCGAGATGCGCGCGCGGCGACCTCTTCGACGGTCTCACCGGGCGTCTCGCCGCGGATCACTCCGTGGTTGAAGGCCGTCCAGTTGTATCCGAGCTCCGCGCGGATGTCTGCCGTGGTGCGGCCCTCGTACCCGCCGTAGTCCCATTCGACGAGAAGCGGATCGACCTCGGCGTCGAGGCCCGCGAGCTCCGCCGTGCGCCGCGCCCGCTGCAGCGGCGAGGTCAGGATGAGCCCGAAGTCGTATCCGCGTACCAGCCGGCCCGCCGCGCGGGCCAGCTCTTCGCCGTGCGGAGTCAGCGGGATGTCGGTGCGTCCCGTGTGCAGGCCGGTCCGCGACCACTCGGTCTCGCCGTGGCGCAGCAGCACGAGCTTGCCCTGCGGGTTGTCGGGGGCGGGGTGGTCGGGCAGCGGGTCTGGAACATCCACACCGCCACGGTAGTGCTTCTCGGTCACGGTGCGGCCCTCATCTCGTCGAGTCGCCGGTTGAGGAACGCGACCTCGGCGCTGTTGCAGCTCTTCTCGACAAGGGGCCGAGGTTCTTTCGCCAGCGTGTTCGCAGATGGGGGTTTCGAGGGTCGACCCGCCGATCTAGACTCCTGCGCGACGGCATCCGCTCGGCTCGGGTCGTTCCACCTGGCCGGATCGAAGGAGACGACATGCAGACTTTGACGGTCGACTTCATCTGCTCGCTCGACGGTTACGGCTCGGCGGTGGGCTGGCCCGGATGGTGGGGCATGGAGAGTCCGGGGTACCTCGAGTGGCTCGACACCCCGGCCCGAGAAGGATCAGCCCCTGCTGATGGGCGCGACCACCTACCGCGTGATGTCGGAGCTCGTCGCCGAGGGCGAGCCGGGCACCGACGTACTGAACGGCATCCGCAAATACGTCTTCTCGTCGTCTCTCGAGGCGCCGCTCGCGTGGGAGAACTCGACACTGATAGCGACGGATGCCGTGGAGGCGGTGCGCCGGCTGAAGGAGGAGTCCGACCGTCCGCTGAGCACCATCGGCAGCCGATCGCTGTGCCGGTCGCTGCTGACCGCAGGACTCGTCGACCGGTATCGGGTCGTGATCTTCCCAGTGATCACGGGCGCCACCGGTCAGGAGCGGATCTTCGACGGCTACCCCGATGTTGCGCTCGAACTGGTCGAGGCGCGTACGTTCGACATGCGCACGCAGCTGCTCGAGTACGTTCCGACCGTTCTCGAGGGGCCGCCCGGGCGCTGACCCTTCCCCCGCCGCGACGTGTGTGGTTGCATGGGCGGATGATCGGCATCCGGGGGGATAGGTCGAGGGGCGCGTTCGCGTCCCTCGCATGTGCGACGGTGCTGCTGCTGGCCGGATGCGCGACGGCGAGCCCGCAGGCGGGTTCGCCACCCTCTGCGTCGCCGACGCCGACGGCCGCGTGCCCGCTGGTCGAGGGCGTCGAACTCCCTCCCGAGTGCGCACCCTACGACCCCGAAAAGTCGATGGCGCAGAACGACACCTATCGGCAGCGGATGGACATCTCAGACGAGACCCGGGCCGCCGCCGAGGAGGCGATCGAGAAGGTGCAGCCCGCTCTCGACGCGCTGAGGACCTCGGGCGACATCTCGACTGACGCCGTCGTCGCGGTCATGACGGAGGCCGGCCTCATGAGCACCCAGACGATCGGCGGTCGGCGCGGCGTCGCCTTCGGCGTGGTCGGCCCGAAGGGCGGATGCATCTTCGGCGAGGTGTCGGCCGACGCTCTGATCATCGAGGCCGGCGGGTACATCATGGACGGCGGATGCCTGCCGGCGCAGTGACAGGCCGGATCGCGTTCAGGGCCTGACGCGTGCCGTGCGGCCTTCGAACGAGACGAGGTCGCCATCGTGCAGCTGGCGCCCGCGACGACGCTCCTCTTCACCGTTCACGCTCACGTAGCCATCGATGATGGCTTCCTTGGCGTCACCGCCGGTGTCGATGAGGCCCGAGAACTTGAGGAACTGTCCGAGGCGGATCATCTCGCCGCCGATGGAGATGTCGTCGATCGAGGTGGCCATGTTCCGATGGTATCGCCGGGGCTCAGCGGACGCGCACGCGCTCGTACAGGCCGTTCGCGGCGGCGGTGAAGACTGCGACGTAGTCGATGCGATCCGGCAGCGTCGACCATTGATCCCGGATGCCCTCATTGAGGGCGAGGAGCTCGAGGATCAGCTGCTGCGGTTCGGTGCCCTCGGCGATCTCCCCGGCGGCGATGCGCTCCTCGACGAGCGGGATGAGCGAGTCGAGCGCGGCCTCGAGGGTGCGCTGAGCCCTGCCTTCGACCGGGTGCCCAGCGATGCGCGATGCGCCGGTGAGCATGACGCGGAACCGCAGCAGCTCGGGCTCCTCGGCCGCGAGGCGGACGGCGGCGATGAACTGGTCGAACAGCGAACGCACCGACTCCGTCGGCAGCGTGATCGTCTGGTAGACCTCTTCACGGCGCTCGACCACGGCCATGAACAGGTCGTGCTTCGTGGCGAAGTGGTGCAGCACCCCGGCATCCGTCACCCCCGCCGCCCTGGCGATGTCGGCGATGCGGGTGCTCTCGTATCCCTTGCGCCCGAACTCCGTGGTGGCGGCGGCGAGGATCCGCGTGCGTCGGGCGTCGCCACGGGCGACGCGCTTGTCGACGTCGGACGAGGACTCGGAGCTGCTCACCCTAGAACCCTACGAGATGATCGGCGCCCAGCTGAGTCCGTGCCCGAAGCGCCACAGCGGATCGGCCGTGTCGAAGGGCACGTCCTCCCGGGATGCCTCCACCGCCGCCATCGAGCGCGGCAGATCGAACGGCAGGCGGCCAGTGGTCGCGGCACGGCCGGTGATCGCATCGAGCACGACGCGGTCTTCGACGCCGAAAGTGCCGACGAGGGTCACCCCGAGCTCGCTGAGCGGGGTCAGGACTGCAGGCCGGTCGAGGAACACGTCGATGATGGTGGGCGTCTGCTCCGCGATGCCGGCGATTCGCGCGATCTCTTCCTCGGAGAACTCCAGGCTGCCGCTGTGGAAGCCCTGCTCGAGCATCCCGTCGCGCTGCTCGAAAGGGGCTGTGAGGCGGAGGACGGCGACATCGGCGGATGCCGGGTCGGTGACGGCGATGGCGCGACCGGAGAGGGCATCGGCATCCATCCCCTCGAGGTAGACGCGCGTGGTCGTGGAGAGCGCGATCGGCTCGCCCTGCAACGCCACGATCGATGCCCGCTGCACGCGCTCGCCCACGGCCAGGTGAGAGGGGATCGCGATGTGCTCGCGGATGTCTAAAGAGGACACAACCCGACCGGCCGCGTCGTCGAACAGCCCGAGTCGCTCCTTCTCGCGCAGGACGCGCCGCACCGACTCGTCGATGCGCTCCTCCGGCACCAGGCCGCTGGCGACCGCTTCGAGCACGGGGGACGGGTCGTCCTCGCCGCCGAACTGGTCGACACCGGCATCGAACAGTCGCACGACTCGCTGCACGGGGTCGGCACCCAGCATTCCCCACGCCCGTACGGGCAGCTCGACACCCAGGCGGGGCAGGCGCATTCCGTGCACGATGTTGAAGTCTGTGACGACGACACCGTCGAAGCCGAGCCTCTCGCGCAGGAGGCCGGTGATGAGGCGCCGTTCGAAGGCGAATCCGACTTCGTCGTACTCCAGTCCGAGCGGAGCGGCGTAACCGGGCATGACCCGTGCCGCACCCGCGTCGATCGCGGCCGCGAACGGACGCACATGGTCGTCGAAGCGACCGCCCGGATAGATCGTGTGCGCTCCGCGTTCGAAGTGCGCGTCCTCTCCGCCGCGTTGCGGACCGCCGCCGGGGAAGTGCTTGACGGTGGCGGCGACGCCCGACTCGCGGAGGCCCTCGATGTACTCGCTCACGAGGGCTGAGGCGAGATCGGGGTCCTCGCCGAAGGTTCCGGAGACGCGAGCCCATCGCGGTTCGGTGGCGAGATCTGCCATCGGATGCAGGGCGATGTGGATGCCGGCCGCCCTGAGCTCCTCGCCGATCATGCGCGCCGCCTTGCGCACGAGGGCGGGGTCGTGCGTCGCGGCCAGGGCGATCGGCTCGGGGAACGGGGTGAAGCCGCCGCCGCTCATCGCGACGTCGGGGTTGCGGCTGCGACCGTGCACGGGGTCGGAGGCGACGGAGACCGGGATGCCGAGTCTCGTGGATACGGCGATCTTCCGGATCTCCTCTCCCCACCGCGCCAGCTCGGCCACGGGGGCCGGATTCATCAGCGTCACATGTGTGACGTGGCGGTCGCGGATCAGCTCGCTGGTGGGCGCGAACCCGAAGGGCGACTCGTCCTCCGTGCCCTCCCAAAGGGCGCCGTCGACACCGGTCACGATACGCGCGACGAGCAGGCTGCCGACCTTCTCCTCGAGGGTCATGGTGGAGAGCAGCGCGTCGATGCGTGTCTCCGCTGCGGTGATCGTGATGTCGTTCATGTCGGGGTCCTTCATCGGCTCGGCGGCTGCGGTCAGAGGTGGCCGCTCCAGTAGAGCACAAAACCTAGTGGCGACTAAGTCAATTTTCGATGAACTCTTGCAGACCATGGAATCCGCGCGCTATGGTCGGCTGAATTAACTTAGTGGTCACTAAGTCTTTACCCCTGGGAAGGGCACGGCTGGTCCAATGAGGGACCACACGGACCGAGGAAGGCCCCATGCACACCACTCCCCCCGCACCGCAGACACGCGTCCCGATGTCGCGCATCTACCTGTTCGCGCTCATCGAGCTCGCCGCTCTCGGCGCGCTCGTCACCCCGCTCGTCGTCTCGCTCTCCCTGAAGGTCCTCCAGCTCGTGCCGGAGACCGAGAAGGAGGGGGCGCTCGGTCTCGTCACGGCCCTCGGCGCGCTCGCCGCCCTCGTCGCCAACCCGATCTTCGGACACCTCTCCGACCGCACGAGTAGTCGCTTCGGCCGTCGACGGCCCTGGCTCATCGGCGGGGTGATCGGCGGTGTCGCCGCGGCCGCCCTCATCGCCGTCGCGCCCAGCATCCCGGTCCTCGTGGTCGCATGGGTGCTGTCGCAGGCGGCCTACAACGCCACGCTGGCCTCGCTGTCGGCGCTGCTCGCGGACCAGGTGCCCGAAGAGCAACGCGCCAAGGCATCCGGGATCTTCGGCGCCATCGGCTTCCTCGGCCTGGTGCCGGCCATGCTCGTCGCCGCCCTCTTCGCCTCGAATCTCACGGTGGTAGTCCTCGCGATGCCGATCGTCGCCGTCGTGATCGTCGTGGTCGTGTGTCTTGCCATCCCCGACCCGCCGGTCGAGCGGTCCGACGGCGAGCACGGCTCGGTCGGTCAGGTGTTCCGCGCCTTCCTGTTCAACCCGGCCAAGGCGCCGATGTTCACCCTGGTGTGGGTGCAGCGTGCAACCATGCAGTTCGGGTACACGGTCGTGTCGACGTTCGGGCTCTTCTACCTGATGATCAGGCTGAACATGGAGCAGGTCGCCGCGGCGTCTCTGACCTCCGCGGCCACGCTCGCCGGAGCCGCACTCAACGTCGTCGCCGCCTTCGCGTGCGGCTACCTCGCCTCGCGCCGGGGGAACTACGGGCCGTTCATCGTCGGCTCCGCGCTGCTCATGGGGCTCTCGCTGCTGCTGAAGGCGTTCACTCAGGACCTCTCGGTGTTCTGGGTGAGCACGCTGCTCGCCGGGTTCGCGCTCGGCGCGTACTACGCGGTCGATCTCGCCCTCGCCATGCGCACCCTGCCCGCCGGCGAGGAGGGCAAATACCTCGGGATCTTCAACGTCGCCAAGACCCTGCCGCAGTCGATCGCACCGGCGATCGCTCCGCTGGTGGTGCTGATCGGCGGCAGCGATCCCGTCGCCGGAGGGGACAAGAACTACACCGCCCTGTATCTCGTCGCGGCGGTCGCCGTGCTCGCTTCGCTGCTGACCCTGCCGGGTCTGCGCCGGGTGCTGCGCCGCGACGTGTACGACGCGGGGCGGGCCGACGCGGCCGCGGCCGCACTGAAAGAGGAGGTCGCGTGAGCGCCATCATCGCCGGAACCTACAACTCCAGAGACACGGGCGGAACGCCGCTCGCCGCGGGAGGAGTCACCCGCGCGGGAGTGCTCTACCGCTCCGACGCCCTCGGCGGTATCACCGACGACGGCATCCGCACCCTGAGCGAGAGCCCGATCGGGACGATCGTCGACTTCCGCAGCGAGTTCGAGCGGGTCGAGGCGCCCAACAGGCTGGGCACGGAGCGCTCCTTCGTCGAGGTCGGGATCCCGCTGCTCGAGGGATCGATGACCGGGATGCCCTCACCGGCAGACCTCGGCGACCTCGGAGATCTCGACGGCGAGGCGGCGCGAGCGATGCTCTCCCGCATCCCCTCGCTGGCGGAGCTCTACGTCGGCATGCTTGGTTCGGCCGCCGCATCCTTCGCGGAGGTCGCCAGGCTCGTCGCCCGTCCCGCCGACGATCACGGCGCCGTCCTCGTGCACTGCACGGCCGGCAAGGACCGCACCGGCGTTGCGACGGCCCTCCTGCTCGACGCAGCGGGTGCGGACCGAGCCGCCGTGGTGGCCGACTACGCGCAGAGCGAGGAGAATCTCGCCGGCGAGTGGGCGGAGCGGATGCTGGAGCGCGCGAGGAGCTGGGGCATGCCGCTGGTGCCCGCCCTCACGGACCTCGTCACCGCGACGCCCCCGCAGGCGATCGAGGCCGCGTTCGCTTGGATCGATGAGCGCGGCGGATCAGCCGAGTACCTTCGCGGCGGCGGCTTGTCGGACGACGATTTCGAGGCCCTGCGCGAGCGCATCGCCGGCTGATGAGCCTTCTCGACACGGGTGCCCTGCTCCTGTCCGCCGTCCTGGCGGCGGGGCTGGGCGCTCTCATCGGACTCGAGCGGCAGTGGCGCATGCGCACCGCAGGCATGCGCACGAACGCGCTCGTCTCGCTCGGCGCCGCGCTCTTCGTCATCCTCGGTGCACAGGCGCTGCCGGGCGAGACCGCAGACCCCACGCGGGTCGCCGCCCAGGTGGTCTCGGGGATCGGGTTCCTCGGAGCCGGCGTCATTCTGAGGGAGGGGCTGAACATCCGCGGTCTCACGACCGCGGCGACGTTGTGGTGTGCTGCGGCCGTCGGCTCGCTCGCCGGAGCCGGGATGCCGCTGCTCGCCATCGGCGGCGGACTGCTGGTCGCGGCGACCAATGTGCTGCTCCGGCCCCTGAGCACCGCCCTCAACCGGCGGCTTCGCAATGGCGTGCAGGGGGAATCGTCCGAGGACGGCGCAGACGTCGTCAGCACACAGGACTTCGTGCTCGAGGCGACGACGAGTGAGAAGAGCGAGCAGCGTGTGCGGGCGCTCCTGCTGCAGGCCGCCACGCATCCCCAGCTCACTCTGCGCTCTGTGAGAGTGCGGCCGGGCAAGCACGCCGAAGTGCAGGTGCGAGCCGAGGTCACCGTCGACGACCTCGAGCATGTGGCGGTCATCGAGCGAGCGATCTCGCGCGTCGGCACCGATCCGAAGGTGATCGGCAGTCGATGGTGGGCGGTGGAAGCGAGCGACTGACCAGGGTGCGAGACTGGCGGACATGACGGATGCCGCGCTCGATGCGCTCCTCGCCCGGATCCCCCGAGGCGACGGATCCCGCCGCCTCGTCGGCGTGACCGGGAGCCCCGGCGCGGGCAAGACCACGCTGGCCGCGGCGCTCGTCGCGCGTCTCGAGGCCCGAGCTCCCGGCAGGGCGGCCCACCTGCCGATGGACGGGTTCCATCTCGCCAACGCGACGCTCGACGCCCTCGGCATCCGCGATCGGAAGGGCGCCATCGAGACCTTCGACGGCTGGGGTTTCCTCGCTCTCCTCGACCGCGTCCGCGCCGAGACCGACCATGTCGTCTACGCGCCGAGCTTTCGCCGCCACGTCGACGAGGGAGTGGCGGGTGAGATCGCCATCGGACCGCACGTGCAGACCGTGGTCGTCGAGGGCAACTACCTGCTCGCGGCCGCTGAACCGTGGAACCGTGTGCGTGATCGCCTGGATGCCGTCTGGTTCTGCGTCGCCTCTGCTGAGGAGCGCGAGGCTCGGCTGATCGATCGGCACATGCGGCACGGGCGTTCACATGAGGGCGCGCGCGCCTGGGCGCACGAGGTCGACGGCGCCAACGCTGTGCAGATCGAGCAGGCCAGGGCGCACGCCGATCTCGAGGTCGACGGCGTCAGCTGGCGGATCCTCTAGGGCAGGCGCTCGAGGGAGCGTGTTAGATGGGCAGATGGAGCACTCCGCCGCACCCGATTCTGCCGAACGCCCCTCGGCGCATACGCGTCGGCGCTTCCTGATCGCGGCGGGTTCGGGCATCGCCGTGACCGCCACGGGAATCCTGCTCTCCACGATCCCCGTGGGCCCAGACGGCGCGACGACGCCCGTGGACCCGGACAATCCGAGGGGGCTGACGGAGTACGAACCCGTCTACGACCGTGCGGTCAAAGGTCTCGAAGCCCCCTTGGGGTTCGA
This sequence comes from Microbacterium natoriense, assembly GCF_030816295.1. Taxonomy (NCBI): domain Bacteria; kingdom Bacillati; phylum Actinomycetota; class Actinomycetes; order Micrococcales; family Microbacteriaceae; genus Microbacterium; species Microbacterium natoriense. The sequence goes on along the minus strand of NZ_JAUSXV010000001.1, from coordinate 391,326 downwards.
GGACTGCAGGCACCCCACATCTCGGTCGCCACGTGGCACCGCAGGAAGCGACCACCACGAGGTGACGCCGATCATCGACCGCTTCATCATCCACCACACGGGTACGACCCATGAGCAACTGGACTTCCTTTCGCGCTGCAACAAGCGATCCTCCGCGCCCACCTTCTATCTGCGGCACGACGGGTCCGTCTTCGAGCTCATCCGCCCCGGTGCGAAACCTTCATCGACCGGCGCCGACTGGAACTGGCGGTCGCTGGCAGTGGAGACCCTGGACGCCACCGGAGCGCCTGACTACGCCGTGACGGCGGCTCAGTTGGAAGAGCTCGCACAGATGATCGCGTGGCTCGCGACCTACGACGGCAAGACTCTTGACGGTGTGCCGGTGTCGTTCACGATCGACAGGGAACACGTCATCAGTCACCGAGAGACCTGGACGGGGACCGAATGCCCCGGACCGTACCTGCAATCTCGGCTGGACGACATCGTCGCCCGTGCACGCGAGATCTTCACAGCGCGCTGACACGGGTGCTTCAGCTCAGGCGCTCCTGCTCGGGTCCGAGCGGAGCCGGATCGACGGATGCGGCGCGCACCGCCTCCTCGCGCCGGGAGATCTCGACCGGCACACTCAGCGACAGCGGCGCGAACGGCAGGAAAGCGCGCTCGAACAGGTGCGCGAAGAACGCGCGCACCTCCGCCCGTGGATCCCACGCGACAGTTCGGATCGTGTCGGTCTTCATGCCTCCAGTGAACCGCACGGGACCGGGCGGAACCAGGTACCGGCGGGGCTCCCCACGCTCGACGAGAGGCGGAGACGCCGACAGCGCCCGCAGCGCCGTGCGTCTCCCGGACCCGGCCCGGCTCGAACGGGCGACCACCCTCGCCAGGCTGCGGGCCGGGCGCATCCTTACCGGGTAGATGCACCTTGGGCGGGTTCGGTCTGCATGCTAGCAGAGACGGGCCACCCCCCGGATGGTTGGCAGCCGCAGCGCGGGCGTCGCTCGACCGACCGGCGCAATACGATTGAGCGGTGACCGACCCGCGCACGACAGCCGAGCGTCTTGTGCGCCGATTCGCCCGTGAGACCAACCTGCTCGTCGCCGGACGCACGTTCTCGGTGGAGGGGACGGATGCTGTCGCAGACGAGCTCCGCAGGCTGCTCCCCGCCCTCGGCGCTCATCTCAGCGTCGGCGGAGTGACCTTCGCCCCGGGGCAGGCCGACGAGATCCTCGCCGACGGAGCCCCGCTGCCCGCCCGCACGACCGCCACGGCACGCGTCGACAATGCCGGGGCGCACATGCCCGTGTCCACCCTCACCGCCGGTCGTCTTCGCAAACACGGCATCGTGCGCGGCATCCGCATCGGCATCGCGATGGTTCTCGAGCCCAAGACCGCCCAGCTCGCCCTGCTGCTCCGCGATGCCGGCGCCGAGGTCGTCGTCTACGCCCACCCCGACGAGATCGATGTCGAGGTGGCCGACGTGCTGCGTGACCGCGGCATCCCCGTCGACGGCGACCCTGCTCTGAGCGGCGCTGAGGAGCGGGCTGCGGCCGTGGCGTTCCTGCACCGGGGATTCGATCTGCTGCTCGACGACGGCTCGCACCTGATCCGTCTCGCCCACGAAGAAGGCATACCGGTGAAGGGCGCCGCGGAGGAGACCACGAGCGGACTCACCCCGTTGCGTCTCATGCAGCAGAGCGGGCTGCTGAGCATCCCCGTCATCGCCGTGAACGACGCAGGCCTAAAGACGTCGTTCGACAACCGCTACGGCACCGGCCAGTCGTGCGTGTTCGCGATCGCCGACGTGCTCGACGGGGCCGGCATCGGCCTGCGTGATCAGCCCGCCGTCGTGCTCGGCTACGGCCCTGTCGGCGAAGGCGTCGCCGCTCATCTGCGTGCGTTCGGCGTCGAGATCGCGGTCGCCGAGACCGACCCCGTGCGCGCGCTGCGCGCCGCGCACGACGGTCACCGGATCGGTCCGCTGGCGGAGCTCGCCGACGGCGCCCTGGTCATCTCGGCGACCGGCGCTCCGCACACCGTCGACACCGCGACCCTGACTGCGGCGAAGATCGTCGCGGTGGCGGGAGGCGTGCCCGGGGAGGTCGACGTGGACGTCTCAGCGCTCGAACCGGTCGGCGTGCACCTCGACCGCGTCGCCGACGGCGCCCTGCTGATCGCCCAGGGAGGCTGTGTGAACCTCGCGGCCGCCGAGGGCAACCCGATCGAGATCATGGACCTCTCCTTCGCCGTGCAGCTCGGCGCGGTCGAGCAGCTGCTCACCCGTGATCTGCCCGCGGGCCTGCATCCGTTCCCCCCGGAGGCCGATCAGGCCATCGCCCGCGCCGCACTCGACGCCCGAGGCGACACCATCGACACGCCCAGCCGGGAGCAGCGCGATGCGCAGAGCGAGTGGCGGTCGCGCCGCTACCTGGCGGCAGCCGGCGAGCAGGAGACCTCGGCATGATCACCGTCTACTCCGCTGGCCTGGTCGTCCCGGTGACGGCCCCGCCCATCGTGGACGGCGCCGTCGCGGTGCGCGACGGACGCATCATGCACGTCGGCGAGCGAGCGTGGGTGCGGCGATCGCTGTCCGAACGCGGCTTCGCGTACGACGAGGTCCACTGGCCCGGCGTGCTCACGCCAGGGCTCGTGAACGCGCACACGCACCTGCAGTACACGGGCATGGCCGTGGTCGGTCGTGGTCAGTACACGGGCTTCGACGATTGGGTGCAGGCATTCGACCCGGTATACGAGGCGGGCAGGGACTGGGGAGCGGATGCTGCGGCCGGCGCCGAGATGGCACTCCGCTCCGGCACGACCGCCGTCGCCGACGTCGTGACCGACCCCGCGGCGGCCTCCGCCCTGCACGACGCCCGACTGCACGGCATCACCTACTGGGAGGTGATGAGCTGGACCAACGCCGACTGGGCCCGCACGGGTCGCGCACAGGTCGAGCAGGCGCTCGACGCGCTTCCCACACCGCCGGGAACCGGCCTCTCGCCGCACGCGCCCTACTCGCTCGACATCGAGCCGCTGCTGGAGATCCCCGACATCGTGCGCGAGCGCGGCGGACGCATCCACATCCATCTCGGTGAGGCCGCGTTCGAGAGCGAGTTCGCGCACGAGCATCCGCAGGCGTGGCACACCGCCGGTCTTGCGAGCTTCCAGGAGCTCCGCGAGGCGGGCTTCGGCACCAGCGCCACGGAGTTCGTCGACCAGCTCGGCGTGCTCGGCCCCGACTGCCACATCGCGCACGGCGTGTACATGAGCGCGCGCGACCGCGCGATCCTGCGGGAACGCCGCACCACCGTGGCCCTGTGCCCGCGGTCGAACGCCGTGATCGGCCTCGAGGAGCCGCCGATCGCCGCGTACCTGCGCGAGGGGAGCCCGATCGCGGTCGGCACCGACTCGCTGTCATCGAGCCCTTCGCTCGACGTGCTCGCCGACGTCGCGGAGCTCGCCCGCATCGCGCGCTCGCAGGGATACACCGACCGCGACCTGCACGCCCGCCTGCTGGGCGCCGCCACGATCGGCGGGGCTCATGCCATGGGCATCGACGTCGGTCCGGACCGCACCGGCTACCTCGCTGTCGGCGCCCTCGCCGACCTCACCTTCTTCGATGTGCCGGCCGGTGCCGACGCGATTCCAGAACTCGTCGAAGCGGGCGCCGGACGCGCCGCGGCGACCATCGTCGCGGGCGAAGTGCGCTTCGCGGCATCCGACTTCCCCCTCCAGACAGGAGCGACTCAGTGACCGCACGCCCCGCCACCGCCGACCGGCTCGACCTCGCCCCGCATCCCGAAGGCGGCTGGTTCCGTCGCACGTGGACGAGCCCGCTGGCCGTCGAGACGCCGAACGGCCCGCGCCCGGCCGGCACCTGCATCCACTACCTCCTGCAGGCCGACGAACGCAGCGAGTGGCATGTCGTCACGAGCGACGAGCTGTGGCTGTGGCACGGTCCCGGCAGGCTGGAGCTGAGTCTCGGCGGTGACGGCGCCGAGCCGCGGGCGGCGTCGACCATCGTGCTGAGCGGGACGGATGCCGCTCAGGTGCTCGTGCCGGCGGGCGTCTGGCAGGCGGCCCGCCCGCTCGACGACAGCGAGGTCCTGGTGTCGTGCTTCGTGTCTCCAGGTTTCGATTTCGCCGATTGGCGGCTCGCCGCGTCGCCTACTCTTGATCAGAACTCGAACACTCTCCCGTGAGACATCTACCCGACCACACCTCAGGAGCGACCGTGCCCCGTACCCTCCGCCGCGCCGCGGCCGCCGCCATCGCGGTCGTCGCCGCAGTCACCCTCGCCGCCTGCGCCGGCACCCCCTCTTCCTCATCCACGGCCGCTGACGGCGAGCTTCAGACCGTCACCGCCGGCAAGCTCACGATCGCCACGGGCGAGCCCGACTACGAGCCCTGGTTCGTCGACGACGATCCCTCGAACGGCAAGGGCTTCGAGGGAGCCGTCGCGAACGCGGTCGCTGAGCAGCTCGGCTTCGACTCCTCCGACATCGAGTGGGTGCGCACCGGCTTCGACGCGGCGATCGCGCCGGGTCCGAAGGACTGGGACATCAACATCCAGCAGTTCTCGGTCACCGACGAGCGCAAGAACGCCGTCGACTTCTCGAGCCCGTACTACACGACCACTCAGGCCGTCGTGGCGCTGAACAGCTCGTCGTCGGCATCCGCCACCACGATCGACGAGCTGAAGAAGGCCAAGGTCGGAGTCGCGGCCGGCACCACCAGCTACACGGTCGCCAAGGAGCAGCTCGGAGACGCGAACCTCAGCGTGTTCAACACGGTCGACGACGTCGTGCTCGCACTGCAGGCAGGCCAGATCGACGCCATGATCACCGACCTGCCCGGGGCGTTCTACATCACCGGCGCCGTGGTCGACGACTCGACCGTCACGGGTCAGTTCGAAAGCTCCGACGGCGGCGACGAGTTCGCGGTCGTGCTGCCGAAGGGCTCGGCCCTGACGAAGGCCGTGTCCGATGCGGTCGACGCGCTGCGCGAAGACAGCACGCTCGATGAGCTGCAGCAGAAGTGGCTCAGCGACGCGGTCGACGTCCCTGTTCTGAAGTGACGAACCTCTCCGCAGAGACGGCGTGGCAGCCGAGCGAGCTCGAGCTGTCGCGCCGCGCTCTGCGGCGCCGAGCCACCACGCGCTCGGTGCTGATCGCGTTCCTCAGCAGCCTCGTGCTGGTGGCGGTCGCCGTGATCGTCGTCGTGAACACGCCGGGCTGGACCGTCGTGCAGCAGACGTTCTTCAACCCGAAGATCGCGCTGCAGAGCATCGGTCCGGTGTTCCAGGGCCTGCTGACCAACCTGCTCGTGCTCGTGATCGCGGCGATCGGCGTCGCGGTCCTCGGCACGCTGCTCGCGACGCTGCGCTCGCTGCGCGGCCCGGTGTTCTTCCCGCTGCGCGCGCTCGCCGCGGCCTACACCGACTTCTTCCGCGGCGTGCCGCTGCTGATCGTGCTGTACCTGATCGGCTACGGCATCCCCGCGCTGATGATCTTCCCGCGGATGCCTCCGGCGTTCTGGGGAACCATCGCGATCATCGTCACGTATTCGGCGTACGTCGCCGAAGTGCTTCGCGCCGGCATGGAGGCCGTGCATCCCTCGCAGCGGGTCGCCGCGCGCTCGCTGGGTCTCAGCCACGCGCAGACCCTGCGCATCGTGGTGATCCCGCAGGGCGTGCGCAAGGTCGTGCCCGCCCTCATGAACGACTTCGTGTCGATGCAGAAGGACGTCGGGCTGATCTCGGTGCTCGGGGTGATCGACGCGGTCCGCGCCGCGCAGCTGCAGGTCGCCGACACCTACAACTACACGCCGTACGTCGTCGCGGGCCTGTTCTTCATCGCCCTCAGCTGGCCGATGATCCGGTTCACGGATGCTGTGACGGCCCGCCTCAACAGGCGCGAGCAGGCCGGAGGAGTCGTATGAGCCCTGTACCGTCCGATGGTGCTGTCGTCATCGAGGTCCGCGGCGTGCGCAAGCGCTTCGGCGACCACGACGTGCTCCGCGGGCTCGACCTCGCGGTCGCCCGTCACGAGGTGGTCGTGCTGATCGGGGCCTCCGGCTCCGGCAAGTCGACGCTGCTGAAGACCATGAACCTCATCGAGCGCGTCGACGACGGGCAGATCTTCCTCAGCGGCGACGACATCACCGATCCGAGGGCGGATGCCGACAGCATCCGCGCCCGCATCGGCGTCGTGTTCCAGCACTTCAACCTCTTCCCGCATCTCACGGTGCTCGAGAACATCACGCTCGCAGCGCGCAAGGTGCACGGATGGCGTGCGCCCGATGCGCGTGCGCGCGCCCTGGAGCTTCTCGAGACGCTCGGCCTCGGTGCGAAGGCGGGGGAGTACCCCGACCGGCTCTCCGGGGGTCAGCAGCAGCGCGTCGCGATCGTGCGCGCGATCCTCACAGAACCCGAAGTGCTGCTGCTCGACGAGATCACCAGCGCTCTGGACCCGCAGCTCGTCGGAGAGGTGCTCGACCTCGTGCGCGAGCTCAAGCGCCGCGGCACCACGATCGTGATGGCCACGCACGAGATGTCCTTCGCCCGCGAGGTCGCCGACCGCGTGGTGTTCCTCAAGGAGGGCGTGCTCGTCGAGCAGGGACCGCCGGAGCAGCTCTTCGACGCCCCGCAGCATCCCGCCACCGTCGAGTTCCTGGCGCGCGTGCGGCACTGAGTTCTCGCGTTCGCCAGACGTTTCGCGTGCGGATGCGGGGAGTCGTGGGTGCGCCACCGCGCTCGTGACGCACCACCATCGAATCCGCGTCGGGATCCTGGTGGGGCGCCGCCATCCTGGTGGCGCGCGGACGACGGCCGAGTCGGATGCGGGGATGCGTCAGGCTTCGGGGCTCTGCGGCCGCGGATCAGGCATGATCGTGTCGACGCGGGGTTTCGCGTTCGCCTGCGCGCGCACCCACACCACGAATCCGATCGCGGTGAAGGCGCCGTAGAACACGTACATGAAGCCGGTGGCGTAGAAGCCCGAGCTGAACAGCAGCGGCACGCCGACCACGTCGACGGCGATCCAGATCAGCCAGAACTCGGTCCAGCCCTTCGCCATGCCGTAGGTCGCCATCAGCGATCCCACGAAGGTCCAGGCATCCGCCCACACCGGCTCCCACGAGCCGAGTGCCCGGAACAGGGGCGTCAGCGCCACGGTGCCGACGACCATGACGAGCACGATGCCTAGGCGGGCGCTCCAGGGCGCCCAGCGCGGCGTCACCTGCCCGCCATCGGATGCCGCCTGACGCCACCGCACCCAGCCGTAGATCGCGACCGTGATGAACATCACCTGGCGCCCCGCCTGACCCAGCAGGCTCGGCAGCTCGTGATCGGGGTTCAGGATGGTGCCGAGGAACACGGTCAGCAGCAGCACGTTGCCGACGATGCCGACCGGCCACGCCCACACCTTGCGGCGCATGCCGCCCAGCGCGCTCGCGAGTCCGAAGACGTTGCCGACGACCTCGCGCACGAGCAGCGTCTGGCCACCGGGCAGTGACCAGGTCGAATTGAACAGCTCGACGAGCCAGGTGAAGAGGTTCATGCGGGGGTCGGGCGGTCGTCGAGGATCAGCTGCAGGAAGGTGAGGTCGAGCCAGCGGCCGAACTTCATGCCGACCTGCGGCATCCGCCCTGTCTCGACGAAGCCGAGCCGCTCGTGCAGGGCGATCGAGCCGGCGTTGTCGCTCTCGACGGCCGCGACCATCACGTGCTTGCCGATCGTGCGGGCCTGCGAGATCAGCTCGGTCATGAGCGCGCTGCCGATGCCGCGGCCGCGCTGGTCTCCGCGTACATAGACCGAATGCTCGATCGTGTGCCGGTAGCCGTCGTGCGGACGCCAGTCGCCGAACGTGGCGTAGCCGAGTACGCCGTCGTCGTCGGATGCCACGAGCACCGGATAGCCTGCGCGCAGACGATCGGCGAGCCAGGCGGCGCGATCGTCGACGTCGACGAGACGTTCGTTCCAGATCGCGGTGGTGTTTGCCACGGCGTCGTTGTAGATCTCGGTGATCGTCTCGAGATCGGCGATCTCGGCATCTCTGATGTGCACGGCTGACTCCTCTGGGGTGGGGGGCGCGCATGCCGACGGTAGCAGGGGTGGGGGTTCGCCCTGAATTCTGTTGGGTCGGAACCGCGCCACGGCGGGTGTCTCACGCGCGGAATGATGTGTCGCCGTGTCAGACGTGGCGTCTGCGCGCCCGGGCGTGTGTGCGGGAAGTCGCGACCGGAAGTCAGAATGAGGGAATGACGAACGCAACGACCGTGCGCGACGAGATCGTGGCGGGAATCGACGCCGAGCACCTCGGGGCCTACGGCCTGCACGTGCTGATCGGCGACCACGAGGCCGGGCATCGGTGGCGCAGCGATGACCGCGAGAACCTGTATTCGGTGTCGAAGGGCGTCAGCGCGCTCGCCGCAGGCATCGCGATCGACGAGGGGCTGCTGTCGCTGGACACACCGGTGCTCGATCTCGTCACCGTGCCCGCACCGGGTTCCGGAGTCGAGAGTGTGACGCTCGAGCACTTGCTGACGATGACCAGCGGCATCGACTTCACGTGGTTCGGGAGTCAACCGGTGACGTCTCCGGATCTTGCGGTGGAGATGCTCAGTGCGCCCACGCGTGGGCCGGGTTCGATCTTCCAGTACTCCGACGCGAGCACGTATACGGCGATGCGGATGTTGGGCGCAATCGTCGGCGACGTGCGCGACTGGCTCATGCCCCGGCTGTTCGAGCCGCTTGGTATCCACAATCCGCAGTGGCACAGGTGTCCGCGCGGCTGGGTCGTGGGCGGCAGCGGGCTGGAGTTGAGGACCGAGGAACTGGCGCGGATCGGGCGGGTGCTGCGCGACGGCGGCGGCGGACTCGTGAGCCGCGGCTGGGTCGAGCGGATGCACTCGCAGTGGGTGCCGACGGGTGCCGACGGCGACTCCGCGAACTACGGTCTCGCGGTCTGGCAGGGGCCAGGCCGAACATGGCGGCTCGATGGGCTCTACGGCCAGTACGTGATCGTCGACGAGGAGGCGGATGCCGTCGTCACGATCACCGCGCACGAGGAGAACCGCGACCACCGGCTCGCCGAGATCGCGGCGGATGCGCTGCGCGGCCTCGACGCCGAGAAACCTCTTCGCGCATGAAGACACCACGCCACGGCGGGTGTCTCGCGCGCGGAGGGGTGCGTCACCGCGCGGAGGCGGTGTCTCGCCGCCCGCGCGGGATCGCGGCATCCGCTCAGGCCGCGCGTCCCCGGGTGCTCAGCGCATCGCGGACGACGATCGCGCGGCGCAGGTCGACCATGATCGGGTCGAAGAACCGCTCGCGGTAGCGCGGTTCGCTCACGGCCGAGAAGATGAACGGCAGCGTCGCGATCAGGGACAGGAGCGCCGCGGCTTTGATGAGGTTGACCGTGACGGGCAGATGTGCTCCGCCGATTACGAGCGGCTCGACAGGCAGCGGCTGCGCGGCGCTGCCCGGCCCGACCCAGATCTCGACGACTCCGACCGGGATCGCGACCGAGCCGATGATGATGAGCAGCGCGCACAGGAGAGCGGCGAAGAAGAGCGCCTGCAGCAGCTGCGCGAAGGTCATCACGAGCAGGATGTTCACGCGCTGCGGCCAGCGCAGCGCCTGCCGGGCGCCTGAGGCCGAGGTGAGCCGCTCGGCCGGGGTGTCTTTCAGGAGAGCCGCCCGCTGCTCGGCCGTCGGCGCATAGGTCTCGTCGTCGATCTCGCCTGCGCTCACACGCAGGACGACGATGGTCGCGAGGGCGCCGATGACCAGGCCGACGAGCGCGAGCGAACTGCCGTGCAGGGCGGATGCCATCTGCCAGACCTCCGCGGAGAAGAACGCGAAGACCACGAGCATCAGGATCACGGGCAGCGCGATCGACGCCATGTGCCCGATCGCCGAGGCGTTGCGCACGGCGAGCCTCGAGGCCCACGAGATCAGCGCGCCGCCGCCCATGCCGGTGACGAGCACGCACACCGCGATGATCACGATGGTCTCGAACACCGGGCTGACCGTCGCCTGCCGATCCAGGGCGTAGCCGCCGGCGACGAGCGCGGCCGCACACAGCACGATGACGGATGCCGCGACAGCCGTGCCCGGACCGGTCGGCAACCGTCGCACGGCGAGGCGCACCAGCAGGAACGCGATCCATGCGAGCGCCAGCGCGAGCAGCAGAAGGATCAGCACCACCACCGCGACGATCGTCTCGTCCTCATCCGACAGCTCGAGAGCCGCGGAGATCGCGACGTCGAGACCGCCGGTGAGCAGGAACATCGCCACCGTGACCCACGCGAGCAGCGGAGCGACGCGTCGCGGCAGATCGGTGAACCAGCGCCGCAGGGGCACGAAGGTCGGCAGCCCCTGCTCGCGGAACCAGCGGTCGGCATCGCGACGGACGGCGGATGGCGCGGCCGTCGCCCCTGCTCGCGGAGACGGGCGACGACGTGCGGATGACATGCAGCCGAGGATACCGGCCACCGTCGGACCTGCCGCGCTCGGCCCCCGGTCGGCGCCGCGCTCAGCTGGCCCTGCATCGGTCCGCCCCGCATCGATCCGCCTGCATCGATCCGCCCCGCTCGGAGCCCCGCTCAGCGCGCCCGCTCGCCCGGTGACTCATCCGGGAGCCGCATGGCCCGCCTATGCTCTCCTTGAGCCAAGTGCTTCAGCGCCCCGACATCGCAGGCCGAGCGACCCGGCGAGCGACCGGACCATCCGAAGGAGAAGCACGATGACGAAGACACGATGGGCCGTGCTCGGTCCCGGAGTCATCAGCACCGATTTCGTCACCGGGCTGCGCAGCTCGAGCCTCGGCGTGCTGCACGCGGTCGGCAGCTCCGACCCCGATCGCGCGGCCGCCTTCGCCGCACAGCACGAAGCTGCGGCATCCGGCAACTATTCCGACGTCATCGCGCGCGACGACGTCGACGCCGTGTACATCGGCACCGTGCACACCACCCACGCCGCTCTCGCGATCGAAGCCCTCGAGGCGGGCAAGGCCGTCCTGTGCGAGAAGCCGATCACACCGACGGCCGCCGACACGCGACGGGTCCTCGACGCCGCTGCCCGTGCGGGCGTGCCCTTCGTCGAGGCGTTCAAGCAGCGCTTCGGCCCCTTCGCCGATCTGCTGCGTCGGCTCCTCGCCGACCGCGAACTCGGCGAGGTGCACGGAGTGGTTGCCGGGTTCGGTGGGAACAATCCGGCTCGGACCGGGCGTGCCTTCGATCCGACGCTCGCCGGCGGGGCGATCCTCGACGTCGGCTGCTACCCGACATCGCTCGCGGTCGAGGTGGCCAGGATGACGGGCCGTGGTGATCAGCGCGTGAAGTTCGGCGATGTCGAGGCCGAATGGGTGAACGGTGTGGATGCCGACACCACGGCGCATCTGGCGATCGGAGACCTGGCTGTGGAGCTGCGCACCGCGGTGATCCGCGAGATGCCGGGGGCTGCGGTGATCAGCTGCGAGCGAGGTGACATCGTCCTGCCCTACGCATGGGGGAGTCGCACCGAGAGCCCCTCCTCGCTCATCCTCCGCGCTGACGGCGAGGAGAAGATCGTGACCGTGCCCACGGTGCAGCCCATGGCCGCCGAAGCGGATGCCGTCTCCCGCGCGCTCATCGATGGGCGCGTCGAGGCGCCCGAGATGCCGTGGGTCGACTCCGCGCTGATCGCGGAGATCAGCACACGCTGGCTCGAGGCCGCCCGACGTCAGTGAGCGGGCGTCTCCTCGCCCTCGTGGAACTCGACCTTCTTGCCGACCATCCGTCCGATGCCGAGCACGATGCCGACGATGATCAAGCCGGCGATGAGCCCCGCGATCGCCGAGAACAGGGTGTCGCCGATCCAGACGATGACCGCACCGGCCGGCTCGAGCGCGTGCTCGATGCCGTGCAGGATGTCGGCGCCGAAATGCACCCCTACTTCGCCGAGGTTCACGAGAAGCAGGTGACCGCCGACCCAGAGCATCGCGACCGTTCCGAGGATGCTGATGAAGCGGAACACCGCGGGCATCGCGTTCACGAGGCGGGTGCCGTTGCGACTGATCCGCTTGTCGGAGCTGGTGGCCATCTTGAGGCCGATGTCGTCGATCTTCACGAGCAGGGCGACCGCGCCGTAGACGACGCCGGTCATGATCAGGGCGATCACCGCGAGGATCGCGAGGGTCATCCAGATGTCGAGGCCCTTGTCGAGGCTCGCGAGCGAGATGAGCATGATCTCGGTGGAGAGGATGAGGTCGGTGCGCACGGCGCCGAGCACGAGCTTCTTCTCGTCGCGGGCGCTCTCGTCTTCGTGCCCGTGCTGGATCCCGAACCACTCGAGCACCTTCTCGGCGCCCTCGAAGCAGAGGTAGAGGCCGCCGACGATGAGCAGATACGGCAGCACCCATGGCGCGAACGCCGTGAGCAGCAGCGCCACCGGGATGATGATGACGAACTTGTTCGCGAGGGAGCCGAGCGCGATCTTGCCCACCACCGGCAGTTCGCGGGCGGGGGTGATGCCCTGCACATACTGCGGGGTCACCGCGGCGTCGTCGATCACGACGCCTGCGGCCTTGGCCGAGGCTTTCATCGCCGCACTCAGGATGTCGTCGACGACAGCGAGCAATCCAACCGACATGAGCGTCCCCCTGTGATGTGTGTCGGGGAGCAACTCTATCCAACGCCTGTGACGGGCTCAGCCGCCGCTGTCTAAGAAGACCCCGATGCGATCCCCGTCGAGCACGAACTGCAGGGCCTTGCCTTCGGGGAACTGCGTCCGCAGTGCTGACGGAACGATGTCACCGGCGGGACCGTCGAGCGGCATCTCGATCGTCGCGGGGAATGCTCCCGCCTGGCACGCCGAAAAGGAGATGCCGCCGTAGCCGTATGAGCCCGAGGAGACCTCCTCGGCTGTCGGCAGCTGATCCGTTTCGAACACGTTGAGGCAGGGGTCGCCCACGGCGCCGTTGAGTCCGCTCGCGCCGACGAAGAAGGTGAGACCGTGGAAGTCCCAGACAGGTGAATCCTCCGTCAGTCCGAAGAATCCGATGGGGATCTCGCTCAGCGGGCTCGGCGTCAGAGTGGCGATCTGAGGCGCGTTCGACGACACCGTGACCGGCGAGAACGAGACGGCTGCATAGGTGATGGCCGCCGCGGCCGCTGCGGAAGCGACGACTGAGGAGAGCCAGAGGGCTCGTCGGTGCCGGAGGAGGAACGAGCGCGACCCGGTGATCGGATGCTCCCCCTCCTGCTCGACCAGAACGGGGCCATGCGCGAGAGGGGCATCGACGAGGGGAACCGTTGCGATGGCGGCCCCGGCTGCAGCATCCGATGCCTCCTCAGCGAGGGGAGGCGGTGCCGTCTCGATCTGCACCCCGCTCTGCGCCTGCGCGCGGAGATCCTCGAGTTCTCGCAGCCGCATGGCTGCGACAGGATCGCCGGCGATGTCAGCGGCCGGGCCGTAGGCGCGTGCACGGAGCACACGGAGTTCGTCGTCGAGTGCGGCATCCATCTCCGGCATCGTCTCACGCCGAGGTCTTCCGCCAGCGACCCGCCGAAACTCACAGCGCGCTCCCAGTCCCGCGGGACCAAAACGGCACCGGCATCCGTTCTTCTCTATGACGCCGCAGCCAGCTGCGTCAGACAAGGAGCATCATGTCGAACGAGTACCGCAAGACGCCCGAGTCGGTCACCGCCCTCACCGACTCCCAGTACACGGTCACGCAGCGCGACGGCACCGAGCCGCCGTTCCGCAACGCCTACTGGGACAACCACGACGACGGCATCTACGTCGACGTCGTCTCGGGCCAGCCCCTGTTCTCCTCCCTCGACAAGTTCGACAGCGGAACGGGATGGCCGAGCTTCACGAAGCCGATCGACGCGGACGCCGTCACCACCCGCACCGACCGGACGCTGTGGATGACGCGCACCGAGGCGCGCTCCACCGGCGCAGACAGCCACCTCGGGCACGTCTTCGACGACGGGCCGGTCGAAGACGGCGGCCTGCGCTACTGCATGAACTCCGCCGCTCTCCGTTTCGTCCCGGCATCCCGCCTGGAAGAGGAGGGCTACGGTCGATACAGCGGCCTGTTCACGAACACCACTTCCGACATCTCTGAGGAGCAGTCATGACCGACACCGGAACCATCACCCGCACACCAGGCACCGAGACCGCCGTCCTCGCCGGAGGCTGCTTCTGGGGCATGGAAGACCTGATCCGCCGCCAGCCCGGTGTGCTCGACACCCGGGTCGGCTACACGGGCGGATCGAACGACCACGCGACCTACCGCAACCACCCCGGTCACGCCGAGGCCGTCGAGATCGTCTTCGACCCCGCCGTCACGACGTACCGCGACATCCTCGCGTTCTTCTTCCAGATCCACGATCCGTCGACCCTGAACCGTCAGGGCAACGACATCGGGTCGAGCTATCGTTCGGCGATCTTCCCGCTCTCTCCCGAGCAGGAGACCGTCGCCCGCGACACCATCGCCGACGTCGACGCCTCCGGGCTGTGGCCGGGCGAGGCCGTCACCACGATCGAGCCGGCCGGCGCGTTCTGGGAGGCCGAGCCCGAGCACCAGGACTATCTGATCCGCTACCCCAACGGCTACACGTGCCACTTCCCGCGTGCGGGATGGGTGCTGCCGAAGCGCGCCGAGGTCTGATCTCGGCGGGCGCCGGAGGAATTCCGCCGCGGGCCGCCCCCGCGTTCGGAAGGAGATCGCACGTTCGGAAGGACCGATTCGGCTGAGGGCTCCTTCTGAACGCGTGATCTCCTTCGGAGCGTGCGCGAGGTTCTGCGCACGCGCCGGTGGATCAGGCCTCGGCGAGGAACGCGAGCGCGGCCTCCTTGAAGGCCCGCGATCCCGGGGCGTTGAAGTGGTTGCGATCCGGGATCTCGAAGAACGTGCCGTTCGGTGCGGCGGATGCCAGCGCCTTCGAGCCTTCGATGATCGCGTCCTTGGAGCCCGTCGCGAACAGGATGGGGCGGGCCGGGGCGTCCGCCGGGTCAGGATCGATCGTTCCCGAGGCCCGCATGCCCTCGGCCAGCGCGACGAGCGCCTGCAGGTCGTTGCCGGGGACGCGCTCGGTGAGGGCGATGTAGTTCTGCGTGGTCTGGTCGCTGACCGGCGTGCCGTCGGCGATGTACGCGCGCACCTGGTCGAGGTTCAGCCGGGCCAGGGGGATGCCGTCGGGCACGCCGCCGAGCACTGCACGGCCGATGCGGTGCGGCAGATCGCGCACGACCTCCCAGCCGACGCGTGCGCCGAGGGAGTACCCCACGTAGAGGGCATCGTCGACGAGGTAGGTGTCGAGCACGGACTCGACGTCGGTCACGAGGGTGCGGATGCCGTACGCGCCCGGTTCGTGCGGCTTCTCACTGAGGCCGTGGCCGCGCTGGTCGAGCGCGAGGACGCGATAGCCCGCGCGGGTGAGCTCACGGACCCACCCCGTGAGGACCCAGTTGTCGCGCGCGTTCGAAGCGAAGCCGTGCACGGCGACCACGACCGGAGCGTCGAGATCGCCCCACGTGTACGTCGCGAGGCTCGTGCCATCGGCGGCGTACACCTGCTGGGGTGCGGGCATGGAGGTGAGGTCTGCGAGAGGAACGGCCACGGATCCATCATGCCCCTGCATCCGGTCTCCGGTTCTGCGCCGGGCCTCCTGCCGCAGATCCGCCGCGCTGCGTCGAGTTCGACTCAGAGCACGACGATGAAACCGAGCACGGCGCTCGCGATGGCCAGCACGGCCAGCACGAGGGCGGGAGCGAAGGGCTCCTTGCGGCGCAGGTGCACGACGGTCGCGCCGACCATGATGATGGCGAGGCCGGTGCCCGCGAGCGGCGTGAGGATCGGAGCGATGCCGGTGAGCAGGGGGAGGACAAGGCCGAGTGCGCCGACGACCTCGAGGGTCGCGATGGCCTTGATGCTGCCGGCCGAGAAGTCCTCGGTCCAGGCCATGCCCTTCTCGGCGAGGGCGGCCTTCGGGGTGAGGACCTTCATGACGCCGCCGCCGAGCATGGCGAGGGCGAGCAGTCCGTTGACGATCCAGTGTGCGATCAGCATCCGAGGTTCCGTTCTGTTTCTTTGTTACGATCAGTAACCAAGAATGGAGCAATCGGATGACGCGTGCAAAAGGCACATCGATGTCACTGACGCACAGCGATGGGTGCGACACTGCGGGGTTCCCCGCCTACGAGAACTCGTGCTCGGTCGATGACGGCGCCGGCCGTGCCATTCGCGACGTGCTCGACCGGGTGGGCGACAAGTGGTCGCTGCTGCTCATCGCGACGCTGCGCGGCGATCGCCTGCGGTTCAGCGAGCTGCTCAAGCACATTCCCGGGATCTCTCAGCGGATGCTGACGCTCACGCTCCGCCAGCTCGAGCGCGACGGTCTCATCAGCCGCACGGTGTACGCCGAGGTTCCGCCGCGCGTGGAGTACGAGCTGACCGAACTCGGCGGAACGCTCATCCCGATGGCTCGTACGATCGGGGATTGGGCGCTCGCCAATCACCCGGCGATCGAAGAGGCCCGGGCCGAGTACGACGCGCGGCCGTAGGGCGTGGATCCGGGTCCTCCCCGGCCGCCACGTGTTCGCACCCAAGGGGCCGGCACGCCGCATCGGGGGACGAATCCGTAGAAACATCCCCCGATGTGGCGTGCCGTCCCCCGATGTGGTTGCGGCAGGAACGGCCGGGGCTCAGACCCCGGCGAGCTCGGGATCGAGGTCGTCGGCGGGAACCGTCTGACGCAGCGACTCGCCGAGCGCCGGATCCACGTTCGTCCAGTACTCGAAGAAACGCTCGCGGATCGCATCGATCGTGATGCTGCGGCCCTGACCGGTGAGCGTCTCCAGGAAGCGGGCGCGCTGCTCGTCGTCGAAGACGGTGCGGTACAGCGTGCCGGCCTGGCCGAAGTCGTCGTCATCGAGTCGCAGCGTCGCGGCGGCGCGCATCAGCTCGCCGTCGGACTCCCAGCTCGCCTCTGCACCGGCGACCGGATCCGCAACGGGGCCGCCGGCCGAGCCGAAGGAGTTCGGCGTGTACACGCGGTGCTCGGCCGGGTTGAACCGGTACTGCATCTGGCCCTCGTGCATGTAGTTGCGCACCTCGGCTGCGTGCGGCTGGTTGACCGGCAGCTGGTTGTAGTTCGCGCCGATGCGGTACCGCTGTGCGTCGGAGTACGCGAAGACGCGTGCCATCAGCATCTTGTCGGGCGAGATGCCCGTGCCGGGAACCTGGTTGCCCGGTGAGAACGCCGCCTGCTCGATCTCGGCGAAGAAGTTCTCCGGATTGCGGTCGAGCGTGAACGTGCCGACCTTGATTCGCGGGTAGTCCTTCTTCGACCACGTCTTGGTGAGGTCGAACGGGTTGAACCGGTAGGTCTTGCCCTCCTCGTACGGCATGACCTGCACGAAGACGTCCCACGACGGGTTGTCGCCCCGCGCGATCGCGTCGAAGAGGTCGCGGCGGTAGTAGTCGGCATCGGAGCCCGCGAGCTTCTCGGCCTCGGCGGCATCCATCCGCTCCACGCCCTGCTTCGACAGGAAGTGGTACTGCACCCAGAAGCGCTCGCCCGCCGCGTTGACCCACTGATAGGTGTGCGAGCCGTAGCCGTTCATGTGACGCCAGGATGCCGGCAGACCACGGTCGCCCATGAGGTAGGTGACCTGGTGGGCGGTCTCGGGGGAGAGCGTCCAGAAGTCCCACTGCATGTCGGCGTTGCGCAGACCCGAGTCGCCGAGTCGCTTCTGCGAGTGGATGAAGTCGGGGAACTTCATCGCGTCGCGGAGGAAGAAGGTCGGAGTGTTGTTGCCGACGATGTCGAGGTTGCCCTCGCTCGTGTAGAAGCGCAGCGCGAAGCCGCGCACATCGCGCCAGGTGTCGGGGGAACCCTGCTCGCCGGCGACCGACGAGAAGCGCAGCAGCGTCTCGCTCACGGCACCCGGCTGGAACGCCGCGGCGCGGGTGTAGGCCGACACGTCTTCGGTCACGGTGAACGTGCCGAACGCGCCGCCGCCCTTGGCGTGCGGGTTGCGCTCCGGCACGCGCTCGCGGTTGAACGAGGCGAGCTTCTCGACGAGGTATCGGTCATGCAGAACGGTGGGGCCGTCTGCGCCGACCGTGAGCGAGTGCGCGTCGCTCGCGACCGGTGTTCCGGTCTGGGTGGTGGTGGGCTCGGTCATGATTCTCCTTCTGCGCACGGGCGCGACGAACACCCCTGCCCTTCTGGGGAGGGCGGGTGGCGGGCGTCACGCTACCGTGCGGCGTTCTGGCAACTGGGGCACAGGCCCCAGAAGGTGACTTCTGCTGTCTGGACGGTGAATCCCCCCCGTGTCCGAGGGGGTGAGGCACGGCGCGACGCCGGTGACGCAGTCCACATCGCCGATCGCCCCGCAGGAGGTGCAGACGACGTGGTGGTGATTGTCTCCGATGCGTCGCTCGTAGAGCGCCGCGGAACCTGCCGGTTCGATCCGGCGGATGAGACCCGCCGTCGTCAGGTCCGCGAGGATGTTGTGCACCGACTGGATCGACGTGGTCGGCAGCACGTCCGACACCGCGCGGTAGACCCGCTCGGCATCCGTGTGGGCCATGGAATCGAGGACCTCGAGAACGGCGACCCGGCCTGCGGTCGCCCTCAGTCCCGCGTCGCGAAGCGCGGAGTCGAGGTCGGTGTCCATGTCTCGACTGTACACGTTATTTTTAGCCGTTCAAAAGAAGTATCGGCATGTCGGTTGGGGGCGATGGATCCGAGAGTCGACGAATCACGGACGGGGTGACGAAAAGCGGATGCTCTCGCCGAATCAATCCGTGGATCGTCACCGGGACCGTGATTCGTCCCACCAGGCGAGCACGCGCGTGCCGATCAGCGTGAGCCAGCGGGACGGCTCGCCCTCCGGGGCATCCACGTCGAACCACGTGCGCCCTGGAAGCGGAGCGCCCTGCAGCCAGGTGCCGTCGGGCTGCCGGGCCGCGCGCACCGCCTCGACGGCCTCCGCCAGCCGAGCATCCGGGGCGCTGCCCTCGAACAGCGCCGCTTCACGGAAGTGGTCGAGCGCGGTGAGGGCGCTGTACCGGTGCCGGTACGGATACACGAACTCGGTGACGAAACCGTCGACGAGAGACCCGGTCGACTCGCGGAACATGAGCCGCCGACGCAGCAGATACTCCTCGCCGCCGCGCCGGGCGTCGCGCACCGAGGCGTCGCCGGTGCGGCGTTCGTAGTCGAGCAGGCCTCGCACCGCGTTGAGCGTGGAATGGAACGACGAGCGTACGGAGTGGCCCTCCTCGGCCTCGCAGTTCCAGCCGCCGTCATCGAGACGATGCTCGACGAACCAACGGGCGAGGGCCGACACATCCGCCCCGAGCCAGGCACCAGCCGCGAGCGTGTAGGAGTTGATGCACACGTCGACCTCTCCGCCCCAGAACGGCAGGTCGTCGTACTCCCATCGACAGCTGGCGTCGAGACGTGCCGCCGTGTCGCCGAGGGCGGCGGCATCCGCTCCCCACTCCCTGAGGTCCTTCAGGGACCAGCTCGTGGCGACCCACGGCTGGCCCGGCTCGCGGTCGACGTCGTCGAAGAATCCCGCCGGGAAATGAGCGCCGCCGGCCCACTGCCCGTCCGGATCCTGATGCGAGAGCAGCGTCGCTCCGAACCCCTCTCGAGCGACACGGGACCTCGTCAGCACCCAGGCCTCGGCAGGCAGGCCGAGCAGATCGCGCTCGACCTGCCAGCGCAGTGCGGGGTCGGAGTCGAGCAGCCACTCGCGAAGACGCGGTTCGATCGTCATGCGAGGACGGTACCCCAGTGCTCCGAGGAGCGGAAGGATCAGCCGATCGGATAGTCCACGAAGGCGAATGCCGAACCATCGGGCGCCCAGCTCGGCACGTTGATCGTTCCCTGTCCGCCCTCGAGCGCGGCGAGGATCCTCGGCGTGCCCCAGTCGTCGGTCGACACCAGCCGCAGCTCGACGAGCAGGTCGGCGGGGTGCCCAGTCGTGCCCGGCGGATAGCTCAGGTAAACCGCCACCTCGCCGTCGGGGGAGGTGTGCGGGAACCAGTTCACCCGTTCGTCGAAGGTGAGCTGCGTCAATTCGGACCCGTCGGGTCGTACCCGTGCGATCTGGGCGTGGCCGGGCGAGAACTGCTCGGTGTTGAACAGCATCCACTCGCCATCGGGCGTCCACTCGCATCCGTCCGCCGGACCCGGATGAGTCGTGACCGCCCTGTCATCCCGCCCGTCGACGCCGATCGTGTGGATCGTCGCCGACGCCCACCAGTTCTCGCCCTCCGGCTGCAGCCGCACGTACGCCAGCCGGCGACCGTCGGGACTCACCCCGTGCAGGAAGTGCATCGCCCCGTCGTCGGCGGTCACGCGCTGCGCCGCGCCTCCGGCCACCGGAACCCGCCAGACATGCCAGTCGTTCGCCGAGGCGAACACCGTCTCGCCGCCGGGCGCGAGCACGTGGTCGTTGTTCGCGTCGGGCAGTCCTTCGGCCCGGAGCTCCTTGGGCTCCGCCGAACCGTCGACGGGCAGCAGCCACAGCCTGCCGTCGCCGTTGACGAGCAGCCGGTCGTCGTCGGTCCAGTTCGGCGCCTCGTAGAGCAGATCGTGCGACTCGAAGACGGTGCGGATGCCGCCGGTCTCCCGCTCCCACACGCGGATGCGGCACGTCTGGCCCGGTCGGAGCTCGCGCCCGCGGTTCATGCCCGCTCCGCGAGGTGGGAGCGGATGCCTTCGACGATGAGGTCGTGGTCGTCCTGCGAGGACAGGCCCGACGCGGTCGCCGCCGCGACGACTCCCACGCCGCGCACGCGGATCGGGAACGAACCGCCCGTGATGGCGTAGTCGTCTCCCAGCCAGCCGGATCCGGCCGCGTCGATGCCGGCCGCGGTGAGTCGGGCGTCCACGAGAGCGCTGCTCGTCTCCATCCGCAGAACGAGCGCCGCTTTGCGAGCGATCCAGACCTCCTGGTCGGGCGTTATCCCGGGCAGCGCCGCGCGGAACAGGATGAGCCCGGGGCGGCGGATGTCGATGCCGACGCCGTGACCTGCCGCCTGAGCGATCTCGGTGATGCGCGTGCCCAGCCGCCAGGCGTCGGCGTGGTCGAAGCCGTCGAAGACGAGCTCCCGCTCCTGCTGCTCGAACACGCTGATCAGATCGGTCATCGATGCCTCCTCGGCGAACGTCGTCAGCGCACGCTATCGCGTCGGGTGCGCCAGGCGGAAGAGCGGGGAGAAGGCGGATGCCGGGCCGTGCTCAGACGAAGCGCACGGTCTGCTGCAGGCGTGTTCGCACGTCGAACAGCTCGTTGCCGCCGATCGCCCGCACTCCGGGGACGCCCTGGCGGAGCACCATGCCGAGTGCACTGCGGCGCACGACCACGACCGGGACGCCGCGCACCGTGCCCATCGGCGTGACGGCCTGCACGAGGTCGTCATCGGGGAGCACGACGATCGCGCCGCCGAACCG
This sequence comes from Microbacterium natoriense, assembly GCF_030816295.1. Taxonomy (NCBI): domain Bacteria; kingdom Bacillati; phylum Actinomycetota; class Actinomycetes; order Micrococcales; family Microbacteriaceae; genus Microbacterium; species Microbacterium natoriense. The sequence goes on along the minus strand of NZ_JAUSXV010000001.1, from coordinate 369,861 downwards.
CACGCGTGCGGCACGTGCGGTGACGCGCATGCGCGCGAGCAGGGCGGTGATCGGCGCGCGGACTCCCAGACTCGGACCCGTGATCTCGCCGCGGCGGAAGCCGACGACTCCGCCGAAGTCCTCGGACATCACGCCGTACAGACCCGAGGGGCTGAGCACGACATGGTCGAGCTTCTCCTCGGGGTCGGATCCGGCGGCGACGTCGTGCCAGACCGTGAAGCCCATGCCGAGGTCGGCGACGGTGCGGGCCGTGGCCTCCTCGGCCAGTGCGTCGGCGAGCAGTCGCCGCAGCTCCCGTGGCGCCTGGCGCACGAGCGCCGGGTCGTAAGGATCCGGCACTTCGGCGCCGATCCCGGCCCACTCGCGGATGAGGGTGAGATAGCGCTCCCTGCGCCATCCGCCGGGCTGCCCATACGAGCGTGCGCGGGGGCGGGTGTCGGCGCGCACGGTCTGCACGCGCCATCCGCTCCACTCGTTCTCTTCCGCGAAGCCGTGCCCGCGATCGTACGCCGCGCGACTCTCGGGCGTGCCGACGAGTTCCCACGCGTGCTGCACCTGGATGAACACGGCCGCGTCGCCGCCCGTGTCGGGGTGCGTCTGCCGCAGGCGCAGCCGGTACGCGCGTCGCAACTCGTCGTGGTCGACCGCGGGGTCGACGCCGAGCACCTCGTACGCCGAGGCCGAGAGCGGGCTGTCGAACATCTCGCTCCTTCCGACCGCGGAATCCAGCGTATCCGGCGATCTTCGGTGCCGAGTGCACGGGATGCTGTCGAGCGCACCCCCTGGTGACGTCAGGAACCCGTGCACTCGGCGCGCGGCCGTGCACTCGGCACGTCGAGCACTCTCACACCGCGACGTCGACGATGCGCTCGACTCCGACCACGGGTGCGACCGCACCGGCGGATGCTGCCGCGAGTTCGTCTGCGAGGGCCGAGAGTTCCGCCGCGGGAACCCACAGCTCCAGAGTGGCAGCCGCCGCGTATCGCGGCTCGCCCAGCGTGGCGCCGTGGTGGCCCGCCCAGTCGCGCAGCAGATTGTCGTAGCGCCCCGCATCCCCGTGCGGAACGTCGATGCTCACCTGCGTGAGCGATTCGCGGCGCATGAGCGTCGCGAGATCCAGGGCCTCCGAGACCGCCGTGGAGTAGGCGCGCACCAGGCCTCCTGCGCCGAGCTTCACTCCGCCGAAGTACCGGGTGACCACCGCCACGACGTCGGTGAGCTCGCGCCGCCGCAGCACCTCGAGCATCGGCATGCCGGCCGTGCCCGAGGGCTCGCCGTCATCCGAGGAACGCGCCTGGTCGCCGAGCAGACCCGTGATCATCGCGCTGCAGTTGTGCCTGGCATCCCAGAACCTCTTGCGGATGCCGGCGATGACGGCATCCGCGTCCGCCGCATCCGAGACCGGCTCGATGCGGGCGATGAAGCGGGACTTCTTGACGGTCAGCTCGTTCTCGACGGCCGCGGCGATCGTGGCCGGATATCGGCGGTCTGTGCTCACCCGGCCACGCTACCGCCGCGGGATGCCGCGGGCCGCCGCGGTCCGCGCCGGTCCGCGCCGAGTGCACGCGACCTCGCCGAGCGCACGGTCTGTCGACGTCGAGATCTCGTGCGCTCGCCGAGTTCACGTGACGTCGACGCACCCGCCGACGCACCCGGGCGACGCACCCGCGCGACGCACCCGGGCGCAGGCGCGTCAGCGCTCGACGAACGACATCTGCTGCGGGTTGTAACGGTCGCCGTGCACGCCGATCGTGGCGGCCAGTCGGTCGAGGTCGGAGACCTCGTCGGCCGAGAGCGCGACGCCCGTCGACCCCGCATTCTCGGCGATGCGCGCCGTGCGTCGTGTGCCGGGGATCGGCACGATCCACGATTCGCGGGCGAGCAGCCAGGCGAGTGCGATCTGCCCCGGTGATGCCTCCTTGGCCGTCGCGAGCCCGGCGACGTGGTCGACGAGCGCCTGGTTGGCTGCGCGGTTCTCCTCGCTGAAGCGCGGAATAGTGCCGCGGATGTCGCCGTCCGCGAAGGATGTCTTCTGGTCGACGGTTCCGGTCAGGAACCCCTTGCCGAGCGGGCTGAACGGCACGAAGCCGATCCCGAGTTCGCCCAGCACGGGCAGCACGGATTCCTCGGGGTCGCGGGTCCACAGCGAGTACTCGCTCTGCAGCGCGGTCACCGGCTGCACGGCGTGCGCTCGCCTGATCGTCTCAGCCGAGGCCTCCGAGAGTCCGAAGTGCCGCACCTTGCCCTCGTCGATCAGCTCCGCCACGGTGCCGGCGACGTCTTCGATCGGCACCGCCGGGTCGACCCGGTGCTGGTAGAACAGGTCGATCACGTCGGTGCGCAGGCGCCGCAACGACTCCTCGGCGACGCGGCGGATCTGCTCAGGGCGGCTGTCGAGGCCCGTGCTCTTGCCGTCTTCGATGCGCCAGCCGAACTTCGTCGCGATCACCGCCTGATCGCGCACCGGTTCGAGGGCTTCGCCGACGAGCTCCTCGTTGACGTAGGGGCCGTAGACCTCTGCGGTGTCGAAGAACGTGACGCCGAGGTCCAGCGCCGAGCGCAGCACCGCGATCATCTCGCCGCGGTCGCCGGGGTTCGGTCCGTAGCTCTGCGACATCCCCATGCAGCCGAGCCCGACCGCCGAGACCTCGAGGCCCTGTCCGAGTGTGCGTGTGTGCATCAACTGTCCCTTTCGTCGTGTGAGTCGACGCTACGCCCGGTGCGCCGTCTCGTGGGAGGGGCTGATGGAACCCCTCAACCGATCGATGGAGGCGCGTCGACCCGCGCGGGGGAAGAATGTGAGGATGCCGTCTGACGATCGTTCCGCCGTCGAGCCCGTGCGCGCGCGCACCTGGGCCGGGCTGATCGGTTCGGTGCGGATCGGCCAGGCTGCGATCACGGTGGTGCTCGTCGCGATCGGGTCGTGGCGCGCGGCCCTCGACGGGGTGCCGCTGCCGTGGGTGCTCGCGATCAGCCTCGTCTTCCTCGGCTGGTACGGGGGCGGGCTGCTGCTCAGCGATCGCACCGACGACCGGCGCCTCGCCGCCGGCTGGCTGCTCGGACTCACGCTGATCTGGTTCGGCGCCGTGGCGCTGTCGCCGGAGTACGTCTGGCTCGCCTTCGCCCTGTGGCTGCTCGCCGGATTCGTGCTGCGGATGCGGTGGGCTGCGGCCCTGAGCATCCTGATCCTGGCGGTCGTCATCGCCGCCCCGGTGCTGCATCACGGCACGACCAGCTACGCGAACGTGATCGGGCCCCTCGTGGGCGGAGTCTTCGCGCTCGGCATCTCGCGCGGCTACCTCGAACTCGTGCGCGACGCGCGCGAACGACGCCGGCTCATCGCCTCGCTGGTCGCCACGCAGGACGAGATGGCCGCGCTGCAGGACGAGCTGGCACGCACGCAGCGCGAATCAGGGGCGAGCGCCGAGCGAACCAGAGTGTCGCGCGACATCCACGACACGGTCGCTCAGAGCATGGCGTCGATCGGCATGCTGGCGCGGATGGCGAGGGAGGCGGATGCGGACACCGCCCGCGCGCTCGAGCAGATCGCGTCGCTCGCCGCGGAAGGGCTGGCCGACGCCCGCCGCATCGTGAACGATCTCATGCCGGCGGAGCTCGAGCAGACCGCGCTTGGAGACGCGCTCGAGAGGATGCTGGTGCGGCTGTCGGAGGAAGCAGGGATCACGGCGACCCTGCAGGCGGACGATCTGCCGGCTCTCGGCCTCGACGCCGAGGTCGCGCTGCTGCGCACCGCGCAGTCGGCCCTCGCGAACGTGCGCTCGCATTCGGGCGCCTCCCGGGTGGTGGTGACGCTGGCGGACGCCGGTGACGCCGTTCGTCTGGACGTCGTCGACGACGGAGGCGGCTTTGAGCCCGCGGGACTCGAAGCCGGAGGGCTCGGCGGCGGCTACGGTCTGCGAGCCATGCGCGCCCGGCTGCGCGAACTCGGCGGCGGACTCGACGTCGAGAGCGCGCCGGGTGACGGCACCGCGCTCTCGGCGTACGTGCCGCTCGGACCCAGGAGCGCGGCGCCCGAGCGACCGGATCGCCCGGATGACGGGGACGCATCATGACCGCCGTGCGCGTGCTGCTCGTCGACGATCATCCGATCGTCCGCGCAGGAGTGCGCTCGCTGTTCGACCGGCGCGACGACGTCGAGGTCGTGGGGGAGGCGGCGTCGGGCGAGGAGGCGCTCGCGCTCGCCCGGCATCTCCATCCCGACGTCGTGCTGTGCGATCTGCGCCTCGGTGACGGTATGAACGGTGTGCAGACGACGGCGGCGCTGCGGGCGCAGCATCCGCCTCCCGCCGTCATCATCCTCACGACCTTCGATCGTGATGCCGAGATCCTCGGAGCGATCGAGGCGGGCGCTGCCGGATACCTGTTGAAGGACGTCGCACCGGAGGCGATCGTGCAGGCGATCCGTCAGGCGGCGGCGGGCGGGCTCGTACTCACTCCCGAGCTCAGCGAGCGCGTCGTCGAGGTCATGCGGGCGCCTAGGGTGCGGCTCACCGATCGAGAGCTCGACGTGCTGCGGCTGCTCGACACCGGATCGTCGAACCGCGAGATCGCGAAGAACCTCTTCGTCACCGAGGCCACCGTGAAGACGCACCTCGTGCACATCTTCGAGAAGCTGGGCGCCGACAGCCGCGCCCGTGCGATCGCGATCGCGCGGGACACCGGCATCCTCTGATCGGGTCAACCGTTCGATGGATCCGGGCGCGGGCGAGTCCGGCGAGTCTGGAATCAGCCTCGAAAGGACACCCCTCATGCGCAAGCTCTTCTACGCCGCGTTCGCCTACATGCTCGTCGGCGTGCTCTCCGGACTCTTCTATCGCGAGTTCACCAAGGCCAACGGCTTCCCGGAGGGGCAGGCGACACAGCTCGGACTCGTGCACACGCACCTGCTGGTGCTCGGCTTCGTCGTGCTGCTGATCGTGCTGCTGCTCGAGAAGGCGTTCGCGCTGAGCGAGAGCCGCCTGTTCGGCTGGTTCTTCTGGATCTACAACGCCGGACTCGTGCTCACGTCGGCCATGCTCGTGTGGCACGGGTGCCTGACCGTGCTGGGTCAGGACTCGTCCGCCATGATCTCCGGGATCGCCGGCACCGGGCACATCCTCCTCTCAGCGGGCATGGTGCTGCTGTTCCTCGCCCTGCGCACACGCCTGTTCGCCGCGAAGCCTGCGGTCGCGGCATCCGCCTGATCCCGCGCCGCTACTCCGTCGAGTCGTCGCGCAGGTGCGCGATATGCGCCTCGTGGCGGGAGATGTGGTGCGGAGACCTGCGCACGAACAGCCAGGCGACCACGAGCAGCGCGAACCAGATCGGCGTCACGAGCAGTGCGGTCAGCGTGTCGGGGGCTGCGTCGTCAGCGCCCAGAGGATGAACACGAAGAACGTGAGCACCACGTAGGGCATGAACAGTCCGCCCGGCATCCGGAACAGCGAGGATGCCGCCTTCTCCGGCCGAGTGCGGCGGTACACGATGTAGCTGATCAGGAAGATCGTCCAGACGAACATGAAGCACACGGCAGAGACCGTGGTCACCATGTCGAAGGCCGTGCCGATGTCTTTGCCCGCGTACAGCAGGACGACGCCCGACAGCAGCAGGATGCAAGAGAGGAACAGCGCGTTCTGCGGCACCTTGCGCCGCGACAGCCGGCCGAACATGCGCGGGGCGTCGCCATCCTGCGCGAGGCCGAACACCATGCGCGAGGTCGAGTAGATGCCGGAGTTCGCGCTCGACATCGCCGAGGTCAGCACCACGAGGTTGACGACGGTGGCGGCGATCCCGAGCCCGGCGAGGGCGAACATCGCGATGAAAGGGCTCTCCCCGGCGACGTACTCGGTCCACGGGGTGACCGCCATCAGCACGATCAGCGCGCCGACGTAGAACAGCAGCACGCGGATCGGGATCGCGTTGATCGCCTTGGGCAGATTGCGCTCCGGATCCTTGGTCTCGGCCGCGGCCGTGCCGACGAGCTCGATGCCCACGAACGCGAACACCGCGATCTGGAAGCCGGCGACGAAGCCCATGAAGCCGTGCGGGAACATGCCGCCGTGATCCCACAGGTTGGCGAAGGATGCCGTGCCCGCGTCGTGCTGGAAGCCCGTGAAGATCATCACGAGGCCGGTGATGATCAGCGCGACGATCGCCACGATCTTGATCAGCGCGAACCAGAACTCCATCTCGCCGAACGCGGCGACCGTTGGCAGGTTCAGCGCGAGCAGGATGACGATGACGAGCAGTCCGGGTATCCACAGCGGGATGCCGGGGATCAGGGCATCCGTGTATCCGGCGATCGCGATCACGTCGGCGACGCCGGTGACGACCCAGCAGAACCAGTAGGTCCAGCCGGTGAAGAACCCGGCCCACGGACCGAGCAGATCGCTCGCGAAGTCGCTGAAGGACTTGTACTTGAGGTTGGACAGCAGCAGCTCGCCCATCGCCCTCATCACGAAGAAGAGCATGAACCCGATGATCATGTAGACGAAGATCACCGAGGGCCCGGCGACCGAGATGGTCTTTCCGCTGCCCATGAACAAGCCGGTGCCGATCGCTCCGCCGATCGCGAGCAGCTGGATGTGACGGTTGCTCAGCGCTCGCCGCAGGTGCTCCTCCTCGCCCGCTCCCGTCGCCGTTCCCCCTGCGTGCTGATTCGTCACTGTCGTCCTCCGGTCGTCGGCTGCAGCCCGCGAGCGGGCACGGTGTGCAGGCTAGTGCACGCGGATGCCGTCACCGGGGTGATCCGCCGAAGGTCAGCCGGATCGGCTACTTCGCGACGAGGGTGGTCTCGAAGCTGTACATGTCGGGGCGGTAGCAGTGGTGGCCGTACTCGATGGCTCTGCCAGAGTCGTCGAAGGCGATGCGCTCCATCGTGAGGACGGGGCCGCCGTCGTCGATGTCGAGCAGCTCGCTCTCGTCGCCCTCGGCACGACGGGCGCCGATCTTCTGCTTCGCGATCCTGATCGTCACTCCGCGCGCGCGGAGGATCTGGTACAGCCCGCGGGTGCCGAGGTCGTCGGTGGTGATGTCGCGGAACTCCGGGGGGAGGTAGTTCTCCAGCACAGCGACAGGCAGCCCGTCGGTGCTGCGCTGACGGCGGATGTAGACGACGTCCGCGCCGACGGCGACTCCGAGGCCGATCGCGACCGCGTCCGTCGCGGGGACGACCTCGTGGGCGAGCACGCGTGTCCCCGGTTCGTGATGCGAGCCCTGCAGATCCTCGTAGAGGCTCGTGAGCTCGACCTGACGCGTGACCTGGCCCTGGACCACCTGCGTGCCGATGCCGCGCCGTCGCACGAGCAGGCCCTTGTCGACGACCTCTTGGATCGCGCGGCGGACGGTCGGCCGGGACAGGCCGAGGCGCTGGGCGATCGCGATCTCGTTCTCGAGGCGCGCGCCGGCGGGGATCGCCCCGGAGTGGATGGCGGCTTCGAGGCGGCTGGACACCTGGTAGTACAGCGGCACGGGGCCGGTGCGATCGAGGTCGGCGAACAGCTCGTCCGGCCAATGGGGCTCTTCGCCGGCCATCGTTCCCTCCCCGCCCCGCGCGTTCACGGGTTCATGTTCCGACAATCTTACGTCCGCATGTGCCATCGCCGAATCCCTTGCATCGAAGGGCCCATGTGCTATTGTTAGGACATTCGAGCATCGAAGCGGATGCCGTCGTACAGAGAGGTGTTCGGGCTCATGACCGAGACGCAGGATGCACCCGAGATCATCGCCTTGGGACGCCTCGGAGTCGACCTCTATCCGCTCCAGAGCGGGGTCGGCCTCGAAGACGTGGCGAGCTTCGGCAAGTATCTCGGCGGCAGCGCGGCGAACGTGACCGTCGCAGCCGCTCGGCACGGTCGCCGGCCGGCCCTCGTCTCCCGTGTGGGAGACGATCCTTTCGGCCGCTATCTGCACCGCGAGCTCGACCGTCTCGGTGTCGATCGCGCCGGCGTGGCCGTCGATCCACTGCTGAAGACGCCGCTGACGTTCTGCGAGATCTTCCCACCCGACGACTTCCCGCTCTACTTCTACCGGGATCCGAAAGCGCCCGACCTGAACATCGACGCAGACCAGCTCGACCTCGAGGCCGTGCGTGCGGCCGATCTGCTGTGGCTGACGGTCACTGGCCTCAGTCAGGAGCCGAGCCGTTCCGCACACCTCGCAGCGCTCGCGGCGCGAGGCCGCGCCAAGCACACGGTGCTCGATCTCGACTACCGGTCGATGTTCTGGAGCGATCCGGCATCGGCATCCGCTCAGGTCGACGCCGTGCTCGATCATGTCACGGTGGCCGTCGGAAATCGCGAGGAGTGCGAGATCGCGGTGGGCGAGACCGACCCGCATCGCGCCGCCGACGCGCTGCTGGATCGCGGGATCGAGCTCGCGATCGTGAAGCAGGGGCCCCGAGGCGTGCTCGCCAAAACCCGTGAGGAAGAGGTGGAAGTTCCTCCGGTGATCATCGACGTCGTCAACGGCCTCGGCGCGGGCGACGCCTTCGGCGGAGCGCTGTGCCACGGGCTGCTGAGCGGCTGGGAACTCGAGCGGATCATCCGGTTCGCGAACGCGGCCGGGGCGATCGTCGCCTCGCGCCTCGAATGCTCCACGGCCATGCCGACGACGGCAGAGGTCGACGCGGTGATGGCAGGGGAGAACTGACATGGGCGGCATGCTGACCGCATCCGACTTCGCCCGGCTGCGCGAGGTGCGCTCCCGACGCCCTCACGAGATCGTCGACGCGCTGCGTGCGCGCACGAGACGCGAGATCCTCGGCGATGACGACCGGATGTTCATCGTCGCCGCCGATCACCCGGCCAGGGGCGCGCTCGCGGTCGGACCCGACGCGACGGCGATGGCCGACCGGTACGACCTGCTCGACCGTCTCGCCACGGCACTCTCCCGCCCCGGGGTCGACGGCGTGCTCGGCACACCCGACATCATCGACGATCTCGCGGCCCTCGGTCTGCTCGACGGCAAGGTCGTGGTCGGTTCGATGAACCGGGGCGGCCTCCGTTCCGCATCTTTCGAGATGGACGACCGCTTCACCGGCTACGACGTGCAGAGCCTGATCGACTCCCGCCTCGACTTCGCGAAGACGCTCATGCGCATCAACTTCGACGACGAGGGGACCTCGGCGACGCTCGAGGCCACCGCGCGTGCCGTCACTCAGGCGGCCGCCGCTCGTCTGCCCATCATGCTGGAGCCCTTCGTGAGCGAGTGGAAGGACGGCCACGTCGTCAACGACCTCACCCCGGACGCTGTCATCCGCTCGATCGCGATCGCCGCCGGCCTCGGCGGCAGCAGCGCGTACACCTGGATGAAGCTGCCCGTCGTCGCAGACATGGAGCGTGTGATGGCGGCGACGACCATGCCGACCGTGCTGCTCGGCGGCGACTCGCCCGACGACCCCGACGAGACTTTCGCCGCATGGGAGGACGCGTTGTCCCTCCCCGGAGTGCGCGGGCTCACCGCCGGCCGCACCCTTCTCTACCCGCCCGACGGCGACGTCGCTGCGGCCGTCGACATCGCGGCCCGACTCGTCCACCCCGCACTGATCTGAGGAGCACGCCATGACCATCGAGACGACGAACGCCGACACGACCGCCGCCATCACGGATGCGCCGCAGATCGGCCACTGGATCGACGGGGCGCCGCGGCCTTCGAGGAGCGGCCGCACGGCCGACGTCTTCAACCCCGCGACCGGAGCCGTGATCGGCCGGGTGGCGCTGGCCGACGAGGAGGAGATCGCCGAGGCGATCGCCTCTGCCGAGCGTGCGCAGAAGGCCTGGGGCGCCACGTCGATCGCGAAGCGTCAGGCGGTGCTGTTCGCGTTCCGCGAGCTGCTGAACGCCCGCAAAGGCGAGCTCGCCGAGATCGTCACGCGCGAGCACGGCAAGGTGCTCTCCGACGCGATGGGGGAGATCCTCCGCGGGCAGGAGGTGGTGGAGCTCGCGACCGGGTTCCCGCACCTGATCAAGGGCGCCTACTCGGAGAACGTCTCGACCGGCATCGACGTGTACTCGATCAAGCAGCCGCTCGGCGTGATCGGCATCGTCAGCCCCTTCAACTTCCCGGTCATGGTGCCGATGTGGTTCTTCCCGATCGCGATCGCCGCCGGCAACGCCGTGGTGCTCAAGCCCAGCGAGAAGGACCCATCCGCCGCACTCTGGATGGCCGAGCTGTGGCGCGAGGCAGGGCTCCCCGATGGCGTCTTCACGGTGCTGCAGGGTGACAAGCTCGCGGTCGACGGTCTGCTCACGAGTCCCGTCGTGCAGTCGATCTCGTTCGTCGGCTCGACGCCGATCGCGCAGTACATCTACGAGACGGCATCCCGTCACGGCAAGCGTGTGCAGGCGCTCGGCGGCGCGAAGAACCACATGCTGGTGCTCCCCGACGCCGACCTCGACCTCGTCGCCGACCAGGCGATCAACGCGGGCTACGGCGCCGCAGGCGAGCGGTGCATGGCGATCTCGGTCCTGATTGCGGTGGAGCCGGTGGCCGACCGGCTCATCGAAAAGATCACCGAACGGATATCCCGTCTGCGGGTGGGCAACGGCGCGGGGGATGCCGACGGCGAGCCCGACCTCGGCCCGCTGATCAGCGGCGCGCACCGCGAGAAGGTGTCGGGCTACGTCGACATCGCGGTCGCCGACGGGGCGCGCATCGTGGTGGACGGCCGCGGCTTCGTGGTCGACGGGCACGAGGACGGCTTCTTCTTCGGACCGACGCTGATCGACGAGATCCCGCTCACGTCGCGGGCGTACCGCGAGGAGATCTTCGGCCCGGTGCTGTCGATCGTGCGCGTCGAGACGTTCCAGGAGGGACTCGACCTCATCAACTCCGGCGAGTTCGGCAACGGCACGGCGATCTTCACGAACGACGGCGGCGCCGCCCGGCGCTTCCAGACCGAGGTGCAGGTCGGCATGATCGGCATCAACGTCCCGATCCCCGTTCCGGTCGCGTACCACTCCTTCGGCGGCTGGAAGGCCTCGCTGTTCGGCGACGCCAAGGCGTACGGTGTGCACGGGTTCGAGTTCTTCACGCGGGAGAAGGCGGTCACCAGCCGCTGGCTCGATCCCGCGACGCACGAGGGCATCAACCTCGGCTTCCCGCAGAATCGCTGAGGGGCGCATGAACGACGAGACCGGATGGTTCCATCGCCGCGGCGCGCTCGCCGGCGAGGGGTGGGAGAGCGTCGTCGACGACGGCATCCCCGGCTGGCAGCACACGGGTCTGCGCATCGGCGTCTTGGAAGAGGGCACCGCACTCGCAGTGGACGAGGGCGGACAGGAGCGCATCGTCGTGCCGCTCGCCGGGAGCTTCACGGTCGAGGTGACCGAACAAGGGGTCGTGTCGACGATCGAGCTCGCGGGTAGGAGGTCGGTCTTCGACGGCCCGACCGATGTTCTCTACCTCTCAGCGGATGCCACGGCGACAGTGCGCGGGAGCGGAAGAGTCGCGGTGGCATCATCTCCGACGACCGAGATCCGGCCGACCCGTAGGATCGCGGCGAGCGAGACCCCGGTCGAGCTCCGAGGGGCGGGGCCGTCGAGCCGTCAGGTGCACAACTTCGGCACGCCGCAGGCCTTGGATGCCGCGCGACTGATCGTCTGCGAAGTCATCACGCCCGCGGGCAACTGGTCGTCGTATCCGCCGCACAAGCATGACGAGCATGTGCCGGGGCACGAGTCGAGGCTCGAGGAGATCTACTACTTCGAGGCGGCGCGTGCGGATCGGTCGGCGCAGGGCGCGGATGCCGCGTTCGGGCTGTTCAGCACATACTCCTCTCCCGCTGGCGACATCGAGATCGACGCGATGGTGCGCACGGGCGACATCGCCCTGGTGCCCTACGGGTATCACGGCCCTGCTGTCGCTGCGCCCGGCTACGACCTCTACTACCTGAACGTGATGGCGGGTCCCGATCCCGAACGTGAATGGCTGATCGCCGACGATCCGGCGCACGCCTGGGTGCGCGACGCCTGGGCGTCGCAGCCGATCGACCCACGGCTGCCGTTCGCGGCCGCCGGTCCGCACGGACACGACAACGATGACGAGCACGACGAAGGAGGGCCGCGATGACGGCGACCAGGAGGATGTCGGTCAGCCAGGCGCTGATCGAGTTCCTTGCGAACCAGTGGACGGTCGACGGCGACATCCGCGAGCGGACGATCCCCGGAGTGTTCGGCATCTTCGGGCACGGCAACGTCGCCGGAATCGGGCAGGCGCTGCGCCAGCTCGATGTCGAGCGCCCCGGCCTCATGCCGTACCACCAGGCCCGCAACGAGCAGGCGATGGTGCACCAGTCCGTCGGATTCGCGCGCATGCACCGGCGCAGGGCGACGTTCGCCTCCGCGGCATCCGTCGGCCCTGGTGCGACCAACATGCTCACGGGCGCCGCGCTCGCGACGACGAACAGGCTGCCCGCACTGCTGCTGCCGAGCGACACCTTCGCGACCCGCGTGGCCGACCCTGTGCTGCAGCAGCTCGAGCAGCCCTGGGACATCGGGCTCACCGTGAACGACGCCTTCCGTCCGCTCTCGCGCTTCTTCGATCGCGTGCAGCGGCCGGAGCAGCTGTTCTCCATCGCGCTGAATGCCCTCCGCGTGCTCGTCGACCCCGCCGAGACCGGCGCCGTCACGATCGCACTGCCGGAGGACGTGCAGGCCGAGGGCATCGACGTGCCGCTGTCGTTCCTCGCTGAGCGCGAGTGGCATGTGCGCCGTCCCGTCCCCGAGCGGGGAGCGCTGGAGCGGGCCGTGCGAGCGATCCGCGCCGCGAAGCGTCCGTTCATCGTCGCAGGCGGCGGCGTGATCTATTCGGGCGCCGAGGAGCAGCTGCGAGCCCTCGTCGAGGTCACCGGCATCCCCGTCGGCACGACGCAGGCCGGTGGCGGCAGCCTCGCCTGGGATCACGCGCAGTACCTCGGGGGCGTCGGAGCCACCGGCTCGACGGCGGCGAACCGGCTCGCCGCCGAGGCTGATCTCGTGATCGGCATCGGCACGCGCTACAGCGACTTCACCACCGGGTCCCGCACCGCGTTCCAGCACCCGGGCGTCGAGTTCGTCAACATCAACGTCGCCTCCTTCGACGCGTACAAGCACGGTACGCAGCTGCCCGTGATCGCCGACGCGCGCGAAACGCTGATGGCGCTCGCCGCGGCGCTTCCCGACGGCCTGGTGAGCGAGGAGTACGCGACGCGCATCGCGGGGGAGAAGCGGGAGTGGGATGCCGCGGTCGACGCCGCATTCGCCCCCTCGAGCCTCGCGCGACCAGGCCAGTCCGAGATCATCGGCGCGGTGCAGGCGGCCACCGACCCGGAGGACGTGATCGTCCAGGCCGCGGGGTCGCTGCCCGGGGATCTGCACAAGCTCTGGCGCGTGCGCGACCCGCTCGGCTATCACGTCGAGTACGCGTTCTCGTGCATGGGATACGAGATCGCGGGCGGCCTCGGTGCGAAGCGCGGCGCGCTCGCCGACGGCTCGGATCGCGACGTGGTCGTGATGGTCGGCGACGGCTCGTACCTGATGCTGAGCTCCGAGCTCGCGACGATCGTCGCAGAGGGCATCAAGCTGATCGTCGTGATCGTGCAGAACCACGGCTACGCCTCGATCGGCCACCTGTCGGAGACGGTCGGGTCGGAGCGGTTCGGCACGCGGTATCGGATGCAGGACGACCCCGCACAGGTCGAGCGGCTGCTGCCGGTCGACCTGGCGATGAACGCGCGCAGCTACGGACTGGACGTCGTGGAGATCCCCGCGACGGCATCCGCGATCGACGACCTGTCGGCCGCGCTCGCCGCGGCGAAGGCCTCGCCGCGATCGACCGTGATCCACATCGAGAGCGATCCGCTGCTCTACGCCCCCGACGGCGAGGGGTGGTGGGATGTGCCGGTGCCGGAGGAGGCATCGCTGCCGTCGACGCGACGAGCGCGTCGCGAATACGAACAGCGTCGCACGGCGCAGCGTCCGCTGCTGGGCGCAGAAGACGGAGGAGAGGCATGAAGGCGACGGTGGCCGGTGCCCCGGTGAGCTTCGGCGTGTTCGAGTTGACCCCCGAGGGTGCGGAGACGATCAGCCCCGACGACCTGCTGGCGACGCTCGCGGAGTCCGACTACCGCGGCGTCGACCTCGGCCCGTCCGGGTTCTTCGGTCAGGGCGTGAGGCTGCGAGAGCGGCTGCGGAGCCACGGGCTGGAACTCGCCGGCGGCTGGGTGCAACTGCCGTTCTCGGACGACGAGGCGTTCGAGGCCGCGCTGCCCGAGCTGCACGAGGCGCTGCGCGCCTTCTCCGACGCCGCGCAGGACGGACCGGACCGGCTGCCGCTGCCCACGCTCGCCGACGGCGGCTCAGCGCTCCGCCAGGGAGCGCCGGGACGCGGCGACGAGGTCGACCCGCTCGCCGAGGCCGCCTGGGGTCGGCTCCTCGCGAACACCGAACGCGCCGCGGCCATCGTGCGCGCCGCCGGCTTCGAGCCGACCTTCCACCACCACGCCGGCACGTTCGTGGAATCTCCCGACGAGATCGACCGTTTTCTCGCGAACGTCGACGTCGACCTGACCCTCGACACCGGTCACCTCTTCATCGCCGGCGGAGACCCGCTCAACGCCGTGCACCGGTGGGGGGACCGCATCAACCACCTGCACCTGAAGGACGTCGACCTCGGCGAACTGACCCGCGTGCTCTCCGCGGGCGGCGGCATGCGCGAGGTCTGGTCGTCGGGTTCCTTCGTCGCGTTCGGCGAGGGCGACATCGACCTCGCTGGGGTGATGGACGCCGTCGACGCCCGCGGCTTCGACGGCTGGATCGTCGTCGAGCAGGACGTACTGAACGGCCCCGACGTCTCCCTCTCCGAGTTCCGCGCCGCACGCGGGGCCGATCAGATCCGCAACCGCGAGGCGCTGCGCCCCTGGGCGTGACGTCCCATCCACCACGAAGGACCGCACGATGTCACACGCTCCCCTCCGCTTCGGCCTGATCGGCACCGGACGCATCGGCCAGGTGCACGCCGCGAGTATCGCCGCCGACCCCGACGCGCAGCTCTCCTGGGTCGCCGACCCGTTCGTCGACGGCGCGCGCCGTGTGGCCGCGACGTTCGGCGGTACGGCCACCGACACCCCCGACGAGGTGTTCGCCTCGGGTGAGGTCGACGCGATACTGATCGCCTCGCCGACTCCGACGCACGTCGACCTCATCGCGCAGGCGGTGGATGCCGGCATCCCCGTGCTGTGCGAGAAGCCGATCGACCTGGACATCGCCCGCGTCGAAGCACTGCGCCCGCGGATCGCCTCAGCCGGCGTGCCGGTCGCGCTCGGGTTCAACCGCCGCTTCGATCCCGCGTTCGCCTCGGCCAGGGCTCGCGTCGCCGCAGGCGAGATCGGCGCGCTCGAGCAGCTCACGATCATCAGCCGCGACCCCTCCGCTCCACCGGCCGACTACGTCGCGGTGTCCGGCGGGATCTTCCGCGACATGACGATCCACGACTTCGACATGGCGCGGTTCTTCCTGCCCGAGATCGTCGAGGTCTCGGCATCCGGCTCGACGACCTTCGACGCCGGCGCCGCGCAGCACGGCGACTTCGACACCGCGATCACGACACTGCGCGCGGCATCAGGCGCCCTCGTCACGATCGTGAACTCGCGGCACAGCGCGGTCGGCTACGACCAGCGCATCGAGGCGTTCGGCGGCACCGGGATGCTGCAGGTCGCGAATGCGCCGACGAGCCTCGTCAGCCTGTCGAACGCGTCGGCCGTCGAGGCGAAGCCCCCGTACGAGCTGTTCTTCCTGGAGCGCTACGCCGCCGCCTACGCCGCCGAGTTGCACGAGTTCATCCGGCTCGCCCGTGGAGAGGAATCGACCAGCCCGACGTTCGAAGACGGCCGGGCAGCCCTGATCCTCGCCGATGCCGCGCAGCGCTCTGCGACCGAGCGCGTCGTCGTGCCGGTGGATCTGGCGTGAGCGCCTCGGAGCAGACCGCGCGGTACCGGCTCGCCGCTTCGGCGGAGATGCTCTACACCGACCTCGACTTCGTGGAGCGGGTGCGCCGCCTGCACGAGCGCGGCTTCGAGGTCGAGATCTGGGACTGGAGCACGAAGGACCTCGCGGCGCTTGCGGCGACGGGGGCGACGTTCTCATCGATGACGGGGTACCTACGCGGCGACCTCACGACCCCCGACGGCATCGCCGAACTGGTGGCCACTGCCGAGGAATCGCTGCGGATGGCCGAGCTGATCGATGTGCCCCGGCTGAACCTGCACGGCACGGGCCTCGCTCCCGGCGGTCTGCCGGTGCGTCCGCAGACCGAGGTCACCCCGCACGAGTGGGAGATCGCGGCAGAGACCCTCGCGCGGCTGGCCGCGCTGGGTGCGCGCGAGGGATGCGTGTTCACGCTGGAGAACCTGAACACCGCCGTCGACCACCCCGGCACCCCGTTCGCCCGCGCCGCCGACACGCTCCGCCTCGCGCAAGCCGTGGATTCGCCGTGGCTGCGGCTCAACCTCGACCTGTACCACGCGCAGATCGGCGAGGGGAACCTGATCGAGCTGGTGCGGGAGGCGCTGCCGTGGGTCGGCGAGATCCAGGTGGCCGATGTGCCGGGTCGCTGCGAGCCGGGCACGGGGGAGATCCGCTACGAGGCGATCGCCGCGGCGCTGCGCGAGCTCGGCTACGACGGCGTGATCGGCCTCGAGGGCTGGGCGCGGCATGACACCGATGCTGCGCTCGACGCGTTCCGGAGTGCCTTCGGGGCCTGAGGCTCTGCGGATGGTGAGTGAAGCCGGCGCGATGCGCCGGCCTCACTTTTTCTCACGCGTCGTACGTCGTCGGCCCCGTCACCTCGGGCACGGTCTCCCAGGCCCCGGATGCCGTGCTCCGCCAGCGCCGCATCCACGATCTCCGCCGCCGACCAGGCGTCGGAGGCGGACGGTGCGAGCTGCCTGCCCTCTGCGACTGAGCGCAGGAACAGCGACGCCTCGATGGTCTTCAGGTCGTCGAAGCCCATGCCGGTGCCGGCGCCCGGCTGGAAGCGGGCGAAGTCGCCGTAGTCGGGACCTGCCATCACGGTGCGATAGCCGGAGGTGTCATCGGCGAGCTGGAGCTCGTTCAGCCGCTGGAAGTCCCAGCGCAGTGAGCCCTTCGTGCCATACACCTCGATGCGGTACTCGGCGCGGGGGCCGATCGCGACGCGGCTGGACTCCAGCACGGCGACCGCGCCGGAATCGAAACGGGCGAGGATCGCGGCGTAGTCCTCGTTCTCCACGTCGCCACGGGGCCCGTCGTCGGCGCCCTTGCTGAAGTGGCTCACGGCGCCTGCGGAGGGCAGGGGGCGGGTGCGGATGAAGGTCTCGGTGAGCCCGCTGACGGAGCTGATCCGGCCCGACGATGTACTGCGCGAGGTCAGCCCCGTGCGAGAGCAGGTCGCCGAGCACGCCGCTGCCGGCGCGGTCGCGGCTGAACCGCCAGGTGAGGGCGCCGTCGGGGTCGGCCGAGTAGTCGGCGAGCAGCGCCACGCGCACGTTCGTGATGGTGCCGAGCGCGCCTTCGCGCACCAGGCGTCTGGCGTGCGCGATGGCCGGGGCGTGCCGGTAGTTGAAGCCCACAGAGGTCACGAGACCCGCGTCAAGCGCGCCCTGCGCGATCTCTCGCGATTCGCCGGCTCCGCGGCCCATCGGCTTCTCGATCCAGAAGGGCTTGCCGGCGCCGATCGCGGCCAGCGCGATCTCGTGGTGCAGGAAGTTCGGAGAGCAGATGGAGACGACATCGACGTCGGGACGTGCGATCAGCTCGCGGTAGTCAGACACGGTCTCGCGGTAGCCGAGCACGTCGACGGCATGCTCCCGCCCACCGGCATCCGGATCGGCGGCGACGGCGAGATCGGCCACGACGGGCAGCTCGGGGTAGTGCCGATGCGCCTCCAGGTACGCACGTGAGTGCAGGCGACCCATCCATCCGACCGAGACCAGACCGACGCCGATGTGCTTCTTCGTCACCACGGGCGACTCCTTCCGTTGGACACAGCGTATACCCCGAATGGAGATGTTGACAGAATGTATTGACATTTAAAGTCGCCGATGCCAAACTCGCCCTGACACCGACGTCATCAATGTGGGACGCGTCGACGTCGACAGCCTCCGCATCGAAGGGAAACCGAAATGAAGAAGCGCCTCATCGGCGTTCTGGGGATCGCCGCGACAGCCGCGCTGCTGCTCTCGGCATGCTCCGGAACAGGGCAGGAACCGACGACCGACACCCAAGGCGGCGGCGACACGGAGTCCTCGGGTCTGAGCTACGCCGTGGTCACGCACGCAGCACCCGGCGACGCATTCTGGGATCGCGTCAAGTCCGGCGCGGAGCAGGCCGGTTCCGACTACGGCGCCGCCATCACGTACAACTCCGACCCCGACCCGGCCAAGCAGTCGCAGCTCATCGACAACGCGATCGCGCAGGGCGTCGACGGGATCGTGGTCTCGATGGCGAATCCCGATGGCGTGCAGGCGAGCGTCGAGCGCGCCGTCGCTGAGGGCATCCCCGTCGTCACCATCAACTCCGGCATCGAGAAGTTCGCCGAGTTCGGCGCCATCACGCACATCGGACAGAGCGAATCGATCGCCGGTGCCGCGGTGGGTGAGCGCCTCAGCGATGAGGGTGCGACCAACGCCCTCTGCGTGATCCAGGAGGCGGGCAACATCGGCCTCGAGGAGCGCTGCTCTTCTGCGGCAGGGGCGTTCGCGGGCACGATGGCGAACCTGCAGGTCGACGGCACGAACGACGCCGAGGTCAAGGCGACGATCAAGTCGAAGCTGCAGGCTGACCCCACCATCGACGCGGTGCTGACGCTGGGCGGCCAGTACGCGATCGACGCAGTGGGCGCGGTCGAGGAGTCCGGCAGCGCGGCGAAGGTCGCGACCTTCGACCTCTCGGAAGACGTCGTGACAGCCGTGGCCGACGGGAAGATCCTCTTCGCGGTCGACCAGCAGCCTTATGTCCAGGGCTTCCTCGGGGTGACGGCGCTGTACCTCAAGAGCACCAACGGCAATGACATCGGAGGCGGTCAGCCGGTCTACTCCGGACCTGCGTTCGTCACGAAGGACAACGCGGCACAGGTCGCGGAGTTCGCCAAGAAGGGCACGCGCTAAGCATCCGTCAGGGGGTGGGCGGGTCCCGCCCCCTTCCGGTGTGAAAGGACAGAAGATGACAACGACCGACATCGTCACGATGGGGAACAGGCCGCGTCTCGAACGGCGCCCCCTGCGCAACCTGCTCGTACGGCCCGAGATGGGCGCACTCGTCGCCGCGCTGGCGGTGATGATCTTCTTCTCGGTCTACACCAAGAGCTTCATGACGGCCGCAGGGGCGGGCGTCTGGCTGGAATCGGCGTCGACCTTCGGCATCATGGCCGTGGCTGTCGCGCTTCTGATGATCGGCGGCGAGTTCGACCTGTCGGCCGGTGTGCTCACCGGCTTCACAGCACTCGTGGTCGGCGTCCTCACCACCAAGTACGGGCTCAACATCTGGGTCGCGGTACTCGTCTCGCTGGTGCTGGCCCTCGCGATCGGCGCCCTGAACGGCTTCCTCGTCATGAAGACCGGCCTTCCGAGCTTCATCATCACGCTCGGCACGTTCTTCGTGCTCGCCGGTATCGACCTGGCAGTGACCAAGCTCATCACGGGACAGGTCGCCATCCAGGGCATGACGAAGGTGCCGTACTACGACAGCATCCAGCCGCTGTTCGGCTCGTCGATCTCGATCGGCGGAGGCACGTTCTACGTCTCAGTGCTCTGGTGGTTCGTCGTCACGGCCGTCGCCACGTGGGTGCTGCTGAGAACGCGACCGGGCAACTGGATCTTCGCGGTCGGCGGAGCGGCGACCGCGTCGCGTCAGGTGGGTGTTCCGGTGCTGCGGACCAAGATCGGACTGTTCATGGTCACGGCCGGTGCTGCGTGGCTGGTGGGGATGATCTCGCTGTTCCGCACCTCGACGGTGCAGGCGAACACGGGTGTCGGCCAGGAGTTCATCTACATCATCTGCGCGGTGGTCGGCGGCTGCCTGATGACCGGGGGATTCGGATCGGCGATCGGGGCGGCGCTGGGCGCTCTCATCTACGGCATGGTCTTCCAGGGCATCACCTTCGCCCAGTGGGACACGAACTGGCTGCGCACGTTCCTGGGGGCGATGCTGCTGCTCGCGGTGTTCCTGAACCACTGGGTGCGGCTGCGAGCGGGAGGAGTGAAATGAGCGGGGTCAGCACGGCCGTTCCCGTCGTCGAGGTGCGGGAGATCGGCAAGAGCTACGGGCCGGTGAACGCGCTCGCCGGCGTCAGCACGACCGTGAACGCGGGACAGGTCACGTGCGTGCTCGGCGACAACGGCGCCGGCAAGTCGACCTTCATCAAGATGCTCGCGGGAGCGCACACGCCGTCGAGCGGCGAACTGCTCGTCGACGGCGAACCGGCGACGTTCTCGTCGCCTCGGGCGGCGCTGGATGCCGGGATCGCGACGGTCTACCAGGATCTCGCCGTGGTGCCGCTGATGCCGGTCTGGCGCAACTTCTTCCTCGGGTCGGAGCTGACGACGGGATGGGGCCCGCTCCGGCGGCTCGACGTGAAGCGCATGAAGCAGATCACATACACCGAGCTTGCGAACATGGGCATCGACCTGCGCGATGTGAATCAGCCGATCGGCACGCTCTCCGGCGGAGAGCGCCAGTGCGTCGCGATCGCCCGCGCCGTGTACTTCGGGGCCAGGGTGCTGATCCTGGACGAGCCGACTGCGGCGCTGGGTGTGAAGCAGTCCGGTGTGGTGCTGAAGTACATCGCCAGGGCTCGCGACCGAGGACTCGGTGTCGTCTTCATCACGCACAACCCGCACCACGCCTATCCGGTCGGCGATCGGTTCCTGCTGCTCAACCGCGGCACGAGCATCGGCAACTTCGAGAAGGAAGAGATCTCCCTCTCGCAGCTGACCAGCATGATGGCCGGCGGGGCCGAGCTCGACTCGCTCGCCCACGAGCTGCAGCGCGAGATCGGAGAGGACTCGCCGGTCGTGCAGGAGGTCGTCAGGGAAGCGGAGCAGTCGAGGCGGATCGAGGGCGCTGGGGAGCCGTCCGCCTCTTCGCCGACGGCATCCGCCTGAGGCCTGCGATCGGCCGGCGCGCACACGGCGCCGGCCGATCGTTGCGCCGCGAGAAGCACGCATCCGATCATTCCGACGCCCTCGCCGCCATCCGCCGCGAGTCAGCGCCGTCGGCTCGAGTCCGGTCTGCGGTAGGTCCCGATGATGGCGGCGATGAGGTCGGAGTAGGCGGCGTCCTGGCTCGCGAACGACCCGTTGTTGCGGCCGTGGCGCAGCACCTCGACGCGGTCGGACACCGCCTGGACGTCGGCGATGTTGTGGCTGATGAAGACCACGCCCAGACCGAGCTCGCGGAGCTGCTCGATGTGCGTGAGCACGTCGGCGGTCTGCGCGACGCTGAGTGATGCGGTGGGTTCGTCGAGGACGACGAGTCGCGGTTGGCTGATGAGCGTGCGGGCGATCGCGACGGCCTGACGCTGGCCGCCGGAGAGGGTGTTCAGTGGCGAGCGGATCGAGGGGATGTTCGCGGCGAGGTCGCTGAGCGCCTGTCTGGTCGCCTGCTCCATCTCGCCTTCGCGCAGCATCCCGTTGTGGGTGCGCAGCTCGCGCCCGAGGAACACGTTGGCGGTCACGTCGAGGTTCTCGCACACCGCGAGGTCCTGGAAGACCGTGGCGATGCCCAGCCGGTTCGCCTCCGCGGGGTTCGAGATCTCCACGCGCTCGCCGTTGATGCGGATCTCGCCCGAGGTCGGTGTGAGCGCGCCGGCGATGATCTTCGCGAGAGTCGACTTGCCGGCGGCGTTGTCACCCACGAGACCGACGACCTCGCGGGCGTTGACGGTGAAATCGACGTCGGTGAGGGCCTCGACGGCCCCGAACCTCTTCGAGACCCCGCGCAGGGTGAGCAGGGGCTCGGCCTGCGCAGCGGTGAGGCTCATGAGCGGTCCTCGAGCAGCTGAGACGGGTCTGTCGACTGCAGGATGTGGATCGTCGCCCCGACCAGCACGGCGTCCTTGCCGAACGAGGAGGGCACCGGGTCGTGGCGGGGGGTGCGCCCCTGGGGTGCGTTGTCGCGCACGGCGGTCGCGAAGGGCAGCAGGAAGATGGGGCCGGCTTCGGCGAGCTCGCCGCCGACGGTGATCACTTCGGGAGCGAGCGACTGATGCGCTGCGGCGACCACGCGCCCGAGAGCGGTGGCGGCGTCGGAGACGACGCGAGCGCATCCGGGGTCGCCCGCCGCCGCCCGGGCGATGACGTCCTTGAACGTCACCTGACCGAATGTGGCCCGCAGCGGTGCGGTGACGGCCTCGGCGCCGGCGATCGTCTCCAGGCAGCCTCGCTGTCCGCAGGCGCAGATGGAGCCCGCCGGGTCGACCTGCACGTGGCCGATCTCGCCGGCCGTCCCGGCGCGCCCTCGGTAGATCTGCGAGTTCAGCATCACACCGGCGCTGATCGTGTACGAGGCGTGCACGAACAGGCTGTCCTTGACGTCGCGGGCCGTGCCGAGCGTCGCCTCGGCGAGGGCCGCGAGGTTCGCATCCTTCTCGACGAGCACCGGGCAGCCGATGCGCTGCTCGACGACTTCGGCGACGGGCTGCGTCTCCCACCGGCGCATGACCCCGCGGTACGCGATGAGTCCGGTGGTCGGATCCACCGGCGCCGGCAGCGCGATGCACACCCCGATGAGGTCGCCGGGGTCGGCGGCGATCATCCCCAGCATGTCGATGATGAGCAGGGTGATGCGATCGAGCACGGTGTCTTCGGCGTGATCGGTCGGCAAGGGCATCGACCGGTCGGCCAGCACGTCCTGCCCGACATCCGACAGCCGCACCCGCATGCTGCGGCTGCCGATCTGCACCGCGGCGACGAGACCTGCCCTTCGGGCGATCGTGACCAGCTGCGCCCGGCGGCCGCTGCGCGACGTCGGGTGGGTCTCGACGAGACCCGAGAGGCTGAGCTCTTTGACGATGGCCGAGACGGTCGCCGTCGACAGGCTGGTCGCTTCGGCGAGCTCGACCTGGGTGAGCCCGCCGAAGCGTTTGACGGCGTCGACGATCTTCGCGGTGTTGGCCTCGCGCAACCCCGACTGGGATCCGCCGGACCATCTGCTCATAGCGGGAGCATATCGCGGGTCGACGCCGTCATCGTGGTCAACGGGCGGCGCCCGCCCGACGCTTGTTCCAGACGTCGAAGGCCACGGCGATCAGCAGCACGAGGCCCTTGACGACCTGCTGGGTCGCCTGGTCGAGTCCCATCAGCTGCATGCCGTTGCTCATCACGGCCATGATCAGGCCGCCGACGATCGCGCCGCCAACCCGGCCGACACCGCCGGTGACCGCCGCACCGCCGATGAAGCAGGCGGCGATCGCGTCGAGCTCGAACATGTTTCCCGCGCCCGGCTGCGCGCCGTTGGTGCGCGAGGAGAACACGACGCCCGCGATGCCGGCGAGGAGTCCCATGTTCACGAAGATCCAGAAGTTGACCTTGCGCACGTTGACGCCGCTGAGCAGTGCCGCGTGCAGGTTGCCGCCGATCGCGTAGACGTGGCGGCCGAACACGCTCTTCTGCGTGATCACGGAGTAGGCGATGATCAGCACGGCGAGGATGATCAGCACGAACGGCAGGCCGCGGCTGGTGGCGAGCTGGTAGCCGAACCACATCACCACGGCCGCGATGATGGCGATCTTCGCGATGAACCAGCCGAGAGCCTCGACCGACTGCTGGTGCGCGAGCTTCGAGCGGCGGCTGCGCACCTGCCACACGGCGTAGCCGACCACGCCGATCGCGAAGATCACGAGCGTGAACACGTCGACCCCGTATCCGCCGAGCAACCCGTTGAAGAAGCCGTTCGCGATCGAGTAGTAGGTGCCGCCGAACGGCGACAGCGAGACGTTGCTGAGCACGATGAAGGTGAGGCCGCGGAACAGCAGCATGCCCGCCAGAGTCACGATGAACGCGGGGATCCCGACGTACGCGACCCAGAAGCCCTGCCAGGCTCCGACGAGCAGGCCGACGGCGATCGCCGCGAGCACGCCGACCCACCACGGCTGCTGCCCGCGGATCACGATGACGGCTGCCGTCGCTCCGGTGAGGGCGACGACCGATCCCACCGACAGATCGATGTGCCCGGCGATGATCACGATCACCATGCCGATCGCGAGGATCAGGATGTACGAGTACTGCAGCACGATGTTCGTGAGGTTGCCCGGCGAGAGGAACGTCGGGTTGAGGATCGCGAAGAACGCGACGATCGCGATGAAGGCGACCAGGATGCCGCTCTGACGGAGGTTCCGCGTGGCGAGGCTGAAGAGGTTGCTGACGCCGGTCATCGCGCGGCCGTCCTTTCGAGGGTCATGAGGTGCATGAGGTTCTCCTGTGTGGCTTCGCTGGTGGGGAGTTCACCGGTGATCCTCCCGAAAGCCAGGGTGTATATGCGGTCGCAGATGCCGAGGAGCTCGGGGAGCTCGGAGGAGATCACCAGCACGCCCTTCCCCTCTGCGACCAGGCGGTTGATGATCGTGTAGATCTCGTACTTGGCTCCGACGTCGATTCCTCGCGTCGGCTCGTCGAGGATCAAGACGTCGGGCGCCGTCTGGATCCACTTGCTCAGCACGACCTTCTGCTGGTTCCCTCCGGAGAGGTTGCCGACGAGCTGGAGCACGCTGGGGCTCTTGATGTTCATGTCGGCACGGTACTGCTCTGCGACCTGCAGTTCGCGGTTCGCGTTGATCCAGCCGCCCGGGCTGATCAGCCGAAGCGAGGCCATCGTGATGTTGTGCCGGATGTCGTCGATCAGGTTGAGCCCGAACTTCTTGCGGTCCTCCGTGGCGTAGGCGATGCCCGCGCGGATGGCGGCGCTTGTGGTCGAGGTGTCGACCTCCTTGCCGCGCACGAACACCTTGCCGCGGGCGTGCCTGCCGTAGGTGCGCCCGAACACGCTCATCGCGAGCTCGGTGCGGCCGGCGCCCATGAGGCCGGCGATGCCGACGACCTCTCCGGCGCGGACGGTGAGCGAAGCGTCTTCGACCATGACCCGACCGGGCTGGGTCGGATGGTTCACCGACCAGTTCTCGATGCGCAGCACCTCTTCGCCCGGGTTCGAGGTGCGCTCGGGGAAGCGGTGGGCGAGGTCGCGGCCGACCATGCCGCGGATGATGCGATCCTGCGTGGAGGCCGGATCCTTCATGTCGAGCGTCTCGATCGACTTGCCGTCGCGGATGATCGTGGTGCGGTCGGCGATCTCGGCGATCTCGTTCAGCTTGTGCGAGATGATGATCGACGTCATGCCCTCGTCGCGCAGTCGGCGCAGCAGGTCGAGCAGGTGCGCCGAGTCGGTGTCGTTGAGGGCGGCGGTCGGCTCGTCGAGGATCAGTAGACGCACGTTCTTCGAGAGTGCCTTGGCGATCTCGACGAGCTGCTGCTTTCCGACGCCGAGTTGGGCGACAGGGGTCGTCGGGTTCTCGTCGAGGCCCACCTGGGCGAGCAGAGCGGATGCTTCGGCATTCGCCCGATCCCAGTCGATCAGACCGTTCTTCCCGCGCCGCTCGTTGCCGAGGAAGATGTTCTCGGCGACGCTGAGGTAGGGGATCAGGGCGAGCTCCTGGTGGATGATCACGATCCCCCTCTGCTCGGAGTCGTTGATCGAACCGAAGGCCGCCTCCTCTCCCTCGTAGATGATCTCGCCCTCATAGGCGCCGTGGGGGTACACGCCCGACAGCACCTTCATGAGAGTGGACTTGCCTGCGCCGTTCTCGCCGCAGATCGCGAGGATCTCGCCGCGGTTCACATCGAGGCTGACGCCCTGGAGCGCCTTCACACCCGGGAAGCTCTTCTCGATCTCCCGCATCTGCAGAACCGGTGTCGTCATGACCCGATGTCCTTTCGTGAAGAGTCGGGGCGTGCGGCCTTGCCGGCCGCACGCCCCGACGGGAGGAGACTACTCGGCGACGCCCGAGTCGACCTCGGCCTGCGTCCAGTAGCCGGAGTCGACGAGGAGCGAGGTGATGTTGTCCTTGTAGACGATGTCCGACTGCAGCAGGTACGACGGCACGACCTTCACGCCGTTGTCGTAGGTCTTCGTGTCGTTGGCCTCGGGGTCGTCGCCCTCGAGCATGGCCTCCGCGGCGACGACCGACTGCTCGGCGAGCTTGCGGGTGTCCTTGAAGATCGTGGCGAACTGCACGTCCTGGTTGATCAGGGCGACGGACGCGATCTCCGCATCCTGACCCGTGACGATCGGCAGGCCGTCGGCGATGGTGGCGCCGTAGCCGCCGGTGCCCTGCAGCGCCGTGATGATGCCGCGCGAGATGCCGTCGTAGGGCGAGAGCACGCCGTCGAGCTTGGTGCCGTTGCCGTACGTGGCGGTGAGCAGGTCCTCCATGCGCTTCTGCGCGGTCTCCTGTGCCCAGCGCAGAGTCGCGGCCTGCTCGATCTTGACCTGGCCCGAGGGAACGGCGAGGACGCCGTCGTCGATGAACGGCTGCAGCGTGTCCATCGCGCCCTGCCAGAAGAAGTGCGCGTTGTTGTCGTCGAGCGATCCGGCGAACAGCTCGATGTTGAACGGGCCCTTCTCTCCGGTCTCCTTGCCGTCGGCGTCGAGGACGCCGAGACCTGTGAGGAGCGAGGTGGCCTGCTGCACGCCGACCTTGTAGTTGTCGAACGTCACGTAGAAGTCGACGTGGTCGCTGTCGCGGATCAGGCGGTCGTAGGAGATCACCGGGATCTTCGCTGCGGCTGCGGCATCGAGCTGCGACGACAGGGCCGTGCCGTCGATGGCGGCGATGATCAGCAGGTCGGCGCCCTTCGTGATCATCTGGTCGATCTGCTGACCCTGGGTGGGGATGTCGTCACCCGCGTACTGCAGCTCGACCTGATAGCCGGCGTCTTCGAGGCCGGACTGCACGGCGTTGCCGTCCGCGATCCAGCGCTCAGAGGTCTCGGTCGGCATCGAGACGCCGATGAGCATGTCGCCCTTGTCGGTGCTGCCCGAGCCCTCCGACCCGGTCGATCCGGCTCCGGCTCCGCCGCAACCCGCCAGGGCGAGCGCTCCGACCAGGCCGAGTGCGGCCAGTGCGTACTTCTTCTTCATCACGAGCTCCTTCGCTGTGCAATGCGTCTTCGGCGCCTTTGCCCCGAGACCGGAATCCCCGTCGTTCGGGACTGGCTCCGCAGATACTTTCCTTGAGTTCGAGTCTCGAAGTCAAGTGTTCGTGATCAATTCGTGATTCCCGGATGTGTCCGCTCTCATTCGTGCACGAAGCGGCGTCGTCGGGTCGAATCGGTTCGAGTGTCGAAGTCAACGTGTGCTATGCGAGTCGGGCTCGATGGTTCGGGATACCGCTTGCCGAATCGATTCGATAAGCTGGTCGTCCCCCGATCCGCCCCTCAGTTCTGCGAGCCGCTTCCTCATGGCCACCTCCCTCACCACGGGCCGCCCGTGGCGTGTCATCCTCGCCTTCTCCGTCCCTCTCCTGCTTGGCAACGTCGTCCAGCAGCTGTACCAGTTCGTCGACGCGATCGTCGTCGGGCGCCATCTGGGTGTCGACTCGCTCGCCGCCGTCGGCGCGACCGGACCTCTGCTCTTCCTTCTGCTCGGCTTCGCGTGGGGCCTGACCAGCGGTTTCGCGATTCCGATCGCCCAGGCGTTCGGCGCTGGTGACGACGCCGCCGTGCGGCGATCCGTCGCGACCGGGGTGCTGCTGACCGGCATCACGAGCGTCGTGCTCACCATCGTCGCGCCTCTCATCTCTGCGCCGCTGCTGGCGCTTCTGCAGACGCCTCCCGAGCTGATGGCCGAGGCCACGGTCTTCACGCAGATCAGCTTCATCGGCGCGGGCGCGACGATGTTCTTCAACTTCCTCTCGGCGATCATCCGGGCGATCGGCGACTCCCGCACTCCGCTGATCTTCCTCACGGTCTCGTGCGCCCTGAACGCGGGTCTCGTGATCCTCATGGTCGGACCGCTCGAGTGGGGCGTTGCGGGCGCGGCGATCGCGACCGTGGTCGCGCAGGCGGTCTCGGTGCTGCTGTGCCTCGAGTTCGTGCGTCGCCGCCTTCCCCTGCTGCATCTGCGCCGGATCGACTGGAGGATCACACGCGGCGACATCGCCGAGCATCTGCGTCTCGGCCTGCCCATGGGCTTCCAGGCCTCGATCATCGCGATCGGCACACTGACCGTGCAGGTCGCCCTGAACACGCTCGGCGCAGAGGCCGTCGCCGCCTACACGACAGGTGCACGCGTCGACAGCCTCGGCGTCGCGTTCCTGTCGTCGCTGGGGCTCGCGGTGTCTATGTACGCCGCGCAGAACCTCGGCGGCCGACGCCCAGACCGCATTCGCCGGGGCGTCGTGGAGGCGACCTGGATGGCGATCGCGGGCGGTGCGGCGATCGGCGCGCTCATCATCGCGTTCGGCGTGCCGATGGTGCGCCTGTTCGTCGGAGACGGCTCGGATCACGTCGTCGAGCTCGCCCATCTCATGCTCATCGTGAACGGGCTCGGCTACTGGGCGCTCGGAGTGCTGTTCGTGCTGCGCGGCGCGCTGCAGGGACTCGGGCACACGCTGGTGCCGACCGTCACGGGCGTGATCGAGCTCGTCGCGCGCGTCGCCGCCGCGGTGATCCTCGGCGCGATGATCGACTTCACAGGCGTCGCGCTCAGCAACCCGCTCGCCTGGGTCAGCGCGATCCTGCTGCTGGTGCCGGCGTACATCCGCGCGCACCGCGACCTGGGGCGCATGCCCGTGAACCCGGTCGAGGCGACCGAGACCTCGGCGATCGCGATCGTCGGTCCCGTCGACGGTTCGATGGTCGTGGATGCCGTCGTCACGCAGCCCCTGCGCGTGGTGAAGCGCTCACGACTGAGGCGGCGTTAACCTGTCGTTGTAGGAAACATCATCCTTCAGAGGGATGCCGACGTCTGAGGATCGGCGTAACTTCGAAGGTGCGGAAGGTCCGTTGACGGGGGGTCGTCATGACGACATGGAGGGTGGCCAGCGATCTGGCGGCCATCATGGTGCCGATCGGCGTGGTCGGAGCGGTGATCGCAGGGCTGTGCGCTCTGGTCGCCGGCATCGCGATCGTGCGAAGGGCCAGTGGCCTGTGTGGTGGAGCTGTGGGAATCTGGATCCCCGCGGCGATGCTCAGCTCGGTGGCCGGATTCGCTAATCAGTGGATGCCGCTGCTGCTGTCGAGCGCTGCGCTCGTGGGCATGCTGGCGATCGGTGCGGTGGTGCGCGGGGTCATGAATGCGAAGGGCATCGAGTTGCCCCGGCGCAAGGCCGACGCCGATGCTCCCGCCGAAGCGCCGACGACGGCTTCTGCTCCCACGACGACGTCGGTGCCCGTGCTGGCACGATCGAATCCGGTGCGCGCGGCCTGATCGAGCGCTACTGACGCCGTTCTTCGGCGTGCCCGTCCGCCCCCTGGTTCGACGCGTCTCAGCGGTAGTCCCGGTCGCGGTGCTGGCCGGCCTCGTCTCCCGAGCCCACACGTGCCGCCTCGCGCGCACGCAGTTCGACGCGACGGATCTTGCCCGAGATGGTCTTGGGCAGTTCCGGCACGAACTCGATGATCCGCACCCAGAGGTGCGACGACAGGCGGTCGTGTGCGTAGGCGAAGATCGCGCGGGCGGCATCCGCTTCGGCATCCGTCGCATCCGCCCGAAGGCACACGTACGCCTTCGGCACCGCGAGCCGCGTGGGATCGGGGCTGGGGATCACGGCCGCCTCGACGACGAGGTCGTGCTCGAGCAGCACCGACTCGAGCTCGAACGGCGAGATCTTGTAGTCGGAGGCCTTGAAGACGTCATCCGCCCGCCCGATGTAGGTCAGATAGCCCTCCGCGTCACGCGTGGCGATATCGCCGGTGTGGTGGAATCCGCCGGTGCGGGACTGCGCCGTCTTGTCCGCATCGTCGTAGTAGCCGGCCATCAGCCCGAGCGGCGGCTGCGACAAGTCGAGGGCGATCTCTCCCTCGGCATCCGCCACAGCACCCGTCACCGGGTCGAGCAGCACGACCGGATAACCCGGAAGAGGTCGGCCCATCGAGCCGATCTTGACGGGCTGGCCGGGGGAGTTGCCGATGCAGGCCGTCATCTCCGTCTGTCCGAAGCCATCGCGGATCGTGCCACCCCAGGCGCCCTGCACCCGTTCGATCACCTCGGGATTCAGCGGCTCTCCGGCCCCCACCAGCTCGCGCGGCGGATGGGTGAGCCGGCCGAGATCGGCCTGGATCAGCATCCGCCACACCGTCGGCGGAGCGCAGAACGTCGACACGTGATGCGCGTCCATCACCTGCATGAGGGCGTTCGCGTCGAAGCGGTCGTAGTTGTAGACGAACACGGTCGCCTCGGCGAGGAAGGGCGAGAAGAAGCTCGACCACGCATGCTTCGCCCAGCCGGGGGAGGAGATGTTCAGGTGCACGTCGTCGGGCCGCACGCCCAGCCACCACATGGTCGACAGATGCCCGATCGGGTACGACACGTGGGTGTGCTGCACGAGCTTGGGCCGGCTGGTGGTGCCGCTCGTGAAGTAGAGCAGGGCGGTGTCTGATGCCGGGGTCGCCGCCTCCGGTTCGAACGCCGTCGGCGCGTCCGCCGAGTCCTCGAACCGCATCCAGTCGACCGGGACGTCGTCTCCCACGCCGATGCGCAGCACGTCGACGCCGTCGAGCCGGCTCGCGAGCGAACCCAGGGTCACGACCGCGCGAGCGCGGCCGTGCTCGATGCGGTAGGCCAGATCGGATGCCGACAGCAGCGTCGAGGTGGGGATCGAGACCGCGCCGATCTTGGTGATCGCGAGCATCACCTCCCACAGCTCGATCATGTTGCCGAGCATCACGATGACGTGGTCCCCACGGCGGACGCCGATGCCGGTCAGCCAGTTCGCGACCTGGTCGGATCGGGCGGAGAGTTCGCTGTAGGTCCATGCGTGCAGCGACAGGTCGGCCTCGACGATCTGCACGGCGGGGCGGTCGGGTTTCTCGCCGGCGACGACGTCGAACCACTCCAGCGCGAAGTTGAACTCGCTCGGGCGCGGCCACGAGAAGCCCGCCCGCGCCGCCTCGTAGTCGGTGGCGTTCGCGAACAGGAAGTCGCGCATGTCGCGGATCGCGGTCGTCGCTGCGGTGGCTCTGCGGCTCATTCGGTGCTCCTTTGCTTCATGTGCCGGTTCCATCCTGGCGTTCACCGCGGCGACGCGCGAGCGCGGCGCGACGAATCGCGGATGCGGTGACGATTCACGGATTCTTCTGCGTGACGGCATCCGCGATTCGTCATCGGCTCCGCGATCCGTACGCGGGTCAGCGCGCGAGAAGCCCGCCGCCGTCGCGGAGCTCGAACACGAGCTGCGTCTCGGTGCCGCGCACGACGGGGTGGACGGTGATGTGCTCGAGCACGATGTCACGCAGCGCCGTCGCGTCCTGCACGGCGACGTGCACGAGGAAGTCGTCGACCCCCGCGACGTGGAACACCTGCAGCACGCCGGGGGATGCTCACCAGCGCGTCGAACAGCGCCGTGACCTTCTCCCCGGTGTGGTTCGCGAGACGCACCTTGATGATCGCCTGCAGCGGGAATCCGAGGGCGGCGCCGTCGACGCGGATGCGGGTGTCGCGGATGACGCCGCGCTCGCGCAGCGCCCGCACCCGGTGTGCGCACGTCGACTCGGCGAGACCCAGCCGGTGCGCGAGGGACTTGTTCGTGATCTCGGCGTCGCGGGTCAGGATCGCGAGGATCTCGAGATCGACCTCATCGAGTTGCGCTTTCGCCAACCGTATCCCTCCTCGGATGCCCGTGTCGGCTCAGAATAGCGAGAATCACACGATTGATCACGGATGCTGTCGAATCAGAGCGCATTCATTGAGATTCAGGCAACGTGGAAGCATGACTGCACCGCTGCATCCTGATACCGTCGCCGTCCACAGCGGCCGTTCCGACCTCCAAGGTCTCGGGGTCCATGCGCTGCCGATCGACCTCTCGACGACGAACCCGCTTCCCGACATCGAACGGGGCGGCGAGTCGTACGAGGCCATGGCCACGGGCGGACGCCCGCCGGCCGACGGCAGCATGGTCTACGCGCGGCTGTGGAACCCCACGGTCGCCCGTTTCGAAGAGGCGCTCGCCGAGCTCGAGCACGCGGAGGCGTCGGTCGCATTCGCCTCGGGCATGGCGGCCATGACCGCGGTCATCCTCGCGCACGGCGCCGCCGCGGGGAAGCGCCACGTGGTCGCCGTGCGTCCGCTCTACGGCGGCACCGATCACCTGCTCGGCTCCGGGCTGCTGGGAGTCGAGACCACGTACTGCGAGCCTGACGAGGTCGCGTCGAGCATCCGACCCGACACGGGTCTCGTCGTCGTCGAGACCCCGGCGAACCCCACACTCGACATCGCCGACATCGCGGCCGTCGTCGCGCAGGCCGGCGGCGTTCCGGTGGTCGTCGACAACACCTTCGCGACGCCTGTGCTGCAGAACCCGATCGACCTGGGCGCGGCCATGTCGCTGCACAGCGCGACGAAGTACCTCGGCGGGCACGGCGACGTGATCGCCGGCGTGGTCGCGTGCAGCGAGCAGACCGCCGAGGCGCTGCGGCGGGTGCGCGCCGTCACCGGAGGACTGCTGCATCCGCTCGGCGCGTACCTGCTGCACCGCGGGCTCACGACCCTGCCCGTGCGCATGCGGGCCCAGCAGGAGAGCGCTCGTCGCATCGTGCAGTGGCTGATCGATCGGCCGGAGGTCGCCGAGGTATGGTACCCCGGGCTTAGAAGCAAGGGGTCTTACCCCGGACTCGACGGGGATCAGCACGGCATCCTCGAACGACAGATGCGCGGAACAGGCGCGATGATCGCGATGCGGATGCGGGGCGGCTTCGCCGCCGCATCCGCCGTCACCTCCGCCACCGAGCTGTTCACGCACGCCGTGTCGCTGGGCGGAGTCGACTCTCTCATCCAGCATCCGGCGGCGCTCACCCACCGGCCGGTGCCGCCGGAGGCGCGTCCCGCCGCCGACGTGCTGCGGCTGTCGATCGGGCTCGAGAACGCCGACGATCTCATCGCCGATCTCGCCCGGGCCTTCGCTGCACTGCCTGCCGACGAGACCGCCGGGGCGGCCCCGGAGGAGCTGCACGCGGTGCGCTGAGAGCAACCCCGCTACGGCAGGCGGATCGTCCCGGTCACCGCGTGCTCCGTCGGCATCCGATCGCGGTCGTAGGTGATCTCGCGGTAGCCGTGCGGCGTCGGCTTGCCGTCGTCGCCCAGGCTCACGAACACGATCTTGTCGATCGTGAGGATCCGCTTGCGCGTGATCATGTTGCGAGCCACCGCGCGCATCGTGAGCGAGGTGGTGCCGAAGTGCGTGGCCTTCAGGCCGATCTCGATCAGATCACCCTGCACCGCGGATGCCTCGAAGGTGATCTCCGAGATGTGCTTGGTCACCGCCCGATGGTTGCCGAGCTGGACGATCGCGTAGATGGCCGCTTCCTCGTCGATCCATTTCAAGAGGCTTCCGCCGAACAGCGAGCCGTTCGCGTTGAGATCCTCGGGCCGAACCCACTTGCGCGTGCGGAAGTTCAGCCCGTCTTCCGACCATGTCGGTTCCTTCTGCTTCGCCATGTCTCCGAGGGTAGGAGGGTCGTGAGTCGGGGGTGTTACAGCCCGGCTCCGCTGTCGGCAGAGCCGCTCAGGGCGGATTCCGGAGCGGGGCCGGGGGGAGCGGGGGATGCTGGGCCCATGAGCGAAGAGAACCCCATCCCGCAGTTCGGACCCGAAGCCCGCAGGGCGCTGTTCCACGAGCGCATCCTCGTGCTCGACGGAGCCCTCGACGACGACAACGGCACGCTGCTGATGACGCAGCTGCTCACCCTGTCGGCCGAGGACCCGATAGCCGACATCGCCCTGTGGATCCATTCGCCCGGCGGCTCGGTGCCGTCGATGCTCGCGATCCGCGACCTCATGAAGCTCGTGCCGAACGACGTCTCGACCCTCGCGCTCGGGCTCGCCTGCAGCGCCGGTCAGTTCCTGCTCTCCGCGGGGACCGCAGGAAAACGTCGAGCGCTGCCGCACGCGCGGATCCTCATGCATCAGGGATCGGCGGGCATCGGCGGCTCCGCTGTCGAGATCGAGACGCAGGCGGACGATCTGCGGCACATGCGCGACACCGTGCTCGGGCTCATCTCCGACGACACCGGTCAGCCACGCGATCGCATCTTCGAGGACTCCCTGCACGACCGCTGGTACACCGCGCCCCAGGCGAAGGACTACGGCTTCATCGACGAGATCGTCTCGTCGTTCGCCGAGGTGATGCCGCGGCGGAAGGCTCGTGTCGGCCTGGGGGTGGACGCATGAGCAGCTACACGATCCCGAACGTCATCGCGCAGCATCCGCGCGGCGAACGCGTGATGGACGTCTACTCGCACCTGCTCGCCGAGCGGGTCGTCTACCTCGGCACCGGTATCGACGCCGGAGTCGCGAACGCCCTGATCGCCCAGCTGCTGCACCTCGACGGCGACAGTCCGGAGAGCGCTGTGCAGTTCTACATCAACAGCGAAGGCGGTGATCCGGGTGCGGCGCTGGCGATCTACGACACCATGCAGCACATCCGCCCCGCGATCGCGACGACGTGCGTCGGACAGGCGATCGGCCCGGCGGCTCTGCTCGTCGCGGCCGGTGCGTCCGGTCAGCGGTCGGCGCTCACGCACGCCCGCATCGTGCTGCATCAGCCGGCCGGGCAGTCGCGCGGGGCGATCCCCGACCTGATCCTCGCGGCCGACGAGGTGGTGCGGGTGCGTGCCGACATGGAGTCTGTGCTCGCCAGGCATTCCGGCCGCAGGCTCGAAGAGCTCCGCGCCGACACCGACCGGGACCGCGTGTTCACCGCATCCGCCGCCCTGGAGTACGGGCTGATCGACTCGGTGCTGGGCGCGCGCGACGCCTGAGCGGTACGGGCGACCGCTCCCCGGGCGCCCTACTTCGGGGGCCGACGCGCCAGATCGGGGGACCGTTTCGCGGTCTCGTCCACGGATCTGGCGTGTCGTCCCCGGGAGCGGTGTGGCCGGGGACGGCCCCAAGGGCGGATGCGAGGCGGATGCCGGTGAATGCGAGCCGGCGTCCGGCCGAATGACGGGCAGGCTCAGGCGGCCAGCGCGAAGGCTCCGCGTCCGGAGGACACGGCGGCTGATGCCGGCGCCGACCGCAGTTCGTCGGCGACCGAGCTCGTGAGCTCGATGAGCGACGCGTCGAGTGCCCCCGCGATCGCTGCGATCATCTCGCTCGACGGCTCCTTCAGTCCGCGCTCGACCTCAGAGAGGTACTGCGGTGAGACGCCCGCCTTCTCGGCGGTCTCGGTCAGCGTCTCCTCGCGGTCATGTCGGCGGCGGCGCAGTTGATCGCCGAGCAGGTGCCGCCACAGCGGCTCCGGGTCGGCGGGACGACGGGGTGCATGGGGGAACGGGACGATGTCGGCCATGCCTCACGATAATCCGCACCCGCGCCTCGGTCGAAGCAGTTCTGCTCAGAGCAGAACGGGGGTCGACACGCCAGATCGGGGGACGGAATCGCGAAACGGACCCCCGATCTGGCGCGTCGCCCCCCGGAGTGCATCGGCTGAATGCGTCGGGGCGCGAATCAGGCCTCGGCGTGGTCGGGGGCCGATGCGGGCGAAGCGGTGTCGGCCCCGGTCGGAGCGGGTGCCGCAGCATCCGTCGCCGCCCAGCTGGCCAGCAGCGTCAGCTTCTCCGCCGACGACGTGCCGGGTTCGGCGGTGTAGGTCGACAGCTGCAGGCCCGGATCGGCGGGAAGCTCGAACGCCTCGTATGTCAGTTCCATCTCGCCGACGATCGGATGGTTGATGCGCTTGGTTCCGGTGCGGTGGTAGCGCACGTCGTGTGCCGCCCACAGCGTGCGGAACCGTTCGCTGCGCGTCGAGAGCTCGCCGACCAGATCGGTGAGCTTCTTGTCGTACGGGTCGCGACCGGCGTCGCCCCGCATGGCGGCGACGAGCTCACGTGTGTTGCGCTCCCACTCCGGGTAGAAGTCACGGGCTGCCGGATCCAGGAACGCGAAACGCGCACTGTTCGGCGCCGGGTACGCGAAGACCGGCAGATACAAGGCGCGCCCGAGCGCATTGCCCGCCAGGTAGTCGAAGTAGTTGTTGCGCACGACGGCGGGCGCCTCGGTCATCGCGTCGAGCAGGCGCAGGATGCTGGGGCGCAGCCCGGTGGCCTTCTTGCGCGGCTTGCGTGCCACCGGTGAGGCGTTGGCCGTGCGGGCGAGGTCGAACAGATGCGCGGTCTCGGCGTCGTCGAGTTGCAGCGCGCGGGCGAGCGCATCGAGCACGGTGTTCGATACGCCCGACAGATCACCGCGCTCGAGCCTCGTGTAGTAGTCGACGCTGACCCCGGCGAGCAGCGACACCTCTTCGCGGCGCAGCCCGGGTACCCGGCGATTGCCGCCGAACGCAGGAAGGCCCGCCTGATCGGGGGTGAGGCGCGCGCGCCTCG
Source organism: Microbacterium natoriense (assembly GCF_030816295.1). Lineage (NCBI taxonomy): Bacteria > Bacillati > Actinomycetota > Actinomycetes > Micrococcales > Microbacteriaceae > Microbacterium > Microbacterium natoriense. Next base: position 333,320 of record NZ_JAUSXV010000001.1, on the reverse strand, counting down.
ACGAGAGGAATTCGCGCACGTCGCTGCGTGTGTCCATGCCGTCGACGCTACGCCTTTCGTCTCGCCCGAGACAGGTACTGGTGGAAACACCCTGGTCGGTCGATCGGTCCACACGATCCGAAGGAGATCGCACGTTCGGGAGGAGCCGAGGACGGCATCCGTCCTTCGGAACGTGAGATCTCCTCCCGAACGAGCGGGCACGAGGACGGCATCCGTCCTCCCGAGCGCGAGTCCCCTCCCGAACGAGCAGGCCTACAGGGCGGCGGTGATGCCCGGCAGCAGCTTCGACACGATGCTGCCCAGCTGCTCGCGCTCCTCGGCGCTCAGGGGGTCGAGCACGAGCTCGCGGATCTGCGCCACATGCACGGGCGCCGCCGATCGGAGCAGCTCGCGTCCGGCATCCGTCAGGGCTGCGGTGAGCGTGCGCTTGTCGCTGCTGCAGGATGTGCGGGTGACCCACCCGCGCTCCTCGAGCGAGTCGATCGCGTGGCTGAGACGCGAGCGGCTCAGCCCCGCGATGCGCGCGAGCTCGGTCATCGGGATCGCCTTCTCCGAGTCGTTCGCGAGGGTGATGAGGATCGCGTAGTGCGCGTGGTTCAGGCCAGTCTCGGCTTTCAGAGCGCGATCGAGCACCTGCGGAAGCAGCTGCACGAACCGGATCGTCGGCAGCCACGTCGCCATCTCGGCGTCATCGAGCCGCCGCTCGTTCACGCTGCGGACAGGTCGAGCGTGTGCGAGGTGTGGTCGCGCTTCGCCTGCAGGTAGCGGGTGTTCGCCTCTGACAGGTGCACCCCCGTGCGGACGCTCTCTGCGACGCGGATGCCGAGGACCTCGAGCTGAAGAGCCTTGTCGGGGTTGTTGCTGAGCAGGCGGATGGTGTCGACGCCCAACGCCTGCAGCATCTGCGCGGCCACCGTGTAATCGCGCTCGTCCTCGCCGTGGCCGAGGGCGACGTTCGCCTCGTAGGTGTCGAGACCCGTGTCCTGCAGCGCGTAGGCGTCGAGCTTGGCGTACAGGCCGATGCCCCGGCCCTCCTGGCGCAGGTAGAGCAGGAATCCGCCCTCGGTCGCGATGCGCTCGACCGCCTCGCGCAGCTGCGGGCCGCAGTCGCAGCGCTGGGAGCCGAACACGTCGCCGGTCAGGCATTCGCTGTGCGGGCGGACCAGAGGAGCCTCGCCGCCGTCGGCTGCGCGCTCGAGCGCCGCGCGCCAATCGCCGAGACCGAGCAGCAGGTGCTCGCGGCCGTCGACGAGACCGTCGAACGTGATCACGTCGGCCGTGGTGGCGAACCCGTCGGCGAACTGCATCGGCACTCGCACGCGAGTCCGCTCGGTGACGACCGGAACGACGGTTGAAGTTTCAATCATGTCGGGTGCAACCCGGGGTTCGTGCGGATCTATTCCCGGTGCGTCACGAGGCGGCATCCGGACCTCCGTCAGGAACTGTCGTCGTCCACCGGCGTTGCGCGGCGGCGGACGATGCGCAGCTCGCTCGCCAGGATGCCGAGCACGACGAGTCCGCCGCCGATCAGCGCGGTGAGGGGGAGGCGCTCTCCGGCTATGCGTCCGACCACGCCTGCCCAGACCGGTTCCGCCGAATAGATGATCGTCGCGCGGGTCGGCGACACCGATTTCTGCGCCCAGTTCATGGTCAGCTGGATGACGCAGCTCGCCGCCCCGAGCCCCACGGCCGCGCCGAGCCACACCCAGCTGAACGAGGGCACCGCCTCGCGCGCGATGGGCATCGTGAGGATGCCGAGCAGACCGGCCGTGAACAGCTGCACCACGGTGACGCGCCCGAGGTCGACGCCCCTCGCGGCGAACACGCTGATGAGGATGATCTCCGCAGCGATCGGCAGCGTGGCGATGAGCGTGGCGACCTCGCCGGCCCCGAGGCTGAGCGTGACGATCGCCTCGGGGCCGGCGATCAGCAGAAGGCCCAGAAACGCCAGACCGGCCCCGACGAACGCCATCGCCGGCGGTCTCTTGCGGAACACGGCCCACTGCGCGAACGGCACGAGCGGCACGTACATCGCGGTGATGAAGCCCGAGGTGCTCGACTCGATCGTCTGCAACCCCACGGTCTGCAGGCCGTAGCCGAGGTGGATCATCAGGCCGATCGCGGCGCCGGCGCCGATGTCCGACCAGCGCATGCCGCGCATCGAGCGGCGGAAGATGATCACGCTGATGAGCCCGGCGACCAGGAAGCGGATGCCGATGAAGAACCACGGACCCGAATGCTCCATCGCCCAGTGCACGAGGAGGAACGTGCTGCCCCACACCGCTGTGATCGCGACGAGGGCGGCTTCCTGAGGGCGGAAGCGCAGAAGACGCAGACGGGAGGGCATACGGAGCCTTTCTCGATCTGCCGAATCGAGGATATCGTTCGGCGCACTTGTCGGCCCAGATCACGGATGCCGGTCCGGATCGCCGTTCTCGGCTGACATCTGTGGAACCCGCCGACATCCGTGGCGGGCGACGGCTCATCGAGCCCGGGTACGCTCGGGATCATGAGCAACTTCGTCTCCGCCGCCGAGCTGAAAGACCTCCTCTCCTCGGGCTCCCCGGTGCGCGTCATCGACGTGCGCTGGAGCCTCGATCGTCCGGACGGGTGCGGCGAGTACCTCTCCGGCCACGTGCCGGGGGCCGTCTTCGTTCCGCTGCACACCGAACTCGCCACGCACGGCGAAGCCGCCGACGGCCGGCACCCGCTCCCGTCCACCGAGGAGCTGCAGAACGCCGCGCGCCGCTGGGGTGTGAACCACGGCGACATCGTGATCGCCTATGACGACTCCAAGGGTCTCGGAGCTGCACGTGCATGGTGGCTGCTACGGCAGGCGGGCGTCGACGTGCGCGTGCTCGACGGCGGCATCCGTGCGTGGAAGGCCGCCGGGTTCGAGATCGCGACCGATGACGTCGTTCCCGTACCGGGCGATGCGGTTCTCGAGGAGATCGGCGCGGATGCGATCTCGATCGACGAGGCGGCCGCGTTCCCCGAATCCGGCATCCTCCTCGACGCGAGGGCCCCCGAGCGATACCGCGGCGAGACCGAGCCCTACGATCCGGCGGCCGGGCACATCCCCGGAGCGCTCAACGTGCCGATGGCGGCGTATCTCGATGCCGACGGCAAGATCCTCGACACGGACACGCTGCAGCAGACCTTCGCCGGGGTCGGCGTGACCCCCGGCATCCCGGTCGCCGCGTACTGCGGCTCTGGCGTGACCGCCGCGCACACCGCCCTCGTCGCCGACGAGGTGGGCATTCCGCTGAAGGTCTACCCCGGCTCATGGAGTCAGTGGTCGAACACGCCCGGTCGTCCCGTCGCTACGGGTGATCAGCCGGGCTGATCCGCGCGCTCACCGTATCCCCAGCGCAGCTCGATCGCTCCCGGTCCGAAAGCCCTGCGCACCTGATGGACCGAGGTGCGGCCGGCCAACGACAGCGGAGCGAGGCGGATGCCGGTCGGCGTCTCGATCTTCTCCTCCACCCAGTCGGGCAGCGCATCAGGGTGGAAGCGCGTCCACACCATCAGCTCGCGGCACTGCCGCGCCACCGCATGGCCGGTCTCCTGCGTGGGCGGGTAGCCGGGCGGGAAGCCGACTGACCACTCGATCACCGCGGTGCCGGGAGCCGTCAGCGGTGCCTCGAGCTCGAACAGCGCGCCGTGCACCTCGCCGCTCGGATGCGAGTATCGCGCAGAGATGCGTCCGCCCGAGACGGCGGACAGCACGGGGGCGGGCGTGCTCACCCCGGGGCTCAGCTCGAGGAACGGGATCGCGGTCACGGTGCCCACCGTCGACTGCACGACGCTGCGCGTGATGCAGTGCGACACGTTGCCGTCGGCGTCGACGTCGGTCACCGAGTGCGTGGTCACCTCGCGACTGGTGTCGGGGTAGGGCGTGCCGAGGGCGGCGAACGCGTCCTTCACCATCTGCTCGAGAGCGGCCTCGTCGATCGGGAACTGGTTCGGCCCGAGCGGACCGGTTCGCTTGGTGCTGCCGAGCAACCCTGTGAGGGCGCCGGCGGTGAGGCCGAGCAGCGACTCGATGTCGCCCAGAGCAGCCATCGACTGCGCTCCCTCGGGGCGCCGTGCTCCGGAGCGCCAGTAGCTGAGAGTGGCCATCGACACGGTGTTGCCGCGCAGCCGCAGGTTCTCCTGCAGCCAGGCGAGCGTGACTCCGCGCGCGTTGATGCCGTCACGGAGGGCGCTGGCGAAAGCATCCGCCCGCGCCCTGCGGAGTTCGTTTCTCGAACTCATCACAGACCCCCTCCGGTATGTGAAGAACTGCGCTCTAGAGTGAGCATACGACCGCACGCATGCGTCTCAGGGGACCGGGCGCACTTCGTGGGGTCGATTGGCTGTCTCGGCGCAAGCAGGGTGCCCGACCTTGCGGACGAACAGCTTCACGCAGTGATGCCCCCCTCGCTGCGTATCTCGTGGGGTCCGGTGGACGATCTGGGGAGATCCGCCCGGACCCCACGAACGTCTCCGGCGGCGGCGTCTCGCGCCCGCGCGTAGACTGGGAACACCACCCCGGAGGACCGAGAACCGTCATGTCTGCCCCTGCTCGCACGTTCACCGTGCGCAACGTTCAACTCGTGCGCGCGCTGTTCGCCGCCGCGGCCGCAGCGATGATCACCTTCTCTCCCGACCACTCGGCCGCGATCGGCCTGTCGGTCTTCAGCGGATTCGCGATCGCGACGGCCCTGGTGCTCGCGCTCTCCGCATGGCTGGTGCTCCCCGCCGGCGGACGTTGGCCGTATGTGATGCTGGCCGCCGTCGACCTCCTCGCGGGCATGGCCGGCGGCGTTCCCGCCTGGCGCACGAACGACGTGTTCTTCGGCGTTGTCGTCGCATGGGGTCTGATCACGGGAGCGATCGAGCTGATCGCTGGTCTCCGCGCGCGGCGCGCCGGTGAGCAAACCGCACGCGATTCGATCACGGTGGGCGCCTTCGGGCTTATCCTCGGCGTCGCGCTTCTCGCGATCCCCGCAGGGCTCGCGCAGCCGTACGCCATCAAAGACGCGGGCGAGTTCCTGTTGACCGGCATCATCCTCGGGGTGGGGATGTTCGGCGGATACGCCGCGATCGTGGCCGTCTTCCTCGGCATCGCCGGTCTCACCCCGCAGCGAGCGGATGCCATCGCCAGGGCATCCGAGAACGAACGGAGCGCGAGCGAGATCGCGCCCGGAGGAGAGCGATGAGCGACGAGAAGCCCACCCGCCGGGACATCCTGCGGCCTCTGCACCTACTGGGCATCGCCCTGGGTTGCGGCGTGTTCGCCGCCCTGGTGACCCTGGTCTCCACCGGCGCCTTCACCGCCCGAGTCAACAACGCGATCATCGACGGCACGTACCAGGGGCTCACGCCCCTCGCGCTGGGTCTGGTCGTCGGCGGCGGCGCGTTCATCGTGACGCTGCTGATGCTGTCGATGCTGATCCTGGCCGTCGATCCGAACAAGGTCACCAAGACGATCGACCGTCCCGTGCTGTACGACGCCGAGTCCGACGACGACGCGACCACAGGCTCGACCGGCGGGCCCTCCGCTTCATAGCCCCTTCGCGGGCACGACCCGCTCGCGTCGCGGCATCCGTCGTCGTCGAAGGAATACGACAGGCTGCTCGCGCCTTGTCCTTGTGGTGACCGCCTCCGTCGACCGCGCCTCCATCGGGCTGAGATCCGAGCGTGGTCCGGTGCTCGCTGCGCTCATGCTGTCGACCGGCCTCATCGCGATCGATGCGACCATCCTCGCCACCGCTGTGCCCAGCATCGTGCGGGACCTCGGCAGCTACCAGCAGTTCCCGTGGCTGTTCTCGGTGTACCTGCTGGCGCAGGCGGTGAGCGTGCCGATCTACTCGCGCTTCGCCGACACGGTGGGACGCAAGCCCATCATCCTGCTCGGCATCGGACTGTTCCTGCTCGGATCGATCCTCTGCGGCGTCGCGTGGAGCATGCCCGCGCTGATCCTGTTCCGCATCGTGCAGGGTCTCGGAGCCGGCGCGGTCGCGCCGATGTCGATGACGATCGTGGGCGACATCTACACGGTGGCCGAGCGCGCCAAGGTGCAGGGGTACATCGCCTCGGTGTGGGCGATCTCGTCGGTCGTCGGTCCCGCCCTCGGCGGCATCTTCGCCCAGCTCGACGCCTGGCGCTGGATCTTCTGGGTCAATGTGCCGCTCTGTCTGATCGCAGGATGGATGCTGCTGCGCGAATATCACGAGAAGAAGCAGACGCAGAAGCACCGCATCGACTACGCCGGCGCTGCACTGCTCACGGTGGGCCTCACCGGCCTGATCCTCGGCATGCTCGAGGGCGGCAACGCCTGGGACTGGATCTCGGCGCCGAGCGCTCTGTGCTTCGGAATCGGTGCGCTCGCGCTCGTGGCGTTCGGCCTGGTCGAGCGCCGGGCCGCCGAGCCGATCGTCGATCTGCGGCTCGCGGCCCGGCCGCTCATCCTCACCACGACCATCGTGTCGCTCGGCATCGGCGCTCTCATGACCGGCGTCACGAGCTTCGCGCCGGCTTATCTCGAGGGGTCGATCGGCATCGCCCCGCTGCTGTCTGGCCTCGCGGTCGCGGCGCTCACGCTCGGCTGGCCGATCTCGGCGGCCAACGCCGGACGCCTGTACCTGCGCATCGGCTTCCGCCGCACGACCCTCACCGGCATGGGCATCACGACGATCGCCGCGATCGCCCTCGCCGCGGTGTCGCCGTGGCCGAACCCGTTCTCGGTCGCAGGGATCGCGTTCGTCCTGGGCTTCGGACTGGGCTGGAGCGCCGCGCCGACGCTCATCGCGGCGCAGGCCTCGGTGGGCTGGGGCGAGCGCGGAGCCGTGACGGGCATGAATGCCTTCGCCCGTTCAGCCGGCAGCGCCCTCGGCGTCGCCGTCTTCGGGGCGATCTCGAACGCGGTCATCGCTCGAGGCGCGGGGCCCGACGATCCCGCGACGATCGTCTCGGCATCCGTCTGGGTCTTCGTGAGCGCCGCCGTCGTCGCGGCGCTGACCCTGGCTGCGGCGTTCTTCATGCCGCGCGACTCCGTGGAGGAGCACTCCGGAGAGGCGCGCTAGCTCCCTCTCGCGCCCCAGGGTCGTGTCGGCTTCACGTGAAGTCGTCGAATGCACGGGTTCTCGGCGCGAGGATGCCGTGCGCTCGACGAGTTCACGTGCACTCGACGGCGGCGGCGCGACGCAGGGAGCGCGGGTCAGCTCCGGGGGCGCTTCTTGATGTCGTCGAGCATGGCGCGGAGCTCGGCCTCCTGCGCCGACTCCGGGTCGTACGCGCGCAGCCGCACGCTGACCTCGTCGAGCAGGTTGTCCACTGCATCCGCGTCGTAGCCGGCGCCGAAGAACGGCACGTTTCGGAACTGGGCGAGCACGATCTCATCCACTCGGAGCGCGGGGCGCAACCCGCGCTCCCCGGACCTCAGCGCGTCCACGCACCACGCGAGGAAGGCGTCGACCTCCTCGACGTCGTACCGGCTTCCGGTGCGACGCAGCGGCAGCGTCGCCCCGGCGAGCTGTGCGCTGTCCATCCGGGTTACTTCGCGAGCTGCTCGGCGATGCCGATGTAGGTCGCGGGGGTCAGCTCGAGCAGGCGCTGCTTCGCGGCATCGCCGATCTCGAGCCCCTTGACGAACTCCGCGAGGTCGGCGGCGCCGACGCGGTGACCGCGCGTGAGCTCCTTGAGCAGCGCGTAGGGGTCGCTGATCGTCGAGCGTCCGGCGACGACCTCGGCGCGGATGACGGTCTGGATCGCCTCGGCGAGGACCTCCCAGTTCACGTCGAGGTCGGCGAGCAGCACGTCGCGCGACAGCGAGATCGCGTTGAGTCCGCGGCGCAGGTTGTCTAGGGCGAGCAGCGAGTGGCCGAACGCGACCCCGATGTTGCGCTGCGTCGTCGAATCGGTGAGATCGCGCTGCATGCGCGAGGTCACCAGGGTCTGCGACAGCGAGTTCAGCAGGCTGCCTGCGATCTCGAGGTTCGCCTCGGCGTTCTCGAAGCGGATCGGGTTGATCTTGTGCGGCATCGTCGACGAGCCGGTCGCGCCGGCCACGGGGATCTGCGCGAAGTAGCCGAGCGAGATGTAGGTCCAGATGTCGGTGGCGAGGTTGTGCAGGATGCCGCCTGCGTGACGCACACGGTCGTAGAGTTCGACCTGCCAGTCGTGCGACTCGATCTGGGTGGTGAGGATGTTGAAGCCGAGACCGAGGTCCTCGATGTACTCGCGGGCGACCTCGGGCCAGTTCACATCCGGGTCGGCGGCCAGGTGGGCGGACCACGTGCCCGTCGCGCCCGAGAACTTCGCGAGGTAGTCGGATGCCGCGATCTGGCCGCGCACGCGCTCGAGGCGCCACGCGAAGACGGCGAGCTCCTTGCCCATGGTCGACGGGGTCGCCGGCTGACCGTGCGTGCGGGAGAGCATGGCGGCGTCGGCGTGCTCGACGGCGAGTTCGCGCAGCTTCGCGATCACGGTGTCGAGAGCCGGAAGCCAGACCTCCTCGACCGCGCGCTTCACGGTGAGCGCGTACGAGGCGGAGTTGATGTCCTCGCTCGTGCACGCGAAGTGCGTGAGCTCGGCGATCGCGTCGAGCCCGAGAGTCGACAGGCGGTCGCGCACCAGGTACTCGATCGCCTTGACGTCGTGCTGGGTGACGGCTTCCTTCTCGGCGAGCCAGTCGATCTCGGCCTGTCCGAAGTCGCGGTAGAGGGCGCGCAGGCGCTCCTTGTCGGCATCCGACAGCGGTGAGGTCTCGAAGAGCGAGCGGTCGGTGAGCGCGATCAGCCACTCGACCTCGACCTCGACGCGAGCGCGGTTCAGACCCGCCTCCGAGAGGAAGTCGGCGAGGCCGGTGACGGCGGCGCGGTAGCGGCCGTCGAGAGGGCTCAGGGGCTGCGGCGGGAGAGAGGGCTGGAAAGTCAGGGGAGTCCTCCTGATAGGGCCCCTAAGCGCGGGGCGTGCGAGGGGCGCGGAGGGCCGGTTCGAGCTGACGGAACAGGCCGCGGGTCGCCGCCTCAATCATACCGAGCACGGAATCGAACATCTCGGTGCCCGCGTAGTACGGGTCCGGCACGTCCTGAGTCGACGCATCCGGGTCGAAGGCGAGGAGCAGGGTGACCTTTCCCTCTTCGTCTTCGTCGTGCGCCCACTCGCGCAGGATGCGCTCGTGAGTGCGATCGAGGGCGACGATCAGATCGTTGTCGGCGAACGACGAGGCGGTGAACTGCTTGGCCCGGTGCTGAGAGCCGTCGTATCCTCGACGCGCGAGAGACTCGATCGTGCGTTCGTCGGCCCGCTCGCCGAGGTGCCAGTCGCCGGTTCCCGCGCTGCGCGAGACGATGCGCGTGCCGAGTCCCTGGCGCTCGGCGAGATCGCGGAACACCACCTCCGCCATCGGCGATCGGCAGATGTTCCCCGTGCACACGAAGAGCACGCGGAAGGGATCCGGGGACATCACTCACCCATTCTGCCGGTCGTGCTGTCTTCCTGCACAGTCCGCCTCGGTCGCGGGCTCTCCACAGGACATGCGGATCGGCCGATTTCCGGGAGCGGAGCCGGGTCCGAGAAGCGGATGCTGTCGGCATGCACTCCTTCGCAATCGCAGAATCCGGAACCTCCGCCGACGCCTGGGCCTGCCTGCAGGCGGCGTCCGCCGTCGACCAGGCGATCTCCGCCCTGAACGCCGCAGGCGCCGCGCTCGTCGGTCTCACGGTCGACACCCAGTGGCAGTCCGACGGCGTGAGGGCGCTTCACGACACGCTCGCGGCGTTCCAGACGGCGGCCGGTGTCGAAGTCGGCCGGCTCAGCAGCCGTGCCTGGGAACTCGATCGGGCGCTGTCGTGAGTGCCGGCATCGACATCGGCTACGGCGGGGCGATCTCGGTCGATCCCGCGGCGCTGCGCGACGTGGCGGCGCGGATGGTGGGCCTGGGAGGCGACTTCGACGACGCGTGCTCCGCGATCCGCACCGCGCATCAGCTCGTCGTCGACACCGCCGGCCTCAGCGAACAGGTCGACACTGTCGCTCTGTGGGCCAGCGGAGACGCGGCCGATCAGCTCCGCGCGGACTGCGAGTCGGCCGTCGTCGGCACGCGGCTCATGGCCGACGTCTACGAGTACACCGAGCTCAAGGCCGAGGCCGACGCGCTGGCGCTGAGCGATCGGGCGGCCGCAGACGCCCTGTATCTGCGGATGGAGGCGCTCGCCGAAACGGAGCCTCGCGTGGTGGACATGTCGACCATGCTCGTGCAGGGCTGGGAGGATGCTCGTTTCGAGGGGCTCGACAGCCAGTTCATCCCGGGCGGGCTGGGCGTGCTGTTCGGCATGGGCGGCCTCGTCGGCGCCCACGCCGGCTTCGGCAAGATCTGGCCGGGGATGCGTCTCACGCACCTGTTCCACAAGGTCCAGGTGTGCCCGGTGAAGACCACGTCGCCGACCGGTGCACCGGTGAGCATTCCCGAGGCCTTCCGGCGGATGCCGCAGAGCGACGGCGCGCAGGTGGCCGTCGAGAAGTACACGATGGAAGACGGCAGCGCGAAGTACGTGGCGTACCTCAAGGGCACGCAGAGCGTCGGCTTCGGCGGCGAAGAGCCATGGGACATGGCGTCGAACACCGAGCTGTACGGCGGCAAGACGTCGGCGTCGTACCAGGCGACGCTCGATGCCCTCGACGCGGCAGGCGCGCGACCGGGCGACGAGGTCGACATCGTGGCGCATTCGCAGTCGGGGATGATCGCGGCGCATCTCTCGATGGAGAGCGAGTTCGATGTGCGTGTGCAGATCACGGCAGGCAGCCCGGTCGAGCCGACCGTCGGCGACGACCAGATCCTCGTGCAGTTCCGGCACACCGACGACGTCGTCAGCAGTCTGTCCGGCGGGGGATCGCCCGGCGCCAGCGGAAGCCCCGGCAGCTTCACGGTCACGAGGGAGGGCGACCCCGGAGCCGGGCTGCAGGATCTGCTGCTCGACACGCACATGCTCGACTCGTACATCGAGTCGGCCGAGCTGGCCGAGAAGTCGGGCGATCCCCGGGTCGAGTCCCTCGACGACTTCTGGGCGGGCCTGAGCGAGGCCGTCAAGATCGAGAGGACCGAGTATCACGCTGAGCGGAATGGATAGGGTGGTGCGCAACGGCGCATGCGCGTCGGGAGCGAGCACGACCGGGGGGAATGCTGATGATCATCTGGCGCGGGTGGGGGATTCTGGCGTTCATCTACGCCGCGGTCGCCATGATGCTCTTCCTGGGGCTCGCGTCGACGCTCGTTCCAGATGCGGCGTTGCCCTTCACCGCCGCGGTCGGCCTCCTGGGCGCAGCTGCAGCGACCTGGTTCACGGGCATCGCCATGAACCGCACCGGTCCGCAGCGCAAGATCGACGCCTGGGCTCAGGGCCGCCGCGCTCAGCTCGACGAACTCGTCGCGACCGGTCGGTTCTCACTCGGTCCCGGTCAGCCGCAGCCCACGTCTCTCGAGGAGGCGCGGCAGATGGCGGATGCCGTGCTCGCGCACGAGGTCGAGCAGACCAAGAAGGCCTACAACGTGCACACGCTGTTCTTCATCCCGATGCAGTACCTCGCGTTCGCGTGGGCGGGCATCGCGGTGATCGTGGTGATCGCCGGACTCGTGTCGGCGATGCGCTGAACGAGCGGGCGGCGGCGGTCGATCAGTCGCGGCGCGCCCGCTTCGCCTGCGGGCGCAGGATGAAGCCGAAGACGCCGTTGATGACCGAGATGATCAGTGCGGCCAGCACGCCCCACCAGAAGTCGCCGACCGTGAGACCCCAGCCGAACGACTGCGTGATCCAGGCGGTGAGCCACAGCAGGAAGCCGTTGATCACGAAGCCGATCAGTCCGAAGGTGATGATGTAGAGCGGGAACGCCACGATCTTCACCACGGTGCCGATGATCGTGTTGACGAGCGCGAAGATCGCGGCGACGGCGAGCAGGGTGAGCACGAGCTGCAGCGTCTCGCCGGGCGGGAACGCCGTCACGGTCACCTGCAAGGCGGGGATCAGCGTCACGACCCACAGGGCGAACGCGTTCACGACGACTCTGATGATGAAGCGCATAGTCCTCTCAGTCTCACACGCCCGGCCTGAGATGTCAGCGGGTGTCATGATCTCGGAATCTCTAGACTCGGAACCGTGACCGACCCGATCCTGCCCCGCATCCGCCCCGCCATCGCCGCCCTCGCGCCGTACCGTCAGGGCAAGCAGGCTGGTCCCGAAGCGTTCAAGCTCTCGAGCAACGAGAACCCGTTCGAGCCGCTCCCGTCGGTCCTCGAGGCCCTCCAGCACACGACGCCGATCAATCGCTACCCCGACGCCACGGCCGGCCGGTTGCGCGAACGTCTCGGCATGCGCTTCAGCGTCGACCCGAACCAGGTGCATGTCGCCGCAGGGAGCGTGTCGATCCTGCACCAGCTGATCTTCGCCACTGCGTCCGTCGGCGACGAGGTCGTCTACGCGTGGCGTTCCTTCGAGGCCTACCCGAGTCTGCCGCTGGTCGCGGGAGCCACCGGCATCCAGGTCCCGCTGACCGCCGACTTCCGTCACGACCTCGACGCGATGGCGGATGCCGTGACCGAGCGCACGCGCGCGATCATCCTGTGCACTCCCAACAACCCGACCGGGCCGATCATCACGAGCGACGAGTTCGCGAACTTCGTGGCCCGCGTGCCCGGCGACGTCCTGATCGTCCTCGACGAGGCGTACGCCGAGTTCGTCACGGCTCCCGATGCCGTCGACGGCCTCGCCGAGCGCGTGTTCGAGCGGCACCCGAACGTCGTCGTGCTGCGCACCTTCTCGAAGGCCTACGGACTCGCCGGCCTCCGCATCGGCTATGCGGTCGGCAACGAGACCGTCCTGAACGCCGCCCGCAGCACCGGCATCCCGCTGTCGGTCACCTCCTCCGCCGAGAACGCCGCGATCGCGAGCCTCGACGCCGAACCCGAGCTGCTCAAGCGCGTCGCCCAGATCGCCGAGCGCCGCACGCGCCTGGTCGACGGTCTGCGGGCTCAAGGCTGGGACGTGCCCGATGCGCAGGGCAACTTCGTGTGGCTGCCGACGGGGGAGCAGACGGATGCCGTCGCCGCCCATTTCGCCCAGAACGACCTCGTCGTGCGTCCGTTCTCGGGCGACGGCATCCGCATCTCGGTCGGAGAAGAAGCGTCCATCGGACGCGTGCTCGAGGTCGCGCGGACCGCTCGCTGAGCGCAATCCTCCGGTTTCCCGACAGATACAAGGGCGTCCTAGGTATGCGTGCCCGGGAATGCGGGCGCGGGTAGCGTGGGCACGTGACCACCTCCGAGACCCCCCTCGTGCAAGTCCTCGACGCAGCCGGACGGTTCGCCCCGTCCCAGGCCGCCGAGCGCTACCTCCCGCTGATCGAGAAGATCAGCGACGCGGAACTCGAGCAGTTCTACCGCGACATGGTCGTCATCCGGGCGATCGACACCCAGGCCACCAACCTGCAGCGGCAGGGCCAGCTCGCGCTCTGGCCGCCGTCTCGCGGGCAGGAGGCCGCGCAGGTCGGCTCCGGCCGCGCGGCCCGCGCGCAGGACACGATCTTCCCGTCGTACCGCGAGCATGCGGTCACCCGCATCCGCGGCGTCGACCCGGTCGACATCATCAAGCTCATGCGCGGCGTCTCGCACGGCGGCTGGGATCCGACCGACCCGAAGAACGGCAACACCCGGCTCTACACCCTGGTGCTCGGCTCGCAGGTGCTGCACGCCACGGGCTACGCGATGGGGCTGTCGTTCGACGGCCGCAGCGGAACCGGCGACCCCGACCGCGACGAGGCCGTCATCGTCTACTACGGCGACGGCGCATCCAGCCAGGGCGATGTGCACGAGGCCATGGTCTTCGCCGCGAGCTACCAGTCCCCTACGGTCTTCTTCCTGCAGAACAACCACTGGGCGATCTCGGTGCCCGTGTCGACCCAGTCGCGCGTACCGTTGGTTCAGCGCAGCGCGGGCTACGGCATCCCCAGCGTCCGCGTGGACGGCAACGATGTCCTCGCCAGCTACGCCGTGTCGCGCATCGCCCTCGACGAGGCCCGCAACGGCGAAGGCCCTCGAGCCATCGAGGCCGTGACCTACCGCGTCGGCGCGCACACCACGAGCGACGATCCCACGAAGTACCGCGGCTCCGAGGAAGAGGAGTCGTGGGCACAGCGCGATCCGATCGCCCGCATGCGCGCGTTCCTGTCGGACAGGGGAGCGGCAGAGGGCTTCTTCGCCGAGGTCGAGGCCGAGGCGGCGGATGCTGCCGAAGACCTCCGCGCCCGCACGGTCGAGCTCGGCCCGCCCAGCGCAGACAAGATGTTCGACCACGTGTACAGCGAACCGCATCCGCTCATCGCTGAGCAGAAGGCGTGGCGCGCCGCCTACGAGGCGTCGTTCGAAGGAGGCAACTGATCATGACTCTCGAGACGATGCCGTTCAGCAAGGCTCTCAACGCAGGACTCCGCCGCGCCATGGAGGACGACGAGAAGGTACTGCTCATGGGTGAGGACATCGGCAAGCTCGGCGGCGTGTTCCGTGTGACCGAGCACCTGCAGCGCGACTTCGGAGAGAAGCGGGTGCTCGACACCCCGCTCGCCGAGTCGGGGATCGTCGGCACCGCGATCGGTCTCGCGATGGTCGGATTCCGTCCCGTGATCGAGATCCAGTTCGACGGGTTCGTCTTCCCGGCCTTCGACCAGATCACCACGCAGCTCGCGAAGCTCACGAACCGCCACGAGGGGAAGCTCTCGCTCCCGATCGTGATCCGCATCCCCTATGGCGGACACATCGGCGCCGTCGAGCACCACCAGGAGAGCCCCGAGGCGTACTTCGCGCACACTCCGGGTCTGCGGGTGGTGAGCCCGTCGACGCCGAACGACGCGTACTGGATGATCCAGGAGGCGATCGCCTCGAACGACCCCGTGATCTTCATGGAGCCGAAGAGCCGCTACTGGCCCAAGGGCGAGGTCGAACTGGATGCGTCGGCCGCCCCGCTGCATGCTTCTCGCGTCGTCAGGACCGGCAGCGACGTCACGCTCGTCGGTCACGGCGCCATGGTCACCACGCTGCTGCAGGCCGCGGCGCTCGCCGAAGCCGAGGGCACGAGCTGCGAGGTCGTCGACGTGCGCTCGCTGTCGCCGATCGACTACGAGCCGATCCTCGACTCCGTGCGCAAGACCGGCCGCATGGTCTACGCGCAGGAGGCGCAGGGCTTCACGAGCGTCGGCAGCGAGGTCGCGGCGACCGTCATGGAGCGCGCGTTCTACGCTCTCGAAGCGCCCGTGCTGCGGGTGTCGGGCTATGACACCCCGTTCCCGCCCGCGAAGCTCGAGGGCTCCTACCTTCCGGATGCCGACCGCATCCTCGAAGCCGTCGACCGTTCGCTCGCCTACTGATCGTTCTGAAGGGACCCCACCCATGAGCACGCAGAACTTCACCCTCCCGGACGTCGGCGAGGGTCTGACCGAGGCCGAGATCGTCACCTGGAAGGTCGCCCCCGGCGACTCGGTCGCGATCAACGACGTGATCTGCGAGATCGAGACGGCGAAGTCGCTCGTCGAGCTGCCGTCACCGCACGCGGGTGTCGTCGGCGAGCTCCTCGTCGCCGAGGGCGCGACGGTCGAGGTCGGCACGCCGATCATCACGTTCGTGACGGATGCTCGAGACGACGCAGGTCCCGGCCACGTCGTGACGGCCGAGGCCCCGGCTCCCGAAGAGGGTGGCGGCTCGGTGCTCGTCGGCTACGGCACCGGCGGCGGTGCGACCTCTCGTCGCAAGCGTCCGGCCGAACGTCCCGTCCGTTCGTCGGTCGGCGTGATCGCGAAGCCCCCGATCCGCAAGCTCGCGCGCGACCTCGGGGTCGACCTGACCTCCGTGACCCCCACGGGTGCCGACGGCGAGGTCACCCGCGACGACGTGGTGAACCACGCTTCGCAGGCCAGCGTGTTCCGCAACATCCAGACCCCCGAGTGGGGCGCCGTGCGCGAGGAGACCGTGCCCGCACCGCAGGCGGCGCCCGCCGGCCTCGCCCGTGGGGTCGCGCCGGCTCCGGCATCCGCTCCCGTCGACGACTCGCGCACCGAGTCGATCCCCGTGAAGGGCGTGCGCAAGGCGACCTCGTCGGCGATGGTGCAGAGCGCCTACTCCGCGCCGCACGTGACGGTGTGGAAGGAGATCGACGCGAGCCGCACCATGGAGCTCGTCAAGCGCCTGAAGGCCTCGCCGGACTACGCCGACATCCGCGTCTCCCCGCTTCTCATCATGGCGCGCGCCGTGATCTGGGCCGCCCGCCGCACCCCGATGGTGAACGCCGCCTGGGTCGAGACCGACAACGGCGCCGAGATCGTCGTGCGGCACTACGTGAACCTCGGCATCGCCGCGGCCACGCCGCGCGGTCTGCTCGTGCCGAACATCAAGGACGCGCAGGACCTCGGCATGAAAGACCTCGCTCGCGCTCTGAACCGTCTGACCCTCACGGCGCGCGAGGGCAAGACCAGCCCTGCCGATCAGCAGGGCGGCACCATCACGATCACGAACATCGGCGTGTTCGGGATGGATGCGGGCACTCCGATCATCAACCCCGGCGAGGCCGGCATCATCGCGATGGGCACGATCAGTCAGAAGCCGTGGGTCGTCGACGGCGAGGTGCGCCCCCGCTGGGTGACCACGGTCGCCGGCTCGTTCGACCACCGCGTGATCGACGGCGACGGCATGAGCCGCTTCATCGCCGACGTCGCGTCGGTGCTGGAGGAGCCCGCACTGCTCGTCGACTGAGCTCTGTCCCGACGCTCGCCCGCCGCTCCGGCGACGGGACTCGTATCGGGCCGTGCCAGACGCGACCAGACCGACAGCGGCTGCGCACCCGCGGACGGCTGCCCACCCGCAGGTGGGCGCTACGCCCGCACCGCCAGCCGCCGCTCCGCGAGCAGCGGTACGGCACGCTCCTGCGCCGCACGCCGAGCTGTCGCGACCGCGCCGAGCGACACGACCTCGGCCCCCAGCGACGAGGCGAGCAGCTCGGGGGCGGGCAGATGCAGCTGCGAGGGCAGCACGTGCCGTGCGGCCGAGAGCACCGGTTCGATGCTCTCCGCGACGGCGCCGCAGATGATCACGCGCGCCGGGTCGTACATGCTGCCGAGCACGCCGACCACACGAGCGAGGGTCTCGCCGACGCGTGAGCTGACGAGTGCGGCATCCGCGTCTCCGTCGGCAGCCAGGGCGAGCACCGCGCGGGGGTCGACTCGTCGGGCCCCCGCCAGCCGGCCGATGAATCCGTCGCGGGCGATCTCGCCGCTCGACACCGCTGCGCGCACCTCGTCCTGCAGGGCGTAACTGAGGCCGAAGGCCGATCCGACGCCGATGATGTGGTCGAAGACGACGCCCTCGCCGACGCCGCCGTGCGCTCCGTGCAGCAGGTGACCGTCGACGACGACCCCTCCGCCGAAGCGCTCTCCCGCGAGCAGGGCGACGTAGTCACGGCATCCGATCGCCGCGCCCTGCGAGCCCTCGGCGACGGCCGCGAGCAGCGCATCGTTCTTGACCTCG
This sequence comes from Microbacterium natoriense, assembly GCF_030816295.1. Lineage (NCBI taxonomy): Bacteria > Bacillati > Actinomycetota > Actinomycetes > Micrococcales > Microbacteriaceae > Microbacterium > Microbacterium natoriense. Next base: position 315,772 of record NZ_JAUSXV010000001.1, on the reverse strand, counting down.
ACGACGGGCGCCCAGTCGTTCAGCGCTGCTGCGAGGCCCGGATTCGTGCGCTCCCAGAATCCGTCGGGATGCGGAGGTGAGATCCCGTCGCGGTCGACGGGGGCGGCGACTCCCACGCAGATCGCGAGCACGTCGTCGCGGTCGCGGCCGGCCTCGGCGAGGGCGGCCGCGAGCTGCTCGAGGATCGCCGCGCGGCGTTCGGCGGGGGAGTGGGTGGGATCGAGCTGTGTCCGATGGCTCACGAGGGTGGACTCGAGGGGGTCGGCGACGGTCACCGCGAGGTGCGTGTCTCCGGCATCCACGCCGATCACGACCCCGAGGTCGGGGGAGAGCACGAAGCGGCGGGCGGGGCGCCCCGAGCGGTAGGCGCCCGCGGCGCGGGCGTTCGGCAGCTCGCGCAGGATCTTGGCGCTGACCAGGGTGTCGACCGCGTCTATCGCGGTCGAGCGGGTGAGAGAGGTGCCTGCCATGACCTCGGTGGCGGTGAACTCCCCGGCGGCCCAAGCGAAGTCGAGAACGGCCCCGACGCTCGCGCGACCGGTACCCAGACCTGCGGAAACTTCTGTCACGACTCTTGACCCGTCCCTCTCCCCAATGAGAGAGTACCCCCGGACGAAGTAAATTCGCTCACTAGATTTACTCAACGGATCTAGCAATCGGAAGGACGACGGTGTCTCCCAAACCCCTACGCGCCGCGGCCGGCGCCACAGCGCTGGCCCTGCTCGGCACGGCCCTCGCCGGATGCGCGGCCGGCGACGGCCGCGAGACCATCCGCTTCACATTCAGCAAACGCGAGGCGATCGAGTTCATGACCGAGCTCGTCGCCGACTACAACGCATCGCAGGACGACGTGCGCGTCGAGATCGACACCTCCGGCGTCGACGTCGTCTCGGCCAGCTTCGTCCGGGGCAACCCGCCCGACATCATGCTCGCCAACTACAACATGGAGGTCGCCCGCTTCGTGCAGCGCTGCGCGCTGACCGACCTCTCCGACACGGATGCCGCGGCATCCGTCCGCGACGACCTGCAGCCCCTGATGGACCAGTACGGCTCGTGCGAGGGGCGCACCAGTGCGCTGCCCTACTCGGTGATGGCCGCATCCGTCATCTACAACAAGGAGATCTTCGAGGCTCAGGGACTCGAGGTGCCCACCACCTGGGACGAGCTCATCGCCGTGTGCGATCAACTGAAAGCCGCAGGGATCACGCCGTTCTACGCCACCTTCAAGGACGACTGGACCATCGGCCAGGGCTGGTACGACTACTCGATCGGCGGCTCGACCGACGTGATCGACTTCTTCGACCAGCTGAACGCGGAGGGCGCAGACGTCGGGCCCGAGTCGTCGGCGTCGTTCCAGAACGACTTCGCCGAGCCGATCGATCGGATGCTGCAGCTCACCGGCGGCTACGTCAATGACGACGCGGCGAGCCGCGGCTACGGCGACGGCAACCTCGCATTCTCGAAGGGCGAGGCGGCCATGTACTTGCAGGGCCCGTGGGCCTTCAGTGAGATCGCCAAGACCGCGCCCGACCTGCAGCTCGGCACATTCCCGCTGCCCATGACCGACGACGCGTCCGACCTGGCCGTGCGGGTCAACATGGATCTCGCAGCGATGATCCCCGAGGGCTCGCGCCACCAGGAAGCGGCCCGCGACTTCCTCGAGTACCTGTATCAACCCGAGCACATCGAGGCCTACAACGAGTCCCAGCTCGGGTTCACGCCGACCAAGAACGCTCCCGCACCGAGCGATCCGCGGATCGCCGGAATGATCGACTACTACGACGACGGGAAGATCTACCAGGGCCCGTCGGTGCTCGTGCCGAAGACCATCCCGGTCTTCAACTACGCCCAGGCGATGGTGCTGGGAGCCGACCCGCGCAAGACACTCAGCACGATGGATGCCGACTGGGCGCGCGTCGCGTTCCGCGCACCCGTCGTGAAGACCGAGACAGAGGAGTCCGGCGAATGAGCACCACGACCACGATCGTCACACGAGGCGATCGCATCGCACGCCGCAGCTCACGTCGGGTCGAGCCGATCTACTACCTCTTCCTGCTGCCCACGCTGCTGCTGTTCACCCTGGCGATCACCCTGCCCGGCGTGATCGGCATCTTCTTCAGCTTCACCGACTCCATCGGCATCGGCGACTGGAGCTTCAACGGGCTGACCAACTACATCGCCATCTTCAGCGATCCGGCTGTTCTGCAGAGCTACCTGTTCACGTTCGGATTCTCGATCGCCACCGTGATCGTGGTGAACGTGGTCGCGTTCCTGCTCGCGGTCGGTCTCACCTCGCGCATCCGCTTCAAGACCGGACTGCGCACGATCTTCGTCATCCCGATGGTGATCTCGGGCATCATCATCGCCTACGTCTTCAACTTCCTGTTCTCGAACTCGCTCCCCGCGGCGGGTGCGGCCACCGGCATCCCGTGGCTGGAGACCAGCCTGCTGGCGAATCCCGACCTCGCGTGGATCGCGATCGTGATCGTCACCGCCTGGCAGGCGGTACCCGGCACGCTGCTCATCTACATCGCCGGGCTGCTGTCTGTGCCCGGCGAGGTGTACGAGGCGGCCTCGATCGACGGAGCGAACAAGAGCCAGCAGCTGCTGCGCATCACCGTCCCGCTCGTCGCCGGCTACGTCGTGATCAACATCATCCTCGGCTTCAAGGGCTTCTTGAACGCCTACGACATCATCATCGGCCTCACCAACGGCGGCCCCGGCACCTCCACCCGCAGCGTCGCGATGACGATCATCGCGGGCTTCAACGGCGGCGACTACGCCTATCAGATGGCCAACGCGACCATCTTCTTCATCGTCGCCATCCTCATCTCGCTGCTCCAACTCTCGATGACTCGCGGAAGGAACGCACTCTGATGTCGACGCAGACACTCACCACCGTCACCGCCTCCGGCCGCAAGCCCCGCGTCAGGATGGAGCGTGTCAACTGGTCGGGCACGATCATCCTGATCCTGTGCGCCGTCACCGTGCTGCTGCCGCTGTACGTCACGATCTCGATGGCGTTCAAGACCAACGGTCAGGCGGTCGACGGCAACGCCTTCTCGCTTCCGGCGCCGTTCAGCATCGACGGCTTCATCGCGGCGTGGAACCTCACGAAGTTCCCGGTCGGAGCAGGCATCTCGCTGCTCGTGACGGCCGGCACCGTGATCGCCACGATCGTGCTGGCGGCCTTCGCCTCCTATGCGATCGTCCGCAACTGGGACCGCCGGCTGTTCCGCTACTCGTTCTTCTACCTGCTCGCGGCCATGTTCATCCCGTTCCCCGTCGTCGCGCTGCCGCAGATCCAGCTCACCGGACGGGTCGGTCTCGACAACCCGGCAGGCGTGATCATCCTCGCCACGATGTTCCAGCTGAGCTTCAGCGTGCTGCTGTTCACCGCGTTCCTGCGGTCGATCCCGCTGGAGCTCGAGGAGAGCGCGCGTATCGACGGTGCGACGACCTGGCAGACGTTCTGGAAGCTGATCTTCCCGCTGCTCGCGCCGATGAGCGCCACGGTGGGGATCTTCGCCTTCCTCTACGCCTGGAACGACTTCATGATGCCGTCGCTGATCATCTCCGACCCGGCGCTGCAGACCCTGCCGGTGCGGCAGAACCTGTTCCAGACCCAGTTCAGCAACAACTACAACGTCTCGTTCGCCTCGTACCTCATGGCGATGGCACCCGCTATCGTGGCCTACCTGTTCACGCAGCGCTGGGTCATGGAGGGCGTCACGCAGGGCGCCGTCAAGGGCTGAGCCCGCGTCTCGCATCGCTTCGCTCGCTCAACGACCGGGCGTTCCGGTCGAAGAACCACCTACAAGAAACAAGGAGCACCACCTCTCATGACCGACGCTCTCGTCGAGACCCGCAAGGTCGACGCCGCCGCATGGTGGCGTCAGGCCGCCGTCTACCAGATCTACCCGCGGAGCTTCGCCGATGCGAACGGAGACGGACTGGGCGACATCCCCGGCATCGTCTCCCGTGTCGACTACCTGGCCGACCTCGGAGTCGACGCCGTCTGGCTCAGCCCGTTCTACCCCTCGGCGCTGGCCGACGGTGGATACGACGTCGCCGACTACCGCGACGTCGACCCGCGGCTCGGAACGCTCGACGACTTCGACGACATGGTCGCCGCTCTCCACGAGCGCGGCATCCGCGTCGTGGTCGACATCGTCCCCAACCACACCTCCGACCTGCACGAGTGGTTCCAGGAGGCGCTCGCCGCAGGGCGCGGCTCGGCCGCGCGGGAGCGCTACATCTTCCGCGAGGGCACGGGCCCCGACGGCTCCGAACCGCCGACCGACTGGGTCTCGGTGTTCGGCGGCCCGGCGTGGGAGCGCGTCGAGGACGGCCAGTGGTACTTCCACAACTTCGCCACCGAGCAGCCCGACTTGAACTGGGACAACCCCGAGGTGCGGGCCGACTTCCTGAAGACCCTGCGCTTCTGGTCGGACCGCGGCGTCGACGGCTTCCGCATCGACGTGGCGCACATGCTCACGAAGGATCTCACCGAGCCCCTGCCCAGTCGGGCCGAGCTCGATGCGCTCCCGCAGGACGGCAAGCATCCGCTGATCGACCGCGACGATGTGCACGAGATCTACGCGGAGTGGCGTCGGGTCTTCGACGAGTACGACCCGCCCCGCACCGCGGTCGCCGAGGCGTGGGTGTCGACGCCTGAGCGTCGCGCGCGGTACGCATCGGCGGAGGGGCTCGGCCAGGCGTTCAACTTCGACCTGCTGGTCGCGGACTTCGATGCGGGGCAGTTCCGCTCGGTGATCGCCGAGAACCTCGCGCAGTCGCAGATGAGCGGATCGTCGACGACGTGGGTGCTCTCGAACCACGACGTCACCCGGCACGCGACCCGCTACGGGTTGCCGGCTCTCGAAGGACGAGCGGTCAAGCAGGGCACCGAGTGGGTCGCCGCAGGCGGACCGGCCGACGGCATCGATCTCGAACAGGGTCTGCGCCGTGCGCACGCCGCCACGCTGCTGCTGCTCGGCCTGCCCGGCAGCGCGTATCTCTACCAGGGTGAGGAGCTCGGCCTGCAGGAGGTCGCCGAGATCGCGCCCGAACAGCGCCAGGACCCGGCGTTCTTCCGCGGCGGCGAGTTCGACGGGCTCGGGCGGGACGGATGCCGCGTGCCGCTGCCGTGGACGGCATCCGGATCGTCTTTCGGATTCGGCGGCGACGCCCACCTGCCGCAGCCGGCCTGGTTCGCGGACTACGCGGTCGACGTCGAGGCCGCGGACCCCGCATCGACGCTGTCGCTGTATCGCGAGGCTCTGCGGCTGCGCCGCCGGTTGCAGGCGGACGAGACCCTGGAGTGGATCGAGACGGGCCGTGCCGACGTGCTGCGGTTCGCGCGACCGAACGGATGGCAGGTCGTGACGAACTTCGGCTCTGAGTCCTTCGACCTGGGAGCGGATGCCGCGGACGTCGTGCTCGGACCGGTGACCGAGGGGGCGCTGCCGGGGGACTCGACGGTGTGGATCGCGCCGGCGGGCCTGATCGGCTGACGCCAGGACTCTCGCAGCGCCTCGTGTGTGCCGGTCGTTGAGCGAGGAGCGCAGCGACGAGCGCCGTACTGAGCGAGCGAAGCGAGTCGAAGTGACGAAACGCCTGTGTCCTACCCGTAGGGCGGATGCTGCGTTTCGTCTCGCTTCGCTCGCTCAACGACCATCGCTCGCTCAACGACCGGCTACGGGGTTGTTTCCGCCGAGTTGATAATGGTTCTCATTAGCGTTTAGAGTGGAGGCATGCACAAGCCACTCGCCTCCGTCACGCTCGCCTCCGTCGCCGTTCTCGCCCTCGCGGGGTGCTCGGCATCGACCGGTTCGACGGCGACCGACGGCGAGGGGGGCATCAGCGTGGTCGCCTCGACCAACGTCTACGGCGACATCGCCAGCCGCATCGGCGGCGACCACGTCGACGTGACGTCGATCATCTCCTCGCTGTCTCAGGATCCGCACGAGTACGAGGCGTCGGCATCCGATCAGCTCACCGTGAAGAAGGCGAAGCTGATCGTCGAGAACGGCGGCGGCTACGACTCGTACATGGAATCGCTGCGCGACGCCTCAGGCGCGGATGCCGAGGTCGTCACGGCCGTCGAGTACTCGCACGACTACCCGGGCGCCGAGGTGCACGACCACGCCGAGGGCGAGGACGGCCACGAGCACGAGAGTGAGCCCACCGAGAGCGCCGACACGCATGACGGCGAAGCGGACGGCGCCGACACGCATGAGGGGCATGACCACATCGAGGGCTTCAACGAGCACGTCTGGTACGACCCGCACACCATGGAGCACGTCGCAGAGGCCATCGCCGAGCAGCTCATCGACCTGGACTCCGCGAACAAGGTCGACTACGAGAAGAACCTCGCCGACTTCCAGAGCGATCTGGCCGGTCTCGAGGAATCGCTCGCCACGATCAAGAGCAGCCACGAGGGTGACAAGATCTTCGTCACCGAGCCCGTGCCGCTGCACCTCGCGCAGAGCGCCGGTCTCGAGAACGTCACGCCCGAGGCGTTCAGCGAAGCAGTCGAGGAGGGTCAGGACGTGCCGCCGGCCACCCTGCTGGACGCCCTGGATCTGCTCAAGGCCGGTGACGTCAAGGTGCTGTTCGCCAACGCGCAGACCGGCGGGGCCGAGACCACCCAGGTGATCGACGCGGCGAAGGCCGCGGGCACCCCCGTGCAGGAGGTCACCGAGGTGGTGCCCGAGGGCAAGACCTACATCACGTGGATGCAGGACAACATCACCACTCTCGCGGGTAATCTCGACAAGTGACCTCTCCTTCCGACGCGGCGCCGCTGCAGATCCGCGGCGCCGCGATACGGCGGGGCGACCGCGAGCTCTGGCAGGGCCTGGACCTCGACGTCGCGCCCGGCGAGCTCGTCGCCGTGCTCGGCCCGAGCGGATCCGGCAAGACGACCCTGCTGCGCGCGATACTCGGGCTCCAGCAGCTCTCGGCAGGGAGCATCACGGCCCTCGGCCATCCGGTCCGCGGGCGCGGCAACCGGCGCATCGGCTACCTGCCCCAGGCGCGGCCGCTGCCCGCCGAGACCTCGATGCGCGGCCGAGACCTCGTGTCGCTCGGCATCGACGGGCACCGCTTCGGACTGCCCATCCCCCGGCGCGGCGATCGGGCGCGCACCGATGAGCTGATCGATGCGGTGGGCGCCCGTGCATTCGCCGACAAGCCCGTCGGCATCCTGTCCGGGGGAGAACAGCAGCGACTCCGCGTGGGCCAGGCGCTGGCCGGGAGCCCGCGCCTGCTCTTGTGCGACGAGCCGCTGACGAGTCTCGACCTCGCCGACCAGCAGGCCGTGGTGGGCCTCATCGATGCACATCGCCGCACCGGTGCCGGAGTGCTGCTGGTCACCCACGACGTCAACCCCGTGCTCGAGATCGTCGACCGCATCCTGTACATCGCCAACGGGCAGTTCACCCTCGGCACCCCGCAGGAGGTGCTGACGACAGAGGTGCTCTCAGAGTTGTACGGAGCGCCGGTGTACGTGCTCGAGGCGGGCGGGCGGCTCGTCGTCGTCGGTGCTCCGGATGCTGAGCAGACCGCGCACCACCACGACGACCATGAAGGGGACGAGGCGTGAACCTCGACGACATCGGCAACGCCATGTTCGGCGGCGTCGCGCAGTACGGCGAGATCCTCGCCCTGGTCTCCAACTCCGTCTGGGCAGGCGCGATCCTCGGACTGGTCGGCGGTCTCATCGGCCTGTTCGTGATGCAGCGCGACATGGCGTTCGCGGTGCACGGCATCAGCGAGCTCTCCTTCGCCGGAGCCGCGGCGGCGCTGCTCATCGGCGTCGACGTGGTCGCCGGATCGCTCGTCGGTTCGCTGCTGGCGGCGGCCATCATCGGCTGGCTCGGCGCTCGCGCCAGGGATCGGAACTCGATCATCGGCGTGCTGATGCCGTTCGGCCTCGGCCTCGGCATCCTGTTCCTGTCGCTCTACAACGGCCGGGCCGCCGGGCGGTTCAGTCTGCTCACCGGGCAGATCGTGTCGGTGCAGTCGGCGCAGCTGAGCTGGCTGGCCGGCATCTGCGGCCTCGTGCTCGTCGGTCTGCTGCTGATCTGGCGTCCGCTGCGATTCGACTCGCTCGACCCGCAGGCTGCTGCGGCGCGGGGAGTGCCCGTGGTCGGCGTCTCGTTCGCCTTCATGCTGCTGCTCGGACTCGTCGTCGCCGTCGCCGTGCACATCATCGGCGCACTGCTGGTGATGGCGCTGGTCGTCACTCCTGCCGCCGCCGCCCTGAGAGTGGCGACCGGGCCCGTGGCGGTCCCGGTGCTCGCGGCCGTCTTCGGCATCTCGTCGGCCGTGGGTGGCATCCTGCTCGCGATCATGGGCACTCTTCCCGTCAGCCCGTACATCACGACGATCTCATTCGTGATCTACCTGGTCTGCCGGGCGGTCGGCGCCCGGCGTGAGCGGGTCACGCGTCTCGCCCGCCCCTGAGTCGCACGCGCACCCGCCGGCCCCGCCAGCGCCGAGTGCACGGCATCGTGTCGAGTGCACGGCCTGTCGACGTGAACGACCCGTGCGCTCGGCGGCATCCCGTGCATTCGCGGCGTGAGCGGTCAGGTGAGGGCGGTGGCAGAACCTCCCAGCCCACGGAGAACCCCGGCGATTAGACTCGAGACATGGCTCAGCGGAACACCTGGCAGCGCGAACGCGTGCGCGAAGCGCTCGCCGACGCCCATGGATTCGTGAGCGCGCAGACCCTGCATGCGGGACTCCGCGACGACAACACCGGCATCGGCCTGGCGACGGTGTATCGCGCGCTCGCAGGACTCGCCGCATCGGGCGACGCCGATTCGCTGCAGAGCCCCGAGGGCGAAGCCCTCTACCGCGCCTGCAGCACGCAGGGCCACCACCACCACCTCATCTGCCGATCGTGCGGGCTGACCGTCGAGATCGAGGCGAAGGACGTCGAGCACTGGGCGCATCGCACGGCGGCGCAGCACGGATTCACGGATGCTGCGCACGTCGTCGACATCTTCGGACTGTGCGCCGCGTGCACCGCGAAGCGCGATGCCGAGGCCCAGCGTCCGCCTGAGGAACCCGTCGCGTGACATCGGCGACGACGCGGGCGTCGGCTGCGGACCATGCCGGCCACTCGCACCCTTCGACAGGCTCGGGGGCGCATGGGGGAGGCTCAGGGAGCCACCGTCCGGGTGATCGCCCCCGCCGGTCGCCGTGGATAGGTGTCGCGCTGGGCGCGGCCATCGTCGCGGCGCTGTTCCTGATCGACCGGTTCGTCCCGACCCTGTACACCGCATCCCTCCCGCACCGCGCGCAGGACGGCCTGACTCTCGCCATGAGCGTGCTGATCGAGGCGCTGCCCTTCGTCGTGCTGGGTGTGCTGCTGTCGATCGTGGTGCAGGTGTGGCTGCCTGCCGATGTGATCCACCGCTGGCTGCCGAAGCGCGCCTGGGCGCGCAGAGCGGTGCTGTCGCTGCTCGGGATGCTGATCCCGGTCTGCGAGTGCGGCAACGTGCCCTTCGCCCGCGGGCTGATGATGCGCGGGCTCGCGCCCGCCGAGGCGCTGACGTTCCTCATCGCGGCGCCGATCGTGAATCCGATCGTGATCCTCACCACTCACGCCGCATTCGGATTCGACGACGGCATCCTCGTCGCCCGCCTGGTCGGCGGCTACCTGATCGCGAACCTCATCGGCTGGATCTACAGCCGGCATCCCTCGCCCGACGCCCTGCTCACGCAGCGCTTCGTCGACACCTGCGAGCGGGTGACGCACGAGCCCGGCACGCCCGTGCGCCGCAGCCTCACGCAGTTCCTCGTCGAGCTGCGGGCCGTGATGCCGGCCCTCGTGATCGGCTCCGCGCTCGCCGGAGCCGTGCAGGTGCTGATCCCGCGTGACGTGCTGCTCGCCATAGGCTCGAACCCCGTGCTGTCGATCGTGGCCATGATGGCCCTCGCGATGACGGTCGCGATCTGCTCGAACGTCGACGCCTTCTTCGCCCTGTCCTTCGCGTCGACCTTCTCGTCGGGAGCGCTGGTGGCGTTCCTGCTCGTCGGCCCCCTGGTCGACGTGAAGATGCTCGCGCTCATGCGCACGACCTTCACCACGCGTGTGCTGGCGGGCATCGTCGGCGTCGTGGTGCTCGCCGCCTTCGCGATCGGGATCGGGGTGAACGTCTTTGTCTGAGCGCACGCGTTCCCTCGGCTCCCGCTGGCTGGGCATCGGCCTCGCGACGGTGCTGTCGGTCGTCACCCTCGGTCTCGGCCTCACCGGAAGGCTCACGCTCTACATCAGCCCCGAGTCGGTCTGGTTCGCGTGCGCCGCGGCCGTCGTGACGCTGGTCGGGGCGATCTGGTCGTGCACCCTGCCGCTCGGGGCCGAAGAGGGACACGACCACGGTCACGAGCATGCGGAGTCGGGCGTGTTCGCCACGACCGCGACCGTCGCCGGCGGCGTGATCGCCTCAGGAGTCGTGGTCGCCGCGCTGGTGCTGCCGCCGGCGTCGCTGTCGGTCGAGCTCGCGATGTCGCGTGCGGGTGAGTCTGCGGCGCTGTTCGCGGGTGCGGATGACGTGACCCTCGGCAAGGCCGACACCTCCACTTTCGGCGTGGGCGACTGGGCCAGCGTCTTCGCCACCGCGACAAACACGGCGTCGTACGACGGCACGACCGTGACGTTGACCGGGTTCATCACGCCGGGCGACGGCGGGGTCGACCTGACCCGTCTCGTGATCACGCACTGCGTGATCGACGCGCAGCCCGCGAACGTGCCAGTGACGATCGACGCCGGCGAGTACAAGACCGGTCAGTGGGTCAAGGTCACCGGAACCGTGAAGGCGGATGCCGACGGCGCTCTGCACGTGGACCCGACCACGGTCGAGGCCATCGACGAGCCGGGGGATCCGTATGAGTACTGACGACGAGAAGCCCGAGGTCCCCGTCGTCCCGCGCACACGCGCTGAACTGCGCGCCGCGCGCGAGGCCGCGGCTGGTGCCGGTGCCGAGGCCGCTGCATCCGAACCGGTGTCGGAGTCGGCCGCCGAAGACGCTTCAGGGGTCGACACGCCAGATGTCGGACGGAATCACGAATCGATCCCCCGATCTGGCGCGTCGACCCCCGGAGCGGACGGCGGAACGAGCGTGACGTCGGAGTCGGCCGCATCCGTAGCAGGCGGTTCGGCTGCCGGCGGACGGTCCGTCGACCCCGCCGCCGAGCGCGAAGCGGCGATGCGTGCCGCCATGGTCGAAGCCGCCGCCGCAGCCGAGGCGGCCGCGCGAGAGGCCGCAGCACCAGCCCCTGACCGGTCGCCGCGTCCCGTCCGGTCGACGATCAGGGATCCGTTCCGCCCCTTGGCCGAGGAATCACCCGCTCACCCGTCGGACGAGAACGCCCCCCGCTCGTCGAGCGAGGAGCGCAGTGACGAGGCGAAGCGCGCGTCTCCTGCATCGACGTCGGATGAGGATGTTTCGTCTCGCGCCGCTCGCTCAACCACCGAGGAGCCGACCGCCCGCCCGTCGAGCGAGGAACCCCCTCGCTCAACGACCGAGCAGGCCGCCGCGTCGGTGTCGCAAGCCCGCACCCCCTCCCGCCGTTTCCTGCTCGCCCTCACCGCCGTCCTCGGCGTCCTCGTCGTGGTCGGCGCAGCTCTCGGATTCGTGAGCCTCACCCAGGGCCCGCGCATCACGAACGTCCAGGTCGCGCCCGCTGAGGCGATCGAGTCGAGCGGCAGCCGCGTGATCCTCACCGCGAACCAGGCGCTGTCGGCGATCGACGCCTCGCAGGTGACCGTCGAGCCTGCCGTGCCCTTCACTGTCGACGCGGCAGGGCGGGGCATCGGCATCCGCTTCACCGTTCCCCTCGACGATTCGACGAAATACGCGATCACCGTGGCCGACGTCGAGTCGACGGGCGGCGGGCCGAGCGCCACCCTGAAGGCTCATTTCACGACGCCCGCATCCTCGATGTTCATCCTGCGCCGTGACGTCTCCGGCAAGGACACCATCTTCCTCACGGATCTCAGCGGTGAGAACGCGGTGCCGGTGTACAGCCACGACAAGATCGACGACTTCCGCGCGACGTCGACGAAGCTCGTCGTCTCGGTGGAAGACGACGACCTCTCCAAGCTCTACGTGATGGACCGCGACGGCAAGAACCCGCGAGAGCTGAAGCTTCCGGGCAAGGGCTACATCGGATCGATCCAGGTCTCCGAACGTGGGGGACTGGTCGGCTACACGTACTCCGACAAGGAGATCAGCGAAGACGAGGGCCGGGCGAGCGTGCTCGTGACGCAGTCGCTCTCCGGCGGCGACAAGCCGAAGATCGCCGAAGTCGGCGGTGAGCAGACGAGCATCCTGGTGTGGCAGTTCGTCCCCGACTCGGCGGCGATGCTGTTCATCGACTTCAACGGCGCGCTCTCGCTCATCGACCACTCCACCGACGCGGGCGTGCAGTCCCTGGGGCTGGCCGCCAACATCCAGGGCATCTCCCGCGGGACGTACACCGCGGTCGTGGAACGCATCGACGGCAGCGTGGTCGAGCTGAACCTCGCCGACGGGTCGGAGCAGCCGCTCGCGGCATCCAACCCCGACTACGGCAGCGCGATCACGATCGTGCCCTTCCCCGGTGGCACCCTGCGACACGTCGTGTCGGTCGACGCGACCGGCTATCCGAACGGACAGGCGATCATCCGGGTGGATGACGCGGGCACGGCGACCTCGATCGTCGAGGTCGGATCGACCGACTCGATCCTGCAGGCGTGCGCGTCGCCGAGCGGACAGTACGCCGCCGTGGCGATCGCTCCCGACCTCGCGAAGAACGCCTACGACCAGATGCTGCTGCCGCTGCCCGAGAACGTCGAGACGCACCTGCTCGACCTGCGCACCGGCAAGGAGCTGGTCGCGCTGACCGGATTCGATTCGTCGTGGTGCGCGACCGCCCCGCACTACTGATGCGCCGAGCGACCCGCGACGATTTCACTCCGCTGCCTCTCGAGGCCGCGCCGCGGCTGCTCGGAGCGGAGCTGCGCACCGTCGTCGACGCGGCAGAGGTGCGCCTGCGCATCACCGAGGTCGAGGCGTATCACGGACAGGGCACCGGCCCCACTCCTGATCCCGGGTCGCACGCCCGTATGGGGCGCACCGCGCGGAACGCCACGATGTGGGGCGAACCAGGCCACCTGTACGTGTACCTGAGCCACGGCATCCACTCGTGCATCAATGTCGTGTGCGGACCCGAAGGGGTCGCGGGCGGTGTGCTGCTGCGAGCGGCGGAGGTGATCGAGGGGGCGGATGCGGCGGCCCGCCGCCGCAGGGCGGCTCTGCCTCTGACCGCCGCCGCTCGACGCGATCTGGCGCGCGGACCCGGGCGATTCGGCCAGGCCTCAGGGCTGCAGCATCCGCGGCACGACGGAATCGATGCGATCATCGGCGCCGAGCTGAACGGTGCCGTGGCCGAACTCTGGCTGCCCGATGCCCCGGTCGAGATCGCCAGCGGGCCCCGTGTCGGGGTCGCCGGGGTGGCAGGGACCGACGCCTTCCCCTGGCGCTTCTGGATCGACGGCGACCCCACGGTCTCGCCGTTCCGGTGGGGGCGCGGGGCGCAGCTGGCTCAGGCCGAATCGCGCCAGAGCCCCGGATAGCTCGGGGTGGGTGCGAGCTCCGGCGAGGTCAGTACGCGGCGTTCAGGATCAGGGCGATGATCACCGCGGTGACGAACCCGGCGGCGAGGCCGATCAGCAGCTCTCTGCCTCCCTGGTGTGCGAACGCGCTCGGGAACTTCGTGGTGGTCCAGCGAGGGTCGGCGTTCACCGCTGCGAGCGTCTCCGGAGTGGCGCGGTCGTCGAGCAGAGCGAGGTCGGGGTGGGCGCGATCGAGCAACAGTGCGGCAGGCATGCCCTTCGCCAGGGTGATGTGCACCGGAACCAGGGCGTGGGCCAGGCGGGCCGTCGAGTTCGCGGGGAGTACGCGAAACTGAACCAGTCGAGCCGGCGCGACGGTCGGACTCTGCAGCATCGTGCCGACCGGCCCCGTGCGTGCGAGCATCGGCACTCGCCAGACGAGCGCCGATGTCGTCTCCGATCGCAGGGTCCCGCTCGCGATGCCCTCTGCGCGGGCGGCGATCGTCTCGGCTCCGTTCTCTCTGACGCGTCCGAAGAGGACAGCGGTCACGATCAGCATCACGCACAGCGGCAGCGGGATCAGGAGCACCCCGAAATAGACCGTCGCGAAGCTGCCGGGCAGAGGGAGGAGAGCAGGAGCGAAGGCGCCGAGAAGAAGGCCGAGGAGGAACGCGGAGACTGCGGTGGTGGCGCGCACGCCGGTCCAGTTCATGCCTCCATCCTGGACGGACCGGTGGCAGACCGCATCCGTGCTAAACTGACTCCTTGTCTGCGCACACTCCTGTGCGCAGTTCGTGTGCTTCCCCTATTCATCGGTCCCTGAGCTTGTCGAAGGGCGGCGGGTCGTGGGTAGCGCGCAGACAAGGGATCTTGGGTGAGGCCGTCCGGTCTCACGGTATAGAAGGAGTCACATCATGGCAGCAGTGTGCCAGGTGACAGGAGCTGTTCCCGGCTTCGGTCACAACGTCTCGCACTCGCACCGCCGGACGAAGCGCCGCTTCGACCCGAACGTGCAGAAGAAGACTTATTTCGTTCCGTCGCTCGGTCGTAAGATCACGCTCAACGTGTCCGCCAAGGGCATCAAGGTGATCGACGTCCGCGGCATCGAGAACGTCGTCAAGGACCTCCAGGCGAAGGGTGTGAAGCTCTAATGGCCAAGAAGGCTCAGGACATCCGTCCGATCATCAAGCTGCGTTCGACCGCCGGCACGGGTTACACCTACGTGACGAAGAAGAACCGCCGCAACACCCCCGACCGCCTCGTGCTGAAGAAGTACGACCCGGTCGTCCGCAAGCACGTCGAATTCCGAGAGGAGCGTTGATCAATGGCTAAGAAGAGCAAGATCGCTCGCAACGAGCAGCGCAAGGTCATCGTCGAGCGTTACGCCGAGCGTCGCGCCGAGCTGAAGAAGACCCTGGTCGACCCGAACGCCACCGACGAGGCCCGCGAGGCCGCACGCGTCGGCCTGCAGAAGCTGCCGCGCAACGCGTCGCCTGCTCGCGTGCGTTCGCGCGACGTCATCGACGGCCGCCCCCGCGGTGTCCTCACGAAGTTCGGCATCTCGCGTGTCCGCTTCCGTGACATGGCACACCGTGGCGAGCTGCCCGGCGTGACCAAGTCGAGCTGGTAAGCATCGCAACCTGAAAGGGGCGAGGGTCTTCGGATCCTCGCCCCTTTCGCGTACCCGGCCGCTGCGAAGGAGATCGCACGATTCGAAGGTGCCGATACGGCATCCGCTCCTTCGTTCCGTGCGAACTCCTTCGCAGCGACGGCGCGACTGCGCCTGCACATCCTCTGCCGGCTGCGGAGTTGTGCACCGCCACTGTCTTTTCGGGGAGGACCGTATGCCCGGGTGGCTCAAGCTGAGCCGATGGATCTGTCCACCGAACTTCGCAAGCGAGGCGGGATCGCCCGTGTCCGAACGCTCATAGCGGCCGGCGTGAGCGCACACGCACTCCGACGTGCGAAGGAGTCCGGCCAGATTCGCACGATCCGCAAGGGTTGGGTGGCAGGAGCGGATGCCGACAAGAGGCTGCTCGGTGCCATCAGGCGGGGAGTCGTCCTCAGCTGTCTCACGGTCGCGGAACGTCAGGGGCTGTGGGTGCCGCAACGCGGTCTCATCCACGTGGCGGCACGTCCGAACGCGGCGCGCATCACGGTGCCGAAGGGCGTGGTGGTGCACTGGTCGACGCCGATCGTGCCGCGGGACCCCGATGCCGGAGAAGACTGTCTGGCGAATGCCCTTGCACTGGTCGCGCAATGCCAGCCGGTGGAGACTGCACTCGTGATCTGGGAGTCGGCGTTGAACAAGGGGCTCACGGACCGCGCCCTGTTGAGCGGACTGGATCTGCCGCCCGCCGCTCGAGCGGTCCTTGATCAGGCCACGCCGTTCTCGGATTCCGGCCTCGAGACGATCTTCGTCACGCGACTGCGGTGGTTGAACGTGCGGATGATTCCGCAGGCCTGGGTGCTCGGGCACCGGGTGGACCTGCTGATCGGCGATCGTCTGATCATCCAGATCGACGGCGCCACCCATACGGGAGCCCAGCGCACGATCGATATCGAGCACGATGCGCAGCTCGCGCTCCGCGGCTATCACGTGCTGAGGTTCAGCTACGAGCAGATCATGGAACGCTGGCCCGAGGTGCAAGCCGTCATCATGAACGCCATCGCATGCGAGCTTCATCTCGCATGACGCCGCGCGCCGCGGAGGAGATCGCATGATTCGAAGGTGCCGATCCGGCGTCCGATCCTTCGTTGCGGGTGATCTCCTTCAAACCCGATCCGGCGCCCCGCCAGACCCCGATTCCTGTGACTGAAGTGACAAAAGTGACGCGACACGCCCTGAAAAAGCCCAAAACCCGCGAAATGACGCGGAAATGTGGGTGGTGGTTGGTACATTCAAGGCGGTCACTCGACCAGGAGCATCCGCTCCGATTCACACAACGATGCGACGGGATCCTCGTCGCTGGAGGATGACATGGCTGACAAGTCCATCACCAAGACCGAGCTCGTCGCGAGCATCGCTTCCGCCACCGGCCAGAGCCAGGCCACCGTCTCCGGTGTCCTCGACGCACTCTTCGGCTCTGTCTCCGACGCCGTCGCCAAGGGCAGCAAGGTCTCGATCCCGGGCTGGATCTCGTTCGAGCAGGTCGCGACCGCCGCCCGCACGGGCCGCAACCCGCAGACCGGCGCCGAGATCAAGATCCCGGCCGGCAAGCGCGTCAAGGTGACCGCTGGTTCCAAGCTCAAGGCAGCCGTCAAGTAAGACGCTTCCGCACGAAGGCCGCCGCCCCTCGGGGCGGCGGCCTTCGTGCGTCCGGGCACCGGTCGGACGCCTCTCCACCGCGGCTTAGGCTTGAGGGATGACCTCCTCCGCCCAGACCACGACGACGGCGTACCGTCTCGGCGGAATCGGCATCCTGCTGGCGGCCGGTCTCGTGGCCGTCACGATCGCCATGATGTACGGCGGAGCGGCGGCCCCGCTGCTGCTGGGAGACCCTGGTCCTTTCGTGCGGTGGGCGCTGCCGCTGGTGAAGCTCGTGATGAACCTGTCCGCAGCAGGCATGCTCGGCTCGCTCGTGCTGGCGCTGTTCGCCCTCCGCAGCGGCGACAGCTCGTTCGATCTGGCGCTGAACACCGCCTCCGTGAGCGCCGCCGTGTTCACCGTCGCGTCAGGGGTGAGCGGGTTCTTCGCCTTCATGGCGGCGTTCACCCCTGAGCTCAGCGCCGACCCGCTGTTCGGCGCACAGCTCGGCAAGTTCCTGCTCAACCTGCCCCTCGGGCAGTCGTGGCTCATCACGACCATCGTCGGAGCAGTCGTCACGATCCTCGCCTTCGCGTGGCGCAGCTGGACGGCGACGCTCATCACGGCCGTGCTCGCCGCGGCATCCTTCGTTCCGCTCGCCACCCAGGGACACTCGGGCGAGCTGTCCGGTCACACCATGGCCGTGAACTCGATCCTTCTGCACACGGTCGGCGCAGCAGTGTGGCTGGGCGGTCTGCTGCTGGTCGTGCTGGTGCGCGGACGGATGCCGGTGGCCGACCTCGTCCGCCGGTACTCGACCCTCGCGATCGCAGCCTTCACCGTCGTCGCCGTGTCAGGCGTCACCCGCTCGATCGTGGCGATCGGCGACTGGGGCTCGGTGTTCAGCCCCTACGGAATCATCGTGCTCGCCAAGGTCGTGCTGCTCGGCGCGATGGGCGTGCTCGGGGCCTGGTACCGCATCCGCCTGATTCCGAAGCTCGAGGGAGACCGTGCCGCTCGGTGGTTCTGGCTGCTCGTGCTGTGCGAGGTGGGGCTCATGGGCCTGGCTTCCGGCGCGGCGGCCGCGCTGGCTCGCACCCCGCCGCCCGCGGGCACAGAAGCCGCCTTCGTGCGCACTCCGGCCGAGCACCTGACCGGCTCAGCGCTGCCGCCCGAGTTCACGATCGACCGCTGGTTCACGCAGTGGAACATCGACATCCTGTGGCTCGTCGCCGCAGGCTTCGGGGTGTTCTTCTACCTCGCCGGCGTCCGCCGCCTGCAGCTGCGGGGCGACCGCTGGCCGATCCACCGCACGGTCTTCTGGGTGCTCGGCATGCTGATGCTCGTGTGGGTGACCGGCGGCCCCATCAACGCCTATCAGGAGTACCTGTTCAGCGTGCACATGCTCGGGCACATGATGCTGTCCATGGCAATCCCGCTGCTGCTCGTCACCGGATCTCCGATCACGCTCGCACTGCGGGCCATCCACAAGCGCGACGACGGCACCCGCGGCGGCCGCGAGTGGATCATGTGGGCCGTGCACTCGCCCTTCGCACGCATCGTCACGCACCCCTTCGTCGCCGCGGCGATCTTCATCGTGTCGCTGTGGGCGTTCTACTTCACCGATCTGGTGCGCTGGTCGATGTACGAGCACCTGGGTCACGAGTGGATGGTCATCCACTTCCTGATCTCCGGCTACCTGTTCGTGATGAGCCTGATCGGCGCCGACCCCGTGCCCTACCGGCTCCCGTACCCCGGTCGCCTGATCACCCTCATCGCCGTCATGGCCATGCACGCGTTCTTCGGCATCGCGATGATGATGCAGTCCGGGCTCCTCGTCGCCGACTGGTTCGGCTCGATGGGCCGCACCTGGGGACCCGACCCGATGGCCGATCAGTACATCGGCGGCGGCATCGCGTGGTCGATCGGCGAGATCCCCACCCTCATCCTCGCGATCACGGTCGCGATCCAGTGGAGCCGCAGCGACACGAAGCTGCAGAAGCGCCGGGACCGGCATGCCGATCGCACGGGAGACGCCGAGCTCGAGGAGTACAACGCCAGGCTCGCGCGCATCGCCGAACGCGACCGGCGACAGGCCGAGCGCGAAGGTCGCTGACGCGGGTCGCCGTCAGTCCTGCGGGACGGCATCGCCGGGTGAGCCCACCCTGATCGATGCGGATCCGTCGGGGAGGATCGTGATCGTGCCGTCGACCTGGAACGGCACATCCTCGGACACCGATTCGACGCTGCCGTCGAACAGCGATTTGATCTCGACCTCGATGTGAGCGACCGCGCTGGCGGGAGGGATCTGCCACTGCGCACCGTCGGGTGCCACCGACACCTTCGGCTGCACGGTGATCGACCATTCGGGCAGCGACGCGAGCCGGTTGCGCACCTCGAGCCCGAACGGGCACGCCGTCGGCTGGAGAACCTCCTGGGTCGCGCACTGCGTGAGGAACTCCTCGACGCGCTGCTGCACGACCGCGACGAAGTCGTCGGTGGGGGTGGTCTGCACGTCGACGGGAGTGGTGGCGAGCGGTGTATCGGCGAGGACGCCGGTGCCGGATGCTGTGGAGATCGCCGTGTCCACCGAGACCGCATACAGCCCGGGCGTGAACACGAGCATCGGCAGCGGATCGAGTGGCGCGGCATCCGCCCCGGCCGCGGAGATCTGTCCGCGCTGCACCTCGAAGCCGTTCACGGAGAACCGGTCCGCCCCGCGCACGGTGAGATCGATGACGGCGAGCGGGCTCGTCGAGAACCTCCAGTTCGGCGTGATGCCGGCCCAGCCGTCCTGCTCGACCTGGAAGGTCGTCTTCCCGGCGTGACCGCCCGCCTCGTACGCCACCGTGACGGAGGTCTGCGTGCCGTCGCTCTTCTCGGAGACGATCGCCACGTCCGTGAGCGGCGCCAGCGCTGCGGCGCGCAGCAGCGCCTCCGAGGGGGAACCGGTGATGCCCGCCGCCTCGAGCGTCGCGCTGTCGATCGCGACGCCGGGGATGCGCAGCGCGTCGGCCGCACGACCGGCGGAGAGCAGATCGAGATAGCGCGTGACGAACGCGGACGGGCCGTAGTACGAGGTGTACAGCGTCGAGATGCCTGCCCCCACGGCGGCGATCAGCAGAACGCCGACCAGCGCGAGGATGGCCAGGTCGGCGCCGAGACGGGAGCGCCGAGGCGCCGTCGTCTCCGCGTGGTCCATGGCGCCAGTCTATGAGCGCGGCCTGGGACGACGCCGAGGGTGACGCCGCGCGGCGGTCATGCCACGTACCATGGGGAGCGCCCTGCATCCGTCCTTCCTTCGTGAGTGAGCCGTGTCCTTTCCCGCCCTGTCCGACGAGCAGCACGAGCTGTTCCGGCTCATCGAGGACACCAGCGAGCACGTTTTCGTCACCGGACGGGCGGGCACGGGCAAGTCCACGCTGCTGCAGCATTTCGCGTGGAACACGAAGAAGCAGATCGCGATCTGCGCACCCACCGGCGTGGCGGCGCTGAACGTCGAGGGGCAGACCATCCACTCGCTGTTCCGGCTGCCGATCGGCCTGATCGGCGACAGCGACATCGATCAGAACGACAACACGCGGCGCATCCTGAATGCGATCGAGACGCTCGTGATCGACGAGATCTCGATGGTCAGCGCAGATCTGATGGATGCCATCGACCGCTCTCTCCGGCAGGCGCGCGGCAAGCGGGGCATTCCGTTCGGCGGCGCGCAGATCGTGATGTTCGGCGACCCGTATCAGCTCGCCCCGGTGCCACCGCGCGGAGACGAGCTGGCGTACGTGCGAGACCACTACCGCTCGTTCTGGTTCTTCGATGCGAAGGTGTGGGCCGGGCCGCGCGAGGGGGCGTCGGGCGACGGCCTGTTCGCGGTCGACACGCATGCCGATCTGCACGTGCGCGAACTCGTGCAGATCCACCGCCAGGCCGATGACGGCTTCAAGGCCATGCTGAACGCCGTGCGCTACGGGCGGGTGACGGCCGAGATCGCCGGCGTGCTGAACACGCAGGGCGCCAGAACGCCCCCCGACCCCGAGCCGGGCGAAGTGCCCATGATCACGCTCGCCACCCGCAACGACATCGTGAACGGCATCAACAGCCGGCACCTCGCGGCGCTCCCCGGCAAGGAGCAGACGGCGCGCGCCGAGGTCAGCGGCGATTTCGGACGCGGCGAGGCGGCACTCCCGGCGGAGTCCGAGCTGAAGCTCAAGGTCGGAGCGCAGGTGATGTTCCTGCGCAACGACACGGCGATGTCGGGGGAGCCGCCGCGATGGGTCAACGGCACGATCGGTACCGTCGTCCGGATCCTCGGCGACAAGGTGCGCGTCGAGATCGACGGCGAAGAGGTCGATGTCGAGCCGGCCGTGTGGGAGCGCTTCAGATACTCCTACGAGCCGAGCACGAAGAAGCTCACGCGCGACGTCGTCGCCGAGTTCACGCAGTTCCCGCTGCGGCTGGCGTGGGCGGTCACGATCCACAAGTCGCAGGGCAAGACCTACGACCGCGCGATCATCGACCTCGGCTCTGGTGCGTTCGCCCCGGGGCAGACCTACGTCGCGCTCAGCCGGCTGACCTCACTCGACGGGCTCTACCTGTCCCGGGCTCTGCGTCCGAGCGACATCAAGGTCGACGAGGATGTCCGCCGATTCATGCGCGAGGCCTGGGAGGCCAGGTCGACTCCCGAGCTGCCCAAGGCCTGAGCGGCACGGTGCGTTTCGTCTCTGCGTTTCGTCTCGCCTGCGGCTCGCTCAACGACCAACCCTCGCTCAACGACCGAAAGCGAACCTCAGGCGGCCGCGCGGGCCCGGTCGAGGTCTTCGAACAGCTCGGTGTTGAAGCGGTAGGCGAGGAGCACCTCGGCGATCACGCGCTCACGCTCGGCGTCGTCCCAGGGGGCAGCGTCGAGCTGCTCGCGGTAGACGTCCTTGAACGCGGCAGGGTCGGCGATGTCGTCGAACAGGTAGAAGCCGATGCCGTTGGTCTCGAAGCCGAACCGGCGGGCCATGACACGACCGATGAAGATGCCGCCCGACAGATCGCCGAGATAGCGGGTGTAGTGGTGCGCGACGAAACCGCCGGCCCAGGTCGCACCGACCTGGCGGATGCGCTCGACATAACGCTGCGTGGTGGGCAGCGGGGCGATCCGCTCGCGCCAGTCGGGGCCGAGCAGGAACTCGAGGTCGGCCTCGAGGGCGGGCAGGCGAGTGAGCTTGTCGCTCAGGAAGACCGAGGCAACGGCATCCGCCCGCATCCGCTCGCCCGCGCTCTCGAGAGCCTCGTAGATGAAGTAGTGCTGCGCGACCAGCGAGATGTAGTCCTCGCGCGAGCCCTCGCCCTTGAGCAGGTCGGACATGAAGCCCGCGCCTTCGCTCTGGGAGTGCGAACCGGAGGAGCGCTCGCGAAGGGCTGCGGAGAAGGAGAGGATCTCGGACATGGGTTCAGTGTAAGGGTTACCTAACCTTATTTCTAGGCGTGTGGGCGAGCCGATACGCCGAGGCGCTCGCACGCGAGGTCGTAGATCGCGACGACCTCGCTTCGCACGGCCGGACGCTCGGTGATCGGACCTCCGGGCCAGGGGACGCGGAGCTCGGATGCCGCGCCGTCTCGGGTGTACGTCCAGACGCCGCCGTCGCCGTCGAAGCCGGTCATCACGGCTTCCGTGATGTCGCCTTGCGCCTCGGTTGCGAACGCACGGACGATCAGCAGATTGTCGTCGGTGTGGTCGCCGTTCATATGGCGCAGGACGGCGGAGACGACATCGGAATCGAAGTGGTGGGTCACGAACCTCACCCTAAGCCGTCTCGCGATGCTTGTTTTCAGCATCCGCGTTCTAGACTTTGCAGACACGTCTTCCGGGGGTCCCCTTTCATGCAGCTTCTCTCGTCGCGCCGCGTGCGCGCAGCCGCGGCCGGCGTCGTTGCGCTCAGCCTCCTGCTCACCGGCTGCGCCGCCGGCGACACCTTCACCTACGAACCCCCCGCTCAGGTCGACGGCTCGCTGCCCGACGATACCGTCACCGCCATGCAGGATGCCGTGTCTCACGCGCTGACCGCCTCCGGCGCCTCGGGAGCGATCGTGGGCGTGTGGGTGCCGTGGAGCGGAACCTGGGTGACCGGGGTCGGCACGCAGAAGCCGGGCGGTGAAGGCGGCGAACTCAGCACCGACATGTCGTTCCGCATCGCCGACGTGACACGACTGATGACCTGCGACGTTCTCTACGCTCTGGCCGATGAGGGCACTGTGAAGCTCGACGCGCCCGTGGAGGACTACGTCTCAGGCGCCGCCGCCATGGACGGCGTCACCCTGCTCGACCTGTGCAACGGCACGAGCGGGATCGGATCGTCGGAGGCCACGGTGAAGGGCGCGTGGCTGAACACACCCGCCCGCGAGTGGGCTCCGCTCGAACTCGCGTCCTACGGCCTCGGCCAGGCCCGCACGGCGGCGCACACCACGTATCGCGATTCGGATGCCGGCTACCTCATGCTCGGTCTTGCACTCGAGCGCGCATCGAAGCTCACCGCGTCAGAACTGATCGCGACGTACGTCACCGGCCCGCTCGGATTGTCCGGCACGTCTCTGCCCGCGCCGGCGGCCGCTGCGCCGTCGAGCGGGTCCGTCATGAACGGGCACTACCTCTCGGCGGTCGAGGGCGGGTACAACTGCGCCGCCCCCGTCGACATCACCGAGCTGTCGTCCAGCACCGGATACACCGATTCGGGCGTCGTGTCGACGATCGACGATCTCGGCCGGTACGCGCAAGCCGAGGCCGCGCAGGCGCTGCGGGGCAAGGACGAGAAGCCCGCCCGCTTCGACGCGCCGCTGCCCCCCTACGACGGTGCTCCGTCGTGGTTCCAGGCCGCCGGGGGCGGGTTCCTGGCCGGATCCATGATCGGGCAGCAGGGGTGGACGCCCGGGTACGCGACCGCGGCGTACTCCGACCCGGCGACCGGGTTCACGGTCGCCGTCGTGCTGAACGACTCGACGGCAGGCGCGACCTTCGCCCAGTTCCTGGCCTGGGAGCTGGCAGCGATCGCGTCGAAGGCCCCGGCCGCGTCAGGGCAGACGGCGCCCGAGTTCGGGCTGCCGTTCACGGCCGAGCAGTACAACCAGGCGATCACCGACGCCGCGATCCCGTGCGTCGCTCCGGCGGAATGATCCGCCTTCCCGCTCGGGCCCTGCGATGAGCATCGTCGACAACGCGATCTACGTCGACGGCGTGCGCACCGCGAATCCGCAGAGCCTGAACGAGACGTTCGAGTGCATGCGCGATCGCGGCGGGATGAGCTGGATCGGGCTGTACCGGCCGAGTGAAGAAGAGATCAGGGCGGTGGCAGACGAGTTCGGCGTGCACGAGCTGGTCGTCGAAGACGCCCTCACGGGCCACCAGCGTTCGAAGCTCGAGCGCTACGGCGACATCCTCTTCATGGTGCTCCGCCCCGCACGCTACCTCGACGACGTCGAAGAGGTCGAGTTCGGCGAAGTGCACGTGATCGTCGGACCGGACTTCGTCGTGACGATCCGCCACGCCGAGGCCCCCGATCTGGGGCGGGTGCGCCGTCGGCTCGAGGGCGATGCGGCGCTGCTGCGTCGAGGACCCGAGGCGGTGCTGTACGCGATCGTCGACGAGGTCGTGGACGAGTACTCGCCTGTGCTCGCAGGGCTCGAGAACGACATCGACGAGATCGAGAGCCAGCTCTTCGAAGAGGACACCGATGCGACTCAGCGCATCTACGAGCTGAGCCGTGAGGTCATCGACTTCCAGCGTGCGACACAGCCGCTGGCCGGGATGCTGGAGGCGCTGCTGCGCGGCTCCGAGAAGTACGCCGTCGATGACGAACTGCAGAAGTACCTGCGCGACGTGCTCGATCATGCGCTCCGGATCGCCGACAGGGCGACGACCTTCCGCACGCTGCTCGACAACGCGCTCACGGTCGAGTCGACGATCGTCGCCCGTCGTCAGAACGCGGAGATGCAGCGGATGACGGAGCTGAGCATCCGTCAGAACGACGAGGTCAAGAAGATCTCCGGCTGGGCCGCGATCCTGTTCGCACCGACCCTGGTCGCGGGCGTCTACGGCATGAACTTCCGGAACATGCCCGAGCTCGACTGGGTCTTCGGCTACCCCATGGCCATCGGACTCATGATCGCGATGGGCGGCGGGCTGTATCTCGTGTTCAAGAAGAACGGGTGGCTGTAGGCGCAGGTGGCACGGCGGAGCGCGAGCGCCGCCAGCGGGCAAGCAGGTGGAGCACGATGCCGATCGCGAGCAGACCTGCTCCGTACAGCCAGACGACGGGCCGCTGCTGGGTGAGCAGCAGGATGCACGAGGCGATGCCGAGCACCGGGATCGGCGTCCAGATGCGGAAGTGGTCGTGCTCGACGCGATCCCGCCGCAGCACGAGGACCGACACGTTCGCACTGAGGAAGACGAAGAGCAGGAGCAGCACGACCGTCTCGGCGAGGGTCGCGAGATCGCCGATCAGGGTGAGCAGCATGGCGGCGGCTGTGGTGACGAGGATCGCCACCCAGGGCGTCTTCCGGCGTGGCAGCACACGTGACAGGGCGTCGGGGAGCAGGCCCTGCTCGGCCATCCCGTAGGTCAGCCTGCTCGTCATGATCATCGTCAACAGCGCGCCGTTCGCGACGGCGACCAGTGCGATAAGGCTGAACAGCCACGACGGGATGCTGACGCCGGTCGCCTCGACCACCGCGAGCAGCGGTCCGCTGGACTCCTGCAGCTCTGCGGCAGGGAGCGCGATCGAACTCGCGAGGCCGACCAGCAGGTAGACGGCGCCCGCCGTGAACAGCGCGGCGAACAGGGCGCGAGGGTAGGTCCTGCGAGGGTTCCTGACCTCCTCGATCATGTTCGCCGATGTCTCGAAGCCCACGAAGGAGTAGTACGCGATCACCGCTCCGCCGAGCACGGCGAGGGCTGCGGGCGTCCCCTCGGGCGTCTGCATCAGGCGCGAGGCGTCGCCGCCGCCGGCGGTGAGGAACCCGGCCACGACGACGATCACGATCACGAGGCCGCTCAGCTCGATCGCGGTCATCACGAGGTTGGCGCCCAGGGACTCGCGCACGCCGCGAGCGTTGAGTGCGGCGACGAGGGCGAGGAACGCGATCGCGACCGGGATGGTGGGCAGGTCGAAGAAGGTGCCGAGGTAGTCGCCGGCGAAGGCGATCGCGAGCCCGGCCGCGCTCGTGACCCCGGCGGCCAGCATGCAGAAGCCGACGAGGAACGACACCAGCGGGCTGCGGAACGCGCGCTCGGCGAACACCGAGGCGCCGCCGGCGCGGGGGTACTTCGTCACGAGTTCCGCATACGAGCCGGCGGTGAGCAGGGCCAGGAGGAGCGCGAGGACCAGCGGAGCCCACAGCATGCCGCCGACCTTCTCGGACAGCACGCCCATCAGCGCGTAGATGCCGGCCCCGAGCACGTCGCCGAGGATGAAGGCGAAAAGCAGCGGGCCGGTGACGGCGCGGCGCAGGCGGGTGGAAGGCTCGGCGTCGGACAGCGAATCGGTCATCCGGCCACGGTAGGCGGGCGCGGTGCGACAGGCGAAGGGCTTGACAGAGGATGCCTGACTCCTGGGACTGACTCCATCGGGACCGGGCATTTCGCTCAGGAGATTCACAGGATCGCCGCGCGGCTCCCTCGATTCGGCATACGGGGCCGCTACTCTCGGTGACGCCATGGAGGGTGCATCGGCCGGAGTGCGCGGGCGGTCGAAGTGCTCACCGCATTCGACATCAAGAAAGAGAGCACTCCCATGACCGGGACAGCACGCAAGGCGCTCGCTGAAGCGATCGCCACATTCCTCTTCGTTCTCAGCATCATCGGCGCGGTGAACAGCGGCAGCCCGCTGACGCCGCTCGCGATCGGCCTCGCACTCGCGGTTCTGATCTACGGCACCGGGCACATCTCCGGCGCCCACCTGAACCCGGCCGTCTCGGTCGGCGTCTTCCTCCGCGGCGGTCTCAGCGCCATCGACCTGGTCGCGTACATCGTGGCGCAGTTCGTGGGCGGCGCGCTCGCCGCACTCGTCAGCTTCGCCGTCTGGCCCGCCGCCGAGAAGGCCACGGAGATCGAGGTCGGCCCTGCCTTCCTCGTCGAGGCTCTGTTCACTCTCGCCCTCGTGTGGGCCGTTCTGAACTCCGCCACCTCGAAGGACACCGACGGCAACTCGTTCTACGGGCTCGCGATCGGTGGCACGGTCTTCGTCGGCGCAGTGGCGGTTGGCGGGATCTCGGGCGGCGGCTTCAACCCGGCCGTGGCGCTGGGTCTCTCGATCAGCGGCCAGTTCGCGTGGAGCAACCTGTGGCTCTACATCCTCGCTCCGGTCGTCGGCGCAGTCGTCGCCGCAGTCCTGTTCCGTGTGCTGAACACGGACGACGCCAAGAAGATCGGCGCCTGACTCCACGCTGCACCACAGATGCCGCGTCCTCTTCGGAGGGCGCGGCATCTCTGCGTTCGACGGCCGCGCGACACCTTCAGGCCCTACGATGTCGTCGGCAACGGGCGGGGCATCGAGGTCGGAGGAGCGGTCATGCAGGAAGAGGCGCCGGTCGGGCACGTCGTGCACCTGGTCAGGTCGTTCGACGACGACGCCGCGCCCTCGGCGATCGGCTTCGGGACCAGGGTGCGACCGCGAACGCGAATCGTGCTCTGGATGCTGGTCGGCGCGGCTGCGATCGGCACCGTCGCGGCGCTGACGGCGCTGTGGACGAGCGACGCGCCCTGGTGGTTCTCGGTGATCTTCACCGTGATGCCGACATTCTTCATCTTCGGATGCGGCGTCGCGCTGCGAGAGTCCGCACGTCTGTCGCGGCGCGAGGCGCACCTCGTGCAGGAGTGGGCGCGTGCTCGCGAGCACGCGAAGCCGATCATGGGGCGGGTATCCGAGCGCGAGGTGTCCTTGACCGAGCACGGCGGGGTCTCGGCCTTCACCCTCACGGTCGCAGAGGCTCCGGGGCCACCGCTGCGCGCCCGGTGGCATCGCAGCAATCCCGAGAACGGCGACGCGACCCTGCTGCAGACTCAGGTGCCCCCGATCAGGTCGCGGGTGCGGATCTGGAGCGTCGGGATGCCGGATGCCCATGGGCCGGTGATCGTGGAGGCGATCGATCCGAGCGTCGTCCCATGATCAGGGAGCGCGATCGTGCCGCGGTCAGCGGAGGTCGCGCCGCAGGGGAACGACGACGGCCACGACGATGGCCGCTGCGGCGTACGCCAGGAGGACGAGGCCTCCACCGAGTGCGCTGAGGCCTGCGGGCGGTGCCGCCGCGGGGAGTTCGGCCGAGAGCGCGTCGCGGAGGAACGTGAAGTCGGTCAGGGCGGAGGTCGCGCCGCCCGGCAGGTACGGGTAGATCCGGTTCACTCCCGGGATGAGCATGAGCACGTACTCGATCACGTAGAAGTACCCGAGTGTGACGCCGATCGCGATCAGCTGGTGACGGGCGAGGGCGCCGATCGCGACGCCGATGATCATGTAGATCGCGGCCGCGAGCGCGAGCCGGACGAGGAGGGGGGCGAGATCGCTCCACGGCATCCCCAGAGTCTCACCGCGGAGCGCCGCACCGCCGGCGACGGACGCGGCCGCAGACGTCGACGCGATGACGCCGTAGCTGAGGCCGAGCAGCGCGTAGACCGCCAGCTTGGCGAGCACGACACCCACACGGCGAGGGGCGAGAAGGAAGGTCGTGCCGATCGTGCGGTGCCGGTACTCCGAGGTGACTGCCACCGTGCCGATCAGCGCCGGGATGAACAGGAGCACGGAGGTGAGGCTCAGCAGCATCTCCACGCCCGCGGCGGTGTCGAGCCCCGGCAGGGGAGGATTGGCGTTCTCGGGACCGATGACGGCGAGGAGGCCGGGCAGGACGCCGCCGCACAGAGCTGCGGTGACGAGAGCCCACCAGACCAGACGGGTGGCGAACAGTCGGCGGATCTCTGCGTGGATGAGGGCGATCATGACGTGTGCTCCAGCGAAGGGGTGGCGGGTTCGGGGTGTCGAGTGGCGCGGAGGAAGGCGTCTTCCAGGGTTCCGCCGTCGGCGACGAAGTCGGCGAGTGGGCCTGCCCAGGCGATGCGGCCCCGATCGATGAGAGCCAGTTCGTCGATGCACTGCTCCAACTCGGACAGCACGTGACTCGACAGCAGGACGGTGCCTCCGCGGCTGGCGAAATCGCGGAGGAAGGAGCGCAGCCAGGCGATCCCCGCTGGGTCGAGGCCGTTGGACGGTTCATCGAGGACGAGCACCTGCGGGTCGCCGATCAGGGCGTTCGCGATTGCGAGGCGCTGCCGCATGCCCGTCGAGAACCCGCGGATGCGGCGGTCGAGGAATCCGGCGATGCCCGTGATCTCCGCCACCTCGTCGATGCGGTGACCGCGGATGCCGGCGAGGGCGGCGCTGACACCGAGGTGCGCCCTGGCCGTCATCGCCGGGTGTGCTCCTGCGATGTCGAGGACCGCGCCGACCGTGTGGGCAGGCCTGGGCAGGTCGCGGTAGCGGATCCCGCCGAGGAGGGCGTCGCCGGAGTCGGGTCTGGTGAGTCCGAGCAGCATGCGGAGGGTCGTCGATTTGCCGGCGCCGTTGGGTCCCAGAAACCCGGTGACCCGGCCGGGCTCGGCCCGGAACGTGATGTCGTCGACGGCCGTCACGTCGCCGAACCGCTTCGAGATTCTGCGCACCTCGATCCGCACGGCATTCGCGTCGGTGGGGGCAGGGTTCATCTCGGCTCCTCAGGTAGTCTTCGTATGAGAACGATGCGAATGTTCTCACACTGAGAATAATGAATCGAGGGCCGATGCGCAAGACGACGCCTATCGCCGATGTGATCATGCATCCCGTGCGGATGCGGATCATCCAGCAGATCGGAGCGCGCGAGCTGACCACGACCGCGCTGCGCGAGACCCTGCCCGACGTCTCGACGGCGACGCTCTACCGTCATGTGGCCGCGCTCGTCGACGCCGGCATCGTCGCGGTGGTCGGGGAGCGGAAGATCCGTGGTGCGGTCGAACGGACGCTCGCCCTCGGAGAGCGGATGGCGCACGTCGATCGCGAAGAACTGCAGGCGATGGACGCCGAGCAGCTGCGTCGAGCCTTCCTCACGTACCTGGGTCAGGTCGCCGAGCGCTTCGATGAGTCACTGTCTTCGGATGACGCGCGGGCGCGGGACTACCTCGGATTCGGCATGACCCAGCTGCACGTCACGACGGACGATCTCGCCGATCTGCAGGCGCGCCTCGGCGAGATGCTCGCCCCGTACCTCGACCCGGACCGGCAGGGCACGAGAGCGGTCACGCTCGCCACGATCTTGTTGCCCTGACCGCGACCGGTGACGTTCGCGGAGGTCCCGCGATCAGGCGTCCTGCTTGGCGTAGGTTCCGCGCACGAGCGGGGCCGGGTCGGCATCCGCCGGCACCGCCGTATCGAGCGCGACTTCGAGGCGTTCGCCGTCGCGGCGCAGCTGCATGATCGTGCGTCCACGGGCGGAGCGGCGGTCGAGCACGAGTGTGTCGTCGTCCCAGACGGCGGAACCGGGAGTCTCTGGAACGAAGCCGTAGGAGTCGAACCACCAGAATCCCGTGCCGACGATCACCGCATGTGCGAGCAGATGCCCGCTGTCCTGAAGCTCCACATAGTCGATCAGGATGCCGTCGGGGCCAGGTTCGACGGTGAGGGCGCCGCGCGCCCTGCCCGCGGCCGTCCAGGCGGTCGGGAAGAGTTCTTCGTCGCCCGACCAGTCGCCGAGCAGGGCCGCGTATCGCGGATCAGGGGTCATGTCATCGAGACTATGCCGGGTGCGGCCCCGTGTTCCACATGCTGCACGAGCTCAGTCGCCGAGAGGCCGTCCCTCCGTGGCGACCACATGGTTGTACAGATGATTGTTGCGGGTGTCGCGCATCGCGCCGCGAAGGAAGAGCGGAAGCAGGGCGTCGCGCACGATGACCGCGAACTTCGACGAGGTCACGGTCTTCTGTCTGCTGATGGCGCGCGCGTAGGCGACCACTTCCTCCGCCCGGCGGCGGCGGATGGACTCGTAACGAGCGAAGGCGCGCTCGTGATCCGGCTCGTCACGCAGGCACATGGCGAGGACTGCCGCGTCCTCGAGGGCGAGGGACGCTCCCTGCCCGGCGCTCGGAGATGTCGCGTGCACGGCGTCCCCGACCGTTACGACCCGACCGCGATGCCAGTGCGGGACGTGGGGCAGCTCGTAGATGCCGTAGACGCCCACCGCGCCGGTCGCGGCGTCGAGGATCTGCGGCACGGGGTACGGGTCGTCGGCGTGCATCGTGCGGAGCTCGTCGAGCCAGGCCTCGTCGGGCACAGCCCGGATCTCGTCGCGGTCGATCTCGGCCCTGGCGGGATTCGCGAACCAGTAGACCGTGCCGTCGTCTCGCACGAGATAGCCGAAGAATCCGCGGGCGCCGAAGACCATGTGCTGCGTGAGAGGCGTAGGCGCAAGGCCGTCGACCCGGGCGAACCCGCCGATGCTGAGCAGTCCGCTGTAGTCCGGGTCCGGCGCGGCGGGATCGATCCATCGTCGTGTCGGCGAGCCGATGCCGTCGCAGCCGATCAGGATGTCGCCGGTCGCGCTCGTGCCGTCTGCCAAGTAAGCGGTGACGCCTGCATCCGACTGCTCGATGCGTTCGAGACGTGCGTCCCATCGGAAGCGGATGCCGGCGGCATCCGTCGCCTCGCGCAAGACGCTGTTCAGCCATTCCCGCCGCACCACGACGCTTCCTCGTGCCGGCTCTCCGGCGGGGCCGTTGGGCACCGTGCCGAGCTTGCGGCCGCGTCCGCTCCATATCTCCATGTACGGGCTCAAGTGGCCGTCGGCGAGGAGGCGATCGCGCAGGCCCAGGGTTTCGAGCACCGCGAGGCCGTTCGTCGCGACGTTGAGGAACAGTCCGCCGAACGCATCGGGGGCTGATCTGGCCTCGAAGATCTCGACCGCCCAGCCCGCGCTCTGCAGGAAGAGGGCGGCGGCGGGTCCTGCGACTCCGCCGCCGATGATGAGCGCTGTGGGCATCGGTCCGGCCTTTCGATAGTCTGGAAGGAGACAGAGAGTCTCGAAGAAAGAGTCTCTCGATAATAGAGAGGTTATCAGATGACCGACGGATCTGCGCGCCGTTCTGCCGCGATCGCGCGTCAGGGTGAGGCGATGCAGGAGTTCATGGCGCGCGCGGTGCTGTTCCAAGACGCCGTCGCCCGGTCGGTCGGCCTCAACGGCACCGACCTGCAGGCTGTGGGGCTTCTCATGAGCTCCGGGCCGGCGACGCCCGGCGAACTCGCCGCACGAACCGGCCTCACCGCCGGTGGAGCCGTCACCGCCATGATCGATCGGCTCGAACGCGCCGGGTATGTCACCCGCACGCGGGACGACGCCGATCGTCGGCGTGTGATCGTCACGGCCAACCCCGAACCGGTCCTCGCGGGCGTCGGCCCGGTCTACGCCAGGGTCGCGCAACGCTGGAACGAGTATCTCGCCACGCTCACCGACGAACAGATCGAGTTCGCGGGCGACCTGCTGGCCGAGGCCGCCGAGATCAACCGCGAACAGATCGAGGCGCTCCGCGGGACCGGGCGGGGCTGACCTCGGGCGGCGGGCGTCGGGCGCCGTCCGTTCCGGATATCCCCCGGAGAGTGTCGGGTTTCCTGCATTCCGGTGGCCGGGCCGGTCTTCGTAGAGTGCGTGGTGCGAGGGACTTCTCGCGCCCCGAGCCGACGGACAGAGGCCACCGATGACATCCCTCCCCGCCCACCGCGCGACCGGACGATCGGTCGTCGTCGACGTCACCTGGTTCTTCGCGATCGCGATCGCGCTGTGCTTCGCGCTCTCGGTGCCGATGGTGTTCCGGCTCGTGCCGACGGATCTCTACAACCTGATCACCCCGATCATGCAGCTGACCCCGTTGCTCGCCGCCATCATCATGTGGCTCGCGCGAAGGCCGGGCACGTTCCGCGAGACCTTCGCCACAGGATGGCGGGGCGCACCGAAGTGGCTCGGGATCGGCATCGGCCTCATAGCCGCGATCGCCGCGATCCAGACGGCCATCGCCGTGTCATCCGGAATCTGGCCGCTGAACCCGGTCGACGAGATCCTGGCCGCGTCGGTGTGGATCATCCCGGTGTTCGTCATGCAGTCGGTCTTCGCGATCGGCGAGGAGTTCGGATGGCGTGGCTGGTTGGCGACTCGTGCGGCATCGTGGGGATTCTGGCGTCTCGCCCTCGTCAGCGGTCTCGTCTGGATCGTCTGGCACCTTCCGGTCCTCGCCGTCATCGGGGATCGGCCCCTCTGGGACATCGTCATCTACTTCGCGGGCATGCTGCCGTGGGCCCCTCTGCTGCTCGCGCTCCGCTGGCGCTCCGGCAGCGTCTGGCCCGCCGTCCTGACGCACGGAGCAATCAACAGCATCCGCGTGTTCCTGCTGCAGTCCGTACCGAACGCCACCGATCATCTGCTCATCGAGGTGATCGGCTGGGCGCTCACGCTCGCCGCCGCCGCGTGGCTGATGCGCAAGGGCGGAGCGATGGTCGTGCACGATCGCTGATGAGCTGAGCATCGGATGCGGCGACGAAGCGGCTACGGTGGTTCGACGCAGAGTGAATCCGCCGTGTCACAGACTTGGAGATCGCAATGGGGTACTTCGACCAGTTGCCCGGGGAGTCCCGCGAGGACTTCGTCCGCCGCTTCAGCAGTCGACCGGGAGTGGTCGCCGACGGCGTCACGCTGGTCGATCTCTACAACCGGATCGCAGCGCTGGAACGGCGCGTCGCGCAACTCGAGAGCAGGGGAACGACGCCGTGAGCGATCCCATCTCGAGCCTGCTCGCCAGTGGCGCCGACCAGGTGGCGGCGCGGGTCTTCGCCGACGTGTTCACCCACGACGCGCCGTCTCCTCAGCCGTTCAGAGAGGTTCGCGCGCGACTGACGGCGCTCGCCGGAGCGACAGAGCGACGCCGGTTCCTCACGACCAGCGCCATGGCCGAGCCTGCATACGCCGGTGGGCTGGAGGTCGTGCTGCTCTGGGAACGAGCCCTTCTGGCGGCCCGCATCTCCTCGGGAGATCAGGGACTGTTCATCGTTGTGCTCCGCGAGGGCGAGGCGGCGCGGGCGAGCGGCGACGCGTACACCGCCGCACTCTCGAGGCTCCTGGAGTCGCGGAGACGCTGAGTCCGCCCATTTGCCTTCGAGCGCGCTTCACTCTCTAGCGTGGCGGACATGGACACAGCACAGCGACACAAGACATGGCTCATCACCGGGGCCGGCTCGGGACTGGGACGAGCCCTGGCAGAGGCCTCGCTCGAGGCGGGGGATCAGGTCGTCGGCACGGGCCGTCGTCCGGAGCGGATGGATGATCTCGCTTCGCACTACCCCGACCGCTTCTCCGCTGTCGCACACGACGTGCGTGACACGGAGGGAGCGGCGGCGGTCGTGGCGCATTCGGTCGCCCGGTTCGGCGGCGTGGACGTCCTGGTCAACAACGCGGGAGTCGGCCAGGTCGGCGCCGCGGAAGAGGTCACCGGCGATGAGCTGCGAGACATGCTCGATCAGCACCTGTTCGGTCCCGCCGCCTTCGTGAGAGCCGTCCTCCCCGGGATGCGCGAGGCGGGATCCGGCGCCATCGTGCAGATGAGCAGCCAGGGTGGGCGCATGTCGTTCCCCGCTGTCGGCAGCTACTCCGCCGGGAAGTTCGCGCTGGAAGGATGGTCGGAAGCTCTGGCGGGTGAAGTCGCGCCGTTCGGCATCCGGGTGCTGATCGTCGAGCCGAGCCGCTTTCGCACGCGGTTCAACGCGGGCGACGTGCTTCGCTCGGCCACGCAGAACACCGCGTACGACGGGGTCATCGCGGCCGTGCGCGCCGACATGGCGGGCGCCGACGGACAGCAGGAGGGCGATCCGGTCAGGGCTGCCTCGATCATCCGGCGGGTTCTTCAGGAGCCCGATGCGCCGCTGCGGCTCGCGCTCGGGGCCGAAGCCGTGAGGAATCTCACGACCGCCCACGATCGGAGTCTCGCCGAGATCCGGAAATGGGCCGAACTCAGCGCATCCGCTGACTTCCCCGGTCAGGGCCCCGCTGCCCGGGCGTTCTGACGGAAGTAGGGTGTGGGAATGGCGACCGCTGACCTGATCGAACGCATGCTCGCCGAGCCGCACGCGTCATCCGCCTCGGCCATCGACGCCTTGCACACGCTTCTCGACGACTCGACGGTCGAGGAGACCTCTGCGCGCCTCGGAATCGCCGAGGCGGCGGAGCTGCTCGGTCAGTCCCCGCACACGCTCAGATACTACGAGCGGGAAGGGCTCGTGCGTCCCTCCCGGAACTCGTCGGGATACCGCGAGTACTCCGCGCCCCACCTGCGCCGACTCGTCTTCCTCATCCGGATGCGGGTGTCGGGCATGACCATGAGCGACCTGCGTCACTACGTGCAACTAGTCGAGCGCGGCGTGGAGACGATGCCCGAGCGGCGGCAGATGATGATCGATCAGCGAGACCGCATCTCGCGGCAGCTGGAGGAGCTGACGCTCGCACTGGCGACCACCGACTACAAGATCCGCTCCTACGACGGCGCGCCGTGAGGCGGGGGCTGCGCACGCCATCCGCCGTCAGGAGACGCGCGCTCTCCTGATGGCGTCGCGGTCCCACACGATCCCGAGGCCCGGAGCATCCGACGTCTCCGCACGTCCGTCGACGATCCGCACCTGTTCGCTGGTGAGCGTCCGCAGTTGCGGGATGTGCTCGAGGTAGAGGCCGTTCGGTATTGCCGCGACCAGCGGAAGGTGGAGTTCCATGAGGAAGTGCGGGGCGACGTCGACGCCGAATGCTTCGGCGAGGTGCGCCACCTTGAGCCAGGGCGTGATGCCGCCGATCCTCGCGACATCGACCTGCACGATCGACGCGGCGCCCCGTTCGAGGTAGTCGCGGAACCGCCCGATCGAGTACAGGCTCTCGCCGACCGCGACCGGAATCGTCGAGCGTTGTGAGAGAGCCGCGTGACCGCTCACGTCGTCGGCGTGCAGAGGCTCCTCGAACCAGTACAGGTCGACCTCTTCGAAGAGACGCGCTCTCCGGACGGCCTGGGCGACCGTGAAGGACTGGTTCGCATCGACCATTATGTCGAAGGCGGGGCCGACGGCCTCACGGACCGCGCGCAACCGGTCGAGGTCTTCATGCGGGTCTGGTCGTCCGACCTTGATCTTGACACCGGACAGCCCTCTCGCCTTGGTCGCGAGGGCTTGGGCCACCAGTTCCTCTTCGCTCAGGTGCAGCCACCCGCCCTCGGTGTCGTATACAGGGATCGACCGGTCCGCGCCGCCCGCGAGCTTCCAGAGCGGAACACCCGTGCTCCGCGATCGCGCATCCCACACCGCGGTGTCGACCGCGGCCAGGGCGAGGGCGGCGATGACGCCTCCGGTCGTCGAGCGGATCGCGGCGAAACAGGATCGCCAGACGGCCTCGGGGCGGTGCGCATCCTGCCCGAGCAGCAGGGGCAGGATCGTGCTCTCGAGGAGGGCGAGCACGGATGTCCCGCCCATCCCGATCGTGTAGCTGTAGCCGAGACCCTGCACGCCTGTGGCGGTCGTGATCTCGACGAAGATCGTCTCCTGCTTCAGGAAAGCCTGGATCGCGTCCGTGCGGACCGTCTCGACGGCGATGTCGCTGATCCAGGCTCGCGCCGCTACGATCGGATCGCCTGCGGAGGGAGTGCTCGTCATCCGCTTTCCTCACTTCTCTGGGGTGTCCGGGGCATCCGGGGGCGGGCTGCACGGCCCGCCCCCGGACGGATCACTTGACCTTCTTGACCGTGTACTCGAAGACGTCGGTGCGCAGCACGTCTCCCGAGGTCTTCACGATCGTGATGGTGTGCTCCTTGTCGCGCAGACCATCGGCCGTGAAGACCTTCTGGCCGGTGACGCGCGTGTCGGCGTGCGTGTCGACGGTCTCGACCTTGACGCCGTCGATGTAGACGTCGGCGGTGCCCTGGTCGGGGCCCTTCGCCGTGATCCACGACACCGCGGTCCCGCGGAACGTGAACGACACCGAGGCGCCGTCCTCCGTCGTCGCATGGACGTCGCTGTGGCGGTCGCCGCGGAAGGCGAAGTCCAGCGTGGCGTCGCCCACCGGCAACGTGGCGAGGAACGACGACCTGATGGTCACCGTGCTGCCGCTGAGCTCGTAGTCGGTTCCCCGCTCGAGCGCCTCGCCGTTCACGGAGACGTCGCTCAGCTCGCCTGGATCGCGCAGCACGTCGACGACGACATCTGCGGGGTCGGCCTTGTTGAACGCGCCCGAGGTCGTGCTCAGCAGGCTGTCGAGCGTCACCACGAGCTTGTCGAGGAGCATGAACGATCCCGACTTCTTCACGACGCGCAGCGTGTGGCTTCCACTCGCAAGGCCCGAGGCGCCTGAACACGGTCTGCTGCACGCCACGTCCTTGCGCGGGGTCGAGGTAGGTGCTCACGGTCTGCACGAACTGCCCGTCGAGGTAGATGTCGACGTCTCCTTGCGACTCATGCTTCTCGGTCACGAAGTCGATCCCGGTGCCCTGGAACGCGTACTCGAAGAAGGCGCCGTTCGCTTCGGCGTAATGCACATCATCGGCGTGGTCGCCGAGGCCGCGGTTGTTGCTGTAGCCCCAGTTGCCCGTGTACGTGATGCCGGGCGCGTTGTCGTTCACCGTCACCGTGCGTCCCGTCTCCGGCGGGTTCGGCTGGCCACCACCGGGGGTATCGGTGACCGCGACCGTGAACGGCTGAGTCGTCGCGGCGACCTCGGCCCCGCCGTTGCGGGTCCACTGTCCGTCGTAGGCGACTCGGAGGGAGTCGTCGTTCACCGCGAGCTTCGACTTCTTCGCCGGGGTCACGGTGAGCAGTCGCACACCGTGGATCGGCACGTCCTCGGCGGTGAACGAGCCGTCGAAGCCGCCGAGGTTCTTGCCGGCCCAGAGATCGCGCACCGTGGCGGACCCGGTGAGGCCGAAGTCGGAGAACGACGCCGTGACGTCGGCTTCCGTGCGGCCGAGGTTGTAGAGCGCGACGGTGTACGTGCCGTCGGTGTTCAGCGAGTACCAGACCTGCTGCTTGGTCGCCGTCGACACCGGCTGCGCGGGAACGCCTGCCTGGTCGACCGCGATGACCTCGGGGTTCGTGAGCAGCTTGAGCCCGAATTCGTCGAGGTTCGTGAGGTCGTTGCCCAGGTACATGGGCGCGGCCGACATGGCCCACAGCGTCGTCGCCGTGCGCCGTTCGTCGCGGGTCAAGCCATCCATGGTGCCGTTGCCCACATTGAGTGAGTCGAGATCGTTCCATCCCGCAGGGCCGCCGTGCCGCCACCACTCCGCGGTGCGGGGGAAGAGCCGAGCGATGTTGTCCCAGGTCGTCAGCGCCTCCTTCTCGCAGTAGCACTCGACGTCCCAGTCCACGCGCCAGCCGTCCGCGTACTGCTTCCAGTAGTCGGCGTAGTTGATGTCGACCGCCCAGGACAGCTCGAACCAGATGCCGTTGCGCTTCAGCGCCTGCGACCAGGCGGCGACATCATCGCGCGCGTCGAGGGACAGATCGCTCACTCCGGAGCCAGGGGTGACGCTGTCGAACTTCAGGAAGTCCACGCCCCACTCGCCGAGCAGATCGGCGATCGAGTCGATGTACTTCTGGCTGCACGGGTTGGAGAAGTCGAGACGGTAGCCGATGCCCCAGTAGTCTCCCTGCTGCAGCGGACGCTTCAGGATGTCGTTAGTCGTGCAGCCCGGCGCGTTGTGGATCGGGTAGGCGGCTTCTGCGATCTGCAGGCTCACGCCGGGGATCAGATACAGCCCGAACTTCTGCCCGTTGGCGTGGACATGGTCGATCACCGCGTCGAGACCGTCCGGGTACAGGGTGGCGCTCGGCAGCGGGCGTCCGTAGTCGTCGACACCGTCGTTCCAGCCGGCGTCGACGTTGATGTACTCGTAGCCGAAGTCCTGCAGCTTGTCGTGCATCGCGTCGGACTGCGCCGTGATCTGGTCGGCGGTGATCCACTTTCCGTTGCCGGAGTACACCTGCATGCTGTAACTGCTCCAGCCCATGTAAGGCTTCGAGGAGAGTTCCGAGACACCGTCGTCGGCGACGACCGCCGGCGGGGTCACCGGCGCTGCCGATTTCTCGGGCTGTGGGACAGCGGTCTGCTCGGGCCCGGACGACGGCGTCGCCTGCGGCGTGGGGGTCGCGTCAGCCGGCGGAGTGGTCTCAGGAGCCGACGTCGCCTGCCGGGTCGTGGTGGCGGAATCCGTGGGTGACGGAGTCGGGGTCTCGCCGCTCGATCCGGTGGCCCAGGAGGCACCGGGGGTGAGCGTGAGTGCGAGCACTGCTGCGGCGACGGCCGAGGTGAGCGTGAGCGCTCGCCGTCCGGATGGGGGATTATGCATGGCTTCCTCTCGTACGCGACGTCTCTGTCGCGGGGCGAAGTTACTTTCCGGCGTTAACTAACCACAGGGCGCACGTATCGCGCAAGGGCGAGAACCTGAAAGGGTCAGGCGCTCGCGCGCACGTGGATGAGCATGGCCTGCTGCGGATTGAGGGTTGGCAGGGGGATGCCGGCATCCGCGAGCAGGGTCCCGGGCATGCGCACCGAGGACTCGGCCGCGAGCGCCACCCATGCCGGATCGTCGCCCTGGTGGCGGCTCGCCGCCCCGAGGTCTTCGCGGACGGACACCAGATAATCGCGTTCGCGGTCGAGGCCGGGGAGGCGGATCCTGCCCGACTGCCCTGGTGTGGAGGTGACGAAGCGTGCCCAGGTGAAGAGCGCTTCGCCGCCGTCCTCCGAGACGATGCCGGACAGCGCCGTCGCGTCGTCGGCCAGGTCGGCGTTGACGATCCTGCCGCTGTGCAGCAGGGCGCGGAACTCGCGGTACATGGCGCTCCAGTGGGCGATGAGCGCCAGCTGCTCGTCATCCACGGCCGTGAGGTCCTGCTCGATGCCCGCGTGCGCAGTGAGCGCGATGCCCAGCCGGAAGGACAGATCGGTTCTCCGGGCCGTCGTGTGCGATCGATCGGCGCCCAGGTGCGATCCGATCAACTCCGGCGGCACGATCGTGCGCGTCCACCGTTCGATCTGCGCCCGCTCGACCGGATCGTTGCAATCGGAGGCCCAGACCCGGTCGGTCCGATCGAGGATCCCGAGGTCGATGCGGCCGCCGCCGCCGGAGCAGGTCTCGATCTCTAGGTGCGGATGACGTCGTCTGAGTTCGTCGAGCAGCCGATACAGCGCGAGAGTCTGCCGGTGCACGCTCGGCCGGTCGCCGTCACGGCCCCGGCTCACGGCCTCGAGCAGATCGCGGTTGTGATCCCACTTGAGGTAGTCGATTTCGTGCAGTCGCACGAGGTGGTCGATGCGTTCGAGCAGGTACTCGTACGCCTCCGGGTTCGCGATGTCGAGGACGTGCTGCGAGCGGGACGCCGGCCCCAGACCCTGCCTCGGACCGAGAACCCAGTCGGGG
This sequence comes from Microbacterium natoriense, assembly GCF_030816295.1. Classification (NCBI taxonomy): domain Bacteria; kingdom Bacillati; phylum Actinomycetota; class Actinomycetes; order Micrococcales; family Microbacteriaceae; genus Microbacterium; species Microbacterium natoriense. The sequence goes on along the minus strand of NZ_JAUSXV010000001.1, from coordinate 275,433 downwards.
TGCTCCCGCGCCAGGTCGGAGTCGAGATTGATCATCTCGGGCTCGAACCAGAGCCCGAACTGCATCCCGTGCGCGCGCACGACCTCCACGAGAGGAGCGAGTCCCTCCGGCCAGACATCCTCATCGACGAACCAGTCGCCGAGTCCGGCATCCGCCTGGCGCCGCCCCCGGAACCAGCCGTCGTCGAGGACGATCCGCTCGACTCCGACGGATGCCGCGCGCTCGATCAGCGCGGTGAGTCGATCGAGGTCGTGGTCGAAGTACACCGCCTCCCAGGTGTTGAGGACGAGCGGGCGCGGGGAGCGCGGGTGCGACGGTCGTGCTCGCAGGCGGCGGTGGAGGCGATCGGTGACGGCATCCAGTCCGCGGTTCGACCACACGAAGAGGGCGGTCGGCGCGTCGTATCGTTCCCCGTCGTCCAGGATGATCTCGCCGGAGTGCAGGGCCTCTCCGGCGCCGAGCGCGGCCGAGAGCGCGCCCGCGCCCTCGGGCAGGCGCTCGGCCAGGTACCGCTGATCTCCGCTCCAGGCGAGATGCACCGCCCACAGTTCGCCGTGGCCGAAGCCGAAGCCCGCCGTGCCGCAGGCGAGGAGGAAAGGGGAGTCATGTCCGGGCTTGCCGCGATGCGCGGTCCGCAGGTGTGTGCCGAACCCCAAGGGCGAACGCTGCGGCGATCTCTCGCGACACCACTTGCCCGTGAAGTCGAGGATCTCGGTGGCGCGGTCGGGAACGGGCAGGAGCGCGATGAGGCCATCGAGCGTGTACGGGATCGCGCCGCTGAGCGGGCTGAGTCCTGCATCCCTCACGAGGGAGAGGTCGACGGAGAGCACCCCGAAGCGGTCGAGCCGGTAGCGGACCTCGGTGCGGATGCCGGTGATCTCATCGGCGAACTCGAGCGTGATCGAGCCTCCGTGCCCTGTGGTGGACGTGTCGACGCTGTGGCCGGTGAGGCGAGGACGTGGCGTGGTCGCCCGCCCCTGCGCGTTGCCCGATATCGCAGGTATCCCCGACCAGCCCTCGAACTCCGTCGGCAATACCGAGAAGTCTCGTGGCGAGTCGGGCGAATTGTTCAGCAGCGCGGGAACGGCGGTGAGGGCGAGTGCGCTGGTGAGTTCGCCGACCGGCTCGCCGAGATCGGCGCCCCAGTGCAGGACCCGGGGGAGAGGTTGAGCGAGCTCGAGGATGAAGGCGACACCGTCCGCGCGGAGCGCGACGACATTGTCGGCACTGGTGTTCATGGATGCAGGCCTTCCGGTATTACTTGACAACGTCAATAAATCATGTTTGCGAGAAGGGTGCAACCCGCAGCCGTCGCGTCCGGGCGGGACTGCCCGGGGCGGTGCCGAGTGAGAAGCCGAAGTCCCCGCCACCCGCTCATCGGAAGAGCCCCGACGGCGGGACCGACTTCGCGGAAGTGTTTGCATTTTGCGCTCGGCATGATTATATTACGGCGTAAAGTAACTCTGCCCGGAGGGCGACCATGAAGCTCACTGCTGAGCGCACATCCACACACGAGGCTCCGACGACGAGTCCGCGCATCGTCACCGCACGGTCGCGGTTCCGTCGCAGCCTGCGTCGCTATTGGCAGCTCTATCTGCTGCTGCTCCTGCCGGTGATCTGGTTCATCGTGTTCCGCTACGTTCCGATGGCCAACGCGATCATCGCCTTCAAGAACTACAACCCGATCGACGGAGTGTGGGGCAGCCCCTGGGTCGGCCTCGACAACTTCGCGGCGCTCTTCCGCAACCCGGTCTTCCCGCGTCTCGTCGGCAACACCGTCGTCCTCGCGGGCTACACGCTGATCGCGAGCTTCCCGCTCCCGATCATCCTGGCCCTCGCGCTCAACGAGGTGCGGCTGCGATTCTTCAAGCGGACAGTGCAGCTCGTCACATACGCCCCGTACTTCATCTCGACCGTCGTGGTCGTCTCCATGACGATCCTCCTGCTGTCACCGCGTGTCGGCCTACTCGGGCGCACGCTCAGCTTCTTCGGCGCCGGTCAGGTCGACCTTCTGGCGGATGCCGACTTCTTCCGCCACATCTACGTCGCGACGGACATCTGGACCACAACGGGCTATTCCGCGGTCATCTACCTCGCAGCCCTCGCCTCGGTGGACGTGTCGCTCTACGAGGCCGCCAAGATCGACGGCGCCACACGGTTGCAGAAGATCTGGAACGTCGACGTGCCGGCGCTCCTGCCCACGGCGACCATCATCCTGATCCTGGGCGTCGGCAACATCATGGCGATCGGATTCGAGAAGGCGTTCCTGCTGCAGAACGCGCTCAACCTCTCCACCTCCGAGATCATCCCCACATACGTCTACAAGACCGGCATCCTGAACGCGAACTTCAGTCTGGGGGCCACGATCGGCCTCTTCAACGCGCTGATCAGCCTCGTGCTGCTGCTCGTCGTCAACGGCGTGTCCAAGCGAGTGACAGGAAGCGGGCTGTGGTGACTGTTCTCCGCAATGAAACCCTCCTCACAGAGGAGATCGTCGTTCCCGAAGCGGGGAGGGGCGGACGCCGACGCGGGGGGCCCGCGCGCGGCGTGAAGGTCAAGGAGACCAGGACCGATCGGGTGTTCATCGCCGCGGCCTACCTCCTGCTCACGGTGTTCCTGCTCGTGGTGCTGCTGCCGCTGCTCAACATCCTGGCCAGCTCCTTCTCCAGCCCGCAGGCGGTCTCCTCGGGGCGAGTGCTGTTCTGGCCCGTGGACTTCACGTTCCGCGGGTACACAGAAGCTCTCAGCAACCCCGCGATCATCACGGGCTTCGCGAACTCCATCTTCTACACGGTCGTCGGCACCCTGATCAGCGTGCTCGGCACCGTGGCGATCGCCTATCCGCTGTCACGCAACAACCTCTTCGGGCGCAAGGCGGTCACCGCAGGCGTCGTGTTCACGATGCTGTTCAGCGGCGGCGTGATCCCGATGTACCTCGTGGTGCAGTCGCTCGGCCTGCTGGATACGCGATGGTCGATGCTGCTGCCGAACGCGATCGGCGTCTGGCAGGTCATCATCGCGATCGTCTTCTTCCGCAGTTCGATACCCGACGAGGTGTACGAGGCGGCGCAGCTCGACGGCGCCAGCGAGCTGCGGATCCTGTGGACGGTCGTGCTGCCGCTCGCCAAGCCGTTGCTCGCGGTGATCGCGCTGATGTACGCGATCATGCAGTGGAACTCCTATTTCGACGCTCTGCTCTATCTCCGCAGCGCCGACCTTCAGCCGCTTCAGCTCGTGCTGCGCGGGCTGCTCGTCCTGAACGACGTCGGCGGCGGCGGCGACGTCGCCGAGCAGCTCCGTCGCCGCGAACTCGCGGATCTGCTCAAGTTCTCGACGGTCGTGATCGCGACCGTGCCGATGCTGATCGCCTACCCGTTCGTCGCGAAGTACTTCACCAAGGGGATCATGATCGGCGCCGTAAAGGGCTGATCCCCCCCCGTTCACACCCGACACCCACCAGAATGAACCGGCCAAAGGAGTCACCGGCTATGAAACACAGCATCATCCGCGTCGTCGCGGCAGCGACAGCAGTCGCGACGACGGCACTCGCGCTTTCCGCCTGCACCTCGCCCAGCGACGACGACAACGGCAAGCTCGTCGCCTTCGGGCCTCAGGGAGACAACGGATCGCTCGCGGACAACCTGTTCACGCAGCAGGTCGAGAAGAAGTTCGACATCGACTTCGACTGGCAGACCACCACCTACGACGGCAGCGTGGCTGGCGAGAAGCGTCAGGTGTCGCTGGCGAGCGGCGACTACCCCGACGCGTATTTCCTCGTGCCGTGGGTCGACGCCTTCTCGCGCAGCGAGATCCTGAAGTACGGCCAGCAGGGCGTGCTCGTGCCGCTCGACGACCTCATCGACGAGTACGCACCCGCCTTGAAGGAGCGCTTCGAGGAGAAGCCGGACTGGAAGGAGTCAGTCACGGCGCCTGACGGTCACATCTACGCGATCACCCAGTGGAGCGAGTGCTTCCACTGCAGCTATCCGTCGAAGCTGTGGATGAACACCACGTGGCTGGACAAGCTCGGGCTCGCGCAGCCGACGACCACCGAGGAACTCCGTGACGTTCTCAGGGCGTTCAAGGAGAACGATCCGAACGGCAACGGCGTGCAGGACGAGGTGGCGCTGAGCGGATCATCGACGCAGCCCATCATCAACTATCTGATGAACGCATTCACCTACGCGCCGTACACGAGCCCGTCTACTCCCCCTGGACTCGTGATGGACGGCGATGACGTCACGCTGGCCGCGGCGTCGGACGGCTGGCGGGAAGGGCTGAAGTACATCACGTCGCTCGCCGACGAGGGACTGCTCGACAAGGCGGCGTTCACCCAGAACGCCGAGGCGCTCAAGGCGCTCGGCGACAATGCGGATGCCGAGGTCCTCGGCGCCGCGGTCGATCTGCACCCGTACGACTTCGTCACGGCCGACTCCCCGGACGGCCGCGACAAGAACTACGACGCGGTCGCCCCGCTCGCAGGTCCCGACGGCACGCAGCTGGCCACCTGGCGCTCGCCCGTCAACCCGCTCGGCATGTTCGCGCTGACGAACAAGTCGACCGAGGAGGAGCGCATCAAGGCGATCAAGGTCATCGACTACCTGGTCACGGACGAGGGCGATCGGCTGGGCGCCATGGGACCCGAGGGCGAGGCGTGGGTGCCCGCGGAGGCGGGGGATGTCGCGCTCGACCCGGAGCTCGAGCCGACCTTCAAGCCGCTCACATACGACGAGACGTCGAATGCGTCATGGCGTTCGATGGGGCAGTACTGGGACTCGCTCGAGTATCGCAACGCGCAGGTCGTGCCCGAGGACGTCTACTCGCCCTCCGGCTACGAGCGCCGTCTGCTCAACGCGACGCTGGAGTACGATCCGTTCAAGCCCGACGAGAGCATCCTGTTCCCCGTCGAGAAGCTGTGGCCGGACCTCGACAGCGCGGCCGAGCTCGCTGACCTGCAGACCAACATCACGAACTACGTGACCCAGGCGCAGGCCGAGTTCGTGACAGGGCAGCGCGACGTGAACGACGACGCGGCGTGGGACGCGTATCTCTCGGACCTCGACGGGCTGGGCCTGCCGCGATACCTCGAGATGATGAAGAAGCTCTACGACGCCATCTGACCCCCGACACGGCACTGCCCGGGACTCTGAAGGGTCCCGGGCAGTGCCGTGTCGGCGTCAGCAGGCGAGCGCAGCAACGGCTGCGGGCTCAGCGCACGAGCGACTGGATCGCCGCCGCTGCGGCTCCGCGGGCCCAGTCCTGGAAGGTGTGCGGGCGGGTGACGATGCGGCAGCGCGCGGCGGCGCCGAAGGCATGCGCCTGGAATGCGTCGCGCAGCGTCTCCTCGAAGAGGTCGAAGTCTGACACGCCCTCGCCGCCGATGATGACGACTTCAGGGCCGGTGAGGTTCACGAGCGTGGCGATCGCGGTGCCGATGATCCGCGCCGCCTCGCGGAAGGCCGCGTGCGCGCCGGGATCGCCGGCGTGGGCCAGCCGCACGGCTTCGTCGATCCTGATGCGGCGTCCGTGCGCACGCGACACCGCGGACTCGATGGCCCCGGTGGACGCGGCAGCCTCGACGCAGCCGCGGCGGCCGCAGGGGCACACGAGCTCGGGGCTCGCGAGCGGGAGGTGGCCGATCTCGCCGGCGACTCCGTACGCGCCGGTGACGACCTCGCCGTTGAGGTGAAGCCCGCTGCCGATGCCGCGCCCGATCGTGACGATCGCGAAGGATGCCGTTCCGAGACCCATGCCGAACCAGTGCTCGCCGACGGTGAGCGCGTGCACGTCGTTCTCCAGCGTCACGGGCCAGCCGAGTCTTTCGCCGAGCATGTCGCCCAGCGGCACATCGGTCCACCCCATGAGGGTGGACTCACGGACGATACCTGTCGAGGTGTCGACGTCGCCGGAGACGGACACGCCGACGCCCGCGATCGAGGGAGCCTTGTCGCCGATCTGGTCGGAGAGGGAGGCCACCACCTCGAGGATGGCGCCGACGACCGTGTCGGGATCGCTCGCGGTCAGGGTGCGCCGTTCGTCGACGAGGATCCGGGTGGAGAGGTCGGTGGCCACTGCGATCACTTCGTCGACGTTGACCTTGATCCCCAGCATGACCATGGCTCCGCGCACGATCGACACCGGGCTCACGGGGCGTCCTGGCGTGCCATCGCGCTGAGACACCGGCGGGGCGTCGACAAGGCCCGCGGCCACGAGGGGGGCGACGGCCTTGGTGACCGCGGCCTGCGACAGGCCGGTCTGGCGGGCTATGTCGATGCGGCTGATCGGGCTCTGGGTCAGGATCGTCGCGAACACCTTCGATCCGGCATCCGAGGCGGAGCGGATGAGGGTCGTTCGTGCTGCGGTTTCGTGATCCATCAGGTCCCTCGGTCTCTGTCGGTCATCGTAGCGAATCGGCGAGCGACCGCGGGGCGAGCCGGGCGGCGGCGAATTCGAGGGCGTTCTCCTCGTCGAGGTCACCGCCCGCCTCGTGCCCGTTGTACGGCCACAGCACGATCTGCTTCTCGCCGCCGTAGGCCGTGAACGCGGGCAGCACGGTCTCGGGCGGCGCGATGCCGTCGAGCAGGCCTGTGCTGAGGAGGGCAGGCGCGCTGGCCCGCTTGGCGAGATTCACACCGTCGAAGTACCGCAGAGTGTCGAGAGCGGCGGCGGCATCCTCTCGGCGGTCTGCGAGGTACTGGGTCAAGAGCGCGTACGGGAACTCGGTGCTGAGGACTGCGGCCCGGTCGAGCTCGCACAGGAAGGGTGCCTGGATGATCACGGCCGAGAGGTCGGGCACGAGACCCGCCATCGCCAGTGCGATCCCTCCGCCCTGGCTCGCGCCGACGACGCCGACCCGCGAGGGGTCGACCAGCTCGAGCGTGCGCAGCGCCTCCACGGCGCGCACCGCGTCGGCGAACACCCTGCGGTAGTAGTACTCCTCAGGAGAGCGGATGCCGCGGGTGAGGAAGCCGCCCGCTGAGGGGCCACCCGATGGGTGGTCGTCGTCGGTGTGGCCGTGACCCTGCCCGCGGGCGTCGACGACGAGATGGGCGTACCCCGCCGATGCCCAGCGCAGATCGCGGAGCGCGTGGCCGCGACCGTTGCCGTAGCCGAAGAACTGCACGAGACCCGGCAGGGGGCCCCTGGCTCGGGCCGGAACCCGCAGCCAGGCGTGGATGGGCGTCCCGCCGAAACCGCGGAACGTGACGTCGAAGACCTCGAGCTGAGTCAGGAGCGTGGGATGCGGCGTCAGGGTGACGTCGAGCGGGAACCCGCGGGTCACCGCAAGAGTGTCCGCCCAGAACGCGTCGAAGTCGGCCGGCTCGGTCTGCGTCGTCGGCACATCGACGATCGAGAGGTCACCGCGCATGGAGCGCACCTCCCTGTGCTGCGGCCGGCGTACGGAAGTCCGCAAGCAGAAGCTCTGTCGACGCCCCGGCGGCGAGTTCGACCGCGATCCGATTCCCTCCATGCTCGACGGTGACCGTGCGCTCTGTGTCGGAGAGGTTCTGCAGATGCGCGGAACTCAGCCGTCCACCGCCCCAGGTGAGGGCGACGGCGAGCGCCGTGCGTGCGCGGACACCCTGCACTTCGCCGCGTTCCCAATCGGACGGCAGCGCGGGCAGCAGACGCACGACGCCGTCATGACTCTGCACGAGCATCTCCGCGATCGCTGCGGGGAAGCCGAGGTTGCCGTCGATCTGGAACGGCGGATGCGTGCTGAACAGGTTCGGCAGCAGCCCACCCCATTCCGAGCCGTCGACGGGGCCGTGCCGAGCGGCATCCCCTTCGAACGGGGCGAGCGCCTCGGCGAGGAGGCCGGCGGCGGCATCCCCGTCTCCGATCCGCGCCCGCAGCGCGACCTTCCAGGCCCACGACCAGCCCATGGCTCCGGTGCCCCGAGCGTCGAGCAGTCGCACCGATGCGTCGAACAGCTCGGGCGTCCGCTTGCGGGTGACCAGGTCGAGCGGGTAGAGCGCGACGAGCGGGGTCATGTGCCGGTGCAGCGGCTCCACCTCCTCGACTTCCGCAGACCACTCGCGCAGGCGCCCGTCGTCGCCGATCCCGACGGGGGTGAGGCGTGCGAGCGCGCGTTCGAGCTCCGCAGAGATCGGATCGTCGATGTCCAGCACTTCGACCGCATGGAGCGCACGTTCGAAGAGCGCGCGGATCAGAAGCAGATCGGATGCCGAGGTCAGACCGAGTGCGGTCGGCGCGCCGTCCGCGGCGAAGAACGAGTTCTCCGGGGATGTGGAGGGGGAGGTGCGCAGCATCCCCTCGGCGTCCTCGACCAGCCAGTCGAGACAGAACTCCGCCGCCCCGCGCAGGAGAGGCCAGATGCGCGCGCGCAGCAGGTCGAGGTCTCCGGTGAACTCGTAGGCGTCCCACAGATTGTGGGTGAGCCACACCCCGCCCATCATCCAGATCGCCCAGCTGGGTGCGCCGTGTCCACCGCCGACCGGGAGGCTCCAGCCCCACAGATCGCTGTTGTGGTGAGCCACCCATCCACGGGCGCCGTAGAGGGTGCGTGCGGTGTCGGCGCCCGTGCGGGCGAGGTGCTCGACGAGAGCGATCAACGGTTCGAAGGCGTCGACAGCGCCGAGCAGGGGCGCGGCCCAGTAGTTCATCTGCGTGTTGATGTTGATCGTGTAGTTCGACGACCAGGCGGGCCGAAGCTGGTCGTTCCAGATGCCCTGCAGGTTCGCCGCGGGTCCGCCGGCGCGTGAGCAGGAGACGAGCAGATAGCGCCCGAACTCGGCGATCACCGTGGCACGGAGCTGCGGGTCGTCCCCGTGCAGGACGTCGCGATGCACGTCCCAGGTGCCTTCGCGCCGCCCGCCGATCGCGAAGCGAGTCGGGGTGAGGCTCCGGTGGTCGGCGATGTGGTCGGCGAGCAGATCCGTCGCCTCGCATCGAGCCGCGGCGTCCGCTCTCGTGCGGGCGAGCCCGCGGATCGCCTCTCTGGGGACCGTGCGCCAATCGCCCTCGGGCTCGGCCCACCAGGATTCTGCGCGTGTCCCTGTGGACAGCGCGATCAGCACTCGGCGGGCACCGTGCACCGTCAGGCCGGATGCTGTCCGCTCGGCGATCCCGTCGGTGCGCAACGAGGCGGCGACGGCCGCGAAGGCGTCGTAGGCCGCATCCTGATCCGCATAGCGCAGCGGCTCGTCGACCTGCTCTTCGTGAAGGGGAGCTCCGTCGATGGGAAGTAGCACGTCGAGCGTCAGCCCGTGCCGCGTCGCGTCTTCGGGCTCGCCATCGAGCCGACGAAGTGGCGTGGTCAACTCGATCGTGACGTCGAACGCGGAATCCGCGGTGAGCTCCACGACGAGTCCCTGGGCGGGAGCCGACACCCACGACCGTCTCCGGACCACACCGGACGGGGTGCGCAACGACTCCGTCAACACGGCCTCGTCGAGATCGAGCACTCGCGCCTGGTCGCCGTCTCCGGTTCCGGACACAGCGACGAGCAGGTCGGCGAGCGGGAGGAACTCCTGAGAGTACGGCCCCTGGAACGCCATCAGCAGCCGTTCGGCCGTGCGGACGTCGCCGGCGTCGAGAGCGGCGCGGACGTCGGCCAGCCGCTGCGGTCCCGCTCCGGCGGCGACCACCTGCGCAAGCGACAGCGCAGGGCCGTCCGGCGTGCCGGACCACACCGTGGCGTCGTTGATCTGGAACCTTCCGGATGCTCCGCCGAACGCCATCGCGCCGATGCGGCCGTTGCCGAGCGGCGTCGCCTCCTCCCAGCGTGCGGCGGACGTAGCCCAGGAGAGGCGGAGGGTCTCGGTCATCGAAGGTCCCTGTGTGTGTCGAGTCGGAGCGGGGGATTCGCGGTGCAGCGACAGCGTATGCGGCATTAATTGCCGATGTCAATAAACTAGCCCGCGTGCCGATGAAAGGCGCCGCGGAACCGACCCCGCTGGCCGGTGCGCCCGCCGATGAGTTCAGCGTCGAGGCATCCGCACGACGAACTCGTGCGACTCGGTGACGACCTCCGCGTTCTCCCGGACGCGCGCCATGACCGCCGCATCCTGTCCGGTCCATCGCTCGGTGCGGGCGGCCGAGTACTCGCCCCACGAGCGCACCCGGAACTCCTCGCGGAAGCTGCCTGCGGCATCGGCCGACCGCTCCAGCGTCCACCCCGCTGCGCCTGTCCTTCGTCGGCTGTCGCGGAGGATGGACATCGCCACAAGGAAACCGGCTTCCTTCTCGGGTTCCACTCGGTACGAGACCGACACCGTGAGGGGGCCGTCGGTCGGTTCTGGTTCGAAGACGAGCTGCGGCTCGGGGGCGCAGTACGGCTGGATGGAACGATCGAGGCGCCCGGTGTTCGGGTGCAGCGGGAGCAGGAGCACGCTCAGCGCGACCAGCCCGAGGAGGCCGGCGGCGATGACGAGCGTCATCGACACCCCGACCACGGAGCTGACCGCGCCCCACAGGACGGCGCCGACGCCTTGGCCGCCGAGGAGCGCGAGGAGGTAGACCGAGATCGCCCGCGCGCGCACCCAGGGAGCAGCGCTGAGCTGCATGGCCGCGTTCAGCGTCGTGAGGGTGGCGGTCCACGCGACCCCGGCGACGAGAAGGACGGGGACGACGATGACGAGGGGCCACCAGGCGATGCACAGCGTTCCGAACGCGAAGACGGCGGCCGAGACGCCGAGCACCGCCGACGACGACAGTCGTCTCGTGATGAGCGGCATCAGGACGGCGCCGAGAATCGAGCCGATCCCGAGCATGCCGAGCAGCAGGCCGTAGCCGGCGGCTCCCAGATGCAGCACGCCGTCGGCGGCTGACGGAAGGAGCGACCACAGCGAGCCGGCCGGGACCGCGAACATCAGACTGCGCAGCAGCAGGCGACGGACGACGGGGCCGGCGACCAGATAGCGGATGCCGGCCACGATGGCTTCGCCGAGAGGCTCGTTCCACGCGCGTTTCGGGCGCTCGGGTCGCGGCCATCGCAGCAGCGCGAACACGACGCCGGCGAACGACACCGCGTTGATCGCGAAGACAGAGGTCGGGCCGGACCACGCGACGAGGACGCCGGCGATGGCCGGACCGACGGCGCGTGCGGCGTTGACCGTGATCCCGCCGAGTGCGGCCGCGGCCGGGATCTCGTCGTGGGGCACGAGGTCGGGCTGTATCGCCTGCCAGGCCGGGGCTGTGAGCGCGGCCGAACTGCCGAGCAGGAACGTCATGAGGAGCAGCGACGGTGCCCCGAGTGCTCCCACGGCCGACAGGACGGTGAGCACGAGCGCCAACGCTGCCGACACGATGTTCATCGTGAGGAGCCACCCGCGACGATCGAACCGATCGGCGAGCACTCCCGCGAACAGCGAGAGGAAGAGCACGGGCAACAGGCTCGCGGCCTGCACCCAGGCCACCACCGCAGAGCCCGCGCCGGTCTGGACGAGGAACCACTGCGCGGCGACCGTCTGCATCCAGCCGCCGAGATTCGAGCCGGTCTGCGCGAACCACAGCATGCGGAAGATCGGGTGCCGCAGGGGCGCCCATGCTGATCCAGCGGTTCCGGTGCTGTTCGAATGTTCCGACACGGGAACATTCTCGACCATGAACTCGTCGGCGCTGGACCACGAGCCTGCGGAGGCCTCGGGGGAGCACCGTATGTGGAGGGGCTGACGGGAATCGAACCCGCGCTATCTGCTTGGGAAGCAGAAGTTCTGCCATTGAACTACAGCCCCGCACCCGCATCGTGAAGAGCGGATGCCGTCAGCCTACCCGATCTCGCCCAGAGCCTCATCCGAGCCGGGCACTGCGTCGAGAACGCGGCCTGTCGTCGATGAGTGGTCGAAAGAGCATCCGGATCCCCCTGCGGCGATGTCATTCTGACCACGCAACGCCGCGACGGGGCCGCAACGTCGACAGCTAGGCTGGTGCCGTGCTTCTCAGCGATCGCGACATCAGGGCAGAACTCGCATCCGGCCGGATCGGCCTCGCGCCTCACGAGCCGGAGATGATCCAGCCGTCGAGCATCGACGTGCGGCTCGACCGGTACTTCCGACTGTTCGACAACCACAAGTATCCGTTCATCGATCCTTCGGTCGATCAGCCAGAGTTGACCCGGCTGATCGAGGTCTCCCCGGACGAGCCGTTCATCCTGCACCCCGGCGAGTTCGCGCTCGGTGCGACCTACGAGCAGGTCACTCTGTCGGACGACATCGCCGCCCGTCTCGAGGGCAAGTCGTCGCTCGGTCGCCTGGGTCTCATCACGCACTCGACGGCGGGCTTCATCGACCCTGGTTTCACCGGGCACGTGACCCTCGAGCTCGCGAACGTCGCGACCCTGCCGATCAAGCTGTGGCCCGGTATGAAGATCGGCCAGCTGTGCTTCTTCCGCCTGACCTCGCCCGCCGAGAACCCGTACGGCTCGGGCCCGTACGGCAACCGCTATCAGGGGCAGCGTGGGCCGACGGCATCCCGCTCCTTCCAGAACTTCCATCGCACAGACGTCGGGGTGACCGATGTGGGAGCGGTCGGCGGCTGAGATGAGCGGCGACGGTACGGACCCGACTCCCGCGGATGCTGGAGGCGCGGTGCCGCCGCCTGCTCCCGTCGGGCCTGACCCCGTCGTGCCTCCGACCCCGGTCGTGCCTCCGCCTCCAGTCGCGCAGGACCCGCCACAGGAGCCCGTGCGTCCCCCGGCACCGCCCGTCGGCACGCACGCCGACCCCCATCTCGCACCGCCCGTCGGCTACGCCGCGGCATCCGCCCCGCTGCCGCCATCGGCCGAACCCGATGCCCCTGATCAGCAGTGGCCGTCCGACGCCGTGATCTCGCCGTACATCGGCGGATCGGTGGCGGCATCCGGCAACTACCGCGTGCTGACGGCGGTGATCATGCTGTTCCTCGTGGCGCTGCTCGCGGGCGCGATCGCGCTGATCGTCTACCTCGCCGGGCACACGACGCTGTCGTTCCCCTCGGCCGATCCTGATCCCCGGCCGGTCGTGACAGAGGTCTCGGAGTCGGCGACCCCTCAGGCTCCGCGTGAGGAGACCTCGCCCGAGCCCCTCACCGGGGCGCTCTGCACGGATCTCTGTGTTGAGGTCGCCGGTCTCGTCGGTCCGCAGATCGTGGGTGCCGACGGGGAGTCGACATGGGTGCTGACGGGCGGCTGGTCGACGGTCGAGACCGCGTCGCTGTCTGCGGAGGAAGCGGCCGGCGCGGACTATCGATCGGATGACGGTGAGCTGACCTTCACGATCTGGCGCTTCACCGACGACGATGCCGCGCAGGACGCGCAGGAGCTGCTCATCGAATCTCTCGGTGAGCCTTCGGACTCGGGGGCGGCGTTCCAAGACGGCACGGGCGAGCAGAGCACGTTCGACGACGGGTCGCAGACCACGATCGTCTGGAGCAAGCTCGGCGACGGATCGCAACCCTGGGTCATGCAGGTGCACGGCACCGGCGCCGTGCAGCAGTTCTACTACGCCCTGCCGCTCTGAGGCTCAGCGCTCCGCCACCACGACGGCGACGCCCCACCACGCTGCGTGTGCAGCTTCGGCGGTGGGGCGTCGAGAACCGGGTGGCGCGGAGGTCAGGCGTCGCGACCGCGGGAGAAGCCGGCGTCGAAGCCTCGCTCGAAGGCGACCTGAGCGGCGCGGCGATCGCGTCCGTGCGGGTGCTCGACGCCGTGGCCGAACTCGGGCGCGAAGCGCGGACCCCGTTCGCGATCGAACGGACGGCCGTGAGAGCGGCCGTGGCCCTCGCCGTGCGCGTGCGGGTGCTGGCACTCGTGCGCGTCGGCATCGCGGGGGAAATCGTGACCGAAGCCGTGACGGAAGCCGCGGCCGAAACCGTGCCCGCGGCCGAACGGCGCGCCATGCCGGCGACCGTGACCGTGGTGTTCGGCGTGACCGTGGTGCTCGCCGCGGTGGGTCTTGCCGTGGCCGCGGCCCTCGCCGCGGCGTCCACGCGGCAGCGGGGTGTTCTCGTCCCAGCCGAACGTGCGAGCGATCTGCTCTAGCGTCGCCACGGTGGTGTCGAAGTCGTCGGGCGAGACGGCATCCGCCACCTGTGCCCGGATGCCGTCGACCACGGCGCCGAGGCGCTCCTTGGCCGCGCGTCCTTCATCGGTGAGGGTCCAGCCGTCGCCGTCTTTCGCGACCCAGCCGCGCTCGACGAGTCCGCGGAGCTTGCCGGGGTGCAGCGGCCGGGCGGCCGGTGCGGATCCGTCGATGACGTTGAGCAGGCGCCAGTCCCGGCGCGTCGCTCCTTCGCTCTCGAAGGCGGTGGCGAACTCGGCGGACATGAGGCGGTCGACCGCCTTGATCCAGTAGCCGAACGCGCGGGGGTTCTGTGTATCTGAAGTGCTGTTCATGGTGAAGTCCTTGAATGTCAGTGTGCATGTGCTTGTCACAGTGCATGTATATGTATAGTGACATGTGATGTCGATGCATGTCAAGTCGCATGTAAAATCGACCTGTGAGCGCAGCAGAGAAGGACCCGGCCGAGATCATCGCAGAGGCCCTGTCGCGCCTGCGCGGGCGCCGACCCGGCGGGCGAGGGCCCGGCTGGCATGACGGCCCCCACGCGGAGCGCCATCGAGCGGGCGAGCACGACGGGCCGGATCATCACGGCATGCACCATGGGCACCCCGGCCGATCCGCCTACCCGGGACCGCCCTGGATGGGCGACCCCGCTGGCCGCTTCGGCGGTCCCGCACGCATGCGGATGCTCGAAGCGCTCGCCGCGGCATCCGCCCCGCTCAGCGTGAGCGACCTCGGGGCGGCGATCGGCGTGGATCAGCCTCGCGCCTCGCGCCTGGTGCAGCAGGGGGTCGCGCACGGGTTCGTGCGTCGGGAGGCCGATCCCGACGACGCGCGCCGCACGCGCATCGCGCTCACCGACGAGGGCCGCCGGATAGCGAAAGGCGTCCGCGGCGAGCGTCGCGAAGCGCTGGGCAAGGCGCTCGGGGCCTTCACCGACGACGAGCGCACCGAGCTCGCCCGGCTGCTGAACAAGCTCGCCGACAACTGGAGCTAGGAGGCGCTCTCGCCGAAATCGAGCGAGGGCTCATCGTCGACCGACAGTGAGAGCACCACGGTCTCGACGACAGCGTTGGCCTCGATCTGCTGCTCGATCGCGCGCATCCGCCGCGCCACGTCGTGTTCGCGGGCGTCGCCGGCGAGATCCACCTCCGCGACGATGAACAGGCGGTTCGGGCCGACGTACTCGATGTGCAGGTACGTGACGCGCTGGATCTGCTCAGAGGCGAGCAGTGCCCGGCCCACTCGTGTCCGCACGGTCGGCGAGGCGTTCGTTCCGACGAGGAACGCGACGTTGCGCTTGATGAGGATGAGGGCGACGATGCCGAGCAGCACGCCCACGAGGATCGAGCCCACGGCATCCCACGCGGCGAGACCGGTGATCTGATGCATCGCGATCGCCCCGCCCGCCAGCGCGAGACCGATGAGCGCGGCGGCGTCTTCGAAGAACACCGCCCGCAGAGTCGTGTCGCTCGTCTCGAGCACGAAATCCCAGGTCGATGTGCCGCGCTCCCGCGCGAGGCGCCGCGACTTCACCATCGCCTGCGTGAACGAGGCGCCCTCGAGCACGAACGAGATGCCGAGCACGGTGTACGCGACCAGGGGGCTCTCGACGGGACCGGTGTCGGACAGCTCTTGGATGCCGTGCATGATCGACACGATCGACCCGGCCGTGAAGATGCCGAACGCGGCGATCAGCGACCACACGAAGGCCGAGCGCCCGTATCCGAGCGGATGCCGCTGATCCTTCGTGCGCCCGCCGCGGCGGTCGGCGATGAGCAGGAACACCTCATTGCCGGCATCCGCCCACGAGTGCGCAGCCTCGGCGACCATCGACGCCGAGGAGGTGATGAGCGCGGCGACGGTCTTCGCGACCGCGACCAGGACGTTGGCGAGGAAGGCGATGAAGACGGTCACGCGGGAAGACTACTCCGCGCCTCGCATCAGGCGACGTCGCCTCTCGCTGAACTCACGTAGGCGACGATGCCGCGATGCAGTTCGATGACGAGGAGTCGGCGCTGCGGGGCGTCGGCCTCGGCGACGATGAGTGGCATCAGCCCCTTGACCATGCTCAGGATCACCGTGGCCATGGTCGCGATCCGACGATCATCCGCGTCCGGCATGATGGCTGCGATCGCCTCGCGGACTCTCGCCTCGATCGCGTCATGAGCGGGGGCGACGGCCGCGCGCATCGATGGCGGCATGTCGGTGCGGGCGAACAGCGCCTTGAAGCCCGGATGCTCGATGCTGAAGCCGACGATGCGGGCGAGGGCGTCATCCAGAACCCTGTCGAGGTTCTCCGGAGTGAGTCCGCCCAAGAGCTCGAGCGTGGCGAGACGCTCGGCGTAGGCTTCGGCGAGAGCTCGCCCGACTTCGTCCTTGTTGGCGAAGAACTGATAGAGCGAGCCGGGGGAGATCCCCGCCCTTGCAGCGATCGCATTCGTCGTCGCGGCCTCGTATCCGACCTCTCCGAACACGGCGGCGGCGGCCAGGAGGATCTGTTCGATGCGTGCTCGTCCGCGCGCCTGGCGTCGTGGCGCTCCCGCGTCTTCGGGCACTGCTTGACCTGCTCTCGATTGAATGCGAGTATTTGCTCGTAAAACTAAACGCGACTAACTGCTCGCATTCTATCGGAGGTCTCTGGTGCTCATACGCGCAGTCTCGACTCGTCCGCGAACGGTGATCACCGTCTCGGGGTTGATCTTCGCGCTGTATCTGGCGCTGAGCGCCGCCGTCTTCGACGCACTGTCTCTGAATCGCTACGAGGCTCCCGGCTCGGAGTCGCTCCAGGTGCGCACAGCGCTTGCGGAGCGGTTCGGCACCGGGAGCCCCAACATCGCCGTGCTGGTGACGTCGGACTCCGACGTCGATGATCCCGACGTCGCCGCGGTCGGAAAGGAGGTCACTGCGCTCCTCGCCGGATTCCCGGGCATCGGAGCGGCCCGGTCCTACTGGACGCCGGGTGCGCCGGAGTCGCTCGCCGGAAGGGATGGCACGACGGCACTCGTCCTCGCCTGGGCGCCGGGCGACGCCGACCTGGTCCGTGGCGAAGTGCTGCCGGCGCTGGACGCGGCGATCCACAGGCAGTTCGACGATGCCTCCATCCGTCTCACACTGGGCGGGGCGGACGAGGTCTTCCGCACGGTCGCCGAGCAGGCGCGCGCGGACTTCCTCCGCGCCGAGATGATCGTCGTGCCGTTGGTGCTCGGGTTGCTCTGGCTCGTGTACCGCCGCTTCCGCGTGGCGGCGGCCACCCTCGCAGTCGGCCTCTACTCGGTGGCGGGTACGCTCGCGATCCTCCGCCTCGTCAGCGCCTTCACCGACATCTCGACCTTCGCGGCCAACATCGCCCTGGTCATGGGCATCGGCCTGGGCGTCGACTACGGGCTGTTCATGACGTATCGCTTCCGCGAAGAGCTGCGCCGTGGATCTGACCCCGAGCAGGCGACGAAGGATGCGATGCGCTCCGCCGGCCGGACGATCCTCTTCAGCGGTGCCACGGTCGCCGCATCCCTCGCCGTGCTCTTCGTGTTCCCGCTGCCGTTCCTCTCCTCCTTCGCCTACGCGGGCATCGCCGTCGTGCTGACCGCGATCCTCGGATCCACCGTCTTCCTCCCCGCTGTTCTCCGCCTCCTCGGCACGCGGGTGCTCCGCAGGAACGAGGGGGCGACCGCGGTGGACGCCGGCGGGTGGGCGCGCCTGGCCTCACGTGTGATGCGGCGCCCGGTCGCATTCGGTGCGCTCGGCTTGGTGCTTCTGATCGCCCTCGGGGCGCCTGCGGTCGCCACCGAGTTCGGAGCGCCCGATGACCGACTGCTCCGCGCGGGTCAGCCCGTTCGCGACATGTACGACACGATCCGCGAGGAGTTCGAGGCGGAGGACGCGGATGCCGTGTACATCGTCGCCGAGTCGGCCACCGACGCCCAGATCGGCCGGTTCGCCCTCGACGTGTCGCTCGTCGACGGCATCGTGCGGGTCGACTCGGCGACGGGGTCGTTCGAGAACGGCGCCCTCGTCGAATCGGCGGGCGCCGATCGTGAGCGGTTCCGTGACGGCGACGCGGCCTATCTCACGGCGCTGCCGACCTCGGATCGCCTCTCCAGCGACCCGGGTGGACTGATCGCCGACGTCCGCGGCGTCGACCATGCTTTTCCCGCTCTCGTGGGCGGCTACCCCGCCGAACTCGTGGACTATCGCGCGGCCGTGCTCGAGCGCCTTCCGGTGGTTCTGCTGCTCATCCTC
The DNA here is from genome assembly GCF_030816295.1 of Microbacterium natoriense. Lineage (NCBI taxonomy): Bacteria > Bacillati > Actinomycetota > Actinomycetes > Micrococcales > Microbacteriaceae > Microbacterium > Microbacterium natoriense. The sequence goes on along the minus strand of NZ_JAUSXV010000001.1, from coordinate 257,188 downwards.
GTCGTCACCTTCGTGCTCCTCTTCCTGATGACGGGCAGCGTCGTCGCACCCCTCAAGGCGTCCGTGCTCAACCTGTTGTCGCTCTCCGTGATGTTCGGCGTGCTCGTCTGGGGATTCCAAGAGGGAGCGCTCGCGCCCCTGCTCGGCTTCACGCCGACCGGCGTCATCGAACCGAGCATCCCGCTGCTGATGTTCTGCGTCGCCTACGGCCTGTCGATGGACTACGAGGTCTTCCTGCTCGCCCGAATCAAGGAGGACTACGACCTCACGGGGGATCCGCGCGCCTCGGTGGTGCGGGGAATCGGCAGATCTGCGCCGCTCATCGGCGCCGCCGCGCTCACTCTGGGCACGTCGTTCCTCGTCTACGCGACGAGCGAGGTCACCTTCCTGCAGCAGCTCGGCGTCGGGATGGCGCTCGCCGTGCTCGTGGATGCCACGGTGATCCGCGGCATCCTCCTACCGGCGTTCATGCGTCTCGCCGGGCGCGCGAACTGGTGGGCGCCTGCTCCGATGAGGCGGCTGCACGCACGGATCGGATGGCATGAGGCCGTGCCGTCCGCACGCGAGTTCCAGTCGCCTGCGTGAGGAGCATCGCTCACGCGGATCGCGGCGTCTTCACCGGCAGCAGCAGGAGGAACCCGGCGATCAGCACGACCACGATGCCCAGGATGCCGTAGGCGGTCTGCGAAGTGAGCACGATCAGCAGCGTCCAGGCGCCGGAAGCCATCCAGCTCGCTGCGCGACCCGTCGTCGCATACAGGCCGAAGATCTCGCCCTCGCGCCCCGCGGGAGTGACGCGGGCGAGGAAGGAGCGGGCGGCGGCCTGTGCCGGGCCCACGAAAGCGCACAGCACGAGGCCGCCGATCCAGAACACCGTGGTGCCGGCATCCCTCAGGAAGAAGACCGCGAGTCCGGCGACGACCATCGCCGCGAGAGAGCCGAGGATGATGCGCTTCGGACCGAAGCGGTTGTCGAAGAGTCCTGCGATGATGGTCGACACTCCGGCGATCAGGTTGGCCGCGATGCCGAAGATCACCAGCTCCTGGAACTCGAAGCCGAAGATCGTCGAGGCGATCACGGCGCCGAAGGTGAACACGCCGCTGAGGCCGTCACGGAACACGGCGCTGGCGAGCAGGAACCAGAAGGTGTTGCGGGTCTCGGGAGAGCGGTACAGCCCCGTGACGTCCTTCACGAGCAGGCCGTAGGAGGCGAAGAAGCCGACTTTGCGTTCGGGGCGGCCCAACGAGGGCTCGGGCACGTTGAGGAAGATCGGGATGCTGAACACGATCGCCCACACCGCGCAGCCGACCGCGATCAGGCGGAACGGCAGTCCGTTGTCGGTCGACATGCCGAACCAGTCGAAAGCGTCGAGAACGACGACGATCACGAGCGCGATGATGCCGCCGATGTAGCCGAAGCCCCAGCCGAGACCCGAGATGCGACCCACGGTCTTCGGGTTGGCGATGCCGATGAGCATCGCGTTGGAGTTCACCGCGGCGATCTCCTGGAACACCGTGCCGGCCGAGATCAGCGCCACGCCGACCCAGAACATGCTGACCTGCGGGGTCACGAACCAGAGCCCGAACATGCTGAGGATCAGAGCGCCGGTTCCGATGCCGAGCCACAGCTTCTGCTTGCCCGCGGCATCCGCCCGCTGGCCGAGGACCGGCGCGAGCAGAAGGATCGCGAAGGCGGCGATCGTGCTGCCGAGTCCGAGACCGGAGGCGAGGTCGGCCTCAGCGGCGACGCGCACGGGATCTTTGTCGCCCAGCGCGGCCACCTCGGGCGGCAGGAAGTCGGGGCCGACCAGATAGAGGGCTGTGAAGATGAACGTGAGGATCACCGAGTTGAACGGCTGCGTCGCCCAGTCCCACAGCGCCCAGGAGTAGACCTGCTTCTTCGGGGCCGGCGTGTCGCCGCGAAGCTCGAGGCCGATCACGCCGACCGCGCCGCTGTTCGCAGTCGCGGCGGGTTCGGGCGCGCCGATGCGCCGTTCGGGTTCGCTCATGAACGAAGTCTGGCGGCGCCGGGTGAACGGGCGGTGACGGCGCGCCGGATGCCGGTCGGCGTCCTCGCTGCGGCGGGGCAGGATGCGTGGTGTTCAGGCGGATGCGGCTCGCGAGCCGAGCCGACGCGCGTAGTCCTCCTTCAGCACCGCCAGGTGCAGCCAGCTCTCGACATGGGCGACCCCTGGGAGTGCGCGGAGGTTCTCCAGACTCGCGTACAGGGCGCCGGCCGAGGGCTCGACGAGTGTCGCCACGGCGTCGAAGCGCCCCAAAGTGCGCGCCACGAAGTCGACGCCCCGCGACGCGTGAAGAGAGGCGAGAACCTGTTCGTCGTCGTCTGTCAGGCTGAGCCCGATGCCCATCGACAGCTGCCGGTGCGAGAGCCCGCGGGCTTCCACCGCGCTGATCTTGATGACGCCGCCGCCGATCAGGCGCTGCACGCGCGTCGCCACCGCGGAGGGGGAGAGGCGGACCTCTTCGCCCAGCACCCGGAAGGTCGTCCTTCCGTCAATCTGCAGACGATCGACGAGGGCTTCATCGATCGCGTCGAGGCTCACGTCCCCGTGGTAGTCCGACACGAAGAAGCCCTTGGTCACGGCGGTGTAGATGAGGGTGTCGATGTCGGCCACCCCGACGAGCGTGCGGATCTGTCCGAGCAGGTCGTGCAGCTCGGGCATCGACCCCGTCCACACCTCGATCACGAGGTCATGCGAGCCGCCGACCGTCGACACGAACACGGTCTCGTCCATGGCTCGCAGACGCTCGGCGATCCCGGCGGCCTCCCGGTCGGTGCGGATGGACACGTGGGCGAGGACGTGCTGGCCGAGCAGCGCGGGGTCGACGGCGGCGACCACGCGTACGGCGCCGCTGTCGACCAGTGCGCGCAGACGTGCGGCAGCCGCGGCCCGTGTCAGCCCCAGCTCTGCGGCCAGGGAGCGGATGCTCGTCCGGCCGTCGCGCTGCAGCGATCGGACCAGGTCGGCGTCGAAATCCCTGGCAGTCACCGATTCCTCCAGATTCCCGCGGATGCACGGACGAGCGTGCATATCCACAGTGTACGACCGCAGTCACATGCTGTCTGGGGCCGTTCTGCGGGCGCACGGCGGCAGAACTCCAGACTGGTCTTCTTTCAGCCAGATTTATGCTCTTGCCGGCCCGGTCTGCGTGCCCCTAGCATCCCGGAATCCGACATCTTCTGCGAAGGAACGGCAATGACCTCAACCACCGGCACCGCGCCGCTGACAGCATCGATGGTGCTCTCCGCGGCTGATCGTCTCATCGACGCCTTCCGCTCCACCGACACCGACGCGTACTTCTCCTGCTTCCACCCTGAGGCGAGCTTCCTCTTCCACACCGAACCGGGCCTCCTCCCGGATCGAGCCGCCTACCGCGCCCTCTGGAGTCGATGGGTGGACGCCGGGTGGCGCGTCGTGTCGTGCGAGAGCGACGACAGGCACGTCACGATCGTCGGCAGCACGGGTGTGTTCTCGCACACCGTGCGCACCACGACCGAGGTCGACGGCATCCGCGAATCGACCGTCGAGCGCGAATCGATCGTCCTGACCCGCGTCGGCGACGAGCTTCTCGCCGTCCACGAGCATCTCTCCGACGCCGCGGAGGTGGAGGCATGAGCGCCCCCGAACCGGCGACGACCACGCTGATCGCCGCACCGGCCGTCACCGAGGTCGAGGCGCACGGCGTCGAGCCGATCCCCGACAAGGAGCGCACCGCGCGGCCGATGGACCTGTTCCGCCTCATCTTCGGAGGGGCGAACACCTTCGCCACCGTCGTGCTCGGCAGCTTCCCGATCGTGTTCGGGCTCTCATTCTGGAACGCGCTGCTCGCGACCGTCATCGGGCTCGTGGTGGGGGCGCTCGTGCTCGCGCCGCTGTCGCTGTTCGGCGCCCGCAACGGCACCAACAACGCCGTGTCGAGTTCTGCGCACCTGGGCGTGCACGGCCGCGTGGTCGGCTCGTTCCTCTCGTTGCTCACGGCTTTCGCCTTCTTCTCCATCTCGGTGTGGTCTTCGGGCGACATCCTCGTCGGCGCCGCGCACCGCGGCTTCGGCCTCCCCGAGAACGACCTCGTCCTGGGGCTCGCATACGGCGTCTTCGCGGTGCTCGTGCTGGTGGTCTGCATCTACGGCTTCCGCTTCATGCTGCTGGTCAACAGGGTCGCCGTGATCGCGGCCACCTTGCTGTTCGTGGTCGGCGTGATCGCGTTCGGCGGCTCGTTCGACCCCGGGTACGCGGGAGCCATCGCGCCCGGAGACCCGGCGTTCGCCCCCGCCTTCATCGGCTCGGTGCTCGTGGTGATGTCGAACCCTGTCTCCTTCGGGGCCTTCCTCGGCGACTGGACGCGCTACATCCCGCGCAAGACCTCGCCGCGGCGCCTGATGGGAGCCACGTTCCTCGCGCAGATGGCGACGATCGTCCCGTTCCTGTTCGGTCTCGTCACGGCATCCATCGTCGCCGTCGTCGGGCCCGATTTCATCGCCTCGGGCAACTACGCCGGCGGACTGCTGTCGATATCGCCGGACTGGTACTTCCTGCCGGTGTGCCTGATCGCCCTGATCGGCGGCATGTCGACGGGCACCACCTCCCTCTACGGAACCGGCCTCGACTTCGCGAGCGTGTTCCCGCGCTTCAGCCGGGTTCAGGCGACGCTCTTCATCGGCATCCTCGCGATCCTCGGGATCTTCGTCGGACGGTTCGCATTCAACGTCGTCCAGTCGATCTCCACCTTCACCGTGCTGATCGTCACCTGCACGGCGCCGTGGATGGTCGTGATGGCCATCGGCTGGGTCGTACGTCGCGGCTGGTACGACAGCGACTCGCTGCAGGTGTTCAACCGGCGTCAGCGCGGTGGCCGCTACTGGTTCGCGCACGGCTGGAACTTCCGCGGGCTGGTCGCCTGGATCGTCGCCGCGATCGTCGGCCTGTGCTTCGTGAATCTTCCGGGGCAGATCGTGGGGCCGCTGGGGAACCTCGCCGGAGGTATCGACCTCTCGATCCCGCTGGGGCTGGGCACCGCGCTCGTGCTGTACCCCGCGCTGCTCTGGATCTTCCCGGAGCCGGCCGATGCCTACGGGCCCGAAGGGCCGCGGTTCGTGAGGGTCGCCGCGCCCGCGGAGCGGCCGATCGAGCGGGCGAACTGAGGAATACATGACCGAGCAGAACAGGACACATCAGATGATCGAGAACGTCGGGCCCGTCGACGCCTCCAAGAACCCGCGCTACTCCGGGATCGCGACCTTCGCGCGTCTTCCCCGCATCGAGGACGTGCCGCGCGCCGACATCGCCGTCGTCGGCATCCCCTTCGACTCAGGCGTCAGCTACCGGCCCGGCGCCCGGTTCGGGCCGTCGCACGTGCGCGAGTCATCGCGTCTGCTGCGACCGTACAACCCCGCCCAGGACGTCTCGCCGTTCGAGATCGCCCAGGTGGTCGATGCCGGAGACATCCCGGTGAACCCGTTCGACCTGTCCGAGGCCGTGATCGAGATCGAGGCCGCGGCGAAGGCGCTCGGCGAGCGGTCGCAGCGGATCGTCACGATCGGCGGCGACCACACGATCGCGCTGCCGCTGCTGCGCGCGGTGGCGGCGAAGCACGGGCCCGTGGCCGTGCTGCATTTCGATGCTCATCTCGACACCTGGGACACGTACTTCGGCGCGCCCGTCACGCACGGCACACCGTTCCGCCGAGCCAGCGAGGAGGGCCTGATCGACCTCACCGCGAGCTGTCACGTGGGAACCCGCGGCCCGCTCTACTCGAAGCAGGATCTCGAGGACGACGCGCGTCTCGGCTTCTCGATCGTGTCGAGCGAGTACATCGAGGAGCATGGCGTCGAAGCCGGCATCCGTCGCGTGCTGCAGCGCATCGGCGACAGGCCGCTGTACGTGTCGATCGACATCGACGTGCTCGACCCGGCGCACGCGCCGGGCACGGGGACGCCCGAGGCCGGCGGACTCACCAGTCGAGAGCTGCTGCGCATCATCCGTGTACTGTCGGCGACGAACATGGTCGGCGCCGACGTCGTGGAGGTGTCGCCCGCTTACGATCACGCGCAGATCACCGGCATCGCCGCGAGCCACGTCGTCTACGAGCTCGTGACTCTGCTCGCGGCGCAGCTCGCGCGCTAGGCCGCCGACGGGCGCGGACGCTCGCCCCCTGTACGCCGCGACCGGCATCCGTTCTCGCCTTCCGGTCGCAGTTCCTGCCGCCCGGGCCGCCTCCCCAGTCGCTCCGGGTGCAGTTGACGCCGTCCGATCACGAACGAGGCGGCATCAACTGCACCCGGAAACGGGATGACGGGATGGAGGCAGCATCAACTGCGACCGGAAGCTGCACACCGCGACCGGCTTCACGCGAACGACGCCGCGAGCAGCTCGGCGAACAACTCCTCCGCGTCGCACTCGACCCGCTGCCGGGTGAACCAGTCGCACACGTTGACGCAATCGCGGTGCAGCAGGTCGAGACCCTGCGGATTCGCGATGATGTCGACGATCTGCGGCAGGTCGATCACGCGCACCCGGCCCTCGTGCACGAGCAGGTTGTACGCCGACAGATCTCCGTGCGCGAAGCCCGCCGCCGCGAAGATCCGCATCAGCTCGGCGATCTGCGCGAAGTACCCGGCGAGTTCCTCGCGCGAGGAGCGCACCTGCGCGAGTCGGGGCGCTGCGGCCCCGGACGCATCGCCGATGAACTCCATCAGGATCTCAGTGCCGTTCACCTGCACCGGATACGGCACAGGGGCGCCGAGCTCGTACATGCGGCACAGGGCGTCGAACTCGGCGATCGACCAGGCGGATGCCGCGACCTCGCGCCCGTGCGAGGACTTCTTGGCGAGGGCACGGGCATCTCGCGTGTTCTGCACGCCGCGGCCCTCGGTGTACACGGCCGAGCGGTGGAAGCTGCGGGTCTCCTCGCCGCGGTAGCGCTTGGCCGCGAGCAGGGTGCGCTGCCCGGGATCGTCGGGCACGGCGCGCTCCAGCAGGAAAACGTCGGCCTCCTTGCCGGTCTTGAGGATGCCGAGCTCGGTGTCGAGTGCACCGGCATCCGTCACGATCCAGGCGGGCCAGGGCTGTGGTCCGCGTTGAGTGGGGATGGTCGCCGGCCAGGTGGTCCAGCGCTGCCCTTCGCCTGGCTCGACGTCGGCGAAGGTGAGGGAGAGTTCGAGTGCGTCGAACGACGCGAGGGGATCGGTCACGATGTGCGGCTCCAGGAAGAGGAGGCCACGCAGGCGGTGGCCTCAGGGAAGGATGTCGGCGAGGGGCGCGACAACGACGTTCGTCATGTCTTCGGCTCCTCTCGCTCTGGCCTTCCGGGCTGATCCCGGTGCGCGGTCGACTCTAGGCCCCCGCGCCGCGCTTTGTCCACCCTGGCCGCGGATCACGCCGGAGTCGTCGGAGCGACGTCGCCGCGCGCGAGGGCGAACGGCAGGCGGTCGAACACGATGCGGATGCCGGTGATCCGCCCGTCCACGACGGTGTGCAGCTCGGCCGCCGGCGCGCTCTCGACCGCCGCGGTGGCGGTGTCGTAGAGGATCAGGGCGCGCTCCTCGTCGCCGAAGGCGCCGAGCAGCTGTGAGCTCACGAGTCCTGCGGCGAACGGCGCCATGAACGCGACCACCGCGGTGCGGCCTTTCAGTACACCGGCGGGTGAGACGCAGACGACGTCGGGGCTGAGGAGCGCCCAGGCGTCGTCGAACGCCCCCGAGGTCCAGAGGCGGAGGTAGTCGAGAGAGGTGTCGAGAGCGGTCATGGCGGATCCTTTCGAAGGGGTGCAGGTGCCGACGCTCGATGGCGTGCAGCAGGGTGGGTGTGAACGGGTAGACACCGGCGGCGTGCCGATCGGAACGGTGGCATCATGACTGCATGATCCGCGCGGATGACGGGGGCTCTCGGGCACGACCCGGCGACGACGGGTTCGCCGAGCTGGTGCGCCCCTACGAGCACGAGCTGCGGGTGCACTGCTACCGGATGCTCGGCTCGCTTCACGACGCCGAGGACGCGCTGCAGGAGACGCTGCTCTCGGCGTGGCAGGCGCTCCCCGGATTCGAGGGGCGGTCGTCGCTGCGGACCTGGCTCTACCGGATCGCCACATCGCGCTGCCTCAACGCGGTGCGCGCCGGTGCCAGGCGCCCTCCGACTGCTCCGCTGCCGCCCTTCGACGTGCCTGCTCCGAGTCGGGAGGAGCGCGTGACCTGGTGCGAACCGCATCCGCACCCCGCCCCGTCGGCCGATGACCCGCTGGACGTCAGGCACGGTCTCGAGTACGCGTTCCTGTGTGCCCTGCACTCCCTGCCGCCCCGCCAGACCGCGGCCCTGGTCCTGTGCGACGTGCTCGATTTCACGGTGGCCGAGTGCGCCGAGATGCTGGAGTCGTCTCCCACCGCGGTGAAGGGGCTGCTCCAGCGCGCGCGTGCCGCGATGCCGCCGAACGATCCGCTCGCCGCGCCGAAGGACGAGCTGCGGCTGGCCGAACGACTGGCTCGGGCCTACGCCGCGGACGACGTGGACGGGGTGCTCGCGCTCCTCACCGATCGATCCTGGCTCGCGATGCCGCCTGCGCCGCATCGGTACGACGGGAGGGAAGCGATCGGACGGTTCCTCCGTGCGAGCGCCGCCGGTCGCGGTGCGCGATACGCCGTCGAGCCCTCCGGATGGGCGGGCGGGCATCCGGTGTTCCGCTGTCTGATCGACGGCGAGGACCGCGGCCTGCTGATGGTCATCGCCGCCTCCGACGGCGCCACGGTCAGCGGGGTCGTCCGGTTCCTCGGCTGACGGCCTGGCGTGCGCGCCGGCGGGCCGGGCGCCCGACCCGGACGATCGGTCGGATGCCGTGGACGGCCTGTCGGGTGACGGCATCCGCGTACTGCCAGTCTGGAAGCATGACGATCACCGCTCCTGTTCCCACCACCCCTGTCGCGAGCGCCGACCGCATCCGCTACGGCGGGCTGATCGTGCTCATGCTCATGGGGTTCCTGCTGGTGACGGCGGAGTTCCTGCCGAACGGAGTGCTCACCGAGATGGCGGCCTCGCTCGGCGTCACTCCGGGCCAGGCCGGACAGACCGTCACGATCACGGCACTGGTCGGTCTGGTCGTCGCTCCGACGATCGGCCTGATCTTCCCTCGCCTCGACCGGCGGTCGCTGCTCGTGTGGATGGCGCTCGCCGCAGCGGTATCGAACCTGCTCGTCGCGATCGCGCCGAACCTCGTGCTCGTGCTCGCCGCCCGTTTCCTCCTCGGCGCCGCGATCAGCGCGTTCTGGTCGATGTCCATCACCGTCGCCGCGACCCTCGCCGGCCCTGAGCGCCTGGGGCGAGGGGTGATGTTCACCTCAGCGGGCGTCTCGCTCGCGACCGTCGCAGGGGTTCCGCTCGGCGTCATGCTCGCCGAACTCGTCGACTGGCACCTGGTGTTCGCGCTCGCCGGCGTGCTCATGGTGGTGCTCGCCGTCGCCCTTCGCTTCACCCTGCCCTCCGTGCCGGCGGCGCAGGCGTCGAGCATCCGCCTGCTCGTCGACACCGTCCGCCGGCCGGGAATCGGCCTCGGCCTCATCGGCCACGTCGCCGTCGTCCTCGGGCACTTCCTCGCCTACACGTACGTGCGCCTCGCGCTCGAGCGCATCCCCGACGTCGACGCGTCGACCATCGTGGTGCTGCTCGCGCTGTTCGGCCTCGGCGGCCTCATCGGCAACATCGTGATCGGCCTCGTGATCGACCGCACCTTCGCATTCCTGTCGGTCGTCGTGCCGCTCGTGATCGCGGCGGCCGTGGCATCCGTGATCCTGCTCTCGGGAACCGTTCTGGGTGTCGGCATCGTCGTGCTCGTGTGGGGCTTCCTCTTCTCGTCCTGGTTGATCGTCGCGAACACCTGGGTCGGGCATCGGATGCCGGACCGCCTGGAGGCTGGCGGCAGCCTGGTGGTCGTGGGCTTCCAGCTGGCGATCACGATCGCGGCGGGAATCGGCGGCCTCCTCGTCGACACGCTCAGCATCGAACTCGTCTACGCGCTGGGTGCGGTGATGCTGGTGATCGGCGCGGTGCTGTTCGGGCTGTCGAACCGCTCGCGCGCGCAGCGGGTCGTGGCGTAGCGCACCGCGTCTCACCGGCCCGCTCGGTGCGAAAAGTCGGAGTTCTGGCGCGACACTCGGGTGCACGGCATGCGGCACCCGGCGTGTCGCCGGACTCTCCGACTTTTCGCACAACGTGGGAACGGGTGCCGGGCGTGCCGGGCACCGGCCTCGCGGGCTACGCGGGGACCGGCAGCCGGCGCCAGGCGCTCGGGTTCACGCCGGTGCGGCGGCGGAAGGCGCGGCTGAAGCCCTCGTCCGAGGAGTAGCCGAGTTCGCGCGAGGTCTCCGACACGGAGCGGCCCGCCTCGAGCATCCGCTTGGCCGCATCGATGCGCACCTCGGTGACGTAGTCGGCGGGGGAGCGGCCGATCGCGCTGCGGAAGCGTTCGGCGAACGCCGAGCGCGACATGGCGCCCACGCCGGCCAGCCGCTCGACGGTCCACTCACGACCGGGCGCCTGATGGATCGCCTCGACCACGCGGTCGAGGAACGGGTCCTTCGAGACGTGGGGCCAGCCTTCCGGGGCGCAGCCGTTCTCCGCCCAGGAGCGGATGACCGACAGCAGCACCGTCGTCGCCATGAGCCGGCAGATCAACGGGTCGCCCTGGCGCTTCGGATGCTCGGACGGCACCACGGGGCCCATGTTCTCGGCGAGCGCGGCGGCGGCCGGCTCGAGCACGTCGAATCCGGTGACGGTGATGTAGTCGGGCAGCGCACTGCGGAGAGCCGGCGTGAGGTCGGCGAGCTCGAGGGCGACCACGATCAGGGTCGTCGCCTCATCGGACACGAGGGCCACAGGACCGCGCCCGAGCGTGAGGAACGCGTCGCCTCTGTGCAGAACGGCCGATCCCTTCGGCCCGTCGACCTCGACGCGATGCGAGTCGCGATCGATGTCGAGCCGGCATCCGGAATCCAGCGGGGGGATGCCGCGCACCGCACCTTCTGCGACGTAAACGAGCGTCGCGTCTCCCGGTGCGAGAGGGAGGAGCCCGCCAGCATCCAGCCGCTCACGACGCCCCACGCCGACCCTGAGGTCGATCGCGCCGAGCACCTGCGAGAGAGCTTCGGAGTCGACTGTCACCATGCCTTCGGCAACGTCGGGAGGCCTCCGCCTATTCCGCGGACGGGCGTGTCAACCGTTCGATGGATTCCGGATGCCGCATCTCCGCCTAGCGTGGAACCCCCCCGACCTCAGGAGCACCGTGTTCACTCAGCCCTCCCGCCTCTATCGCGCGCTGGCGATCGCCGAGGCGATCACCTGGACGATCCTCATCGCCGCGCTCATCGCCCGCGCTGCCGGAGCGCCCGGAATCGTGGTCACGATCGGCGGCGGCATCCACGGTTTCGTCTTCCTCGCCTACGGCGCGACGGCGATCCTCGTCGCGCTCAACAACCGCTGGCATGCCGGAACCGCCGTGCTCGCCGTCGCGAGTGCGGTCGTCCCCTACGCGACGATCCCGATGGAGATCTGGTTGCACCGCACCGGCCGCCTCGCGGGCGACTGGCGTCTGGACGCGAGCGACGACCCGCGCGACCGCACCTGGTTCGACAGGCTGATGCGCTGGTTCCTGCGACGGCCGTGGGTGCTCGGCGCGCTCATCGCGATCGCCGTCGTCGCGCTCTACGTCATCCTGCTGCTGGTGGGTCCGCCCGGCGGCGGCTCCGCCCCCTGCTCCTGCGGCTGAGCCCCGTTCGGCGCCTCACCCGGTGATGACGACCGGGTTCTTCTCGACGACCTCGGCGAAGGTCGCGGCGACGTCGCCGCCCGTGCAGTCCGTGATGAGGTACACGCCGTAGCCGGTCGCCGTGAAGGCGCGCGCGGTGATGTACCAGTCGCGTCCGCTGTCTGCACCGACCACCTGCCGCGCTTCGAGTGACGGGTCGCCTCCGGCTCCGTATCCGAGCGTCACCGTGTCGGCGAGAGGCGTGACCTCCGCCGCGGTCGAATTGCCGAGCACGTACGCCAGCAGCGCGTCGGAGCTGGCGCTGTCGTCGCCGGGGACGAGCGGCAGGCTCGAGATGTCGCCTTGCCAGAACTGTGCGATGCACACGTCGTCCACGGTGCCGTAGGCCCATCCGCCGTTGCCGTCGTCGGCTTTGGTGACCTTCCACCCGTCATCGGCGAAGAAGCCGTCGCCCCACTCGACGTATGCGGTGGACGGAAGGTCCGCGCCGTCCGCGAAGCTCATCGAGGTCGGAAGTCCGGTCGCCGGCTCGTCGGTCGGCTCATCGGTCGGGACGGGCTCGTAGTCGACGATCGTCGGGTGCTCGGGGATCTGCGCGTACAGGCAGCCGCTCAGCGGCAGCACGGCGAGTCCCACGACGATCGCCGCGGCGAGACGGCCCCCCGATGTACGCGTCATGCCGGTCAGCCTATCCCTGATGCGCCCCCGAGGAGAGGGTCAGTGCGCGGTCGCGACGCCGATCGTGTCGTGCACGATCACGGCGGCGACGCGGGCGCCGGCGCCGGCCGCGACGATGAGCTGCTGCGGGCCGGGAGCCGCGGCGTCACCGGCGGCGTACAGACCGGGGACGTCGGTGCGCCCCGATCGGTCGGTCACGAGGTGGCCGTGTCGATCGACGGATGCCGCGAACCCGTCGAGGAACGAAAGGTCGGTCTCCCACTCCGGACGCACGAAACCGCCCTCGACCTCGAAGAGGCTGCCGTCGGCGAGGCGGATCGCCTCGAGGCGTCCGCGCTCACCGACGAGCTCGACGATCGGATGCCGCAGCACGTTCACCCCGGCGGCGGCGAGCTCCGCCTCCTCTGCCGTGGTGACGACGTCTGAGCCGTTCGTGAACACGGTGACACTCTCGGTCCAGCGGCCGATCAGTCGAGCGCGGTCGGCGAGATCCGCGGACTCTCCGATCAGCGCCATGCGGCGGCCGCGGAGCTCCCAGGCGTCGCAGGCCGCGCAGCTGAACAGGCTCATGCCGTAGAAGCCGCGCAGGTTCGGCACGTCGGGGAGCGTCTCGCGCAGACCTGTCGCGAGCAGCACCGAGCGTGCCGACACGGTCTCGGTGGACGTGGTGCGGCCGATGCCAGCGGTGAACCCGCCGAGGCTCTGCGCGAGGGATGTCACCTTCACGCGCGAGCGGATCGCGACGTTCGGATAGGCCGCGAGCTCCTGCCGCGCGATCTTGCGCAGCTCGTGCGGGGGAACACCGTCGCGCGTGAGGAAGCCGTGCGAGTTCAGCGTCGCGGCGTTGCGAGGCCGGTCGGCGTCGACGACGAGCACGCGCACGAGCGAACGGCCGAGGTTCAGCGCGGCAGACAGTCCTGCGGGCCCGCCGCCGACGATGAGGACGTCGTAGGGCTCAGTCATGACCGCCGTCCTGGGGCGGGAGGGCGGCGATGATCGGGTGGTCGAAGGCGATGACGCCGGTCTTGGCCGCGCCACCGGGCGAGCCGATCTCGTCGAAGAACTCCACGTTCGCCTTGTAGTAGTCCGCCCATTCCTCAGGCAGATCATCCTCGTAGTAGATCGCCTCGACCGGACACACCGGCTCGCACGCCCCGCAGTCCACGCACTCATCCGGATGGATGTACAACGAACGTTCACCCTCATAGATGCAGTCCACGGGGCACTCGTCGATGCAGGCACGATCCTTCACATCGACACACGGAAGCGCGATGACGTAGGTCATCGGGCGAGAGCGCTCTCGTGTTCGGCGTCGCGGGAGACCGCGACCTGCTCGTCGCGGGGGACGACCTTGACGCGCTCGCGCGTGTGCCGGTGGTTCTCTCCGAGAGCGCGCTCGTGGGCGTCGAGGGCGAGCCAGCCGTCCCACGTCGTGTACTCGGTGCCGCCCGCGTCGAGCACATCGAGGACGTCCTCGTCGGATGTCGGGGCGGTGAGGAGCCCGGCCTCGGCATCCGCCACGAGGTTGGTGATCGTCTCCAGAGCGTCGGATTTGGTGTGGCCGATCAGACCGACCGGGCCGCGCTTGATCCATCCGGTCGCGTACAGGCCGGGTTCGGCCTCGACGCGCCCGGCCTCGTTCGGAACGACGCCGCGGGCTTCGTCGAAAGGAGCGTCCACGACACGGGTGCCGTAGTAGCCCACGGCCCGGTAGACGGCCTGCACGTCGTAGTCGCGGAACTCGCCGGTGCGCACGAGGGCGCCCTCGGCATCCGTCTCGCTCTTGACGAACGCCGTCCTCTCGAAGCGGATGCTCTCGACCTTGCCGTCGCCCGTGATCTCCACGGGGGCGTGCCAGAAGTGCAGGTGCAGGCGGCGCGACGCCGTGCCGGCGGGGCGCTCGCGCCAGCTGTTCAGGGTGCGCAGCATGACCTTGAGCTGGTTGTTGGTGGCGGATGCGGGGTCGACGCCGTCGAAGTCCTCGTCGTGCAGCACGATGTCGACGTCGTTCACCTCTCCGAGTTCGCGGAGCTCGATCGGCGTGAACTTGATGTCGGCGGGTCCGCGGCGACCGAACACGTGCACGTCGGTGACGGCGGAGGACTCCAGCCCCTCGAGCACGTTGTCGGGGATCTCGGTGGTGCGCAGGTCGACGGGATGCTTCGCGAGCACGCGGGCGACGTCGAGGGCGACGTTGCCGTTGCCGATCACGGCGACAGACGAGGCCTCGAGCGGCCAGGTGCGGGCGACGTCGGGGTGGCCGTCGAACCACGCCACGAAGTCGGCGGCGCCGTAGGAGCCGGGCAGGTCGACACCGGGGATGTCGAGAGCCGCGTCGCGGATGGCGCCGGTGGCGAGGATCACGGCGTGGTAGCGTTCGCGCAGCTCGTCGAGAGAGATGTCGCGGCCCACCTCGACGTTGCCGACGAAGCGGATCGTGCGTCGACTCGCGGTCTGGGTCGCTGAGCCTGTCGAAGCGTCACCGTCTGCGGTCTCGGGGAACGCGTCGAGCATCTCGTGCAGAGAGTTCACGATGCCCTTGATGCGGGGGTGGTCGGGTGCGACGCCGTAGCGGATGAGGCCGTAAGGCGCGGGGAGCGACTCGAACAGGTCGATCTCGACGCGACCGCCGCGCTCCTTGACGGCGTTGGCGAGCAGATTGCCCGCGTAGATGCCGGCGGGCCCGGCGCCGACGATTGCGACGCGCAGGGACAGAGAGGTCGTTGACATGGCCTGGTCTTTCGGTGATTCAGCGGGAGGTGAGGGAGGTCTCGACGACCTGGACGAGTCCGGTGTCGACGGCGAGGCCCGCGGTGAGGGCATCGGTCCAGCGAGGTTTGGGCGCGGCATCCGCATTCGAGGAGAGACGATCTGCGGAGCCGGCGACGATGGACGGGGGATTCACGGAAGATGCTCCGTGAATCGTCACCGCATCCGTGGATCGTCCGGCTGCGTGCGGGCTCAACCGCACGACGTCGCCGATGACGATGACCGCGGGGGAGCGCACCTGTCGGGCGGCAGCGATCCCGGTGATCGTTCCGAGCGTGCCGATCGTCACGCGCTGGGTCGCACCGTAGCCGTCTTCGATGATCGCGACTGGGCAGTCGGCGCCTCGGGCCCCGGCTGCGAGCACGTGAGCCGAGTGCCCGAGCGTGTTGACGCCCATCAGCAGGACGACCGTGTGGTCGCCTCCGCCGGGCACCCGATCGATCTGGTCGTGGCCGCTGAGGACCGTGAACGACGTGGCGACACCGCGATGGGTGAGCGGGATGCCGGCGACGGCAGGCACCGAGATGGCGCTCGTGACGCCGGGGACGACGTCGACCGGGATGCCGCGCTGTTCGCAGAACAGCTGCTCTTCGCGGCCGCGGCCGAACACGAACGGGTCGCCGCCCTTGAGTCGCACGACGTTCCTGCCCGCGGCGGCGAGTTCGACGAGCAGCTCGTTGATGCCGTCCTGGGGCACGGGATGGTGCCCCGGCAGCTTGCCGACATCGATGACTTCAGCTGACAGCACGACGCCTTCGGCCGCGAGCTGTTCGAGCACCGCGCGGGCGCCGAGCCGGTCGGCGACGATCACGTCGGCGTTCTGCAGGGCCTTCAGACCTCGCACGGTCAGGAGCCCGGCGTCGCCTGGTCCCGCACCGACGAGCGTGACGTGTCCGGTCATCGCCCGCCTCCCAGCAGCAGTCCGCGGTTGCGCAGCATCCGCCGCTCGAGCGGGCCGAACAGGGCCAGCTCGATCACGATGCCGATGGCGAGGATGAGCAGGATCGTGGCCAGGACTCCTGCGAGGTCGGCGAGTTCACGGGACTGGTTCAGCATCGTGCCGAGGCCGAAGCCGATCGTTCCACCGCTGGTGATGATCTCGGCCGCCATCAGGGAGCGCCACGAGAACGCCCAGCCCTGCTTCAGGCCCGCGAAGTAGCCGGGGAGCGCCGCGGGCAACGTGACGGAGGTGGCGAGCTGCCAGCGGCTCGCGCCGAGCACGATGCCCACGCGGCGCAGCTGCGGCGGCACCTGGTCGATGCCCGAGAGCAGCCCGTTCACGATCGATGGGATCGCGCCCATCAGGATCACGAAGTACGCGGTTGCGTCGCTGAGCGCGAACCAGATGATCGCGGCGGGCACCCATGCCACGGAGGGCAGCACGGTGAGGCCTGAGATGAGCGGACCCGCGGCGCGGCGCAGCAGCTTCCACTCGGCGAGCAGCATCCCGAGTGCGGTGCCGACCACGATGGCGATCAGGAAGCCGATGACACCGCGCTCGAGGCTCGTCGCGACCGCCTCCTGCAGGCGCCCCGACATCCAGGCCTCGTCGAGAGCGCCGACGACGGCAGCCGGGCTCGGCGCCTTGTCGGGGCGCGGGTTCGCGATCACGACATACAGCTGCCACACGCCCAGCAGCACGAACAGCAGCACGATCGGCGGTAGGGCCTTGCTCAGGAACTCGCGCCATCGCGGAGTGCGCTGCACGTCGTCGGACTGCAGGCGGTCGAGACCGGCCGAGAGCGTCGCCAGATCTCCGTAGGCGTCGCCGTCGGCGGAGATCTTCGTGGAGTCAAGAGGCATTGCGGGCGATCTCCTTCCGCAGCTCGGCGGTGATCTCGGTGGCGAGGGCCGCGACCTCGGGCGACTCGATGCGTCGGCCGAGGGTGTTCGCGATGCGCCACTCGCCCGCGACGCGTCCGGGGCGGCTGGAGAGCAGGATCACGCGCTGGCCGAGGCGAGCGGCCTCGCGCACGTTGTGGGTGACGAACACGATCGTGCGGCCGGTGGCTCGCCACACGCGCTCGAGCTCCTCGTGCAGCAGATCGCGGGTGATCGCGTCGAGAGCGGCGAACGGCTCGTCCATCAGCAGCACGTCGCGGTCCTGCGCGAGGGCACGGGCCAGGGCCACGCGCTGACGCATGCCGCCGGAGAGCTCGTGCGGACGCTTGTCGCCGGCTTCCGCGAGGTTCACGGTCGCCAGCAGACGGAGGGCCTCCTCGCGCCGCTCCGCACGAGGGACACCGCGCAGTCGCAGTGCGAGCTCGACGTTCTGCCGCGCGGTGAGCCACGGCATCAGTGCGGACTCCTGGAACATCACCGAGGCGCCGCCCTTCGACGGGCTCAGGGACCCAGCCGAGAGGTGAATGCTGCCGGAGGTGGTGCGCTCGAGCCCTGCGATGAGGTTCAGCAGCGTCGACTTTCCGCAGCCCGAGGCGCCGAGCAGGCACACGAACTCGCCCGGGGCGATGTCGAGGGAGACATCCTCCAGGACGATCGGGCCCGAACCGTAGCGCTTCGTGACGTGCGAGATGCGCACCGCGGGGTCGACGGCGGGCGCGGGCGCCGCAAGCGGCGTGACGCCGTCGAAGCTCGGCGTCAGCCGCGCCACGGATGCGGCACCGGGACCTGGGTCCCTGAGCTTGCCGAAGGGCCCCGCGGGCGCACTCATCAGTCCTCCCCGAGCCCTGCGGCCGAGACGGTGTCCTTGCCGGCATCCTTCAGGAGCTTGTTCAGCGCGGTCAGATCGAAGAGCCCGTCGATCGAGCCCTCCTTCTGCGTGCCCGCGGCGAGGCCGTTCTCCACGAGGGTCTCGAACGTCGAGGCCACCGGGTCGACCGTGAACGTGACGTTCTCGAGCGCCCGCGTAAGAACCTCGTCGGAGAGCTTCTTACCCGTCGCCTCCTCGAGCGCGTCGTTGATCACGGCCGGCGCCTCGTCGGCGTGCTCGTCGAGCCACTCGACAGACGCGATGTGGCCCTCGAGCAGTTCGTCGACCACCTCCGGGTGCTCCTTCGCGAAGTCCTTGCGCACCAGCAGCACCGTGGTCGGGAAGTTCCCGTCGGGCCACAGATCGGCCTCGTTCACGAGCACGTGCGCACCCGCCTCGACGACCAGACGCGACACCCACGGCTCGGGGAGCCACGCGCCGTCGACGCCGCCGTCCTGGAACAGCGTCAGCGTCTGCGCGTTCTCGGTCGGGGTGATCGTGACGTCGCCCCCGCCCGAGGTCGAGGTCTCGAAGCCTTCGTCGGCGAGCCAGCTGCGCAGCGCCACGTCCTGCGTATTGCCGAGCTGAGGGGTCGCGATGTTCTTGCCCTTGAGATCGTCGACGCTCTGGATGCTGTCGTTCACGACGAGCGCCGCGCCGCCGGAGGTCGCGCCGGCGATGATGTTCGCCGACTCGCCGCCCGACTGGATGAAGGTGTTGATCGCGGGATTCGGGCCGATGTAGGTCGCGTCGATCGCACCGGCGGAGAGCGCCTCGATCGCGGCCGGACCGGCGTTGAAGACCTCGGTCTTCAACGCGACGTCGCCCAGAGCATCCTGGAACAGCCCTTCGGAGAGACCGACCAGCGCGGGGGCGTGCGTGACGTTGGCGAAGTAGCCGAGGCGCACCTCGGCGAGGTCGTCGCCCTTCGCGTCGCCCGAGCCCGGGTCAGCGGATGCCGAGGCGCAGCCCGCGAGCATCATCGCGGTGAGTCCCAGGACGGTGAGAGCGGTGGTGGTGCGGTTGATCTTCACGGTTTCGCCTCCTTAGCGAGTGATGGGTGGTGCAGGTCAGTCCTCGACGGTCGCTGCGGCCAGCGTCGCGCCGTCGGCGGGGTGGATGAGCACGAGCGAGCCGCCTTCACGGCTCTGCGCATACGGCTCGAGCGGCAGGTCCGCGGCGAAGCGCAGGCGCACGCGCCCGATCTCGTTCACGGCGAGCGACTCGGCGTCGTGATGGGCGAGCGTCTCGAGGTCGCGTCGGTCGATCACTTCGGCGATCAGCGCCTGCACGGTCGCAGTGCCGTGCTTGACGAGGACCTTGCTCCCGGCGGTGGTCGCACGCGGGTCGAGCTGGAACAGCTCGACGACGGCCTCCCGGCGGCCGGCAGGGATGGTGCCGGATGCGGCGATCACGGCGCCGCGTGCGGCATCGATCTGGTCCGCGAGGGTGAGGGTCACGGACTGCGCGGCCGTGGCTGCATCCGCCTCCTGCCCCGCGATGTGGATGCCGGTGACCGTGGTGGAGTGTCCGCCGGGGAACACGTCGACGGAGTCGCCGACGCTCACGGTGCCCGCGGCGATCCGCCCGGCGAATCCGCGGAAGTCGCGATAGCGCTCGGGGTCGGCGATCTCGGGCGACAGGCCGCCCTGCGGGCGCAGCACGAGCTGCACGGGCAGGCGGAAGGGGGCGGCGGTGTCTTCGATCTCGACCGCGGTGGGCAGCGACTCGAGCAGATCGATCAGGGTCGGGCCCTGATACCAGGGCGTGCGCTCGGAGCGATCGACGATGTTGTCGCCCTCGAGAGCCGAGACGGGCAGCACGTGGATGCCGGGCAGACCCAGCTGCTCGGCGACGCGTGCCGCTTCGAGCTCGATCTCGACGAAGCGGTTCTCGTCGAAGCCGACCAGATCGATCTTGTTGACCGCGATGACGACGTGGGCCACGCGCAGCAGCGAGACGACGGCGAGGTGGCGGCGGGTCTGCTCGATGATGCCCTTGCGTGCATCGACGAGCACGATCACGGCGTCGGCAGTGGCGGAGCCGGTGACCATGTTGCGCGTGTACTGCACGTGTCCGGGGCAGTCGGCGAGGATGAAGCTGCGCCGGTCGGTCGCGAAGTAGCGATACGCCACGTCGATCGTGATGCCCTGCTCGCGCTCGGCGCGCAGGCCGTCTGTGAGCAGGGCGAAGTCGAACTCGCCGTGCGCGAAGCCGCGCTGGCGACTGGTCGCGGCGACCTGCTCGAGCTGGTCGGCGAGGATCGCCTTCGCGTCGTGCAGCAGTCGGCCGACGAGCGTCGACTTGCCGTCGTCAACGGAGCCGGCGGTCGCGAACCGGAACAGGGTCCTGGCGCGCTCGCTGGCGGTTGAGCGCGCGGAGCGAGACGAAACGTCTGCAGCGAGGTTACTCATCAGAAGTACCCGTCCTTCTTGCGATCCTCCATGGCGGCCTCGCTGATCCGGTCGTCGGCGCGCGTCGCGCCGCGTTCCGTGAGGGTGGAACGCTGCACCTCGGCGGCGACGGATGCCGTGTCCGCGGCATCCGACTCCACCGCACCCGTGCAGCTCATGTCGCCGACGGTGCGGTAGCGCACGGTGCGGCGGACGACCTCTTCACCGGCGCGCGGCTGCGAGAACTCGCCGACTGCCCACCACATGCCGTCGCGGCGGAAGACCTCGCGCTGGTGCGCGTAGTACAGCGGCGGCAGGGCGATGTTCTCGCGGTCGATGTAGTTCCAGATGTCGGCCTCGGTCCAGTTCGAGATCGGGAAGGCTCGCACGTGCTGACCGGGCAGGTGCCGGCCGTTGTACAGGCTCCACAGCTCGGGGCGCTGGTTGCGCGGGTCCCACTGGCCGAACTCGTCGCGCAGCGAGATGATGCGCTCCTTCGCGCGGGCCTTGTCCTCGTCGCGGCGGGCCCCGCCGAACACGGCGTCGTGCTTGCCTGCGGCGATCGCGTCGAGCAGCGGCTGCGTCTGGAGAGGGTTGCGGGTGCCGTCGGGGCGCTCGGCGAGCCGGCCGTCGTCGATGTAGTCCTGCACCCGCGCGACCTCGAGGTCGATGCCCAGGCGGGCGACGGTCTCGTCGCGGAACGCGATGACCTCGGGGAAGTTGTGGCCGGTGTCGACGTGCAGCACCGGGAAAGGCACCTTGCCCGGTGCGAACGCCTTCGCGGCGAGGTGGAGCACCACGACCGAGTCCTTGCCGCCGGAGAACAGCAGCACGGGGCGCTCGAACTCGGCGACGACCTCGCGGATGATGTGGATGCCTTCCGCCTCGAGCTGGTCGAGGGCGGACAGACCCTGCGGGCGTTTCGTCTCGTCGCTGCGCTCCTCGCTCAACGACCGGGTGATGGTGCTCATAGGTGGAGTCCGCATTCTGTCTTGGACAGGCCGGCCCAGCGGCCGGACCGGGGGTCCTCGCCGGGGGCGACCTGCTTCGTGCACGGCGCGCAGCCGATCGACGGGTAGCCGTTCGCGATGAGCGGGTTCACCGGCACCTCGTGCACGGTGGCGTAGTCGATGAGATCGTCGAAGGTCCAGGCCGCGACCGGGTTCACCTTGACGAGGCCGTTGCGCTCGTCCCAGACGATCAGTTCGGTCTCGGCGCGGGTGGGCGCCTCTTCACGGCGGACGCCCGTGAACCACACCTCGTACTCGCCGAGCGCGCGCTGCAGCGGCTCGACCTTGCGGCGCGCGCAGCACAGGCCGGGATCGCGCTCGAAGAGGTTCTTGCCGAATTCGGCATCCTGCTCGCGCACGGTCTGCTCGGGCTTCACATCGACGATGTTCACGTCGAGGCTCTCGGCCACCTCGTTGCGCGTGAACGTCGTCTCGGCGAAGTGGTAGCCGGTGTCGAGGAAGAGCACGTCGACGCCGGGGAGGTGCTCGGCGACGAGGCGCGGGAGCGCAGCATCCGCCATCGAACACGCGACCGCGGCCTGCGAGACGGCGAAGTTTTCGGCCACCCACGCGGCGACCTCGGCGGGACTCGCCTCGTCGGGCTGCCGGCTGCGCAGCTCGACGTTGCCGCGTTCGGCGAGCGCCTGGAGCTCCTCGCGGGAGCGGCGGGCCGGACGGATGGTCACCGGAGTGCTCATTGCAGCGCCTCCTCGTCGGCGCGGTGCGCCCAGTTCGCGAAGGTCTCGCCGGCGCTCTCGCGGTCGGCGAGGTAGCGGCGGATGACGCGCTCGGCGTAGTCGGCGATGCCGTCTGCCGGCACCTTGAGACCGCGGACCGTGCGGCCGAGTCCTGCTTCTTCGCGATCGACGTTCGCGAGTCCGCCGCCGAGGTGCACCTGGTAACCGGGCACCTGCTCGCCGTCGATCAGCACGAGCTGACCTTTGAGGCCGATGTCGGCGGTCTGGATGCGGGCGCAGGAGTTCGGGCACCCGTTCACGTGCAGTGTGATCGGACGTCCGATCTCGGGCTCGAGCGCGCCGAGGCGCTCCTCGAGCTGCTCGATGGCCTTCGCGGCGTTGACCTTGGTCTCGACGATCGCGAGCTTGCAGAACTCGATGCCGGTGCAGGCGATCGTGCCGCGGCGGAACAGGCTCGGGCGAGCCGACAGCCCGATCGCGTCGAGTCCCTTCACCAGGCTCTCGACCCGGCTCTCCTCGATGTCGAGGACGAGCAGCTTCTGATGCGGCGTCGTGCGGATGCGCTGCGAGCCGTGCGCCTCGGCGAGGTCCGCGAGGGCGGTGAGAGTGCTGCCGGCGACGCGGCCGACCAGGGGAGCTGCGCCGACGAAGAATCTGCCGTCCTTCTGCGCGTGGATGCCGACGTGATCGCCGAGGCTCGTGGGCTTGGGAGCCGCAGGGCCGTCGGGGAGCGGACTCTCGAGGTATTCGGTCTCGAGCACCTCGCGGAACTTCTCGACACCCCAGTCGGCGAGCAGGAACTTCAGGCGGGCTTTGTTGCGCAGGCGGCGGTAGCCGTAGTCGCGGAAGATCTGGGTGATGCCGTGCCACACCTCGGCCACGCGGTCGGGGGTGACGAAGACGCCCAGCCGCTCTCCGAGTCGCGGCACGACCGAGAGCGCGCCGCCGACCCACAGGTCGTAGCCGATGCCGAGTTCGGGGTGCTCGACCGCGACGAAGGCGCAGTCGTTGATCTCGTGCACCACGTCCTGGCTGGGGTGGCCCGTGATCGCGGTCTTGTACTTGCGGGGCAGGTTCGACAGAGTCACGTCACCGATGAAGCGGTCGGCGATCTCGCGGATCTGCGGCGTCGGGTCGATCAGCTCGTCGGCGGCGATGCCGGCGACCGGCGAGCCGAGGATCACGCGCGGCACGTCGCCGCACGCTTCCGTCGTGCTCAGGCCGACGGCCTCGAGGCGGCGCCAGATCTCGGGAACACTCTGCACCTCGACCCAGTGCAGCTGCACGTTCTGGCGGTCGGTGATGTCGGCCGTATCGCGGGCGAACTCGGTCGAGATCTCGCCGATCACGCGGAGCTGCTCGGTCGTCAGCTGCCCGCCGTCGATCCGCACACGCATCATGAAGTACTCGTCTTCGAGTTCGTGCGGCTCGAGTTGGGCGGTGCGGCCGCCGTCGATGCCGGGTTTGCGCTGGGTGTACAGACCCCACCAGCGGAAGCGCCCGTGCAGGTCGGTCGGATCGATGCTCTCGAAGCCGCCCTGCGCGTACACGTTCTCGATGCGCTCGCGCACGTTGAGCCCGTTGTCGTCGAGCTTCCACTCCTCGTTGCCGTTCAGGGGCTCGTTGCCGTCGACCGCCCACTGGCCGTGGGGTTTCGTGGGGACGCGCGCGGTGCGCGTGCGGGCACCGCGGATCGGCGTCGGCTGCTGAATCGTCATGCACTGCTCCCTGGGATGGCTTCGCATCACGCTATGGAGGTTGCACCGCGTTCAAGAACTCGAACGGACATGTGACGTCAAGGAGCGTCATATGACGTCACGCAACGTGAAATATGACGTCGGGGTCTGGTGCTCGCGGTGGTTCTGTGCTGCGCGGGCCACCGCGCCCTTCCGGTCGCAGTTCGTGCCGCTCCAGCGGTGCGCCGTTCATTCCGGTTGCAGTTCCTGCCGGGCGACCGCGAATTCGGCGACGCGAACTGCGCCCGGAACGAGGGAGACGGATGCTGCGACGGCACGAACTGCAACCGGAACGGGATGCGGCGCGGTGGCGGCGGGAGGGCCGTCAGAGCCGGGCCGCGGCAGCCTCGTAGCGGGCGACCACGAGGTCGATCAGCGGCTGCGGCACGGGGCCGCCGTCGAGGAGCGGCATCGTAAGCGCGCGATCGGCGTTCTGCCGCCGGGCGAGGTCGAAGAAGTATCCCTGGGCGAGCAGGTACGTGGACACGATCGCGTCAGGATGCTCGGCAAGGGCCGAGGGAAGGTCGGGCTGCCGCGCGGCGAGGTAAGCGAGGTGCACGTCTCGGCCGAGACGCTCTTCGAGAAGCGCGCCCATGCCCTCGGCATCCGTCAGTGAACGGGGATCGCGCGAGCCGGCTACCGCGAGGATCACCGGATCCTGGCCTTCCGGCAGTCGCTGGGCGAGGACGTCGGCGAGGCGCGGATCGGGGCCCATCGGATCCGCGATGACCGTCGACGGGCGGGTCTTCGCGATGCCGTGCAGGTCGTGGTGCACGTGGAACCCGCTGGACAGCAGCAGCGGCACGATCACGAGCGGCCCGTCGAGCTGCGGGGCGAGCTCGGCGGCGTCCGGCTGCTGCACATCGACGAAGGCCTCGATCACGTCGACGTCGGGGAGGGCCGAGCGCACCTGCGCGACGAGGGCGGCGATCGCCGCGGCGCCTTCGACGTCGGCGGTGCCGTGCGACACGGCGAGGAGCGAGGGTCGAGCCATGCAGCGACTCTAAAGGGTATGTGTGACTGCGGTGTTTCAGCGGGGCGTCCTCGCCCAGGTGCCGGATCCCGAGCCTGCGGTCGTCGAGCGAGCGAAGCGAGACGAAACGCCCGTTTCGGAGCATTCGCGCTTCGTTGCCCTTCCGTGATGATTCTGCCCGTTTTCAGCCCCTGATCAGGGCGTCAATGTCGGAGGCCCCGAGCATGATGTAGGTATGACGGCACTGGTTGACGCGACGATCGAACAGGTGGACGCGCTGGCCGCGCTCACCGGCATGCTCGTCGATGTCGACCGCACGATCGGTCAGCTGCAGGCGGTGCGCGATGGCATTCTCGCCACCGCGTCACGTCTGGCGCTGCAGGTCGCAGATGAAGCAGGTCACGAGGATTTCGGCGACCTGTCCACGCGCACGGTGGCCGCGGAGCTGGGGGCGGCGCTGCGGGTGTCCGACCGGACGGTGCAGCGCCGGATGGCGGAGGCGTCGTTCCTGGTCGAGCGATTCCCGCGGGTGTGGCAGGCACAGGGTGCCGGCCGCATCAGCGCCGGGCATGCGCGCGTGATCGTCGAGGCCGGGGAGCATCTCGATGACGCGGCCGACCGGGACGCCTACTCCGAGCAGATCATCGGATTCGCGGAGACGGAGTCCCCGAATCGAGTGGGGCGGATGGCGCGGCGCGTCGCGGAGCGGTTCCAGCCGCGCGGTCTCGACGATCGGCACAAGGACGCTCGGACGAAGCGCCGCATCTGGGTGAATGATCGCCCTGACGGCATGGCCGAGCTCGGCATGCACGGCCCGGCGGCGCTGATCCACGGTGCGTACGACCGGATCACCGCGATGGGCAGGGCGCTGCAGACAGGCTCCTGCGTGCCAACGGGCGCGTCGTTCGGTCCTGCGGCGACAGGCGACTCCGCCACAGAACCGGACGTGGTGCCCGACGCTCGGACCTTCGACGAGATCCGCTGCGATCTCGCTCTCGACATGCTCCTCACCGGTGCTCCGGCCGGGCACGACACCCCTGAGGGGCTCCTCGCCGCGATCACAGCGGCCGTGTCCGTCACGGTCCCGGTGCTCAGCCTCGCCGGCGTCGACAGCACTCCTGCCGAGCTGAACGGCCGCTGCCCGATCGACGACGCGACGGCGAAGGCGCTGGTCGGTGCAGCATCCGGTTGGGATCGCGTGCTCACCCACCCTGTCACCGGTGGCGTGCTCGCCGTCGACCGCTACCGGCCCTCCGCCGACCTGAGGCGACACCTCCAGGCCAGGGACCAGCGGTGCCGATTCCCTGGATGCGGGATGCCGGCCCGAGACAGCGACCTCGACCACACGATCGACCACGCCTTCGGTGGCGAGACGACCGACGCCAACCTCGGTGCACTGTGCCGAAGACACCACGTGCTGAAGCATCACACCCCGTGGCACGTCGAACACCTCGACGGCGGCGTCTACTCGTGGACGAGCCCGACCGGACAGATCTACATCGACCGGCCTCCGCCGGTGAACACCGTGACGTTCACCGAAGCTCCCGACGAACCCGAGCCGCCCTTCTGAGGTCGCACCCGTTGCGGCTGCACCTCGGTGCTCGCGGCGGGGGTGATCCCACCTTCGGCGTGGGCGTGCCCGAATCAGGCCTCCCGCGGCAACCGCGGCAACCGCGGGATCGCCGAGACGAGGGTGCGCGTGTAGGCGGTCGTCGGGGCGTCGAGGATGTCGCGGGTCGCCCCCTCTTCGACGACGCGCCCGCCCTGCAGCACGACGGTCCGCTCACACAGGGCGGCGACCGCGCTCAGATCGTGCGACACCATCACGAGGGCCATGCCGGTCTCGGCGCGCAGATGGGCCAGCAGCTCGATGACCTGGATGCGGGTGGTGACGTCGAGTGCGCTGACCGGCTCGTCTGCGAGCAGGACGCGCGGTTTCGACACGATGGCCCTGGCGATCGCGATGCGCTGGCGCTGGCCGCCCGAGAACTCGTGCGGGTACCGGTGCAGGGCGTCGGCGTCGAGGCCGACCGAGCGCACGGCCTCCGCCACCGACTGCTGCGCCTCGGCGCCGCGGGCGATCCCCAGGGACCGCAGCGGTTCGCCCACGATGCGGTCGATGCGCTGACGCGGGTCGAGCGAGGAGTACGGGTCCTGGAACACCGTCTGCACCTCGGTGCGGAACCGGCGCATCATGCGTCGGTCGCGCCGGTCCAACGGGGCGCCGTCGAACAGCACTGCGCCGGCGTGCGGCGCGGCGAGTCCGAGGAGCAGGGAGAAGATCGTCGATTTGCCCGCTCCGGACTCGCCGACCAGGCCCAGTGCCTGACCGGCAGAGACACCGAGTGTGACGTCGTCGATGACAGTGCGCCGGCCGTAGGCGAACCGGGCGTCGTGAAGCTCGAGCAGGGCGGTCATCGCACCACTCCCGGGGTGGCGGGGGCGTCGAGCGCCGAGTCCAGCGCCCGGGCGCTCGCCACGAGGCCTTGGGCGTACGGATGCTGTGGGTCGCCGAGGATCTCGGTGATCGGTCCCTGCTCCACGGCCTCGCCCCGTCGCATCACGACCACGCGCTGCGTCATCCGCGCGACCACCGCGAGGTCGTGGCTGATGAACAGCAGCGCCATGTCACGCTCGGCCACCAGGCGCTCGAGCAGCGTCAGGATCTCGTCCTGAACCGTCACGTCGAGCGCCGTCGTCGGCTCGTCCGCGATCAGCAGCTTCGGGCTCGCCGCGAGGGCGATCGCGGTCGCCACGCGCTGCCGCTGGCCGCCCGACAGCTCATGCGGGAATGCGCGGGCGATGCGAGGGTCGGGCAGGGACACATCGTTCAGGGCGCCGAGCACGGCCTGCTGCAGTGCGGCGCCTCGAAGACCGAGGTGGCGCCGGATCGGCTCCGCGATCTGGCGCTCCACCCGCATGAGCGGGTCGAGGGCGGTCAGCGGCTCCTGGAACAGCAACGAGGCGACCGGGCCGCGCAGCGGCCGCAGCATCCGATCCGGGGCTCCGATCACCTGCGTGCCGTCCAGCAGGACCGATCCGGATGTCTCGAGCCCTCCGCCGAGGAGCCCGGTGATCGCGAGCGAGGTGACCGACTTGCCCGACCCGGACTCGCCGATCACACCGACGCGCTCACCCGCCGCGACGGTGAACGACACGTCGTCGACGAGACGTCGACCGCCCGCGGTGACAGTGAGGCCGGCGACTTCGAGAAGGCTCATCGGTTCCTCCTGCGAGTCGGGTCTGCGAAATCGCGCAGGCCGTCGGCGATGAAGTTCACACCGAGCACGAGCACGACGAGCGCGACTCCGGGCGCGATGGCCCCGACCGGTGCGGTGAGCACAGTGCCCTGCGCTTCTTGCAGCAGTCGCCCCCAGGATGCGTTGGGCGGCGGTGCGCCCAGCCCCAGATACGACAGGCTCGCCTCGGCCAGCACGGCGGCGCCGAACTGCAGGGCGAGGTTCACGCCGAGGGCCGGCGCGATGTTCGGCAGGACATGGAAGAAGACGATCCCCGGAAGACGGGTGCCGCTGGTGCGCGCTGCGGTGATGAACTGCTCGTGCAGCACGCGGCGGGCGAGGATGCGGGTGAGTCGGGCGACGACGGCCGACATGGCGAGTCCGATCGCGAGGATCGCCGACCACAGCGAGGCTCCCTGCACGGCGACCACGAGCATCGCCAGGAGCAGCACCGGGAACGCGATGATCACGTCGAGCGTGGCCGAGAGCGAGTCGTCGAGCCAGGGGCGGGCGAAGGCGGCGGTCAGGCCGATCGCGACACCCAGCACGGCGGCGAGGGCGACGGATGCGGTGCCGACGATGAGCGCGATACGGGCCCCGATCATGAGCTGAGTGAACAGGTCGCGCCCGAGCTTGTCCGTGCCCAGCAGATGCTCGAGGCTCGGACCTTCGAGGCGTCCGCCGCTGATGTCGGAGGGGTCGAAGGGCAGCCAGAACAGCGAGACGAGAGCGAGGAGGACGATGACGCCGGTGAAGCCCAGACCGAGGCCCAGGGTCGTGTGACGGCGACGTCGGGGTGCGGCGTCCGTCACCTGCTCGACCACCGCGGTCATCGGACGGCCACCCTGGCACGCAGTCGCGGGTCGACGAGTCGTTGGACGATGTCGGCGAGGAAGCCGACCAGGAGCACGAACAGGGTGCTCACCACGAGCACGCCCTGGATGTTCGCGAAGTCGTGCTGCGCGATGCCGTTCAGCAGCATGCTGCCCAGGCCCGGCAGCGTGAACACGCTCTCGACGACGACGGCGCCGAGCAGGGTGGTCGAGAGCTCGATGCCGAGCACGGCGATCACGGGGACCGCGCCGTTGCGCAGGCCGTGACGCAGCAGCGCCTCGCCGACCCCTGATCCGCCGGCGCGCGCGGTGCGCAGATAGTCGCTGCCCAGCACATCGAGGGTGGCGGAGCGCACGTATCTGCTCAGCGAAGCGCTCATCACGAGCGCGATCGTGATCACGGGAAGGGTCAGCGAACGCAGAGCGTCGGCGGGATCCTCCCAGTCGTCGCGCGGGAATCCGCCCGAGGGCAGGACGCCCAGTCCGAGTGCGAAGATCCAGACCAGGATCATGCCCACCCAGAACACCGGGACGGCGATGCCGAGCTGCGCGAAGCCGCTCAGCAGCGCGCCGTACCAGCGGTGGGCCTTCACCGCGGCCGTGATGCCGAGAACGAGCGAGAGCACCAACGCGAGTGCGAAGGCGAGCAACGTGAGCGGCAGGGTCACGACCAGCCGTGCGGAGATCTCGGGCCCGACGGGCAGAGTCGAGATGTAGCTGCTGCCGAGGTCGAACCGCAGCATCTGCCCCGCCCAGGTGAGGAACTGCTGCAGCAGCGGCTGATCCGATCCCACCTGGGCCCGCGCCGCGGCGATCTGCTCATCGGTCGCGTTCACGGAGAGCAGGGCGTTCGCCGGGTCGCCGGGGAGGAGCCGCAGCAGCACGAAGATCACGATCATGGCGACGACGAGCGACACCACGAGGAACGCGAAACGACGGGCGAGATAGGCGAGCATGGGTTCTCTGGGACGAAACGGGCGACGCCTCGTGGACGGCGCCCCGGAGGGCACGACATCCACGAGGCGTCGAGAAGGTCAGGACTTGACGATGTCGTAGGCGAAGAACTGCGAGTTCAGGCCGTTGACAGGGTATCCGGTGACGTCGCTGGATGCGATGACGATCTGCGGATACAGGTACAGCCAGACGCTTGCGGCGTCCGCAGCGATCTGCTCGTTGACCTTCTTCAGCAGCTCGGTCTGCTCGTCGGTGGTCGTGGCCTGTTCCGCCTCGGCCACCCACTGCTGCACATCGGCGTTGTCGTAGCCCCAGTAGAAGTCGGGGTTGCCGTACCAGACCACGTCTCGGTCGTTGACGTGCTCCTGCAGCGTCGCCTCGAAGTCCTGCTCCTTGAACACCTTGGTGTACCACTCGTCGGCGCTGATCGTGTTGATGTTCACGGTGATGCCGACCTCGGCCAGCTGCGACTGCAGGAACTCGGCCACGGCCGGGTGCGGGTCGTAGCTGGGGGTGTCGAGCGTGAACTCGAAGCCGTCCGGGTACCCGGCCTCGGCCAGCTGCTGCGTGGCGAGGTCGACGTCATACGGGTTCACAGCGGTGAGGTCTTCGTACCAGGGGTCGGTCGGCGGGACCATCGAGCCGATCAGTGTGCCGTAGTCGCCCCAGATGGAGTTCAGCAGCTTCTTCGTGTCGATCGCGGAGTAGATCGCCTTGCGCACGAGGGCGTTGTCGAACGGTGCGACGCGGTCGTTGAACGCCAGCAGCTCCTTGGTGGTGGAGGTGCCTTCCGAGATCACGTAGTCGTCGCCCGAGAACTGCGCGAGGGCATCCGGACTCTGCACGCTCGTGATGAGGTCGATCTCACCGGTGAGCAGGGCGTTGTTCTCGGCTGTCGCATCGGTGAAGTACGTGTAGACGACCTCGGCGTTCTTGGCCGCCTCGCCCCAGTAGTCGTCCCAGCGGTCGAGGGTCAGGGTGCTGCCCTTCTTCCACTCGTCCAGCGTGTAGGGGCCGGTGCCGTCCTCCTTGGTCTCCAGGTCTGTCGCGTCGGCGTTCACGATCCACACGTAGCTGAGGTTGTAGAGGAACGAGATCGAGCGCTGCGAGAGCGTGAAGACCACGGTCGCGTCGTCGGGGGTCTCGATGCTCGTGATCACCTCGAAGGCCGATTTGCGCGCCGACTGCGACTCCTCGGCGGTGACGGCCTCGATGCTCGCCTTCACGTCGGCCGAGGTCAGCTTCTTCCCGGAGTGGAAGGCGACGCCGTCCTTCAGCGTGATCGTGTACGTCAGGCCGTCGTCGCTGACGTCGGCGCTCTCGGCGAGCAGCGGCTCGACCTCTCCGTCATCGGTGAGCTTGTACAGGCCCTCGTAGACGTTGCCTGTCAGGGCCTCGGTGACGCCCTGGCCACCGCCCGCGACATTGGAGAGGTTGACGGGCTCGTAGATCGATCCGATGTGGATGGTGGCATCCGGACCGTCGGCGGACGCGCCGCCGCCGGCCGAGCAGCCGGCGAGCGCGAGGGCCGAGACGAGAATGGTCGCGCCGAGCGCGAGGGACTTCTTCACAGGGGTCTCCTGGTGGGTGGGTGAGGGATGCTGCGGGTTCGGGTGACGGATGCTGAGTGGAGTTCAGGCGGAGTAGATGTCGAATCCGCCTGAGAACACGACGCTCTTCTCGCCGGCGCGGATGGCTTCGCTGAACCGGTTCTGCGCCGGGGGCAGCGGGCAGTTGTACTGTGCGGAGAAACCGCACGGCGGCACGAAGGCGCGGTTGAAGTCGAGCACGACCGTGCCCGCGGCGCCGAAGGCGCTGTCGTCGTCGCGGCGCACGAACAGGAAGCGGCCGGATCCGTACGTCTCGGCGCCGTTGGTGGCGTCGCCGAACACGAGCAGCAGCTGGCCGCCGTCATCGAAGGCGGCAAGGCGGTGCTCGGCGCCGTTCAGCGTGAAGGTGATGTCGCCGGGCACGACGAGTTCGCGAGTGCCTCCGTTGTCGCGGATGTGCTCGAAAGGCACGGTGCGAGAGGCCTCGACCGGCGAGAACTGCGCCTCGATCACCCATGCGGGGTCGTAGTCGTAGGTGTCGATACTCTCGAACGCACGGATCGCGGGAGCGTCCGCGTCCCACACGCGCAACCCGTACTCGGCGGCTCCGGTCGAGATGTCGGTGCGCTCGATGGGCGTCACAGTGACGGATGCCGCGGCATCCGCCTGCTCTGCGTCGATGTCGGGTCGCTCCGCCCCTGTCCAACGGGTCTCGACGAGGGCGAGGTTGCCCGTGGGCGCGGTGACGGCGGCGCGGCGCTGTGCGCGCCAGGCGGCGTGATCTTCGGGTGCAGGCATGGCGGATCCATCGTAAGAAGGGAATGGGCGTCGCGGAATGTGAACGTTATTCAGCGAAACACGGTCGGGGCGTGCGCCATTCCCCGGCGGCGCGGCGGCGCGGCTGCGCGTCGGGAAGACGAGGGACCGGATGTGACGCTCGGCTGGCGCGGGCTAAGAGAACCAGGGAACCGCGCTGACCGGTTCGCGGCCATCATCCGCAAGCGGCGTGATGGTGAGCACGTAGCGTGGGACGCCGTCGAGCTGTCGGAGATCGACCCGGTGCCGACCCTCTGCGATCGGAAGCCGAATCGCGTAAGACGCGGTCGGGGCTTCATCGTCGAACTGCGCGGCCATCGTCAGCTGCGTGTAGTCGGTGAGCCACAGCCCTCCGGGGCCGACGTTCACAGCGCCCACCGCTTGACGCAGCACCGGAGCATCACCATGGCCATCTGCGACTACGACGGTCTCGTTGGTGTCATACGGGCCGGGATAGGCGATGAACAGGGATTCCGCGTTCATCTGCCCTGCGAAGTGGGTGAGGAGCTGCTCGAGCTCCCAATCCTCATCGACGAAGCCACGATACGTATCGGGCGCGACGAGGCAGAAGAATCCGTCCTCATCGACGTGCAAGGCAACGGCATCGCTCATCGCACCACGATAACCAAGAGCGAGACGGAGCGACGACCCCACCGGCCGTCGAGCGAGCACAGCGAGACAAGCAAAGTTGAGCCAATTCATATCAACTTCTTTTGACAGCATCCGACCCTCGGAGTACAGTTGAGTCATCGCGACTCAGGTTTCCCTGATCGCCGCAGACTTCCCGTTCCACACATACAAGGAGAGAACACATGGCACGTGCTGTTGGAATCGACCTCGGAACCACGAACTCCGTCGTCAGCGTCCTCGAGGGTGGCGAGCCGAAGGTCATCGCCAACGCCGAGGGCTTCCGCACGACCCCGTCGGTCGTCGCCTTCACGAAGGACGGCGAGGTGCTCGTCGGCGAGACGGCCAAGCGCCAGGCCGTCACCAACGTCGACCGCACCATCTCGTCGGTCAAGCGCCACATGGGCACCGACTGGAGCTTCGACGTCGACGGCAAGAAGTGGACGCCGCAGGAGATCTCCTCGCGCATCCTCATGAAGCTCAAGCGCGACGCCGAGTCGTACCTGGGCGACACGGTGACGGATGCCGTCATCACCGTTCCCGCATACTTCAACGACGCCGAGCGTCAGGCCACCAAGGAGGCCGGCGAGATCTCGGGCCTCAACGTGCTCCGCATCATCAACGAGCCCACCGCCGCCGCTCTCGCGTACGGCCTCGACAAGGGCAAGGAAGACGAGCTCATCCTCGTCTTCGACCTCGGTGGCGGAACCTTCGACGTCTCCCTCCTCGAGGTGGGCAAGGACGACGACTTCTCCACCATCCAGGTGCGCTCGACCGCCGGTGACAACCGCCTCGGCGGCGACGACTGGGACCAGCGTCTGGTCGACTACCTGATCAAGCAGTTCAAGGAGACCACGGGCGTCGACGTCTCGGGCGACAAGATCGCCCTGCAGCGTCTCAAGGAGGCCGCCGAGCAGGCGAAGAAGGAGCTCTCCTCCTCGACCAGCACGAGCATCAACCTGCCGTACCTGTCGCTGACCGAGTCCGGCCCGGTCTCGCTCTCAGAGACGATCACCCGCGCGAAGTTCGAGGACCTCACCAAGGATCTCCTCGACCGCACCAAGAAGCCCTTCGAAGACGTCATCCGCGAGGCCGGCATCAAGGTCGCCGACATCGCGCACGTCGTCCTCGTCGGCGGCTCGACCCGCATGCCCGCCGTCGCCGAACTCGTCAAGCGCGAGGCCGGCAAGGAAGCCAACAAGGGCGTCAACCCTGACGAGGTCGTCGCCGTCGGCGCAGCCCTCCAGGCCGGTGTCCTCAAGGGCGAGCGCAAGGACGTGCTGCTGATCGACGTCACCCCGCTGAGCCTCGGCATCGAGACCAAGGGCGGCATGATGACCAAGCTCATCGAGCGCAACACGGCCATCCCGACCAAGCGCAGCGAGACCTTCACGACGGCCGACGACAACCAGCCGTCCGTCGCGATCCAGGTCTTCCAGGGCGAGCGCGACTTCACACGCGACAACAAGCCGCTCGGCACCTTCGAGCTCACCGGCATCGCCCCGGCTCCGCGCGGCATCCCGCAGGTCGAGGTCACCTTCGACATCGACGCGAACGGCATCGTGCACGTGTCCGCCAAGGACAAGGGCACGGGCAAGGAGCAGTCGATGACGATCACCGGCGGCTCGTCGCTCAGCAAGGACGACATCGACCGCATGGTGCGCGAGGCCGAGGAGCACGCTGCAGAAGACAAGGCGCGCCGCGAAGCCGCCGAGGTCCGCAACCAGGCCGAGACGCTCGCGTACTCGATCGACAAGCTCATCTCCGAGAACGACGACAAGCTGCCCGAAGACGTGAAGACCGAGGTCAAGGCCGATGTCGACGCGCTCAAGACGGCGCTGGCCGGCGACGACGACGAGGCCGTGAAGACGGCCTTCGACAAGCTCAACCAGTCGCAGACCAAGCTCGGCGAGGCGATCTACGCGCAGTCGCAGGCGGATGCCGCAGCCGGCGCCCCCGAGGGCGCCCCCGCCGATGACAGCAGCTCCTCCGACGAGGACGTCATCGACGCAGAGGTCGTCGACGACGAGGAAGACAAGAAGTAATCATGACGGACAAGAACTTCGAAGAGAACGAGGTTCCGGAGGGGTCGGATGCTGCGGCATCCGGCCCCGCGCCGCAGAATCCGGACTCCACCGAGGCCAGGGCCGCTGAGGGCTCCGACGAGGAGCTCACGGTCGACGACATCCTGAACGCCGAGCAGACCGACGAGGCTGCCGCAGAGGATGCCGCGATCGCCGACGCCGAGGCGACCCTGCTGAACGACTTGAAGCGCCTTCAGGCCGAGTACGCGAACTACCGCCGCCGCACCGAGGAGCAGCGCCAGACCGACATCGAGCGCGCGAAGGGCGAGGCCGCCAAGGGCCTCATCCCCGTGCTCGACGATCTGGCTCGCGCCGCCCAGCACGGCGATCTGGTCGAGGGCACCCCCTTCGCCGTGATCGCCGAGAAGGTGCGCACTGTGGTCGAGCGTCTCGGCGTCGTCTCGTACGGCGAGGCTGGCGACGAGTTCGACCCGCAGCAGCACGAAGCGATTTTCCAGCAGCCCACGCCGGGCGCGGAGAAGACGACGATCCTCGAGGTCGTCGAGGTCGGCTACCGGCTCGGCGACGTCGAGCTGCGTCCCGCGAAGGTCGTCGTCGCAGTACCTGCCGAGTAGGGGACAGATGGCTAGCCAGGACTGGTTCGACAAGGACTTCTACAAGACCCTCGGGGTCATGAAGGACGTCAGCGACGCTGATCTCAAGAAGACCTATCGCAAGCTCGCGCGGAAGTACCACCCCGATTCCAATCAGGGCGATGCGGCCGCCGAGGCGAAGTTCAAGGAGATCAGCGAGGCCTACTCGGTGCTGTCGGATGCCGAACAGCGCAAGGAGTACGACGAGATCCGCGCGATGGGCTCTGGCGCCCGCTTCACCGCGGGTGGTCAGGGCGCGGGCGGCTTCGAAGACGTCTTCAGCCGGTTCGGCCAGCAGGGTCGCGGACAGAGCGCCGATTTCGAGGACATCTTCTCGATGTTCAACCAGGGCGGCGGAGGCTTCGGCTCCGGCGGCTTCGGGCGGACCTCGGGCGGATTCCGCGGATACGGAGGCCCGCAGCGCGGCGCCGACGTCACCGCGCGCACGACGCTGGACTTCACGACCGCCGTGCAGGGAGAGACCATCACCCTGCAGGGCGAGGACGGCAAGCCGTTCAAGGTGAAGATCCCGGCCGGCGTTGCAGACGGGCAGAAGATCAAGCTGCGCGGACGCGGACGGCCCTCGCCGGACGGCGGTGAGAACGGCGACATCGTCGTGCAGATCGCCGTCAAGCCGCACCCGGTCTTCACCCGCGACGGGCTCAACCTCCGCGTCGTGGTTCCGGTGACCTTCACCGAGGCCGCGCTCGGCGCGACGATCGAGGTCCCCACGCTGGGCGGCGACACGGTCAAGCTCCGTGTCGCCCCCGGTACGCCTTCGGGTCGCGTGCTGCGCGTCAAGGGTCGCGGCGTCACCACGACCAAGGGATCGGGCGACCTGCTCGCCGAACTCCAGATCGCGGTGCCCTCGCACCTCGACGAGGCAGCCCGCGAGGCGCTCGAGAAGTTCCACGAGCTGGAGCCCGACGAGAACCCGCGGGCCGACCTGATGGCGAAGGCCCGGCGATGACGACCGGGCTCTGTGCGGGTGAGTCCGATGGCTGAACGACAGGGCATGGATGCCGACACCCCGGTGTTCGCGATCGCCGTCGCCGCCGAGCTCGCCGGCATGCACCCGCAGACGCTGCGTCAGTACGACCGGATCGGCCTCGTGGTCCCCGGTCGTACGACCGGCGGATCGCGGCGCTATTCGACCCGCAACATCGAACAGCTGCGCGAGGTCGCCCAGCTGTCGTCCGAGGGCATGAGCCTGCCGGCGATCGCCCGGCTGCTCGACCTGGAGGATGAGAACCGGATGCTGCGCCGGCAGGTCTCGGGCCTCGAGGCCGCATTGCGCGCCGAACGGGAGAACCGCCCTGGCGTCCGCGTGTTCGCCGCCGGTTCGGCCGGCGTCGTGCCCGTGCCGAACGGCCGGCGCATCCGCCGCTCCACCGAGATCGTCCTGTGGGATCCGCGCGCCCGCGACTGACATCTCCCTCGGAGTGCAGTGGGGTCGTTGGGACGCAGCAGGGCGAGCGCGGTATCGTTGCGTCACGATGAGGATGACGCGTCGCACTCTGCTGGTCGGCGCCGGAGCCGGCGTGATCGGGGTGCTTCTCGCCTCGTGCACTCCCGAGCCGGCGCCCACACCCACGCCTGATCGCACTCCCTCGCCGACCCCGACCGGCGACAGCCTCGCCCCGATCGCCTTCGCTCGCAGCGCATGGTCGACCGACCCGTCAGCCCTTGGTGCGGCGAGCTTCACTCCGGTCGGCGTTCAGAGCGCCGCTCGTGACGCGCTCGCGACACCGGTCCGCGGCCGCCTGTTCTTCGCTGGTGAGGCGACCGATGCAGATGCACCGGGGACCATGGCCGGAGCGCTCCGCTCCGGCACCCGCGCGGCCGAGGAACTGCTGGCCGCAGCCGGCGCAGGAGAGCGCGTGGCGATCGTCGGCGCCGGACTCGCAGGAGCCGCCGCCGCCTCACGCCTCGCCGCGACGGGTCTCGCGCTCACGGTGTTCGAATCGCGCGATCGCACCGGGGGCCGAATCCAGAGCGTGGTCGACGACGAGCGATGGCCCGTGCCCGCGCAGCTCGGCGGCTGGCTCATCGGCGCCGACGACACCGAGCTCGGCGAACAGCTGAACGCGCTCGACATCCGCACAGCGGTCCTCGAGAGCGCTCTGTGGAGGTCGCCCGACGGCGTTGTCGACGCGCCGTCGAGCCAGCCGGTCATCGACGCGATCGCTGCGGCCGAGGCGCTCCCGGCCGACGTCCCTCTGGCGCAGGCGCTCGCCGATGCCGGCGCCGACCCCGCAGAACCGGGGCTCGCGGCGCTGCTCGCCTACGTCGCAGCATCCGCCGGGTCCGACCCCGATCAGGCGTCGTCGTGGTTCCCGCCCACGCTGCCGCCCGACACCCGCACGGCCGTGCTCGGCGACCTCGGCGCAGTGCTCGCGCAGCTCGTCGACGGCGTCAGGGTGAGCCTGTCATCGGCCGTCTCGCGCGTCGCCTATGACGATGCCGGCGTGAGCCTCGGCATCGCCACCGGGGAGTCGCTGTCGTTTGACCGCGTCATCATCACGGTTCCGCTCGGGGTGCTGCAGAGCGACGGTATCGAGTTCGCGCCCAAGCTGCCGTTCGCGCAGCGCGGGGCGATCGCCGACCTCGGCATGGGCTTCATCGAGACCGTCTGGCTGCGGTTCGACGAGCCGCTCGTCGACACGGATGCCACCATCTGGCATGCGGTCGGCGCAGAGCAGACGATCCGCACCTGGTTCAACCTCGCACCCGTCACGGGAGACGCGATCCTCGTCGGGATCGTCGGGGGCGCCGACGCCGCCGAGTTCGCAGCGCTCGACGACGAGGCCGCTCAGGCCGCGGCCATGGCCGCGCTGGCGCCGTTCATGCAGCCGATCGCCTGATCTGCGGCATCCGGCTGATCAGCACCAGCACGCACGCCACGAGCGCGAAGATCGACAGCGCCACGGCACTCGTGAGGAGGAATTCGGGCATCCCCGACACCTGCCGCGGGTCGAGGAAGTAGTACGGATACCAGCCGACGAGCGGCCCCCGCCACATCGTCACTCCGCCCCACGCGAGAGGGAAGAGCAGCGACCACGGCACGATCCACCACGACACCCGGCGGTGGCCGGGTGTGAGCACCCAGGCGATCGCCGTGCAGGCGGGCAGCCAGAAGTGCAGCACCTGATCGGACCAGGGCACATCGACGCGGATGCCGCGGAGCCCGGCCTGCCAGACGATCAAGGCGAAGGCGAGCCCGGCCGTGATGGTCCAGGTCAGCACGAGGGCGAGAGCGATCGTGAACCAGCGTGGGTCAGTCGCTCGTGTGAACGCGAGTGCAGTGCCGATCAGCAGCACGATCACGAGCGCGCAGTTCGATTCGACCGTCAGGTACGCGAAGAAGTTCTCGCCCGCGGTCGTCCGTGAGCTGAGCCCCCAGAACAGCCGGTGCACGAGGGCGACTGCGCACACGGCTGCCGCGGTGAGACGCAGTGCGCCGAAAACCGCACGCGCCCGCACTTTCGCCATCCGGCGAGTCTACGGAAGTGCGCTCGACGCTCTCTCAGGCGCACGCGTGGGGGATGCGGTCAGCGTGCGCCTTCTTCCGGGTGGTCGAGATAGGGCGTGAACATACGCAGCAGTCCGCGAGGTCCCGGGGTCGGCGGGATGCCGATCTGCATGCCGTTCTCGTGTCCCCACCGAGGTTCGAAACCGTCGGCCGCGGACGGGCGCAGCCACGGAGTGTAGGGGTGTCTGCCATGCCGAAGACCCTAGTGTGTTGAAATCGATTTCCGCTAGATTCGGATCCATGACCGTCACCGATCGAGGAGGATCATGTCCGTCACTTCCGCATCTCGCAGGGCCGCCGTCGCGGCATCCGTCGTCCTCGCCCTCGTGCTCGCCGGATGCGCCGGGAGTGCGGGGGTGAGCGTCGATCCGAACCCCGACAAGCCCTTCGTGCTCGACGGCGTCTCCGAGGTCGCGGAGATCGCGCAGCTCACCGGCCCCGACGCCATGAACGACACCGCGGCGGTCTCGGTCGCCGGCACCGATCTCGGGTCGATGGTCAATGTCGGCGACCGCACGTTCTTCCTGTTCGGAGACACATTCGGCGAACGCGATCCGGAGTCGATCGGAGGACAAGGAGGCTTCTGGCGCTCGAACGTCGCCGCGTGGACGACCGACGACGACCCGTCCGACGGGATCTCGTTCGACGGCTGGGTCGAAGACGACATCGGTCTGGCTGCTCCGCTCGTCGAAGGGGACCATGACGCGAACGGTGCGGGAGGCGAGGTCACCAAGATCCCGACCTACGGCTTCGCGATCGGCGAGACGATCTACGTCTCGTACATGTCCGTGAAGTTCTGGGGAGAGCCGGGTGCCTGGGATGCCAACCGTTCCGCGCTGATCGTGTCACGCGACGGGGGAGAGAGCTGGGCGCCCGTGGACGGCGTCGAATGGCCCGGCGACTCGAACTTCGTGCAGTTCGCCACGGCGGAGGTGCACGAAGGCGGCGAGGACTGGATCTATTTCTGGTCCATCCCGTCGGGGCGATTCGGAGGTGTGCAGCTGATGCGTGTGCGGGCCACGGAGGATGCGGTCGAGGACCAGGATGCCTACTCCTACTTCGCCGGCGTCGACGGCGAGACCCCGCGATGGAGCAGCGATCTCGAGGATGCCGAGACGGTCGTCGAGGGGACGATCGGCGAGTTGTCGGTCATGTGGTCGACGTACCTGGATCGCTGGATCATGACCTACTCGGATGCGGGCAACGCCTACATCCGCGAGGGCGTCACTCCGTGGGGTCCGTGGGGGCAGGCGATCGAGCTCGTGTCAGGCGATGAGTACCCGGGGCTGTACTCCCCGTACCTCAATCCGCGTTACGTGAGCGACGACGGCAGCACGATCTACTTCACGCTCTCCCTCTGGGGTCCGTACAACGTGTTCTGGTTCTCGGCGGATCTGGTGCGCGCGGGCTGAGAAGACGATTTGATCCCTTGCGCATGAAATCGATTTCGCATAATCTGGCGCTTACCCGGTCACCGAGGATCGACGCGCGGCCGGATCCCTTCGGCGGCAGCCGAGCACACAGCAGCGACTCGATGAGGAGTCCGTTCCTGAGGAGGAACCCATGAGAATCACCACACGCACGCGTCGCACGGCGATCGCCGCTCTCGGAGCGCTGACGGTCGGCTCGATGCTCGCCGCCTGCGGGTCCGGCACCCCAGGCGAGTCGGCGGGGGAGGGCGGCGGAGACGGCGTCACCACCGTGCAGTTCTGGCACCGCTCCTTCACCCCCGTGGAGAACGAGTGGTACGCCGACATCGTCAAGAAGTTCAACGCGTCGCAGGACAAGATCAAGGTCGTCGACACCGAGGTGCCGGCGGATGCCTGGGACCAGAAGATGAAGGCCGCAC
Source organism: Microbacterium natoriense (assembly GCF_030816295.1). NCBI lineage: Bacteria > Bacillati > Actinomycetota > Actinomycetes > Micrococcales > Microbacteriaceae > Microbacterium > Microbacterium natoriense. The sequence goes on along the minus strand of NZ_JAUSXV010000001.1, from coordinate 216,376 downwards.
AGGCCGCGGGCAAGGCTCCCGACGTGTACACGAGCTCCGCCAACCTCCATGACCTCGTGAACGCGGGATCCGTGCACGAACTGGACTCGATCGTCTCGAAGGATGCGCTGGGCGAGATCCTCGACATCGCCTCCTCCATCTCGGAGATCGACGGCAAGCACTACGCGTACCCGCTGCTCCTCGAGCCGCAGACCGTGCTCTTCTGGAACACGGACATGCTCGATGCCGCGGGTGTCGACTCCAGCAAGGCCCCCGAGACCTGGGACGACCTCCTCGACGCCTGCGCGAAGATCCAGCCCACGCTCGCCGACGGCCAGTACTGCATCTCTCCCGCGCAGGACGCCGTGACGATGGCATGGTCGACGGTCGGTCAGCAGTACAACTTCTCCGGCCACCTCGCACTCACCGACGACTGGTCCGCGCCCGACGTCGACGACAAGGGCTACCGTGCTCTGATGGAGCAGTACAAGGTGCTGTGGGACAAGGGCTACATGCCCAAGCAGCCCCTCGCGGCCTATGTCGCCGGAGAAGACTTCGGGCAGCAGAAGGTCGCCTTCAAGGTCTCCGGCTCGTGGATGATGTCGGAGATCGGCTCCGACTACGCCGACCTGCTCGACAAGACAGGCGTCGGCCGCTTCCCGAGCGCCTCGGACGCCGACGGTCGCACCGCCACCACCATGGGCAACTTCACCTGGGTCGTCGACGCGAAGACCAAGAACGCGGATGCCGCGGGCGAGTTCCTGTCGTGGGCGATCGGCGGCGATCCCGATAACCTGGTGCCTTTCTTCGTGAACACCCAGTTCACCAAGGTGCCCGTACGCCAGTCGGTGCAGGATGCCGTCGCCGCGAGCGAGGAGGCCGCGAAGGCCCCTTGGTCGAAGGTCATCGTCGACGAGATCGCCCCGGACGCCATCGCCGGCTCCACGTACCCGTGGGATGTGAACCTGGCCGTCGGCACCGCGATGGAGTCTGTCATGAAGGGCTCGGCGTCGGTGGACGACGCGATCAAGACCGCGAACGCCGCGATCCAGACCGTGATCGACCGCGACGGGCTGCCCGACAAGGCGCCGAAGAACTGACCCTGTCGGCGTGACCGCCCGGGGCCCAGAGGCCCCGGGCGGGACGACGCCCCGAGAGCACGACGAGGTGGATATGGCCAGCCAGGCTGTGGAGGAGCGCCGCGACATCCGGCGCAAGAAGAACCGCTATCGATACCGCGACAACAAGACCGCCTACTGGTTCCTGCTGCCGGTCGTGGTGCTGCTGGGGATCTTCGTCATCTGGCCGGCGGTCTACGCCGGGTATCTGTCGTTCCAGGACTGGAGCTTCTACAAGGACCCGGAGTTCGTCGGCATCCGCAACTACGTCAACGTCCTGAAGGATCCGCTCTTCCTCGCCACGATCGGACGCGGCTTCGCGTTCGTGCTGATGACGGTGCCGGTCATGCTCGTGCTGGCGTTCCTCTTCGCGAGCCTCGTCGTCGCCGTGTCGCGCCGGGCGGCCAGCATCCTGAAGGTCAGCATCTACATCCCGACGATCGTCTCCGCGGTGATCGCGTCGATCATCTTCGTGCTGATCTACAACTACTCCGGCGGGCTCCTGAACGCGTTTCTCGGCACCTTCGGCGTCGAACCGATCGCCTGGATCGGTGACCCGAAATGGGCGCTCGCAGCGGTTGCCGTCCCGGCGATCTGGCTCGGCATGGGACTCACCTCGCTCATCATGGTCGCCGCGATGGTGGACGTGCCCACCGAGTACTACGAGGCGGCCGCGATGGAGGGCGCCAACTGGTGGCAGAAGACCTCGTACATCACGATCCCGCAGATGAGGAATGTCGTGCTGTACCTGCTCATCACCGGCTTCGTCGCGGCGATCCAGCAGTTCGAGCTTCCGCTCGTCATGACCCAGGGTGGGCCGCTCGACTCCACGACCCTGCCGAACCTCTTCATCTTCAACCATTTCCGTCTCGACGTGAACGCCGGATACTCGATCGCTGCCGCGCTTGTGCTGTTCGTCGTGCTGGGGACGATCTCGGCGCTCGTGTTCAAGTTCGTCAATTCCGAGAGGCTGGTGGACTGATGGCCGTCATGCAGGAGACCACACGCATCGTCCTCGCGGGCAAGGAGCCGCGCTCGACCCGGACGCCGCGCAGCGCCGGGGGATGGCTCGTCCTCCTCGGGAAGGTGATCCTCGGCGCGCTGTTCGTCATCGCGTCGCTGTTCCCGCTCGCCTGGATGGTGATCGCCGGGTTCAAGTCGAAGACCGAGGTCGTCGAGACGCCGTTCCAGTTCTTCCCCGAGGTCTGGCTCTGGCAGAACTACGCGCAGATCCTGGCGGATCCGACCTTCCTGCGGACGCTGGCCTGGACGTTCTTCGGAGCGATCCTGTTCACGGTGGGCAGCCTCGCGGTGAACTCGCTCGCCGCCTATGCGTTCGCCCGCCTGGACTTCCGCTTCAAGGGACTGATCTGGACTGTCGTCATCACGACCATGTTCATCCCCGGTATGACGATCCTGCTCACGAGCTTCATCGTCGTCACCCGGCTGGCGATGCTCGACACCCTCGCGGTGCTCGTCATCCCCGGACTCGCGAGCGCGGGCATGGTGTTCTTCATCCGGCAGTTCTACCTGAACATCCCGAAGAGCCTCGAGGAGGCCGCGATGCTCGACGGCTGCGGACGCTTCGGCATCTTCTGGCGGATCTTCCTCCCGCTCTCCAAGCCGCCGTTCGTCGTGATGGGGATCACCGCGTTCCTGGCCTACTGGAACTCCTACGTCTGGCCGATCCTCACGATCACCTCTCCGGAGAAGTTCGTGCTGCAGCAGTATCTCGCGACCTTCCGCTCCGAGCGCAGCACAGAGCTGGGACTGCTGATGGCCGGCTCCGTCCTGGCAGCGGCCCCGGTCATCATCCTCTTCCTGATCTTCCAGCGGCAGATCATCGGCAACATCAAGATGGCAGGTCTCAAGTAGCAGTACCCATGCGGTGACGAGAGGAGCGGTCGATGGAGACCGAGAGCACGAACGAGCGCGGCGTCAGCCGCCGAGGACTCATCCAGGGCGCGGCGGTGCTCGGCGCGGCCTTCATCGCCGCGACGGCGCCGGCGCCACCGGCATCCGCAGCGGGGCTCACCGTGACGAGGGTCAAGGTGCTGGCCGGCACTCAAGTACCGGTGCAGTACGGGGTGGGAGCGACGGATCTCGGCATTCCCGCGCGCACCCCGGAAGGGCGGATGCTGTTCATGTTCGGCGACACCTGGGCCGACCACGTCGGCGGTGCGAACTGGCGTTCGCCGGTCGCCCTGTACTCCTCGACGACGAACCTCGTCTCCGGGGTCACGTTCAACGGCTCCGCGGGAGCGGGGGCGAACACGCAGGGCACCGCCCCGCAGCTCTGGTACTACCCGCACGACAACTACTTCACGACGGTCATCCCGTCAGACGTCATCACGATCGGCTCGCGCATGTACCTGCACGCGATCGTCAACGGCCCGCAGTTCGGCACAGTGCGCTGGACGGAGCTGTGGAAGTCCGACGACAACGGCGCGACCTGGCAGCACACCGGGCTGCAGTTCCCCGCCGACATGGCCGGGGGCAAGTTCCAGTGCATCACGTGGGGCGAGGGCAACGACGGCTACGTCTACATCTACGGCACCGGCTTCCAGCGCGATAAGGGCATCGTGCTCTACCGGGTGCCGTCGAACAACATGACCACGCTGTCGGCCTACCAGCCATGGGGGTACGCGAACGGCTCCTGGGGCTGGGGCAAGCCGGTCACCGAGGTCCTCTCCGGCCAGTTCGGCGAGATGTGTCTCCGCCCTCTCGGCGGCAAGTGGATCCTCACGTGGTTCAACTCCGGCGCGTACCGGATCGACGCGATGGTGCTGAACACCCCGACAGACAATCTCTACACGGCAGCCAAGACCACCCTCTTGTACGGCACCGAGTGGAACACCGAGGACGCCTCGCACGTCGCGCAGCTGTACGGCGGCTACATCATCCCCGGTTCGACGCTGTCGGACCTGCATCTGAGCGTGAGCCAATGGAACACCGGGAACAACAGCGTCTACCACTCCGAGCAGTTCCGGGTGCAGGGACTCGTCTGAGGAGGGGGCATCGATTGCGCTCAGTCCCCGAACCGTACTCGCCGCCGCCGGAGGGCAGCACCCCCGCCGGTTTCCTGCGCTGGCTCATCAGGATGCAGTGGACCACGGTGCTCCAGGGCAGCGTGTGCGACATAGTCTGGCTGCTCGGACTCGCGCTCACACCATGGGCGATCGGACGTGCCATCGACGAGGGCCTCGTCGCGGGCGACGGGGGCGCGTTCCTGCGTTGGCTTGCGGTCGTGGTGTGGTTGCAGCTGCAGCATTCGCTGATCCAGGGTCTGCGCGATCGAGCGGGCTCGGTCAACTTCGAGCGCGCGGCGAGTCGCGTGAACCAGGTGATCGCGCACGCGGCGACCGGTGCGACCGTCGCCGTCGACAGGAGGCTGCGCGCGGGTGCGATCGTCACACTGGTCTCCTCCGACACCTGGATGCTCGGCTTCGTCCCGCTGAACGTCGGGTCGCTCTTGTCGGCGCTGGTCTCGTTCACCACCGTCTCGGTGCTGCTGCTGCGCGATTCGGTGGTCCTCGGACTGCTCGTGATCGTCGGCGTGCCCGCGTTCACGCTCGTGCAGTTCACCCTGGTCAGATCGCTCCATTCGCGGCAGTGGGCCGTGCGTGAGGAGTCAGAACGGATGAACGCCGTAGCCGCCGACAGCGTCAGGGGCATGCGGGTGCTCAGGGGCATCGGAGGAGAGGAGCAGTTCCTCGACCGATTCCGGCGTCACTCCACCGGCCTCTCAGACGCGGCGAAGCGGGCGGCGTGGCCCCTCGCAGCCGCCGACGGACTCAACGTCCTGATCGCGGGCGTCCTGGTCGCTGCCCTCACGTGGATCGGGGCCCTGCTGGTCGCGCAGGGTGAGCTTCAGATCGGGGCCCTCGTCGCCTTCTACGGGTACGCCGGCTTCATGATGCTGCCTGTCACGCTGTTCAATCAGGTGCTTCGAGTGGTCGTAGGAGGGCTGATCGGTGCCCGCAAGATCGTCGAGGTGCTCGGCGTCGAGCCGCTGTGGGAGTCTTCCGAAGGTCGCGCTCGGGACGACGAGAGCGGTGCAGCCGAGTCGGCGATGACGGATGCCGCGACCGGACTGGTCGTACGAGAGGGCGAGCTGCTGGGCGTCGTCCTCACGGAATCCGCGGTGGCGCGTGCGCTCGTCGATCGTCTGGGGCGACTCGACGCGGACGACGTCGGCGCGGAGGGCGAGGTGACGCTGCGGAGCCGCGGCATCCGCTCTCTGCCGATCGCCGATGTCCGCGCTCGCGTCGTCGTCGCCGATCCCGTCCCGTTCCTGTTCAGCGGCACTCTGCGGAGTGTCCTCGATCCGCGGGGTCGCCACGACGACCCTGCGATCCTGCGGGCCGTGGCCGCGGTCGACGCCATCGACGTCGTCGAGGCCGTGGGCGGGCTCGACGTCCTCGTCGGCGAACGCGGCGTCGAGTTCTCCGGTGGTCAGCGGCAGCGACTGGGGGTGGCGCGCGTGCTGCTGTCGGATCCGGAGATACTGGTGCTGCACGACCCCACCTCTTCGGTCGATGCGCCGACCGAAGAGCGCATGGCCCAGGGCATCCGCTCCGCCAGGCGAGGGCGGACGACCGTCGTGGTGACCGCCAGCCCGCTCGTCCTCACACAGACCGACAGGGTCGCGCACGTGGTTCGCGGCGCAGTCGTGTCCGAAGGCACGCACGACGATCTGCTGCGACGTGATTCGGGGTATCGCAGAGCAGTGCTGCGCGCGCAGGCGCAGCCGAATCTCACCGAGCGCGCGGAGGAGGGGCGATGAGCGAACAGGCCCTGCCCACCGCCACCAGCAGAGACGTCTGGTCGGCGCTCGGCGGCCTTTGGCGCCGCAATCGGGGTCGGCTGGTGCTGATCGTGGTGCTGTTCGGGGCGGCAGCCATCGCAGCCTTGGCGCCTCCGCGGCTGTTCGGAGTGCTCGTGGACGCGCTGGGGCGCGAGGCGACGGCCGCCGACATCGCCCTCCTCTGCTGTGCCATGCTGGCGAGCGTCGTGGTGCAGGCAGCGCTGCTGCTCGCGGCGACGCGGACCGCCCTCGTGCTCGGAGAGGACGTCTTCCGCGATGTGCGCGACGAGTTCATGCGGAACGCGTTGCGCCTGCCGATCGGCGTGATCGAGCGCGGTGGTACCGGCGAGCTCGTCACCCGCACCACCCAGGACATCCGCGCGCTCGGAGGGACGGTGCGCGATGCGATTCCGCAGGCGCTCATCGCGGCGGTCACCGTGACCCTCACGGTCGTCGCAGCGCTGCTGGTGGCCCCGCCGGTGGTGCCCGTGTACCTTCTCGCATTGCCCCTGCTGGTCGTCGTGATGCGCTGGTACGTGCGGCTTGCGCCGAGGGTCTATCGGCATCTCGGGGAGAGCTACGGGCCGATGTTCGCATCGGTGCACGAGACGGCGTCCGGCGCCCGGACGGTCGAGTCACTCGGGCTGCAAGAGGCGCGCAACCGATCCATGGACGAGTCCATCGCGGCGCATTGGGTGACAGCGCTCGCCCGGATCCGGCTGCGACAAGTGATGCTCCCCTGGTCCAATCTCGCCTTCGCCATTCCCGTGTTCGCGTCCCTCGCGTGGGGCGGCTGGTTGGCGATCGAGGGTCACATGTCGATCGGGGCTGTCGTCACCGTCACGCTGTACGCCTCGGCGCTCGTCGCTCCGATGGAAACGCTCATCGGGTGCACGGACGAACTCCAGCGCGGTTTCGTCTCCTTCGCCAGGGTGCTCGGCGTGGGTCGGATGCCGGACCCTGAGGCCCCTGCCGACCGCGCGCCGCGAGAGCGAGGAGCAGCCGGCTCCCTCACCGCGTCCGAGACGGTCGAACTGCGCGACGTGTGCTTCTCGTACCGCGCCGGCCGCGAGGTGCTCCACGGCGTGACGCTTCGGGTCGTCGACGGTGAGCGCCTGGCCGTCGTCGGGCCGTCGGGGGCGGGGAAATCGACGCTCGCTCGTCTGATCGCGGGTCTCGATCACCCGTCCTCCGGCACCGTGACGGTCGGCGGCGTCGACATCACCGGGCTCGACCCTGCGCGGCGACGACAGGCCGCGCTGCTCGTGACGCAAGAGAGCCACATCTTCGCGACGAGTATCCGCGACAACGTGCTGCTCGCCCGACCGGACGCCGACGACCGCAGTCTTCGGGCAGCGCTCGACACGGTCGGCGCCTCCGGATGGATCGACGCATTCGACGAGGGATGGCACACCGAGGTCGGTGTCGGAGGACAGCCGCTCACCGGGGCGCAGGAACAGCAGCTCGCCCTCGCCCGCGTGGTGCTCGCGGACCCGGGGACGATCGTGCTCGACGAGGCGACCTCAGCCATGGACCCGCGAGCGGCGCGCGATCTGGAGTCCGCGCTCGCTGCAGCGCTGTCAGGTAGAACGGTCATCGCGATCGCCCATCGGCTCTCCACCGCGCACGACGCAGATCGCATCGCCGTCGTGGACGGCGGCCGCCTCGTCGCGCTGGGCGCACACGAGAGGTTGCTCGCCGATGGCGGGGCGTATGCCGAGCTCTGGGCGGCGTGGAGCGACGACGGGGGCGCCGCCGACTGCGACGGTAACGAGGCGTCACACGCACAGGAGACCGATAGATCCCCTTCCTAGCGTGGTCGGCAGGGAACGACCCTGCTCCGCGCCTGGCGCGCGGGTGTCCTGCCACGAAGGAAGAACTCCTCATGACGAACACCACCGCCCCCTCCTCGTCCGCCTCGCTGGGACTCCTCGTCCTGCGCGTCGTGGTCGGCCTGATCTTCGTGGCGCACGGTGCGCAGAAGATCTTCGAGTACACCCTCCCGGGAACCATCGGCAGCTTCGCCGACATGGGTGTCCCCCTGCCGGAGATCGCGGCGCCGTTCGTCGCTTTCGTCGAGCTCATCGGCGGCGCCCTGCTCGCGCTCGGGCTCTTCACCCGCCCGGTCGGCATCCTGCTCGCGATCGACATGATCGTCGCGATCGTGGCCGTGCACCTGCCCGCCGGCCTCTGGGTCGGCGAGGGCGGCTACGAGTTCGTCGCCGTGCTCGGTGTCGCGGCGCTCGCGCTCGCCTTCACCGGCGCCGGTCGCTTCTCGATCGATGGTGCCGTCCTGCGAGGACGCGCACCCGCCTGGCTGGTCTGAACAGGCGCGCCCCACACGAACGACGAGTGTCCTGAGACGGTCCGGTGGCCGCTCCCGTCGCAGAAAATCCCGGAAATCGGCATCCATACCCGGAGATTTCGCGACGGGAGCGGAGAACGTCAGAGCGCCGCGAGTTCGCGCCGCATCCAGGACTCGACGGATGCGGCGACCTCCTGTGGGGTCAGCGCGTCGGTGTCGATGATCTCGGCCCGCCACCGCGGATCTCCTGGTTCCAGGTCGGCCCAGCGCGACCACTGCATCGGCAGGGGGCTCGCGACACGGATCACCTCTGGAGCATGTCGCGGGTCGAGGGTGTGCGCGAGGAACCACTCGCCGAAGCGGTTGTGGTGCACGATCACCTCTAGGTGCTCGCCGCGCTGCACCAGCCGCTCCGTGCGCACGTCGGGGGAGCAGTCGAGCAGGCATACGCGGATGCCATCGAGCTGATCGGCGGAGGGCGCGGCGAGGAGCTCGCCCATCGGCACCTGGCCGCACAGCAGCACGTGGGCGCCGTCGGCCTGGGCGATCAGCGCCTGCTGCACCCAGTGCTCGACGGCGCCGTGCCGCCAGGCGGTGTCCGCCCCATCGGGAACCCCGATCGAGTCGAACTCCACGCAGCGGACCGGCGCTCCCCAGTCCACGGTCTCGAGGAGCGAGAGCACGGTCGACTTGCCCGCACCGCTCGCACCGGTCAGCGAGAACAGCATCCGGTCACCGTCAGGCCCGCGGATCGCGCGGAGGCGTCGCGCCGATGTCGGGCACGGGAGCGGTTCCTAGGTGCACCTCCAGATCGTCCGCGCTCGGCGTCTTCGGACGCCGAGCGGTCGGGCGATCGAGATAGAACATCGCGGTGGACGCGATGTCGTCGCGCAGCGGCAGGTAACGCCATCCGCTGCGCCAGCCGAGAGCCTGGATGTCGACCTTCGGGATGCCGGTGGCGAAGTGGATCGGGTCGAGCAGGTGCCACCGGTACATGCCGAAGCGCTGCTGACTCACATAGAGGCCATCGGGCCTGATCACCTGCGGCATCCCGAGGTAGGGGGTGGAGAACTCGGTGTACCCCTGCCCGGGGATGTCGAAGTTCCATGCACCGCCGAAGTAGTCCTCCGTTCCGGTCCCGCAGATCGTGGGGTAGTCGGTGTCGTCGTCGAGGTAGAACTTGATCTCGCCTTCACCCCACCAGCCGTTCGAGTTCACGCCCCAGGCGATGTAGGTGCCGACGTACTGCCCCTGGCCTTCGATACCCTCGAGGATCACGTGCGGTGTGAGGTCCTCGAGAGGGTTCGAGCGACGCCACTGCGCATGGAAGTAGGCGTCGCCGGAGTGATCTCCGCCGACCTCGTACGTCACCTGGTAGTAGATGCGCACATCGACGGTCGATGTGTTCTCGAGCGTGAGCCGCGCACCGTCGCGGAACGGCATGGGCCAGTACGAGTTGAACCCGCCGTGCGGGTTGGCGGCGATCGTCTGCGAGTTGACCTGGGCGAAGACTCCCCACCCGTTGCAGAAGAAGTCTCCGTACGGAACCTCGACGGCGGGCTCCTCGGCTCCGTCCCAGTACGCGCGCAGCAGCAGGGTGCGCCAGTTGTCGGTGTGCGTGGTGATCCAGATGTGCGTGATCTTGCCCGAACCCTGGATGCGGGCGAGGTCGAACGTCTCGCCCGCCTTCACGTCGACGCTGGGCGAGATCTTCCAGCCGGGGCCGAGGTCACGCGCGCAAGATGCGCCCGTGCCCTCGGTCGCCCGGCCACCGCCCCCAGCGGATCCATCGAAGTTCTCCGGCGAGATCGAACGCGTCTGCACGGGGCGCAGCGTCGCGAGGGTCGCCAGGTCAGAGGGTGCGAAAGTCATGGGCGCCAATGTAATCGATTTCACCTCAGAACGCCAGAGAACGGATGCGTGCACGATACTGTTGCTTCACATCCGGCACATCCGGACAACGCAGTGAGGTTCGCATGTCCACGATCTACGACGTCGCAGAGCTCGCCGGAGTCTCTCCGGCGACGGTCTCGCGCGTCTTCAACGGCACGAGCGTGTCGGAGGAGAAGGTGGCCGCTGTCCGCGACGCCGCGGCCCGTCTGAACTTCACGCCGAATCGCACCGCGAGGACGCTGCGTCGGCAGAGCTCCGAGGTCATCGCCCTCGTCATCCCCGATATCGAGAATCCGTACTTCACCGAGATGGCGAGGGGCGTCGAGGACGTGGCCTCCGAAGCCGGATATTCTGTCGTGCTCTGCAACTCCGACGCGCAGGTGGAGAAGGAGGCGACCTATCTCCGGATCGCGATCGCCGAGCACATGTCGGGGATCATCATCGCGACCGCCGACGAGCACACCGACCTCGACAGCGTCCTCGCCACGGGGCGGCCGGTCGTGGCTGTCGACCGCGGCACCGACTACGACATCGACGAGGTCGTGATGGCCAACCGTGCCGCCGGCACGTCGGCCACGAAAGACCTGATCGACGCAGGGTATCGCCGAATCGCCTACATCGGCGGTCCTGAGCACATCGATACGGCTGCAGAGCGCGCCGCCGGCTGGCGGGCGGTGCTGGGAGCGTCGCGACCCGAGCTCGACCTCGACGAACTCGCACGGTTCGCGACGTTCAGGGTCGACGGCGGGAGAGCGGCGATGGAAGAACTGCTGGCCCTCCCCGACCCTCCCGACGCCGTCGTCGCGGGCAACAACCTCATCGGGGTCGGCGCTATCCAGGTGCTCACCGAGCACGGCCTCACGCCACCGCAGGTGGGCGTCGCGGTGATCGGCTCGCTGCCCTTCACCACGCTCTCGCCGACCGCCGTGACGGTCGTCCGGCTGCCAGCGCGGCACATGGGCGTCACGGCTGCGCGCATGCTTCTGGAGCGCATCGGCGGCGATGCCCAGCCTGCGCGCACGGTCGTGCTGCGCAACGAGATCCAGTCGGCCTCCGTCATCCGCGGCTGACGGATCCCGTCACTCCGAAGGCCCGGACGCACAGCGTCTTGCGTCATGAAATCGATTTCGCGTACAGTGGCGACAGGTTCGCATCGACGGCCCGGGTTTCAAGGAGGACACCATGCGCTGCACCCTCGGGGTGGACATCGGCACAGCCAGCAGCAAGGGCGTGCTGGTGGACGTCGACGGCGAGATCCTGGCGACCGCGACCAGGGCGCACGAGGTCAGCCGTCCGCACACCGGCTGGGTCGAGATGGATGGTCTGGTCTGGTGGGACGAGTTCGTCGCGATCGCGCGAGAGCTGATCGCCGCGGTGCCCGAGGCCGAGATCGGCGGAGTGGGCGTCAGCGGCATGGGGCCGTGCATCCTGCTGGTCGATGACGACGATGTGCCGGTCCGCCCGGCCATCCTCTACGGCGTGGACACGCGCGCACATGTGCAGATCGAGCAGATGACCGCCCAGATCGGCGCCGAAGAGATCGCCCGCGTGGGTGGTTCGCTGCTCAGCTCGCAGGCCGGCGGGCCGAAGCTGGTCTGGGTCGCGGAGGAGGAGCCGGAGGCCTGGGCTCGAGCGCGGCGGCTGTTCATGCCCGCCTCGTGGCTCGCCCGCAGACTGACCGGCGCCTACCTGCTCGATCACCAGTCGGCGAGTCAGGTCTCTCCCCTCTACGACATCGAGGGCGAGCGGTGGCATGAACCCTGGTGGGCGCGCTACGCGGGTTCGATCGAGCAGCCTCCGCTGCGATGGGCCGGCGACGTGGCCGGCACGGTCACCCCCGACGCGGCATCCGCCACGGGAATCCCGGAGGGCACGCCCGTCATCACCGGCACGATCGACGCCTGGACCGAGGCCGTGAGCGTCGGCGCGCACGAGGTCGGCGATCTCATGCTCATGTACGGGACCACGATGTTCCTCGTCGCCACCGGCGAGGAGACGCTGCGCACACCGTCGATGTGGACGACGGCGGGGGCGTTCGCCGGCACCCGCAACCTCGCCGGCGGTCTCTCCACCTCAGGGGCGCTGACTTCGTGGCTGAAGGATCTGACGGGAGCCGACTATCCGCAGCTCCTCGCCGACGCCGAGGAGTCCGGCCCGGGAGCGCGCGGACTGCTGATGCTGCCGTACTTCGCCGGCGAACGTACACCGATCCAAGACGCGGACGCGCGCGGCGTCGTCGCCGGTCTCACGCTCGGCCACACCCGCGGCGATCTGTACCGGGCGGCGCTCGAAGCCACGGCGCTCGGCGTGCGCCACAACGTCGAGACGATGCGGGCGGCGGGCGCCGACATCGGTCGCGTCGTCGCCGTCGGCGGCGGCACGCAGGGAAGGCTCTGGATGCAGATCGTGTCTGATGCGACCGGACTCGTGCAGGACGTTCCCGAGACGACGATCGGCGCGAGCTACGGCGCTGCGTTCCTCGCGGCGACCGCGACCGCCACCGCGGCGACCGGCGCTCCCGTGATCGCCGACTGGAACCCGGTCGCCGAGAAGATCCACCCCGATGAGACGCTGCGCGCTCGCTACGACGCGCTCTTCGATCGATACCTGCGGCTGTACGAAGGATCCAAGGATGTCGTGCACGAGCTCGCCGCCGAGCAGAAGAAGGAGGCGGCATGATCCGTCGATCCCGCGGAATCCCGCACACCTCGCAGGCGACCGCATTCCCTCTGGGTGGCATCGGCACCGGCAACGTGTCGATCGGAGCACGCGGCGAGCTGCGCGACTGGGAGTTCGAGAACCTCCCCGACAAGGGTCGCCGCAACCCGTATTCCTTCTTCGCGATCCACGCAGCGCCCGAGACGGGGCCCGCGGTGACGCGGGTACTGGAGGCGCGACTGACCGGGCGGCACGACGCGGATGCCGGCTACTCCTTCGACCAGCTCGCGGGGCTTCCCCGGCTGGATGCTGCGATGCTGCACGGCGAGTATCCGGTCGTCGACATCGACTTCACCGACGGCGTCCTTCCGGTCGACGTCTCGCTGCACGCGTTCACGCCGCTCGTGCCGCTCGACGCCGACGCCTCCGGCATCCCCGCCGCGGTCCTCCGCTACCGGGTCACCAATCCCGGTACGTGTCCGGTGGCGGTAACCGTGGTCGGCAGCGTCTCGCACACCGCCGGACACGCCGCTCCAGGGCCCGACGCGCCCTGGGGGATGCGCGCCACTCAGACCGTGCGCTGGCGAGACGACGGCGCCGTGCGCGGACTCGACTTCGGCATCGACCTTCCTCCGGACGACCCCGGTTACGGCACGCTGAGCCTGACGACGACGGATGCCGCGACCACCGTCAAGCCGCAATGGGTGACCAGCTACTGGCCAGACGGCGCGCGGCTGTTCTGGAACGACCTCACCGACGACGGGCTGCTCGCCGCCGAACCGCGACTGACCTTGGAGGATCGCCCTCGCGGGCTGTTCGCCGAGCTCGATGCGGACCCTGACGCGGCGCCGCTGACCGAGCAGGAGATGCTCGCGAAACTGCCGCGGATCCGCACCGGCTCCTTGGGGATCATTCACACGCTCGCGCCCGGGGAGAGCCGCGACTTCGAGTTCGTGCTGTCGTGGAGTTTCCCGAACCGGCGTCGGGGGTGGCACGGGCACATCGTCCTCGACGACCCGGACGACGGCGTCGTGCGCAACCACTACGCGACGCTGTGGCCGGACGCATGGACGGCCGCGCGGCATCTCCACGACGAGCTCCCGGCGCTGGAGCGGGCCACCGACGCCTTCGTCGACGCCCTCTACGGCGGCAGCCTCGACGCGGTCCTGGTCGATGCGATCGGCGCGAACGTCGCTGCGGCACGCTCGACGACCGGTTTCGTCGTCGAGTCCCCGAACGCGGAGCTGGGGGAGGGGCCGGTGTTCGCGGCATGGGAGGGCTCGTTCGATCACGGCGGCTCCTGCGAAGGCACCTGCACGCACGTGTGGTCGTACGCGCAGACGCTCGCCTGGCTGTTCCCCTCGCTCGAACGCAGCGCTCGCCGGGTCGAGTACCTGCTCGAGACCGACGACGCCGGTGCGCAGAAGTTCCGCGGCAACCGTATCTTCGGCGGGCCCTCCTGGTTCATGGGTCCTGCCGTCGACGGGCAGCTCGGCACCCTGCTCCGCCTGCACCGGGAGTGGCGGTTCAGCGGCGACGAGGAGTTCCTCCGCGAGCTGTGGCCCGCGGCATCCCGCACCCTCGACTACGCGATCCGCGAGTGGGACAGAGACGGCGACGGCTTGCTCGACGGCGAGATGCACAACACCTACGACATCGAGTTCCACGGGGCGGAGCCGCTCGCGAACGGCGTGTACCTCGCCGCGCTGCGGGCGGGGGCGCGGATGGCCGCCCACCTCGGCGAGGTCGAGCGCGCCCGCGGCTGGACCGCGCGCGCCGAGCACGTCGCCGCCGCCATGGACGCGACGCTGTGGAACGGCGAGTACTACCGGCAGGTCATCGACGATGCCGATGCTCATCGTTACCAGTACGGCGACGGCGTGCTGTCCGACCAGCTGCTCGGACAGTTCCACGCCTTCGTGAACGGACTCGGTCATCTGCTGCCCGAGGATCGGGTCGACTCGGCGCTCGGCGCCATCGCCAGGTACAACCTGCGCGACGATCTCTCCGCCCACGAGAGCACGCAGCGCGTGTACGCGCTGAACGACGAGGGCGGACTGCTGCTCGCGTCCTGGCCCCGGGGTGGGCGTCCGGCGATTCCCTTCGTCTATTCGGACGAGGTGTGGACGGGCGTGGAGCACCAGGTCGCGGCCTCCCTCCTCTTCGCGGGCCGCTATGAAGAAGCCCTCCGCATCGAACGGGCGCTCCGCGCTCGCTACGACGGCACCCACCGCAGCCCCTGGAACGAGATCGAGTGCGGCAACCACTACGCCCGCTCCCTCGCGTCCTGGGCGCTGCTGCTCGGCGTGAGCGGGGCGCAATGGGACGCGCCTGACCGCGTTCTCTCCTTCGCTCCGGCGACTGACGGGCCCTTCCGCAGCCTGTTCACGACCGGCTCCGGCTGGGGCCGGGTCGAGATCGACCGCGATGCGCTCACGCTCCGTCTCGACGGCGGAACCCTCGACATCGGCGATCTGCGGCTGCACGGTCGCAGCGTCGGACGCGGCATCCGACTCCGAGACGGGGAGTCGCACACCATCCACACCCTGACACCGGAGGCATCATGACCACCTACACCCTGCCCGCACCCGTCGTCCGGCCGGCATCCGCCCCGAAGACCGCCTATCTCATCACCTCCGGAGATCTCCGGGAGTCGGCGAACGTCGCGGGCTGGCCCACCCAGGTCGAACTCGAGGAGGGCGTGACCGGCGTGCTCGATGGCCTCGGATGGACGGTCGTCCGCCCGTTCGGTGTCGACCCGGCGACCGGACATGGCTTCATCTCCAGCCAGCGGATGGGATTGGAGGTGTTCCGAGACATCCCTGTCGACGCCCCCCTCGTCGTGGCCATCGCAAACTGGCAGTACTCGCACCACGTTCTCGCGGGCCTGCGCACTCACGAGGGGCCGATCCTCACCGTGGCGAACTTCGCGGGGGACTGGCCGGGCCTCGTCGGCCTGCTCGGCTTGAACGCGGGCCTGACCAAGATGGGCAAGCCCTATGCGACGACCTGGTCGGTCGATTACACCGACGACTGGTTCACCGACGCCATCAGGGAGTGGACCGAGACCGGCGCCATCACCCACGACGACTCGCACGTGCGTCCGCTGCCCGAGTTGCCCGACAGCCCGGAGAAGCGTCTCGGTGAGGCGCTCGCCGCCCAGCTCCACGCGGAGAAGGCGATCATCGGCGTCTTCGACGAGGGGTGCATGGGCATGTACAACGCGATCTTCGACGACGAGCTGCTCAACAAGACGGGCATCTACAAGGAGCGGCTCTCCCAGTCGGCGCTGTACGCCGAGATGCTCGAGGTCGGCGAGGACGAGGCGGATGCCGCCTACGACTGGCTGATCGACCACGGAATGACCTTCCGATACGGCGAGGATGCCGTCACCGAACTCACCCGCGAGCAGGTGCAGTGGCAGCTGAAGATGTACATCGCCGCTCTCCGCATCGCGGACGACTTCGGTCTCGACGCGGTCGGCATCCAGTATCAGCAGGGGCTCAAGGACCTCGTGCCGGCATCCGACCTCGCCGAAGGCATCCTGAACTCCACCGAGCGCCCTCCCGTGACCTCGCGCGACGGCTCGCGCGTGCTGCACGAGGGCCGGGCCTTCCCGCACTTCAACGAAGCGGACGAGGGGGTCGCGGTCGACGCGCTCGTCACCGACCGCGTCTGGCGCGCGATGGGACTCGTGCCCGACAACACGCTGCACGACGTCCGGTGGGGAGAGGAGTACGACGGCGAGTTCGTCTGGGTGTACGAGATCTCCGGCTCCGTCCCCGCATCGCATCTCGGCGGCTGGGACCAGGCCGAGGGGTGGCGGCAGGGTCACGTGTTCTTCCCCGCGGGCGGCGCCACGATCAACGGCGTCTCGAGGCCGGGCGAGATCGTCTTGTCGCGCGTGTTCATCGCCGACGGCATCCTGCAGGCCGATGTCTTCCGGGCCTCGGTCGTAGAGCTGCCGGAGGAGGAGACCCGTCGCCGCAAGGAGGCCACGAACCCCGAGTGGCCGATCGCTCATGTCGTGCTGCGCGGCCAGACGCGCGACCAGTTCATGGCGCGGCACAAGGCCAACCACGCGCAGCTCGTCTACGCGCCGGATGCCGAGACCGCCGATCGTGCACTGATCGCCAAGGCGGCGATGTTCGCGGGCATGGGGATCGCGGTCAACCTCGTCGGAGATGTGAGCCTCTGACGACCACGACCACGCCCACGCGCGAACCGCCCTTCCCTGATCGGGGAAGGGCGGTTCGCGTTCTGCGGCATGCCAGTGAGGCGCCTGGTCAGTGCGCTCCGGGGCGGAAGCGCACCTCGACGGCCTCGGATGCCGAGCCGTCGACGCTCTGCGACACGGCGACAGACTGCGGAGGAGTCAGCTTGCGATCGAGGACGATCGTCCAGGTGCCGTCGGCGGCGACAGCCGCAGTCGCGGCGGTCGCCGTGCGCCCAGGGCCGCTCGTGGTCGCCGAGATCTCGGCGCCGGCGACGCCGGTGCCGCGCAGCGTCACCCGATCGGCGTCGACAGCGGCGGTCGGCGCCGCCGGGGGTGCAGGCTCGACGCCTGCCGCGTCGTCCTGCACGCGGGAGAGGTTGCGCATCCACGTGAAATCGGTCTTCGTGATGGTGTCGTCGCCGTAGACCTTGCCGTCGCGGTCGACGGCGTAGGCGAAGAAGCCGCCCTTCGCGCCTTCCTCCGGTTGCCAGATGGCGTACTGGTACGCGGTCGAGGAGGGAGCGGTCGTCGAGTCGTAGATGCCCTCGGCGTCGCCCCAGTGCGTGCGGTCCTGCTCCTCGTAGAACGAGAAGCCGGGGAGGAACCGGCACGGCGCCACGTCGTCGGCGAAGGTCTCCCACGTCGCCTGCATGCCCGAGACCCCACGACCGTAGGCCTGCAGCAGCACGTAGGAGATGTTGCCCGAGACGGCTTCGAACAGCGGCGTGTCGCCGGTCTGGTTGGTGTCGTAGATGAAGATGCGATCGCTGCCCGACTTCGGGCCGATGAGCTCGCCGAGGGCGTCGAACACGCCGATCGCGCGGGTGAGGTCGTCGCCCTGCGGGTAGGACTCGACGTCGACGTCGATGCCGTCCAGTCCGTACGGGGTCACGTAGGTGTCGACGAGCTGTTGAGCGTAGGCGCGGTACGAGGCGTCGTCGAGCGGGATGTCGGCTTTCGCGAGCTTGTCGATCCAGAGCGTGTAGACGACCTTGGTTCCCCTGGCATGCAGGGCGGGGACGTCGGTGTCGCGCAGCGTCGGCCAGTAGTCCGTGCCGGCTGTCGCTCCGGCATCGAACACCATCGCGACGTCGATCTCCGCGGGCAGATCGGTCATCCGCGTCACGTTCGGGTCGGGCAGGTTCGAATTCGCGTTCTGCGGGACAGTGACGTCCCGCCATGTTCGGTAGTACGCCATGGTCTGCGGTGCCGCTTCGCACTGCGTCGTGCTGAGCGGATCGCCGGCGCCGGCCGGAGACGCGGCGTCGGCCGTCGCCGGCTGTGCGGTGAACGCCGCGAGTCCTGTGAGAAGTGCGCCCAATCCGAGCGCGGTGGTTCGCTTCATTGCTCTCTCCTTCGAGGGGATGCCCAAGTCGCGTCGCAGCACTGCGACTACTTAAGCGCTTTAGCGAGACACTAGCAGAGCACCGCTTCTGTGCACAGTCCAAGAAGCGCGAACGAACTCGATCGCTACAGTTGGGGAATGTCCAAACCGAAGCGCGTGACGATCACGGACATCGCCCGACTGGCCGGCGTCTCTCAGGGGGCGGTGTCCTTCGCGCTGAACGGACGCCCCGGAGTCAGCGAGCAGACTCGGCAGCGCATCCTCGACATCGCGGCAGAGCATCAATGGCAGCCGAGTTCAGCCGCCCGTGCGCTCGTCGGCGCCCGTGCGGGCGTCATCGGCTTCGCCGTCAACCGGCCGGCGGGAACCCTGGGCACCGAGGCGTTCTTCACGGATCTCATCGCCGGCGTGCAGTCGGCTCTCGCAGAGCGGCACATCGCGATGCAGATGGTGCTCGTCTCGTCGATCCACGACGAGGTGGCGACATACCGGCGCTGGCGCAGCGCCAATCAGGTCGACGGAGTGATCGTGATCGATCCCCGGGACGACGATCCGCGTCTCGCCGCGCTCACCGAGCTCGCGCTGCCCGCCGTCGTGATCGGCAGCCATCCCTCGGCTGATGGAGACCCGGCGGCGCTGTGGCTGGACGACAGCCAGGTCGCGCACTCGCTCTTCGACTACCTCTCGGCTCTCGGCCACCGGTCGATCGTCTACGTCGCCGGCCCCGCAGAGTTCCAGCACACGCGATTGCGCACCGATGTGCTGCGGGGTCTCACAGCCCGAAGCGTGACCGGAGAGGTGATCGCCACCGACTTCTCGCCTGTCGCCGCATCCGCCACCATGCGACGGATCCTCAGTCGGGCCGATCGGCCCACCGCCGTCGTGTTCGACAACGACGTGATGGCGATCGCCGGCCTGCGCATCGCCCAGGAGATGGGGCTGGCGGTGCCGGGCGACCTGTCGATCGCGTCCTTCGATGACTCCGTGGTCGCGGGACTCGTGCATCCGTCGATCACCAGCATCACGCGCGACACGTTCGGGCTCGGAGCCGATGCCGCGGCGTTCCTCCTCGAGCAGATCGAGGTGGCCGAGCTGCTCGACGATCGGGTCGGCGCACTGCCGCAGCTCACGGTGCGCGAGAGCACCGGCGCCCCGCGCTAGTCGCAACTCACACCACGGTGTTGTGCGAGTCGTACGCCACGCCGTCGGGAGCCGGATGCACGAGTTCTGTGATGCCGCGAGCGGAGAGAGCCTGGGGGCTGTCGGCATCGATCGAGGTGACGAACGCGGCGTCGACACCCGCCTCGCACGCGTCGACCCAGGCCTGGAAGACGGATCCGCCGGGGCTCATCGCGCCGCGGTTCAGCGGCGTCTCCGCCTCGTCGACGTCGATCACGATGCCGAGCGCGCGGGCGGGAGCGGTGCGGCGTTCGCGCAGTTCGGGGATGAGCTCGGCGAAACGCCGCCCGATCGGCTTGGCCGCGCCCTCTTCGTCGATCAGGCCGAGCGTGTACTCCAGTTCCGGGAAGTCGGCGAGGCTGCGGCTCACGTCGTGCGAGCACCACCAGGTCACGCCCCAGAGGTTCTCCGTGCGCGCGACCGAGCGCAGCGTCGCCTCGAGGAAGCCGGGGGTCTCCTCAGGGCTGAGGCAGTTCGAGGGTGCGCCCACCTCCTGCAGCCAGATCGGGCGATCGGCATCGGTCGCGAAGCCGCGCGCGAGTTCGATCATGTACTCGGCGTGGCGATCGGATGCCGCCGATCTGCCGCCGTACCGCTGGGCGGTGCCGTTGAAGATCCACGAGTGCACGGTGGTGAGGGCGCCGAGGCGGGACGCCAGCTTGGGGGTGAAGCCGTGGCCGTCCATGTACCAGGCGGCGTCGTACTCGCTGTGCACATGCTGCTGTGCGGGCGCGGCGGCCGCGGCGGCATCCAGCAACGTCGTGATCCAGTTCGCGGCCTCGGACTCGCTCACCGGCCAGGGGGAGGGATGGGTCGCGGCGGAGAACTGGTTCGTCTCGTTGCCCAGCGTGAAGCCGAGGAAATTCGGTTCTGATCCCAGGGCCTGACCCAACCGGGTCACGAGCTCGACCTGCCCGCTCAGAGCGTCGGGGTGCGTGAACATGTTCTTGTCATGCCAGGTGGACAGCCACGACGGGATGAAGTCGAAGCTCGACAGATGCCCCTGGATGACGTCCACGCTCGCATCGAGGCCGAAGTCTCCGGCCAGCTCGACCACGGCGCGCACATCGGCGACGGCTCGGTCTCTGATCAGGGTGCGGTTCGGCTGCAGGATCGTCCAGAGCGGGAAGATGCGCACGTGGTCGAGCCCGAGCTCCGCGAGGGCCTCGAAGTCGCGCTTCACCTCGTCGAGGTCGAGAGACATCCACGAGTGCATCCACTGCGACCGGGGTGTGTAGTTGGCGCCGAAGCGCAGCGGAGCGAGGGAGCTGGGCATCGCTGTCCTTTCGAGTATCGACGCTGAAACGGCGCGCATCCCGGGGTCGACCTGTCGAGCGACATGTGGCATGCTATGGTCACTATACCGTTTTAGTGAGGGTTGTCACAGCGCCTCCCGCAGGCGCCCCAGCCCCGGCCACTTCGAAGGAGAAGTCCATGAAGCACCGTTCCACAGCAGTCGCGGGCCTCGCGGTCGCGGCATCCCTCATCCTCGCCGGCTGCACCGGCGGCGGCTCTCCCGCCCCAGGCGGAGGAGGCGACGGAGAGATCACCGGCGAGATCACCTTCCAGACCTGGTCGCTCAAGAACGACAAGTTCACGCCCTACTTCGAAGACGTCGTCGCGTCGTTCGAGAAGGAGCACCCCGGCACGAAGGTCACATGGATCGACCAGCCCGGCGACGGCTACGAGGACAAGATCCTGCAGCAGGCCGAGTCGGGTGAGCTGCCCGACGTGATCAACCTGCCGCCCGAGTACGCGTACTCCCTCGCCTCCGCCGATCAGCTGCTCGACCTCGGCAGCGCGTCGAAGGCGATCGACGACTACGTCGCCGGCGGCGTCGCCGCCTATCAGTACGACGGCGTCGAGGGCTCCTTCGCATTCCCGTGGTATCTCGGCACCGAGCTCAACTACTGGAACAAGGCGCTGCTCGCGAAGGGCGGTGTGACGCAGGCCCCCACGACCTTCGACGAGACCCTGGATGCCGCCGAGAAGCTCGCCGCAGCGGGCGTGCCGATGTTCTCCTCGGTGCCGAGCCCGAAGACGCTGCAGATCGTCGGCGCCGCTCCCGACATCTACAAGGACGGGGAGTTCGTCTTCAACACACCCGAAGCCGCGAAGATCATCGACCGCTACGCCGAGCTCTACAAGGCCGGGGCGATCACGGCCGAGGCACTTCAGGGCGCGGGCACGGCGAACTCGAACATCAACATCTTCAACACCGGCGGGGTCGCCTGGACGACGGCGGGCCCGAACTACATCGACAAGGACGTCGCGGTGAACGCGCCGAACCTCCTTCCGGACGTCGACGTGACGAACGGCTTCGGCAATCCGCCGCTGTTCGTGCAGGGCATCAGCGTCTCGAAGAACTCGGACAACTCCGCCACCGCGCTCGCCTTCGCGGAGTTCGTGACGAACACGGCGAACCAGATCGAGTTCGTGAAGCTCGCAGCCGGGTTCTTCCCCGGCACGATCGAGGCCAACTCCGACCCGTCGGTCTTCGCCGAAGCCCCGGTGAACGAGCTGCAGGGCACCGCGACCTCCCTCGCCGCCGAGCAGATGGCCGATGCGAAGCAGACCGGCGCCCCGCAGTACACCGAGGCCATGGAGACCTACGCGAAGCAGCAGATCGCGCTCGCGATCACCGGCGAGATCTCCGGCCAGGAGGCACTGGACAAGGCCGTGGAGTACGCCCAGCAGAACGTCGTTGACTGAGCGCCGCGGCGGAGAGGACGAGACCGTGAAGAGACAGAGATGGTTCACGCCGTATCTGCTGGTGCTGCCGGCGGTGATCTGGGTGTTCGTGTTCGCGCTGTGGCCGTTCCTGAACACCGTGATGCTGGCGTTCACGGATGCTCGTCCCCTCCGCCCCGCGGAGTTCGTCGGCCTCGCGAACTTCGCGAAGCTGTTCGAAGACGAGAGGTTCGGGTACGCCCTGTCGACCTCGCTCGTCTACGTCGTGGTCTGCGTGCCGCTGCTGACATTCCTGCCCCTGCTGCTCGCGATGCTCGTGCACAGCAAGATCCCGGGAATCGGGTTCTTCCGCACCACCTTCTACTTCCCGGTGATCGCCTCGGCCGTGGTCGTGGCGATCGTCTGGGAGTTCCTGTTCTCTGGTAGCGGCACAGTGAACTCCGCGCTGAAGTTCTTCGGCCTCGCCGATCGGCCCATCGAGTTCCTCTCGGATCGCTGGCTGCTCATCGGCTGCGCGATCGGCCTCACCGTGTGGAAGGGTCTCGGCTACTACATGGTCGTGTACCTCGCAGCGCTCGGCAACGTCGGTCGTGAGCTGCATGAGGCGGCGGCGATGGACGGCGCCGGCCGCTGGCGCCGTTTCTGGTCCGTGACCGTCCCGGGCGTGCGCGGGCCGATGATGCTCGTCTCGGTGCTGGTCTGCGTCGGGGCGATGCGCGTCTTCACCGAGCTCTACGTGCTCTCCAACGGATCGGGCGGACCAGGCGGTCGGGCGATGAGCATGGTCATGCTGATCCAGTCGATGGGCAAGGGACTGAACGGTCAGGTGGGGTATGCGTCGGCGATCTCGCTCGTGCTGTTCCTCCTGACACTCGTGCCGCTCGCGGTCGTCGGCGTGATCAACAACAGCGACACGATCAAGGAGGCGCTCGCCACGAGGCGCACGGCGAAGGCCGCGAAGATCGCGCGCAGCACGCAGGGGGTCACCCGATGAGCGTGAACCAGGAGCTGCGACGCGAGCGCGCGTACCGCACCAAGGGCTCGGCCGACATCATGAAGCCGTCGCTCGGCGGCCTGATCGGAAAGTACGCCCTGCTGCTGATCGTGCTCGCGATCATGGTGTTCCCCTTCCTCTGGCAGATGTCGACGTCTTTCAAGGGCGCGACCGAGAACATCTACGACTTCCCTCCATCTCTGATCCCCTCGGCGCCGACGCTCGACAACTACGCCGAGGTGTTCCGCACGATCCCGGTGCTCGACTACGCCTGGCACTCCCTGCTCGTCGGCGTGGGCACAGTGGTCACCAACGTCGTGTTCGCCACGATCGGCGGCTACGCGCTGGGAACCATGAAGTTCCGCGGCAAGTGGATCGTGCTGGCGGTCATCTTCTCCACGCTGCTCCTCCCCGGAGAGGTCACGCTGACGAGCCAGTACCTCACGGTGAAGTCCCTCGGTCTCGCGAACACGCTCTGGGGCGTCTTCCTGCCGGGCGCGATCGCCGCGATCAACGTGCTGCTGATGATGGCGGCGTGCCGCATGATCCCGCCCGACACGCTGGACGCGGCCACGATCGACGGTGCGAACACCATGCAGCGGCTGCGTCACATCGTGTGGCCGAACGTGCGCGGCATGGTCTCGGTGGTCGCGCTGTTCGCGTTCATCGGGGCGTGGGACGACTTCCTGTGGCCACTCGTCGTGCTCTCGGATCCGGCGAACTACACGCTCACGGTCGGCATGCAGTACCTGAGCTCCAACTTCGCGGCGAATCCGCGCGTGATCGCCGCCGGCACGATGATCGCGCTCGTGCCGATCATCCTGCTCTTCGCCGCGCTGCAGCGGCAGTTCTTCAAAGGCGTCGAAGAGGGCAGCGTCAAGGGATGACAGCGGATGCCGAGATCTCGCCGAGGTGGCTTGCGATCCCGCAGCCGCAGCTCGCCGCACTGACGGGCGGATTCTGGCGGCCGAACGCCGTGCGGGTCGTCACCGACGAGCCGTCGCTGAGCGCCGAGGCGTTGCGTCTCGAGCGCGAGCTCGCAGAGCGGGGCATTCCCGGCGGCGATCGGCAGATCGTGCGCCTGCGACGCCCGGCCGAGACTGAGGCCGAGGGCGACGTCGCGGAGGCGTTCTCGATCGACGTCGACGACGACATCGAGGTGCGCGCATCGACCCCCGAAGGCGCCTTCCGCGCGACCAGGCAGGTGCTGCACAACCTGCGAGCTCAGGGCGCGGTGCCTCGCGGTCGCGTGCGGTCCGCGCCCGCGGTGCCGGAGCGCGGCTTTCATCTGGACGCGGCGCGCAAGCACTTCGCTGCGGCGTGGATCCTCGAGCTGCTCCCCGTTCTCGCCGATGTCGGCATCAACTCGTTCCAGTGGCACCTGTCGGAGAACGAGGGGTTCCGGATCGGGTCCGACTCTTTCGCCGAGGTCGTCTCGCCGCTGCACGTCTCACGTGCGGAGGCGCGGAAGATCGCCGATGCTGCAGCCGACCTGCACATCGATCTGGTCCCTTCGCTCGACATGCCGGGGCACTTGGGGCACGTCCTCGCCTCACGTCCTGAGCTGCGGCTCGCCGCATCCGACGGGCGTCCGATCGACCACGCTCTCGACATCACCCGCGACGACGCTGTGGCTTTCGCGCACATGCTGATCGACGACGTCGCCCGGCTGTTCCCTCACAGCACGCGCTGGAACCTCGGCGGTGACGAGTTCGTCGACTTCGCCCGCATCGACGACAATCCCGTGCTTCAGCAGGCGGCACGTGAGCGCTTCGGCGAGCAGGCCACGGGATTCGATCTGCTCACCGACTTCGTGAACCGGACTGCGGTCCACCTGCGTGAGCGCGGTCTCGCCGCCCGCGTCTGGAACGACGGGATGCTGCGAGGGCAGGTCGTGGCGCTCGACCCGCAGGTGGCGCTGGCCTGGTGGACGAACTGGCATGCCGGGATGAGCCCACTGTCGGCCGCGCTGACCGCCGGACATGAGCTCGTGAACTTCCACGACACGCTGTTCTACTACGTGCTGGGCGAGAAGGCGGGGTACGTCTACCCCACGAGCGCGAGGATATGGGAGGCCGACTGGCACCCGGGGCTGTTCCCTGCGCTGACCGACGGAACGCGCCAGGAGATCGCCCAGCCCTACCCGTCCTCCCTGCGCGGTTCAGTGTTCTCGGTGTGGTCGGACGACGCGGACGCGCAGAGTGCTGAGCAGGTGCTCGCCGGCATCCGCTCGCCGCTTCGCGCCATGGCCGAGCGGGCCTGGAACGGGGGATCGCAGCTGGCACTCGCCGAGTTCCGCGAGGTCGATGAGCGCATCGGCGTCCCCGCTCCGAGCACCCCGCTCGCGCCGTAGCGTCGGACACCGGATCGACCCGTGGGCTATATCGCTTTAGTAAAGTAACCTGAGTAAACCTCGACCGTCGACCGGAGACGCTCCTTCATGCATGACGACACCACTCTCACCCTCGGCCGCGTCAAGCGGGTGCTCGATGAGCGCATCCGCCCCGCCATCCACTCGGCATCCGTGCCCCTGACCGTCGAGGCTCACGAGCTGCCGGGTGAGCCGATCGCGCCGGCAGACGGGCTGGCCCTCGACTTCGCGCCGGTCGCCGTGCCGAGCGCGTGGGGACCAGCCTGGTCGACCACGTGGTTCAAGCTCTCGGGCCGCGTTCCCGCGGAGTGGGCGGGCCGTCGCGTCGAGGCCGTGATCGACCTCGGCTTCGACATCAACATGCCGGGTTTCCAGTGCGAGGCGCTCGCGTACCGCCCAGACGGCACTCCGGTGAAGAGCATCAATCCGCGCAACCAGTGGGTGCCCGTCGCCGAGTCGGCGCACGGCGACGAGCCGGTCGAGCTCTACCTCGAGGCGGCGGCGAACCCCGTGCTGCTGGACTACCACCCGTTCCTGCCGACGCAGGAGGGCGACATCCGCACGTCCTCTCCCGAGCCGCTGTACCGCACCCGACGCATCGACCTCGCGGTGTTCGAGCAGGAGATCTTCGAGCTGTCCCTCGACCTCGAGGTGCTGTTCGAGCTGCAGGCGGAGCTTCCTGCGACCTCGCCGCGCCGCATGCGCATCCTGCAGGCGATGGACGACGCCCTCGACGTGCTCGACCTGCAGCGCATCGCCGAGACGGCATCCGACGCTCGGGCGAAGCTCGCTGACGTGCTCGCCGCTCCCGCAGAGGCGAGCGCGCACCGCATCTCCGCCGTCGGCCACGCCCACATCGACTCGGCCTGGCTGTGGCCCGTGCGCGAGACGATCCGCAAGGTGGCCCGCACGACGTCGTCGATGACCACGCTGCTCGAGGAGCAGCCCGGGTTCCAGTACGGCATGTCCAGCGCGCAGCAATACGCCTGGCTCAAGGAGCACCGCCCCGAGGTCTACACCCGCGTCAAGGCAGCGGTGGCGGAAGGGCGATTCCTGCCGCTGGGCGGCATGTGGGTCGAGTCCGACACGGTCATGCCATCTGGCGAGTCGCTCGTGCGCCAGTTCCAATACGGCCAGCGGTTCTTCGAGAGCGAGTTCGGCATCCGCTCGAAGGGCGTGTGGCTGCCCGACAGCTTCGGCTACTCGCCGGCGCTGCCCCAGCTCATGCGCCGTGCCGGGTTCGAGTGGTTCTTCACGCAGAAGATCTCGTGGAATCAGCAGAACGTCTTCCCGCACCACACGTTCCTGTGGGAGGGCATCGACGGTTCGCAGATGTTCACGCACTTCCCTTCGATGGACACCTACAACTCGCAGCTGAGCGGGATGGAGGTCGCCAAGGCCTCGCGCCAGTTCAAGGAGAACCGCGTCTCCTCCCGCTCGATCGCACCGGTGGGCTGGGGCGACGGCGGCGGAGGCACCACGCGCGAGATGACCGGAAAGGCGTCCCGACTGGCCGACCTCGAGGGCAGCGCGCAGGTGGTCTGGGAGCATCCCGACGTCTTCTTCGACGCCGCGCGCGCCGAGCTGCCGCATCCGGCGATCTGGGTCGGAGAGCTGTACCTCGAGCTCCACCGGGGGACCCTGACCAGCCAGCACGCCACGAAGGCGCTGCACCGTTGGGCGGAGCACGCTCTGGTCGAGGCTGAGCTGTGGGCGGCGACGGATGCTGTGCGCACGGGGGCCGCGTATCCGCAGGACGAGCTCGATCGCCTGTGGCAGACCGTGCTGCTGCACGAGTTCCACGACATCCTTCCCGGCACCTCGATCGCCTGGGTGCATCGCGAGGCCGTCGAGGTGCTCACCGAGGTGCTCGAGCAGGCGCGGAAGCTCTCGGATGCCGCTCGCCGTTCGCTCGCGGGCGAAGGCGAGCGCGAACTGCGGTTCGACCCGACGACCGGCGCTGCCCTCGATACTCGGTCGTTGAGCGAGCGGAGCGAGACGAAACGCCCCACCTCCCTGACTGAAGAGGGCGGAGGCTGGCGACTGGAGAACGACCTCGTCTCGGTGCTCGTCTCGGGGGACGGCCTGATCACCTCTGCCGTCGACAAGTCCACGGGCCGTGAGGCGGTGGCGCCGGGGCGCGCGGCGAACCTGTTCCAGCTGCACCAGGACTTCCCCAACATGTGGGATGCGTGGGACATCGACCGCTACTACCGCAACAGTGTCGTCGATCTCACCGAGGTGTCGTCGATCACGGCATCCCTCGTCGATGGCGCCGCCGTCGTGACGGTGACCCGCCGGTTCTCCGAGTCGTCGATCGAGCAGACCATCTCCCTGCGACCGGATTCTCGTACCGTCGCGTTGCGCAACGACATCGACTGGCACGAGACCGAGAAGCTGCTGAAGCTCGCGTTCCCGCTCGATGTGCAGGCTGCGCACACCGAGGCCGAGACGCAGTTCGGATACCAGGCGCGCGTGACGCACACGAACACGAGCTGGGAGGCGGCGAAGTTCGAGACCTCGATGCACCGCTTCGTGCTGGTGCGCGAGCAGGACTTCGGCGTGGCCCTCGTGAACGACTCGATCTACGGCTACGACACCTCGCGCGAGGTGTCCGACGACGACGTGACCACGACCTTGCGGCTCTCGATGCTGCGCGCACCGCGGTTCCCTGATCCCGACACCGACCACGGTCGCCACGAGATCCAGGTCGGCTTCGTGATCGGAGCGGACGCCGCGATCGCGACCGCCGAGGGCATCGCGCTCAACTCCCCGTCGACGACGGTGCATGGTGAGCGCGAGGTGGAGCCACTCGTCTCCGTGTCCGGCGACGGCATCGTCGTGTCGGGCGTCAAGCTCGCGGCCGACGGCTCGGGTGATGTGATCGTGCGGCTCTACGAGTCGCTCGGACGCCGGATGTCAGGCGAACTCGCGGTCGCTTTCGAGCATCGCGAGGTGCGCGAAGTCACGCTGATCGAAGACGAACTCGACGCTCCGCGGCTCGGCGCCGCGCTGTCGCTGCGTCCTTTCGAGGTGCGAACCGTCCGCATCGTGCGCTGAGAACGCGCAGCGCCGCGCTCGAAAAGTCGGAGTCTCGTCGCGACACACGGTGCCCGGGGTGCTCCGGGCGGCGCGTCTCCAGGGGACTCCGACTTTTCGCGCGGAGCGCAGTCGGCGGAGCGCAGTCGGCGGAGCGCAGGAGGTCAGCGCGAACCGATCTCCGTGAGGGTGGTGCCGTCAGCCAGCGCGACGGTTCTGTCGCCCAGCGGCTCCGGCAGGTCCACGGGGGTCAGACCGACGTTTCCGATGGACTTCTGCGTGCAGGTGAACGAGCCGCCGTACGACGCGGTCGTCGCGTAGACGACGTCGAGCACCACGCGGTCCGGTTCGGACGTGACGATCACCTTGCTCACGTCGCATACCGAGGTAGTGCCGATGAGCAGGTCGACGCCTGCGAAGACCGTCGCCAACTCGTCTTTGCGCATCACGAGCTCGTCGCCGTTGCGGAACACGGGGAGCTCGCGCAGATACTCGGGACTCGCACCGTCGTCCTGCACCACCTGGAAGCCTGTGATGGTCGAAGCCACCTCTTCGGGGGCGATCGAATCGGAGGCCGCGCCACCGGTCGGAACGAGCACGCGGATGCCGTCTCCGGCGGCTCCCCACGCCTCGGCCACTTGCTGCCGTTGTTCTTCCCTCGTCCTCTGCTGGTCCGAGGCGTCGGCGCGGCCGATCGCGTCGGCGCGCAGCGACAGCAGGACGCCGCAGGCGATCACCGTGACGACGATGCCGATCACGCCACGGATGCGGATCCACGTGCGCCCGCCGTCGCTCAGCTCTGCGTCACGTCCGCCCTTGAGCATCCACCCCCACGTGACGCGATCGACGCGCATCCACGAATCCGGGCGCAGCAGCGCCCAGAGCGAGAAGCCCATACCGACGACGAACAGGCCGATGATGTACAGCAGACCGGAATCCATGTTTCCCCCCACCCCGAGTCTATTGACCGGCCGTTGCGTCGACGGTCGCTGCGCGGGACGATGGTGGCATGGCCACGATCGATGACGTCCGGGAGATCGCGCTGGCGCTGCCGGGGGTCGAGGAGCGCACAGGCGGACACACGGGGGAGCCGGCCTGGCGGCTGAAGAGCGGTCAGATCGCCTGGATGCGCGGCCCGACGGGTGCCGACCTGCGTCAACTCGAGTCCCTCGGACGTGCATGGCCGGAGGGCCCGGTGCTCGGTGTGCGGGTCGGCTCGGTCGAGGAGAAGGAAGCCTTGCTCGCCGCGGAGCCCGAGTGGCTGTTCAGCATTCCGCACTTCGACGGCTACCCGGGGCTGCTCGTGCGGCTCGACGCGATCGAAAGCGAGCGCTTGGTAGAGATCATCGCCGACGCCTGGCTGCTGAGGGCGCCTGCCCGGGTCGCGAAGGAATGGCTCGCCGCCCGCGGGCTGGAATGACGCTCACGCCGCCGCCGTCAGGAACGGGCGGGCGGCGGCGATGAACGAGCGCGGCTCGTCCGTCCACAGCCGGATGCTGTCGACGACATGCTCGCCGCCCTTCGGGGCCAGGCCGGGTAGGCGGATGCGGGTGGGGCGCTCGAGCTCGATGAGGATGTTCGTCTCGTTCTGCATCCGCTCGGAGTACTCACCGTCCGACACTCGCGGCTGCTTCGGTTCGTCGACCCGGCGCGACACGGCGATCGACGCGATGTCGTTCCAGGAGACGGCGACGTCGATCTCCAAGCCGCTGCGCACGCGGATGCCGTCGGGGCCGACCGTGTGGGGGCGCATGAGCATCGCGCAGAGCATGCCGAGCATCCAGGTGACTCCCCAGATGCCGATGACGAGCATGGTGATCCGCACGGGCGGCCAGCGGTGCACGATGAGATCGATGATCGGTATCTCGACGGCCGACAGGCCGATGAAGATGAACAGCACGGTCAGTACTGGCCGGTGGTAGCCGAGGCCGGTGCCTCCAGGTGGAATCGCGGGGCGACGAGTGATCGCGCGGCCGATGCTCGAGTAGACGCGGAGTTCCGCGTGCAGCGCTCTGCGGGCGGCGTCGATGATGCGGGCGCCTCGGGTCGGAAGGGCGGCGGTGGATGTCATGGTGCTCCCTTTGCGGGCTCGCTCGCCGCGGCATCCGCCACCAGCGTCTCGAGATGCAGGGCGATCGCCGTGATTCCGCGCTCGACCGCCGCGCGATCCTCTGGCGCGACCGCGGCGATGAGCGTGGCATCGAGGTCGGCGTGCTCCTGCTGCATCTGCGTCATGGTCTCGGTCGCAGTGCCGGTGAGTTCGACGAGCACGGCCCGCCGATCGGAGGGATGAGGGGAGCGTCGCACGTGACCTGATGCCTCGAGGGCGTCGACCAGACCCGTGATGTTGCGCGGCGAGACGCCGCAGAGGCGAGCGAGCGCCTGTTGCGTAGAGGGGCCGGCGTGCTGCAGCGCCCAGAGCAGATGCACGCGCGCGGGGGTGAGTCCGGTGCCGTCGAAAGCACGGGCCATGTCTTTCTGGAACAGATCGGCGATCTGGAGAAGACGGTCAAGGAGCAACGGTTGCATAATAGTTACCGTACTTCACTATTACCATGATGCACAAATTTGTGCTTTCCGCAGATACCTACTCTGATCAGCCTGAAACCCGCCCCTGAATGTCGGTGGCCCCCTGTTGAATAGAGGTATGAACAGCCCTGTCGCCACGCTCGATCAGGTCGTCGCCGACCTCGATCGCGTGCTGGGTGCAGATTCTCTGGCGGCGCTGTCGGATGCCGAGCGCATGGACGTTCTGAGGGTCGCCGGAGAGGCGCTGCGGCGTGTGGAGGCGGTCGTCGTCGAGACGGTCGCCACGGCCGATCCGGTGGATTTCGCACAGAGGCTCGGCTGCCGGAACATGAACGAAGTCCTGCAGCGAGTGCTGCGGACGGATGCTCGCGGGGCAGCGCTCCTGGTGAAGGCTGCGCGGCTGGTGACCAGCGAGACCGAACTGATCACGGGAGCGCCCCTGCCTGCCCGGTGGCCGGCTCTGCGGGCGGCGCTGCTCGACGGAGCAGTCGGAGTCAGCGGGCTGCTCGCCGCCACGGCTTCGATCGAGCGCGCCGGCACGCGGATCGGCACGACCGACCGGCTGCACGCCGACGTCATGCTCGCCGATTTCGCGCGCGGCGCGAGCTCGGTCGACGGTGCGGCTGCCGGAGATGTCGCCCCTCCGGCGACGCCTGAGGATCTGCGGCTGTTCGGCTCGGAGATCGCGATGATCCTCGATCCCGACGGGGCCGAGCCGAACGATCGCAACGCGATGAATTCGCGCTTTCTCACGATCGGCCGTGAGCGCGAGGGTGTATTCCCGGTACGCGGCAATCTGCTCCCCGAGACGAAGGCGCAGCTGCAGCAGATCATCGATGCGCAGCTCAACCCGAAGGGCAGCGGTCCAGCAACGCCGGGGGTCGCGTTCACAGACTCGACGCCCGATGACGAAGATCCCTTCAACTCCGACCCGCGGAACGTGATCGATCCGCGCAGCCCTGCGCAGAAGCGGCACGATGCTCTCGCCGCCGCGCTGGGGATCGCGGCTCGGCATGAAGACATGCCGTCGCTCGGCGGCGCCGCCCCCACGCTCGTGGTGCACGTCGACGCGAAAGAAGTGGCGGCCGGAGCGGCCGGCTGGGCGCGCATACCCGGTATCGACGGTCCCGTCTCAGCATCTGTCGCGCTGCACACGGCGTGCACCGGAGCTATCCAGCGGGTGCTGTTCGACGAGGGCAGGATCGTCGGCATCAGCGTCACGGATCGGGTATTCGCCGTGCATCAGCGGCGTGCGATCGTGGCTCGCGATCGCGAGTGCCTGATTCCCGGCTGCCACGTCGCAGCGAGCTGGTGCGAGATCCATCACGTGACCGAGCACGCCCGCGGCGGCCCGACGCACACCGACAACGGCGTGCCCCTGTGCTGGTACCACCATCGATCGTTGGAGTACTCCGGCTGGGAGATCCGCATGTCCGATGGAATCCCGCAGATCCGCGGGCCGGCCTGGTGGGATGCGGCTCGGCGATGGCGCACCCCGCGTCACTCGCAGCCGAGCAGAGCTGCCCCCGAACCGGCGAATCGCTGAGCCGCGGCTTCATTCGCGCGAGGCGCAGGCCGGATCAGGCCGGCGGCAGCCGCAGCACCTCAGGGGACTCGCCACCGGTCAGATCGTCGGCGATGCGGATGCTGCGCGCGAGGTCGTCGAGTGCACTGCCGAGGGTGCCGAAGCGCTCGCGATCTCCGCACACGGCGGTGAGGGTCACAAGGTGCGTCCCCGTGTCCCACGTGTAGGTCGTGAACGGCGTGCCCGACAGTGCAGGCGCGACGAGCTTCTCGCCCCTGCCGAGCCAGCGGCTCTGGAACGACTCGGTGTCGTCGTAGTCCATCGGCATCGACGCGCGCGCGACCCGCACGTCGGGGGTGAGCACCTGCGCCGTGACCATCGCGACGACGAGCTCGGGCTCCGCCTTCCACGTCCACACCAGCACACGACCGTCGGCGCGCTTCATAAGCAGAGGGGCCGCTTGGCTCATGGCCCACGCGCCGAACTTCGAGCCGGGGCGCTCCGTGCGGCCGAGCGCCTGATTGGCCTGGCCGAGCAGCATCCGGATCGCGGCCTTGCGGTGCCGGCGTCCCCTGAAGCCGAGCGAGTCCGTCACGGGGATCCAGAGAGCGGGATCGGCGGATGCTGTCAGTCTCATAGGACCACGCTAGAGGCTGAGCCTGGGCGGATGCCGGTGTGCGAACCTCCGTCGAGCACCGGGCTAGGGTGACGTGCGACATGCTTACTGCAGGAGGGCAGCGAATGGATGCGTTCGAGCGGCGGACGATCACGATCGATCGTGACGATCAGCGAGTCGTCCTCCGCGGGCATCTCGCCCAGTCGCGCACCGTCTTCATCCTGCTGGGCGCGCTGGCCGCGCTGTCCGTCGTCGCCGCCGGGGTCAGCGCGCTCGGGCCTTCGCCGTCGGACGGGTGGGGGCTCGCTGTCGCAGGGGTGGTCGGCGCGCTCGTGGGGGCGGCGGTCCTGATCTGGATACAGGCCGTGGTGACCCGAAAGCAGCTGCCGCTCGGGTCCGAGATGAGCCTGGCGATCACCGAGGGCACCTTCGACATCGACGGTGCGGCAGGGGCCGATCGCATCCGGTGGGGACAGCTGTCGAATCTGAAGCGTGTCGGCGGTGGCCTCTATGTCACCGTCGCACCATCGAACGCACGGCTGGGGATACCCGGGCGGCTCATCGACGATGCTGCATTCGCGAGAGCCATCGAGCTGGTCGGACGACCTGCCGTCGCCGAAGATCGCGCCGACCTCTTGGGGGAGGCCTCCGCGACGGGCGTGCTCAGCTCCTCGATCGTCTTCAGCGCGGTCGATCAGCGCGTCGCGCGCGCAGCCCTGCTCCGCGCGTCGTGGAAGCTGTTCGTCGTCCTCGGAGTGCTCGCTCTGATCGGCGTGATCGTTCTCATGCTGGGGGTGGCCGGCATCCTGCCAGGCGACGTCATCGGCTTCTCCGCCGCCGTCATGGCGATCGCCGTCATCTCGTCGACGGTAGTCGTGACGGCGGTGAGCCGCACAGTGAAGCGCAGCCTCACGATCGGCACCGCGCAGACCCTGACGATCGCTCCGGACGCTCTCGAGCTGACGGGCCCGGGAGGCGCGACGAGGTTCCTGTGGAGCCGGCTCTTCGATCTGAGGCGCACGCAGAACGTCGTGACGGTGCGGTCGATGCCCGCGAAGACGACGCTGCTCTTCGTCGGTCGCCTCATCGGAGACGAGCTGTACGCGGCGATCGAGCAGCACATCAGAATGGCGAGCGCGACTGCACAAGGCGCTCCCGAGAGCTGAGCCTGGGCGGATGCCGGTACGCCTGGGCGGCTCGGCCAGAGCCCTCGGGTAGAGTGGCCACCGCCCGACCGGGCGCTCCGTGGCCGTCGAAACCTCCAAAGGCAGCATGTCTTCTCCCGCATCCGACTCGACCGACCATCGTCCGCTGCGCATCCTGATCGGCTGCGACACGTTCGCCCCCGACATCAACGGCGCCGCCCGGTTCGCCGAGCGCCTCGCCGCCGGTCTGGTTCAGCGCGGACACGACATCCACGTCGCCGCTCCCAACCAGGCCTATCGCCGGGCGCAGCCGCGCACCGAGGTCGTCGAGGGCGAGCCGATGACTCTGCACCGTCTGCCGTCGGTACGCTGGCTGGCCCACGACTGGATCCGCTTCGTCTGGCCGTGGCGGTCCAAGCACTACGCGCGCATCGTGCTCGACCGGGTGCAGCCCGACGTCGTGCACATCCAGTCGCACATCGTGATCGGCCGTGGCCTCGCCCACATCGCACGTGAGCGCGGCATCCCGGTGATCGCCACCAACCACGTCATGGCCGAGAACATCCTCGATCACTCGATCTTCCCCGACTTCGTCGATCGCAAGGTCGAGAAGTTCGCCTGGTCCGACGCGAAGCGCACCTTCGACATGATGCGCGCCGTCACCACGCCCACGCGCCGCGCCGCCGATTTCCTCGAGAAGACCGTCGGAGTCAGCGGAGTGATCCCGATCAGCTGCGGCATCGACCGCTCGCAGTACACCCCCGTCATCGGTCCGCGCGAGAAGAACCGCATCGTCTTCGTCGGCCGCCTCACCGCAGAGAAGCAGGTCGAGGTCATCCTGCACGCGATCACGAAGCTCGACCCCGCGCTCGAGACCACCTTCGACATCGTCGGCGGCGGCGATCAGCGCAAGAACCTCGAGAACCTCACGGTCAAGCTGGGCCTGGCCGACCGCGTCACGTTCCACGGTCGCACGACCGACGAGGAACTGCGGGCGCTGCTCTCCCGGGCATCTGTGTTCGCGATCGCATCGATCGCCGAGCTGCAGTCGATCGCGACCATGGAGGCCATGGCCTCAGCACTGCCGATCGTGGCCGCCGACGCCGTCGCGCTGCCTCATCTCGTGCACGACGGCGAGAACGGCTACCTCTTCGAGCCGGGCAACGTCGACGAACTGGCCGCACGCCTCACCGACGTGCTGACCGCGACGCCGGAGGAGTACGAGCGGATGCAGCGCGCCTCTCTCGACGGCGTCATCATCCACGACATCACCCGCACTCTCGATACCTTCGAGGCGCTGTACCGCGACGAGCCTCTGCCCGAGTGACGATGCACATCGTCTTCTTCGGCGATCAGCACCTCGATTCCCTCGGCGGGGCGCAGGTGTCGATGCGGCTGCAGCGCGAGTTCCTGGAACGCGCCGGCCACACCGTCACCGTCGTGGCGCCGAAGATGCACGGACCTCGCTCGGGCGCGTACGATCCGGCGAACGTCGACCTCCCTTCGATGCCGATCACCGCCGACCGCGAGTACTCGATGAGCTGGCCGGGCCGCGGCACCGACCGCTTCCTCGATCGGGCCATGACGCGCAGGCCTCCTGTCGATCTCGTGCATGTGCAGGCCGATTTCTGGGGCGGGTTCATCGGTCACCGATTCGCCCGCCGTCACGGGATCCCTGTCGTGCACACCATGCACAACCGCGTCGACGTGGGCATCCGTGCCGTCACGCCGCTCGCCGGGCCCGTCCTGGCGGTTCTCAACCTGTGGCGTCGTCGCGCGCTGCCGGGCACGGGCGCCGGGTCTGACGGGTGGGCTTTTCTGCGCGGGCTCGCGGCCGGTGCATCCGCTGTCACAGCGCCCTCGACGCACTTCGCGCGACGGCTCGAGCAGCACGGGGTGTTCGGGCGCGTCGATGTGGTCTGGAACGGCATCGACGATGACGTGCGGGCTGCGACGCTCGCCGCCGCCCCCGAGGAGCGGATGCCTGGACGGCCGCGCTTCGTCTGGCTCGGGCGGATGAGCCCCGAGAAGCGACTGCTGCCGTTCCTCGAGGCGTTCGTCGCCTCCGGAGTCGACGCCGAGCTCGAGATCATCGGCGGCGGAGCGCAGCGTCCTGCCGCCGAGAAGATCGTCGCCGGACTGCCGAACGTGCGCTTCGCCGGCAAGCTGACCTACGCCGAGACGCTCTCCAGGATCGCGGCGGCCGACGCTCTCGTGCAGACGTCGATCGGCTTCGAGACGCAGGGGATGACGCCGTTCGAGGCGGCGACTCTGGGCACGCCGTCGGTGATCAGCGATCCCGACATCGCTGCGGAGCTAGGCGGCGGCCTGTGGGCGGTGCCGGATTCCGATGCGCCGGAGGCGCAGCGGATCGCCGCACTCGCGCAGACGCTGCGGCAGGCGGCATCCGACATCTCGTCCGGAACCGCCCCGGTTCCTCTCGAGGCCACGGCCGAGGCCTTCCGGCAGTCCTCACGGACCGCCGCCATGATCGAGATCTACGAGCACGTGCTGCCGGAATCGCGCTGATCCGTTCGGCCTGCGTCGTCAGCTCTTCGCACCGGTGAGAGCCAGCGTGCCGCCGAGGCCGATCATCATCACTCCACCAGTGCCCGACAGCGTCGACATCCGCCGGGGCGAGCGTGCGAACCAGGTGCGGGCCGTGCCTGCGGCGAGCACCCACACGCTGTCGCAGACCAGCGCGATCGTCTGGAAGACCAGCCCGAGCAGCAGCAGCTGCGCCCAGACAGGGCCACCGGATGCAGAGACGAACTGGGGCAGCACGGCGACGAAGAACGCGATGGTCTTCGGGTTCGTGGCGCCCACGATGAAGCCCTGACGCAGGAGCCGCCAGGCGGAAGCCGGCTCGCGGGCGACGTCCGCGCGATGGTCGTGACGGTGGCGGATCGCCTGGACGCCGAGCCACACGAGGTAGGCGGCGCCGACGATCTTGATGACCGTGAACGCGACGACGGAGGACGCCACGATGGCGCCGACACCGAATGCGACGGCCACGACGGCGGGGACGGTGCCGAGGGCATTGCCCACGACGCTCAGCGCTCCGGCGCGACGGCCGAGTGAGAGCGAACGACCGATGACGAAGAGCACGCTCGGCCCGGGAATCACGATGATCACGATCGACGTGACCACGAACGCCAGAAGGCTGTCGAGGGGAGTCATGAGCCGACCCTACATCGAGGCCGGGCGCGCCGGCCCTCGGCGACGATCAGAACAGGTAGTACAGCAGCGAGGCCATCCAGGTGATGACCCGGCCGACGACGACAGAGCCGGCGATGCCGAGGGCGATGGCCGCGAGCAGGTGCGGAGCAGGGCGGCGCAGGGCCAGGATGCTGAGCACGCCGGCGGCGATGCCGCCGATCAGCACCAGGATGCCGATCACGGTGCCCAGGGAATCGGCGACGTCGTAGTTGCCGCTCGAATACAGGAAGGGCGTGATCACCGAGAACAGGATGCCGATGGCGCCTGTCACGACTGCGACGAGGAACGCGGTGCGTCCGAGCGGATTGCCGGGGGCGGCGGGGGCGCCGTACTGAGGGCCGCCCTGCGGCGGAGCACCGTACTGCGGGGCTCCCTGAGAGGGCATGCCGTACTGCGGGGTTCCCTGAGGAGAGCCGTAGGGCGACGCGGGAGGATACGGTTGGGCGGAGGGCTGCTGCGGTTCGCTCATGATGGCTCCGGTCTCAGACGAAGGCGTAGAACAGGGACGAGATCCACGAGATCACGGTGCCCGCGATCTCGCTCGCGGCGATGCCGATCGCGATGCCGGCCAGGACGGGCGACCCCGGACGACGGATGGCCATCAGGCCGAGGATCAGCGCGACGGTCGAGCCGACCAGCACCAGGAAACCCGTGACGCCGGAGATGATTCCGTAGCTGAACCCGGACGAGTACGAGAAGGCCCCGTACAGCAGCGGGTACAGGAACGAGCCGAGCACGCCGACGGCGAACGCGATCAGAGCGATGATGAGCGCGGTGCGTCCCAGCGCCTTGCCCGAGGCGGCGGGGCGCGCCGGGTAGCCGGTGCCGGGGTAGCCGGGAACGGGGTAGTCGCCTCCCGGCTGCTGCTGTCCGAAATGCTGCGGTGCCGCGCCCGGGTGGCCCTGCGGGGCGCCGTCGAGAGCGGGCGACTGCGGTTGTGCGTACGGCTGCTGCTGGTAGGGCTGGGCCGGCTGCTGGTAGGGCTGCTGCGGCGAATAGGGCTGAGCGGTCGGGGGCTGGGGGGCCGCCTGCGGGGTCGGGCTCGGCTGACCGTACGGCGGAACGGGTGGATGCTGGGGCTCGCTCATGCAGTCGAGCGTAGCCCCCGCATCCACTCTTGGGCAGTCATTCAGAGGGATCGCTGGATGACCTCGGGCTGGGCCGCGGTTTCCCGGCCGCCGACGCGGGCCCAGTCGGTGGGCACGGCACGGTAACCGTCGCGGCGCACCTCCACGACAGTGGCGATGAGAGCCCAGATGAGGAGCGCGATGAGTGCGATGAGGAGTACCATGGCAGAAACGCTACGTTCAATGCAGAACCGCCACGAGTGGCAGAAGTGACACTGGACGTAGGAAAACCGCCATGATTTCGACAGGCTCAGCAACCCAGAGGGAGTGATTGACGATGAAGACAGTGGCCTGCGTGATCCAGGAGGGGTTCGCCCCGTTCGAGTTCGGTGTCGCCTGTGAGGCCTTCGGGCTCGATCGTTCCGACGACGGCGTCCCGAACTTCGACTTCCGCGTCGTCGCTCCGCGCGCCGGCGTCGTGAACTCGAAGATGGGCTTCTCGGTCAACGTCGAGAACGACCTCTCCTTCGCCTACGAGGCCGATCTCGTGATCTTCTGCCCGGTGCCGCGCGAGTACTGGGGCATGATCGACCCCGCTCTGCTCGATCTGGCCCGAGATGCCGTCGCACGGGAGGCATGGGTGATCAGCGTGTGCAGTGGCTCGTTCATCCTGGGTGCCGCGGGCGTGCTCGACGGGCGTCGTGCCACCACGCACTGGATGTACTCGCAGCATCTGGCCGCGATGTATCCCGAGATCGAGGTCGACGCCGACGTGCTGTTCGTGCAGGACGGTCGCATCATCACGAGCGCCGGCACCGCCGCGGGCATCGACGCGTGCCTGCACCTGCTGCGACAGGAGATCGGCGCCGAGCTCACGAACCGCGTCGCGCGGCGCATGGTCGTACCGCCGCAACGAGACGGCGGGCAGGCGCAGTTCATCGACCGGCCGATCCCGCACGTGGCATCCGATTCGCTCTCCGCCGTGGCCGAGTGGGCCGTGCAGAACCTGCGCGAAGACATCGGCGTCGACGAGATGGCCGCTCGTGCCCTGATGTCGTCGCGCACCTTCGCGCGCCGGTTCAAGGCCGACTACGGCGTGACGCCTGCGGCGTGGTTCGCCCGCCAGCGCATCCTGCACGCGCAGCGGATGCTGGAGCGCACCGACCTGCCGCTCGATCACATCGCCGACGAGTGCGGCTTCGGGTCGGCGGCCGTGCTGCGTCAGAACTTCTCTCGCGTGCTGGGGATGACCCCGACCGCCTACCGCACGCGGTTCTCGTGCCTGAGCGATGCGGAGTCGGCGGCGTGACTCGAGCCGCCTGACTCAGGCGGCTTTCGGGAACAGGATGCGGAG
Source organism: Microbacterium natoriense (assembly GCF_030816295.1). Classification (NCBI taxonomy): domain Bacteria; kingdom Bacillati; phylum Actinomycetota; class Actinomycetes; order Micrococcales; family Microbacteriaceae; genus Microbacterium; species Microbacterium natoriense. Next base: position 176,326 of record NZ_JAUSXV010000001.1, on the reverse strand, counting down.
GGCTCGAAGGTAGCTGTTCGTCCGCTCGGCCCCTGCGGGGACGTAGAAGTCCGGATCGATGTTGACGATCGGCTGCTCGTGGTCGTCGCGATTCATCGGCGTCTGGTCGTTGCGTGCCATGTCGGTCACCTCTCCATCGAGCTATCTATTCCGCTATTCGGAAGTAATCTTCTGATTTACGGAAAGAGTATCGGGAGGGCGAGGGGCCGGTCAAGGGCATCCTGCACGTGCGCCCCGGTCGCGGACGACCGGGGCGCACTATGGCTGACGCTCAGCTGCAGCTCATCGACCCCGCACGCAGAGCGTGGTCCGAGGTGTCGGAATCGTCCGCCCAGATCGCGTACCGCGCACCGCCGACGCACGCCGGCGCGAGCGCGAAGCCTTCGTTGTTGATGTTCGGCATCGCCGCCGGGCGGTCGTACTCCGCCGCCACGGCGAAGGCGCCGGAGGTGACCTTCAGGGCGTTCACCGCGCCGTCGCAGCTGTCGTCGCACACGCTCCACAACGTGCGGGTGCTCGGCTGGTACTCGAGCTCCATCACGGTGTCGAAGCCCGAGGCGAAGCTCGCCACCCGGGTGAACCCGCCGCTGAGGTTCAGTGCATAGGCGTACACCTTTCCGTCAGCCTCGAGCCCGACGAAGAACAGGCCGTCGCCGTGGTTCGCGTATGACGCGGGAGAGTACGCCGAGCCGGTGCGCTGGTCGACGAACCCGCTGGCGACGAGGTCGACATCCGGGATCCACGCGATCGACTCGAGGCCGTCGTTGGCGCCGACCGACGGCAGGTCGGATGTGAGGTTCCACTCCTTCAGCGCCGTCAATGAGCCTGAAGACGTGCCCGGGCGGTACTGCAGGATCGACGGGCGGCTCGTGCTCTTGCTCGAGCCGTTGCGCTCCGAGGCGACGAACAGGTCGGATCCGACCGCGACGACGCCCTCGGCATCCGGAGCGCCGGAGCCGTTCGTGTAGCGCAGCGTCCGCCCGCCGGACCATCCGGACGCCTCTGCCCAGTTCGATCCGCTGCGGACGAGGCGGTGCAGCGTGCCCGAGCCGTTGTTCACGGCCCACAGGGCAGATCCGTCGGCCGAGAACGACAGCCCGCTGAGGTCCGTGCCGAAGGTGTCCGCGCCATCGGCGACGGTGATCTGCGATGACCCCGGCCAGGTCGGCCCGGCCGGCGCCGTGGGCGTCGGTGTGGGCGTGGGCGTCGGCGTGGAGGTGGGAGTGGTGCCTCCGCCGGTCACCGTGTAGACCTCGGCTTCGTAGAGGGAGTAGCCGTAGGCGGTGCCGCGTGCGGTGCCGTAGATGCGGAGGTAGCGGCCGGTGCCGGTGAGGTTGGTGAACTCGTCGGTGCCGCCGTTGCCTGCGGCTTCGGTGGCGAGGGTGGTCCAGGTGGTGCCGTCGTTCGAGGTCTCGATGCGGTACTTGCTCGCGTATGCGGCTTCCCATTTCAGGACGACCTTGTTCACGGTGGAGCCGGTGCCGAGGTCGATGCGCACCCACTGCGGGTCCATGCCCTCCACGCTCGACCACCGGGTGGTCGCGTTGCCGTCGACCGCCTTCGCGGCCTCGAAGCCCGTGCCCTCGACCGTCGACGCCGTGACCGGCTTGTTCTTCGAGATCAACGTCGCCGTGCCCGGGGTCGTTGTCGGTGTCGGAGTCGGGGTCGGCGTCGGAGTCGGGGTCGGCGTCGGAGTGGTGCCGCCGTCGACGGGCCAGTGCGGCGTGGGGTCGGTGGTGATCGAGTACGGATCGCCGTACACGGACCAGTTCAGCGGCGTGTTCAGGCTGAGGTTGCCCGCGTCGAGCCAGACCCGCTGCGCGTTTTTCGACGCGGCTGACGTCTTCGTGCGCGGCTTCCTTCTGCATCTCGACCACGCGGGCGTCGAGGAAGGCGTTCAGATACGTCGTCTGGTTGCCGCCGGACGCGGGGGTCGTCGCATCCTTCTTCGCCTCGGTGCGAACATCCTGCAGGCCGGAGAAGCCGTGCACCACCGCAGCGTCGTAATAGGCGAACTGTCCGAGCGCTCCCAGCCCATCGGCGATCGCGAGGTCCACGGCGGGGTCGAAGTATTGCACCGTGACCTCGTCGCGCTGCGCCTTCTGGAACGCGGGGACAGCGCCTTCGGCCTCCCAGTCGGCCATGTAAGCAGAGCCGAGCGGTGCGGTGTTGTCGGTGCCGTCGACCTCTTCCAACTCGTCGATCCATTTGGCGAGGCGGTTGTTCGGGTATTTTGCCGTGTAGTTCTGCACGAGCACGAGCATGTCGTGGGTGCCCGAGGTGAAGCCCACGATCCCACCCGTCAGACCCCGGCCGTCGGGGTATGGCTCGATGTAGCTGTACTGGTCGTACCAGTTCAGCGAGGAGTTCTCGGCCGAGGTGATGATCTCCTGCGCGATCTCGCGCTTGACCGGATCTCGCAGAGTGACGGGAGACGCCGCTTGAGCCGAGGTGGCGACGAGGCCGGCGAGCGGTATCAGGGCGGCGGCGGCCAGCAGGGCCAGCAGGGGTCGGCGTTGACGCATGGTTCCTCCGGTGGATGGACGACGAATCTTTAGGAAAGATTCTTTACGAAGGAACGTACCCGAGGAGCGCGGTCAGAGCAATGGGTCACGCATCGGGTGCCGACCAATGGGCGGGCGTCGGCAAGGCGTGGTAGTCGACGTCGATGCCCGCCGCAGAGACGTCGGCGGTGCAGTACAGCAGCGATTGGGTCGGGTAGCCATGCGGCCTGTTGTCGCGGATGATGGCCCTGTCGTCCTCGGGCGGGAGAGCGGCGGATGCTGCCAGCATCCGCACCCAGTCCGCTCTCCAGTCCGTGCTCGCGGAGGTCGGCCCGAGCGCGCGGAACTCCGGCAGCCACGACGCGATGCGCGGCGTGCCTGCGTCGTCGAGATCGTCGTGCGCGATCATGTGCGTGCCTGGTTCGATCGGCGTCTCGCGCAGCGAGGCGCCGTCCCAGCTGAGCACGCGCGAGCCCTCGGGGCGCACCTCGAGCAGGTTGAATCCGTGCATCCGCTCGGGGGCTGCGGGGGAGCGGCCCATGACCGATTCGAGGGCGAGCGAGCCGCGCGACAGCGCCAGGTCCGCGGGCAGATCGAGCACATCGGCGCGGTTCAGCAGAACTGCGAGGCGACCTTCGGCGGGGTTCGCGGCCAGCCAGGCGCCACCGGCTCGGCGGTCGCGGATGCCGATCACCCCGGGATGCCGATCCGGCCACCACGCGCCGAGCTCGTCCCATTCGCGCTGCGGGTCTTCATCGCGCACGGCCAGCAGGCGGACGGATGCCGCGTCGGCCGCATCGATCACGACCGTGCACATCAGTGGTCCCCGCCACCGAGCTGGTCGAGCAGATGCTCGAGCACACCGTCGAGCACGGCGAGCCCGTCGCGCACACCGCCTGTGGATCCGGGGAGATTCATCACGACGCATCCGCCGGCCACCCCCGCGACCGCCCGGCTGAGGACGGCGGTCGGCGTCACCGTCGCACCTCGGCGGCGGACCTCTTCGACGATCCCTGGCAGCTCGATGTCGAGCAGAGCCCTGGTCGCCTCCGGCGTGCGGTCGTCGGCCGAGACACCGGTGCCGCCTGTCGTGAGCAGGACGGACGGATGCTGCGCGAGCAGTGCCGACAGAGCATCGCCGACACCGGCATCAGCCACCACCTCGATCTGCACTGCGCACCCGCGATCACGCAGCCACTCGACGATGACCGGACCGGTGCGGTCCTCGTACACGCCGTGCGCGGCCCTGGTCGAGACCACGAGCACGCACGCTGTGCGGGTCACGGCCGTGACCAGTCGCCGCTCTTGCCGCCCGATTTCGCGAGCACGAGCACGTCGGTGATCACGGCGTGCTTGTCGACGGCCTTGATCATGTCGTATAGCGTCAAGGCCGCCACAGCCGCGCCGGTCAGGGCCTCCATCTCGACCCCGGTGACGCCGTTCGTGACGGCCGTCGCGACGATGCGCACGCGGTCGCCCTGCGGCTCGAGGTCGACGGCGAGCTTGGTCAACGGCAGCGGATGGCACAGCGGGATCAGCGCCGACGTCTGCTTGGCGGCCATGATGCCCGCCAGTCGTGCGGTGCCCAGCGCCTCGCCCTTGGGCAGTGAGCCGTCGGCGATCATCGCCACGACCTCGGGCGTCGTCACCAGCACGGCCTGCGCCGACGCCTCGCGGCGGGTCACCTGCTTCTCGGTGACGTCGACCATGTGCGCCGACCCGTCGGCACGCAGATGCGAGAGCTCACTCATCGATCCTCCAGACTTCGACTTCTGCACCGGCGGGAAGCGCGGCGATACCAGCGGGCACGTGCACGAGCACCGTCGACCGAGCGTAGTCATGCAGCAGATGCGACCCCGGTGCGCCCACCGAGACGCTTCCGTCGTCGCGCAGCATCCCGCGGCGGATCTGATGCTTGCCCTGCGGCGACTCGATCGCGTGGGCGAGCGGCAGCCAGCGCACCTCACGCTGATCGCGCAGGCCGGCGGCCCGGCGCAGCGGTGGACGCAGGAACATCTCGAACGACAGCAGGGCTGAGACCGGATTGCCGGGGAAGGCGACGACGGGCAGCGGAGCAAGTTCGTCCCGGCGCAGCATCCCCGCTCCCTGAGGCCCACCGGGCTGCATCGCGACGTGCCCGAACGACACCCCTCTGGACGCGAGCGCGTCGCGGACCACCTCGAATGCGCCCGCGCTCACCCCTCCGGTCGTGATCAGCAGGTCCGCCTCAGGGTGCGCTGCGATGACGGCGAGCAGAGCCTCGGCGTCGTCCGGAGCTGCGGCGCAGGCGACCTCGGCCCCGGTGTCGATGAGAGATGCGGCGAGCGATGCCGTGTTCGCATCGTGGATCTGCCCCGATCCGAGCGTCTCGCCGGGGGCGCGCAGCTCGTGGCCGGTGGAGACCAGCAGCACCCGCAGCCGCGGACGCACGCGTGCGGTGGTGAGGCCCACCGCCGCGAGCGTGGCCAACTGGGCGGGTCCGAGGCGGGTGCCGGCGGTGAGCAGCAGCTGACCTGCGGTGACGTCGCTGCCGGCTTCGCGGATGAAGGTTCCCGGTGCCACCGGCGTCGAGAACGCGACACCCGCGCTCGGGTCGCCCCCCGCCGCTCCGATACCGAGAAAGCGCGGCGGGTCGGCGGCCTCGATCTGCACGACGGCATCCGCGCCGGCGGGGATCGCGGCGCCCGTCATGACCGGGGTCGCGGTACCGAGCTCGTGGACGTCGGCCGCGTCTCCGGCTGCGCGGGCTCTGCCGATCGGCAGCCGCACGGGGCGCGATCCCGTCGCTGCGGCGATGTCTGCGGAGCGCACCGCGTAGCCGTCCATCTGGGAGTTCGCGAAGGGCGGCACCGGGAGGGGGCTGCGGACGTCGGCGGCCAGCACGCGCCCGTGGGCGGGGCCGGCGGGCGTGAGGGGCACCATCTCGGCGCGGGACGGGTCGGCGACCGCGGCGAGGGCGGGTGCGAGCAGCGCGGCGACGGTCGCGGCGTGTTCTTCGACGGTGGTGGACATCGCGGTCATCCGCCCGCGAACGGGGGCAGGATGTCGATGTGCTCGCCGGCGGGGAGAGTCAGGTCGCGGCGCACGACGCCGTCGACGAGGAACGACCCGCTCTTGAGGACCCGCGCCATGGGCTCTCCGTATCGGCTCGTCAGCGCATCTCGCAGGGCCTCGAGCGTGTGCTCTGCCCCGAGTTCGAGCTCTTCCGCCTCGCGTCCTGCGGCGTCGGCGGCCGCGGCGAAGTACCTCAGCATCACGATCGCCATGCCGCTCATCCTATGACGGGCGACGGAGACCGGATGCTCGGTGTGTGGTCGGATCCGCATCCGAGAGCGGCGTGTGCGGTGCGATTCTGGCCACGGCAGAGAACCGAAGGGAGCAGCGGACAGCGGAGACCGGACGGATGCTGCGCCGTAGACTTTCCGCATGACTCCGCCCGCCGACTCAGAGCGCGTCCGCACGGGGCTCGTCGAGCCGGGGCCGACGCTGGATTCCGATCGCATCGCCCGATACAGCAGGCAGCTCATGCTGCCGGGTTTCGGCGAGTCTGCGCAGCGGCGGCTGGCGGCGGCGCGCGTGCTCGTGATCGGAGCCGGCGGCCTCGGCAGCGCTCTCGTCCCCGTGCTCGCGGGCTCGGGTGTCGGCACGATCGGCATCGCCGACGACGACGTCGTCGAGCTCTCGAACCTGCACCGTCAGCTCAGCCACGGAACGGCCGATGTCGGTCGGGCCAAGGTCGATTCGCTCGCTGAGACGGTGACGGCGATCGACCCCGCGATCGCCGTCGTCCCCCATCGCGAGCGCGTCAGCGCCGAGAATCTGCCGCGGCTGCTCGCCGACTACGATCTGCTCGTCGACGGCAGCGACAACTTCGCCACGCGCTACCTCGCGAACGACGCCGCAGAGCTCGCCGGCAAGCCTCTCGTGTGGGGATCGATCCTCCGGTTCCACGGCCAGGTCGGCATCGCCTGGAAGGGACGCGGACCGACCTTCCGCGACCTCTTCCCCGCTCCGCCCCCCGCTGACGAGGCGCTCTCCTGCGAGCTCGGTGGCGTGCTGCCGAGCCTGTGCACGGCGATCGGCTCGCTCATGGCGACCGAGGTCATCAAGGTGGTCGCCGGAATCGGCGAGCCTCTGCTCGGACGCGTCCTCTTCTACGATGCGCTCACCGCCCGCACCCGAGAGATCGCCTACGCCGTCGACGAGACGCGCGCGGAGCTCACCGGCCTCGATGACTACGAGCGCCTGTGCGGCACGGCCGCAGATCCCGGCCTGTCGATCTCGGCGGCCGAGCTGCTGAGGCGGCGAAGGGCGGGGGAGCGGATGCTGCTGCTCGACGTCCGCGAGGCGGAGGAGGCTGCCGGGCGGCGCATCCACGGCTCGGAGCTTCTGCCGGTCGGACGGATCGACGCGGGAGAGAACGTCGAGACGACGCTCCCCGTCGTCGTGTACTGCGAGCAGGACCCCCGCTCGCGCCGAGCCGCCACGGCACTGCGCGGACAGGGCCTCGACGCGGTCTACGTCGTGGGCGGCATTCGCTCCTTCGTCGCGGTCGGCGGCGACGTCGAGTCAGGTCGCGACGACGGAGCGGATGCCGACACCGCTGCCCCGCACGGAGAAGGAGTGCCCGCATGACGTTCGCGCTGATCACCGACGAGCCGATCGACGAGGTAGCCGTCCGGGCCGCCGTGGGCGGCGACGCCGACGGCGCGGTCGTGATGTTCTGCGGAGTCGTGCGCGATCACGACGGCGGTCGCGCGGTCGAGTCGCTGGACTACCGGGCACACCCCGACGCCGAGCGGTTCCTCAGCGAGATCGTCGAGCGCATCGCGGCCGAGACGGGGCGGCGGGTCGCGGCGGCTCATCGCGTCGGCGATCTGCGCATCGGCGACGTGGCGCTGTTCGCCGCAGCATCCGCCGGCCACCGCGCCGAGGCCTTCGAGGCCTGCGAGCTCCTCGTCGAGGAGATCAAGCGCGGTGTGCCCATCTGGAAACGCCAGCACTACGACGACGGCGTCTCGGAGTGGGTCGGGCTGTAGGGCGGTCGATTCCAGCCTCAGCCGCCGATGTAGCTCATCTCGATGCGGGGCCGCGCCGCGCGCAGCTCGGGCGTGAGCTCGGAGCGGATCTCGGAGTACCGGTCGTCGCGCGCTCCCCAGATGCCGGCCATCGCCTGCGACAGCTCGGCATCCGACACGCCTCCGCGCAGCAGGGCGCGCAGGTCGTGCCCCTCGGTTGCGAAGAGGCACGTGAAGAGCTTGCCCTCGGTCGAGATGCGCGCGCGATTGCAGGTGCCGCAGAACGTGTTCGTGACCGAGGAGATGACCCCGATCTCACCCGAGCCGTCGACGTACTGCCAGCGCTTGGCCGTCTCTCCGGTCGCGCGAGCGCCCACGGGCTCGAGCGGGAACAGAGCGCCGACGCGTTCGACGATCTCGGCGGCGGGCACCACTTCGTCCAGCTCCCAGCCGTTCGAGGTGCCCACGTCCATGTACTCGATGAACCGCAGCGTGTACGGGGTGTCCTTGAAACGGGCCGCCATGGGCTCGATCTCGTGGTCGTTGAGCCCTCGTTTGACGACCATGTTGATCTTGATGGGACCGATGCCGACCTCGTGCGCGGCCTCGATGCCCTCTAACACGCGCGACACGGGGAAACGCACGTCGTTCATGCGCTGGAACAGCTCGTCGTCGAGCGTGTCGACCGACACCGTGAGCCGATCGAGTCCCGCATCCTTCAGGGCCTGCGCCTTGAGCGTGAGGGCAGAGCCGTTGGTCGTCAGGGCGATCTCGACCTTGCGGCTCTCGGGCGTCCGCAGCGCCGCCAGTCGCGAGATGAGCTCCTCGATCCCGCGACGCAACAGCGGCTCGCCGCCGGTCAGCCGCAGCTTGCGCACACCGTGGGCGACGGCGATGCGCGAGATCCGCTCGATCTCCTCGAAGCTCAGCAGCTCGTCGCGATCGAGGAACGCGTAGTCCCGGCCGAACACCGAGCGCGGCATGCAGTACACGCAGCGGAAGTTGCAGCGGTCAGTCACCGAGATGCGGAGGTCGCGCAGCGGGCGCTCACGCGCGTCGATGAGACCGACGGAGGGCAGACGAAGCGCGCCAGCAGCCTGCGCGCCGGTTCCGCGAGACGTCGAGATCGTCATCGTCCACCCTTTCGAGTGGCAACGGTAGCACCGCCGACCGGGATGTCAGCCTTCGCGTCGCACCGAGACGTCGGCGGGATCTACGCGGAAGGCGACAGTCGCACCGGGACGGATGCCGAGTGCCGCAGCAGCACCCGACGGACAGTCGACGGCGAGCTGCGGATGCTCCGCGGTGAACACGCGGATGCCGCCCGCCACGGCTTCCATGATCGACACCGTGCCGCGCCAGGAGTTCTCGGACATGGGGTCGCCGTCGGGCAGGACGCGCACGGATGCCGGGGAGAACACCGCCGATCCCGCCTCACCGTCGACGAGGACGTCGCCGTGTCCGAGGAATCGGAGTCCGCCATCCGCCATCAGGGCGCCGGCAGCGTCGCCCGTGCCCGTGCCCGTGCCCGTGCCCGTGACGAGATTCACCCCGGTGATCGCCGCCGCGAACCGAGACCGTGGATGACCGAGAACGTCGGGCGTCTCGCCCTGCTGCACGATGCGCCCCTCGTCGACGACGACGGTGCGAGCAGCGAGCATCACGGCGTCGAGCGGATCGTGTGTGACCAGCACGATCGGGATCGCGAGGTGCTCACGCAGCTGCGCCACGAGGCGCCGTGCCTGCGTGCCGGTCTCGGCGTCGAGCGAGGCGAACGGCTCGTCGAGGAGAAGTGCGAGCGGTTGGGCCGCGAGAGCCCTCGCGAGAGCCACGCGCTGCTGCTGACCGCCTGAGAGCTCGGCCGGTCGATGGCGCGAGACGTCGCTCAGCCCGACCTCGTCGAGGTGAGCGAGGGCGCGCCGCCGCGCCTCGGCGGGGGGAAGTCCTTGCGCGCGAGGGCCGAAGGCCACGTTCTCGAGCGCCGAGAGGTGCGGGAACAGCATCGCGCGCTGGCCGAGCAGGCCGATCCGCCGCCGCTCGGGCGGCATGGCAGCGGCGATGGGAGCGCCGTTCAGCGAGATCGCGCCCGAGGCGTGCGGCCGATGCCCGGCGATGGCCGCGAGCAGCGTCGACTTGCCCGCGCCGTTGGGGCCGAGCACGGCCAGGACCTCACCAGGGGCCACGGTGAACGCCGCCTCGACCCGGAACGCCCCGGCGCGGGCGGTGATGTCGATGTCGAGGCTCATCGCACGGCATCCGCTCGCCAGCCGCGCATCAGCAGCAGCACGGCCACCGCCACGACGATCAGCAGCAGCGACAGCGCGATCGCGGTGTCCTCCCGCACGCCTGCACCGTTGAACGCGGTGTAGATCGCGAGCGGCATGGTCCGCGTGACACCGGGCGCGTTCCCGGCGAACAGCGCCGTCGCGCCGAACTCGCCCATCGCCCGCGCGAAGCACAGCACCGCGCCGGCGACGAGTCCGGGGGCGGCGAGGGGCAGCGTGACGCGGCGGAACACAGTGAGGGGGCGCGCGCCCAGACTCGCCGCGACCGACTCATGGCCCGTGCCGACCGCGCGCAGCGCGCCCTCGACCGAGATCACCAGGAAGGGCAACGCCACGAACACCTGAGCGATCACGACAGCCGCGGTCGTGAACGGGATGCGGATGCCGAGCACTCCGAGAGCCCCGCCGAACAGACCGTTCCGGCCCAGGAGCGACAGCAGGGCGATGCCGCCGACGAGTGGCGGCAGCACGAGGGGCAGCGTGGTGAGGGTGCGCAGCACCGCCGCGAGTGGCCCGGTGCTCCGTGCGATCACGAGGGCGAGCGGCACGCCGAGCAGCACGCACACCGCGGTCGCGAGGGCGGCGGTGGACAGCGAGAGGCCCAGCGCCTGCAGCGCCTCGGGCGAGGAGACGGCTGCGGGCACAGCGGCCCAGTCCAGCCGGATCAGGAGCGCGGCGAACGGCAGAGTCAGCACCAGAGCGCCGAGCCCGGCGGGGATCCAGAGCCAGACCGGCATCCGTCGCGCCGCCGCGCGACTCTCGCCGCGCCGGGTCACGGCGCCCCGAATCCGAGACGCTCGAGCACCTTTCGCCCCGCGTCCGACTGCACGAACGCGACGAACGCCTGCGCCGCATCAGGATTCTGCGCTCCGGCGAGTTCGACGATCGGGTAGACGTTGGTGGCCGCATCCGCTCCCTCGATGTCGACGCCCGTCACCGCGTCGCCTGCGGCCCTGACGTCGGTCGCGTACACGAGCCCCGCATCGGCTTCGCCCGAGCGCACCTTCGACAGCACGGCCGTGACGTTCTGCTCCTCGCTCGCGGGGGTGAGCGCGACTCCCGCCGTGTCGAGCAGGGTGCGAGCGGCGCTGCCGCACGGCACCTCGGCGGCGCACACGAACACGGTGAGCCCGGGGTGCGCGAGATCCGCGAGCGTCTCGATGCCCTTGGGGTTCCCAGGCGCGACGGCGATCTGCAGCACATTCGTGGCGAACGGCTCACCGGCGTCCGCGAGCCCCGCATCCGCCACCTTCGCCAGGTTCTTCTCGTCGGCCGAGGCGAACACGTCGGCCTGAGCGCCTTCGATCAGCTGGGTGGCGAGCACGGAGGACCCGTCGTACGAGATCGGCCGGACGTCGAGATCGGGATGCAGCCGCTCGAAATCGGCGGCGAGCTCGTCGAACGCCTGCGAGAGAGAGGCGGCGGCGAAGATCGTCAGCTCGCCGCTCAATTCGTCGGATGCGGTGGCCGTGGGCTCGGCAGGAGCGGATGCCGTGCAGCCGGTCGCCGCGAACAGGCCGATCGTGAGGACCACGGCGGCCAGGGGGCGGATGGCACTCATCACGACGCCTGCTTCTCGGTCTCGACGACGACCATCGTCGCCTTGACGACCGCGGTCGCCTTGCTGCCCACCTCGAGGCGCAGCTCGCGCGCCGCCTCGGCCGACATCAACGACACGACCCGATGCGGACCGCTCTGCAGCTCGACCTGGGCCATCAGCCCGTCGATCTCGATCTTGGTGACGAGGCCGGTGAAGCGGTTCCGCGCGCTGCGGCGCACCGGGTCGTCGTCGGCCGCGCCTCCGGCGAGCCTCGTGGCCTGGTCGGCGAGGGCGGCACCGTCGACCACCTGGCGACCTGAGGAGTCGAGCGACGCCACGAGGATGCCGTCGCCGACCCAGCGGCGCACGGTGTCGTCGCTCACACCCAGCAGATGGGCGGCTTCGCTGATCCGAAAATGCGTCATGATGACGACCATAGTTCCGCATGCGCGGATTCACAATCTCCGATCTCGCATTGTGGAATGTGAATTTCAGAACACTCTGGACGCCCGCGATTCTCGGGAGTACAGTCGTGCTGGCTGGACGACTGATGACGGTCGCCAGGCGCAAGAAAGCACAACCTAGCGGTTCGACGTATATCTCGAGGCCGATCCCCACGGGGCCCTGCCGGAAGCCGTATCACTGCGACGACAGCAAGGAAGCCTTCATGAGCAGCATCAGCATGTCCGCCACAGACTCGCAGCCCACTCCGGCCGAGTACCTCTCCCGGGCCGTCGCGCTCGCCACCGAGAACGTCCGTGACGCGGGCGGCCCGTTCGGCGCGATCGTCGTGTCGGCCGACGGACAGGTCTTCGAGGGGGTCAACCGGGTCACGGCGAACCTCGACCCCTCGGCGCACGCCGAGGTCACGGCCATCCGCAACGCGTGCCAAGGGCTCGGCACGTTCGACCTCACGGGGGCCACGCTCTACACGAGCTGCGAGCCCTGCCCGATGTGCCTCGCCACCTCGCTGTGGGCACGCATCGACCGGGTCTACTTCGCCGCCTCCCGCCACGACGCGGCCGACGCCGGCTTCGACGACGCGGTCTTCTACCGATACTTCGAAGGCGGCCCCGAAGACCGGGCCATCATGCCGGTCGGCCAGGAGTCGCTGACGCCCGACGAGCGCGTCGCCCCCTTCACGGAGTGGAACGCCAACACCTCGCGCGTCGACTACTGACGCGCGCGAGCATACCTCAGGACGCTTCGACAGGCTCAGCGACCCATCCGGTCCGCCTGTCGAAGAGCCCCGCATCCACCCACCTTCTGCACGACCAACCCTGGAGCCGATGATGTCTTCACATGTCTTCAACGACCCTGAGACCGGCGCGGTCCCCGCGCCGGAACTCCCGCCTCTGGCCACCGGAGCGACCGCCACGGTCGACGCCGAGCCCAAGAACGCCCTCGACCGCTTCTTCGAGATCAGCCGTCGCGGTTCGACGATCGGCCGTGAGATCCGCGGCGGCATCGTCACCTTCGTGACGATGGCCTACATCGTGATCCTCAACCCGCTGATCCTCGGCGGCGTGGCCGACGTCTCGGGGAACGCCCTCGACGGCGCGCAGATCGGCGCCGCCACCGGGCTCACCGCCGGCGTCATGACGATCCTGTTCGGACTCGTCGCGAGACTGCCGTTCGCGCTCGCCGCGGGGCTCGGCATCAACTCGTTCCTCGCCGTCTCCGTCGTGGGCCAGGTGACCTGGCCCGAGGCCATGGGGCTCGTCGTCATCAACGGCATCCTGATCGTCCTGTTCGGGGCCACCGGCATCCGCACCGCGATCTTCAACGCCGTGCCCGCCCAGCTGAAGGCGGCGATCACGGTCGGTATCGGGCTGTTCATCGCGTTCATCGGCTTCGTCGACTCGGGTTTCGTCAACCGCACTCCCGGCGGCCCGCCCGTGCAGCTCGGCGACGGCGGATCGATCACCTCGATCCCGACGCTCATCTTCCTGATCGGCCTCGTGCTGATCGGCGTGCTCGTCGCCCGCAAGGTGCCGGGTGGCATCCTGATCGGCATCGTCGCCTCGACGATCCTCGCGATCATCGCGCAGGCGGCCTTCAAGCTCGGCCCGAGCTTCGAGAATCCGGGCGGCTGGCACATGACGATCCCGGAGATCCCGACCGCGCTCGTCACGATCCCCGACTTCGGGCTGATCGGGCAGTTCGACCTGATCGGATCGTTCGGACGCATCGGAGCCCTGTCGGCCACGATGCTCGTGTTCACACTCGTGTTCTCGAACTTCTTCGACGCCATGGGCACCATGACCGGTCTCGCGAAGAACGCGGGCCTCGCCTACAAGGACGGCACATTCCCGCGGCTGCGCTCGGCCTTCGTCGTCGAGGGTCTCGGCGCCGTGGCTGGAGGTGCGACCTCGACCTCGTCGAACACGGTCTACGTCGACAGCGCTTCGGGCATCGGCGAAGGGGCACGCACGGGGCTGGCTGCGGTTGTGGTGGGAGTGCTGTTCCTGCTCTCGATGTTCTTCACCCCGCTCACGCTCGTCGTGCCGATCGAGGTCGGATCCGCCGCCCTCGTGGTCGTCGGCGCGATGATGATGGGGCAGATCAAGGAGATCAAGTTCACGAACTTCGCCGTCGCGCTGCCGGTCTTCCTCACGATCGTCACGATGCCGCTCACGTACTCGATCGCCAACGGCATCGGTGTCGGCTTCATCTCGTGGGCCCTCGTGAACTCGCTCTCCGGGCGGGCCCGCAAGGTGCACTGGCTCATGTGGGTCGTCGCTGCCGGCTTCGCGCTCTACTTCGTGCGCGGTCCGATCGAGACGATGCTCGCGGGCTGATCCGCCCGGCGCGGGGAGGCTTCTGCCGGATTGCGAGGCCCCTGTTCATCTACGCAGATGAACAGGGGCCTCGCAGCTGAGGAGGGGCGCCGGCGATGGAGCATGCCGGCACGGAGGACGCCGGAGCAGACCGGAGTGCACGCCGCACGCAAGCGCGCGCTCAGCCGAGTTCGGGCCAGGCGGTGAGGTCGGACGGCTCGTCGACGTCGGCGCCGGAGCCGAGGTCTCCGCACTCGATATCGTCGATGAGGCGCGGATGCGCCGAGAGCCACACCCTCGCGCCGGAATCGCCCGTCGCGACCGACGCCGCCGCGATGAGGTGGTCGGTGTCGAAGACCACGGGATTGCCGGGCGCGCCGGTCCAGGCGGCACGCGTCACACGGCCGGGCCGGTGCGCGTCGAACAGGCGACGGATGACGGAGTCGTCGACTCCCGGCTGGTCCACGAGCAGCACGATGACGGCATCCGGTCGGTCAGGGGCAGCGGTGAGATGGCGGACCGCCGCGCGCAGCGAGACGCCCATGCCGCGCTGCGCGTCGGGCACGTGCACCGCGACCGCGGAGGACGAGCGGCGACGCAGCCAACGACGCACCTCCGACGCCTCCGGGCCGATCGCGATCGAGACGCTGCAGCCGGCCAGCGCGGCCGCTCGTGTGGCCCGGGTGGCGAGCACCTCGCCGTTCCACGGCAGGAGCGCTTTGGGACCGAGCCCCAGACGGGTGCCGCTGCCCGCCGCCAGCACGATCGCGTGACGGTGGTGCATCGTCAACGGTCCGCCTCCGGCGTGGCCTGCTCCGTCGACGCGCCGGCGTCACGTTCGATGATCGCGGCGTGGATCCGGTCGCGTGTGAAGGGAGTCGCCGTCAGGCGGATACCGGTCGCATCACGGATGGCGGACGCCAGTGCGGGGGCGACGGGGTTGAACGGAGACTCGCTCATCGACTTCGCGCCCAACGGACCCAGCACGTCGCTCGTCTGCGCGAAGAAGATCTCCGATCGCGGCACATCGGCGAAGGTCGGCACGTGGTACTGCCGGAGGATGTCGCTGATCACCCGCCCCGATTCGTCGAGACGCACGATCTCGTGCAGCGCCGCGCCGATCGCCTGGGCGATACCGCCCTCGATCTGCCCGCGGCACTGCTCGGGGTTCACGACGACACCGGCATCCGCTGCGTGGATCGAACGCAGGATCCGCAGCTCCCCGGTGCCCTCGTCGATCGCGACCCGGAATCCCTGCACGTTGAACGCCACCGACCGCGGACTGCCGCCCCAATATCCGCTCGCCTCGATCGGGCCGGAAGCGGCGAGTTCACGCAGCGTCAGCGATTCGCCCCCGTGCATCACACGATCGCCCGCGAGAAGGCACGCCTCGACGGGGGCGCCGAACACGGCGGCGGCGCGTTCGCGGATCGTCAGGGCGAGCGAGGTCGAGGCCGCATGCGTCGCCCGGCCGGCGACGACCGTGCCGGTCGAACCGAAAGCCCCGGTATCGTGCTCGACGAGGTCGGAGTCGGCCTGACGCAGCCGCACGCGCTGCGTGGTGGTCTGCAGCACGGTGGCCGCGATCTGCTGATGCACGGTCGAGGTGCCGTTGCCGAACTCGGCCGTGCCGACGTCGAGGCCGAACGCCCCGTCGGGCTCGAGCCGGATCGTGACGTGGGAGTGGTGTCCGCGCGGAGGGACCGTCGCGATCATGGCGACGGCCGCGCCTTCGCCGATCGTCCAGCCGGAGGCGAGGCCGGCGGCATCCGCTTCTCGTGTGCGCGCCAGCCTGTCGCGCACTATGGCGACGCATTCGTCGAGCCCGTAGCTGCCGATGATGAGGTCGGGCTCCTCGTGCGCGGCGATCATCGCGTCGTCGGGGCCGATCAGGTTCTTCGTGCGCATCTCGAGGGGGTCGAGACCGAGCCCGCGGGCGAGCTCGTCGACCGTCGACTCGATCGCGAAGATCATCTGGCTGAGTCCGTAGCCGCGGAACGCCCCTGACGGGACCGAGTTCGTGTACACGACCGACGCGTCGATCTTCTTCGCCGCCGCCCGGTATACCGCGATCGACTCGCCCACGCCGTGGAACATCACACCGGGACCGTGGTTGCCGTAAGCCCCGGTGTCGGATCGCACGTCGACCGCGATGCCGGTGATCACGCCGTCCGAAGTCGCGCCCATACGCACTCGCATGCGGAACGGATGCCGCACGGTCGTCGCGGTGAGCACCTCCTTGCGCGAGAACTCGATGCGCACGGGCCGGCCGGTGGCTTTCGTCGCGAGCAGAGCGAGGTCTTCCGTGAGCATCTCCTGCTTGCCGCCGAAGCCCCCTCCGACCCGGGCGGCGTACACACGCACATCCTCCTTCGGCAGCCCGAACACGCGAGCGAGCGACCGCCGCACGAGAAACGGCACCTGCGTGCTGCTGCGCACGACGTACCGTCCGTCGGCGTCCTGCCAGGCGATCGAGCCGTGCGTCTCGAGCGCGGTGTGCGAGACCCGATGGGTGCGGAAGGTTCGCTCCTCGACGATGGCCGATGCTGCCAGCTCGGCCTCGAGGTCGCCGACCTCGGAGTGCAGCTGCATCACGACGTTGCTGTCGCCGTGCAGCACGGAGGTGTCCGGGTGGTCGGCGAGTTCGGGATCGAGGTTGAACGGCAGCACCTCGTACTCGACCTCGACGAGACGGGCGGCTCGATCGGCGGCTCGCTGCGACTCGGCGACGACGAGCGACACCCGCTGGCCGACGAAGCGCACAACGTCGTCGAACACGCGGGTGTCTTCCGGGTCGTCTTCGACGAGCTCGTGCTGGGCGGTCGAGAACAGCGTCCGCGGGGCGTCGTCGGCGGTGAGCACCCGCACGACGCCGGGCGCCGCGAGAGCGCGGGTGGCGTCGATGCGGATGACGCGCGCATGGGCGTGCGGACTCCGCACCACCGCTCCGTAGAGCAGCGCTCCGGGGAGCTCGTCGGGGTCGATGTCCATCGTGTACCGCGCCGTTCCAGTCACCACGCCGAGCGCGGCCGGAGCGCCGGTGGCATGCCCCACGCCACCGGCGCGGTCGTCGATGTTCTCCACCCCGTGCACCGCATCGTCGATGCTGCGGTATCCGGTGCAGCGGCAGATGTTGCCCTTCAGAGTGCGATCGAGATCGTGCTCGTCGCCCTCCGGCATCGCTGCGACCGTGCACACCATGCCCGCCGTGCAGAAACCGCACTGGAATCCGGCGGCCTTGCGGAACCGCTCCTGCACGGGGTGCGGATGCTCCGGTGTTCCGAGGCCCTGCACCGTGACGATCTCGCGTCCGGCCGCGCGATGCGCGGGGTAAACACAGCTGTGCACGGCTTCGCCGTCGACGATCACGGTGCAGGCGCCGCAGTCTCCTCCGTCGCATCCCTTCTTCACGCCGTAGGATCCCTGATCGCGCAGCCAGGTGCGCAGGCACTGGCCGGGTTCGGCGGCGACCTCGACCTCGCGGCCGTCGAGCGTCGCCGGGCGCGGGCCGGAATCCGTCGGTCGCGCGGCATCCGTTCCGAGACCGCTCTCGATGATGCTCATGCCACGCTCCTCTCGATGCGCAGATCGCCGGTGACGCGGCCTCTCGCCTCGTCGACCCCGGTGGCGCCGGGGAGCAGCTCGGCGACGATCTCGTCGCCGAGCCGATGCGTCATCAGGCGGCGCCAGGCCGGCTCGCCGTGGATGTCGTCGTACCAGCCGCCAGCACTCACGGCGGCCGTATCGATCGCGGTGCGCCAGGCGGCGGCATCCGCTCGTCGTGGTGTCACGACGAGGTCGAGCACGATCGGGCGGGGGACGGATGCCGTGATCGAGACTCGTGCGCTCCGCTCGGTCGTGCGGCGGCCGATGAGCAGCGCGGCGGATCGACCGCGCTCGGTGAGCGATATGCGACGGAACGCGTGCGGCTGGCGCAGCGCCTCGGCAGGAACCAGGAAACTGCGGATCAGCTCGCCGTAGCCGAGCCGGGTCCTGGCCGGGCCGGTGACGAGGTCGGCGACCGACGAGCGGCGTCGGCGTCCGTCGGGACGCAGGATCAGGGCCGTGGCGTCCCACGCGGTGAGGAGCGAGATCATCGGGCCGGCGGGCAGCGCTGTGGCCACGTTGCCCCCGACCGTCGAGACGTGCCAGATCTTCCACGAGGCGACGAACGAGTCGCAGACCGGTGGGATGACGTCGAGCCCCGGCAGCGCTCTGCGCGGCGCCCCGCCGGGCAGAGGGTCGTCGGCCAGGTCGCGCAGATCGGCGATGCGGCACGTGGCGGCGATCTCGAGGTCTCCGTTGTCGTGCCAGGTGATCGGCTGCCACCCGGCTCCCGTGATGTCGAGCAGGCGAGTCGGGGCGCCGCGGGTGATGTCGGTGCCGTAGGAGTAGATGACCGTGCCGCCGGCCAGCCACGAGTCGCCGGGGCGCCACACGGTGGGGTCGGCGCACATCAGCACCTCGTCGACGCTCGTCACATCCATGCCATCGCCCCCTCGGGGCTGCGCGGTTCGGCTGCGCAGGTGCGGCGGGTGTCGTGCACGTCGCCGGAGACCTCGCGCAGCGTGCGCGGCGAAGCGGCCGAGACGCCGGCGCGGGCCGCGGTCTCGACGAGGATGAGCTCGGCGAGGATCGACACCGCCACCTCGGCGGGCGTTCGGGCTCCGACGTCGAGGCCGATCGGCGAGTGCAGGCGAGCGAGATGCTCCTCGCCGAGCCCACCCGCGCGCAGCTCCTGCATCCGCTTCTCGTGCGTCATGCGCGATCCCATCGCGCCAACGTAGGCGAGGTCGGCCCGCAGGGCGCGATCGAGCACGGGCAGATCGAAGCGTGGGTCGTGCGTGAGCACGACGATCGCGGTGCGGGCGTCGATGCGTCCGGCGTCCATCTCCTGGGCGAGATGCTCGGCGGGGTGCATGAGCACCACCTCCTGGGCACCGGGGTGACGGGCCCGGGTCGCGAACACGGGACGGGCGTCGCACACCGTGACGTGCCGGCCGAGCAGCGCGGCCGCCTGCGCGAGAGCGGCCGAGAAGTCGTTCGCCCCGTAGATCACGAGGCGTGCGGGAGTCGTCGTCGACTCCACGAGCAGGCGGCGGATGACGGGGCACTCCGGCTGCGATCGGTCGGCGATTTCGACGACGTGCGTGCCGCCGAGCTCGAGCGCCGCGCGCACCCGATCGTCGAGGTCCGAGGCCCGCCTCGGTCGGGTGGAGAACACGTGTTCGGGCGGAGGGTTCCGTCGTGAGTCTCCGCCCGAACGTGAGGACTCCTCCGTTGCGAGCCGCGTCGTCGAGCGGCAGCTCCCGCACGAGCCTCGGGGCACGACCGGGGAGGGCGAGTTCGGAGAGGATGCCGCTGGGAATGGTGCGAAGCGGCTGCACGAGCACGCGCACGTCGCCGCCGCACATGAGCCCGATCGAGATGCCGTCGTCATCGGCGTAGCCGAAGGAGTGCAGCTCGACCTCGCCGGTCCGCAGGCACTCGAGCGCAGCATCCACCACCGCACCCTCGACGCAGCCGCCCGACACCGAACCGATCGTGCGGCCGTCATCGCGCACCGCCATCGACGTTCCCGCAGGGCGAGGCACGGAGCCGGAGACCTCGACGATCGTCGCGATCGCCCAGCGATCGGGATCGGCCAGGCAGTCGGCGTAGTCGGTCAGACGGTCGAGCATGAAGCACCTCCGGGTCACGATCCGCAGCGTCTTCGCTGCGGGGGTGCCCGGTAGATGGTTGTGTGAACCCGCCTAGGCCTGAGGAGACTCTAGATCAGTTCGGCGGGCATGTCCATATTTCGGATTCTGGTTTCCGTATGGTGGATGCGAATCGATCCGCCCGACACAGATGCCGGCCCGGAACACAGATGTCGGTCCTGAACCCCGATCCCGGCCGACATTCGTCTTCTCGGCCGACATTCGTACGGGTATCGGATGCCGGAACTACGCCCGCCGCGCCTGCTCGTCGATCAGCTGCAGCAGGCGCGCCGCCACGCTCACGGCGATCGCCGCGGGCTGCTTTCCGGCCACCTCGGGGATGCCGATGGGGGTCATGACCCGCTCGAGATCGGCATCCGTCTGCCCGATTTCGGCGAGCTTCTTGCGGAAGCGCACCCATTTCGACGCCGACCCGATCAACCCGATCGACCCGAGCCCTGGCGTGCGCAGGGCCATGTCGACCACCGCGAGATCCTCGACGTGGTCGTGGGTCATGACCAGCACGTGGGCGCCCTCGGGCAGTGCGGCGAGCGCCGACTCCGGTACCGGCGCGTGCGTGATGTGCACGCGCGCGACCGCGTCGGCGAACACTCCGCTGCGGCCTGGCTCGCCCAGGCGCCCGGCGTCGAGCATCGCGGGGCGCGAGTCGATCAGGTGCAGATCGACCTCGTGCCGGGCGAGGATGCGCGCGAGTTCGAGCCCGACGTGGCCGACGCCGAACACCGCGACGGTCGGGATGACTCTGATCGGCTCGAGCATCATGGTGACCTCTCCTCCGCAGCACTGCACGCCGTACTCCGTCACGGCCTTGTCGCTCAGGGTCAGGGTGAGCAGCTCGGGTTCGGCGGAGCCTGCAGCCAGCATCTCCCTCGCGCGGTCGATCGCGGTCTCCTCGAGGTTTCCTCCGCCGACCGTGCCGAACACGGCATCCGCCGAGACGACCATCTTCGCTCCGCCGTTGCGAGGGGCGTGGCCGCGCACCACCGCCAGGGTCACGACGACCGCGGGGTTGCGCCGTGCGCGCAGCCCGTGCAGGGCGTCGAGCCAGTCCATCCCGTTCAGCCGGCCGGTGCCAGTGCGGGCTCAGACGCGGTCGGAGTCTCGTCTTTCGTCGCGGAAGCGGATTCACTCGCCGCCTGCGCCGCACGCAGTGCCCAGAACACGGCCTCAGGTGTCGCGGGAGACGCGAGCTCGACCGAATGGCCCGCCGGTCCGAACGCCGCCACCGCATCCCGGATCGCCTCGCGGGCGCTGAAGGCGAGCATGAACGGCGGCTCGCCGACCGCCTTCGAGCCGTAGACGGCGCCCTCTTCGCGTGCGTTCTCGAACAGCCTGACCGAGAACTCCGACGGCATCTCCGAGAAGCTCGGCAGCTTGTACGTCGAGGCCGACTGGGTCAACAGGCGACCGCGATGCGGGCCGTCGCTCTCGTCCCAGCGCAGCTCTTCGAGCGTCAGCCAGCCGACGCCCTGCACGTAGGCGCCCTCGATCTGGCCGATGTCGAGCATGGGCGAGAGCGAGTCGCCCACGTCGTGCACGATGTCGACGCGGCGCACCCGGTACGCCCCGGTGAACTCGTCGACCTCGACCTCGGTCGCGGCTGCCCCGTACGCGAAGTACTTGAACGGCGAGCCCTGCATGATCTCAGGGTTCCAGTGCAGACCCTCGGTGCGGTAGTAGCCCGCGGCGAACAGCTGCACGCGCTGCAGGTAGGCGGCCTTGGCGACCTCGGCGAACGTCACCTGCTTCAGCGGAGCGCCCAGCGCGGTCACGAACCCGCCGCCGAAGCGCACATCGCGCTCGTCGACGCCGAGCAGGCGCCCTGCCACCGCGGCCATGCGGTCGCGGATCTGCTCGCACGCGTTCTTCACGGCGCCGCCGTTGAGGTCTGCACCCGAGGACGCGGCCGTCGCCGAGGTGTTCGGCACCTTGTCAGTGCGGGTCGGGGCCAGGCGCACCGCATCCAGTTCGACGCCGAGCGCGGTGGCGGCGACCTGCAGCATCTTGGTGTGCAGCCCCTGCCCCATCTCGGTGCCGCCGTGGTTGATCAGGATCGAGCCGTCCTTGTAGACGTGCACGAGGGCGCCCGCCTGGTTGAAGGCGGCGAAGTTGAACGAGATGCCGAACTTGATCGGCGTCATCGACAGCGCACGCTTGGCATGCGGGCTCGTCGCGTTGAACCTGGCGATCTCGGCCCGTCGCTCATCGACAGAAGCCTCGGAGGAGAGCTGATCCCAGATCGTCGACATGCGCCCGGCATCCTTCACGACCTGGCCGTAGGGCGTGGTCTGCCCCTGCCGGTAGAAGTTGCGTCGACGCAGCTCGAGCGGATCGATGCCCAGCTGCGGGGCGATACGGCCGAGGATGTCCTCGATCAGGAACACGCCCTGCGGACCGCCGAAACCGCGGTAGGCGGTGTTCGAGGTCTTGTTCGTCTTCGCGATCTGCCCGTAGGCGTGCACGTTCGGGATCCAGTAGGCGTTGTCGATGTGGCACAGGGCGCGGCCGAGCACGGGCTCGGACAGGTCGATCGACCAGCCGCCGTCGCAGGTGAGCACGGCATCCAGCGCCTGCAGCATTCCGTCGGCGTCGAAGCCGACCTTCCAGGCGATGTGGAACGGATGCCGTTTGCCGGTCATCGTGATGTCCTGAGTGCGGTTCAGCCGCAGTCGCACGGGGCGACCGGTGAGCTTGGCGCCGAGAGCGGCGATGGCTGCGAAGCCGTGCGGCTGCATCTCTTTGCCGCCGAAGCCGCCGCCCATGCGCAGGCACTGCACGGTGACCTCGTTCGAATGGATGCCGAGCACGTGCGACACGAGCTCCTGCGTCTCGGATGGATGCTGGGTGGAGCACTGGATGAAGTACTGCCCCTCGGAGTCGCGGATCGCGAAGGACGCGTGCGTCTCGAGGTAGAAGTGCTCCTGGCCGCCGAACTCGGTCACCCCCTCGAACACGTGGGCGGACCCTGCGAGCCCGGCGGACGCGTCGCCGCGCTGCACCGTGCGCGGTGTCCCCTGGAAGGACTGCGCGTCGAGGGCGTCCTGCACCGTGATGATCGAGGGCAGCGGCTCGTACTCGACCTGCACCCGCTCGGCTCCCAGGCGCGCGGCTTCGGGTGTCTCGCCGAGCACCCACACGAGCGCGTGACCGTAGAACATGGCCTCGCTCGGGAACAGGGGCTCGTCGTTGCGGATGCCGGCGTCGTTGAGACCCGGCACGTCGTCTGCGGTGAGCACGCGCACGACGCCCGGCAC
The DNA here is from genome assembly GCF_030816295.1 of Microbacterium natoriense. NCBI lineage: Bacteria > Bacillati > Actinomycetota > Actinomycetes > Micrococcales > Microbacteriaceae > Microbacterium > Microbacterium natoriense. The sequence continues at coordinate 153,225 of NZ_JAUSXV010000001.1, read as the reverse complement.
CTCGTAGGCGCCGGAGACGTCGATCGTCACTTTGGCGTGGGCGTTCGTCGACTGCACGGGCCACGCGGTGAGCACGCCCGCGGTGTGCTCTGCGACGTCGTCGGTATACATCGCGGCCCCCGTGACGTGCAGCGCAGCGCTCTCGTGCGCGGCGCGGCGGCCGACGACGGGGTTCTCGGGGCGGTCGGCGAGCGTGCTCATGCCGGCACCTCCTTCGACTCGATCACGGTTCGGCTGTACAGCTTGAGCAGCGCGGTGTTGAGCATGAGGGCGCGGTACTCGGAGCTCGCGCGGTGATCGGACATCGGCGTGCCCTCCGCACCCAGGACCTCGGATGCCGTGCGGACGGTCTCGACGTCCCATGGGCGGCCGACCAGGGCGGCCTCGGTCGCGAGGGCTCGCAGCGGCGTCGCGGCGACGCCGCCCAGGCCGATCTTCGCGGCGGTCACGACGCCGCCCTCGATGTCGAGCGCGAACGCGACGGCGACGCTGGAGATGTCGTCGAAGCGGCGTTTGGCGATCTTGTGGAAGGCCGTGACGCGGGCGAGCGGGCGCGGGATGTGCACGGCCTTGATGAGTTCCCCGGGCTGCCGGATCGTTTGCCGGTATCCGGTGAAGTACTCCGACAGCTCGACCTCGCGCTCGACGATGCGGTCGTCCTCGCCGGCGCTCGTGAGCACCAGGTGGGCGCCCAGCGCGAGCAGTGCAGGGGGAGTGTCGCCGATGGGGGAGCCGGTGCCGAGGTTGCCTCCGAATGTGCCGCGGTTGCGGATCAGTCGCGAGGCGAACTGAGGGAGCATCTCGGCGAGCAGCGGCACCGCGCCGTCGAGGCGCTTCTCGACCTCGGAGAGCGCGAGCGCCGCGCCGATCTCGATCGAATCGTCGCCGATGGTGAGACCGCGCAGCTCGTCCAGCTGCTCGATCGCGATGACGAACGGGGCGCGTCGGCCGCGCAGGTTCACCTCGACGCCCCAGTCGGTCGATCCGGCGACGAGGAGGGCGTCGGGTTCGTCGCGGAGGATCCGCAGGGCGTCGGCGAGGGATGCCGGTCGCACGAAGCGTCGGCCCGCCACCTCGACGTCGGTGGCGACGGGCGAGGGCGCCGGCTGTGAGAGGCGCTGCTGCAGCGGGTCGCCCTGCTCGGGCGAACCGAGGGCGTAGGCCGCGTCGCGGATCGGGCGGTAGCCGGTGCATCGGCACAGGTTGCCGCTCAGTGCGTGCAGGTCGAAGCCGTTCGGACCGTGCTCGGCGTCGTGCACGGGGCAGGGCTCCTCGCCGAGGGGTTCGTCCTCATCTCCGGCGCGATCGGCGCGGTAGTACTCTCCGGCCATGCTGCACGCGAAGCCGGGAGTGCAGTAGCCGCACTGCGATCCGCCGGCCTCGGCGAGCTTCTCCTGCACGGGGTGCAGGTGCTCGGGGTCGCCGAGCCCCTCGGCCGTCACGATCTCCTGTCCGTCGAGCGCGTAGACCGGCACGAGGCAGGCATTCACGGGCGTCCAGGCGGTTCCCCCGTCGGAGGCGGGCGTCGCGAGCAGCATCGCGCAAGCACCGCACTCGCCTTCGGCGCAGCCCTCTTTGCTGCCGGAGAGCCCGCGGCCGCGCAGCCAGTCCAGGGCGGTGGTGTGCGTCGCGGTGTCGGCGAGGGAGCGGCGCTCCCCGTTCACGGTCACGGCGGATTCGCTCATGGGCGGCTCCTCTTCAGAGAGGTGGTCATTCGATTCCGAAATACGGAATTCGAATACTGAATTCTGAAATCGGATGCAGGGTGCTGAAAGCCTATGACTCGTGCCGTGGACGGTCAAGACGCCAGGTTTCTCGGGGTCAGCCTGGCATCGGCGCGTGCAGTGACGCCGCCCAGTCGCGGATCGCCTGACGCTCGGCTTCGTTGCACACGTAGCCGTAGCCGACCTCTTCGATCCCATCGCTCAGCGCCCATGCCCCGTAATAGGTGAGCGCGTAGCAGTCTGCCATGGCCTCGTCGCTGCCCGTGAACAGCCCCTGCTCGAGCAGTCGGTCGGCATCGCTGTGCTGGTCATCGAAGCGCGCGGCATCCGCGAACTGATACACGTGTGCGAGCTCGTGCGCGACGGACATCCGCAGCGACCAATCGCTGCGGAACTCCGCGTCGGGGACCAGGTGGACCGTCAGGGCGTTGCCGCCGGTCACGCATCCGGCGGTCTCCCAGTCATCCCCGCCATCGGGCGAACCGCAGGCCTGTGCGGCATCCCACGTGATGTCGATGTAGCCGTTGCCGGCCTCATCGACGAGGCGCTCCGACACCGAGCCTGAGGCATTGCTCCGCCGCTGCTCAGCGGTCGCGATGCTCTGCTCGAGCTCGGTGCGGACGTCCACGGTCATCGAGACGATGTTCTTCGCCTCGGTCAGGGTGAGGTTCGGGGCGGTCGCCTGTGAATCGAGATATGAGAGCCAGTTCTCGTCGAGGACGAGGGGTGCTGCCGGGTTGCCGTCGAGGGCGACGGCGAGCGATCGGATCGTGGCGAGCTCGGCGTCGTATGCCGCGAGCTGCTCGGCGATCGCCGCGGCGTCGGACTGCTGTTGCGGTACGCCCTCGCCCTCGCCCGACGATGACGACAGTGATCCGAGCCCGCCGAGCACGAACAGCACCACCATGAAGATCCCGGCAAGGGTGAGGCACCCGCATCCGGCGAGCCAGCATCCGACGCCGTTGCGCCGACGCGGGGGAGGAACCGGGCGCCCGCCCGAGATCGGATAGTACTGCGCGGACGACGACGGGGCCGGGTAGTACGGCCCGGACGCAGGCGGCCCGGACGCAGGCGGGGCGGATGCCACGGGCTGCTGCTGCGCAAGGTCGTACGGCGGCGCAGGCGTCGAAGCGGGCCCGGGAGGCGCCGACGGCTCAGACTGACCGGGGGTGAAGGGCTGAGGCAGCGCGGGCAGCGCGGAGGCGGGGTTCACCGCCGCCATCCACTGGAGCAGTCCCGGATACACGCGAGGATGCGCGGCGATCGCAGGGTGCAGGTCGTAACGTCGCTCGGCGATGTCGGCCAGTGCCTGCGGCGGTGTGTGCGGGTCGCGGACGACGCCCGTCTCCCAATCCTCGAGATCCCCCATGCAGTCGATGCTAACGGCGACCCGGGCGAGCGCCGGACGAGGCAGAATCGAACCGTGAACATCGTCGTCGGAGTCACCGGTGGAATCGCCGCGTACAAGTCCGTGCAGCTCGTCCGGCTGCTGATCAAGGCGGGGCACGAGGTGACGGTCATCCCCACGGAAGACGCGCTGCGCTTCGTGGGCCTGCCCACCTGGGAGGCGATCAGCCGCAACCCGGTGACCACCAGCGTGCACGACGACGTGGCCAAGGTGCGCCACGTCGCTCTCGGCCAGGACGCCGATCTCGTCGTCGTGGCGCCCGCGACCGCCAACACCATCGCGAAGATGACGGCGGGGATCGCGGACAACCTGCTCGGCACGACCCTCCTGGCGACCGAAGCGCCCGTGCTCATCGCCCCGGCGATGCACGCGGAGATGTGGCGGCATCCGTCCACCCAGGCGAACATCGCCACGCTGCAGAGCCGCGGAGTGCACATCGTCGGGCCTGCCGTCGGCGAGCTGGCCGGAGGCGACAGCGGGCCGGGGCGGATGATCGAGCCGGAGGGCATCGCGGATGCCGCGCTCGCCCTTCTCGCCCCGCGCGACCTCGAGGGGCTGCGGATCGCGATCTCGGCGGGCGGCACGCGCGAGCCGATCGACCCGGTGCGGTATCTCGGCAATCGATCCAGCGGCAGGCAGGGGGTCGCGCTCGCCGCAGAGGCGGCGGCCCGGGGCGCCGAGGTGACCCTCGTCGCCGCGAACGTCGCCGGCGACGTGCTCGCCCCAGCGCAGCATCCGTCCGTCCGCATCCGGCACGTGGGAACCGCGGCCGAGCTCGGGCAGGCGATGGCGGAGGCCGCAGCCTCCGCCGATGCGATCGTGATGGCGGCGGCGGTCGCCGACTACCGGCCGGTCGAGGTGTCGCCGCGCAAGCTGACCAAGGAGGCGGGCGGGATCCCGGCGATCGAGCTCGCGGAGAACGAGGACATCGTGGCGGGTCTTGTGCGAGCGCGCCGTGACGGGCAGCTGATCGTCGGATTCGCTGCCGAGACCCCGGGGACCGAGGGTGATCAGGAGGAGCTGCTGGCACGCGCCCGCCGCAAGCAGCAGCGAAAGGGCGTCGATCTGCTGGTGGTGAACGAGGTCGGCTGGGAGCGCGGGTTCGAGGCGGTCGAGAACGCCGTGATCGTGCTCGCCCCCGACGGCGCCGTGGCCGCGACGGCATCCGGTTCCAAGCGCGAGGTCGCAGCAGGCATCCTCGATGTGCTCCGTCCGCTCTGGACGGGCAGCCGAGGCGAGGAGTAGTCTTTTCGTTTAGTAGAAATGAAATTTCATAGAACGGAAAGAATGAATGAACGCTCCGCTGGCACCGTCGGCGTCCGTGACCACGCGCGAGATCGCGCCTGAGCTCGCCCGCTCGTGGCTGCTCGTCGCGGCCACCCGGCCGGAGACGTTCGACGCCGCCGCCGCATCGCACGCCGATGCGGTCGTGCTCGACATCGAGGATGCTGTCGACGCGAGCCGCAAGGACTCGGCGCGGCAGGACGTCGTGGACTGGCTCAGCTCGGGCGGCAGCGCCTGGGTGCGCATCAACGACGCCACGAGCGAGCACTGGGCCGCCGACATCGAGGCGCTGCGCGCGGCCCAGGGTCTGCGCGGAGTGATGCTCGCGAAGACCGAGCTCGGCGGTCAGGCCATGGACACCTACAACCGCCTCGGCGCGAAGGTGCCCGTCGTGGCACTCGTCGAATCCGCGATCGGCATCGAGAACGCGACGGAGATCGCTCGGGCCAAGGGCGTGTTCCGCCTGGCGTTCGGCAGCGGCGACTTCCGTCGAGACACCGGCATGTCGGCCGACCGGGAGGCGATGGCCTATCCGCGCGCCCGTCTGGTCGTCTCGAGCCGGGCCGCCGGGCTCCCCGGTCCGATCGACGGCCCGACCGTCGGGTCGAGCCATCCGATCCTCCGCGAGCAGTCCGCGATCACGGTCTCGATGGGGATGACGGGCAAGCTCTGCCTGTCTCCCGATCAGACTCCCGTGGTCAACGAGGTCATCAGCCCCACCCGCACCGATGTCGAATGGGCCTACGAGTTCCTGCAGGACTTCGATGCGCGCGGGCAGATCGTCCGTGACGGAAGCGACCTTCCTCGCCTCGGGCGCGCGCGCAAGATCATGCAGCTCGCCGAGGCCTTCGACGTGCACGTCGTCGTGCGCTGACCGAGCAGCATCCGGCATCCGTTCGTTGAGCGAGCGGAGCGAGACGAAACGCAGTATCCGACCACGAGGAGAAACCATGACGCAACTCACCGCAGGCGACACCGCTCCCGCCTTCACGCTCGCCGACGCGGACGGCAACGCCGTGTCGCTCGCCGACTTCTTCGGCCGCAACGTCGTCGTCTACTTCTATCCGAAGGCGGCGACGCCCGGGTGCACGACAGAGGCCTGCGACTTCCGCGACAGCCTGTCGTCGCTCAACGCGGCCGGCTACGCCGTGATCGGCGTCTCGCCCGACAGCGTCGACGAGATCCGCGCCTTCGCGGATGCCGAGGCGCTCACCTTCCCGTTGCTCGCCGATTCCGACGCCGCGGTGGCGAAGGCCTGGGGCGTATGGGGCGAGAAGACCGTCGGCGACCGCACCTTCGACGGCGTCATCCGCTCGACCTTCGTGCTCGACGGAGACGGCGTCGTGCAGCGTGCCGAGTACGGCGTCGACGCGGACGGCCACGTCGCACGCCTGCGCGCCGAACTCGGCGTCTGACGCGCCTCCACACAGGTGTCGGTCCGGAACACGGATGGCGGTACAGACCGCCGTTCCGGGCCGACATTTGTATTCTCGGCCGACATCTGTCGCGGGGGTTGACGGGATGCCACGGCTCCCGCATACTGTTTACACATGTTGAAATAACAGTTCCGACATGCGGAAACTTAATCCTCTCGAAACAGAGGCTCCGTATAGTCCTTACACGTCGGATGCCAACATGTGATGAGGATCGAAGATGTTGCTCGAGGAGTTCAACTCCAGCACCCGCGACGCCGCTCTGAGCGTCGCGAAACCTGCGCTGGACATTCCCCGCTGGTACGACGCGCTCATCGCAGGGCGCCCCTACGCCTCGATCGACGCGCTGACGGATGCCGCGATGCACGTCGCCGCGCCTCTCACCGAGGCCGAGCTCGACGCCGCGCTGGCCCACCACCCGCGCATCGGCGAGCGCGCCCAGGGCGACAGCCCCGAGGCGGCGCACGCGCGCAGCGAGCAGGCAGGTGTCGACGCGAGTGCGGCCGACGCTCTCGCCGCGGGCAACCGGGCCTATGAGGCGAAGTTCGACCGCGTGTACCTGGTGCGCGCCGCAGGTCGGTCGGCCGACGACATCCTCGCCCTGCTGCAGGAGCGACTGGGCAACACCCCCGAGCAGGAGCTGGCCGTGATCGACCAGCAGCTGCGCGAGATCGCCGCACTCCGCCTGGCCGGAGCCATCGAGACTGAAGGAGCACGCGCATGAGCGTCTCTCACGTGACCACCCACATCCTGGACACATCGATCGGGCGCCCCGCGCCCGGCGTCGCCGTCGAACTCGAGGCCCGAGTCGGCGACGGATGGGTCGGGATCGGTTCGGGCCTCACCGATGCTGACGGGCGGGTGAAAGAGCTGGGCCCCGAGCGGCTGGAGAGCGGTGCGTACCGCCTCCGGTTCGACACGGCGGCCTACTTCGCCGGCATCGACACGGACACCTTCTTCCCGGAGGTGGTGTTGACCTTCCAGGTCGACGCTGAGCAGGCGCACTATCACGTGCCTCTTCTGCTGAGCCCGTTCGCCTATTCCACTTACCGAGGAAGCTGAGTATCGAAATGACCGACATCATTCTGGGCAAGAACCAGTACGGCAAGGCCGAGGTCCGTGTCGTGCGCATCACGCGCGACACCGCCCGCCACGAGATCGAAGACCTGAACGTCACCTCGCAGCTGCGCGGTGACTTCGCGAGCGCCCACTTCGACGGCAACAACGAGCACGTCGTCGCGACCGACACGCAGAAGAACACCGTCTACGCCTTCGCGAAGGACGGCGTCGGAAGCCCCGAGGAGTTCCTGCTCCGTCTCGGCCGCCACTTCACCGGCGAGTTCGACTGGGTCACCGGCGGGCGCTGGGAAGCCGAGCAGTACACCTGGCAGCGCATCGAGGGCGACGAGGGCCCCCACGACCACGCGTTCGTGGCCGGAGGCACCGAGACCCGCACCGCGCTCGTGCAGATCGACGGCGACGACACCACCGTCATCGCCGGGCTGCAGGATCTCAAGGTCCTCAAGTCGACCCAGAGCGGATTCGTCGGATACCCGAAGGAGAAGTACACGACGCTGCCCGAGACCGAGGACCGCATCCTCGCCACCTCCGTCACGGCCAAGTGGCGCTACAACCGCAACGACCTCGACTTCAACGAGGTGTTCGCCGACGTCCGCAGCCGCCTGCTCGCAGGCTTCTCGCGCAACTACTCCTACGCGCTGCAGCACACGCTGAAGGAGATGGCCGAGGCCGTGCTCGAGGCGCACCCCGAGATCGACGAGATCCGCTTCTCCACCCCGAACAGCCACCACTTCGTCGTCGACCTGTCGCCGTTCGGCCTGGAGAACCCGAACGAGGTGTTCTTCGCCGCCGACCGCCCCTACGGCCTGATCGAGGCGTCGTTCCTCCGTGAAGGCGCAGACACCGACCACTGGTCGTGGAGCGGCTCCGCCGGCTTCTGCTGATCACCCGGACGGGGAGCTGCATGCTCCCCGTCTCCGCAGACCGCGCCGGGTCGCCGATCCGACGCTGGGGGTGAGTCCGTTCCCGACGCACCGGACTCACCCCTGAACCCATCGAGGTCGTCTCGACGCGAGGCGACCGCTATTCGTCATGCCCATCGAGCCCACCCCGAAGAGCGGGTCACGGACAAGGAGGTCCACCAGATGTTCGCTGTACGCAACTCGACCAAGACCAGCAACTCCACCAAGACCGGAGCAGAATCCAGGCGCCCCGAAGACGAACGTCTCGGAATCGGCACCGCCTTCACGTTCGGACTCCAGCACGTCCTGACGATGTACGGCGGCATCATCGCTCCGCCGCTGATCATCGGCGCGGCCGCCGGCCTGAACCCGACCGAGGTCGGCGTGCTCGTCGCCGCGTGCCTCTTCATGGGCGGGCTCGCGACGCTGCTGCAGACCCTCGGCATCCCGTTCTTCGGCTCTCAGCTGCCGCTCGTGCAGGGCGTCTCCTTCGCGGGGGTCGCGACCATGCTCGCGATCGTCAACCAGGGCAGCGGGCTGCCCGCCGTGTTCGGCGCCGTCATCGTGGCGTCGCTGATCGGTCTCGTGATCGCGCCGTTCTTCGCGCAGATCGTGCGCTTCTTCCCGCCCGTCGTGACGGGAACCGTGATCACCATGATCGGGCTCTCGCTGGTGCCGGTGGCCGCGCGCTGGATCACGGGCGCGAACCCGCAGGCCGACAACTACGCCGATCCGGTCTTCGTCGGCATCGCCGGCTTCACGCTGCTCGTCATCATGCTGCTCTCGAAGCTCGGCAACTCGACCATCTCGCGGCTGTCGATCCTCATCGCCATGGTGGTCGGCACGATCTTCGCGGCGCTGATCGGCAAAGCCGACTTCTCGAAGGTGTTCGACGGCCCGATCTTCGCGTTCCCGACGCCGTTCGCCTTCGGCGTGCCGACGTTCGACCTCGCCGCAATCGTCTCGATGACGATCGTCGTGCTGGTGATCCTCACCGAGACCACCGCCGACATCATCGCCGTCGCCGAGATCACCGGCTCGAAGGTCGACCGCAAGCGCATCGCGGCGGGGCTCCGGGCCGACATGGTCTCGAGCGCGATCTCTCCGATCTTCAACTCGTTCACGCAGAGCGCCTTCGCCCAGAACGTCGGTCTCGTCGCGGTCACGAAGATCAAGAGCCGCTACGCGGTCGCCGCGGGCGGTGTCATCCTCATCGTCCTGGGCCTTCTCCCCGTGCTCGGCCGCATCGTCGCCGCCGTTCCCACCGCCGTCCTCGGGGGTGCGGGACTGGTGCTGTTCGGCACGGTGACCGCCTCCGGCATCCGCACCCTCTCCAAGGTCAAGTACGACGGCAACATGAACCTGATCATCGTGGCCGCCTCCCTCTCCTTCGGCGTGCTGCCCGAGGTCAACCACGACATCTACATGAACTTCCCCACGTGGTTCCAGGTGATCTTCGGCTCGGGCATCAGCTCGGCCGCCATCATGGCGATCCTGCTGAACCTCGTGTTCAACCACTTCTCGCAGGGCAACCCCTCGAACCCGTCGGTGTTCGCCGCGAGTCCGGTGCGGGCCGTGAAGACCGACGTCATCCGCGTGCTGCGCGAGGGCGATCGCTACGTCGGAGGAAAGCTCGTCGACGCGAAGGGGGCGCCGATCCCCGTCGTCGACGAGGAGCCGGAGGGCTCGACAGCCCATTGAGGGCCGGCTCCTGCCGCGGGTCCGTGCGCTCCGTCAGAGGCGCACGGACCCCGCGGCACCTTGACAAGCACTCGGGTGCGCGTCATGCTTGTTACGCATACTGAAACTATTATTCCATAATACGAAATACATGTTCACGCGGGTGCGCCGGATCAGATGCCGGAGCATCGGGGGTGAGCTCGTCCCGATGACGCACCGGGCTCACCCCGACCACGCCCGCCACACCCGATACCGACCCGGCGACAGGACGAGGAGGTCCGCACATGATCGGGACCGCTCATCATCTCTCAGCCGCGTCCGGTCTCTCAGCCGCGTCCGGTCTCTCAGCCGCGTCCGGTCTCTCAGCCGCGTCCGGTCTCTCAGCCGCGTCCGGTCTCTCAGCCGCGTCCGGTCTCTCAGCCGCGTCCGCCGAACGGCATGCCCGATGCCGCGACCGTCAGGCTGGTGACATTCGACTCCGCAGGGAGCTGCGCCATGAACAGCACGGCTCGCGCGGCATCCGCCACATCGAACGTCGGCTCGACCTTGCGAGAGCCGTCGGCCTGCAGAGCCCCGTCGCCGACGCCGATCTCCGTCATGATCGACGTCCGGGCGTTGCCGATGTCGATCTGTCCGGCGGAGATGCCATAGGCCCGTCCGTCGAGGTCGATCGACTTCGTGAGTCCCGTGATCGCGTGCTTCGAGACGGTGTACACGACCGACAGCGGTCGGGGCACCTGGGCCGAGATCGATCCGTTGTTGATGATCCGTCCGCCCTGCGGGCTCTGCGCCATCATGGCGCGCATCGCGGCGCCTGCGCACAGCAGCGCACCGGTCAAGTTCACGTCGAGAGTGCTCTGCCAGTCGGCGAGCGAGATCTCGGCGGCGGATGCTGCGGGGCCGAAGGCCCCGGCGTTGTTGAACAGTACGTCGACGCGGCCCCATTCGGCGACGACCGCGGCGAACAGCGCCTCGACCTCGGCCTCGACGGTGACGTCGGCGGGAACCACGAGGGCGCCCGGATGCTCGGCCGCCGTCTCTCGCAGGGCGTCCTCGCGGCGTCCGGCCAGCGCGACCCGGAAGCCGGCATCCAGCAGCGCGCGCGCCACCGCCCTGCCGATGCCCGAGCCCGCTCCCGTCACGACGGCGATGCGTGCGCTCATCCTCGAGTCCTCTCAGATCTTGACCTCTCCCCCTATCTAACAAGAAAGGCCGAACAGTGACCGACACTCGCGCCTCCGCCACCGCAGCCGACCTCGACCCCGAGGAGACCGCTGAGTGGCTCGAATCGCTCGATGCGCTCATCGCCGAACGCGGCTCCGACCGTGGCGAGCACATCGTCCGCACGCTGGCAGGCCATGCCGGCATCCGCTCCGAGCCGATCGCCACGACGGACTACGTCAACTCGATCGCGTCCGCCGACGAGCCCGAGTACCCCGGTGACGAGGAGCTCGAGCGACGCTACCGCGCCTGGATGCGGTGGAACGCCGCCGTCATGGTGCACCGCGCGCAGCGACCCGGCATCGGCGTCGGCGGGCACATCTCCACCTACGCGGGCGCCGCGACCCTGTACGAGGTCGGCTTCAACCACTTCTTCCGGGGCAAGGACCACCCCGGCGGTGGCGATCAGATCTACTTTCAGGGGCACGCCTCGCCCGGGATGTACGCTCGCGCCTTCATGGAGGGGCGTCTGGGCGAAGAGGATCTCGACGGCTTCCGCCAGGAGAAGTCCCGCCAGGGGCACGCGCTCTCGTCATACCCGCATCCGCGGCTCATGCCCGAGTTCTGGGAGTTTCCGACCGTGTCGATGGGCATCGGACCGATGAACGCGATCTATCAGGCGCAGTCGAACCGCTACCTGGAAGGCCGCGGTCTGAAGGACACCTCCGACCAGCACGTGTGGGCGTTCCTCGGCGACGGCGAGATGGACGAGCCGGAGTCGCGCGGTCTGCTGCAGCTCGCCGCGAACGACGGCCTCGACAACCTCACGTTCGTCGTCAACTGCAATCTGCAGCGCCTCGACGGCCCCGTGCGCGGCAACGGAAAGATCATCCAGGAGCTCGAGGGCTTCTTCCGCGGCGCCGGATGGAACGTCATCAAGGTGATCTGGGGCCGCGAGTGGGACTCGCTGCTCGACGCGGATGCCGACGGCGCCCTCGTCGACATCATGAACACCACCGTCGACGGCGACTACCAGACCTACAAGGCCGAGTCGGGCGGATTCATCCGCGAGAACTTCTTCGGTCGCGATCCGCGCACCCGGGCCCTGGTCGACGGCCTCACCGACGACCAGATCTGGGGCCTCAAGCGAGGCGGCCACGACTACCGCAAGGTGTACGCGGCGTACGCGAAGTCCATGGAGCGCAACGGCAGGCCCACGGTCATCCTCGTCAAGACGGTCAAGGGCTACGGGCTCGGTCAGCGCTTCGAGGCGCGCAACGCGACCCACCAGATGAAGAAGCTCACGCTGCAGGACCTCAAGGACTTCCGCGACCATCTGCGGGTGCCGATCACAGACGCTCAGCTCGAGGCCGACCCGTACCGGCCGCCGTACTATCACCCGGGGGCGGATGCCGAAGAGATCGCGTATCTGCAGGAGCGCCGTCGCGCGCTCGGCGGCTACCTGCCCGAGCGGCGCCCGCACGCCTCGGGCGAGATCGCCCTGCCCGACGAGAAGGCGTACGAGGTTGCGGCCCGCGGCTCCGGCAAGCAGCAGGCCGCCACGACCATGGCGTTCGTGCGCGTGCTGAAGGACCTCATGCGCGACCCGGAGTTCGGCAAGAGGATCGTCCCGATCATCCCCGACGAGGCGCGCACCTTCGGCATGGACGCGTTCTTCCCGACCGCGAAGATCTACAACCCGAACGGCCAGAACTACCTGGCGGTCGACCGCGAGATCGTCCTTTCGTACAAGGAGTCCACGTCGGGGCAGATCCTGCACGTCGGCATCAACGAGGCGGGCTCCATCGCGGCGTTCACCGCCGCGGGCACCGCCTACGCCACGCACGGTGTACCGCTGATCCCCGTGTACGTGTTCTACTCGATGTTCGGCTTCCAGCGCACGGGCGACTCCCTGTGGGCTGCAGCCGACCAGATGGCGCGCGGATTCCTGATCTCCGCCACTGCCGGGCGCACCACGCTGACCGGCGAGGGGCTGCAGCACGCCGACGGGCACTCGCCGATCCTCGCGGCGACGAACCCGGCGGTCGTCACCTACGATCCCGCGTTCGGCTACGAGATCGGGCACATCATGCGTGCAGGCATCGAGCGCATGTACGGCCCCTCGTCCCAGGACCGGAACGTGATCTACAACCTCATGGTCTACAACGAGCCGATCGTGCAGCCTGCCGAACCCGAAGGGGTCGACGTCGACGGCATCCTGGGCGGCATCCACCGCATCTCCGCCGTCGAGAACCCGCGCACTCACCTGCTCGCCTCGGGGATCGGCGTGACCTGGGCGCTCGAGGCGCAGCAGCTGCTGCGCGACGACTGGGGCATCGTCGCCGACGTGTTCTCGGTCACCTCGTGGACCGAGCTGCGCCGCGACGCCGTCGCCGCCGAGGAGGACGAGTTCCTCGGCCGCGGCTCTCGTACGCCCTTCCTCGTGTCGCAGCTCGCGGGATCGGAGGGCCCGATCGTCGCCGTCAGCGACTACGCCAAGGACCTGCCCGATCAGGTGCGCCAGTTCGTTCCCAACGACTGGGCGACCCTCGGCGCCGACGGCTTCGGTTTCTCGGACACCCGCGCCGCCGCCCGACGGTTCTTCAAGATCGACGGCCCGTCGGTCGTGGTGCGCACTCTGCAGCTGCTCGCGAAGCGCGGAGAGGTGGATGCCGCGCTCCCCGCTCAGGCCTTCGAGAAGTACCGCCTGCTCGACGTGAACGCCGGCACGAGCGGCTCCGACGCAGAGTAGGGATTCTCGCTCAGGAGCGCGGGTTCGGTCACACTTCAGGCGGGTTGGCGAATGCGCCAGCCGGCCGAAGCGTGACTGAACCCGCGTGTCGGTCGCGCTTCAGGCGGGTTCGAGGGCGTGCAGGTGCGCTGAAGCGTGACCGCCTGACCGTGGCTGCGGGGTCCCTAGCGCGTCGGCGAGGGATCCGGGATCTCCTCCGGGCGGTAACGGGGCAGACGGGATGCGGGCAGGGCGGCGGCGAGGCTGATGCCGGCGAGCACGAGGAACCCGAGCTTCAGCGTACGCAGACGCTGCTCCTCGTTGATCGCGACGGCCGCGTCGATCTGCGCGGTCGTGGCCTCCGTCTCCTCGAACTTCGCGCGCAGATCGTCGTTGCTGACGAAGTTCACCTGGTCGAGGTCGACCTGCTCCATCAGCTCGGGCGGCAGGTCGGGGTGGTCGGTGACCGCCTGGGTGAACCCCATGCTCAGCATCGTCACGAGCAGCCCACCCATCACGGCGGTGCCGACCGCGCTCGCGAGGTTCTGCGTGGTGCCGCGGATCGACCCGACGTCGCCGGCGAGCTCCTTCGGGGCCGCGGTGACCAGCACGTTGAACACGAGCGTGACGAGGGCTCCCTGGCCGATTCCGAATGCCACGAGACCGATGATCGTGGGCAGGGTCTCCCAGTTGTTCGTCACCACGAAGGACAGCCACACCAGGGCCGCCGTCGTGAGCGCGAAGGAGAACAGGGCGATCCGCCGCGGGCTGAAGCGCTTGTAGAAGCGCACGATGAGCGTCGCCGTGAGGAAGACGGTCAGGTTGAAGGGCATCATGGCGAGCGATGTGTCGAACGGCGTTCGCCCCTGCACGACCTGGATGTAGGTCGGCACCGTGAAGTTCACGGCGGCCTCCATCGCCACGATGATGAACATCGCGTACACCGCGGCGCGCTCCGAGCCGCGGCCGAGCACGCCGAGGTCGACGAGCGGCACCTTCCCGAGCCTCATCCGGCGGCGGGTCCAGAGGAAGAACGCCTGACCGAGCAAGATGCCGAGGATCACGAAGACCGGCGCGGGCGAAAGCCCGAGCACCGAGAACGGCGCGTTCGGCGAGGCGGCGATGATGCCCCACCCGTTGAGATTGTTGAAGCCGAGGGTGAGCAGCACGATCGCGGCGCCGATGAGAACGGAGGCCACGAGATCGATGCGGATGCCGGGATTGCCCCTGTCCGACCGCAGCCGGAAGCTCAGCAGGAAGACGACGACCGCGAGGCCGAGCGTGATGAAGAAGATCGGGCGCCAGCCGACGAACGTGCCGAGCGTGCCGCCGATCAGGAATGCGCTGATGCCCGAGAACGCGCGCGCCGACCCGAGCGAGCCGACCGCGGTCGCCTGCTGCGCCCCGCGGTAGTTCTCCGCGATCAGGGCCACGAGGGCGGGGACGATGATGGCGGCGGAGGCGCCGGCCAGCACTTGTCCGCCGATGGCCCAATCGATCGTCTGCGCCGTGATCATGAGCACGGAGGACACGGCGAAGACCGCGACCACGACCCGGAAGATGAGGACCCAGCCGATGCGCTGGCCGAGTTTCGCCCCCGTCATCACCAGGGCGGCGACCGCGATGCCGTAGACGACGATGGTCGAACTCGCGGTCGTCGGCGGGACGTCGAAGTCCTCGACCATCCCGCCGAGGGAGATCGGCAGGGCCGCGACGTTGAACGACATCAGGACCTGGGCGAGGAACAGTCCGATCATCGGCGCCCACGAGCGCCGCTCCTCGGAAGGAGGGGCCGGGGTTCCCGGTTCTTTGGCTGAGGACATCAGGGGACTCCAATGGTGGGGGAGGCGTCTGGGGAGGATGCCGGGGGAGCGGAGGCGAACAGGTTGAGTCCGAGAGCGCGGGAGAGGTAGGCGCACGCCCGCTGGCCGCGCACGCTGTTGCCGGCCGGGTCGAGCGGAGGCGAGAACGTTCCGACGGCGCCCTTGCCGGGGGCGATGGCGACGATGCCCCCGGAGACCCCCGACTTCGCGGGGAGCCCGATCTCGAAGAGCCACTCCCCGCTGCGTTCGTACATGCCGCATGAGGCGAGCAGCGCGAGCGTGTCGCGACTGGTCTCCACCGAGATGACGCGGTCCCCGGTGAGCGGATTCGTCCCTCCCGCGGCGAGCGTGGCCCCCATCACCGCGAGGTCGGCCGCGGTCACCGCCAGCGAACACTGCCGGGTGTAGATGTCGACCGCCTCGACGGGGTCGATCGCGAGCCGATCATAGCTCTGGAGAAGCCTCGCCAGTGCCTGGTTGCGGTGGTTGGAGAAGGACTCGGAACGGTACACCTCGCCGTCGAGCGCCAGCGGACGCCCGGCGAAGCGGCTGAGGCCGTCGCGGATGCGCTGCCATCTCTCATCGGCGTCGGCCGCCGGCACCAACGCGGTCGTCGCGATCGCACCGGCGTTGACCATCGAGTTCATCGGGCTGCCGCCGTTGAGCTCCACAGCGACCACCGAGTTGAATGCGAGCCCGGTGTTGTTCACGCCGACCACGTCGTGGATCGCCTCGTGCCCGAGCTCCTCGCAGACCAGCGCGAAGACGAACGCTTTCGAGATGGACTGGATCGAGAACGCCACGTCGATGTCTCCGGCGGACGCAGACCGGCCGTCGACCCCGACGAGCGAGAGTCCGAACCACGACGGGTCGGCCTCGGCGAGGATCGGGATGTAGTCGGCCACCGCTCCGGCGCCGTCCTCGGCATAGCGGGCATGGGCGAGGCCGACGAGCTCGGCGATCTCGTCGCCGCCGGGCAGCAGGCCCGTGGAGCTCAGCTGGGGGACATCCGCGACGTCGCTCTCGAACATGCGCCCATCCTGTCGGATGGGCGCGCGCGATGCCAGGTCATCTGCAACTCGGGCGTAATGCGAGTCCGGGTGGACGCGCGCAAGGGTTCACGTTCGGGAGGGGAGAAGACGTTCGGGAGGAGGAATCCGGATGATTCCTCCTCCCGAACGTGCGAGCTCCTCCCGAACGGCAGGGGCGCGCGGCGGACCTCAGCTGGCGAGGTCTCCGACGATCGCCTCGGCGGCGCGGCGCAGCAACGGCACGGCGCGTGCGCCGAAAGCCTCGTCGACGCGGGAGATCGGACCCGAGACCGACACCGCAGTCGGGGTCGGAGCGTCAGGCACGGCCATCGAGAAGCAGCGCACGCCGATCTCCTGCTCCTGATCGTCGATCGCGTAGCCGCGTTCGCGGATCACGTCGAGCTCCGCGAGCAGGGCGTCGACCGTGCCGATGCTGTGCTCGGTCGGAGTGGGCATGCCGGCGCGCGAGACGATGCCGCGCACGGTCTCGTCGGGCAGCTGCGCGAGGATCGCCTTTCCGACGCCCGTGTCGTGCAGGTGGGCGCGGCGGCCGACCTCGGTGAACATGCGCATGGAGTGCAGCGACGGCACCTGCGCGACGTAGACGACCATGTCGCCGTCGAGCACGGCCATGTTGGCGCTCTCGCCGAGCGCGTCGACGAGGCCCTTCAACTGCGGCCGCGCCAGCGCTCCGAACTGGCGTTGTGCGCCTTCGCCGATGCGGATCAGCCGCGGGCCCAGCGCATAGCGCCTGTTCGGCAGCTGCCGGGCGTAGCCGAGCGTCACGAGTGTGCGCAGCAGGCGGTGGATCGTCGGAAGGGGCAGATCGGTGGATGCCGCGAGTTCGCTCAGCGTGACGTCGCCGCCGGCATCCGTCACCAGCTCCAGGAGCTCGAACACGCGCTCGACCGACTGCACACCGGATCCGGCGCTCTTCGGGGTCTTGCTCTCAGCCATTAAGAACCTCCTGCTCGCCATCATTTCACCATGCGAAAGCCGCGTATCGAAAATCTCGCCCCTCATCGTATCCAGGCTTGCATCAACTTTCCATAAAGTAGATAATAGAGTCCACGATACGAAAATCGTGGAGATTTCAGAGAAGTGCATCGTGTGTGCCGCCGATTTCGGCCGGCTCACCTCGACGAGGAGGAAACATGGCCAATCCGGGACCCGGCAACTCGATCACCCTGCGCATCGACGCCCCGTCGAAGTTCAGCGTCACGAGCGAGCTCGCCGCCGCTGCTGCCGGAGCGGGCGCCGCGATCACGGCACTCGACGTCGTCGAATCGCACCCCACGACGATCGTCGTCGACCTGACCTGCAACACCACGGGTGAGGAGCACGCCGATCAGGTGCGCGAGGCGGTCGACGCGCTCGAGGGCGTCACGGTGCGTCTCGTGAGCGACCGCACGTTCCTCATGCACCTGGGCGGCAAACTCGAGGTCAACCCCCGTGTCCCGCTGCGCAACCGCGACGACCTGTCCCGCGCGTACACGCCGGGCGTCGCCCGCGTCTGCATGGCGATCGCCGAGGACAAGAGCAAGGCTCGACAGCTCACGGTCAAGCGCAACACGATCGCGGTCGTCACCGACGGCACCGCCGTCCTCGGCCTCGGCGACATCGGCCCCGAGGCCGCGCTCCCCGTGATGGAAGGCAAAGCCGCGCTGTTCAAGCAGTTCGCGAACGTCGACGCCTGGCCGGTCTGCCTCGACACCAAGGACACCGAGGAGATCATCAAGATCGTCAAGGCGATCGCCCCCGTGTACGGCGGCGTGAACCTCGAGGACATCGCGGCTCCGCGCTGCTTCGAGATCGAGGCCCGGCTGCGTGAAGAGCTCGACATCCCGGTGTTCCACGACGACCAGCACGGCACCGCGATCGTCACCCTCGCGGCGCTGCGCAACGCGCTCAAGGTCGTCGGCAAGTCGATCGGCGACGTGCGCATCGTCGTCTCAGGCGTGGGCGCCGCCGGCAACGCCATCATCCAGCTGCTGCTCGCCGAGGGCGCGCACGACATCGTCGCCGCCGGTCGAGACGGCGCGATCCACGCTGGTGGCGAGTACGCCGACGCGCACCGCGTCGAGATCGCCGCGACCACCAACCCGCGCGGATTCCGGGGCTCGCTCAAAGAGGCCGTGGTCGGCGCCGACGTCTTCATCGGCGTCAGCGCTCCGAACGTGCTCGACGAGGCCGACATCGCGGCGATGGCCGACGACGCGATCGTGTTCGCGATGGCGAACCCGACGCCCGAGATCGACCCGATCGTCGCATCCAGACACGCGGCCGTCGTCGCCACCGGGCGCAGCGACTTCCCCAATCAGATCAACAACGTGCTCGCGTTCCCCGGCTTCTTCCGCGGTCTTCTCGACGCGGGCGTGTCGGACATCACGCCGCCTATGCTGGTCGCAGCCGCCGACGCGATCGCCGCGCGAGTGGGGGAGGACGAGCTCAACGCGAGCTTCATCATCCCCAGCGTCTTCGACCCGCTGGTGGCCGGCGCGGTCGCGGAAGCCATCGTCCGCGTCGTCGAAGCCGGCGCGACGAAAGAGTGACCGCAGCCATGACAGCTCTCACCGAGGACGACCTCGCCGGCATCGACTCCCGGCTCGCCGGCACCGACGCCCTTCTCGCCACCGAGTACCCCGGCGACGACGGCACCCGACAGCCCGTGCACACGCTGTACGTGCCCGCCGATCGGTACGATCCCGAACTCCCGTCGCGCTTCGGCGCGCAGGCGGCCGAGGCCGTGGCCGCGTTCGGCGGCACGGCGGCACTGGCCGAAGCGATCGGGCTCGGGCACCTCGCGGGCGAACTCGCGCCCCTGGTCGACGCCAAGCTTCTCGCCGAGCCGATCGAAGACCTCCGCCTCGATTTCGAGGACGGCTACGGCGCCCGGCCGGATGACGAGGAGGACGCGGATGCCGTGCTCGCCGCGCAGCGCGTCGCCGCAGCCGTGTCGGCAGGCGTCGCCCCGCCCTTCATCGGCATCCGCTTCAAGTGCTTCGAGGCGCCGACCCGGCGCCGCGGCATCCGCACCCTCGATCTGTTCCTGTCGACGCTCGCCTCGCTCGGGCCTCTCCCCGACGGGCTCGTGCTGACCCTGCCGAAGGTGACCACGGCCGCGCAGGTCGAAGCGATGGTCTCGCTGTGCGAGGTCTTCGAGGAGCGCCTCGGATTGGATGCCGGGCGCCTGCGCTTCGAGGTGCAGATGGAGACCCCGCAGCTGATCATCGCCGCCGACGGATCGGTGCCGGTCGCAGCGCTCCTGCACCGGGCGAACGGGCGGGTGTCGGCGCTGCACTACGGCACCTACGACTACAGCGCCTCGCTGCAGATCGCCGCGGCGTACCAGTCGATGGAGCATCCGGCCGCCGACTACGCCAAGCAGGTCATGCAGGTCGCCGTCGCCGAGACCGGCGTGCGGCTCTCGGACGGGTCGACCAACGTGATCCCGGTGGGCGAGAACGCGCTGGCCGCGTGGCAGCTGCACGCCCGACTCGTGCGGCGCTCGCTCGAGCGCGGCTACTACCAGGGCTGGGACCTCGCAGCACCACAGCTGCCCACCCGGTTCCTCGCGACCTACGCCTTCTACCGCGAAGGCTTCGCCGCCGCGGCGAAACGCCTCGACAACTACCTGCACGGCAGTGACGCGGCCATCATGGACGAGCCCGCCACAGCCAGAGCCCTCGCCCGCTTCGTCGTGCGCGGACTGGAGTGCGGAGCCGTCACGATCGACGAGGTGCGTTCAGCCACGGGATCCGAGCCGACAGAGCTCGTGCGTCTCGCCCACCCGAAACTCATCGCCAAGGAGGCATGATGTCCTACTACACCCCGGCCGGCGGCCTGCCGCCGCAGACCGACCTGCTCACCGATCGCGCGGTCGTCAAGCTCGCCTACACGTTCATCCCGAAGGGCGTGCTGCGCGACATCGTCACCAGCAGCCTTCCCGGCTTCACGAACACCCGCGCGTGGATCATCGCGCGGCCGACCCCGAGCTCGGCGACCACGTTCTCGCAGCTGATCGTCGAGATCGCGCCCGGCGGTGGAGCGGCGAAGCCCGAGGTCGAGGCGGGTGTCGAGGGCGTCGTGTTCGTCACGACCGGGCGCCTCACGCTCACGCTCGAGGGCGAGACGCACGTGCTGGAGGAGGGCGGCTACGCCTTCATCGCGCCTGGTGCGTCATGGTCGCTCGCGAACGATGGCGAGGAGATCACGAGCTTCCACTGGATCCGCAAGGCGTACGAGTGGCTCGAGGGTGTGGACGCTCCGGCATCCTTCGTCACGAGCGACAAGGACATCGAGCCGGTCTCGATGCCCGACACCGACGACGTGTGGTCGACCACGCGCTTCTCCGACGCGAGCGACATGGCGCACGACATGCAGGTGAACATCGTCACGTTCAAGCCGGGCGGATCGATCCCGTTCGCCGAGACGCACGTCATGGAGCACGGACTGTTCGTGCTGCAGGGCAAGGCCGTCTACCGCCTCAACGACGACTGGGTCGAGTGCGAGGCCGGCGACTACATGCTGCTGCGCGCCTTCTGCCCCCAGGCTTGCTACGCCGGCGGCCCCGAGGACTTCCGCTACCTGCTCTACAAGGACATGAACCGCCAGATCAAGCTCACCTGAGCGCCGTCCTGACGAACGAATCGCACCTCTCCGTCCTGGGGAGGTGCGATTCGCTTGTCCGGCGCATTTCGGCCCGCCCGCATCCGTCGGCGCATGGTCAGCGGTGGGCGCACCTCGGTCACGCCTCGGCAGGGTGTGATGGGATTCGGCTCACCGCGAGCGTGACAGCCCTGGGGTTCGGTCACGCATCGGCAGGGTGCGGAGCCGGGCGGCCCGCCACAGACGTGACCGAACCGTCAGCGCAGAGGGACGCGCGAAGGGGGTGTGCCGGTACCGGCACACCCCCTTCGACGGATCTGACGGGTCAGGCGCTCGTCGCGACCTCGGCGGCGGCACGCTCCTCGACGGTCGGGATCTGCTCGATCCGGCCGAGCACCACCGTGTAGAAGATGATGCCGATGACCAGCATGACGCCGGCGACGATGAATGCCCAGGCGAAGCTGCCGGTGAACTGCACGATGAACCCGGTGACGATCGGGGCGGTCGTGCCGATGAGGTTGTTCACCGTGTTCATGACAGCACCCGTCGCGCCCACAGAGCCCTCCGGGGCGATCAGGGCGGGCAGCGAGTTCGTCACGCTGAAGGTGATGGTGATGCCCGTGATCCCCAGCGTGATCCAGATGAGCGACCAGACGAGGTCGGTGGTGAACGCCGTTCCGACGATCGTGGTGGCGAGCACCATGCCGCCGATGATGAACACTCGTCGAACCGCTGTGCTGGACTTCCCGTTGCGAACCAGTCGATCCAGCAGATAGCCGGGTAGCAGGTACTGCACGACGACGGCGAACAACCAGGGGACGGCGGTGAACAGACCCGACTTCGCGACGTCCATGTGCATCTGGGACTGCAGGAACCCCGGCAGCCAGGTGAGCAGCATCCACTGCACGTAGCCGGCGCAGCCGAGTCCGAGCGACATGCCCCAGACCTTGCGCTGGCGCAGGATGTATCCGAGGTTGGCGAGCGGGTTCGGCGTCGGAGCGTCTTCGTGCTGCGCGCCGCCGTCGAGGATGTGGCTCAGTTCGGCGTCGCTCAGCCGGCCCTTGCGGTTCATCTCCTTCGGGTCGCGGTAGAAGACGAAGAAGACGATGAAGTAGATCAGGCTGAGCACGCCGATGGTGATGAACGCGCCGCGCCATCCGAACAGGGCGACGGCGGCGCCGACGAGGGGGAAGCCGATCACGTTGGAGAGGCGCTGGCCGCTGTCGAAGATCACGGTGGCCATTCCGCGCTCGCTGCGCGGGAACCAGTAGCTCGTGGTCTTCATGGCGCCGGGGAAGATCGGCGCCTCGGCGAGGCCGAGGATCAGTCGGGCGATGAGAAGCAGGCCCATGCCGCTGATCATGGCGGTGAGGAAGCACGAGACGGCCCACAGGACTGTCGCGGCCCGCATGACCCACTTGATGCCGATCTTGTCCAGGAGCATTCCCATGGGGATCTGCATGAGCGCGTACGACCAGCCGAAGCTGCCGAGGATGATGCCGATCTGACCCTCTGTGAGCCCGAACTCCATCCTCATGTCGTGCTCCGCGATGGACATCGAGCTGCGGTCGATGTAATTGATCAGCACCGCGAAGAACAGCAGGAAGCCGATGGCCCAGCGGACGCGGCCGACCTTCTTCGCTTTCGGGACGATCAGTCCGGTGCGGGGGATCAGATCCTTGTGCCCGGTGGGCGATCGGACGGGATCGGGCGATTCAGTGGAAGACATGGAGGAGACCTCTCTTGCTCGTCATCGAGTTGAGTCTGGACGCCTCTCCGAATGAGGGCGTTCGAGAACAGTAACGCCGGAGCGGACTATTCCGCAATAGAGAAGTTCATATCCACGATATGAAAGAACTGAGGATCACCACCGCGCCGCCGTGCCGGTTGACATCGCCCGCGCCGCGGGCGTACTCTTTTCATCACAAGGAACTTTTCTTCCACAATCCGATAATCAAGGATGATGTCATGAGCTACACCGTCAACGCTTCGATCCTGCTGACCGAGCTGCCGATCACCGAGCGGCCCGCGGCGGTCAAGGCAGCCGGCTTCGATGCCGTCGAGTTCTGGTGGCCGTTCTCCTCCGCGGTCCCCGCGCAGGACGAGGTCGACGAGTTCGCCACGGCCATCGAGGAAGCGGGCGTCCGGCTCACCGGTCTCAACTTCTTCGCCGGCGACATGCCCGGCGGCGACCGCGGCCTCGTCTCGTGGGTCGGCCGCGATGACGAGTTCCGCGCCAACGTCGATGTCGTCGTCCGCATCGGCGAGCGCCTCGGCGCCAAGGCGTTCAACGCGCTCTACGGCAATCGCATCGAAGGCACGGATCCGCAGGCGCAGGACGACCTGGCCGTGCAGAACCTCGCGTTCGCCGGCGCGGCCGTCGCGAAGATCGGCGGCGTCGTCCTGCTCGAACCCGTCTCCGGCATGGATGCCTACCCGCTGAAGACCGCGGCCGACGCGCTCGCGATCATCCAGCGCGTCGAGGACGAGCACGGCGTCGACAACGTCAAGCTGCTCGCCGATTTCTACCACCTTGCCGTGAACGGCGACGACGTCCCCGCGGTCATCGCCGGCCACGCCGCCGAGTTCGGTCACGTCCAGATCGCCGACGCCCCGGGGCGCGGCGAGCCGGGCACGGGCGACCTGCCTCTGGAGCAGTGGATCGCCGAGGCACGGGCCGGCGGCTACACCGGCCCCATCGGGCTCGAATACAAGGCGACCCAGGCCGACCCCTTCGCCTGGCTGAGCTCGACCACGAGCACGAACGCCTGAACCACCGACAGAAGATCCGC
Organism: Microbacterium natoriense; assembly: GCF_030816295.1. NCBI lineage: Bacteria > Bacillati > Actinomycetota > Actinomycetes > Micrococcales > Microbacteriaceae > Microbacterium > Microbacterium natoriense. The sequence goes on along the minus strand of NZ_JAUSXV010000001.1, from coordinate 129,568 downwards.
GAAGGAGCGAAGACATGACCAGCATCGCCATCATCGGCCTCGGCATCATGGGCCTGCCCATGGCCGAGAACCTCGTCAAGGCCGGCTACGACGTGACCGGTTTCAACCGCAGTCAGGAGCCGATCGACAAGCTCGTCGAGGCCGGCGGCACGGGCGCCACCAGCATCGCGGATGCCGTCAAGGACGCGGATGTCGTCATCACGATGGTTCCGGATTCCCCCGACGTCGAGGGCGTCGTGCGCGGCGAGGACGGAGTGTTCGCGAATGCGAAGTCCGGCGCGCTCTGGATCGACAACTCCTCGATCCGTCCCGATGTCGCCAAGACGCTCGCCGAAGAGGCCGTCGCCGCAGGATTCGGTGCGGTCGATGCCCCCGTCTCGGGCGGCGAGCAGGGCGCGATCGACGGCGTCCTCTCGATCATGGTCGGCGGATCTCCCGAGCACTTCGCGGCCGCTGAGCCCGTGTTGCAGGCGATCGGCAAGACCATCGTCCACGTCGGCCCCGCCGGTGCCGGTCAGACCGTCAAGGCGGCCAACCAGCTCATCGTCGCGGTGAACATCCAGGCGCTCGCCGAGGCCGTCGTCTTCCTGGAGGCGTTCGGCGTCGACATGGATGCCGCACTCAAGGTCCTCGGGGGCGGCCTCGCCGGCTCCAAGGTCCTCGACCAGAAGGGGCAGAAGATGCTGAACCGCGACTTCGCCCCCGGATTCCGCCTCGCCCTCCACAACAAGGATCTGGGCATCGTCACCTCGGCCGCACGTTCCGTGGGGGTCACCGTCCCCCTCGGTGCAGCCGTCGCGCAGCTCGTGAACGCCCTCGTCGCCCGTGGCGACGGCGGCCTCGACCACTCGGGCCTCTTCAAGCTCACCGCCGAACTCTCCGGTCGCTGAGCTCAGCGCATCCCGATCCGACTTGATTCCTAAGGACTTCTCATGACTCGCATGCGTGCAGTGGACGCCATCGTCCAGATCCTGGTGAAGGAGGGCGCCACCGAGGCGTTCGGCCTGCCAGGTGCTGCCATCAACCCCCTGTACTCCGCGATGCGCCAGGGCGGCGGCATCCGGCACACCCTGGCCCGTCACGTCGAGGGCGCCAGCCACATGGCCGACGGCTACAGCCGCACCGGCGACGGCCGCATCGGCATCTGCATCGGCACCTCGGGCCCCGCGGGCACCGACATGATCACCGGCCTCTACGCGGCGATCGCCGACAGCATCCCGATGCTGTGCATCACCGGCCAGGCGCCGGTGGCCAAGCTCGACAAGGAGGACTTCCAGGCCGTCGACATCGCCTCGATCGCGAAGCCCGTCACGAAGTTCGCCAAGACCGTGCTCGAGGCGGGCCAGATCCCTGGCGCCTTCCAGACGGCGTTCCAGATCATGCGCTCGGGGCGCCCCGGTCCGGCGCTGCTCGATCTGCCCTTCGACGTGCAGATGACCGAGATCGAGTTCGACATCGACACCTACGAGCCCCTGCCTGTCGCGAAGCCGACGGCGACGCGTGCACAGGCCGAGAAGGTGCTCGACATGCTCATCGCCTCGAAGCATCCCGCGATCATCGCCGGCGGCGGCATCGTGAACTCCGGCGCCTCGGACAAGCTCGTCGAGCTCGCCGAGACCCTGGGCGCGCCGGTGTTCCCGACCCTGATGGGCTGGGGCGCGATCGGCGACGACCACCCGCTGGCCGGAGGCCTCGTCGGCATCCAGACCTCGCAGCGCTACGGCAACGCGAGCTTCCTCGAGAGCGACTTCGTGCTCGGCATCGGCAACCGGTGGGCGAACCGCCACACCGGGGGTCTCGACACATACCGCAAGGGCCGCACCTTCGTGCACGTCGACATCGAGCCCACGCAGATCGGCCGTGTGTTCGCGCCCGATTACGGTGTGGTCTCCGACGCCGGCGCGTTCATCGACGCGCTGCTCGAGGCCGCGCGCGACCGCGTCGCCGAGCTGCCCGACTACAACGGCTGGGCGCAGGAGTGCCGCGACCGCAAGGCGCGTCTGCAGCGCAAGACGAACTTCGACAACGTGCCCATGAAGCCGCACCGCGTCTATCAGGAGATGCTGTCGGCCTTCGGCCATGACACCACCTACGTGACGACGATCGGCCTGTCGCAGATCGCCGGCGCCCAGCTGCTGCACGTGTACGGACCCCGTCAGTGGATCAATGCAGGCCAGGCCGGACCTCTCGGCTGGACCCTGCCCGCCGCCCTCGGCGTCGTGCGGGGCAAGCCGGAGCAGACCGTCGTCGCCCTGAGCGGCGACTACGACTTCCAGTTCATGATCGAGGAGCTCGCGGTGGGGGCGCAGCACAAGCTGCCCTACATCCACGTCGTGGTGAACAACAGCTATCTCGGCCTGATCCGCCAGTCGCAGCGTCCGTTCGAGATGGACTACGAGGTCTCCCTCGCCTTCGACAACATCAACACCCCCTACGACGAGAACAGCGTCGCGCAGGGCTACGGCGTCGACCACGTCAAGGTCGCCGAAGGCCTCGGTTGCAAGGCGATCCGCGTGGAGCGTCCGGAGGACCTCGCCGCGGGCTTCGCCGAAGCTGAGCGTCTGCGTGAGGAGTTCCAGGTGCCGGTGGTCGTCGAGGTGATCCTCGAGCGGGTGACCAACATCGCGATGGGCGCCGATCTCGACACCATGAACGAGTTCGAGGACCTCGCGACGACGGCGGCCGACGCGCCCGAGGCCGTGTACGCACTGCTGGACTGAGCACAACATGCGCGTCCTGATCGCCTCCGACAAGTTCAAGGGCTCCGCGACAGGAGCCGAGGTCGCGGCCGCACTCGGTGACGGCATCCGTTCGGTGACGCCGGATGCCGAGATCGAGACGGTGCCCGTCGCCGATGGCGGCGAGGGCACCGTCGAGGCCGCGATCGCGAGCGGGTTCGAGGCGGTCAGCGTGCGAGTCACGGGCCCGACCGGCGCGCCACTGGATGCGCGGTTCGCCGTGCGCGGTGACGAGGCGATCATCGAGATGGCGGCGGCGAGCGGGCTGGACGTGCTGCCCAGGGGCGAGAAGGCCGCGCTCACGGCGACCAGCCACGGCACCGGCGAACTCATCATCGCGGCGCTCGACCGTGGGTGCACGACGATCGTGCTCGGAGTCGGGGGCAGCGCGAACACCGACGGGGGAGCGGGGATGCTGCAGGCGCTCGGCGTCTCGCTGCGTGCGCACGACCGCCCTGTGCGGCCGGGCGGTGCGGCGCTGGCCGAGCTCGTCGAGGTCGATGCGTCGGGTCTCGATCCGCGCCTCGCCGGCGCGACGATCGTGCTGGCGAGCGACGTCGACAATCCTCTTCTGGGAGACCGGGGGGCGGCTTCGGTGTTCGCGCCGCAGAAGGGGGCGAGCGCCGACGATGTCGCCGTCCTCGAGACAGGCCTGCGCCGGTTCTCGGAACTGCTCGAGCAGCAGCCGGGAGTGCGACCGGCGGCCGGCGCGGCCGGAGCGGGTGCTGCGGGAGGCGTGGGCTATGCGGCCCTCGCGGTGCTCGGTGCGCGAAGAGAACCGGGCATCGACGTGGTGCAGAGGCTCACCGGCCTCGCCGATCGTCTGGCGGGTGTCGACCTCGTCATCACCGGCGAGGGCAGCCTCGACGATCAGAGCCTCGGGGGCAAGACGCCTCTCGGCGTGGCCGCCGCTGCGCGGGCTGCCGGTGTGCCTGTCGTGGCCGTCTGCGGGCGGTCGACGCTGTCCGAGGGGCAGGCGGCGGGCGCCGGATTCCGTCGCGTCTATCCGCTCAGCGAGCTCGAACCCGATGCGGCCACGAGCATGGCGAACGCCAGATCGCTGCTCGTCGAGGTCGGCGCGCGGATCGCGACAGAATTCGCCTGATTTGGTATGCCGTCCAATGTTTTGGTATGCCAAATCATTGACAACGCGCTTCGTGTGTGGTGAGATTTCCTTAGCTGAAAGTTTGATTCCATGATACGGAATCAACATCCTCCCTCTCCACAACTCATCTGACAACGCAGTCAAGAAGGGCGCTCATGTCCACCGAAGAGTTCGTCCACATACCCAGCCGCGCATCCGAAGGCCTCGATGAGGCTCCCTCGATCACGGTCGCCGTGCAGGCCGGCATCAGCCCGCGACTGTACAACAGCGACCTGGCTCCGACCACCCGTGAGGGCCGGCACTGGAGCGCCTACAGCATCTTCAGCCTCTGGGCCAACGACGTGCACAGCCTCGGCAACTACGCGTTCGCGATCGGCCTCTTCGCGCTCGGTCTCAGCGGCGGGGCGATCCTGGGGGCGCTGGCATTCGGCGCGCTGTTCCTGTTCCTGCTGCTCACCTTCTCGGGATTCATGGGAGAGAAGACGGGCGTCCCGTTCCCGGTCATGAGCCGCATCGCGTTCGGCGTGCACGGCGCTCAGATCCCGGGCCTGCTGCGCGGCATCGTGGCCATCGCGTGGTTCGGAGTGCAGACCTTCCTCGCCTCGCAGGTGCTCCAGGTCGTGATCCTCGCGGTCGCTCCGGGCGCCGCATCGCTTCAGGAGGGGGCGTTCCTCGGCCTCTCGGCCCTCGGCTGGATCACCTTCGTCGCGCTCTGGATCGTGCAGGTCATCATCGTCAGCTACGGCATGGAGATGATCCGCAAGTACGAGGCCTTCGCTGGGCCGATCATCCTCGGCACCTTCGTCATCCTCGCGGTGTGGGTGCTCGTGCAGAGCGGCTTCCAGATCAACTGGGCGCCGCACGGGACCGCCGAGGGCGGCGAGCTGTGGCTCAAGATGCTCGGCGCCGCCTCTCTCTGGGTCTCGATCTACGGCACCTTCGTGCTCAACTTCTGCGACTTCACCCGCGGCGCGAAGTCGCGCAAGGCGATCGTCAAGGGCAATTTCTGGGGCATCCCGATCAACATGCTCTTCTTCGGACTGATCGTCGTGATCCTCGCCGGCGGCACCTTCGAGATCGACGGCACGGTCATCACCTCTCCGGCCGACGTCGTCGCCGCGATCCCGAACACGCTCCTGCTCGTGCTGGCCTCGCTCGCGCTCATCGCCCTCACGGTGGCGGTGAACCTCATGGCGAACTTCGTCGCCCCGACCTACGCGTTCACGAACCTGCTGCCCAGGCACCTGAACTTCCGCAAGGCGGCGCTCCTGTCAGCCGTGATCGGACTCGTCATCACACCCTGGAACCTGTACAACTCCCCGGTCGTGATCAACGTCTTCCTCGGCGGTCTCGGCGCCCTGCTCGGTCCGCTCTTCGGCATCATCATGGTCGACTACTGGCTGATCAAGAAGCAGCGCATCAACGTGCCCGAGCTGTACTCGACTTCGCCCGTCGCCGAGTACGCGTACTCTCGCGGCTTCAACCCGCGGGCGGTCATCGCGCTGATCGTGGCCGGCGGCATCTCGCTTCTGCTCACCTTCATGCCGGTCTTCGAGTCCGTTCGCGAGTTCTCGTGGTTCTTCGCGGCGGGTCTGGCGGCCGTCGTCTACGGCGTGATCGCCGACCGTCGCGGCCCGTTCCACGACGTCCCCGCCGGCGACATCGCCGTCACTCCGACCCACTGACCCGGAAGGCATCGATCATGCGCATCCTCGTCGCGAACGTGAACACCACCCAGACGATGACCGATGGCATCGCCGAGGCCGCTCGAGCTGTGGCCGCGCCCGGCACCGAGATCATCGGGCTCACCCCCGACTTCGGCGCCGAGTCCTGCGAGGGCAACTTCGAGAGCTATCTCGCGGCGATCGCCGTGATGGACAAGGTGGTCAAGTACGAGGGCCAATACGACGCGGTCATCCAGGCCGGGTACGGGGAGCACGGGCGTGAGGGCCTGCAGGAGCTGCTCACGGTGCCCGTCGTGGACATCACGGATGCCGCGGCATCCACCGCGATGTACCTCGGACGCTCCTACTCCGTCGTCACGACCCTCGATCGCGCAGTGCCCCTGATCGAGGACCGGCTGATCCTCGCCGGCCTCCACGATCGGTGCGCATCCGTGCGCTCCTCAGGTCTCGGTGTGCTGGAGCTCGAGTCCGATCCCGAACGGGCGATCCAGGCGATCGCGGCCGAGGCTCAGCGCGCGGTCGAGATCGATCGCGCCGAGGTCATCGTCCTCGGCTGCGGAGGCATGGCCGAGCTGAAACAGCGCGTCGTCGAGCTGTGCGGCGTTCCCGTCGTCGACGGGGTGCAGGCCGCGGTCGCGGTCGCCGAGGGACTCGTGCGGCTGGGGCTGACCACCTCGAAGGTGCGCACCTACGCACAGCCTCGCCCGAAGCGGATCACCGGCTTCGGAACCCGCACGCGCTGAACACGCGCAGAATCTATTCAGGACACACAGCCGGCTGCGCCGGCGGAAGGGAACGGCGACATGTCGCAGGAGTTCGAACAGCAGGATGCCGGACAGGCCTCGCTCGACCCGACGGGGGAGCACTACGACCTCGTGATCCGCGGGGAGCGCGTGCTCACCTCTGCCGGCATCCGGCCTCGCGAGGTCGGCGTCCGCGGTGGCGTCATCGTCGCGATGCAGCCGCTCGGCAACAACCTGAACGGCGGAGAGGTCATCGAACTCGCCGCCGATGAGACCTTGATCCCCGGCCTCGTCGACACGCACGTGCACGTCAACGAGCCCGGTCGCACCGAGTGGGAGGGCTTCGCCTCCGCCACCCGCGCCGCCGCGGCCGGCGGAGTCACGACCATCGTCGACATGCCGCTGAACAGCATCCCGCCCACCGTCAGCGTCGAGGCGCTGAACGTCAAGCGCGAGGCCGCCAAGGGGCAGACGCATGTCGACGTCGGCTTCTGGGGCGGGGCGGTGCCGGGAAACACGGCCGACCTGAGACCCCTGCACGACGCCGGTGTCTTCGGCTTCAAGTGCTTCCTGCTGCACTCGGGCGTCGACGAGTTCCCGCCGCTCGACGCGGACGAGCTCGAGAAGGACATGCGCGAGCTCTCGAACTTCGACTCGGTCATGATCGTGCACGCCGAAGACTCCCGGGCGATCGACCGCGCTCCGCAGCCCGAAGGCGACGACTACAGCAAGTTCCTCGCCTCGCGTCCGAGGGGAGCTGAGAACCTGGCGATCGCCGAGGTCATCGAGCGTGCTCGCTGGACGGGCGCCCGCGCGCACATCCTCCACCTGTCGTCATCCGACGCCCTGGCCATGCTCCGCACCGCCAAGCACGACGGGCTGAAGATCACGGTCGAGACGTGCCCGCACTACCTGACGCTCACGGCCGAGGAGATCCCGCACGGGGCCACCCAGTTCAAGTGCTGCCCGCCGATCCGCGAGGCCGGAAACCGCGAGCTGTTGTGGCAGGGACTCGAAGACGGCACGATCGACTTCATCGTCTCGGACCACTCGCCGTCGACGCTCGACCTCAAGGACCTCGAGAACGGCGACTTCGCCGTGGCCTGGGGTGGTGTCGCCTCGCTGCAGCTCGGTCTGTCGCTGATCTGGACCGAGGCGCGTCAGCGCGGACTGTCTCTCGAGACGGTCGTGTCGTGGATGAGCGAGCGCCCCGCGCAGTTCGCCGGCCTCACCGGAAAGGGGCGCATCGCGCCCGGCTACGATGCCGACTTCTCGGTGTTCGCGGCCGACGACGCCTACGTGGTCGACGTGGAGAAGCTTCACCACAAGAACCACCTGACGCCCTATCACGGCAAGGCGCTGGCCGGCGTCGTGCGCACGACGTACCTGCACGGCGAAGTCATCGACTTCGAGACCCCGCGCGGACGCCTGCTGCGCCGGGGCATGACCGACTCGGAGTGACCCGTGGAATGACCGTCAGCGGGGTGCTCGGCAGCGCTCAGCCGGCTGTGCGTCGACTGCGACCCGGGCGGGGATCGCGACCGCCGAAAGCGGCGACGCGATCCCAGATCCATTCCGCCGGACTCGGCGCGACCTCGACGTCGGGCACCCCGGGCGAACGACGATACAGCTTTCCTCCGAGCCCCTCGAGGAGGTAGTCGCCGGCATCGTCCGTGAAGATCACCCAGAAATAGTCGGGCTTGTCGTCCCAGTCGCCCCAGGCGGCGGGGTCCTGCTCGACCCCGTCATTCATCTCGGCCACCTCGGCGCCGGTCATCAGCCGGAAGCGCTCCCCGGGGCCCCAGAGATCGCCGGTTCCGGCCTCCTGGCCGTCATGCCAGGCGAAGATCGTGTCCTGGCCGCCCGATGCGACGGCGGCAGCCTGGTCGAGCGGCGGGCGCAGAGTCGCCGCCAGAGTCTCGGGCATCACCTCGTCGAGCGCGACGAGCGCATCCGCGAGATCGGCGCCGAAGGCCTTCGCCACGAAGCGTCGCCAGACGTATTCCCCCATCTGCATCTCGCGCATCGTGTCCATCGTCGCGGCGCCGGTGCGGATCGGCTCGAGGAAGCCTCTCGTGACCTTGACGCCGTTCTGCGCGAGTTCGAAGGTCGGGTCCTCGCGCAGCGCTCGCTGGAACAGATCGAGCGCCTCGTCTGGCCGATAGGTGTTCAGGTATGCGTAGCCGAGCGTCACCGCGAGCAGGTACTCCGTCGGATCTGCGGCGTACGCCTCCTCCGCGGCGGGCAGGAGGCGCTCGGGGTCAGCCGCCGTGGCGAAGAGTCGTGTGGCGCGCTGTCCCAGCGCGATGGCATGCTCCTGCGCGCCCTGCGCCGCGGCGATCCCCACCGCCTCGTCGATGCGGCGCCAGCCTTCCTCGGCGCGGCCGGTGTACGCCAGGGCGCTGCCGAGCTCCATGTGCTCGATCCAATCGGCATCCGGCTGCTCGCGCAGCACGATCTCGCAGAGCCGGAGAGCCTCGGCGAAGTCGCCGTCGGACATCTCGAGGTCGCGGAGCTTCTTCACCGCGTTCAGATACTGGCGGTCCCGCCGCCCGATGAGGTCTCGAAGCAGGCGTCTCGCCTCGTCGATCTCGCCGCACGCCTCGCGGTGCAGAGCGATGAGCACGATCATGCCGGTGAACGAGGGCTCGCGGGCGAGCACGCTGTGCGCGAGCTCGGGGATGCGCGGATGGGTCGGCTGCGCATCCCAGAGCTCCCACGCGAGGTCACGGTCGTGCTCGATGGCCGATCGTTCGTCGTTCGTCGTCGTGTTCATCCTCTCGGCGCCCTTCCTGGTCGCGGCTCCTCGCCGCCGAAGTCGACGACGCGATCCCAGACCCAGTCGGCGAGGCTGGGGGCGACCTCGACATCCGAGCCGCCGACCGTCCGGCGGTACAGGCGCGAGGCGTACCCCTCGAAGAAGTACGAGCCCGCGTCGTCGGTCGCGATCGGGACGAAGGCGTCGTCCTCGGACCACGCCGGCCAGGCGCCTGGGTCCTGAGCGGCGGCCGCCATCGCGTCGACCTCGGCGCCCGAGAGCAGCCGAACCGGTTCGCCGAGCCCCCAGGCGTCGCCGGTGCCGGGGTCTTGACCGTCATGCCAGCCGAGGAGGGAGCGGTTTCCCTCCGTGGCCTCGAGCTTCTTCCTGCGCAGGGGGCCGCGCAGTGCCCGTACGAGCGCGCGCGGCAGCACGCGGCTCAGCGCGGCCAGCGCGTGCTCGATGTCGAGATCGAAGATCTGCTCGTGCATGATCCGCCAGGCCATCTCTCCCATGCCCGCCTCGCGGAGCTGGTCCATCGTCGCGTCGCCGCGCTCGATCGGTTCGAGGAAACCGCGCGCCATGATCATGCCGCCCTGCGCGACGGTGTCGGTCGGGTCCTCGCGGAGCACGCGCTGGAACAGGTCGCGCGCGTCCGCCGCGCGGTAGTCGTACAGATAGGCGTACGCCAGGGCGATCGAGAGCAGCCTCTCCCACGGGCTCGCAGCGATCGCCGCCTCGGCGGCCGGGAGGAAGCGCTCGGGCGGCGCCCCGGTCGAGAGGAACAGCAGCGCCCGCTTGGCGAGGACCTTCGGAATGAGGGTGGGATCGACTCGACCCGTCCACACCACCGCCTCGTCCATGAGGTCCCAGCCGGCGGTGCGGCTGCCGGTGAACACGGTCGCGGCGCCGAGCATCATCAGGTCGAGCCACTCGACCTCTTCCCCGCCCTGCATCGCGTGCTCGGCGAGCCGGAGGGCCTCGTCGAATCTCCGGTTCTCGTACTCGAGGTCGCGGAGGATGCGGACCGCAGTGAGGCGGTAGCCGTCCTGAACGCCGATGAGCTGACGCAGCTCTCGACGCGCGTCATCGAGCTCGCCTCGTGCCTGGTGATGAAGGGCGAGGATGAGGTAGGTGCCGGTGAAGCGGGGTTCGCGTGCGAGGACGCTGTGGGCCAGGGTGGCGATCCTGCGGTTGGTCGGCTGCGCGCCGAGCAGCTCGAGGGCGAGGTCGCGGTCTCGGACGATGGCGACCTGCTCGAGGTTGTCGCGGTCGTCGTGGTGTGTCACCGCATGCCCTGCTTGACCCGGTAGGCGCGCAGCTGGTCGAAGGTGCCGTCGTCGACGCCGTATTCGAGCACGGGGGCCACCTGGTCGAACCAGCTCGTGGTGGAGGGAGTGATGCTCGCCGCGGACTCGAGCAGGCCCTCGGTGGTGACGGGGACGATCGCTCCCGCCGCCATCGACGCGGTGAGCGAGCGCTGCAGCGCGTGCTTCGCGACCTGGGCGATGTCGGCTCCCGAGAACCCCTCGGTCGCAGCGGCGACGGCGATGACATCGACGTCGTCCTGCGGCTTGCCGTCGAGGTCGCCCTGCAGGATCGCGGCGCGGGCGACCGCATCCGGCGGCAGCACGAGCACGGTCTTGTCGATGCGACCGGGGCGACGCAGGGCGGGGTCGATGTCCCACGGCCGGTTCGTCGCGGCGAGGAAGTAGACCCCGTCGTTCTCACTCGTCACGCCGTCGAGCTCTTCGAGCAGCTGGGTCACGATCATCCGCATCGACTGCGATCCGCCGCCGCCCGATGCCCGGCGTCCTCCGAGAGCGTCGAACTCGTCGAAGAAGATCACGCATGGCGCGGCTGCTCTGGCATCGCGGAACACGCTCTGGATCGCCCTCTCGCTCTCGCCGATCCAGGCGCTGAGCAGGTCAGCGAGGGTGACGTGGATGAAGGAGGCGCCGAGGTCGCCGGCGATCGCCTTAGCGATGAACGTCTTCCCGCAGCCGGGCGGACCGTACATCAGGAGCGACCCGCCCGGCTTCTGCCCGAACGCCGCCGCGAGCGCAGGGTTGCGCAGCGGGGCGAGGAACGTCGAGTCGAGGTGCTGCTTGACCTCGGCGAGACCGGCCACGTCGGCGAGGGTCACCTGCGGGCGCTCCGCATCCCACAAGCCGGGCTGCTCGATCCGATCCCCGGTCGCAGCGTCGTCGTCCGCCGCGACCGGGGCTCGCGATGGCGCCTCCGGCTCGGGGACCCGCGCCGAGTCCGGTTCCGCGGCCGCACGCGGCGTGTCTGATGGCGCGGTGTTCGCCTTTCCGCTGCGCAGCCGTGCGGCCATCACGCGCGCCCGGAGCACGCGGGCGCGGGCGGGGTCGCCGCCGTGCGCCTCGAAGGCGTCGATCTCGGTCGCCGCCTGATCCGCATCTCGTTCCAGCAGCAGGGTTATGAAGTCCTCCCGCAGCGCGATGTTCTGCGGATCCTGCGCGACCTCGGCAGCGATCACCGCGAGAAACTCGTCGTCGTGCGCCATAGTGCCCCCTCAGCTGTCGTCAACGACCACCTCGATTCTTGCAGACGCGCCGAATCCTGACGCATGAACGCTCAGCGGTTGATCTGCGGAGCAGCAGGCGGTAAAGTTGAGTCATAGTCACTCAACTTTGAAAGGGAGCATCGGGAGAACCGAATGGCCACGCCTCAGACCGAAGAACAGCAATCCGCACTCGAGCAGTTCGGCATAAACCTCACCGATCGCGCCCGGCAGGGCAAGCTCGACCCCGTGATCGGCCGAGACAGCGAGATCCGCCGCGTCAGCCAGGTGCTGACCCGGCGCACCAAGAACAACCCGGTGCTCATCGGCGAGCCGGGCGTCGGCAAGACCGCCGTGGTCGAGGGCCTCGCGCAGCGCATCGTCGCGGGCGACGTCGCCGAGTCGCTCAAGGACAAGGAGCTGGTCTCGCTCGACATCTCCGCTCTCGTGGCGGGTGCGATGTACCGCGGTCAGTTCGAGGAGCGTCTGAAGAGCGTCCTGAAGGAGATCACCGAGTCCGACGGGCGGATCATCACCTTCATCGACGAGCTGCACGTCCTGATGGGCGCCGGCGGCGGGGAGGGCTCGGTCGCGGCATCCAACATGCTCAAACCGATGCTGGCCCGCGGAGAGCTGCGCATGATCGGCGCGACCACCCTCAACGAGTACCGGGAGTTCATCGAGAAGGATGCGGCGCTCGAGCGCCGATTCCAGCAGGTGTACGTCGGCGAGCCGTCGGTCGAAGACACGATCGCGATCCTGCGCGGACTCAAGGGCCGCTACGAGGCGCATCACGGGGTGACGATCTCCGACAGCGCACTGGTCGCGGCCGCCGCTCTGTCGAACCGCTACCTGCCCGCGCGGCAGCTGCCCGACAAGGCGATCGACCTGATCGACGAGTCGATGTCTCGGCTCAAGATGGAGATCGACTCCTCGCCGGTGGAGATCGACCAGCTCAAGCGCCAGGTCGACCGGATGAAGCTCGAGGAGCTCGCTCTCAAGCGCGAGAAGGACGCCGCGTCCAAGGAGCGCCTCGGCGTTCTGCGAGAGCAGCTGGTCGGCATGGAGAAGCAGCTGGCAGAGCTCGAGGCCCGCTGGGCTCGCGAGCGTCAGGGGCTCAACCGGGTCGGCGAGCTGAAGAAGCAGCTCGACGACGCGATCACGCAGCGCGACCTCGCGATGCGCAACGCCGACTACACGAAGGCGTCGAAGCTCGAATACGAGACCATCAAGCGCCTCGAGCGCGACATCGCCGAGGCCGAGCAGGCCGAGGCGACCGCATCGACCGAGCCCCGCATGGTCAACGAGCAGGTCACCGACGAGGACATCGCCGCCGTGATCGCGGCGTGGACCGGCATCCCCGTCGGCCGCCTCCTGCAGGGCGAGAGCGAGAAGCTGCTGCACCTCGAGTCCGAGCTGGGCAAGCGACTGATCGGACAGAAGGAAGCCGTGAAGGCGGTGTCGGATGCGGTGCGCCGCTCGCGCGCCGGCATCAGCGATCCCGGTCGTCCGACCGGTTCGTTCCTGTTCCTCGGTCCGACCGGGGTGGGAAAGACCGAGCTGGCCAAGGCGCTCGCCGAGTTCCTGTTCGACGACGAGCACGCGATGGTCCGCATCGACATGTCGGAGTACGGCGAGAAGCACTCGGTCTCGCGCCTGGTCGGAGCGCCCCCTGGATACATCGGCTACGAGCAGGGCGGCCAGCTCACCGAAGCCGTCCGTCGTCGCCCGTACAGCGTGATCCTGCTCGACGAGGTCGAGAAGGCGCACCCCGAGGTGTTCGACGTGCTGCTGCAGGTGCTCGACGACGGCCGTCTCACAGACGGCCAGGGCCGGACGGTCGACTTCACGAACGTCATCCTGATCCTCACCTCGAACCTCGGCTCGCCGATCCTGATCGATCCGACGCTGTCGGTGGACGACAAGCGCGAGCAGGTCATGGTGCTCGTGCGCCAGGTCTTCCGCCCCGAGTTCCTGAACCGTCTCGACGACATCGTGATGTTCTCCTCGCTCAGCGAAGACGACCTCGCGCAGATCGTCGAGCTCACGATCGACGCGCTGCAGAAGCGGCTGCATGACCGCAGGCTCTCGCTCGCCGTCACGCCCGACGCGCGGTCGTGGCTCGCCGAGCGCGGCTACGACCCCTTGTTCGGTGCTCGCCCGCTGCGCCGGCTCATCCAGAGCGAGGTGCAGAACAAGCTGGCGACCGCGCTGCTGTCGGGCGGCGTGCACGACGGCGACACGGTGCGAGTCGACATCGCGGCAGATGGCGCGGGGCTCGTCCTCACCGCCGAGAAGGCCGAACAGGTGCCGGGTTCGACCGATGACGACGTGATCGAGGCCGAGCTGCTCGACGAGTGAGCCGCGTCGAGAGGGGCGGATGCTGCGGCATCCGCCCCTCCTCCCGTCTCAGGCGAGAGTCGCCCGAGGTGGCCCTTCGTGCCGCTTCGCGACGGTTGAAGCGGCACGAACTGCCACCTCGAGGCGCGAAGAGCGTCGCTAGGAGGGGTGGCGGTAAAGTCTCAAGAAATATCATCTGACCGGGCTGTTTCCAGGGTCGGAATGTCGGTGGCCCCCTGTTGAATAGAGGCATGACCAGCACCGCCGACGCTCTCGCCCAGGTCGCCTCCGACCTGCGTACGGTGCTGGCCGGCGACGTCCTCGCCGGGCTGAGCGACGCCGAACGCGCCGAGGTTCTCCGGGTCTTCGGGGAGGTCGCTCGGCTGGTCGATGCAGGCGTCGTCGAGACGGTCGCCACCGCCGCGGCGGACTTCGGGCACCAGTTCGGATGCCGCGGCACGAACGAGTTCCTCCAGCGGGCGCTGCTGACCGACGCCGCGACCGCGTCGAAGATCATCCGGGTCTCGAACGCGATGCATCGAGAGATCAGCATCGTGTCGGGCGAGCGGCTGCCCGCCGCGTGGCCGCAGCTGCGCGAGGCTCTGCTCGACGGAGTGATCGGGGTCGCAGGTCTGCTCGCGGCCACCGCCCCCATCGACCGGGCGCACACTCGCATCGGTGTCGAGGAGCGGCTGCTCGTCGACGAGCACCTCGCCCGCTACGCCAGGGGCTGCCCGGCCTCCGAAGAGGGGTCTCCGGGCGACGACCGCTCCTGCGACGGCGACGCCGCCGATGCCTCCGAGACGCGACAAGGGCCGCCTGCCACGCCGGAAGACCTGCGGCACGCCGCCGAGTACCTCACGGCGGTGCTCGACCCCGACGGGGCAGAGCCGTCCGATCACGCGGCGCAGGCACGTCGGAGGCTGAGCGTCGGGCGTCTGCGCAACGGTGTGCACCCTGTGCGCGGCGACTTCACGCCCGAACTCGTGGCGCAGCTGCAGCTCATCTTCGACGCGTTCAACAACCCGAAGGTGGGCGGCGCCCCGGCGTCCGCGGTCGCCTTCGACGGCGGCGAGGATGTAGAAGGCGATCCTTTCAACGACGACGCGCAGCATCGGATCGACACCCGCACGTCCGGCCAGAAGCGTCATGACGCGCTCGCCGCGGCGCTCGGCATCGCCGCGCGGCACGATGACATGCCGCGCCTTGGCGGCGCAGCACCCACGCTGGTCGTGCACGTCGATGCCGCCGACCTGGCACAGGGAACGGGGTGGGCACGTCTTCCCGGGGCGGAGGCCGCCGTGCCGCTGTCGGTCGCGCGGCATACGGCATGCACCGGGGCGATCCAACGGGTGCTCTTCGACGAGGGCCGCATCATCGGGATCACGGTCACCGACCGCGTATTCACGGTGCACCAGCGGCGGGCGATCGTCGCCCGCGACCGAGAGTGCCTGATTCCGGGGTGCCACGTCTCGGCTTCGTGGTGCGAGATCCATCACGTGACCGAGCACTCCAGAGGCGGCCCTACGCACACCGACAACGGGGTGCCCCTGTGCTGGTGGCATCACCGCTCTCTCGACACCTCCGGCTGGGAGATACGCATGTTCGGGGGCGTTCCGCAGATCCGGGGTCCTGCCTGGTGGGATCCCGACCGCCGGTGGCGAACCCCGCGCATCACTCTCGAATCGCTCGGACTGGCGGCGGCCCGCACCGGGTGAAACGGTTTCCCCTCAGCTCGTCGCCCAGTCCTCGGGCCCCGTGGACCCGGCGGGATAGTCCTCGACGGGCGCGGCGCCCGACGCCCAGGCGTCTCGGACCGGCTGGATGATGCGCCAGCACTCCTCGGCCTCGTCTGCGCGCACCGACAGGGCGACCTCGCCGTCGAGGAGCTCGTCGATGACCTCCTCGTACGACCGGCGCTGCCCCTCGCCGAGATCGGCGCACAGCTCCTCGTCGCGCAGCGCGAAGGGGTCGTCGCCGCCGGTCACGTGCAGCTTCAGCCGCATCTCGTCGGGCCCCAGCGAGAAGGTCAGCCGGCCGCCGTCGACGGGCGAGCCCGCGAGTCCCTTCGGCACGTGCCGCACCGGCCGGAACGTCACGACGACCTCCGACTTCTTCGCCGCCAGAGCCTTGCCCGAACGCAGCACGAAGGGCACGCCGGCCCAGCGGTCGTTCGCGACCTCGAACACGACCTCGGCCAGGGTCTCGGTGTCGCGAGCGGCATCCACGCCGTCCTCGTCCGCGTACGAGGGCAGGTCTCGATCGTCGATCCGCCCGGCCGTGTATCTGGCCCGGCGGGACGACTGCGCCGGGTCGTCGCCGAGCACGTGCGTCGCCCGGAGTATCGAGGCCTTCGCATCGCGCAGGTCGCGCTCGTCGATGCTCGCCGGCGGGTCCATCGCGACGAGGGCGAGCACCTGCAGCAGATGGCTCTGGATCATGTCGATCATCGCGCCCGCCTTGTCGTAGTAGCGGGCTCTGCCTTCCAGGGCGATGCTCTCGTCGAATCGGATGAGCACCGACTCGATGTGCTCCGCCGACCAGACCGGTTCCCAGATGCGGTTGGCCAGCCGCACGCCCATGAGGTTGAGCAGCATCGAGCGGCCGAGGAAGTGGTCGACACGGAAGATCTGACGTTCGGGCACGAGAGCGGTGAGCATCTCGTTGAGCTCGCGGGCCGTCTTCTCGTCGTCGCCGAAGGGCTTCTCCATCGCGAGCACCGTGCCCTCGGGGAGCGTCATGCCCTGCATGGCCGCGATCGCCGCGCGCGTCACCGCCGGCGGAAGCGCGAAGTACAGCACGGTGCCCGGTTCGAGGGTGTCGACGAGGGCGGCGACCGCGTCCCGGTCGGTCACGTCGGCGGAGGTGTAGTCGCCGATCGTCACGCGGTCGATCGTGCCAGGGAAGTCCGAGAAGGCGACGCCCACGAGCTTCTTCCAGGCCTCGTGATCCTGCTCTTCCGTGCCCGAGCCGCGCAGGACCACACGACGCTGCGGTTGCCGCGCGAGCAGAGCGGCGAGCGAGGGGAGCAGCAGCCGGGACGTCAGGTCGCCAGAGGCGCCGAGGATGAACAGGGTCGTGGGAGTGGTCGCCATGGCCGTGACGTTATCCCGATCCGCAGCCGAAGGCCACCCTCTGGCGATGCGTGTACTGGTGTGGCAACCGTGCAGCATCCGTCGATCTATTCCGCTTTATGGAATGCCGAGTCCGAGATATGAGAAAAGCCTTGACTGTCTCGACGCGCGGCTGGTAGACCTGAACTGTTCCGATGACGGGGCACCTGGATCAGCAGACAGGGAAACTGAGCTGGCCCCTCGTGGGGCCGTTCCCCGGCTCCACCGTCACAGATGGAGTCGCCATGTCCCAGCCCGCCGCCCGCACCTGGATCAAGAATCCGCTCGGCATCTTCACGGGGACCGATGCGGATGCCGCGGGCGGGATCGTCCTCGAGGGCGCCGTCGTGAGCGAACTCGTGCCCGCCGGTGGCGCGCCTACAGCCCCGGTCGACTCGGTCTTCGACGCCGCCCGCCACGTCGTGATCCCCGGGCTCATCAACACGCACCACCACTTCTATCAGACGCTCACGCGCGCCTGGCGGCCCGTTGTGAGCGCCGAGCTCTTCCCCTGGCTGAAAGGCCTCTACGGGGTCTGGGCGGGCATCACGCCGCGCGACCTCGAGCTCGCCACGACCGTGGCGCTCGCCGAGTTGCTGCTCTCAGGCTGCACGACGGCCGCCGATCACCACTACCTGTTCCCGAATGGGCTCGAAGAAGGCATCGACGTGCAGGTCGACGTCGTGAGGAAGCTCGGAATGCGAGCGACGCTGACTCGCGGGTCGATGTCGCTGGGTGAGGATGACGGTGGGCTGCCGCCGCAGCGGACTGTGCAGGATGCCGACACGATCCTCGCCGACAGCGAGCGGCTGATCGGCGCCTATCACGAGCGCGGCGACGGCGCCTTCGTGCAGATCGGTCTCGCACCGTGCTCGCCGTTCTCCGTGACCACCGGCGTCATGCGCGACACCGCGGCCCTCGCCGACCGACTCGACGTCCGCCTGCACACGCATCTGGCCGAGACGCTCGATGAGGAGGACTTCTGCCGCGAGATGTTCGGCCTGCGCACCGTCGACTACCTCGAGAGAGTCGGCTGGTTGTCGGATCGCACGTGGCTGGCGCACGGCATCCACTTCGACGACGCCGAGATAGCCCGACTGGGGGCGGCAGGCACCGCGGTGTCGCACTGCGCGACCTCGAACATGCGTCTCGCCTCGGGCATCGCCCGTGCGCTCGAACTCGAAGAGGCCGGCGCTCCCGTGGGGCTCGGCGTCGACGGTTCGGCCTCGAACGACGGCTCGAACATGATCCAGGAGGTGCGCCAGGCGCTGTACCTGCAGCGCCTGCGCTACGGCGCCGCCGCGATCACGCCGGAACGCGCGCTCGGCTGGGCGACCTCAGGTTCCGCCCGTGCCCTCGGTCGCGGTGACATCGGCGTGCTCGCTCCCGGCGCGCAGGCCGACCTCGCGATGTTCACTCTCGACGAGCTGCGGTTCTCCGGCAGCCACGATCCGGTGGCCGCCCTGCTGCTGTGCGGCGCGGATCGTGCCGACCGGGTGATGGTCGCCGGACGCTGGCGCGTGATCGACGGCAGGATAGACGGCCTCGACGTTCCGCGGCTCATCGCCCACCACAGCGAGGCGGCGCGCGGTCTCCTCGCCCGTCACTCCTGAACCCGAACGCCCACCCGAACGACTCGAACCACCCGCATCCACGGAAACACGACGAAGAGGTCGATATGAGCAAGAAGAACGCGGTCGCCACGCGGCCGGAAGACGAACGGCTGTCTATCGGAGCCACCTTCGGGTACGGCCTCCAGCACGTGCTGACGATGTACGGCGGCATCATCGCCCCGCCGCTCATCATCGGCCAGATGGCCGGCCTGAGCTCGGCCGAGATCGGCGTGCTGATCGCATCCTGCCTGTTCATGGGCGGTCTCGCGACGATCCTGCAGACCGTCGGCATCCCGTTCTTCGGCTCGCAGCTGCCACTCGTGCAGGGCGTCTCGTTCGCCGGTGTGGCTACCATGGGCGCGATCGTCACGAACGGCGGAGGACTGCCGGCGGTGTTCGGCGCGGTGATCGTGGCATCCGTCATAGGCCTGCTCATCGCTCCGGTGTTCGCGATGGTCATCCGGTTCTTCCCGCCGGTCGTCACCGGCGTCGTGATCACCACGATCGGACTCACGCTGCTTCCTGTCGCAGCCCGCTGGGCCATGGGCGGCAACGACCGCGCCGACGACTTCGGCGCCCCGCAGAACCTGCTGCTCGCGTTCGTGACCCTGGCCATAGTGCTGGTGCTCAGCAAGGTCCCCGTCGGCGCCGTCTCGCGACTGTCGATCCTGCTTGCCATCGTGCTCGGCACGATCTTCGCGGCGATCATCGGCCGGGTCGACTTCAGTGCCGTCGGTGAGGGAGAGATCTTCGCGTTCCCGACGCCGTTCGCGTTCGGACTGCCGACCTTCGAGATCGCCGGCATCATCTCGATGTTCATCGTCATCCTCGTGACGCTGACCGAGACCACGGCCGACATCCTCGCCGTCGGCGAGATCGTGGGCACCAAGGTCGATTCCAAGCGCATCGCCGCGGGGCTCCGCGCCGACATGCTCTCGAGCGCCGTCTCACCGGTCTTCGGCACCTTCACCCAGTCGGCGTTCGCGCAGAACGTCGGTCTGGTCGCGATCACGGGCGTGAAGAGCCGGTTCGTGGTCACCGCCGGTGGTGTCGTGCTCGTCGTGCTCGGCCTGCTGCCGGTACTCGGACGCGTCGTGGGCGCGATCCCGGCGCCCGTGCTGGGAGGCGCCGGAATCGTCCTGTTCGGAAGCGTCGCGGCCAGCGGCATCCGCACCCTGGCGAAAGTCGACTACCGCGGCAACATGAACCTCATCATCGTCGCGGCCTCCCTCGGCATCGGCATGCTGCCGATCGCGGCCCCCGCGATCTACGACCAGATGCCCGACTGGTTCAACACGATCTTCCACTCCGGCATCAGCTCGGCTGCGGTCGCCGCGATCCTGCTCAACCTGCTGTTCAACCATCTGGGCAGCGTGAACCGCAAGAACGCATTCGTGTCGGCGCCGACCCGCAGCATCCCGATCGCGATCCTCGACGCCCTCCAAGACGGCGACTCCGTCGTCGACGGCAAGGTGGTCGACAAGGAGGGCAACGAGGTCGTCGTCGACAGACCGGCGCACTGAGCCGGCGTGGCCACGGGCCGAGAACTCTGCAGGCTCGGCGGAGCGGCCGCTTGAGTCGGATGCGGGGAGGTGCAACACTCCGGTCATGGCTGCCCGCATCGAGGACTACGCGCTTCTGAGCAACTGCCGCACGGCCGCGCTCGTGTCGAAGGCGGGCAGCATCGACTGGCTGTGTCTGCCTCGCCTCGACTCCCCGTCGGTGTTCGGCGCCCTGCTGGGCGACGAGGCGCACGGCCGCTGGGAACTGCATCCGGCCGACCCCGATGCCGAGTGCTCGCGGCGGTACGACGGCGACACCTTCGTGCTCATCACCCGCTGGACGCTCGGCGACGCGGTCGCCGAGGTGCACGACTTCATGCCGATCGGGCTCGATCCCGACATCGCCATCCGCCGCACGGATCTCGTCCGCAGGATCGTCGGCGTGCAGGGTGAGATCGACTTCGTGCAGCAGATCAGCATCCGCTTCGACTACTCGCGGGGAATGCCGTGGGTGCGGCAGACGGGCACCGCCGACGAGCCCTGTCTGGTGGCGATGGGCGGCCCGGATGCCGTGGCCATCCGCGGTGGGCGGCTGACGGCCGTCGACCACCAGCACCGGGGCGAGTTGACGGTGGTCGCGGGCGAGGAGCACGATCTGCAGCTGACGTGGTTCCCCTCGCATCGCGACGTACCCCCGGTTCTCGACGTCGACGACGAGGTCGAGCGAACGAAGGACTGGTGGCAGAGCTGGGCCGACCGCATCTCGCACGACGGACCTCGGCGCGGCGACGTCGTGCGCTCCCTGCTGCTGCTGCGCGCCCTGACCAACCACGAGACCGGCGGTATCGCTGCGGCCGCGACCATGGCGCTGCCGGAGGAGATCGGCGGAGAGCGCAACTGGGACTACCGCTACGTCTGGCTGCGCGACGCGGCCCTCACGCTGGAGGCGCTGCTGGATCACGGCTTCCTCACCGTCGCCGACCGCTGGCGCGAGTGGCTGCTGCGCGCGGTCGCGGGCGATCCGGCCGATCTGCAGATCATGTACGGCCTCGCGGGGGAACGCGACCTGCTGGAGCGCGTGCTGCCGGAGTTCCCGGGCTATCAGGGCTCGTCGCCGGTGCGTCTGGGCAACGGCGCGGCCGCCCAGTATCAGGCGGACGTCGTGGGCGAGGTGCTCGTGACGCTCTCGGCCGCGCGTTCGGCGGGTCTCGACGAGTCGGAGTTCTCCTGGCCGCTCGAGCGGCAGCTGGTGCGGTTCGCCTCTGAGCAGCTCGAGCGGCCCGACCAGGGGTTGTGGGAGATCAGGGGCGATGCGCACCACTTCACCCATTCCCGGGTCATGATGTGGGCCGCGTTCGACCGCGCGGTGCGTGCAGTCGAGGACTTCGGGCTGGAAGGTCCTGTCGAGCGCTGGCGAGGACTGCGCGAGCGCATGCGTGCCGAGATCGACGGTCAGGGTGTGGTCGACGGGCACTTCGTGCAGTACTACGGCACGACGGAGGTCGACGCATCGCTGCTGCTGCTTCCGCAGGTCGGATACTGCCGCCCGGATGATCCGCGGATGCTGGCGACGGTCGAGCGCATCGAACAGACCCTCATGCCCGACGGGCTCGTCCGCCGCTACCGCACCGGCACGGGAGTCGACGGTCTCGCCGGGTCAGAAGGTGCTTTCCTCGCGTGCTCGTTCTGGCTGGTCGAGCAGTACGCGGTCACCGGTCGCCACGAAGAGGCCCACGTACTCATGGACCGTCTGTGCGGGCTGACGAACGATGTCGGGATGCTGTCGGAGGAGTACGACACGGTCGCCGGCCGTCAGCTCGGGAACACCCCGCAGGCGTTCTCGCACCTGGCTCTCGTGCGCGCCGCCGATGCTCTGGCGCGGAACGCGCACCGGCCGCGGTGACGTGGGGCGCGGCGGTCGCCACGTCGCGGCGGCGGCGGCGCGTCGTACGCAACAGCGCCCCCGCTCAGCTGCGAGGCTCCTGCTGAGTGACGTGACTCCGCAGGGGCGCTGCAGCCGAGCGGGGGCGCCGGCGTGCGATGGGTCGGCGCTCAGGCGCTGAGGATGACCGTCTCGGCGATCGGGCGGCGCACGCGCGGGGCCGTCTCGGCCTGCTGCAGGCCCTCGGGAAGGCCGGTCGCGTCGCCGAGCTCGCCCACGGCGATGACGGTGGTGGGGCTGAATCGCGGAGCGAGATCGGCGAACTCGCGCACGACCTCGGGGTCGAAGCCGCTCATCTGGTGCACGAGGAGACCCTCGTGGTGCGCCTGGACCGAGAAGTGCGCGACGGCCTGGCCGAGGTCGTAGACGGCGTGGCTGATCGGCTTGCCGTCCTCCGACTCGGTCTCGGCGATCGAGACGATCAGCACGGAGGCGTTCGCGGCCCAGAGCTGGTTGAACTCGACGAGCGAGTCGACGATCTGGTCGAAGAGAGCAGTGCCGCGGTGGGCGACGATGAAGCGCCACGGCTGCAGGTTGTACGCCGAGGGCGACCAGCGCGCGGCCTCGAGCGCGGCGTTCAGCTTGGCGTCGTCGATCTTGTTCGCGGCGTCGTACGCGCGCGGGCTCCAGCGGGCGGCGAGCACGTCGAGGACGGGGTGCTCGGTGGGGGCGGTGCGGTCGAGAACGGGAGTGCTCATGAGGATGCCTTTCGGAAGGAGCGGATCGGACTCCTTCGTCCGGGTACACAGTGCCGGAACACATGTATTTGCATGCATATTCCCTGGATGACGAAAAGTTCCCTGGATGACGAAAAAATGCGAGGTGGATGCCGTGACGACTCGCCGCGGCATCCACCTCTCGGATCAGGTCCCGGTCACTTGACCTTGATCTTTGTGCTCGAGGTCGCCGTGATTCCGTGCGAATTCTCCAGCTCGCCCGTGTA
Source organism: Microbacterium natoriense (assembly GCF_030816295.1). Taxonomy (NCBI): domain Bacteria; kingdom Bacillati; phylum Actinomycetota; class Actinomycetes; order Micrococcales; family Microbacteriaceae; genus Microbacterium; species Microbacterium natoriense. The sequence goes on along the minus strand of NZ_JAUSXV010000001.1, from coordinate 106,559 downwards.
GACGTAGGTCCCCGGCGCACGGCCGGTGAGAGGCACGTCCACGGAACGCTGCCCCGCGGGCGCGTCGACAGGCGTGGTGGAGATCAGGGTTCCGTTCTCGTACAGCCGGAACACCGTCGCCTCCTCGCCCTTCTTCTGGGTCATGCTGACCGTGAATCCCTGCGAGGTCTTCGAATCCGAGAGCTTCCCCTTCGCCGGGGGAGCGGTCGCCCTGTCGTCCGTGCTCTGCCACATCGTCGCCGTGATCGGCGTCACCGAGATGCTGCGGATCCGCGCTGCGCCGCCCTCGGACCACGCCGATATGGCATCGGCCCCGGCATTCGGGAACACCTGGTCCGTCAGCGACACGCGGCCATCGGCCGTGAACAGCTCGACGGATGCCCGATCGATGTAGAGCTCGAGGGTCACCGAGCCGTCGGCTGCGAGCGTCGCACCGGGCAGCGGAGCGTCGTCGACCGATGCGAACGACGGGTTGAAGCCGACGGCTCCCGAGTCGGTGCGATCGATGAAGACCCGCTGCTCTTCCGCGTCGTAGCCGATGCGGGTTCCGCTCGTCTCATCGCCGAAGACGGTGATCCCCGCCTTCTGCGCGGACCCTGGCTCCAGCACGACCTCGATCTTCGCGACCTCCGCAGAGAAGCCGAGCGGCGTCGGGCCCTCCACGTCGACACCCGTGCGGGTCTGCACCCTGCTGAGATCGAGCTGGCCGTCGAGCTGCGAGACGACGCGCTGCGCCAGCCGCGGACCTTCGGGCGTGCTCACGAGGCGCACCTCGCGGGGGAGCGCCATCGAACTGCGCCAGGTCGATGTCGGGATGTCCCCCGCATAGTCCCAGTCGTTCATCCACGCCTGCATGACACGTGTCCCGGGGTCAGGAGTGCCCGAGTACGACACGCCCGCGTAGTAGTCGCGACCCCAGTCGAGCCAGTCGTATCCCTCTGCGGGGACCGGCACGCCGGCGGAGGAGAAGGTCACCTGGTCGAAGAGCAGATGACCCCAGCCGCTGCTGTTGTTATCGATCGCGACGATCCGCGCCTGCTCGCCACGCAGCTCGGCCACGTTCCACGACCTCCACGTCAGGGCCTCGCTGTTCGAGCCGGTGGCGGTGCGCACGATCCGGCCGTCGACGACGAGGTTCACGGAGGTCTCGTCGGAGCGGACCTGGGCCGGTTCGTCTCCGATCACGACGTTGTCGAAGGTCAGATGGCCCCATCCGCCGTCGGTGTCGTCGTGGATCCGGATCTCGGCCTGTTCGCCGCGAAGGTCCGCGACGTTCCAGGAGGCCCAGTTGAGGCTCCCGGAGTTCGCGCCGGTCTGGGTGCGGACGACCTCGCCGTCCACGAGCAGTTCCGCCTGCAGCGACCCGTCGGTGCGCCGCCCGCCGCCGATGAGGAACGACATGTGGTCGCCGTCGATGGTGAACGCCGGCGAGGTCATGTCGCCGCGGTTCGCATCGCCGTTGGGCCCTGCCTCGAAGGTGTTGATGCGCCGGGTGCCGAGATAGCCCTCGCCACCCTGGGTGGACGGGCTGCGATCGGGGTCGGTCGCGAAGTCGTTCGTCAGCTCCCACCCCGACTCGGCGAGGTTCTGCCCGTCCGGCAGCTCGAAGTCGTACAGCGCCGTGGATCCGGCGGGAGGCAGATTGGAGAGCTGGGAGCCCTCGACGTGCGGATGATCGCCGCCGCCGACCAGCAGGTCGATGTAGTCGTCCTCGATCGTGAACGCCGGCGACTCGAGAGTCCCCGTCGGGGCATCGCCGCCGAGGAATCCGTTCACCAGCCCGTCGCCGATCCAGCCTGAGACCGCCTGCTGTCCGGGGATCGTGCCGGCGGCCGGCGCTGCACCCCAGGGACCGGCGATCTCGCTGGACGGATCGTTGCGCACGGTCCATCCGTCGTAGTCGCCGCCATCGAATCCGGCGAACACGCGGCCTTCCGGCGCCGTCGGCGCGGAGTCCGTCGTCTCGGAGGTGAACGTCGTGCCGTCGAAATCGCCGACGAAGTACTGTCCGGTGCTGCCGCCGTTCGGCCCGCCCGGATTGAGGTTCACGACCATGACCCATTTCGTGTTCCCCGGATCTCCGTCGACCGGAAGCGGGAAGAGGTCGGGGCATTCCCAGATGCCGCCGGTGGCGTTCGCCGGCCCGAAGTCCGACAGGTGCTCCCAGTTCTTCAGATCAGTGCTCTTGGAGATCACGACCTTGTGCTCGAGAGCTTCCACGGCGACCATCACCCAGTACCTGCCGGCGGGACCGTCGTACTCGAAGACCTTCGGATCGCGGAAGTTCGCCGAGCCGCGGTCGAGAACCGGGTTGCCCTCGTACTTGGTCCAGGTCTGACCGTCGTCGAGGCTGTAGGCGAGCGACTGAGCCTGCAGTCCGGCGTGCTGCGGATGCTGCGCGGTGTACGCCGAGGTGTAGATCGCCACCATGGGGCTGGATCCTGCGGGGCCGAATCCGGCGGAATTGTCGTGGTCGACGACGATCGAACCCGAGAAGATGTCCTCGATCGGGCGGCCGGCCTCATCGAACGTCTGCGGGATCGCGAGAGGCTGCTGCGTCCAATGCAGCAGGTCGGTCGACGTGGCATGTCCCCAGCTCATGTTGCCCCAGGTGGTCCCCTGCGGGTTGTGCTGGAAGAACAGGTGATAGACGCCGTCGGCGTAGACGAGCCCGTTCGGGTCGTTCATCCAGTTCTGCTCGGGGGTGAAGTGGACCAGTGGCCGGTACTGCTCGTCGCCGGGCGCCACGTCGGCGGCGACGGCCGGCAGGCCGACGCATCCGATCATCAGCACCGCTCCCAGCGCGACGGCCACAGTGGTGCGGGCTCTCGGGCGATTGCCGCGAGGACGATTCAGAGGGGGGATCATTCGCGCTCCTTCGTGCGTGACACTCAGAACTGACATCGATGTCAATCTCTGTCGCGAGAACTTACGGCCTGTCCAGTGGACAACGCAAGGCCGAGTTCGGAGGCGAGTCAGGCGGGAGGAGCGATCTCGCCGGAGCCGCGGGCGATCAGGCGCGTGGGCACGACTTCGCGGACCGGATCGCCGTCGGCGCCTTCGAGCAGGGCGAAGAGCCGTTCGGCGGCGCGGCGGCCGATCTCCTGCGGGTCCTGGGCCACGACCGTCACGCCGGGGTCGAGCAGATCCGCCAGGGGCAGATCGTCGAAGCCCACGAGGGCGACGGTGTGCGAGCGCCCGGCATCGCGCAGTGCATGGAGCGCCCCGATCGTGATGAGGTTCTGCGCGCTGAACACCGCGGTCGGAGGTTCGGGGGCGCGGAGCATCCGTTCCAGTGCGGCGCGCGCGGATTCGACGTCATGCAGGTCGGTCGCCATGAGCGCGTCCGAGCGTGAGATGCCGGCCGAAGAGAGTGCGTCGAGGTATCCCTGCTGACGCTGACTCGCGGTCGTCAGATCGAGCCGGTCGGCGAGAAGCGCGATTCGTCGATGCCCGCGTGCGATGAGATGTGCGACTCCGGCCGACGCGCCGGCGTGGTTGTCGCTGGCCACCGTGTCGACGCCGTCGATGAGGGGCTCGCGGTCCACGAACACGGCGGGGATGCGGCGTTCCTGCAGCTGGCCGAGATAGTCGGGCCGGCGGGATGCCGTGGTGAGGATGAGACCGTCGACCCTGCGCTGCAAGAAGGCGCGGACCGCGCTGCCCTCGCGGGCGGGATCGTCGTCGAGACTCGACGCGAAGACGGCCATGCCGCGTTCAGCGGCCAGATCCTCGACCACGCGGTGGATCGCGCCGGCGAACGGGTTGTCGACGCTTCCCACGAGCAGGCCCAATGTGCGGGTGCGGCCGTCCGATCGGCGCAGACTTCCCGCCTGCAGATCCGGTTGGTAGTCGAGTGCGCGAATCGCGTCCCACACGCGCGCGGCCGTGGCTTCGGAGACGTTGGGCTCGTCGTTGATGACGCGCGACACCGTCTTCGTGCCGACCCCGGCGAGGGCGGCGACCTGCTTCATGGTGGCCCTCGGGCGGGATCCGGTGGAATGGCGGGGCTCTGACATCGGTGTCACGGGATTGTCTCGATTCTGGCGACTGCACTTGACTCTACTGGGCGATGCGGGTACAACTGTCCCTGACATCGTTGTCAACGAGGCGACGAACCGCCCGAGAGGACCATTCAATGACGAAGCACTTCACCCGTCGCAGCCGCCGTGTGCTCGCCGCTGCGATCGGAGCATCCGCAGCACTCGCCGTCTCCCTGACCGGATGCGCCGGTTCCGGTCCGGCGGCCGGAGGCGGCTCCGATGACGAAATCGGCGTCTCGCTGATCGTCAAGACCAACTCCAACCCGTTCTTCATCGCCATGCAGGACGGCGCCAAGGCCGCCGCCGAGAAGGACGGCGTGAAGCTGACCCTCGCCGCGGGCAAGGAGGACGGCGACGAAGACACCCAGATCCAGGCGATCGAGGCGGCCATCTCCAAGGGTGACAAGGGAATCCTCATCACGCCCAACGGCCCCGCTGTGCTGGACGCGATCGACAAGGCTCGTCAGGCGGGCATCTTCGTGATCGCCCTCGACACGGTTCCCGACCCCGCCGACGCCGTCGACATCACGTTCGCCACCGACAACTTCCTCGCGGGCGAGTACGTCGGCCAGTGGACCGCCGGCGCGCTCGACGGCAAGGACGCCGTCATCGGCCTGATCGACCTCTTCGACGACAAGGCCGTCAGCGTCGACTACAGCCGCGACCAGGGCTTCCTCTCCGGGCTGGGGGTCGACCTCGGCGACGAGCAGGTGAACGGCGACGAGGAGACGACCGGCAGCTACACCGGTGGCAAGGGCGGCTCGTACGAGATCGTGGGCAACGAGGCGTCCCAGGGCGCCGAAGACGGCGGCCGCACGGCGATGGAGAACCTCCTCGCCAAGAACCCCGACATCAACGTCGTCTACACGATCAACGAGCCGGCGGCCTACGGCGCGTACCAGGCGCTCGAGGCTGCAGGCAAGAGCAAGGACGACGTGCTGATCGTGTCGATCGACGGCGGCTGCGCAGGCGTCGGCCAGGTGAAGGACGGCATCATCGACGCCACCAGCCAGCAGTACCCGGTGAAGATGGCCGAGCTCGGAGTGAAGTCGATCGTCGACCTCGTGAAGGACGGCACGAAGCCCGCGAACTCCGAGGGGCTCGACTTCTTCAACACGGGTGTCGCTCTCGTCACCGACACGCCCGTGGACGGCGTCGAGTCGATCGACACCGCCGCTGCTCTCGACATCTGCTGGGGCGGCAAGTAACACCTTCTCGGATGCCGCGACCGTCGACTCGTCCGGTCGCGGCATCCGTCCAACCCACGATCGGAAGTGACCCCGTGACTCAGCAAGCAGCCACCTCGACCCTGGATCTCGCCGCAGAGTTCCTCGACCGGCGGACACCGGTCGACCGCATCCGCGGCCTGCTCCACCGCTATCCCGCCATCAGCCCCGCAGTCGTGCTGGTGATCGCCGTCATCGTCTTCGGCATCATCAACCCGCGCTTCTTCGCCGCGGCGAACCTCTCGCTGGTGCTCGACCAGGTCGCCGTCGTCGGCACCGTCGCGATCGCGCAGACCCTCATCATCCTCACCGCAGGCATCGACCTCTCGGTCGGTGCGCTCATGATCGGCACCTCGATGGTGATGGCGCAGACCGCCGCGAACAACGGGCTGCCTGCTCCGATCGCCCTGCTGGCCGGCCTGATCGCCGCACTCGCCGCAGGCGCCCTGAACGGACTGCTCGTGACGAGGGTGAAGCTGCCTCCGTTCATCGCCACGCTCGGCACGTTCAACGTCTTCATCGCGCTGACGCTGCTGTACAGCGGCGGGCAGACGATCCGCAAGGCGGACATGCCCGAGCTCCTCACCTGGACCTCGACCGCCATCCCGCTCGGAGATGTGCGGCTCACCGTGGGCGTCGTCATCATGCTCGCGCTGTACCTCGTTGTCGCGTACGTGCTCGGGCGCACCGCCTGGGGCCGGCACGTCTACGCCGTCGGCGACGATGCGGAGGCGGCCCGCCTCGCCGGCATCTCGACCAAGAAGGTGCTGATGAGCGTCTACGTGGCCGCGGGAGCGGTGCTCGCCGTCGCCGCGTGGATCCAGATCGGGCGCTCCGGGGCGGCGAGCCCCAACGCGGGCGCCGACCTCAACCTCGACTCGATCACCGCCGTGGTCATCGGCGGAACGTCGCTGTTCGGCGGACGCGGCATCATCTGGGGAACCCTGCTCGGCGCGATCATCGTCGGCGTGTTCCGCAACGGTCTGTTCCTCGCCGGCGTCGACGGTCTGTACCAGACCCTCGCCATCGGCATCCTCGTCATCGTCGCGGTCGCCATCGACCAGTGGATCAGGAAGGTACGCAAGTGAGCGCCACCGAAACCCAGCCCTTCGAAGCACCGACTCCGGAAGGCCTTCCCGTGCTCGAGGCGAAGCGCCTCGTCAAGACCTTCGGTCGTGTGGTCGGTCTCGACGGCGTCAGCCTCAAGGTCTTCCCCGGAGAGGTGCTGGCCATCATCGGCGACAACGGCGCCGGGAAGTCGACCCTGATCAAATGCCTCACCGGGGCGTACATCCCGGATGAAGGCCAGCTGCTTCTCGACGGTCAGCCGGTGCAGTTCCGCGGACCGCAGGACGCGCGCAACGCCGGGATCGAGACCGTGTATCAGAACCTCGCGGTCTCACCCGCGCTCGATGTGGCCTCGAACCTCTACCTCGGCCGGGAACGGCGCAAACCGGGCATCATGGGTTCGCTGTTCCGCGCGCTGGACACGAAGGGGATGCGGGCAGATGCCCGCGCCGAGGTTCAGCGATTGGGCATCTCCACTCTTCAGGACGTCACGGTGCCGGTCGAGAACCTGTCGGGTGGTCAGCGCCAGGCCGTCGCGGTCGCACGCGCCGCGGCGTTCGGGTCGAAGGTCGTCATCCTCGACGAGCCGACTGCCGCTCTCGGAGTGCGCGAGTCGAACCAGGTGCTCGAACTGATCCAGCGGCTCCGACAGAACCGGGTTCCCGTGATCGTCATCTCGCACAACATGCCGCACGTCTTCCAGGTCGCGGATCGCATCCACATCCAGCGTCTGGGCAAGAAGGCGGCCACCATCACACCTGAATCGCACTCGATGACGGATGCCGTCGCGATCATGACGGGAGCGGCGACCGCATGAGCGAACAGGTCGCGCTGTACGCCGAGTTCACGGCGGTACCGGGAGCTGCGGACACGGTCGAGGGGCTGATCGGCGAGTACGCCGAGGTCGTTCGCACGGAGCCGGGGAACCAGGTATTCGAGGTGTTTCGGCGGCACGAGGACGACCACCGGTTCGTCGTCTTCGAGGTCTACCGTGATCGTGCGGCCTTCGACGAGCATCTCGGCGGTGAGGCCGGCGGTGCGTTCAACGCACGTCTCGAACCGCTGATCGTCGAGCCGCACAGTGTTCTCAGCTTCCTCACGCCGGTGCGGCGCGCGTGAGCCGCGACGTCCTGGTGATCGGTGAGGCCCTCGTCGACATCGTTCATCGTGAGGCCGGCCGCATCGAGGAGACTCCCGGGGGCAGTCCCGCGAACGTCGCTCTCGCACTCGCCCGCCTCGGCGACGAACCGCTGCTGCTGACTCAGCTCGGAGAAGATCCGCGCGGGAGGGCCGTGCGGGCCTGGCTCGCGGCGTCAGGCGTCGACGTGCTCGTGGCCGGGGCGGAGCGCACCTCGACCGCGTTGGCGCAGCTCGGCCCCGACGGATCGGCCCGGTACGAGTTCGATCTGAGCTGGACTCTCGACGGCGTCGATCCGGAGTCCGTCGTCGGCGAGCACCCGGGTATCGTGCACGTGGGCTCCGTCGCCGCTCTGCTGCATCCGGGAGCCGACGTCGTGCGCTCGCTGCTCGAGGCTCTGCGGCCCGATGCGCTGATCAGCTACGACCCCAACATCCGCCCGGCGCTGGTTCCCGACCGCGCGCAGGCTCTGCGAGACGTCGAGGCTCTCGTCGCCGCGTCCGACGTCGTCAAGGCGAGCGACGAGGACCTCGGCTGGTTGTACCCCGGAGAGGATCCGCTCGAGGTCGCGCAGCGTCTGCAGCGCTCGGGCCCCGCCATCGTGGTGGTGACGCGTGGCGGTGACGGCGCGGATGCAGTCACCGCCGCCGGTGTGGTCCGCGTCGGCGGCCACCGAGTCGACGTCGTCGACACGGTCGGCGCGGGTGACACGTTCATGGCTGCGCTGATCCATTCTCTGCGGGATGCGGGGCTCTCCGGGGCGGCCTCTCGTGAGGCGCTGCGCGGCGTCGACGAGGAGCTCGTGCGTGCGATGCTCGCGTTCGGTGCAGCGGCGGCCGCGGTGACGGTCTCGCGCCCTGGCGCGGATCCTCCTCGCCTCGACGAGGTGGCCGGATCCTCCGAGGGCGTCAGTCCGGCAGGATCACGGATGCCGCCTCTACCAGTGCACGACGCACGGCCCTGATCGAGGGGGCTGCTGCCGACACGCGTCGCGCCGACGAGAAGATCTCGCGCCGAGGGGCCCCCGGCAGGGGAGCGAGGTCGACCGTCGGGGCGTCGCCGGCCCAGACGAGCTCGGGCAGCAGCCCGACCGCGAGCCCCGCCCTGATCAGGCGGACGTGCGTGGTGAGGTCGGCGACCTCGAAATGCACGTCGGGCTCGAAGCCCGCCGTCCGGCACAGCTGCTCGGCCCACGCGCGGGACGCGGTGCCCGCCGGCTCGAGCACCCAGGGATCGTCCCGGGTCGCCCAGAGGGCCGCGGCGGCATCTGCAATCGGCCGGGCGCCCGGCTGTCGGGCCAGGGCGATCGTGTCGTGCGTGAGCACGACGCGGTCGAGGTCGGCGTTGATCGGACGGGTGCGCCCCGGGTACTGCTCGGCGAGCATGAGATCGAAGTCGCGGCTCGCGACCCCCACGAGGCTCGTCTCGGGGTCGCTCTCGGTGACATCGACGCGGAGCGCCGGATGCTGCGCCTGCAGGGCGAGCAGTGCGGGAGGGAGCAGTGCGTGCGCGGCGGTCTGGAACACGGCGATGCGCACGGTGCCGGTGACCTCGGTGAGCGATTCGGCGACGGCGACCTGCGCGTGCTCGAGCTGGTCGAGGATGCCGACGGCCTCCGCCACGAGCACGTTCCCCTGCGGGGTGAACTGCACTCCTCGGCCCACGCGGCGCAGCAGCGGCGCACCCACCTCGCGCTCGAGCGCGCTCAGCTGCTGAGACACCGTGGCCTTGCTGTAGGAGAGCGCGTCGGCGACGGCCGAGAGAGTGCCGCGGCGGCTCAGCTCGACGAGCATCCGCAGTCGATTGACGTCGAGCATCCGTCCCTTTCGATTGTTCACTGAAACCGAACAGAAATCACGCAGATCGGTTGATAGACGTAGCCTACTCGCGGGTCGCACAATGATCGGGAGACGCACGCGACCCGGGTGTGCGCCCCGTCTGTGGAAGGTTCCCCGCCAATGACCGTCGTCGACACCACTCCGCGTACCGAAGAGGTCGCCGCTCTCGTGCAGCGCTGGCTGAAGGAGAGCGAGACGCACCCCGTCGAGCCCGCGGCCCAGCGCCTCTCCGAGGTGCTCAAAGACCCGAACGGCCTCGACTTCACCGTCGGCTTCGTCGACGGAGTGATGCGGCCCGAAGACCTCCGCGTCGCCGGTCGCAAGCTCGCCGACCTCGCCGAGATCACACCGACCCTTCTTCCCGGCTACCTGCGCGCCGCGATCAAGACCGGTGGCTTCTGGGCGCCCAAGCTCCCCGGCGTCGTCGTGCCGATCTCGCGCCGGGTGCTGCGCGCCATGGTCGGACACCTCGTGCTCGACGCCACCCCCTCGAAGCTCGGGCCCGCGATCGCGAAGCTCCGCAAGAGCGGCAACCGCCTGAACCTCAACCTGCTCGGCGAGGCCGTGCTCGGCGAGCGCGAGGCCGGGCGACGCCTCAAGGGCACCTACGACTTCCTGGCCCGCGACGACGTCGACTACGTGTCGATCAAGGTGTCCAGCGTCGTCAGCCAGCTGTCGATGTGGTCGTTCGACGAAGCGGTCGCCGACGTCGTCGAGAAGCTCACCCCGCTGTACGAGCTCGCCGCCGCCGCAGAGGCGAAGGGCAAGGCGAAGTTCATCAACCTCGACATGGAGGAGTACCGCGACCTCGATCTCACGATCGCGGCATTCACCAGCATCCTCGACCAGCCGGGACTCGAGAACCTCGAGGCCGGCATCGTCCTGCAGGCCTATCTCCCCGACGCCCTCGGCGCCATGCAGCACCTGCAGCAGTGGGCGGCAGCACGCCGCGCCAAGGGCGGAGCGCCCATCAAGGTGCGCGTCGTCAAGGGCGCGAACCTCGCGATGGAGGAGGTCGATGCGAAGATCCACGACTGGCCGCTCGCGACCTACTCGACCAAGCAGGACTCCGACACGAACTACAAGCGCGTGCTGGACTGGGCGATGACTCCGGAGCGGCTGGACGCGGTGCGCATCGGCGTCGCGGGGCACAACCTCTTCGACATCGCATACACGTGGCTGCTCGCGAAGGCGCGGGGCGTCACCGACCCTTCGACAAGCTCAGGGCAGGCGCCCGTCGAGTACGAGATGCTGCTGGGCATGGCCACCGGCCAGGCCGAGGCGGTCCGCAAGGACGTCGGCCGCCTGCTGCTCTACACGCCGGTCGTGAACCCGGCCGAGTTCGACGTCGCGATCGCGTACCTCGTGCGCCGGCTCGAAGAGAACGCGAGCCCCGAGAACTTCATGTCCGCGGTGTTCGAGCTCGCCTCGAACCCCGCTCTGCTGACGCGCGAGCGCGAGCGCTTCGAACGCTCGCTCGCCGGCCTCGAGGCCGACCGCGGGGTTCCGGCCCCGCACCGCGTGCAGAACCGCGCGGAGGAGGCGGAATCCGCTGGGTCCCAGAGCCCGTCGACGGGCACCGGCTTCCACAACCAGGCCGACACCGATCCGGCGCTCGCCGCGAACCGCGCGTGGGGGCGCGAGATCCTGCGCCGCAGTGTGAGCACGACGTTGGGCGAAGGGGCCATCGCGGCTGCGCGCGTCGAGTCGCCCGCGCAGCTCGATGACGTGTTCGCCGCCGCATCCGCCGCCGCCGAGAAGTGGGCCGCGCTGCCTGCCGCCGACCGCGCCGCCGTACTGCACCGTGCGGGCGCCGAGCTGGCCGCGCGACGGGGCCAGCTCATCGAGATCATGGCTCACGAGGCGGGCAAGACCATCGCCGAGGCCGACCCCGAGGTCTCCGAGGCGATCGACTTCGCGCACTACTACGCCGAGCGCGCCCTCGATCTCGAGAAGATCCCCGGTGCGGAGTTCGTTCCGTCGAAGGTCACGGTCGTCACCCCGCCGTGGAACTTCCCCGTCGCGATCCCCGCCGGCGGTGTGCTCGCCGCCCTCGCGTCCGGCTCGGCCGCGGTCATCAAGCCCGCCAAGCTCACCCAGCGCTGCGGAGCCGTGATGGTCGAGGCGCTGTGGGCTGCGGGCGTGCCGCGCGACCTGCTCGCGCTCGTCGATCTCGGCTCGCGCGAGCTCGGCACGCAGCTCGTCTCGAGCCCGATCGTCGACCGGGTGATCCTCACCGGCGCGTACGAGACCGCCCAGCTGTTCCGCTCGTTCCGCTCGGATCTGCCGCTGCTCGCCGAGACGAGCGGCAAGAACGCGATCATCGTGACGCCGTCGGCCGATCTCGACCTCGCCGCCGCAGACGTGGCGCGCAGCGCCTTCGGTCACGCGGGGCAGAAGTGCTCTGCGGCATCGCTCGCGATCCTCGTCGGCTCGGTCGCCGACTCGAAGAGGTTCGAGCGCCAGCTCGTCGACGCCGTGACCTCGATGCGCGTCGGCCTGCCGAGCGACCCGGCCACCCAGATGGGCCCGATCATCGAGCCTGCGAACGGCAAGCTGCTCAAGGCCCTCACGACCCTCGAGCGGGGCGAGCGCTGGCTCGTCGAGCCGAAGAAGCTCGACGACGAGGGCCGGCAGTGGACTCCCGGCGTGAAGACCGGAGTCGCCCCCGGATCCACGACGCACATGACCGAGTTCTTCGGCCCGGTGCTCGGCGTCATGCGCGCGAAGGACCTCGACGAGGCCATTCCGCCTGCAGAACGCCGTCGACTACGGCCTAACCGCAGGGCTGCACTCGCTCGACTCCGATGAGGTCGCCACGTGGCTCGACCGCGTCGAGGCCGGTAACCTCTATGTGAACCGCGGCATCACGGGTGCGATCGTGCAGCGTCAACCCTTCGGCGGATGGAAGCGCTCGGCCGTGGGCGCCGGCGCCAAGGCCGGCGGCCCGAACTATCTGTTCGGCCTGGGGGAGTGGACGCCCGCCGAGCTTCCCGCTGCAGCGCCCGGCGCCGCCGTCTCGGAGCCGGTCGCCCGGCTGCTCGCCGCCGCCGACGGTGTGCTCGACGCGGCGGAAGCCGAGTGGCTGCGCTCCGCTGCGGCCTCCGATGAGCAGGCCTGGACGAACGATTTCGGCGTGATCAGCGACAAGTCCGGCCTCGGAGTCGAACGCAACGTGTTCCGCTACCGTCCGACCGCCGTCGACGTGCGCATCGCCGAGCAGGCGCCTCTCGCCGACGGCATCCGCGTCCTGGCCGCGGCCCTGCGCAGCGGAAGCCCGTTCACGGTTTCGGCACCCGCCCTGCCCTCATCGGTCGAGAAGGCGCTGCGCACAGCGGGCATCGCCGTCACGCACGAGAAGGATGCCTCGTGGGTCAAGCACGTCGCGAAGGCTCAGGCGAAGGCCGCGCACACCTGGCAGCGCGTCCGTCTCGTCGGCGGCGACCCGGCCCCCCTGTTCGAGGCTCTCGGTGGGATCCCCGACGTCGCCGTCTGGTCGCACGCCGTGACCGGCGCCGGCCGCGTCGAGATGCTGCCGTTCATGCACGAGCAGGCCGTGTCGATCACCAACCACCGCTTCGGCAACCCGACCGCGTTGGCCGACGGCGTGATCTGAACCCATCGCGGGACGATCCCCGCTTCCCCCGGTGCCGCCGCCCCAACGCCGGCACCCTCTGACGCCGGCCAGACCCCCAGCTGCCGACGTCGCGTCACGCCGAGACCCCCCGTTGCCACCGAGACCCCCGGTTGCAGCTGGGGGTCTCGGTGGCAACAGGGGGTCTCGGTGATCGGGCCGGGCGAGTCAGCCGCGCAGCGCCTCCGCCAGCTTGACCCTGGTACCCATGCGCAGCAGCGAGTTCTCGTAGATCTTCGCGCCGATCATGATCGCGGCGACGCAGGAGGCGAGCAGGATCACGAGGCTGATCAGCGGCTCCCACCACTGCGCCTCGCCGACGAACAGTCGCATCGGCATCCCCACCGGAGCCGAGAACGGCACGTACGACATGATCGTCAGCACGAGGGGGTTGTCGTTGAAGAAGATCACCAGGAAGTACGGCGCCATCACGAGCATCATGATCGGCGTCGTGGTCGATCCGATGTCCTCCATGCGCGACACCATCGACGCTGCTGCAGCGTAGAGCGCTGCCAGCAGCACGAAGCCGAACAGGAAGAACACGGCGAACCAGATGATCGGGGCGCCGAGACCGGCGAGCACCGCGTTCTGCCCGGTGATGATGAGCCCCACCGTGGCGATCGCGGCGAGGGCGATGATCTGCGCCATCGCCAGCACCGTGTTGCCGATCACCTTCCCGGCGAGCAGCGTGCGCGCCGAGATCGACGACAGCAGCACCTCGACGACGCGGGTCTGCTTCTCTTCGACCACGCTCTGCGCGATCGTGGCGCCGAACGTCGACGCGGCCATGAAGAACACCAGACCGAAGCCGATCGCGATGAAGTACCGCAGCAGCGGGTTGGTGGTCGCCGGTTCCAGGATCTCGACGGACGGCGAGACCGACAGCCCGCTGACGATGCTGCCCGGTGCATCGGTGAGCGCGATCACGGTGTAGCCGAGCGGGCCGTCGTCAGGCAGCACGGCCGCCTCGACGTCCTCCGAGCGGACGAGCTTCTCGGCCTCTCCGCGGTCGGCCACCTCGGTGACCTCGACGTTCGGCAGCGCCTCGACGGCGGCGATCGTCTGCGAGGTCGCGGCCACGGCGGTGGCCTCGGGGTTCTTGCTGGCGAACCCGCCGATCAGGATGCCGGCGAGCGCGATGAGAAGCAGGATGCCGGTGGAGATCAGGAACGTCTTGCTGCGCAGCTTCGAGGCGATCTCGCGCTCGGCGACGAGCCAGACAGCCTGGGTCCCTGAGCCGGTCGAAGGGTTCACTGGATGACCTCCTTGAAGATCTGGGCGAGAGACGGATGCTTGGGGGCGAAGCTCGCGACATCGCCGCGGTCGACTGCGGCACGCAGCACGCGCTGCGCGACGTCGGCGCTCTCGGCCTCGAACAGGGCGTACCCGCCTTCGAAATCGAGCACCGTCACGCCCGGCTCGGTGCGCAGCCAGCCGGCGTCGCCCGCCGACACCAGCTCGTAGCGGTCGCCGGCGTGCTCGGCGCGCAGCGCGTCGCGGGATCCGGACGCGCGGATCGTGCCGCCGGCGAGGATCACGAGGTCGTCGCAGAGCCGCTCGACGACGTCGAGCTGGTGAGAGGAGAACAGGATCGAGGCGCCCTTCGCGGCGCTCGCCTGCAGTACTCCCGCGACCACGTCGACCGCGAGGGGGTCGAGACCGGAGAACGGCTCGTCGAGGATCAGCACCTCGGGATCGTGCACGAGGGACGCTGCGATCTGCGCACGCTGCTGGTTGCCGAGCGAGAGCGACTCGATGGTGTCGTTCAGGCGGGCGTCGAGACCGAGTTCGGTGAGAAGGGCCGTGGCACGAGCCGCGGCATCCGCCTTGCTGAATCCGTGCAGTCGCGCGAGGTAGACGATCTGCTCCAGCACCTTCATCTTCGGATACAGACCGCGCTCCTCCGGCATGTAGCCGAAGTGCCTGCGGTCCTCGGCGGTGAGCGGCGAGCCGTCGAGCTCGACACGTCCGCCGTCGGCCGATAGCAGGCCGAGCACGATCCGCATGGTCGTCGTCTTGCCGGCTCCGTTGCCGCCGACGAAGCCCGTGAGGCGCCCGGGGGCGACCTGGAACGAGACGTCGTCGAGCACGAGCCGCGAGCCATAGCTCTTGGTGATGCCGCTCAATTCGAGCTTTCCTGTGGTCACTTCGGCTCACTCCGTTCGGTCAGTGCATCGCATGGCTTCACGCTATGACCGCAGGCCACGCGGGGGCATCCTCCGCACGGGGGATTGCCGCGGAGTCCCCCTGAGGGTGGATCAGCGCGCGAAGAGCACCGCGATGACGGCGAAGGCGAAGGGCAGCAGCGCCATCCCGCCCGCCACGACGAGGAGGATCGTGATGATCAGCCACGGGCTCCGGGTGCGCAGGCGCTGACCCGGCGGGGCGACACCCGGCGGCGGCGGGGTGAGCAGCGCGGCCGGCGGTGCGAAGGGCAGAGCGGATGCCGCAGCCGAAGGCGTCGCGACGACGGGCTGCGCCATCGCTCGCAGCCGGTCGTCGCGCCAGCGCGCCCACTGGTCGAGCTTGGTCATCATTGCGCCGACGGCGCCGAACAGCCACGACCAGGTCGCGGGGTCCAGCGTCGACACCGGGCGACGCGTGTAGAAGAACATCCAGTCGTCGACGATCTCGACGTTGAGCTGCGCGAGGTTGTCGATGAAGCGCGCCATGACATCGGGGGCGAACAGGTAGAGCGCGTCGACCTCATAGCCCGACGGGCAGAACAGCGAGAAGTACCGGTCGAAGTCGCCCTCGAGCGACAGCCGCTGCTCGCGGGAGAATCCCGCGGCCACGTCGGATCCCAGTGTGTTGTCGCTCAGCGCATCGAGCACGATGTGCGGCAGCGGCACGTCGAGCTTGATCGCGACGTAGCCCCAGCGGTGGGTGGTCGAGTTCTTGCCGTTGCTGGTCGTGTACTGATAGTTGCCGAACTCGACGAAACGAGGGGTGGTACCGCGCACGACGTCGGTCGACATGCGGCTCGTTCCGTGCGAATAGATCATGCCCGGCAGCGGTGGGGCGTCGAGCTTGGCGAAGTACTCCATCGAGTTCGCGGCGGCGAAGCCGGAGAGCCGGTAGCTCGCGAGTTCGCGTGCCGCCCTGCCGCGCTGTGCCGCGATCACGGCGAGCGTGACGAGTCCACCCGTGAACACGGTGGCGACGAGCGCGGCGACAGCCGCACCCGTGCCGCGGGCGATCGCGTAGCCGAGACCCATCGCCATCACGTAGATGATCGGAAGCACGAAGAAGGCGAGGAGGACGCCGAGGATGATGTACATGGCGACCTGCGCGCCCGAGGCTTGCGACGTGCGCTGCGCGCGGGCGAACCGCGCGACCTCGGCGTTGTCGACGGGATCGACGAGGGGCCGGGCGTCGAAGAATCCGGGGGCGGTCACGGTTCCACGCTAACCCTGTGGGCGCTTCCCCGCGTGCAGCACCGCCCGCACGAGCAGGCCGGCGACGAGAGCCCAGAAGGCGGCGCTCACTCCCAGCACGGCGATTCCGGATGCCGCGACGAGGAAGGTCGCGACCGCGGGCAGACGCTCGCCGGGGTCGTCGATGGCCTGCTGCACGGCCGAGCCGAAGGCTGCGAACAGGGCGAGGCCGGCGACCGCCGGGATGACGGCCTGCGGAGCCAGCAGCACCAGAGCGGCGAACGCCGCTGAGAATCCGCCGAGCACGAGATAGGAAACACCGGTCGAGACGCCGGCGATCCAGCGGCGCTTCGGGTCCGGATCGGCATCGGGGGCGGCCGCGAGAGCGGCGCTGATGGCGGCGAGGTTGATCGCGTGACCGCCCGCGGTGGCGCCGAGCGCGGTGCCGAGCCCGGTCACGAGCATCGCCGGCCGCCAGGGGACCTCGTAGCCGAAGCTGCGCATGATGGCGATTCCCGGCACGTTCTGCGAGGCCATGGTCACGATGAACAGCGGCAGGGCGATGCCGACCGCGGCGCCCAGGGAGAACGTGGGCGCCGTCAGCTCGATCCGTGGCAGCAGCAGGGCAGGGTCGACGGGGGATCCGGTCTGCACGAGCGAGATCGCGACGACGACGGATGCCGCGACGAACGCGAGCGGCACGGCCCAGCGTGGCGCGAGCCGCGCGAACACCAGCCAGGTGAGTACGACCGGCACGACGCCCCAGAGGTTCTCGACGAGGCCCGTGATCGGTGCGAGGCACAGCGGAAGGAGGACCCCGGCGAGCATCGCCTGAGCGATGGACGGCGGGATGCGCGCGATCAGGGCCCCGAGAGCGGGCCACAGGGCGGTCAGCAGGATCAGCGCGCCGGTGAGGAGGAACGCGCCGACGGCTGCTGACCATCCGCCCTCCACCGCGCCGGTCGCGGCGAGCAGGGCGGCCCCGGGGGTGGACCAGGCGACGGTGATCGGCATCCGATACCGCCAGGCGAGCACAACGCACGCGACGCCCATCGTGAGGCACACCGCGAGCAGCCCGCTCGCAGCCTGCGCGGGCGTCGCGCCGACGGCGGACAGCCCCGTGAGCACCACGGCGAAAGAGCTCGTGAATCCGACGAGGGCGGTGACGACGCCGGCCGTGATCGGGCGGGTCAACGGTGCGGCCTCGGGCATGCCTCCGAGGTTATCGCTGGTCGCTCCGGTGCCGGTCTAGGCGAGCCCCAGCCGGTGCGCCGTCACGACGGCCTGCACCCGGTCGCGGGCGCCCAGCTTCTGCAGGATCCTCGACACGTGCGTCTTCACGGTCGCCTCGCCGATGTACAGGGCGGTCGCGATCTCCGCGTTGCTGCGGGCGTCGGCGAGCAGCACGAGCACTTCGGCCTCGCGGTCGGTGAGGGGCTCGGCCAGCACGACCGGCGTGGTGGACGACGGGCGCGTTGCGGTACCGGGAGCGGATGCCGCGACCGCCGCGGGTGCGTCGTGTCGGTCGGTCCGGCTGCGGATCCCGGGCGTCGTGGCGAATCGAGCGAGCACGCGTCGCGTCACCTCGGGCGACAGCATCCCGTCGCCTGCGGCGAGTGCGCGGACCGCGGTGATGAGGTCTTCCGGTCCGGCGTTCTTGAGGAGGAATCCCGCGGCCCCTGCGTCCAGCGCCTGGAAGAGGTAGTCGTCGCGGTCGAAGGTCGTCACGATCGCGATGGCGGAAGATACCCGCGGGTCGGCGACGATACGGCGGGTGGCCTCGATGCCGTCCATGTCGGGCATCTGCACGTCCATCGTGATGACGTCGGGGAGCAGCGTCGATGCCTGGTCGACGGCATCCGCTCCGGTGCCCGCCTCGCCGACGACGGTGATGTCGGGCTGGCTCTCGAGGATCGTGCGGAATCCGGCCCGCAGCATGGCGTGGTCGTCGACCAGCAGCACCCGGATCACGCGCGTGCCTCCAGGGGAACCCGGGCCCGCACCCGCAGTCCGCCGCTGGGCCGCGGAGTCACCTCGAGCGTGCCCCCCGACGCGGTCGCCCGCTCGCGCATGCCGAGCTGGCCGAGGCCGGGACGGAGGTTCACGATGCTGCGGCCCGTGTTCACGATCTCGACTTCGACACCGTCGTCGTCGTACCGCACCCGCACATCGGCGGTGGCGCCGGCTCCGGCGTGGCGGCGCGCGTTCGTGAGCGACTCCTGGGCGATGCGGTACAGGTTGACCGCGATCATGGGCGGCACCGGGACGGGGTCTCCGATCACGGCGTAGTCGGCGGGCAGGCCCGCCTCCGTGGAAGAGGCGGCGAGCTCGGCGATGTCGTCGAGGCCGAGGGTCGACGCGGTCTCGGTCGCGTCGCCGCCAGGGGTGCGCAGGGTCTCGAGAAGCTGGTGCAGCTCGCGGATGGCCTCTCGCGCCGAGGTCTCGACGCCCGTGAGCAGCTGGCGGGCGCCGTCGGGGTCCTGCTCGATCACGAGTCGCGCCGCGCCCGCCTGCACGCCCATGACCGAGACGTGATGGGCGACGACGTCGTGCAGCTCGCGGGCGATGCGCACCCGATCGAGGGCGACCGCCTGCGCCGCGGTGACCTCGCGCTCGCGCTCCAGCTCGGCGGTGCGCTCCTCGAGTACGGCTCGCTCGGCGGCTGCAGCCCAGGCCCGCTCGCCGAAGTAGTAGGCGCCGCCGAAGTACAGGATGTTCAGCAGCAGCTGGATCAGCATGTACGCGATGTAGGGAGAGAACAGGCCCGCCGCGACATCCGCCTTGTCGGCCTCGGTGATGGCGTCGCGGTACATCGTGATGATGAGCCACACGAACATGCCGACGATGATCCCGATCCGTACGATCATGGCTCGGCGGCGGTCGTTCATCCAGGCGCCGACCGTGTACAGGGCGACGAACATCGAGATGTTGCCGACGAAGATCTCCGGCACCTTCAGCGAGACCGCGGCGAAGTATGCGAGTGAGACGACGATCGCGACGATGCCCGGCCAACGCCGACGCACGGCGAGAGGAACCGCGATGAACACGGCGTAGACGAGGGCGGTCCACAGTTCCTGGGCCTCATCGCCGTACACCTGCGCGATCGAGGAGAGCGCAGCGCTGAGCACCGTGCCGACGAGCAGGACGCCGGCGAGCACGAGATCGCCGCGGTGCTCGCGAGCGGAGGGGGTGCGCATGAAGGGCATGCTCTCCACGGTAGGGCGGAGGGGGACGCTGCGGCATCCCCCTCGCGGTGGATGGGCGGAGCCCGCGCTCCCCGCCTCGCCCGCCCCGCGTCCCCGCCGTGAGTGGTCGAAAATGCACCGCGATCTCCCCGCGGAGCAGCGAAAGTGGCCACTCACGCGCGCCGGCGGTGCCGAATCGACCACACCCCACCCTGCGAGAATCGAGCGTGACCTCCCCGCGCCCCCGCCTGGCTCCGCTCTATCTCGCCGGCTTCACGACCGCTTTCGGCGCGCACGGCATCGCGGCGGCTTTGGGCGCCGAGAGCGAGGACATCGGCTGGACCCTGCTCGCCTTCGGGTTCACCCTCGCCCTGTACGACCTGGCCGAGGTCCTGCTCAAGCCGCTGTTCGGAGCGCTCAGCGACCGCGTCGGCGTGCGCCCCGTGATCGTGGGCGGTTTGCTCGCGTTCTCGGTCTTCTCCGTGGTGGGGGCGGTGGCGCCGGGGATGATCGCGCTGGTGATCGCCCGATTCGGGCAGGGGGCCGCCGCATCCGCTTTCTCGCCCGCCTCCAGCGCGGCCGTGGCCCGCCTCGTCGACGATTCGTCGCGCGGGCGCTATTTCGGCCGGTACGGATCGTGGAAGAGCCTCGGCTACGCGCTCGGTCCGCTGCTCGGAGCGGTCCTCGTCGTCTGGGGAGGGATGCCGGCGCTGTTCTGGGCTCTCGCCGTGCTGGGGGTCGCGGCCGCGGCCTGGGTGGGGTTCGCCGTGCCCGAGGTGCCCGTGCTGCCGCGAAAGCGCGTCACCCTCGTCGACCTCGGGCGCGAGCTGATCGCTCCCGGCTTCCTCGTACCGACCCTCGTGCTCGCTGCGACCACGGGCGCGCTCGCCGTGGCTGTCGGCTTCCTGCCCCTGCTCGGGCGGCAGATCGGTCTCGGCACCGTCGGCAGCATGGCGATCGTGACCGTGCTGGCCGTCGTGTCCAGTGTCATTCAGCCGTTGGTCGGCGCGGCGAACGACCGAGGTCGCATATCCGTCCGTCTGGGTGCGGTCGGCGGTCTCGGGCTCATCGCGGCGGGCATCGGGCTTGTCGCGGCGGTCGATCACCCTGTCTCCCTCGTGGTGGCGGCCGTTCTCGTCGGTGCGGGGGTGGGCGCCGCAACACCTGTGGCGTTCTCGCATCTCGCCGCCTCGACCCCTCCGGAGCGCATGGGCCGCACGATGGGCAGCGCCGAGCTGGGGCGGGAGCTGGGGGATGCCGGGGGTCCGCTCGTCGCGGGTGCGGTGGCGACGGCATCCGTCCCCGGCGTCGGCCTCGCGGTCGTCGCCGCCCTCACGCTCGGCGCCGGCGGTCTGGCCCTCATCGGGCTGCGCGAGCGCACGATCGCGGCGGACTAGTCGATCCAGATCACCAGGCCGTTCAGGTCGCTCAGCACCGCCGCGACCCCGGCCCGCACCGCGTCACCCGTGCGCTCGGGGGTGAAGGTCGCCGGATCGTAGTCGGACGCCGACCCCAGCCCCTCGCCGCGGAACGACGCCCCCGTCCAGTCCACCGCCGTGACGTTCTCGGTCGGCTCCGCGATCTCGGCGCCGATCACAAGGAAGCTGCGGTCGAGATGGTTCGCCGACACGATCGCGAGCGGGTCGATCAGGTGCTCGCCCGCGACGATGACGAGGTCGGGATTGCGCTCCATCGCGTCGACGATCCCGGGGATCGGGTCGTGTTCGTCGGCGGTGACGGTGCGGAGGTCGACGGAGGTCGCCGTCGCCCAGTCGCGCACCGACCGGGCGATCGTCTGCGTCTCGGCATCCGCACCCGCCGTCAGCAGCACGACCCGGTAGCCGGGCGCGGGGCTGACACCGTCCCATGACCCCGCCGCCGGTTCGATCGTTGCCTCTGGTGAAGGGCGCACCTCCGGCACGAACCCCGGTGCCGCCGAGCCGACGGCTGCGGGCGCCGACCGCGGTTCGTCCCAGCCGGCGGACGCGCAGCCGGTGAGAGCGATCGCGAAGGCGACCACGGATGCGGTGGCGAGGGCGGAGCGGGCACGCATGTCATCCACTCTGCGGCACCGACGGCGTGCGCCTGCGCCGATCGCGCCGTCGTTCCCCGCCTGTTCCCCGGGGCGTCTCCTGCCGTTCACGCCGGCGGGACAACCTGCTCCAGGTCCGCCCGAAGGACCGCGAACCCGCAGGAGAGCCAGATGAGACGCATCCGCCCCACCGCCGCAGTGATCGGCCTCGTCGCCGCAGCCGGAATCCTCACGATCGCCGCGCCCGCCGCCGCTCACGGCTTCACCTCGGTCGTCTACGCCGACGTCACCGCGCAGGGCGGCACGGTCGTGTCCGAGCTGAAGCTCGAGTACGACCTGCTGATCGTGTCGGCCGCGGATGCAGAAGACGACGACTCTCTGTTCGACGACGGCACCTACGCGTTCGAGGCGCAGGACGCGCAGCTGCAGGTGCAGGCGCTCGAGGATCACATCGACTCGGTCGCGGCCTATGTCACGGCGGGCTTCACCGCCGCGGTCGGCGGCGAGGTCTGCCCTGCCCGCCTCGACGACGAGCTCGAGATGACTCTCGCCGAAGGGGTGCCGTACGTGCGGCTGACCGTCGTGAGCGACTGCGCGCCCACCAACGACGGCCACGTGATCACGAGCACCCTGTTCGGCGATGACGAGGGATACGTGCGCGACACCAAGGCGGTCGTCACCTACGACCTCGACCTGCAGCACGGCAGCGCGGCGCTCGACGCGCAGCATCCGTCCTTCGACACAGAGCAGACGGGGTGGGAGCGCTTCTGGTCGTTCTTCGCGCTCGGCGCCGAGCACCTGCTCACCGGCATCGATCACATCCTCTTCCTGCTCGCGCTGATCGTCGGCTCGAGGAGGCTGCGCGAGATCGTGCTGGCGGCGACCTCGTTCACGATCGCGCACTCGGTGACGTTCATCCTCGCCGCCGTCGGCGTGGTCTCGGTGCCCGCGGTCGTCGTGGAGCCCATCATCGCTCTCTCGATCGCCGTGGTCGCGGCCTGGTACCTGCTGCGCCTGGGGCGCAAGCGCGAGCACGTGGACGATCTCTCTCGGCGCAGCGGGCCGCTCGGCCTCGACCGTTCCGGTTGGCTGCGGCTGGCTGTCGTCTTCGTGTTCGGCCTCGTGCACGGGCTCGGCTTCGCCGCCGCGCTCGGCATCGACCAGCCGTGGTCGTGGACGCTGCTGTGGTCTCTGCTCGTATTCAACCTCGGCATCGAGGCGGTGCAGATCGGGATCATCCTCGCCGTGTTCCCCCTGCTAGTCCTGCTGCGACGGAAGGCGCCGAAGACCGGCATGTGGGTCGCCGGCATCGTAGCGGCGGGTGTGACCGCGGCGGGTCTGTACTGGTTCGTGGAGCGTCTGCTCGGCGCCTGACGGCAGCGGGAACTGTGCGTGCGGATGCCGTTCGCCCACGCATCGCCTGCCGGGCACCCGGCATTCACCTTCCGGCCACACGGCGGGCGAAGTCTGAGCGAGTGGACCGCGTGCACGCGGCCGCGAATCCCCCATCGATCAGAGAACGGATACTCCATGTCCTCCCTCACCCCATCCGCTCACCGGCGACCGGCGCGTCGCACCGGTGCGTGGATCGCCGCCGCAGCTGTCGGCGCGACGCTGGTCCTCAGCGGTCTCGTCGCGGCTCCCGCGACGGCAGCGTCCACTGCGCAGTACACCGGGATCATCCTCGGCGTCGGCGCGAACGAATCTCAGCGCATCGTCACCTGGTACAGCACCGCCGACGAGGAGCAGCTCGTGCAGCTGGCTCCGACGGCATCCGTCGTGAACGGCGAGTTCCCCGCCACCGCGAAGACGTTCACGGCCACCGGAACGGCCAACATCACCTCGGTCGGCGGCGTCAACCGCCACACCACCCTCACCGGCCTCGAAGAGAACACGGCATACACCTACCGTGTCGGATCCGAGGGCAACTGGTCGACGGCCTACTCCTTCTCCACCCAGTCGTTCGACGGCGACTTCGACTTCCTGTTCTTCGGCGACCCGCAGATCGGCGCCTCCGGCAACGTCGCGAACGACGGCGCCGGATGGGCGAACACGCTCGACGTCGCCCTGGGGGCGAACCCGACCGCGGAGCTGCTCGTCTCCGGCGGCGACCAGGTCGAGACGGCCAACACCGAGACGCAGTGGGACGCGTTCCTCGCCTCGGACAAGCTGCGCCAGTACCCGTGGGTCGCGACCATCGGAAACCACGACGTCGGCGGCAAGGCCTACGAGCAGCACCTGTACACGCCCAACACCGACCGCAGCGCGAAGTACTACGCGAACGGCGACCCGGCGTCGAACACCTCGGGTGGCGACTACTGGTTCATCTACAAGGACGTGCTGTTCATCGACCTGAACAGCAACAGCTACAAGACCACCGACGGCACGAACGGCGACGCGGCGCACGTGGCCTACGTGACCGACGTGATCAACCAGCACGGCGCAGAGGCGAAGCACACCGTGCTCGTCTACCACCACGCGATCTACTCGGCCGCGTCGCACGCGAAGGACGCCGACAACAAGGTCCGCCGCGTCGACTTCCCGACCGTGTTCTCGAACCTGGGCGTCGACCTCGTGCTGCAGGGCCACGACCACGTCTACACCCGCAGCTACGAGATCAAGAACGGCGAGAAGGCGAACCCCGACGAGCAGCCCGGACAGGACGAGATCTTCGTCGGCCCCGGCGGTGTCGTCTACATGACCGCCAACTCGGCATCCGGATCGAAGTACTACAACATCACCGCTCCGGACGCGTCAGGCACGAGCGGCGCCGGAAACGGCGCCGACCCGCTGAACCCGTCGAGCTACTGGTACAACTCCGTGCAGAGCCAGGAGAAGACCCGCTCCTACGTGCAGGTCAAGGTCCGCGACGACAAGCTCATCGTCGAAGACATCCGCAGCGAGGCCTCGGGCTCCAACCCGGTGCTGTCGGTGGTCGACTCGGTCACGATCAACGCGAACCACGGAGACGGCCAGGACATCCAGGTCGACGTCCCCGAGAGCGCACCCGGAGAGTTCGGCTGGACGATCGACGGCACCAATCGCCTCGTCGACCTCGGCACGGCCGTCGAGAAGGACAACACGTACTTCACCGCCTCGGGCGAGATCAACCCGATCACCGTCACCGACACGCGCAAGACGCACTCTGGCTGGTCGATCTCGGCATCCGTCGGCGACTTCACCGATGGCGCCAAGGTCCTCTCGGGCAAGTACCTCGGCTGGACCCCGTCTGTGAAGGAGGAGGGTGCGGGCACGATCGCCGGCGCCCCGATCGCCTCGGGCTACACCAGCGGAACCGGTCTGTCGGAGTCGCGCGCCCTCGCCGGCGCGTGGAACGGGCACGAACTCGGCGCATCCAAGGTCGGCGCAGGGCTCGAGCTGACATTCCCGAACACGACGGAGAAGGGCGCGTACCGCGCGACCCTGACCCTCACCGCGCTCGCCGGCTGAGACCGGCGGACGCATCCGGATGCCGTGAGGCGGGCACGCTCGCCTCACGGCATCCGCTTCCAGCTCCCGAGAGACGAACACTCATGAACATCCCCTCCCTCGCCCGCCGTGCGGGCGTCACTGCGGCTCTTCTCGCGCTGGCCGCCCTGTTCGCCGCGCCCGCGGCGAATGCCGCGGTCGACGACGTCACCTGGACGGTCCGCACCGAATCGAACAGCTTCGGCGCCGATCGCGCGGGCTACGAGTACACGCTCAGCCCCGGCGAGACGATCACCGACGGCATCGTCGTGACGAACCGGGGTGCCGAACCGCTCGACCTGGGCGTGTACGCGGCCGACGGCTTCACGACCGAGGACGGCGGGTTTGATCTGCTGCCCGCAGGCGAGAAGTCGGCGAAGCTCGGCACCTGGGTCACTGTCGACGGCGGGGGAGTGGTCTCCGTCGCCCCGGGGGCGTCGGCCATGGTGCCGTTCACGATCGCGGTTCCGGCGAACGCCACGCCCGGCGACTACGGCGCGGGAATCGTGACCTCTCTCGCGACCGCCGACCAGAACGCCGAGGGTGTCACGGTCGATCGGCGTCTCGGCATCCGCATGGGCGTGCGCGTCGACGGAGAGCTCGCTCCCGCGCTCGCGGTCGACGACGTGAGCGTCGACTGGGGCGGCGGCCTCAATCCGTTCTCAGGCGATGTCGACGTCGCCTTCACGCTCAAGAACACCGGCAACACGACGATCGGCTCGGTCGCCGGAGTCACCCTGGCGGGGCCCTTCGGCCTGCTGGCGACCGATGCCGCCGACGTCGGCGATGCTCCCGAACTGCTCCCCGGCGAGACCTGGACGCAGAAGGTCACGGTGCCCGGATTCGCCGCTCTCGTCCTCTTGACGGCGACCGCGACCGTGATCCCGGCGTCCACGGACGCCGCGGGCACGACGGCCTCGCTTGCTCCCGTCGTCGCGAGCGGCACGGGGTGGGCTGTGCCGTGGCTGTTGCTCGCGCTGATCCTCCTCGTGGTCGCGGCGATCGTCTTCGTGCCGCGGATGCTGCGCGCAAGAGCCGCTACGCGGCAGGCGCGTGAGGACGCCCGGGTCGAGGAGGCGGTGGCGGCGGCGCTCGCGAAGTAGCGCACTCGCCGCTCTCTCGGGAGGAGTTCTCGCCTTCGGGCGGAGGAATCCGCGTCGAGCCTCCTCCCGAGCGCGAGGTCTCCTCCCGAACGCGCAACAACCCCTTGACGGCAGTACTTGTTTTTTGCAAGCATGACTTCAATGGGCGCCGCAACCCGCGGGCCTTCGACAAGGGAGTCATCATGACCAAGGTCTTCGTCAACCTGCCCACCTCCGACCTCGAGCGCAGCAAGGCGTTCTACACGGCCATCGGATGCGAGATCAATCCGCTGTTCACCGACGAGAACGCCGCGTGCGTCGTGTGGAGCGACGACATCTACTTCATGGTGCTGAAGCCGGAGTTCTTCGCGACCTTCACCGACAAGCCGATCGCCGACCCGAACCAGGTCGTGCAGGTCTCGGTGTCGTTCACGCAGGACTCTCGTGAAGACGTCGACGCGATCGTCGAGAAGGCACTCGCCGCGGGCGGCAGCGAGCCCAAGCCCGCGCAGGACTACGGCTTCATGTACTCGCGCGACATCGACGACCCCGACGGCAACTCGCTCGGCTTCCTCTACATGACCCCCGAGGCTGCGGAGAACGGCCCCGAGCACGTCGCCGAATCGGCCTGAGGTGGCCGCGCGCAGTTACGGCCAGTACTGCGGGGTGACCACAGCCGTCGAGCTGGTCGGGGAGCGGTGGGCGATGCTCATCGTGCGCGATCTGCTCGTCGGCCCCCGCCGCTACACCGACCTGAAGCTGGGCCTGCCGCGCATTCCGACCAACATCCTCTCGACACGGCTCAAAGAGCTGCAGGAGGGCGGGGTCGTCCGACGGGTCCCGCTGCACAACTGCGGACTCGTCTACGAGCTCACCGACTACGGTCGTGCGCTCGAGCCGATCATCCTCGCTCTCGGTCGGTGGGGTTTCCAGACGATGGGCGACCCCGACGAGGGCGATGTCGTCACGCCCGATTCCCTGACGATGGCGCTGCGGACGGCGTTCCAGGCGGATGCCGCCGCGGACGCCGAGTACGAGCTGCACGTAGGTGACGTGGCGCTGCGCGCCTCGGTGCGCGCAGGCTCGCTATCGGTGGCGCAGCTGGCTCCACCGGCGCCGCCGGTCGGCGGCCGGCTCCCCGAAGGAGAAGCGGATGCCGTCATCGTGGCCGGCCCAGGCATCCGCCGTCTGATCGCGGGGGAGCTCACCCCTGCCGAAGCCGTCGAGCAGGACGTTCTCGCAGTGGTGCGCGGCGATGTCTCGTGGCTCGACTCCTTCGCCCGCAGTTTTCACATCGCACCGCTCGCCGAACTCACGAAGGAGACAGCATCATGACCGGACGCATCATCATCGACCTGTTCACCACTCTCGACGGCGTCGCGCAGGCCCCCGGCGGGCCTGAGGAGGACACCAGCGGCGGCTTCCCGTACGGCGGCTGGCAGGCGGGCTATCCGAGCGAGGCGGTCATGCGCAGCGTGACCGCGGGTATGGACACCCTCGACGCCCTGCTGCTCGGTCGCCGAACCTACGACATCTTCGCCGGGTACTGGCCGCAGCACACCACCGGGCCTGAGGGGTTCATCGGGCAGCTGTTCGATCGGGTGCCGAAGTACGTCGCGTCGAGGGATGCCGGGATCGAGCTCGGCTGGCAGGGCAGTTCGCGCGTCGGCGACGACCTGGCATCAGAGATCGCCGAGCTGCGCGAGAAGCACCAGGATGTGCACGTGATCGGCAGCGTCGACTTCGTGCAGACTCTGCTCGCCGAGCAGCTCTACGACGAGTTGCAGCTGTGGGTGTACCCGGTGGTGCTCGGTCAGGGCCGCAAGGTCTTTCCCGACGGAGCGGCTCCGGCGAGCATGAGGCTGCTGCAGGCTGAATCAGGTGACGGCGGCACACTGCTGCTGCGGTACGCGCCGGTGTCTGGTGAGGTGCGCACCGGGACGATGTAGGGCGGGACGGCCTCCAGTCGATCGTGCGGAATATTTCCCGAGGATCGACTATTCCCTTCCTGTGTATTTCCCAATAGATTCGGACAGCACGTTGCCGCACGGTCGGCGGGTGGATTGCTGATCTGCGCTCCGGCGCCACGAGTCCTGAGGGGGACCCGGCCATGCTGTCACGACGGACCAAGAAGAGCGCGCTGCTGAAGATGCTGCTCGCCGGAGCGGCCTCTGCGGCCCTGGCTCTGACGGGAGCGGTGTCGGCCGCAGCCGAAGACGCGCCCACCGCGACGATCACGGGGCAGGTCACACGGGAAGACGGCGGAGCGCCGGTCGAGAACGTGGGCGTGTTCGTCACGCCCACCGCCGGCGGGTTCTCCTACAACGGGTACACGGATGCGACCGGCGCCTACAGCGTGGTGGGGTTGCCGGCGGGCGAATACACAGTGAGATTCGCACCCGACGCCGCAGGCGGCGGTCTGCTCTCCGAGTTCTGGGATGACGCCCCGGACTGGTTCGCGGCAAAGAAGCTGACGTTGTCCGGCGGCGAGACGGTCGCAGACATCGACGCCGCCTTGGAAGTCGGAGGCGCTGTCTCCGGGAGGGTGACCCGTGCGGACGATGGTTCGCCGATCGCGGGGGCGCCGGTGAATGTGATGAAGGCAGGCAATCTGGGCTCTGGCGGGATGAGGTGGACCGGCCCTGATGGAACCTTTCTGATCGACGGGTTGCGTCCTGGCGATTACGTGGTCCAGTACAGTGCGCCGATGGGAAGCACGCTTGCGGGCGAGTACTGGGAGGATGCAGTCCACGCTCTCGACTCGACCCTGGTCTCCGTCACGCCGGGTCAGACGACCGCCGGCATCGACGCCGAGCTCGCGGAGTCGGCAACGATCAGCGGGCACGTGAGCCGCGCCGATGGTTCAGCGCTTACCGGAACAGTGACGGTTTCGGGCGCACACGGACCGGTGGCGATCGTGCCCATCGAATCGGATGGTGGATACCAGGCCCAGGTAAGCGCCGGAAGCTACATTCTGCACTTCGAGGCCGACGGGGCCAGCGTCGTGTCCGAGTATTGGAACGATGCTTCACTCGAGTCCGATGCGACGCCCGTCGTCGTCGCCCCCGGGCAGCATCTCGAGGGAGTCGATGCTGAACTCGCTCTCAACGGGTACACCGCGATTCGCGGGTCGGTGTCCTCGGGCGGTGAACCCGTCACAGAGGGACTCGTCGAAGCCTGGGCCGACGGGCTTATCGTCGGAATGGGTTACGTCGACGACGCCGGGGAGTACGAGCTGACACTTCCGCCCGGCACATACCAACTGCTCGCCTGGGGCAACGAGTACGACCCCATCTACGCGCGGCAGTACTACCTCGACGCGAAGACCGCATCCGAAGCAACCGCGGTCGCGCTCGGGGGTGATTCTGACGTGTTGGGCATAGATTTCGAGCTCTCGATCGGCGGCGACATTCAAGGATCGGTCACGGCGACGGGAGAACTCCCCGCTGAGGGCGCCGAGGTCACGGCTTACCTGTTCAGCGGCGGTGAATGGCGTGTCGCGGCGGTGGCCATGGCCGATGGAGAGTACCGATTCGGCTATGGGATGCCCGCCCCTGCATCTGTCGGAGGCCCGCTGCCAGCCGGCTCGTACAAGATCGGTGTGGAAGCAGACGGGTACTGCGAGACCTTCAATGGTGGTGCAGGTTCGCTTGAAGATGCTGAGCCGATCGAAATGAACGAAGGGCAGGTTCTGGCAGGCATCGACGTGACCCTCACGACCGACTGCGCTGCTCCGAAGCCCCGCATCTCTGTCGCCGCCGGTTCGGTGAGCGCCGGAGGGGAGATCGCCGTGACCGGAAAGAACTTCGCACCCGGTGAGACGGTCGCGTTCGAACTGCACTCCGACCCGATCGCCCTCGGCTCCCTCGTCGCCGACAGTGATGGACGTCTGAGCGGCTCCCTCCGCATCCCGGCAACGGCACCGGCGGGTTCGCACACTCTCGTCGCCGTCGGCGCGCAGTCGGCCATCGAGGCGAGTGTCGCCCTGCAGGTCACCGCGGCGACGGGTGCAGGCACCGGTAGCGGATCCGCGACCACTCCGCCCGTGCGCGGTGCCGCAGCCACCGGTCTCGCGAGCACCGGTGCCGAGCTGCCGGGTGGCATCCTGATCGCTGGACTCTTCCTCGCTCTGTGCGGCGGGGTCTTGCTGCGCCGTCGGGTGACGAAGGCCTGATGCCTCGGGAGAACAGCGGTCCTGTGAGCAGCGACACTCAGGGCTGAAGTACGCGGCGGCGGAGTCCTTCGATCTCTCAGTGCCGTCTCGCCCACGGATCTGTCAGCATCCGATTCCGTAGATGATGAATCGAACGATGGGAGAGCGAATGAGCGCCAGGTATATCAGTCGATGAACGCGAATCGCCCTGCTCGGTGGTGATCGTACGTGTTCCCTGACATCATCATCGGTCCGATCATCGTCGTCCTGGGCGTGGTGTTGATACTTCTCCGACGCACCGTTCCCGGCATCTTCCATGCAGGTTTGGAGTTCTTCTACGGGGCTCCGCTCGCTGACGACGCCATCCGACCAGAGTCTGCACCTCGTCACATCTTCATCGTCGGCATCCTCTTCATCGTGTTTGGCTGCATCGTGACGGCGATTGGACTCTTCGGCAGATGAGCGTCGCCTCCGCCAGCTCCCAGCAGATCTCGGGCTGTGTCGGCGGCTTTCCTTGTCATCGAACTCAACGCTTTCGCGTGAGGCGGACCGGCAACCGCCCGAACTATGGAGGCAGGCAAATGACGATGAAGTTCGCCAGATCCGGGACGAAACAGATCGCCGAGACGGGGCTCTATTCGCCAGTCGCAACTGATGCGTTAGGGGTGTTCAATGCGCTGGTTCCCTAAGGGTTTGGGCCGGAACTCCCCGCCCAAAGGCTTCCGCGGTATACGCGAAGAAGAGTCGCGCTTGCTCCTGCGCTTCGTCGCGAGGGACTTCCCGGGGAACGCCGAACTCCACGACCAGCTCCGGAGCGTCACAGTCGCGGATATCGACGCCGACGGCAGTCTCCGGCTCTCGACGCGAGGGGCCGCTCGCGCTGACGTGCCTCGACGGATACCCGTCGAGGCGAGTTATCTAGATCGAGACGGTGTGCGGGTCCACCTCCTCTTGCACGTCGTCGACGGCCATCTTGACGAGTTCGAGGTCTTTCGCGAGGATTCGAAGCCGGTGATCAACAGGCCGGTCGACCAGACCGACCTGGAGTTCGAGTAGGGCTCAGCCCAGCATCCGCTCGATGACGCGCGCCACGCCATCGTCGTCGTTCGAGGCGGCGACCTCGTCAGCCGCGTCGCGCACGACGTCTTCGGCTTCGGCCATCGCGACCCCGTGGCCTGCCCATCGGAGCATCTCGACGTCGTTGAGCGCATCGCCGAAGGCGACGACGTCGGACTGCGAGACGTCGAGGTGCTCGCAGAGCCGGGCGAGGCCGGTGGCCTTGGTCACGCCCTCGGCCATCACCTCGACGAACGGGGCGCCAGACAGCGTGGCCTCGAAGCCGACCAGGCCGAGATCGCGCAGGGCCTCGAAGAGGACACCGGGCGAGAGCTCGGGATGCCGGATCACGAGCTTGAGAGTCGGCGCCGCCAGCACCTGATCGAGCGGCACTCCGCCCATGGTCTGCGGGTGGCGCTTGTGGTCGGAATAGTCGGCGATCTCGGCGTACCCGTCCTCGGCGACGAAGGTCTCTCCGCCCTCGCGCACGCTCGCGAAGAGCAGGCCCGGGATGCTGGCGCGCAGCGCCTGGGCCAGCGTGCGGATCGTCTCGGGCGGCAACTCTTCGGCGAACAGCATCCGCCCGTCAACGAGATTCGTCGCGTACGCGCCGTTGCCGCACAGCGCCCAGCCGTCGAAGCCCGCCTCGGCGGCGATCGCGCGCAGGCCGATCGGCTGGCGGGCGGTCACGGGCACGACGTGGATGCCGCGAGCTCTGGCTGCATCGAGCGCCCGGCGCGTGCGCGAAGTCACCGTGCCGGTGGAGTCGAGGAGCGTTCCATCGAGGTCGGTCGCGATCAGGCGGAGAGTCATGGGAGGGTCACTGCGTTTCGTCTCGTCGCTTCGCTCCTCGCTCAACGACCGGTGAGGGGCAGATCAGGAGAAGATCATCGGCAGGTCGTCGTCTTCTTCGGAGCTGCCGAAGTCGAGGTCGACGACAACCGGCACGTGGTCGCTGGGCTGCTCGCCCTTGCGCTCGTTCCGGTGGATCGAGGCACCCGTCACCGCATCCGCCAGGGCCTTCGAGCCCAGGACGAAGTCGATGCGAATTCCCTCGTTGCGGGGGAACTTCAGACGCTGGTAGTCCCAGTAGGTGTACCCCTCGGGGAGCAGCGGGCGCACGACGTCGCTGACACCGGCATCCGCCAGCGCGAAGAACGCGGCGCGCTCCTGCGGCGATACGTGCGTCGAGCGGCCGACGACGATGTCGGGGTCGCCGTTGTCGTCGTCGAACGGGATGATGTTGAAGTCGCCGACCAGCGCGAGCGGAAGCTCGGGGTTCGCAGAGAGCTCGGCGGCCGTGGACTTCTTCAGCTCTTCGAGCCAGTGCAGCTTGTAGGCGAGGTGCGGGTCGTCGAGCGAGCGGCCGTTGGGCACGTACAGGCTCCACACCCGCACGCCGTCGACCATCACACCGAGCGCACGGGCTTCGAGCGGAGCATCCGGCCCCTCATGGCCCTTCGCGAAACCGGGCATGCCCGCGAACGAGGTCTGCACATCGGTGATCGGCAGCCGGCTCGCGATCGCGACGCCGTTCCACTGGTTCAGGCCGTGCACCTCGACGTGGTACCCGGCCTCTTCGAACGGCCCATACGGGAACTGCTCGGGCTTGCACTTGATCTCCTGCATCGCCAGCACGTCGACGTCTTCACGAACGGCGAACTCGACGGTGCGGGTGACGCGGGTGCGGATGGAGTTGACGTTCCAGGTGGCCAAGCGCATGAGAACAGCCTAGTTGCGAGGTCGGACAGCGGATGCCGGGGTCTGGTCACACAAATGGCGACCTGCCGCGCCGCAACCCTGCCGAAGTGTGAGCGGCGCAGCTGTCTGGTCGCGCCAACGGCGACCTGCCGCGCGGCAACCCTGCTGAAGCGTGACCCAGCCCCGGCCAACCGTAGGAGGTGCTGCCGCGGCTCAGACCCGAGCAGCCTGCTCGGCCTTCTTCTCCCGCCGAAGCCCGTGCAGCAGCGGCTCGGTGTAGCCGCTGGGCTGCGCCGCCCCCTCGACGATCAGGCGACGGGCGGCGGTGAAGGCGATGCCCGGTTCTTCGCCCTCGGCGAAGGCCAGTGGCTCGTAGTTCGGGTCGCCCGCGTTCTGTTCGTCGACGACCACGGCGAGACGACGCAGACTCTCATCGACCTGGTCGAGCGTGATGACGCCGTGCTGCAGCCAGTTGGCGAGCAGCTGGCTCGAGATGCGCAGCGTCGCGCGATCCTCCATGAGGCCGACGCCGTTGATGTCGGGCACCTTCGAGACGCCGATGCCCTGGTCGATCCAGCGCACGACGTACCCGAGGATCGACTGTGCGTTGTTGTCGATCTCCTCCGCGACGATCTCGGGCGTGAGATCTCCCTCACCCGCCAGCGGCGGCACGAGCAGGGCGTCGAGCGCGCTGTCGCCCACAGGCGCGAGCGTCGCGCGCACCGCGAACGGGTCGACCTGGTGGTAGTGCAGGGCGTGCAGGGTCGCGGCGGTCGGCGAGGGCACCCAGGCGGTGGATGCTCCCGACTGGGGGTGCGCGATCTTCTTCTGCAGCATGTCGTGCATGAGGTCGGGTTCGGCCCACATGCCCTTGCCGATCTGGGCGTGCCCGTCGAGCCCGCAGGCGACGCCGATCGCGACGTTGCGGTCTTCGTACGCCTTCATGAACGGCTGCTGCTTGATCGCGGCCTTCGGCAGGAAGGGTCCCGCGTGCAGCGAGGTGTGGATCTCGTCTCCGGTGCGATCGAGGAAGCCCGTGTTGATGAACACGACCCGATCGGATGCCGCGGCGATCGCGGCGGCGAGGTTCGCCGAGGTGCGGCGCTCCTCGTCCATGATCCCGACCTTCATGGTGCGGCCGGGCAGTCCCAGCAGCTGCTCGACGCGGTCGAACAGCTCGGCCGCGAACGCGACCTCCTCGGGGCCGTGCATCTTGGGCTTGACGATGTACATCGAGCCGGTGCGCGAGTTGCGCCCGGCGTTCGGACCCTCGAGCTCGGGGAGCGTGCCGAGAGCAGTCATGATCGCGTCGAGGATGCCCTCGAAGATCGGCTCGCCGTCGCGGTCGAGCACGGCGTCGGTGCGCATGAGGTGGCCGACGTTGCGGACGAAGAGGAGGGCGCGCCCCGGGAGCGTGACCTCCGAACCGTCGGCCCGGTTGTACGTGCGGTCGGCGGCGAGGGTGCGCGTGAACGTGCGGCCGCCTTTTGTGACGGTCTCGCTGAGGGTGCCGTCCATGAAGCCCCGCCAGTTGCGGTAGCCGAGGGCCTTGTCGTCACCGTCGACCGCGGCGACCGAGTCCTCGAGGTCGAGGATCGCGGTGACGGCGGACTCGAGGATGATGTCCTGGACGCCCGCGGCATCCGTCGTGCCGATCCGGCCGGAGCGGTCGATCACGATCTCAGCGTGCAGGCCGTTGTGGACCAGCAGTACGGCGGTGGGAGCATCCGTCTCGCCTGCGAAGCCGACGAACCCCGAGGCATCGCGCAGGCGGTGCTCGCCGCCCGCCGTGTCGACGACGAGCCCGTCCGCGTCCACCCGGTAGGCGGTCGCGTCGCTGTGCGAGCCCTCGTCCAAGGGGGCGATCTCGTCGAGGAACTCCCGCCCCCAGGCGACCACCTCGGCAGCACGGGTGTAGTTGAACTCCGTGCCGGGGGCGAGCTCGCCCTGCTGGCTGATCGCGTCGGTGCCGTACAACGCGTCGTACAGCGAGCCCCAGCGGGCATTCGCAGCATTGATCGCGAAGCGGGCGTTGAGCAGCGGCACGACGAGCTGCGGACCCGCCATCGTCGCGAGCTCGGCGTCGACGTTCTCGGTCGTCACGGCGACCTGCTCCGGCTCGGGCACGAGATACCCGATCTCGGTCAGGAGGGCGCGGTAGGCGTCCTTGTCGGGAACCCCTGGGTGCGCACGGTGGAAGTCGTCGATGCGCTGCTGCAGTTCGTCGCGCCTGCGCAGCAGGGCCGCGTTGCGGGGCACCAGGTCGTGGATGAGCGCACTCGCCCCGGCCCAGAACGCGTCGGCGTCGCGACCTGCATCCGCAAGCGCGGACTCGGCGAACTCGGCGATGGGTTCGGCGACCGAGAGGTCGGCGCGGGAGAGATACGAGGTCATGATTCCAGTCCTTCTACTCGAGCGCCGAGGCGCTTCAGGGTCTCGAGCGCGATCTCGATGTCTTGGGCGGGGCTGCCGCCTGCGACTCCGAGGCCGCCGACGCAGGTCTCGCCGAAGAAGATCGGAACGCCCCCGTCGATCGTCGTGAGGGCGCCGCCGGTGCCCAGGGGCAGTGCGGTGGTGAGCACGTCGGGGATGAGACCGGTGCGGCGGCGGGTCGATGCGGAGGTGACGGCCTTGCGCTTGCTCGTCTCGGCACTGTGCGGCGTCGCACCGTCTGCCATGCCGTAGGCGATCAGTGTCATCGACGGGTCGGCGACCGAGACCACGGTCTTCACACCTGTGACCTCACCCACCTCCATGGCGATGGAGACGGCGCGGACGGCCGTTTCATAGGTGATCGCGACCGTCTGGCGATGGGTAGACATCGACGTCCCCTCCCTCTCCGTGGTATTCATCATGCGAATAATTGATTTCGCATGATGGAATGATACGACAGAAGGGGGGCGTTGTCCAGAATGCGACGCCGGCTCAGCGTTCCGCCGGGTCGGCCGTGCCGACGAGGATGCCGCGGGCGAGCGTGTGGAAGTGCCGGTGGAAGCCGAGCGTGCCGGGCGTCTCGTCTCCCGTGAGATCCAGAGCATCGACGTCGAGAGCGTCCAGGACGAAGAAATAGCGGTGCACGCCCGTGCCCACCGGAGGCGCGGCGCCGATGTAGCGCTGCAGTCGCGCCTCGTTGGGCATGACCTTGGCTCCCGCCGGAAGGCTGCCGACCGAGCCGTCGATCGCGTCGAGGCCGACCAGGTCCGCCGGCAGGTCGAACGCCGCCCAGTGCCAGAAACCGGATCCGGTCGGCGCGTCCGGGTCGAAGCACGAGATCGCCAGGCTCTTCGTGCCTGCCGGCGGGGCCGACCAGCGTAGCCGCGGCGTCAGGTCGGACCCTCCACGGTCAGAGGACCAGGCCGACAGCGGCAGGGCGCCGCCCGGTTCGAAGTCGGGGCTGGTCAGCTCGAGAGGGGCGACGGGGCGCAACTCGGCGAGGGCGGCGTACGGGTCGTACGAGAACACGGAAGCTCCTTCGGTCGGTCTCCCGGCCACGATAAGCGGATGCCGGCGGCGAATCCAGCATCCGCTGCTTCTACACTGGATTCCGTGACCGCACTCGACGCAGACCGCCAGTCCCTTCTCGACCTCATCAAGGACGAGGCGGTGTTCCACGGCGACTTCACGCTCTCCAGCGGCAAGAAGGCGACCTACTACGTCGACATGCGCAAGCTGACGCTCGACCACCGGGCAGCTCCCGCGATCGGCCGCATCATGCTCGACCTGATCGCCGACCTCGACGTCGTCGCCGTCGGCGGCCTCACGCTCGGCGCCGACCCGATCGCGAACTCGGTGCTGCACGCCTCCGTCGCATCAGGCGCCCCGCTCGACGCCTTCGTCGTGCGCAAGGAGCCCAAGGACCACGGCCGCGGCCGCCAGATCGAGGGCGCCGACGTCAAGGGCAAGCGCGTCGTCGTGCTCGAGGACACCTCGACCACCGGCCAGTCCGCGCTCAAGGCGGTGGAGGCCCTGCGCAAGGAGGGCGCAGAGATCGTCGCCGTCGCCGTGATCGTCGACCGCAAGACCGGAGCGCAGGCCGCGATCGAGGCCGAGGGTCTCGAGTGGCGCGCGGCCTTCGATCTCGACGACCTCGGGCTCGACCCGCAGTGAATCGCTTCGCCCTCGCCGTCGATGTCGGCGGCACCAAGATGGAGGCCGCGCTCGTGGCCGACGACGGCACCCTCGTGCGGGGAAGCCGCAGCCGTCGGGCGACGGGCCGGGATGCCACCCCCGCGTCGCTCGACGATGCGATCGCGACGGTGATCGCCCACGCCCTCTCCCGTCTCCCCGACGCCGCAGAGCTCGTCGGCGCCGGCATCGGCAGTGCCGGGCCGATCGACCGTAACGTCGGCCAGATCCTCCCGGTGAACATGCCTGCAGCCCGCGGCTACGGTCTCGCGGGTGCGGTGCGCGCGACCGCCTCCGGGATTCTCGGGCGTGGGCTGCCCACGGTGTTCGGCCACGACGGCGGTGCGCTCGCGCTCGCCGAGTCCTGGCTCGGCGCCACGAAGGACGCCCGCTCCTCGCTCGCGATCGTCGTGTCGACCGGCGTCGGCGGCGGCTTCGTGGTGAACGGCGCGTACATCCCCGGCGCCTCGGGCAACGCAGGCCATCTCGGTCAGGTGCGTCGAGAGGGCGGGCTCACACTCGAGGAGATCGCCTCGGGGCCGGCCAGTGCCGCCTGGGCGCAGCAGCAGGGCTGGTCGGGAGCGACCGGCGAGGACCTGGCGCGCGACTCGGCCGCAGGAGACGCGATCGCCCGTGCCGCGATCGAGCGGTCCGCACGGGCCGTCGGCGAGGCGCTGGCGGATGCAGCGACGCTCGTCGACCTCGACATGGTCGCGATCGGCGGAGGCTTCTCGCAGGTGTCCGCCGACTACATCGACCTCGTGCAGCAGGCTCTCACTGCGAGCGCCGCACACGAGTACTCGCGGCGGACTCGCGTCGTGCGCTCCGGCCTCGGCGACGAGGGGCCCCTCATCGGCGCCGCGGCGTTCGTTCTGCGCTGACCCCGAGCGACCCGCGCACCGCGAGCACGGCCAGAAGCGGCACCGCGGCGCACAGCCCTGCCGACACGAGCAAGGTCGTGCTCGACGCGGGATCGCGGCCGATCAGCAGCACCAGTGCGGGCACGAAGGTGCCGCCGAGGGCCCCGCAGGCGACCAGCGCGCCGGTGACGGCGGCGCTCCGTGCGGCGTCCAGGCGATCGAGCGCGAGCCCGACGATCAGGCCGTAGCTCGGCGCAAGCAGGGCGACCGCTGCCGCGAGTGCGACGAGGGCTCCGATCGGAGCCGCCTCTAACAGGAGCCCTGCGGAGGCGATCAGCACAGCGGCTGCCGCCGTTCCGACGGCGAGGATCGCGACGGGCGGCACTCCTCGTCTTCGGAGCCCCGCGGCGCCGAACCGACCGAGCGCCATCAGCGTCCAGAACGCCGTCGTGCCGAGTGCCGCGGCCGAGGGGGAGAGAGACAGCGTGCGCTCGGGGATCACGGCCGACCAGCCGGAGAGGACGGTCTCGACCCCCACATAGAGGGGCAGTGCCACGGCGAACGGTGCCAGCATCGCGAGACTCCCGAGGTCGCGGCGGGCGGGAGGGGCGGCATCCCGGCGGGCGGCTCGGCCGGTGGCGAGGATCACGATCGTCGCGAGCGGCACCGCAGCGAGTGCGCTCAGCGCGGGCATGGCGCCGGCACCCGCCGCCACCGCGAGGGGAGTCACCGCCGCGCTCACGGCCACCGTCCCGGTGAGCGCGCTCAGCACCCCGGTGGCACTGCCGACCACGGCGCCCTTCGCAGCCACGGAGCCTGCGGCCTCCACGAGGCCGAAACCCATGCCGGCGGTGGTCGCCGCGACGATGAAGAGCAGAGTGGTGTCGGCGCATGCTCCGGCCACGAGCGCGGCCGCCTGCAGTGCGCTGCCGACGATCAGAGTCGTGCGAGCGGGGCGCCGGAGCATCAGCGGGCCGGAGAGCAGGACGCCGACGAGCAGTCCTGCGAACAGAGCGGGGACGGCCGGGCTCAGGTCAGCGCCGATGCTCCGTTCCGCGGCGGGCAGGACCGCCGGGACGAACGACGCGGTGACGCCCAGGCTCGCGAACGCCGCGAACAGGCCGGTGAGGGCGTGACGGCGCGAGCTGCTCACGCGCCCGAGGCTCGCACGTGGTGCACGGCGGCGAAAGTGTCGCGCAGTGCCTCCATCGATCGGTCGTAGTTCGACTGCGCGACGCCGATGAAGATGCAGTCGACGACCATCAGCTGGGCGATGCGGCTGCCCAGGGCGCCGGACCGGAACCCGGTCTCCCTGGCTGCCGTGGTGAGCACGATGTCCGCCTGGCCGGCGAGCGGAGCGCCGGCGTGGTTCGTGATCGCGATGGTCGTGGCGCCGGCGCGCCGTGCCAGCATGAGGAACTCGATCGTGTCGGTGGTCGCGCCGCTGTGCGACACCGCGATAGCCACGTTCCCCGGCTGGAGGGTCGCAGCCGAGGTCCACGCCGCATGGTGATCCGACCACTCGAGCGCGGTCCTGCCGATCCGGGTCAGCTTGCGCTGCAGGTCGAGGCCCACGATCGAGCTCGCGCCCACGCCGAAGATGTCGACGCGGTTCGCGGCGGTGATGGCGTCGACGGATGCCCTCAGAGCCTCGGTGTCGAGGACCTTCGCCGTGTCGGCGAGTGACAGCGTCTCGGCGAGCGAGACCTTGGCGACGATGTCCGACAGGGTGTCGTTGCGATCGATGTCCCCCGAGACGTCGGGCAGCGCCGCAGTGTCGAACGTCTCGCGCTCGACGTCGCGGAGGACGTGGTTGCGAAGCTCGCGCACGTGGTCGTACCCCAGCCGCTTGCAGAAGCGGACGACCGAGGTCGTCGAGGTGCCGCATCGCTGCGCGAGCTCG
This sequence comes from Microbacterium natoriense, assembly GCF_030816295.1. Classification (NCBI taxonomy): domain Bacteria; kingdom Bacillati; phylum Actinomycetota; class Actinomycetes; order Micrococcales; family Microbacteriaceae; genus Microbacterium; species Microbacterium natoriense. The sequence continues at coordinate 66,670 of NZ_JAUSXV010000001.1, read as the reverse complement.
GCCACCGAGTAGCCGGCGGTGGTGGCCGGATCGGCGAGGAACAGGTCGGCGATGCGCTGCTCGCTCGGGCGGAGCTCCGGGCGGATCGCGCGCATGCGGACAAGCACGGGGTGGGCGCCGGCGTCGTCGCGGGCGGCTTCGTAGGGCATGGGCAGTCTCCGATCGCTGATCACACAGTAGAGGAATTTTTGTTACATGAGAAGCGAACTTGGTGTACTTTTGGTGCACACCAAGACCGATGATGTTCGCGGGGCGACAACGGCGATGTGCCGACCCGACGCCGAAGCGATGCATCCCCAAGCCTGGAGGAATCAGCAATGAGCACAGCACGGCGGGCGTCGTTCGGCGCCCTCACAGCGACAGGGGTCGCCCTGGCCCTCGTCATCACCAGTTGTTCGGCGCCGTCGAAGCCCGCGCCGTCGGAGGGCGCAGCCGCCGGCGGCGACATCGTCATAGGCGTCACCAGCGACCCCGACACCCTGTTCCCCTGGAAGGCCACGCAGTTCCAGGCGGTGAACGTCCTGCAGAACATCTACGGCACCCTCACCGAGTTCGACGAGGACCTCAACGTCGTCCCCGGTCTCGCCGAGTCGTGGGATGTGTCTGAGGACGGACTCACCGTGACCTTCCACCTCCGTGACGGTGTCACCTTCGCCGACGGCAGCACCTTCGGCTCCGAAGACGTGAAGTACTCGCTCGACGCGATCGCCGCGGAGGCGACCGCCGCGGTCGCACGCAGCTCGCTCGCATCCGTAGCCGGCGTCGAGGCGACCGACGAGAAGACCGTCACGGTCACGCTGAAGACTCCGGATGCCGCGCTGCCCGCGAACCTGGCCGTGATCAACATGGCCATGCTCTCGTCGGACGACACCGAGGAAGGGCTCAACACCACGCCGAACGGCACCGGCCCGTTCGTGATGGAAGACCGCACGCCCAGCCAGTCGCTCACCCTTGCGAAGAACGACGACTACTGGGGAGACGCCGCCCTCCTGGACACGGTCGAGTTCCGGGTGATCCCGGACGAGTCCTCGATCGTCTCGGCCATGCAGTCCGGCAACGTCCAGCTCGCCGTGTTCGACGACCCGCTCGTCGCGCAGACCGCCGAGGGCGCCAACGTGACGGTGGCGACGACCCCGCAGCTGAGCTACCACGCGCTCCAGCTCAACGCCACGCACGGCGACCTCGCCGACGTGAACGTGCGTCTCGCGATCCAGTGCGCGATCGACCGTCAGGAGGTGCTCGACACCGCAGCTCTCGGTGAAGGCGAGGTCACCGGCCCGATCACGTCGCCCGCGTACAAGTCCGATCCCGACGCCCGTCCGTGCCCTGAGCGCGATCTCGACAAGGCAGCCGACTACCTCGACAAGGCGGGCAAGTCCGACGGCGTGACCATCAAGGCCATCGTCTCGCAGGGCGAGTACGCGACGTCGGTCAACGAGGCGCAGAACCTCAAGGCGCAGCTCGCCGACGCCAAGATCACGCTCGAGCTCGAGGTGCTCGAGTCGGGCGCGTTCGTCGACCGCTGGATCGCCGCCGACTTCGACGCCGCCGTCGCCCTGAACGGCGGGCGCCCCGATCCCGACGGCATGTACGGCCGATACTTCACCAGCACCGGAAACCTGAACAAGGTCGCCGGCTACTCCTCGCCCGAGCTCGACGCCCTGTTCGCTGAAGGACGTCAGACGGCCGACCCGGAGAAGCGCAAGGAGATCTACGCGCAGGTGTCGGAGAACCTCGAGGACAACGCGGCGTGGATCTGGCTGTTCACCAGCTACACCTACACGGCCGCGGCGTCGAACGTCGACGGCTTCGTCCCCATGGCGAACGGCTCGCTGCAGTACCTGCGGACGACCTCCATCAAGTAAGCAGCGCGACGCGGCGGTGCGGGCCAGTCCCGCCCGCACCGCCGCCCCGACGACAGGCATCCTCCCGCCCATGTTCAGACAGCTCCTCCGCAACAGCGTGCTGCGCCGCATCCTCGCAGCCCTCGGCACGCTCCTCGGCGTCGCCGTGTTCGTCTTCCTGATGCTGCGCGCCATCCCCGGCGACCAGATCAGTTCCGGCCTCGGCACGGAGGCCGCGGCCCTGACGCCGGCTCAGCGCGCCGCCCTCGAGGCGTACTACGGCCTCGATCAGCCGCTCTTCGTGCAGTTCTTCTCATGGCTCGGCAACATCTTCACCGGCAACCTCGGCTTCTCCTCCCGTGCGCAGACCAGCGTGCTCGACCTCACCGCGGCGGCGCTGCCCGTCACGTTCGAGCTCGCGATCTTCTCCATCGTCATCGCCCTCCTGATCGGCATCCCGCTCGGAATGCTCTCAGCGTCCAAGCCCGACTCGATCAGAGACGGCGCCGGCCAGATCGTGGGCCTCGCGGGCCTGTCGATTCCGGCCTTCCTGCTCGGGACCGCGCTGCTCGCGGTGCTCGCCTCGTCGTTCGGGTTCAATCCCAACGGCCAGGGATTCGCGCACTTCTTCCAGGACCCCGTCCTCAACCTGCAGCAGATGCTGCTGCCCTCGCTCGTCCTCGGCTTCGGGATCGCCGCCCCCATCATGCGCACCACGCGCACGGCCGTGCTCGAGATCCGCGCCAACGACTTCATCCGCACCGCACGCGCCAAGGGCGTGCCGCCGCGCCGGCTGCAGTTGCGCCACGTGCTCGGCAACGCCCTGGTTCCGATCGTCACGATGACGGGTCTGCAGTTCGGCTATCTGCTGGGCGGGGCCGTCGTCGTCGAGCAGATCTTCTCCCTCCCGGGCATCGGACGCCAGGTCCTGCTCGGCATCCAGCAGAAGGAGTATGCGCTGGTGCAGAGCACCGTGCTCGTCATCGCGCTCGCCTTCGTCATCGTCAACCTGCTCACCGACCTGCTCTACCGGGTCATCGATCCCCGGGTGCGTGCCGTATGACCGACATCTCGCAGACCCCGACTCTCGCCCCCGGCGGCGGCAGGACCATCGAGCGCGTGCGGCTGCTGCTGCGCAGCCGGAGCGGGCTCGCCGGGCTCGTCATCGTCGTGCTGCTCGCCGCGCTCAGCCTCGTCTCCGCTTTCGGGATGCTGCCGTTCGACCCGCTTGCGCAGGATCCGCCGTCACGGATGCAGGCTCCGAACGGCGCGCACTGGTTCGGCACCGATCAGTTCGGTCGCGACGTCTTCGCCCGCGTCGCGGCAGGCGTCGCGAACTCCGCCCTCATCTCCGTGGTCGCCGTCGCCTTCGCGACCGTCGTCGGCACGGTGTGCGGCCTCGTCGCCGGGTTCTACCGGGGCGTCTCCGACGGCGCCATCACCGCGGTGACGAACGTGCTGTTCGCCTTCCCGCCGCTGCTGCTCGCGCTGTCCCTGGCCTCTGTGTTCGACCGCAACTGGTTCACGATCGCGGTGGCCATCGCGATCGTCTACGTGCCGATCTTCATCCGCGTCACCCGTGGACCGGTGCTCTCGCTGCGCGAGGTCGAGTACGTCAAGGCCGCCAAGAGCACCGGCCAGAGCCGCATGGCGACGATGTTCCGCCACGTGCTGCCCAACATCACGTCGATCATCATCGTGCAGGTCACGCTGTCGCTGTCCTGGGCGGTGCTCACCGAGGCGTCGCTCAGCTTCCTCGGTCTCGGAACGCCGCCGCCCGCGCCGTCACTGGGGTCGATGATCTTCGAAGCCCGCACGCTCGTGACCATCGCCCCGTGGACCATGATCGCCCCCGGCGTCGTGGTCGTGCTGCTCGTGGTGGGACTCAACCTGCTGGGCGACGGCCTGCGCGACAGTCTCGATCCGCGCAACAGGGGAAGGCGATGACCGTGGAGAATCTGAGCACACTGGTGACCGAAGCCAGCGATCCGCGGTACGCGGATCTCGACCGCATGAGCGTGGCCGAGCTCGCGCAGACCATGAACGACGCTGATGCGACCGTGCCCGCAGCTGTCGGGCGCGCCCTGCCGCAGATCGTGCCGGCGATCGAGGCCGCGGCCGAGCGAATGTCGCGTGGCGGGCGCCTCATCTACGTGGGAGCCGGCACGCCGGGCCGGATCGGCGTTCTCGACGCCTCGGAATGCCCTCCGACCTTCAGCACCCCACCTGAGCTCGTGTTCGCCATCATGGCGGGCGGTACCGGCGCGATCGTGAATCCGGTGGAGGGCGCGGAGGACGACGCGGATGCCGGCGCCGCCGCCGTCGACCAGGCGGCGATCGGTCCGCTCGACACCGTGATCGGGATCGCTTCCAGCGGGCGTACGCCCTTCGTGGTCGCCGCGGTGCGCCGAGCCCGCGAGCGCGGGGCACTGACCGTCGGGCTGTCGTGCAACGTCGCAACCGAGCTCAGCGCCGCTGCCGATCACGGCATCGAGGTCGAGGTCGGGCCCGAGGTGCTCACCGGCTCGACCCGTCTGAAGTCGGGCACCGCGCAGAAGCTCGTGCTCAACATGTTCTCGACCATCGTCATGGTGCGCCAGGGCAAGGTCTACGGCAACCTCATGGTCGATGTGAAGGCCACCAACCACAAGCTGCGCGAGCGCGCGATCCGGATGGTGCGGACGATCGCCGATGTCGAGCGCGAGGAGGCGGTCCACGCGCTCGACGAGGCGGGGTACGACGTCAAGGTCGCTGCCATCATGCTCCGCCGCGGCGAAGACCTCGCCGCGGCGACCGCACGACTCACGTCAGCCGAGGGTCGGCTGCGCACCGCACTGGAGGAGGACTGATGCGCGTTCTCGGGCTCATCTCGGGCACATCGCACGACGGGATCGACGCGGCAGTCGTCGACTTCATCGAAGAAGACGGACAGCTCACCGGCGCGGTGCTCGCCGCGACCAGCGTGCCCTACGCCCCCGAGCTGCGGGCGCGGCTGATCGCTGCGCTCCCACCTGCGCAGACCACGCTCGCCGAGGTCTGCGAGCTCGACACGCTCATCGGCCAGGCGTTCGCCGAGGTCGCAGCAGACGTGGCGGCGCAGGCCGGCGGCGTGGATGCGGTGTGCTCGCACGGCCAGACCGTCTATCACTGGGTCGACGGCGCGCACGCACTCGGGACCCTGCAGATCGGCCAGCCGGCGTGGATCGCCGAACGGGTCGGCGCGCCGGTCGTCTCAGACATCCGCATCCGCGACATCACGGCGGGCGGCCACGGCGCGCCGCTCGTGTCGTTCCTCGACGAGCTGCTGCTGCGCTCCCATGCGGGCACCGCGGCGGCCCTCAACCTCGGCGGCATCTCGAACATGACGGTGGTCGGGCCCGGCGGCCTCATCGCCTACGACATCGGCCCCGCCAACGCGCTGGTCGACGCCGTGATCGTCGAGCACGAGCTCAACCCGCTCGGCTATGACGACGACGCCGGCATCGCCCGCACGGGGGCGGTCGACGAGCCTCTGCTCGAGACTCTCCTCGCCGACCCGTACTACGCGCTCACCCCGCCGAAGAGCACGGGCAAGGAGCACTTCCACCTGGGCTACGTGCACGAGCACCTCGCCGCACAGGGACGGGAGATCCCGGTCGCAGATCTCGTGCGCACGCTGACCGAGCTGACGGTGCGCACCGTCGCCCGTGACGTGCGCGCAGCCGGCATCGGCTTCCTCGCGGTCTCCGGGGGAGGATGCCGCAACCCCCTCATCCTCGACGGTCTTCGAGCGGCGCTCCCCGGCACCGAGGTCGTTCTGGCCGACGAGCTGGGCGCGCCCGCCGACAGCAAGGAGGCGATCCTGCTCGCGCTGATCGGCTGGTGCACGCTGCACGGCGTGCCGGCGATCGTCCCCGGGGGCACGGGAGCACGCGAGCCGCGCATCCTCGGCACAATCACGCCGGGCGTCGGGCCCCTTGTGCTGCCGGCGCCCCTGGGCGGCATCGCGGCTCTGACCCTGACGGCGGCATCGGCATCATGACCATCGAGGTGCGCCGCGCGACCCCGGACGACCTGTCCGGGGTGCTCGGCGTGTTCCTCGGATGCTGGCGCGAGAGCTATCGTGGCATCCTCCCGGATGCGGCGATCGAGGCGATGACCGACGAGCGTGCGCGGGCGCTGTGGGCGAGAGTGCTCGCGGACGACGAGGGCGAGGTGCACGTCGCGGAGCGCGAAGGGACGATTCTGGGGCTCACCCGCTTCGCCTGCACGGCGGACCGGGGCGCCGTGCACTCGCTGTACGTGTCGCCGCAGGCGCACGGCGGCGGTGTCGGCCGTCTGCTGCTGACTTCTGCTGTCGAGGCCCTGGTGGCCGCCGGTGCTCGGTCTGCCGTGCTGTGGGTGTTCGCGGCCAACGCTCCTTCGATCGGGTTCTACGAGGCGCAGGGGTGGAGTGCCGACGGCGCCACCAGAACGCAGCCCGAGTTCGGGGAGCCGGAGCAGCGGATGCGCAGGGAGCTGCCATGAGCGTGGTCGACCGTCTGCGCGTGCTGCGCGTGTCGTCTCCGCTCGTGCGCCCGTTCGTGACGAACGTGCGCCGCGTCGACGCGCTCGACGTCGTCCTGATCGAGGCGACCGATTCCGACGGGCGCCGCGGGTGGGGAGAGGCAGCGATCAGCTGGCGGGTCACCGGGGAGAGCCCCGAGAGCGTCGCGGCTGTCGTGGCCGGTCCGTTCGCCGATGTCGTGCTCGGCGCCGGCGTAGAAGATGCCGACCGTCGTCTCGCCGGGGCGGCGTGGGGGAACGCGGCGGCTCGCAGCGCGATGGAATGCGCGCTCGTGGACCTCGCGGCGCAGGCGCGAGGGATCCCGCTGTCCGTCGCGCTGGCCGAGGACGCGTACCCTGCCCCGTCATCCGCGCCGCCCATCCGCATCCGGACCGACATGACGCTGTCTGCCGGCCTGCCCGACGATCTCGCCGTGCAGGCGGCAGCGCACGTCGCGGCCGGATTCCGCTGCCTCAAGACGAAGGTCTCGGCCGACACCGACGCGCTCGCAGGACTTCGCGCGGTCCGCGCCGCGGTGGGCGAGGGGATCGCTCTGCGCGTCGACGCGAATCAGGCGTGGGATGCGGCGACGGCGATCGCCGTCATCCGCTCTTGCGAGGACGCCGGCCTCGGGCTCGATCTCGTCGAGCAGCCGGTGCCGGCCGGCGACCTCGACGGTCTCGCTCGTGTCGTCGCGGCCGTCGAGACACCGATCATGGCCGACGAATCCGTGCGGACCGCGGCCGATGTGCGCGCCATCGCCGAACGGGGTGCGGCACACATCGTCAACATCAAGCTCGCCAAGACCGGTGGCCCAGCAGAGGCGAGACGCGCGGCGCTCACCGCACGCGAGCACGGACTCGACGTCGTCTTCGGCTGCATGATGGAGTCCGCGGTGGGCGTGACCGCGGCAGCTCACCTCGCGGCCGCGCTCTCGCCCGAAGGGATCCACGATCTCGACGCCGCGCTCTGGCTGCGGGGCTCTCCGGTCGTCGGCGGCATCCGCTCCGCCGCAGATCAGCTCGTGCTCGGCGACGTCGTGGGGATCGGCGTCGCCGGGCTCGACTCCGACGTCGACGCCGATGTGCTCGTCGACATCCGCGCGGGGGTGCGCGTATGAGCGCCGCAGATGCCGTCGAGGTCGTTCTCGCACACCCGTCGGCTCCCCTCGGCGCGGTCGCCGGGATCGCCTCCGCGCACGAGAACTCCGTGTCAGCGGGCGGATCGGCCTCGCTCGACGGCAGGACCGTGACGACCGAGACGGCGTTCGACCTGGCCTCGGTGACCAAGGTCGCGGCGACGACGACGATGATCCTTCGCCTCGTCGCCCAGGGCGCCCTCGCCCTCGATGACACCGTGGCGCGTGTTCTGCCCGGCACCTCGTGCGCGCCCGAGACCACGATGCGCGACCTCTTGCAGCACCGGGCCGGGCTGTGGGAATGGCAGCCGCTCTATCTGTTCGACGATGCTGCGTCTTCGACGATCGACGCGCTCCCTCTGAGATACCCGCCAGGGTGCGAGCGCCACTACTCCGACCTCGGCTTCATGCTGCTGGGCCGCATCGTCGCCCGGGTCGTGGGCACCTCGCTCGACGCCGCCTTCGAGTCGCTGGTCGCGAAGCCCCTGGGCCTCAGCCGCACGGGCTTCGGGTCTGCGGTCGGACCCGTCGCAGCCAGCGCCCTCGGAGACGCCGCGGAACGCCGGATGGTCGAGACCGGGAAGCCCTATCCGGTGCTGACGCCGCGCCGCGACTTCCCCTGGCGCGAGCATGAGATCGTCGGCGTCGTCGATGACGGCAACTGCGCACACGCGTTCGACGGTGTCGCCGGCCACGCCGGGCTGTTCTCGACCGCCGGCGACCTGCTCGTGCTGGGCTCCGCCCTCGCTCGTCCGCACGAGCATCCGGAGCTCTGGTCGGTCGAGTCCATTGCGGAGTTCTTCCGTGACGGCCCCGACCCCGGGCAGGCGCTGGGCTGGCGCAGCGACCGCGTGCACATCGACGGTCGGCCAGAGCGGATGCTGTGGCATCCGGGCTTCACGGGGTGCGCCTTCGGCGTCATCCCCGGCGCCGGCGCGTCGATCGTGCTGCTCACCAACCGCCTCTTCGCCGCCGACCCCGTGACGACCGAGGTCCTGTGGCGTGCGGCCCTCCCTGAGATCCTCGGCCCGCAGGGCCGCCCCGACGAAGGAACGAGAACACCATGACCACCGATCCCGTCCTGAGCATCAGCGGCCTCGCTGTCGCCTTCCGCACCGGCGGAGAGCTCGTCACCGCGATCAGCGACATCAGCATCGACGTCGCCGCGGGTGAGACGGTCGCGATCGTCGGCGAATCCGGGTCCGGCAAGTCGACCACCGCAGCGGCGGTCAACCGACTGCTGCCGGAGAACGGCGTGATCACGGCGGGTCGCATCCGCTTCGACGGTCGCGAGCTCACTGAGCTCGGCGAGAACGCGATGGTGTCCCTGCGCGGTGCGGGGATCGGCCTCGTCCCGCAGGATCCGATGTCGAACCTGAACCCGCTGATGCGCGTCGGGGCGCAGATCGGCGAGGCTCTCGAGGTGCACGGGCGCACCTCTGGGGCGAAGACGGCGGAGCGGGTCGTCGAGCTGCTCGAGATGGTGGGCATCTCCGACGCCGCGAACCGTGCCCGCCAGTACCCGCACGAGTTCTCCGGAGGCATGCGTCAGCGCGTGCTGATCGCGATGGGGCTCGCCTGCCGCCCGAAGCTCCTGATCGCGGATGAGCCCACCTCCGCCCTCGACGTCACAGTGCAGCGCCGGATCCTCGACCAGCTCGACGAGCTGACCGGCGAACTCGGCACCGCCGTGTTCCTGATCACGCACGATCTCGCGCTCGCCGCGGAGCGCGCCGACCGGATCGTCGTGATGTTCCGCGGCAGGATCGTCGAAGAGGGGACCTCGGAGGAGGTGCTCGGCAATCCCCGGCACGAGTACACGAAGCAGCTCATCGCCGCAGCTCCCAGCCTCGCGTCGCGACGCGATCAGCGCGAGCGGCCGGAGCGGCACGACGCGACGCCGTTCGTCGAGGTGCGGGATCTGCGCAAGGAGTTCGCGCTGCGGTCGCCCAAGGCGGGAGAGCCCCAGACGTTCACCGCGGTCGACGGCGTGAGCTTCACGATCGCACGTGGGACGACCGTCTCGATCGTCGGGGAGTCAGGATCGGGCAAGTCCACCACGGCGAACATGGTGCTCGGTCTCGAGGATGCCACTTCGGGGTCGATCCTGTTCGACGGCGTCGACCTCACCGGCCTTCGCCGTCGGGAGCTGTTCGCCCTGCGCCGCAGAGCGCAGCCCGTGTTCCAGAACCCGTACGCATCGCTCGACCCGCGCTACACCGTCGCGGAGTCTATCGCCGAGCCCTTGCGGGTGCACCGCGTCGGCACGGCGGAGAGCCGGCGCGCACGCGTGCGTGAGCTCCTCGAACAGGTCGCACTGCCCGCCGCCATGGCTGAGCGGCTGCCGCACGAGCTGTCGGGCGGTCAGCGTCAGCGGGTCGCGATCGCTCGGGCCCTCGCGCTGGAGCCGGAGCTGGTCGTGCTCGACGAGGCCGTCTCGGCGCTGGACGTGCTGGTGCAGGCGCAGATCCTCGAGCTCCTGGGCGAGCTGCAGTCGCGTCTCGGGCTGAGTTATCTGTTCATCAGCCACGACCTCGCGGTCGTGCGGATGATCTCCGACGAGGTGCACGTGATGCAGCGCGGAGTCATCGTCGAGAGCGGCACGCCGGAGCGGCTCTTCGACGACCCGCAGCACCCCTACACGCGCGAGCTGCTCGCCGCGATCCCGGGGGCGTCGCTGGCGTCATGACCTCAGGGGCGTCGGTCGTCGTCGTCCCAGGGGCCTTCCCACCAGCCGGCGCGACCGTCGGACTCGTCTCCGCGGCCGCGACGGCGTGAGCTCGCGAATCGCGCGATCATCACGATGAGCGAGGTCACGAGGCTCAGCGTGACGACGAGGAACAGCAGGTCGTTCTGACTCATGGGCGTCTGTTCTCCGCCGCATCCGCCACGATCTTCGCGATGCGCGCCGCTCGGGTCTCGGGGCGCTTGGCCATCGCGATGTTCGTGAGCCCGAGCTTCCTGACCGACTTCGGGAAGGCGTCCCAGTTCGCGCGCGCCGCGGGCAGGGCGTCGAGCGCCTGCGTGAACTCGGGTGGCTCGATCCCGGCCTCCGGGCCGTCGAGAACCTCCCAGGCTCCGTTGGCCTTGGCGACGTCGAGCGCACGGATGCCGGCCGGCGCCAGCAGCCCCGCGGCCTCGAGCTCGGCGATGCGCGCCTTGTTGGTCGCGGCCCAGCCGCTCGACGGGCGCCGAGGAGAGAACCACTGCCCGACCGTCTGATCGTCGAAGGTGCGCACAGGGCCGTCGATCCAGCCGAAGCAGAGCGCGTGGCGCACGGCGTCTTCATAGCCGACGCCGGCGTTCGTGTTGCCGCGCACGCTCAGCAGCCACACACCCGCGGTGCGTGCGTGGTTCTCGTCGAGCCAGGCGCGCCAGGCCGCGGCATCCGCTGCCCGTACTCGCTCACCCTCATCGAGAACGCCCACTCGTCACTTCTTCGTCTTGACCGTCGGGATGGTCTCGGTGATGCGGGGAAGCAGATCGGCGACCGACTGCACGATCTCGTCGGGGCGGAACGGGTACTTCTCGATCTCGGCCTGATCGCTGATGCCCGTGAGTACGAGCACCGTGTGCAGGCCCGCTTCGATTCCGGCGACGACATCGGTGTCCATGCGGTCGCCGATCATGCCGGTGCGCTTGGAGTGCGCGCCGATCTTGTTCAGGGCCGAGCGGAACATCATCGGGTTGGGCTTGCCGACGACGTACGGCTCCTTGCCGGTGGCCTTCGTGATGAGCGCGGCGATCGCGCCGGTCGCGGGGAGCGGTCCGTCGGCGCTCGGGCCGGTGGCGTCGGGGTTCGTGACGATGAAACGCGCGCCGTCGTTGATGAGCCTGATCGCCTTGGTGATCGCCTCGAACGAGTAGTTGCGCGTCTCGCCGACGACCACGAAGTCGGGGTTCGTCTCGGTCATGATGAACCCGGCGTCGTGCAGGGCGGTGAGGATTCCGGCCTCGCCGATCACGAACGCCGAGCCGCCGGGCAGCTGCTGCTTCAGGAAGTCGGCGGTCGCGAGCGCCGAAGTCCAGATGCGGTCCTCCGGCACGTGCAGTCCGCTCGTGCGCAGGCGCGCGGAGAGGTCGCGGGCGGTGAAGATCGAGTTGTTCGTGAGCACCAGGTAGGGGATGCCGGAGCTCTCCCAGCCGGCGAGCAGTTCGGACGCCCCGGGGATGGCGTCGTTCTCGTGGACGAGCACGCCGTCCATGTCGGTGAGCCAGCATTCGATGTCGTCGCGTTGTGCCATGTGCACAGCCTAGAGGGCGAGGATGACGCGGAGCAGGCCGTCAGGCGCTGAGCCAGATCACCTCGGCGGCGTCGCCCACCGCGACGGGCGCCCCGTCGACCACGATCCCGTCGGCGGTCACCGTCACCTCGGCGCCCACCGCGACTCCGGCGGCCTCGATCACGCGGAGGACCTCGGGGTCCTGATCGCTCACCCGGAGCACGCGTCCGACGTGACCCACGGCGGCCTCGGCGAGCAGCACGAAGGGCTCGCGATCGACCTGGCCCGCGGAATCCGGAATCGCGTCCCCATGCGGGTCGAAACGCGGCCGACCGAGCCGGGCGTCGATGCCTTCGAGCAGTCGGTCGCTGATCGTGTGCTCGAGCACCTCGGCCTCGTCGTGGACCTCGTCCCAGCCGTAGTCGAACTCGCGCACGAGCCAGGTCTCGATCAGTCGATGCCGGCGGATGATCGCGAGAGCGCGCTCGGCGCCGGCATCCGTCAATCGCACCGCCCCGTACGGGACGTGCGAGACCAATCCTGCTGCGGCGAGCTTCTTGACCATCTCTGTCACGCTCGACGGCGCGATGCCGAGCTTCGCGGCGAGCACCGAGGGGGTGATCGGCGCGTCCTGCCACTCGGTGTGGGCGTAGACGGTCTTGAGGTAGTCGTCAGCTGCGGGGGATGCCACGGGTCCAGCCTAGGGATTCGCGACATCGACGAGGAGGCCGAAGGCGACTTGGCCGGCGAAGAACACGACGAGGAAGCCGAGCAGCGCCGCCGCGAGCGACAGTCGCCCGTCGAAGCCCTCGATCTGGGCGATGCCGATCTTCCTGGCGCGGAACGCGAGCACGAGAGTCGCGATGCCGAGGGCGAGCTGCACCCACGGACCGCCCACCGGGAGCACGTTCGGGAACGCGACCAGCAGGCCGCCGATCAGCCCGGTCGCGAGTCCGATCCACGTGAGAAGGCGGACGACGGATGCTGCGGGCATGTGATTCAGCGTATCCTCTCTCGGATCCGAGCCCTCGCCGCCTCCGGAATGAGCAGGGCGGTTTGCGCGGTCAGAAGTGCATCTGTTTCAGAGTGCCGTACTTGATGAGGAGCTCCTCGAGCGCGGGGTGCCCGTCGGGGTGGTCGAAACGGATGGTCTTCCCGGTGCCGTCGCCGAGGACGATGTCCGAGCCGTTGGAGAAGAGCAGCGCAGACCATTGTGCCGACCACACGACCGCATTGCGATCGTCGGATGCCGTCACGCCGCCCTCGTCGAGTTCGACGGTCGTGATTCTGTCGGTGCCCTTCACCGGGAAGACGGCAGGGAACTCGGTGTTCTCCCACTCGCGGAAGTACGCCGTCAGCCCGATGCGGGCCTGCGGCCAGCCGGCGCGCAGACTCCGGCCGATACGCGAGACATGCACCTCGCGCTCGGCCCACGCGCCCTCGGCATCCACGAGATTCAGCACGAGACTGCCGCCGATCGGGTACGTCTCCCGGAACAGCTCTTCCTGACGCCTGTCGGAGGCATCGAGGTCGCTGCTGGCGAGGAAGGGCTGTTCGCCGATGATCTGCTGCCGGACGGTGAAGGTCCGCTGTGTCGCGGCCTTCTTGCGGCGTGAGCTCAGTACGCCGAAGAAGACGATGCCGATGAGCACGAGCACGCCGGCACCGAGAAAGATCAGGATTCCCAGGTCATCATCCACAGACGAAGAATAGCGGAGCACTGAATAGGCGTTCAATCAATGTCCGACGACACCGTCGGATCATCCGGTCGCGAGGAGCCACAGCAGTGCGCCGTTGAGGGCGATCAGGAGGATCGACGCCACGATCCCGGCCGCCGTCGTCCAGATGCGGTTCGCATACGACCCGAGAGTGCGTCGCTGTGCGGTGAGGACCACGAGCGGGATGAGGGCGAAGGGGATGCCGAAGGACAGCGCGACCTGACTGAGCACGAGCGCGAGCGTGGGGTCGACGCCGAGCCCCAGGATGACCAGGGCGGGGATCAGGGTCACGAGGCGTCGGGCCAGCAGAGGGATGCGCACGTGCAGCAGCCCGTGCATGATCTCGGCTCCGGCGTAGGCGCCGACCGAGGTCGATGCGAGCCCGGATGCGAGAAGGCCCACGGCGAAGAACGTCGCGACCACGGGGCCGAGACCTGCGGCGAGTGCGGCGTGCGCGCCCTCCAGCGAGTCGGTGCCCTCCACGCCGGCGAGGTTCGCGGCGGCGAGCAGCAGGATGCACAGGTTCACCGAGCCGGCGATGATCATCGCGATCGACACGTCCCAGCGGGTCGCCGTCAGCAGACGCCGGATGCGCGAGGGCTCCGTGCGCACGGCCTCGGCGGCGGCATCTACCTTCTGCCCTCTCGCCCCAGACGAGCCGAACCGGTCGCGGGCGAGCGAGGAATGGGCGTAGATCGCGTGCGGCATGATCGTCGCGCCCAGGATGGATGCCGCGAGCAGCACCGAGCCGGTTCCTTCGAAGCGCGGGACGATTCCGCCGACGACTCCCGCGGGATCCGGCGGCGCGACGAAGACCCCCGCGACGAAGCCGAACGTGATGATCGCCATGAGCGAGATGATCACGAACTCGAAGTGGCGAGGTCCGCGGCGGCTCTGCACTGCGAGGACGATCATCGACACGGCGCCGGTGATGAAGCCGCCCAGCAGCAGCGGCACGTCGAACAGGAGGTTCAGTGCGACCGCGCCGCCGATCACCTCGGCGAGATCGGTGGCCATCGCGACGAGCTCGGCCTGCAGCCAGTACGCCCGTCGCGCCCAACGGTTGCGCAACCGGGCGCCCAGCACCTCGGGCAGGCTCTGGCCTGTCACGACGCCGAGCTTTGCCGAGAGGTACTGGATGAGCCAGGCCATGATGTTGCCGGCCAGGACGACCCAGACCAGCAGATAGCCGTACTGCGCCCCCGCGGTCATGTTGCTCGCCACGTTGCCCGGATCGAGGTAGGCGACCCCGGCGACGAGCGCGGGGCCGAGCAGCCACAGGCTGCGAGGGGCGACGGCCGGCGGCGCCATGTCGATCACCGAATTTTTAGGCATGCCGAAATCGTAGCGGATTTTTCGGTCCACCTAAATAACGATCGGTCGACGGTTCTCGCTGTCGGCATCCCGCGCGTGCTACACCAGGGAGGGGAGGGGAACCATGTCGCTGACGAGGACGAGCACCGCCTGGTGGGTGCTCTTGTTGCTGGCCGTGCTGAGTGTCTTCCCTGTGGCCGCGGCCACCATCTCGCAGGGGACGGATGCCGGAGCCGACGTGATGGACTCCTGCTGGGCGAGCGACCTGCCCGACGGGGTGGAACCCCACGACAACACGCTGCGCACCGTCGAGATCACGTTCATCCCGGCGGGTCGCCTGTGCGACTGGGAGGCGGGGGACACGCAGACCGGCTGGCCCACGACCATCGCCGCACTGATCGGGAGCATCATCGCCGTCGTGGTCACCGCCTTCGCGCTGCGTTTCGGCGGAGCGGCCAGACGGGTCGTCACGCTGCTGCCGCTCGTCGCCATCGCGGTGCTGTGGTTCGTGATGTGGTCGAGCACGCTCTACGTGATCATCGACTGACCGGCACCCGTGTCGGCCGCGGATACGCTGGCCTGATGGACGACGCGCAGGCGGGCTCAGCGACCCAGGACTCGGCACAGCCGGGATACGGCGTCGGACCCTGGCCAGGGGAGTGGCCCGAAGAAGAGCACTACGACCCGGAGCTCCTCGCCCACGGCGACACCCGCAACGTGATCGATCGCTACCGGTACTGGCGCATGGAGGCGATCGTCGCCGATCTCGATCTGCAGCGGCATCCGTTCCACGTCGCGATCGAGAACTGGCAGCACGACATGAACATCGGTTCGATCGTGCGCAGCGCCAACGCGTTCCTCGCCGACACCGTGCACATCATCGGGCGGCGTCGCTGGAACAAGCGCGGGGCCATGGTCACCGACCGCTACCAGCACGTCGTGCATCACGAGACGGTCGAGGACTTCGCCGCGTGGGCGGCGGATGCCGGCATCCCGGTCATCGCGGTCGACAACGTCGACGGGGCGGTGCCGGTCGACCGCGCCGAACTCCCCGAGAGCTGTGTTCTGCTGTTCGGCCAGGAGGGGCCAGGGCTCTCCGCCGAGGCGCTCGCCGCGGCATCCGCCCATGTCGAGATCACGCAGTACGGCTCGACCCGATCGATCAACGCGAGCGCGGCCGCCGCCGTGATCATGTACGAGTGGTGCCGGAGGTACGCCGTATGAACGTCGCCCTGAGACTCGCCGCGCTGCCGGTGGTCGCCCTCGCGCTCGCCGGGTGCACCGCCGTGACCGATGCCGCCCCCTCGCCGGAGCCGACCGCGGTCGTGACGCCGTACACGCCGGCTCCCGAGCCGACCCAGGAGCCGCTCGCCGACGTCGAGGTCGCGCTCGCTACCCAGGTGCGCGATGCGGCTGTCGACGACCTGAATCGGTGGACGGATCGGGAGATCATCGGCGTCGGCTGGTACATCTGCGAGCAGTTCGATCTCGGTGTGAGCGGCTTCGAACTCGAGGATGGACTCAAGCAGACTCGATTCAACGACGCGATGGTGGCGGCCTTCATGGAGCCATCCGTTTCTGCGCTGTGCCCGGAGCATGTCGACAAACTCGACGACGGCACGGTCTGAACGGACTCAGCCCAGCCTGGCCTCGACGTTGAGGTCTCGACCCACCGTGACGCGCAGACCGTGCAGGCGGACCGCCGAGCCGGAGCGCGAGTCGTTGAGATCGAGAGTGCGGCCGACTTGCGCACGTATCGCTTTGCGAGCGGCGCGCAGCGCGAGCGCCACGATCGGGTTGCGGCTGCCGACCTCGAGTTCGTGCACCGTGACGACCGCGTCCGGGCTGATTCGCAGTCGTACCTTCGCCCGCGCCGAAGCGCTGAGCAGTCTCCATCGCACGCGGACCCGGGCGGAGAGACGGATGCCGTCGGCTCCGTCCTGATCGAGGTCGACCCGGACGGAACGGATGACGAGACCCTCTGCGGCGAGAGCGGCGCGAGTCACACGCTCGAGCAGGGGGCCCACATCGGAACTGCGGATCGACGCGGAGAGCGCACCGCGCATCCCTTCGCCGTCGTCACGGAGTTCGGCGCCGAGCGCTGTCTCCGGCCGGGCCGAGTCGGTCGGCCGCGCATACTCGAGCCAGTCGATGGGTGCGTCGAGGAGTTCGATGTCGATCGTGAGCGGGATCTCGTCGATCCGCACCGGCGCGGCGATCAGCCGCACCCTGCGTGCGATCCCCGACCGCCGCGACCGGATCTCGGAAGTCGGGGACGATTCCGTCACGCCGCCTGTCGCGGCCGTCGCCGAGGGCTGTGGCCTCAGTCGAAGAGCCGCGCCGCTCGCATCGATCGTCAGATGCTCGAGGTCGTCGCCGCGGAGGTCGGCCGCGACCCGGACGTCGTCGAGGCCGTCGAAAACGTCGGCCGAAGCGGCGAGCTCATCGCGAATCCGGCGGATGACGGCATCCGCGTCTTCCGGCCAGGCGCTCATGCGTCCACCGAGATCCACCGACCCGAGCGCACCCGCCAGCCCAGCGTGCCGAGGCGCGCCAGGAGGTAGATGCCGAAGAAGGCGACGGCGAGCCAGATGAGGCCTGCCGCCCCGTCGACGTCGGTGGCCGCGATGATCCACAACGCGGGCAGGAACGGCACCAGGTTGATGCCGCCGGCGACCGCGAGATACTTCGCGTCGTTCGCCCCCATCAGCACGCCGTCGAGAACGAAGACGACGCCGGCGATGGGCTGGGCGACCGCGAGCACGATCAGTGCGGGCTGCACGAGAGCGGCTACTGCGGCGTCTCCGGTGAAGACGATGCCGAGGACTCCCGACAGCGCCCCGATCAGAGCGCCGACGATCACGCCGAACCAGGCGCCCCACGCGACTGTTCGCGCCAGCACACGATGCACCTGAATCTCATCCCCTGCGCCGAGCTCCTTGCCGATCAGCGCCTGGGCGGCGATCGCGAGAGCATCGAGGGCGAAGGCCGCGGCCGAGAAGATCGTGAAGACGATCTGCCATCCGGCGAGCTCGGTCGTGCCGATCCCGGTCGCGATGCCGACGGTCGCGAGCAGGGCCACGCGCAGGCTCACGGTGCGCAGGAACAGCCAGCCGCCCGACCGCGCTGTGCTGCGGATGCCGCGGCCGTGCGCGCGCAGGGAGGCGCTGTGCTTCGCGGCGAGCCGCTGCACGACCAGCACGTACGCGGCGACCATGCCCCATTGGGCGGTGACCGTGCCGGCGGCCGAGCCTGCGATGCCCCAGCCGAGTCCGTAGATGAAGACGTAGTTGAGCAGAGCGTTGGCGCCGAAGCCGAGACCGGCGATCCACAGCGGCGTCATGGTGTCCTGCATGCCGCGCAGCAGCCCGGTCGCAGCGAACACGATGAGCATGGCCGGCAGGCCCCACATCGAGATCACGAGGTAGGCGTTGGCCTCGGCAGCGACGGCGTCGCTCGCGCCGAACAGCGACACGAGCCACGGAGACGCCACGGCTCCGATCACGGCCAGCACGGCGCCGAGCCCGAGCGCGAGCCACATGCCGTTGATGCCGACGCTCACGGCTTCGCCCGGTCGGCCGGCGCCGAACCGTCGCGCGACTGCGGGCGTCGTCGAGTAGGCGAGGAACACCATGAGTCCGACGACCGTCTGCAGCACGGCGCTCGCGATGCCGAGACCGGCGAGCGGTGCGGTGCCGAGGTGCCCGACCAGCGCGGCATCGACGATGAGGAACGCGGGCTCGGCGATCAGCGCGCCCAGTGCGGGCACGGCGAGGCGCAGGATCTCGCGGTTCAGGCTCACCCTCCGAGCCTAGGGGGATGCGGCGACATGGCGGCTCCCCCTAGGGGCCCGATCGGCGCGCGCTGGGGTGGCGCCTCGCGTCGGTATCCGCGGCGGATTGCGGCAGCGGGCGCTACGCGAGCGCCGCGCGCGGCCCGAGCGCGCCCGGCGTACCCTGGAACCAGTCGGAGGTGCACATGACCGATCCACGAGAGGCCGCGGCCAGGTATCGCGCGCGGCAGCAGAGCGGCAGCGAGACGGATGCGGATGCCGAGACCGGCACGGCGCCGGGCGCAGGCGCGGCCGTGGACCGCGCCGCTTACATCGAGAGCGCGATCCAGGTGGCGATCCGCCGGGGCGATTTCGACGATCTGCCCGGTGCGGGCAAGCCGATCGAGGGGCTGGGCGACCACCACGATCCGGACTGGTGGATCCGCCGCAAGATCGAGAACGAGAACCTGACGGGGCTGGGGCCGCCCGCGATCCTGCTGCGCACCGAGGACCGCGAGCTCGACGACCAGCTCGACCTGCTCGGCCGCGAGTCCGACGTGCGCCACGTGCTCGAGGACTTCAATCGCCGCGTGCTCGAGGCCCGGCGGCAGCTGATGGGCGGCCCGCCCGTGGTGACGCAGCCGCGCGACATCGACGCGGAAGTCGCCGCGTGGGCGGAACGCCGCGCTGCGCGTCGTGCATTGCGCGCCGCCGACGCCGAGAGACCCAAGCGGCGCCGCTTCGGCATCCGTCGCCGCGCTTGACCTGACGATGACCTGCGCTTCCGAAGGACGATTGCGCTTGCGAAGGACGTTTTTCGACCAAGCGTCCTCCAGAAGAGCGAACAGCCTTGCGACGCGCGTGTACTCGGCCGGGAGCCGGCCTGTCCTCCGATCCTGATGTCGGGTGTGCCGCATAGGCTGTCTCCATGACCCTCCCCGCAGGCCTCGCCATCGAAGAGTTCAGCTCCGACATCCGTCCGCAGGACGACCTGTACCGCCACGTCAACGGCACCTGGTTCGCCCGCACCGAGATCCCCGCCGACAAAGCCCGATGGGGCGCGTTCCACATGCTCGCCGAACAGGCCGAGAAAGACGTCAGGGCGATCATCGAGGAGTCGCAGGACGCTGAGGAGGGCACGCTCGCCCGCAAGATCGGCGACCTGTTCGCGAGTTTCATGGACACCGCGCGCATCGATGCCGCCGGTGTGACGCCGCTGGTCGAGACTCTCGCCGAGATCGACGCGCTCGACAGCATCCCCGCGTTCCTGCGCACCGTCGGCGCCTACGACCGCGACGGCCGTGCTCACCTGATCGGACTGTACGTCGACGGCGACCCTGGTGACCCCGAGCGGTACCTGCCGGTTCTTCTGCAGGGCGGTCTGTCGCTGCCCGACGAGAGCTACTACCGTCTCGATACCTTCGAGGAGACCCGCGCGAAGTACCGCGAGCACCTCGAGCGGCTGCTCGCACTCGCCGGTATCTCGGATGCCGCGGCGCACGCCGACCGGGCGATCGCGCTCGAGACCGAGCTCGCCTCGCACCACTGGGACAACGTGCGCAGCCGTGACGCCGTCGAGACGTACAACCTCAAGACCTGGGCCGAGCTGCAGGACCTCGCCGGCGTCGACCTCGCGCCCTGGCGCGAGGGAGTCAGTCCGTCGAACCCGGTCGCTCTCGACGAGGTCGTCGTCTCTCAGCCCAGCTTCTTCGAGGCTCTCGGCTCGCTCCTCGTCGCCGACCGGCTCGACGACTGGAAGGCGTGGCTGCGCTCCCAGGTGGTGCACGCGGCCGCTCCCTTCCTCACAGACGATCTCGTGCAGGAGAACTTCTCGTTCTACGGCACCGAGCTCTCGGGCGTGCCCAGCATCCGCGAGCGCTGGAAGCGCGGCGTCTCGGTCACCGAGGGCGCCCTCGGGGAGGCGATCGGCAAGGTCTATGTCGAGCGTCACTATCCGCCGACGGCGAAGGCCGCGATGGACGAACTGGTCGGCAACCTCATCGAGGCGTACCGGCAGAGCATCACGACCCTTGAGTGGATGACCGCCGAGACCCGCGAGCGCGCGCTCGCCAAGCTCGACGCCTTCACGCCCAAGATCGGCCACCCCGACGTCTGGCGTGACTACTCCTCTCTCGTGATCGACCGCGACGACCTGTTCGGCAACGTGCGCCGCGCGGCGATCTTCGAGCACGACCGTCACATCGACAAGGTCGGCAAGCCCATCGACCGCGCCGAGTGGCACATGCCGCCGCAGATGGTCAACGCGTACTACAACCCCTCGATGAACGAGATCGTGTTCCCGGCGGCCATCCTGCAGTACCCGTTCTTCGACGTGAGCCGTGACGCGGCGGCCAACTACGGAGGCATCGGCGCGGTCATCGGGCACGAGATCGGCCACGGCTTCGACGACCAGGGCAGTCGCTACGACGGCGACGGCAAGCTCGACGACTGGTGGACGGATGCCGACCGCTCGGCCTTCGAGGAGCGCACCAAGGCCCTCATCGAGCAGTACGACGCTCTGGTCCCCGAAGGGCTCGACGCCGAGCACCACGTCAACGGCGCCCTCACGATCGGCGAGAACATCGGCGATCTCGGCGGCCTCGGCATCGCGCTCAAGGCGTACGAGCTGTCGCTCGGCGGTGCAGGGGCCCCGGTGATCGACGGCTACACCGGCGTGCAGCGTCTGCTGTTGTCGTGGGCGCAGGTGTGGCAGCAGAAGAGCCGCGAAGCCGAGACCCTGCGACTGCTCACGATCGACCCGCACTCGCCGACCGAGTTCCGCTGCAACCAGATCGTGCGCAACATCGACGCGTTCTACGAGGCCTTCGGCGTGACCGAATCCGACGCCCTGTGGCTGCCGCAGAACGCCCGTGTGACGATCTGGTGACCTTTCTCCGGAGTTCGTGAAGGATCCTCACTCACGAGGGTTACGATATCCGTGCTGCTGGGGAGTGCATCCCCATGGCATCCCGCAATCCAACCCCCCTCAAAGGATCACGCGTGGGCGCTCCCGAGCCGGTCGAAGGCTTCCGCCACTCGTCGAGCTCTGACTCTCCGTCAGGTCGGCGGTCTCAGCGCGCGGTACGGCGGCTGCCGCGCCGCGCGGCGATCGGCAAGCGGTCGTTCACCTCGACCCTGCGCTCTCTCGAGATGCTGGCGGATGCCGGTGTGCAGGTGTCGGTGCACGTCGTCGACCTCGATTCCCACGTACACGTGCTCTCCGGCGACGACCACGTGACAATGCCGATCGCGGGACTCGGAGTCGTGCCGTTGCTCGTCGAGGTCGCGGCCGCGTTCGAGGCAGGAACCCTCGATCCTCTCGAGATCGTGGAGCGCGCCGCCACCGATCAGGTGTCGACCTCAGGGGTGTGGCGGCACCTGCACGCGCCGGCGCTGCCGCTGGAAGATCTCGCCGTGCTCGCGGCCACCGCGGGTGATCCGATCGCGGCGAATGCGCTGCTGCAGAAGGTCGGTCACGACCGCGTGCGCGAGCGCATCGAGTCGTTGGGGCTGCGACGCACGGCGCTGCTCGACCGCTTCCGCGACCAGCGCGGTCCCGACGACGCCCCGCACGTCGCGGTGGGCTCGTCTCGTGAACTCGCGGGCCTGTTCTCCGCTCTGGTCAACTCGCAGGTCGTCGATGCGGCGGTGAGCGCCCAGGTGTCCGAGTGGCTCAGCCTCAACCAGGATCTCAGCCTCGTGGCGGCATCCACCGGCCTCGATCCGTTCGCGCACGACCACGACGCCCACGGGCTGCTGTTCATCAACAAGACCGGCCGTGACCGCGGTGTGCGGGCCGAGGCCGGTGTGCTGGCCGGACCCCGTGCAGGCGTCGCCTACTCGCTCATCGTCTGCTTCGACGATCTCTCGATCGCGCACCGGCTGCGCGCGCACGACGCATTTCGCGTCCTCGGCGTCGAACTCATGGAGTACACGCACTAGTTCTCCAGCCGTCTAGCATCGAGGCATGCCTCACCCCGACTGGACCCCGCATCGCCGTGACGACGGAGAGCTCCTCGGCTGGATACACCCGGAAGGCGACGAATGGATCGCCGTCGACGTGCTCGGGCGCCCGGCATCCGCTCCCGTCGAATGGCTGGACGCAGAGGCCGCACTCGAAGAGCACGGCATCGCCTGGCTCGCGGAACCCTGGATGCTGGAGGGCGAAGGCGATCGTCCGCTGCGCGTGCGCATCGTCGAGGTCACGCCCGACGAAGCGGGTGCGCCCGGCAGGATCGTGGTGAAGATCGACGACTTCGGCGACATGACCCGTCCGGCGACCGCGCAGTTCACGCTGGCGTGGCCGATCCCCGACCGGTTGCGTCCGCCGCGCGACGGCGACCCCGATCCGCGCGAGATCACGCGCTGACGGTCAGCTCGGCAGCGACGGATGCTGCTCGGCCGAGCGCTGCCGGGGAATGAACAGCGACAGCACGACGGCCACGGCTCCGGCCACGATCGCGAGCCAGAAGCATACGTCGAACGCGGCGCGCGTCGGCACGGCGACGCCGTCGACCGTCACGCTCATCGCCGCGAGCACCCCGCCCATCACCGCCGAGGCGCTCGACGTGCCGACCGAGCGGAAGAGCGCGTTCAAGCCGTTCGAGGCGCCGGTCTCGTTCGCCGGCACGGAGCGCATGATGATCATCGGCATCGCTGCGAACGTGAAGCCGATACCGACGCCGATGAGGAGGTTGGCGACGAAGATGTGCCAGACCTCGCTCGACCACAGCAGCACGAACACGTAGGCGAGCACGATCGCGACGGCGCCGACGGTGAAGAGCGGTCTGGGGCCGACCGTGCGCTCGAGCCAGCCGGAGAGCGGGGAGATGACCATCATCACGAGACCGGCCGGCATGATGATGAGTGAGGCGCCCACCATGTCGAGTCCGAACCCCGAGCCGCTGCCGACCGGCATCTCGAGGAGCTGAGGGAACGTGACGTTCGAGGCGAACAGGGCGAAGCCCATGCCGATCGCGGCGATGTTGGTGAACAGCACGGCGGGGCGGGCGGCGACGCGCAGGTCGAGCAGGGGGTCCTTCGTGCGCAGCTGGTACCAGCCCCAGACGAGCAGCACCATGATGCCGCCGATGACGCAGGTGAGCGTGAGCGGAGCGGTCCATCCCCACTCCGCGCCGCGGGAGACGAACAGCAGGATTCCGGTGAGTCCGATCGCAAGGCCGATGGCGCCGATCACGTCGAGCCGACCGGAGGAGCGGAGCACGTCCTCGGGGACGGTGACGACGACCAGCAGGAGTCCGATCGCGCCCAGTGCCGCTGCGAGCCAGAACAGCCAGTGCCAGTCGGCGTTCTCGGCGAGGATCGCGGCCACCGGCATCCCGATCGCCCCGCCGACGCCCATCGTCGCGCTCATGAGTGCGACCGCCGTGCCCAACCGCTCGGGCGGCAGGGTGTCGCGCATCACGGCGATGCCGAGCGGCACCACGCCGGTCACAGCCCCCTGCAGGGCGCGGCCGATGATGACGCCCACGATCGAGCCCGACAGCGCCGCGATCGTCGAGCCCACGATGAGGAGCGCGAGCAGCACGATGATGACCCGGCGCTTGCCGTACATGTCACCCAGCCGACCGGAGATCGGCGTGGCGACGGCGGCGACGAGGAGCGTGATCGTGACGACCCACGTGGTGTCTTCGCGAGACGCGTTCAGCAGGTGGGGGAGCTCGGCCTGCAGCGGCACGACGAGCGTGAACATGAACGACGAGCAGAGACCGGCGAATGCCAGGACGGCGACGATCGCCCATTTCGGGGAACTGCGGGAGAGTCGTCTGCGTGCGCGCTCGTCGTTCTCTCCCATCGGTTCAGGCTATCGGCGTTCCGGAGAGCGGGGCGCGTCGGCGCAGAACTGCCGGGTCACGATGGCAGGACGAACTCGCCCGTCTCGCCGGGGTTGACCGCGATCTCCCAGCGGAAGCCGTCGGGGTCGGTGAAGTACCCCGAGTACCCGCCCCACTCCCGCTGCACACCAGGACTGACCGGGGCCCCGAGCAGAGCGGCCTCGGCGAGCACATCGTCGACCTCGGCGGGGGTGGCGAGATTGTGCGCGAGGGTGATCGGTGCGACACCGGATGCCGGTGCCTCGCCGAGCTCGGCCGTGAAGCCCTCGATCGACCACAGCGACAGGATCACCCGATCCGCGACGGGGAACATGAGCACGTCGTCGCCGGAGAACACGGGCTCCCAGCCGAGGCCCTCGACGTAGAAGGCGCGGCTGCGAGCGAGGTCGGAGACGGCGAGGGTGATGAAGCTGACACGTTGCTGCATGGCTCGAGTCTGGCACTGCCGTCCGACATCCTGGACGATCCGGAACCGCCGGACGGTTGAAGAGCGCAGAACTCGACCAGCGCCGGCGGCGGCACCGCCCTCCGGCGGGGCGAGGTTCCGCGATCCGTCTGAGAGGGGCAGACTGGACCCGTGCGCACCATCCGCGATCTCGACACCGTAGAACTCATCCTCGACGCCCAGGCTCTGCTGGACTCCATCCGCGGCCCCGAACGGGTCGTCGACGCCGGCACGCTCCGCGCCTTGCAGCAATCGGGCAACTACGTGGTCGGCCTGTTCGACGGCGAGGACGGTGAGGAGCGAATGGTGGGCGCGTCGATCGCCTTCTTCGGCGAGCCGGGGCGGCGCGCGATGCACTCGCACATCACGGCCCTGCGTCCCGAGTACCGCGGTCGCGGCTGGGGGCGCGAACTCAAGGAGCACCAGCGGCAGTGGGCGTTCTCGCGCGAGGTCGGCCGCATCAGCTGGACGTTCGACCCGCTCGTCGCGCGCAACGCGCACTTCTTCCTCACCGTGCTCGGCGCCAGGGTGACGGGTTACGCGGTCAACCAATACGGCATCTTCGGCGGAGGGGATGCGGGTGACGAGAGCGACCGCCTCGACGTCGAGTGGGCGCTCGCCGACATCGCGAAGCCCCCGGCATCCGATGCCGTGGTCGACACCCTCGCCATTCCCACGGATGTGGAGTCGCTGCGGGAGACCGATGCGGATGCCGCGCACGAGTGGCGTCTGCGTCTGCGCTCCGAGATGGAGGACCGGCTCGGCCGGGGCCTGCGCATCGCGGGCTTCGACGTCGAGCGCGGCTACCTCTTCACGCCCTGAGCGCCGCGCGCCACCACGATGTCGACCGGCCACCGTCCGGCTGACGTGGATTCGCTGGTGGCTCGTGCGTACCGCGGTGGCGCGGGTCGCGTGAGCGAGAGTTGCGGCGGAGCACGCGCGGATAGAATGGAGAGGCCCGCGTTCACGGGTTCCTCACCCGCATCCGACCATTGGAGCCACCGTGGCCGAACAGTCCCGTCTAGACAAGGTCATCGCCCTTGCCCGCCACCGCGGGTTCGTCTTCCAAGCGGGTGAGATCTACGGCGGTTCGCGGTCCGCTTGGGACTACGGACCCCTCGGGACGGAACTCAAGGAGAACATCCGCCGGCAGTGGTGGCAGACGTTCGTGCGCGGCCGTGGCGACATGGTCGGCCTGGACTCGAGCATCATCCTGCCCAAGCGCGTGTGGGAGGCGTCGGGTCACGTCGCGACCTTCACCGACCCGCTGGTCGAGTGCCTCCAGTGCCACAAGCGCTTCCGCGCTGACAACCTCATCGAGGACTTCGAGGCGCGCAAGGGCCGAAAGGCCGAGAACGGCCTCGCCGACATTCCCTGCCCGAACTGCGGTACCAAGGGCCAGTACACAGAGCCCAAGGCGTTCTCGGGCCTGGTGAAGACCTACCTCGGTGTCGTCGACGACGAGTCAGGCATGTACTTCCTGCGCCCCGAGACCGCGCAGGGCATCTTCGTGAACTTCTCGAACGTGCTCACCGCATCGCGCAAGAAGCCTCCGTTCGGCATCGGCCAGGTCGGCAAGGCGTTCCGCAACGAGATCACCCCCGGCAACTTCATCTTCCGCACCCGCGAGTTCGAGCAGATGGAGATCGAGTACTTCACCCCGCCCGCCGAGGCGCAGGAGTGGTTCGAACACTGGGTCGAGGCCTGCTGGAACTGGTTCATCGATCTCGGCATCGACGCCGACAACATGCGTCGTTTCGACGTCCCCGAAGAGGACCGCGCACACTACTCGGCCGGCACCATCGACGTCGAGTACCGCTTCGGCTTCCAGGGCAAGGAGTGGGGCGAGCTCATGGGCGTCGCCAATCGCACCGACTACGACCTGTCGAGCCACAGCGAGGCCTCCGGGTCGTCGCTGTCGTACTTCGACCAGGCCTCGGGCGAGCGGTACACCCCGTACGTCATCGAGCCGTCCTTCGGCCTCACCCGCGCCATGATGGCGTTCCTCGTCGACGCCTACGTCGAGGAGGAAGTGCCGAACGCCAAGGGCGGCACCGACGTGCGCACAGTGCTGCGCCTCGACCCGCGTCTGGCCCCGGTCAAGGTGGCCGTGCTCCCGCTCAGCCGCAACGAGAACCTCTCGCCGCTGGCGCGCGAGGTCGCCGACACGCTGCGCGGATCATGGGCGATCGACTTCGACGACGCCGGCGCCATCGGCCGCCGCTACCGTCGTCAGGACGAGATCGGCACGCCGTTCTGCGTCACGGTCGACTTCGACTCCCTCGACGACCGCGCCGTCACCGTGCGCGACCGCGACACGATGGCGCAGGAGCGCGTCTCGATCGACGAGCTCGAGCGGTACCTCGCGGAGCGCCTGAAGGGCGCCTGACGCACGGCCGCGCCTCGTGCGCCAGCCGCGCCGAGACCCCCGCTTATCACCGAGACCCCCATCTGTTCACGCGAACAGGTGGGGGTCTCGGCGTCAGGTGGGGGTATCGGTGTCAGAGCTCGGAGGTAGGAGCGGATGCCGGGGCTGGCGCGCTGCCGGCGACCGCGCGTGCGTAGCGCTCCGACAGCAGCCGCAGCCGAGGGATCAGCTCCGGCGGGCTCTCCACCGTGAAGTCCATCATCAGCATCCCGATGTAGGCGGCGACCGTGTCGAGGCTGTCGGCGCCGGTGACGAGGATGCAGTGGCTGTCGTCGACCGGTTCGACGACGCCGACCGCGGCGTGGATGCGATCGAGCACCGCCTCCGCGGGAGCGTCTATGCGCAGGCGCGCGTGCACGACCCAGCCGCTCACCGCGATCGTGCGCATCGCGAACGCCGTGTAGTCGCCACCGGGCAGCGGTGTCGGATCGAAGCGGCGACGCGTCGGCATCCGCAGGTCCATCCAGTCGACGCGGTACGTGCCCCATTCGCCCGCCTCAGGATCGCGCGCGACGAGATACCAGCGTCGATGCCAGGTGAGCAATCTGTACGGTTCGACCAGCGAAGGGGCGCCCTCGTAGTCGAAGCGCAGCCATTCCGTGTTGCGGATCGCGCCGGCGATGGCCTGGAGAGACGCGGCGTCGACCTCGGGGTCCGGCGCATCGGTGTCGTTGTTCTCGGGGGCACGGTCGACGCTCGACCGCAGGGCGTCGACCGTCGGGCGCAGGTGCGAGGGGAGCACCTGCTCGAGCTTGGCGAGCGCCCTCGCCCCGGATTCGGCCACGCCCGCGATTCCGGCCGCTGCGCGGAGCCCGACCGTGACCGCCACGGCCTCCTCGTCGTCGAGCAGCAGCGGCGGGAGCTTCCCTCCGGCACCGAGCCGATAGCCGCCGATCGAGCCGCGACTCGCGTCGACGGGATAGCCGAGGTCGCGGAGCCGCTCGATGTCGTGGCGGACGGTGCGGCCGGAGACGCCGAGGCGGGCGGCGAGTTCGCTGCCTGAGCGCTCCGTCCCGGTCTGCAGCAGACCCAGCAGGGCGAGCAGGCGGGCGGTCGGATCGGCCATCGGCATCCTCTCGAAAGAAGTTCTTCGATTAGGAACGAATCCAGCCTATTGCGTTTCTACTCTCGAGATATGGAAAACACGAACCTCACCTTCAGCCCCTTCACCGTCTCGGTCACCGCCGCCGAGGTCGCCGATCTGCAGGATCGCCTGGCCCGCACCCGCCTTCCCCAGCCGTCACCGACAGAGGTCGGCGACGCTGGCGACTGGGATGCCGGCACCCCGAACTCCTACCTCCGCGAGGCTCTGGCAGCGTGGCGCGACTTCGACTGGACAGCGGCTCAGGAGCGCATCAACTCCGTCCCGCACTTCACGACCGAGATCGACGGACAGAGCATCCACTTCATCCACGTCCGCTCCGTTCACGCCGGCGCGACACCGCTGCTCCTCGCACACACCTATCCCGGCTCCGCCATCGACTACCTCGAGCTGATCGACCTGCTCACTGACCCTGTGGCGCACGGCGGCCGTGCGGAGGACGCCTTCGACGTCGTGATTCCGGACGTTCCGGGCTACGGCTTCTCTCAGCCCCTGGCCTCGGCAGGCTGGACGACCGCGAAGGTCGCGGCGGCCTACGACCGGCTGATGCGCGGGCTCGGGTACGACAATTACGGCATCCACGGCTCCGACAACGGCGCGATGGTCGCCCGCGAGCTCGGGCTGCTCAACCCCGAGGGCTTCCTGGGACTGCACGTGCTGCAGCTGTTCTCGTTCCCTTCGGGCGACCCGGCCGAGTTCGAGAAGCTCGAACCGCAGGACTACGCCGGGCTCGAGCACATGCAGTGGTTCCAGTCGGTCGGCGGCTACAACACGATGAACTCGTCGCGCCCGCAGACGGTGGCGGTGGGCATCAGCGACTCGCCGATCGGCCTGCTCGCCTACAGCGAGCTGTTCAACTCCTTCGGCAACGGCACCTCGCTCGTGCCGCTGGAGAAGATATTGCTCGAGGTCAGCGTGAACTGGTTCGCGAACGCGGCATCCGGCATGTCCCGCAGCTATCTCGAGAACGCCCGCGTCGAGGCCGAGCCGCACATCAACCAGGCGCCGACCGGGGTCGCCGTGTTCAAGGACGACTTCCAGACGATCCGCGTCTTCGCCGAGCGCGACAACTCGAACATCGTGCACTGGAGCCGCTTCGAGGAAGGAGGGCACTTCGCCGCCCTCGAGCGCCCCGAGGTTCTCGCCGCCGACATCCGCACCTTCTTCGCCGGCCTGCGCTGAGCGCCGGCACTGGTCCTCAGCGCCTCAAGACCCCTTCTTCTCACCGTGACCCTCGATGAATCAGGGGGCGCGGCGAGAAGCGGGGGTCTCGGCGTCGCCGCCGTGGGGCGGATGCTCCGCCCCACGAGGCCGGAACAGAGCGGTCTCAGCCGGTGACGGTGAGCTGCACCTGCTCCGTGCCGCCCGCCTCGACCCAGGCGAGAGAGCGCTTCAGGATGCGCGTGAGGACCTTGGCATCGATCTGCTCGAGGTCCTTGATGTACAGGCATCCGACGCCGGTGGTGTGGGGGCCCAGCGAAGCGAGATCGTCGGCATGCGCATCGACGCCGTCGAACAGGTAGATCGTCGTCGCGGCCTTGCGCGGTGCGAAGCTCAGCACCCCGCTGTCACCCTCGGTTCCCGTCGGGTAGCGGTAGTGCACCGAGCCGAAGCCGATGATCGTGCCCCAGGTGTGAGGTTCGCGCCCCGTGATCTCCTGCATGAGGGCCGTCAGCGTCTCGGCATCCCTGCGGCGGATCGCCGGGCTGGAGCGGGCGATGAGGCCTGCGACGTCGTCGCCGGTCGGCCTCACTCCTTCGCCTTCGCGGCAGCCTTCATCGCCTTCTTGTGCTCGCGCACCTTGCCGAGCGACTCGGGCGAGACGATGTCGGCGACGCTGCGGTAGGAGCCCTCTTCGCCGTAGGGGGCGGATGCTTCGCGCCAGCCCTCTCCGCGGAATCCGTACTGCTTGCCGAGGAGAGCGAGGAAGATCTTCGCCTTCTGCTCGCCGAAGCCGGGCAGGGTCTTCAGCCGCTTGAGCACCTCGGCGCCCGAAGGGTCGCCATCCGTCCAGAGGTTCTGCGCGTCGCCGCCCCACTGGTCGACGAGCTCCTGGCACAGCGTCTGCACGCGTGCCGCCATCGATCCGGGGAACCGGTGCACGGCAGGCGTCTGCTTGAACGCGGCGAGGAACTCGTCCGGGTCCATGCGCGCGATCGTGGGGGCATCCGTCGCCCCCGTGCGCTGCTCGATCTTGAGAGGGCCGGCGAACGCGGTCTCCATCGGAACCTGCTGGTCCAGCAGCATCCCGACCAGCAGGGCCAGCGGGTTCTCGGTCAACAGGGTGTCGGCGGCGGTGTCTCCGGTGATGTGAAGGGCCATGCCCCCAGTATCGCAGGGCTGTCTCGGTATCTCAGGGCCATCGCAGCGCGCCTGTGATCGTCAGGTAGGCCGCCACCGCAGCAATGACGAGTGCGATGGCGATCAACGTTGAAAGCAGTCCGATGACGATGCCGTGCCAGCGCGAGCGCTTCAGGAACACCGTGTTCAGCAGCGCACCGATCGCCACAGTAGCGAGCAGTGCGGGAAGGCCGAAGAGGAAGCCGACCAGCAGCAGGCCGTCATGCGGAGAGGGGGTGCAGCCGAAGCCGATACCCGTGCACGAGCCGTCCGCATGCACCTTTGGCGCGACCTGCACGGCGAACGCGAAGGCGACGATGGGAAGGGTGAGGAGAACCAGCATCGTGAGGAAAGCCGTCAGGCCACGGTGCCGATTCTTGCTCATCCCGGTTCTCCCCGCTGCCGATGCGTCCATGATCATCGCCCACTATGAGCACGTGCGCGGGGACCGAGTCAAGCCTGCGGCCGATGCGGGCCTACTGGCGCGGAGGCACCTCAGCTCCTTCTTTCGCCCTTCCCCCGGACTCACGTGAGCTATATCATGATGATATGAGTGAATCACTGCGCGAACTGCGTGAGCGGGCGGGGCTCAGCCAAGCGCAGCTCGCATTGCGCAGCGGCGTTGCGCAGCCGAACATCGCCGCGTACGAGGCCGGGCGGCGGAATCCGTCGGCGGCGATGGTCGACAGACTGCGGTCGGCTGTGCGCCCTTTGCCTCATGAAGCGCTGGAGCAGCATCGTGACGAACTCAAGAAGCTCGCCGCGGAATACGGGTTGAACAACCTGCGAGTGTTCGGTTCCGCCAGGACGGGCACGGATACCGCGCAGAGCGACCTCGATATCCTGGTCACCCGCTCACCGAATGTCGGCTTGCTGACGGTCGCCGAGTTCGCTCTCGCCGCCGAACAGCTGCTCGGCGTTCCGGTCGACGTCGTCACAGACGGAGGGCTCCCCGCTGATCATCCGATCCTCCGGTCAGCGGTGGCCGCGTGAGCGAAAAGGATGAACGGTCGCTGCGTGAGATCCTGCGTCTGTGCGATAACGGTACGCGGCTCGCCGGTCGAGGCCATGAGTGGTACATCTCGGACGAACTCAATACACCGGGGCTCGCGGCCGAGTCGATCATCATCAAGATCGGTGAGAACGTCGCACGGTTGAGCGATGAAACGATCGTCGCGAACCCGCAGGTGCCTTGGTCGAGCATCAAGCGCATGCGCGATCGACTGGCGCATCACTACGAGGCGACCGACTACGACGCGGTGTGGGCCACCATCAACGTCGATCTTCCCCGCGTGCGAGCAGCGATCGCATCGCTCCTCGCCGAAGCGACCGATGATTGATCCCAGATCTGCATCGCTGTAAGAACCACATGATCAGCCAACCTGCTGATCGAGCAGGAAGCCCGGCTCAGGC
Source organism: Microbacterium natoriense (assembly GCF_030816295.1). NCBI lineage: Bacteria > Bacillati > Actinomycetota > Actinomycetes > Micrococcales > Microbacteriaceae > Microbacterium > Microbacterium natoriense. The sequence continues at coordinate 34,553 of NZ_JAUSXV010000001.1, read as the reverse complement.
GCTAGCGGATGCCGTGGCGTCGGGCTGCTCGGGCTCGATGCCGTAGAGCGTGCCGAGGGCGGCGGCGAAGTCGTCGGCACGGCCGCTCGCGGCGAGCTCGTGCGCACGAGTGGTCGGCGTGTGCAGCAGCACGCCGGTGAGATGCCGCAGCGCCTGCTCGACCTTGCCGTCTTCGTCGCCGCGGGCACGGGCCCTCGCGATCTCGGTGTCGAGCAGAGAGAAGATGTGCGAGCGAAGGGCGACCACCGAGGGGGTGACGCTCTGCCGCGACCCCACCACGTGGAAGGTGTCGGCAGCCTCTCGCACGACGCTGCGCGCGGCATCCGTCGCCTGCAACTCTTCGAGGGGTGCGTGCAGGCGGATGGTCTCGAGGTCGAGCAGCGCGACCCCTTCGAGGCTCGCGATAGCCGGGTCGACGTTGCGAGGCATGCCCAGGTCGACGACCAGCTGGCTGTGCTGACCCACCGGGCATCCCGCCGCGGCGAGACCGACCGGCCGCTGCAGCTGCTCGAGCCCGAGCACCGGCTCGGTCGCCGTGGTGCAGGTGATCAGCAGGCTCGACCGTGCGGCGGTGCGGGCGTAGTCGGACTCGGCCACAGGGCGGATGCCGTGCTTCGCGGCGAAGATCTCCGCCCTGCCCGACGGCGAGTAGACCGAGATGTTCTGGGCTCCGCGCTCGCGGAGCGTCGCGAGGGTGACCGCGGCGTACGCGCCCGTGCCGACGAGCAGCACACGTTCGGCAGACCAGTCGGCGATGCGGCTGTCGGCGAGCTCGAGGGCGAGACGCACGAGCGATCGGCCGGCGCGGCCGAGGGCGGTGACGTTCTTGACCTTGCGCTGCGCCTGGCTGGCGCGCTGGAACAGGCGCTCGAGCTCAGGCGAGGTGGTGCCGTCCTTGCGGGCGGACTTCAGCGCTCGTCGCACCTGACCGGCGATCTCGCCTTCACCCGAGACGACCGACTCGAGCCCGGACGCGACAGAGAACAAGTGCTCGGCGACGCGTCGCCCCGCGTGCACGGCGTAGGCGCCGTCGAGCTCGTCAGCGGCGACGCCGGTGGCGGACTCGACCGCTTCGAGCACGGCTTCGACGCCGATGGCGCCGGCCGCGGTGACGGGCTCGTCGAGTTCGACGTACGCCTCGAACCGGTTGCACGTCGCCAGAACGACCGCACCCTGCACGCACGGCGCCAGCTCCACCAGGGTGGAAGCGACGTCATCGGGGGTGCGGCTCAGGCGTTCGAGCAAGTCGAAGGAGGCGGTCTTGTGACTCGCCGTGACACACAGCAGCACCCTTCGATTGTACCGTCGATCGGTTACCGCGGTGTTTCACGGATGAAAGGATGGATGCATGGCCCTCTCCGACGCTCCGCTCCTTCGCGCCCTCAGGGGCGACCGCCCCGCTCAGACACCGGTGTGGTTCATGCGGCAGGCGGGCCGTTCGCTGCCCGAGTACCGCGAGCTGCGGGTCGGCACGCGCATGCTCGACGCGTGCCTCACACCCGACCTCGCCGCCGAGATCACTCTGCAGCCCGTTCGTCGGCACGGCGTCGATGCGGCCGTCTTCTTCAGTGACATCGTGATCCCGCTGCGCCTCGCCGGCGTCGACGTGGTGATCGAGCCCGGGCGCGGCCCGGTATTCGCGAACCCCGTGCGTTCGGCCGACGATGTGCAGCGCCTCACCGCGATCGATCCGGCCGATCTCGATGGTACGGCGATCGCCGCGGCCGTGAAGATCGTGACCGATGAACTGGGCGGCACCCCGCTGATCGGCTTCGCGGGAGCCCCCTTCACGCTTGCCGCGTACCTTGTCGAGGGCGGTCCGTCGAAGGAGCACCTGCAGGCGCGGGCCATGATGCACGCCGATCCCGACTCGTGGAACCGCCTGGCCGGCTGGCTGGGGCAGGTCTCGCGGAGGTTCCTCGAGATCCAGCGGGATGCCGGAGCATCCGTCGTCCAGCTCTTCGACTCGTGGGCGGGCTCGCTCAGCCCGGCCGACTACCGGGCCTTCGTGGCCCCGCATTCGCACGCGGCGCTGGACGGCATCGGAATCCCGACCATCCACTTCGGCGTGGGGACCGGGCCGTTCCTCGCCGACATGCGCCTGGACGGCGTGGCCGACGCCGTGGGCGTCGACTGGCGTCAGCCGCTCGACGAGGCCGCCGCGATCCTCGGTCCCGACGTCACGGTGCAGGGGAACATCGATCCCGCGCTGCTGGGCGCCCCGTGGCCAGTTCTCGAAGCTCATGTGCTCGATGTGCTCGAGCGCGGGCGCGCGGCCAGGGGGCACATCCTCAACCTCGGTCACGGCGTGCCGCCCGAGACCGACCCCGATCAGCTCACGCGCATCGTCGAGCTGGTGCACTCCCGCTGATCCAGGCCCCGCCTGAGCACGTGACCACATGCGGTCGCATGCTCACGCGCTGGTGCGGCGAGCTCGTTCGGGAGGGGTTCTCACGATCGGGAGGAGCCCTGGGCATGAATCCTCAGCCCGAGTGCGCGTTCTCCTCCCGAACCGGAGAGGAGAGCGGATGCCCGGGGCCCAGGCCCCGATCAGCGCCTCCAGGGCAGCCGGATCCGCAGGTCTCCGAGCCCGAACCGCCCCTCGGGCAGGGCGGCGCGGATGCGTTCGTCGCTGAACGTGCGATGCGGGCGGAGGCCGACGGGCGGCTCGGGTGCGGGCGGCGCCGCTTCGCTCACGCCTTCTGCCAGCATCCGCGCCTGTGCCTTCGCGACGAGGGGAACCACCATCAGCCACTCGGTGAGCTGCGCGAGCACCCGGATCGTCCAGACCGGCATCGGGATGTAGGCGGGACGGCGCCCGGCGACGCGCGCGATGCGGCGGATGGCCTCGCCGAGCGTGACCTCGTCGGCGCCCATCACCGCGACCGTGGGCTCGGAGATGCGCCCCTCGAGCGCCGCGACGAGCACATCGACCGCGTCGTCGACCGGCACGGGGCGTGCCGTGCGCTCGCGGAACCCGACGGTCCAGAAGAACGGCAGCGTGCGCACGGCCCTGGTGACGTGATCGACCATGTGGTCGCCCGGGCCGTAGATCATGCCGGACTTGAGGATCGTGTGGTCGATGCCGGAGCTGCGGACGATCTCCTCGGCCGCCCACTTCGACTCGTGGTACCCGGAGCCGCAATCGGGGCGGGCGCGAAGGAAACTGACCATGACGATCCGGGTGACCCCGGCGCGGCGAGCGGCCTCGACGACCGCCTGCGTCCCCTCGACATGCACCCGCTGGAAGGTCTGCTCGCCGATCTCGCGGTTGATGCCGGCGCAGTGCGCGACGGCGTCGCATCCCGCGAACGCGGCCGCGAGGGCATCGACGTCGGTGATGTCCGCTCCGGTACGGCGCGAGATCACGACCGGATCCTCGAGGTGCTCTGCGAGATTGCGCCCGACGAAACCGCTTCCTCCGGTGATGGCCACTCGCATCGCTCTCTCCTTCGCCTGTTAGCTATCCGGCTAAACACTATCTAGCAAGGATGCTATATTGCAAACATGGCAGACAGCGCCTCCGACATCTTCGCCGCACTCGCGCACCCCACCCGTCGCCAGATCCTGCAGGATCTGAAGGAGGGCGAGCTCGCCGCTGGGGAGATCGCCTCGCGCTTCGCCGCCAGCGGGCCGACGATCTCGCGTCACCTGAGCGTGCTGCGCCAGGCCGGACTCGTCACCGAACGTCGCGACGCGAACCGCATCCTCTATTCCCTCGTGGGCGAGAGGCTCGCTCTCTCGGTCGGCGACTTCCTGTCGACGGTCTGCCCCGAGCAGATCGTGCTGCGCGAGGTCCGCAAGCGGGGGAGCAGCGGCACCACTGCAGAGGCCTGAGAGAATCGTGGGATGACTGAAGAGCCCCCCGCCCTCGCAGCCCGTGCCGCCGAGACCCATGTCGTCGTGATCGGCGGCGGCGTCGGCGGGCTCATCGCGGCTCGTGAGTGCGCGAAGGTCGGCATGCGGGTGACGGTGCTGGAGGCGGCGGATGCCGTGGGCGGAGCGATCCGGCGCGCGACGCTGGGCGACATCACAGTCGATGCGGGCGCCGAGAGCTTCGCGACCCGTGGCGGACACGTGCGCGCACTCGTGGAGGAGCTCGGCCTGGGGGACCGCGTCGTGGCGCCGGCCGCTGGAGGCGCCTGGCTCGCGGGCATCCCCGGCACCGGAGCCTCTCCGCTTCCGGTCGGCGGCATTCTCGGCATCCCTGCGAATCCGTTTCAGGACGACGTTCGCCGCATCATCGGCTGGTCTGGCGTCTGGCGCGCCTATCTCGACCGTGTCCGTCCGCCGCTCACGATCGGCCACAACCACAGCCTCGGCAAGCTCGTCACCTCGCGCATGGGGGCGAAGGTGCGCGACCGGCTCGTCGCCCCCGTGACGACTGGCGTCTACTCGGCGTCTCCCGAAGACGTCGACGTCGACATCGCCGCCCCGGGACTCAACGCCGCACTCACCAGCACCGGATCGCTGTCGGGGGCTGTGCAGGCCCTTCGCGAGGAGGGCGCCGCTCGGGCCGCGAAGGCGCCGGGATCCGCCGTCGAGGGACTCGACGGCGGGATGAGCGTGCTCGTCGACGCGCTGGTCGCCGATCTCGAGGGGCTCGGGGGCGAGGTCCGGACCTCGGCTCCGGCCACCCGTGTCACGCGCGAGGGCGCAGTCTGGACGATCACGGCAGAGGTCGACGTCGATGCTGATGAATCGGAGCCGTTGAGCATCGCCGCGGATGCCGTCATCGTCGCCACGTCCGAGTCGGTCGCCCGCGAGCTCTTGGTCGACGCGGCGCCGAGACTCGCCCGGACCTCAGCCGCTGACGCGCCAGAGATCGAGATCGTGACACTGCTGCTCGAGGCGCCGGCGCTCGACGCCGCCCCGCGGGGCACCGGGGTGCTCACGGTTCCCGGTTCGCACGTCGCGAAGGCGCTCACCCACTCGAGCGCGAAGTGGAGCTGGGTGCGCAGGGCGGCGGGTTCCCGCCACGTCGTGCGGGTGTCCTTCGGCGCGCAGGGCGAACCGGCCGCGACCGCGGCTCTCGACGACGACGATGCAGCGCGCCTGGCGCTGCGCGAAGCATCCGCTCTGCTCGGCGTGCCGCTGGCCGCAGGCGATCTCGTTGCCTCCCACCGCGCGCGCTTCACGCAGTCGCAGCCCGCATCGATCATCGGATCCGGCGAGCGTCGTTCGGCCGCTCGCGCTGCCGTGCAGGCTGTGCCCGGACTCGCGGTCGTGGGCGCGTGGCTCGCCGGCACCGGGCTCGCGCAGGTGATCCCCGACGCGAAGGACGAGGCGGATCGACTTCGGCACTCGCTTCTCTGGCGCTGACAGGCTGCGATCTGTCAACCCCCCTGAGGAGTAGATGCCGAAATCGGCATATGGGGTTACGCTGGGAGCCTGGCACGCCACGAGTTGCTGGACAGTAACGAGAGGAGACCCCATGAAAGGGAAGATCGGACTCGTCGTCGGACTCGGCGTCGGATACGTGCTCGGCACGCGCGCAGGTCGCGAGCGCTACGAGCAGATCAAGACGCAGTGGCTGAAGGTCTGGAACCTCGACCCTGTGCAGGAGCAGGTCACGAAGGTGAAGAGCTTCGTCGGCGACAAGGCTGCGGCCGTACCGGGAGCGATCTGGACCGGCGTCGTGAAGGTGGCGAAGTCGGTCGGCGGCGAGGGAACCCCTGGTCAGAAGCTCGATTCCGCTCTCGCCACCAGCAAGGACGCCGCAGACGACGTTGCGAAGGCGGCGGATGAGGCCACTGCCGAAGCGCGGAAGACGGCCGCGAAGGCCACGGCTGCGAAGTCCACGGCTGCGAAGAAGGCGGACGACTGAGATGCCCCGCCCGTTCCGGGATCGCGCGGACGACAGCCTGCTGACACTGCTCGGCGATCTGCCCGAGCTCATCACGAACCTCGTCAAGGCCGAGATCGACGCGGCCAAGGCGTGGGTCTCGAAGACATCCAAGGATGCGGGGATCGGCTCGGTCTGGTTCCTCGTCGCGCTGTTCTTCCTGTTCTGGGCGGTTCCGGTCATCCTCGTGTTCGCGATCGCCGGGCTGTCGTCGTGGTGGCCCGTCTGGCTCTCGGCGCTGGCCGTCTTCGGCATCCTGATCCTGGCGATGCTGTTCTTCGGCCTGCTCGGGTTCCTGCGCTTCCGCAAGGTCCTCTCGCGCGAGAACCCCGCGCAGGCGGTCGCCACCGACATCAAGCTCGCGAAGGGATCCGGCAATGACGAATTCTGACTCCGCCGCCGTGTCGGCGACGGCACTGCCGAAGACCGCGGTTCCGCTCGGCATCGCCGATCCGGTGAGCTCTGCGCGCGCGGAGCTCAAGGCCGCTCTCGCCGCGATCGAGATCAAGGGCAACGTTCCTCGGCGACTCGAGAAGGCTTCGGCTCGCGCAGCAGTGAAGGCCCGGCGATTCGCCGACCGCAATCCGGTGGGCGCCGTCGCCGCGGCGATAGCCCTCGCCGCTGTGGTCGGCAGCGCCGTCTGGGTGTTCGCCCGCGCCGCATCCCGCTGACCAGGCGCCGCCGTCTGGGTCTCTGAGCCCGTCGAAGGGCCGGTTCGCACCCTCCGCATAAAGGGGGCAGACTGGATGCATGTCCGACGAGCGCGAAGAGAACCCATCCGGCTTCACCCTCTGGGCGGTCTGGCGACGCAATCCCGACGTCCCGGTGACCGAATCCGACTCGACCGAACTCGAGACGATCGTGTCGTACATCGAGGACTCGGGCGTCACGGTGCGGGGCTTCTACGACGTCTCCGGCCTCAAGGCCGACGCCGATCTGATGGTGTGGCTGCACGGCGAGACCGCTGAGGATCTGCAGAAGGCACTGCGGCGACTGCGGCGCACCGAGCTGCTGCGCACGCTGCTGCCGGTGTGGAACGTGATGGGCGTGCACCGCGACGCCGAGTTCAACCGCCAGCACGTCCCCGGCTTCCTCCGCGGCGTCGAGCCCAAGGACTGGCTCTGCCTCTACCCGTTCGTGCGCACGCCGGAGTGGTACCTCGCCCCTGAGGAGGAGCGACGCAAGATGCTCGCCGATCACGGCCGCAAGGGCGCCGCGTTCACGGGCGTCATCGCGAACACCGTCGCGGCCTTCGCTCTCGGCGACTACGAGTGGCTGCTGCCTCTCGAGGCCGACGACGTCACAGAGCTCGTCGATCTCATGCGCGATCTCCGCTACACCGACGCGCGTCTCTATGTGAAGGAGGAGGTGCCCTTCTACACGGGGCGCAGGCTCCGGTTCGACGAGATCGCGGACGTGCTGCAGTAGGTCTGCGATGAGCACTCCGATCAGGTTGGGGACTCGCCGCAGCGCGCTCGCGCAGGCCCAGTCCGGCCACGTCGCTGCCGCCCTCGAGAAGGTCATCGGGCGCTCCGTCGAGCTCGTGCCGATCACGAGCGAGGGCGACACGAATCGCGCCTCGCTGTCGCTGATCGGCGGACAGGGCATCTTCGCCACGCGTCTGCGTGAGGCGCTGCTCGCGGGGGGGTGCGACTTCCTCGTGCATTCGCTGAAGGATCTGCCCACGAAACAGCCCGACGGCCTCGTGATCGCGGCCACGCCGCTGCGCGAGGACGCACGTGATGTCGCCGTCACGCGCGACGGCATCCCGCTTCACGAGCTGATCCCGGGAAGCCGGATCGGCACCGGCTCGCCGCGGCGCATCGCCCAGGTGCGCATCCGTGCTCCGCATGCGGACGTCGTCGACATCCGCGGCAATGTCGACTCGCGACTGCAGAAGGTGGCGACAGGCGAGTTGGATGCCGTCATCCTCGCCGCCGCCGGCCTGTCGCGTCTGGGCACCGACTCTCCGCTCCGCCGAGAGGAGCTCGGTCTCGCCGAGTGGCCCACCGCGCCGGGGCAGGGATCGCTGGCCGTCGAGACGAGGACGGATGCCGACCCCGAGCTGCTCTCGGCCCTCGCCGCGCTCGACGACGAAAGCACTCGTCTCGCCATCACCGTCGAACGGGCCGTGCTCGAAGGGCTCGACGCGGGATGCCAGGCGCCCATGGCCGCTCATGCCGTCGTCGCAGGCTCGTCGGTGCGCGTCAGAACCGTCGTCTACGCCGCCGACGGAGCGCAACGAATCGGTCTCGACGTCACGGAGGACCTGAACGGGGAGTATATTCGTCGGAGCGGCAGTGGCAATGGAGCGGATGCTGCCGATGGTGCAGACCCGATGCACGCAGCACGCGAGCTCGGGTTGAATCTTGCCCGTCGGCTGCTCGATCAAGGGGCGGCTGACCTTGTCTCCCGAGAGCATTCCTCATGACTGAAATTCATCACGACCGGCCGCTGGACGGCTGGCGAGTCCTCGTTCCGCGCGGTGGACCGTGGGGTGACGGCGTCGCCGCGAGTCTGCGTTCGCAAGGGGCGGTCCCCGTCGTCGCGCCGCTCATCAACTTCGCCCCGACCACCGATCAGGCGGCTCTCGATCGCGCACTGGAGAATCTCGCCGACGGCGCGTACGACTGGCTGACGGTCACGAGCGCCACCACCGTCGACGTGATGTTCGCGCATCGCGCGGTCGTGCCGCGCACGACCCGGATCGCGGCGGTCGGTGAGACGACGGCTGCGGCACTTCAGGCTGTGGGCTACGAGGTCGCGCTCGTGCCCGAGGACGACAACTCGGCCGAGGGCATGGCCGAGCAGATCATCGCCCTCGAAGGCATCGCGTCGCGCAAGATCCTGGCGCTGCGCAGCGAGATCGCGAAGCCCGTGCTGAGCAGGCTGCTGAAGAAGGCGGGCCACGACGTCGACAGCGTCGTCGCCTACCGCACCGTCGGCGTTCCCGTCACAGACCGCATCATGCGCGACGTGCAGAACGGACGCATCAACGCGATCCTCATCACCAGCGGGTCGGTCGCGCAGCAGGTGCGCGAGCAGTTCCCCGACATCCCCGAGAAGACCCTGCTCGCAGCCATCGGCCCCCGCACAGCGAAGGACGCGCTCAAAGCCGGTCTTCCGATCACGGTCGTGGCCGACCGCCAGACGGTGGATGCGCTCATCGACGCGGTGTCGCACTTCACGCTGCCGCACGCGGCGGACGAGCTCGCACCATGAGCTTCCCCGAGACGAGGATGCGCCGGCTGAGGCAGTCGCCCGCCGTGCGGTCGCTCGTGCGCGAGACGTCGCTCGAACCGCGTCAGCTCGTGCTGCCGCTGTTCGTGCGCGAGGGGCTCTCGGAGCCTGTCGCCATCGGCTCCATGCCGGGTGTGCAGCAGCATTCTCTGGATTCGCTGCGCGCGGCTGCGCTCGAGGCGGCCGCGGCCGGCGTCGGCGGCGTGATGCTGTTCGGCGTTCCCGCGGTCCGCGATGCGCAGGGTTCGGGAGCCGACGATCCGCGCGGCATCCTCAATGTGGCGACCGAGGCGCTGGCCGCCGAGGTCGGCGACGCCCTCGTCGTCCAGACCGATCTGTGCCTCGACGAGTTCACAGACCACGGTCACTGCGGAGTGCTCGCCGCCGACGGTTCGGTCGACAACGATGCGACGCTTGAGCGGTACACGTCGATGGCGCTCGCGCAGGCGCGCGCGGGCTCGCAGCTGCTCGGGCTCTCGGGGATGATGGATGGTCAGGTCGCCGTCATCCGCGCAGCGCTCGATGCCGAGGGGTTCACCGGCACGCTGCTTCTCGCCTACGCCGCGAAGTACGCGAGCGCCTTCTACGGACCGTTCCGCGAGGCCGTGGATTCGCAGTTGCAGGGTGACCGACGCACCTACCAGCTCGACCCCGGCAATCGTCGCGAGGGCGTGCGCGAGGCCGTCGTCGACGAGGCGGAGGGCGCCGACATCGTCATGGTCAAGCCGGCCATGGCCTTCCTCGACGTGCTGCGCGAGGTCCGTGACACCGTCAGTATTCCGGTGTGGGCATATCAGGTCTCGGGCGAGTACGCGATGGTCGAGGCCGCCGCGGCGAACGGCTGGATCGACCGTCGCGCCGCTGTTCTGGAGTCGCTCGTGTCGATCCGCCGTGCGGGCGCGGATGCCGTGCTGACCTATTGGGCGACCGAAGCTGCCGGCTGGCTGCGCGACTGATCACGGCCGCGCCGGTCGTTCACCACCCCTCCCGGGTCGTTGAGAGAATGGATCCATGACCGATCGCAATGACGACCTGTTCGCCCGCGCCCGTGTGGTGACGCCCGGCGGCGTGAACTCGCCCGTGCGAGCCTATGGCTCCGTCGGCGGTACCCCCCGCTTCCTGGCGTCGGCGTCGGGAGCACGCGTGACGGATGCCGCGGGCAACGAGTACGTCGACCTGGTCGCGTCATGGGGCCCTGCACTGCTCGGGCATGCGCACCCCGAGGTGGTGGCTGCCGTGCAGGAGGCGGCGACGCGCGGACTCTCCTTCGGCGCGCCGACCGAGGGCGAGGTGGAGCTCGCGGCTCTGATCGCCGATCGGGTCCGGTTCGGCGACGCACGTCCGATCGAGCGGGTTCGACTGGTCTCGACCGGCACCGAGGCGACGATGACGGCGATCCGACTCGCGCGCGGTGCCACCGGGCGCGATCTGCTCGTGAAGTTCGCCGGTCACTATCACGGGCACTCCGACGGTCTGCTCGCGGAGGCGGGGTCGGGCGTCGCGACTCTCGCACTGCCCGGTTCAGCCGGCGTGCCCGCCCCGATCGCCGCACAGACCCTGGTGATCGGATACAACGATCCCGCCGCTCTCGACGCGGTGTTCGCAGAGCACGGCGATCGGATCGCGGCGGTGATCGTCGAGGCGTCGGCCGCCAACATGGGCGTAGTCGCTCCGGTGCCCGGGTTCAACCGGCTGATCGCCGACACGGCGCACGAGCACGGCGCCCTGATGATCCTCGACGAGGTGCTCACCGGGTTCCGCGTGCATCCCGCCGGTTTCTGGGGACTGCAGGCGGCGGCGGGCGAGGACTACCTCCCCGACATCTTCACGTTCGGCAAGGTCGTCGGCGGAGGGATGCCGTTGGCTGCTCTCGGTGGCCGCGCCGAGATCATGGATCTGCTCGCGCCGCTCGGGCCCGTCTATCAGGCCGGCACGCTGTCGGGGAACCCGTTGTCCGTCGCGGCAGGACTGGCGACGTTGCGCCTGGCGACGGCGGATGTGTACGACACGATCGACGCAGCATCCGCTCGTCTGGTGGCAGCCCTCGAAGGCGCACTGACCGACGCCGGGGTCGTTCATTCCGTGGCGAAGGCCGGCAACCTCTTCAACGCCTCGTTCCGGGCGTCGGCTCCGCGAGACTACGCAGAGGCGCAGGCCCAGGATTCCTTCCGGTACGCGCCTTTCTTCCACTCGATGCGCGAGCAGGGCGTTGCCCTGCCGCCGAGCGTGTTCGAGGCCTGGTTCCTCACCGCGGCTCACGGCGAAGAGGAGCTGCGGCTCATCGAGGCGGCGCTCCCCGCTGCCGCGCGTGCGGCCGCCGACGCGCCGGCCTGACTCGGTTTTGCGCCCGTTCTGTCAGAGCGGTGCAGGCGGTTCGGCCGGGATCGTTGCGTTCCTGTGAGCATGTTCCAGACATCCGTCAGCAATGCGCTGGCAGACTAGGGTCATGGTGACGTTGCTCCTGGACCAGACGCAACTCGAGATCGTGCTCTCGCCGATCGAGCGTGCGGCGAGCTTCCACCGCGACAACGTGCGGATCGCCCGCGACACCATCACCAAAGTGCAGCTGACGGATGACGCGTGGACCTGGCTCCGCGGAGTCCCGGGTCCCGGCACGCACATCCCCGGTGTGTTCGCGGCGGGATCGTGGAAAGCCGCGGGAACCGTCGACTTCGTGCTGATCCGGCGTCGGCGGCCGAGCGTCGTCATCGACCTCGACGGCGACGACGACTACCGCCGGCTGATCCTCACCACACGCCACGGGCTCGCTCTGACCCAGGCGCTTCGGCTCGACGTGTCGACCGAGCCGGCCGACGTCGAGGAGATCGTGGCGACCGCGCCGACTCCGGTGTCGAAGGGCAGCAAGCGACCCGTGATCCGGCCGCGACCCGCCTGAGACCCGGACAGGAGAGAACCCCTCCGTGCCTGAGCACGAAGGGGTTCGGTCAGCCGGGGCGCGATCAGTAGTGGTGGCGCTCGCCCTCGTGGTGGTCGTGCTCGCCCTGGTTGTGCTCGCCGTGTTCGTGGTGCTCGCCGTGTTCCTGGTGCTCGCCGTGTCCATGGTCTTCGCTGTGCGGGGACTCGTCCTCGGCGTCGACGTGCTCCTCACCGCCTGCAGCGGTGTCGGTGTCGACGTGTGCGGCGTCTACGTGTGCGGTCTCGACGTGCTCCGAACCGTCGTGCTCTGCCTGCTCTGAGTGGCCGTTGCTGTCGGGTGCGCTGTCCCCGTGCTCGTCTGAAGCAGAGGCCTCGTCGGAGCCCTCGCCGAACGGGTAGGGCTGAGGCTCATCGTCGTAGTAGGCGCGCGCTGCGGCGGCGAGCATCGAGCTCACCGCAGCGGAACGCGGGTCGGCCTCCTCGGCCTCGCCCGCCTCCTCGGAGGCGTCGTCGCCGTGCGCTTCGGCGGAGTCTGCTCGATCGGCCGCGCTGTCGTGGGTCGGGACCTCCTCGGAAGACTCCTCGCCGAGGCCCGCGAAGATCTCCGTGCCGACATGATCGTCTCCCGGCTCGCCGGAAGCGTCGACGGCGGAGGATTCAGCGGAAGCCGCGGGGCCGGACCCGAAGAGGATCTCGTCGAACGACGGGCCCGATTCGGGCGACGCGCTCTCCTCGGCCGTCGCAGCGTCGGCATCGACCGGCACGTCCGCGGACTCGGTCTGCGCAGCGCTGCCGTCGGCGCGGTCTTCGCCGCTCTCGGCGTTCGTCTCCTCGGAGTCGCCAGGAGCGTCGGCGTCGGCGTCGGCCTCTGCGCGCGGCTCCGTCTCGTCCCAGCCGGCGTCGGCATCCGTTACGGTCGCGACCGCTGCGGCATCCGCCTCCGCATCGGTCACAGTGACCTCGGCGTCGGCATCCGCGGTGCCGTCGACTGCGATGACATCCGCCTCCGCGCCTGCGGCGTCGGCAGCAGCAACGGCTCCGGCATCGACAGCATCCGCACTCGTACCTGCGGCGTCGATGTCCGACTCCTCGGCATCCGTCGTGTCGTCGACGACCACGTCGTCGGCTGCCGCCGCTATCGCGGGGCGCGGCTCGAACTTGCCGCCGCGGACGAGGTCGATGAACACGTCTTCGAGCGTCGGGCCGCGCTGCACGAGCGTGCTCAATGCGATGCCGGCGGTCGCGGCCAGCGCACCGACCGTCTTGGCGTCTCCGCCGCGCACAGTGAGACCCGAGCGCAGCACCTCGACCTCGAAGCCGGCCTCGGCCAGAGCCGCGGTGAGCGCGGCCCGGTCGGCGGCGTCCACGACAACCGATCCGGATGCCGGGTCGGCGAGGCTCTCGATGCCGCTGGAGAGCACGAGTCGGCCCTTCGAGAGCACGAGCACATGATCGGCGACCTGTTCGACTTCGCTGAGCACGTGCGACGACACGAGGACCGTGCGTCCTTCGTCGGCCAGGCGGCGCATGAGCAGGCGCATCCAGCGGATGCCCTCAGGGTCGAGTCCGTTCGCGGGCTCGTCGAACACGAGCGTGCCGGCGTCGCCGAGCAGGGCGTGCGCGACGCTGAGCCGCTGGCGCATGCCGAGCGAGAAGCTTCCGATGCGACCCTCGCGCTCGCCGTCGAGACCCACCAGCGCGAGCACCTCGTCGACGCGCGCCAGCGGGATGCCGTTGGCCTTCGCGGCGATCGTGAGCTGTCGCGCAGCGCTGCGCCGAGGGCGGTACACGGTCTCCTCGAGCACAGATCCGATGGTCTTGAGGGGCGTGCGGAGGTCGGCGAAGGCCACCCCGCCGATCGTGGCCGTGCCGCTGCTCGGCCGCACCTGGCCGAGCAGGATGCGCAGCGTCGTGGTCTTTCCTGCTCCGTTCGGGCCGAGGAAGGCCGTGACGACGCCTGGCTCGACGCGCGCCGAGAAATCGGACACCGCCGTCACGTCGTTGAATCGCTTCGTGACGCGCGTGAACTCGAGCACGTGTCCTTCGGGCATGCGCGGCCCCTTTCTTGCTTGGGCAGTTCCATCTATCCTGCCGGAAAAGCTGCACGATCGTGCATTTCCGCTGTGGAATGCCGACAGATCAGACGGAGTAGCCTGGCTCTCGTGACCGAACCCACCGCTGCCCCGCGCGTCATCGTCCGCACCGAAGGAGCCCTGGGGAGACTCACGCTGAACCGCCCGGAGGCCATCAACGCCCTCGACCATGGCATGATCGTGCAGATCACCGCAGCGCTCGAGGCCTGGCTCGACGACACCGACGTGCAGATCGTGATGATCGACGGAGCAGGCGAGCGCGGCATGTGCGCGGGCGGCGACGTGCGCGAGCTGCACGCGCAGATCGTGTCAGGGCGCTCGGCGGAGACCATCGAGTTCTTCCGGGCCGAGTACGCGATGAACGCGATGATCGCCGAGTATCCGAAGCCGATCGTGGCGATCGCCGACGGCATCACGATGGGAGGCGGCATCGGCCTCGCCGGCCACGCCGCCATCCGCATCGTCACGGAGCGCTCGAAGCTGGCGATGCCGGAGACCCGCATCGGCTTCACCCCCGACGTCGGCGGAACCTGGCTGCTCGGCCGCGCGCCCGGCCGCTTCGGCGAGTACTTCGGTCTCACCGGCGGCACCATGAACGGTGCGGATGCCGTCTACCTCGGGTTCGCGGACCATTTCGTCCCGTCCGACCGGCTCGAGGCGCTGCGTGAGGCGCTGGCCTACCGTGCCGACCCGACCGGCCCCGCCGAGATCGTGCTGCTGTTCGACGAGACCCCCGAGCCCACCGAGCTGCCCGACGCGAGGGAGTGGATCGACGAGGCGTTCTCCGAGAACACGGTCGCCGAGATCGTCGCCCGGTTGCAGGCGCAGGGGACGACGGATGCCGCGGCCATCGCCGATCTGCTCGAAGGCCTCGCGCCCACCGGACTCGCCGTGACGCTCGACGCGGTGCGCGAGGCGCGCGTACTGCCGGACCTGCGCTCAGCCCTGGAGGGCGAATACCGCCGTGTCATGTGGTTCGTGACCCAGCATCCGGATCTCGTCGAGGGGATTCGCGCACAACTGGTCGACAAGGACCGCAACCCGAAGTGGGAGCCGGCGACCATCGCCGAGGCTGGGCCCGATGCGGGTGCCGACGCCAGGGCGTACGTGCCGCAGAGACCGCTCTTCTGACGTCAGGGACGCTGCGGGGTCCGCTTTCGAGAGCGGATGCCGCGGCCCTCCGCTGTTGACCTCAGTGCAGAAACCGCTGGCCAGGACGAAAAGGTTCGCTGTCAGCGAAGGTCATCCCTGTGGGGGATGCGAATGTCCGCGGCTCGTGGCACTCTATGTTGCGGCCGATTGTCGACCGGCATCCGCCTGCCGAGAAATCCGCCCCTCTGATCCCACAAGGAAGTCCGCCTGTGCTCGGGAAAATCCTCGTCCGCTATCTCTCCAAGTACCGATGGCTGCTCATCGGCGTCCTGGTGTTCCAGTTCGCAAGCGCCCTCGCCTCGCTCTACCTGCCGACCCTGAACAAGGATCTCATCGACAAGGGCGTCGCCCAGGGCGACACCGACTACATCTGGCGAACCGGGCTGTTCATGCTGTTCGTCTCGCTCGGCCAGATCGTCGCATCGATCATCGCGACCTACTTCGCCGCTCGTGCCGCGATGGGCGCCGGTCGCGACATCCGCGCCGACGTCTTCGCCAAGGTGAGCGGATTCTCCGAGCGCGAGGTCTCGCAGTTCGGCGCCGGCTCGCTGATCACCCGCAACACCAACGACGTGCAGCAGGTGCAGATGCTCGCGATGATGGGCGCGACGATGTTCGTCACCGCACCGCTGCTCGCGATCGGCGGCATCATCATGGCCGTCATCACCAACGCGAGTCTGAGCTGGCTCATCGCCGTCTCGGTGCCGGTCATGCTCATCGTGGCGCTGCTCATCATCAGCCGCATGGTGCCGCTGTTCCGGAGCATGCAGAAGAAGATCGACAACGTCAACCGCATCATGCGCGAGCAGCTGACGGGCGTCCGCGTCGTCCGCGCGTTCGTGCGCCGAGGACATCGAGGAGGAGCGCTTCCGCGGCGCGAACACCGACATCATGGTGGTCGGCCGCAAGATCGGCTCGCTCTTCGTGCTGCTCTTCCCGATGTTCATGCTGATCCTCAACGTCACGGTCGTCGCCGTGATCTGGTTCGGAGGCATCGAGGTCAACGCCGGCACGGTCGAGGTCGGCACGCTGTTCGCCTTCATGCAGTACATCGGCCAGATCATGATGGGCGTCATCATGTCCAGCTTCATGGCCATGATGATTCCGCGCGCCGCCGTATCCGCCGAGCGCGTGGGCGAGGTGCTCGACGCGCAGTCCACGATGACCCGCCCCGACAACGGCGTCACGGCATTCCCGACTCCGGGTGCTGTCGCCTTCGACGGTGTCGAGTTCACCTACCCGGGCGCGGAGTCGCCCGTGCTGTCGGGCATCAGCTTCGCAGCGCAGCCGGGAGAGACCGTCGCGATCGTCGGCTCCACCGGTGCGGGCAAGACCACGCTCGTCTCACTGATCCCTCGGCTGTTCGACGTGACCGGCGGCGGCGTGTTCGTCGGGGGCACCGATGTGCGCGAGGCCGACGTCGAGTCGCTCTGGGACAGCATCGGCCTGGTGCCGCAGCGCCCGTTCCTGTTCACGGGGACCGTGGCCTCGAACCTCCGTTACGGCCGCGAGGACGCAACCGACGAGGAGCTCTGGCACGCGCTCGAGATCGCACAGGGACGCGACTTCGTCGAAGAGATGCCCGACGGGCTCGACTCGCGCATCGCTCAGGGCGGCACGAACGTCTCGGGCGGACAGCGTCAGCGGCTCGCGATCGCCCGTGCGATCGTGCACCAGCCGCAGATCCTCGTCTTCGACGACTCGTTCTCGGCGCTCGATCTGACGACCGATGCCCGCCTGAGGCAGGCTCTGTGGCGCGAGCTTCCGCACGTCACGAAGATCGTCGTCGCGCAGCGCGTGTCGACGGTCACGGATGCCGATCGCATCGTCGTCCTTGAAGGAGGAACCATGGTCGGCGTGGGCACCCACGAGGAACTGCTCGAGACCAGCGAGACCTACCGTGAGATCGTCGAGTCGCAGCTGGGGGTGGACGCATGAGCGACAACACCGCATCGAAGCGCCCGCAGCGCGGTCGCGGCAAGACGGCAGCACCCGTCGCCGAGCCCGAGATGACCGCCGAAGAGAAGTACGAGGCCGAGCTCGCCGAGCAGGCCCGCCAGAACTCCGGTGACTGGGACAGCGTCGCACCGGGCAAGGCCGACAACTTCGGCAAGAGCTTCGGACGCATGATCGGACTCCTCAAGCCCTCCGCCGTCTGGTTCGTGTTCGTCTCGTTCCTCGGCGCCGTCGGCGTCGTGCTGTCGGTGGCGGCTCCCAAGGTGCTCAGCGAGGCGACCAACCTCGTGTACGCCGGCTTCATCTCGAACGAGCTCGCCAAGCCCAACGGCGACTTCCCCGGGTTCCCCGAAGGAACCACGAAGAGCGAGGTCATCGAGCAGCTGCGGCAGTTCGGCCAGACCGACTTCGCCAACCAGATCGCGGCCATGAACGACTTCACGGTCGGTGCGGGCATCGATTTCGACGCGATGCGCTGGATCATCGCCGCCGTGCTCGCGATCTACGTGGTCTCGGCGCTGCTCAGCTGGATCCAGGGCTACGTCATCAACGTGATCATGGTGCGCACCATGTGGCGCCTGCGCGAAGACGTCGAGGCGAAGATCAACCGTCTGCCGCTGTCGTACTTCGACAAGGTGCAGCGCGGTGAGCTGATCTCCCGCGTCACGAACGACATCGACAACATCACGCAGACGATGCAGCAGTCCCTCTCAGGGGCGCTCACGTCGGTGCTCACCGTCGTCGGCGTGCTGGTCATGATGTTCTCGATCTCGTGGCAGCTCGCGCTGGTCGCCCTGATCGCCCTCCCTCTCATGGGAGTGATCTTCGGGATCATCGGTCCGCGCTCGCAGAAGGCCTTCGGCGCCCAGTGGCGCAAGGTCGGTCGTCTCAACGCGCGCGTCGAAGAGGCGTTCTCCGGCCACGCGCTGGTCAAGGTCTTCGGCCGCGAGCAGGACGCACTCGACAAGTTCCAGGTCGAGAA
The DNA here is from genome assembly GCF_030816295.1 of Microbacterium natoriense. NCBI lineage: Bacteria > Bacillati > Actinomycetota > Actinomycetes > Micrococcales > Microbacteriaceae > Microbacterium > Microbacterium natoriense. Next base: position 16,408 of record NZ_JAUSXV010000001.1, on the reverse strand, counting down.
CGAGGAGCTGTTCCAGTCGGCGTTCAAGGCGCAGTTCCTCTCGGGCATCATCATGCCCGCGATGACCTTCGTCGGAAGTCTCAGCTACGCCGCTCTGGCAGTGCTGGGCGGTCTCATGGTCGCCAGCGGTCAGCTGCGACTCGGCGACGTGCAGGCGTTCATCCAGTACTCGCAGCAGTTCTCGCAGCCGCTGGCCGAACTCGGCGGCATGGCTGCGGTCGTGCAGTCGGGCACCGCATCGGCCGAGCGCGTCTTCCAGCTGCTCGACGAGGACGAGCAGGACCCGGATGCCGAAGACGCCCCCACGGTCGTCGACGGCAAGGGAGTCATCGAGTTCGAGCACGTCGCGTTCTCCTATTCGGAGGACCGCCCGCTCATCACCGATCTCTCCTTCCAGGTCGAGCCTGGTCAGACTGTGGCGATCGTCGGCCCGACCGGCGCTGGCAAGACCACGCTGGTCAACTTGATCATGCGGTTCTACGAGCTCAGCGGCGGACGCATCCTGCTCGACGGGCAGGACATCTCCGAGATGACGCGCGACGACCTGCGTTCGCGCACCGGCATGGTGCTGCAGGACCCGTGGCTGTTCGCCGGGAGCATCCGCGAGAACATCCGCTACGGACGCTCGACCGCGACCGACGACGAGGTGCTCGCCGCCGCCAAGGCGACGTACGTCGACCGCTTCGTTCACGCCCTCCCCGAGGGCTACGACACCGTGCTCGACGAGGACGCCTCGAACGTCTCGGCCGGTGAGCGGCAGCTGATCACGATCGCCCGTGCGTTCGTCGCCAAGCCGTCGATCCTCATCCTCGATGAGGCCACGTCGGCCGTCGACACCCGCACCGAGCTGCTGCTGCAGCACGCCATGGCGGCGCTGCGCGAAGGACGCACCTCGTTCGTGATCGCTCACCGCCTGTCGACGATCCGCGATGCCGACCTCATCCTCGTGATGGAGCACGGCGACATCGTCGAGAAGGGCACGCACGACGAGCTCATCACGGCGCAGGGCGCGTACTGGCGCCTGTACCAGTCGCAGTTCGAGCAGGCGGCCGCCGACATCGACGCCGAAGAGGCTCTCACGGGCACGACCCCGGTCGTCGTCACGGGAGACGCCGAGGCTGAAGCGGATGCCGCGCGCGTCGGCGCTGTGGTCGGAGCTGAGAGCCCGGCCGCCGAGATCGCCGCGGCGGAAGCCGTGGTCGAGAACCGGGGTGAGGCTCCCAAGGCCTGACTCGTGCACGCAGATGCCCCGCCCCGGAATCCGGGACGGGGCATCTGCGTACGGCGGGGACCGCAGGCGGGTGGCTCTGCGCGGGTGGCTCTGCGCGGGTGGCTCTGCGCGGGCGGCTATTTGTCGGTCAGCCCGAACAGTTCCAGCGGATGCGTGAGCCGCCACCACGGGCTCGGATCCTGCACGGTTCCCGCGAGCTCCAGTTCGGTCGTCGCCGTGTTCACCGGGCCGGTCGTCGTGAGCGTGCCGACCTCTGCGCCGGCCTTGCGCTTCTCGTCGAGGTCGAACTCCACGGTCGTCGTCGCGATTCCGCCGTTCCACAGCACCACGTCGGCATCCGCGTCCGTCACGATGTCGACCTCGGCACCCCAGAGGGTCTCCACGGAGCCGACGACAGTGCCCTCGGGTACCGTCGGCGCCTGAGTCTGCAGCTCGTTCTCGACCTGCGAGAACAGCGAGCGCGTCGACGCGAGGCGCATGTCGTCGTCCTCCTGCGTGAGCACCGACGCATACAGTCGCAGGGTCGTATCGCCCACTGTGACATCCTTCGCCGTGAGCAGATTCCAGCTCTCATGGAGGGTGCCGGTCTTGACCCCGACGACCCCGGAATCGGCCATCATCCCGTTCGTGTTGCGCACGGTTCCGGCTCCGGGCAGGTCGACCGACGTCGTGCCGACGATCTCGGCGAACACCGGATTCTGCATGGCCTTCTGCGCCACCGCGATCAGGGCTTCGGGCGTCGCCACGTTGCGCTCGTCGAACCCCGACGGAGATTTGATCGTGATGCCGCTGATTCCGCGCTCGCTCAGCCAGGTGGCCGCCGCGTCGGCGAACGCGGCATCCGATCCCCAGATCTCCTTCGCGAGCCGGTCGATGTAGTTGTTGGCCGAGCCGAGCAGTACGCCCTGCAGCATCTGGTACTCGGTGAGCGAGCCGCCGACGGGCACGTCGAGAGCCGACTGGTCGCTGCGCTTGTATGCGAGGTACGACTGGCTGTCGGCCCTGGTGAACGAGAACGAGGGACCCTGCTCTCCGGGAGCCAACGGCATCCGATCGAGCACCATCATGGCCGAGACCACTTTGGAGATGCTCGCGATCGCCGCAGGATCGGTCGAAGACGCCAGTGTGCCGACACCTGCGATCCCGACGGCGGCGCTTCCCTGCGCGGGCCACGTGATCGCGGCGGCCTGAGCCGGTGTCGTCGAGAATTCCACGGCCTGCACCGTGGGGGCGATCTCGTGCAGGGGCCACAGCAGCGTCGTGCCCGTGTAGGCGCCGACGAGCGCGAGCAGAACGCCGACGGGCACGAGCACCCCTGGCCGGACGACGGCCGACCGGAGATGTGCGCCGGTGAAGAGCGAGGCCGCATCGTCACCGTCGGCAGCGGGTGAGGCGTCGGCCACCTGGGCAGGATCGATCCAGGTCAGGGCGGTGGCGTGGTCGTCGCCCTCGGCCCAGCGAGCGTCGGGAGCGACGGAAGCCGAGACCAGTGCATCGAGGTCGTCGAAGGCTTCTGCCGCAGCATCCGTCGTCACGTCATCGCCCACAGGTGCAGTGGCCTCGGCGGAGTCAGGAGCGGTCACCTGCCTACGGTACCGAACTCCGCTCACAGAACACCGGTACGACGGGTAATATCGACAGAACAACCACGGGAGTCCGGCGAGCCGGGCTGAGAGGGAGCGAATCGCGCTTCGACCGTCGAACCTGATCCGGATAATGCCGGCGCAGGGAGGAGTTCAGATGAGTACTTCCACGTCCGCTTCCACGACCGGCACGGCGTCCGGTCTTCGCAACGCCCAGCTGTGGCGCTGGCGCGTCGTCGATATCGTCGTGGCCAGCGTCATCGCCGTCGCCTGCGCCCTGATCTTCGTGCTGTGGAACGTCGGCTACCAGGGCCCCAGTACGCTGCTCGAACCGCTGCTCCCCGGTGTCCAGGCGCTCGTCAACGGGCCCTGGCTGATCGCCGGAGTGCTCGGCGGGCTGATCATCCGCAAGCCGGGGGCTGCGCTGTACACCGAACTGGTCGCCGCGGTCATCTCCGCGCTCGTCGGCAACGTGTGGGGTCCGCTCACGATCGTCTCGGGCCTCGTGCAGGGTCTGGGCGCCGAACTCATCTTCCTGCTGTTCCTCTACGGGGTGTGGAAGCTGCCCGTCGCGATCCTCGCCGGCGCCGCCGCCGGCGTCGCCTGCGGTATCAACGACGTGATCCTCTGGTACGCCGGAGCCGACACCGCGTTCACCGTCATCTACATCGCCTCGAGCACCGTCTCGGGTGCCGTCATCGCCGGCATCGGCGCGTGGCTGATCGCCCGCGGCCTCGCCGCGACCGGTGCGCTGAGCCGTTTCGCCGCCGGTCGCGAGGTCGCCGCACGGGTGTGACCGGCGCGGCGACCCCCGCCGCTCTCGAGGCGCGCGGTTGGGGCTGGCGGTACGCCACGCGGCTGCGCTGGGCGGTGCGAGAGATCGACCTCGCCATATCGCCGGGGGAGCGCGTGCTGCTGCTCGGCGCGTCCGGTTCGGGCAAGTCGACCCTGCTGCAGGGATTCGGCGGCGTGCTGGGCGGAGCCGACGAGGGGGAGACGCACGGCTCGCTTCTCGTCGACGGCCTGCCTGCCGCGCAGGCTCGCGGCAGAGTCGGGATGGTCCTGCAGGACCCCGACACGCAGACCATGCTCGCCCGTGTCGGGGATGACGTGGCCTTCGGCTGCGAGAACCTGGGCGTGCCCCGCCCCGAGATCTGGCATCGGGTGCGGTCGGCGCTGGATGCCGTTCGGCTCGCCGTTCCCCTCGACAGATCCACGGCCGCGCTGTCGGGAGGACAGAAGCAGCGCCTCGCGCTCGCCGGTGTGCTGGCGATGAGGCCGGGCGCGATCCTGCTCGACGAGCCGACCGCCAACCTCGACCCCGTAGGTGTTCAGGACGTGCGGGACGCCGTCGCGGCCGCGCTCGATGTCACCGGCGCCACGCTCGTGGTGATCGAGCACCGCATCGACGTCTGGCTGCCGCTCGTCGACCGGGTGATCGTGCTGGGGGCCGAGCCGGAAGGCACGGTCGTGCTCGCGGACGGTCCGCCCGACGAGGTGCTGGGCGCGCGCGGAGCGGAACTGGCGGCGTCCGGCGTCTGGGTTCCCGAGCATCCGCCCGCCGTGCCGCCGCCGCCCGTCCTCGCCCCCGGTGAACGGCTGATCGAAGCCCGTGGCCTCACCGTGGCGCGCAGCCGAGGAGTGGCCGTGGCGGGACCCCTTGACCTCGACGTGCATGCGGGCGAGGTCATCGGGATCACCGGTCCGAACGGCGCGGGAAAATCGACGCTCGGCCTGACGGTCGCGGGGCTCATCCCCGCCGAGAGCGGTCGGGTCACGGCCACAGCGGCGCTGTCTTCGGGTGAAGGAGCTGACCCGTTCCGGTGGTCGTCGACGTCGCTGCTCACCCGCATCGCGACGGTGCTGCAGACGCCGGAGCACCAGCTACTCGCGAAGACGGTGCGTGAGGAGCTCGCCGTCGGTCCTCGAGCGCTGCGCCTCGACGAGGCCGAGATCGCGCGTCGCACCGACGAACTCCTCGACAGGCTGCGGCTCTCGGCGCTCGCCGAGGCCAACCCGTACACGCTCTCAGGAGGCGAGAAGCGTCGGCTCACGGTCGCTGCGGCCCTGGCGACGCGGCCGCAGATGATCGTGCTCGACGAGCCGACGTTCGGGCAGGATGCGACGACCTGGGCCGAACTCGTCGCGATCATCGCGGCGCTCCGCGACGACGGAGCCGCGATCGTCGCGATCAGTCACGACGAAGCAGTGCTGCAGGCCCTGCACGCCCGTCGGTTCGAGGTGAGCCCGTGATCGATCCCCTCACTGCGCGCATCGAGCGCCGCGGCCCGATCGCGCCGCGATCGGCGCTCGCCAAGCTCGCCGCCGCTCTGCTGATCGCCGTGCCGCTGATCGTGTCGATCGACGTGGTGTCGGCATCCGTCGCGCTCGTCCTCGAGATCCCGCTGCTGCTGCTCGCGGGTCTCGGCGCCCGTGAGTTCTGGACCCGCACCGCGGTGCTGTGGATCGCGGCTCCGCTGAGCGCCGTCACGATCGCTCTGTACGGCTCGACGAGCGGCGCCGTGCACTTCGAATGGCTGCTGATCAGGGTCAGCGACGGGTCGCTCTCGCTTGCGGCGGCGACCGCCGTGCGCGTCCTCGCGATCGGGCTGCCGTCGGTCGTGCTCTTCGTCACAGTCGACCCCACCGATCTGGCCGACGATCTGGCGCAGCGACTGCGGCTGCCGGCTCGCTTCGTGATCGGCGCGCTCGCCGGAATGCGGATGCTGGGCCTGCTCGCCGAGGACTGGAGGGCTCTCGCGCTCGCCCGTCGGGCCCGCGGGGTCGCGGATCAGGGTCGGATCCGCCGCACCCTCGGCATGGCGTTCGCGCTGTTCGTGCTGGCGATCCGACGCGGATCGTCGCTCGCCACGGCCATGGAGGCACGTGGCTTCGGCGGCTCGGGCGCGCGCTCGTGGGCGCGCGAATCGGTGTGGACCTGGCGCGACACCGTGCTTGTCCTCATCGCAGGCGTGATTCCTGCGATCGCGATCTGGGCGGCCGTCGCGACCGGCGCGTGGAACTTCGTGCTCGGAGGGAGCGCCTGAGTCAGGTCTCGTTCCAGAGCCGCCGGTAGTAGTCGAGGCGCTCGCGATCGGGGGCGATGCCGTAGGCGTCGATCAGCGTGTCCTGCCATCCGTCGCCCAGATTCCATTCCGTGCTCATCGAGGCGACGGCGATGTCGGCCCAGCGGTCGGCGACGCCGAGGGCGGCCAGATCGACATGGCCTGCGACGACGCCGTCGTCGGTGAGCAGCGTGTTCGGCAGGCACGCGTCGCCGTGGCACACCACGAGGCGGTCGACCGGGGGCGCATCCCGCAGATCGACGGGCACGATCGTGCCGCGTTCGGCAGCTCCCGCGGTGCGCGAACCGACGCTCCACTCCCACGGGCACTCGTCGACGGGCAGGGCATCATGCAGCATCCGCAATCCCTCGCCCACCGCGCGGACCGCGCGCTCGGGGTCGTCGTGCCAGCGCGGATCCGCGGCGCTGCGTCCCCGGAGCGCGATCGTGACCAGCCACTCCTGGTGGGCATCCTGGCCCTGGTCGAGCACCTCGGGAACCGCGATCCATCGCGACGCCCAGCGCATGCGCTCGGCCTCGTCGCGCATGTTCGCCTCGAGATCGTGCGGACCCCACTTGATGTAGCGGCCGTCGTCGGTGCGGAACGTCAGCCCGCCGATGTTGTTGAGCCAGACCGGCGTCAGCGCGGCGCCTCGGGCGAGCTCGCGGACGCGTTCGGGCACGGCGATGTCCGGAGCGGGGAAGCTCACGCGTCCTGCAGCTTCCGCAGGGCCTCTTCCAGCACGACGGCGTGGTTGTGCACAGGATCGTGCGCCGCATAGACCAAGGTGACGACCGGATGCTGTCGCAGCAGGCCGGCCAGCTCCTGAAGCGCGTCGGCCGACTCTCCAGCGAGCTGCGCGCGGTAGCGCTCGGCGAAGACGCCCCACTCGCTGGCGGGAGCCGCGTGCCACTCGTGTCGCAGTTCCGCGGACGGGGCGGTCTCCTTCGCCCATAGGTCGATCGCGGCGCGCTCCTTGGAGACGCCGCGAGGCCAGAGCCGGTCGACGAGAACACGGAACCCGTCGTCGATCGAGGCGGGATCGTACGCTCTTCTGCGCCGCAGCTCCATGAGATCAGCAAACTACGGGAGCGAGGGCAAAGGGGCGAGGCGAGGCGGGGAACAGGTATTTTCACGGATGCTGAGCCGCCTGGCAGTCGGCATCATGAGAAGCGCCGAGCGGCGCTTCGCCGCATCCGGCGTTCCACGTTCGAAAGGCGACGAAGAAGATGAGGACGATCACACGCAAGGCCGCCAGCTCCGCTGCGGTCATCGGGGTCGCTGCGGCGATCCTCCTGGGCTCGGCTGGATCTGCGAGCGCCGCGGGCAACAGCTACGTATATCAGGGGTCGTGCGGCACCGGCTGCTTCAAGTACAGCAACGGCTCGCAGAACTACTACTCGGGGTCGTGGATGGGCATCACCTTCAACCTCCACGTCAGTCAGGTCCCGTACTGAGCGCTCTGGCTTCGCGGGTACGCGGGCGCGGCGGATTCCATAGAGCATCCGCGGCGCCCGCACTGTCGTCTCCGGCGGGTCCCCACTGAGATTCTCGTGGACCCAAGAACCACGTAAGCTGAGACTGCGTCTCACGCGGTCGATCACACGACGAGGTTCGAAGGAGAACGAGAATGCAGATCACAGGTCTCGGCGCGCTCATCACAGGCGGCGCCTCCGGGCTCGGATTGGCCACAGCCCGGTGCATCTCGGCGGCCGGCGGCCACGTCACGATCATCGACCTGCCCTCGTCGAAGGGCGCCGAGCTCGCCGAGGAGCTCGGCGGGCAGTTCGTCGCCGCAGACGTGACCAGCGTCGACGAAGTGCATGCTGCGGTCGCCGCTGCACAGGCCGCGGCCCCGCTGCGTGTGGTCGTCAACTGCGCGGGCATCGCCCCGCCGGCCAAGGTGCTCGATCGCGAGGGCAACCCCGCCGTGCTCGCCGACTTCGAGCGGATCGTCCGCATCAACCTCGTCGGCACGTTCAACGTGCTGTCGCAGGCCTCCGCCGTGATCGCGAAGAACGACCCCACCGAATCCGGCGAACGGGGGGTGATCATCAACACCGCCAGCGTGGCGGCGTTCGACGGACAGATCGGGCAGCCCGCCTACTCTGCGTCGAAGGGCGGCGTGCACGCCATGACTCTTCCCGTGGCACGTGAACTCGCGCGCCACGGCATCCGGGTCTGCACGATCGCGCCCGGAATCATGGAGACGCCGATGCTGATGGGCCTGCCGCAGGCCGCTCAGGACTCGCTCGGCCAGCAGGTGCCTTTCCCCTCCCGCCTCGGTCGCCCCGACGAATACGCCGCACTCGCGCAGCAGATCATCGAGAACTCGTACTTGAACGGCGAGACCATCCGCCTCGACGGTGCGATCCGCATGGCACCGAAGTAAGACGACCCCTCCCGTCGCGAGAACGCCCGCTTTCCAGCCGGCTTTCCGGGATCTTCTGCGACGGGAACGAGCACAGACCAGGAGAAACCATGAGCACACTGGCAGGCAAGACCATCCTGATGTCCGGCGGCAGCCGCGGCATCGGCCTCGCGATCGCCCTTCGGGCCGCGCGCGACGGCGCGAACATCGCGATGCTCGCGAAGACCGACACTCCGCATCCGAAGCTCGAGGGCACGATCCACACCGCGGCCGAGCAGATCCGCGCGGCCGGCGGTCAGGCGCTGCCGATCGTGGGTGACGTGCGTGACGACGACGACATCACCGAAGCGGTGCTGAAGGCGCACGGCGAGTTCGGCGGCATCGACATCGTCATCAACAACGCCAGTGTGATCGACCTGTCGCGCTCGCTCGATCTGAACCCGAAGAAGTACGACCTGATGCAGGACGTCAACGTCCGCGGCACGTTCATGCTGTCGCGCGCGGCGGTGCCGATCCTAAAGGACGCGGCGAACCCGCACATCCTGTCGCTCTCCCCGCCCCTGAACCCGACTCCGAAGTGGCTCGGCGCACACACCGGGTACACGCTCGCCAAGTTCGGGATGACGATGGTCACGCTCGGCCTCGCCGCGGAGTTCGCCCGCGACGGGATCGCCGCGAACACCCTGTGGCCCCGCACGACGATCGCGACGGCCGCCGTGCAGAATCTGCTCGGCGGAGACAAGGTGATGGCTGCGAGCCGCATACCGGAGATCTATGCGGATGCCGCGTACGCCGTGCTCACCAAGCCCGCCGCCGAGTACACCGGCCAGACGCTCATCGTCGAAGACGTCCTCGAGGCCGACGGCGTGACCGACTTCTCGAGGTACGCCGCGATCCCCGGCACCCCGGACGACCGGCTCTTCCCGGACATCTTCCTGGACTGACGTCCCGCACGACGCCGCATCGGGGCCGACACGCCTCAGGAGCGATCGGATGCCGTCATCCGATCGGGTCCCGGGGGATGTCGGCCCCGAACTGTCTGCGATCCGATCGCGACACGCGTCGACACCGTCCGCCGTGGGCGCGCTGTTCCCTTACCGTTGTCGATATGGATGGGCCGGTGCTGAGCGGGGGCGTGATCGTCCTCGTCGCTGTGCTCCTGTGGATGCTGTACCTGCTGCCGTCGTGGCGCGGGCGCTTCCAGTACGACGCCGCCGAACGCAACGCCGTCCGTCTGAATCAGGCTCTGCGCGTGCTCGCCGAAACGAGTGAGACGCCAGGGGAGGTCCGCCTCGAGCTGACCGCACGGACAGCGCTCGCGCAGCAGAAGCTCGCCAAGCGGCTGCAGTCGGAGAAGGAGGCCGCCGAGCTCGTGCTTCTGCGCGAACAACTGGCAGCCACGAAGGCTGATCCTGTCGTGCGTCAGGCGCGTGCCCGTCGCCGGGTTCGCCTCACCGCCACGATCGCCCTGTTCCTCGGTCTCGTCGTCGCCGGTCTCGGCGCCTGGCAGCTCATCGCCACGCAGGCCTCGCTGCTGCTGTGGCTCGGGGGCGCGACCGTCGTAGTCGCATCCTTCCTTCTGCAGCGGATGTCTTCGGTCGCTGCGAGGGCGGCGCGCGCCGCTCGTCGGAATGCCCGGAAGGCCGAGCCCGCCGTGCACCGGGAAGCTCCGCCGCTCCACGACCAGGGGGCGGCGACCTGGACGCCTCGTGCCCTTCCCGAACCCCTCGTGTCGATGAGCGGGTCGCGCGCGCAGGCGGCGATGGCGCAGCACGATGCTCAGGCCGAACGTCGCAAGGCTGCTCGACTGGCCGAACTGCGAGAGCGCGCCGAGCAGATGGCGCCGCCCGCTCCGGTACAGCTGCCGCCCGCCGCCTCGTCGCCGTACGCGAAGATGGGCTTCGTCGATGACGCCGAGATCGAGGCGCACGTCCGCGAGCTGCTCGCCCGTCGCTCAGCCGGATGACACGAGCGCCGAGATCTGCGTGATAACGTAGACGAGTTCAAGGGCCTATGGCGCAGTTGGTAGCGCGCCTCGTTCGCATCGAGGAGGTCAGGGGTTCGAATCCCCTTAGGTCCACAGATACGAGAAAACCCCCCGCGCGAAGCCCGGGGGGTTTTCTCGTATCTGTCAGGCTGAGTGATTCGGGGAGCCCGCCGCAGCGGAGCGAGGACGGCGGAGTCCCCTTAGGTCCACAGAACGAAGAAGCCCCGTCCGAGCTCAGCTAGGACGGGGCTTCTTCTGTCCCTGCGGGCACCGTTCGTTCTGATCCGGCGGTGCCGCCAGTTCGGCACCCCGATTGCGACACGCCCGGCAGACCGGCCTGATTTGCCCGATCCCCGGAATCCACGTAACTTATTACTTGTTCGCCCCACAGGGAAGCGGAGAGGCCGAGAGCCTTACCCCCCTCAAGCGGAGAACCACCTCCACCAGATCAGCTCCTCGGAGCGGATCGCAGACATACTTCTGTCTGACGTGGAGCTTCCGGATCCGGTTCGAGTCGATTTGACTTCGATCGCGAAACGGATAAGCTAGTCAAGTTGCCTCGGCGCAGTAAGCGCCTGGTTACATGATCAGCTTCGAAGCCTACGGCGTGTCGATTTGACAGGCCGGATCGCTTCGGTAAGATTGAGAAGTTGCCCTTCGGGCCTGACTGTGATGGTTGGGTCGGGGGAGCGTCCGATCCTTGAGAACTCAACAGCGTGCACTTGTCAAATGCCAAATAACCTCGACTCCACTTCGGTGGGGTGAGATTCCTTTGGATCAAAGACCAGCCTCTTTTCTGGGGTTGGCAATGGATAAAGTCAGCAATGATTTGTCTCTTTGGTCAGTTTCAAACTCGCTGCGTCACCGTTTTCCCGGTGGGGTATGCATTTCTTTTTTACGGAGAGTTTGATCCTGGCTCAGGATGAACGCTGGCGGCGTGCTTAACACATGCAAGTCGAACGGTGAAGCCCAGCTTGCTGGGTGGATCAGTGGCGAACGGGTGAGTAACACGTGAGCAACCTGCCCCTGACTCTGGGATAAGCGCTGGAAACGGCGTCTAATACTGGATACGAACAACGGCCGCATGGCCAGTTGTTGGAAAGATTTTTTGGTTGGGGATGGGCTCGCGGCCTATCAGCTTGTTGGTGAGGTAATGGCTCACCAAGGCGTCGACGGGTAGCCGGCCTGAGAGGGTGACCGGCCACACTGGGACTGAGACACGGCCCAGACTCCTACGGGAGGCAGCAGTGGGGAATATTGCACAATGGGCGGAAGCCTGATGCAGCAACGCCGCGTGAGGGATGACGGCCTTCGGGTTGTAAACCTCTTTTAGCAGGGAAGAAGCGAAAGTGACGGTACCTGCAGAAAAAGCGCCGGCTAACTACGTGCCAGCAGCCGCGGTAATACGTAGGGCGCAAGCGTTATCCGGAATTATTGGGCGTAAAGAGCTCGTAGGCGGTTTGTCGCGTCTGCTGTGAAATCCCGAGGCTCAACCTCGGGCCTGCAGTGGGTACGGGCAGACTAGAGTGCGGTAGGGGAGATTGGAATTCCTGGTGTAGCGGTGGAATGCGCAGATATCAGGAGGAACACCGATGGCGAAGGCAGATCTCTGGGCCGTAACTGACGCTGAGGAGCGAAAGGGTGGGGAGCAAACAGGCTTAGATACCCTGGTAGTCCACCCCGTAAACGTTGGGAACTAGTTGTGGGGTCCATTCCACGGATTCCGTGACGCAGCTAACGCATTAAGTTCCCCGCCTGGGGAGTACGGCCGCAAGGCTAAAACTCAAAGGAATTGACGGGGACCCGCACAAGCGGCGGAGCATGCGGATTAATTCGATGCAACGCGAAGAACCTTACCAAGGCTTGACATATACGAGAACGGGCCAGAAATGGTCAACTCTTTGGACACTCGTAAACAGGTGGTGCATGGTTGTCGTCAGCTCGTGTCGTGAGATGTTGGGTTAAGTCCCGCAACGAGCGCAACCCTCGTTCTATGTTGCCAGCACGTAATGGTGGGAACTCATGGGATACTGCCGGGGTCAACTCGGAGGAAGGTGGGGATGACGTCAAATCATCATGCCCCTTATGTCTTGGGCTTCACGCATGCTACAATGGCCGGTACAAAGGGCTGCAATACCGTGAGGTGGAGCGAATCCCAAAAAGCCGGTCCCAGTTCGGATTGAGGTCTGCAACTCGACCTCATGAAGTCGGAGTCGCTAGTAATCGCAGATCAGCAACGCTGCGGTGAATACGTTCCCGGGTCTTGTACACACCGCCCGTCAAGTCATGAAAGTCGGTAACACCTGAAGCCGGTGGCCTAACCCTTGTGGAGGGAGCCGTCGAAGGTGGGATCGGTAATTAGGACTAAGTCGTAACAAGGTAGCCGTACCGGAAGGTGCGGCTGGATCACCTCCTTTCTAAGGAGCATCTGACACCTCTTGTAGGTGTCCAGAACCCAGATCGAAGGCATACGTTCTTCGCTGGGAGCTCATGGGTGGAACATTTGACATGACATCGAGATCTGATCTCGGAGCTAGTACGCCGCTTGCGGTTGGAAGGTTCTGGGTGAGGGGGCCGGTGTCTGCACGCTGTTGGGTCCTGAGGGACCGGGCCGGCCTTTGGGTCGTTCTGTCTCCTCTGGGCCTCTTGTTGTTTCCCCCGTGTGGGGTTGCGAGAAGGGGTACCGCCCGTACTTTGAGAACTACACAGTGGACGCGAGCATCTTGCAGCCGATCTTTGATCGGTTGCACAAGATGATCTTAAAGATCATTAGTCAATTTCATGCCGGACCTTTCGGGGTCTGGTGTCGATTCTGATTCAAACTCATGTGATTTCAAGTCTTTAAGAGCAAACGGTGGATGCCTTGGCATCTGGAGCCGAAGAAGGACGTAGCAATCTGCGATAAGCCTCGGGGAACTGATAAGCAAGTTTTGATCCGAGGGTGTCCGAATGGGGAAACCCCGCTGGGCGGCGTGCCGACCTAGTGACTCCCGCCTGAATATATAGGGCGGGTAGAGGGAACGTGGGGAAGTGAAACATCTCAGTACCCACAGGAAGAGAAAGCAACCGCGATTCCGTTAGTAGTGGCGAGCGAAACCGGAACAGGCTAAACCTAGCGTGTGTGATAGCCGGCAGGCGTTGCACGTTGGGGGTTGTGGGACTTTTCAGTCATCTCTGCCGAGGTGGCGGCGTTACACGATGGTATAGACGAACGGTCTTGAAAGGCCGGTCATAGAGGGTGCCAACCCCGTAGTCGAAATGCCAACCGTGGCGCGAAGAGTATCCCAAGTAGCACGGGGCCCGTGAAATCCCGTGTGAATCTGTCAGGACCACCTGATAAGCCTAAATACTCCCAGATGACCGATAGCGGACAAGTACCGTGAGGGAAAGGTGAAAAGTACCCCGGGAGGGGAGTGAAATAGTACCTGAAACCGTTTGCTTACAAACCGTTGGAGCACCCCTAGCAGGTGTGACAGCGTGCCTTTTGAAGAATGAGCCTGCGAGTTAGCGATATGTGGCGAGGTTAACCCGTGTGGGGTAGCCGTAGCGAAAGCGAGTCTGAATAGGGCGATTCAGTCGCATGTCCTAGACCCGAAGCGAAGTGATCTATCCATGGCCAGGTTGAAGCGACGGTAAGACGTCGTGGAGGACCGAACCCACTTAGGTTGAAAACTGAGGGGATGAGCTGTGGATAGGGGTGAAAGGCCAATCAAACTTCGTGATAGCTGGTTCTCTCCGAAATGCATTTAGGTGCAGCGTTGCGTGTTTCTTGCCGGAGGTAGAGCTACTGGATGGCCGATGGGCCCTACAAGGTTACTGACGTCAGCCAAACTCCGAATGCCGGTAAGTGAGAGCGCAGCAGTGAGACTGTGGGGGATAAGCTTCATAGTCGAGAGGGAAACAACCCAGACCACCAACTAAGGTCCCAAAGCGCGTGCTAAGTGGGAAAGGATGTGGAGTTGCTGTGACAACCAGGAGGTTGGCTTAGAAGCAGCCACCCTTGAAAGAGTGCGTAATAGCTCACTGGTCAAGTGATTCCGCGCCGACAATGTAACGGGGCTCAAGCACGCCACCGAAGTTGTGGCATTGACATTATTGGTAGGCCTTCGTGGTCCAGCCGTGTTGATGGGTAGGAGAGCGTCGTGTGGCCAGCGAAGCGGCGGTGTAAACCAGCCGTGGAGGCTACACGAGTGAGAATGCAGGCATGAGTAGCGAAAGACGTGTGAGAAACACGTCCTCCGAAAGACCAAGGGTTCCAGGGTCAAGCTAATCTTCCCTGGGTAAGTCGGGACCTAAGGCGAGGCCGACAGGCGTAGTCGATGGACAACGGGTTGATATTCCCGTACCGGCGAAGAACCGCCCAAACTAATCCCGTAGTGCTAAGTATCTGAATCCTCACATTCGACCCTTCGGGGTTCGCCGTGGGGCCTAGCGTACGACCCCATGCTGGTGCGGTTAGCGTATTAACAGGTGTGACGCAGGAAGGTAGTCCATGCCAGGCGATGGTTGTCCTGGTGCAAGTGCGTAGGCCGAACGGTAGGCAAATCCGCCGTTCACATAGGCTGAGACACGATGCGGATAAAAAGTGGATGATCCTATGCTGCCAAGAAAAGCATCGACGCGAGGTTCTAGCCGCCCGTACCCCAAACCGACTCAGGTGGTCAGGTAGAGAATACCAAGGAGATCGAGAGAATCGTGGTTAAGGAACTCGGCAAAATGCCCCCGTAACTTCGGGAGAAGGGGGGCCATCCACTTATACGGACTTGCTCCGAAAAGGGTGTGGTGGCCGCAGAGACTAGTGGGTAGCGACTGTTTACTAAAAACACAGGTCCGTGCCAAGTCGCAAGACGATGTATACGGACTGACGCCTGCCCGGTGCTGGAAGGTTAAGAGGACCGGTTAGCCGCAAGGCGAAGCTGAGAATTTAAGCCCCAGTAAACGGCGGTGGTAACTATAACCATCCTAAGGTAGCGAAATTCCTTGTCGGGTAAGTTCCGACCTGCACGAATGGCGTAACGACTTCCCAACTGTCTCAACCGCGAACTCGGCGAAATTGCATTACGAGTAAAGATGCTCGTTACGCGCAGCAGGACGGAAAGACCCCGTGACCTTTACTACAGCTTGGTATTGGTGTTCGGTGTGGCTTGTGTAGGATAGGTGGGAGACTGTGAAGCAGGGACGCTAGTTCTTGTGGAGTCATTGTTGAAATACCACTCTGGTCACTCTGGATATCTAACTTCGAACCGTAATCCGGTTCAGGGACAGTGCCTGGTGGGTAGTTTAACTGGGGCGGTTGCCTCCCAAAATGTAACGGAGGCGCCCAAAGGTTCCCTCAACCTGGTTGGCAATCAGGTGTCGAGTGTAAGTGCACAAGGGAGCTTGACTGTGAGACTGACAGGTCGAGCAGGGACGAAAGTCGGGACTAGTGATCCGGCAGTGGCTTGTGGAAGCGCTGTCGCTCAACGGATAAAAGGTACCTCGGGGATAACAGGCTGATCTTGCCCAAGAGTCCATATCGACGGCATGGTTTGGCACCTCGATGTCGGCTCGTCGCATCCTGGGGCTGGAGTAGGTCCCAAGGGTTGGGCTGTTCGCCCATTAAAGCGGTACGCGAGCTGGGTTTAGAACGTCGTGAGACAGTTCGGTCCCTATCCGCTGCGCGCGTAGGAAATTTGAGAGGATCTGACCCTAGTACGAGAGGACCGGGTTGGACGAACCTCTGGTGTGTCAGTTGTTCCGCCAGGAGCACCGCTGATTAGCTACGTTCGGGATGGATAACCGCTGAAAGCATCTAAGCGGGAAGCCGGCCTCAAGATGAGATTTCCATACCTTCGGGTGAGAGGCTCCCAGCCAGACTACTGGGTTGATAGGCCAGATGTGTAAGTGCAGCAATGCATGCAGCTGACTGGTACTAATAAGCCGATGACTTGATAACACACCGTTTGTTGGTGCTACGCGTCCACTGAGTGGTTCTCGATGTACGGTCGAGAACCCTACAGATAACAATGATTTGTCTATAGGTTTGATTGAAACATCAATAGTGTTTCGGCGGCCATAGCGTGAGGGAAACGCCCGGTTACATTCCGAACCCGGAAGCTAAGCCTCACAGCGCCGATGGTACTGCAGGGGGGACCCTGTGGGAGAGTAGGACACCGCCGGACTTCTTTTAAA